>JAIUOB010000006.1 GCA_020161135.1 Gemmatimonadota bacterium | reverse complement strand
CGCCGCCCCACTCGTCGCTGAACAGCATCGCGGTGCCGTCGTTGTTGAACGTCGCCGAATGCCAGTAGGCGAAGTTCGAGTCGGCCACGGCGTCGAGACGCACCGGGTTCACCGGGTTGCTGATGTCGAGCAGGATACCGTGCCCTTCGCACGCGCCACCCGCGAGGCCCAGCGCCGGATACACCGTGATGTCATGGCACTGCGAGCGGTCGCTCACCGCCCCGTTGCCACCCTGCGGCGCCGGGTTCGCGAACATGCGATTCACCGCCGCCTGCAGCAGCGGACGCGCCGCCGCGCTGTCGGCCGCGTTCACCGCCGTGCCGCCGCGCGCCTTGGTCAGGCTGTCGAGCATCGGGCGCACGAGCTGGTTGGGCGCGAGCATGTCCGCGCCGCTCTGCGGATTCTTCACCACGAAGCCGCCCCGCGCACGCGCATCGGCCATCTGCTTCGCGGCCGCAGCCTTGTCCGCCTCCGACAGGCCGTGACGCGGCGGCTCGGTGAGCCCCGTGAAGATGTTCGCGCGTCCCACCACCGCCGCCTTCGCCGGCTCGCGGAGCGGCACCTTGATGATCTCGATGCGCAGGCGCGACGAGTTCGGATCGTTGGCCGCCAGGTCACCCGCGCACCCCTCGAGCTCCTGCGCCGACCGGATGCCGCTCGAGCCCGACACGTAGATGTACACGTTGTCGCGATCGGTCGGGCTCTCGAGCACCGTGTGCGTGTGCGACCCGCGGCACGTCTGCACGTTCGCGACGAGCTTCGGGTTCTTGATGTCCGAGATGTCGAAGATGCGCACGCCACGCATGCGCTCCTTGCTCACCGCCTCGCGCACACCACCCGGCTTGCAGTCCACGCGACCGTTCTGTGCCTCGGCCGACATGAACATCAGGTTCTTGTACACCGACACGTCGTTCTGCGACGCCGGGCACTCGTACGCCACGACGAGCTGCGGGCTCGACGGGTTGCTGATGTCCCACACCACCGGGCCGTTGTAGTTGCCCTGGATGACGTAGTTGCCCGTGAAGGCGAGGTCGGAGTTGGTGATGCCGAGGAACCCCTTCGGCGACTGGGCACGGGCCAGCACCTTGAGGTTGGACACGGCTTCGCCGGCGTCGAACAGGCCGGCCTTGAGGCCGACGCGCGGATCGGTCGCCGGGTTGGGAGCAGTGTCGGGCTTCTTCGCAGCGCAGGCGCCGAGCAGCACGGCGGCGGCACTCGCCAGGAGCACGCGGGAGGCAGGAAAGGTCATCGGGGGAAGGGGAGAGGAGTGGAGCGGGTCCTGCACAACGGGAACATCAGAGCGGCGGTACCCAGCCGCTTTCGAGCATCATCGTCATCATGCGCTTGATCTCGGTGCTCTGATCGACCTCGACATCGTTGGCGAACTTGAACACCGTCTCGTCCTGGCCAGCACCGTCGGCGGCGAACAGCACCTTCACCATCGTCACCGCGCCGCGGTGATGCTGGATCATGTAGGTGAGGAACAGCCGGTCAAAGTCGGCACCACGCGCCTTGTCGAGCTCCGCGAGCTGCGCGGCGGTCAGCATGCCGGGCATCTCCATCTGCCCCTGGGCGTTCGCACCGCCACCGTGACCGGCGTGCGCACTCATGTCGTGGCCGGCCATGCCCGGCATGGTCACGTTGCCGGCGGTGTCCACCACCGGCGCCTGCTGGTTGCGGTCGGTCAGCCACGTCTGCATCAGGCGGATTTCATCCGTCTGCGCGTTGATGATGCGCGCCGTCAGGCGCTGCACCGCGGGGCTCGCACCGTGCGACACCGCCCAGCGCGAAATCGTGATCGCCTGCGCGTGGTGGTGGATCATCCCGCTCATGAAGTCGATGTCGGCCTTCGTGTACGGGTAGCGCAGGCTGTCGGCGCGCGCACGGGCGACGGCCGCGGCAGCCCCCATGCGGAATCGCTCTTCGTCAGGGGCACGGTTGCCGCGGGAGCCGCCGGCGCAGGCGCCAAGGGCGGACAGGGCGCTCACCAGCAGCGTGGCCCTCACAGGCAGCGCCCGGATGAAACGGACAGATCGCATCGGGTGATCAGGCTGACGGACGCCGGGCCGGAGCCCGGTCGGAGACTCGGTGGGTGAACCACATACCTTACGATGACGGGGGCAGCGACGGAATGGGCGTGGCGCCGTGCCTACGCTTGGACACCACGCGACGGACCATCGTTCGTATGGGTTCGGTAGGCACGCGTCAGAGCCCGTTACGCAGCCCTTCGGCGAGGGCCTCGGGACTGCGCCACACCACCCGACATTCCGGCAGCAGCCGCCCGTCTGGCGAGCGCATCGCGACGGTCTCCACCTCGCGTCCGCCGACGCGCCCGTAGAACCCCCGCGCCGCCGCGTTCTGGGCGTACACCCACAGCCAGAGCCCGCGCTCCGGCGCCACATCCGCCGCCCACGCCGCCACGGCCTGCAGCAGTCGCCGCCCGATTCCGCGCCCCTTCACCGCGGGACGCACATGCAGGTTGTCGATCCAGGTCCCCCACGTCGCGTCGCCCGCCGGCCGCACGAAGACGAAGCCGACGGGGGCGCCACCCGCCTCCGCCAGCCAGCCGACTCCGGCGCCGTCGCCCAGCTTCGCGGCCCAGGTTGCCTCCCGCTCCGCGAGCAGATCGCCGTCGAGATAGCTGTCCAGCAGGACACCACGATACGCGCTGCGCCAGCTTTCTGTGTGCAAGTGCGCAATAAGTGGCGCGTCAGTGGCATTCAACTGCCTCGTAATGACGGAGCCATCGCTCATGACGCCAGCACGCGATACCACGCCGTCATCGCCCGCTCCACACCCGATTTCGTCGCCATCCACTCTCCCAGCGCCGACGGCACCGTGTACCCGGCCGCCACCTCGGCGGCCGGCCGCCCCGCCGCGTACCCCCCGCGCGCCGCCGCCTCGAGGCTCGCCAGCAGCCCCTCGTACTGCGCCATGCCGTCCGCCGTCACCACCCCGCCGTGTCCGGGCACCAGCACCTGCCGCGCTGACCGGCGCACCGAACGCGCCAGGTGCGCCACGCTCTCCGCCAACCGCCGCGGGTCGGCGTCCACGAAGTTGGGAAACATCCCGGACCAGACCAGGTCGCCCGCGAACGTCAGCCGCGCGTCCTCGTCGTGCACCACCAGGTCGCTGGCGGTGTGCCCGCGCAGCGGCTCGAGACGCACCGTGCGATTCCCCAGGTCGATCACCCCGCCCCGATCGGCCCCCACCACAACCACGTCGGCAAAGGCCCGCTCGAGCGCCGCGTCCCGCGCGGGCGCCACCGGGGCGCCGCTCACCGCCGCGGTGCGCGTCGAGGCCGTCGCGTACAGCGCCGGACGGGCCGGCGCGCCCGGCGCCGTGTCCAGTCCGGCGTACCCGTTCACCCCCGACGCGTGGTCGACGTGGTAGTGCGTGAGCACCACGTGCGTCGGCCACCGGCCCGTGAGCGCCCGCGCCTGCCTCGCCAGCCACTCGGCTCCCGCCGAGCGATAGAAGCCCTCGACCACCACCACCCCGGCCGTCCCGGCGATGATCCCCCCGTTCGCGAACGTGGTGCGGTCGCCCCCGAGCGGCGTCGAGATGACCGCCCACGCCTCGGCCCCGATCGCGTCGAGCCGCGCGAACGGCTGCGTCGTGACGGTGGGATTGGACGGCGCCGTCCACTGCCCACGGGCGCGGGGCGACGCGCACGACGCGCTCAGCAACACATGCGCGAGACAGCCGCCCGCCTGCGCGAGAAATGCGCGTGGCCCAACCGCGCCCGCGCTCATGCGCCCTGCCCCTGCCCGTCGCGATCCGCCGCGTCCCGATCTGCCGCGTCGCGATCCGCCGCGTCCTGACGCGCCCGCGCCACCCGCCAGTCGATCGCCGGCGCCACGTCGTGATCGGCCATCGCCAACGACGCGAGCGCCCGCTCGACCACCGGCGCGCCCAGCTCCGGCGGCAACGCGCGCCCGAACGCCAGCTCGGCCCGGCGGCACAACCGCTCCTCCCGCGCCCGATCACGGTCCGCATCGTTCGGCGTCGGCGCAATGAGTGGTGGCCCGCCCGCGAGGCGCACCCGCCAGGCATGCACGCGCGCATGCACCCCCTCGTGCAGGATGCTCGACGCCACCGGCGCCGCCGAGATGTCACGGCGTGCGAGAAACGTGAGCTCGGTGAGGATCACCCGCTCGTCGGGGAGGAACGCGCCGCGCGTCGGGAAGCGCTCCACCCGAATGCCGCGCACGTCACGCTGCAGGTGGCGCCACCGCTGCGGGGCATACGTCGCCACCAGCGCCAGCGCCTCGTCGAGGCGCGCGAGCACCTCCTCGTCGCGAATGTCCGCCCGCGTGTTGTCGAGCTGCACGCGCACACCGCGCACCACGCGCCCGCGCGCGAGCCCCACCTGCGACAGCAACCGATCGAAGAAGCCGCTCATGGGCGTCCTGAAGAGTCCGTGGAAGATCAGGTGACCACCGTCACGCGACCGGCAACGCATCGTGACCTGCCGCGAGCACGGGGGCCAAGCGCAATGCGCGCGCGCGCATCATCATACGGCATGCGCCATCGCTTCCGCATCCAGTCCCGCATCAAGCCCCATACCCTGCGCGCGGTGCGCCGCGCACGCGGCGCGAGCCTCGCGCTCCTCGGCAGCGCACTCGCTGCGGGCGGCATGATCGCCTGCAGCACCGACGCCGACGCCGGTGACGTCCGCGTCGAGATCGCGACCATTTCCCCGCAGCTCACGCGCTTCGCGGCCGACAGTCGCCTCGGGGTCGTCTGGCAGCTCGCGCGCGACAGTCGCCGCGGGCAGATCCTCGCCGTCGGCGAGCACTTCTGCCAGATCGTCGGCACCACCGGGCTCGGAGGCTGCGCGCGCAGTCCCGTCGACCTGCTCTTTGCCGACGTCACCACCGACAGCGCCGGACACCTCGGCGATGTCGTCGTGAGTGCACCCCTCGGTGAACCGTCCGCCGCACGCGTCTCCCCCACGGGTGAGATGCGGTGGCGATACGACGGCTCGTATGGCCACCTCGGCACCATCGCCATCGCCGATCTCCCCGACGGACGCTCCGTGCTGGTCTCCGGTTCCGACAGCATCACCGTGATCGACTTCGAGACCGGTGCCGAGCGCTCGCGCCATCCGCGCGGACGCGCCATGCTCTCCGCCGACTGGCTGGGCGATGCGCGGCGCGAGTACGTGCACAGCCTCAATGACACTACCTTCGCGCTGATGGACAACGCCGACCACGCGGTCGCCACATTGTACCTGCCGCGCGGCTACAGCACCGAGCCCGTCATCACGCCCACGCGACGCCCGTTCCTCGTGAGCTCGTCCGGCGGTCGCGTCGATGTGTTCGACACCACCTTCACGCGCGTCAAGCGCGTCGAGGCAGGCAGCATGGCCGAGGGCATGCGCGTCGTGGCGGCGACCTTCCTCGGCAAGGGCCCCTCCGCGCCGTTCGTGGCCGTGTTCGGCGCCCCCGGACAGACCACGCGCTCCATCCTCGCGGTGTTCGCCCGCGACGGAACGCTCATCTACCGCGAAGTGCTCGACGAGGAACACCGCATCGTGCTGCCGCACGAAGGGCGCGATGGCGTGAGCTTTCTCCTCGGCGGGCGCGGCGTCGTGTGGGAGTATCGCTTCCCGACGTTGTGACGGCGTCGCAGCACCGCCGCGACGGTGTCAGAGGACCTGCGCGCCCGCCACGTCCCAGTTGATGCGCGCCAGCAGCGCGTCGAGATAGTCGGCCCGGCGGTTCTGGTACTTCAGGTAGTACGCGTGCTCCCAGACATCGAGCCCGACAATGGGAAGCTCGCCCTCGAGCAGCGGCGAATCCTGGTTGGGCAGTCCACGCACCGCGAGCCGGTTGGTGGCCGTCTTCACCAGCCATGCCCAGCCGCTGCCGAACTGCCCCGTACCCGCCGCCTTGAGTTGCGCCTTGAGCGCGTCCGTCGAGCCGAAGTCGCGCGCGATCCACTCCGCCAGCTTGCCGCTCGGCGCGCTCGCGCCGCCCGGCGAGAGGAGCTTCCAGAACAGCGCGTGATTCGCGTGGCCGCCGCCGTTGTTGCGGATGGCCGTCTGCACCGCCGCGGGCCAGCGGCGCAGCCCCATGAGCAACTCCCCCAGCGTGTGCTGGTGCAGGGCCGTCTGCGAGGCCAGCGCCGTGTTGAGATTCGTCACGTACGCCGCATGATGGCGGTCGTGATGAATCGTCATCGTCTGCGCGTCGACCGCCGGCTCGACAGCCGTGGTCGCGTAGCCGAGCGCGGGGACGGTGAAGGGGTACTTCTGCTCGAGGATGGCGTCGGGACCAGGAATCACAGCGGTCTCACTTGATGGGTGGAGCGATCTTGGTGGGCGGCGCCGGGCACGGCAGCCCCGTCGCCTGCGTCGCCGAGGCATTGCGCGCCGCCATGGCCGCGCGGACGTTGCTGCCCAATCCACCGCCGGCGAACATCGGTTCGTGCTGCGGACGCTCGAGCCCCTGACTGGCGTCGAGATTGCCGAGCCCCAGGGCGCCCCGCGCGCCTGTCGTCTGCGGCGCGCGCGACGGCACCATCTCGCCACCCGACGCCTCGCGCGTGGCCAACGCCTTGGCCGTCAGGCACTTCATCGCGTGCGCTTCCTGCGCCTCCTTGAGCTGCTGCTTCGTCAGCCGTGGTGCGACGGAGTCGTTCGGCACGCGAACCGACTGCTGCGCACCCGCCACCGACGCACACAGCGTCATCGCGAACCCTGCGATCAGCAGTCGTGTCACCGGATGCATGGATACGCTCCGTTCCGAAGTGTATCGCCCGCGTGGATGTCCTTCTCCCTGACTCCTTCTTCCTGCCCCCTGCCCCCTGCCTTCTGAAGGAAGCAGGAAGCAGGACGCAGGCAGCAGCAGGAGCCTGCCGGAGGGCCGTACCATCTCAATACCGCCCCAGATACCGCTCCAGTTCCCACGCCGACACCTGCTGGTTGTACTCCTGCCACTCCGCACGCTTCGCCGCAAGGAACTGCTGCGTGATGTGCTCCCCCAGCGCCGCGCAGATCACGTCGTCCTTCTCCAGCTCGTCACACGCCTCGGCCAGCGATTGCGGCAGGTCATCCACACGCAAGCGCCTCCGCTCCCGGTGCGACATCTCCCAGATGTTCGTGTTCACTGGCTCGCGCCAGTCGGCCTGCGTGGCAAGCCCATCCAGCCCCGCCGCCAGCATCACCGTGAGCGCGAGGTACGGATTGGCGCTCGGATCCGGCGTGCGCAGCTCGAGTCGCGTCCCCGCGCCGCGCCGCTCCGGCACACGGATCATCGGCGAGCGGTTCCGCATGCTCCACGCCACGTTCACCGGTGCCTCGAACCCCGGTACGAGCCGCTTGTAGCTGTTCACCAGCGGGTTCGTCACTGCAGTCATCGCGCGCGCGTGCCGCAGCAGCCCGCCGATGTAGTGCAACGCCGTCGTGCTCAGCGCCCATTCGCGCTGCGGATCCCAGAACGCGTTCTGTCCACCGCGGAAGAGGCTCTGGTGCGTGTGCATGCCGCTGCCGTTCTGCCCGAACACCGGCTTGGGCATGAACGACGCGAACAACCCGAACTGGCGCGCCACCTGCTTCACGACGAAGCGAAACGTCGCGATGTTGTCGGCCGTGCGCAGCGCGTCGGCATAGCGGAAGTCGATCTCGTGCTGACCGTGCGCCACCTCGTGGTGCGCCGCCTCCACCTCGAACCCCATCAACTCGAGCGCGTCCACGATCGCGCGGCGCGCATCCTCGCCCAGGTCCATCGGCGCGAGGTCGAAGTAGCCGCCCGTGTCGTGCGTGTCCGTCGCGGCGCGGCCGTCGGCCGTGGGCTTGAAGAGGAAGAACTCCGCTTCCATCCCGGCATTCATCACGTAGCCCTGCGCCGCGGCGGCGGCCACCTGCCGCTTGAGCACGCCACGCGGATCGCCCGCGAACGGCGATCCGTCCGGCATCGTGATGTCGCAGATGAGCCGCCCCACCCGCGCCGCCGGATCGCCCCAGGGGAAGATCTGGAAGGTGCGCAGGTCCGGAGCCAGCAGCATGTCCGACTCCTCGACGCGCACGAACCCCGCGATGCTCGATCCGTCGAACATGATGTCGCCCTTCAGCGCCTTCCTGAACTGCGACGACGGGATCTCGACATTCTTGATGACACCGAGAATGTCGGTGAACTGCAGGCGCAGGAAACGCACCTGCTGCGCCTCCGCCAGCTCGAGAATGTCGCTGGCGGTGGCACCATCCAGAGTCACAGGGACGAGCGAACGGCTCGGCGAGGGCACGGCGCGGGGAAGCAGGGTGAGGCGAACGTCGGGGTCCGCGTATTGTAGTACCTTTCGCCTGCCATGACCGCTCCCGCCACGCCTGCCTCCGCGCACACCGTCCCCTGCGCGACCTGCGGTACGCCCCTCGCGGCCACCGCCCGCTTCTGCCATCACTGCGGCATGGCCGTCGGGACGGTCGCCGTGCCCCGCGACCGCGCCCACAGCCAGGCCGTCCGCCTCCCGTGGCTCCTGGCCGGCGCCGCCGTCGTCGGCGCCACGGCGTTCCTCATGGCGCGGGCCCCTGAGCCACTCTCCGCCGCCAGCGCGCCCTTCGCCGCCGGCCCCATGGGTGGCGCAGCGGGTGCCCCGGGTGGTGGTCCGCCCGACATCGCCAACATGACGCCCAGCGAGCGCGCCAATCGCCTCTACGGGCGAGTCATGGCCTACGCCGAAGCCGGCAAGACCGACTCGGCCGCGTTCTTCGCGCCCATGGCCATGGCCGCGCATCAGATGCTCGAGAACGCCACACTCGACGAGCGCTACCACCTCGGTCGTATCGCCGAGATCGCCGGCGACGCCGCGGTGTCCGCCGCGCAGGCCGATACCATCTTGCGCATGCAGGGCGACAACCTGCTCGGGCTGCTCCTCACGGCCCGCGCCGCGCGCCTGCAGGGCGACGACGCCAAGGCGCGCACCGCCAACACCACGCTGTTGCGTGTGCTCGAGGCGCAGCTCGCGACCAAGTCGCCCGAGTACGAGATGCACAAGGTGGAGATCCAGCGCGCCGTCGACGACGCGCGCCGACCGTAGCCGGCGCGTAGCGCGCAGCCCACCGTGGACCGCGCGGCCCACGCCTCACCGGGCGAGACCCGCCGTAGCGGGCGGCTCGCGCTGCTCGCCAAGGCGCAGCGACAGCTCACCGCGCAGCTCACCCAGCACGCGCGCACCGACCGCCTGCCGCGCGCCATCGCCGATGCCATCCTCCTCGTCCTCCCCGCCACCACCTGCGAGGTGTGGGCCGAGGACGGCGCGACCCTCCGGCGTCTCGTGCGCCTCTCGATCGACGCGCACGACGACGACGCACCCGACCTGACCCTCGCCTACGCCGCGCGCGACGCCGCCATCCCGCTGCTCGCCTCGCGCGCCGTTGCCGAAGGCCCCGATCGCGGCCGCACCGAGCTGTGCGCCCCCGCGCACGTCTGCCGCAACGGCCACGGCGTCATCCGGGTCCTCGCCGACGCCTCCGCCGAACTCGACACCGAAGACCTCGAACTCGTCACCATCCTCGCGCGGCACGCGGCTGCCGCAGCCGAAACCGCGCGCCTGCTCGCGCTGCAACTGTCACAGCGACGCCGTGCCGAAGCCGCCGCCGCGCTCGCCCGCGCCTCGCTGCACGCGACATCGCTCGCCGACGGCGCCGCCACGCTGCTCCGGGTGCTCGATCGCACCGTCCCCTCGAGCGGCAAGGCGCTCGGCGTGGCCCGTGCGCGCGACGGCCACGTCGAGTACGTCGCCACCAGCGGCTCGCTCAGCACCCTGCTGGGACATCGCCCGGCCGGCCCGTCGGGCATTGCCGGCGTGGCACCCCAGGGACGCGCCGTCGTCATTCCGGCGCTGCGCACCGAGGCACCGCCCGACCGCCCCGACCTCGTCCCCGACGAGTGGGCCTTCGTGCTCCCCCTCGCCTCGCGCGAGCATCTCATCGGCGTCGTGCTCGTCACCACACCGCGCTCGCAACCGCTCACGCGCCGCGATCAACGCACGCTGCGCCGGCTCGCAGCACCGCTGTCGCTGTCGCTCGATGCGCTCATGCTCGACGAGGAAGAGCACCAGGCGCGCGAGCGCGAACACCTGCTCGCCACCGCCCTCACCACCATCGACCACCCGATCTTCATCCTCGATCGTGTGGGCGTGCGCTACGCCAACATGGCCGCCGCGCGCGAGTACGGGTGGAGCCAGGGCGAACTCATGGAGATGCGCTTCGAGGACCTCGTAGTGGGGGCCGACACGCGACAGGCCCTCGTCGAGCACGACGGCGTGCTCGAGCCCGGCGTGCGCGTGTCGCACGACATCCACCGGCGACGCGATGGCTCCGAGTTTCCGGCCGCGGTGAATGTGAGCACGCTCAGCAGCCAGGAGGGCGAACCGCTCGGGCGCGTCGTCAGCATCCGCAACATGTCGCAGGACCGCAACCTCGAGGAGCAGTTGCGCCACACCGAGAAGATGGTCGCCCTTGGCGAACTCGTCTCCGGTGTCGCACACGAGATCAACAACCCGCTCACCGGCATCTCCGCCTTCGCGCAGCTCCTCCTCGAAGAGTCGCTCACCGCCGAGCAGCGCGAATCGGTGCAGCTCATCAAGCAGGAGAGCGATCGGGCCACCGCCGTCATTCACGACCTGCTGCTCTTCGCGCGCAAGACCGGACGCGGTGTCGAGCCGCTCGACGTCAACGCCCTCGTCGAGCACGTCGTGCGCCTGCGGGCCTATCCGCTGCGGACGGCGGGCGTGACGGTCTCCCTGCAGCTCGACCCCGCGCGCCCGCATGTGCGCGGCGACGCGCAGAAACTGCAACAGGTGCTGCTCAACCTCGTCAGCAATGCTGAGCACGCCATGCAGGGACGAACGGTCCGGACCCTCACGCTCTCCACCGCATCCGAGAGTGGTGACGTGCGCATCGAAGTGCGCGACACCGGTGCGGGCATGACGGACGACGTCCGCCGACGCATCTTCGAACCGTTCTACAGCACCAAACCACCGGGCATGGGAACCGGACTCGGGCTCAGCGTCAGTTATGGTATTGTGCAGGCCCATGGTGGCCGGTTCACCGTCGAATCCGTGCCCGATGCCGGGACGGTGATCACCTTGCTGTTGCCCGCGCTCGCCGCAGTCACGTAAGCTCACGCATGCACGCGCCGAACCCCAGCGATCCCGTCGGAGCCCTCGAGGCAGCCGGCGCGGCGACTGTCGACGACAGTCTGCGGCGCGTCCTGCTCGTCGATGACGAGGCGACCATTCGCCTCGCGCTCAGCCGCTTCCTCCAGTCGCGCGGCTACGTGGTGGACGTCGCCGACTCGGGTGATGCCGCGCTCACGTGCCTGGGCCGCGAGCGCTATGCGCTCATGCTGTGCGATCTCAACATGCCGGGCCTCAGTGGCCTTGAGATCGTCCCACGCGCGCTCAGCGCCGATGGTGATCTCGCCGTCATCATGCTCACGGCCGTGAACGACGCCGCCAGCGCCACCGAGGCGCTCGCCACCGGCGCCTTCGACTACCTCACCAAGCCGGTCGAACTCGCCGACCTGCAGGCGGCCGTCGAGCGCGCGCTGTTGCGCCGGCGACGCACCATGGAGCGACGCGCCGTCGACCGCCTCATTCGCGAGGAAGTCGCGCTGCGCACCGTGCAGCTCGAGCGCGAGAAGAGCGCGCTGCGGGTGCTCACCGTGAGCATCGCCGAGACGCTCATCAACGCGATGGAAGCGAAGGACCTGTACCTGCGAGGACACTCGCAGCGGGTGGCCGAGCTGGGCGCCGCCATCGCCGCCGAACTGGGCGAAGCGGATCACGTCGTCGAACTCGTGCACGCCGCCGGACGCCTGCACGACGTCGGCAAGATCGGCATTCGCGAGTCGGTGCTGAACAAGAACGGGCCGCTCACCGTCGACGAGTTCTCGCACGTGAAGGACCACGTGCGCATCGGCCTCGAGATCCTCCAGCCGCTGCAGCACCTCGGCGATGCGCTCGTGTTCATTCGCGATCATCACGAGCACTGGGATGGCGGCGGCTACCCCCATGGGCGCGCCGGCGACGACATCTCCATCGGCGGGCGCGTCCTCACCGCCGCCGATGCCTTCGATGCCCTCACCTCGAAGCGCGCCTATCGCGATCCCATGACCGCCGACGCGACACTCGATTACCTGCGCACGCAGACCGGACGCCTGCTGCAGCCGCGCGTCTACGAAGCCCTGGGCGCGGTCATCCGTCGCGGCGACGTGCCGGGAATCCCGCGCGTCGGGTGACGCCGCCGACCCACTCCGCGCGTCGCGCCGCTTGACTCCCGTGAGGGCCCCGTGTAATAGGAGCGGTGTCCTGCCCGGTCCGGCATTCTGCCGCGAACGCCGGGTGCAGTTTCAGAGGGGTCTACCGCGGGGGAGGAGAGGTCATGTCGGGTGGCGACGAGCTGGAGAAGCTCCATCTGATCGACGACGATATGGATGATCTGGGGGGCTACGGCCGCTCGTCGTATGACGACGACGAGGACGACGACGGCTACGGCATGCCTTCCGATGAAGGCGACTCCCTGTGGGACGACGCCGAGGAGGACGACGAGGACGAGGACGAAGACGAGATCGACGGCTTCGACGACGACCTCGGCGGCGATGACGAGGACGAGGACGACGACCTGTTCGGCCGTCCGATCGTGCGTCGTGGCCCCGGCCGCCCGCCCAAGAACCCCGGCGCGCCCAAGCCGGCCCCGAAGCCGAAGGCCGTGAAGCCCGCCCCCGCCCCCGCCCCGGAGCCTGAGCCCGAGCCGGTGGTCGAGACGCCGGCCGCACCGCCCGCTGCACCCGCGCCGAAGGCAGAGAAGGCCCCGAAGGCCCCCAAGGCTGAGAAGGCGCCCAAGGCGGCGCCGGCACCGACGAAGCCGGCGGCCACGAAGCCTGCTGCCAAGGCTCCGGCCAAGCCGGCGGCCAAGGCTCCGGCCAAGGCGCCCGCGAAGCCCGCGGCCAAGGCCCCGGCCAAGCCGGCCCTGAAGAAGGCCGCCAAGCCGGCGCCCAAGAAGGCCGCCAAGCCTGCCCCGAAGAAGGCTGCGAAGCCCGCCCCGAAGAAGGCTGCCAAGCCGGCTCCGAAGAAGGCTGCGAAGCCCGCCCCGAAGAAGGCCGCCAAGCCGGCTCCGAAGAAGGCCGCGAAGCCCACCCCGAAGAAGGCGGCCAAGCCGGCTCCGAAGAAGGCTGCAAAGCCCGCTCCGAAGAAGGCAGCCAAGGGCGCGCGCAAGCGCTGAGTCAGGCGTGACCTTCCTGACCGAGCAGCCGCCGTTCGCGCGGCGGCTGCTCGACGCGCTCCCCTTCACGGTCTGGTCGGTCGATCTCGAAGGGCGCATCACCGCGGCCAACGGCTCGTGGTCGCGGTTCGCCATCGACAATGGAGCACCCGCCATCGCGCCGGAAGACGCGGTGCGCGGGTGCTCTGTCTTTGCCTCCGTCGATGACGACGCTGCCCGCGACCAGATCGAACGCGCCATGACCATGCTGCGCGAGCGCCGTACCTCGCTCGTGCGCTGGGAATTCCCCTGCAACTCGCCCACCGAGGAGCGGGTGTTCCTCATGCAGGTCACGCCGCTCGAGACGGACGGCGAGATCAGCGGCTACGTCTTCAGCACGGTCGACATCACGCCGAGCCACCGCTCGCGCGAAGCGCTCATCAACACGGGCATCGCGCTGGCCGAGGCCATCGCCCTCGACCGGGTCTACGAGGAGGTAGCGCAGCAGCTTCGGCGCGTGCTCCCGGCCACGGGATTCGTCATCGCCCTCGCCGACGACGACACGGCGCAGTTCACCATCACCCACCGCGACGGGTTCGGCACCCAGAGTGCGGCCGAACTCGCCTCGCGTCTTACCCGCAGTTGGCTCGACGCCCTCGCCACGGGCGGCGTGGTGCGCGAAGGCACCGCCGACGGGCTCGAGATCACCGCCCCGCTCGAAAGCGCCGAGGGGGTGCTGGGGGCGCTCACCCTGAGCACGCTGCCGCCGGAAACCGAGCAGGCCCTCGAGGAGGCCGAGCGTGTGCTGGCGGTCATTGCCGCCCAGACCGCCGTGGCTATCGAGCGCGCCTGGCTGGTGCGCCGGGTCGAGCAGAAGCGGCGGCTGGAGGCCATCGGCGAGGTGGCGGCGGGCGTGGCGCACGAGCTGCGCAACCCGCTCTTCGGCATCTCGTCGGCCGCGCAACTGCTCCACTTCCGGGCCAAGGAAGACCCGGTCGTCGAGAAGAACGTCGGGCGCATCCTGCGCGAGGTCGAGCGGCTGAACCGCATGGTCACGTCGCTCCTCGAGTTCGGGCGCCCCAACGCGGCGCATCTGCAGCCGGGCGACCCGGAGGCGGTGTGGGACGACATTCTCGAGGGGGAGCGCGCCCGCCTCGAGACCCGCCGGCTCACGCTGCGCCGCACACGTCCCGACGGCCCGGTGTCGTGCCCCATCGACGCCGAACAGCTCGGGCAGGTGTGTCGCAACATCCTGGTGAATGCCTGCGACCATGCCCCCGAGGGGTCGGAGCTGGTGCTGGTGGGGCAGCAGCTCCCCGTGGGCGGTTGGCGGTCTCGACTCACGAACGGCGGCCCGGCCATTCCCCCGGACGTGCTGACGCACGTCTTCGAGTTCTTCTACTCGAACAAGACGGGGGGCACGGGCATCGGGCTGGCGCTCTGCCAGCGCATCATGGACGAGCACGGCGGCACGATCGGCATCGATAGTTCGCCGGAGCACGGTACCACACTCACGCTCACGCTCCCGGCCGCGTGACCCTCTCGCTGCTGGTCGTCGACGACGACGCGACGGTGCGGGAGACGCTCGTCGACTTCTTTGCGATGGGCGGCCACACGGCGCGCGCGGCCAGCACCGCCACCGAGGGGCGCCGGCTGGCGGCGGAGCATGCGCCGGACGTGGTGCTGGTGGATCTCCACCTGCCGGACGCCAACGGCACGCGCCTCATCGAGGCGCTGCGTGCCGACGACGCCGAGACGGCCATCATCGTGCTCACCGGCTACGCCGACGTGCGGAGCGCGGTGCATGCCATGCAGCAGGGGGCCTCCGACGTCCTGGAGAAGCCGGTCGACCTGACCGTCCTGGCCGCGGCGGTGCAGCGGGCGGCCGAGGGGGGGCGGCTCCGTCGGGAGGTGGCGGTGCTGCGCGCCCGTGACCGGGTGCATGGCCGCCCGGACGAGGGGGTGGGCGTGGCCGCCCTCGCTCCCACCTTCGAGCAGCTCATCGACCTGGCGGCCCGCAACGCCGACGCGCCGGTGTTGCTGCAGGGGGAGACGGGCACGGGCAAGGGGTTCGTGGCGCGCACGATTCACGAGCGGTCGGCGCGTGGAGCGTCCCCGTTCGTCGAGATCAACGCCGCCTCGCTGTCGGCGACCTTCTTCGAAAGCGAGTTGTTCGGCCACGAACGGGGTGCATTCACCGACGCGCGGCAGGCCAAGCGTGGGCTGCTCGAGGTGGCGGGCGACGGCACGGTGTTCCTGGACGAGGTGGCCGAACTGGCCCCCGAGGTGCAGCCGCGTCTGCTGACCGTGCTCGAGGATCGGGGCTTCCGGCGGCTGGGCGGTACCACCACGCTGCGGTCGTCGGCGCGGGTCATTGTCGCCACGCACCAGCCGTTGGCCGAGGCCGTCGAGCAGCGCCGTTTCCGGGCCGACCTGTTCTATAGGTTGCAGGTGCTGACGCTCACCCTGCCGCCGCTGCGGGCGCGCCCAGACGAGATCCTGCCGCTGGCGGCGGCATTTCTCCCTCGCGACCGCTGGCTCACGGCGGCGGCGGAGCGGGCGCTCGTGGAGTATGGCTGGCCCGGCAACATCCGGGAGCTCAAGAACACGCTCTGGCGCGCGGCGATTCTCGCCGGTTCGGGGGCGATCGACAGTTCGCATCTCGGGTTGCCCGGGACGATGCCGGCGGCGCCGGCGGCGCGTAGCCAGGGCGCGCACGCACCGCGGACGCTCGAGGAGGCGGAGCGGGAGGCGATCCGGGTGGCGCTTCGGGCGACCGGTTCGAACCGGTCCCAGACGGCCAAGGTGTTGGGGATCGCCCGGTCGACGCTGCTGGAGAAGCTCAAGCGGTACGGGTTGGACTGATTTCGGTGTGCCAGTGGCCGAGCACCGTTGACTGATTTTCGGTCGTACGACCGCCATTGCCACCGAAAACACTACAGCACCGCGGCGTGATTTCAAGTCGACCAGTGCTCGTAATGTGTTGAAATAGAATGTCTTGCATGAATCCGAGCGTTCCCGTCGGATATTGGCCCGATTCTCGCAGAGTCTTCAGGCATGACCGCATCCGTGGCAACCCGCACTGTCCTCGTCGTCGAAGACGAACAGTCCATCCGCGACGCCCTCATTGAGCTCTTCGAGGTCGACGGGAACTCCGTCATCGCAGCCGAGCATTTACCCGAGGCATTGGAGCGGCTGCGCAATCAGCGCTTCGATCTCATCGTCACCGACTTGCGGCTGGGTGGCAAACGGGATGGTGGGCTGCAGGTCATGGCGCTCGCTGGCATGCTCTCTCCGGACGCGATGGTGCTGGTGCTCACCGCGTACCCGGACGATGCCAACCGGCAGGCGTCGTTCCGACTCGGGGCGCTCCACTTCCTCGAGAAGCCCGTCGATCTCGCCGTCATCGCGCAGCACGCCGCCACCGTCGGCGTCAACACCGCAGTCGGGCAGAGCGGCGCCGCCTGAGGCACCGCACTGCCACAGCAAGACCGTAGGACAGCACGCAAGCGCGGTCGCGCGACCGCGCCGACACAATCGTCAGGTCGTTCCGGTTGGTGGTGGGTGATACTGGGGAGTGTCACACGGACGGCCTGGCGAGTCGGCGCGGTTGGCGCGACCGTTGCGCGTTGCACGCCCGGCCGCGTGCCTTCGTGCGCAGCCGCACACCCGCGACGCCGCGCCTGTGCGCCACGACACCGCTCCGCCGTCGGCGCCTGATGTATCACACTCCATGACCACACGCCTCGCCACCTCGCCACTGCCCAATCCGCTGGGTGGGGAGCGGCACGTCTGGCATTGGCGGGACTGGGACATCGCCTACGTCGTGCGCGGCGAGGGCCCCCCGGCCCTCTTCATTCATTCCATCCACGCGGCGGCGTGGAGTGCGGAATGGCGCGATGTCTTTCGCGGTCTCACCGGCGATGCACCGAGCGTCCCGTCACACCGCGGGTACGCCATCGACCTGCTGGGCTTCGGCGCCTCCGACCGGCCGCCGCTGCACTACACCGCCAGCCTCTACGTCGACCTCCTGCGTGACTTCCTCCGCGAGGTCGTCGGCGCGCCCGCACTCCTCCTCGGCTCCTCACTCGGCGCCACCTACGCCATGGCCATCGCGTGCGACGCCCCCGCGATGGTGCGGGCGGTGTGTGCGGTGGGGCCGGCCGGCATCTCGCGGCTCACCAACGGGCCGTCGTTCATCACGCGCGCCATCCAGGCCACCTTCCGCACGCGCGTGCCCGGCGCCGTCCTGTTCCGCGCCCTCACCTCACCACGCAGCATCCAGTGGTTCTTGCGCGGTGTGTACGGCAAGCGTGGCGGACTCACGCCGGAGAAGTTCGAGTACTACCGTGTCACGGCCACGCAACGTGGCGCGCGCTTCGCGCCTGCTGCGTTCGTCGGCATGGCACTCAACCTCGACCTGCGCCCCATGGTGTCACGCTGGCGCGTGCCACTGCTCCTCGTCTGGGGGAGCGCCGCGTCGCAGACACCGTTCCGCGAATCCGACGAGGTCCGGGCCGCCCTGCCCCGCGCGCACTTCGTGGCACTCCACGCCGGCGACCTGCCGCACGACGAATGCCCCGACGCATTTCTGCAGGCGCTGGACGAATTCCTGCGCGAGGTTCGACCGGCAGCGAGTGCGTGAGGGGGGTATATTTGCCCCTCCCATGGCCGAGTCTCCTGTACCGCTACTCCGCGCACACGCGCGCCACGCCCCGTGGAATGCCCGCGGGCTCGCTGCTCACGCGGCAGCGCTCGTCGATTCCGCTGGCGTGAAGCCCACGAACGCCTCGGCGCGCGCCATGCCGAGCGCCCGTGCCGTGCGCTTCTACGTGGCCAATGGCCTGCTCGATCGCCCCGAGGGCGCCGGCACCGCCGCCACGTACGGCTATCGCCACCTGCTCCAACTGCTCGCCATCAAGATCCGGCAGCGCGAAGGGCAGACGCTCGACGCCATCAAGGCAGAGATGCGCGAAGTCACCGGCGATGCGCTCGAACGCCGAGTGGCTGCATCACTCGCCCCCGCCCTGTCACTGCAGACCGACGCCGCCGCCGCCCGCGCCCACGCGCCGGTGGCCTCCTGGCGACGCGTCACCATTGCCGATGGCGTGGAGTTGCAGGTGCGTGATGACTCCCCCGCCGCCCACGACGACACCCTCGTGGCGCTCCGCGACGTGCTGAGGAAGCAGCTCGGTATCTGAGCGCCATCCGGTCGGGCCGTGCGTGCCTGACGAGATTGACCAATGGGCGGACTACCAAGGGTGGCTAGCTTCCGAAGGTCCAGTCGGAATCGTCCGCCCTCTGCTTCGCCCCGATGACGTATCGTGTGCTCGTGACCGATGAGGTCGACCCGGAAGGTGTCGCGCTGCTCGCCGCCGAGCCGCTGCTGCAGGTCGACGAAGTACCCACGCTGCCGAAAGACGAACTGCTGCGGCGCATCGGCGACTACGACGCCATCGTCGGACGCAGCGCTACCCGCATTTCGGCCGAGTTGCTCAATGCCGCGACGAAGCTCAAGGTCGTGGGGCGCGCCGGTGTCGGTGTCGACAACGTCGCCATCGATACGGCGACGGCGCTCGGCATCGCCATCATCAATGCGCCGGCCGGCAACACCGTCGCGGTGGCGGAGCTGTTCTTCGGCGCCGTCATCGGCCTGCTGCGACAGCTTCCCACCGCCGCCGAATCCATGCGCAGCGGCCGCTGGGATCGCGCGCAGTTCATGGGGCGTGAGCTCAAGGGCAAGACACTCGGCATCGTCGGCCTCGGCCGCATCGGCAGTGAGGTGGCCACGCGCGCGCACGCCTTCGGCATGAGCGTGGTGGCGTACGATCCGTACATCAGCGACGAGCGCTTCACCGCGCTGCGCGTGCGCCGCGCCGCCACCCTCGACGCGCTCATCTCCGAGACGAACATCCTCACATTGCACGTGCCCCTCACCGACGAAACGCGCGGCCTCATCGGCAAGCGCGAGCTCGGTCGCCTGCCGGCGCGCTCGGTGGTGGTGAACATGGCGCGCGGTGGCATTGTCGACGAGGACGCGCTGCTGCAGGCGCTCACGCACAATCAGCTGCGGGGTGCGGTGCTCGATGTGTTCACCACCGAGCCGCCCACCGCCGATCATCCCCTGCGCACCGCACCCAACCTGCTGCTCACGCCGCACCTGGGCGCCAACACCGTCGAGGCGCAGCGCAACGTGTCGCGCGACGTGTGCCTCGCCGTGCGCGACGCGCTGCTGCGCAATGATCTGTCGCGCTCGCTCAACGTGGCGGCCGGTGCCACCGGTGAATGGCCCACGCTGCACGGCGCCATGCTCGTGGCGCGTCGTGCGGCGGCCGTCGCGCGCGCCGTGCTCGCCGACCAGGGGATGCGCGCCGTGCGCAAGCTCGCGCTGCGCGTCTCGCCCGATCTCGCGCATGCCAGCGGCCCGCTGCTCTCCGCCGCCGCGGTGGGGTTGCTCGAGGGCGTCATCGAAACCGAGCGCCTCAACCTCATCAACGCCCGCGCGCTGGCCGAAGCGCGCGGCATCGAGCTCTCGGTGGCCGAGACCACCGAACTGGGCGCCACGCGTGGTGTCGAGGTCGCGCTCGCGGGCGGCATGCAGCAACTGGCGGTGGCCGGCACGGCGCCCGACGGCAGCACGCCGCGTCTCACGCGCATCGGCTCGTTCCACATCGATGTGAATCCGCGTCAGACGCTGCTGATTCTCACCAACCACGACGTGCCCGGTGTCATCGGGCGCGTCGGCACGCTGCTCGGCACGCACGGCGTCAACATCGCCGAGTATCACCAGGCGCGTCTCGCGCAGGGCGGAGACGCACTCGCGGCCGTGAGTGTCGATGGCGCGGTGACCGAGGACACCCGCAAGGCGCTGCTCGCACTCCCCGACGTGCTCACCGCGAGCATCGTCCTCTTCCGCGACGAATAGGACTCCCGGCCCACGGCTCCCGGCCCACGGCCCCCGGCCCACGGCCCCCGGCCCACGGCCCCCGGCCCACGGCCCCCGGCCCACGGCCCCCGGCCCACGGCCCCCGGCCCACGGCCCACTCCTCGCAGCTCACGGCCCACGACGCGCATCTCCGTGCCCGCCCCTCTCGCCGCCACCACCACCGACGCCGACGTGCGTCGCGCCTTCGCGCGCGATGCGTCCGGGCTGGAGCTCATCCCCGATGCCGTCGCACGTCCGCGCAGCATCGAGGAAGTGGCCGAACTCCTGCGCGAGGCCACGGCCACACGCACGCCCGTCACACCCGCCGGCGGGCAGTCGAGCACAACCGCGGCGTCCATTACCGACAAGGGACTCCTGCTCTCGCTGCGCGCGCTCGACCACATCGGCGCGGTGGACACCAGCGCGCGCACCGTGCGCGTGGGCGCGGGCGCCATCGTGGCCGACGTGCGCCGCGCCGCCGAGGCGCACGGGCTGCTGTTCACGCCCGACCCGACCAGCGAAGAGGAGAGCACCGTCGGCGGCGCGATTGCCTGCAATGCCAGTGGTGCGCGGTCGTTGCGCTACGGCGCCACCGGGCCGCACGTGCGGGCCCTCACGGTGCTGCTCGCCAGTGGTGAACGCGTGGAGCTGCGGCGCCCAGCGCTCGAGAAGAACACCGTGGGCTATCCCATCACGCACGACCCGGTGGAGTGGTTCGTGGGCAGCGAGGGCACGCTGGGTGTGGTGGTCGAGGCCGAGTTCGCACTGCATCCGCTGCCGTCGCAGGTGCTGGGGCTCGCCATTCCGTTCGCCCGCGAGGCCGATGCGCTGGCCTTCGTGGTGAGCGCGCGGCGCAGCACGGTGCTGCATCCGCGTTGCCTCGAGTTCTTCGATGCCGGCGCCATGGACATCGCCCGCGACCAGGGCGGCAGTGCGCCGTGGCCCGCCGAGGCCACTGCCATGGTGTACACCGAGGAGACCGGCGCCGACGAGGCGGGCGAAGACGCGCTCCCGCTCGACGAGTGGCTCGCACTGGCCGAGTCGCACCACGCGCTGGCCGACGACATTCGCGTGTACCAGACCGCGGCGGAGTTGCACGACGCGCGGCGCATGCGCCATGCCGTGCCGGCCACCATGAACGAGCAAGGTGCGGCGCGGCGCCCCTTCGGCGGGCGCAAGGTGAGCACCGACTGGGCGGTCCCCTACGCGCGCCTGGCCGACGCGCTCGCCATCGCACGCCGCC
This sequence comes from Gemmatimonadota bacterium, assembly GCA_020161135.1. Lineage (GTDB taxonomy): Bacteria > Gemmatimonadota > Gemmatimonadetes > Gemmatimonadales > Gemmatimonadaceae > Gemmatimonas. The sequence continues at coordinate 117,330 of JAIUOB010000006.1, read as the reverse complement.
ACGCCGATGCCGCCGGCGTGCCGCGCGGGATCGCGTACGGGCACGCCGGCAACGGGCACCCGCACCAGAACATCATTGCGCAGGATGCCGACCAACTCGCGCGCATCGAGCAGGTGGTGCAGGCCACGCTGCGCGAGGTCATTGCCATGGGCGGCACCGTGGCTGCCGAGCATGGCATCGGCAAGATCAAGCGCAAGTGGCTGCCGCTGCAGGCGTCGCCGTTGCAGCAGCGCGTCATGCGGGCACTCAAGCACGAACTCGACCCGCTCGGCCTGCTCGCGCCGGGGAATGTGCTCGACAACGTGCTCGCGAGCGCAGGTGGCGCAACATGACCGATGCCTCGCGCTTCGGTGATGCGCACCCTGCCGATGTGCCGCGCTTCAAGACCGTCGTGTTCGACGTGGACTCGACGCTGTCGTCCATCGAGGGCATCGACTGGCTGGCCGAGTTGCGCGGCCCCGAGGTGGCGCGTGATTGCGCCGCGCTCACCGAGCGGGCCATGAACGGCGAGATTCCCATCGAGGCCGTGTACACCGAGCGGCTCAAGCGCATTCGCCCCACTGCAGCCGAGCTGCTGTCGCTGGCCGATGCCTACCAGCAGTCGCTGCTCCCCGGCGCGCGTGCCTGTGTGCAGCGGCTCATCTCGGCGCGCGTGCATGTGCACCTTGTGAGCGGTGGGCTGCGGGCCGCCATCATTCCGCTCGCGCTGCAGCTTGGCGTGATGGCCAACCGGGTGCACGCCGTGTCGCTCGCGCGCGATGCCGACGGAACGTTCAGTGTGCTCGACGGCGACCAGCCGCTGGCCACGCAGCAGGGCAAGCCCCTCGTGCTGCGCGACCTCGCGCTGCGAAAGCCCGTGGCGCTGGTGGGCGATGGCAGCACCGATGCGAGCGCGCGCGGTGTGGCCGACCGCTTCTTCGCTTTCACCGCGATCGCGCGGCGCGAGGCCGTGGTGGCCGTGGCCGATGCCGAGGCGACGAGCTTCGACGCGTTGCAGGCGCTGCTGTTCGAGTGAAGATCGGGTGAAGGTCGACTGAAGATCGCGTGAAACAGGAACCGAGGTAGGAAACGCATGAGCGATTTCGGCACGTTCTTTCTCCCCGGCCCCACCGAGGTGCGCCGCGAGGTGCTCGAGGCCATGCTGCAGCCCATGCTGCCGCATCGCGGGGCGGTGTTCGAGCAACTGTTCGCGCGGGTCGAGGGCGGGCTGCGCCCCATCTTTCGCACCCAGCGTCCCGTGTACGTGAGCAGCAGCAGCGCCACCGGCCTCATGGAGGCCGCCATTCGCTGTGCGCGTCCCGGGGCCATTTTGTGCCTGGTGAACGGCGCCTTCAGCGAGCGCTTCGCCAACATCGCGCAGGCGTGCGGCCGCGAGGCCACCGTGGTGGGCGGCGAGTGGAGCGGCCCCGTGCCGCTGGACGAGGTGGAGAGCGCGCTGCGCACGCGGAAGTACAGCGCTCTCACCGTGGTGCACAGCGAGACCAGCACCGGTGTGCTGAGCGACATTCACGCGCTCGCGCGGCTTGCGCATGCGTACGACTGCGCCATTCTCGTGGACAGCGTGACCGGCCTGGCCGGTGTGCCTGTGGAGACCGACGCGTGGGGGCTCGACTTCGTGCTCACCGGCAGCCAGAAGGCGCTGGCCATGCCCCCCGGCCTCGCGTTCGGTGTGGCGAGTGAGCGGTTCATCGCCGAAGCGCGCAGCGCCGAGTCGCGCGGCCTGTACTTCGACCTGGTGGAGTTCGAGCAGTACATCGGCAAGCACCAGACGCCCAACACGCCCGCGCTGAGCCTGCTGTATGCGGCGGCGGTGCAGGTGGAGCACATCAATAGAGAGGGGCTCGAGCAGCGCTGGGCGCGGCATGAGGCCATGGCCGAGCACACCTGGAGCTGGGTGCATGAACTGCGGCGGCTCGTGGGCGCGCCGTTCGGCGTGTATGCCCCCGATGCGGCGCGCAGCCACACCGTGACGGCCGTGACCGTGCCGCCCGGCCTGTCCCCCGACGCCGTGGTGAAGGCCGTGGCCGAGCGCGGGTATGTGATTGGCGGCGGGTACGGGCGGCTCAAGGGCTCCACGTTCCGCATCGGGCACATGGGCGACCACACCGTGGGCGGGGTGGATGCGGTGCTCGAGGTGGTGGCGGAGAGTGTCGCAGCGCTCCTGCGATGACCAGCGGCATGTCTGACGCACCCCGATGGATCCCGCGTCTCGAGCGTGAGCGGCTGGCCGTGCTGCCGCCGGCGCCACCCATCGATGCCGCCGACCTCGCCGACCGTGTGCGCGGCATGCTGTTGGGTGTCGCCATTGGCGACGCGCTGGGCAATCGCACGGAAAGCATGCTGCCCGACGAACGCGCGGCGCAGTACGGTCGCATCTCGGGGTATCTGCCAAGTCGCTACGCCGGAGGCCGGCCGGCGGGGACGCCGAGCGACGACACGCAACTGACCGCGCGCGCGATCGAGCAACTCCTCGCCGACGGGGCGCTCGATCCGGACGAACTCGCGTTTCGCATCGCGAACGACCGCATCTTCGGCATCGGCCGAGCCACGCGGGAGTTCTGCAACGCGCTTCGTGCGGGCGCGCCCTGGTGGGAGGCGACGCAGGCGAGCGCAGGGAACGGCGCGCTCATGCGCATGGCGCCGACCGTGCTGCCGCATCTGGTGAATGGTGGCACGCACCTGTGGTACGACACCGCCGTCAGCACGTCGGTCACGCACAACGACCCAATGGCGATTGCCGCGAGTGTCGCGTGGGTTGCGTTGCTGTGGCGCCTGCTGAACGGAGACCTCCCGGAGAACGGGGAAGAGTGGCTCGAGACGTACACCGAAGTGCTGCGCGTGCTCGACGCAGGGCAGGAGTACGAGACGCGTCTGCGCGATGGACCGCTGCAGCACTGGCGCGGCAGTCTGTCGCAGCTGCTCGATGGACACGTGCGTCGCGCCATCGGGGCGCGCACCAGTGTGGCGGACGGCGGACATCGCTGGTACAGCGGTGCGTACCTGCTGGAGACCGTTCCGAGCGTGATGCACATTCTCGGACTCTTCGGAGACGATCCGCACGCCGCAATACTCGCGGCGGTCAACGACACGCGAGACAACGACACCATCGCCGCGCTTGTCGGCGCTGCGATGGGCGCCGCACACGGCACGGCGTGGATTCCCACTGAGTGGCGTGATCAGTTGTTGGGCCGGACGCTCGAGGACAACGACGGGCACTACTTCGACTTGATCGAGCAGGCGGTGGCGCGGTTCGTGAGCTGAATGCGCGAAGGGCGCGCGGCTCATCCCTGCCAGCCGTCTCGCCCCCAGCACGCACGGCCACAAGATTCCCCGCATGGACTCCTCCCCCCTCCTCATCGCCGCCGCCCTCCTCCTCGGCATCCTCGTCGGCATCGCCCTCCACCGCTGGCTCACCGCCGGCGCGGTCGAGGCACGGGTGAGCGCCGCGACGGCGGCGGCCAACGAGAAGCTGCGGTTGCTGGAGAGCTCGCAGGCCACGCTCACCGAGCAGTTCCGCGCCATTGCCGCCGATGTGACCGAGGGGAACGCGCGCCGCTTCGCCGAGCAGAGCCAGACCAACCTCGGGCTGCTGCTCGATCCGCTTCGGCAGCGGCTGGTGGAGTTCCAGCAGAAGGTCGATGCGGTGTACGTGGCCGACACGCAGGACCGCGCGGCGCTCAAGGAGCAGGTGCAGCAACTGCTGGTGCTCAACCGCACGCTCAGCGACGATGCGCAGCGACTCACCAGCGCGCTGCGCGGCTCGGTCAAGGCGCAGGGCAACTGGGGCGAGCTCATCCTGCAGCGGTTGCTCGAAAGCGCGGGGCTGCGCGAGGGCTTCGAGTTCGACCTGCAGGACGCGCAGCGCAACGACGACGGCCAGCGCCAGCAGCCCGATTGCGTCGTGCGCCTCCCGGAGAGCCGCCGCCTCGTGATTGACGCGAAGGTGTCGCTGCTGGCCTTCGAGCGATACGCCACCGCCGACACCGACGCCGCGCGCGATGCCGCGCTGCGCGAACACCTGCAGTCGCTGCGTGCACATGTGCGCGGGCTGGCCGAGCGGCGCTACGAGAAGCTGTACGAATCGCTGCAGGGCACGGCCATCGACTTCGTCGTACTGTTCGTGCCCATCGAGCCGGCGTTCACCGTGGCGGTGACGGGCGACGACACACTCTTTGCCGACGCCTGGTCGCGCAACGTGCTGCTGGTGAGTCCGAGCACGCTGCTGTTCGTGCTGCGCACGGTGTCGTACCTATGGAGGCAGGAGGCGCAGAGCCGCAACGCGCGCGACATCGCCGAGCGCGGCGCTCAGCTCTACGACAAGCTCGCCGGCTTCGTGCAGGATCTCGAGGCGGTGGGCACGAAGCTCGACGCCGCGCGCGACAGCCACGCTGCGGCGCTGGCCAAGCTGGCCACCGGCCGCGGCAACGTGATTCGCCAGGCCGAGCTGCTGCGCGAGCTGGGGGTCAAGCCGAGCAAGGCGCTGCCGAAGGGGTTGGTGGAGGGGGCGGGGGAGGGGGATGAGGTGTCGTGAGGCCGTGCCTAGAGAGGGGTAACGTCCCTGCTGCCCCGACCGCTTTCGCGCGCTAGTTTGGTCTGCAATGAGCGAACTCTTCTTCTCCGGACCAATCCTCAACTCTCCCTATGAGCCGCCCTCGCGGCATTGGGAGCTGGATGCGAGTGGACAACCCACTGGCGTCGAGCTGTCGGGACGTCGCCCGGCCTCCTTCGTCACGCCCATCCCGAAGGCCAAGAAGCAGTCCACAGCGCAGACATCGATTGTCCTGGACGAGGGCAAGGGACTGTCCACGGCCGACCAGGCCTACGACATCCGCTCGCTCATCAATGAGCTGCGCATTCAAGTTGAACGGTGGCGGGCGCTCAGGAACCCCGACCACTGGCGCGTCACCCCGGAAACGCGCCGCCTGCTCCAGCACTGGCGTACGCACAACTTCTCGAGCGTGCGTCCGTTCTTCTGCCAGGTCGAGGCGGTTGAAACGGTCATCTGGCTGACTGAAGTAGCGCCGGACATCGGCAAGGAGGGCCGCCGGTTCCTCGATCACCTCCGCGCGGTCAACGCCGAGGCCAACCCGGAGCTGCTGCGCCTCGCCCTCAAGCTCGCCACCGGCGCTGGCAAGACGACGGTCATGGCCATGCTCATTGCCTGGCAGACCATCAACGCGGTCCGGCATCCGTCGTCGAAGCGCTTCACCCGCGGCTTTCTGGTGGTCACGCCGGGCATCACCATCCGCGACCGTCTGCGGGTGCTGCAGCCCAACGACCCGGATGCGTACTACGCCGCGCGTGAGCTGGTCCCCAGTGACATGCTGCGCGATCTCAACCAGGCGCGCATCGTCATCACCAACTATCACGCGTTCAAGCGCCGCGAACGGCTCGAGCTCTCCAAGGGCGGTCGCGCGCTCCTGCAGGGACACGGCCCGACGCTCGACACCCTCGAGAGCGAGGGGCAGATGCTTCAGCGCGTGATGCCCGAGCTCATGGGCATGAAGAACATCCTGGTCCTCAACGACGAGGCGCATCACTGCTATCGCGAGAAGCCGGACGCCGCTGAGGACGCCGACCTCAAGGGCGATGAAAAGAAGGAGGCCGAGGCCAACAAGGAAGCGGCTCGCCTCTGGATTTCCGGCCTCGAAGCCGCCAACCGCAAGCTCGGGTTGCAACGCGTGCTCGATCTCTCGGCCACCCCGTTCTTCCTGAGCGGCTCGGGATATGCCGAGGGCACCCTCTTCCCGTGGACCATGAGCGACTTCTCGCTCATGGACGCCATCGAGTGCGGTATCGTCAAGCTGCCGCGCGTGCCGGTGGCCGACAACATTCCCGAAGCCGAGACGCCGATCTTTCGGGAGCTGTGGCGTCACATCGCGCCAAAGATGCCGAAGAAGGGGCGCGGCAAGGGGGGCGTGCTCGATCCGCTGCTGCTGCCGCCCGAGCTCCAGACCGCACTCGAAGCCCTGTACGGGCAGTACCGCAAGACCTTCGAGAAGTGGGCGGCAACACCCGGCGTCGATGTCCCACCCTGCTTCATCGTGGTGTGCAACAACACCGCCACCTCGAAGCTCGTCTACGACTTCATCTCCGGCTTCGAGCGCGTCAACGAGGACGAGTCGCGGCAGCATGTACCCGGCCGGCTCGAACTGTTCCGTAACCACGACGAGCACGGCAATCCACTCGCCCGGCCACGCACCCTGCTCATCGACAGCGAGCAGCTCGAATCCGGCGAGGCGCTCGATGACAACTTCCGCAAGATGGCGGCTGCCGAGATCGACCAGTTCCGGCGCGAGATCGTTGAGCGAACCGGCAACCAGCAGAGCGCCGACGACCTGACCGACCAGGACCTCCTGCGCGAGGTCATGAACACGGTAGGCAAGAAGGGGCGGCTCGGCGAGCAGGTGCGCTGCGTCGTGTCGGTGGCCATGCTCACCGAGGGGTGGGACGCCAACACGGTCACGCACGTGCTGGGCGTGCGCGCGTTCGGCACGCAGCTCCTGTGCGAGCAGGTCATCGGCCGCGCGCTGCGCCGCCAGTCGTACGACCTCAATGAGGACGGTCTGTTCGATGTCGAGTACGCCGACGTGCTCGGCATCCCGTTCGATTTCACTGCCAAGCCGGTCATCGCGCCGCCGCAGCGCGTCAAGCCCGTGGTGCAGGTGCGCGCCATCTCGCCCGAGCGCGATGCGTGCGAGATCCGCTTCCCACGAGTCGAAGGGTATCGAGTGAATCTGCCCGAGGAGCGGCTCTCGGCACGATTCGGTGCAGACCACATACTCGAACTCACCCCCGGGCTGATCGGACCCTCGGAGACCCGAGTCGAGGGCATCATCGGAGAGGGCGTGGACCTTTCGTTGGTGCACACCGGTGAGCTTCGGCAATCGACACTCATCTTCCATCTTACGCGTCGCCTGCTGCTGAAGCACTGGCGTGATCCGAACGAGGCGCCGAAGATGCACTTGTTCGGTCCGCTCAAGTCCATCACGAGACAGTGGTTGGACCAGTGTCTGGTGTGCAAGGGCGGAACGTACCCGGCACAGCTCATGTACCTGCAGCTGGCTGACGAAGCGTGCAATCGCATCACCGATGGGATTCTCGTCGACATGGGCAATCAACGTAGCGTCGTGCCCATGCTCGACCCGTACAATCCGGTCGGCAGCACGCGCCACGTGAACTTCAGCACCAGCAAGCTGCTGCGCTGGCAGCCCCGCGCCGACCGCTGCCACCTCAACTGGCTCATCTGCGACAGCAACTGGGAAGCGGAGTTCTGCCGCGTGGTCGAGCAGCACCCGCAGGTGCTCGCGTATGTCAGGAACCACAACCTCGGCTTCGAGGTGCCGTATCGCAGCGGCACCGAGTCCCGGCACTACCGCCCCGACTTCGTTGTGCTGGTGGACGATGGGCGCGGCGCCGCCGACCCGTTGCATCTCGTGGTGGAAATCAAGGGGCGCCGTGGCGAGGATGCTAAGGAGAAGGCCAACGCCATGCGGCAGTACTGGATTCCGGCGGTCAACAACGACGGATCGTACGGGCGCTGGGCGGTGGCGGAGTTCACCGACGTGTATGCCATCGAGGAGGAGTTCGCGGCGACGATCGATGACGCGGTGAACGCGATGTTGCGCGGCGCGCTCACTGACCGCATGCCGCCGTCTGGCGACGGAGCGGCGGCGTGATTGTCACGGCAGATGAGGTGCGCGCGTGGGCGGCGGCCGGTGAATCACTCACGCTCGAGTTCAAGAGCGATGAGAATGCACCGTTGAATGACCGTGAGCTGGTGGAAGCAGTGGCGTGCCTCGCCAACGGTCGCGGCGGGATGCTGCTCATCGGCGTAGAAGACGATGGACGGATCAGTGGTGCGCGTGCGCGCCACGGTTCCGTCACGGATGTGCGGCGGCTGGAGGGGTTGATCGCGAACTGGACGGTCCCAAGCTGTCCGGTCTCGTGTGCGGTGGTACAGGTCGACACCAGGGACGTGATCGTCGTGCGCGTTCCGGACGCGCGTCCGATCACGGCGACCACGGACGGCGTGTACAAACGCCGGACGCTCGACCTGCACGCCAAGCCGCAGTGTCTGCCCTTCTATCCCCATGAGCTGCAATCGCGCGAGGCAAGCCGGGGCGCGCTCGACTATTCGAGCCTGGTCATCTCCGACGCAAGCTTCGCCGATCTCGATCCGCTGGAGTTCGAGCGATTGCGCCGCACCGTGCGCGTGAATGCGGGACGGGCCGACGCGACGTTGCTGACACTCGATGATCGCGAGCTGCTGCGCGCCCTGGGCCTGTCCGAGGGCCGAGATGGGGCAGAGCGCATCCGTATCGCCGGCCTGCTCATGCTCGGACGTGAGGAGGCCCTTCGCCGCCTGCTGCCGACCCACGAAGTGGCGTTTCAGGTGCTGCGCGGGGTCCGCGTGCTGGCCAACGACTTCCTCCGCTGGCCGCTCATCCGGGTCTCGGAGTCGCTCACCGAGCGGTTCGACGCGCGCAATCAGGAGCAGGAGATCCTCATCGGCGCGGTGCGTGCCGGCATCCCCGACTACAGCCGTCCGGGATTCCGCGAAGCCATGCACAACGCGCTCATCCATCGCGACTACGCAGCGCTTGGGGCCGTGCATGTGTACTGGCGCGACGCAGAGCTCGAGATCACCAGCCCCGGTGGTTTTCCCGATCAGGTTTCACTGGACAACCTGCTCGTGACCGCCCCACGTCCACGCAACCCGGTGCTGGCCGACGCCTTCAAGCGCATCGGATTGGTCGAACGGACCGGTCGTGGTATCGACACTATCTATGAAGGACAGCTACGCTACGGGCGTCCCGCCCCCGACTATGCGCGTAGTTCGTCCGGCACCGTGCAGGTCGTCCTTCCGGGCGGACCGGCGAACCTCGCACTCGCCAAGTTCATCATTGGCCGCGACCGCCCTGATGCACCGGTCACCGTCGAAGAGATGTTGCTGGTGAATGCCGTTGATCGCGAGCGGCGAATCGATGTGGAGCGGGCCGCCATACTGCTCCAGAAGGGGGAGCCCGCCGCGCAGGCGGTGCTTGAGCGACTCATCGAATCGGGCGTGCTCGAAGCGCGCGGCCCTGCCCGTGAGCGCAGCTATGGATTCAGCGCGGCAACATATCGTGCCATCGGCTCGGCGACGGCATATACGCGCGCCAAGGGATTCGAGCCTCTGCAGCACCAGCAGATGGTTTTGGCACACATTCAGGCACATGGCCGCATCACGCGATCTGAGACGGCCGAACTGTGCCAGCTCACGTCGGTCGAGGCTAAGCTCCTGCTGCGAAAGCTCTTGCGAAGAAGATTGATCGAGCCGTCCGGTGCGGGTCGATCGGCTTTCTACATACGTGGGCCAGAGTCATTGGACCGGTCCAAAAAAATATCTGCACGGTCCAAAAAACAGACCAAAAGTACACCAGAAACGTCGTAAATCATTTCCCTGCAACTTTTTACAGGGAAGACACGAGTCCAGAAGGCACCCGAAAACGGCCCATTCCATCGAATGGGCTGTCCTGCGGCCCATTCTCCCGACATGCCCAAGCCTCCCCGCAAGCCACCCGCCGAGAAGGCCGTCGAAGCGCTCACCTACCCCGAGGCGCGCCGGCCCAACATTCCCACCGCCGAGTACCAGGCCATGCTGGCATCCAGCAGCCCGGTGCAGGTGGCGTATGCGCGGCGCAACCGCGACCTCGACCCGCAGCTCGTGTGGCGCGGCAAGGACGAGCAGGACGCCGCAAGCCTCGTGGTGAATGCCCCGCCGCTCTACATCCAGGAGAAGGTGCACCCCAAGGCGCTCGTGGACGACCTGCTGCGCCAGACGCGCGAGCAGCAGCACGAGCGCGGCGAACTCATGGCGGACCTGTTCGCCGACTTCAACGGCATTCCCAAGGACGCTGACAAGACCGAGTTCTACCAGCACGACCAGAACTGGACCAACCGCATGATCCTCGGCGATTCGCTGCAGGTCATGGCCAGCCTGGCCGAGCGTGAAGGGCTGCGGGGCAAGGTGCAGTGCATCTACTTCGACCCACCGTACGGCATCAAGTTCAACAGCAATTTTCAGTGGAGCACGACGTCACGCGATGTGAAGGACGGGAATGCCGCGCACATCACGCGCGAACCCGAGCAGGTGAAGGCGTTTCGCGATACGTGGCGCGACGGCATCCATTCGTATCTCACGTACTTGCGCGATCGGCTGGAGATCGCGCGCGATCTGCTGCATGAGAGCGGGTCGATCTTCGTGCAGATCGGGGATGAGAATGTGCACCGGGTGCGTGAGCTTCTCGACGAGATAATGGGAGAAGAGAACATCGTCTCTCAGATTCCGTTCGCAAAGACAAGCGGCGCTACCTCAAGCCAGCTCGCAGCTACTTGTGACTACCTCTTGTGGTATGCCAAGGATCGCGCATCCTCGGTGCGAAAGTACCGCCAGCTCCGGGTCGAGGTAGATCCGATTCCGAATGCGGATGAGCGCTACGTATGCGTCGAGACCGACAACGGCGAGATCATCGATCTGTCCGTCAAGCAGAAGCAGAATCCGGTGCTCCGGCCTCAAGGACGGGTGCTTCGACTTCGTCCAACTGACTCACAGGGTGCCACTGAAGACTCAGAGACGCCCGTCGCCTGGAGGGGACGGAACTACTTTCCGCCGAGTGGTCGTCACTGGAGCGTCACCTCCGCCTTGATGCCGACCGTAGTGCGAAGCGATCGTGCATTTGGCGTAGGCAGTACACTCACGTGGAAGTACTATCGTGAGCCGAATTTCGTAAAGCTTACCAATGACTGGAGCGATCTGAAGAAGTCGGGGTTCGGAAGTGACCAGCTCTACGTAGTGGAGACGATGCCAGCAGTCGTCCAACGTTGTATTCAGATGTCAACGGATCCCGGTGACCTAGTTCTCGACCCCACGTGCGGTTCCGGTACAACCGCGTACGTGGCCGAGCAGTGGGGCCGTCGCTGGATCACCATCGACACCTCGCGCGTCGCGCTCGCGCTCGCCCGTGCCCGCATCATGGGCGCGCGCTATCCGTCGTACCTGCTCGCCGACTCACGCGAAGGGCAGCTCAAGGAAGCCGAGGTCACGCGCACCGCGCCCAGCAGCGCGCCCACCGGCGGGAACATCCGCCTCGGCTTCGTCTACGAGCGTGTTCCGCACGTGACGCTCAAGTCCATCGCCAACAACGCCGAGATCGACGTCATCTGGGAGGCGTACCAGGCGAAGCTCGAGCCACTGCGCGCGGCACTCAACACGGCGCTCAAGAAGACGTGGGAGGAATGGGAGATTCCGCGCGACGCCGACGACAAATGGCCGGCCGCCGCGAAGGACACACACAAGCAGTGGTGGGAGGCGCGCATCGCGCGCCAGCGTGAGATCGACGCCAGCATCGCTGCCAAGGCCGACACCGAGTACCTCTACGACCGCCCCTACGAAGACAAGAAGAAGGTACGGGTGGCCGGTCCGTTCACGGTCGAGTCGCTCTCACCCCACCGCATGCTCGGTGTCGACGAGCACGGGGCCACGGTGGATGCCGTGATGGAGCGCAAGACCGGCTACGCCAGCGGCCGCGATTTCCCCAGCATGGTGCTCGACAACCTCCGTGCCGCCGGCGTGCAGCAGGCCGCCAAGGCCGATCGCATTGCCTTCACGGCCATCACCGCCTGGCCCGGTGACCTCGTGTGCGCCGACGGCCGCTACCTCGAAGGCGGCACCGAGAAGCGCGCCGCCATCTTCATTGGCCCCGAGTTCGGCACCGTCACCCGCCCCGACCTCGTCGCCGCGGCGCGTGAGGCGTCGGAGAGCGGCTTCGACGTGCTCATCGCCTGCGCCTTCAATTTCGAGGCTCACACCACCGAGTTCGCGAAGCTCGGCAAGGTCCCCGTGCTCAAGGCCCGCATGAACGCCGACCTGCACATGGCCGAGGACTTGAAGAAGACCGACAAGGCCAACCTGTTCGTGGTGTTCGGCGAGCCCGACATCGAGGTGCAGGACGCCGGCAGCGGTCGCATTCGCGTGAAGGTGAACGGCGTGGACGTGTTCGACCCCAGCACCGGCGAGGTGCGATCCGACGACGCCGACGGCATCGCCTGCTGGTTCATCGACACCGACTACAACGAGGAGAGCTTCTTCGTGCGGCAGGCGTACTTCCTGGGCGCCAACGATCCGTACAAGGCGCTCAAGACCACGCTGAAGGCCGAGATCAACGCCGACGCGTGGGCGTCACTCAACAGCGATACGTCGCGCCCGTTCCTGCGGCCTTCGTCCGGGCGCATCGCCGTGAAGGTCATCAATCACCTCGGGGACGAGGTGATGAAGGTGATGCGGGTGTAGTGAGACAAGGCTCGAGTACTCCACCCGATCGTTTCGAACGAGGAGGATTCCGCAGTGGATGACCGATACGTGATTGACGAGTATGAGGTGGGAGAGGTGGAGCGCGCCCTGCGCTCCATCACACTCACGTCCAAGGCCCGCGCCATGCTTCAGGCGCACGCTGCGGCCCCCGACCGCGCCATGAGTCGCTATGAGCTCGCACGGGCTGTGGGCAGCAGCAGCGTCAACACCTGCAACCGCACATACGGCAACTTTGCCGGGACGCTGGCGCACGCCCTCGACCCGACGCTTGTAGAGCGATGGAAGCCGGAGAGTGGTCGGCGGGGTGACTTCGTGATGTTCCTGCACTTCGGACCGGCCCGCTGGACGCCTCCACTGCCGGACGACAAGGACACCTGGGTGTTTGTGATGCGCGAGACCCTCGCACGGGCGCTGGCCAATGTAGGGATTGCGAACTACACGCCATTGTCACCCGAGCTGCAGGCCGACGTGGACGCGGAGAACGAGCCTCCTTACGAGCCCGAAGATCCGTTGCTCGATATCGAGGAGGCGGAATCCGAGCTGGAGGGGCTGCCGCAGACCGAGTACGACGCCGTGGTCTCGGCGCGGCTGGGTCAGGGACAGTTTCGTCAGGCCCTGTTGGGCTACTGGGACCGACGTTGCGCCGTGACCGGAGTCGATGTGCCTGAGGTTCTCGTCGCGTCGCACATCAAGCCGTGGCGCGACTCCTCTCACGAGGAGCGCCTCGACGTGTACAACGGCTTGCTGCTCGTGGGGACGCTCGATCGACTGTTTGACGCCAGCCTGATCTCGTTCGCCGATGACGGGACAATGCTCGTGAGCAGCCGGCTCAGCGCCGAGCAGCGCGAGCGCCTTGGCGTGACGTCGCGCCTCAGTCTGCGAAAGATGGACGCACGACACGTGGCGTACCTGACAGCGCATCGAAGGTCGTTTCGCGCATGACCTTCCTCATCGCCGACACCTTCACCGCCGCCCTCGCCCGCCTTACCGGCGAGGAGCAGAAGGCGGTCAAGACGACGGTGTTCGACCTGCAGGTGAGTGCGGCCCACCCCGCGCAGGCGCTGCCGGGGTTGTCGCTGCACCGCCTGGACCACGCACGCGACCGCAACTTCTGGTCGGCCCGGGTCAGCGGCGACATTCGCATCATTGTCCATCGCACCGATGCGTCGCTGCTGGTCTGCTATGTCGACCACCACGACAAGGCCTACGCCTGGGCGGAGCGTCGCACGCTCAAGGTGCATCCCACCACGGGCGCGGCGCAGCTGGTCGAGGTGCGTGAGACGGTTGTCGACATCCCGGTGCACCGCCTTGTGGAGGGCGCGCCCGAGCCGGCAACCCGATATCCGGCACGCGACACCCACCTCTTTGCCCACGTCGCCGACGCGCAGCTGCTCGAGTACGGCGTGCCGGAGGAATGGCTGACCGACGTGCGGGCGGCCACCGAGGATTCGATCTTCACGATCGTCGCCCGTCTGCCGGCCGAGGCGGCGGAGGCCCTGATCGAGCTGGCCACGGGCGGCACACCCAAGGCGCGCATCGTCACGAGCGATGACCCGTTCACGCATCCGGATGCACGCCGACGGTTCCGTGTGCTCACCAATGCAGCAGAACTCGAACAGGCACTCGACGCGCCGTGGGAGCGCTGGGCGGTGTTCCTGCACCCCGAGCAGCGCGAGTTGGTGGAGCGGCGCTTCAACGGCCCCGCCCGCGTCGCCGGTTCCGCCGGCACCGGCAAGACGGTCGTCGCCCTGCACCGAGCCGTGGCACTCGCCCGCGCGAACCCCGAGGCGCAGGTGCTGCTCACCACGTTCTCGATTCCGCTCGCCCGCCTGCTACGCCAGCGACTCGCGGCCCTCGTCGGCAGCGACGACGCCGTCGCCGCACGCATCACCGTGGACGCGCTGGACGAGGTCGTGATCGGACTGCACGAACGGGTGTTCGGCCAGCCGCAGGTGGCCACCGCCACCATGGTGTCCGCACTCATTGCGACCGTGGCGGCCGAGCAGGGACAGCGCGCCTTCAGCACGGCGTTCCTGCAGCGGGAGTGGGACGAGGTTGTGGACGCGTGGCAGGTCTCGTCGTGGGAGGCCTACCGTGATGTCCCGCGGCTGGGGCGCAAGCACCGGTTGAGCGAGGCGCAGCGACAGGTCGTGTGGGCCGTGTTCGAGGAGGTCGTGAAGCGGCTCGACCGCGCCGCCATGACCACCGTACCCCGTCTGTATCGGGACGTGACGGCGTCGTTGGGCGGCGACATCACCTACCCCTACGACTTCGTGGTCGTGGACGAAGCGCAGGATGTGAGCGTGCCACAGCTCCGCTTCCTCGCGGCACTCGGCGGCCGCCGTCCCGACGCGCTCTTCTTCGCCGGCGATCAGGGGCAGCGCATCTTCCAGCTCCCCTTCTCTTGGAAGTCGCTCGGCGTCGATGTGCGCGGCCGGTCACAGGTGCTGCGCGTGAACTACCGCACGTCGCACCAGATCCGCAGCATGGCCGACCGCCTGCTCGACGAGGCGCTCGGTGATGTGGACGGCATCGTCGAGCAGCGTGGCGGTACGGTGTCGGTGTTCGACGGACCATCACCCGAGGTAGTGCTCGCGGACAGCGTGGAACACGAGGCGCAGGTCATCGCCGACTGGCTCGCGAAGCATGTCGCCGACGGCGTGCAACCCGGCGCGATCGGCGTCTTCGTGCGGTCACGGCGCGAGGTGGACCGTGCGCGCAGCGCCATCGCGCGTGCAGGGCTTTCGGCCACCAGCCCCGCTCCCGGCGCCGAAGCCGAGCCGGGCAAGGTGGTGCTCATGCCCATGCACTTGGCCAAGGGGCTCGAGTTCCGGGTCGTCGTCGTAGCAGCCTGCGACGAGGATGTGCTGCCCCTGCAGGATCGCCTCGAGACCGCCGGAGACGACTCGGATCTGGACGACATCTACAAGACCGAGCGCTACCTGCTGTACGTGGCCTGCACCCGAGCACGGGATGCGCTGCTGGTGACGGCGGTGGCGCCGGGGTCGGAGTTTCTGGGGGACCTGAGACCGCAAGCCAGGTCACGCTCACCGTAGTCGGATTCCCCTACCCCACGATATCGACGTTCCTGATGATGTGCTTCGGCAGGTCGAAGAGACGAATCGTCTGCGCACCACAGAGCGCCTCGAGCCGGGCGTCGGCGCGGATCAGCCTCTCATTGCGCGGGTCTCGCAAGCCGTTGGCGACCACGTAGTCCCAGAGCGCCTTCAAGACTTCGGACTGCGCGCGCGGCTTCTTGCCGATGATGGCAGCGAGCAACGGTCGTGGACGCAATACCGGCTCAGCGTCTCCGTCGGCCTTCTCCTCATCAGATCCCTCAATGGCACTCCAGTCGGCGGGCATACGCCCGCGAGGCGTGCTGCGAAACGTCGCGGAGCGAGCGTGCGCGAGGGCGCGATCCACGCGCTTGCGATCACGCGCATCGAGGCTCCAGAGATTGAGCTTGCCGTGGATCCCGTCGACCGGGTCTACGAGCACCGGGTCAACGAGTTTCCAGTAGTACTGCTCGTCGTCGGGTGGTCCAGTGATGATCGCGTCATCGTGCGTGGCCTTCGAGCGAAGCTGCACTGACGTCAGGATGTCATCAAGCGACACGAGGCCGACGATGGCTGATCTCGGAAGCGCCTTCAGCGCACCGAGACTGTCGAGCTGCACACGCGCGAGTAGCGGTAGCATCCCCCACTGCTCCAAGTCTCCGAATAGCGTGGAGGTTGGCAGGGAGGATGATGCGTGAATGAGCAGCGGGCCACGGTACTCAGTGCTCCACTTGCGAATCTCGAACCGCTTGACGCCAAGGACGATCAGGCTGGCCCATGGCTGTCTGATGGACAGAACTCTCATCGCCCCTCCCGTTTGGCCGCCATCAGCTCCGCCTCCGTCATGTACGGCAGCGCCAGCGCCACGCGCACCGCATCCACCCGCGCCAGCCGCTCCGCCGCATCGGTCACGTGCGGCATCACCGTCCGCTCGAGGCAATCCAGCACCTCACGGTTGAGGTCGCGCCCATTGGCCGCCGCGCGCTGCTCGAGCCGCGCCAGCAGCGCATCCGAAACGCCGGTGATCGTGATGGAGCGCATGACGGTAATTTGCATCAACGTCATCCCCATCCCATGCCGACCACCCTCCCCTTCGCGCAGCACCTCCTCGTCCTCACCGGCGTCGGTCGCCCGGGCCAGGTGGGCGAGGCGCTCGCCCGCCACTTCGCCGCGCAGGGCGCGTCGCTGGCCTTGCTCGACCTCGACCTGACCATGGCACAGGCCCGCGCCGACGATGTGCTCGTGGGGCTCTCGGCCGGCGACGGGCTGGCGCCGGGGCAGCAGGTCACCGCTCATGCCGCCAACCTGGCCGATGCGGACAGCGCGCAGGGGGCTGCGGTGGCGGTGCTGGCGGCGCACGGCACGCAGCAGGTGCACGGGGTGGTGTGCATCGCCGGCGGCTTCGGGGCCACGGGCCCGCTCGACGAGGCCGACCCGGCGGCCTGGCACAAGCAGTTCGCCATCAACCTCGACACGGCCTTTGCCACCACCCGGGCCTTCCTCCCGGCGGTGCGTGCGGCGCAGGGGAGCTTCGTCTACTTCGGCTCGGTGGCCGCCACGCCGGGCGGGTCGCCCAAGGGGATCGCCGCCTACGCGGCCGCCAAGAGCGGCGTGCTCACCCTCATGCGCGCCGTGGCCCTCGAGGAGCGCCCGAACGGCGTGCGCGCCAACGCGGTGGCCCCCACCGCCATTCGCACCGCGGCCAACCTGGCCGATATGGGCGACAAGACCGACTACGTCGAGCGTGAGTCGGTGGCCGATGTGGTGGCGTTCCTCCTGTCCCATGCAGCCCGCAACGTGAGCGGGCAGGTGCTCACGCTGGCATGACCGATCTCGGCCTCTCCACCGTCGACCACCCCACCCTCCCCGCCATCCGCGAGGCGCGCGCCGCCCTCGGCGACCGCATCGTCACCACACCGGTGCGATGGCTGCGCGACCACGCGCTCGACGCACGCCTCGCGCCGGGCACCACGGTGTGGCTCAAGGAGGAGCTCTTCCAGCGCACGGGCTCATTCAAGCCGCGCGGCGCGCTCACGGTCATGCTGGCGCTCGACGCCGACACCCTCGCGCGCGGCGTGGTGGCGGTGTCCGCCGGCAACCACGCCATCTCGCTCGCCTACTCGGCCCGCACGCTGGGCACCACGGCGCATGTGGTCATGCCGCGCACGGCCAACGCCTTTCGCGTGCAGGTGTGTCGCGAGCTGGGCGCCACGGTGGAGCTGGTGGACACGGTGCACACGGCCTTCGACCGGGTGCGCGAGATCGCGGCCGAGCAGGGGCGCACGTTCGTCCATCCATATGAAGGGCCGCGCACGTCGCTGGGCACCGCGACGGTGGGGCTCGAGTTCATCGAGCAGGTGCGCGCGGCCGGCAGCGAGCTCGATGCGGTGCTCGTGGCCGCCGGTGGTGGCGGCCTCTCGAGTGGAGTGGCGTGCGCGGTGAAGCAATTGTCGCCCGACACACGCGTATATGTCATCGAACCCGAGGGCGCCGACACGATGGCGCGCTCGTTCCGCTCGGGCGTGCCGGAATCCATCGATGCCGTACGCACCATCGCCGATTCACTGGGCGCGCCGCGCTGCGAACCCTACTCGCTGGCCCTCAACCGCCACTTTGCCGACGAGGTGGTGCTGGTGAGCGACGACCAGATTCGCGATGCCATGCGCATGACCTTCCGCAGCGCGAAGCTGGTGGTCGAGCCCGCGGGCGCGGCCGCGCTCGCGGCGCTGCTGTATCCGCTGCGCGAGCGGCTGGCCGGGCAGCGGGTGGGGCTCGTTGTGTGCGGCGCGAACATCGATGCGGAGACGTTCGCGAAGCAGATACTGCAGTGAACGGCGCTGCGGACTGGTCGTGGGCCGTGAGCGTGTGAGGGGGGAAGCCGGGGGCCGTGGGCCGTGAGCCGGGAGTCAGGGATGGTGTGCTCTTCGCCACGAAACGACTCCCGGCCCACGGCTCCAGGCCCACGGCCCGCCACCTCAGAGCCCACGGCTCACGACCACCCCAAGGACATCCAGCCCCATCCGACGCACGTCACCATGACCACCAGCAACACGCCGTCCCCCCAGCCCACCCGCCGCATCCTCATCGCCGGCGGCGGCTACAACACCACCTTCCTCGCCTACATGGCGCAGCTCACCGGCAAGGTGCGGCCGCGCATCTGCTATCTGCCCACGGCCGTCGGCGATCACCCGGACGCCATCGTGGGCTTCTATCGCGCGTGCGAACCGCTCGACGTCGCGCCGTTCGTGCAGAAGATGTTCATCGAGAGCCTGTCGCAGACTCGCGGCTTCGACGAGGTGCTGCTGTCGATGGACGCGATCGTCGCGAGCGGGGGGAACACGCTCAACCAGCAGGCCATCTGGAAGGCGCAGGGGGTGGACGTCGTGCTGCGTGAGGCGTGGGAGCGCGGCATCGTGCTGGGCGGCGCGAGCGCGGGATCGCTCTGCTGGTTCGAGGAGGGCACGACCGACTCGCGCCCCAAGGCGCTCTCCATCGTGCAGGGGTTGGGCTTCCTGCCGGGGAGCCACTCGCCGCATTACGACGCCGAGCCCGGGCGTCGTCCGTTGTATCACCAGCTCATCGGCAGCGGCCGCATGAAGGCCGGCTACGCCTGTGACAACGATGCCGGTATCCTGTTCGAGGGGACCGACGTGGCCCGTGTGGTCGCGACACGCGCGGGCGCGACGGCGTACCACGTGAGCGCGACCGACGGCCAGGTGTCCGAGCGCGCGCTCGACGCCGTGCTGCTGTGATGGCTCGCTTCTTCGGCCTTCTGCGGTCCTCCGTGTGCGGTGATCGCCGTTCTCACGGTAGTTATTGCCAATATTGGCGGTAATTGAGAAAATGCGCACTATACTAGAGAAATTGGTAAAAATACGTGTATTTTAAGCAAAACTAGCATTGACAACGAATTTATTTACAATAACAATTACACATGGAGGAAATATGATCAAAAAGAAGGGAGGTAAACGAGCAAAAGCCGAGACATCAGCTGAGAAGTCGTTGGTTCTTAGCGCGATCGACCCTATCGAGCCAAGAACGCGAGAACAGGTCGGCCAACGATTCCAGGAGCTGACTGGCGACGCGATCTCATACAGCGCTGTCAGCGCACGCATTGCCGAACTGCTCCAGCAAAACGCAATCGCCGTCGTGCCGGGCAGCAAGCGACCGCTCCGCTACATCCGGGTTGCTGCGCCAACGCCGAAGGATCTCCCTGCACACTCGAATGCAAGTACCGGCGAACCGGCGCGTACCGACGCGCCCCCCACACACGTCGATGGCATCCCGCTAACGCCGGCAGCGACGCGCCTTCGCGCGCAGTTGTTGAAGCCACGCGCAGAGCGCGCGCTCGTGGGCTACAACGCGACGCTGCTCAGAAACTATGAGCCAGGTGCCTCGTGGTACGTACCGGCCACCACACGCGAACAGTTGGTCGGACTCGGACGCACATCGGCGGCCGACCAGCCAGCCGGCACGTACGCGCGTGACATCATGGGACGGCTGGTCATCGATCTCTCATATGGTTCGAGTCGACTCGAAGGATTGCAGTACAGCCGCATCGACACGAAGGAACTGCTCGAACAAGGTCGCACACCGGAAGGAGCAAGCGATCGCGACCGACAGATCATCCTGAACCACAAGGCCGCTATCGAGTTTCTCGTCGAGTCTGCGGCAGACATCGATTTCAATCGCACGACGATCCTCACGCTGCACGCGCTGTTGTCGGAAAACCTGCTCGAACAGAAGGACGACGAGGGCGCACTCCGGCGACGCGCCGTTGTCGTTGGCAGCTCCACCTATACACCGCCCGCAATTCCGCAGGTCGTCGAAGAACTGTTCGAAACACTCCTCGTCAAGGCGGCAGCAATACCCGATCCGATTGAACAAGCGTTCTTTGCGATGGTCCATCTGCCATACTTGCAGCCCTTCATCGACGTAAACAAGCGAACGTCTCGACTGGCGGCCAACATCCCGCTCGTTCGCGCAAACCTGTGCCCACTGTCTTTCATCGATGTACCGGAATCTCTGTACACCGAAGGAGTGCTCGGTGTGTATGAGCAAGCCGATATCGCGCTCCTGCGCGACGTGTTCGTCTGGGCCTATCAGCGCTCCTGCGCACAGTTCAAGGTGCTCAGGGAGGCCATGGGAGACCCTGACCCGATTCGACTCAACTACCGCAACCAACTCCGAGTGGTCGTGCGCGAGATCGTGCTGTCTGGTGCACCGGGCACGCGCGATGAGATGGAGACACGCGCACGCGATCAACGCATACCGGATGCCGACCGGAGTGCCTTCGTAGACCAGGCACTCAGCGATCTGCGTGCACTGCGCCCTGAACTGCTAGCCCGTTACGCACTTCGACCGAGTGAGTATCAACACTGGTTGACAAGCCGCAATCATCCAACCAGCGCGTAACGCGCGATCGCCACGATCATAGACAACCACATCATGAAGAAGACCACAGCAGCCACGCAGGTCCGCCTCTACGGCTTCAAGTCCTGCGACATGGTGCGCAAGGCCATGCAGTGGCTCGATGCGCACCACGTGACGTACGAGTTCTTCGACTATCGCCGCGAACCGCTCGACCCGAAGGTCGTCGACGACTGGTTCGCGCGCGCGGGGTGGGAGAACGTCTTCAACCGCAATTCGACCACCTTCAAGGAGCTCCCGCCCAAGGAGCAGCAGGGCATCGACGCCCGGAAGGCCAAGCGCATGCTCCTCGCGCAGACCAACCTCATCAAGCGTCCGCTGCTCGACACCGGCTCCACCATCCTCCTCGGCTTCAAGGCCGACACGTGGGAGAAGGCGCTGGGTATCTAGCGTCACGCTCGGCGGTCGGTCAGTATTGTCCACGACCATGACCCTCGCCGCCCGCAGGCGTCCCGCCATGCGCGGCATCGTCCTCGATCGCGCCCTCGAGGAGCTGCCGCTCTTCCGGCTCTCCGACTCCGCCGACGACGCCCCCGTCTCGTTCACGACCGAGAATGGCGGGCGCTGGCGCGTGATCCCCGCGCCCGGCGATCGCCTGCCCGGCACCTTCGATCAGGACGTCTACGTCGAGCTGCTGCACCGCTACCACGAGGCGGGGAGCCCGGCCGATGGCATCGTGAGCTTCACGTTGCATGCGTTCCTGCGCTCCATGGGACGGCGGGCCGATGGGCGCACCTACGAACAGTTGCGCGCCGCACTCAGCCGACTCGAACGCACCACGCTCGAGTCGGTGGGAGCCTACTGGTCGGCAGCCACCGCGCACGCCGACTGCAGCTTCACCGTGCTGAGCGCCGTGGCCGTGCAGCGGCGCCGGGTGGCTGACCGCGAGCAGCTCCACCTGTTCGGCAACCTGGCCGCCGGCGAACCGGGCGACGCCCGCGTCACCCTCAGCACCACCCTCCGCGCCAACCTGGCCGCCCGGCACACCGTCACGCTGTCGGCCTCGCGCTACCACGCACTGTCGTCGCCGGTGGCCCGCCGCTTGTACCGCATCCTCGAGGTGGCCCGGGCCGACGGCCGCCTGTCCTGGCGGGTGCCCCTTGAGCGGTTGGCCGAGCAGTTGCCGCTCACCCAGCGCTATCCGTCCCACCTGCAGCGGGTGCTGCAGCCGGCCCACGAGATGTTGCTCAGTGCGGGGCTCGTGCGTGACATCGGCATGCGCCAGTACGACCGCCAGTGGCATGTGGACTACGTCCTCGGCTCCCGCCCCCGGGACGAGGCGTAGTCAGCGGGAACAGCGGGTCATCCCCCGCGTACGTAGTCTGAGGTACCTTTCCCGGTCCTTCCCTTCGCGAGAACTGCATGACCCGCACCCGCAAGGCCGCCCTGGCGGCCATCGCCTGCGTCCCGCTCCTTGCCTCGGGCTTTGCCCTGCAGGCCCGCGCGACGCGCGGCGGCGCTCAACTCCTCGACCAGGTGCTCACGTTCGTGGCGCTGCGCTACGTCGACACGCTCGACGCGCAGCAGCTCTACGAAAAGGCGGCGCGCGGGCTCGTGAAGGAGCTCAACGACCCGTACACGGAGCTCTTCACCCCCAAGCAGCTCGAAGAGTTCTCGCGCAACACCAACGGGCGCTATGCCGGCATCGGCATGGAGATCTCGAAGGTCGGCGACTACGTCACGGTCAACAAGGTCTTCCCCAACTCGCCGGCCGAGCAGGGCGGCGTGCTCGAAGGGGACAAGATCTTCATCATCGACACGACCAACGCCCGCGGCTTCAACACGCAGCAGGTGCAGAACAAGCTGCTCGGGCCCATCGGCACGCCGGTCACGGTGCAGTTCCTGCGCGTGGGTGTGGCGCAGCCGGTCAAGCTCAACTTCAAGCGCGCTGAGATCCACGTGCCGGCCGTGCCGTTCAGCATGATGCTGGACGACCGCACCGGCTACGTGCCGCTGACGCGCTTCTCCGAGCAGACCACCGAGGACATCGCCAATTCGGTGCTCGCGCTGACCAAGCGTGGCGCGAAGGGCGTCATCATCGACCTGCGCGGCAACCCGGGCGGCATCCTCGACGAAGCGTTCTCGATGTCCAACCTCTTCCTGCCGAAGGGGAAGGAGCTGCTCTCAGTGCGCGGCCGCGGCGAGTTCCAGCGCTTCGTGGCGCAGCAGGATCCGCTCGCGCCCGACGTGCCGCTCATCGTGCTGGTGGACGGCGGCTCGGCCTCGGCGTCGGAGATCGTCGCCGGTGCGCTGCAGGACTACGACCGCGCGCTGGTGCTGGGCACGACGAGCTTCGGCAAGGGGCTCGTGCAGAGCGTGTACAACCTCGACGGCGGCTACGCCCTCAAGATCACGACCGGCAAGTGGTACACGCCGTCGGGACGCAGCATCCAGAAGGAGCGCAAGCTGACCGCGGACGGACAGTTCCTCGAGGTCCAGCCCGACAGCATGGAGACCGATTCGGTGCGCAAGGCGCGCCCGACGTACAAGTCGGCCAGCGGCCGCACGCTGTACGGCGGCGGTGCCATCACGCCCGACGTGATCGTCGCGCCGGACACGCTCACGAGCGCCGAGCAGGCGCTGCGTCGCGCGCTGCTGCCCGTATTCGGCAAGTACTTCGCGCACGTCGCGGCGGTGGCCGAGCAGCAGAAGGGGAAGGTGCGCCCCGACTTCACGATGAACCCGGCGTGGCGTGAAGAGGTGTACCAGCGCCTCGTGGCCGACACGGTCAAGATCGACCGCGCCCTCTGGGATGCCGGCGCCTCCGATGTCGACCGCGCCATCGAGGAGCGGGTGGCCAAGATCGCCTTTGGCGATACGCTGGTGCGCCGCCGCAGCCTCAAGGACGACAACCAGCTCCGTCGTGCCATGGAGCTCATGAAGAAGGGCACGTCGCAGCGGGACCTGTTCGTGGCCGGCGCGGCCGAGCCGGTGTCCAAGCCGGGTGTGGCCCGCCGTCCCCCCACGAACAACTGACGCACTGGGCGCGACCGAACGCGCCCTTTCAGATGCGCACGGGGGGATTTGCCTGACACGCCCCCCGTAATTTCCCGAGTGGCACATGGGCCGGACCGGTTATACGGTTCGGCCCATGCGATTTCCCTCCCCTGCCCAGCTCGGTTCCGCGCTCGCACTGCTCGGCGCCGCCACCCTCGCTGCTGCCTGCAGCCGTTCCTCGACCGCCACAGCGGGGGGTGCCTCGCCGGGATCCGCCTTGCGCATGGCCGTCGCGGCCGACCCCGGTGAAGGCCACCTGACGAACATCCGCCAGATCACGAACGGCGGGGAGAACGCCGAGGCGTATTGGAGCGCCGACGGCAAGTGGATCACCTTCCAGAGCACGCGCGACGGCCGGAGCTGCGACCAGCAGTACGTCATGCGCGCCGACGGCAGCGGGCTCACCAAGGTCTCGGTGGGCGGAAAGACCACCTGCGGATGGTTCCTGCCGGGTGGCAACCGGCTGTTCTTCGCCGCCACGCACCACGCCGACACGGCCTGCCCGCCCAAGCTCGATCCGAGCGCCGGCTACGTGTGGGGCATCGACCCCTACGACATCTACACCGTCGATCGCGACGGCAAGAACCTCAAGCGCCTGACCAACTACGGCGTGTACACCGCCGAAGGGGTGCTCTCGCCCGACGGCAAGCGCATCGTCTTCACGAGCCTCAAGGACGGCGACCTCGACATCTATACCATGAATGTCGACGGCACCGACGTGAAGCGCCTCACGACCACGCCGGGCTACGATGGCGGCCCGTGGTGGAGCCCGGACGGCACCAAGATCGTCTACCGCGCCTGGCACTACGACAATCCGCAGGAGCTCAAGGCCTATCAGGACCTGCTCGCGAAGCGCATGATCCGGCCCAACCGCATGGAGCTGTTCGTGATGAACGCCGACGGCAGCGACCAGCGGCAGATCACCAAGCTCGGCGGCGCGAATTTCGGTCCGTCGTGGACCCCGGACGGCACGCGCATCATCTTCTCCAGTAACCACAAGAATCCGCGCAGTCGCAACTTCGACCTGTTCACCGTGAAGCTGGATGGCACGGGGCTCGAGCAGATCACGACGCACGACGACTTCGACGGATTCCCGATGTTCAGTCCCGACGGCAAGAAGCTCATCTGGGCCAGCAATCGCCACGACGCGAAGCCCGGTGAGACCAACCTGTTCATCGCGGATTGGCAACCATGACCTGAGCCCCCCGTCCAATGCTCATCGCCCTCGGTGTCGCCGCTGTCCTCCTGCTCGGCCTCATCGCTGCCTCGGTCCGCATCATCGGCCAGGCCGAGGTCATGGTCATTGAACGACTGGGGCGGTTCGATCGCATTGCGCGATCGGGGCTCAACCTGCTGGTGCCCTTCATCGAGCGCCCACGTCCCATCGACGTGCGCTACCTCGAGACCGATCCGCTGGGCAACCAGAAGATGATCCAGGGCTCGACCTCGCGCATCGACCTGCGCGAGCAGGTGCTCAACTTCCCGAGCCAGCCGGTCATCACGAAGGACAACGTGACCATCGACATCGATGCGGTGCTGTACTACCGCATCGCCGATCCGCAGAAGGCCACGTACAGCATCCAGAACCTGCCGTACGCGCTCGAGACGCTCACGCGCACCACGCTGCGCAACATCGTGGGCGAGATGGAACTCGATCAGACGCTCGGCAGCCGCGACGTCATCAACCAGCGCATGCGCGAAGTCGTCGAGGAGGCGTCGATCGGCTGGGGCGTCGACGTGACGCGCGTCGAGCTGCAGAGCATCGAACCACCGCGCGACATCCAGCAGAGCATGGAGCTGGTGATGCGCGCCGAGCGTGAGCGCCGCGCCGCGGTCACGAATGCCGAGGCGAGCAAGCGCGCCGCGATTCTCGAGAGCGAGGGCCAGCGCGAGGCGCAGGTGCGCAAGGCGGAGGGCGAGCGCGAGGCGGCCATCCTGCGCGCGCAGGGTCAGGCGGAGGCGCGGCTGGCGTTGGCGGAGGCCGAGGCGTCGGCGATTGCGCGGGTGGCGGCAGCGCTGCCCGACGGGCAGGCCGGCATGTACCTGCTGGGGCAGAAGTATCTCGACGCGCTGCCGCAGATCACGCAGGGGAAGGGCACGACCATCTTCCTGCCGGCCGAAGCGAGTGGCGTGATGGGCGCGCTGGGCGGTCTGCGCGAAGTGCTCTCGGCGACCTCGCGTGCGGCGGCGGGTACGGAGAACGCCCCGCCGGCATTGCCGCGTGCGCCGCAGGCGCCGTCGCTCGGCTATCCCGGTGCGCCGCGCCCGTTGGCGGCGCCGGCCACGAAGGACCGCAGCGACGGCTGACGCGCCGCGCCGCCTTCACGCGACCATTTCACCGACATCGTGGCAATTTCCCGGGAGCGCGCCGAGCGCATCGCGCGCGCGCATGCGTGCGTGTCGTGCCAGGAGTACACGTGGCGCAAGCTGACCGTGCGTGAAGCGACGCCGGCGCTGCGCGACGAGCTGGGCGAGGTGTGGCATGTGCTCCTGGTGTGCGGCGTGTGCGGCGCACACCAGGAGTTGGGGCTCGACGACGACGGCGACGTGCTCTACGCGGGGTAGGGCACGTCGCCGCTTGGTGTCGCGCGCGTTACGCGTTACGCGCTACGCGTTATGCGTTGTGCGCTACGTGCGAGGCGTCAGACGGCGGCGGGCGCCGCGACCGGGGCCGCCTGCACGTCGATGTGCAGCTTCACGTCGTCGCTGACGAGCACGCCGCCCGCCTCGAGTGCGACGTTCCACACGAGCCCCCAGTCCTTGCGCGAGATCTTGGTCTCGAGCACGGCCGAGACCTTCTCGTTGCCCCAGGGATCCTTGGCCGGGCCACCGATCTCGCCCTTGAGCGACACGGGGCGCGTCTGGCCACGGATGGTGAGGTTGCCGCTGGCCACGACCTCGTCGCCGGTGCGATCGAACGAGGTGAGCTCGAAGCTTGCCTTGGGAAACTGCGCGACGTCGAAGAAGTCGGGGCTCCGGAGGTGCCCGTCACGCTGCTCGTTCTGCGTGGTGAGCGACGCCATGTCGATGTCGACGGTGAGCGACTTCACCACGCCGTTCTCCTCCTCGAAGCCGCCCGTGAAGGCCTGGAAGGTGCCGCGGACGGTGGAGATGCCCATGTGCTTCACGGCGAACTGGATCTGGCTGTGCGCGGTATCGAAGGCCCACTGCATATGACGGTTCCTCAGAGGTTTTTGGTTGGCTGAGCTATTGCTCACTGCTGAGTAATATGGGCAGCCCTAAGGAGTTTGTCAAGTACTGAGGAAACTACCCGGGCAAGCTTGGCCGCCCGGGCAGGTCAGCCGTCGGCCAGCGGGAGGGCGGCGGCGGCCAGACCCATGCGCCGGAGCAGCGTGGTGACCGTCTGCTGCTCTTCGACGGTGAGGGCGCCCATGGCGCGGGTGAGCGTATCCGCGTGGGCCGGGAAGATCTCCGCGACCAGCGCCTCGCCCTTGGGGGTGAGGGCGGCATAGCGGGCGCGCCGGTCGCTTTCGCAGGTGCGCCGCTCGACGAGCCCCTTGGCGGTCAGGCGATCGACCAGGAAGGTGATGCCGCCGCTCGAGACGAGAATGCGCCGCTGCACCTCGCCCAGCAGCATGGGGCCGCGGTGGTACAGCGCCTCGAGGATCCCGAACTCCGCCAGCGTGAGCCCCTGCCGCGCGATGTCAGCCGAGGC
Organism: Gemmatimonadota bacterium; assembly: GCA_020161135.1. Lineage (GTDB taxonomy): Bacteria > Gemmatimonadota > Gemmatimonadetes > Gemmatimonadales > Gemmatimonadaceae > Gemmatimonas. Next base: position 89,816 of record JAIUOB010000006.1, on the reverse strand, counting down.
GTGGTTGGCGATGGCGGTGTGGGCCCGGGACATGATGATCCAGAGCCTGAGGGCGGCAAGCTGACGGTCGTCCACCTCGGGCGCGTGCGCCTCGGGGAGGGGGTGGGACGTGTCGGCGTGGGATTCGGGGTGCGTTGTCGTGGCCATGGCGTGCGGAAGTGTCGGGGCTGCCATCGAAGCCTCTCCGAACCGACGGCCGCGCGCAAGGGCACGTCGCTCCCGGCTTCCGTCGTCGTCCGGACCGGGCGAGTTTGCGGCATGAGCCGATTCGACTTGCGTGCTGCTGCGCCCGGAGACCGGGTGGACGACGAGTTCCTCGTGAAGGAACGTGCTGAGAAGAGCACCCGGGCCGGCGCTCCGTTCATCGTGCTGACCTTGGGGAATGCGTCGGGGACGATCGACACGGCGCCCATCTGGTCGGAGCGACTCGACTGGTGTGCGGGCGCCGACAAGGGGCGCGTGGTGCACGTCACCGGCGAGATCACGCAGTTCGGCGACGAAGGACGCAGCAAGCGCCAGTTGCAGCTGGGCGGGCCGGTGCGGGCGCTTCCGCCGGAGTCGGTCGATCCGTCCGGCTTCCTGCCGCGCATCGACGCCAAGGTCGACCAGGTGTGGGATGCCTTCGACAAGCTGCGCACGGGCATTGCCTCACCGACGGTGCGCGCGGTGGTGGACCTGTTCTTCGCCGACGAGGCGTTTCGCGCGCGCTTCGAGCGCACGCCGGGTGCGGTGAACGGGCATCACGCGCAACTGGGCGGGCTGCTGTTGCATGTGTTCGAGGTGACCAGCATTGCCAAGCACATCGCGAAGACAGTGCGCAAGGCCAACGCCGACCTCGCGGTGGCAGGCGCCATGCTGCACGACATCGGCAAGGTGGAGGCCTACGGCATCGCCCCCGAAGGCTTCTCGCACACGCCGACCGGGATGCTGCTGGGTCATGTCACGCTGGGCGCGCTCATGTTCGACCGCACGCTCAACGCGAGCGGCCTGTCCCTGACCACCGCGCAGCGCGACGAGATGCTGCACTTCATCCTGTCGCACCATGGGGCGCTCGAGTTCGGCAGTCCGGTGCAGCCGATGACCGCGGAAGCCGAGATCGTGCACTGGGCCGACGAGGCATCGGCCAAGGCCACGGACATGATGGACGAGCTGTCCGACCCCGAGCTTTTCCCGGCCGGCAGCAGTGCGGAAGTCTCCGCGAAGCGGTCTTGGCGTCTCGGTCGGCGGCTGTGGCGCCGACCGGAGTCGTGGGACTGAACCCGCTGAAATGCGGTTTGCAGGTTACCTGACGCACCGCTTTTGTACGCATTTGTACGGAGCGTGCTGCAAATGCGGGACTGGCTTGAGTAGGTTATGCCCAGTCGGCCGGATGGCTCCCGGCTGGCGCACTTCGCGCTAGGAGGCTGCAGGATGCGTAAGCCACGACCCAATACCTACAACCCGGCACAGGCGCTGCATTTGATTGCCGCCGACCGCACGGGTCTCCCGCTCAGCTGCCCGTCATGCTCCGGGCACATCGACCGCGACCCTGTGTCGCATCCGCCGCCACCCAACTCGCACGTCACGCTCAAGTGTACGAGCTGCGGGCGTCTGGCCCGGTACATCGCGGGCGTGAACTGAGACGCCACGGGCGTCACACAACGAGACAGGCCGCGCTGCATGCGATGCAGCGCGGCCTGTCTCGTTCGGGGAGGTGCGCTCAGGTCACCAGTTGATCGTACCCTGCTTGGTGGTGTCCACATCCTCGCCCTGGCCGGCCTTGAACAGGAAGGCCTCCATGTTGCGGGTGAGGAAGGTGCGCGCCTGGGGGTCCATGACGTTGAGCCCGTAGTGATTGATCAACATCGTCTGCTGCTTGAGCCAGTCGCCCCAGCAGGTCTTGCAGATCTCGCCGACGATGCGCGCGCCGATGGCGCCGGGAAAGGGCGGGCGCTCGAAGCCCTCACGCGTCTGGCCGCAGCGCGAGCAGGTGATGTCAGCCATCCACCGTCTCCGCGATGCGCTCGTGCGCGCCCACGCGCGCGTACTTCACCTGGGCGAGGCCGAAGAGCGACAGGAGCTTGATGTACATCCAGCCGATGTCGAACTCGAACCAGCGGTGCGCGAACTTCGCGCTGTGCGGATCGGCGTGATGGTTGTTGTGCAGCTCCTCGCCGGCGATGATGATGCCGATCGGCGAGATGTTGCGGCTTTCATCCTTCACGTCGTGGTTGCGGTACCCGAGCGCGTGACCGATGCCGTTGATGACGCCGGCCGCCCAGAAGGGAATCCAGATCATCTGCACGCCCCACACCAGCGGCCCGGCGAACCAGCCGAAGAGCCAGATGTCGATGCCGAGCATGAAGAGGATGCCGAGGCTGGAGCGACGGTCGAGGAGGTGCCGCTCGAGGAAGTCGTCGGGCGTGCCCTTGCCGTACTTCTCGAGCACACCGGGCTGCCGCACGGCCTTGCGATAGTAGAAGGCGCCCTTGAGCAGGATGTTGCGCAGCCCTTCGACGAGCGGGCTGTGCGGATCGCCTTCACGGTCGGCGAAGGCGTGGTGCTTGCGATGGCAGGCGACCCACTCCTTGGTGCGGATGGCGGTGGTGAGCCACAGCCACACGCGCATGGGCAGCTCGACGAGCTGATGGAAGACCACCCCGCGATGCGTCTGCGAGCGGTGGAGGAAGAGCGTGACGCAGATGTTGGTGAGGTGGCCGGCAACGAGCACGAACACGACCGGCTTCCACCAGTCGGTTCCCCAGCTTCCGAACTCGGGCATGCAGATGACTCCAGGAGGTCCGTACGTCGCCAGCCCGCGCGCCATGCGCGGGACCCGAGCGACTCAGGAAAGCTAGCCCCGTGTCGGGGGGGCGCCAGCGGCGGCCGCGGATGTGGGCGCCACCACGCTGTCCGCGCCTCCACCATGCGCGTTGAACCACGCGATGACGGCGTCAGCCACGGTGTCGCGGCAGAAGTCGGCCGACAGGATATGGCCACAACCAGCCAGCCACTGCTGTCGCTTGTCAGGTGCGCCAATGGCCGCGAAGGCCCGCTCGGCAACGGACACCGCGATGCGATTGTCTTCGCGCGATTGGAGATAGAGCGTGGGGACCATGAGCTGCGGCAACACCCGCTCCGCCGCGCGCGCGATGTGGCGCAGCCCGCGCAACATGCGCGCCGTGACGACCCCCGGGCCCAACGCTTCGGCCCGCGCGACGGCATCGTGAATCGACCGCTCACCGCCGGTGCTGGTGTGGTACGGCAGCAGCCACTGCAGCAGCGTGGCCGCGAGCGTGCGCCACTGCAGCGCGGTGGTCATGCCGATGTACGGTGCGAGCAGGGCGAGCGCGGCGATGTCACGCGGCGCGCCCGTGCGCGACGCGACCGACTCCACGATGGCCAGCGCACCACCCATGCTCTGGCCGCAGACGAACACGCGGGTGTGCCGTTCCTGCAGCGCCGCGCAGGCCTCGCGCACCGTGCGTTGCCACGCCGCCACGCGGGCCTCGCGCGCCATGCGCGCGAGCGAGACGCCGTGACCGGGAAGCTGCGGCACCAGCACCGCGTACCCCGCTGTGTGCAACCGGGCGGCGAGATACGCCATGGACTGCGGCGTGTCGTTGAAGCCGTGGAGCAGCAGCGCGGCCGGCGCCTCAGGGCGCGGCGCGGGCCACGCGATCTGGCCCGCGCCGATCACGTTGCCCTGCGCGTCGAGCGCGCGCCGGGCCGCGTGTGCCTGCTCGAAGCGGCGACGCTGCCGCGCGCGCCACACGACGGCGCTCATGCCCACCGCCGCCGCGCTCGCGGCAACCGCAGCGGCGGTGACCATCGCGAGGCTCAATAGCGCGGCAGCGAGGGGTCGACGTCGTCACTCCAGGCGTCGATTCCCCCGTCGATGTTGATGAGGCGCGTGAAGCCGTGCTGCGCCATCCACCGCGCGGCCATCTCGCTGCGCATGCCGTGATGGCACAGCAGCGCGTACGTGACGTCCCGATCGAGGCCGTCGGCGACGCCCGGCAGCGTCGACAAAGGCACGAGCGTGCTGTTGGGGAGATGCGCGATGTCATACTCCCACACCTCGCGCACGTCGATGATGCGTGGCGGCGTGTCGCTCGCGAGACGCGCGGCCACCTCGCGCGGCGTGAGGTACTCGATGCTGTTGTCTGGCATGGTCAGCGGGAGGCGAGCGCAGCGCGCGCGGCGTCCAGCGCCTGCGCCGCCGCGGTGAATCGTGCGGCGAGATCGGCGATCTCGGCCTGCACATCGGCCTGGGTGCCGTAGCGCAGCGCCTCGCCGATGCCCGGGAAGGTCATGACCGAGTACCCGTTGTCGACATCCGACGCATACACCAGCGAGCGATACCACGGGCGGCTCTTGAGGCCACTCGGCCGCGCGAAGCCGCGCTCGACCCGCAGCAGCGCCGCATTCGTGGCGTCGCGCGTCGTGCGTGGGAGCGTGCCGCCGGCCAACGCGGCGTCGCGCGCCTGCGTGAACGCCGCCGCAGCCTGCTCCATGGTGCCGATGGCGGCCAGGAGTGGCGCGGCCGCCGCGGTGCTCCACCCCTTCTGCGTCAGGCCGCGCTCGATGGGCGTGACGAAGCGGCGCATCGTGCGCGCGTACTCGACGTAGTCGTACGGCAGGATGTCGGCGTTGGCGAGCCGCAGCGCGAGCGCCGCGCCGATGCGTCCGGCCGTGGCGTGATAGGCAAAGCCGGGGTCGCCGAACCGTTCCATCCAGGCGTGCGTGTCGTAGGCCGAGTGATAGGTGCCGGCGGGACCCCCGAAGCCCCACTCCGCACTCGGAATGCCGAGGTGGTGGTAGAAGCCCTCGTAGTCGCTGCCGCCGCCCGGATCACCCATGGGCGGCTCGAGCGTGTCCGCGCGGGTGCCGGTGGCGAGGCGCCACGCCTCATACACGGTGCGACCGGTCTTGGGGTCCTGCACCTGCCGCGTGATGTCACGCAGAGCCGCCCGCAGCGATGGGGAGCCACCACCACCGAACTGCGCCCCCTGCGCCGCGACATCCTGGTTCAGGTACGCGACTGCACCACGCAACAGTCGCAGCGAGTCGTCCTCGACGTGTTCGGTGCTGCCCATGAGGCCCCACTCCTCCGCATCCCACGTGGCGAAGACGATGGTGCGCTTGGGGCGCGTGCCGCTGCGCGCGAGTTCGGCCAGCGCCGACGCGGCTTCGAGGACGCTCACCGTACCGCTGATGTTGTCGGCGGCGCCGGGCCCCCACGCATCGCGGTGTGCGCCGATGTAGACGAACTCGTCGGGGTAGTCGCTGCCGCGCAGATAGCCGAGCGTGTTGTAGATGGGCTTCGTGCCACGGGTGGCGGCGTCGGAGGTGACGGTGACGCGCACCTTCACCGGGCCCGGTCCCACGTGGTAGCGCAGCGCGAGCCCGCCCTGCCAGCCGCGCGGGATGTCGGCGCCGCGCAGGTCGCCCAGCAGGATCTGCGCGTTGGCCGCGCTGATGGGCACCACCGGAATGCGGGGCAGCGCACTGGCGCTGGCGAGGTCGAGACGCGGCTGGCCCTGCGTGCTGGGGTAGCCGGGGGTGAGCGGATCGCCGCGGCCGTTGAAGACACTCCCCCGCTGCACACTGCGCGCGGGACGCATGGGCCCCTCGGGGTAGACATCACCCTGCACGAAGCCGTCGTCGAGCGGGTCGGTATAGATGAGTACTCCCACCGCCCCGCGCTTCTCGGCTTCGCGCGCCTTGATGCCGCGGAAGCTGCGGCCGTAGCGCGCCAGCACAACCTTGCCGCGCACCGAGATGCCCATGGAGTCGAGGACCGCATAGTCCTCGATGAGGCCGAAGTTCACGAAGACGAGATCGCCGGTGCCCGTGCCGGCGCCGCTGGAGCCGTTCACCGTCGGGTACTGCGGCAGGAGCGTGGCCGGGTCGCCGGCGATGCCGGGTTCGCGCAGGTCGAGCACCGTGGAGTCGCGGCCGTTGAGGCGCACGACGCGCACGCTGGTGGCATGGGGGAGCCAGACGTCGTAACGCCGCAGCTCGGTCTCGAGCCCGAGAGCCTGCATCTGGGCAATGACGTAGTCGGCAGTGCGCTTCTGCGCCGGTGTACCCGCCACGTGCGGCTCGCGCGACAGCGCGGCCGAACGTGTCTTGGCGCGGGCCGGCTGCGGCGCGGCAATGGCGCGGGACTCGGCGGCGCGCTGAGAGGTGGCGGACGCGGGGGCGTAGCCCGGCAGCGCGCCCTGGGCGACAAGGGGCGCGGGGCGCACGACCTGCGCCGCATGCCACGCGATGGCCGTGATCAGCAGCGCGCCGCGTGGTCCGATGTGGCGCGTTGCCACACGCGTGGACCGACGCGCGAGGGACGAACAACCGTGGTCAGCAGCCACGAGCAGGCTCCGGAGTGTGCGGACGGGATGGGACGATCCCGCACGGTGCGGAGCGGCGACGGCGGGCGCAAGAGTGCTGCACAACCTACGGCGCCGTGCTGCGGCATGGCCGCTGCGCTTACGCCCCCTCGTACTCCTCGACGGCGCGGAAGACGGCCTGCTGGAGCAGTGCCTCGCGATCGCCGCTTTCCGGGAGCGCGGCGGAGAGCACCATGAAGTGGCGCTGCATTTCGTCTTCGAGCTGCGCGCGCGTCGGCCCCTTGATGCCGAGCACCGCGAGGGAGAGCTCGGCGAGGTCGCGCAGCCCGCGTCGCGTCTCCTCGTCGAGGCCGAGCAGCGACGCCGGCTGCGGGACCGCGGGCGTGGGCCGCTCGCGGCGGCGGCGCGGCGTCTCGAACAGCGCACGCACCGGCGCAAAGGTGACGACGAACGACCCCGGCGTGTGCTCGGCGTACCCCGCGATGACGTTGCGGCGGCGCAGCGACGGGAGGAGCCGCACGATGGCTTCGCGGACCGGCGAATAGCCCTCGGCGCTGTTGTTGCCGCGCCCCGTGATCACGAGCGCCTCCTCGACCCCGCGCACCTGCAGCTCGCGCAGCCACTGCTCGGTGTGCGCGGTGGCCTGGAGGGCCGTGGGCTGCAGGGCGCGCAGGTTGAGCGTGCGCTCCGCCCCGAAGCGCAACTCGTCGAACGCGCGGGCGATCGACTGGTCACTCACGGTCAGCGCACGCCGGGGCGGAGGAGCATGGTGAGCACCTTGCCATCGACCGGCTCGATGGGGTCGACGCCGACGATGGCCGCGAGCGTCGGCGCGATGTCGACGGAGCGTACCATGGCATCGTAGCGCCCCGGCTTGATGGCCGGCCCCATGAACAGGATGGGGATGTGCGCGTCGAGATCGTGCGGCGAGCCGTGCGTGGCGTAGCGCGTGGTGAACCAGTAGTAGCCCTCCTTGAAGGTGAGCGTGAGCTCGGCCTGCAGGTCGGAGGGCACGGCGTGGAGCCAGCGGCGCGCGATCTTGTCACCGCGGGCGGCGTTCATGGCGAGCGTGCCCACGCGATCGACGCGGGCCATGCCGGGGAGTGCCAGCAGGGCGGTGCGGAGCGCGGTGACGACACTGTCGGCGTTGACGCCGCGCGCGGCGAGGCGACGCCGGTCGAGCGAGACGATCCCGCTCTGGAGCAGCAGTGCGTCGCCCTCGACGCCGCGCGCGGCGAGCGCGCTGCGTGCCGCATCCATGACGCCGCGCGGGTCGACGCGACCGCGATTGGGATCGGTACCCGGGAACGTGAGCTCGGGGAATGGCGAGACCCCGTGATCGGAGCTGAGGGCGAAGACGATGCGCGTGGAGTCCCGCAGCTTGTACAGCGAATCGATGAGGCGGCCGAGCGCGCGGTCGACGCGCAGCACCTGGTCGTGCAGCTCCGTCGAAGCCGGTCCGTAGCGATGCCCGATGGCATCGGTGGTGGAGAGGGACACGGAGAGCACGTCGATCGTGGGGCCCTTGCCGAGGTCGAGCGCGTTCACGCCGTCGAGTGCGAACTCGACGGTGAGATCGTCCATCCACGGGAACTCGGTGAGGTTGTAGGTGCCCGTGCGCTGGTCGGCCTCGAGGGTGTGCGGGAAGGTGAAGTCCTTCCCCTGGCTTTCGACCGGCACCGAGTCCTTCTCGGTGTAGGCGTTCGCGGCGAGGAGCGGCGTCCACGTCGCCCCCAGCCACTTGGCGGTCAGGTTGCGCGCGTTGAAGCGCTGCACCCACGTGGGGACGGTGTCGGCGTAGTAGCGGCTGGTGGTGAAGCGGCCATCGAGGGCGTACCAGTACACCTGCTGCTTGGCGCGGCCGAGGGGGAGGATCGCGCCACGGTCCTTGCGCGAGACGGAGAGCGCACGGCTGAACTGATCGCGCGTGCGCACCCAGTCGAAGAACGCCGACCCGCGGAAGCGGTACGGCGATGCCCCGCCGCCGCGGCCGAAGAGCAGCGGTGCCTGCGGATCGGCGACGCCGATTTCATTGAGCACGACGCCGGTGTGCGCCGGGTAGCGCCCGGACCAGAGCGTCGCGTGGCCCGGTGCGGTTTCCGTGGTGGCGTGGTCGTGCCAGGCGTTGGTGAGGAATGCGCCTTGGCGCAGCAGGCGCCCAAGTCCGCCGGTGAGCTGGTCGCGATAGCGATCGAGATAGTCGGGGCGCAGCTGGTCGACGGTGAGCTGCACCACCAGCGTGGGCGTGGGCGGCGCGACGATGGGCGCGGCGGTGCGTGCGGCCGGTGCGCGACGGGGCTGCGCGGCGAGATCACGCGCGGTGAACGACGGGGCGAGCGCGACCGCACACGCGACGAGCGCGACAGCGGTGGACAGGCGCGGCGCACGGGGGCGCGCGAGGTGCGGGCGGCGGAGAGAGCGCATGCCCAAACGTAGTCGATGCGCTGTCACCGGCGGCCCCGTCCGGCCTCGAGCGCGCCGCCGGATCGACGCGCCAGGACAGGGCCACTCCGCCGGTGTTCACGCCGTGCGGGCTGGTGTGGTGCGCGGATGTGCACGCGATTCGCACCGCATGCGCGGTTCCGCACCGTTCACGGAGGCTCGTGAAGGCGCGGACAATATTGCGCCGAATGGGCGGACGTGCAATGCGCGCGCGATCACGTCGGCGGGATTTTTCTCGCCGACGTGATCGCGCGGGCTCGGCCGGTGTGCCGGCGACGCGCGTGCTCAGCCCTTGAGCGCGTCCTCGAGGATCGCGAGTCCGTCGGCGAGTTGCTCGCGGGTGATGACGAGCGGCGGCAGGAAGCGCAGCGTGTGCTCGCCAGCGCTCACGAGGAGGAGGCCCCGCGCGAAGGCGCGCGCGATGACCGCCGCCGCCGGCTCGTGGACATCCATGCCCCACATGAGTCCCGTACCGCGCACGGCGCGCACCGCGCCGGTGCGCGCACCGATGGCCTCGAGCTGCGCGCCGAACCAGGCGCCCGTCTCCCGCACGTGCTGCAGCAGCGCGGGATCGGCGAGCCGCTGCACGACGTGGTGCGCGACGTGCGCCAGCAGCGGTCCGCCGCCGAAGGTCGTGCCGTGATCGCCGGGCTGCATCGCGCGCGCGACGCGCTCGGTGACGAGCACCGCGCCCATGGGCAGGCCGTTCGCGATGGGCTTCGCGATGGTGAGCATGTCAGGGACGATGCCCACTGCTTCGTGCGCGAACAGGTGGCCGGTGCGCCCGAGTCCGCACTGGATCTCGTCGAGGATGAGGAGCACGTCGCGCTCCTGCGTGAGCCGCCGCACCCCGCGCAGGAAGTCGGGGTCGAGCACACGCACACCCCCCTCACCCTGGATGGGCTCGACGATGACGGCCGCCGCCGTTTCGGGATTCAGCACCGCCGCGAGCTCGGTGAGGTCGCGCTCGACGATGCGCACGCCCCCCATGAGCGGCCGGAACGGCAGGCGATACGCCGGGCGATCGGTGGCGGCGAGCGTGCCGGGCAGCCGCCCGTGGAACGAGCCGCGCACGGCGATGATCTCGTGCTTCGCCGCCTGACCGGTGCCCTTGGCCCAACGCCGCGCGAACTTGAACGCGCCCTCGTTGGCCTCGCCACCCGAGTTGCAGAAGAAGACGCTGCTCGCGAACGAGTGATCGACCAGCCACTGCGCGAGCTGCTCGCCCGGCGCGGTGCGATACAGGTTCGACGTGTGCAGCAGGCCGTTGGCCATCGCCTCCTGCATGGCCTGGTGCACGCCCGCGTCGCCGTGGCCGAGCGACGTGACGGCGATGCCGGCCACGAAATCGAGATAGCGCGTGCCGGCGTCATCGAACAGGTAGACGCCCTCACCTCGGACGAACAGCGGGGCCTGTCGCTTGTAGGTGCCCAGGATGGCGGGCAACGGCGTGTCGGCCGCCGACGCCACGGGGGGCGTGTAGGCGGTCGGAGCGACGGACGAGCTGAGCGTGGACGTCATGGTACCTGCCTGGTGAGAACGGCTGCCGCGTCTGCGCGCGCGACAATCGCGGTCCCCGCAGCGGGGACAGTGAGTGCGGCGAGATCACCGATCCGCACCCGGGACACACCGCCCGCCAGCGCGACCGCGCCGGCGTCGAGCTTGGCCGCCATGCCACCGCCGGCGACGCCGCTGGCCACGAGGGCGCGCGCGTCGTCGAGGGTGAGCGTCGGAATGCGCGCCTTGTCGGCGTCGAGCACACCGGGCACGTCGGCCAGGAGGAACAGTTCGTCGGCACCGAGGGCGGCAGCGATCGCGGCCGCGGCATCGTCGCCGTTCACGTTGTAGGCGCCGCTCAGCGACGCGTCCTCGCGCGCGGCCACCGGCGAGATGACCGGCAGAAAGCCGCCGGCGAGGAGCGTGTGCACGACGCGCGGATCCACCGCGCCCGGCGTCCCCGACCAGCCGAAGGTGGCCTGATCGATGGGGGACGCGCGCAACAGGCCGGCGTCCTCACCGGAGATGCCCACCGCCGGCGCGCCCGTGGCGACGAGCGCCGACACGAGCTGCTTGTTGGCGAGCCCAGAGAGCACCATGCGCACGAGTTCGAGGGCGACATCGGTGGTGACGCGGCGGCCGCCGATGAACACCGGCTCCTCGCCGCGCAGCTTCTGCAGCGCGCTCACCTGGTCGCCGCCGCCGTGCACGAGGACCACCTGCCCCGGCCGCGCGCGCCAGAGCGCGGCGAGCGTGGCCGGCAACGCGACGTCGGACTGCGTGCGGCCCCCGAGCTTGACGACGATCAGGCCGGCGGCCGGCGGCGATGCCTCGCTCACTGCGGCAACCCCGCAGTCTCGGACAGGCCGAGCATGAGGTTGGCGTTCTGCACCGCCTGCCCCGCCGCGCCCTTCACCAGGTTGTCGATGGCGCTGAACACCAGCAGCGTGGGCGAGCGCATGCCGGTGGGCACCACCGCGCCGATGCGCACGACATTGCGGTGCTGCACCTCGGCGAGCGCCGGGAGCTGCGTGGTGAGCTCGACGAACGGCTCGTCGGCGTAGGCTGCGCGGAACGGCGCGAGCGCATCGTCGACGGGCCGGGTGAGCGGCACGGTGATGGTGCTGAGGATGCCGCGCGTTGCCGGCAGCAGGTGCGGGGTGAAGAGCAGGTCGCAGTCGGCCCCGAGCGTGCCGAGCGCGGCGCGCATCTCGTGCAGGTGCCGGTGGCTGTTGCCCACGCCGTACGCGCGGAAGTCCTCGGCCACCTCCGCGAACAGCAGCTCGAGCTTGGGCGACGCGCCGGCGCCGCTCACGCCGCTGGCGCTGGCGATGCTCACGGTGCCGCCCGGGGCGATGAGCCCGGCGCGCGCGAGCGGGGCGAGTGCGACGAGGATGCTGGTGGCGTAGCAGCCGGGGTTGGCGACGACGCGCGCACCGCGCACGGGCGCGCGGAAGAGTTCGGGGAGTCCATACGGCGCATCCAGCGGCACACCGGCCGGGAGCGCGTGCGCCGCGCCGCCGTGTCCGGGGCGCAGGTCGCTCGACAGGTCGACCACGCGCGTGCCGGCCGCGAGCGCCCGGGCCACCCATTCGGCGCTCGCGCCGTGCGGCAGCGCCGCGAAGACGAGATCGACGCCGGCGAGGTCGGCCTCCTCGGGGGCGATGAGCGGGATGTCGTGCACCGCGAGCCCCGCGCGCACGCGCAGCGTGGTGCCACGCTGCGTGTTGGCGGTGGCGAAGGCGAGCGTGAGCTGCGGATGGCCGGCAATGAGCGCGCAGAGCTCGCGGCCGGAGTAGCCGCTGGCGCCGAGCACGCCGACGCGAAACGCGGGGGCGGTGGTGGCTTGCATGGAAGACGGGTGAGTATGCACAATTAATGCATAATTTTGCATACCCTCCCCTGTCAATCGACGGCGCCCCCGTGTCACCCGATCGTGACCCGGTGCGGCGCCCCCAGGAGCCGTCGTGTCCGACAAGCAGGAACGCCATCAGGTCATTCGCGAGATCGTCTCGGCCCACGCCGTGGCGAGCCAGGAGGAGCTCCGACGACAGCTCGTGCGGCGCGGCTGGGACGTGACCCAGAGCACCCTGTCGCGCGACCTGCGCGAACTGCGGCTGGCGCGCATTCCCGACGGGCAGGGGCGCGCGCGGTACAGCTCCCCGGACCATGCGCTGGGGGATGACGCGCTGGCGCGGCTGGAACGCATCCTCCCCGAGCTGCTCGTGAGCGTCGAGGGGGTGCAGGTGCTGGTCATCGCCCGCACCATGAAGTCCGGGGCGCAGCCGGTGGCGGAGGCGCTCGATCAGCTCGAATGGGGCGACGTGGCCGGCACGATTGCCGGTGACGACACGGTGCTGATCATCTGCCGCACGACGAGCGGGCGCGAGCGCGTGCTGAAGAAGCTGCGCGCGTACCTGCGGCGATGACGCCACGCCGCGTACGCCGTGCGCCGCTCCCCGAGGGCGTCATGTATCTTTCGCGCCGCCCAACCTGCCCTTTCCTTCGCACGCCGTGACCGACTCTTCCGCATCCTCCACGCCCTCCGCCGCGTCCCACAAGCTGTGGGGCGGCCGCTTCGCCGGCGGTCCATCGCCGCTGCTCGACGCCATCAACCGGTCCATCGGAACGGACTTCCGCCTGTGGCCGCACGACATCCGCCTGTCCCAGGCGTGGGCGCGTGCGCTGGGCGAAGCGGGGGTGCTGACCCGCGAGGAGAGCGGGGCGTTGCGTGCGGGGCTCGCGCGGGTGGGGCAGCGCATCGCCGACGGCGCGCAGCCGCAGCCCACCGACGAAGACATCCACACCATGATCGACCGCCTGCTGCACGAGGAGGCGGGGTCGGTGGCGTCGAAGCTGCACACCGGCCGCTCGCGCAACGACCAGGTGGCGACCGCGTCGCGGCTGTGGACGATGGCCGCCTGTCGTGATCTCGACGCGGCCATCCGCACGCTGCAGGAGGCGCTGCTCTCACAGGCCGAGACGCTCACGGACGCGATCCTGCCGGCGTACACGCACCTGCAGCGGGCGCAGCCGGTGAGTGGCGCACATGCGCTGCTGGCCCACTTCTGGCCGCTCGAGCGTGACCGCACGCGCCTCGCCAATGCCTCCCGTGGCGCGGCCACGCTGCCGCTGGGTTCGGGCGCGATTGCCGGGTCGGCGTTCGCGGTGCCGCGCACGCTGCTGCAGGAGGAGCTCGGCTTCGCCGCGATCTCGCAGAACAGCATCGATGCGACGGGCGACCGCGACTTCGTGGCGGAGACGCTCTTCACCTGCACGATGACCGCGGTGCACTGCTCGCGCCTGGCCGAGGATCTCATCATCTACGGCTCGGGGGAGTTCGGCTTCGTGCGCTTCGGCGATGGCTTCTCGACCGGCAGCAGCATGATGCCGCAGAAGCGCAATCCCGACGTGTTCGAGCTGGCGCGCGGGAGCGGCGCCCGTGTGCTGGGCGATCTGGTCTCGCTGCTGGGCACGATCAAGGGGCTGCCGAGCGGTTACAGCAAGGACCTGCAGGACGACAAGCGTGCGCTGTTCAACGCCGTCGACCTGCTGCACCTCGTGCTGCCGGCGATGGCGGGCGCAGTGGCGGAGTTGCGCTTCGACCGCGCGCGCATGCGCGCCGCCGTGTCGAGCGCGATGATGGCGACCGACCTGGCCGATTACCTGGTCAAGAAGGGCGCGACCTTCCGGGAAGCACACGGCGCCGTGGGATCGCTGGTGCGGCAGGCAGAGGAAGCCGGCATCGAGATGGATGCCTTGCCGGCGTCGGCCTTCGCGTCGGCGCATGCGCTCTTCGGCGCGGACGCGCGGGATGCACTGGCCGCCGAGGCGTCGCTGGCGGCGCGTGACATTGCCGGGGGCACGGGCCCGAACGCGGTGGCTGCGCAGCTCGCGCAGGCACGGGAGGCGCTCACCGCGGCGTCCGCATCGGCGTGACGCCGCACGCCTCCGCGTCGCCGGTGTCTGCGCGCGCGGTCGCGCACGCGTTCGCCGGCGGCGGACTCGACGGTGTGCTGTTCGATTGCGATGGCGTGCTGGTGGACAGCGAGCGCATCAGCAACGGAGTGTGGGCGTCGCTGCTGACCGAGATCGGGCTGCCGACGACCACCGAGGAGTCGCTGGCGACGTACATGGGCAACTCGATGGCGCGGTGCCTGGCGATCGTCGCCGAGCGCATGGGCCATGCGCCCCCCGACGATCTGCTGCCGCGCTTCCATGCGGCCTCGCGTGCGGCGCTGGCGCGCGATGTCCGCCCCGTGCCCGGCATCGTGGCGCTGCTCGACGCGCTCGACGCCGCCGGCATTCCGTACGGTGTGGCGTCGAATGGCGAGCAGGCGAAGATGGACGTGACGCTGGGCGCCACCGGCCTCGCTGCGCGCTTCGCAGGGCGACGCTTCTCGAGCGCGGACATCGGCCAGCCGAAGCCCGCACCGGATGTGTTCCTGCACGCCGCGCACACGATGCGACTCGTCCCCGCGCGCACGGTCGTGGTCGAGGACAGCGCGTTGGGTGTGCAGGCCGCGACGGCCGCGGGGATGTTCACCATCGGCTATGCCGAGCTGATGTCCGCCGAACGACTCACGGCTGCTGGTGCACGCATCACCGTCACCACGCTCGACGCCGTCTGGCCGGTGTTGCAGCAGATGCGCCGCGTGGATTGACGCGCGCGGTCGGGTATGCGAGTTTCGCGAGGTACGACACGCAGGACCTGCTTGCACGACACCGATACGTCGTGCACCGACCCCATCCCAGGAGATGCCCAGTGCGCCGAGTGTCCTTCCGTAACGCCGTTGTCGCCGGCCTCACGCTGACCACCCTCGCGTCGAACACGGCGTGCTTCGGCAGCTTCGCCCTGACCAAGAAGCTCTACAACTACAACAAGAGCTTCTCGAACGACAAGTGGATGCAGGAGCTGTTCTTCCTCGCCACGGGCGTGCTGCTTCCGGTGTACAGCGTGGCCGGCCTCATCGACGTGGTGATCCTCAACTCGATGGAGTTCTGGACGGGCAAGCCGGCGCTGTCGTCGGCGTCGGGCCCCGAGACGAAGACCAAGGTGCTGGCGCGTGGCAACACCACGGTCACGCAGACGATGACGCGCTCGGCCGAAGGCAAGACGATGCTGCTCGAGGAGAAGGTCGACGGCACGTTCACGCGTCGTACGACGCTGACGCAGCCGGCCGGCGCGAGCATGGTGACGGCGGTCACGACGTACGCCGATGGTCGCAGCGAGACGCGTTCGCTGACGCTGGACGAGGCGGGCACGTTCACGCTGAAGTCGCCGAACGGCGCAGCGCGGACGCTCACGGCGAGCGAAGTGGACGTGCTGGCGTCGCGGGTGCTGGAGCTGCAGGCGAGCACGGCGCGGTCGTTCGGCTCGCGCTGACCGGTTCTGCGGTCATGATGTCGCGGGGCCGCCTGGCGGCCCCGCACGAACGCCGACGCGCCTGCGCGTCGGCGTTCGTCATTCAGCGATAGGCGATGCGCAGGTGCGCCACGGCGCCCATGCCACGTCCCGGCTGCACGACCGGTGCCATGGAGAAGCCCACGCGCGCGCGTTGGCGATCGACGCGCCATCCGTCGAGCTGACCCAGCAGCCACACGGTGGATCCCGCCGCGAGGCCGACGATCGCATTGGTGTTCGTCGAGTCGATCTCGAACGCCCAGGGGCGACTCTTGCCTTCGGGGAAGTTCATGCCGGTAGCCATGTACAGCCCCGCCGCCGCCCCCGCGCCGAGCACGAGGAATGCACTGAGCGGACGCCCCTGCCGCATCTGCATGTAGGCAGGGAAGAGGTCGACGAGGTGGCCCCCGAACGAGCGCCCGCGGCCTGCGGCACTGCGCACCGCCACGGCACGGTCGTCGCTGCCGGGGTCGCGGGCGGTGTCGGCGTTGGTGCTGCGCGCATTGCGTGTGTTGCCGCGTTCCGGTGACGTCGCGCGGTCGGCGGCGGCGGCGGACGGCGTCTCCGCGACACGACGCGGAGACGCATCATCGATGGGCACACCTGCGATGGCCCACTCCGCCAGCAGTTCGCGCGTGCGCAGGACGTCGCCGGTGGGCTGTGGCACGGCGTAGGCGATGCGCAGTCGCTGCGCGCCCTCGACGATGGAGAGCGCCGTGTGCTCGCGGCTGTCCCATGGCGCCGAGAGCTCGGTGCTCACCTCGGCGGCGGTGCGATTGTCGAGCCATCGCTCGAGCGTGACGAAGGAGACCGGCTGTCCACGCGCGGGATCGTGCGCGGCGAACACGAGCCCCGGCAACGGACGGCGTCCGCCGCTGATGGCTTCGCCCTCGAAGCGCGTCCAGAGCGGGCCGCGCGACTCGTTCGCCTGCACCGCTTCCGCAAGCCGACGCGAGCGGCGTCCCTGCTTCACCTCACCGCCGATGAGCGCGCCGGTGTTGGCGTCGCGCAGCAGCTCCGCCACCCCGATGCCCGGCGTGACATCGTCGCCACTGCCCTGATCGACGTAGAAGGCCACGAACGCATCGTCGGGGCTCCACGAAGGGCGGAAGGCGTTCTCGGTGACCAGCGCGGCGACGGTGACCGGAATGCCCAGCGGGGTCCCGGTGATGCGATCGACGGCGACGACGTCGATGACATGACGCAGGGCACCACGCACCGTGCGTTCACTTTCGAATGCGATGAAGCCGCCGCGCGGTGACCAGGCCGGCGCTCGCACCGCGACACCGGCCGCGGTGACCCGCGTGAGTTGCGGCGGCAGCGCATCGCCCCGAAGCAGGCGATCGACATCGGCGGCGATGACGAGGGTGCCGCTGTCGGAGACGAAGGTGAGATGACGGCCATCGGGGGACCAGCGTGGCGCCGACGAGCGCGGGTCACCCGGCAACGCGAGCGGCGTCGTCATGCCGAGGGTGCCGTCGCCCTGGACGTAGTTGATGCGCACGTGGAGCCCGTCGGGCTCACCGCTGACGTAGGCGAACCAGTGCGCATCGCCCCCCACGACGGGACGCCAATCGAGATCCCCACTGTAGCGCCGCACCGGCGGGTCGTGCGACCCCGCGGGCACCAGCGGTGTGGCCAGGAGTGCCGGCGTGCGTCGCACCGGCGTGCTGCCTGCGGCGGAGAGGCGCCGGAGTTCGAGCTCCTGCGCGTCGGCGGCGACGCGGCGCTCGACTGCGACGACATCGGGGAAGGTGGGGCTGATGGCCAGCGCCACGATGCGGCCAACACGCGGCGCCGCCTGGGCGTCCAGGCGGGCGGGGTGCAGCAGGGCGAGGGCGAACAGGAACGCCGCGCATCGGTGCGCGGCGCGCAGGGTGCTACCGGAAGGCATAGCCGATGGTGAGGCGCATCGTCGGCAGGATCCGCTCGATGCCGTTGGCATCGCGGTCGCCGATAAAGTAACGCTTCACGCCGCCGCCCACCGCCACGGCCGTGGCCCGTCGCGCCCCCAGCAGCCACTGGTAGTGCGCCTCCACCGAGAAGGTGGGGGCGGACACCGTCCGCTTCTGCGTGTCCTCGCACGAGAACTCGATGGGATCGCAGTAGTAGGTGTTGCGGCGCCGCACGATGCCGTACCCCAGCCCGGCGGCCACGCCCACCCCGTGCAGGCCGCGTTCCTGCGGATAAAGGCGCACCTTGGCGTCGACGTTCGTGTAGTAGTCGTCAAAGCGCATGTACGAGCCGGCAATCGCGAACGCGACGTTGTCGTCGAGGCGCCGCTCGTACTCCCCCTGGAAGTAGCCCAGGATGGGGAGGAACGGATTGATGGAAATGACCTGCCGGGCTTCGGACGGCGCGTTGCCGGTCTGGGCGCCGAGCGTCTGCGCCCCCACCGGTGTCAGCACGCCGGCCGCGCCCACGAGGGCGACCGCGAGCGCGATCGTCCGCGCTCGGCGCGGCGCCGGGAAAGGGGAAGTCATGTAGGGTCCTGGTTGGGGAGAGTGAGCAGGGCCTCCGCCGCGGCCAGCGCGCCGCGCGCGGCGCCTTCGAGCGAGCTGCTGTGCAGCACCTCGCTCGCGCGCCAGAGCCCTGGGATACCACACGCCACCGAGGGGCGGTGTTCCGCGAAGCCCGGGGGCTGCGCGGCCTGCGCGAAGGGGATGCGCCAGATGGCGAGCCGTTCGAGGCCGGCCTCCGTGTCGCTGAGCCGCCCCATCTGCAGCAGCTCGCGTCGGGCGCGGGTCTCGAGGGTGCTGTCGTCGAGATCGGCGGCGTCACCCACGGCGGTGGCCGCGATGAGCGCGCGGCCGGCGGGCGCATAACTGGGCGCCACGTCGGTCATGGTGACGGCGTGGCTGATCGTCGCGTCGGCCGCGGCATTCAGCCACAGCGCGCGGCCGGGCACGGGGGTGCGCCGCGCCGTGAAGTAGACCGTCGTGCACCCGCGCGCGTCGGGCACGGGGCCCGCGTCGATGCCCGCGGTGGCGGCGAGCGTCGCGGCCGTGGGGGCGTCCGTGGCGAGCACCACGTGCGCCGCGTCGAGCACCGAGCCGTCGTCGAGCCGCACGCCGCACACGGCGCCCTCCTGCACGACGAGCGACGCGACCCGCACGCCGCAACGCAGCGTGCCGGGGCGCAACCCACTCGCGATCTGCCGCGACAGCGCGCCCATCCCCGCTGACGGCACCACGGTGTCCCCCTCGGCCAGCATACGGAAGGTGAAGAGCAGCACGGCGGCGCTGGTCGCGAGGGAGCGATCGAGCAGGATGCCTCCGTAGAACGGCGCGAAGAGACCGGCGATGGTGTCGTCGGAGAAGCCACGCTCGGCCAGGAAATCGCGGGCGCCGCGTCGCGCGACGCTGGAGGCGAAGACTTCGTCGATGGTGCCGCGCTGCGCCGCGCGCTGGAGCGCGAAGAGGCGCAGCGCATCGACCACGCCGACCGCGGGTGCGCGCAGCAGCTCGGGGAGCAGCGTCGGGTCGCGACGGATGTCGCCCACGAAGCTGACGCGGCCGTCGCGCGCGATGCGGGCGGCGGGCAGGAAGCGACGCGGCGCGAGCGCCGGCAGGTCGAGGAAGCGTCCGAGTGTCGGATACGCCGTGAACAGGACCTGGAAGCCGTGGTCGAGGGTGAAGCCGTCGACGACGGTGCTGCGCACACGGCCACCGGGCTCGGGCGCCGCGTCGAGGAGGAGCACCGAACGGCCGGCGCGCTCGAGGGTGCGGGCCGCACACAGTCCGGCCACACCAGCACCGACAATCACGATGGGATCGGCCATGGCCGAAAGATGAACGCGCGCGCCACGTGAGGACACCGTGGCGCGCGCGCTCCCTGCCTGCAGGCCCTGCTGGGCCGTGCGTGCGAAGGCCGGGTCTAGAAGCGGACCCCGAAGGTGATCGGCACCCAGGTGCTGCTCTGGGTCGCGAAGACGTTGACGACCTTCGCCTCGACGAAGGTGTCGAAGCCGGACAGGCGGAAGGTCAGGCCACCGCCGGCCTGGATGGCCACGTCGGAGTCGTCGTAGTTGCGATTGAGCAGCGTGTAGCGCTGCGAGAAGAGGCCGACACCGGCGAGCAGGTACGGCTGCGTGGTCTTGCCGGAGGCCGTGGGCACCTCGAAGATGCCGTTCGCGATGAAGCCGAGCGCCTTCCAGGAGGCGTCCGCGCCATTGGAGAAGTTCCACTGGTCGAAGCTCACGTCACCGCGGAAGCTGAGCGCCTTCGTGGCGTTGGGCTTGGCCCAGAGGTGGCCGGCGATCACGTAGCCGGCGTCGGTGCTCTTGCCCAGATCGCCCATGGGGAGGGAGAGCCCGCCGCTCACGCCGAAGCGGACGACCTTGGCCTCCTGCGCGGAGGCGAGCGTGGTGAAGGTGGCAAGGGAGGCGGTCGCCGCGAGGGTGACGGCCAACTGGCGCATACGATGCATACGAACCTCGATGTCGGTGAAGGGGAAATCGCTTCGGCGCCGCCCTATTCGGTCAGCGCGCGCACGCCCACGACGAAGTACTCGGTGTCACCGAAGCACGACGTGGGGACGCCGATGTGCTGCTGGTAGTCGACCGCGACGCGCTTGCCGCTGAGTGCCTCGATAGCGTGGGCGAGCGAGTCGCTGCGGACCGTGAAGACGAAGCTGTCGGCCCGAAAGCCGCGGGCGATGTCGGTGTAGAGCGTGCCTTCCCACGTTTTGCACAGCCATCCCTTGCGGGACATCTTCTGCACGTAGCCGGCACGCTTGCCGGTGGAATAGCTCCATGACAGTGCGACGACCGTCCACACCGTGAGGACGAGGACCGGCAGGCCGAGCAGCGTCGTGAGCGTGGTGCCCAGCCAGTGCCGGCGGAAGAATCCCCGGCGGGGTGGTGTCGGTGCGGCGACCTCGGCACGCTCGGGCGCGGGGTCGTCGGGTGAGGGGGGTTCCGCCATCGGTGTCGTGGTGTCGTCCATGCGGCGGAACTTGGGGTGTTCGCGGGGGACCCGCTAGCTTGAGCTACCCTGTCCAACCCGAGGTCGTTCCCGTGAAGCCAGTTGCCGCCTTCGGTGCACGCCGCCCCACCGTGACCGTGCGGGTGCGCGACGTCGCCGTCGGCTCGTCGTCGCCCATTGTCGTGCAGTCGATGACGAACACCGATACGGCCGACGCCGCCGCGACCGCCGATCAGGTCGCCGCCCTGTACGAGGCGGGGTCGCAGAAGGTGCGCATCACCGTCAACAACGACGAGGCCGCCCAGGCGGTCCCGGAGATCCGCCAGCGGCTGACCGATCGCGGACTCGACGTGCCGCTCATCGGCGACTTCCACTACAACGGCCACCTGCTGCTCACGAAGTATCCGGCAGCGGCGGCGGCACTCGACAAGTACCGCATCAACCCCGGCAACGTCGGCACGAAGCACCGCGACACGAACTTCACGAGGATCATCCAGGCGGCCATCGATCATGGCAAGCCCGTGCGCATCGGCGTGAACTGGGGGTCGCTCGACCAGGCGCTGCTCACGGACATGATGGACGCCAATGCGCGCGCCGCCGAGCCGCGTGACGCGAAGGACGTCTACATGGACGCGATGCTGGAGAGTGCGCTGCGCAGTGCGGCGCTGGCCGAGGAGGTGGGGCTGCCGCACGATCGCATCATCGTGAGCGCGAAGATCTCGGTGGTGCAGGACCTCGTGGCGTGCTATCGCCTGCTGGCCGCGCGCTGCGACTATCCGCTGCACCTCGGCCTCACCGAGGCGGGGATGGGCAACAAGGGGGTCATCGCCTCCACCGCCGCGCTGTCCATTCTGCTGAGCGAGGGGCTCGGCGACACGATTCGCGTGTCGCTCACGCCGAAGCCCAATGGCGACCGGCGCGAGGAAGTGTTCGTGGCGCAGCAGATCCTGCAGTCGCTGGGACTCCGGTCGTTCGCACCGCAGGTGACGGCGTGCCCCGGATGCGGCCGCACGACGAGCACGTTCTTCCAGCACATGGCGGAGGACATCCAGGGCTACCTGCGCGAGCAGATGCCCGTGTGGCGCGCCACACGGCCCGGCGTGGTGGACATGAAGGTCGCGGTGATGGGGTGCGTCGTGAACGGGCCGGGCGAGAGCAAGCATGCGAACATCGGCATCTCGCTGCCGGGCACGTTCGAGGAGCCCAAGGCGCCGGTGTACGTGGACGGCAAGCTGCTCACGACGCTCAAGGGGGACGCGATCGTCGCGGAGTTCCTCGGCATCCTCGACGACTACGTGACGCGGACGTACGCGACGGCGTGACGCCTCGGCGGGCGCGCCTGTGGCCGCGCCGCCCGCGACTCACCCCGGCGGCAGGACGTCGATGCCGCCGGCCTGCTGGCCGACATCGACACGCGCCACGGTCTTTCGCGCGACGAGGTCGATGATCTCCACGGTGCCGGGTTCGCTGCCGACGCCCTCGACGGAGATGAACGCGTAGCGGTCGTCGTGCGTGATGGCGACGCCGTGCACGACGCGGCGCTGGGTGGGGAGCGTGGCCAGCGTGGCCCCGCTCTTCGTGTCGATAAGCGACACGCTCTGTCCGCGCTTGTTGGTGGCCACCAGCAGCGCACCGTCACGCGTCACAGCGAGGTTGTACACCCCGTTGCCTGCGGGTATGCGGCGGCGCAGGGTCCACGACGCGACGTCGATCTCGACGAGGTCGCTCGTGCCGTTGCACGCCGCCCACACGGTACGTCCGTCCGGGCTGGGCTGCGCCCACGTCGGCGAGCAGGTGGTGCTGCCGGCGGCAGGTTGCGTCATGCCGTGGCCACTCATGTCGTGGCCGGCATGCGCGTTCGCGCCGCGCACGGGCGGCGCCCCGGGCATCCCCTGCTCGGCGCCCTTCGTGAGCCGGAAGTGCCGCGCCACCTGCAGGCCGTCGAGGTCGATCTCGACGAGCATGTCGTCCATCATGCACGCGCTGTAGTGCCGCGTGCCGGTGCGGTCGATGCGCGAGCCGTGCGGCATGGCGCAGGTGGTGATGCGCGCGATCTCCTGCAGCGGTGCCACGCTGTCGGTGCGCACGACGCTCACGTCGCTGGCCACCATGTCGCCGTGCAGGTTGAAGTTCACCACGACGACCTTCGACCCGTCGGGACTCACCTGCGCCGTGGCGGGAAAGTTGCCGAGCATGACCTGCCCGGCGTACGCGTTGGTGCGCGCATCGAACTTCCACAGCACGCCATACGGGGTGCCGTGTGCGGTCGTCACGTAGTAGAAGCGCCCGGCCGGGTCGACGGCTACGCCGTGCGGGCCGTCGGGGTCGGCGAGCATGACGCCCACCTCGTGCTGGCGCACGACGCGCGCGCCCTGCGGCCCGAACGCGACCACGGCGACGCGATCGACCGATTCACTCGCGACGAGCGCGGTGTACGTGGTGGTCGGGTTCTGTGCAGGGAGTGCGGTGGCGGTGGCGACACCCAGCGCCACCGCCCGCAGGCTCCGGAACACCAGCGCGCGCGTCACGGGACGATGGTGGCCTTCTTCGGATCGGGCTTGGGCTCCATGCGCACGATCCAGAGGCCGTTGTACATGTCGTTCACGTACGCGAGGCCGTTGCGCACCACCACGCCCCACGTCATGGCGGCATTCTTCACGAAGCCGTCCATGTCGGCGGTGTTGACGTGCACCATCTCGCGCTGCTGCGCGCGCAGGTCGCCGCGCAACTCGCCGCTGATGTCGAAGGCGCGGAAGCCGGCGTTGTAGGCACCCATGTACAGCGTGTCGCCGGCCACCCACACGTTGTGCACACCGCCGTACTCGGGCTCGTAGAAGGCCACGCTGCGCGGCGCGCTGATGTCACTCACGTCGATCACCTGCAGGCGACCATACGCGCGGCCGGCCGACGCGTCCTTCGCGCCCTTCACCGGCGACGACGGGAACACTTCGTCGGCGATGAACACGTAGTTCTTGTGACGCCACGCGGTATGCGTGCCGCGGATGAAGCCGGGGCCGCCGGCCGCTTCGACCTGCCGGTAGAGATCGTTGAGGTCGTACTTGTATTGCGACACGACCTGCGGGTTGCTGGGCGAGCCGCCCTTGATGCCGTTGCCGATGTCGAGGATGACCAGGCCGTCGTTCCAGTAGCTGAGGTACGCGAGCCCATCCTGCACATCGATGTCGTGCAGCGAGCGGCCGGCGTCGGGGCGCGGCGTCTTCCACACGGCCGCCGTCTTCGGCTTGCACGGGTCGTTCCAGTCGATGACGTGAATGGCGCCCGTGCCGTCATTCGTGAGGTAGATGTGCGTGCCGTACTTCTCCTGCCGGTACACGAACGTGCTGTGCACGCCGCCGGTGAGCCCCTCGGTGAAGTCGGCGCACTTCTTCGGGTGCAGCGGATCCTCGAGCGAGGCGATGACGATGCCGTTCTTGCGATCGCTCGCCCCTTCGCGCGTGAACACGAGGTGCTTGCCGTCGGGCGACGTCATGATGTCGTTCACGCGCCGCGTGTTCTCGACGATGCTGTCGGTCACCACCGGCTTGGCCTTGTCGGTGATGTCGATGGTGTACATGCGATCGCCGCCGGAGCCGGTGCCCAGGTAGGCGATCTCACGCGACGGGTGCAGCCACACTTCCTCGGTGGTGAAGCCGGTGCGCGGCAGGCGCCCCACCACGGTGGCCGGTCGGCGCACGTCACGCGGCGTGAGCCGGATGATGCTCTGGGCGCTCTGCGTGCCCAGCGTCGCGGTGACGACGTACGTGCCACCCTCGTAGCCCGTGAATGCGCCGTCGCTGTCGATGACGCCCTGCCCGGGGCTGAAGCTCCAACTGGGCGACACGCCGGTGAGCGGCTTGCCCGCGGCATCCTTCGCGTTCACGGTGAAACGGATCACGTCACCCGTCTTCGCGTCGCGCGCGGTGGGGGTGATGCTGAACGCGCCCACGCGCGACGCGACCACCTGCACGGCGTGCGTGACCGTCGCCTTGCCGGCCGTGCCGGTGAGCACGGCGCGCCCGACCGCGCGCGCCTCCACCAGGCCGTCGGCGTCGACCGCGGCGACCGCGGGGTTGCTGCTGCGCCACGTCACGCGATCGTCGCGCACATCACCGGCGGCGCTGCGCACGCGGGGCAGGAGCGCGAGGCGCTGCCCACCCACCAGGCGCGTGGGCGCGGCGGCCAGGGTGATGCTCGCGGCCGGACCCGGCACCATGCGCACCTCGACGCGCTGCTGCAGGGCGGGCTGCCCGGGAATCTGCGCCACGACGGTGACCGGCAGCGTGCCGGTCGAGCCGCTGCGCACGAGGCCATCGGGTTCGACGGTGCCCTCGAAACGTCCCCCGGCGGCCACGAAGCGCACCTGCGCGCCGCTCACGGCCTGTCCACTGGCGTCGACGACGCGCGCCCGCAGACGCAGCGTGTCCTCGGCCATCACGACCGGATCGGCCGGGCTCACTTCGAGACGCACCGTGCGCGTCGGGGGCTGCCACACCGCCATGGTGTGCAACAGGGACGCACTCACGAGAGGCAACAGCATCGGACAATCTCCTGGAAGATGCGGGACTGGGGAGCCGCACCGCTCCCCGATGTCAGGCTGACTCGAGCTCGCGCGCGGCGGCGTCGAGTTCGTCGACGATCGGCGCGGTGAAGCCGATCGCACGCAGCGTGTCCGCGACACGCCGGTACCACTGCACCGTGCCGTCACGGCCGGCGGAGAAACGTCCCCAGACGGTCTCGGGGAACGACGTCCGCCGCAGGTCGGAGAGGATGGCGTTGGCGTTGTGCACCTTGTCGGCGGCGCACACCCACCGCGCGGCGTCGCTGGCCTGCGCGAGGCGCGCGAGGTAGTCGGCCTTGCGCTCGTCGGCCGAGAACTCGAGGCCGTCGTCGTCGACGCGCCGCTGCGTGACCGCGAGCACCGTCCCGAGCACGTCCTCGCCGAACTTGCGTCCGATGCGCTCCTCGAGCATCGGACGTGTCATCCCCTCGCGCACGCAGTCCTCGACCACGTCGTGCAGGATGCCGGCCACCACGACCTCCTCGGCGCACCCGTAGCGCGTCAGGATGATCGCGACGTTGGCGGGGTGCGTGAGATAGGGCAGTCGCGTCCCCTTGCGCACCTGCTGGTCGTGGTGCTTGGCCGCGAAAGCGAACGCGTGATTGATGCGATCGGAGTAGCCGGTCATGGCATGGGCCGTGCGTCTCGCGCAGAGGGGTCAGGCAGGGACGGGAACATACGTCGTGCGGGCGAACCAAGCCACCAGACGCGCGAGCCCGGCCTCATCGTCGTCGCCGAACGCGGCGGGCTCCGGGGAGTCGATGTCGAGGACGGCCAGCAGGGCGCCGTGCGCGTCGAACACCGGCACGACGATCTCGCTGCGCGAGCGCGCATCGCACGCGATGTGTCCCGGGAACGCGTGCACGTCGGGGACCACGACCGTGCGTCGCTCGGCCGCGGCGGTGCCGCAGACGCCGCGGCCGAAGCGGATTTCCTGGCAGCCGAGCGACCCCTGGTACGGGCCGACACGGAGCAGGGTGTCGGGCACCACCACGCGATAGAAGCCGGTCCACAGATGCCCGAACGCGTGATGCAGCAGCGTGGCGGTCGTGGCCATGCCGGCGATGACGTCGTCGCTGCCCTCGAGCAGCAGCGCCTGCATCTCGGCGAGTCGCTCGTAGGCTTCGGCGCGCGGTGTGTCGCGGAGATCGGGGATGACGGGTTCCATGATCGGTCAGCGAGAGCGGTGAGACGATGCGATGCGAATCGAGGCAGCCGACGGGACGATCAGCGCAGCGGACCCACGAGCGCAATGAGGCGCAGGTCGAGCAGGGCGAGGACGAGACCCTGCAGCACGACGCCCACCCCGGCGCCGACGGCGCCAAGTCGTGCGCCCCAGCGCCAGCCGAGCAGCGCGATGGTGATGCCGACGGCGGCGTACCCCGCGTCGAGGCCGACGTTCAGCCAGAGGATGTTGAGCAGCTTCTGCACGCCGGCGAAGTCGCGATAGGCGAGCCCACGCCAGGCCCAGCCCACGATGGCGGCGTCGACCAGCCCCCAGGCGATGCACTGGATGGCGAAGTGCCGCAGCAGCGGCGCGGCCGAGCGACGTGCCGCGAGCAGGGCGAGCAGTGCGGTGCCGATGACGACGCTGGCGGCGGCCCACAGCAGCAGGCGCTGCAGGTGTCCGCGTTCGAGCGTCAGGAGAGTGTCGGCCCACATGCGAGGCAGGTTAGGCAGCGGCCCGCACGGAAGCAAACGGGGGCCGGCGCGTGTGCGCCGGCCCCCGTCGTGCGTTGGAACGCGGTCCGCTTACTGGACCGTGACCTTGCCCTTCATGTTCATCGCGAGGTGCGGCGTGCAGTGGAAATCGTACGTGCCAGCCGGGACGCCCGCGAACGAGATCGTGTACGACTCGTTGGCGTTGAGGAGCATCTTGCCCGACAGCTCGCCCGCCTGCTCCGGCATGTTGGCCAGGAGGACCGACTTCGCCGCGGCCGGGATCGTGGCCGGGTCGAACGCCACGTTGTGCGGGCCGCCGCTGACCATCGTGAACTTGATGCCGTCGCCGGCCTTGATCGTGATCTCGGCGGGCTCGAAACGATAGCCCTGCGCGTCACCGACCATCTTCACTTCGTGCGTCGTGCCCGTGATGGCCGCCGCACCGGCCGCCGCCGGAGCCGCCTCAGGAGCCGGAGCCGCCGCCGCCGCCGAGGGCTGCGTCGTGTCCGCCTCAGGGGCCTTCTCCCCACCACCGCACGCGCCGAGCAGAACCGCCGCGCCGGTCACCACCGCAAAGCCGAGAAACCGCATGTTTGTCAGGCCTCCAGAGCCTAGATCGGAAATTTCCTGTGCTGCCTGAGGCCCCCAGTCGGGGCGCCCCCATCCGCAGGGCCCTGCGGACTTCGTGAACTTATTCACAAGCCCCGGCAGCGCCAAGGGCTCTCAGGGAAAACGCCCTTGACGCCCTGTCCGGTTCCGGCTAGCCTCAGCGGCTCATGCTCAGCACGCAGACGCGCCACCATCACACGCATCATGGCCACGGCCCGACGGGTCGGGGCGGTGCGTGCATGCCATGGTGACCAGCGCCTCGCGCTGACCTGACATCGCCGCTCGCTCCCAGGCCCGTCCACTCCGGACGGGCCTTTTTTGTTGTCCCATGGCGGCCCCGGCCGCCCGCACCCCCTGTCGTCATGCTCCGCATCGCCCTCCCCAACAAGGGGCGTCTGGCCGAAGACACCCGCGAACTGTTCACCGACGCCGGCCTCGAAGTCCGGTCGTCCGGTGAACGGGCCCTGTCCGCCTCCCTGGGCGGGGAGTTCGAGGCCATCTTCGTCCGCGCCCAGGACATCCCCGAGTTCGTGGCCGACGGCGCCGCCGACGTGGGGGTGACCGGCTGGGACCTCGTGAACGAGTCCGGCCGCCCCCTCACGACCCACCTCGACCTCGGGTTCGGGCGCTGCCGGCTGGTGGTGGCGGCGCGGGAGGACGCGGGGATCCGCACCCTCGACGACATGCGGGCCAGCGCGGCGACGGCCGGCCGGCCGGTGCGGGTGGCGACAGTGTTTCCGGGCGTGACCCGCCGCTTCTTCGAGGCGCAGGGGCTGCCGGTCGACGTGGTGCCAGTGTCGGGGGCGGCCGAGATCGCACCGCACCTCGGCATCGCGGACGTGGTCGTCGACCTCACCAGCACGGGGTCGACGCTGCGGGTGAACGGGCTGCGCGAGGTCGAGACGGTGCTCCGTTCGACGGCGCGGCTCATCACGGCCGAGGGGTTTCCGCCGCCCGATGCGGGCGAACGCGGACGCGCGCTCGACGACCTCGTGATTGCGTTGGCGAGCGTCATTCGCGCGCGCGGCCAGCGCTACCTCATGGCCAACGTCCCGAAGGCGGCGCTCGACGCGGTGCGTGGCGTGCTGCCCGGGCTCAATGGCCCGACGGTCATCGACATCGCCAACGGCGGCGGCTTCGTGGCGGTGCACGCGGTGGTGGGCGCCGACACGATCTACCGCACCATCTCGCAGCTGCGCGCGGTGGGCGCCGAGGGGATTCTCGTGACGCGCATCGAGCGGTTGGTGCCATGAGTCAGCCCGTCGCGTTGCGGGCCCGTGGCCCGCTGTCCGCGCTCGATGCGTCAGCGCGTCGCGCGCTCGACGATCGACAGTCCACGACCGATCCGGGCGTACGCGCCCGCACGGCCGAACTCATCGAGGCGGTGCGCACCGACGGTGACGCCGCGCTGCGGCAGTTCGCGCGCACGTTCGACGGCGCCACCCTGACCTCGCTCGAAGTGCCCCGCGCCGCGTGGGACGCGGCGCTCACGCGTCTCGACGCCCCCGTGCGTGCGGCGCTCGAGCGTGCTGCGCGCAACATCGCGGCGGTGCACGAGGCCTTTCGTCCGCAGGCGACGGTGTGCACGCCCGAACCCGGCATCACGGTGGGGCGTCGCCCCGACCCGCTGCAGCGCGTGGGGGTGTACGCGCCCGGCGGACGCGCCGCGTATCCGAGCTCGCTGCTCATGGGCGCGATTCCCGCGCGCGTTGCCGGCGTGAGCGAAGTGATCGTCTGTTCGCCGCCGGGCCCGGACGGCCTGCCCAGCGATGTGGTGCTCGCGGCGGCCGCGCTGGCTGGCGTCGATCGCGTGTTTGCCGTTGGCGGTGCAGGCGCCATTGCCGCCATGGCCCTGGGCACCGAGAGTGTGCCGCGCGTCGATCGCATCGTGGGGCCGGGGAACGCGTGGGTGGCCGAGGCCAAGGTGCAACTGGTCGCACACGTCGCGATCGACGCGCCGGCCGGGCCGAGCGAGCTATTGGTGCTGGGGGACGCGACGGCCGACGCCCAGGTGATCGCCCGCGAGATGCTGGCGCAGGCGGAGCACGACCCGGACGCGGCCGTGGTGTGCGTGCTCGCGGACGATGCGGGCGCGTGCACGGCACTGGCGGCGCAGGTGGAGACCGCGCTGGCCGCGCTGCTGGACGCCGCGCCCCGCGCCGACATCGCGCGCGCGGCGCTGGCCGCGCGCGGTGGCATCGTGCGCGTGCCGTCGTGCGCCGACGCCATCGCCTTCGCGAACGCGTGGGCCGCAGAGCACCTGCTGCTGGTGGTTCGTGATGATGCGCGCTCCGACGCGCTGGCCGCGCTGCGCTGTGCGGGCACCGTGTTCGTGGGGGCGTCGAGCAGCGTGGCGTTCGGCGACTACATGACGGGCGCCAATCATGTGCTGCCCACGGCAGGCGCGGCGCGCAGCTACTCGGGGCTGTCGACGCTCGACTTCGTGCGCTGGACGACGTGGCAGGAGGTGACGCCCGACGCCGCCGCGCGGCTGGCGGACAGCGTGGGCACGTTCGCCGACGCCGAAGGGCTGCCGGCCCACGCCGCGGCGGCGCGCGCCTGGCAGACCCCTGTATCACGCGAGGTGGCGACATGAGCAGCGATCGACTGGCCTTCGCGCGCGCGCTGTACGACGGCGTGCCGCTGTACGACCCCAAGCGCGCACCGGTGGCGCTCGACCTGACGGACAACACGAACCTGTGGGGGATGCCACCAGCGGCGGAGCGCACCTGGCGCGCCCTGCCGGTCTCGCGCGTGACGCGTTACCCGTCGCTGTACAGCGCGGAGCTCAAGGACGCGCTCGCGGCATACGTGGGGGTGCCGGCCGACTATCTGGTGACCGGCTGCGGCTCCGATGACAT
This sequence comes from Gemmatimonadota bacterium, assembly GCA_020161135.1. Classification (GTDB taxonomy): domain Bacteria; phylum Gemmatimonadota; class Gemmatimonadetes; order Gemmatimonadales; family Gemmatimonadaceae; genus Gemmatimonas. The sequence goes on along the minus strand of JAIUOB010000006.1, from coordinate 59,526 downwards.
CCTCGACAGCGCGATGCGCGCGTTCGGCGAGCCCGGGAGTCTCGTGGCGAGCTCGGAGCCTTCGTTCGCAATGATCCCCATCTTCGCGCAGATGAACGGTCTCGCGTACGCGGGGATCACGGAACGTGCGGACCAGCAGCCCGACCTCGATGCGTTGCTGGCCACACGGCCACGCATCCTCTACCTCTGCTCACCCAACAATCCCACCGGCGCCCTGGTGGCGCGCGCCACGCTCGAACGCGCCGTGCGCGAGGCGCCGGGGGTGGTGTTCATCGACGAGGCCTACGCGGAGTTCGCCGGGGTGTCGTCGGCGCGACTGGCGCTGGAGCACGAGAACGTGCTCGTCATTCGCACCATGTCGAAGGCGTTCGGTCTCGCGGGGTTGCGTGTGGGTTATGGCATCGGGCATCCGGCGCTGGTGCGCGACGTCGAGAAGTCGCGCGGGCCATACAAGCTGAACGCGATGGCCGAGACGGTCGCGCTGGCGGCGCTGCGTGAGGACGCGACGTGGGTGGCCGATCACGCCGCGCTGGCGGTGACCAACCGCGACCGACTGGCCGACGCGCTGCGCGCACGCGGGTACGCGCCGCTCGACAGCGCGGCCAACTTTGTCTGTGTGCCGGTCGCGCAGGCGGTGGCGGTGGGACAGGCGTTGCGGGCACGCGGTGTCGCGGCGCGTCCGTTCGAGGCGCTGCCGCATGTGGGTGACACCCTGCGTGTGAGCGTGGGGCCGTGGCCGCTCATGGAGCAGTTTCTCGCGGCGTTCGATGCGGCGACGGCGGAGGTGACCCGATGAGCGCGGAGAGTCTGCGCGCCACGGGCGCGCTGCGCGTGACGGTGTTCGACTACGGCGCCGGCAACTTGCACTCGCTGGTCAAGGCACTCGAGGCGGGTGGCGGCACCGTGCACGTCGAGACGGACGCCGCCCGTGCCGTGCAGGACACCGACGCTCTCGTGCTGCCGGGTGTCGGAGCGTTCGCACCGGCGGCCGAGCGTCTTGCCGGTGGCCTCGAGGCGATGCGCGACGCCTTGCACGGCGGCCTGCCGACACTCGGCATCTGCCTGGGGATGCAGCTGCTGTTCGACGGCAGCGATGAAGGACCCGGTGCAGGGCTGGGCGTCGTGCCCGGCCGCGTCGAGAAGCTGCGCGCAGTGCGCGTGCCGCAGATCGGCTGGAACACCGTGGACGATGCCACCGACGTGCTGCTCGCGGCGAGTGCGCTCGATGTGGCGTACTATGCCAACAGCTATGTCGCGCGTCCCACGGACGCGGGCATGGCGTTCGTGACCGCGTGGAGCGAACACGACGGGGATCGCTTCCCCGCCGCCGTGCGGCGCGGCAACGTGGTGGGCACCCAGTTTCACCCTGAGAAGTCGAGTGCGCCGGGACTGGCGTTCGTGCGCGCGTTTCTCGACCTGGCTTCGACGCTCCGGAGGAGCGCATGATCGCGATTCCCGCCATCGACCTGCGCGGTGGCCATGTGGTGCAACTGGTGGGCGGCGACTACGCCGACGAGCGCGTCCGTCTCGACGACCCGCTCGCCGTGGCGCGCGAGTGGGTGCGCGCCGGCTTCGGCCGGTTGCACATCGTCGACCTCGATGCGGCCACCGGCCGTGGCGACAACGACGACGTGGTGCGCGACCTGCTGCGCGAGAGCCCGGTGCCGGTGCAGGTGGGCGGCGGCGTGCGCGACGAGGCCCGCATCGTGCAACTCCTCGACGAGGGTGCCTCGTGGGTGGTGGTGGGCACGCGCGCCGTCGAGGACGAAGGGTGGCGAGAGACGATGGCGGCGCGCTATCCCGGCCAGCTCATCATCGCGGCGGATGTGCGCGGGGAGCGGGTCGTCACCAAGGGGTGGGCCGAGACCTCGACGCTGGACGTGACGGATTTCGTCGCCTCGCTCTCGGCACTGCCGCTGGCGGGCGTGCTCGTGACGGCGGTGCACAAGGAAGGGCAGATGCAGGGCACCGACCTCTGGCTCATGGAGCGCGTGGCCGAGGCGAGCGCCTGGCCCGTGCTGGCGTCGGGGGGCGTGAGCAGCGTCGACGACCTGCGCGCGCTCGAACATCGCGGTCTGGCGGGCGCCGTGCTCGGCATGGCCCTGTACACCGGTGCGCTCGACGCGCGCCATCTCGTGGAGGAGTTCAGCGCATGACCGTCGTGCAGCGGGAATCGAAGGAGACGCAGATCCGCATCGCGCTGGGCGCGAGTGCCGGCGCGCAGCCGGCCATCGCCACCACCGAGCCGTTCCTCGACCACATGCTGGTCGCGCTCTCGCGTTACAGCGGCGTGGCGTTCGACATCAGCGCGCGCGGCGACCTGCGCCATCACCTCATCGAGGACGTGGCCATCGCGCTGGGGCAGGCGTTCGCTTCGCACGCGCCGGCCACCTGCGCACGCTACGGCGAGCGCACCGTGCCCATGGACGACGCACTCGTCCAGGTGGTGCTCGACCTCGGCGGCCGGCCGTTCTACCGCGGGCCGCTCCCCTCGGGGCTGTACGAGCACTTCTTCCGCTCCTTCGCCGACAACGCGAAGGCCACGTTGCATGTGCGCGTGCTGCGCGGCGAAGACCGGCATCACATCATCGAGGCGGCGTTCAAGGCCCTGGGGTTCTGCCTGCGGCAGGCGCTCGAGGAGACCGGCGCGGTGTTCAGCACCAAGGGCGCGGTGCGTCTCGAGGTGACCGGCTGAATGCTCACGCGACGGGTCATCGTCTGCCTCGACGTGAAGGGCGGGCGTGTGGTGAAGGGCGTCAACTTCGTGGGGCTGCGCGACGTGGGTGATCCCGTCGCGCTGGCCGCCCACTACGAGGCTGCCGGCGCCGACGAGATCACCTTCCTCGACATTTCGGCCAGCGCCGAGGAGCGCGCGACGCTGCTCGACGTGGCGCGCCGCACGGCGGAGCGGCTGTTCGTGCCGCTCACGATCGGCGGCGGTGTGCGCACCGCCGACGACGTCGCGCGCGCCTTGCGGGCCGGCGCCGACAAGGTGTCGCTCAACTCGGCCGCGGTGTCCGACCCCGCGGTGCTCACGGCGGCGGCCGATCGCTTCGGCGCGCAATGCGTGGTGGCCAGCATCGATGCGAAGCGCAACGCGCAGGGCGTGTACACCGTGTGGGTGAAGGGCGGGCGCGAGGAGACGCCGCTCGAGGCGGTGGCGTGGGCGCAGGAGTGCGTCGCGCGCGGCGCCGGCGAGATCCTGCTCACCAGCATCGATCGCGATGGTGCGCGCACCGGGTACGACCTCGCGCTCACGCGCGCGGTGGCCGAGGCAGTGCCGGTGCCCGTGATTGCGAGCGGCGGTGCGGGGACGGCGGCGCACCTCGTGGAGGCCGTGCAGCAGGGCGGCGCCGACGCGGTGCTCGTGGCCGGCATCCTGCACGACGGCGTGACCACGGTGTCGGCGCTCAAGCGCGTCATGCAGCAGGCGGGGTTGCCCGTGCGACAGACGGCGGTGGCCGCATGAGCGCGCGCACGACGGCCGCACCGGCCACGTTGCTGCAGGCGGCCGCCGAAGTGGCCGAACTGGCGGCGGGGGTCGCGATGCGCTGGTATCGCCAGACGTTCGACGTGGACATCAAGGGCGACGGGTCACCCGTGACCATTGCCGATCGCACGGCCGAACAGGAGGCGCGCGCGTGGATCGCGCAGCGCTTCCCGCACGACGGCATCATGGGCGAGGAGTTCGGGCTCGAGCGCGGCGACGCGCCGCGTCGATGGATCCTCGACCCCATCGACGGCACCAAGGCGTTCGTGCGCGGCGTGCCACTGTGGGGCACGCTCATCGCGTGCTGCGAGGGGGAGACCGTGCTGGCCGGCGCCGCGTGCTATCCGGCCGTGGGCGAACTGGTCGCGGCGGCCCCCGGCGAAGGGTGCTGGTGGAACGGCAGTCGCGCGCAGGTGTCGCGTGCGTCGTCGCTCGCACACGCCACGGTGCTCATCACCGATGAGCGCTTCCCCGACCGCCCTGCGCGTCGTGCACGTTGGCAGGCGCTGGCCGCAGACGCCAACGTCGCGCGCACGTGGGGCGATTGCTACGGCTATCTGCTCGTGGCCACCGGGCGTGCGGAGGTGATGGTGGACGACATCGTGAATCCGTGGGACGCCGCGGCGATCCAGCCGCTCATCACCGAGGCGGGCGGCGTCTTCACCGACTGGCGTGGACGCGCGACGGCGTTCGGCGGCGACCTCATTGCCACGAACGCCGGCGTGGCGCGCGCCACGCGCGCGCATCTCGTGGAGCCGGAGAGCCACACATGACCGGACTGTCAGTGCCCGCACTCGATCTCGACGCACTCGACTTCACCAAGGGCGGCGGACTCGTCACCGTCGTCGCGCAGGATGCGCAGAGCGGCGCGGTGCTCATGGTGGCGCACGCCGACCGCGAGGCGCTCGAGTACACGCTGCGCACAGGCGAGATGCACTACCGCAGCCGGTCGCGCGGCCTGTGGCACAAGGGCGCCACCAGCGGCAATGTGCAACGCGTGGTCTCGCTCGCCACCGATTGCGACGGCGACGCGGTCCTGGCGCGCATCGCCCCCGCGGGGCCTGCGTGCCACACCGGCGCGACGAGCTGCTTCGGCGAGGCGGCGCTGGCGGCCGACGCCATCGGCGCGGTGGACGCCACCATCGCGCAGCGGCAGGCCACGACCGGTCACGGGGACACACCGCCGAGTCACACACAGCGCCTGCTGGCCGACCGCAACCTGCGGCTCAAGAAGCTGGGCGAGGAGGCGGTGGAGCTGGCGACGGCCTGCGTGGACGGCGATGCGGCGCGCGCGGCCGAGGAGGTGGCCGACCTGGTCTATCACGCACTGGTGGCGCTGCGGGCGACGGGCGGCACACTCGACGACGTGCGACGCGTGCTGGCGGCACGCGCGCGGTAGGGCATCTTCAGGGTGGGGCGCGACTGGCGCGCCTCCCACCTTCGCCCACCACCGCGCATGTCCACGCTGTCGCGCCTCCCCTCGACACTCCTCGCCAGCCTGCGCCCGTCGCGTCGTCACGTCACGCGGCAGTTCGCGGCGGCATGCACCCTGGCCGCACTCGCCGCCATCAGCCTCGACGCGAGCGTGCTGGCCGCGCAGGGCGAGCCCGTCGACCGCGCCGCGGTCGAGAAGATCCGCCGCGAGGCGTTCGAGCACTCGCAGGTCATGACGCTGCTGTCGTGGCTCACCGACGTGCACGGCCCGCGTCTCACCGGCTCGCCCACGACGCGCCGCGCGGCGGACTTCACCGTCGACCGGCTCCGGCAGTGGGGGCTCTCGGACCCGCGCATCGAGGCGTGGCCGAACTTCGGACGCGGCTGGACGAACGAGAAGTTCTATGCGCAGGTCACCGCCCCGGTGCCGTTCCCGATCATCGGGTACCCGCAAGCCTGGACGCCCGGCACGACGGGGTTGGTGAAGAGCCAGGTGGTCTATGTGAAGATCGACAGCGACGCCGACTTCGCGAACTACAAGGGGAAGCTGGCCGGCAAGATCGTCATGCTCGCGCCCATGCGAGAGGTGCCGGCGCGTTTCGAGCCGCTGGCCGCGCGGCGGAGTGACGCGAGCCTCGAGACGCTGGCCAACGCGCCCATGCCGCAACCGGCCGCCACGGGGCCGCGACAGTCGGCACCGCGCACCGCCGCCGACAGCGCCGCCGTGCGCCAGCAGGACGCGTTGCGCGCCAACGCCGCGGTGGCCGCGCGACGCATGGCGTTCATCCAGGACGAGAAGGTGGCCGCTGTGCTCGAGCCCGGGCGTGGCGACGGCGGCACGGTGTTCACCAACAACGGCCAGTCGCGCGACCCGAAGACGCCCTTCGGCACGCCGCTCATCGCGGTGGCCATCGAGCACTACGGACGCATCCTCCGCACCATCGAGAAGGGCGTGCCGGTCGAGATGGAACTCGAGGTGCGCAACACGTTCCACGACGGCGACCTGGGGTCGTTCAACATCCTGGCCGAGATTCCCGGCACCGACCCGCAACTCAAGAACGAAGTGGTGATGCTGGGCGCGCACTTCGACTCGTGGCACGCCGGCACCGGCGCCACCGACAACGCCGCCGGCTCGGCCGCGATGCTCGAAGCGGTGCGGGTGCTGCAGGCCGCAGGGCTCAAGCCCAAGCGCACCATTCGCATTGCCTTGTGGACCGGCGAGGAACAGGGGCTGCTGGGGTCGCGTGCGTACGTGCGGCAGCATCTCGGGACGCGTGACTCGCTGACCGAGGAAGGGAAGCGCATCAGCGGCTACTTCAACCTCGACAACGGCACGGGCGCCATTCGCGGCGTGTACCTGCAGGGCAACTCGGCCGTCGCCCCCATCTTCAGCGCGTGGATGCAGCCGTTTGCCGACAAGGGCGTGAAGACCGTGACGCTGAACAACACCGGCGGCACCGACCACCTCGCCTTCGACGGCGTGGGCATTCCCGGCTTCCAATTCATCCAGGACGAGATCGAGTACGGCACGCGGACGCATCACTCGAACATGGACACCTACGAGCGGCTGCAGGCGCCGGACATGCAGCTCAACGCGGCGGTGATCGCGTCGTTCGTCTGGCACGCGGCCAACCGTGCGGCGCCGCTGCCGCGCAAGCCGTCGCCGAACAGCATTCGTCCGTAGGTGATCTCGCGACACGGGCGCATGGCGTCGTCGTGGGTGCGACTGGGCGGCATCGTTGCGCTGGTCGCGACGCCGACGCTGGCGCTGCGGCCCGTCGCGCCGGCCGCACACACCGTGCGCGCAGACCGCACCGCCGCTGACACCGCGCGCCTCGTGGCGCGGGACTGGCCCAGCGACGGATCGCCGGTCCCCTCCGTGCACGCGTCGACCATCGTGGAGGTTGGCGGGACGCTGGTGGTGGCGTGGTTCGGCGGGGCGTACGAGAGCGCGCGCGACGTGGGCATCTGGCTGTCGCGCTTCGAGAACGGACGCTGGTCGCCACCGGTGGAGGTCGCGCATGGCGTGCAGCCCGACGGCACGCGCGTGCCCACGTGGAACCCCGTGCTCGATGCGACGGGCGGCGCACGCCTTGTGCTGTACTACAAGGCAGGACCCAACCCGCGCGAGTGGTGGGGGCTCCGCCGCGTCAGCACCGACGGCGGCCGCACCTGGTCGGCGGCCGAACGCCTGCCGGATGGTGTACTCGGCCCCATCAAGAACAAGCCGGTGCGGCTGTCGGACGGCACGCTGCTCAGCGGCAGCAGCACCGAGGCGCCCGACTCCGCCAATGCGTGGCGGGTCCACTTCGAGTGGTCACGCGACGCGGGGCGCACCTGGCAGTTCAGCGCGCCGCCACCGGCGGTGCGCGACGTCGATGCGATCCAGCCCGCGCTCCTCGTGCACCGCGACGGACGCGTGCAGGCGCTGGTGCGCACGCGCGGCCCGGGGCGCATCTACGACACGTGGAGTCGCGACGGCGGCCGGACATGGAGCGCGCTCGCGCCCACCTCGCTTCCCAACCCCAACGCCGGCTTCGACGCCGTCACGCTGCGCAGCGGCCGCCATGTGCTGGTGTACAATCCCGTGACCGAAGGGCGTACGCCGCTGGTCGTCGCCACCTCGGCGGACGGTGTTGCCTGGACGACCGTCGCGACGCTGGAGCGTGCGCCCGGGGAGTACTCCTATCCCGCGGTCATCGAGGCGGCGGACGGCACGGTGCATGTGACGTACACCTGGAAGCGCACCCGCATTCACCACGCAGTGCTGCGGCTACCCTGACGCGTGACGGGTTGACCGCGGCGCGCCTTACCCCACCGCCTGCACGCGCTGCACACCAGTCCACGAGGCGCCCGGCGCCAGCGTGACGGGGTGCCGCACCATCGCCGCCTCGACGCACAGCATGTGGTGCTCGTCGCCGGGCACGAAGTCGGCGCGCGCGGCCGTGCCGGCGGCACCGGGGTTCCACACGACCGCGTCGTGGAAGCCCTCCATCTCGATGCGCAGACGGGTGGTCGCGGCCGCGTGTGCGTCGGGGCGGGGCTCCATCAGGAGCGGCTGCGCCGCGCCGTAGTAGATGCGGTCGATCGGTCCGTGAATCTCCACCGACGCGGCTGTCTCGTCGTCCTCGCGCCCGTCGGCCAGCGCGTCGCGCCGGCGCGTGCCGGCGAGCCCCACCACCTGCATGCCGAAGGCATCGGGCACGCGGAGGTACGGATGCAGCGCGCCGGTGAACGTGAACGGCGCCTCGCCGGGATTGTGCACGGTGAGCGTCATCGTCAGCATCGCGCCGCCGATGCGCACCGTGTACGCCACGTGAAAGCGATGCGGCCACACCGCACGCGTGGCGGCACTGTCCTCGAGCACGAAGGTGGCGTCGGCGTGGGCGTCCCCCACGGCCGTGTCGCGCAGCGTCCAGCGCGACACGCGCGCGAATCCATGTTGCGGCAATGCGCCGAACGGCCCGAACTGGGGCCAGCAGATGGGCACGCCGCCACGCATCGCCTGTCCCGCGCCGTAGCGCGCGTTGGCGCTGACGAACAGTTGCTCGGTACCGCCGGCGGGCATCCAACTGGCCACGTGCGCGCCGTCGTGGTAGACGCGGGCCGAGGCGCCGTCGGGTGCCGTGATGGCCGTGCGGGGCGCGGTCGCGTCGTGCGATGCGGGCTGGGACATGCGAGAGCGGGAAGGCGGAGGGCCGGCGCCGGGTGCGCCGCGTGTCCGGGCAGTATACTCGACGCATGACCGACGCCGCCGCCACTGCACTCAGCCAGCGCCTGCAGGGTCGCTACCGCATCGAACGCCTGCTCGGACGCGGCGGCATGGGCGCGGTGTACCTCGCCCGCGACGTGCGCCTCGACCGCCTCGTCGCCGTAAAGGAGCTGCCCGCCGAGCTGGCCGACGACGCCGTCCTTCGGGAGCGGTTCCTGCGGGAGGTGCGCCTGGCGGCGGGGTTCTCGCACCCCAACATCGTCGCGGTGTACGCGGTCGAGGAGCAGGATCATGCCCTCGCCTTCGTCATGAGCTTCGTCGAGGGCGAGAGTCTCACCGATCGCATCCGTCGCACCGGTCCCATGACGGTCCGTGACGCGGTGCGCCTGCTGCAGGACATCGCCTACGCGCTCGCGTACGCGCACGGTCGCGGGGTGGTGCACCGCGACCTCAAGCCGGACAACATCATGATCGAGCGCGCGACAGGTCGTGCGCTGCTCATGGATTTCGGCGTGGCGCGCCCCATCGGCGACGCACCGGCGGCGCATGACGGCATGACACGCGTCGGCGAAGTCGTTGGCACGCCCGAGTACATGAGTCCCGAGCAGGCGACCGGCGATGCCGTCGACGGCCGTAGCGACCTCTACGCCCTGGGCCTGACCGCGTTCTTTGCGCTCACCGGCGAGATCGCGTTCGGCGGCGAGAGCGTCCAGCGCATCCTCGTGCGGCAGCTCACGGAAGCACCGCCATCGCTGGCTGCGCGGCGCCCCGATCTCCCGGACACCCTCTGCGCGATCGTCGACCGCTGCATCGCCAAGGACCGCACCGACCGTTTTGCGTCGGCCGAAGCGCTCATCGAAGCCCTCGAGGCTGCACAGGTGGCCGCACCCGACGTGGCGCTGCCCGTGCGACTCTTCGCAACGGAACTCGAGACGCTCGGCATCATCGGGCTGTTCATGATGCTCTCGTCGCTCGTGATCGGTTCGACCGTGGCGAGCCGCGCGAGCACCCTCGATGCGGCCCTGCCGGTGACGCTGCTGGCGTCGGTGTTCCTCGGACGCGTCCTGCAGACCCGCGCCGAAGCGACCCGCCTGCGACACGATGGTTTCACGCCGTCGTCGATTCGCGATGGCATCGCGATGGTGCTCGCCGAACGCGAGGCGCGTCGTGCGCAGCTCCGCGCCACGCCCGAGATCGTCGCCCGCCGACGGCGCACGATGCGCATGGGGGTGCTGCAGCTCGTGATCGGACCGGTGCTCATCTGGGGGGCGCTGCAGACGCGCCGCCAGATCGGCCCCAGCACCTACCAGACCAGCCTGCCCGGTGTGCTCATGCTGTTCTCAGGGCTCGTCTGTCTCGGCATGGGGCTCGTGCTGTTGGCCCGCAGTCCGTTCCGCGGTGGCGTCCCCGAGCGCATCCTGCGGGTACTGGCGTTCCGCCTGCCGTCACGCTGGATCATCGGGCGCGATGACGCCGCGCCCTCGGAGGTGCGACGGGTGGTCACGGCGCCGGTGCGCGTGGCGAGCGTTGCGGTGAACGCGCCCGTCACGTCGCCCGAGCTTTCCCGCACGCTGGCCGCCATCGATGCGCGCCTGGCGCGCATCGAGGCCGGCCTGGTCGCGGAGTCAGACGCTCAGCGCAACTCCCAGCCGCTGCGGTAGACGCGCGTCAGGTACTGGTTCGCATCCGACGCGTTGGTGAACGTCATGTTCGCCCCGTCGTAGCGCACCTTGCGCCCCTGCCCCGCGCGCAGCGCGGCAATGCCCAGCAGCATCGACTCGGTGAGCGGCGCTGCGTAACTGAACGGTGAGCTGGCCTGCGCCTCGCCCTTCGCGGCCTGGATCCAGTTCACCTCGTGCGGCACGGTGATGCGCGGGAGCGTCTTGGGCACCTCTTCCGCCTTCTTCGCCACCGACTCGGGGTAGATGCGCGGCTTGTTGCCGTACGTCTCGTAGAACAAGATCCCCTTCTCGCCGATGAACACGCCACCGCCGCCATCGCTGCCGGGGTTGGCCATCGGCTGATCGTCGGGGAGCAGCTCCGGGCGCGGCGGCATGAGGCCACCGTCGTACCAGTACAGCTTGACGGGACCACGCTTCCCCTTGGCGGGATACTCGAACTGCACGAACGTCGCCATCGGGTATGACGCGGGCGTCTGGTTGCCACCACCCCACGGGCTCGACGACGCGGTGATGGCGCTCGGGTAGTCGAGGTCGAGCGAGATGAACGGCGCGTCCATGAGATGCGCGCCCATGTCGCCGATCGAGCCGACACCGAAGTCGATCCAGCCACGCCACGCGAACGGATGGTAGGCGGGGTGATACTGAATCTCCGGCGCGGGGCCGAGGAACAGGTCCCAGTTCATCCCCGGCGGGGGCGTGGTGTCGTTGGCCTGCATCGCCGCGCGTACCGCGTTGTCCACCGTGCCCATGTTCCACTGCGGACGCGGGTTGGCCGCCGGCACCTGCGCGTTGGCCGCGCGCGGCCGCGGAATGCCCTGCGCCCAGTACCGCACCGGGCGATCGGTCCACACATGCACTTCGTGGATCTTGCCGAGCACGCCGGCGGCAATGATCTCGCGCACGCGGTGCGTGCCTTCGCCCGAATGCCCCTGGTTGCCCATCTGCGTGGCGAGCTTGGGGTTCGCCGCCGCGGCCTTCGCCAGCAGGCGCGTCTCGTGCACCGAGTACGCGAGCGGCTTCTGCACGTACACGTGCTTGCCGAGCTGCATCGCGGCCAGCGCGATGGGCGCATGCAGGTGATCGGGGGTCGCGACCATGACCGCCTCGATATCCTTCTGCCGCTCGAGCATCACGCGGAAGTCGGTGTACTTGGCTGCCTTCTTGTAGGCGTCGCCCAGCATGACGTTGCGCGGCGTCGGCTCGCCCTGCCGCGGCTTGAGCCGGCCGTCGAGGCCGCGCTCGACGAACGCCATGTCGACATCGCAGACCGCGACGATGTTCTCGTCGAGCATCTGCGCCATGTTGTTCATCCCCATGCCGCCGATGCCGACGCAGGCGATGTTGAGCTTCGCGCTCGGCGCGCGGTACCCGGTACCGCCGAGGACGTGGCGCGGGACGATCATCGCGCCCATGGCGAGCGTGGCGCTGGTGCCGACGAAGTCGCGGCGCGAGACGGAATCGGACATGGCGGGGCGTGCGGAAGGGCCGTGGAGGGGGCGACACCGCGCATGCGGCATCGCATCCCTTGATATAGCCCGCGCACCGGGCCCCGTCGAGACACCGCGGGGCCTCCCCGCCGCTCAGAAGCGCGCGAGGCGCGCCGGCGTGACCCGCTTCGGGTCGCCCACGTAGGCCCAGCGCACTCGCGTCATGTACGTGCGGGCCGCCCGCTGGATGTCGGTGGGGGTCACCGCGCGGAGCTCGTCCACGAAGCGCGCGGCCCGGCGGAAGTCGCCCTGATACAGCTCCGCCCGCGCCAGCATGTTGGCCTGGTCGGCGTTGGTCTCGTTGTCCAGGAAGTAGGTGACGATGAACTGCTGCACCAGCTTCTCGAGGCCGTCGTCGGTGATGGTGCCGTCCTGCAGCGCGCGGATCTGCTGCTGCATGATGGCAAGCACTTCGTCGGGCTGGGTGGTGGTCACGTAGAGACCGCCCACACCGAACGCGCGCTCCTCGAACGGCGCATTGACCGAGTACGACAGGTTGCGGCGTTGGCGCACCTCACCGAACAGCCGCCCCGACAGCACCGCACAGGCGAGGCGCAGCGCGGCGTAGTCCTTGCTGGTGGCGGCCGGGCCGATGAACCAGCCCTGCAGGTAGTTCGTGGGGAGCGACCGCTGGGCGATGACATGCGCGCCGGGCCGCTCGGCGGGGGCCGCCGGTGGCGTCCAGGTGTAGCTGCCACGTGGCAGACGCCCGAGGGTGGTGCGCACGAGCGCCTCCACCTTGGCGCGCGTGACGTTCCCCACCACGACGAGCACCATGCGCGACGTCACCATCTGCTCGCTGTGGTAGCGCTTGAGGTCGGCCACCGTGAGGCGCGCAAGCGACGCCTCGGTGCCCGCCGGTTCGAGCGCGTAGGGATGGCCCGTGAACGCGATGCTGTCGGCCAGATGGTCGAGCAGCGCATCGGGACTGTCGGTGCGCTGGCTCACCGCCTGCACGAACTGCTCCTTCACGAGGTCGACGTCGGCGGCATCGAGCCGCGGTGCCATGATGCGATCGGCGAGGATGGCCCACGTGCTGTCGAAGCCCGTGGTGGTGGCGCGCAGGCCGATGGTGGTCCAGTCCACGCTCGCGCCCACACCGATCGCGCTGCCCAGCCGCGCCATCTTGGCGCGCAGCACATCGCGCGGGTACTTCGCCGTGCCGCGCTCACTCGTCTCGAGCAGCAGCAGTTCGGTGCCGGCCGTCTCCGGCGTGAGCTGCCGATTGCCACCCAGCAGATAGAGGTTGGCCGCGACGACGTTGTTGGCGGTCACGCGGCGCATGATGACCGGGATGCCGCTCACCGTGAACTTCATCGTGAGCGAGTCGTCGCCCATCACCACCGGCGACGGGGGTTCGGCCGCCGGCGTCGTGGCCGGGCGCGCCGGCGCGCGCGGCGGCGTGCGCGTGGCCTGCGCATCGAGCGCGCGCGGCGCGCTCGCGAGGGGCGCTGCGAGCAGCAGCGCGGCAAGTGTTCGCCGGAGGACGCGACTCACGGGCGAATCCCCGCCTTGGTGGTGGGCGTGAGGAGCTCCGCCTCGGTGAGGCCGATCGCGCGGCGCGCTTCACTCGACAGCAGCACGCTGGTGACCCGCGGCTTGCCGGCGATGTACGTCGACGTGTAGCGCATGAGGTCGGCGATGCGCTGCTGCGCCATGCGGTCGGTGTAGCTCATGAAGTAGTCGAGGCTGGCCACGCTCCACCAGAAGCCGATCGTGTGCGCGATCTCCGACGCCTTCTCGATGCCGAAGGCGCTCGACACGGCACGCTGCGCCTTCGTGGCCTCGAGCTCGGCCGCCGAGATGTACGTGGGATCGGTGAAGCGGGCGATTTCGCGTTCGAGCGCGGCCATCGCCGCGCGATACTTGTCCGGCGTCGTCTGCCCCGAGATGGAGATGGGTCCCACCTGGTTGAGCGTGTAGTAGTTCACGCCGATGCCCTGCCACAGCCCGCTGTCCACGAGATTCTTCTGGAACGTCGACCCCGGCGTGTTCAGCACATCACTGAAGACATCGGCGGCGAAGGTCGCGCCGGGGTCCTTCCCCACACTCGGCCCCTGCCACTGCACCAGCACCGCCACCGCGTTGATCGGCTCCTCGCTGATGTTGGCCTTGTTGCCGGTGAGCGGCGGGATGGGCGGGATGGGATCGGCCTTGAACGGATCCTCGCCGCGCGGCCACGCGCCCAGCACGCGCTCGGCCAGCGCGAAGATGCTGTCCGGGTTCACGTCGCCGGTCACGATGAGTGCGCAGTTGTTGGGCACGTAGTACTTGCGCTGGATCGTGCGCATCTGCGCCGCCGTCACGTTCTTCAGCACCGTGCGGTCGCCGATGGTGTTCTTGCGGCTGAACTGCCCGGGGTACAGCAGCTCATTGGCCTTCTGCTGGAACTGGAAGCCCGGCTGCGCCTCGTTGCGGTCGTACTCGCCCAGCACGACCTCCTTCTCCTGCGCCAGCTCGTCGTCGCGGAAGAGCGGACTGATGAGCGCGTCCGCGAGGAACTTGAGGCCGCCCGCCACCGAGTCCGCCGGCAGCGTGAGGTAGTAGTTGACGCGTTCTTCCTGCGTCGTGCCGTTGAACACCGCGCCCAGCTCGCCCGCGCGCTCCGTGAAAGCCTCGGCATCCGGGAGCGCCTTGTTGGCCTTGAAGAACATGTGCTCGTACATGTGCGCGAGCCCGGCGTACTCCGGCGTCTGCGTGAAGGCGCCGTTGCGCACGTTGATCTCGAGCGTGGCGATGGGCACGCCGTGATTCTCGACGACGATGACCTCGAGGCCGTTCGCGAGCACCTTGCGGCGCAGCACCTTCTCGAGCTCGACGCGCGACTGCGCGTGCAGCGGGAAGGCAACGAGCGTCGTGAACAGAGTTGCCGCGAGGGCACGGAAGAGCGCAGTCATGCGAAGTCGTCGGGGGAACCGGCACGGTGCGCCGGATGCGAAGGATGTCATGCCTCGTACCGGGATCGCCAGCGCGAAGGTCCCGCGCCGCGGCGGCCCGCGATCCACGGACCTGCGGACTACGCGCCCGTCGCCACCGGTGTGTCCGGCTGGCTCCCCCATTCGGTCCAGCTGCCGTCGTACACCGCGGTCTCGGTGGCCCCCACGGCCTCGAGCGCGAGCACGACGGCGCACGCCGTCACGCCGGTGCCGCAGCTCGCCACCACCGGCTTCGACGGATCGATCCCGGCCCGCGCGAACAGCTCCAGCAGCTCCTCGCGGGAGCGCAGTGTGCCGTCGCCCTGCACCAGGGTCGCGTAGTGCACGTTGGCGGCACCCGGCATGTGCCCGCCGCGCACCCCCGCGCGCGGTTCGGGTTCGGTGGCCTGGAAGCGGCCCGGTGAGCGGGCGTCGGCCACCTGCCCCGTGCCTGCGGCGATCAACGCGCGCATCGCCGCGAGGTCACGCACACGCGCGCTGTCCCGCGTGGCCGTGAACGTGGTCGCCACGACGGGGCGCACCTCGTCGGTGATCGCGTGGCCGCTCGCGATCCAGTGTGGCAACCCGCCGTCGAGCACCGCGACATTGGTGTGTCCCATCGTGCGCAGCATCCACCATGTGCGTGGTGCGCTGAAGTTCTGTCCGGAGCTGTCGTAGACGACGACCGCGTCGTCGTTGCCCACCCCCAGTGCCCCCATGCGCGCCGCGAAGCGTTCGGCATCGAGCAGCGTGTGCGGAAATGGCGCGGTCTCGTCGCTCAGCACGCCCAGGTCCGCGAACACCGCGCCCGGGATGTGCCGCGCCGCGTACTCGGCGTGCACGTCGCGCCCCATCGTGGGCAGGTACCAACTGGCATCGAGCACCCGCACACGCGGATGGTCGAGATGCGCCGCCAGCCAGTCGGCGGAGACGACGGGGGTGGGGAGGGTGGGGGCGTCGGGCGTGGCCATGGAATCCGAGAGGTGGTGGGTGACTGGGTCCAGCTTACGCTGTGTGCGCGTGGCCGTCCAACGTGTGCATCGTGCCCACGCGACGTGGCGGCGTCGGTTGGTCACGTCGTCCCGTCGCGCGTACATTGCAGGCGCCCTCATGTCGCTACCGCCTTCCCTCTCCGCCCTCGACGCGTCGCGCCTCCGCGCCCACGCGCCCCTCGCCCCCTACACCACCTTCCGCATCGGGGGGCCGGCCGACTGGCTGTACGAGGCCGCCAGCGCCGATGACCTCGCCGCCGCCGTCACCGCCGCGCGCACCGCCGGCATACCGTGGTTCGTGCTCGGCACGGGCGCCAACATCCTCGTGGGCGACAAGGGCTTTCGCGGGCTCGTGATCCGCAACGGCGCCACGACGCACACGCTGCACGACGACGGCACGCTGTGGACGGAGAGCGGCGCGATCGTGCAGGACCTCGTGCTGGAGACGGTGCGCGCGGGCTGGTCGGGACTCGAGCACTACATCGGCATCCCGAGCACCATCGGCGGGGCGCTGTGGCAGAACCTGCACTTCCTGTCGCCAGCACCGGAACGCGCCCGCACCATGTTCATCGCCGAGGTGTTCGCCGACTGCGACATCCTCGCGGAAGACGGCACGCGCCGCACCGTCGACGCCGACTACATCCAGTTCGGCTACGACGACACGGTCTTCCATCATCGCCGTGACATCGTGCTGGCGGCACGCTTCCGCCTGACACGCGAAGACCCGGCCGTGCTGCACCGCATCCTGCAGGAGAACCTCGCGTGGCGCGGGGCGCGGCATCCGTGGTTGCAGGTGCATCCCAGCGCCGGGTCGGTGTTCAAGAAGATCGAGGGCGTGGGCGCGGGACGGCTCATCGACCAGTGCGGGCTCAAGGGTTTCCGCATCGGCGATGCGCAGATCTCGCACATCCACGCCAACATCCTCGTGAATCTGGGCAACGCGACCGCTGCCGACGTCCGCGCGCTCATCGCCCACGCGCAGCACGCCGTGCTCGAACGCTTCGGCCAGCGTCTGGAGACCGAGATCGGGATGATCGGGGAGTTCTAGCGGGGCGAGGAAACTCCCGCACGCGCCCCTGTGTCGAAACGGGTGTCTGGCAGTCCGCGTACGCCGCTGGGTCTGGCGCACCGACCCTCCACCCTGACCGCTCCCCGACGTGTCCCGTCGCTTTGCCTTCGCCGCGAGCCTCCTCGCGGCCCTCCTGCTCGCCGTTGCGCCGCCCGCCCTCGCCCAACAGGTCGATGTGATCCGCGGACGCGTGACCGGCGCCGAGAATGAACCGCTCGAGAACGTGTCCATCATCGTCACGTCCATCTCGGGCAATGTGAACCGCACCGCGCGGACCGATCGCCAGGGACGCTTCACCGTCACGTTTCCGAACGGCGATGGCGACTACATGGTGACCTTCAACGCCCTCGGCTATGCGCAGAAGCGCTTCGAGGTGAAGCGCACCGCCGACGAGGAGTTCCTGCTCGCCGATGCGAAGCTCACCAAGGTCGGCACGGTGCTCGACGCCATGCAGGTCACGGCCGAGCGACAGAAGGTCTCGCGCGGTGAGGCGTCGCAGGACATCAGTGGCACCGAGCGGTTGCTGCCGCCGAACAATCCGGCGCTGCCCCCGGACCAGATGAACGACCTGGCCGCGATGGCCGCGACGCTGCCCGGCGTGCAGCTCGTGCCGGGACAGGACGGTGGCCCCAACGGCTACTCGGTGTTCGGGCTGGGCGCCGACCAGAACCAGACGACGCTCAACGGCATGAACTTCGGTGGCGCGGGGCTGCCGCGTGATGCCGGCGTCTCCAGTGGACTCGCGACCAGCCCGTACGATGTGTCGCGGGGCGGCTTCTCCGGCGGACAGTTCAACCTGCGCACGCGCTCCGGCAGCAACTTCAGCCTGCGCAACCTCAGCATGGTGGGCGACGCGCCGCAGTTGCAGTGGACCGACGCGGCCGCGCGCGCGCAGGGGCAGACGTACGCGAACGGCTCGCTCGGTGGCGCGGTCTCCGGCCCGCTCATCTTCGACAAGGCGTTCTACGCCATCTCGTACCAGTTGGGCCGTCGCAGCAGCGACCTGCAGACGCTCCTCAACACCTCACCGACGGGGCTGCAGGCGAGCGGCGTCGCCGTCGACTCGGTGCAGCGTCTGCTGGGCATCCTCGGCACCAGTCGCGTGCCGACGACGGTGGGCGGGCTGCCGGGCAGCCGGCTGGCCGACAATGGCTCGGTACTCGGGGCGATCGACTTCGCGCCGCCGAGCAGCACGAGCGGGTCGGCGTACAACCTGACGTTCAACGGCAACTGGCAGAAGCAGAACCCGGCCACGCCCCTCACGACGTCGCTCGCGACCACCGCCGCCTCACGCACGAACCTGGGGGGCGGCGTGCAGGGGCGCCACAGCGGCTACTTCATGCTCCGCGGCATCGGCGTGCTGGCCGAGACGAACGTGAGCGTGGGAGGGCAGCAGGGGGAAGGCGACCCGGCGCTCGACCTGCCGGGCGGCCGCGTGCGCGTGAACTCCACCTTCGCCGATGGCAGTTCGGGGCTGCAGATGCTGTCGTTTGGCGGCAACCAGTTCCTCAACACCACGCAGTCGAACCTGTCCATGCAGGCGCTCAACACGCTGTCGTGGTTCAGCGGCAACAACAAGCATCGCCTCAAGCTGGCCACCGAAGTGCGCTCCGAGTCGGCCACGCAGGACCAGACCGTCAACCGCCTCGGCACCTTCAACTACAACTCCCTCGCCGACCTGCAGGCCGGCGTGCCGGTGTCGTTCACGCGAACGTTGTCGCCGCGCGAGCGCTCGACGGGGCAGGTCATCGGCGCGGTGTCGCTGGGCGATTCGTATCGCCGCACCGATCGCCTGCAGTTCCAGTACGGCGTGCGCGTCGACGCCGCGCGCTTCCTCGACCGTCCCCTCTACAATGCCGAGGTGGAGCAACGCCTGGGCGTGCGCAACGACCACGTGCCGAGTGGCCTGTTCGTGAGTCCGCGCGCCGGCTTCTCCTGGCAGTACGGCACCGCGCCACAGATCGGCGCCTTTGCCGGTGCATTCCGCGGGCCACGCGCGGTGGTGCGGGGCGGCGTGGGCGTCTTCCAGAACACACCGCAGGTGACGCTCATCGGCGGTGCGATCGACAACACCGGGCTTGCGAGTGGCATCCAGCAGCTCACCTGCATCGGTGCCGCGGTGCCGGTGCCCGACTGGAGCGCGTATGTGGACCCGAGCCGCATCCCGACGCGCTGCGCCGACGGCACCACGGGCACGGTGTTCTCGAACAGCGCGCCCAACGTGACGCTGTTCGCGAAGGACTATGCGCCGCCACGCAGCATCCGGTCGAACCTCAACTGGAGCGGTGCGATCCTGCGCAACCGGCTCAATGCCTCGTTCGACGCGACGTACTCGGTCAACCTCAACCAGGCGAGCTTCGTCGACCGCAACTTCGCGGGCACGGCGCGCTTCACGCTCGACGGTGAGGGTGGGCGCCCGGTGTACGTGGCCCCGACGAGCATCGTGCCGGCCACTGGCGGCATCGCGGCGGCCGACGGGCGGCAGGTGTCGCAGTTCCAGCGCGTCACCGAGCAGCGCAGCGACCTGCGCTCGCGCAGCATGCAGTTCAGCGCGCGCATCGCGCCCATGACGTTCTCGTCCAACATCTCGTGGAACGCGGCCTACACGTACGGCAACGTGCGCGAACAGTTCCGCGGCTTCCAGAGCACCGCCGGCGATCCGCACGCGGTCGATTGGTCGCGCTCGAGCTTCGACTCGCGGCACCAGATCGCCTACGGCTTCTCGTGGAACGCGTTCGACGTCATCCGCCTCAACTGGTTCGGCCAGTATCGCTCGGGCACTCCGTTCACGCCGGGCGTCGGCGCGGACATCAATGGCGACGGCTACGCCAACGATCGCGCGTACGTGTACGGGCCGGGCATGTCGTCGATCGACCCGGCGCTGGCCAGTGGCATGGGCGCGCTGCTGCGCGACGGCTCACGGGTGGCGCGCAGTTGCCTGCAGCGACAGGTGGGCGCGCTGGCCGCGCGCAACAGTTGCCAGGGGCCGTGGCAGTCGTTCGCCAGCCTGGGCTTCTCCTTCAACCCGCTCAAGCTGCGCCTCCCGCAGCGCGCCAACCTGTCGTTCACGGTGAGCAATCCACTGGGCGCGGCCGACCTGCTCATCAACGGCGAGAAGAACCTGCGCGGCTGGGGGCAGCAGCAGTTCCTCGACCAGACGCTGCTGTATGTGCGCGGCTTCGATCCGGTCACCAAGCGCTACAAGTACGAAGTGAACCAGCGCTTCGGCGCCACCAACCCGCAGTTCCAGCAGTTCCGCACGCCGGTCACCATCACGGCCGCGCTGCGCTATGACATCGGCCCCACGCGCGAGCGGCAGTTGCTCACGCAGTCGCTCGACCGCGGACGCCGGACGCAGGGCACCAAGGCGCCGGAGGCGATGATCAAGGCGCAGTTCGGCACCGGCGGCGTGCCGAATCCGCTCGCCACGCTGCTGCGTGACCAGGACACGCTCAAGCTCACGGGCGACCAGGCGGACAGCCTTGCGACGATGAACCGCCGGTACACTGTGCGGCTCGACTCCATCTGGGCGCCGCTGGCCAAGGAGTACGCGACGCTCCCGGATGTCTTCGACCACGACCGCGTGTACGACAAGTACGTCCGCGCACGCGAGGCAAGCATCGACATGCTGCGCGCCTATGCGCCGGCCGTGCGCAAGCTGCTCACGGCCGAGCAGTACCGGAAGCTGCCGCCGTTCCTCAGCACGGCGCTCGATGATCGCTACCTCAAGTCGATCCGGTCGGGCACGGCCGGTGGCGGCGGGGGCGCCTTCCCGCAGATGGGTGGCAGCCAGATGATCATGGGCGGCGGCGGCACGCAGACCGTCATCATGCGCTGAGTCATCGCGGTCGCGTCGCGCTCGCTTCGGCGACGCACCATCCTCGCATCACCAGCACCACGCCTGTTCACTCCTCCACGTCCCGTCGTGTTCTCACCGATAGCACCTCTCCCCATGACCGCTCACGCACGCACCTCCTCACGCACGCTGCTGTCACTCGGCCTCGCGCTGGGCGCCTCGCTCCCGACGGCACTCGCGGCGCAGGCCCGTCCCGCCATCCGGCAGCTGGGTGCCATCACCGCCACCACCAGCGACTCGCTCGGCATGGTGTCGAACGTGCGCGCCCTTCCCGGCGGACGCCTCCTCATCAACGATGCCTCGAGCCGGCGGGTGGTGCTCGTCGACTCGACGATGAAGATCCTCGCCGTCGTGGCCGACTCGACGACCAGCACCGCAAATGCGTATGGCCCGCGCCCCGGCAGCCTTGTGGCCTATCGCGGCGACTCGACGCTCTTCATCGACCCGGCGTCGCTCTCCATGCTCGTCATTGACCCGCAGGGCAAGGTGGGGCGCGTGATGTCGGTGCCGCGCGCACAGGATGCCAACATGCTGGCCAGCGGACTCGGGGCCTACTACAGCAATGGGCACCTGGTGTATCGCGGCAATCCCGGTGTGCAGATGCGCGCCACGGGTGGATCGGGGAACTCGGCGCCGCAGATCACCCCGCCGGAGTCGCTGCCGATCATCCGCGTGAACCTGCAGAGCCGCGTGGTGGACACCGTGGGCTTCACGAAGATCCCGAAGACGAACACCAACATGCAGATGGTCGACGGCAAGATGTCCATCTCCATCGAGGTGAATCCGTTGCCGACGGTGGACGAGTGGGTGGTCACGTCGAGCGGCGATGTCGCGATCATCCGTGGTCGCGACTATCACGTCGACTGGGTGAGCCCCGACAAGCAGGTCCGCAGCTCGCCCAAGGTGGCGTTCGACTGGAAGCGCCTGAGCGACGAGGAGAAGACGCAGCTCGTGGACTCGGTGTCGAAGATCTTCGAGAAGCAGTTCGCGGCGGGCGCGTCGGGTGGTCAGGCGCTTCAGCAGGGCTTCCAGACCATGATGGGCGGCTCCGCAGCGGGAGCGGCTCCAGCCGCGCCGCAGGTCATGATGCGCTTCGAGGTGTCAGCGGCGGGCGGCGGTGGGGCCGGCGGCCCGGTGCGTGCGCCGCAGGTCATGGCGCCCAAGATGAGCGTGGTGCCGGCCAGTGAGCTGCCGGACTACCAGCCGCCGTTCTTTGCCGGCAGCGCGCGCGCCGATCAGGACGGCAACATCTGGGTCCGTACCATTCCCACCAAGCCGCAGCCGGCGGGTGAGGTCTACGACGTGCTCAATGCGAAGGGCGAGGCCGTCGACCGTGTGCTGGTGCCGCAGGGCAAGGCGATCCTGGGCTTCGGGCCGGGCGGCGTCGTGTACCTCGCGGAGCGCTCGGGGCTCTCGACGAAGATTTCGCGCGCGACGCTGAAGTAGCGCGACGTGACGACGCGCGACGCGGCGGTGCGTTGCCATTCGGCGACGCACCGCCGCGTCAGGACCGTCAGAGGCCCGGGCCCCCGCGCCCGCGCCCGGCCGGCGCAGGCAGCGTCCCCTTGTTCGCGATCGCCTTGTTGATCGCTTCAATGGTCTTCGTGGCGCGGAACTCGATGATCTGCTTGCCCCATTCGGCGTTCTTCTTCTTGTCCGCGATCGACACGCCGTTGATGGTCGCCTTGCCGGCCTTCACGCGCTCCTCGAAGCGCACGCTCTTCGGATCGTCCATCCACATGTTGAGCGTGATCGCGATGTCGTCGTGCAGGTTGTCCGAGGCGCCCTCGGTCATCCCCTTGGTCTTCATGTACTCCGACACGCTCGCGTAGTCGTAGTACTCCTGCACGTGGGCGACGACCGGCGCGCCCTTCCAGATCTTCGTGAGCGAGTCGGCCACCCACCGCTGGCCGGCCTGGTTGCCGCCGCTGTCGCCGATGTAGATGATGTTCTGGAAGCCGTGCTGCTTGAGGCTCATGCCGATGTCCATGAGCAGCGCGCGGAACGTCTCCTCCCGCATGCTGATCGTGCCGGGGCTCGTCATGTGGCTCGACGGCGGATCGATGCGCCCCTCGGGCACGAACTTCACGATCGGCGCGCACAGCGCGTTGCCGAGCTTGCGCGCGATGGCCTCACAGTTGGCGTGGAGCACGTAGTTGTGCTTGCCGGTCACGAGCCACGGGCCGTTGGGCTCCATGCCGCCGGTGGTCACGATCACCGTCGTCTTGCCGTTCTTGATCGCGTCCCGCACGTCCATCCACGTCATCTCCTCCATCCACACCGTGTTGGGGGCGGGGAGGGGATTCGGCGCATCCGCGCAGTTGTAGGGATTCTGGGCGCAGTTGCCGCCGCCCATGCTGCGCGGATCGCGCGGCGGACCGCCCGGCTGCTGCGCGGACAACGACGACGTCAGCGACGAGCTGGCGGCCACCAGCACGGCCGCGAGCGTGAGCACACGAGGGGTGAAGCGCGAACGCATGGCGGAGCTCCGGACGGGGAGAGGGGCGCGTGTCCTGCAGCGCAGCGGTCCAGCAGGGAGGGAGGGGACGGGCGAAAACAGGTCGATCCGGCTGGTGTGGCCAGCGGCCCACGACTATGCGCCCCCCGCCGATCCAACGCCAGACGTCCGCGCGACGTTGGAACGTTGGGGCTGGTGTCCCGTCCACCCCGGTCGCACTTTCGCAGCGTGCGCGCCAAGTGCCGTGGCGCGCCGCCGACCTCCCACCTGGCGCCCTGATGTCCGTCCCTCCGTCGCCCCCGCGGCTCCCGCAGCCTCGCGCCGCGCGCACCGCCCTCACCGTTGCGGCCACACTGGCCTCCACGCTCGCGTTCGGCGCGCTCGCGGCCCAGGGCACGCCCCCTGCGACCCCGCCCACCCAGGCGGCCCAACCCGCCAAGCGTCTCGCCCTCACGACCGACGAGGTCCG
This sequence comes from Gemmatimonadota bacterium, assembly GCA_020161135.1. Classification (GTDB taxonomy): domain Bacteria; phylum Gemmatimonadota; class Gemmatimonadetes; order Gemmatimonadales; family Gemmatimonadaceae; genus Gemmatimonas. Next base: position 35,962 of record JAIUOB010000006.1, on the reverse strand, counting down.
TGCCCTGGCCGAGATGCAGATGGCCATCGGGGTCGTCCACGACTCGGCCGACGCGCGGTCGGCGCAGGCCCGCAACAAGAAGGATGAGTCGCAGGCCGAGCTCGCCAAGGCAAAGCAGATGAACGTCGCCAAGATCATCGCCGACCGCGGGCTCACGATGACCGAGTACCAGCGGCGCCGGTATCTCATCAGCACCGACCCCGCGCTGCGCGATCAGTTCGACAGCGTGTACGCCAAGCTCACCGGCGCGCCGCTCCCCGGTCGTGCCACGGCGGCCGCCACGGTCCCCGGGTTCGTGCCGGCCAGTCAGCTACCCTCGGGACTCGTGGGCACCTACATCTCCCACGCCACCACGAGCTCACCCGACACGCCCGACAAGTCCGGCTTCCTGGTGATGGCCTTCGCCGAGGCCGCGGTTGCCGCTCAACACGCCCAGTTGGCGACGCGCACGCCGAACGACCTCGCCGCGATGCAGCTCCACGCCGGCCACGTGCTGCACGCGCTCGATCCGTCGCTGCAGGCGATGGGCCCGGGCAAGGGTTTCGGCATGAAGAAGGCGGCACTGGGCACCGCCAACTCGATCGACCTCGCCGCCAAGGAGGCGACGGCCTCGGCGAACGTGAAGGTGCACGCGAACCACATCGCGACGGCCGCCCGCTCGGCCGCGGCGCGCGCCGATCAGGCGATCGCGCTCGCCCAGCAGATCAAGGCCGCCAAGGACGCGAAGGACGCGGCATCGCTCACGTCGCAGCTCGCGTCCGTGTGCGCCCAGCTCGCGGCCGGTGCGGACAGCAACGCCGATGGACGTATCGAGTGGTCGGGCACCGAGGGCGGCCTGCAGCAGGCGCAGGAGCATATCCAGCTGATGATCGCGGGGGAGCGGGTGCGCTGATCGCTGAGATCACTGAGCACCGCACTGCCATATCACGGATCAGGAAGAAGGGCGAAGAAGACAGGTGGAAGGAAGAGGAAAGCGCCCCGCGTCATCACGACGCGGGGCGCTTTGTCATCCTCGACCTTCTTCCTCGTTCCTTCTCCCTTCACCCTGATCCTTGTGAAAGCGGACCAGGGTGATCCATCACCTGCGGGGGCCTAGCACCCCACGCACTTGTGATTGTTCTTCGCGCCGAGCTTCTCCAGCAACTGGATCGTCTCGGGGAAGGGGCGCAGGCGCTGCACGGGGCCGTTGGCCATGTCGACGGTGGTCTGGCCGTTGCGCGCGACGGCCTTCACGTCGGCGCCCTTGCTCACGAGATACATGATCATCTCGTTGTCGCCACGCGCGGCTGCGTGATGCAGCGGCGTGTAGCCACCGGCGTCGCGCTTGTTCACGTCGTGGTGCAGCTCCTCGACGAGATACTTCATGACCGGAATCCAGCCGTCGGGCGCGTGGCGGTGCGAGTTGCCCGCGAAGCCGTTGCCGTAGCCCACGCCGGCCGCCGAGTGAATCGGATACGTGCCGACACCCACCGGCGCCGGCGCCTGCGCACCGGCCGGTGCCGCACCGGTGAGCTGGTCCGGGCCGCCGGGGCCACCGGCACCAGGCGGACGACGACGGGCGGGCGGCTTGGACGGCGTCGTGTCGATCGCGCCGGCCGCCTTGAGCAGCTTCATCGCGTCGAGATCCACCGCGTAGGCCGCGCGCCAGAACGGCGTGGTGCCGTCGAGCATCTCGAGGCCGCAGTTCGCGTTGCCGCAGTTGCTGTAGCCGAAGAACCAGAGGTTCTTCTTGAGCACCGCGTTCACGTCGGCGCCCGCCTTGATGAGCGCGTCCATGAGCTCGAGGTAGCTCGTCTTCTGCACCTGCCACGCCTGCGGCTGCGGGTAGCGCGACTTCGCATGCCACTGGGTGTTGAGCGCCGCGTACAGGGGCGTGAGCCCCGAGGTGGCGGCGAGCTTGGGGTTCGCGCCGCGCTTGAGGAGCGCCATGGCCATGTCGAACTGGCCGTTCACCGCCGCCATCACCAGCGGCGTGGTGCTGTCGGCGAGCATCGGCGCGTTCACGTCGGCACCGGCATCGATGAGGGCGAGCGCCGCCGAGATGTTCCCCTGCCGCACGGCGTGATGCAGCGCGGTGAGGCCACCCATGCTGCCCACGGCCGCCTCGAGCCCGAACTGGAACCCGTTGGTCGTGTCGGCCGGCACCTCCTGCTGCGCGGGACCCACCGGGCCGCCCGCGTCGTACACCGTGCGCCCCTGCTTCACCGCCTCGGCGATCTGCGCAGGCGTGAAGAAGCGGTCGGGAAGGTTGTTGGGAATGCGGAACGCGGGCGCGGAATCGGTACGCGCCGGCGCGCCCGCAGGACGCGCACTGTCGCCGGGGGCGCCGCCGGCACGCGCACCCGCGCGCCCGGCCATTGCCGGCGCGCCGCCGGGAGCGCCACCGCCGCCACGGCCGAAGCCGCCGCCGTTACGTGCGGCCTCGGCCGCCGCCTTCGCCACCGCCTTCTGAATGGAATCGCGCGTGGCTTCGGGCAGGTAGCTCCACAGTACTTCGTTGCGCTTGCGCGCCGCGGCCTGCTGACGCGCTTGCTCCTCGGACAGGTTCAACAGGCGCGTGCGGAGCGACGCATCGGCGCCACCCTTGGCCAGCGCCTTCACCGCGTCGGGGCGATCGGCGGCGGCCGCGAACATGAGCGGCGTCTGCCCAGACCCGTACTCGCGCGCGTTCGGATCGGCCTTCTTGGCCAGCAGTGCGGTGATGGCGGCGGCGCTTCCCGCCTGCGCCGCCATGTGCAGCGGCGTCGCCCCGCTGGCCGTGACCGCCTTCGCATCCGCGCCGGCCGCGAGCAACGCCTTCACGACCTCTGCCGAACCGCTGCGCGCGGCGACATGCAGCGGCGTGTAGGCGCCGTTCACCGTCGTGACCGTGGGCTTGGCGCCCGCGCGCAGCAACGCGGCGGTCATCGCGGCATCACCGCGCTCGGCCGCCCAGTGCAGCGCCGTCATGCCGTCGCCGAGCGGCGCGTTCACGTCGTAGCGCGGCAGCAGCGCGCGCACTTCGGCCAGGTCGCCGCGCATCGCCGCCTCGGCGATGGCGGGCGTGCTGCGACTGTCCCGCGTGGGCGCGACCTTCACCGGGCGGCGCGCATCGTTGCCGGTGTTGTTCTGTGCCGCGGCCGGCATCGCGAGCAGCGGCAACGCCGCGCCCGCGATGACCAGCAGGGTCCGGGAGGACGTCTGCATGCTCACACCGCCGCGTTGAGGGCAAACGGCATCACGCTGTCACCGAAGCTCGGGACATCGACACCGTACCCGTGCAGCAGCGACAGCATCACGTCGGCCATCGGCGTCCCGTCGGGCGCCTTGAGGTGCATGTTGCCCGGGTGCATGGCGGTGTTGCCACCGATGAGCACGAGCGGGCAGCGGCGATGGTTGTGGATGTTGCCATCGGCCATCGGCGAGCCGTACACGATGGTGGTGTTGTCAAGCAGGTTGCCGTCGCCGTCCTTGGTCTCCTGCAGGCGCTGCAGGAAGTACGGCATCATGGCCATGTGGTACTTGTTGATCATGTTGAACTCGAGGATCGCCTGCTCGCGGCCGCCGTGGTGCGAGGCCGGATGGAATCCCTTGTTCGTGCCGCTCTCGGGGTACGTGCGGCTCGAGGCGTCGCGCCCCGTCTTGAACGACACCACGCGTGTCATGTCGCTCTGGAAGGCGAGCACCTGGATGTCGAACATCAGCTTCATGTGCTCTTCGAACGAATCCGGCACGCCGGCCGGCGCCTCGGCGATGATGCGCTCCTCGCCGCTGCGGTTCTTGGCCTCCACCGCCTGGATGCGGCGCTCGAGCTCACGCACGTTCTCGAGGTACTGATCGACGCGCCGACGATCGGTCGGGCCGAGCTCGCGCTTGAGCGACGACATCTCGCCGACGACCCAGTCGAGGATGCTGCCGTTGTCCTTGCGACGCGCCGTGCGATCCTTGTTGTCGGCGCCCGCCCCGAAGAGCAGGTCGAATGCGGCGCGCGGGTTGCGAATCATCGGCAGCGGATCGTTGGGCGAGGCCCAGCTGATCGTGTCCGTGTATGCGCAGGAGTAGTTGTAGGTGCAACCGCCGGCCTGGTCGAGATTCTCGATGCAGAGCTGCATCGACGGCATCGGCGTGTCCTGGCCGATCTTGCGCGCGATGATCTGGTCGAGCGACGTGCCGACATACAGGTCGGAGCCCTGCGTCTGCTTCGGATGCGCCTGCGTGAGGAACACCGCGCTGGAGCGGAAGTGGTCACCCCCGATCTCCGGCGCGTCGAACGGCTCGGCCATGCGGCAGTCGGTGTTGCTCACGATCGTGAGGTACTTCCGCCAGTTCTCGAGCGGGCTCAACGCGTTTTCCGGTGCGAGCTGGAACTGCCGCCCCACGCCTTCGGGGGCCCACAGGTACTTCGAGGCGCCCCACGCGCTCGAGCCGGCCGCGCCGTGCACCGACTCGATGGCCACGAAGCGCTGACGCCCCGCCGCCGCCGCGCCGCTCACCTTGCCGAGCAACCGGCCGGCCGGGTCCATGGCATCGAGGTACGGCAACGCGATCGTGGCGCTCAGGCCCTTCAGGAACGTGCGCCGGTGGAGGGCCTTCTGGGTCAGCAGATTCATCGGGAGCTCCGGATCGGGTAGAGGGCGACGACTAGTGGGTCTCGGCCGCGACCGGTTCGGCGCGACGCGAGGTGAAGGCCTTGCTGGTGACCACGCCCATGACGAACGCGGACATCCGGTAGTTCTGCTTCGCGGCATCGCGCACGATCGCGCGGATGGCCGGCTGGTCGAAGTCCTCCATGCGACGCCCCATGGCGTACGTCATGAGATTCTCCGTGAAGTTCCGCATCAGCGGCGTCGGCCGCTTGAGCAACGCGGTGATGAGATCGTTGAGCGTGTTGAGCTTCGTGCCGTCGTAGAGCTGCCCGCGCGTGTCGAGCGCGGCGCCGTTCTCGCGATACCGCTGGCGGCCGGTCACGTCGAAGTTGTCGAGCGCGAGGCCAATGGGATCCATGAAGCTGTGGCACGAATTGCACGTGGGGTTGGCCCGGTGCATCTCCATGCGCTCGCGCGTGGTGAGCACCTTGCCTTCCTTGGCGCCCGCCGTCTGCTCGAGGTCGGGCACGTTGGGCGGCGGCGGCGGCGGCGGCGCGCCCAGCAGCACTTCCATGACCCACTTGCCGCGCAACACCGGGCTGGTGCGGTTGCCGAGCGAGGTCTGGACCAGCACGCTGCCATGCGACATCACGCCACGGCGCGCCTCGTCCGGGTACGCGACCTTCCGGAAGTGCGACCCGGTGATGTTCGGGATGCCGTAGTGCTTGGCGAGCTTCTCGTTCACGAACGTGCTGTCGGCGTTGAACACCGTCAGCACGCTGCGGTCCTTCTGCACGAGGTCGGCGAAGAAGAGCTCCGTCTCCCGGTACATCGCGTCCGCGATCGACTGGTCGAAGTCGGGGAAGAGGAACGCGTCCGGGTGCACCTTGTCGAGGTCCTGCAGGCGCAGCCACTGCGCCGCGAAGCGCGACGCCAACGCCTCGGCGCGCGGGTCGGCCAGCATGCGCTTCACCTCGGCGCGGTACACGGCGGGCGTGTGCAGCGTGCGTGCCTTGGCCAGGTTGAGCAGCCGCTCGTCCGGGATGGTGCTCCACAGGAAGAACGAGAGGCGCGTGGCCAGCTCGAGATCGTCGATGCGATAATCGGCGCCCTCGGCGACGTTGGCCGGCGTCTTCTCGAAGCGGAAGACGAAGTACGGGCTGGCCAGGATCGCCTGCAGGCCGAGGCGCACACCGTCCTCGAAGCCGTTGCTGCTCTCCGCGCTCGCGCCGCGATCGTAGAACTTCATGAGGTCGGCGCGATCGTCGGCGCTGAGCGGCCGGCGATAGGCGCGCGTCGCGATGCGCGACAGGATGGACTCGGCGCAGGCCCGCTGCGCGGCCTTTGCGGTGGGCGCGCACGTGAGGATCGCGCGCCGCGAGGGCGAGTCGCTGATGCCGGTCACGTTGGCGGGGCCGCTGACCGAGAAGTCGAAGAGGTACGTGGGCTCGGTCGTGCCGGCCGAGGCCGTGCCGCCCGAGGCGCGCGACCACTCATGCGGCTTGATGAGATCCTCGTACGGCCCTTCGGCGCGCTTCACGAACGCCACCGACAGCGTGTGCTGGCCGGCGCTGATCTTGAGCGGGGCCGTGCGCAGGTAGTCGGCGCCGAGCGGCAGGTCGGCCGACTCGTTGTTGCGCGCGATGCCCTTGTCGTAGGCGAGGAGCGCGACGCGCTTGCCATCGATGGAGACATCGACGTCGTCCACCGGGCGGCCGATGCCGCCACCGACGTTGACGCGGATCTCGTACTCGCCATCGGCGGGGAAGACGTGCTTCACGACCATGCCGCCGCGGGTGCCATACGGCGTGCCCTCGACGTGGTCCCACGGATGCTGCGAAACGAAGATCGACGGCTTGAAGGTGACCACCGAGGAGACCGCCTTGCGATCGCCGAGCGCCATGCGCACGACGGCGCTGGCCGCGTTCAGGTAGCCTTCGAGCAGCGTCGGCGAGATGGCCTGGACGTCGGAGATGTTGTCGAAGTTCGCGCTCTTCTGGTCGAGCGGGAGCCAATCACCGGCGTGGACATCGAGACGGAAGAGGTCCTTCACCACGCGCTCGTACTCGGCGCGATTGAGGCGCTGGAAGCTGCGGGTGCCCGGATTGAGCGGCACGGCGTCGACCATCGTCTCGATCGTCTCGACCAGCGCGAGCAGCGTGTCGCCGCCCGGTCGCTTCGACCCCGGCGGCGGCATCATCTCCGCACGCAGCTTGCGGATCATCTTCTCCGCCACATCGGTGCGCGCCACCGACGAATCGATGGAGAAGCCGCGGAGGTTGAGATTGCCGCGCTTCATCGTCGCGTTGTGACACGATCCGCAGTAGCGCTGGATCGTCGAGTCGAGCGCGGCGATGGCCACGCCGCGCGCGCCGTACTTGGCCCGCAGGCGAATCGAGTTGGCGATGGGCGCGTGCACCGCCGGTGTCGTGACCACCGCGCGCGATGACGGCGACGGTGTCGACGGACGAACGGGTGTCACGAGCGATGCGACGGCGGCGGAAATGCCGGACCACGCGAGCAGAACCTTCATGCCTGCCACTCCACGGTGTTGCGCGGGGGACCTACATCGGCATGCGGCACACCCAAGCCGGCAGGTGGGGGGCCGGTGGGCGATCCGCAGGGGAGGGACCTCTTGACTTCCAATGTACGCCCAACAGGCGAAAGACGCTGCACCAGCGTCATGTATAACAGTTGTGGAGAGGATGTGGACATCTCCACGAGCCGGCAGGGCGTGACGTCTGGCCGCCCGCGCAGCGCGGATCGTCACGCCATCCGCGCGGGTCAGGACTGACCCGTCCGGCGCGCTCGTCCGGCGCGCCGGGCGCGCGCGTCAGGTGGCGGGCGTCGTGCCCGCGGCGAGGATGGCGTGCAGCACGCGGTGCACCGGGACCGCCACGCCGTGACGCTCGGCCAGGCGCACCACCGCGCCTGTCTGCGCATCGAACTCGCTCGGCCGGCCGGCCATGAGGTCGCGCGCCATCGAGGTCGCGCTGTCGGCCGGGAGGCTGTCATAGCGCTCCCAGATGCGTTCGCGTGCATCGACCGGCCACGCCACACCAACGGCCTGCCCCACCGAGATGACCTCGCGTACCGCATCGTCGGCCAGTTGCCTCAGGGCGGGCACGGTGCGGACGACCCCGAACGATTGGCGGCTCGCCGCGCACACGACGCCAATGGGCTCGATGAACAGGAACTTCTCCCAGGAAGCGATGCCCATGTCGCGCGGCCGCTGGGGGACCAACCCCGCCCCGGCAAAGACCGCCTCGAGGGCGTCGAGCCGGTCCAGCAGGGTGGCGCTGGTGGGAGTCCCCAAGCGAGGCCCGAACTCGATGACGGGCCGGACGGCCGTGTGCCGGATGTGCCCCGGCCCGTCGAGCGCGGCGATGACGCGGCAGACCCCCTCGATCACATGCTCCGCGCCGAGGTGGTCGGCGAGCTGTGTCGACGCTTCGACGCCGTTCTGGAGGGGGAGCACCAGGGTGTCCGGGCCGACGAGCGGCGTGAGGCGCGGCGCGAGGGCGCCCACCTGCGTGGCCTTCACCGCCACCAGCACGCAGTCCACCGGACCAATGTCGGCGGCCGCCTCGGCCACGGTGATGGCGGGAAGCGTCACGTCGCCATCGACGCTCTCGACGACCAGCCCGCGCGTGCGGAGATGGGCCGCCGTGGCACCACGCGCGAGGAACGACACCGTGTGTCCCGCCTGCAGCAGGCGCGCGCCAATGAGCCCACCCACCGCCCCCACACCCACGACAGCAAATCGCATCGGTTCCCCTCCTCGCGATTCGCGGGTCGCGGAGCCCGTTATCGCCAGATCCCCAGGGCGGCGACGGCGGCCGGCAGCGCCAGTGCGGCGGCGGCCGCTGTCAGTATACGTCGCCGACGCCGCCCGTCGGCACGGCGGTGGCAGGACGCCTGGACCTGGATGAGTGCCTCGCGCAGGGCGAGCGCCGACGGGATGCGCTGATCGCGGTCGGGGGCCATGGCGCGACGCAGGAGCTTGTCGAAGCGCGTCGGCACGTCGCGGCGCAGCGCGCGCGCGGAGGGCGGCACCCGAAGTCGCGCCGTGGCGCCGCCATCGAGGGCGAGCAGCGGGTCGTGGCTGTCGGTCCAGCGGTGCGTGGCAGTGGGGCGCCCGTCGAGCGGTGAGCGCTCGAACGGCGCGCGTCCCACGAGGCACTCGTACAGCACGCATCCCAGCGCATACACGTCGGCGCGCCCGTCGAGCGCCCCGCCGGTGACCCACTGCTCGGGGCTCATGTACGCTGGCGTGCCATGCACCAGCCGATCGTCCGCGTCGTCATGGTGCGCGGCCGCCGGCGCGTCGGCCAGGGTGCGCCGCAACGCGGGGTGCGACACGCAGGCCAGGCCGAGGTCGATGATGGTGGCGCGATCGCCGTCGACGAGGATGTTCTCGGGCTTGAGGTCGCGGTGCACGAGATGCCGACCATGCAGCGCGACGAGGGCGTCGGCGAGATCGATGCCGAGGCGCACCACATCGGCGACGGGCAACCGCCCGTGTTGCGCGAGGCGCTGACGGAGCGTGGTGCCGCTGATCCACGGCATCACGAGATACAGCAACCGATCGTCGATGGTGCCGGTGTCGACGACCGGCACGACGTGCGGATGCTGCAGCGCGGCGAGCTGCCGCAGCTCCTGCATGGCGATGGCGGCCCCCGCGCGCCGCGTGCCGTCGAGGTCGATGATCTTGATGGCGACCGGGCGCTCCTGCCGACGATCGACCGCGCGGAGCACGACGCCGAGGGTGCCGACGGCCACGGGCTCTTCGAGATCGTAGCCGACCTGTTCGAGTGCGCTCAGCGCGTCGCTGCGCAGCGCGGCGAGCACCGGGGCACGACCATGGGGGTCGGCGGCGCCGCCCGTCGTCGGGCGACTCGGTGCCTCCTGGCGGCCCAGCGTCGGGCGCCGGCGCACGTCGGTCGACGCGCGCTGGGGGGGGAAATGCATCGCGCCACGTTATGAACCCGTGGCGCGCTGCGCAACTCTCAGAAATTGTGATGGTGCATGCACGATCCCGTCACGCACGCGCGCGTGTCATGCTCGCGTGGTGACGGTGTGTTCGTGTCGTGCGAGGCGTGCGTGGACTGTCGCGGTTACGGCGCCTTGGTGAGCGCAAAGCCCGCGATGTGGGCGTCGGTGTTGTGCGCCATGCGGAAGCCCACCATACCGTCAGTGCTCTTGAGCTTGCCCGCGGCGACGAGTTCGGCCTTCGAGTAGCTCGCGACTTCCTGGCCGTTGATGTTGCACGACACCTTGTCGCCCTTCACGATCAGCGCGATTTCCTGCGTGACCGGCTTGCCCTTCGCCTCGGCCTTGTTGACCGCGGGGTGCGCGCCACCGCGCGGACCATTCATCTGGAACGGCGCGGGGCCCATGCCACGCACGATGAAGTTGCCGTTCCCGTACGCCGCGCAGTACAGGAAGCTCTGGTTCTCCGTGCCCATGTCATTGCCGGCGATGACGATGCCATAGGGGTGCGGATGATTGTTGAGCCCCATGTACTCCCGCTCGCTGAACGTGGCCTTCACCATGTAGTCGCCCTTGGCAACCATGGTGGGATTCCAGTAGGTGGTGGCGGGGCCGGTCGTGGCGTGCATGCCAGGACCCATCGAGACGAACTTGGCGCTGTCGACGGTGAGGCCGGCCTTGGCCTCCTTGTCATCGACCTTGCCCATCCAGCCCTTCACCTGAATGCCACCCTTCACGGCATTCGACTTGTCGTCCTGGGCGGCGAGCGGGTGCGCGGCGAGAGCGAGCGTCGCGCTGGCAACGAGCAGTGCAGCGCGCGGACGGAATGACGACATGAGCGACTCCTGAAAGACGGTGGGACCGGCAAGTCGGTGAGCAGGGGAGACGGACAACCGTGTGAAGTTTGCGCCGAATGCCGGCGGGCGATAGATCCGTGCGTCACATCGCCGTCACCCCGCCCCTGCGGCACGGCGCGCCGTGCTCCGCCGCCCCCGCCTCCGGACTCCCCCGATGCCGCATCTCGACACCACGCTCGTCAATCGTCCCGTCTGGTTCGACCTCTCCACCTCCGACCTCGAGGCCGCGAAGGCGTCCTATGGCGAGCTGTTCGGGTGGAGCTATCAGTCGGGCGGCGAGGCGCTGGGCCACTACACGATGGCCTTCCGCAACGGCCTGCCGGCCGCCGCGATCGCCCCGAAGATGCCGGGGCAAGAGGCGTTTCCGACGACGTGGACCGTGTACCTCGGGGTCGCGGACATCGCCGCGGCGACGGCGCAGGTGACCGCCCTGGGCGGCGGCATCATGGTGCCGCCCATGCACATCCCCGGGAACGGTCACATGGCGATCGCCACGGACCCGGACGGCGCGGTGTTCGGCCTCTGGCAGGCCGACCCGTTTCCGGGCGCCCGCATCGAGGGCGAGCATGGTGCCATGTGCTGGGCCGAGGTGGCGTGCCCGAACGCCGAGCGCAATGCGACGTTCTACGCCACGTTGCTCGGCCTGCGTGTGGAGAAGATGGAGGTTCCCGGCGTCACGTACTTCACGCTGCACGACGGTGAGCCCGCGGTGATGGGCGTCATGCAGATGGACGAGCAGTGGGCCGGCATTCCGCCGCACTGGATGCCGTACTTCGCCGTGGCCGACCTGGACGCGGCCAATGCCACGTTCCAACGGCATGGCGGCACGCTGATGCACGGCCCGATCCCGTCCCCCTACGGTCGCATCATGGTCGTGAAGGACGCGCAGGGGGCGGTGTTCTCCTACATGGCGGCGTGAGCCGCGCCTGCCGTCGGGGCTACTCCCCCGACGGCAGTTGCGGCACGCCCTGCACGCCGCCGCTCTGCAGCAGGCCGGCGTTGGCGTACACCGCGAGCTTGTCGCGCGTGTCGATGATGTCGAGGTTGCGCATCGTGAGCTGGCCGATGCGATCGAGCGGCGTGAAGAACTCCTGCCCCTTCTCCATCGTGAGCCGCTCGGGCTTGTAGGTGAGGTTGGGGCTGGTCGTGTCCATGATGCTGTAGTCGTTCCCGCGACGCAGCTCGATGGTGACCTCACCGGTGACCGCCTTGGCGACCCAGCGCTGCGCGCTCTCGCGCAGCATGAGGCTCTGCGGGTCGAGCCAGCGCCCCTGGTACAGCAGGCGCCCGAGCTTGCGCCCGTTGATGCGGTACTGCTCGATGGTGTCCTCGTTGTGGATGCCGGTCACGAGGCGCTCGTAGGCGATGAAGAGCAGCGCGAGGCCGGGCGCCTCGTAGATGCCGCGGCTCTTGGCCTCGATGATGCGGTTCTCGATCTGGTCGGTCATGCCCAGGCCGTGCCGCCCGCCAATGACATTGGCCTCGGTGAACAGCTCGAGCGCGCTGCCGAACTCGCGCCCGTTGATGGCCACCGGGTAGCCCTCGTGGAAGCGGATCGAGACGGTCTCCCTCGCAATGGCCACGTCGTCGCGCCAGAAGGCGACGCCCATGATGGGGTGCACGATGTGCATCCCCTTGTCGAGGAACTCGAGGTCCTTGGCCTCGTGCGTCGCGCCCAGGATGTTGGAGTCGGTGGAGTACGCCTTCTCGACCGACATCTTGTACTCGAAGCCGGCGGCGATGAGGTACTCGGCCATCTCCGTGCGGCCGCCCAGCTCGTCGATGAAGCGCTGGTCGAGCCAGGGCTTGTAGACGCGGAGGTTGGGGTTGGTGAGCAGGCCGTAGCGGTAGAACCGCTCGATGTCGTTGCCCTTGAAGGTGCTGCCGTCGCCCCAGATGTCGACGCCGTCCTCGCGCATGGCGGCGACGAGCATCGTGCCGGTCACGGCGCGTCCGAGCGGCGTGGTGTTGAAGTAGGTCTGCCCGCCGGTGGAGATGTGGAAGGCGCCGCACTGCAACGCGGCGAGCCCCTCGGCCACGAGCTGCGCGCGACACTCGATGAGGCGAGCCTGTTCGGCCCCGTAGGCCATCGCCTTCTTCGGGATGTCGTCGTAGTTGCTTTCGTCCGGCTGCCCGAGGTTGGCCGTGTAGGCGTACGGGACGGCGCCGCGGGCGCGCATCCAGTGGAGGGCCGCGCTCGTGTCGAGGCCGCCGGAGAAGGCGATGCCGACCTTTTCGCCGACGGGGAGGTGTTGGAGGATGCTGGGCACGGCAGGCTCGGGTGCGAATTCGGGACGAACGACGGAGCCGCGCAAGATAGCGATTTCCGCCGCGTCCCGGTGACGTGGGGGGACCTCGGACCGGGCGCTAGATTGGGGCATGGCCTTCCGCCGCGTGGAGCGTTCGCTCGTTGGTGTCCTGCTGGCGCTGGGCGGCGTGTGGCAGCCGCTGCCCGCACAGTCCAACGACGCCCGCCGCACTGACCCCGTGGCGCGCGCCGCGCTCGACAGCGGCATCGTGCTCGAGCGCCGCGGTCAGGTGCCGGCGGCGCAGCAGCAGTTTCGCATCGCGCTGGCCGCCGCGCGACGCGCCGTGGATTCCACCACCATGGCGGACGCCCAGCTGCGCCTGGGCGTGACATGGTGGAGCGTCAATCAGTCCGACAGCGGCCTGGCCTATCTCGCGCCCGCCGTGGCGGTGCGGCGACGCATCGGTCCGGCGGTCGAGCTCGCCCGTGCGCTCAACAGTCTCGGTGCGTCGTACTACCAGCTCGGGATCTACGAGCCGGCTCTCGAGCTCTTCCTCGAGGCGACCCAGCTCCGTCGCGAGACCAACGACAGCCTGGGGCTGTCCCGCTCGCTGACCAACGTGGGCAAGACGTACCACGACTGGCGGCAGTACGCGCGCGCCGATTCGATCTTCGACCACGCCATCGCGGTCGCCGAGCGTGTGCCATCGGCGGCACCGGCGCTCGGCTACGCGCTCAACAGCAAGGCGCTGCTCGCCATCGACCGCGGCGCGTTCGCCGAGGCGGAGCGCCTCATCGAGGCGGCGAAGGCCGCCTATGCGCGCCCTGGCGCACGGAGCACCCGCGGCGACACGATCGACGCGTGGGAACTGAATGCCGCGGCGGAGGGGGCGCTGCTGCTGCGGCGCGGCAACCTCGATGTCGCGCAGCCGCTGCTGGACTCGGTGCTGCGATCGGCCCGCGCGCGCAACAGCGTGCGCGGGCAGGGGCGCGCGCTGCAGCTCCTCGGCGAGTTGCACCTCGCGCGTGGCCACCTGCCCGAGGCGCGGGCGCTGCTCACGGAGGCGTTGGCACTCGCGCAGCGCGCGCACCAGCGCGTGCTCGAGCTGGAGGTGCTGGCGCGCCTGGCCGACGCCGAGGCAACGCGGGATGCGCGGGTGGCCATGTCGTACCTGCGACGCCACAACGCGCTGCGTGACACGATCTTCGACCAGGACGCGGCGCTGCGCATCGCCGCGCGCGAGGCGCGCGTGGAGACGGACGCGGCCCTCCGCGCGAACAGTGCCCTGCGTGCAACGCAACGCTCGCAGGCGGACACGATCAGCCGGCAGCGGCTCACGGTGGCATTCGTGAGCGTGATCCTCGTGCTCGTGTTGGCGCTGTTCGGCGTGCTGGCGCGCTTCAACCGTCGCGAGCGCGCCCGCACGGAGGCGCTCACGCGGGCCAACGGCGATCTGGAGCGCCTCAACAGTGAGTTGCGGACCGCGCTGTCGGAGGTGCGCACGCTGTCCGGCCTGATCCCGATCTGCGCGAACTGCAAGCGGGTGCGCGACGATCGCGGCTACTGGCAGGCGGTGGAGACGTTCGTCTCGCAGCATTCGCAGGCCATCTTCAGTCACAGCATCTGCCAGTCGTGCGGGCCGCAGTTGTACGGCACGCTGTGGAATCCGCAGGCGGGGTCGGCCGACGACCGCGGCGACGGCGCGGCCGACGCGCCGGATCGCGCGGCGTCGCAGTAGTCAGCCGGAGGGCGCGGCGTAGATTGGCGGACGCGGGGCGGCGCGCAGGCGTCGTCGCGTCTTCACTCAGCCCGGAGCCGTCGTGCGGTCGACTGTCCTTGCCGGTATCACGCTTGCCGTGACGTCCCTCGTGCTCCACGCCGTCACGCCGGTGCGCGTCGCGGCGCAAGGCGCGAGCCCGGCCGCCGCCACGCCGGCGCGTGCCCTGCCCAAGGTGCTGCTCATCGCGACGGGCGGCACGATTGCCGGCGCGCAGCAGGCGCCGGGGACGCTGGGCGGGTACCAGGCCGGCGCGCTCAGCGTCGAGCAGATCACGGCGTCGGTGCCCGAGCTGTCGCGCTTCGCGCAGATCGAGACGGAGCAGTTCTCGAATGTGCCGAGTACGGCGATCACGCCGGCCCAGTGGCTGGCGCTGTCGAAGCGCATCAACGCGGTGCTGCGGGAGCGGAGCGACCTGGCCGGTGTGGTGGTCACACACGGCACCGACCGACTCGAGGAGACGTCGTTCTTTCTCTACCTCACCGTGCGCAGCGACAAGCCGGTGGTGGTGGTCGGTGCGCAGCGCCCGGCCACGGGAATCAGCCCGGATGGTCCGATCAACCTGTTGAGCGCGGTGCGCACCGTGGTCTCGCCACAGGCCGTGGGCAAGGGTGTGATGGTCGTGATGGACGACCGCATCCTGTCGGCGCGGGAGGCGCGCAAGCTGTACCAGCGCACCGGCGGCTTCAGCGGCGGTGAGATGGGCATGCTCGGCGTCGTGAACAACAGCAGCGTCGAGTTTCTCTTCGCGCCGACGCGTGTGCATGGCGCGGCGAGCGAGTTCGACATGACGCGCGTCGATTCGCTGCCGACCGTGGCGCTCACGTACTCGTACCCGGGCGGCACCGGCCCGCAGTTCGCACAGAAGCCGGCGGGGGTGGTGGTCGCGAGCAACGGCTTCACGTCGGAGGAGAGCGCGGTGTACGGGCAGCTCCGCCGCGAGGGCGTGGTCGTGGCCACGGTGTTCGCCTATGGCGACAACATGACCGCGGCCGGCAGTGGCGCGCCGCCGGCGCCGCGTGGTGACAGTGCACGTCCTGCCTCGAGTGCGGCCCAGCCCCCCGCATCGACGATGGCGCCGATGCTCACGGTGCAGCATCTCACGCCGGCCAAGGCGCGCATCCTGCTCATGGTGGCGCTCACCCGGACGCGTGACGGGCGCCAACTGCAGGATTTCTTCCGGCGCTATTGAGGGCCGTCGTGCGCCCCTGAAATGACGACGGGCTCCCGAGGGAGCCCGCCGCCATTGCGCCAGACGAGGAACGGAGTCTGGTGTGCCGTCCGTGTCGTCCGCCCTGTTCGCCTGACGCAAACGCGTGCGTTGCAGGGTGGTGCCGTGGGCGGTGCGTGCGTGACGCAACGCGCCTTGATCAGGCGCGGCGACGACGCGCCACCGCGCCGACGACCGCGAGCCCCGCTGCGACGAGCGCCACGGTGGCCGGTTCCGGTACGACCGTGTTGGCCGGGACGTTCCACTGCCAGTTCGAGACGTACGAGTTCTCGGACGCCGCCCCGCTCGACGCGCTGAAGCCGACGCGCGCGTTCGACCAGTCCGTGGTCTCGAGACCGGTCATGCTGCCCGCGAACATCGCGCTGTTGGAGACGCGCGTGACCGACCAGTTGAGCGCGCCGGTGCCGTCGTACGCGAGCAGCACGTCGAACGCGTCGACGAGACTCCCCGTCCAGGCAGTGCCGCCATCGGTGACACCGTTCGTGAACCCGCCGTCGCGCCCTTCGAGCACGTCGGTCCAGAAGGTGCGGAAGAAGACACCGTAGCTGCCCGCCGTGAAGCCGTTCTCGTAGCCCATGCTGCCGCCGCCGACGCCGAGGTCGGTATCGGGGCCATTCGAGACGACGAAGCCGATGCCGTCACCGGTGCACCAGCCGGAGACGTTCACGCAGTCGTACGTCATGCGGAACGCGGTCGACCACGGACCGTTGAGGTTGAAGGTGCTGGTGGTGAGCGCGCTGTGCGACACGCTGTAGGTGCCGTCCATCATCTGGAGCACGCCACCATTCACGGTGATCGCACCGGCGTCGACATTGGTGCGCAGCGTCTGACCGCCAAAGGACACGGTTTGCGCCGAGAGCGGCGCCGCCAACAGCGGCGCGGCCGCGACGGCGGCGAGAGCGAGGGTACGGAGCAGCAGGGAACGCATGGGAGGACCTCGGGCTGTGGACACGGCGACGGATGTCGCCACGAACCAACACGCGCAGCTCCCGGCCAGACTCCCTCAGCGAGGCGTGCGCGCGGTGCCGAGCGGCGCCCCCGTGCGGGCAGGACCCGCCCCCGCGTGATACCGTACGAGTACCGTACCTCGGCCGTCCATCGACCGACGCCGCGCCCCTCTCCCCGCCGCCATGTCGCTCTCTCGCCGCGCGTCGCTGCACCGCCTCGCCGCCCTGTTCGCGGCGCCCGCCCTGCTGGACCTCGGCCGCCCGGGCAGTCACGGCTGGGCTCGGCTGCAAGCGTTGTTCGGGGAGGCGGACGACCCGCTGGCCGGCACGATCGCGCAGTACCAGGCGGGGCGGGTGCGCGGTGCCTGGAGCGCGGCGGAGGTGACCACGCGGGCGCTCGAGCGGGCGCGTACCTGGAACGCCACGCTGCATGCCGTGGACGCGCTGGCGGACTCTGCCATGACGGAAGCGCGCGCGAGCGATACCCGCTTGCGGCGCAACGCGTTACGCGGGCCCATGGACGGCGTGCCGGTGTTCGCCAAGTCCATCTACGATGTGCAGGGGCTGCGCACCACCGCGTCGAGTGCGGCCTGGGCCGAGCTGTTTCCCGAACTGGCGCCGCGCGACGCGATCGAGGTGGCGCGGCTGCGAGCGGCCGGTGCGGTGGTGCTGGGCAAGACCGTTGCCGACGACTTCGCGTACCGGGGCGTGGGCACGAGCTCGCTGAGCGGGCAGGTGCGCAACCCACACGACCGGCTCGGGCAGCGCACGCCCGGTGGATCGAGCGCGGGCTCGGCGGTGTCGGTCGCGTGCGGCATCGCCTTCGCGGCCCTCGGCACCGACGACGGCGGCAGCAACCGCATTCCCGCGCAGTGCAGTGGCGTGGTGGGGGTGAAGCCTACGTTCGGGCTGGTGCCCCGCAGCGGCGTGATTCCCACGTGGCCCGTGCTGGACACGCACGGCCCGCTGTCGCGCTTCGTGGCCGACGCGGCGCTGATGCTCGACGTGCTGGCGGGCCCCGAGTCCGGCGATGCGCTGGCGCTGCGCACGCCGTACACGCGCGGCGCGCTCGCCGCGCTGCGCGACGATGCGCTGCAGGGCGCACGCCTGGGTCTCGTCGAGGCGCATGTGCCGCGCGCGCAGATGACCTTGCCGACGCAGACGCTGTTCGACCGGGCCATCGAGGAGTGTCTCGGAGCGGGTGCGGTGGTGGAGTCGTTCGCGGCGCCATCGAACCGGTCGACCTTTCGCGAGCAGTTCGCGGCCGCCGCGCGCGCGCGCGGCGACGTGGCACCCAACGCCAACGCACCGGCCGCGACCGCGAACGCGTTGCTGCGCTACTTCGCTCGGCAGGGCACCGCGCAGGCTCCGGTCGATGCGAAGGAGCGCGTGCAGCGCGGCCTCGCGGCGTACCGCGCCTTCTACGACGTGCTGCCGGAGACATGGGAGCAGATGGCGGTGCTGGTGGAGCAGCCGTACGAGCGGGACGCGGCGTCGCTGTCGTTCCTGCGGTCGCGTGAGACGGTGGTGGCCGAACTGGCCGCGGCCATGCGCGCGCAGCGGCTGGATGCGATGGTCTATCCCACGATGCCCTTTGGCGCGTTCCTGCTGAGCGCCGGGTGGCCCGACGTGCGCACGGCGCTGGGCTACGGCAACTGGCTGGGGCTGCCGGAGGTGAGTGTGCCGGCAGGGTTCGGACCTGACGGCCTGCCGGCGTGCAACCTGAGCTTCGTGGGGCTGCCCGGGAGCGACGCGCGGCTGCTGTCGCTGGCGCACGCATACGAGCAACGAAGCAAGCGGTTCGCGGCGCCGCCCTCGCCGGTGGGGTGAACGGTACGGCTGCGGCGCGCGCAGCGCGCCGCAGTGACGCGGTCGTTTCTTGCGGGTGTCCTCGGCGGGGCGCAGGTTAGGCGACGCCGCTGGGAGCGGCGTGTTGTTGCGTGTCGCGGTCGCCGCGCCCATCCCGCCCGAGAGAACCAATGCCCACGTCCCGCATTTTCCGTGTTGCGTCGTCGCCGTTCGCGTTCATCTGCACGCTGGCGAGTCTGTGTGTCCTGCCGAGCGCGTCGCTGTCCGCACAGCGCGGCCTCCTCGACAAGGCGAAGAAGGCGGCGGCCGAGATGAAGGAGACCGTCGCAGACATTCGCGACCTCAAGAAGGACGGCACGACGGCGGTGGACGGTGCCAAGGCACTCGGCTGCAGCGCGCGTGGCACCAGCTGCGCCACGGTCACCGCCCATGCGTCGTTCAAGCCGCGGCGTTACGCCATCCTGGCGGTGGCACTCACGTCGAAAGGCAACGCCTACGGCCAGGTCAACCTCGACCAGCTCGTGCGTGATGCGTTCGAGAGTGCGATTGTGCGCAAGGGGTACACGGCGGCGCCGGGGCAAGACGTGCGGCGCATCCAGGAGCGCATCCAGGCCACGCCCGGTACCAACGAGGCAGCGCAGACGCAGCTCAAGGATTTCGCCGAGTCGATCGATGCGGTGCTGATGGTGGAGGCGGGAAATCCCGAGGTGTCGCGCTGCGAGCGGACGGTCGACAAGCGGAAGGTGTACGGCCAGGAGCTCACGGTGACCATGTCGGCGCGCTGGCGGAACACCGACACGCCGGACATTCCGTGGATCGCGACCCACCGCGTGACCACGTGCGAGACGCAGTACAAGGACGCGCTGGCCGATGCGCTCACCCAGCTCGCGACGGAGCTGGCGAATGCGTTGCCGGAGCGGGTGGCGAAGCCGGGTGATCGGTAGGCGTGGCGACATGATGCGGACGTGGCGACCGGGCATGTGCGTGCGTACCGCGGCGTTTGCGTGCGCACTGGTGAACGCGGTGTCGGCAGCGGGTGCACTGCACGCACAGGGGGCGCCGGCACGTGACGACTGCGCGCTGCCGAAGGAAGTCCCCTCGCTGCCGGGCGCGACCGGCTATGCGCGACGCAGCTATGGTTGTGAGGGGTTCTATGTGCAGCCGCAGGCGAGCGTGAACATCCAGGTGCTGTCGTTGCGACGCGGCGCGCTGGAGCTCGCTGATCGTTCGGTGGTGTTCGTTGCGGTCCCGCCTGTACCCGACTCCCTCGCGCGCGGCCTCAAGCTGTACGGCAACAGCCTGCCGGCGGGGCTCAACTGGGCGCTCGATGCGGAAGTCCGTGCCGACCGGCCGATGGCATGGTCGCTGTCGGAGGTCGTGATGACGGCCAAGCTGCCGTCGACGAGCATCGGGCTCGTCGCGCGCACGACGCCGCGAAACCGCTTCGAGTCGCCGGTGTGGGTGGCGGTGAGTGTGTCCGCAGCGCGCGGCGCGGCGGCGGCGGCGGCGGAGTCGGCAACGCAGCTCGTGGTGCGCATCCCGGCGGCGGGGCGCATGCGGTGGCGCGCACCGGGCGGCACGTGGACCACGGTGACCGATCCCAACGGCGACGGACGTTTTGTGTGCGAGCTGCCGACGTCGCTGCACGGCCACGTGACGCTCGAGCTGCAGTGGGCGCCGCGCGTGCGTCCCGTGTTCGGCGACAGTGAGACGTTGCAGCTGTTCCTGTGGTGAGCGAGGCGACGAAGGCACCCGCACCCGCTGCGAACCCCCCGTGGTACATCCGCGTGGGTTCGATCGGACGACTGGCCATGCTCGCGGCCGCCTTCCTGGCGCTGTTCGTGCTGAGCAACGTCCTCGACGCGATCGCCGATCCGGCAGTGATGGCAGACGTCCGCACCGATGCGGTGGTGCTGATGCCCGCCGACACGGTGGATGTCATTCGCAGCGTGCGGCCTCGCTTGGGGCTCGCCGCCGATGGCTTGCCCTTTACCGGCCTGCCCATCAGCACGGTGGGACTGGAACCCCTGCTGCGCGCACTGGCGCCGCACGACAGTGTGTCCGTCGACACGAGTGCGGCCGCGCTGCTGACCGCATTTGACGTCACGCCTGGGTGCGCGCTGCAACTGGAGAGCACCGGTCAGCAGTGGCTGCCGCTTACGGTCGTCCATGCCGGCCAGAGCTCGCCGTGCGTTGTGCGGGCGGAGCTCCGCTACGGCGATCGACGGCGGCGCGGACGGTGGACGGTGAGTCGCATCGACACCGTGAACCAGACCGAGACGTTTCGCGTGACACTCCTTGCACGCGATACGTTGCGCTTCCGCGGAATGGCGGTGCGGTCGGTGGCGTTCTCGACGCGCGAGCGTGATTCGGTGGAGAACGCGATTCGCTGGGGGCGCCTGCGCTTTCCGGACTATCCAGCGCGTGCCGAGTCGTTGGTGCTGGGTGACTCCCTGAGTCTCGGGCCGCTCACGTCCGGTACGATTCCGGAGCTTCGCGCGGGCGCGGCGCTGGACGTCGTCGTGCGGGGAACTGTGCAGCACCCGACGCTCAACGGACGGCCGCTGCGCCCGTCACTGCGGGCGGAGCTGCAGGCGTCTCCGCACTTCGACTTGGTATTCGGGGCCTTCACTGCCCTCGTGACGTTTGCGTTGCCGCTCATCGATGCGGCACTCAAGTGGCGCCAGAAGGCCCATGCCAGCGCCGCAGCGCGAGGTGCGACAGAAGCAGCCACGCCCGCGGCATCCACGCCTGCGCCGCCGATTCCGGCGCCATCCGGACAGGATGTCGCTGCGGAACCCAGCCCCTCCGCCCCGTCGCCCCCGTCCGCACCGCCGCCCTCGCTGCTTGTGCTCGCCGCGGCGGGTGCGGGCGTGCTGACCGCGCTCCACACACCTGCACTCCACGCGCAAGCCGCACCGGCGATGCCGATTTCCCACGCGGTGCCCAACACGGTGGCCATTCGCGCCGGCGCGCAGCAGGGCTTCGGGTTCATCGCCGGCCTCCGGCGCGACACGGCGTTCGTGGCGACGGCGCTGCACGTGGTGGAGGCGCTGGACGGCGAGGCGCAGGTGTGTTTCGCACCCGATGCGAGTCGCTGTGCGCGGGGGACGCTTGCGTACATCGCGGATGCACTTGGCGCGTTGCCGGCCCTCGACCTCGCGTTCCTCGCCGTCGCGTTGCCGCCGGGCATCGCGTGGCGTCCCGACGTGATGGCCCCGTCGGTGCGCGTGGGTGACGAGGTGCGCACGATTGGACGCGCGGGCGAGTGGTACGTGCCGCCGCGCAGCGGGCGGGTCACGGCAGTCGACGCGACACGCGGCACCCTGGAGTACAGCGGATTGGACGTGACCACGGGCGTGTCGGGCGCGCCGGTGCTGAGCGGGGCGGGGCTCGTGGGGATGCACACGCAGGGGCGCGGCGCGGCGGGCGCGGGCGGCATACCCCTCGCCGCGATTCGCGCGCGCCTCGAGCGTTTCGCGACGGGGGCGTGGGCGCTGCGTGAACCCGCGCGTTGCGCCGATGCCCCCGAGCGCGACGCGCTGCGCGACGTGCCGGTCGTCGTGCGGTTCCTGCCGGCCAGCCAGCGCGCCGCGCTCGACGCGGCGGCGCAGTTGGGCTGCCTGGGCGCCGCCATCGTACTGGCGCCCGCGCGCGCGGGCGAGACGTGGCCCGGCGGCGGGGTGCGCTATCCGCCGGGCGACCTGCCGCGGGCGCGCGTGGTGCAGGGCGTCCTCGTCGATGTCGGACGCTTGCCGGGGGTGCTGGGCGCGCGCGGGGAGCCGATCGAGGTGCGCATCCCGTAGCGCGGCGCCCTGTGCGCTCCGTGCGCCGGCCCCGACGACGCCGCCTACGTGCTCCGGTCGAACAGGGCGTGCGCGCCCAGCCCGGCGTCGGTGTCGCCCTGCAGCAGCGTTGCGTAGTGATCGCGCAGCGTGCGCGTGCCGGTGCGCGGCGTCGCGTCGGCGTCGTACCGGCCGCGCGCGGCATCCCACACCAACATCGACTCGGTGGCGTAGTAGTGACCGATGCGCGCGAACTCGGCCTTGTCGGCCAGCGGCGGCACGACGCGGCCCACCGCGCCCAGCACAGCGCCCACGGAGGAGAGCAGGCGCGGCGACACCGCGCGGTAGCGCGGCGGTGTACCGACGAGATCGAAGAGCAACGCGCCCTGCGCACGCGGCGTGAGCGCGGGGCCCGGACCACCAATGGGGAGGATGCGCTGCTGCAGGGCCGGTTGCTCGAGACAGTCGACGAGATAGTCCGCGAGGTCCTCGTCGGCGATGGGCGCGCACGCCGTGAGCGTGCCGTCGCCGAACACCAGGAACGCCTTGCCCTGCTGCACGCGGCGCACCTGTCCGGACAGTGACTTGAAGTACGCGGTGGGGCGCACGATGGACCAGGTGAGCCCCGACTGCTGCAGCGCCGCTTCGCACGCGAGCTTGGCGTGCTGGAATGCGAGTCGCGGCTTCTGCACACAGATGGCCGACAGCAACACGAACTGCGACACCCCCGCCGCGCGGGCCGCCTCGAGCACCGTGACGTGCGCCGCGTGATCGATGGCCCACGCATCGCGCGGTGCCCCGGTGCGCGAGGCGAGACACGAGACGACCGCGTCGATGCGTCGCCCCGCGAACACCGCCGCCATGGCGCGCGGGTCACGCACATCGGCGACGACGCGTTCGTCGTGCGCGCCCGCAGACACGGCCGATGAGGCGGCGGCGCCGTCCGCGCGCGCGGCGCGCACGATGGCCGACACCGCATGTCCGCGCGCGAGGAGCGCCCGATGCGTGGCGCGGCCGATCGTGCCGCTCGCGCCGAGCAGGAGCACGTGGCGCAGCGCTTGACGCGGCGCGGCGACGGTGGGCATGGCGAGCTCGGCGGGGGCAGTCATGGTGGCCGAACGTTCCCCTGACGCGCGTCGTGCCACAAGTTCCGGAGGTTCGGGTGCGCACTGCCACCCGCGTCTTCGTCTCCGATTCCGACGCCTGCCCATGCCCCTGCCCTGCGATACCGCTCCCCACCGCGTGCTGGCGCGCGCACTGCGGAGCGCGACGACGGCCAGTCTGTTCACACTCGCCATGCACGGGACGGTGCGGCCGTTGACCGCGCAACCGTTGGCGGCGCCGCCGACGTCGGCGCGTGACGCCACCCCACGTGTCCCGGGGGCGCCTGCCGCGACCGCACGCGCGCCGCGCGTCGTCGCCGATGGCGAGACGCTCGAGGGCGTCGCGATCGCCGGACGGGCCGTGTCGGTGTTCAAGGGCATTCCGTACGCCGAGCCGCCCGTGGGCGCGAGGCGGTGGACGCCCCCTGTTGCGCGCTCGGCGGCGGCGGCGGCGCGCACCGCGCGTCAGGTGACGTCGTTCGGCGCCGAGTGCATGCAGGATGATCGCGAGCAGCGATGGACGGCGCAGATCTACGCGGTGTTCGGGCGGGACAAGGATGCGACGTATGCGCAGCTACACCCGAGTGAGGACTGTCTCTTCCTCAAGGTGTGGACCGGCAATGCGACCACGCGAGGCACGCCGCGTCCGGTGATGGTGTGGATTCACGGCGGCTCGAACGTGTCCGGCTCGGGGCACGGGAGCTGGTACGACGGCACGCACCTGGCCGAACAGGGCGTCGTGGTGGTGACGATCAACTATCGGCTGGGCGTGTACGGCTTCCTGGCGCACCCGGGGCTGGTGGCGGAGTCGCCGCAGGGCGCTGCGGGCAACTACGCACTCATGGACCAGCTCGAGGCGCTGCGCTGGGTGCAGCGCAACATTCGCGCGTTCGGCGGCGACCCGTCGCGCGTGACGGTGTTCGGCGAGTCGGCGGGCGCGATCGACATTCTCCACCTGCTGGCGTCACCGCTGTCGCAGGGGTTGCTGCATCGCGCGATCGTGCAGAGTGGCTCGTACTTCGGCGGCATGCCGCGGGTGGCGGCGGCGGCGCAGGGTGGCGTGGCGCTCGCGAAGGCGCTGGGCGTGGACAGCAGTGCGTCACCGGCCGCCTCGCTCGCGGCCTTGCGCGCCGCCTCGCCGGAGCGACTCGCGGCGGCGTTGCGCGCGACGCCCACGGCCACGGTGGGCCCCATCGTCGATGGCTGGGTGCTGCCGGATGTGACAGGGCGTCGTTTCGAGCAGGGGCAGGTGCAGCGCGTGCCGCTGCTGGTGGGGAGCAACGCGAACGAGGCCACCACGCTCAAGACGCTGCTGCCGCCGGTGCCGCGCACGGTGCAGGGATACAAGAACTTCCTGTCGTCGCTGCTGTTCTTCGCAGCGCCCACCGAGCAGTTGTATCCCGCGAAGACCGACGCGGAGGTGGAACCGGCGCTCATGGCGGTGTTCACCGATTTCGCCTTCACCTGCACGGCGCGCGGGGCCGCGCGCGACTACGCCAGGGCCGGCGTGCCGGCGTGGCAGTACTGGTTCACGCGCACGTATCCGGGCGGCGAGTCGCTCGGCGCGTATCACGCGATGGAGATCACGTACGCGTTCGGCAACGTCGACCCGATGCTGCCGCGCACGCCCACCGACATCGCGCTGTCGCAGGCGATGGTGCGCTACTGGACGCGCTTTGCCGCGACGGGTGACCCGAACGGGCCCGAGGCGCCGGCCTGGCCGGCGCACACCACCACCGGGAACGAGTATCTCGAACTCGGGGCGACGATCGCGCCGCGGGCGAACCTCAAGCCGCAGGCGTGCGCGGTGGCCGATGCGGCGAGCAAGGCGCAGTGGGGGGCAGCGGCGGCGCGCTGAACGTCAGCGCGTCGTACTGTCCACGCGGGCGGTGACCACCGAGTCGAGCGCGGGGAACCAGCGGCGCAGGTACGCATTGCCCTGCCGCACGATCTTGATGAAGCTGGGCTCCTCGCCGTACTCGGCGTTGAGTGCGTCGACGACGTCCATGCCCTCGACCACGCGGCCGAAGGGCGCGAACACGCGCTGACGGTCGAGCGCCTTGCGATTGTCCCCGGTGCTCACGAACACCTGGGCCG
This sequence comes from Gemmatimonadota bacterium, assembly GCA_020161135.1. Classification (GTDB taxonomy): domain Bacteria; phylum Gemmatimonadota; class Gemmatimonadetes; order Gemmatimonadales; family Gemmatimonadaceae; genus Gemmatimonas. Next base: position 10,550 of record JAIUOB010000006.1, on the reverse strand, counting down.
CACGCGAGTCGGGGCCGTTGGCGGCAAACGCGATCGTGCCGCGCACATTGGGCGTGCGCATGGGCTCATCCGGAAACTCCGCGTCGTTCCACTGCGCACTCACGGCGGTGTCGCCGTGGATCCCCCACTGCGTGATGAAGCCGGGGACGATGCGGAAGAAGCGCGTGCCGTCGAAGTAGCCGATGGTGACGAGCTCGTAGAAGCGATCGGCCGCGCGGGGCGCGAGCGAGCGCTCGACGGCCACCACGAAGTCGCCCTTGCTGGTGGTGAAGCGCGCCTGCCAGCGGTCGGGGCTCCGTGGCGGTGTGGCGGCCGGGCCGGGAATGACGCGCGGGGCGGGGGCGGCCGCGCGCGCGGTCGCGGCGGTGTCGCGCGCCGGGCGATCGCCGCAGGCGAGGGTCATCGCGAGCGTGACGACGAGCGTGACCGGCCCGAGCGCCGCGACGGCCGTGCGCGGCGCGGACGACAGGGCGTGGTGCGTGTGAAGAGGCGGCATGCGCACGATAGTGCACCCCCGACCGGCTCCGCTCCAGCGCGGCGCGTGCCGATCGGCGAGATTTCGGGCATGTCTCACATACCGCTTCGCCCCATCGCGGCGCTCGCCCTGCTGGTCTGCGCGCGCACGGCCCTCGCCCAGCCCGCCGACGCCATCCCCGCCAAGTATCGCGACGTCGCCAACCGCATCATCGCGGCGGCACAGGCCGACAGCAGCGGCGCCTGGGACCGCATCGCCGAGCTCTCCGATCGCTTCGGGCACCGCTTGAGCGGCTCGGTCGCGCTCGAGCAGGCCATCGACTGGACCGTCGCGACCATGCGGAAGGACGGCCTCGAGAACGTGCGCAAGGAGCGAGTGATGGTGCCGCACTGGGTGCGCGGCGCCGAGTCGCTGGAGCTGGTGAGCCCGCGTCGCCAACTGCTGCCCATGCTGGGACTGGGCGGCAGCATCGCGACGCCGGCGGCGGGCATCACGGCCGAGGTGATGGTGGTGGCGAGCTTCGAGGAGCTGACCGCGCGAGCCGCCGAAGCGAAGGGCAAGATCGTGCTGTACGACGCGGAGTGGCGCGACTACGGCTACAACGGCGCCTTCCGCCGGCAGGGGGCCATCGCCGCCGCCAAGGTGGGCGCGGTGGCCAGCCTCGCGCGCGCTGCGGGGCCGTACAGCATGCGCACGCCGCACACCGGCAACATGAGCTACGACAGCACCGTGACGAAGATCCCGCACGCGAGTGTCACGGCCGAGGACGCGCAGATGATGCGGCGCATGATCGCACGCGGCGAGAGGGTGCGCGTGACGCTCAAGATGAGCGCGCAGATGCTCCCCGATGCGGTGAGCCACAACGTGATGGGCGAGTTGCGCGGACGTGACCTGCCGAACGAGATCGTGGTGATGGGCGGCCACATCGACTCGTGGGATGTCGGCCAGGGCGCGATGGACGACGCCGGTGGTGTCGTGGTGGCGTGGGAAGCCATCCGGCTGCTCAAGAAGCTGGGGCTCACGCCGCGCCGCACGATTCGCGCGGTGGGGTGGACCAACGAGGAGAACGGCGGGCGCGGCGGTGCCGCCTATCGCGACCTGCACAAACAGGAGCCGCACCAACTCGCCATCGAGAGCGATGGCGGCGTCTTCCAGCCGCTCGGTTTCGGCTTCACCGGGTCGGCGGAGTCGCGCAAGGTGGTGGAAGCCATCGGCGGCCTGCTCGCGCCCATCGGCGCACAGCGCATCGGGCCGAGCGGCGGTGGGGCCGACATCAATCCGCTCATGCAGACGGGCGTACCGGGGATGGGACTCGAGGTGGACGGCACGCGCTACTTCTGGTTCCACCACACCGACGCCGACACGCCGGACAAGCTCGACCGCAAGGAGGTGGCGCGGTGCGTCGCCGCCATGGCGGTGATGGCCTACATCGCCGCCGACCTCGAACAGCGACTCACGCCATGAGCTCCGACAAGTTGTATCGCCTCGTCAGTGCCGACGGCACGAACGTTTCGAGCACCACCCCCGGCACACTCGGCGGGCACCGCAAGAACCGCACGTATGGTCGCCTCGACTGCAAGGCGGCGCGGCGCGCGCTGGGCACGGGGCGCAGCTACGAGCAGCAGCGCGTCTTCTTTGCCGACGAGGCCACCGCGATTGCCGCCGGGTACCGGCCGTGCGCGGTGTGCATGCCGGCGCAGTACGCGCAGTGGAAGGCGGCGGGCGGCAAGGCGCGGTGAGCGATGTGGTGAACGACGTGGGGAAGAACGCGCGCGCTGTAAGCAGCGTGTAAGCTTCGCGCGCGCGGGACAACCGTGCGCGCGACAGCGGGTGACATCCAGGTATCCCCCTTCCATGGAGCCCTGATGCGTCATCCTGCCAAGCTGCGTCGCCGCCACCGCGCGGTTGTCCTGTGTGCCGTACCCCTCGCGCTGCTCCTCATGGCCGCGCGCGCCACCGATGTCGTGTACACGCCACGCGAGACGCCACGGCTCGCGGCCGGTCGTCAGGCGTACCGACTCGTGCAGCAGACGACGCTGAAGATGGAAGGCGCGCTCCAGTCGCCCGATGGTGGGGCGCGCACGGAGCGCGACATCTGGTTCACCTACGAGGCGGTGGCCACGGCCGAGGGCACGCTGGCGGTCACGATGCGCGTGGACTCGGCGTTCGTCACGTCACCCGCCGCACAGCATGCGCGCATCGCGGAGGCCACCGGGGCTGGCTGGCGCGCCGTGGTGGACAGCACGGGGCGACGGCTCAGCAGCAGCCTGCTCGCGGACCTGAGCGCACCCAACGGCACCCGCAAACTCGATGGACTCGGCCTCACGCCGCTGGTGTGGATGCTGCCGCTGCTCGCGCCGGAGGGCACCGACTCGCTCGCCCTACCCGGCGCGAAGATGGGCGAGATCCCGGTCACCGTGGGCGCGAAGCGTCGTTGCGCCGCCGCCGACGCGCGTTCGGTGCGCATGACCGCCGAGATGCGTGCGACGGTACCGCAGGGGGCACAGCTCACCGGCCGCCCGATGACGCTGCACTCCAAGGGGGCGATGGAGGGGCGCTGGACACTCACCGCAGCGGGGCTTCTCGACAGCGCGGACGTCTCGTTTCGCGTGGTCGACGACGTGATGGTGGGCCCCATGGGGATCACCCGGAACGACCACACCACGATGACGCTGCGGCGCGTCCCCTGACCGCCGCGACACGGCGCGCGCGTGGCCCTTACACTTCCTGAACAGGTGCGCGCGCGGGGTGTGGCTGGCAGGGCGTGGCGACCTCGATCAACATGCGGGGGTCCCCCCTGCGCCTCTCTTGCCGGAGCCTCCCACGCCACGCACGCTGCTCGTCGAGGACAACGCCGACCTGGCGTTCGGGTTGCAGCGCACGCTCGAGGCGAACGGTCATGAGGTGACCGTCGCGGCGAACGGGGCCGATGCCCTGCGCGCAGCGCGCACGCTGCACCCCGACCTCATCATCCTCGACCTGATGATCCCCCTGGTCGATGGCTACGGCGTGCTGGCGCAGCTCCGTGCGGACGGCCTGCAGATGCCGGTGCTCATCCTGAGCGCGCGCGGCGAGGAGGCCGACAAGGTGCGCGGCCTGCGCACGGGTGCCGACGACTTCGTGACGAAGCCGTTTGGCGTGCTCGAGCTGCTCGCGCGCGCGCAGGCGTTGCTGCGTCGCGCCGCCACCGCCCCGGCGGCGCCTGTGCCCGGCCCCGTGCGCATGGGCGACTGTGTGGTGGATGCCGCGGCCCGGCGCGTCACGCGCGCCGGCGACGATGTCGCGCTGACACCGAAGGAGCTCGACCTGCTGCTCGCGCTGGTGCAGCACCCCGGGCAGGCGATGCCGCGCACGACGCTCCTGCGCGACGTCTGGGGGCATGCCCCCGACATCCAGACGCGCACGGTCGACATCCACATCGCCGAGTTGCGCCGCAAGCTCGAGCACGATCCATCGCAGCCGCGCCATCTCGTGACGGTGTGGAAGACGGGCTACCGCTTCGACCCGTGAGTGCGCCGTGGCTCACGCGGTGGCGCGTGGTCGGCATTGCCGCGTGGCTGATGGCTGCCTCCGCCGGCATCGTCTGGCTGCATCGCAGCACGGTGCGCGACTTCCTCGGCGGGGCGGTGGTCGCGCTCCCCTACTCGGCGTCGATCGGTGCGGGCGTGCTGGGGGACTGGGTCGCGACGCGCGACGGGCAGGCGCGCACGGTGGCGGCGCTGGTGGCCGCCGTGCCTCCCGCGGAGCGTCTCGCGCGCGTGCCGGCGCTGCTCGAGGCCGTGCGGAGCGCAGGCGGGTTCACGGACGCACGGTGGGTGCGGAACATGGCGGCGCCCACCCCGCTGCGTGTCGGGGTGCGCGACGATTCGCTCACGACCGTCGACCTTGTCGCGCCGGTGGACAGCGCGCGGGAGTGGATCGTGCTGCAGGCGACGCTCACCGAGGCGACGTTTCGGCAGTTCAACGCGGCTGCCCCCGACGACCGCACGCAACGTACGACGCTCGTCGCGGGTGGTGACGCGCCGCGCCTGCTGGTGGTGAGCGCGGCCGGCGGTGGCGCGCGTGACACCGCACCCCACGCATCGATCCCCGCCGGTGCACGCCTCTCCGGCGACCTGCGCGGTGCGCTCGTCGATGCGCGACGCCCCACGGCGGGATTTCACACCGGCGTGATGGGAGAGCCGGTGGTGTTCGCGCGCGCACCCGTGCCGGGCACGCCGTGGTGGCTGTTGCGTGAACGTGACGTGCGGGAGCTGCGCGAACTGCTGCAGATGAGCCTCCTCGTCAACGATGCCACGCTGGCCCTCATTGCCCTGCTGGTGGCGGGCGTGACGCTGCTGCTCTGGCGCGCCGCGTGGCTGCGCCGCGAGCGCGATGCGATGACCCTGCGCTCGACGTTCGTGTCGAGCATGTCACACGAACTGCGCACGCCACTGACCCAGATCCGCATGTACGCCGAGCTGCTGCGGTTGCGGTTGCTGCCCACGCAGACCGACACCGACCGCGCGTTGCAGGTCATCGAGAAGGAGGCCGGGCGGCTCTCGCACCTGGTCGATCGCTCGCTGGCCTTCGCGCGGACGGGGCAGTCCGGCTCGACCGAGGCGCCGCGGGACAACGACGAGCGCACGGAGCTGGCCGCGGCGGCCCGCGACGCCGTGGCCGCCATGGCGCCGCTCGCGGCAGAGCGTGGTGTGACACTGGTGCGTGACGTCCCCGACGCGCTGTCGGCGCGCATCGGTGCCGACGCGCTGCAGCAGGTGCTGCTCAACCTGCTCGATAACGCCCTCAAGTACGGGCCGCACGGCCAGCGCATCCTGCTGTCGGCGTGGCACCGTGGCGATGACGTGCTGCTGGCCGTCGACGACGAGGGGCCCGGTGTCCCGGCCGCCGAGCGCGCGCGGGTGTGGGATGCGTTCGTGCGCGGCGCGGCCGCGCGCGATGGGGCTGCGGGCTCGGGGATCGGCCTGGCGGTCGTGCGCGACCTCGTCACGCGCGCCGGCGGCACCGCCGCCATCGTGGAGCGTCCGGGCGGACAGCCGGGCATGCGCGTGCTGCTCACGCTGCCGGCCATCCTGCCCGCGTCGCTGTAGCCGCGGTCGCGCCGCCGGACGCTACTGCGCGCCCGGCTGCTGCTGTCCGAACGGGAAGCGGATCTTGTCCGGCACCTTGGCCCACTGCGCCGGCGTCAGGACACCCTCCACCTGCTTGAGCGTGGTCTGCAGTTCGCGGACGATGCCGAGGTTGAGTTGCTGCAGCTTCGGTGCAATCGCGCCCATGTCGGGGCGGCCGTTGTTGCTCGTGAGCAGCGCCGCGAACTCGTCGCCGCGCGCATCGACGTAGGCGCGATAGCGCGTGCCGAGCGCCTGCAGTTGCGCCACCTGTTCGGCGGACAAGCCGAGCTGCAGCGAGTCGGCCTTCCGGAGCAGGCTGTCGACGGGATACGGCACCTGCTTCAGCACGCGCGCCTTGACGGCGGGGAGCGACATGGAGTCGCTCGAGGCGGCGCCGGTGAGCGTGCGCAGGTTGGCGCGCGCGGCGTCGTAGCCCAGCCCCACCTGCATGCGCAGCGTGACCTGGAACGGCTGCCCGAACGGATTGCGCGCGCCCATGGGCGTGCCGAAGCGATCGTTCACGGCATACTGCCAGCGCCGCGACGCCGCGTCGAAGCCGGTCACGGTGAGCAGGTTGCGATCGGGAAGCACGGGCTGCCCCCAGCCCTTGAGCGCCTGGCCGTGCAGCAGGCGATCGACGCCGGCGAGGGTGTTCGCCGCGATGAGCGAGAAGGTCACGCGATCGGCGAAGAGTGCGGCGCGTGGGTGCCAGTTGACCTGCACGTCGAGCTGCGGCGTCCACGGACTCGTGCAGCTGTTGCGTTCCGCGATGCGCCCGGCCTGTGCGCGCAGGCAGTCGGCCGCGCGGGCATCGGTGAGGGCGAGCAGTCTGGTGATGTCACGCGCGAGCGCCGAGCCCGTCCCACTGGCGGGCACGAAGGCGCGATCGTTCCGCTGGCCGTCGGCGTTCACGTCGCCGTTCACCATGGGCGTGTAGCGCGGTCCCGAGGTGAGCCGCCCGATCAGCGTCACCTCCACACCGTGCGGAAAGTTCGAGATCTGCTGGCCCACGACCTGGTGACGCCGCTCGAGATCGCTGGTGCCCCACGTGAGGCGATTCGGGTCGCCGTCGGTGGTGGGGATGGCGGCACCGAGTCCGTAGCCGTTCGACTGATCGGTGGCGCGATTGTACGTGTACGACACCGACGTGCCCCCGGCGCGGAAGCTCGGGCCGGCGAGTGTGAGCGTCACCTGCGTGGACCGCGAAGCGCCACGCGCACCCAACAGCAGCGCCGGACCGAAGGCGGCGCTCGGCCGACTCGCGTTGCCGGTCGTGGCCCCTGTGGTGCTCGCCACATCACTCGGCGCGCCGAGCGCCACGCGATTCCCCTCGGCATCCAGCGTGAAGCGCGCCGTGGGCAGGTTGAGATCGGTGGCGATGGGATTGCGCTGGCCGAACGACTGCACGATGTCCGCTGCCGCCGCCCAGCGCAGCTTGAACTGCCGTGTGAAGCCCAGCGAGGCGCGCCACACTTCGGGCGCGCCGAACCCGCTGTCGAAGAGGAGCGCCGTGGGGCGCGCGCCGCTGCCCCCCTGCGGAGTCGTGCCGGTCGCGCACTGCGTCGGGGCTTCGCGTGTGCCGTCGGCGAAGCTGCGCCAGTCGGGCGTGGGCACCGCAGCGCCCGTGCACACCACCTGCGCCTGCGCATCGGCGAGCCCCGTGCCGTTCGCGACCGCGCCGACCAGACCGGCAGGGATGGTGCCGCGGAAGAGCCCGACGCCGCCCTTGAGCGTGCCACTCGGAATGCCGGCGACATTGCCCAGCAGGTAGCTGAAGCCGATGCGCGGGGTGACGCGCACATCGGTTGGCCACGCGTCGGTGCGACGGCCGAAGGCCTGCTCGACCGCGACGTTGCGCGCCGGCACGCCCGGCAGTGTCGTGCGCTCGATGCGCGTGCCGTACACCACCTGCAGCGACGGGTTCACGCGCCACGCGTCGCCCACGTACACCGCAGCCGTCGTGGCGCCGGCCCGTTGCGACGACGCGTTGAGCGTGCGCGCGTAGAGCGCCGGGCGCGCCGCCGTGAAGTCGGCGAGCGAGTTGTAGAGGTACGTGCCCTGCTGGTTGCCCGCGCCGTCGATGGCCGTGCGTGTGCTGTTCACGAGCACGCCCAGCTTGACGCGGTGCGCGGTGCCCACGAGGCGCGACAGCTCGTTGCCGGCCTCGAGGAGTGACGACGACACGGTGCGCGGCAGGCTGGCGTTGCCACCGAACTGCAGCGGCACCTGCGCGGCGCGTGCGCCGCCCAATCCACTGCTGTCGGCGATACCCGCCACCGTGACCACCCCCAGCGGGGCCCGCAGGAAGGGCGCGAGCTCCTGGCGGTCGGCAGAGGCGTAGACGCGCGCCTCATTGATGAACGCGCCCATCGTCGACGTGAGCGAGGTGAGGAACCCGCCGCCGGTGGATGTGACCTCGCCGCCGGTGCTCCCCAGCGCCACACCGCCGAAGCGCGTGCTGTTCTGCGCCACACGCCGGAGGTCACCGCGCAGCATGACCGCGTGCGTGGCCCCCGCGTCCCAGTCGATGCGGCCGAGCACCGAGTGCGACGTGGTGACGCGATCGTCGGGCGCGCCGATGCCGGCGTCGAGCCCCGTCGCATTGACGACGCCGAGAAAGCGCTGCACGGAGTCGTTCGCGAGCCCGAGTCGCGCGAGCGAGGCGGCCGACGCATCACGCAACGTCGTGCGCGGCTCGCTGCGACGGTCCGACTCGGCGGCCAGATAGTAGTACGAGCTGTTCCGGCGCAGCGGACCACCGATGCCGAGGCTGCCGAGCAGTTGACTCGTGCGCTGCGGGAAGGTGGTCGCGCCCACGGTGGGCGCCTGCAGCGCGGTGGGGAGCGTGGTGGCGGTGAAGGTGCCCTGCGTGCGTGGTGTGCCGGAGAGCGTCGTGGTGGCGATCTGCCCACCCGTGAACTGTCCGCGTGAGGGGTCGTAGGCGTTGGTCACCACGCGCACGGCGCGCACGGCGTTCTGCGGCAGCGTGCCGAAGAGGAACGACGCACCGTCGAGTGTGACGTTGTTCTGGTTGGCCGGCTGCCCACCCACCGAGAACGACGCCGGCGTGCTGTCACCACCGGCCACGGTCACGACGCCCGGCACGAGCGACGCGGCGGCGGCGAGGTCACCGGGCGTGAGCGGAAAGCGCGTGAGGAACGCGTTGGGGATCACCGCCTCGGTGCCGCCGGCGGTGCTCGCGGGCGGCGCGCCGGGGCGGCCGGCGCGTGCACGCACCTGCACCGACGAGAGCTGCGTGGCCGCGCTCGAGAGCTTCACGTCGGCCACGAGCCGATCCTCGTCGCCGCGGCGGGCGATCACCACGTTCGCGGGCGCGCGACCGAGCGCGGTGACCTGCAGCCGGTACTGGGCGCCGCCGTCGCGGAAGAGCAGCGTGAAGCGGCCGTCGGTGCGTGACGTGGTCGTGCGTGCCACACCCGTGGCCACCGACGTGACCTGGACACGTGCGTTCGCGATGGGCTGCCCGTCGGTGTCGGTGACACGTCCGGCGATGATCTCGGTCGTGGTGCCCACCTGGGCCTGCAGTGCGGGGGCGGCGAACAGGCCGGTGGCGACGGCACACGCGGCCAGCACGAGCGCGGCGCCGCAGCGCGAGAGGGTGCGTGAAGGTGACATGCGACGCAATGTGCGGCGTCGCGATCACGCACCTCAATGCATCACGCGTGGTGTGGCTGTCGGGATGTTGTAAGCGCTGCGTGTGAGGCTCAACCGCCGGCCATCGCGCCCACCACCAGCAGCGGTTCACGCCCCGACGCCACCGCGTCGGGGAGCGCGACATCGTGTGCGGTGTGCGACCAGTCCTCCTCGCAGGCGAAGAAGCGCACCAGTGCACGGCGCTGCTTCGTCCGGGGGTCGCGCAGCGTGCCCTGCAGCGCGGGGTACTGCGCCTCGAGCACGTCGAGCACGGCCCCGATGGTCACCGGCGCGTGCACCGTGAGCGCGAGCGAGCGCAGCGCGTGCAGATTGGCGGCAAGCGCGAGCTGATGCGCGGGCGTTTCAAACGAGTCGAGCGTCAGCACATGCAGCACGCTGCGTTGCACGAGCTCCAACACGGCGCGTTCCACAGACACGTCGAGCGGCACATTGCTGAAAATGGCGAGCTCGCGGAGCGCCACAGCGTTGGCGAGCTCGTCGGGCGCCTGCCAGGTGCGCGGACCGGTCTCGATGACGACGTCGACAATCGACGACTGACGCGCAATTGCAGCGACCACTGCACTGATCTCTTCGGCGGTCTGACCCGGCAGAAACGTGACTTCGACAGAGGCGACGTTTGCCGGAAAGCGCAGCTGCAGCGCGACGTCGCGCGCAAAGTGCACCTGAGCGAACTCGACGTGGTTGTAGTTGGCCAGTGCGTATCGGTGCAGCACATTCAGCGCCACCTCGTCGTTCAGTGCCCAGCCGACCAGTCGCAGCCGCGACTCGGGCCGACGATTCGACGAGCTCGCGTGCGCCAACAGGCGACTCGCAATCATCGAGTTGGGCACACGCACACATGACAGCTCAAACACAGCGTTGGACCGCGCAGCCAACATTCATCGATGACTTTGTCGTTTCAAGTGTTTTCGTTGCCGACCGAGTTGCGATTTCTCGCCGGCGCAGTTGATTTGCTGTGCGAATCGCATCGACTCGTGCGTCACGCTTCGTCCGCATCGCTGCCCACAGTCGACGCGTTGAACGATGCGGCTGCGTTTCTCGTGACAAGTGGTCGATTCTCAGCGACTGAATCGTCGTCGTCAACAACTGTGTTTCAGCACGGTCATTTGGTTCTTCGTTCGGAAAGTGCTCCGGTTTCTTCTGTGTGGACGGCGGTGGAAGGCGTGTCGGAGACTGGTGCGACTGTGCAGTTGTTTCGTCGCAGCGATGCGCTCGCGGCCGGCAGCGTCGACGAGTCGCCCGAGACGCTGATTCCTGAGCTGTGCCGTCAGTTCTATCATCTGGGCTGG
>JAIUOB010000005.1 GCA_020161135.1 Gemmatimonadota bacterium | reverse complement strand
GCTGACCACGTCACCGAAATCGTGGACGGGAGGAGCCGCCAGCTCGCGACCTGGTGAGCGGCACGTCAGCCGCAGCCACTCAGGTGAGACCACGCCGCGGCGCGGTGACGCAACTCCTGGTGCGGCTGACGAGCAGGGTGGGGCGTAGGTGGTCGCATGACCTCGGGTAGGAGGCGGTGCCTTCCATGGCGGCTGGGCCACGCTCGCGGAGTCTTCAGCGGATGGCAGGCTGCACGTGTGTGGTCATGAACTCGACGAACTCGTCGGGCTGCTCGAAGAGAGGCCGGTGGCCGGAGCGGTCGAGCACGACCAGCTCCTTCGTCGGAGCGGTCAGCCCGGCGTACCACTGCGAGAACGGCTCCGCGCGCCCTGGAGCCTCATGAGCACCCTGCACGAAGAACACCGGGACCTCCAGCGTGGGAGCGTCCCGCCGAAGGTCGACGTCCTGGATCCGCGGGTACAGGGCTGCGAAGGTGTCCATGAAGCCGGCCAACAGGTGCACCTGGTCGACCAGGGTGTACTCCGGGACGAGGAAGTTCTCCGAGAAGCCGCCTTCTCCTTCGCTGTTGCCCGTGTGGTCGTAGGGGTAGACCTCGTGTTCGTAGGACAGCGCGGTCTCGTAGTCGAGCATCGAGGTGTACGGCGGTGGCCCGATCTCCTCGAGCTCGGTGGCCAACCCCGCCTGCCCGCGTGTCCGGGCCCACGCGAGGGTGTCGGTGTAGAAGATGCGGTCGGTCTGCAGGGGGCTGACCATCTGGCCTGCACCCACGAACGCCGAGTAGAGGGTGGGTTCGTGGCGGACGGTGAGCACGCCGAGGATCGTCCCCCACGACTGGCCCACCAGCAGCACCCGGTCGACGCCGAAGCGACTCCTGAGGTAGTTGGTCGTCGCGACCGCGTCGGCGATCGCCGCCTGGAGCGTGTAGGTGTCGGTCGGGTCGAGCGCCGGGTAGGAGGTTCCCGTGCCGCGCTGGTCGAGCGTGGCCACGGTGAAGTGCTCTTCGAGCGCGGGCAGGTGGTTGCGCATGGCCCCCAGCTCGGAGCCGCCCGGGCCTCCCGCGAGGAAGAGCAGCACCGGGTTGGCGGTGTCGTGGCCCCGGATCATCAGCCCCAGCTCGTGGCCGTTGACGTCGATGGACGTCAGTTCCGCGATGCTGGCGGGCACCGGCCGGCCGTCCGCGCCGGTGATCTGGGCCGTTGACGACGATCGGGCGACCGCGATCGTGAGACCGAGGAGCAGGACCACGGATGCCGTGACCGCCGTCCACCGTAGGACCGAGCGCCCGCGCCCGGCGTGGAGATGCCCGTGGCGACGGGCCTGGGCCAACGCGCCCCAGGCGGCACCCATGGCCATCGGCAACAGGGACAGCAGGGCGTGGAAGCCGCGCCCGACGACCAGGGCAAACACTCCATACGTGCTGAAGTGCGCCGTGTCCACGGTCGGGCCGTCCACCGGGATTCGGGCGATCTCGAAGCTCACCGCGAACACGACCGGAACCACGAGGATGGCCCAGCGGGACCGGGTGAGCAGGCCCGCCGCGACCCCCACGGCGAGGCTGACGATGATCGAGGTCAGCGCTGAGGCCGTGGTTTGGGGGGTTCTGGGGGTCAGCACGCCAGCCAGGGCGCCCCAGCCTGAGGCGAAGACGACGGCAGTGACCCAGCCGCGGCGCACCACGGCCGACCCGGCTACCTCTGGCAACCTGGCAGCCGTTCGCGACCGCGCTGTGGAGGAGGTGAACGTGGACGTTGGTTGTGACATGCCGCAACCCGGCCCACAGGCCGGTCCCTTCCCGGCCGGGGGCACGAACCCGTCATCGTCGCGCACGACCCCGGCGACAGCCACGCTACGACGGCGCAGTTCTGCCGGGGCCGGATCGTGCCCGACCACACAGTGTCCCCTCAGCCCGCCGCCGTGGCCTGCAGCCAACGACGTCATCACGGCCTCGGCGTCGGGACGCGAACCCGAGCGTTCATGGCATGACGGGTCGGCCAGTGCGCTCCATCCGAGCCGGCTTCGCTCAACCAGGCACCCGTACACGTCGTCGCTGCAGCACGCGTCGCCCGGTCCCCAAGGCTTCCGCCTCGAGGCGATGGTCGCCTCACGGGTACTTGACGATTGTCGGTTGGACCGGTGTGCGGCAAGACTTGGTCCAGGTGATCGGCGGACGCTCTCCTCGCGGCTGCCCACCCGCGATTGATGTCGCTCATCAATGGTGGGGCACCAACGGCGCCGGCCGCCTCTTGGCGCAACGGCTGTTGGCTTACGGTGAGCACGTCGTGGACGTCCCGGCGACGCTCAGCGCGCGGTCCCGGGGCCTGGATACGGGCGACCACAAGACCGATGCGCTCGACGCGCACGTCGTCGCCGAATGCGGCCGTGGTGTCCCGCCGCGTCGTCGTGTCACCGGAGAGCAGGTAGGCGATGTTCCACGGCCGCCCTGTGGCATCCTGCCGCAGGTCGATCGTAACCCCGTCGAGCGAGAGCTCACGGAGGCGCACCGCCTTGCCGAGTAGCGCGCTGAGATCGAGGCGTGCGGTGAGCTGCTTGACTGACACGATGGGCACGCCCGCGCTGTCCTGCAGCGCCACGGCATCGAGCGCGAGGCGCCCGCCCGCCACACCGCGCAGCGAGCCCACCACCAGACGCCCACGGCCCTTGAACACGGCGTTCGTCTGCGAGACGAGCGTGCGCAGCAACCACGCGCGCCCGGTCGCACTGCGCGTGACCCACAGGTACGCGCCCTCCCCCACGCCGCCCACCCCGGCAATGACGGCGGCGACCCACCACAGGCGTCGGACACGACGACGGGTGCCCGTGACGCGCGGCGTGTCCGGCGGCGGCGTCATCAGAACGCCTGCCCCAGGCCGAAGTGGAACACGAGGCGTGACAACAGGCTCCCGGAGGAGCGTGGCCGAAACGTGGCCGGACAGGCGAAGACGTCGGTGTAGTCGCCGTCGGCGCCGGCGACGCGCGGACTCGCGCACAGGATCTGGTCACCGTTGGTGCCGGCCGGCGCGAAGTAGAGCGCGCGTCCGGTGAGCGCCGCGTAGGGGCGATAGCCGACATCGATGCGGAAGGGGCCGAGCGGCGTGAGCACACGCAGCCCCAGTCCCGGCGTCGTCCGCAGGTCGCTCCACCGGAAGCGCTGGCCGCGCGACTCCCACAGCGACCCCGCGTCGACGAACGCGGCAAGCTGCACTTCCTCGGCGATCACCCGAAAGCCGCGGCGCCATTCGAGGTTGCCGACCACCATGGCCGTGCCACCGCGCGGCACCGCGCGATCGAACGCGCCGCCCTGCGACACGACCACGCCGGCTGAGCCGTCGTCGTTCACGGTGTCCCGCACCTGCGACACGACGTACACGACCGGACCGAGCAGGTTCTGCTGATAGCCGCGCACCGAATTCTGTCCGCCCACGAACAGCCGCTCCTGTTGTGGCAGCAGCGGTGTGCCATCGACCAGCGTCGCCCCGGGTGCAAACACCCCGGCCATCTGCACCCGGACCGCGGCGATGCCGCGCAGCATGCGCCAGAAGCCCGCCACCTCGCCGGTGGTGCGATAGAAGCGCAGCGATGAGACGATCTCGGAGTACGTCTCGCCGGCCCGCGCCTCGGTGCGCGCGCGCCAGCCACGGCTCGGGTTGGTCACATCGTTGGTGCGATCGTGCGTGAGTCCCGAACTCACGATGCCGATGCCGCGCCCGAACTGCGACAGCACGACTTCCTCGGGCCGGCAGAGGCCGAAGCGCGTGCAGGAGACCACGGGGTCGGTGGTCGTCTTGCCGTTCTCGTACTGGAAGCCGAGGCTGAGCGCGGTGCGCGGCGACATGCGCTGCACGACTTCGGCCAGCGCGCCCACCGACGTCTCGCGCAGGTAGGCAAACGGCTCGCCGCGGCGCTCGCTGTACACCGAGAGTGAGGGCACGAGGCTCGCGCGCAGCAGGCGCGCGGCGCTGAAGGTGGTCCCCACGTAGTAGTTGAGGCGCGCGCTGAACGGGTCGCGGCGCAGCGCCTGCGAACAGAGCGCCGGCGCCACGTCGGCCGGGTCGCCCACACCCAGCTTGGACAGGCGCATCGACAGCTCCATGCGCCGACCGACGCCGAGGAAGCCGCGATCGGTGAGGCGTCCCTGCATGCGCACGCAGTCCTGCGTGGCCCACCCCATGCCCAGCCGCGCCGAGCGCGTGCGCGCTTCCGCCACGGTGATGCGCAGGTCGAGCAGGCTGTCGGCGCCCGCGGCCACGGCGGCAGCGCGGCTCGCGCTGTCGGTGACGCCGGGCAGCGCGTGCTGCACGGTGTCGAGCAACACCAGGCGGAAGGCCTCGGACCGATACAGCGTCTGCTGCGCGTCGATGAGGGCGGTCGCGCGGTAGCGATCGCCGGGACGAAGGTCGAGCAGGCCGGCCACGTCGCTGCTGTCGACACGCGGGCGCCCCGGCGTGATCGGTTGCACCCGAATGGCCACCTCCCCGAGGCGCACCCGCGTCCCCGGCACCACCGTCACATCGAGCATTGCGGTGGCAGCGGCGGTGTCGATCGTGATGCGCCCCTCGGGAATGCGCGCGCGCGCATAGCCGACGTCACGCAGACGCCCGAGCAGGTTGGAGAGTGCCGTGTCGACCTGGTTGCGGTCGAGCCGCTTGCCCTCGAGCGCACGCACGGCCGCATCGAGGGGACGCCGCAGGTCGACCTCGGGCAAGCCGCGCACACGGGCGCTGTCGAGGCGCACCTCGGGCCCCGGCGTGATGGCGAAGGTGACACGCACCCCGTCGCGGCCGCGCGCGAGGACGCCGTCGACCGACGCCTGAAACCACCCGGCCTGTCGATGCAGGATGGCCAGCCGCAGCGCATCCCGCTGCACCTCGATCGAATCGACACACTCGCCCTTCCCGATGCGGAACCAGCGCGTGAGCAGCCCCGGCTCGTGCGTCACGATGCTGGCGGCCATCGTGAGGTCGTCGAAGTGCGGGCTGCCGTCGAACGACACGGCGCGCACGCGCTCGGCCGCTCCGCAGCGCGCGGCCCGCTGCGCCTCCAGCGGTCGGGCGGCCACGGCGCTCACCGCGAGCACCAGGGCGCTCCAGACCACGTACAGGCATGCGCCGCGCCACCGCGGGAATATCCGCAGCCGCGAGGCCATCGTCTGGATCGGAGGCCACGGTCCGGTCGACCGGGAAGATGAAGTCCCCTGCACCCGGGCGAATCTAACGGGGCAGCGGGGCGGCTCGTGCTGCACGTGGGGAGCGCATGCCGTCATGTGTCCAAGAGGGTGCACGAGTCCGGGTGAGACCATCGGCGGGAGGGCTCATCTGGCGTTCACGCAGCCCGCATACATTGTCGTACACCTCAAATCCACGGAGTCACGCATGTCGATCGTAGCGGGGCTGGCGGCGCTGGTGCTCTCTGTCGCCGTGCAGGGCGCTCCGGCGCAGGGCGCTGTCGCGCAGGGCGGTGTCGCGCCTGGCGCGCCGGCGCAGGGCGCGGCAGGGGCGATCGTGACGGCGGACACCATGCTGACCGAGATGGCGCTGTCGGTGGCCGCCCCGCACGATTCCATCCGTTGGATGCCCGAGGCGATGCCGGTGGGGCTCACCCGGCAGCCGCCGGCGCGCCGCGACACGGTGCGCGCACCACGACGGCGCGCCGTGGTTTACAGCGACGGGTACGGCACGCGCGTGGCCATCCACAAGACGCTGAGCTGGGCCATGCTCCCGCTTTTCGCCGTGTCGTACGTCTCCGGCGACAAGATGCTCGATGCCTACCAGTCGGGCACGACGCCCCCCGACTGGGCCAAGACCATCCACCCGATCGCGGCCACCTCGACCGCGGTCCTGTTCGGTGCGAACACGGTGACGGGGGTCTGGAACCTCTGGGAAGGGCGGCGCGACCCCAACGGACGCGTGAAGCGCTTCGTCCACAGTGGACTCTTCATGCTGGCCAGCGGTGGGTTCGCGTACACGGGCACGCAGTTGGCGGACAAGGCCGAGGAGTCGAACGCCAACCGTCGCACACACCGCAACTTTGCGCTCGCGTCGATGGGTGTGGCCACGTCGAGCTGGCTGCTCATGCTGCTCGGAAACTGACCTCCATCATCACCCATGTTCGAGACGATCACCGCGCTGCTGCAGCCGTGGGCAGACTACTACGCCGAGCACACGACGTTGTCGACGGCCGTGCTGGCCGCACACCTGCTCGCCATGTTCGTGGGCGGTGGACTCGCCATCGGGGCGGATCGCCGCCTGCTGCTGGCGGAGCCGGGCACGCCGGAAGCCTATCGTGCGGCGGCGGCCGACCTGCAGGCACAGCACGGCCTGGTCATCGCCTCACTGGTCGGCATCGTCGTGTCGGGGCTCGCGCTCGCGACCGCCGACGCCGAGACGTATCTCACGTCGCGCATCTACTGGGCCAAGATGGGCACGTTCGCGCTGCTGCTGCTCAACGGCCTGCGCATGCGACGCACGGAAGCGCAGCTCCTGCGGGCCGTGGCCAACACCACGGAACTGTCCGTCGCCGGGCCGCAACTGACGCTCCCGTGGGGTGCGCTGCGGCAGTCGGCCGGCGCCAGCTTCGCGCTCTGGTGCGTCGTGCTCCTGCTCGGCGTGGTCGTCGCCAACAGCTGAACCTGCGCCGCGTCGCCGGCCGTGCCCACCCGGCGTCGCCGCTTCGTCCCTTTCCCCTGTGTCCGTGACTCGTCCGTCTGCCTCCGAAACCCCCGCGGCCTGCACCGGCTGCTCCGCGCGCCGTGACTTCCTGCGTACATCGGCCGTGGCGCTGCTGACCGGGCTCACCATCGGCCCGTTCCGCGCCATCGACGCGCTCGAGGGCGGGCGTGGTGCCGTGCTCAAGTACCCGCTGCCCGCCGCCGACGGCGTGTCCATCGACGCCACGAACGAGGTGATCCTCTGCCGGTCGGGCGTCGAGGTGTATGCCTTCGCGCTGTCGTGCCCACACCAGAATACGGCCCTCAAGGTGATGCCGAAGAACCGCGGCTTTCAGTGCCCCAAGCACAAGTCGAAGTATCAGCCCAACGGCACCTTCATCGACGGCCGCGCGACGCGCAACATGGATCGCCTGCAGGTCTCACGTGAGGGCAACCTGCTCGTGGTCGATCCCGAGATCGTGTTCCAGAGCGACAGCGACGCCGCGAAGTGGGCCGCCGCCGTCGTGCGCGTGTAGTCGCGCCCCGTCCACACTCACACCAGCGCCATGTCTGCCTGCGATCACTGCCTCTCCCGTCGCGACTTCCTCGCCGCCGGCACCGCGGCGGCGCTGACCACCCTGCTCGCCGCATGTGGCGACGGCGCCACCGCGCCCGCGACCATCAACGCGACCGTGCGGGTGTCCGACTATCCGGCCCTCGCCAACGTGGGCGGCATGGCGCGCCTGAGCGGCACCAGCACGCCGGTGGCGGTGGTGCGGTCGGCGACCGCCACGTTCCGGGCGTTCTCGCTCATCTGCCCGCACGAGGCCGGCAGCGTCGGGATCAGCGGCGCGGGCTTCCTGTGCTCGAATCACGGTGCCACCTTCAACGCGTCCGGCACGTGGACCGGGGGCCAGCGGACGACCAATCTCCGCGAGTTCCAGGTCGTATTCGACGCGACCGCCGGCACCCTCTCGATCTCCTCCTGATCCGCATGCCGCTCGTTCGCCGCAGTTCCGGCGCCGGCAGCCTGCTCGCGCCGCTGCTGGCGACGACGCTGCTCCCCGCCGCCCTCATCGCCCAGTCGCCGGCGCGACAGCCCGCGAGGCCGGCCACGCCGCTCGAAGCGACACTCGACCGCACCGCGCAGCACCCGACGGTCGTCGCCGCGTTCGCCGCGCTGGAGCGCGACAACGCGTGGACGCTGGACACGCAGGTGGGGCTGTGCGAGATCCCCGCGCCCCCCTTCAAGGAAGCCGCGCGCGCCGCCGCCTTCCGCGACCGGTTGCGGGAGCTCGGCGTCAGCAACGTGCGCATCGACGGCGAAGGCAACGTGATCGGGGAGGTGCGCGGCGCGCGCCCCGGCCCCACGCTGCTGCTCGCCGGGCACCTCGACACCGTCTTCCCCGAAGGCACCAACGTCAAGGTGCGACGCGACGGCACCAAGTTCTTCGGCCCCGGCATCGGCGACGACTGCCGCGGACTTGCCGTGGTGCTCGCGGTGGCCAAGCAGATGATCACGCAGAAGGTACCCTTCGCCGGCCGACTTCTCGTCGTCGGCAACGTCGGCGAAGAGGGCCCGGGCAACCTCCGCGGCACCCGCGCGATCTACAGCGGCCCGCTCAAGGACTCGATCGACCTGTTCATCTCCGTCGACGGCACGGGCTTCGGCATCACCAACGGCGGCGTCGGCAGCAATCGGTATCGCGTGCACTTCAAGGGCCCGGGCGGCCACAGCTACGGCGCCTTCGGCATGCCCAACCCGATTCACGCCATGGGGCGCGCGATCGCGAAGATCGCCGATCTCGAAGCCACCACGCAGCCCAAGGTCACGTTCAACGTGGGCATCGTGGGCGGTGGCACCTCGGTGAACTCGATTCCGTTCGAGGCCACCATGGAGATCGACCTGCGCAGCGAATCCGCCGCCGCACTGGCCGAGATCGATGCGCGGCTGCAGAAGGCGCTGCGCGAAGCTGTGGTCGAGGAAAAGGCGCGCTGGCCGCAGAGCCGCGCGGCGCTCGACCTGGTCATCGACACCATGGGCCTGCGCCCGGCGGGCACCACGCCCGATTCGAGCCTCATCGTGCGGACCGCGCTCGCCGCCGCGCGCACGCTCAACGTGTACACGCCGCTCACCACCTCGAGCACCGACGCGAACGTTCCCATGGCGCTCAAGCGGCCCGCCATCACGCTCGACGGCGGTGGCGTGGGGCGCGGGGCGCACTCGCTCGACGAGAGCTACGACGATCGCACCGACGGCTACAAGGGACCGCAGTACGTGCTGCTCGTCGTCCTCGGCCTACTCGGTGTGAAGTAGCAGGCGCGCGCAGCAGCAGCGCTCAGGGCGCGAAGAGGTCGGCCAGCGCGTCGACCGGCAGCGGCCGCACCTGCGGGATGAGCCCCGCGCGTGCGGCCGCTTCGCCAAGCAACTCGCCCGGCGTCGCGCCGGCGGCCCGCAGGTCGCGCAGTCCGGTGTCGTGACGCGCCTTGCTGAGCTTCGAGCCATCGGCGTGTACCAGCAGGCCGTGATGCAGCACGCGCGGCGGCTCGGCGCGCCCCAGCAGCGCTGCGAGCTGCCACTGTCGTCCGGTGCTGGCCAGCAGGTCCTCGCCGCGTATCACGACGTCGATGCCATGGTGGAGATCGTCCACGGTCACCGCGAACTGATAAGTCCAGAAGCCGTGGCGGTCGCGCGCGAGCAGGTCACCACACTGACTCGCCGGCTGCTGGCGGTGCGCGCCGAGACGCAGGTCCTCGAAGGTGATCGTCGTGTCGTCCAGGCGAATGCGCCGCGCGAAGGTCTCCTCGAATGACACCGCCGCGTCGCGACAGAGACCGGGGTAGCGGGGCTCGTCGCCGGCCTGGTGCGGCGCCACGACGGCAATGTCACGCCGCGAGCAGCGACAGGCGTAGACGAGTCCGTGCGCCGCGAGCGCGTCGAGTGCCGCCGCATAGCGGGGGCCCTGATCGGACTGGCGGGCATCGTGCGGCGCGCCGACCGCCGTGGCCGCGCGAAACGACGCGGTGGGCGCGTCGTCCGGCGCCAATCCCAACCAGTCGAGGTCATCGAGGACCCCTGCCGTATACTCCGGCCGGCAGCGGCCCCCGTCGTGGTCTTCGAGACGCAGGAGCACCCGTCCACCGTAGGCGCGCGCGATGCCCCAGACGTGCACGGCATTCACCAGGTGCCCCAAGTGCAGCCAGCCCGTCGGGGCCGGCGCGAAGCGTGTGCGCCATCCCGGCGCGGGAAGCGCCGCGGCCAGTCCGTTCGTCCAGCCGCCGGCGCCTCGGGTCATGCCGCGAAGATTACACCTCGGGGCTCGACGGGGACATCACTGCCTGCCTGCTCACCGGCCAGCAGTGCGGCGATCGTGGTCTGCGCGAAACGCTGCTCCTCGTAGCCGACAATCGCCTTCCAGCGGGTATGCACCGCGCACGGGTTGGCCGCATCGCAATGCTGGTTGCGCAGCAGGCACGCGGGCTGGCGCGTGTGATCCTCGAACGGCTCGATGACACGCGCGATGGTGAGTGTCTCAGCCGGGATCGCGAGCGTGAATCCGCCGGTCGCACCGCGCGCGCTGTGCACCACGCCCGTCTTGGCGAGGGCATTCAACGTCTTCGCGAGGTAGTTGCGCGGCGCGCCGAGTTCGGCAGCGATTGCATCGGCTGAGAGCGCGCGGGTGCCCTCGTGACGCGCCAGAAGTAGCACGGCGCGCAGGGCATGTTCGGCAGTGGCGGAGACCATGGTGTCGGGGGCTGAGGCCGGGCATGCCGACAGCGCGACTGTCGCACCTCGGCATGCGCTGAAGCATCGCCGCGCCAAGGTCATGCCGAAGTCGGGGAATGCACCGTCGCCCGAGCAACGCTCCCCACAGGCGCCGTCGGGGAATCCCGCACCTCGCGGGGGGCCGCGGCAGGTCCTCGGTCGCGCCGCGACGCGCTACTTCCAGCTCGTCAGGTCCGCGTCACGCCCCTCGCCACCCTCACGCCCGTCCGCGCCGTACGAGAGCAGGTCGAAGCCCTGCGGATTCACCCGCCCGGGGGCGACGTACACGTAGGCATGCCCCCATGGGTCGTCAGGCACCGCCTTCCGGAGATACGGCCCGTTCCAGGTCGCGGGCGGGTCGACAGCCGGGCGCTGCGTGAGCGCCGCGAGCCCCTGCGCCGTGGTGGGATACCGTCCCGTGTCGAGTCGGTAGGCATCGAGGGCCGTCGCGAAGCTCTCGATCTGCGCCTTGGCCGTGGTCACCCGCGCGTCGTCGACGTTGCGGAACAGGCTGGGTGCCACGAACGAGGCGAGCACGGCGATGACGACGATCACCACCAGTACTTCGATGAGCGTGAACGCTGCCCGCCGCGTGGTGAACGACGCGCACGCCGAGCGGCGCGCGTGTCGGTGCGCTGCCCCCATCAGTTGCCGCGCGTGCGCAGGCTGTCGGCTTCGAACAGGCGCGGGTCCACCCATCCGCTCACATCGGGTGAGCGCACCTGGCGCCAGCCGGCGCGATCGGTGCCGAGCATGGCGCGCGCCGCCGGTTGGATGACGCCGACGACCTCACCGGTGCGGCTGGCATCGGAGCGCACGTTGACCCACGTGCGCGCGACCGCAGGCGTCCACCGCACGCTGTCGTCGCCGGCCGCAAGCACGACGGCGGCTGCGGAATCGAGCGTCTGCGACACGGCAGCCGCAACGCGCGCACTGTCGGCGGCATAGCGTGCGTTGGCATCGCTCGCCGTGGGTGCAGTGTTCGCGTAGGTCGTCGTCGGTGCCGCGGTCACGTCATTGCGCGTCTGTCGGGTCGACGCGAAGTCGCGCACGGCAGGCGCCACACGCCAGACCGCACCCGCTCCCACCACCATCAGCGCGACGGCCGCCGCATTGCGCAGCAAGGCACCGGAGAGGCGCCACGGCGCCGGCACGTCACCACACCAGTGACACGACGCATCGATGCGATGCATGATGCCGCATCCGCGACAGCGCTTGAGCTTGACTCGCTCACCACGCGCATCGAGAAGACGGAACGGCTCGGCACACCGCGGGCACTGCGACGCGGCGACCAGCGCTTTCGACCCACACTTGGTGCAGCGGAGATAGGCCATGAGGACACGCGACGGCCGGGGAGATCCGGGAAACGCACAGCGACCCTCAAGTGACGCATCTGAGGGAGCGCCGTAACCTGCGGCCGAGACCGGGTTTACCGCAATGTGTCTGCGAGCAAGCCGGGCAAGCGATACGCGCATGCCGGTTTCGACGTATCCTCCCCGTAACGGTTCCCGCCGCCCCACCATCCGCCCCCGCCGTGCGCCTCCTGTTCCCCGCCCTGTTCCCTCTCGCGATCGCCGTCGCCGACGCCTCGGCCAGCCGCGCGCCGTCCGATCCGCCCCCCGCGCCCCCTGGCGTCTATCACGGCCGTAGCGGGGCGACCGCCGTGCCCCTGCCCCGGCAGGACGGCGCCATCGTCGTCGATGGGGTGCTCGATGAGGCGGCATGGGCCAATGCGGCGCTCCTGACCGGCTTCTCACAGTTCTTCCCCGCCGACGGGGTGGCCGCACGCGACTCGACCGAAGTCCTCGTCTGGTATTCCGGCTCGACGCTGCACGTGGGCATTCGGGCTTACGCAGCGCCCGGTTCGGTGCGCGCCACGCTCGCCGACCGCGATCGCATCAGCCAGGACGACAACATCCAGCTGTTCCTCGGCACGTACAACGACAGCCGACAGGCGCTGGTCTTCGCCGTGAATCCGTTCGGCATCCAGAGCGACGGCGTCATCACCGAGACCGGCGCGGCGTCGAGCTCGGGCTTCGGCGCATCCAGCGCGCGTGGCCGCGAGACACCCGACCTGGCGCCCGACTACGTGTGGAAGTCGAAGGGGCGCCTGACGCCCACGGGCTTCGAGGTCGAGATCGCCATTCCGTTCAAGAGCCTGCGCTATCGCGCGGTCGATGTGCACACCTGGCAGCTCAACGTCATTCGCACCGTGCAGGCGACAGGTCATGAGGAGACGTGGAGTCCGGCGCGGCGGGCCAGCGCCAGCTTCCTCGCCCAGTCGGGGACGCTCACCGGCCTCACCAACCTGCAGCGCGGCGTCACGGTGGACCTCATCCCCACCCTGACCTCGAGCGCCGTGGGCGGCGTGGGCGCCACGCCGCAGTCGTGGCGGTACCAGACGGCCGACCCGGAGCTCGGTGGCAGCCTGCGCTGGGGCATGACGAGCAACCTCACGCTCGCCGCCACCGCGAACCCCGACTTTTCGCAGGTCGAAGCCGACGCCACGCAGTACTCGATCGACCCGCGTGCCGCCGTGTTCTTCGCCGAGCGCCGTCCGTTCTTCCTGGAGAGCCAGGAGCAGTTCACGACCCCCAACCGGCTCATCTACACCCGGCGCATCACGCAACCCACCTTCGCCACCAAGCTCACCGGCAAGCACGGCGGCTTCGACATCGGTGTCCTGTCGGCCATTGACGGCGATGCCGGTTCGCGGACCGGGGAGGATGCACCGCGCTACAACATCCTGCGCCTGCAGCGCGATGTGGCCAAGCAGAGTCGCCTTGGCCTCGTGTACACGGACAAGGTGGACGGGCAGGCGTGGAACCGCGTCGTCGGCCTCGATGGGCGCCTGGTGAGCGGGGTGTACAGCGTGCAGGCGCAAGGCGCCGCCAGCTTCACCGGCGGCACCGGCAGCACCGCCGCCGCGGTCGGCAAGCCACTGTGGGACCTCTCGCTGCTCCGCAACGGCCGCGCGTTCTACGCGCGCTACGCCTTCAACGCCATCAGCACGGGCTTCGACGCCCAGAGCGGCTTCATCGCGCGCGCGGGGGTGGCGAACATCTCCGCCACGCACCGCTGGAACCGCTTCGGGGCGCGCGGCGCCCGCGTCGAGCTGTTCAGCCCCGAGGTGTTCATGCTCGCGCGCTACCGCTACGACGACCTCGTCAACCGGCGCGCCGCGCAGGATGTGCAGCTTCACCTGCGCACCAACACGCGCTTCCGCGGGGGCTGGCAGGTGGGTGCACAGGTGCTGCGCGAGGAATTCGGCTACGATCCGGGGCTGTACGCCAACTACGTGTACCTGCAGCCGCGTCCCGCGGGGGGCGTGGATACGGTGCGCTACACCGGCACGAAGCGCCTCCCGAATCTCGACTGGGTGCTGTCGTTCGCCACGCCAGAACTGCGACACCTCTCCTACAACGGTTCGGTCGTCTGGGGGAAGGACGAGAACTTCCAGGAGTGGAGTTCGGCGAATGTCGTGATCATCAACCAGACGCTCACGCTGCGTCCCACCGAGCAGATCCGCGCGCAGGCGACGTGGGTATACGAGCGCTTCGCCCGTCGAAGCGACGGGACGCTCGTGCAGCTACGCAACACGCCACGACTCCGCCTCGAGTACCAGCTCACGCGCCAGGTGTTCTTCCGCACGATTGCCGAGTACGCCACCTTCGAGCAGGACAGCCTGCGCGACGATTCGCGCACCAACCTGCCGGTGTACGTGCGCACCGCCGCGGGCACGCTCGTGCGACAGAGCGCCTTCGAGCGCACGCGGGCGCGCATCGACGTGCTGTTCCAGTATCTCCCCACGCCCGGCACCGTGTTCTACGTGGGCTACGGCGACGCGCTGGGTGCGGACCAGCCGGTGGGGTCGTCGAACCTGCGGCGCACGCGCGACGTGTTCTTCGCGAAGCTGAGCTGGCTCTTCCGACTCCAGTAACACCAGCATGCCCCGACCCACGCTTGTGCGGATGCGTCCGCGTCGTCACCGCCTGCTGTGCATGCTGCTCGCCGTGACCGCGTGCAGCGGCGATGCCCCGGCGCGCACCGCGAGCGGCGCCCCCGAAGCCACCTTCGCGCGCATCCAGCGCACGATCCTCGAGCCGCAGTGCGTCTCGTGCCATCGGGCCGGCACGAGCGATGCCCGCACGTCGCAGCTGCTGCTGACCGCCGACTCCGCATGGGCACAGCTCGTCGGGGTCCCGAGCACGCAGGTGGTGGCCCGCGCCGACGGCCTGCAACGCGTGCGGGCATTTCGCGCCGACAGCTCACTCCTCTATCACAAGCTGGCGTGGGTGCCCGGCCACCACAGCCGCGACTACGGCACGCTCATGCCCATGGGCGTCACGCAGGGGCTCACGGCGGGACAGTTGGAGTTCGTGCGCCGGTGGATCGAGGCGGGCGCCCCGCGCACGGGCGTCGTGGTGGACACCGCCGTGCTCGCCGACGCGCGGCTGCAGACCGCCACGTTCACGCCCCTCGCACCGCCGCCCGCAGGCGCCGGCATCCAGCTGCGCGTCGACAGCTTCGCCGTTGCGCCCACCATGGAGCGCGAGTTCTTCGTGTACCGGCCGCTCGGCAATGCGAACGACCTGTTCATCACGCGCATCCAGTCGGCGATGCGTCCGGGCAGCCACCACTTGCTGCTCTACACCTTCGACGAGGCGAACCGCACCTTCCCCTGCAACACGCGGCCGGCGGCGAACACCGTGCGGGACATCCGCAACGCCGACGGCTCACTCAACCTGCTCAACATGCTGCCCATGGCGTGCCACGTGTTCTTCGCGGGCGCCATGACCCCCGAATTCGACTTCCGATTCCCGCCGGGGGTCGCGCTGCGGCTCCCCGCCGGTGCGTCGCTCGACTTCAACCTGCACTACGTCAATCGCTCGCCAGCACCGCTGCCCGGCGAAGCCTTCGCCAACCTGTACACGGTCGACCGCGCGCAGGTCACGACGGTGGCCCGCACGCTCAACCTCGCGAACACGTCGTTCACGCTGCCGCCGCGCACGCGCACGACCGTGCGCACGGTGTTCCCGATGGCCGTGCGCACCACCGTGCTGTCGCTCACGTCACACATGCATGCGCTCGGTGAGCGTTTCGAGATTCGCGTGCGCCGAGCGAACGGCACCGAGTCGCTGGTCTACGTGAGCACCGACTGGGAGCACCCCGCGCACACCGTGCTCGACACGCCGCTCGTGCTCGAGGCGGGCGATGCGCTCGTCTCGGTGGTCACCTGGAACAATGTGCGCGATGTGCCGGTGCGCTTCGGCCTGCTCTCGACCGACGAGATGAACATCATCTTCGGCTACGCCTACTGAGGCGCGCCCGGCGCGGTCCCAGCGGCACGGCCATCCGTCGGCTCAGGCGTCGACGCGCAGCACCACGTCGCCGATCTGGAGGCGCGCCCCCACCTCGAGCGGTCGCACATCGTCGCGCCCCAACATGTGCGCATCGACCAAGGTGGGAGCCTGTGCGGTGAGCTGCCGCACCCACCAGCGCCCCTCGCGCCAGGCCAGTTCGGCGTGCTGGGGCGCCACGCTCGGCGAGCGGAGCTGCACATGGCGCAGCGGGGGCCCATCATCCGAGCCGATCGTGATCGCGACATCACGATCACCGGGCACCTCGACAAAGCGGAGCTGCTGCCCGCTGTCCGGCCCGCCACGGATCACGAAGCGTCCCGGGAGGAAGGTCGCCGTACTGTCGACCGGGACGCTGAAGCGTACCGTCGACCCGACGATGCGGCGCGTGGGCACGGATGCCGCCGCGTAGCGCCAGGACGCCGGCGCGGTGCGTGTCGCCGTACCCCCGGCGTCGCGCGCCGTGTCGACCATCTCCGCATCCGCGTCGTGGCGCAGGCCATGCGCCGCCGCCAGCTCGGCTTGCTCGTCACGCTCGTCGTGATTCCACACCGCGGCCTGCCGATGGCTGAACAGCGGAAGCGAGCCGGTGTCGGCCGTCGTGCGCGATGTCGTCGCGCGCGGGCCCGCCGTGCGCGTCGAGCCACCCCGGGCATTCGTGCTGGCGACCATCGTGGGCACCGAGCGTTCTGCGGTGCGACGACCGGAGAGCGGCCGTTGCACCCACCAGGTTGTCGCGGCCACGGCCAGCGCCGCTGCCATCAGCGCCAGGGCAATCGAGATCAGGAGACCGATCGACATGCTGCGTTGGGTTCCCGAACGTGGATGGGGGGTGGAGTATCGTGTTCACTCCACACGCGTGCTCTCAGCGTTAACGTCGTCAACATCTGGGACGTACACAAGGAACCCCGCCCCGCATCGACCGTTCCGTGACACCGCGCGATCCTTCCCTCCCCGCATCACAGGCCGGCACGCCGTCTGGTGACCCGCGTCCCGCGCGCTCTGGCCGCCCGGCGCGTGCCGGACGCCCCTCCGGATTGCTCGCCATCGGCTCGGCGGCCGTGGTGGCCGTCTACGGCGCGGGGTACGCGCGTACCCAGGCGGCGGCGCAGGCGCTGGAGTCGGCAGGCAATGAACGCCGTCGCCCGCCGGCGTCGGACGCCCCCGACATCGTAGCGAGCTCAGGCGCAACGGCACGGTCGGATGCGGTCGCGCCAGCGCCCGTCGCGGACGCCACGCCCACACCTGCCTCCGCCGTTGCCGCCTTGTCGGCCCGTGACGTCAAGGCGTCCGGGGCGAGCGCGGCTCCGGCATCGGGCACGCGCGCGGCCACCTCGACAGCGCCCATCGCAACTCAGGCGGCGGACTCCGCGCCAAGCTCCGTGGGTGCGCCAAGCTCCGTCGGTGCGCCGTCCGCAGGCGCCGTCGCGAGCGCGCCGACTTCTGCGCCGAGTGCAGTCACGACGCCGGCCGCCTCCGCGGCAGCCGCCGTCGCGCCGCCCATCACGACACCCACACCCACGCCCGCGACCGCACCCACGGCGACACCCGCCGCGGCACCCACCGCAGGTGCCGCCGATTCCACGCCGCGCAAGCGCGTCGGCTGGGTCGACGGCACCTACACGGGCTGGGGGCGTTCGCGCCACGGCGACATCGAGGCCACCGTCGTCATCGAGAACGGACGCATCGCGGCCGCAGTGATCAGCCGTTGCCTCACGCAGTACTCCTGCTCCTGGATCGCGCACCTGCAGCCGCAGGTGGCCGCGCGACAGAGCGCCGACGTCGATGGCGTGTCCGGAGCCACGCAAAGCGCCAACGCCTTCTACTACGCGGTGGTCGACGCGCTCACCAAGGCGAAGTGACGGCGCGCCCCGACATCGTGGAGGTGAGCACCGCCGCGATGGGGACTGTGGTGACCATCCAGGCGCACGGCGCGCCCTCGGCGCTGCTCCACGCCCGCCTGCGCGATGCGCTGGCCCTGGCCCACGATGTCGAACGCACCTGCTCCCGGTTCGCAGCTGACAGTGAGCTGGTACGATTGTGCGCGACACACGGCACACCCGTGATGGTGAGTCCGCTCCTGTACGGCGTGCTGGAGATCGCGCTGGCGGTGGCCGAGGCCAGTGCCGGTGCGTTCGACCCGACGCTGGGCGCGGCGCTGCACGCGCGCGGCTTCGCGACGCATTGGCGCACCGGCGCGCCTGCGCCGCGGCCAGCCGCGACGATGGCAGAGGACGAGGCACCGCAGGCCTGGCGTGACGTGCTGCTCCTCGATGCGCACCAGGTGCTGCTTCACCGTCCGCTGCTGCTCGATCTCGGTGGCGTGGCCAAGGGCTTCGCGCTCGACCTCATGGCGGCGGCGCTCGCCGACCTGCCCGGCGCGATGCTTGACGCGGGCGGTGACCTGCGCGTGCTGGGCACGCATCCCGATGGCCGTGCGTGGCGTATCGCCGTGCGCGACCCGCACGACCCGGCGCGCGCGATCACGGCGCTCGAGGTCGCCGACGGCGCCGTGTGCACGAGTGGCATCGCCGAGCGACGCGATGCGCTCGGGCGGCCACACATCGTCGATGCACGCGCGCGCGATGATGACGCCGGCACGGACCCAACCGTGCCGACCCTGCGCAGCGTGACCGTCTGTGCGCCCCTGGCCGCGATCGCCGACGCACTCGCGACCGCCGCGTTCGTGTTGGGTGTCGACGCCGGCGGCGCGTTGCTCACTACGCAGGGCACCACCGGCGTCTTCGTCGTCCACGACGGGTCACTCGTGACCACCGATCCGGCACCGGTCCTGTGCCCCCTCACGCCTCTCCCTGCCGTATGACGGTCGTCGACCGCGCACGACGTTGGTTGCGCACCCCGAAGGGTCTGTTCACCCTCGTGCTCGCGGTGCTCACCGTGCCGTCGGCGCAGGCGGTCGGTTGGGCGCTCGTGCTGCCGTCGCTGGTCGCCGCCGTGTCGACCGCCGTGCTGCTGGATGCCCCACTCCTCCGGTGGCGCGACGGTACGTGGCGCGCCCCCGACGGCGCGATGCTCACGGGGTGGCTCGTGGCGCTCACCCTCAGTCCGCACCAGCCGTGGCGCATCGCCGCGGCGACCGCGGCCCTCGGCATCGGCGCCAAGCATCTGCTGCGGGTGAAGCGCGCCAACGTGTTCAATCCGGCGGCCGCCGCGCTGGTGGCGAGCTACTTCCTCCTCGACACCGGCCAAAGCTGGTGGGGCGCACTGCCCGAGCTCCCGACACCGTGGCTGGCCCTGCTGCTCGCATCGGCCGGCTACATCACCTGGCACCTCAACAAGGCGCCGCTCGCCCTCACGCTCCTGGGCGTGCACTATCTGCTGGCCACCGTTACCGCCTTCTCCACCGACCCCACGCACATGGCCGCCCTGTTCCGCGCCCCCGATGTGCACATGGCGGTGTTCTTTGCCGGATTCATGGCAACCGATCCGCCCACCTCGCCGCCGCACCATCGCGAGCAGGTCATCTACGGCGCCATCACGGCCGTCGTCGGCTTCGCCGTGTACATGCTGGTGGGCGCCGTGTGGTTCATGCCGGGTGGCCTGCTGGCGGCGAACGGCTACGAGGGGTGGCGCAAGTGGCGGCGCGTGCGCGCGCGCACAGCGTCATGACGCGGGTACGGTGGTGGTCCCTGCGACGCCTGCTCGGCACGGTGGGGCTCATCATCGGCAGCGCCACGATGCTGCAGTCGCAGCGTTTCGGTCGCATGTACATCGAGCCCAACGTCCCGTACGACGGACGCTTCACGTTCGTGCGCCTGCGCTACCTCGAGTACGGCCCGGCCGGGTGGCAGTTCGACTATCCGGCGATGGAGCGCAACCTCATGACCATCGTGAAGGACCTCACGACCATGCGGCTGCACCAGCGTGGCAGCAACGTGCACCTCATGGATGACCCGTCGCTCAGCCGCTATCCGATCGCGTACCTCTCCGAGCCGGGCTACTGGTACCCCGAAGACCGCGAAGCCGCGGGATTGCGCGCCTGGCTACGCAAGGGCGGATTCCTCATTGTCGATGACTTCTACTTCCGCCAGTGGGAGCCCTTTGCCCAGGCCATGCGCAAGGTGCTACCTGAGGCCACCTTCATCCGGCTCGACGCATCGCAGGGGCTCTTCGACAGCTTCTTCCGGGTCACCGACCTCGGCAAGATGCATCATCCGGACAACGCCAGTGCAACGGCCGAGTACTACGGTATCTTCGAGGACAACGACCCGTCGAAGCGCCTCATGGTGATCGTGAACTACAACAACGACGTCGGCGACTACATGGAGTGGTCCGGTCAGGGGTGGTATCCGGTCAACATGTCGAACGACGCCTACAAGATCGCCACCAACTGGTTGGTCTACGGACTCACGCATTGACCTCCCCGCTCGCTCCGGTGCCCTCACCGCTCCAGTTCGGTCTCGACACCTTCGGTGACGTGACCGCCGCGCCTGACGGCCGCCTGCTGTCCCACGCGCAGGTCATCCGCAACGTGATCGCCGAGGGCGAGCTGGCCGACCGGGTTGGCGTCGACGTCATCGGCCTTGGCGAGCACCATCGCGACGACTTCGCGATTTCGTCGCCCGAGGTCGTGCTCGCGGCCATCGCGGCGCGCACGTCGCGCATTCACCTCGCGTCGGCGGTCACGGTGCTCAGCTCCGACGACCCGGTGCGCGTCTACCAGCGCTTCTCCTCGCTCGACGCGGCCTCGGGCGGGCGTGCCGAGGTGATTCTCGGTCGCGGATCGTTCACCGAGTCATTCCCCCTCTTCGGCTTTCCGCTCGACCAGTATCAGGTACTGTTCGAGGAGAAGGTCGAACTGTTCGTCGCGCTGTTGGCTGAGCAGCCGGTCACGTGGCGCGGCACGACCCGCGCTTCCCTCAGCGGCCAACGCGTCTTCCCGCCCATCGAGCGTCCGCCGTTGCGCACGTGGATCGGCGTGGGCGGAAGTCCGGAGTCGGTGGTGCGCGCGGCGCACTATGGGTTGCCACTCACGCTGGCCATCATCGGCGGTGACCCGCGGCGGTTCCTACCCTACGTGCAGCTCTACCATCGCGTGCTCGATGAGCGCGGCGTGGCGCATCTGCCCATCGCGGTGCACTCGCCGGGGTGCGTGGCCGACACCGACGAGGAGGCCGCGGCGGTGTACTGGCCGGCCTACAAGGCGATGCATGATCGCATCGGTGGCGAGCGCGGGTGGCCGCCGCTCGCGCGTGCCCAGTTCGAGCACGAGATCGCGCATGGCTCGCTGTATGTCGGGGCACCGGAGACGGTCGCGCGCAAGATCGCAGCGACCGTGCAGGCGCTCGGCCTCGCGCGCTTCACACTCAAGTACAGCGCTGGACGCCTGGCCCACGAGCAGATGCTGCGCGGGATCGAACTGTACGGCACCGCCGTGATCCCGCGCGTGCGCGAGCTCCTCACCACCACAGGCTGACGGTATGCACGCCACCCCGCCCACCCCGATGCGCCGTCGCGGCATTCGTGGGCGGCTGCTGCGCGTGGCCGCCCTCGTGGCCGTCCCGCTGTCGCTGCTGGCGGTCGCGCGCGCCTTCGAGCGTCGCGCGAACGAACTCGCGGTGGTGCGCAAGCGCGCGGAAGATCACGCGTCGGTGGTCGCGCGGGCGCTCGAGACGCAGGTGCGCAGCGTGCACGCGCTCATGGCCGGCATCGCGAGCCAACTCGACCCGACCGAAGACCCCGCGCAGCTCGATCGGCGCCTCCAGCGGCTCGCCAACACGGCGCCGTTCGGCTTCGCCAACACCTGGGTGGTGCGCTCCGATGGACGGCTCGTGGCGGGGTTGCAGTTGCCCCCGGACACGGGGGCCGCGCGCGTCGTGGGTGGTACGGCCTCGTTCCGCAACACCATGACGCAGCGCGCCTTCGCGGTGGGCGATGTTCGGCGGTCGACCGTGATGGAGGGCGCGCCGTTCATCATGACGTTCGGCATCCCGCTGCGCGACGGCGACCGGGGCGACATCCATGGCATCCTCGGCGCGTCCATCCTCGTGGACTCGCTCGAGGCGCTCGGCATTGCGCGAACGCTGCCGCCGGGCTCCGTCATCAGTGTGCTCGATTCGACCGGCCGGGTGATCCTCCGCAGCCAGGACCTCGATACGCGGCTGGGGCGCAGCTATCGCGCCGAGTCCAGCTTCCGCAACGCGCCGAGCGAGGAGAGCGGTGTGGAGCTCGTCCGCTCCGACGATGGCATCGAGCGGCAGGTGGCGTTCCGCCGACTCGCCACGCTCGGCTGGGTGGTCTACGTCGGCATGCCGGCCGCATCGACCGTCAACATCGTCCAGCAGCAGTTGCTGCGTGATCTCGCCTATGCGCTGCTCGTCACGATCGCGGTGCTCGTGGGGGCCGCGATCGTCACACGTCGGCTGGTGCAACCGCTGCAGCAGCTCACCGCCGACGCCACGGCCATCGCGACCGGCGACGAAGCACGACGATCCCGTATCCGCAGCGACGATGAGATCGGTGACCTGGCGAGCGCCGTCAACCTCATGGCGGCCACTGCGGCGGCACGGCGCGACGCACTCGAACGCGACATGCAGGCCCGTGTGGAGGCCGAGCGGGCGCTGCAGGAGTCGCGCGATCAGCTGCGGCAGGCGCAGAAGATGGAGGCGCTCGGGTCGTTCGCCGGAGGCATCGCGCACGACTTCAACAACTATCTCGCCGCGATCCTGGGCTTCACGCAGCTCGCGCGGGAGCACACCGCGGCCGGCACCGCCGAGCGCGCCGACCTCGACGAGGTGATCGCTGCCACGCAGCGCGCCGCCGCCCTGGCACGCCAGATCCTCGTCTTCAGTCGCAAGTCCATCGTGCATCCGCAGCCCCTCGACCTGCACGAGGTGGTGACGGGCATCGATCGCATGCTCGAACCCCTGCTGGGTGAAGGACGCACGCTGGCGCTCGCACTGGCCGACGACGCTCGCTGGGTGCGCTTCGACCGCGGGCAGCTCGAACAGGTCATCGTGAACCTGGCGACGAACGCGCGCGACGCGATGCCGACCGGCGGCACCTTCACGTTGCGGTCGCGTGCGATCCGCATCATGCCCGGCGAGGCGCTGGCCAGCACGCTCGCCCCTGGCCCATGGGTGCGACTGAGCGCGAGCGACACGGGGGTCGGCATGAGCGAGGCGGTGCGCGAGCGCGCCTTCGAGCCCTTCTACTCGACGAAGGAGCGCGGACGCGGCGCCGGGCTCGGGCTCGCGCTCGTGTACAGTATGATCACGCAGATCGGTGGGACGGTGCAGATCGAGAGCCGCGAGGGGGTGGGCACCACCGTGCACCTGTGGCTCCCCGCGACGGACGCACCCGTACCCGCCGGCGCCTCGTCCGCTGCGGATGGCGACGCGACGGTCGACGTCGAACCCGCGTCGCATCATGTGCTGGTCGTCGAGGACGATGGCCGTGTGCGCGACATGGCGGCGCGGCTCCTCGAGCACGCGGGCTACCGGGTGAGTGTCGCCATGGAGGGCGGTGAGGCGCTCGAGCTGCTCACGCGCAACGATGACATCGGCCTCGTGCTCACCGATGTGATCATGCCGGGCATGGATGGGCGCGCACTCGCGCAGACGGTGTACCGGCTGCATCCGGGGGTGCCGGTGGTGTTCATGAGCGGCTACGTCGACGACGACGACTTCGCGCAGGTGTTGCGTGAGCGGCGCCTGCCGTGGCTGGGCAAGCCCTTCACGCGCGAATCGCTGCTGGCGGCGGTCAGTGCGGCGCTCGCGCCCGCCCCGACCGCCGCGTCACCACGCGATGTAGGCGCCTGACCACGGGGCCGCGTGCCCCTCGAACAGGTCCGTCGTCACCGCGTCGACCATCGCCCGACGCGTCGCACCACCAACCGGCATGGCGCCCAACCGCGCCAACAGCAGGGTGAAGCTCACCGGTCGCGGCGACGCGAGCACCAGCAACACCCGGTCGCCCACCTCGCGCGTGCCAGCCTGCCGGGTGGATTGCCTGACGCGCGCCGGCTGGGTGGTCGGCAACTGGGCCGCCACGCTGGCCTTGCACTGCGCCGCCGCAGGGGACGTCGGCGCGCGCCCATCCGGGATCGTCACATCCGTGCGATCGCCGGAGATCTGCTGTACGCTCGGCTTGCCCGACTTGTCCGCACGGTTGGCCCACTGCCGGTCGATCTCCTTGCGCAGCCGCTCGATCTCGCGCGCGTAGCACGCCTCGAGTGCGGCGTCGCGCCGCGCCTCGACCGCAAAGCGATCGAGCGACGACGGGCCCGCGGCCTCCGCCACCACCGTGCCTCGCAGGTCGATGTTCACTGTGCCCGCCGCACGCAGCTTGCTGTCACCGCGCGACGCCGGATCGATGAGTTCCACCGCGCGCCCCGGCACCAGCGACAGCACGATCACCTGCATCGGCTGCGGCAACTGGAGCGAAAGGCGCTCACTCACCCGGTCGAAACGCACGAAGCGGAGCGGCAGAAGTTCGAAGTCGCCGGTGGCGTGCGGCATGGTGTCACCCGGCACGCGCGTGGGCGTGGCCGTGCGCGCGCTGTCGGCGGCGGGCGACGGACGTGCCATGGCCAGGCGACGCGCTTCGGCGCGCACCTGCTCGTCGGGGTCGCGCATCGCCACTTGCTGCAGCACGGCGCGCGACGGTTCATCACGCTGACGCCCCAGCAGGTAGACGGCCGCACGGCGCAATTCGCGGGTGCAGGCGTCGCGGCGTGCCAGGATGCTCGCGAGAAATCCCCGCACCCACTCACGGTCGCGCGCCAGCATGAGCTCCGTGAGGGCGTCGTCGTCGTCGCGCTCGCGGCAGCTGCCCGCGGCCACCGCCACGCGATCGCGGCCAAGCACGCCCTCGATGCGCTCGCGGAGCGCCAGCACGTCCTCGGTGCTCGCCGCCTCCGGGAAGCGCAACTGCTGCTCCTCCAGGATCAGCAGGGCACGGCGCATCGCGGCCGCGTTCTCGAGGCGCTGCAGCGCGAACGCCTGCCAGTAGTAGCTGTCGGGCACGTACGGCGACCGCGCATGCTGCAGTCGCAACTGCTCGAACAGCGCGGCGGCGCGGTCGTACTGCCCGCGCGTCAGCAGACGCGTCCCCTCGCGGAAGAGCGAGTCGGCCGGCTGCTCGTCTGACGCGGCCGACAGGACCACCGCTGACGGCTCGTGCTCCTGCGCCACCGCGTGCGCACGGCCGAGGGGCAGCGCCCCCAGGAGCAGGCAGACGAGGGCACCGCGCAGGGTGCGGCGCGCGCGGGTCATGGCTCCTCCATGCCGCCGCCGTCGCCCACCGTGGCGGCGCGCAGGCGCGGCAGCAGGTTGGTTTCGCGCAACGTGAGGTCGGCCACCTCACGCGTTGCGGGCGCGGCCGCGCGCACGCGCGCGAGCTGCACGAGGACGAGCTCGAGATCCTGCAACAGACGATGCGTGCGCGCATCCGCCAGCGTCGGGTCGTCGAGCAGGAGGCGCGTGGTACCCAGCAGGGTACGTAGTCGCGCGCGCGCGGCGCTGTCCGCATCGGCACCCGCCACGCCATCGCGCGCCGTGGCACGCTCGAACGCCGCCAGCACGGTCACGGTCTGCTGCAGATGGTCCGCCATGGCCGCGCGCACCATCGAATCGGGCGCGACACGTTCGCCGGGGGCGTCCGTGCGGCGTTCGCTCGCGTCGACACCCGGCGCAGCGGCGGTGCGCGGCGCCTCCCCATCGCCCTGCGCCGTGCCACCCATGCCGAATCGTCCAATCGCTACACCCAGCAGCACGAGGGCCGCGATGGCGGCGGCGGTGCGCCAGCGCGTCCGGGCCGCGGGCATCGGGGGCGCACCGCGCGGCGCGTCTGCGTCGTCGCGCACCATCTCGCGCCCCATCTCATGGGGAACACGGGCGGCGATGTGCTGCCACATGCGCTCGGCCGGGATGTCCGCGTCACGTGGGGTCAGGGCATCGCTGACGCGCGCCGTCATCCAGCTCTCGAGCGGCGGCTCGTGGATGTCGGCGCCGTCGTCGGGGACGAACGCGTCGTGCGGATCTCGTGAGGTCATGCGCACTCCATGTTGCGAAAGGCTGCGAGTGCGGTGCGAAGCCGCGCCCGCGCCCGGGACAGTTGCGACTTGCTCGTGCCCTCGGCGATGCCGAGGTGGGTGGCGATCTCGTCGTGCGTGTAGCCCTCGAGGTCGTGCATGACGTACACGGCGCGGGTCCCGGTGGGGAGCGCGGCGATCGCCGCCTCGAGGCGGTCGGCGAGGTCGGGATCGGACACGGGCGCGGTGGCCACGTCGAGCGCGTCATCGAGCGGGGCCGCGCGCGCCTCGCGGCGCAGCAGCGTGGCCAGTCCGTTCCGCGTCAGGTTGAGCGCGATCGTGCGCAGCCAGGTCGCGAACGCCGCGTCGCCGCGGAACTGGTCGAGACGGGCAAATGCGCGCACGAACGTGTCCTGCGTCCACTCCTCGGTCGATTCCCGCCGCCCCGTGAGGCGGAAGATGAATCGGTACACCGGACCCACATGCCGGTCGTAGAGCGCGCGCTGCGCATCCGGGTCCCCAAGCCGCGCCCGCGCCACGAGGGCAGCGTCGGGGTCGGGAGCACGGGGACCCGGCGCGAGCGGCACCGGGCGACTCGGCGGATCGTGGGTCACACGGGAGTGGACCGGGTGAGGGTGGAAAGGGTTGCGGGGGAAGGTACCGGCAACGCAGAACGGCGGATGCCCGGAATCCGGGCATCCGATCGGCTACAGCCAGAGAAAGCCCGGTCGGTCGGCGCCGGTACGCGCGCGCACAAGGCGTTCGTAGACGCGCGCGCCGCGGTCGCCATTGGTGAACACCACGAAGCCCGTCCCGCCCTGCGGATCGATCGCGCAGTAGTTCTTGAAGCCCGGATTGTCGCCCCACTGCCAGGCGTGGTCCCGCGCGCCGATGCGCTCGAGCCCCACCCCAAGCCCCCATTGGACCGCGGCGTTGCATCGCACCTGCGGTTGCATGAGCAGTTGCACGATGGCCGCGCGACGGCCGCCGGCGCGGCCTGCGGTGGCGACGTGTCTCACGAAGCGGGCGAAGTCCTCGACGGTCGTCAGGAGGCTCGCGGCAGCGTTCGGGGTCAGGAAGTTGGGGAGCGGAAACCGCGCCGGATCGAGCGCGCGGAACGCCTCCTCCACATCGACGACACGAGCGTCCTCGAGGGTGCGTCCGGCCGCCTCCATGCGCCGCGAGAGTGCGCCTGTGAGGTCCCCGCCATACGGCACCATCGGGTTGCCCCGCCCATCGTGCGGGGTCGCGCGGTGCGGCTCCAGCGTGGGCAGCGGCACGACACTCGAGCGACTCATGCCGAGCGGCGTGAACAGTCGCTCCCGCATGAGTCGGGGGAACGGCGTGTTCGTGAGGGCTTCGAGCACGCGGGCAAGGTAGAAGAACCCCTCGCCGGAGTACTGCCAGCGGCTCCCCGGCTCGAACGCCGCCGTAATGGGCGGCGCGGGAGCGTTGCGCCAGTTCGGCCAGCCACTCGTGTGGCTGAGCAGGCGCCGCGCGGTGATGCCGCCCGCGCGCGGGTCGTCGGGATTGGGGAGTGGGACGATGTCGCGCAGCGGCTGGTCGAGTGAGAGCGTTCCGCCGACGACGAGGTCGAGCGCCACGTAGGCGACGAGCATCTTGGTGAGCGAGGCGGCGGCGTACACGGTGTCAGTTGCCGCCGCATCGGTGGTGCCCGCGCGCTTCACGCCGACCACCTCCGTGGTGATGCGCTCGCCCTCCACGCGCGCCAGGGCGACCGACGGCACGCCGGTCTGGGACAGCCATGCCTGCACGTCGACAGGCTGCTGCGCGCGGTCATCGGCAACGTCGCGAGCCACGGCGGCGGCCACGGCGGCACTCGGCGCAAGGGCGCTGCCAGCGATCGCGCCCCCGGCGAGGGTGAGCGCCTGTTGGACCGCCGCGCGGCGAGAGAGGGGGAGGCGTGCGGACATCGGTGTCGGGGAGGGGGCGTCTCGCGAACGGGTGCGCCTGCGCGCACGGGGACCGAGATTTGACAACCGCAACGGCGCCACCGTTACGAGCGGGGCGCACACCTGTGGGTCATCGACGCCATTCCCCCGCACGAAAAAGCCCGCCACGACCGAAGTCGTTGGCGGGCTTTCGCTTGCAAAGTCGGGACGGCGGGATTCGAACCCGCGACCCCCTGAACCCCATTCAGGTGCGCTACCGGGCTGCGCTACGTCCCGTCGCCACCGGCCAAGGCCGGCAGCGGACAGACTGGGCAACGTAACCGCCCCCACCCGCCCGTACCAGCCCCACGCGCTCAGCCCCGTCCTCCCCGGCGCGGTGCGTCCCGTCACGCCCGATCGGCTGCGTTCTCCCTGTCCGGCTCGCCAAGCGCCGCCGCGCGGTGTACGATGCCGCCATGCGCCTTTTCGATCGGCTCGTCCCTGCCCGCCTCACCGCGGTGCTTCTGCTCACGCCGCTCGCAGCGCTGGCGACCTGCGGTGGTGGTGACGGCGGCGTGCTCCCCCCAGCCGTGGTGCGCCCTGTCGTCGGCACGCTGCGCCTGCAGCCCGACAGCCTGCTCCTGGCCCCTGGCGCCTCAGCCGGCTTCAGCGCCACCGTGCTCAGCACCACCGGCAGTGCCCTTGGCGACCGCGCAGTGGCGTGGAGCATCGCGAACGCCGCCGTCGCGACGGTGACGCAGGACGGCCGGGTGACCGCGGTGGCCGCCGGCACGACGACGGTGACGGCCACCAGCGAAGGCGTCAGCGCGAGCGCGCGGGTCGTCGTCACAGCGCCCACGATCCCGATCGGCGCCATCGCCATCGACATCACGCCCACCACGACCTTCCAGACCATCAGCGGCTGGGAAGCGACGGCGCAGATCGGCGAGACGGAGTGCAACAAGACCGCGTACCCGCTCTACAAGCAGCAACTGCTCGATCGCGCCGTCGACGAGCTTGGCATCACCCGCCTTCGCATTCCGCTGCGTTCGAGCGCGGAGTCGCGCACGGACTGGTTCGGCCAGCTCGTCGCCGGCGCGATCACGGGCGCCACGTGGAACGCCAATCGCTACACCGCGGTCAACGACAACGCCGATCCCAACGTCATCGACCCCGCCGGCTTCGTGTGGACGGAGCTCGACAGCAAGATCGACGAGATCGCGAATCCGCTGCGACAGCGGCTCGCGGCACGCGGCGAAAAGCTGTACGTGAACCTCAACTTCACCGACTTCTCCGCCACGCGCCCGGCGTACGCGCAGCTCAACACGCCGGCCGAGTTCGCCGAGCTGCTGCTGGCCGCCTATCAGCACCTGCAGACCAAGTACGGGTGGGTCCCCGACGCCATCGAGATCCTGCTCGAGCCCGACAATCGCGCCGTGTGGGCGGGCCCCGACCTTGGTCGGGCAATCGCGGCGGCCAACACGCGGCTCCGCGCCGCGGGCTTCACGCCGGAGTTCATCGGTCCGTCCACCATGGCGTCGGAAAAGGCGGCCCCGTACTGGGACCAGATGATCCAGGCCAATGGAGGCGCCGGCGTCATTCGCGAGCTGTCGTACCACCGCTACGGCACCGTGACCACGCAGCACCTGCGTGACATCGATGCGCGACGCGTGCGCGACGGCGTGCGGACCGCCATGCTCGAGCACATCGGCAGTGGCATCGACGACCTGCTCGACGACCTCACGATCGCGAACAACGCCGCGTGGCAGCAGTTCACCATCGGCTTCTGCGGCCCTACCGACGACGGCGGTACGTACTACCGCATCGACCAGTCGACACCGACGGCGCCGCGCGTGCTGCTGAGCGGCACCTCCACGCTGCTCCGCCAGGTGTTCGCCTACGTGCGCCCCGGCGCCGTGCGCATCGACGCCAGCAGTGCCAACAGCAGCGCCGCGCGCCCGATCGCCTTCCGCAATGCCAACGGCCGCACCGTGGTGGTCGTGCGCACGTTCAGCGCACAGCAACTCGCCATCCGCGGGTTGCCGGCGGGCACGTACGCCGTCAACTACGGCACCGCGACCGGCAGCGGCGCCACCACGGTGGGCACGGCGGCCAACGTGAATGCTGCGGACGTGGTCGTCGACGCGAGCGGCGTGGCCGTGGTCAGCATTCCCGCCGGCGGCGCGATCACCCTGCGGCAGCGCTGAGCGGACGCGCCGGCGGCGCGCACCAGCGGGTCGGCGGCGCGACCATCGCGGTCACGCGCGTCACGGCCACGCCCTTCACCGCCGCGCCTGCATCGCGTTGTGCACCGCCCGCGCGAGTTCGGCGAGCGCGACCGGCTTCTGCAGCACCGCGAACACACCGGCCGCGGCCACGCGCTCCTCGGTGAGATGCTGGCTGAAGCCGGTCACGATGAGCACCGGCAGGTCGGCCCGCACGGCATGCACCGCCACCGCGAGCTGCTCACCGGTCATCCCCGGCATCGTCAGGTCGGTGACCGGCACGTCGATCGCGTGCGGACGCGCGCGAATCGTCTCGAGGGCGAGCTCGGGGGCATGGAACACCTCGACCCGATGCCCCTGATCCTCGAGCGCGCGCGCAATGACCGACGCGACCATCGGTTCGTCGTCCACCACGACGCAGGTGCGCCCTGACGGCGTGACGTCGTAGGTGGCCACCGGCAGGGACACGCTGGGCTCGTCGTGATCCTCCACCAACCGACGTGCGGCCTCGGCCTCGGCGAGGATCTCGGGATCGATCTCCTCCTCCGCATCGGTGACGGCGGGAAAGCGAAAGCTGAACGTCGTGCCGGCGTCGGGCGCACTGGCGACCTCCGGATGCCCCGCGTGCGATGCCACGATGCCGTGCACCACGGCCATGCCGAGTCCTGTCCCCTCACCAGTGGGCTTGGTGGTGAAGAACGGCTCGAAGATCCGTTCCCGTACCGTGTCGGTCATCCCCGCGCCGTCGTCGGCGACCTGCAGCACGACGACCGCACCCGTCGGCGCCGGCTGGTCGTCCGCCACCAGCGCGTCCGCGAGCGTGATGTCGATGGTGCCGGACCCTCGCGCACGCAACGCGTACTCGGCGTTGGAGACGAGGTTCAGCAGCAATTGCTGCAATTGCGTCGCGTCACCCTGGATGACGTGCGGCGCGTCGGTGCCATGCAGGCGCAACTGGACACCACGCGGCAGCATGCGGCGCAGCAGCGGCGCGAGATCGACCACGAGACGCGACAGGTCGATGGGCGCGCGCTCGGGCGAGGCGCGTCGACTGAACGTGAGGATCTGGCGCACGATGTCGCGCGCGCGGTCGCTCGCGTCGAGAATGGCGGCGAGGTGGTCGTCGTTCGCGCGCCCCTTGCGCAGCGCGTTGCGTCCGAGCTCGGCGTTGCCGCGAATGACGTTCAGCAGGTTGTTGAAGTCGTGCGCGACCCCGCCGGCCAGCGTGCCGAGCGATTCGAGCTTCTGCGCCTCACGCGCCTGCGCCTCGAACCAGGCGCGCTCCACCTCGGCGCGACGCACATCGGTCATGTCCCGCAGCACCCAGTGCGCGACGCCCTGCCCTTCCGACGGGAGCGGCGTCATCGTGCACTGCACCGGCACGAGCAGGTCGCCGCGCTGCACGTGCTGCACCGTGGCCGCCTCGACGTCCGCATCCGACGCGGACTCCGGGACGCCGAGCAGGTGTGGCAGGCGCTTCCCCGCGAGGTCGTCCGCCGACGCGACGCCGAACATCGCG
The DNA here is from genome assembly GCA_020161135.1 of Gemmatimonadota bacterium. Classification (GTDB taxonomy): domain Bacteria; phylum Gemmatimonadota; class Gemmatimonadetes; order Gemmatimonadales; family Gemmatimonadaceae; genus Gemmatimonas. The sequence goes on along the minus strand of JAIUOB010000005.1, from coordinate 622,045 downwards.
GCGGCCTGTCCGTTGGCGGCCTGCACCACCCCGGCTGCCACCAGCAGGTGCGCGTCGGGTGCTTCCTCGAACAGCGTGCGGAAGCGGCGCTCACTCTCCCGTGCACGCCGCTCGCTGGCGACCACGCGCGCTGCGCTCGCGCGAATGGTGCGCACACGCCACTGATACGCCGCCGCGAGCAGGCCGGTGAGCAGCAACACATAGGACGCCACCGCCGGCAACGTCAGCCACGCCGGGGTGTGCATGACGACCGTGCGTTCCACGGGCCCGTAGCGTCGCCCCGCCCAGTCGTACGCCCAGGCGCGCACGCGATAAGTACCCGGTGCCAGGTCGTGATAGACGCGCGCGCCCAGATCGAACACCTCTCCCGTGTCCGGCCCCACCCACCCGCGTGTTCCCCAGGCGAGGCCCCCGCGCGTGCGCTCCACGCTCACGCGATAGCGCGTGTACTCCTCGCGATGAAACGTGAGCAGCTGGGCGTCGACCCGCAGGTCATCGAGCGTCCCCGCAGCGATGGTGTCGCCGTCGGTCGAACCGACATCCGGCGAGCTGGCATCGGAGGCGTTGTCGACTGAGAGCAGCAGGCGCGCCGGCGGCGCCCGTTCCGCACGCACGAGATCGACGAGTCCCACGCCGTACGGCGTCGACACCCACAGGTACCGCGGGTCGGCGCTGGGCGCGATGTCGGAGATCGCCGACGACGGCAGGCCGTCCGGTTCCGCCAACTGCGAGATGACACGCCACCTCGCGGGCACTGCGTCACGCACATCGAAGAGCGTGACCCCGGAGAGGCTCGCCGTGGCGATGCGCCCGCCGTCGAGGCAGAGGAGACGCGACACACCGACGGCGTCGGCGCGGGACTCCGCGCCCTCCGGCACATCGGCCGCGAGCAGGCGCCACTGGCCCGCCCGCTCGACATCGCGCCAGAAGACGCCGCGCTCGCGGTCGTGCGCCCAGAGGCGTGCGCGTCCGTTGACGGTGGTGCGGCACACCTGCAGCACCGGCCCGATGCCCAGGCCCGCCCCCCCGACGCGCGGAATGGACTCGGCGCGCTCACCGTCGGGCGTGATGACGCGGACGACGTGATCACCACCGAGGTACAGCACGGGCGCCGAGCGCTCCCGGCCGGCAGAGATCGAGTGCACCGCCGCCTCGCCCAGCCGCGGCACCGCCAACCAGCGCGCGCCGTCCCACTGCATCAGGCCACGCGACGTAGCCGCGAGCGTCGCCTCACCACCCCACGGGAGGGGCACGCGACGCACCGCGTTCACCAGCCGATCATCGAGGCCGGCATCGACACGCACCAGACGGTCGCCCTGCACGCGCCAGGGCACACCACCCACCAGCACGAGGATGCTCCCGCCACTGTCGCGCGGCGAAGCGACCGCCGACGGGGGCGCGAGCGCGGCGCGCATTACCTGCAGCGCGCGGGCCTCGTCGCCGATGAGTGGGATGCGGGTGACGCGCCCGTCGCCGCGGACCTGCCACAGCGCGTCTTCGGGTGTCGTGAGCCACAACGCGTCACGGCCCCCGCCGTCGCCCTCGACGAACAGCCCCGTCACCACCGGAGGGCGGTCTCCGGGCACGACATCGACCTGCGCCGCCGCGCCGTAGCTGACCCGATGCAGCGCGCCGTTGCGGAGACCCACGTACACCGCGTCCGTGCCGCCGTGGCCTTGCGCACTGCGCAGCAGCGTCACCGTGGTGCGGCGCGGCGTGTTGCTGAGCGGCACCGGTCTCCACGTCCGACCGTCCCACGTGGTCACGTCGCCGTGGGCGGTGCCCACCCAGAGCGTGCGACGGCCATCGGGCTCCTGCATGGCCTCGATGCGGAACACCTCGCGCGGACTGCCCGGCACGCGTGCGAAGCGCAGTACCTCGCCGCGTCGCGTTGCCGCAAACAAGCCATCGGCCGTGGCCACGTAGGCCTCGACCGCGCTGTCCCCCGCAATGGGGCGAACGAACTGCGCGTCCGGCGCGTCGAGTCCGTCGGCCGCGCCGTAGCGCGTGATGCGTCCCCGCTCCACGGTCGCCACGCCGCCGGCGGAACTCGCGAGCCAGAGCGTGTGCGATCCGTTGGCGCGCACGCCCGCGCTCACCATCACCCCGACCCACGGTGCGGCGCCGTCGAGCGGCAGCGCACGAAATCGCGTGCCATCGAACCACGCCGCACCACGCGACGCACCCACGACGACACGTGGCGTGCCATCGATCGCGTCCGACTCCGTCAGGCTGTACGCGACGGAGCCGGGCACGCCGTCGGCTTCGCGATACACCTCCATGCGACCGTCGCGATGCCGATGCAGGATACCCTGCCGTGTACCGATCCACAGCGTCGAGTCACGCGCGAACAGCAGCGAGCGCACCTGCTGCCCCGCGAACGGCTCCGGCAGCGCCACCGCGCGCCAGACGCTGCCGGCATAGCGAAAGAGGCCATCCTCGGCGCCCACCCAGGGTCGCCCGTCGGTGTCGAAGGCCATCGCGTACATGGTCGCCGATCGCAGCCCGGCCGCCGCGTCGAAGCGCCGCTCCGCCAGCGCCCGCACCGCATGGCCAGTGGGGGCGGGCTGCCACACAGCGGCCGGCAGCGAACTCGCCTGCGTGGACGCCTGCGCGGACGCCATGCGTGTGCGCCCGGTGAGGAGCACCGCCAGGGCGACCGCGACGCCAGCGAGCCGACGCACCTACCGAAAGTCCCGCGCGGCCTCGCGCACGGCCGGGTCCATCGGCGGATAGCGCAGGTCGAGCGACTCGAGCGTCTCCACGAGCATGCGCGCAATGAGGTAGTTCCGCAGCGTCTTGCGATCTGACGGCACCACGAACCAGGGCGCCTCCGGTGTGCTGCAACGGCGAAGCAGCGTGTCGTACGCCGCGGTGTAGTCGTCCCACCGCGCGCGGTCGTCGAGATCGCCCAACTGGAACTTCCAGTTCTTCTGCGGGTCGTCGAGGCGCTCCTGCAGGCGCGCCTTCTGCTCGTCGCGCGAGACATGCAGGAAGCACTTGCGAATGATGACCCCGTTGGCGGTCAGCATCTCCTCGAACGCGTTGATCTGCGCGTAGCGTGCCTGCCACACCGACTCCGGCACCAGCCCACGCACCCGTACCACGAGCACGTCTTCGTAGTGCGAGCGGTTGAACACGCCGATGACACCGCGCGGCGGCACCACCTGATGCACGCGCCAGAGGAAGTCGTGGCGCAATTCGAGCGGCGTGGGCGGGCCGAACGATGACACCTGCACACCGGTGGGATTGAACGCTCCCGTGACCGTCCGAATGACGCCGTCCTTCCCGGCCGCATCGCGCCCCTGCAGCACCAGCAGCAGCGCCCGACGTCCGTCGGCGTGAAACGCGTCCTGCAGCGTCGTGAGGCGCTCCAACAGCGGCGCCGTCGCCGCCTCGAGCACCGACTTCGGGATCTCCGGCCAGCCACGCGCGGCCGCGTCGTCGATGGCGGGCGCCTCGTCGGCGTGCACCGCCTGCAATCGCACCTGCGCGAGGCCGTTCGCCATGTCAGCGCGTGCTCCGCAGGTCGGCCGCGCGTCCCGTCATCTCGGCCACCGGCAGCAGGAAGACGATCTCGCGCGCCGGGGTGGGGTCACCGCTGCCGAAGGCCGTGGGCACGAGCCGACGGAACGCCGCCACGCCGGCGGCATACTTCGCCTGTTCACTCGCGGCGCCGAGCGGATCCGGAAACTCGATGCGACCGTGCACCACCACGCTCCGCCACCGGAACAGCGCCTCGACGTGATCGACCTCGAACGCCACCCACGGGTGGTGCACGAGCACATCCACCTTGGCTCCCGGCTGCGTGCGCCCGTAGATCACGCCATCCTGGAACACGTAGTGCACCGGCTCGATGTCGACGCGGTCGCGGAAGGTGAACGCCAGCCGCCCCACGTGTTCGGTGGCGAGGAGCGCCTCACAGCCGTCGTGGTCGAGCGTGTGAAACGTCGGCATGGGCGTCATGGGACCTTCTCCGGTTCGATCGGTTCGCCGCGCGTCGCGTCCCCGGACGCTTCGTACGGCTCCATGTGAATGAGGACGCCGGCCGCCGCCGGGATACGCGCCCGGATGGCCCCCTTCACGCGTCCTGACAGAATGTGCGCATCGTGCAACGTCAGCGCCGGATCGGCCTGCACGTGGATGTCGACGTACAGCGCCGTCCCCGACTTGCGCACCTTGAGCTTCTCGATGGCCTGCACGCCGCTCGTGCCCAGCGCCGCGTCCGCGATTCGCCCGAGCAGCGCCGGCTCGGGGGCGCGATCCATGAGTTCGCGCGCCGCGCGGCGGAGCAGAATGCCGCCGTTCACCGCGATGACCCCGGCGGCGATGAGCGCGGCCCAGTCGTCTGCGGGCGCCCACGCCGGACCGCCCACCACCGCAACGGCGATGCCTACGAACGCCGCCGCCGAGGTGATCGCGTCCGACCGATGGTGCCACGCGTCGGCCGCCACCGCCACGCTCCCCGTGGCGGCACTCGCCGAAGCGACACGCTTGGCCAGCAGCTCCTTCACCACGATCACGACCGCCAGCACGCCCAGCGTCCAGGGTGCCGGCGCGTGATGCGGCGTGCGAATCTCGCGTACCGCCTCGATGGCGATCCCCGCCGCCGCGCCCAGCATCAGCGCCGCCACCACCGCGCCGGCCAGCGCCTCGGCGCGCCCGTAGCCGAACGGGTAGCGCTCATCGGGGTCGCGGCTCGCAATGCGGAGGCCACTCCACACCACCACCGAGCCGAACATGTCCATGCCACTCTCGATGGCGTCGGCCACGAGGGCATAGGCGTGCCCCACCAGCCCCGCCACCAGCTTCACCACGGCCAGCAGGGCATTCACCAGCAGGCCAAGCTGCGCGAGACGCTGCGGGTCGGTGTCGCGTGCGGATGGATGAGGTGCGGCCATTCATCGGAATATGCACCATGCTACATTCCCCGCCCATGTCCGACGCACCCGCTCCCCGGCGCCCCACCTGGTCGCACCGCTTCGAGTATTGGGGCACCCGCGGCGTCGTGGCGGTGCTCCGCCTGCTCGGGTGGCGCCGCGCGGGCGCGGTCGGCGGTTGGCTCGCGCGACTGGTCTATCGCCCCTTCGGCATCCGCGCGGGTGTCACCGAACGGCAGATCGCGGCAGCATTCCCCGAATTCTCCCCCGCCGAGGTGCGACGGGTCGCGGCCGCCTCGTACGACAGCCTCGGCCGAACCTCCATCGAGGCCGCTCTGCTTCCCGGCACGTCTCGCGAGGCCATTCTCGCGCGCATGGAGCGCGTGGACGGTTGGGAACACCTCGAAGCCGCGCGCGCGCTGGGGCGCGGCGTCATCCTGGTGACGGGACACCTGGGCAACTGGGAGTACGGGGCGGCGTACATGGCGGCGCGCGGGGTCCCCTTCGACGCCATCGCGCGCGGCATGGCCAATCCGATCTTCGAGGACTACGTCACCCGCACGCGCGAACAGGCGGGGGTGATGGTCATCCACGATCGCGAAGCGGTGCGACGCACGCCGCGATCCCTGCGCGACAATCGCGTGGTCGCGTTCGTCGCCGACCATGATGCGCTGGGCCTCGCGAGCACGTTCGTCCCGTTCTTCGGCCGTCCCGCGAAGACCCCGCGCGGTCCGGGCGTGTTCGCGCTGCGCTTCGATGCCCCCATGGTCTACGTCATCGTCCCACGGCAGCCGTCGGGGCGCTACGTCATGCACATCGCGCCGGTGGAGATTGCCCGCACGGGCGACAAGGAAGCCGACATCGACGCGTACGTGTTGCGCTTTACGCAGATGCTGGAGGCCACGGTCCGCGCGCATCCGGAGCAGTACTTCTGGCAGCACCGCCGCTGGCGACGCCAGCCCCCGGACACCCCGCCGCACCTGCGCGAACCGTGAGTCGCCGTGCGGCGTGGCGCGCCGCCCTTGCCCGCCGTTGGCCGCGTAGCTGGCCACGGCGCATCCTGCTCTCCGCGGTGCTGCTCGCGCTCCTGCCGGTGCCGTTCATCGTGCCGCTCGCGGTCGTCCATCCGCCCGTCACCATGGTCATGCTCGGGCGCGTCATCACGCACCTTGGCAGTGGTGAACGTCCGCTGTGGCCGCGACACACGCCGGTGGCGCGCGCCCGCATCGCACCGGCGCTGCGCCGCGCGGTGCTGGCTTCCGAGGACGACCGTTTCTACCTGCACTTCGGCATCGACACGGTGGAGCTGCGCAACGCGCTCGAACGTCGTCGACGCGGCGGTCGCCTGCGCGGGGCGTCCACGCTCACGCAGCAGGTCGCCAAGAACATCTTCCTCTGGAACGGCCGCTCGTTCGTCCGGAAGGGACTCGAGCTGTATCTCGCGCTGTGGCTCGAGCTGCTCCTCTCCAAGGAGCGCATCCTCGACCTCTATCTCAACCTGGCCGAGTGGGGCCCGAACGACTTCGGCGCCGAAGCCGCCGCGCGCGTGCACTTTCGCAAGAGCGCGGCCGCTCTCACGCGCGACGAAGCGGCGCGCCTCGCGGCCATCCTGCCGTCGCCCCGCCGCTGGTCACCGCGCGGCGGCATCGCGTCGCAACGCGCCGCCGTGATCCTGGGGCGCATGGCCTACGCGGCGCCGCGCGAGGAACCACCCGCACCCGCGAAGCGCCGCTCGACGCGCTGAGGGTGGCCATGTGCCAGCGCGCCAGCATCGGCGCGTCACGCTCACGTCCCGATGACGAGCCCGCCGTCGACGCACAGCACGGCGCCGTTGATGAAGGCCGCCTGATCGCTGCACAGGAAGCAATACGCGTTGGCTACATCGTCCGGTGAACCCAACCGGCCGAGTGGGGTATGCTGCGCCATCCCCTCGAGCACGGGGGCTGGCATCTTCGCCGTCATCTCCGTGGCGATGAATCCGGGCGCGATCGCATTCACCGTGATGCCGCGCTTGCCCAGCTCACGGGCCCACACCTGCGTCATGCCGATCACACCGGCCTTGGTGGCCACGTAGTTCGTCTGCCCGAAGTTGCCGTGCAGCGCCACCACGCTCGACGCGTTGACGATGCGTCCACCGCCGCGCGCGATCAGGTGCGGCACCACGGCCTGCGTGCAGGTGAAGACGCCCTTGAGGTTCACCGCCAGGACGGCATCGAAGTCTGCGTCCGACATGCCGCCGGACACGGCACCGTCCTTCACCTTCACCAACTGGGCATCCCGCGTGATGCCGGCGTTGTTGATGAGGATGTCGACGCTGCCGAAGTGCGCGAGCGTGGCGGCCACCGCCGCCTCGACACTCGCCCGGTCGGTCACGTCGGTAGTGACGAAGCGCACGTCGTACCCGTCGGCGCGCAGGGCGGACTCCGCTGTGGTGCCGGACTCGGCCACGCGATCCCAGAGCGCCACACGCGCGCCACTCGCGGCAAGACGCCGTGCCGTCGCAAGGCCGATGCCGTTCGCACCGCCCGTGACGATCGCAACACGTGATGTAAATTCGATGTGCATGACGCGGGAACCTATCCGATGCCCGGAGGCAGGCAAGCGCATGAAAGTATTGGCATCATTGGCATCCGGCAGCGCCGCGCTGCTGTGCCTCGCGGCGTGCGCGTCGCAAGAGGTGGCACCGGCATCGCCGCAGGCGCGCGCGGGGGCCTACGCGGTACCGGTCCTGCCCACGTTGCCGGCATCCGTGGTGGACGCGCCCATTTCGTACGCGCTCGCGCCGTTGCGCGCGGCGCTCGAGCAGTCGGTGCCGCGACGCTTCGGCAATCTCGAGCAACGGCACCGCGTGGGCGGCAACGCGCGGCGTCTCGTCGCGTTCACGGCCACGCGCACACCCTTTCGCGTCACCTTCGCCGACGGCCGCGCCACCCTCGAAGCCACCGTGTCATATCAGGCGCGCGGCTGGTATCGGCCCGTCATCGGTCCTACGGTCAGTGCGTCCTGCGGCACCGGGGACTCGATGCCCCGCATCACCGTGCGTCTCGTGAGCGATGTCGCGCTGAGTCGCACCTGGCAACTGGGCACCACCACGCGCCTGGTGTCCGCGCAGCCCACCACCGACACGAAGCGCGACCAGTGCACGGTCACGTTCCTCGACATCGATGTCACCGATCACGTCATCCGCGCCCTCGAGGGTGCCGTCCGGCAGCGCCTCCCGGGCGTCGATCGCAAGCTCGCCCGCGTCGACGTGAAGGCGCGGGTGGCGCGCTGGTTCGGCCTCCTGCAGCGCAACATCCGCGTCACCGACAGCCTCTGGCTGCAGATCAATCCCGACCGCGTCGGCCTCGGGCAGGTGTCGCTGATCGACAGCGCGCTCGTGGCGGAGGTGCGCCTCACCGCGCATCCGCGCCTCGTGACCGGGCCCGCACCGGTGCCCACGGCCAACCCCCTGCCGCCGCTCGGGCGCCCCATCGGTGAGGTCGGCGACAGTGCCCGCCTGCACATCGAGGGTCTGCTGGGCTATCCCGAAGCGAGCGCCGCCCTGCAGCGCGAGCTGGCGGGCCGTCGCTTCTCGCGCTTCGGGCGCGCGGTGCGTCTCGAGCAGGTGCGCCTGTATCCGCTCGCTGACGGACGCGTCGTGCTCGCCGTGCGCGTGGTGGGTGGCGTGCGCGGCGAGGTGTTCCTGGTGGGCACGCCGCAACTCGACACCGCCACCCGCACGCTCACCGTTCCCGACCTCGACTTCGACGTGGCCACCAGCGACGCCCTTGTCGCCGGCGTCGCGTGGCTGAAGAAGGCCGACCTGGTGGCACAGCTGCGCCAGTCGGCGCGCTTTCCCTTGGACACGCTGCTCGAGGAGACACGCCGCCGCGTCGAGCAGTCCCTCAATCGCGATCTCACCGAGGGCGTGCGTCTTTCCGGCGCGGTCCGCACCGGCCGATTGGTCGACGCCATCGTGCATCCGCTCTGGCTCATCGTGCGCGCCGAAGCCGCCGGCACGCTTGCGCTCGACGTCGACCGACCGCTGCGTCGCAGGTAGACGTGACGCACGCAGGACGACGCCCTTGGAGTGCCTCCCTCCGCCCGTTACACTGCGCCCCATGAACGTCTCTGCGCTGCTTCCCGCCGCAGCCCTCGCCGCGGCGCTCGTTTCGACCCTCCTGACGCCCCTCGGCGCGACGCTCGCGGCCCAGGCGACGGAGGCCACCGCTCAGGCCGCCCCATCGAAGGCGGCGTCCTCCAAGGGCTCATCGAGCAGTAAGGCCCGCGCGAAGGGGTCCACGACCAAGCGCGCCCAACCGGCCGCGACCGACACCACCCGCCGCAAGCCGCAGGGCGCGCTGGGGCCGCAGTCGGGCGATCGGCATCTCGCCTTCAAGGGCACCGGCAGCGACCTCGACTCGCTCTGGCCGCCGGCCATGCCGGCGCCGCTCCCGGGGGCGATCCTCCCCGCCAAGCGCATCATCGCCTTCTACGGCAATCCGCTGTCGACGCGCATGGGTATCCTCGGCGAGTTCCAGCCCGACGAGATGCTCCGCAAGCTCGACGCGGAAGTGGCCGAGTGGAACAAGCTCGACCCGCAGCACCCCGTGCAGCCGGCGCTCCACCTCATTGCCATGGTCGCCAACCCCGACCCGGGGCCAAGCGGCCGGTACCGCACGCGCATGGACAGCGCGATGATCGAGAAGGTCTACGGCTGGGCCAAGCGCAAGAATGCGCTCCTCTTCGTCGACCTGCAGATCGGCAAGAGCACGCTCGACTACGAGCTGCCCTGGATCGAGAAGTTCCTCGCGCGACCCGACGTGCACCTCGGCATCGACCCGGAGTTCGCCATGGCGCGTGTGCCCTCGGTGCCCGGCAAGCGCATCGGTACGTACGACGCGAGCGAGATCAACGTCGCCATCCGCTTCCTCGCCAACCTGGTCGACAAGTACAAGCTGCCGCCCAAGATCCTGGTGGTGCACCGCTTCACACAGAAGGGCGTCACCAACTACAAGGACATCAAGCTCGATCCGCGGGTGCAGGTCGTCATGCAGATGGACGGCTTCGGGCCGCCATCCCTCAAGCGCGACTCGTACTACAGCTATGTGAAGAAGGAGCCGGTGCAGTTTGCCGGGTGGAAGCAGTTCACCAAGCGCAAGAACGACAACCCGCCCACGCCGCGCGAGGCGATCTTGCGGCTCTGGCCGGTGCCGCTGTACATCCAGTTGCAGTAGCCGGCCGCTGGGGCCGGCCCCTTCCCTCCCCGCCGCGCCCCCATGCTTCGTCGTGATCTCCTCAGGGCTGCTGCATCCGCGGCAGCCCTGTCGTTCATCCCCCGGCACGCGCAGGCGCAGGCCGCGCAGGCGTGGGCCCAGGTGCTCGCCGGCGACACGCCGCAGCCCGCCCCGCTCACCGACGCGCAACGCGCCATCGTCCGCACCGTCGCCGACGCGATCATCCCGCGCACCGACACACCGGGCGCCAACGATGTCGACGTGCTCGCGTTCGTCGAAGTCATCGTCGCCGGCTACTACACCGACGCCGAACGCGCGCAGTTGCGCGATGGCCTCGATGCCATGGATGTGCTGGCACGCGAGCGCACCGGCCAGCCGCTCGCCGGGCTCACCGGCGCACCGCTGGCGACGGTCATGAACGCGCTCGACCAGCCGGCAGATCGCACCACCCCCGCCGCCCGCGGCTACAGCCGGCTCAAGGGGCTCGTCGTGCACGGCTATTTCACCAGCGCGCGCGTGCAGCGCGAGGTCCTCAAGACCCAGATCATGCCGGGCATGTTTGACGGTGCGGCACCGATGCCGGTGCGGGGGGCGGGCCGCGATGCCTGAGTTCATCAGCCTCGGCACACGCCAGCCGCGCGAGCGGCGCAGCTACGACGCGATCGTCGTCGGCAGCGGCATCAGCGGCGGATGGGCCGCCAAGGAGCTCACCGAACGTGGCCTGGCGACGCTCGTGCTGGAGGCCGGCGGTCCCGTCGACCCCAGCGGCAAGGACTTCGTCGAGCATGTGCAACCGTACGACATGAAGTTCCGCGGCTGGGGTGATCGCCACGACCTCGAACGCACCCAGCCCGTGCAGCGGCAGTGCTACGCCTGCGACGAAGTCGGCCGCAAGTTCTTCGTCAACGACCACGACAATCCGTACACGACGCCGACAGCCTCCGACTTCAAGTGGTTCCGCGGACGGCAGGTCGGCGGCCGCTCCATCATGTGGGGGCGCCAGGTCTATCGCTGGAGCGACCTCGACTTCGAGGCCAACGCGAAGGACGGACACGGCACCGACTGGCCCATTCGCTACAAGGACATCGCGCCGTGGTACGCGCACGTCGAGCGGTTCATCGGCGTGACCGGCGCCACCGAAGGACTCGCGCAGCTTCCGGACGGGGAGTTCCTGCCGCCCATGGCCATGACCGTGGTCGAGCGACACGCCCGCGAGAACCTCCTCAAGGCCTTCGGCGGCGAGCGCCTGCTCACCATCGGGCGCGCCGCCATTCTCACGCGCAACCACAACGGGCGCGCCGCCTGCCACTACTGCGGCCCGTGCGAACGCGGCTGCGTCACGCACTCGTACTTCAACAGCATCGGCAGCACGCTCCCGGCGGCGCGGCGCACCGGGCGCCTCACCTTGCGGCCGCACAGTGTCGTGGCCGAAGTCCTGTACGACGCCACCCGCAAGCGGGCCCGCGGCGTGCGCGTCATCGATGCAACGACCATGCAGGAGCACACCTTCGAGGCCAAGGTCGTCTTCCTCTGTGCGTCCACCATCGAGAGCGTGCGCCTGCTGCTCAACTCCACGGGCTCGCGCTTCCCCGAGGGACTTGCCAACAGCAGCGGCACACTCGGCAAGTACGTCATGGACCACCATTACGGCTCGGGCGCCGGCGGGACCATGCCCGGCTTCCTCGACAAGCGCACCATCGGGCGGCGCCCCAACGGCATCTACATCGCGCGCTTCCGCAACGTGAAGACCCAGAGCAAGGACTTCCTGCGCGGCTACGGCATGCAGGGCGGCTCGAGTCGCAGCGGCTGGGGCCGCGGCGGCGGCATGGCCGGGTGGGGTGCTGACTTCAAGCAGTCCCTCATCGACGATCTCGGCCCGTGGGGACTCTCAGCCGGCGGCTGGGGGGAAACGCTGCCCTACGCCGACAACACCATCACGCTCGATCCGGCGGTGAAGGACAAGTGGGGCATCCCGGCGGCGCGCATCGACGTCACCTGGCGGGAGAACGAGAAGGCCATGAATCGCGACATCATTGCCAGCGGCGTCGAGATCATGGAGGCCGCCGGCTGCACCAACGTGCGCCCCAGTCGCACCATGCAACCGCCCGGGCACTGCATTCACGAGATGGGTGGCGCGCGCATGGCGAAAACCGCGAAGGACGGCGTGCTCAATGGCTGGAACCAGAGTTGGGACGTCCCCAACCTCTTCATCACCGATGGCGCCGCGATGGCCAGCAGCGCCTGCCAGAATCCGTCCATCACCTACATGGCCCTCACGGCGCGCGCCGCCGCGCACGCCGTCGCCGAACTCAAGCGGAGGGCGCTCTGATGCCCGACACGCCACTCTCCCGTCGCCGCGCGCTCACCCTCGGCGCGGGCGCGCTCGGCGCGACCGCGTTGGGGGGTCTCGATGCCGCGCACGCACTGGGAACGCAGGCGCTCAGCGAGAGCGCGCCTCGACGTGGTCGCCTCAATCAGTCGGTCGCGCGCTGGTGCTTTGCGCGCACGCCGATTCACGACCTGTGCGCCGCCGGCAAGGCCATGGGGCTGGTCGGCATCGACCTGCTGGGCCCTGACGAGTGGGAGGTGCCGAAGCAGTACGGCCTCACCTGTACCATGGGCAACAGTTGGGGGACCATCCCCGTCGGCTTCAATCGCACCGCCAACCATGACAAGCTCGTCGCCGACGGCGAGGCGTACATTCCGCGCGCTGCCGCGGCGGGCGTCCGCAAGATCGTCGTCTTCAGTGGCAACAAGGCCGGACTCAGCGACGCCGAAGGCATTGCCAACTGCATCACCGGCCTCAAGCGGCTCACGCCCACCGCCGAGCGCCATGGCGTGGTCCTGTGCATGGAGATGCTGAACAGCAAGGTCGATCACAAGGACTACCACGCCGACCGCACCGCGTGGGCCGTCGAGGTCGCGAAGGGCGTGAACAGTCCGTCGTTCCGCCTGCTGTACGACATCTACCACATGCAGGTCATGGAGGGCGATGTCATCGCAACCTTTCGCGCGAACCTCCCGTGGATCGCGCATGTGCACACCGCGGGCGTCCCCGGCCGCAACGAGATCGACGGCGCGCAGGAGCTGAACTACCGCGGCATCGCCGAGGCCATTGCGAACATCGGATTCAGCGGCGCGTTCGCGCACGAGTTCATTCCGAAGGGGAGGGATGGAATCCAGTCGCTCCGCGACGCGGTAGCGGTGTGCCTCGTGTGATGTAGCCCCCTCCCGGCCCATGGCCCTCGGCCCCCGGCCCTCGGCCCCCGGCCCTCGGCCCCCGGCCCACGGCCCCCGGCCCCCGGCCCCCGGCCCTCGGCCCACGGCCCACGGCCCATGGCCCCCCGGCCCACGCCTTAGGTCCTCATGGCTCACGCCCATCGCGCGCCCCGGTCGTGAGCCGTGTGCTCTGAGGTGCTGCGCCATGAGCCATGGGCCGTGGGCCATGGGGAACGACTCCAGTACCCCTGGCCTCGGCGCTCACGATCTGCTCCAGGCGGATCAACATCGGGCGTAGCTGTTCGATGCGCCCAATGAGTCGGTCAGCCACGCTCTCGTCGATCCCTCCGATCGCAGAGAGCAGCAGCAAGTGGTTGTGCGATTCCACCAATGACCCCAGCGCAACGCTGAGCAAGTGCGCGTACTTCGCGCGACTGCGTTGCGATGCGCCCTCGGCGATGTTGGCCGCAACTGATGCGACCGACCGCGTGAGCTGATGTCGCAGCGCCGTATTGGCGCGTGGCGCACGCCCAATCTCTCGCAGCGTATGCACCGCGAGGTGATGCGCCTGCTCCCACACCCGAAGTCGTCGGAAGTCCTGCATGCGCCAAGCATGACGGTGCTGACGCTGTCCGCCGTCATCAGATCGGCGCGCGCCAGATCATTCCTACGCCCCCCCGGCCCCCGGCCCACGGCCCCCGGCCCACGGCCCACGACCCACGGCCCCTCTACTGAAAAACCCGTTGACAGCCAGCCCCTCCCCGCACATACTACTGGAGAACCCGTAGCGCCCCGCCACCGCAACGCCTCACCCCGCCCTCCGCTCGTGACCGACTATCACTTCCCCCCCCGCGAGCTCGCCGTGATGTCCGTCCTCTGGCGCCTCGAGTCCGCCACGGTGGCCGAGGTCCGCGAGCACCTCGACGAGGACCTCGCCTACACCAGCGTCCTCTCGGCCCTCCAGATCCTCGAGGAGAAGGGCTACGTCCGTCACGAACCCGAGGGGCGCGCCTACCGCTACTTCCCCACCGTCGCAGCCGACCGCGCGGGCAAGAGCGCCATCACCCGCATCAAGGACGCCATCTTCCATGGCTCCACCGAGCGGCTCTTCGCCCAGCTCGTGAGCGACCGCAAGCTCGGCCGCGACGAACTCGAGCGCATGCGGGCCCTGCTCGCCGAGCGCCTGGGCGACGACGATGCCAACGGCAATGGCAACGGAGGTGCCGCATGACCGTCACCGCCCTCGCCACGACGCTCGTGTCCTGGCTGCTCGTCGCGAGCGTCACCAGCGCGCTGCTCGCGCTGGCGGCGTATGGAGCGCAGCAGCTCCTGCGCCGCCGCGTCCCCGCCCGCATCGTGTGGAGCAGCGCCCTCCTCGGCGCCGCCCTCGTGAGCGGCGCCCTGCTCGTGCGACGCGATGCCGCGCCGACGGGACCGTTGCAGCCGCCCGTCGACCTGCGCGACCTCGCCCCCTCGACGATCACGGCGCCCGCGCCGTCGTTCGCCAGAGCGCTCATGACGATGGTGGACGACATGACGGGCCGCCTCACCGGCCGCCTCACCGCCGCGTCAGCGCGAGTGGCCGCGGATGTCGCGAGCCTTCCGCAGGGGGTGCAGTGGAGCCTTGTCGTGGTGTGGCCCGCTACCTCGCTGATGCTCCTCAGCGTGCTCGTGGTCGGCTATCGCCGGCAGCAGCGTCTCGCGGCGCACCTCCCCACGCGGATCGTCGACGGTACCCCCGTGCAGCTCACCGAGTCGCTCGGCCCCATGGTCGTCGGTGTCGATGCCCCACGCATTCTCGTGCCGCGCTGGTTGGCCGATCGCGACGATGTGAGCCGCACCCTTGCGGTGCGCCACGAGCGTGCGCACGTCGAGGCCGGTGATCCCGCGCTGCTCCTCGCCGGATGTGGCCTGGTGGCACTCATGCCGTGGAACCTGCCGGCGTGGGCCATGCTGTCGCGTCTCCGCCTGGCCATCGAACTCGACTGCGACGCGCGTGTGCTGGCGAGCGAGTCGTCGCCGCGTCGCTACGCCGAACTGCTGCTGGCGGCGGCACGTCCCGGTGACACGGGCGCGCTCCACGACCAGCGCGCGCTCCGCCCGGCCCTGCTCCCCTCCCTCGTGTCCCCCTCGCTCTTCCCCGGAAGTCCTTCCCAACTCGAACGGAGATTGCGCGCCATGACTGCCCGCCCGCCTCGCTTCACCGCCGCTCGCGGCGCCACCGCGCTGGTCCTCGCCGGCGCCCTCGTCGCGGTGGCCTGCCGCGCAGAACTCCCCACCGCCGCCGAAGTCGAACGCATGGACGTCGCCACCACCGAGCGCAAACTCGCACCGGTCCTGAAGGCGGACAGCATCGTCTACTTCGTGAACAACAAGCCGATGCTGCGCGAACAGGCGATCGCGCTCAACGGTGACTCGATCGCCACGGTCAACATCCGTCGCCTGAGCGACAAGGTCAACGAAGTCCGGATCCAGACCAAGGGCTCGGTGGAAGAGCGGGCGGTGCTGGAGCGCGAGCTGCCGAGCAAGGTCGCGTTCCGGGCCGTGCCCGATTCGAGCGTCGCGAAGGGCAACGGCGTGCTGGTGCAGGGTCTGCGTCTTGTGCCGAGCAAGGACGATTCCGTGCGCATCCGGATGAGAAGCCCGTCGGCGGGGGCGGTCATGGAGGTCCCGCGTGCCGACCCGCTCTACATCGTCGACGGCGTCAAGCGCTCCCCACGCGCGCTGCAGGAAATCCCCGTGTCGTCGATCGTGTCGGTCGAAGTCGTGAAGGGTGACAAGGCGCAGGCGCTCTATGGCAGCGAAGGCGCGAACGGCGTCATCGTCGTGACGACCAGGAAGTAACGCGACCATAGGTCACCGCCCCGCTTGACTTTTCGCCATTTCCTGCCGAACCTCCGAACCATGACCATGCTGCATCTGGCCTCGGCCCGACTTATCAGCCTGCTCCCCATCGCCCTGACGATTCTCGTCGCGGCGGTACTTGTCCTTACTGCCCGGGAGCAGCGCACGGCCGACGCCACGATGTGACGTCACCCCGCGCCCTCCCGACACCAACGGGAGCGGCGCACCGGTCGAACGAACCGAGGCCCCTCCCACGGAGGGGCCTTCTTCGTTTCTGGAGACTTCGACCGATGTACATGCGCTACGATCGACAGCCCGCCACCACCCGCGCCTCTCGTGCCGCACATGGCGCCACCGCCGACGCGACCGGCACGCCGTTCACCACGCGCTCGACACCCGACGGCGCCCGCCCCACCACCGAGCGGCGCGACTACCGCGAGCAGGCCGACGGCGCGCCATGACGCGTCTCCGGCCGCACGGCGTTTCAGGTGTGTCTCGCTGTGCGCCTACGGCTGGCGGACGCTGCCGCTGTCGCTCAACGCCGACCGGTTGCTGCGGTACGGATTGAACGACGCCCCGAAGTCCACCCCGCGCACCTCGACCCAGAGGCGCGGGCCGTCCACGTGCACGACCAGGAAGTGGTACGGATTCTGGCCGGGGTCGACACCGGGCCGCACCAGGTGCTGCACCCGCACCGAGTCGGCGCCACCGGCGCGTTGATACGCGCGCAGGTCGGGCTCACCCTGATAGGCGTACAACGGCGCGCCGCCGCCGCCGCTCACGATCTGGTCCATGCGCCGCATGGTGCCATTCGCATCGCGCCACCGCTCGACGAAGTGCTCGAACAGGTGTTCGTGCCCTGTGAGCAGCAGTTCGACGTTGTGCTTGCGGAAGAGCGGCATGTAGCGCGCCCGCACCCCGGCCGTGGGCGTCTCGATGATCGCCCCGCCGTGCGGCCCCGACGAGTACGCCGGGTGATGGAAGAACGCGACCACGTGCGGATAGCGCCGCCGGTCGAGCCCCTCGAGCTGCGCCGTCACCCACGCCAACTGCGTGGAATCCTCGGCGATGTTCGAGTCGAAGCCGATGACGAAGGTGTTGCCGTAGCCGAACGCATAGGTGGGATAGCCGGTGAGGCGCCGACGCTGCCCGTCCGACGGGATGAGCGGCCCCACGGCGCGCAGGTAGTTCTGCAGCCCCTCCGCGCGCCCCGGTGACGCGAGATCCGCGGCTGCGGTGACATCGTGATTGCCCGGCGCGAGGAAGTACGGCAGCCCCGCGTCCTGCGTGATGCGATTGATGAGCCCCACGAAGCTCACGTTCCACTGCTTCGGGTCGCGCCCGTTCACGACTGCATCGCCGCTCTGGAGCACGAACTTCACCGGGTCGGGGCCGTTCTCCATCGCGCGGATCGTGCGCAGCATGGCATCCACCACGAGCGAGTGCTCGTACTGCTCGGCCACGCCATCGCGTCGCCCGCGCGTGTCGCCATACGCAATGAACGAGAAGCGCGTGACACCGGCACTCTGCGCCTCGGGCGGCAGGGGTTTCTTGGGCGGCAGGATGCCGACGACGGTGTCGCGGGGGGGCGGGGGGGCGGCCTGGGCGTGCGCGACGCCTGAGGACGTGGCCAGGAGCATACCGACGACGAGCGCACACGCACACAACCGGGCCGCGCTGGCGCGGGAAGCGGAAGAAGAGGTCATGCCACAAGTGGTCGTGCCTCACTGGCGCCCGCAAGGTCCGGTACGCGCCGGTGACCAAATCGACAACGCCCCCGTCGGCGTAAGCCGAACGGGGGCGCTGCATACCTGCTGCATGACGAAGAGCGGGCGACCGGACTCGAACCGGCGACGTCCAGCTTGGGAATGTGCGACGCGCTGTGTTTCGCCGTGATCGTGCGTTGCACCCGGCGCGCGCGAGCGGCGCGCAACTGACGACGCGGCAACGGCTTTCGCCATGATCCGCGCACGAGGGCGACACGGGCGAGAACAGCGGTTCACTGCTCGACAGGGGTGCCGCGCGCGCCGTTGGTGCACCGATTCGTGCACCGCGAGCGCATCGGGGGTACCGCAGGCCCCCGCTGGTGCGCTCCGAGCCTCGCGCGCGCGCGCGCGCGTGAGCATCTCAAGTTATCACAAGTACCTCGGGGCCCATGCGCTCGCTTTCGCGCGCTTCGGCATCTCGAGAGGCACCCTGGCGGGAGTGACCATGGCGCGCATCGCTCAACTCGGCGTCGTCATCGACAGCAGCGGCGCGAAGAAAGGCGCCCAAGAGACGAACGCCGCTCTCGACAGCATCGGCACGAGCGCGAAGCGTAGCGCGCAGACTCGTATCGAGGCCGAGCAGGCGGTCGCGCGCGCGACGACGACGAGCGGCGCGGCCTTCGATGCCCAGGTGAAGGCGATGCAGGCGGCGCAGCGTGAGGCGAACCGCCTGGCGAACGAAGAGCGCCGGCTCGCGCAGTCCCAGCTCGAGGCCGCAGCCGCAGCACGCGCCCTCACGGGCGCCACGACGACGCAGACGACCGCGACGGCCGCGCAGGCGGTGCGCGCCCATGCGGTAGCCGTGGGCGAGCTCCGGACATCCCTTTCCCGCACCGAGGGCACGATCGCCGGCGCAGCGGCCGGCGTGGGCGCCCTGACGACGGGGACGACGGTCGCCACCGGCGCAACCGCGGGCCTGACGGGCGCCCTGGCGACGCTGTCGGGTCCCGTGGGCACGGCCACCATCATCGCCCTGCAGGCGATCCCGCTGGCGATGCAGGCCATTCAGCGGTCAACCGCGCAGGCGACGCTCGACATCGTGGCGCAGCGGAAGGCCTACGCCGACCTCTCCCCGGCGGCCCTTGAGGCCGCCAGGGCGGCGGAAATGGCCTATCAGGCGCGCATCCGGTCAACGCCGATGAGCTACCGCGCCCGCGCGAACGCCATCGGCGAGAGCGACGGCCGGCTCGCCGTCATTGACCGCACCATCGGAGCGCAGCAGACCAGTGCCGCCCGCGAGTACGATCGGGCATTGCAGGGCCTGCAGGCGAGCGCCGAGGACAGCGCCGAAGCCCTGCGCCTCTTCACCCTGTCCGGCGAGAAGAACGCCGACACCTTCCGGCGCGCCGCGGGCGTGTGGGTCGACCTCACCGGCAAGTCGCGGTCCTTCGCGCGCGCACTGCACGAGTTCGACCCGGCAGCGATCGCGCTGGCGCGCGCCGCCGATGTCGTCGTCACGAACGACAACGCGATCAAGGACGCCGCCAGCGCTGCGGCGAAGGCGACGCGCGACCAGAGCCAGGCGGCGAAGGATGCCGCCAAGGAGCTCGAGCGGCAGGCGAAGATCATGGGCGAGCTCTTCGACGCGAAGAAGAAGTACGCCGAGCAGCTCGCCACGTATGGCGAGCGCGAGGATGAGCAGGCGCGCCGCGAGATTGAGCGCTCGGCCGAGCGGCGCGCGGCGGCCGTGGCGACCGCTGAGGAGATGATCCGCACGGCCGAGCAGACGCTGAAGCTGCAGGGCAAGACCCAAGAGCAAGCGGACGCCCTGACGATCTCGTGGCAGAAGGCCGCCATGTCGGCGCGCCTCGCGAACGAAGGGCTCGACAAGCTCACGGCCGACAAGTATGCCGCGCAGTGGGCCGAGCTCGCGACGCAGGCGGCGGCCAACGCCCGCGCGGCGCGCGAGTGGGAAGCCGCCCTGTCGCGCGTGGGCGAAGCCGCGGCGGGTGTCGCCGAGATGGTGAGCGCGGCGGGCCAGCTGGCGGGCGCTTTCGGGGACGTGGGATCGGCCATCGACCGCGCCCTCGGCGGTGCGTCCCGCCTGCTGTCGTCGCTCAGTCAGGTCCAGCGCGCGGGCATCTTCCGCGATGCGAATGGCGTGACGCAGAACGTGGGGATCGGCGGCGCCCTGAGCGGCGCCGCGGGCATCGGTGGGCAGGCCGCAGCCGTTGCCGGGATCGCGGGCGCCTTGGGTGCTGGCGTTGGCATCATCACCGGGTTCATGCAGCAAATGCAGGGCGCCGCCGAGGCCGCCCGGCAGGCCGCGAACGCGCTCCGGGAGATGCGCGCGTCGGTGAAGCGCGATGTCGCCAGCTACACCCTGGGCGCGTCCGGCACGTCGCTCGACCAGCAGCTCGCCGCCCTCGCGGCCGACTACAACGGGCTCATCACCAACCTGCTCGAGGCGGGCGCGCCGCGCGTGCCGCGCCTCGGCGCGCGCACGGCCAAGAACGTCGTCCCGACGGCCGACGACGTGAACGCCGTGATTGACGCCTACGAGCAACTCGTCGCCGCCGCGAAGGCCGCGGCGGAAGAGGCCAAGCGCTTCGCCGGGCTCGAGCTGAACGCGCGAGGCGCAGCCGCCGCAGGGCGCACGGCGGAAGCCGAGGCGATCCGTAGCCAGATCGCCCGGGAGCGCGAGCTCAGCGAGGCGCGGAAGGCGGGCGCCGATGCGGCGATGCTCGCCGCCATCGCCGAAGTGCAGGCCGCCGAAGCGGCGGCCCAGGAGCGCGCACGGATGCGCGAGCGGGATGCCTTCGCGGGCGACCTCACCGCCCGGGGGCAGGCCATCCGCGGCGATGCGCGCGGGGCGTTCGTGACGCGGCAGGGGCTGGGCGCGGCGTCGGCGCTCGCCGAAGCCGAGGCGCTCGTGCAGGCCGGCACGATCACGGCCGAGATGTTCGAGCAGCTCAAGCAGATCATCGGCGTGGAGATGGCGCAGGCGCTCTATGCCTTCGACCAGGCGGCCGAGCAGGCGCGGAAGGCGCAGCAGGATGACCTCGCGGTGCGCGAGCTCGTGGCCCTCGGATACGGGAAGGAAGCCGAGCAGCTGCGGCGCACGATCGCCAACCAGAACGAGCTCGCGGGCGTCACGGACCCGCTGCTCCGGGCGCAAATCCTGTACGTGCAGGGACTCGAAGCCGAGGCCGCAGCGAAGGCCGAGGCCAATGCCTCGGCGCAGCGTGTCGCCGAGCAGCTGCTGAGCATCGAAGAGCGGCGGGCGCGCGCGTTCGAGACGCTCAACCCGGCGATGGCCGAAGAGATTCGCGCGAACCTCCGGCAGGCGCAGCGTATCAAAGAGCTGAACGAAGCCGAGAACGAGGCGATCAAGAACCAGCTCCTCGCGCTGTACGCGCTGGAAGATCAGGCCGCGGCGCAGCTCGCGGCGATGGAAGCCGCCGAGGCGTACACCAAGGCGCTGCAGGCGCAGGCCGACGCGCAGCAGAAGCTCGCCGACTTCGGTTCGAGCATCGAAGAGCGCTGGCTGCGCGCGACCGGGCGCACGTTCGATGCGGACCAGCTGGCGCTCAAGCGCCGGCGCGACGAAGACCTCGCGAGCCTCGCGGGACTCATCGGCCAGAGCCTCGGCACCGCGCCCGTCGTCAACCCGCTGGACGGCGCCTCACTCGCGGCGTTCAACGCCTGGCTGCAGCAGTACCAGCAGCTGCAGGCGCAGTACCAGGACCTCGCGGGCAAGATCGAAGGCACCTGCGGGGCCGAGCTCAACGCCCTCATCGCGCAGCGCCTGGGCAGCAGCGCCCCGGCGGTGGACGTCGCCGCCGGTGTGCGGGTGTCTGCCGACGCGCCGCGCATCCTCGGCGAGGACACGACGGCCTTTCGCTCGTCGCGCAGCATCACCGAAAGCACGTCGATGCAGCTCGTGGACTACGCCGCGAGCCAGCTCGCGGTGCAGCGGCGGATCCTCGCCGTGCTCGAGCGGCGCGGCGGCAGCGGCGCCACCATGGCCCCCTCGGTCGACGTGCTCGACCGCGCTTTCGGCGTCCGCGTGAACGACCGGGCGCGCCTCGTGCATGGCACGGTGCTGTAACCGTGACACTTCACCGCGCGGGCGCCTGCTGACCCATGCTGAACAGAGGCGCGAACCCGCGCGCCTCAGCTACCCCAGCCTGCGACTGCGCCCGCCCTTCGCGGCCGGCTTCCCTCGGGAGGCCGGCCGTGCTGACTTCCTCACTGACTTTCGGTGCACGGGCGCGTGCTCCAACTCGCGCACCAACGCCTGAAGGATGGGCGGGATTGCAGACACTCGCGAGAGAAGTGCTTCGATGGGGCTACCGTCGGGATAGAGGAACGCCTGCGACGCAGAGACTACAGAGTCCTCATCCGACTCTGCCTTCCGAAACCACACCACGGGGAGGGTCATACTCGGGTCTCTCAGCGAGGCGACCAGCGACGATACTTGCTCACCGAGTGCGCGCTGCAGAATCGATCGCGTTCTCGGCGCCATGCTCGGAACAAGGGCAGGAAGGTGCTCCTGAAAGGAGCCCAGAGAATCGATCGTCTCGAATGTTCGTTGCCGCTGCCCGACGACATCGATCCACTCGGCCTTGAACGCCTCGATCTGCCGCAGCGCCTCTTTGACGCAGAGATTGACCAACGCCGCCCCGTCAGCTTCCAGCACAGGCGCGCCGTCGTCGCCGTGAACTCCAAGGCGATCCTGAACTGCCTGCGCGACCTTCGCAGCAAGCGCGTTCTCAAGGCTTCCCTGCTGTTGAACGCCGTCCCGGGTCCCCTTCCCGATCAAGAGCCAGTCCAAGGACACCCCCGTAGCTCTCGCGATCGCGCAAATCTGCTCGAAGCGCGGTCTGGGCTTACCCTCAGTCAGCCAATCGCTCACCGAGGCAACTCCAGCCCCGACCTTCTTGGCGAACTGCGCCTGCGTGCCCTGCTTGCCGAAGGCATCGGGGCCGGTGACGATGACGCGAAGACGATCCCTGAACGCCTTGATCTCGTCTGAGTCCTTCTTCTTTCGGGTCATTCGGAACTCCGAACGCTGTGAGTTCGGAAACCTGACGGACTTATTCGATTGTGGCAAGCGCTGGGCGTGGGTTTTCTCCGTTGCGCGCAGTTGGCGCGCGTTCAGTGATCGCGCAACGCACTCCCGCCCTGAGCCCACAAGTAGCCATGCCCCACGCATCCGATCTCGCCGAGGATCGCATCGAAGCGCCTGAAGCGGCCGCGATTCTCGGCGTCGAGCTGCCGGAGCTCTATCGCCTGGTCCGCCAGGAAGCGGTACCGCATTGGCGACTCGGCCGCCGCGTCCGGTTCAGTCGCGCGCGTCTCGAGGCGTTCATCGACGCCGGCGGAACCCGCAGCAAGGCCGCGTAGCCCCCACAACGCACGACGGGGCGCCCCGTGCCCGGAGCGCCCCGCCCATCCATCGGTCCCTGTCGCGAGGGTTGAATGCAACAGAAACACGACTCCGATCCGGCGGCAAGCGTCGCCGGGGCCTCTCACGCCCCCGTTCCCGTTGGCGTCCTCGTGCAGAACGTCATCGACGTCCTCGTGCTCGCACCTGAAGCCGAATCCGCTCCCGATCCCGTCCACGCATGGCGGCAGCTCAGGCTCGCGGCGCTGTTGGCAATCGCTGCAGGCATCACCCTCGATGAGGCTGACGCCGCAGTCGCCGACCGCGAGGCGCGCGAGGCGCGCGGCGAAGCTGTCTCACTGCCAGACCCGGACGACCTCGCCGGGCGCCTTGCGCAGTTGCTGGACGTGGCCGACGAACGCGAGCGGCTGCTCGAGCATCGGCGGGTTGCCTACCTCCGGCTCGTGCGAGGCGCTGCCGCGTGATCGGTGCGCCCGACTGGCTCACCCCTGCAGCCATCGCGCACGGCGGCGAGATGGATCAGGCGGCGCAGCGCCTGCGCGAGCGCCACGGCGCGGCCGTGCTTGAGATGTGGAGCGAACGCCTACGGGCGTTCGTCGGGGTGCGCGCCTTCTCCACCAGCATGATTACCGACTTCGCGCGGCAGTCCCCGCGACACTACGCACTCTGGCGCGCCGCCGGGATGGAGTGGAATGACCGGCGGTTCCCGGCCAGTCCCCGCACGGCGGTTCCGCGATCCGCGACGCCGAGCGCCCGCGAGGCGGATGCCCCTCGCGCCCTCTCGCCTCGGCGCGCGTCCGCTGGCAGTCACGTCGAACGCGCCCGCGCCCGGTTCGGGTGGGGGCGGCGATGACGACGCGGCGCCTGATCCTGCCCTCCGAGCTCACGAGCACCGCGTCGGACGTCGAGTGCATCGTCGCGGATGGGATAGTGCCGGAGCGCGCGCTCGTGGGCTTGGTAGCGAAGCCCGCCAAGGGAAAGTCCTTCCTCGCGATTCATACCGCGTGCTGCATCGCGACAGGCCGGCCGTGGTTCGGCCGTGCGACCAAGCTCGCGAGCGTGCTGTACGTGGCCGCCGAAGGGTTCTCCGGCATCCCGAAGCGGGTGCAAGCCTGGTGCGATGCGCACGAGACCACGCCCGAGGCCCTCGATGAGCGCCTCGCGTTCATGCGAGCGCCGCTCGACATCTCCGACGACTTACTCGTTACCGAAGTGCTCGAGGAAGCGCAGGACCTCGGCATCTCGCCGTCCGTGATCTTCCTCGACACCCTCTCGGCCAATGCGCCGCCGGGGTTCGACGAATCGAGCACGGCGCAGATGAAGCTCATGATGGACGCCGCGCGCGCCCTGCGAGACCGGCTCCCGTGCTCAGTCGTGATCGTACATCACGAGGGGCACCAGGGCGGCAGGGCGCGCGGGTCATCGGATTTCTTCGCAGGAGTCGACACAGAGCTGATGGTGGAAGGTGACGGCGCGGTGCGCGCGGTGAGAATGTCCAAGTGCCGCGATTTCCCGCTGCTTCAAGGCCTGCGCTTCTCGCTGCGACCGACCGGGGGCTCTGCTGTCGTCGAGCCTCTTGCTGAGGGGGCCAGCCCTGCGGACGACCTGCAGCCCTCGCACCACCAGTTGCTGTCCGTGCTGGTCGACCAAGGCCCGGGTGTGGCGGTGCCTGGGGCAGAGTGGCAACGGCGCGCGGGGGTGCCCCGCAGCTCGTTCTATCGCTCCGTGAAAGAACTCAAGGCCGCCGGCCTCGTGCTCGACACGCCCCGCGGATTCCTGCTCACGCACGGCGGCGAATCGCTGATGTCTGTTGCACCAAGGAGTCTCATGGGACTCCCAAAGTTGTCCCGAGACCAGTCCCACCAGTCCCCACCCCTTAAGGGTGGGACTGGGAATGGGTCTCGAGACAGTCTCAGAGACTCCCATGGGACTCCCATGAGACAGACGCGCGCGGAAGGTCCGGGCCTGCAGCCTGTCGACTGGGACGCGATCGAGGCGACCGCATGAGGCGCCGACGCCCGCAGACTGCCGCGCCGGCGTGCGCACGGACGCTCCCCGTGAAAACCGCCGTGAAAACCGCGGGGAGAGCCGCCGGAAAAACCGGAGCGAAAACCGGAGCGCGCGTCAGCATCGGGCGCGCGCAAGCTCCGAAGGCTCAGGACCGCCGATCCCGTAAACGCCTCACCAGCAACGCCTTGCGCGCCCTCCCCTTCCTCGAGCTGCACCGGACCATGCACCAGACCGCGAGCGAACACCCGCCCATGCTCTTCACGTCGCCGTTCGTCGTCGGCGCCGCAGCCCTCGTGCCGGACGCGACCGACCCGCGCCTGCTGCCGGAGGTGCGTGACGCGGCGCTCCGGCTCGAGGTGCTCATGCGCGCGATTGACCGCTGCGGGCGCGCAGAGGCGGCGCAGGCGGCCGAATGCCGCCCGCTGGCATCGGAGAGCTACGCCGAGGCCTTCGCGGCCTCGCTGGACCTGTCAGAGGCCAACACGGCGGCTGCCGGCGCGGTCTGCGATCGCCTCTCCGCGCCGCAGCTGGACCTCGCGTGGCTGCAGGGTGCCGCATCGCACAACCAACGCACGGTCGAAGCGCTGGCGCGGCAAGGGACGGCGCTCTACCGCGCCCTCGTCCTGCACTGCTTGCGCGACCCGAACGCCTCGGAGATGCAGCGCGCGCCGTTCCGCCAGGCGCTGCAGAGCCTTCCCGAGCTTACCCCCTGACCCGCGCGTCGGCACCGATGCCGCGGCGCCCACTCGCCCCACCCACCGATCACCCCGGAGCACACCCCATGCGCACCACCACGCGACGCACCGACCGCATCCAGCACGAGACCGACCCGCTCACCCTCGCCGGCGGCCGCCTGCGGCTCAACCTCAGCGGGCACGACATCGTGAAGCGCTTCCACGAGCCGGTACGTGAAGCGGACAGGCTCAACGGCGCGATGCGCGCCGCGCTCTCGCGCGCGCTCGCCACGGTGAACGCCGCCGGCAAGGCACTGGACGAACTCGAGGCGCGCGGCAAGGACCTGACCCCCGAGGCACTGGCCGAGCAGCGGCAGGCGGTCAAGCAGCAGGCCGCCGAAGCCTTCGACACGCACCGTCGGGAGCTGCAGCAGGTCGTGACACGCCTCGAGGAGCTGGCGGCGAATCTCACCTGGGCGCGCGTCACCACGTCCACGCTCATGGTGAACCCGGCTGCGGCCACCACGGCCGCGCAGATGGTCGCGCTGCTGCCGGCGACCGAACTCGCGTATGCCGCCAAGCAGGCGGCCGCGAAGGAAGACTTCGCCGCGCTCATGGCGATTCATGCGCGCGCCAGTGACCCGGCGGTGGCCTCTCTCGTGAGCCCGGCCGACCGCGACGCGATCGCCGAGGCCATCGGCACTCTGACCACGCCCGCCCGCGAGGCGTTGCGCGCGTACACCGAGGCCGCCGCGCTGGGCGTCGCCTACGCCGAGAACGCGGCCGATGAGGTGGAAGCGTGGCCGTTCACCCCGAGCCCGCTGCGGATGCTGCAGCGCGCCAACGGCGCAACGCCCTACCTCCGCCTCGCGCTCGACCCCACCGCGATGCCGACCGACCCCGTGACGTTGCTTCGCCAGGCCAATGCCGTACCGTCCCCCGCCCCGCAGGACACGCCGCCGGCATTCGCCGACGAAGCGGCGTGACGACTCACCACCACACCGAGGAACGCCCCATGAACGCACCGAGCTTCCGCTACACCATCCTGCGCGACGCCACCAACGCCGCGCGCGTCTACGCCGTCTCCCCCGTCGATGCGCGCGAGCAGCTCGCCCGCGGCCTCGCCACCGAAGTCGGTGACGACGAACTCGTCACGCTCATCGACTCGCACTCGACAACCGGCTCGCCCCCCTTCCAGGTGGCCGCGCGTGAGGCGCGCGAGCTGCTGGTCACGACGGGCTACCGGCTCGCTGCCGCGTAACGCGCCCGATGTCACTCGCCGCTGAGGCCCTCCGCTCGCTTGCTGGCACGCGCGGCCGATCGCTCCCCGTCGCCGCGAAGCTGCTGCTGCTGTACGTCGCGCACTACGTCTTCGATCGCGACGAACCGCGCACGATCAAAGTGGGGGGCACAGCGGATGCGCTGAACGTGAAGCAGAGAACCGCACGGAACAACCTCAAGCAGCTGGCCGCGTCGGGCTTCCTCACGGTCGTCACGGCGCCAACGGCGGGCACGGCCGGGATCTACCGCCCCGGCCCGCGCTGGGTGCGCGCGATTCGCGCACCCTCCGGTGTGCCCGCCCAGGCGCCCCCGTGCGCGCCCTCGTGCACGCGCGACGCGGCGCCGCCCCCAAGCACGCCGCCACCAACAGGTTAGCGCGCCACGGTCGCCAGCCTCACCGGCTGCGCATCGCCCGTCCCTTGACACTATCCGCTGCGCGTATACGTTCACCTATACGCTCGCCGTATATCTTCCCTCTGCGGAGTGTCCCCGATGATCGCCGTTGCTGCCGCTGCACCCGACCCCCGTGACCCTCAGCCGCAGGACGTCACCGTGATGCGCGATGGTGCTGACGATGTGCACACCGAGTCAGCTGACCTGCTGACGGAGGAACGTCGCGCGGCGCTGGCGTACCTGCGGGGGCGCTACGCCCGCGCGGTGCGTGAGTTGCGCGCTGGTGCGCCCGACCGGAGCGGCGAGGCATGAACACCGACGCGACGCGCGAGAGGCCCGGCGGCATCTACTTCTGGGTGACGGCGCCGACGATATGGCGCCTGCCGTTCAAGCAGGGCGAGTACATCGGCCTCTGGCTGGACTACTTCGACGGCACCCCGGCGTTGCTGCGGCATGACACGATGGGGCGCGCAATGCCTGGCCCCGTCGCGGTCTCGCTCGAAGACGTGGTGCCGGCGCTCCGTGCGATGTTGGGTCCCGGCGGCAGCATCCGCCCCATCGACGCGATCGCGGCGCAGCAATTCGCCGAGGTAGCTGCGCGCGTCACCGACTACCCGCGGCCGCAGCTGGTGAACGCTCAGCGGCGCCGCGACACCACGAGCAAGTCACCGGGCGCGACGCGCACGGCGCGCGCGAGCAGCTCGAGCACGTCCAAGTCGACCCGGCGCGTCTTGCCCGACTCCAATTCGGAGATGGCGCGTTGCGACACGCCCGCGGCCTCGGCGAGCTCGACCTGCGTGAGCCCGGCATCCTCGCGCGCTTCGCGCAGTCGGAGAGAGAGCGGCGTCATTCGCCAAACGTATACCGCCCCCGCAGTCCACGCCAACACGCGCGCCACAGCCCGACGCGCCGCGGCATCCCTCACCGCCAGCACGCCTCATGCCTCGCCCTCGCGGTAGTCTCCGGCAGCGCCCGGACGGCCAGTGGTCGGCCCGCTACTCGGCGGGTCTCGACCCGATCACCGGGAAGCGCATTCAGACGCAACGCACCTTCCCCGACCGCAAGGCGGCGCAGAAGTGGCTCACCGCCGAGCAGCACGCGCAGGACCAGGGCGAGCGAACGCGCCGGCTGTCCGGCGGGCCGACACTCGCGGCGTACCTCCGGCAGTTCTACGCCGACGATCGGCGCGGCGCCCGTGGGCGCCTGCTGTCGGATCGCGTGTGCGCGGTCGACCTCGACCTGATGGAGCGCTACGTCATTCGGCGCGCGCCCGCCGTGGCCGAGACGCCCCTCCCGAAGCTCACGACTGAGCAGCTCGCCCGCGTCTTTCGGATGCTGGCCACGGGCGACGATGCCCATGGGGGACTCGCGCGCGCGACAGTCTCCCGGGTCTACCGGGTCCTGTCTGCGCGCCTGAATCACGCCGTCGACCTCGGCCTGCTGCGGCAGAATCCGCTCTACGATGCGCGCCGAGGGAAGCGGTCGAAGTTGGTGGCCGTCGATGGGAAGCGCGCCCGCGATCACCGCACCCTGAGCGAGCTGCAGGCGCAGGCGTTCCTCGCCGTCGCCCTCGAGCCGGGCGCGGATCGGTACGGGGTCCTCTTCGCGCTCATGCTCTGGACGGGCCTGCGGCCGGGCGAGGCGACCGGGCTGACATGGGCCGATGTCGACCTCGAGGGGCGCGTGCTGACGGTGCGGCGCGCACTCGTGCGCACCCGGGGCGCCTGGGAGCTGCGGGACACGAAGACCGAGACCGCGCGCCGCGTGCCGTTCCCGGAACCGCTCGCCCTCGCGTTGCGCGCGCATCGCGCGCGGCAGGCTGAGGAACGCCTGCGCGCCGGCAGCGAGTACCGCGACCATGGGCTGCTCTTCTGCGCGGTGGAGAAGCCCGGGCATCCCGTCTGCCTGCCGGCGATCGCGCGCCGGCACTTCAAGCCGTTGCTGATCCGCGCCGCGTACTACCTGCTCGGCCGCGCGCGTCCCGCGCTACCGCCGCAGTCGCGTTCGGAGAAGTACCGCGACGCCCTCAAGGCGCAGGGTGTGGCCGATGCCGCGGCGATGCGCGATGCCGAGTTTCCGTCGGTCTCGCTGTACGAGCTCCGGCACACTCAGGCGACCATGCTACTCCGTCGCGGCGTGCATCCGAAGATCGTCGCCGATCGGCTCGGCCACGCACGCACGGCCACCACGCTCGATGTGTACTCGCACGTCACCCCGGACATGCAGCAGCAGGCGGTCGCAGAGCTCGAGCGGGCGCTCGGAGCAGAGCCGGTAGCAGCTCGACATCAGGCTCACGTTCGCTCTTGAGACGGCTTCCTGAGTGGCGCAAACGGTTCGAAGTCCTCCGGAGGGATGGCAACGGGTCCGTCCGCCGGGTCGGCGGCACGGCGGACGCGAAATGACGCACGACCGAGCGCAACAGTTGCTTGATCCACAAGGTCGAGGTATGCGTCGCGACCGCCGTTGAACCCCTTGATCGACACTT
This sequence comes from Gemmatimonadota bacterium, assembly GCA_020161135.1. Taxonomy (GTDB): domain Bacteria; phylum Gemmatimonadota; class Gemmatimonadetes; order Gemmatimonadales; family Gemmatimonadaceae; genus Gemmatimonas. Next base: position 591,924 of record JAIUOB010000005.1, on the reverse strand, counting down.
CGGACAGGGACTCAAGCGTCCACGTATGAGCGAAGTCGTTCCTGATCTTCGCAAGCAACCGCATCAAGGCTGACTCGCTCGCCGTGACGAGACCGAGGGCCTCCAGCAGCCTCACGCGCGCGACAAATGCGCCTAGGGCACCAAGCGGCGAGAGCAAGTCGTCGGCGGGCTCTCCAGGCCGAAAAGCTTCGACCAGAACCTGTCGCGTGTACTCCTCCAGAAAGCTGTTGAACAGCAACACCGCGACTCGATCCGATTCCTTCTGCACTCGCTCGCGCAGCCTATAGTGCTCCTCTCCTGCACGCTTTGAGAGGGAGCGCTTCCCGTACAGCGCACTATGGGCAACTTTGCGCCTCGTGCCTGTTGCGCCTTCACCGAGAACACTGATCTCGATGTCGCGGTCGTGTATCGGAGTAGTTCGCTTGTTACGCGGCTTGTTGGACATTCTGAGCTCGCAGCACGTGGGATGACCACGAGAGAGGCCTTGAACGGAACGTTCTTCCGGCGAGGACGGCCCACCGGCGATTGTTTCCTCGACGGGCGCTCATTCACTTGATTCGTGAGGCGTCCACCAGTCGAGCGTCGAGTGGCTGAGCATCCCGTTGCCAACGACGCGCAGTTGAGGGGGAGGGAGCCGACCCGCACGAACGACTTTCTTGAGCGCCTTCGATCGACCGGTGTAGAGCTTTCCGGTCGCCGTGCGCACGAAGCCACACCTGATGTCGTGCAGATCGCGTAGAGAAGACGGGTCGGCCCAAAGCTTTTCGGATGAGTGGGCCTCCAACCGCAACGGAAGGCGGACGGCGCGCCCACTCACGACGGGGATAGGAACGACGAGCCTACTCTGCGACGAGCGCATCTGAAAGCCGATCTCCTCGATGCTGACAGCCGCGCTCCCGTGGTTCGTGACGTCGAGACCGAGAAACACAGGTCCCCATCCGGCTGCGGGGTCGGTGAATCCGACCACTGGCGTAACCGAGAGTCGCGACCGCTCGCGAAATGCGCGCGCCTCCGAGCGAAGGCCGAGCACGAGGGCGGCCGCACCGCCGAGGACAGTGGTCCACCCGTCGAGCCACTTCGGTACCTCTGGAATGTCCATCATTCGACCTCCGGCGCGGCGTTTCGTGCACTGCTCGTGCACCCGGTGCACGAACGGCGCCCCCATTCGGGAGCGCCGACGTTCTCAACTCCAAATCTTGTAACGACTTACTGAGAGAGCGGGCGACCGGACTCGAACCGGCGACGTCCAGCTTGGGAAGCTGGCATTCTACCAACTGAATTACGCCCGCAGGGACCGTGAAGGTAGCACCGCGCCGCGCCCCCTACAAGGCGCCGAGCAACCCGCCCAGCCGGCCCGCTACGCCTCCACCCAGTCGCGCGGAAGGCGCCGTGACGCCAGCCACAGCAGTGTCGAGGCCACCACGTAGAACCCCAGCCCGCAGTAGATCGCGTAGCGCATGGACTCGGCACCGTAGGTGGGCGCCAGCTTGTCGGACAGGAATCCGAAGATCCAGAGCCCCACGGCGATGCCGAGCAGGTTGTTGACCAGCAGGAAGAGCGCCGAGGCGGTGCTGCGCATGCGCACGGGCACCAGGTGCTGCACCGCCGTGAGCACGGGCCCCAGCCAGGCGAGGTTGAGCCCTGTGGGGATGAGGAACAGCACGTACGCCAGCGCCAGCGACTGCACGTTCATGGCGGTGAAGAAGCACGGCAGGCCGATGAGGAACGCCACGGCCGGCACCAGCGCGTACGCGCGACGGCTGCGCGCCGCGTACCGGTCGGCCAGCGCACCGCCGAACCACATGCCCAACGACCCGCCGATGAGCGTGATGGTGCCGTAGTACAACGACGTCTGCGCGAGCGAGAGGCCCAGGCTGCGCATGAAGAACGACGGCAGCCAGAACGCCACACCATAGCCGCAGATGGACGAACTCGCAGCGCCCAGCGCGAGGAGCCAGAAGCCGGGCTTGGGGAGCAGCGTGCGCACCACGTCGAGGAAGCGCGGCGACGGGGCACGCGCGGCATCGGCGGTCACGCCATCCATGCCCCCACGCACCGGGTCGCGCACGACCCGACGCAGCAACGGCGCGAGGACAAGTCCGGCCCCGCCCACCGCGAGGAACGACCACCGCCAGCTCACGTAGGCGGCGATGAGTCCGCCGAACAGCAGCCCCAGTCCGCTGCCGATCGGAATGCCCAGGGAGAAGGTCGCGAGCGCGCGCGCGCGGTGCGTCTTGGGGAAGTAGTCGGCGAGCAGCGAGTATGCCGGTGCCGCACCGCCGGCTTCGCCGATGCCGACGCCCACGCGCGGCAGGAACAGGCTCCAGTATCCGGTGGCCATGCCGCACAGCATGGTGAACCCGCTGAACAGCGCGAGCGACCACGCCATGATGCCCACGCGACTCACCCGATCGGCGAGCCAGGCGATGGGCACCGACAGGGTCGAGTAGAGCAGCGCGAACGCGAGACCGCCCATGAGGCCGAGCTGCGTGTCGGTGAGCTGCAACTCGGCCTTGATCGGCTCCTTGAGGATGCCAAGGATCTGCCGGTCGAGGAAGTTGAACGTGTAGGCAAGCACCAGCATCGCGAGCACGATGCGGCGTGTGCGTGCGGAGGGCTCGTCACGTGTGACGTCGATGGCAGGCGCGTGCATGCGCAGAATGTGCACGCCGTCGCGCGCGGTGGGGATGGGCGCGCGAAGCATTCGGCGTGCCAATGTCGTGCCAATATCGCGCGCAAAAAAAAAGCGCCCCGGCACGAGGCCGGGGCGCGAGAGCCACAGGTCGGGATTGAACCGACGACCGCCCGATTACGAATCGGGTGCTCTACCACTGAGCTACTGTGGCACAACCAGCGAGAGGAACCAGCAGATGCTCTGGCGCGGACTCGAACCGCGACGCCTTGCGGCACCGCCCCCTCAAGACGGCGTGTCTACCAATTTCACCACCAGAGCGCACTGCGCTGCGCCCCCGAAGGAGCACCACACAGCGGAACCACGGAACAGCGGGAGCGACGGGGCTCGAACCCGCGACCTCTCGAGTGACAGTCGAGTGCTCTAACCAAACTGAGCTACGCCCCCAGTCCAACCGCATGGCCAGCGCGTGAGCACTGCACACCATGAGTCGAACCTCGTACTACACCTGCACCGACATCCTGCGTCGGCCATCGTGAGCGCCCCTGCTCACGGATAGCTCCAACGGGAATCGAACCCGTCTCTCGACCTTGAAAGGGTCGCGTCCTAACCGATAGACGATGGAGCCGATTCCGTTGGCCCTGCGACTGCATCCAGCGTACTGCATAGCGGTAACGGGATTCGAACCCGTGTTCCAGCCTTGAGAGGGCTGTGTCCTAGTCCCCTAGACGATACCGCCAAGATCCAACAGGCCCGGAGGGAATCGAACCCCCAACCGCCGGTTTTGGAGACCGGTGCTCTACCAATTGAGCTACGGACCTCCGGACGGGATCAGGTGACTCCCACCCGCGTCTCAGGGTGACCGACGGGAATCGAACCCGCAACCCCCGGAACCACAATCCGGTGCTCTAACCGATTGAGCTACGGCCACCAAGGGAGACGCAAACGGTAACCGGTCCCCCCCGCGAATTCAAGCGGGCTGAGCCCGCTTTTCCGCGTTCGTTCAGTCCTTCGCGCGATCGAGATACTCGCCGGTGCTCGGGTTCACGCGCACCCGCGTCCCCTGCTCGATGAACTCCGGCACGTTCACCGTCACGCCGTTCTCGAGCTTCGCCGGCTTCGACGACGCCGTCTTCGTGGCACCGCGCACCACCGGCGCCGTCTCCACGATCTCGAAGACGAGCGAGTTGGGCAGCTGGATACCGATCGGACGGCCGTTGTAATACTCGGCAAGGATCTTCATCCCCGACTGCATCCACGGCGCCGAATCACCCAGCGCTTCCTCGTCCATCTCCAACTGGTCGTAGTTCTCGACGTTCATGAAGTGGTACGAATCACCACCCTGGTACATGAACTCGAGCTCGTGCGTCTCCATGTCCGCCTTCACGATCGTGTCGGCCGCGCGGAAACGATGCTCGAAGCTCGACCCGGTGCGCAGGTTCTTCAGCTTCGCCTGCACCATCGCACGCAGGTTGCCCGGCGTATGGTGCCGGAACTCGATGACTCGGCACGGATCGCCCTCGAAGACGAGCACCATGCCGCGACGGATCTGGGTAGCAGAGAAGGCCATGACGACTGGACCGTGTGTTGGTTGCCGAGAACCCCGGCGCTCGACCGCTGCCGCGCCCGCAGGGCGCGCAAGCCGGGACAGCCTCGGAACATAGACGCGTGGAGCCCCTGCCGGTACCCCGTCCGTTCGGCGACTATCGGCTTCCGGTGGCCGGCTCCGCGAGGGTCCGCGACAGCGCCGGCCAGAGCGTCCCCGCCACCCGCACGGCCCCCTCGCGGTTGGGGTGGATCCCGTCGCCCTGATTGAGCGACGCCACCCCGGCCACCCCCTCCAGCAGGAAGGGCCACAGCGGCACCCCCTTCTCCCGTGCCGCCCGCTCGAACGCCGCGTGGAATCGGGTCGTGTAGTCGCGCCCCAGGTTCGTGGGCGCCTCCATCTGCACCAGCGCAATGCGCGCCTCGGGACGATGGGTGCGCACCGTGTCGATGAGTCGCAGCAGGTTGGCGTGGGTGCTGTCCGGGTCGACCCCTCGCAACCCGTCGTTCGCCCCGACCTCGAGCACCACGAGCGCCGCCGGCTGGTCGAGCACCCATCCGGCCCGACGCAGCGCGCCGGCCGACGTCTCCCCACTCAGACCGGCATTCACGATGCGCATCGCCACACCCGCCGAATCGGCGACACGCTGCAAGACCGCCGGATACGCCTGGTCGGGGTCGAGCCCCAGCCCGGCAGTCAGGCTGGTGCCCAGGAAGACCACGCGGGGAATGCGCGCGGCGGCGTCTGCCGCACCGACTCCCCCCGCAGTTGATTGCGGGGCAGCCGCTCCCGTCCCGGTCGCCGCGTTGGCACCCGCCTTGGCACCCGCTGCGGAATCCCGGGTACCCGCCTGATCGTTGTTTCCGGAGCTGCACGCGCTGCCGAGGCTGCTCGCGGCCAGCACGACTCCCGCCAGCACCGCCCGTACGCCCACACCGCCTTCGAATCGTCGCATGCTCGTTGCTCGTGGCTTGACCAAGGATTACCCCAGCGGCACGCAGCGCCTCACCGTCCTCCAGGACGTGTCGTTCGAGGTGCCGGCCGGCGCGTTCGTCTCCATCGTCGGTCCGTCGGGGAGCGGCAAGACCACGCTGCTCGGCCTCCTCGCCGGACTCGATACCCCCAGCCGCGGCACCGTCACCCTCGACGGCGTCGACCTGGGCTCGCTGGCCGAGGACGCCCGTGCGCGTCTGCGTGGGGAGAAAGTTGGGTTCGTGTTCCAGAGCTTTCAATTGATCCCGACGCTCACCGCGCAGGAAAACGTGCAGGTCCCGCTCGAGCTCGCCGGCACCGTGAGCGCGCGTGACGCCGCCACACGGGCCGCCGACCTCCTCGCCCGCGTCGGGCTCGCCGGGCGCACCCACCACTTTCCGCAGCAGCTCTCGGGGGGCGAGCAGCAGCGCGTCGCGCTCGCACGCGCCTTCGTGAACGAGCCGCGCATCCTCTTTGCCGACGAGCCCACCGGCAACCTCGACGGCACGACCGGCGAGCGCATCGTCGAGCTGCTCCAGCAGCTCAACCGCGAGCGGGGGTGCACGATCGTCCTCGTCACACACGACGCGGCGCTCGCGGCGCGTACGCAGCGCACGATCAGGCTGCGCGACGGTGTCGTGGTGGAAGATGTGCACCACGTGCACGACGCCGCCGGCTCCGCAGCCGCGACCGCATGACCACCGCCACGCTGCTGCGCCTCGCGTGGCGCGAGAGTCGCACCGCCCGGCGACGCCTGGCGCTGTACATGTCGTCGATCGCCTTCGGTGTGGCGGCCTTGGTCGCGATCGACTCATTTGCGGGCAACGTCACGCGCTCCATTCGCGACCAGTCCCGCACGCTGCTCGGCGGTGATCTCGCGCTGTCCTCGCGGGCACGGTTTCCCGCGGTCGTGGACACGGTGCTCGACTCGCTGCGCGCGGCACGCGGTGTGTCCGCCGCGCGCGTCACGACGTTCGCATCCATGGCGCTCGCCGAGCCGTCGGGCGGGACGCGCCTCGTGCAGGTGCGCGCGGTGTCGCCCGGCTATCCCTTCTACGGGGCCATCGGCACCGAGCCGGCCGACGCGTGGCGGCGGGTACACGACGACACCCTCGTCTTCGTCGACCCGTCGCTGCTGGTGACGCTCGACGCGCGCGTCGGCGACGCGCTCAAGCTGGGGCAGCAGCGTTTCGTCATTGGCGGCGTGCTCGGGAACGTGCCGGGCGATGCCGGCATCGCGGCGGTGATCGGGCCGCGTGTCTATGTGTCCGATCGCTGGCTCGAGCGCATGGGGCTGCTGCGGTTCGGGAGCCGGGCCGAGTACGAAACCGTGCTGCGCCTGCCGGCCGACCTCGCGGAGCGTGCACAGGCGCGCACGCTCAAGACGGCACTGTGGCGTCGCATCGACCCGGCGTCGGCGCGCCAGGACAGCATCCGCCGCGCGCAGCGTGGCGGACGCAGTGGCGCACCCGGCGCGGACGAGGAGCCTGACACCACGGTGCGTGCCGCCGGCGCGAGCACGGGTGCGCCCACCGACACGACGGCGGCGACCGCTGCGGCCGCCGCGCCGACGACCGACACGACGGCGTCAGCACCGGCAGGCGATTCGCTCGCGGTACCGCGCGCGCGCATCTCGGTCCGCACCGTTGCCGACACCGAGCGCGAGTTCACCCAGGCGGTGGCGCAACTCGCGGACTTCCTGAGCATCATCGGCCTCATCGCCCTGCTGCTGGGCGGCATTGGCGTCGCGAGCGGCGTGAGTGCCTTCGTGGCAGCCAAGATCGACACCGTCGCGGTCCTGCGCTGTCTCGGTGCGACGAGCCGCCAGGTGTTGGCGCTCTATCTCGTGCAGGCCACGTCCATGGGGTTGGTGGGCGCGAGCGCCGGTGTGGCACTCGGCATTGCCGTGCAGTTCCTGTTGCCGCGCGTGACGGGCGACCTGCTCCCGGTCGACGTCACCGTCGCTCTCGAGCCGATCCCGTTGCTCCTGGGCCTCGCAACCGGACTCTGGGTCTCGCTGGTGTTCGCCCTGCGTCCGCTGCTGGCATTGCGCCGCGTGTCGCCGCTGCAGGCCATCCGTCGCAATGCCGACCCCACGACGCTGCCACGCGAGTGGCGCGACCCGGCGCGCCTGCTCGTTGACGCGCTGCTGGCGGCCAGCCTCGTGGCCATCGTGGTGTCGCGGGTCGAGGACCTGCGCCAGGGGCTCGCGTTGAGTGGTGGTGTGGTCGCCGTGGTCGCGGTGCTGTGGCTCGCCGCGACGGCGCTCATCTGGCTCGCCCGTCGCAGTACGCGGCCGTCGTGGGCGTTCGAGTTGCGCCAGGGGGTGGCGAACCTGCACCGCCCGGCCAACCAGACGCGGGCCGTGACGCTGGCCCTCGGCTTCGGTGCCTTCCTGCTCAGCACCGTGTACCTCGTGCAGGCCAACCTGCTGCGGCGTGTGTCCACCACGGCCGAGGCATCGGCGGGCAACCTGCTCTTCTTCGACGTGCAGGACGATCAGGTTGGGCCCATCGACTCGCTGCTGGTGGCGCACCAGGTGCCGCTCGTGCAGCGCACGCCGATCGTCACGATGCGCGTCGAACGGGTGAACGGACGCACGGTGTCGGCGCTGCTGGCCGACACGACGGTGCGGCGCGCGAGCTGGACGCTCCGCCGCGAGTATCGCTCGACGTGGCGTGACTCCCTTGTGAGTTCGGAGACGTTGCTGTCCGGCCCATGGTTCCCGGACTCCGCGACGCGCGCCACGACACGTGCAGCCAACCCCGACGCCCCGTTCCTGAGCTCCATCGAACAGGACCTCGCGCGCGACATGGCCGCGTCGCTGGGCGACACGATCGTATGGAACGTGCAGGGCGTCCCCGTCACGACCGTCGTGCACAACATCCGCACGGTGAACTGGGCGCGCTTCGAGGCCAACTTCTTCGTGGTGTTCGAACCCGCCGCGCTGCGACGCGCACCGCAACAGTTCGCGATGGTCGCGAACGTGCCGGATGCGCCGCGCATGGCGGCGGTGCAGCGTGACGTCGTCCGCCGCTTCCCCAATGTGTCGAGCCTCGACCTGTCGCTGGTGCGCCAGACCATCGGGTCGATCGTCGATCGCGTCACGCTGGCCATTCGCTTCCTCGGCGTGTTCTCGCTCCTGATGGGCGTGCCGGTGCTGTTCAGCGCCGTGGCCGCCACCCGGCGCGCACGGCTGCGCGAAGGCGTGCTGTTGCGGACGCTGGGCGCATCGCAGGCGCAGGTGGCGCGGGTGCTGCTCGCGGAGTACGGCGCGCTGGGCGCGCTCGGCGCCCTCACGGGAATGGTGCTCTCCTTCGGCGGCGCGTGGGGGATCACGCGCTTCGTGTTCGAGGATCGCTTCGATCCGGCCCTGCTCCCCACCGTGCTCATTGCCGCCGCGCTGCTCGCGCTCACGATGGGGATCGGCGTGCTCACGTCGCGCGATGTGTATCGCGAAACACCCATGATGGCGATCCGCGACGCGGGCTAGGGCCCGCGGCGCGGATCAGCGCGCCCCATCAGCGCGTGGCCAAGATGCCGAAGGCGGCAGGATTGGCACCGCGCATGGCCACCCACACGCGGGTCCCCACCAGCGCCCGCACCTCGGGGGGGAGCGACACACGCCGCAAGCCGGATCCATCGGTGAGTCGCAGCACGCCGTCCGGGGCAATCACGCCGTCGAGGACGGGCAACCCCTTGGCCGCGCGCACGACGAAGTCGGCGACCACGATGTCGCGCGGCGAGATCTTCACGCCATGCACCACGATTTCGTTTCCGGCCAGCCGCATGAGGCCGCGGGTCGCCATGCCGCTGAGCGCCATCGTCGTGTTGCCGGCCTGCAGCGCGACCTGCGGCGCGTCCGCAGTGCCCTGCAGCACGACCACGCCGCGCACCGAATCGGCGCGGGAGCGGGCGCCGTCGCTGCCGCCAGAGGCTTGCGCCGCGTAGGCACGCGCGATGGAATCGCCGCGCAACTGGGCCCGGCGCGACATCTCGGCACCGGTGAGACTGCCCATCGCGGGAGGCGCGTCGAGCGTCCCATTGCCAGACGCGGTCGACAGCGTGGTGTTGCGGCGCGTCGCGGGACGGCGCCCTGCGTCGCCGGACGGAGCTGGCGCGGATGCCGCCGACACCGTCGCGGCCGAGGCAGCGGCGGCGATAGAATCCGCCAGGCGCGACGGTGGCGTGTAGAAGATGTCGTCGGGTGGCCGATCGGCACGAGCGAGCAGCGAATCGCCGCGCAGCGCAAGCGTGTCGAGTCCCTCGACATTGCCGGAGATCGTGACGGTCTCGCCGCGATCGCAGGCGGACAGCATCGGCAGTGCGCCGAGCGCGCACGACGCCAGCAGGCGTACCGCGAACGTCGCGGTACGAGGTCCCAGGGAGCTGCGCGCGTGAGCGACCATTGGGAGCGACGGCAGGAGTTCCTGCAGAGGGGCCCTGCGCCCCTCCTCTTCGCCAAGCTAGGGACATTCCGGGGGCCGTCAACCGTGCAGCGCCTCTTCATCACGTGGGATAACTTGTGCAGGCAACCGCGCGCGGTCCTGCCAGTCGAGAAGCCGGCGGCGCGTGGCGTTCAGCCTCGGCACGAGGCCGGTGTGGTGTCCGAGTGGGCGCACCATCGGTGCGTCACACGACGGGACAGCAGGCTGAACCGCAGCGCGGTCGCGTCGCCGTCCGCGGCGCGATGATGGTCTGTGATCAGGAGAGCACGCACGACATGGTGGAGCTGGATCTGGTGCCGGCAGAGACGCCGTGGAGCGAGGAGAACGATCGCGGGCTGGCGCTCGCCGCCGACGGCGCGTGGGACGCGGCCGCCGCGGCGTTCGCGCGCGCTTGCCACCTCATCGAGGCGTCGCAGCCGCTCGCGCCCGCCGCGCATGAGCCCCTCGCGCTCGTCCTCGGCAATCTCGCGCACGCCTGCTATCGCGCCGGCGCGCTCGATGACGCGCTGGTTCACGGACAGCGGGCCTGCACCGTGCGCGTCGCGATCGCCGGCGAAGATGCCATGCCGGTGGCCCGCGCGCGCATGGACCTCGCCGTGATGCTCGCCGCGGCACAGCGCGGCGACGAAGCCCTGGCCCTGGTGCGACGTGCGCTCGCCGCGCTGGAGCATCGCGTGGGCGCGGAGGACGTGCGACTGGTGGTGCTGCTCGAGAATGCCGCGCGCATCGCGCTCGCGCTTGGCGCGACGGCCGACGCGGAGCCGTTGCTGCTGCGCCTGCACGCACTGCTGGCGTCGCACGGCCTCTCGACGAGTCGTGCCGAGGACCTGCTCACCCGCGTGGCGCGCCTGCGCGCGTCGGCAGAGCCGATGGCACCGGAGACGCCTCCCGAAGCGCCGACACCCGTCGAACCAGCCGTGGCCGTCGCCCTGCCGGAGATGGTGCCGCTCGACGCGCCGCCGCTGCTCACCGACGACGATCGGCCGCTGCGTGAGGCCGTGGCGGTGACCGATACGCTGCTGCGCACGACGCCCGTGCCGCTCACGCCGCGCGGGCAGGCCGCACTGACGGCCATCCCCGAACCGATCGCGAACGTCACCATGCCGCCGCCGGCAGAGCCGACGCCGCCAACGGCACCGGAGGGGCGGTCGGAGCCGGCTCCCGCGCCGCGCGCCTTGCGCGTGCCACGGGTGGTCGGCGCGTCGACGGAGAAGACGCGCGGCCGCATGCCGCTGGTGGCGGGTCTCGTGGTCGCAGCCGCCGCGGCCGGAGGCGCCGCGTGGTGGTTCCTGCTGCGCTGACGCGCGACCGCCCCGCTCAGTTCTTGTGGCGGAAGGTGATGCGGCCGCGAGACAAGTCGTATGGCGACACTTCGACGGTGACGCGATCACCGGCGAGCACACGAATGCGATTGCGCCGCATGTTGCCGGCGAGCGTCGTCAGCACTTCGTGGCCACTGGGCACCGTGACGCGAAACGTCGCGTTGGGCAGCAGCTCCGTCACGGTACCTTCCAGTTCGATCGCGTCCTGCTTCGACATGTACGGTCGGGTCCTGGCTCCCTGGTGGTTGCGACACGGGAATCGCGCCGCGTTCGACACCGCCTCCGGCCGCGCCTTTGGCGACGCCGGTCTGGCCAGAATGTACATGTCGCCCGGGGCGCAAGGCCAGATCGCGCATCCCCGCCCCTTTTCCCTCGGACCCACCCCATGAGCGCCACGACCCTGCTCGTCGGACCTGGCTGGCTCGGCGCCCCGACTGCGGCCCATCTGGCCTCGAGCGGCATGACGGTATGGACGCTCCGGCGCGGCGCCGACGCCCCACCCGCGGGCTGCATCGGGCTCGTGGGGACGCCGGACGAAATCGCGACCGACGCATCCCTGCGTGCGCAGCTTCCGGCCCGCGTCGACCACGTCGTGGCCACGGTCGCGCCCAGCCGCGGCCGGGGCGACGATCACGGCATCTATCCGCAGGTCGCCGAAGGCATCCGCCGCGTGGCCGAGGCGCTTTCGGTGCGCTCCGTCCTGTGGGTGTCGAGCACGGGGGTGTACGACCGGCAGGATGGCAGCGAGGTGGACGAGACGACGCCGCTCACGCCACACGACGGTCGCGTCGCGGCGCTGGTCGAGGCGGAACAGATCATCGCGTCGATCGGCGAGCACGGGCGTACCGCCGCGCGGATCGTGCGCCCGGCTGGCCTGTATGGTCCGGGTCGAGACCCGGGCCCACGCTTCGCGCAGGGCGACCCGCTCGACAGTCGGTGGTGCAACTTCTCCTGGCGCGATGACGTGCGGGATGCCATCGCGCACCTGATCGGACAGCCGACTCACGACGCCGTGTCGATCTTCAATTGCACCGACGGGCACCCCGTGCAGGCGGGCGCGATCACGCGCGCGCTGCAGGCGGCCAGCGCGGCCGTGACGCCGCCAGCCACTTCGGGGGGCGCGCGACGCGAGGCGCGGAGCAATCAGCGCATTCGCACGGAGGCGTTGCGCGCGACGGGCTGGCGGCCGCAGGTCGCGACGGTTTTCGACGGCTTGCAGCGCCTGGGGCACGCGGTGCAGGTGCCGTCCGCATGAACGCGACGCGCGCCGGTGACAATGCGCGACCCTACGGTCCGGCCACGCCGCACATCCGGCGGTTTCTCGCGGCGCTGGCCGGACTCAGTGCGTCCGACCGGCGGGAGGTCGTCACGCGCTACCGCGCGGCGGAGCGTCAGCCGGCCTGGGCCGCGGCGGAGCGAGCGCTGGCGACGGCGATTGCCGGGAGTGACCGGGAGGCCGCGCGTGACGCCGCGGCGGGCCCGCTGCTGCAACTGCTGCGCGTGGCACCACCCGACGACACCGATCCACTCGCGTCGCTCGATGCCGTGGCCGAGCCGGCGCTGGCGGCGCTGCTGGCGCTGCTGGTGCGCGACGTCCTCGCTCCCGCGACATTCGACGTGCTGACCGCGCCCTTCGCCACCGTGCTGCCGCTGGTCTCGATTACCGGTGACGCGTGACGCGTGACGCGTGACGCGTGACGCCTGACGCGTGGGCGCGGCGCGTCAGGACACCGTGTCGGCGCGGGGCTCGGCGTCGAGGGTGAATCGGGGGATGACGGCGTTGAAGCTCGATCCGTCGTCGCGCACGAACCGATAGGTGCCCTCCATCCACCCGTTGGGCGCCTTCAGCACACAGAACGAGCGGTACTCGTGCACCTGTCCGGGGAGCAGGTGCGGCTGCTCGCCCACGACGCCCTCGCCTTCGACCACCGTGTCGCCCACGGCATCGTCGTGAATCAGCCAGCGCCGGGTGCGCAGTTGCGCCGCCTGGTCGCCGACATTCTCGATGCGGATGTGGTAGGCGAACACGAACTGGCCGAGCAGCGCGTTCGACCGTTCGCGCAGGTAGCTCGGCCGCACGGTGATGCGGATGCCGCTCGTGAGTCGGTAGAAGAACGGAACGCGTTCAGCGTTCATGACGAGGACCTCGCTGCTCGCTGCGATGTGCGCGACGATGTTCGCTGCGGTGGACGCCCTCCGTCGATGACGCCGCCGCCGGAGACGGCGCGTCGGACGACGTGGGCGCGACGGGAACGGGCACCAGCACGGCATCGCTCTCCGAGCCCACCCGATTGAGTGCGGAGACCGACACCGCCGTCGGCGTCAATGATGGCGGCACGACCCAGCGTTCGGCACTCCCCGGCACGATCAGGCTCACCCACCCTGTGTCCGTGCGCAGGCGGAGGAGCCACTGCCAGGGTGGGGTGGCGCCGCGGTGGGCGAGGCGCAGCTCGGCCGCACTCGGTCGCCAGACGGGCGCAGGCTCCGGCGGGGGCGGCACGGCCAACCAGGGGGTGGCCGGCACCAACGCCGGCTCGGCGTAGGGGCCCGCAGTGAGGACATCGACCATGCCGGCCTGGTTGTCGAGGAACGACTTCATGCTGAAGTGGACGTTCCCGGTGGCGCCATCGTTCCGTCGCGTCACGCGGATCTGCTCGACGAGCTCACTGACGGGAAAGGCCGTCGACCCGCGCCCGCCGGCGAGCGACGTGAAGTTGCCGGGCCAGAGGTGTCGTCCGAGGACGTTCTCGCTGGCCCACCAGTCGAGGAGGACCGGATATGCCTGCCCCGCGCGCGTCGTCGGCCAGTACAGCTGGGGCGTGAAGTAGTCGACCCACCCTTCGCGCAGCCATTTGCGGGCGTCGGCGTAGAGCTGCGCATACGCGTCGAAGCCACGCACCGACTCCGGAAAGCCCGGCCGCCAGATGCCGAACGGGCTCACGCCGAAGCGCACCCACGGCTTCGTGCGATGGATGCCGTCGTGCAGCTCGCGCACGAGCAGGTTCACGTTCTCGCGACGCCAGTCGTCGCGCGCGAGCTTCCCCCCGCCCCGGCGGTAGCGTGTCCAGCTCGCGTCGTCAGGGAACGGAATCGGCCGGCCGCGGCGCGTGCGTTCGGGGTACGGATAGAAATAATCGTCGATGTGCACGCCATCGATGTCGTAACGAGACACGACATCGAGCACCACGCGCAGCGTCTGCGCGCGCACCGCGGGTTCGCCGGGATCCATCCACACCGACCGCCCATACCGCTTCACGAGCGAGGGCTGCCGACGCGCAATGTGGTTCGCAGCGAACGCCGAACGTCCGTCGACATGCCTGGCACGATACGGGTTGAACCAGGCATGGAGCTCGAGGTGCCGCGCGTGCGCCTCCTGCACGGCAAAGGCGAGAGGGTCCCATGCCGGCGACGGGGCGCGCCCCTGCGTACCGGTGAGGTACTCACTCCACGGCTCGAGCGTCGACGCGTAGAGCGCGTCACCGGCGGGGCGTACCTGGAAGATGACCGCGTTGAGCCGCATCGCCGCCGCCTTGTCGAGCAGCGCGCGGAGTTCGGCCTGCTGCTCCGCCGTGGTCAGGGTACGCTTGGAGGGCCAGTCGATGTTGCTGACGCTCGCCACCCACACGCCGCGAAACTCGCGTGCGAGCGGCGGGGGCGTGGCCGCAGCCGTCGCGCGCTGCGCGCGGAGCATCGGCGTCAGCACCAGGCACGCACCCAGCCCGACGCACGCCGCAACCCGCGCGCGCGCCGTCGCCCAAGGGGACTGGGCGCGGGTGCTCACCGCCCCGCGGTGGCCGGCATCGGCGCCGACTCGTGTCCGGCGTGCATCGCGTGCAACACGCGTCCGGCGCGCGCCGCCGCTTCGGCGATACGCGCTGGCGTCTGGATGAAGGAGATGCGGAAGAAACCCTCGCCGCCGGCACCGAACCCCGAGCCGGGCATCGCGATCACGCCCTCCTCCTCGCGCAGCCGGTCACAGAACGCGGCACTCGCGATTCCCTCGGGCAGCGGAATCCAGAGATACATCGTGGCGCGCGGCGACTCGACGGCAAAGCCCTCCGCCCGAAATGCCGCCACCGCCGCGTCGCGACGGGCGGCGAACACCGCGAGGTTGCCGGGCACGAAGTCCGCCCAGCTTCCGATGGCCGCCACCGCGGCCTTCTGGATGCCCATGTACTGGCCGGTGTCGGTGAACGATTTCACCTTGGCCAATGCGCCCGCGATCTCCGGACGCGCGACGGCCCACGCGCACCGCCAGCCGGTCATGTTGTACGTCTTCGACATCGAGTGGAACTCGATGGCCACCTCCCGCGCGCCGTCGATCTCGAAGATGCTGGGCGGCACATAGCCGTCGAACCCCATCTCCGAGTAGGCGTTGTCGTACACGAGCAGGATGTCGCGCTCGTGGCAGGTGCGCACGACGCGCTCGAGATAGTCGCGCGGCGCGATCGCCGCGGTGGGATTGTTGGGGTAGTTGAGGTACACCACGCGCGTGCGCGCGAGCACATCGGCCGGGATCTCGTCCAGCTCCACGAGAAAGTTCGTGCGTGGACGGAGCGGATACACGTACGGCGTGGCATCGCTCATGAGCGTCCCGCCGAGATACGCCTGGTACGCCGGATCGGGAATGACCGCGACATCGCCGGGGCCGAGGAACGCGGTGGCGATATGCGCGAGCCCTTCCTTGCTGCCGAGGAGTGGGACCACCTCCTTGAGCGGATCGACGGGAAAGCCGAAGCGCGTCTGCATCCACGCGCTCACCGCGTCGCGAAACGGGACGTACCCCAACCCGAAGCCATAGCGCTGCAGGGCGGGCACCTCGGCGGCGGCCTGCAACGCCTCCACCGCCGCGCGGGGCGGCGGCAGGTCGGCATCACCGGCCCCGAGGTCGATGACGTCGACCCCGGCGGCGAGCAGCGCCTGCTTGCGTGCGGGGATGTGCGCCAGCGGATACGCGGGGAAGGCCGTCAGGCGAGCGGAGAGACGTGGCATGCCGCGCGGGGCTCAGGAGGTGGGCGGATTGAACTGGGCGTGCTGCCCCTCGATCCAGCTCTGGTGGTAGCGCGGATCTTCGATCGTCATGGCCGCCTTGGCCACCTTGAGCGGGCGGAAGCTGTCCATCATGACCGCGAGCTCGTTGGTGTACTTGGCGCCGATGCTTGCCTCGGTGCGCCCCGGATGCGGCCCATGCGGCAGGCCGTCCGGGTGATGCGTGATGGAGCCGTACTCGATCCCCTTGCGGCTCATGAACTCGCTCGAGGCGTAGAACAGCACTTCGTCGGAGTCGACGTTGCTGTGGTTGTACGGCGCCGGCACCGCCTCGGGGTCGAAGTCGTAGGGGCGCGGGCAGAACGAGCAGATCACGAACCCATCGCCCTGGAACGTCTGGTGCACCGGCGGCGGCTGGTGGATGCGGCCGACGATGGGCTCGAAGTCGTGGATGTTGAACGCCCACGGATAGAAGTACCCGTCCCATCCCACGACGTCGAACGGATGGTGATCGAGCACGAGTTCGTTGATCGCGTTGTACTGCTTGACGTAGATCGGGAACTCGCCGCGTTCGTCATGCGGCGCCAGTTGGGTCGGCCGACGGATGTCCCGCTCGCAGAACGGGGCACCTTCGAGCAGCTGGCCGAACTCGTTGCGATACCGCTTGGGGACGCGCACATGTCCGGCGCTCTCCATCACGAGCAGCTTCGTGGGCCCCTGCGACGGATCGAGGCGCCAGCGGTGCGTGATGTTGCGGTGAATGACCACGTAGTCGCCCGGGCGATACGGCAGGTCGCCAAAGACGCTCTCCAGTACGCCGTGTCCCTCCACCACGTACACCACTTCGTCCGCCTGGGAGTTGCGGTAGCAGTGCGTGTCGGTGACGTCGGGCTCGACGTACGACATGCCGATGTCGCTGTTGAAGAGCAGCGGCAGGCGGTCGAGCGTGACCGAACCACCCTTCGTGGCACGCGACGTGAGGAAGTGGCGATGACGCAGCGAGGTCTCGTCGTCGGCCTCCCACACCACCGGCCGGATGCGACGGGCCGTGAGCACGGTCGTGGGCGGATGGATGTGGTACAGCAGCGAGGAGGTGCCGACGAACCCTTCATGGCCCATCAGCTCTTCCGCATACAGCCCGCCGTCCGGGCGCCGGAAGACGATGTGCCGCTTGCGCGGGACGCTGCCCAGCAGGTGATACATGGGCATCAGAGGTTGCCTCGCAGCGCCTGCTCGCGTTCGATGCTCTCGAAGAGCGCCTTGAAGTTCCCCTTGCCGAAGCTCTTCGCGCCCTTGCGCTGGATGATCTCGTAGAAGAGCGTCGGGCGGTCTTCGACCGGCTTGGTGAAGATCTGCAGCAGGTAGCCGTCCGGGTCCCGATCGACGAGGATGCCGAGCTTGGCCAGCTCATCGAGCGGCTCATCGATGGTGCCGACGCGTTCCTGCAGCTCCTCGTAGTACGTCGTGGGCACGGAGAGGAACTCCACGCCGCGATCGCGCAGCGCGGTGACCGTGTGCAGGATGTCGTCCGTGGCCAACGCGAGATGCTGCGCCCCCGGGCCGCGGTAGAAGTCGAGGTACTCCTCGATCTGCGACTTCTTGCGTCCCGAGGCCGGTTCGTTGATGGGGAACTTGATGCGATCGTTGCCGTTCGCCATGACCTTCGACATGAGCGACGAATACTCGGTGCTGATGTCGGTATCGTCGAAGGTGATGAGGTTGCGGAAGCCCATCACGTCGGCGTAGTAGCCCACCCACCGGTTCATCTGGCCGAGCTCGACGTTGCCGACGCAGTGGTCGACGTAGAGGAGGCCGACATCGGGCGGCTGGTAGCGCGGCGTGACCGGGACGAAGCCCGGCAGGAAGATGCCCCGATAGTTCCGGCGCTCGACGAGCGAGTGGATCGTGTCGCCGTAGGTGGCGATGGCGGCGACGACCACTTCCCCGTGCGCGTCGCGCCGCACTTCGGGCTCGTGCACGGCGATCGCCCCGCGCGCGATGGCCGTGTCGTACGCCAGGCGCGCATCGTCGACCCAGAGCGCGTAGTCCTTCACGCCGTCGCCATGTCGATGCACGTGCTCGGCGATCGGGGACTCGGGACCGAGGGCGGTGGTGAGGACAAGACGGATCTTGCCTTGCTGCAGCAGATAGCTGGCGCGGTCGCGCACGCCGGTCTCGGGGCCGCGGTACGCGACCAGCGCGTAGCCGAACGCGGCGCGGTAGTAGTGGCTCGCCTGCTTGGCATTGCCGACGTAGAACTCGACGTAGTCGGTGCCGTTGATCGGAAAGGCGTCCTGCTCGACGCCCGTCTCGGGAGCGGTCAACGTGGCCATGGGCACACCTGTGGTGGGGGTGATGGGATGGAATACACCGGAACGGGCGCGTCGCCCTCCGGAGCACTGCCCTCCACGACCCTCAGATGTGCGAACGCGGCAGCGCACCGATCCAGGCGCGCTCCCGCTGGTCCTCCGACACGGCGAGGTAGATCATGCCGGCAATCTAGCGCCGAGGGCCCACCGGCGCCCCGGCCGGCGCCCCCATCAACTGGCGCCTGCCGCGCGCCGCGCCCGTCTCAGAGGGCCAACTCCGGACGGTCCCGGAAGTGGTCCAGCGCGCCCGGGTTGGCCAGGGCGTCCACGTTGCGCACCGGGCGCCCATGAATGACCTCCCGCACGGCCAGTTCCGTGATCTTCCCGCTGATGGTGCGGGGAATGTCCGGCACGGCCACGATCACCCGTGGCACATGATGCGGACTCGTGTGCTCGCGAATGCGCCGCCGGATCGTCTCACGCAGCGCCTCGTCCAGCGTGGCATCGTCGCGCAGGCGCACGAAGAGCACGACGCGCGAATCGGTGCCGGCCGCGACACCGATGGTCTGCTCGACGACGATCGACTCCACCACCTCGGGCACCTGCTCGACCTGTCGGTAAATCTCCGCGGTGCCGATGCGCACGCCGCCCGGATTGAGCGTGGCATCACTCCGCCCATGGATCACCAACCCGTCGTGCGCCGTGATCTCGGCCCAATCGCCGTGACGCCACATCCCAGGGATGTGCTCGAAGTACGCGCCCCGATAGGTCCCGCCATCGGGATCGTTCCAGAAACCCACCGGCATGCTGGGGAACGGCGCCGTGCACACCAGCTCTCCCGGCTCGCCGCGCACCGGTGTGCCCTGCGCGTCCACCACGTCGACCGCCATGCCCAGACCGCGCATCTGCAGTTCGCCGCGGTAGACGGCGCCGGTGGGATCACCCAGTGCGAAGCAGCTCACAATGTCGGTTCCACCACTGATGCTCGACACACGCAGCCGCCCGTCGCGTGTGCCCGGGGCGATGGCCCGCTGCACGAAGTCGTAGCTGTGTGCCGCGAGCGGACTGCCGGTGGACAGCACGGCGCGCAGTGCCGAGAGGTCCGCGAAGGCCGTGGGCTCGACCCCTTCCTTCTCGAGCATGGCGAGATACTTCGCGCTCGTGCCGAAGACGTTCACCCGCTCGTCCGCCGCCATGCGCCACAGAATGGCGGGATCGGGCGAGAGCGGCGCCCCGTCGTACAGCACGATCGTCGCGCCCACGGCGAGCCCGGACACCAACCAGTTCCACATCATCCACCCGCAGGTGGTGAAGTAGAACAGCACGTCGTCGGCGTGGAGGTCGGTATGCAGCGCGAGCTCCTTCCAGTGCTGCAGCAGCGTGCCCCCTGCCCCGTGCACGATGCACTTGGGCATCCCCGTCGTGCCCGACGAGTAGAGGATGTACAGCGGATGATCGAACGGCAGGCGCGTGAAGGTCGGCTCCGTGCCGCCGGGGCTGCCGATCAGCACATCGGTGAACATCGTCGCGTCGGGCACCACGGCCTTGATGTCCTCCCGCCGACTGCCGAGGTACGGCACCACCCACGTCGCGGCGAGCGAGGGCAACGACGCCACGATCTCGGCCAGCCGCGGCAGGCAGTCGATGCGCTTGCCCGCGTACCAGTAGCCGTCGGCCGCCACGAGCACCGTGGGCGCGATCTGCCCGAACCGATCGAGCACCCCCTTGGTGCCGAAGTCGGGTGAGCAACTCGACCACGTCGCGCCGAGCGCCGTCGCGGCGAGCATCACGATCACCGCTTCCGCGATGTTCGGCATCCAGCCGACCACGCGATGCCCCGGCCCGACGCCGTAGAGCGCGAGCGCCGCCTGCACCTTGGCGACGCGCCGGGCGAGGATGCGCCACGACAGCCGCTCCTTCGCGCCGTGCTCGTTCCACGCGACGATCGCGACGCCGTCGTCACGGCGTCGCAGGAGGTGTTCGGCGAAGTTGAGCCGCGTGCCGGTGAACCAGCGGGGCCCGTGCGTCGGGTCGGGGGGCGCCATGCGATCGCCGCCCTCCAGCACCGCCGTCCACGGCGCATGCGCCGGTCCGGGGCCATCGGCAAGGACATCCGCCGCGCGCCACACGGCGGCCCAGAACGCCTCCGGTTGGGCCACCGACCAACGTTGCAGGGCATGGGCGTCGGTCACGCGGGCATCGACGATCCCCTCCGCGATGAGTGCCTCGCGAAAGGCCGTCATGCGCGCGGCCGCGGTCTCGGCGGGCGTGGGCGTCCAGATGGGGGCGTCAGTCATGCGCGGAGATCAGCCAGCGGTGTCACGCACCGCATCACGCGCGAGGGCCACCGCCGCACACGACGGGCCGTGTGCCTCGCAGTACCAGCCGTGACGGTCGTGAAAGATGAGATGCGGCGCGTCGTTCGGGCGGAGTCGCACACGCACGAGATGCTCGACGGCAGTGCGCGGCCCCACGACGGTCACCGGGTCGAGCACGTCCACGACCGGACGCACCGGAAAGAGATCGAACTGGGTAGCGAGGGCCGCCGCGCCATCATCCTCACCACGCCGGAGGCGTCGTCCGCTCACGCGGGGCACCCGGCAAGGGCCTGCACCACAACGCGAGGGGGGCGAGATGTGCGCGACGGCGTCATCCCGGAATCCTCGCTACGGCGACGGACCCGCGCCAGCGCCTACAGCCGGCATCCCGTTCGCCGCCTCGCCCGTCCAGGTGAGCTCCCATTCGCAGAAGGCGTCCCCCTCCAGCAGGCACCGCACATGCTCGACCTGTGCCGCCTGTCCACCTGCCAGCGTAATGGCGCGGTGCAGACCACCGGTCTGGCGCCGGCAGAAGGCGCGCGTCACCGGGTCGAAGCCGACGAGCCGCAACACCGTGCGCGTCGCCTCCTCCTCCACCACGGTCATGTCACCCGGCTGATAGTAGAGCCGGAAGAGCGAAATACTCTGCGTGAGGAACTCGTGCGGCGTCGGCTTGCGAAGGATGCCGCCGTACAACTGCACGCCAAACGAGCCGATGGACGCTTCGCCCGCCCGCTCCGCCCAGGTCGCGCGCTCGGCCGCCTGTTCCGCCTCGAGTTGCGCGGCGGCAGCATCCCACAGACGCACCAGCAGGAGATACGGGACTTCATCGGTCGGCGTGACCGTCGCAATGCGCGTCTGGTCGTCGCGCGAAAGCGCCGCGATGACGCGTCCAGCGAGCCCGTGCCCAAAGGTCCCGTCGAGAAAGTCGAGCGTACTCTGCAGCGCGGAGCCGCGCGCACGCTGGGCCGCAACCGCCGGAGCCGCGTGACGCGTCTCGTCGGCACTCACGCGCCGGGCTCCGCGGCCTCGACGAGTGCGCGCGCCGTGGCCCGGTCGATCTTCCCCGACCCGAGCCGCGGAATGGCATCGACGAAGACGACGCGCTTGGGCACCTTGTACCCCGCCAGCCTCGCGCGGGCGTCACGCACCAGCGCCTCGTGATCGAGGTGGGCGTGCTCGCGCACCACAAGCGCACACCCCGTCTCGCCCCACACCGCGTCGGGGACGCCCAGCACCGCCACATCGCGCACACCCGCGCAGTCGAGCAACGCCGCCTCCACCTCGCCGGGGAAGACGTTCTCCCCGCCGGAGATGAACATCTCCTTGCGGCGCCCGCGAATGCGGAACACGCCATCGGCACCGCAGCTCGCCAGGTCCCCGGTCCGCAGAAAGCCGTCCGCCGTCATCACCTCGGCGGTCCGCTCCGGGGCATTGAAGTAGCCACCGAACATCTGCGGGCCGCGCAGTTCGAGTTCGCCGATCACATCGGGCAGTGCCAGCGTGCCTTCGTCGGTTCGCACGCGCGCCTCCAGGAACGGGACGGGCCATCCGACACTGCCGTCCTGCGCACGCGCGGTCACCGCGTTCGTGGCGAAGCAGTTCGGCCCACACTCCGTGAGTCCGTAGCCTTCGCGAAAGCCGTAGCCTGCCGCGCGCACGGCGTCCTTGGTGCGCTGCGGGCACGGCGCACCACCGCTCCAGAAGGCCCGCAGTCGCGGCAGGGGGCGCCCCCAGTCCGCGGCGCGCTGGACGAGGTCGAGTTGCGTCGGCACGCCGAAGGTCACCGTGATGCCGTACCGCGCGAGCGTGCCGAGGTAGGCGCTCGCGTCGAATGCGCCGAGCAGTACGAGCGTGCCGCCGCGAAAGAGCAGCGGTGTCGTGAACACATGCCAGCCGCCCGTGTGGAAGAACGGCGTGGCGATGGGCCCTACGTCCTCCGCACCAAGCTGCCAACCGGTGCTCGTCGCGATCGCGTTCCACAGCAGCTGACGATGCGGCAGCACCACACCCTTGGGCGCGCCGGTGCTGCCCGAGGTGTACAGCAGCATCGTCGCGTCGTCATGGGTCCGCACGGGGCTGGCCGGGGGCGTGCGATCGGCCCGCGCGAGGAGCGACGGGACCTCACGATCGAAGTCATGCCATCGCGTCGCCTCCGACAGCGCCGCCGCGCGCAACGCGGCCTCCGCGAGCGCACGCACACTGTCCTCGCCGAAGCAGACCACCGGCCGCGCATCGGCCAACACGCGGGCCAGCTCCGGCGCCGACAGGCGCCAGTTGAGAGGCACCAGCACCGCGCCGAGCCGCAGACAGCCGAAGAAGAGCGGGAGGTACTCGCGACGATTGGGGGCCAGCACCGCCACCCGATCGCCGGGCCTCACCCCCGCCTGCGCCAGCAATGCGTGCCAACGGTCCGCCTCGAGGTCCAGCGCGCGGTACGACCACCGCGTGTCATCGGACGCATCGATGAGCGCGGTGCGTTCACCGTCGACGCGCGCCCACCACGCCACCGGGTCGAAGACAGCGGGGAGACTCGGAAACATCAGGTGGGCCGGGGCCGGTCGGGCGTCGGTCAGGATACGGAGGACGATGCTCGTGCGTCGCCGTCCACGATCGACCGGACGATGCGCGCACTGACATCAGGACCTGCGGGATCGGTGAAGCTACCCGAGGGGTCGCCCGCAGACCATGCGTGTCCCAGGTCGTGCACGCGCAACAGCGTCACCTGCGCGCGCTGCGCGGCGTCACACCACCGCGTCTCGTCCACCAGCCGACCGCCCTGCTCGGTGCGCGGCAGTGCCTGCTGCTGCAAGGCCTCCTGCCCCGCGCGTGCCCGTAGGGTGTCGTGCAAGTCGACCCACTGCCGCGCCGTGTCGGCGGCGTTCCGCACGCTCACCACGCCGTCGGCCATGCCGTGCACCACGGTCACCGGCACGGCACGTGGCGCGTCACCCATGGCCGCCAGCAGCGCGGCGCCGTCCGGCAGGGCCGGACCCGCACCGCGCTGCATCACGGACCACGCCTGCACCACACTGCTCGCCGCGCGCCACGGCACACCCGAGGCCAGGGTGAGCGACGCGAAGCGTTCCGGATACCCCACGGCCAGCAGACCGGCCATCGCGGCACCGGCCGAGATGCCCACCAGATGCACGGCCTCTCCGTCGAGGCCGTGCGCGGCCACGACGTGGTCGATCATCGCCGCGAGGATGGCCGGTTCCCCTCCGTCGCGCGACTGATGCGCCGGCTCGAACCAGTTCCAGCACCGACGGGCGTTCGCCGCCACGTCCTGCGACGGATAGAGGACGAACACCCCGTCGGCCGCCGCGACATCGAGGCGCGTGCCCCGTGCGATGTCGTCGGCGTCCTGCAGGCAGCCGTGCAACACGACCAGCAGCGGCGGACGCGCGCGCGGAACCGCGGGCACCACGAGACGATAGTCCCGGGCACCCGCCGCCACCTCGTGCCGCCCACGTACCAGCCGCATCGGCCCGGCCGCCTGCGGATCACTCATCGCATCACCGATCGATGCGGATGCCGATCGTGGCCATCGAACCAACCGCCGGCATGTCGAGGATCTCGATGTGCTTGCGGCCCAGCCCGCAGCCCCAGCCCCGCGAGTACACCGAGGGCACCGTCGCGGCCACCCACGCACCGGGCGTCGACGTACCGCTCGTGCAGGTGAAGAGGTTCGACATCGCAAAGGTCAGCGTGGCCACGTCGGCGATCTTCTTGCCCACGTTGAAGTCGAACGTCACGATGCCCGGGATGCGGCCGTTGTGCGCGCCGGAGAGGAACTGGTAGTCCTTCACGAAGCGCACCGTGAAGCCGCCCATCGTGCCGAAGCCCATGTCGCGGCTGTCCATCCCCGCGGTCGCCTTGAACGACGGTGCGTTCAGTGCCGTGGCCTCGGCGGGATCCCCCGCCTTCGGGATGATCGAGTCGAGCTTGAGGAGGCTCATGGTGGCGCTCGCGTTCACGCGCTCCGACACGACGTAGCGCAGGCCCGCGTCGATGCCGGAGAGCGTGGCCTTGCCCAGGTTGAAGTACGTGAGCGCGATCTGCTCGTTGTTGGTCATGCCCAGGTACTTCACGTCGGTCTTCGCGTTGTAGGCGAAGGTGCCCGCAAACGGGTTGGCGACGATGACCAGCGGGCTGAGGAACGCCTTGTAGCGGGCGACATAGCCGGCAACATCCAGGTACAGGCGATCCTTGATGACACCCTTGTAGCCCAACTCGACCGTGTTGTTCACCTCGGGCACCACCGGGTCGATGGTGCGCTGCACCACGCCGGCGGCGTTCTTCACCACGATGCCGTCCTTGTTGCCGAACACGCCCACGCTCGGGCTGAAGTCGCGGTAGAAGAAGTTCGTCTGCAGGATCGACGGCGACTTGAACGCGCGATTGAAGGTGATGCGCAGCGTCGAGTTTTCGTCCGGCGAGATCAGCAGTGCCGCCTTCGGGCTGAACTGCGGGTCGTAGAACTCCGGGTTGTCGTAGCGCCCCCCCAGCACCAGCTTCGTCCGGTCGTTGAGCGGCGTCTCGGTCTGCGCGTACACGCCCACCTGCGTCAGCGTGATGTCCTCGCCGCTGATCGCGTCCGAGAGCCACACCCGCTTCGAGCTGACCTGGTCGCGACGGACCTGGACGCCCGAGATGACACGCGTGTTGAGCAGCGCCGGCAGCGTCACGTTGTTCTGCACTTCCGCCGCCAGCAGGCGACCGTCGGCGGGGAACGACGACGCCTTGAGGACCGAGTCATCGGACACGCCGTTGAACCGCGCCGCCAGCCGGTTGGTCGAGTAGCCGTTGAGCGCGAACGTGCTCCCCGACAGCGACCGCGTGGCATACGCCTGCGCGAACCAGTGCTCGGAGGTGTAGCGGACCTGCTGGTTCCAGTAACCCCAGTCCTTGAGCTGGTTGCGGCCCGCGCTCGTCACACCGACGCCGTTGCTCTTGCTCGCGCCGCCCTGATACTCGAGGCGCGCGCCGCCGTCGAAGTAGTACACCAGCGCGCCACCCAGCCGGTTGTAGGACGTGCCCCAGTCGATGCCGAGCTCCGGGGACGGTGTCGTCCGCGGTGCCACCGGCGCGTAGAAGTTCGTGTTGCGCCAGTCGCGTCCCCAGAGGCGCTCACCGGTCACCTTGTAGCCCAGCTTCTTCCAGACGTTCGCGTACCGGAACTGGAAGTCCGCCACGGCGGCGTGACCGGCGCGATCCTTGAACGTGTCGCCAAGGCTGCCCCCGTTGGTGCCCATCGAGGTCTCCATGGTGAGCCCACGGTACTGCTTGGGGTCCTTGCTCAGCAGCGTCACGACGCCGTTCGACGCGTCGGGACCGTAGAGCGCGGCGCCCGGCCCCACCAGCACCTCGACGCCCGCCACATCGACCTTGGGGATGGTGGTGAACACACCCACCGGCAGGCCGTTCTCCGGCAGCACGGCGATGCGGTTGTCCTCCATCTGCAGCATGCGGTTGTTGAACGCGCTGTTGAAGCCACGCGCGTTGATGCCCGCCGCCGCGACGCCCGTCTGGATGAAGTCGACGCCCTTCACGTCCTTGAGCACGGCGGTGAAGTTCGAGCCCGCCGTCGTCGCGATCTGGTCCGCCGTGATGCGTGTGACGGTCGCCGGCGCATCGGTGATCTTCTCCACGCGTCGCGACGCCGACACGACGTAGCCGCCAAGCTGCAGGGCGTTCGCAGCGAGCGTGATGTCGAGTGTCGTCTCGCTGCCGGCCGCGATGCGCTGCCCCTCGAACGACCGGGCATTCGAACCGATGCGCTGCACACGCACCGTGTAGGTGCCCGCCGGCACGCCGACAATGCGATAGCGCCCATCGAGCCCCGAGGTGGCGCCGAATCGCGTGCCGACCAGCGTGACCTGCGCGCCGGGCTGCGGCGCCTTCACGCTGTCCGTGACGAGACCGGCCAGACTGCCCGTCTGCGCGGCGGCCAGCAGGGGCGTCGCGGCCAGCGCGAGCGCGACACCGTGCGTGCGCAGCACGCCGCGCACGACGGTGCGCAGCAGGTCACGCACAGCCACGCGCGGACGCCGCGACAGGGAATTGACGTTCACCATACGAGAATCTCCGAAGGGAGGACGGCGGGAGGGGCGTCGCGCCAGGGCGACGGTGGGAGGGACAGCGGTGACCGGTGATGCAGCGCGCCGGCACAGCCGGCGTGTATCAGAGACTTCGTGGGCATCGGGAGGACGCGCGCCGCGCATGCTCATCGCACCTCCCGCGACGCATACAGGGCAGCGAGTCGCGCGGCGTGCCGCGCCGCCACGGCACGCCGCACCACCTTGAGGGTGGGCGTGAGCAGGCCCGCCTCCACCGTGAACTCTTCGTCGATGGTGGCGAACGCACCGATGCGATCGGTGCGGGCGAGGGTGGCATTCACGGCGTCCACGGCGGCCTGCAGCAGGGCACGCACGGCATCGTCGGCGAGGAGCGCCGGCCACGCGGCTTCGACTCCGTTGGCGCGAGCCCAGCGCTCGAGCGCATCGCGACGCGGCACCAGCAGGGCCGTGAGGAACTTCTGCCCTTCCCCGTGCACCAGCGCTTGCGCGATGTGGGGCGTGGCAACGAGCGCCTGCTCGATGGGCGCGGGCGCCACCTTGCGACCGGTGGACAGCGCGATCAACTCCTTGGCACGCCCCGTGATGCGCAGGGCACCGTCCGCATCCTGCTCGGCGAGGTCACCGGTGTGCAGCCACAGCCCATCGGCGCTGAACGCCGCCCGCGTCTCGGCGTCGCGCCCCCAGTAGCCACTGAAGGTGAGGGCGCTGCGGCGCACGAGCAGCTCGCCATCGTCGGCAATCGCCACGGTGGTGCCGGGCATCGGCACGCCCACGCAATCGAAGCGCGGCGCCTCCGGCCGGTTCATGGCGATGCACAGGTGCTCCGACTGCCCGTACGCGCCGAGAATCGTCAACTCCAACGCCGCGAGGCGTTCCGCCACCACGGTCGGGAGCGTGGCGCCGCCCGACGTGGCGCGCCGCAGTTGTCCTCCCGTCTGCGCACGGAGCGCGTCCTGCGCGGGAACACCGCGTGCCACGTCGGCCGCGATCGCTTCATCGAGACGCTCGAAGATGCGCGGGAGCCCCGGCAGCGACGTCGGGCGGAAGTCCGCGGACACGAGAAACAGGTCAGCAGGGCGCGCCACCAGCGCCGCGCTGCCTCCCACCAGCAGGCGCACACCCTGCCCGAACACGCGCTCCGCGGCGTGCGAGTACGGCAGGAAGCTGAGGCCGCGGTCATCGGCATCGAAGCCGAGCACCCCGACGATCGACGCCGCCGAAGCCGCGAGATAGCGATGAGAGAGGCACGCACCCTTGGGCGCGCCGGTGGAGCCCGAGGTGTAGACAATCGCGAAGAGGTCGTCTGGGGTCACCGACGCGATGCGCGCCTCCAGCGCGGCCGTGAGCGACACATCCTGCGCCAGCGCGCGCCCGGCGTCCTCGCACCAGCAGCTCCACGGCTCGACGCCGATGCTGCGCACACTCTCCGGCGCGTCGAGCACCACCACCTCGAGGCGACCGGCCAGCCGGGCCGCTTCGGCACGATCATCGGTGAAGAGCATGCGCGCACCACAATCGGCGAGCAGCGCATCGACCTGATCGGCGGTGCTGCCGGGGAAGATCCCCACGCCGATCGCGCGCACCGCCTGCAGCGCCACGTCGAGCACCGGCCACATCAGCCGATTGCCCGCCAGCACCGCAATGCGATCACCCGGCATCACACCGTCGCGCAGCAGCCGGGCCGCACACCCTCGCACCTGCTGTGCCCACATCCCCCACGTCACCTGTGCCGTCGCACGGGAACTGGCCGGCGGATACACCGCGAACGCCAGCGCCTCGGGCGTTGCCGCAGCCCGCGCGAAGAAGCGGTGGACGAGCGGCGTGGCGCCCGCCTCGTCGACCTGGGCGGCGGACAGCGTCATGCAAGCGCTCCCGGCTCCGCGCGCGCGCGCCAGCGCAACGCCACCGAGCCCATCGCGAGGCCCGCGCCGGAGCCGGTGAGCACGACGAGCGCCCCGTCGTGCAGAAGCCCCGCGCGCACCGCGTCGTCGAGCGCCATCGGCAGGCACGCCGACCCGGTGTACCCCCACTTGTCCATGATGGTGTGCGCCCGCGTCATCGGTTGCGCGAGCGTCTCCATCACCTGCACGATCGTCGAGCGATTCACCTGCGTCCACAACCACAGGTCGACATCACTCGGCTGTGCACCCGCGCGGTCCAGCACGCTGCGCACGATGCGCGGCCAGCCTTCCTCGTTGACGGAGGCCGGATACTTGCGCACGAACCGAAGCCGGTGCGCCGTGCCCTGCTCCAGCATCGCCGCAGTGATCGGCGTGCGTGTTCCGCCGGCGAAGATGCCCATGTCGTCGCAGAAGCGCCCGTCGGCGAACAGCTCCGACGACAGCACGCCCGGCTGTGCCGCACGCTCGACCACGGCCGCCCCCGCGCCGTCGGCGAAGATCGTCACCGTCTTCTTGTCGCGCGGATCAAGGTATCGGGACATCGCATACGCGCCGATGACGAGCACCCGCGCATAGCGCTCGTCGGCACGCAGGTACTTCCACGCCACGTCGAGCGCGGTCACGAAGCCTGCGCAGCCGGCGTTGAGGTCGAACGTGCCGGCGCGGATCAGCCCCAGCCGCCCCTGCACCACCGAGGCGGTCGCCGGGGACACGTACTCCGGCGTGTCGGTGGCCACGATGAGCAGGTCGATCTGCTCGGGCGTCACGCCGGCAGCGGCCAGCGCGCGTGCGCCCGCGGTCACCGCCAGGTCGGCCGTGCTCTCGTCGTCGCCGCACCAGTGGCGTGTCGCGATGCCAAGCGTCCCGCGGACGAACGGGTCGATGTCCTCACCGAGCATGGCGGACAGCTCCGCATTGGTCACGCACCGTGCGGGCACCGCCGATCCGGTACCGGTGATCACGGCCTCACGCGGAAGGCTCGTGCTCACGCAACCGCCTGCGGCGCGACGCCGCTCGACCCGCGGCCGACGAAGTGCACCGGCAGCGGTCGCGACTGCTGCACCCGGCGGGGCGACTGCTCGATCTGCTGCAGCAGCAGGCGCGCCGCGCGCGCGCCCAACTCACGCGCCGGCACACTCACCGTCGACAGCTCAGGGGTGACGTAGCGCGCGAGTTCGATGTCGTCGCACCCCACCACCGAGAGATCGCGCGGCAGGACCAGCCCGGCCGTCAGGCACTGCTTGAGCGCACCGATGGCCATGAGGTCGTTCGCGCAGAACACCGCCGTCGGGCGTGACGGGACACCCAGCAGCGCGCGCATGGCGTCGCGCCCACCGGTGACCGTCGCGGGGGCGCGACGCCAGCACTCCGTGCGGATCGCCACCCCGGCGGCGCGGAGCGCCTGCACGAACCCCCGCTCGCGCTGCCGAAAGGCGTGCACGTCGACGGCGGGCCCGATGAACCCGATCGACCGGTGCCCGAGGTGCAGCAGGTGCTCCGCAGCCAGGCGTCCCGCCGCGGCGGCATCGGTGCTGATGCCCGGCCACCGCTCATGCGGGGTGTCCATGAGCACGACCGGCACGCTGCCCACCGTTGCCGAGGACAGCGCCTTGCCGCCCACCGCGTCGATGAGCACCCCGTCGATCTGCCGCGCGAGCAGCACGTCGAGATGCTGGCGCACGTCGCGTGTCGACTGATCGCACAGGAGCACCGCATACCCCGCCTGCGCCGCCACCCGCTCGACGCCGGCCACCACGTCGGCCACGAACGGATTGCGCACATCGGGCACGATGAGCCCCAGCGCGTACGACCGACGTCGGGCCAGCGACCGGGCCACCACGTTCGGCTTGTACCCGAGCTCGGTCGCAGCCTCGAGCACGCGCTGACGGGTCGCGGCGGCGACTCGGGCCTTGGGGTGGTTCGACAGGACGAGCGACGCGGTGGGCTGGGAGACACCGGCACGGGCCGCGACGTCGTGCACCGTGACGCGGCGGCCTGAAGGGGGGAGGCTCATGGGGCGGCAATATTCGATTGCCAATGCGTATTGGCAAGGGCGGGCCTCCAAACCGTCCTGTGCCCGCGCCTACTTTCCGGGGTGACGACGCCCCTGCCACCGCTGCCGGACGCCACGCCGCGCCCCCGCCCGGGGTGGTTTCGCGCCGGCGCCGCCCGGCCACCCGCCCCCACCCGTCGGCTCGCGGTCCGCGTCGCCCTCGCCCTCTCCAGCCTCACCGCGATCCTCACCACCGTCGCCGTCGTCGGCGCCGCGTCCGTGGTCCCCACGATCGGCGCGCGGCGCGTCGCCCGCGAAATGGCCAACCGCGAGCTCGCCTCGCAGCTTCGCGGCGGGGAGACGATCATCGCCCGCGTCTACGCATCGCAGCGGCGCTGGACGGACTTCTACCGCGAGTCGTTCGGCGTCGTCGCGGCCACCGATCGCCGCGTCGTGTACGTCGGCGCGCCGCCCCTGCCCCTGCTGCGGCCCCGGGAGGACGGCCCGATGGACCTGCTCACCGAGAGCTATCCGTACGACGCGGCGTTCACGCTGGAGCCGCAGTCGCTCTGGCGGGGTCGCCTGCGCGGGCTCGCGTTGCGGACGCCGGCGCGCCAGGTGGACTTCATCGTGGACGATGCGGCGTGGCCGGGGGCCGACGCCGTCGTGCGCGCGACCCGCGCCGGACGGAGCGCGGTCACCCGTGCGAACGCGACACTCGACGCCGCACTGCGCCCGCCGGCCCTGCCGGCCGAACAGTTCGACACTCACGTGGTGCGGCGCGGCGAGACGCTCACCGCCCTCGCGCGCCGCTACCGCACGACGACCGACATCCTGCAGCAACTCAATCAACTGCCCTCGGGCGAGATCCAGGCTGGGCAGCGCCTGCGGGTGCCGCGGGTGGACCCGCCCCCCGCGACACTCCCGGATTCGACGGGCTGACGGCGGTTACTGCCCCAGCACGATCGCGAAGATGAGCGGCGCCACGATGCTCGCGTCGCTCTCGATGATGAACTTCGGCGTCTCGATGCCCAGCTTGCCCCACGTGATCTTCTCGTTGGGCACCGCGCCGGAGTACGATCCGTAGCTCGTCGTCGAGTCGCTGATCTGGCAGAAGTACCCCCACAGCGGCACCTCCGTGCGCTGCAGGTCCTGGTGCAGCATGGGCACGACACAGATCGGGAAGTCGCCCGCGATGCCGCCACCGATCTGGAAGAAGCCGAGCGAGGCGGTCTTCGTGACCTGCGTGTAGTGGTCGGCCAGGAAGATCATGTACTCGATGCCGCTCCGCACCGTGTGCACGTTCCGGATGTTCCCGTCGATCACGTGCGACGCGAAAATGTTGCCCGTGGTCGAATCCTCCCACCCGGGCACGATGATCGGCAGGTTTTTCTGCGCCGCCGCCAGCATCCACGAATTCTTCGGATCGATCTGGTAGTACTGCTCGAGCTTCCCGCTCAGCAGGATCCGGTACATGAACTCGTGCGGGAAGTAGCGCTCCCCGGCCGCGTCCGCCGCTTTCCACTCGTCGAGGATCGCGTGCTCGATGCGCCGGATCGCCTCGGCCTCGGGGATGCAGGTGTCGGTGACGCGATTGAAGTGCTGCTCCAGCAGCCGCTGCTCATCCTGCGGCGTGAGGTCGCGATAGTTGGGCACGCGCGCGTAGTGATCGTGCGCGACGAGGTTGTAGATGTCCTCCTCGAGGTTCGCGCCCGTGCACGTGATCGCATGCACCTTGTCCTGCCGGATCATCTCGGCGAGCGACAGGCCCAGCTCCGCCGTGCTCATCGCGCCGGCCAGCGTCACCATCATCTTGCCACCACTCGCGAGGTGCGCGGTGTAGCCATCCGCCGCGTCGATGAGGGCGGCGGCGTTGAAGTGCCGATAGTGATGACGGAGGAACGCCGTGATGGGTGCAGCAGTCGGCGCAGCGTGCTGCGGAGCCGGAGTCGGGGCCATGGTCGATGCGGAGGTGCAGGGTCGGGAGGCGGCGCCGTCGATCGGCGCGCCACGCACACGCGGCGCCCGTGCGGCGCCGCCCGGCAAATCTAATCGACCTGGTCCGGCGCCCGACGGGGCGCTGCGACGAGGAGCACGGCGGTCGCCACACCCACCGCGAGCACCGCCGCTGCGACCCACGGGCCCGCCAGCATCCAGGCGACGGTACTCACCGCCGCGCCCGCTCCGATCGTGCCCGCCCGCGCCAGCGCCGAGGATGTCTCCGGGGCGCCGATCGTCGTCTCGGCCGGGTCGCCGCCCATCGCTCCGCCGGGCGTGTCCGCGTACGCGTCGTTGGCCGTGCGCCACGCGCCCGTCTCGCCGACATGCAGCGCCCCGTCACGATCGCCCGCGGCGACTCCATCGTGCGCCCCCGAACGGCGCAGGCTGGTGTGAACCCGCGGCTCCGGCAGCAGCGCGAGTCCAAGGCGCAGCGGCGTCAGCACGCTGTCGTCGTCCGCCGGCGCCGACACCTGCACCGCCGACACGCTGTCCCCGGCGCGCGGCGGCGTGCTCCGCAGGCCGTCGCGCACGCGTAGCACCGTCGATGCGACCGACTCGAAATGGCGCGTGTCGCGCAGCAGCGCACACATCCACACCAGCCAGCCGTGCGGCAGACGTGCGCAGAGCGTGCGCATCGAAGGCGGGGGCGTCCGCTCACGTGACGCGCGAGACGGCGACGGCGGCTCGGCCAACGTCAGGAGCAGCGCGCGCATGGTAGCGCGGGCCTCGGAGGCCGTTGGCTCATCGGCGGTGGCCCCGTCCAACGCGTGCGACAGCTCAGACGACGACGGCGCGTGCAGCACCTCGAGCACGCTTGCCAGCACACTGCGCGCGGCGTGTGCCTGCGACGCCGGCCAACTGCTCCGCCACGCGCCATCTGCCGACAGTGCTCGCAGTACGCGTCGCGCCTGCTGCCGCGCGGCGTCGCGTTCGCCGCGCTCGACATGCCGACCCAGCGCTGCGAACGCCTCGCGCGTGGCGTCGACGTCGACCGCGAGGCTGGCGCGCGCGGCGTCGGAACCGTCCGCGTCGTCGCTCGTCGCGCTGGCGGCATCCTCGGCAGACGTTGTCGACGCCGTCGGCGCATCGCATGCCTGCGCGACGTCGGCTTCGCCCAACTCCACCGCACGCGATCCGGCGCGCTGTACGTCGGCGCGCGCGCTTCGCAGCGCCTCCTCCATCCACGCGGTGGCCGGATGGGCGCGCCACCGGCTCCGCAGCGGGCGCGCGGCCTCGCTCGCCTCGCGCTCACGTCCCTGGCGCGCGTGCAGCACGGCCAGGGTCGCCAGCAACACCGGCTCCTCGCCCTCCGCTTCGAGTGCCTGTTGCAGGAGCTCGCGCGCTCCCCGCACGTCCCCGCCTGCCGCGCGCGCGAGGGCCAGCACGAGCCGCAGTGCGCGCGATCGCGGCGTCCGCTCGAGTCCGCGCAGCGCGACCGCGGTCCCCTCGCCGGCCAGCCCGAGCGCCGTCAGCGCACCCGCCCGCAGGTACCATCCCGACTCGTGCGTGGCGGCCGTGGTCCACACCGCGTCCAACGCCGTGAGCACCTGCACGGGATCGCGGCGCACGAGTGCCGCCCGAGCGGCCTCGAGACCCACACGCGCCTCCGTGTCCGCCACCGGCGTGCGCAGCAACACCGCGTCGGCGCGGTGGGCAAGGTCGCCACCCGCCACCCCACTGCGTCGCAGCCCATGCGTCTCCCCGCCGCCCACGCGGGTAACGGACGGCACCGCGGCGGCGCCAGCCGGTGCACTCGACGCCGACGCGCCCCCTGCCCCCCGCAGGGGAATCAACGCCCCCGTGCGCGGGGACGACACCGGACGCGGCGCGCTCAGGTCGGAAGACATCTCCGGAAAGTGTCGGCCGCGCGCGCCGCCGACTGGAGTCCGCACGGCGACACGCCCGTGCGGTCAGACGGGCGCCTTGCGGGCGCGTGTCAGACCAGCGCGGCGATCAGCGTGCTTTCGTCGTCGGTGCGCACGTACTGGTCGAACACCTCCGACCAGCTGTAGGCACCGCCGTCGCGATCGAGGGCCACCTGTCGTCGCGTGCCGCTGTGCTCGTACAGGCGCAGCTCGCCCACGTCGGCCGGACCGCGGACGTAGCCGACGAACCAGAACGACGCCGCCGCATCGACCGCGCCGATGCCGAAGACAGTCGTGAGGGCGCGTTGCAGCGGCACCCAGTCAGGGGGCCGGTACGCGGGAAAAATGCCGGAGTCGGATGAGGCAGTCACCGTGCGCAGGACGCGCACCGCCAGCCCCGGTCACGGATCGTCACGCCCCGGGCGCGCCACCTCAGGGTGTGCTGGTGCCCCGGATGCAGCGGCCCACAAACGCCACCGTCGCGTCGAGCGATTCGCGCGCTTCGGGCAGCACCGCGGCGAAGAACTGCCAGACGTGCGGCACGCGTGGCCACAGGCGCAGCTCGACCTCGCAGCCGGCCGCGCGTGCACGTTCGGCCACGCGCACGGCGTCGTCGCGCAGCACTTCGTCGATGCCGGCGTGCACGAGCAGCGGCGGGAGACCGCGAAAGTCACCGTAGAGTGGCGACAGCAGTGGCAGGTGGGGGTCGGCCGAGCCCGCGTAGAACGGCGCCGCGCGACGGATGGTCTCGGCGGCGAACATCGCGCACCGCGCCGAGTTCTCCTCGAGCGAGGCGCCGGTGGCGGCGAGATCGGTCCACGGGCTGAAGGTCACCAGCCCGGCGGGGAGCGGCTCACCCGCATCGCGGAGCGCCAGCGCGAGCGACAGCACGAGGCCGCCGCCCGCCGAGTCGCCGGCCACGATGAGGCGCGACGGCAGCACCCCCAGCGTGTGCACAAGATGCCGATACGCCGCGACGGCATCATCGAGCGCTGCGGGGAACGGGTGCTCGGGCGCCAGACGGTAGCGGGGCACGTACGCCTGACCCTGCACCCGTCGCACCAGCGACGCCACCAGCATGCGGTGGGTCTCCGGCGAGCAGGCGATGAAGCCGCCGCCGTGCAGGTAGAGCAGCGTGGGGGCGTCGGCGGGGGCCTGCGGCCATCGGACATGCTCCCCGCCGGGCCAGCCGCCGGTGGCGGCAAGCGGCTGCGTCTCGGCGCCGGTGGCACTGGCGAACGCGCGACGCAGCGCACGCGGCTTGCCCATCTCCCGTCGCACGAAAAGCGGATCAATCGGGCGAAGCGCATGGGGACGCATGCGCGCCCGCACCAGCAGGTGCACCAGATGCGACTGCCAGCTCGGGCGCGCGCGATCACTCATACTGGCAATGTACCTGCAGCCATCGCTACGCCGAAGCCGAGTGCGCCGCAGGCGCACGCGCAACGGGCGAACCCCCGCCAGCCGTGGCGCCGACCCGCAGGGGCCGGCGCCGACGCACATTCACACCCCGACCTGCTTCTCCACCCGGTCGCGATAGTGTCGGCTGAGCCGGAGCCGGGTGCCGTCCTCGAGGATGA
This sequence comes from Gemmatimonadota bacterium, assembly GCA_020161135.1. GTDB lineage: Bacteria > Gemmatimonadota > Gemmatimonadetes > Gemmatimonadales > Gemmatimonadaceae > Gemmatimonas. The sequence continues at coordinate 555,968 of JAIUOB010000005.1, read as the reverse complement.
CCACGTAGTCGCCCGAGAACCACTGCTGCATTTCGCGCACGCGATTCAGGTTGACGATGGTCGAGCGGTGGATGCGCGCGAACAGCCGCGGATCGAGCGTCTCCTCCAGGTGGCTGATGCGCTCCCGGATGGTGTGCGCCGTCTTGCCCACGTGCAGTCGGACATAGTTGCGATCGGCCTCGATCCAGTCGATCTCCGTGGTCTTCACGAAGAACATCCGGCCGTCCTGCTTGACCAGGATGCGGCTGGCGTACCGTCCGGCGCCCGCACCCGCGGCGGCGCCATTGGCCCCGCCGTTCCCGGCGGCGGCCGCCAGCGCCCCCGTCGCGTCGCCGGCACCACTGCCATCGGCCAGCCGCCGCACGGTCTCCAGCAGCTCGCCGAGCCGCTCGGCGGCCTGCGCGTTGGCCCGCTGGCGCCGCGCCTTGTCGAACGCCGCGCGGAAGCGGTCGGCATCGACGGGCTTGAGCACATAGTCCACCGCGTGGACGTCGAAGGCCCGCTGGGCATGCTCGTCGTAGGCGGTGATGAACAGGACCATGGGCAGCGGCCCGCCCTCGAGCTCCTGCAGCACCCCGAAGCCGTCGAGGCCCGGCATCTGCACGTCGAGGCAGACGAGGTCGGGCTGGAGCTCGCGAATCATCGCGACCGCCTCGTGGCCGGACTCCGCCTCCCCCACCACCTCCACATCCTGCTCACCCTGCAACAGCCGCCGCACACGCTGGCGCGCCAGCGCCTCGTCATCCACGATCAGAACTCGCACGGAAATCTCCTCACTGTGTCGGAGCAGCAGCGCCGGCGGAGGCCCTGCTGGTGGCAGCGCGTGTGGCCGTGCATCGTCAATCTGGGCCACACCCGCATCGACCGCATGCGTCCGCGTGCGCCGGAAGGCGTCGTGAACGCGTACGCCCATGGTTGCACATTGTTTCGATGAGCGAAAGTGCAGCCGACAGGCTGCACCGACGCTGACAGGGCAACACCGCAGTCTCCCGCAAGTTCCACAGGGCGATCGTTGCCCTGCGCGGCATCCTCACATACGCGCGTCGCATGCATCGCACGCGTCACCCCCATCCGGTGCACGTCACCCCTCGCATGGCGTCTCCCACCCAGCCGGTCACGATCGCCGACGAAGGCCAACGCCTGCGTCGCCTCACGCGCTTCCTGTTCGCGATCATCTGGGTCGTGCCGGCCACGCTCGCTTCGCTGCAGATGACGTTCGTGGGCGACGCCTCGGGGACGCACTATCACCTGGGCACGGCGCTGCTCTGGCAGGGCTCGGCATGGCTGCTGTGGAGCCTCTGGTCGCAGCTCATCCTGTCGCTGGTCGCGCGGGTGCAGCTCGACACCGCGCGGCTGCTCCCCTGGATCGCCGTGCACGTCGGCGCCACGGCGCTGGTGTGCACCGCCAACGTGCTCGCGATCGCGTGGCTCGACCACACCTTCGGCGCCATCGGGCAGGTCACGAGCTACGCGTGGGCGCTGCGCCTCGTCGTCGTCAACAATCTCGACTTCCAGGTGGTCCTGTACTGGGCGGTGCTCGGCGTCGCGTACATGGTGGAGTTCGTGCGCCGCTATCGCGAGCGGGATCGCGCGGCCACGGAGCTCGAGCAGAAGCTCGCGCGCACCACGCTCGAGGCGCTCCGCATGCAGCTCAACCCGCACTTCCTGTTCAACGCACTCAACTCCGTGGCCGAGCTCATGGAGATGGATGTGCGCGAAGCGCAGCGCACGCTCGTCCGCGTGAGTGACCTCCTGCGCCTCTCGCTGCGCAGCGCCGCGCAATCGCTCATTCCCGTCTGGCAGGAGATCGAGCTGGTCGAGCTCTACCTGCAGATCGCGCGCGTGCGCTACGGCGTCGGCCTCGAGGCCGACATCTCGGTCGATCCATCCGTCGTGGACGCGAACATCCCGAGCTTCCTGCTGCAGCCGCTCGTCGAGAACGCCCTCAAGCATGGGCTGGCGCCGGGGCATCCCGACCAGTGCATCGAGGTGCGCCTCCAACGACAGGGCAACAGCATGGAGATCGTCGTCGAGGACAACGGCAAGGGACTCGACGGCCTGCTCACCACGAGCGGCCGCTTCCTCGCCGCCATCCCGTCGGTCGACGGCCTGGGCATCGGTCTCACCAACACCCGTTCGCGGCTCGCCATGCTGTATGGTGACCGGTACGCCTTCCGGATGAGTAATCTCCCCAGTGGCGGCTGTCGGGTGGAAATCCGGCTGCCGCTCGAAGAGCGCTGAGCGGGCGGCTCCGGCCTCGGCACTCGGCCACCGCGTCGCGAGTAGGAACACTGTCACACTCCCTTCGACACGCAGATCTCATGAACGGTTCGCACCACGACGCCGCCGCACACACCGGGCGCCCGAGCGGGCTCGCTGGCCTCCTCCCGGCGGCACTCCTCGCCCTCGGCCTCGCCGCAGCCGGCTGGCTCGCGGGCGACGGCTTCGCGCGCTTCCGCACGGCCGACCGCACCGTGTCCGTGAAGGGCGTGTCCGAGCGCGAGGCGCGCGCTGACCTGGCCGTCTGGCCGCTCCGGCTCGTCGCGACCGACGATGACCTCGCCAGGGCCAACGGCACGATCGAGCGCAACGTCCAGGCGGTCCGCGCCTTCCTCAAGTCGCAAGGGCTCGATTCAGCGGGCACCGAGATCACGCTGCAGGACTTCTCCGTGCAGGACGCACGCACCATGGGCGGCTTCCAGAACACGGCTCGCTACATCATCCGCCAGACCCTGGTCGTGCGCTCGTCGGCCGTCGACAAGGTCCAGATGGCGAGCCAACGCGTACCCGAGCTCGTACGCAGTGGCGTGGTCCTCTCCTCCGGACAGGAGTGGGGGAATGGCGGCCCGACCTTCGTCTTCACCCAGCTCAACACGCTCAAGCCCGAGATGATCGCCGAAGCGACCGCCCGCGCGCGTGAGGGCGCCGAGCAGTTCGCCAAGGACGCCGGCAGCCCCCTCGGAAGCATTCGCACGGCCTCGCAGGGCGTGTTCGAGATCCTGCCGCGCGACCAGGCCGCCGGCATCACCGAAGAGAGTCAGGTCGTCAAGCGCGTGCGTGTGGTCACGACCGTGGTGTACGGCCTCAAGTGAGCCGGTGGTGAAGGACACCGCCGCGCCGATCGACGACCTCGCCCGCTATCTCGCGCGACTGGGCTACGGCACGCGCCGGGAGTGCGAGCGCCTCCTGGCCGCGCGGCACGTCACCACCGCCGCCGGCGTGGTGCTCGGCGCGCGCGACCGGGCCACGCACGACGACGTGCGCGTCCACGGTGCACCGCTCGATCCGCCGCCGGGGTGCGTGCTGCTGTTGCACAAGCCAGTCGGCTACGTCTGCTCGACCAGCGACCGGCCACCTCTCGTGTACGACCTGCTGCCGCCCCGTCTGCGCCACCGCGATCCGGTCGTCGCGCCGGTGGGGCGGCTCGACGCCGACACGAGCGGCCTGCTGCTTCTCACCGACGACGGCACGCTCAACCACCGGCTCACGTCGCCGCGCCGGCACGTTGCCAAGCGCTACGAAGTGACGCTCGCCGAGCCGCTGCGCGGCGACGAGGGCGAGCGCTGTGCCAGCGGCACGCTCCGCCTCGACGGAGACGACACCCCGCTCGCCCCCGCGCAGTTCGAGGTGCTCGGCGCACATCACGCGGCGATCACCATTCACGAGGGGCGGTACCACCAGGTGCGTCGCATGTTCGCGGCGCTCGGCAATCACGTGGTCTCGCTGCATCGCACCACGCTCGGCCCGTTGAGCCTGGGCGACCTGCCCGTGGGTACCTGGCGCGCGCTCGATGCCGGCGAACGCGCCGCGCTGGTCGACGCTACGGCGAAGAGGCCGGCTCCCGCACCAGCCGCGCCAACGCCGGCCGCAACGTGAGCGGCGCGATCGGCCCCACGACGGTGTGTCGCATCACGCCCGCGCGGTCGATCAGGAAGCTCGTCGGATAGGCGCGCACTCCGCCGAACGCCCGAAGGATCTCGTCGCCGACAATGGCCACCGGATAGGTGATCGCGCGCTCGGCGAGAAAGCGATCGACGTCGGACGCTGGACCGCGGTCGACGGACAGGCCGAGTACGACCACGCTGTCACTGGCCCACGCCGCGGCGAGCTGCCGCAACGCCGGCATCTCGGCCCGGCACGGCATGCACCAGGTCGCCCAGACGTTCACCAGCACCACACGCCCACGCAGGCTGTCCTGCGTGAGTACGCGACCGTCGCGCGTGGCCACCGCGAACGTGGGGCGACGCATCGCGCCGTCGCTCACGCCCGCCACGGCGGCCAGATGCCCGATGCATCGTGGCGCCAGCCAGATGGCCACGACCGCCGTGAAGAGCGTACCGGGCGTGAGCCAGACGGGCCACCAGTGGGGCCACCAGGTGGGCCAGCCGCTCGCCCGCCGTGAACGCGACGTGCCCTCGGGCCCACCACGCTCGACCGGCATGTCAGGCGCGCCGGGTTCCGGCGAGCACCTTGAACCGACGACCGTCGTGCACCGTGCGAACGGTGCCGAATCGCGCCTCGATGAGTGCTTCGTACGGCAGCGTGCGATTGGCCACGAACAGCGCCTCGCCACCGGGCACGAGGGCGGCGTGCGCCGCCGCGATGAACGCGCGCGGCAGGGTGAGGTCGGTGCCCTTGCCCAGGTGAAACGGTGGATTCGACACCACGCGATCCACCGCGACGTCACCCACCCCGTCGACAACGTCGTGGGCCTGCGCCTGCACCTGCCGCAGGCCCGCGCGCGCGGCGGTCAGCGCCGTACACCGCACGGCTTCGCTGTCGGCGTCGACCGCCAGCACCCACGCGTCGCCGTTGAGGCGTCCGGCCACGACCGCGAGCGCCCCTGCCCCGCACCCCAGGTCGAGAACCGACTGCCCGGGTGAGATGATCGCCTGCGCGCGCAGGATCTCCGACAGGATCGCGGTCGCTTCGTCGAGGTGCTCCCAGGAGAACACCCCCGGGCGCGTACACAGGGTGGTTGCCTCCCCGGCGAGCGACACGTGCAGTTCGCGCACCGCATCCAGGTCGAGCCACCGCGTCGCGTCGTCGACGGATGGAGGCGTCGTCCGCACGATGCCTCGGGCCACGAGCAGACGGCACCCGCTGTGCTGCGCGTCGACGCGCACGTCGCTGAACCGCTCGGCGAGGTGGCGCGCCGCAGGCTTTGCGCCCTCGTCGTTCGCGCCCGCCAGCAGACACACGCCGTCCGGTGCCAGCAACCGAACGGACTCGGCGACGAGCAACTGGGCACTCGCCCGGTCGGTGGGCAGGCGTATGAGCACGCAGGCGGCGGCTCCGTCGCCCAGGTGCCCCACGGCAACCTGGGCATGCCACGCGCGCCTGTCGTCGATGTGGCCATCCTGCGCACCGTCCGTGCGCTGGCCCGCGGCGTCGAGCGTCCGTCGGGTGGCCTCCGCGTGCGGCGCGTACCGGTCGAACGCCGCAACGGACGCGCCGTGTGCCGCGGCGACGGCCGCCACCATGCCGTTGCCACTGCCCAGTACGACGACGTGTGGGCGATGCCCGGCGTGCACGGATAGCAGGCGGTCCAACGCCTGGGCGAGCATGGCGTCCGGCACGTCGGACGCACCATGCCCGCGCACGCCCGCCCGCGACGCCACCCGGACCACGCGGTCGCCAACGGAGACGGGGGCAAGGCGCCAGTCGGGCGCATCGGCGCGAGGCGTCACGGGCGGGGCGGCGGGTTGGGGGAAAGCGAGAGCGCTGCCACGACGGGGTCGCAGCAGCGCTCTCGAGAGATGACGATCCGGAAGGACGTACCGGGAGTGGGCCTGAGAGGAGTTGAACCTCTGACCTCACGCTTATCAGGCGTGCGCTCTAACCACCTGAGCTACAGGCCCAAGGAACGCCCGAGGGCGATCCACTGGAGCCGCGTAGTATAGCCGACCGGTGAGGCACCGACAAGGGACCGCCTCAACGCCCATCAGGCGTCGGGGTCGTCCTCGTCGCCGAAGCCGCCGAGGCCATCGTAGTCGTAGTCCTCGTCCTCGTCCTCGTCGTCCTCGTCGTCATCATCGTCGTCGAAATCGTCGTCGTCATCGTCGTCGTCGAGATCGTCGAGGTCGTCGTCCTCATCGAGGTCGTCGTCATCGAAGTCGACGTCCTCGTCCTCATCTTCGTCGAGCTCCTCGTCATCGAGGTTCTCGTCGTCGAACTCCTCGTCGTCGGCGGCCGCGAACATGGGTACGGCGGACCGAACGTCCTCTTCGAGCGCGTCCAGCGACGACGACCCGAACAGCTCCAACATGTGACGATTCTCCTGCGGGTGTGGATGATGGGTTCCGGCGGGACTCCGACCCATGCCGCCCCCGCGGGGGCGACGTGACCGGGAGTATCGGCAGCGCCGCAGCGGCGCGCAACCCGAAACTACGCGCGACCGCCCGGATCGCTGCACGCGACGCCACCTGCGTCACGCAGGGGCGTCGGCGCGTGACACCGCCGCGGTCGGACCAGCGTGCTCAGGCCACCGCGATCACGCGGAGGCGCGATCACGCGGAGGCGCGATCACGCGGAGGCGCGATCACGCGGAGGCGCGATCACGCTCCCGCTTCACTTCGCGGCTGACCCGCTTGCGATCGCTGGCGGCAAGCATGCGCTTGCGCAAACGGATGCTCTGCGGAGTGACCTCGATCAGCTCGTCGTCCTCGATGTACTCGAGGGCGCTCTCGAGCGTGAGCTGCCGGGGCGGCTCCAGGACGATGGCCTCGTCGGCCGACTTGGAGCGGATGTTCGTGAGCTTCTTTTCCTTGCAGGGATTCACGTCCATGTCGCCCGGACGCGAGTTCTCCCCGATCAGCATCCCCTCGTACACCGCGTCACCCGGCGAGACGAACAGCGTCGAGCGCTCCTGCAGGCTGAACAGGGCGAACGCGACGATCGTCCCATTCTCCATCGAGACGAGCACGCCGCGGGATCGGCCGGAGAGCGGTCCGGCCCATGCCCCGTACTCGAGGAACCGGTGGTGCATGATGCCGGTGCCGCGCGTGTCGGTCAGGAACTCGCTGCGGAAACCGAACAGGCCGCGCGCCGGCACACGGTACAGCAGGCGGACCAGCCCCTGCCCCGGATTCTTCATCTCGATCATCTCGGCCTTGCGGGGCCCGAGCTTCTCGATGACCACACCGAGGTAGTCCTCCGGGACGTCGATCGACAGCTCCTCGAACGGCTCGAGCTTCTCGCCGTCGGGGCCGAGGCGCGTGATGACGCGCGGGCGCGATACCTGGAACTCGAAGCCCTCGCGGCGCATCGTCTCCATGAGGATGGAGAGGTGCAGTTCGCCGCGCCCCGACACGCTCCACGCATCGGTGGTGTCGGTGTCCTCGACCTTGAGGGCCACGTTGCGCTCGAGCTCCTTGTACAGGCGCTCACGCAACTGACGCGAGGTCACGAACTTCCCGTCCTTGCCGGCAAAGGGCGAGTTGTTGACGACGAAGTCGACGCTGATGGTCGGCTCCTCGACACTGATGCCCTCGAGCGCTTCGGGGGCCGACGGATCGGTGAGCGTGCTGCCGATGTCGACGTCCTCGAAGCCCGCGAGCTGGACGATCTCGCCCGCCGACGCCGACTCGATCTCGACACGCTCGAGGCCCTCGTAGCCGTACAGCTTGGTGGCGCGGCCACGAACCGCGGGCACCGCGGGGTCGGTGGTGACCAGCGCGATGGGGTCGCCCATGCGCACGGTTCCCCGTTCGATGCGCCCGATGGCCAGACGACCCAGGTACGACGAGTAGTCGATCGTCGAGACGAGCATCTGGAACGGGCCGTCGGCGTCGGCCGGCGGCGCCGGCACCGTCTTCACGATGGTGTCGAACAGCGGCGTGAAGTCGACTGCGGGCACGTCCATGTCGAGCGTCGAGATGCCCTGCTTGGCGCTGCAGTACACCACCGGGCTGTCGAGCTGCTCCTCGCTGGCCTCGAGCTCGATGAACAGCGACAGGACCTCATCGTGCACCCGCAACGGATCGGCGCCGGGGCGATCGATCTTGTTGATGACGATGATGGGCGTGCGGCCGAGTTCGAGCGCCTTGCGCAGCACGAAGCGCGTTTGCGGCATCGGGCCGTCGAACGCGTCGACGACCAGCAGCACGCCGTCGACCATGCGCAGGATCCGCTCCACCTCGCCACCGAAGTCGGCGTGCCCGGGGGTGTCCACGATGTTGATCTTCGTGTCGCCCCACCGGATCGAGGTGTTCTTCGCCAGGATGGTGATCCCCCGCTCCTTTTCGAGCGGATTGGAGTCCATCACGCGCTCCTCGACCACCTGATTTTCACGGAAGGCTCCGGCCTGGCGGAGCATCTTGTCGACGAGGGTGGTCTTCCCGTGGTCGACGTGGGCGATGATGGCGATGTTGCGAATCTGCATAGCCTTGAAAGCTAGCTACCTCCTAGAAGCGGAATCAACCGACCGGTACCCGATTGGTCACGAAAAGGCACCCCATGCTCGTGCTTGCCTCACCCGTCCCACCGCCGTAGCGTCTCTGAACCACCTGTTCGGACCACCCTGACCGGAGGGACCGATGCACAAGGAGCATGAGGGGGCGCCAGACGACCGTCGCGGGACGGCGGCCTCCGCCCGGAGCAACGCGGGCTACCCGCTGGGCCGAGGATACGGCCACGACTACATGCGCGGGGGCGAGGTCTTCGGCGGCTATGGCTACAGCAGCCGCCCGGAGTACGAGCAAACGCGCGGGGAGGCTTCGCACCAGGGCGGGCGCCGCGAGAGTCGCGAGAGCGCCCCGTCGGGGCCGAGCTGAGCGCGACCCGGTAGCCGCCTCGTCCCGAAGGGGTCAGAACAGTTGTTCTGACCCCTTCGGGACGGGACGACTCTTGGCTTTCAGGGAGACGGCGAGGAGCGGTCCGGTACACGGCCCGCCCGGCGCGACACCAGCGACGCGGCGAGCGTCATGGCCGCGATCATGCTCGACGGATCGGCGATCCCCTGCCCCGCGATATCGAGCGCCGTGCCGTGGTCCGGCGACGTGCGCACGAACGGCAGGCCAAGCGTGACGTTCACCGCCTCGCCGAAGCTCGCCACCTTGATGGCCGTCATGCCCACGTCGTGATACGGCGCGATGACGGCGTCGAACTCACCGCGTAGGGCGCGAACGAACACGGTATCCGCCGGAAACGGCCCGGCCATGCCGCCCGCCTGCGCGGCCGGCGCCAGCACGCGCGCATCCTCGTCGCCAAAGCGTCCGCCGTCACCGCCATGCGGATTGAGGGCGCACAGCGCCAGCCGCGGCGCCACGATCCCGAAGTCGCGCTGCAGCCCGGCACGCGTGGCCTCGGCCGCCTGCACAAGCGCCGCGTGCGTCACGGCGTCCGGCACCTCGCGCAGCGCGATGTGCGTGGTGGCGAGCACGACTCGCAGCCGATCGGAGGCGAGCATCATGGTCGTCGGGCAGCCCGCCAGCCGCCCCAGCAGCTCCGTGTGCCCCGGATCGGCGTAGCCGCCGGCCAGCAGCGCGGCCTTGTCGAGTGGCGCGGTCACGAGGCCGTCCACCACCCCGGCGAGCGCGTCCCGTGCGGCCTGTTCCACCGCCCGCCCCGCCAGCAGTCCGGCGCGAGCCACCCGCTCGGTCTCGGCACCGTCGGCGGACGGCGCCCACTCCCCCACGTCGACGTCGACCGGCGCTGTGGTGCCCCGGGGGCCATACACCCGCCAGGTGACACCGAGCGCCCGCACGGCGGGATCGGCGAGTGCCTTGCCGACGATCTCCGGCCCGATACCCCGTGGGTCGCCGAGCGTGATCGCGAGCCGCATGGGACGAGTGCTACGGCGTGGGAATCTGCTTGATAGGGTCGTAACGCACCGAGACGTACGTCTGCTTCTTCAGCGAGTCGATGAGGCGTCGCATCTTGCGCTCCTCGGAGAGCTGGTCGCGAATGCGCTGCCGCATCTCGGCCAGCGTGTACTCACCGGCTTCGTCGAGGAAGGTGACCTGTGCCACGACGAACTTGCTCACGCCCGCCTGCGGATCGGGAAGCGGGAACGGATCGACGATCTGGTTGAGCGTGGCCCCCTCGAGCGCGTTGCGATAGGCCTCGGGGAGCTCGCTGCGCGGGAACTCGGGGATCGACTTCTCCTCGCCGCTCGCATCGTCGTGAAACCGCGCACTCAGCGAATCGAAGCTGCCGCCACTGCGCCACGCCCTTGCCACGCTGTCGGCAATGAGCTTCGTGCGCGCCTCGTCGGTCGAGTCCATGAGCGGGCGAATGAGGATGTGCCGCACCTTCACCTCGCCCGGCTGCACCCGATCGACCCGCAGGATGTGGTAACCGAACTGCGTTTCCACGATGGGGCTGATGGTGCCGGGATTGAGCGCGAACATCATGCGCTCGAACTCCGGCACCATGCGCCCGCGACGATTCCACCCCAGGTCGCCGCCCAGCTCGGCGGTGCCGTCCATCGAGAATCGCTTGGCGAGATTCTCGAAGTCCTCGGGGTGCTTGTCGAGTTCCGCCCGCAGCGAGTCGATGCGCGTGCGTGCACGCTTCTTGGCGGCGTCGTTGGCCTTGGTGGCAATGACGATCTGCCGCAGGCCGATGCGCGCTTCCTTGCGGCCGATGCGTTCCTTGTTCTCGTTGAACGCCTCGCTGATCTCGGCCTCGGTGACATTGACGGCCGTGACTTTCCCGTCGCGCTGCAGCTTCTGCATGATCCCCTGCTGCAAGCGATCCCGCTTGGCCTGGTCGAACTGCATCTTGCGCCACTCTTCGACGGTACCGAAGCCATTCTCGCGCAGCGCCTGCCGGAACTCACGTTCCGACGGGAAGTTGCTGCGTGCCTTGCGCTCCGTTTCGTCGACCAGCGCCTGCACTTCGCCGTCGGTCACCTCGACCTTCTCGGCCTTGGCCTTCTGGACGAGGAGCTCGGCGTCGACCAACTGCTCGAGCAACTGCGATTCGAGCTTGGCGAGGTCGCGCGCGCTCTCCACCTTCGCGCCGCGGGCCCGGGCGGTGTTCACCGCCGACAGCACCTCGGAGACCAGCACGACCTGATCGCCCACGACCGCGGCGATGCCGTCGAGCGGGAGCACCTTCACCGTGTCGGCCTTGGCGGCCGGCGGGGTGCGGGGGGGCGTTCCCTGCGCCGCCGAACGCGCAACCGGCGTCGCGAAGAGCGCGACGCCGGCCATGAGCGCGGTCGGATGCAGGAGCGGCGTGCGAAACGACAGACGTGGCATCATGCGGGCAGGTACCCGGCGGTGCGTGCAGGGGTCCGGTGGCGGACGCCACCCGACCCCTGCACTGCAATCAGGGCTTCTTCTCGGCCGGCGGGGCAACCGCGGGCGGCGCGCCAGCGGGCGGCGCACCCGCGCCAGCCGGCGGCGCACCCGCGCCAGCCGGCGGCGCACCGGCGCCAGCGGGCGGTGCAGCGGCACCAGCCGGCGGCGCCTTGGCCTTGAGCGAATCCGACGTCGCGCGGACGCTGCGCGCCTTCTCGATCACCTTGTCGAGGCCGGCCTCGTTGATGCCCCACTCGTACTTCTTCTGGAGCGCCCGGAGCGTCATGTACGGCACGTCGACGAACGGCACTTCGTTCTTGACCAGGCGATCGAAGAAGCTGTCGATGCGCGCCCCGGCGATCGCGGCCTTGTCGCCGCCCGCCTTCGCGCTGTCGGCTAGCTTGCCCGGCTCGACGCCGAGCGAGGCCCACGTGGTGCCGAGGTTGCTCTTGAACATGAGGATGAGGTTCGCCATTTCCGACGTGTCGGCGTTGAACTTGGCGCTGTCGGCCTGACGCAGCACGAGTTCATTGCGCACGATCTGCTTGACGAACTTCTCCACCATCGTGTCCGGCGCCGCGACGAGCTGCGGGCGGATCTGCGACTGCGGCGGATAGGCCGCGACCCACTCGCCGAAGCGCGCGGCCGTGAGCGAGCCGCCCTTGTACGTGGCGAGCTTCTCGCTGTCCTTCGCGTGGCCACTCGGGTTCTTCGCCACGGCCTTCGCCTTGATGGCCGAGTTGGCCTCGAGCTTCACCTCGTTCTTGGTCTCGAGCGTGGTGAGGTACGTGCTCTCGGCGATGGCGACGTTCCGCTGCTTCGCGATCGGGGCGAACTTGTCCTTCACCTCGGCGAACGGCGGGCGGTAGATGATGTGGAAGCCGTAGCTGGTGACGCAGATCTCGCGCGAGATCTCGCCCGGCTTGAGGTTCGTGAGGCACTTCTCGAACTCGGGCACCATGGCGCCCTTGCCGAAGATGCCGAGGTCACCGCCGCGCTCCTTCGCACCCGGCTCGTCGCTCTTGGCGGCCAGCGTGCTGAAGTTGGCCGGGGTGGCTTCCTTGAGGATGCCACGCGCCTTGGCGAGCGCCGACTCCCGCTGCTCCGGCGTGGCGCGCTCGTCGACCGTCACGAGGATGTGGCGCGCCGAGTAGGCCTCGCCGTTGTTGTAGCGCTGCTCGTCGGTGCCGGGGGCGAGGGTGTCCCACCCCTTCGACACGTGGTCGTAGAACTTCTTGACGCGGATGTTGTCGATGTTCGCCCAGAGCGCGTCCTGCATGACCTTGGGATCGGTCATCGAGTCGCCCTTCGCGGCGGCCGTGCCGGCCAGCTGGTAGGCGACCCACAGTTCGGCGATCGAGCGGGCGACGTCCTTCTCCAGCGGCGCCTGGGACGTGCCGATGATGTCCGCGAGCCGCGTGACAGACAGCTTCTGCGAGCCGGCGGTGGCGGCGACGTCGGGGTTGGACGCCGCGCCGCAGGCCACGGCAAAGGCCACGGCGGCGAGCACGGACAGACGAGTGGATGGCATCAGGCAGACTCCGGGCGCGGAGTGGGTGTGATGTGGTAGGACCCTGGCGGCAACGGAATCGTTGCCACTAGGCGGCGAGGGCGCGGAGGGCACGCACCAACCCCTCGAGCATTTCCGCACCACCCAACCGGGTGAGCTTGAGCGCCAACGGTTGGGTGCGACGGACGTCCACCTGGAACTGGACGCCGTGAAACGCCGCCGACAGCCCCTTGAGACGCGGAACCGCGTCAGCCCTGAAACTAACACGGGCCTCCGAGGCCCGCACAAGCACCCCGTCCACGCCAAGCCCCGCGCCGAGCACCCGCAGCATGGCGCTGGCGAAGAGTGCCTGCGCCGGCGCCGGCAGCGCGCCGAAGCGGTCCCGCACCTCCGCCTGCAGCCCCTCGATGGCCGCGACGTCCCGCATGGCGGTGAGCCGACGGTAGATGTCGAGCTTCGCGTCCTGGGAGTGGATGTATTCGTCGGGGAGGAATGCCGGGACATCGAGGGTGACATCGGCCGGGATCCACGGCTTCTGCCCCCCTCCGCTCGCCAGCAGTCGCACCGTTTCGTCGAGCAGCCGGAGATAGAGGTCGAAACCCACCGAGTGCACGAAGCCGCTCTGTTCGGGCCCCAGCAGGTTGCCGGCGCCGCGCAGCTCGAGATCCTTGAGCGCCACGCGGTAACCCGCGCCCAGCTCCGTGTGGTGTTCAAGCACCGCGAGGCGGCGCTCGGCATCCTCGTCGACCTGGTCAGGCACGAGCAGGAAGCAGTACGCCCGCCGGTGCGAGCGTCCCACGCGTCCCCTGAGCTGATAGAGCTGCGCGAGCCCCAGGTGATCGGCACGGTTCACGAACATGGTGTTCGCGTTGGGCACGTCGAGGCCGCTCTCCACGATGAGCGTGGACACGAGGATGTCCACCGAGCCCTCGACGAACTGCCGCATGACCACCTCGAGCTCCCGCTCGCGCATCTGGCCGTGGCCGACCGCCACGCGGGCCCGCGGCACGATACGGCGGAGGTGGTCCGCGATGGCCTCGATGGTCTCGATGCGATTGTGCACGAAGAACACCTGCCCGCCCCGATCGAGCTCGCGGGAGATGGCCTCCTCGATGAGCGCGTCGTCGAACGGCTCCACGAACGTCAGGACCGGCGAGCGGTCGCGCGGCGGCGTCTGCATGAGCGTCAGGTCGCGCAGCCCGGCCAACGACTGGTGCAGCGTACGCGGAATCGGCGTGGCCGTGAGCGTGAGCACGTCGGTGCTGAGCTTGAGCTGCTTGAGTCGCTCCTTGTGCTTGACGCCGAACCGGTGCTCCTCGTCGACGATGATGAGCCCGAGATCGGCGAAGGCGACGTCGGGGCTGAGCAGCCGGTGCGTGCCGATGACGATGTCGACCTGCTTCTTCTTGAGCTTGTCGACGATCTGCGCCTGCTCCTTCGCCGTCTGGAAGCGGCTCATCACTTCCACCGTCACGGGGAAGTCGGCGAGGCGATCACCGAAGCTGCGCGCGTGCTGTTCCGCCAGGATGGTCGTTGGCACGAGCACCGCCACCTGCCGTCCGCCCTGCACCGCCTTGAAGGCGGCGCGAATGGCGATCTCGGTCTTGCCGTACCCCACGTCACCCACGAGCAGGCGATCCATCGGCCGCTCGCCCTCGAGGTCGCGCTTCACGTCCTCGGTGGCCTTGCGCTGGTCGGGGGTGTCCTCGAACAGGAAGCTGCTCTCGAGCTGCCGCTGCCACGGACCGTCGGGGCCGTGCGACGGCCGCGTGGTCACCTTGCGACGGGCGTACAGGTCGAGCAGCTCCTGCGTCATCTCGAGGATGGCCATGCGCGTCTTCTCGCGCTGCGCCTTCCACCGGTTGCCGCCCAGCTTGTGCAGTCGCGGCGGCGGGGCATCCTCGCTCACGTCGTGCGCACTGCGGTACCGCTCGATCTGGTCGATGCGATACAGCGGCACGTTCAGGCGATCGCCCCCCTCGTACTCAATGACCGCACTCTCGATGGTGCTCTCGCGCACGAACACCTTTTCGATGCCGCGATAGATGCCGATGCCGTGCTCGAGGTGCACGACGTAGTCACCCGGCTTGAGCGCCCCGAGCGTGTCGAGCGACGCGCCGGTGGCGTAGCGGCGGACCCGCCGCAGCCGCCGATCGCGCCGGAAGATCTCGTGGTCGGTGAGGACCCGCACCACGTTCGGAATGACGAACCCCGCGCCGAGCACGCCGATGGCGAGACTCGCCGACACGGGGCCGTCCTCGCCGAGCAACTCATCGAGACGTTCTGCCTGCCCGGCGTTGTCGCACAGGATGAGTGTGGGCAGGCCGTCGCGCTGCAGGCGGCGCAGCACGCGCAGGTCGCGCGAGATGCTTTCGGGCGCGCGCGTCGCGAAGGCAATGTCCGGCTCGGGCCCCTGGGGCGCCTCGGCCGCGGTGTTTGCGCTGGTGGCGCGCTGGGGAGGCGGATTGAGCCGCACCGTGCCGAAGCGCGCCAGCGTGCTGGCCATGACCGGCGGCGCCACGAACAACTGTTCGCGCTGCACGACATGCTCGCCGCGACGACGTGCGAGTTGCGCGTGATGCTCGGCCTCGTCCCACGTGCGCACCAGCTCGGGCAGGACGCTGCTGCCGGCCGGCCACACGACCAGCGTGTCGGACGGCCAGAGCGTGGGAAGCGCCACCCGCTCGGCGTCCGCCGTGGCGTCGCCCGCCGGCACGTCCACCGGCAGGATCAGCGCCACGTCGGCATCCCGCGTGCTGCGCTGCGTGTTGAGGTCGAAGTGGCGCAGTTCGGCGATCTCGTCGCCCCAGAACTCGAGGCGCACCGGCTCGGCCATGCCGAACGAATAGATGTCGACGATGCCGCCGCGCACGGAGAACTGTGCGACATCCTCGACCATCGGCACCCGTTCGAAGCCCACCGACTCGAGGTGCTGCGCCAGATCCTCGGGGCGGCGGACGTCGCCCTTGCGCAGTTCGAGGCGCGCCGAGCCGAGGGCCGCCGGCAGCGCGGTCTTCTCGAGCACGGCGCGCGCCGTCGTGAGGAGCAGGCGCACCCCACCGCGCGCGAGCTTCTCGAGCGTCTCGATGCGTTCGCCGGCGACCTCGGCGTGCGGCTCCACCTCCCCGAACCCTTCGCGCGGCGGATAGAGCGCCACCGGCACATCGTCGACGAGCGCCTGCAGGTCGGCCAGCCATCGCTCGGCGTCGTTCACCTGATCGGTGACGACCACGACGAGGCGCTGCGGCAGCGCGCGCGCGAGCGCCGCGATGAGCACGGCGTCGGACGACCCGGCGAGGCCGCCGATGCGCAGTGAGGCGCCGGCCCCGGGCAGCGCGGCGAGTGTACGCGCGAACGCCGGCAGCGCGGCGAACGCGTCGAGGAGACGCGGCAATGCCATGGTGCCCTACCTCAGCGGCCGCCGATCCACGCTTCGGCGAGCAACGCCACCAGCGCGAGGGCCACCAGCGGAAGCAGCAACGCCTGCCCGGCCGCGTGCGAGAAGGTCGCCGCGCGCCACGCCGAGCCACTGGCCGTGGCCTGCACCTTGGCACCGGCCACGAGGGCCTGCACGCGCGAGCCTAGGGCCTCCTGCTCGCCCGCCGCCGTTCCACGCAGGTCGGACTCGGCCGCGTCGGCATTCACGACGATCGCGCCGATGCGCGCGTTCTGGCGCCGCAGGAAGTAGACGCCGGGCTCGGCCGGCACCACGAGCCGATCGCCGTCCAGCGGCAGCACCGTACTGTCGGGGCGCTCAAGGCCGGTCGCGTCGCGCACGCCGGTGAGCGTGCTGCCGGGCGCCGCCTCAATCAGGCGCCCATCCTCGCCGAGCTGGCGCGCAAGCGCCTCGAGCAGCCAAGGCACGAACGCCGCGCGCAGTGGCAGGTCGGTCGCCTCGGGGTCGATGGGTGAGCCCACCAGGACGTAACCATTGCCCGCCACGACCCATGGCGTGCCACCGGCGGTGGCCAGCGTGTCCGCCGCGACGGCGGCCGCGTTCGCGTTGCCGCCGGGCGAGTAGACGAGCGGGTAGCGCAGGCGCACCGGCGTGTCCTCGAAGGCGCGCACGGTGGCGCTCAGCGAGTCGCGCTGCGCTTCGAGGCCGGCCGCGCGGGCGAGGACCTGTCCGCGCGCGATCGCGCCAAAGCGCCACGGGATGCCCAGGCGTGTGAGTTCGCGGTTCGCATCCCCGATACGAATCGGATCCTGCGGCGCGGTGAGGAACACCGGGCTGCGCACGCCGGCGGCGTCGGCGCCGGACACGGTCACCACGCGGGGCGCCCCGAGCGTACCGCGCGCGAGTCGCTTCTCGTCGACGAGCGTGCCGAGCGCTGCGGCGAGGAACGGACCGCTCTCGCCGCGCACCGCGACCGTTGGCGGCGGCGCCACCCGCACGGCGAACCAGCGCGTGTCGTCGGCGCGCAGCGCGTCGGCCTCGAGTTCGACGCTGCCCCGCAGCCAGCCGCTGGCCGCACTGGCGAGTCTCGGCTCAGCGCGTGCCGGTGCGGTGGCGGGCGCGGCGGGCACGTCGCCACGGGCGACGGTGCGTCCGTCGAGCGTCAGGCGCCACGCCGTGGCGTCCGGTGAGGTGATGGCCAGCGAGACGGCGCCGCCCGGCGTCCATCGCGCGGGGGCCGGCACCGCCGACAACACGGCCCGATTGCGTGGCGCGCCAGCCCCGACGCCCAGGACGACGACCGGCACGTCGGCGGCCTGTACGACGCTGTCGGCACGCAGGCTGCTGGCCTGACCGTCCGTCGCGAGGGCGACCAGCGGTGCGCGCGGGGCGCCACTCCGCGCCAGCGCGAGGGCACGGCGCACGGCGCCGGCAAGATCGCCGCGCGCCGCGAGGGGTGTGAGACGATCGAGCGCGTCGGTCAGCGCGGACGGCGCCCCGCCGGTGATGCGGCCATCGGCGGTGACCAGCCAGGCGCGATCGTCGGGCCCGAGGGCGCCGAGCAGCTCACGGGCCTCGGTGCGCAGGGCGTCGAGACGCGGGCGTCCGTCGAGCACGAGCCCGCTGCTCATCGAATTGTCGACGACGAGCGCGAGGGCGACCGGCGCGTGGCCGAAGCCGATACGGCGGGCGATGGGGCGGGCGGCGGCCAATGCCAGCGCCAGCACCGCGAGCACGCGCAGGATGAGCAGCAGCCGATTCCGCAGCTTCAGTTCACGGCTGTGCTCCTGCTCCATGCGCGCGAGGTAGCGCACAGCCGGAAAGTCGACTGTGCGACCGATGCGTCGTCGCAGCAGATGCAGGAAGATCGGCACCCCCGCGACAGCCGCGAGGGCGAGGAACCAGGGAGCGAGAAAGGCCATGTGTCGGGGAGGCTGCGCTCAGATCATTGCGCCGCGGCCGTTCACGCCGACGAGGTAGCGCAGGGGTCGACCGAACGGCTCGTCGGTCACGGCGAGGGCGTAGCGGGCGCCGGCGCGCCCGAGGGCGCTCCGCCACTCGGCGAGCGCCTCCTGCACCGTGTTCCGATAGGTCGAGCGCACCTCGGAGGGCGACGCCGACACGTCGTGCGCCGTCTCCGGGTCGATGAACCGTGCCTCGCCCTCTTCGGCCAGATCCCGTTCGGCGGGGTCCATGATGTGCAGGACCAGCACCTCGTGGCCGCGCGCGCGCAGGGTGCGGGCGGCATCGGCGGCCGGCGCGGGATCGGTGAGCAGGTCGGAGATGAGCACCACGAATCCGGGACGGCGCACCAGTCGCCCGGCCTGAAAAAGGGCGTCAGCGACCTGGCTGTCCTTGCCACCGCCGGGGTGCGAGAAGGCCGCGACCAGCCGCGTCCACTGGGTGCGGTGCGAGCGCGGTGGCACCACATCCCGCACCTCGGCGTCGAAGCGCACGAGCCCGACGGCGTCGCGCTGGCGGAGGAGCAGGAGCGCCATGGCCGCCGCGAGCCGTTCGGCATAGGCCAGCTTGGTGAGGCGCGCCGGGTCGCCGGTCCACTGCATGGACGCGCTCACGTCGAGCACGATCATGGCGCGGGCGTTGGTCTCTTCCTCGAACTGCTTGACCACCCAGCGGTCGGCGCGGGCGGCGATGCGCCAGTCGAGGTAGCGGAGGTCGTCGCCCGGCATGTAGGGGCGATGCTCGGCGAACTCGACGCTGAAGCCCTTCCGGGGCGATCGATGCAGCCCCTGGATGAAGCCGTCGACCGCCCATCGGGCGACCAGCTCGAGCCGCCCGAGGGCGGCGAGGACGGCGGGATCGAGCTGGTCGGCGCGCATTCCTACACGATAGCCACCGCGCAGGGGGTAGGGCCACTGCACGGCGACGGCAACCGCCCGCCGCGCGCCCCCCGCTACTGCAGGCGCCGCCCCGGGGCGACTACCTTTGGGGGCTGTACCTCTCGGACCCTCAGGAAGGCCCGTTGCATCTCAGCCACATCCGCAACTTCTGCATCGTCGCCCACATCGACCACGGCAAGTCCACGCTCGCGGACCGCCTGATCGAGAAGACCGGCACGCTCCAGAAGCGCGAAATGAAGTCCCAGGTGCTCGACACGCTCGACCTCGAGCGCGAGCGCGGCATCACCATCAAGCTGAACGCCGTGCGCATGAGCTACACGGCGGGCGATGGGCAGGCGTACGAGCTCAACCTCATCGACACGCCGGGGCACGTCGACTTCACGTACGAGGTTTCGCGGTCGCTGGCCGCCTGTGAGGGGGCCATCCTGGTGGTCGACGCCTCGCAGGGGATCCAGGCGCAGACGCTGTCGAACCTGTTCCTCGCGATGGACGCCGGGCTCGAGATCATCCCGGTGCTCAACAAGATCGACCTGCCGGGCGCCGAGCCGGAGCGCCGTCGCCAGGAGGTGGTCGACCTGATCGGCTGCATGCCGGAAGACGTCCTGTGCGTGAGCGGCAAGGAAGGCACCGGCGTGCCGGAGCTGCTCGAGGAGATCGTGAAGCGCGTGCCGCCGCCGAAGGGCGAGCTGACGGGTCCGCTGCGCGCGCTCATCTTCGACTCGTACTACGACAAGTACCGCGGCGCGATTCCGAGCATCCGCGTGGTCGACGGCGAGATCCGCAAGGGGATGAAGATCACCTTCGGCGTGTCGGACAACGTGTACGAAGTGGCCGAAGTGGGCTACCTCCAACTGCGGCAGGTGCCCACGGACGCGCTGCGCGCCGGCGAGGTGGGGTACGTCCTGGCCGCGGTGCGCTCGGTGCGGGAGACGCGCGCCGGCGACACCATCTTCGACCAGGACAACCGCGCGGCCGAAGCGCTGCCCGGCTATCAGGAAGTGAAGTCGTTCGTGTTCGCGGGCATCTACCCCACGGACACGACGCAGTACGAGACACTGCGCGACGCGCTCGAGAAGATGAAGCTCAACGACGCGTCGCTGCAGTACGAACCGGAAACGTCCACCGCCCTCGGCTTCGGCTTCCGTTGCGGCTTCCTCGGGCTGCTGCACATGGAGATCGTGCAGGAGCGTCTCGAGCGTGAGTACGACCTCGACCTCGTCACCACGGTGCCGAGCGTGGAGTACCACGTGACCAAGACCGATGGCACCGAGTTGCTGGTGGAGAATCCGGCGCTCATGCCGCCCGCGGTGGTGATCGACGACGTGCAGGAACCGTACGTGCGCGCCCGCATCATGTGCCCGTCCGAGTACATCGGCGCGATCATGACGCTGGGCATGGAACGGCGCGGCATCTACAAGAACACGCGCTTCCTGGACACCGTGCGCGTGGAGTTGGACTGGGAATTCCCCCTCGGCGAGATCATCCTCGACTTCTTCGACAAGATGAAGACGGTGAGCCGGGGATACGCGTCGCTCGACTACGAGATGCTCGAGTACCGCTCGAGCGACCTGGTGCGTCTCGACATGCTCATCAACGGCGACGCGATCGACGCGTTCTCCGTGATCGTGCACAAGGACAAGGCGTACGAGTGGGGGCGCAAGGTGGCGGAGAAGCTCAAGGAGCTCATCCCGCGCCAGCTCTTCGAGGTGGCCATCCAGGCGACGATCGGCCAGAAGGTCATCGCGCGCGAGACGGTGAAGCCGCTGCGCAAGGACGTGCTCGCGAAGTGCTACGGCGGCGACATCAGCCGCAAGCGCAAGCTCCTCGAGAAGCAGAAGGAAGGCAAGAAGCGCATGAAGCAGGTGGGCAGCGTCGAGATTCCGCAGGAAGCGTTCCTCGCGGTGCTGCAGGTCGACTAGCCCTCTGCCCCGGCGCACGTGACCGTCTCGGCCGTCCTGCAGACGAGTTTCCTGGGCGACATGGTGCTCACGACGCCGCTGCTGGAGCGGCTGGCGGCGTCGGGGCCGGTGCATGTGGTGGCCACGCCGGCGAGTGCGCCGCTCCTGGCCCACCATCCGGCGGTGCGCAGCGTCCTCGTGTTCGACAAGCGTGGCGCGGATCGCGGGCTGGGCGGGCTCCGTCGCGTCGCCGCGCGCCTGCGGGCCCTCGGTGCAGCGCGTGCGTATCTCGCGCAGGGGTCGGCGCGCACCGCCGCATTGGCGTGGATGGCGGGCATCCCGGAGCGCGTTGGATTCGAGACGAGCGGCGGGCGCCTGTTCACCACGCGCCGCGTGCCGTATGCGCGCGACCAGCACCACGCGGTGCGTCTCTGGCAGCTCGCCAACGCGCCGGGTGACGCCGCGCTCCCCGCACACCCGCTGCGCCCGTCGCTCTATCCCGGTCCCGAGGAGCACGCCGCGGTGGACCGGCTGCTCGAGGCGGCCGGCGTCTTGCCACACACGCCGCTCATCGCACTGGCACCGGGGAGCGTGTGGGCGACGAAACGCTGGCCGTCCTTCGACGCGCTCGCGGCGCGGCTCTCGACGGAGCGCGGACCGGCACCGGCGCGCCTCGTGGTGCTGGGCGCAGCCAGCGACGCCGCACTGGCCCGCGCCATCGCTGACGCCGTGACATCACGCGGCGGGGCGCCGGTGATCGATGCCACCGGCCGACTCACGCTGCTCGGCTCGGCCGCACTCATCGGACGGAGTCGCGTGCTCGTGACGAACGACTCGGCACCGCTGCATCTGGCCAGTGCGATGAACACGCCCACGGTGGCGCTGTTTGGCCCGACGGTGCCGGCGCTGGGCTTCGGACCGCTCGCAGAGCAGCGCGTGGTACTGGAGTTGGCCGGCCTCGCGTGTCGTCCGTGTCACGCGCACGGGCCGATGACCTGCCCGCTTGGGCACTGGCATTGCATGCGCGCGCTGGACGCGACACAGGTGGCTGCCGAGGTGCAGCAGCGCGTTGGCTGAGGTGCCGCGTTAACGGCGCGCCGGCGCGATCGTCTTTCGGGACATGCACACCGCGCATCGCTCACGCCGCACCCGTCGCTGCTGGCCGCATCGCCGCCTGAGCGCGATGCTGGGCCTGATGTTGCTCGCCGGCTGCGGGGGCGGCGGCGCGGCGCCCACCGCCCCCGGCACACCCGCCGGCCCGTCGACGCCGACCACACCCACCACCGATGTGCGGGCGCTGCCGTTCGCGTACCCGACGAGCGCGAACGCATGGAGCACGATCGCACCGGCGGCGCTCGGGTGGGACACCGTGGCACTCGCCAGCGCCCTGGAATGGGCGGGCACGCAGCAGAGTACCGCCGTGATCATCGCGTGGCGTGGTCGCATTGTGGCCGAGCGTTACTGGCGCGGATGGACAGCCGACAAGGACAGCATCATCGCGTCGGCCGGCAAGAGCGTGCTGGCCACGGTGGTGGGGCGATTGCAGACAGAGGGGCGCCTCACGCTGGATGCGCCCGTCAGCCAGTACCTCGGTGCGGGGTGGTCGCGCAGCCCCTCGACGGAGCCGCGCATCACGGTGCGTCACCTGCTGCAGATGACCTCCGGGCTCAACGACTCGTTGGAGACCGTGGCCAGCCCTGGTGGGCGCTTCTATTACAACAATCCGGCCTACTACCAGCTGTTCGAGGTCGTCACGCGGGTGACGGGCCAGGACATCAACACTGCGACGCGCACGCGCCTGTTCAGCCCCATCGGCATGGCGTCGACGTGGCGCTTCAACGTCGACACGGGCGAGCCGGGGTTCATCCTGAGTTGCACGGCGCGCGACATGGTGCGCTTCGGGTTGCTGGTGCTGTCCCGCGGTCGGTGGAGCGGCACGCCCGTCGTGGATTCGTCGTGGGTCGCGCAGATGTGGCGTCAGGGGCCGCCGGACAACGGCGCGTATGGCCTGCTCTGGTGGCTCAATGGCAGCGATGGCGTGCGGCTGCCGGGCCCCTACCTGCTGCCCACGCAGCCCGGGATGCTGGTGCCGTCGGCCCCCCGCGATCTGGTCGCCGCGCTGGGCAAGGGCGACAAGAAGATCTATGTCGTGCCGAGCCTCGATCTCGTGGTGGTGCGTCACGGCGCGGAGGCCGACGTGGCCGGGGGGAACCCGCTGGCGGTGAGCGCCTTCGACGAGCAGTTCTGGCAGCGCCTCCGGGTCGCCATCCGCTACTGACGGGCGCGCAGCGCCGCGGCCGTCGGCGCCGCGGTGGCATTACGTTTGGGCCATGGCGATTCCCACACCCCCCGATTCGCAGTTCATCATTGGCGTCGACCTAGGCGGCACGAACATCGTCGTGTCGGCCATGACGCTGGACGGATCCCGGCTGTTCGCCGAGGCGTCGGCGCCGACGCTGGCCGCCGAGGGCGCGGACGCGGTGGTCGCGCGCATGGCCCAGATGGTGGAGACCTGTGTCGCCGAGGTGCAGCGCGAAACGGGCGCCGCACGTGATGCGGTGCTGGGCATCGGCGTGGGGGCACCGGGGACCGTCAACCGCGAACGCGGGGTGGTACTGGTCGCGCCCAACCTGCAGTGGCGTGACTTCCCGCTGGGCGCGCGCATGACGGAACTGACGGGACTGCCCGTCACGGTGGACAACGACGCGAACTGCGCGACCTACGGCGAATGGTGGCTGGGCGGTGCACGCGGCGGCCGCAACGTCATCGGCGTCACGATCGGCACGGGTGTGGGGGGCGGCATCATCATCGACCGGCGCCTGTATCACGGGTCGACCGACGCGGCCGGCGAGATCGGGCACATGACGGTGGACCTCACGGGGCGGCGCTGCGGGTGCGGCAACTACGGCTGTCTCGAGGCGTATGCGAGCGGGAGCGCGATCGCCGGGCGCGCACGCGAGGCGCTGGCGCACGATGAGTCGTCGATCCTGCCGGCCCTCGTGGATGGCGACCTCTCGCAGCTCACGGCGGCGGTGGTGTACCGGGCGGCCGGTGAGGGCGATGCCGTGGCGCTCGAGATCGTGCGTGACACGGCGAAGTTCCTCGGCACCGGCATCGCCAACCTCCTCAACATGTTCAATCCCGATACGGTGGTCATCGCGGGAGGGGTGACGCAGGCCGGCGAGGCGCTCTTCGCGCCGCTCCGCACCGAGGTGCGCCGTCGCGCCTTCAAGAGCGTCTCCGACGCCTGTCGCATCGTGCCCGGCGAGCTCCCCGGCACGGCCGGCGTGGTGGGCGCCGTGGCGTCGTTCATTGCGCAGACGACGGGTCATCCCCCGGCGTGAGCACGCACGACGACGACCGCGTCGGCGAGCACCCGCTCGCGACCGAGGCGCCGCGCAAGCGACGACTGGGGGTGATCGGCTCATTCGTGTGGGATGTGCTGCACGGACGGGACGGCCGCTCAGTGCCCATCGAGGAGTGGGGCGGCATCACGTACTCGCTGTCGGCGCTCGATGCGGCGCTGCCGGACGACTGGGAGATCGTGCCGCTGGCGAAGGTGGGTGACGACCTGGTCGATCGCGCGCGGCTCTTCTGCCGCGGGCTCCGGCACATGGCGCCGGACGCGGAGCTCATCGGCGTCCCGTATCCCAACAATCGCGTCGAGCTGCGGTATCTCGACGACGAACGACGCAGCGAACACCTCTCGGGCGGTGTGCCGGGGTGGACGTGGCTGGGGCTCAAGCCCGTCCTCGAGGCGGCGCGCTGCGACGCGCTGTACATCAACCTGCTGAGCGGCTGGGAGCTCGACCTGGAGACGGCGCAGTTGGTGCGCGCGCACTTTGCCGGGCCGATCTACTGCGACCTGCACATGCTCATCATGGCGGTGCAGGCCGATGGCCTGCGCGTGCCGCGTCCGCTCCCCGACGTGGCGGCCTGGTGCGCCTGCTTCGACGTGCTGCAGGTGAACGAGGACGAGATGGCGATGATGGCGCCCGACCCGATGGCGCTGGCGGCGACGGCCATGGCGGCCGGCGTCTCACTGCTGTGCGTGACGCTCGGCAAGCGCGGCGCGGTGTACGTGGCGGCGCCCGGTTTCGACGGTCTGTCCGACCTCGCGCCCCGCAGAGGTCACAACAGTGCGCTGTCCACATCACCACGTGGCGGCGCCGGTGCACTTGGTGCGCTGCGCACCGGCCTCGTGGCCGGCGTTGCGGCGCGCATCGATGGGCCCGGTGATCCCACCGGATGTGGCGATGTTTGGGGCGCCACCCATTTCTCGCGACTGCTGGCCGGTGATAACTTCACGACGGCGATCACGGCGGCGCATCAGGCGGCCGCACGCAACGTCGAGCATCGCGGCGCCACCGGCCTCGCGCAGCACCTTCGCGGAGAACTCAGTATCTCGTGACGACCGTCATCGGCGTGCCCTCGTCACTCGACGAGCAGAGCTTCGAGCAGGTCATCGAGCAGCTCGCGCCGGTCCCGCCGGGAACGCGTGTCCTCATCGACGCACGGCATGCACGGTGGGCGTCTCCGTACGGCCTCACCGCACTGCTGTGCGTGGCGCAGTCGCGCGCCGACCGCATGGACTTCGCGGTGCCCGAGCATCCGGACACGCTGTCGTACTGGAGTCGTGCGGGATTCTTCCGGCACGCCGCCGAGCTGTACGACCTGCACGGCGCGGTGCCGCGCGCGCGCGACGCGCACGAGAGTGACGTGCTCCTCGAGATCACGCCGATCGTGAAGACCGACGACGTGCACGGCGTGGTGGGGCGCATCCAGCAGAAGGCCGCCGACATCCTGCACGGCCAGCTCAATCTCGAGACGGCCGTGACGGGTCGCTTCAGCATGGCGCTGAGCGAATCCTGCCAGAACATCGTCGAACATGCGGGCCTCGGCGGGTGGGTGGCCGTGCAGTCGTACACCTTCCGTCGCCGTCTCGGTGGGCGTCGGGTGGTGGTGATCGCGGTGTGCGACGCGGGCATGGGGTTCCGCAAGTCGCTCGAGAGCGCGCCCAATCACGCCGCCAGCGATCGCTGGGACGACGGGACGGCACTCGAGGAGGCCGTGCTGCGTTCGGTGAGCCGCTATCGGCATCACGACAAGGGACGCGGTCAGGGCATCGCCGGCATTCGCCGCTTCATCGGCAACTGGGATGGCAAGCTCACCGTGCGCAGCGGCACGGCGCGGATCGCGATCACGCCCGAGTGGGACGAGGATGCCGCGCTCACGCGGGGGCTGCCGCCGTTCCCCGGTGCACAGATGCAGATCATGGTCCCGGAGCGCATCGGCGACGCGCCGGCCCGTCCGCGCGCCGGCGGACGTCGGGGGACGGCATGACGGCCTTCATCGACGTCGGAAGCGTGCTGCGCGGCACGGTGTGCGACCTGTACTCGAACCTGGTCACGCGGCCCACGGGCGCGGCGGTGCGCACCGCCATCGAGCGCCAGGTCTCGGAGCTCGGACCGCCCGTGGTGACCACGATCGACTTCTCGCAAGTCAACCTGCTCGACTTCTCGTGTGCCGACGAGATCGTCGCGAAGTTGCTGCTGCGCTACACGAGCGACGACGGCCCGGCGGGGTATCTGACCTTCCGCGGCCTGCACGACGGGCATCTTGACCCCATCGAGACGGTGCTGCAACGGCACGGCCTCGCGCTGGTGTCCTGGTACGATGGTGAAGCCGAGTTGTTCGGCGAGGTGTGTGACGACGAGCGACGCCACTGGGACGTGGTGCGGCTGCACGGACCGGTCGCGGCGCCGGACGTGGCGGCGCGGCTCGACAGCGATGCCGGGCGCGCCGCACACTGGCTGGAGCAGCTCGCGCGGCGCCGTCTCCTCATGCGCCGCGGCGAGACATACGCCGTGCCGGGAACGGTCACGGCCCCGACACGGGAGCGGACATGAGTGCAGACATGGGCCCCGGCACCCCGGGGGGGCGCGCGAAGCTCGGGATGTTCAGCGGCTTCTCGCCGATGCTGCAGGTGGTGGGCTTCATCGCCACGCGCGCCGGTGATGCGGAGCGTGGCCCGATGGTGCGCATGCGCCCCGATGATGCGATCGTGCGGCTGGTGAGCGACGGCGAGTTGGTGCGTGTCATCTCGGACCGTCGGTCGGAGCTCGCGGAACTACGGCTCGATGAGTCGCTCCCCCGCGGCGGTGTGGTGCTGCGCGACGTGGCTGGTGCGGCGCCGTCCGAGCTCGTGCGCATCGTCCGCGTCGACACCGATTCGCGCACCCGTGCCTGACGCGGCCGCTGCAGCGCATGCCGCAGCGGCAAGCGCCGCGATCGCTGCGCTCGAGGGCACGGAGGCGGCACTGGTCGTGGCCACGGGGGCGGCGGCCCGCGCCTGCACCCTGCGGGCGCTCCTGCGCGCCGGCGACCACCTGCTCGCCAGCGACTGGCTCGATGCGCAGGCTCGCGACTTCCTGGCGCACGAACTGCCCGCGATGGGCGTCGCGGTCACCTTTGTGGACCCGCGTGAAGCACGCGCCTGGCGTCGTGCGCTGACGCCCACGACGCGCGTCGTGTATGCCGAGAGCCCGGTGCGTGCGGACGGGCATCCCGTCGACCTGCGCGCCTGTCGCACCCTGGCCCAGGAGCTCGGGCTCGCGTTCGTGATCGATGCGACGGCGGCACCGGCTCCCCTGGCCCGCGCCACGGCGCTTGGCGCCGACGTGGTGTTGCACGACGCGCGCCTGCTGCTGCTCGACGACGAGGCGTGCGACGCGGGGCTCGTTTGCAGCACGGAGGCCGTGGTGGACGAGGTAGCGGCCACCGCCGCGCGGTGGGGGGCGCACGCGACACCGACGACCGTGGGCGCCGTGACGCGCAGTCTCGGGTCGTTCGACGCGCGACTGTCGCGTCGGGTGGCGAATGCGGCGCGCGCCGCGACCTGGCTTGCCGCACACGCCGAAGCAACGGGCGCCGTGCGCGATATCCGTCACGCGCTCGACGATCTAGAGGTGCACGCGGTCGCCGGGCATACCATCGTCACGTTTGCCCTTGTGGATGCGGCGCGGCGTGACGACGTGCTCGTGGCGGCGGCCGAAACTCGCGCGACGGGGGGCAGTCGTCTCAGCGCCCTCGACACCGAGGGGCGCGTGCGCCTCGATGCCGGTGTCGAGGAGGCCGCGACGCTCGAGCGCTGGCTGTCGCGGAGCGTGGCATGACGGACGGAGCAAGCACCAGCGCGCCTGCGACGGGCGGCATCCTGCGCGTGTCCAACGTGAGCAAGGCGTACGCGCGCGGCGGTGACGCCCTGCGCGGCATTTCGTTCGAGATGCGGAAAGGGGAGTTCGCGTTCCTCGTGGGGCACAGCGGCGCCGGCAAGTCGACGCTGTTGCGCCTGCTCTCGATGGAGGAGCGCCCGACGAGTGGCGAAGTCCGCGTGTCGGGCTTCTCGAGCCAGTCGATCAAGCGACGCGAGGTGCCGCAACTGCGCCGCCGCCTGGGCATCGTCTTCCAGGACTTCCGGCTGCTCCCCGACCGCACGGCCGAACAGAACGTCGCGTTCGCGCTCGAGGTGACGGGCGCCCCGCACAGCCAGATCGGCGGGCGCGTGGCACGGTTGCTCACCCAGGTGGGGCTCGCCAGCAAGGCCACCGCCTTCCCGCATGAACTGTCCGGCGGCGAGCAGCAACGCGTGGCGATCGCGCGGGCGCTGGCCAACGACCCGTTCCTGCTGCTCGCCGACGAACCCACGGGCAACCTGGACGAACGCGCGACGCACGCCATCTACCTGCTGCTGCGCGAGATCAATGCACGGGGCACGGCAGTGCTCATGGCCACGCACGATGTCGCGATGATCGAGCGGGCGGGACAGCGCTTCCTCGAGCTCGACAAGGGGACACTGGTGTTCGACGGGACCGACGTGGCGCGGCTCAAGGCCGACATGCGGGGGCGGCGATGAGGCTCGCCCTGCGCGAGGTCCTCCTCGCCTTCCGACGCGCGCCGCTGCTCGGGCTCCTGGGTGTGGTGACGATCGCGTTCTCCCTGTTCGCCTTCGGTTTGTTCGGGCTGGTGGCGCTCAACATCCAGCAGGCGCTGCGCCTGGTGGAGGATCGCGTCGAGGTCCGCGCCTTCCTCGTGGACGGCGCGCGGGATGCCGACATCGATGAGCTCATGCGGGGGATCGCCAAGGTTCCGGAGGTCGTCGAGGTGGGCTACGTGACGCCCGACTCGGCGCTGCGTCGCGCGCGCGCGGAGCTCGAGGAGTTTCGTGATGTCATGGAGGGGGCGATGCTCCCCGGAAGCGTCGAGTTGCGACTGGCACCGGGCAAGCGCGATCCGGAGACGGTGCAGGCCATCTCCCGACGCCTGCAGACCTACCCGATCGTCGACGAGGTGCGCTACGGTCGCGAGTGGGTCGAGAAGCTCTATCGCATCCGCACCGTCGCGGGCATCGCGGGCTCGGTGCTGGGGGCCGTGTTCGCGTTCGTCGCGGCCATCATCATCGGATCGACGATCCGCATGGCGATCCTCGCGCGTGCGAAGGAGATCGAGATCATGCGGCTGGTGGGTGCCACGAACGGCTTCGTGCGCCTCCCGTACGTACTCGACGGCCTCGTGAAGGGACTGCTCGGCGGCGTGCTCGCGGTGGGGCTCGCGTGGGGCGCGCGGCAGCTCGTGGCGCGCATGGTGCTCGAGAGTGCGTTCTTCACGCCGCTGCAGATCGCCGGCGGCATTGCAGTGGGCGGAGCGCTCGGCTGCCTCGCGAGCTGGTTGTCGGTCGGGCGGCACCTCCGTCGCGTCTGGCGCGACGCGTGATCGTGCGGCGACTGTCCGCACTGGTGGACGGCGGCCGGCGCCGGGGACGCGCCTTGGCCGCGACGCTGTGCGCCGTTGCCTGCGCGACGTCGCTCGCGGCGCAGCAACCCCCGCCGAGTACCGACGCGCGCCTGCGGCAGCAGCAGGCCGAGCTCGACAGCCTGCGTCGTGAGCGTGCCAACCTCGAGTCGCGCATGTCGACGCTGCAGCGCAGCGCGCGAACGCTGGCGGACGAGGTGAACAATCTCGAGGCGCAGCGACGCACCACGGCGCGTCTGGTGGACGCGCTGGAGAAGCAGCTCGAGACGATCAACGAGGAAGTCGAGAAGGCCGGCACGGGGCTGGCCCGCGCCGAGCGCGAACTTGCGGACAAGCGCGACGGCCTGCAGCGCCGCATGGTGGAGATCTACAAGCGCGGCAGCCTGTACGACGTGGAAGCGCTGCTGTCGGCGCAGTCGTTTGCCGGGCTGGTCGCCCGCTACAAGTACCTGCACGAACTCGCGCTGCACGACCGCGGCATGGTGCGCCGCGTCGAGGGGCTGCGCGACCAGATCGTGAGCCAACGGCTGCTGCTCGTACGCCTGCAGGACGAGGTCGGTCGCAATCGGCGCGAGAAGGAGCGGGAGGCCGAACGGCTCGCAAGTCTCGAGCGCCAGCGCCAGCAGCGCCTCACGCAGGTGCAGCGCTCCACGGCGCAGACCCGCGAGCGGCTCAGCCAGATCACGCGTGACGAGTCCCGCATTGCCAACGCCATTGCGGCCCTCGAAACGGCGCGGCGTCGCGCCGAGATGGCGCCCAATGCGCGTCCAGCCGCTCCGTCGTCGATTCGCACGGCCGACCTGGGCAAGCTCGACTGGCCGGTGGACGGCGCGGTGATCTACAGCTTTGGCCGCGTCATCAATCCGAACAACACGACGATTCGCTGGAACGGCATGGGGATCGGGGCGCCGCTCGGCACCCCCGTCAAGACGATCGCCGCGGGTGAGGTGGTGCTCGCCGACCTCGTGGGCACGTACGGGCGTACGGTGATCGTCCAGCATGGTGGCGGTGACTACTCGATGTATGCATCGCTCGCGCGCATCGACGTGAGGCTCGGCCAGCAGGTCACCAAGGGGCAGGTCCTGGGCACCGTGGGTGCGGTCGACCCGGACATGCCACCGCACCTGCACTTCGAAGTGCGTCCCAAGGGGCGCGCCGTGGATCCGCTCGAGTGGCTGCGCGCGCGTCGGTGAGCGTACGCTCTTCCCTGCCTCATTCTCTCTGCACCATGCCCGCCAAGAAGCGCCCGACCAGCGGTCTCGACGAAACGAACGCCACGAAGACCTCGGCTCGCGCGACGCCCGTGAAGAAGCCGTCGACGCGCAAGGCGCCGTCACCGAAGGCTCCACCCATCGACGCTCCCATCGAGGTCGACGCCGGCGACTGGACCGCAGACCGCGGACCACTCGGCGCGCATGTGTCCGTGGCGGGAGGCAGTTGGGAGGCCGCGGCACGCGCGCGCGAGATCAGCGCGACCGCGGCGCAGATCTTCACGAAGCAGGCCAACCGATGGGCCGAGCGTGAGGTGACGGAGGACGAGGCGACGCGCTTCAAGGCCGCGATGGCGCAGACGCACGTCCGATGGGTCTGCGCGCACGATTCGTATCTCATCAATCTCGCGTCGCCGGACCCGGAGCTGCGCGCGCGCAGCCTCGAGAGCTTCTGCGCAGAGCTGCGCCGCTGCGATGCGCTCGGACTCGACGCGCTGGTCTCGCACCCGGGCAACTACCTCGACGAGCGTGCGAGTGGCCTGGCGCGCAACGCGGACGCGATCATCGCGGCACTCGAGCAGACGCCCGGCCCGACGCGCCTGCTGATGGAACTCACCGCCGGACAGGGCACGGTGCTCGGCTCCACCTTCGATGAGATGGCCGCGCTGCTGGCGCGCATCCCGGCCCCGCTGCGAGCGCGGGTCGGTGTGTGCCTGGACACCGCGCACATCTGGGCGGCCGGCTACGACCTTGTCGGTGACTACGACGGCGTGTGGGCGCGCTTCGGGGACACACTCGGCTTCGCGTCGCTGGGCTGCATCCACCTCAACGATTCGAAGGCCAAGCTGGGCTCACACCTCGACCGGCACGACCTCATTGGCGAAGGCATGATCGGCGCGGACGCCTTCCGTCGCATCATGAACGACCAGCGCCTCGCGCGCGTGCCGAAGGTGCTCGAAACGCCCAAGGGCGACACGCCGGCGGTCACCGATGGACGCATGCTCGCGCGCCTGCGCGGCTACGTTCAGTAGAGCACCTTGTACACCAGGGCGATGTTGCGCCCGGGGTTGAGCGCGAAGCGCTTGATGCGACTCGTCGCGTCGCGGTAGGCCTCGTCGAGTGCGTTGTCGACGCGCAGGGTGATGGCGTGCACCTGCTTGCCCCGGACGGTGAGCAGGTATGACGCGCTGAGGTCGAGGAGCGTGTACGCATCCGTCGGCACATCCAGCGCGTCGTCGGTGACGCGATCCTGACGGAAGACCCGACGCACGTCGCCGCCGGCGGCGAGGCGACCGTTGTCGTAGCGGAGGGACACGCCCAGGCGGCCGGCGGGGATGAAGGGCAGCACCTCGTCACTGCCGCGAATGGAGGCCCGCGTGTAGTCGCCCATGAGACCGCCCACGAGGTGATGCACGAGCTTCGTCTCGACCTGTCCCTCGACGCCCGCGAGCTGCGCTGCGCGGCCGGTGAAGCCGACCTTGGGCACGAGCTCGCCGTCGACGTTCGCGGTGCCCGTGGCCACCGGCGTGATGTAGTCGTCGATGCGATTGAGATAGGTGCCCGCCTGCGCGAAGACATGCGCCGTCTGCGCGCGGATACCGGCCTCGATGCCCGTGGCCCGTTCGGCCCGGAGATCCGGGTTGCCGACATCGAACGTGCCGACCGCCGCGTGAAAGCCGTTGGCGTACAGCTCCTCGACGGCCGGCGCACGAAAGCCGCGCGACGCGTTCGCGGTGAGCGACACCCCCGTCGACACGGGAATCGAGAGACCGAGCGACGCCGCCACGTTGTTGAATGTGCGCGACTGCGCCGACCCGAACCGCGCGGCCTCGTCACCCGGCGAGGTGCGGATGCCGAACCGGTCGAAGCGGGCGCCGACCTGCAGGCGCGGGGCATGCGACTCGAGCGCGGCCGCCCCCAATGGCAGCTCCTGATACGCGTACACCGCCACATTGTCGTTGTTGGCCGCCGGCGTGAACGCCTCCTCGCCGGTGGGCGTGTACTGGCGGAAGAGTCCCTGCACGCCGATCGCCCCGGTGACGCGACCGAGCTGCGTACGCGCGCTGATGTTGGTGGTCTGCGTATTGAGGGCGAACCGCGTGCCGATGGCACCATCCTCCTCGATCTCGCGGTGACGGTACGCCTGCACCGACTGATCGATGCGCAGGCTTGGCAGTGCGGCGAGCCCCGTGTGAATCGTCGCCTGCAACGTGCCGCTGCGACGCACGCCGTCGAGCCGGATCGCCTCACTGCCTTCCTCGTGCGGCAAGCCGTACGCGAAGTCCATCTGGCGCGCCACACCGCCGATGGTCAGGTGCTCACCGACGTAGCCCAGGCCAAGCGTTGCCGACTGTGTGTCTCCCGAGGTGTTGTCCTGCCGCGCACCGCCACCCACGCGTGAGTCGGCGAAGGCGCGCGCGTTGCCACGCGCCGTGAGCGCGAGTCGCGCACCCAGCGGCACCGTCACACCGGCGCCGAGCACGCCGCCGGGCGTGGCCGATTCACCCTGCCCGATGGCGAAGCCGCCCAGGCGTGCCGGGATGCTCGTGGGAATGTCGTTCGAGATGACGTTGACCACGCCACCCAGCGCATTGTTGCCGTACAGCAGCGACGCGGGGCCGCGAATCACCTCGATGCGTTCGGCGCTGCTGGGGTCGACGGCGTTCATGTGGTCGGCCGCAGCCGACGACAGGTCACCCGCGCGATCGCCGTCCTGCAACACCAGCACGCGCTCGCCGGTGAGTCCGCGAATGACCGGCGTCGCCGCCATGGGGCCGTTGAAGCGGCTGGCCATGCCCGGCTCCTTCGCGAGCGTGAGGCCGATGGACGTACTGAGCGAACGCTGCAGCTCCTTGCCCGAGAGCTGCACGGTGGCCTGCGTGACGTCCAGCGGATCGGTGCCCGTGGGTGTGGCGGTGACGCTCACGCTCGAGAGTCGCACCGTGGCGACCCGCATGACGATGGTCACACGCACCTCGGCGCCGTCGGTGGGCACCACGACCACGGCGTGCGCGGCGGCGTAGCCGATACGCACGAGGTCGAGGTGGTAGGTGCCGGCAGGCAGGCCACGGAACGTGAACGCGCCGCGGTCGTCCGTGAGGGCGCTGCGATTCACGCCGCTGACCACCACCTGCACATTGCCGAGCGGCACACCCGCGGAGTCGGTGACGAGGCCGATGACCGCGGGCTCGCGTCGGGCGACCGGTGCCGCCCACGCGCGCGACGGCGCAAAGCTGGCGAGCGTGCACGCCAGCGTGATGAAGAGCCTGATGGAGAGCGCGCGCCAGCTCCAGTGGAGTCGCGCGGCGGATCGGGGCCGAGGCATATTGCGCATCGGATGAATCGTCTCGGGTGTGTCCGTCCAACGCAACGCCGTCGCGCGCTGTGGGTGCGCGCCGTGCGCCGCGCCCGGCCGCTCGCGTGGGCCACGGCGTGCCTGCTGGCGTGCGACAGCCCCACGGTGGTACCGGCCGCGTTCGCCTACGATCCCACGTCGCTCACCGGCGGCGTGCGGTATCGCTGGAGCACCAATCAGCGCGTCCGCGTGTTCGTCGAGCCGACGGCCAGCGGCACCCAAGGGGACGTGCGGGCGGCGGTCGAGCGCGGCGTGGCGCAATGGAACCGGGTGCCGCGCGGCGACGGATTCACGCTCGACGTCACCTCGACGCGGTCCAACGCGCATGTGGTTGTCTTCGAGAGAGCGACGCCGCTGCCTCTGGTGCCCGACGCGGGCTGCCCCTTCTCACCGGGGAGCGCTGGGGGGTACACCTATTTCTGCGCGGCCGCCGGGGGCCGGGCCGCCACGCTGCGCTGGAGCGACGGCGGCGCCGGCGTGCTCTCCGTCGCGATTCGCGTGGACGCGGGGCGTGCCGATGGGCAAGGCGGGCTCGATGCGCTGGTGGCGCATGAGCTGGGGCACGCCGTGGGCATTGGTGGCCACAGCGACGACAGCGGTGATGTGATGTTTCCGCAGCCACGCGTGGCCGCTCCGAGCGGCCGAGACACACAGACGTTGCGCTGGCTGCTGGGACAGAGCGTCCAGCTCATCCTATAGCTCCGCGACGCGGTCACGCGGCGGGCTCCGCCGTCGGGCCCGCCTGACCCGCGACACGTTGCCGGTGGCCCGTGGCAGGTGGCACGTCGGTTGTTGCGCGCCGCTTGAGTGATACGTCCTGACCAGACACATTTCGGCCTCTGGCAGACGCGCTCCCGAACATCTGCCGAAGTCGTGCGACGCGCCCGCGTGGCACGATCCCACCTGTCCGAATCCTTGGCGGCCACGCCGCGCGCCACTCGGCGCGCCGTGGCGCCGCGTCCGTTTTCCATGAGGGTCGCACGCATGGCGACACACGTCCCACCCGTTGCTCGCGAGAACGCCGAAGGGCTGGCGCCGCAGGGTCTCCAGCCCCAGGGGCAGGTGCACTGGAACTTCGTCGCGCCCGAGCTGATCGAGGCGGCCGTGCGCCGCGGCGAGGGCCAGATCGCCGACATGGGCCCCTTCGTCGCCGTGACATCGCCGCACACGGGGCGCTCGCCCAACGACAAGTTCGTCGTGCGTGAGCCGGGCAGTGACGCCGACGTCGACTGGGGGAAGGTCAACCAGCCCATCTCGCCCGAGCACTGGGCGACGCTCAAGGCCGATGTGCAGACGTACCTGAACGGGCTGCCCGAGCTGTTCGTGCAGGATCTCTACTGCGGCGCCGATCCGTCGACGCGCCTCAGCGTGCGGTACATCCTCCCGAACGCGTGGCATGGCGCCTTCGTGCGCAACATGTTCATCCGCCCCGGCATCGAGGAGCTGGCCACCTTCGCGCCGAACTTCACGGTGTATCACGCCCCGGAGTTCCACGCCGATCCGGCCCGCCACGGCACGCGCACGAGCACGTTCATCGTGCTCAACCTGGCCGAACGCGCCATCCTCATTGGCGGCACGCGCTACGCCGGTGAACTCAAGAAGTCGATGTTCACCGTGATGAACTACCTGCTCCCCAAGCAGGGCGTGCTCTCGATGCACTGCTCGGCCAACATCGGCCCGGCCGGCGACACGGCGCTCTTCTTCGGTCTTTCGGGCACGGGCAAGACGACCCTCTCGGCCGACCCCGAGCGCGGGCTCATCGGCGACGATGAGCATGGCTGGAGCAGCGAAGGCACCTTCAACTTCGAGGGGGGCTGCTACGCCAAGGTCATCAACCTCTCGGCGGAGAACGAGCCCGACATCTACCAGACGACGCAGATGTTCGGCACGATCCTCGAGAACGTCGTGCTCAACGAGCCGTCGCGCACCGTGGACTTCGGCAGCCAGAGCATCACCGAGAACACGCGCGCGTCCTACCCGCTGCACTACATCCGCAACCACGTGCCCAGCGGGCGTGGCAGTCATCCGAAGAACGTCGTGTTCCTCACCGCCGACGCGTTCGGCGTGCTGCCGCCCATCGCCAAGCTCACCCCCGAGCAGGCGATGTACTACTTCCTGTCAGGGTACACGGCCAAGGTGGCCGGCACGGAGCGTGGCGTGACGGAGCCGCAGGCAACGTTCTCGGCCTGCTTTGGCGCGGTGTTCCTCGTGTGGCACCCGACCAAGTACGCCGAGATGCTCGGCGAGCTGCTCCACCAGCACGGTTCGCAGGTGTGGCTGGTGAACACGGGCTGGAGCGGTGGCCCGTACGGCGTGGGGTCGCGCATGAAGCTGCGCTACACGCGCGCCATGGTGCGCGCGGCGCTCGACGGCTCGCTGGCACAGACCGCGTTCAGCACCGACCCGGTGTTCGGGCTCGCGATTCCGGGGGCGGTGGAGGGTGTGCCGAGCGAGGTGCTCGACCCGCGCCGCACGTGGGCCGATGGTGCGTCCTACGACGCGCAGGCGTCGAAGCTGGCCGGCATGTTCCGCGAGAACATCAAGAAGTTCGGCGAGGCGGTGTCGCCGGCGATCCTCGCGGCGGGCCCGCGCTGATCGCTGCTGCGCGCGCAGCCACGGTACGATGCACGAAGCCCCGCACCAGATGGTGCGGGGCTTCGTCGTTTCCCACCAGCGTGGGTCCTACTTCAGCTTCACGACCTCGAGGTGCACCTCGCGGCCTTCGCGCGCCTGGAGGTAGATGAGGCCATTCGGGCCGAAGCCGGCGATCTGGCGACCCGCGGGGAGCTTCACGCGCTCACGCAGCTTGCCGTCGCGGCCGATCACATCGTACACGATGGGCGGCTGATTGGCGGCTGCGGCGAGCAGCCCGATCGCGGCCGGCGGCAGACCACCAGCGCGCGTGCTGTCGGAGCCCGCACCACCGCGGCCACCACGCTCACCGCGGCCACCCTGCCCCGCGGCCGCGCCCGCCGCGCCCGGCGGAGCGCCGCCCGGCGGACCACCCGGGGCGCCACCCATGCCGCCCATCCCACCCATGCCGCCACGACCGCCGCCCATGCCCTGCTGCATCTGCTGCGCGAGCTGTGACGCGAGCGTGGAGGTGGACGGGATGACCCAGAGGTTGCCATCGCGATCGGCGATGCTGGCTCCCTGTCGCACCGGCGGGAAGTAGTCGGGGAAGCGCTCGAAGGCGATGGGCTCGAACATCATGCGCATGCCGCCGCCGGCGCCGTTCGACGCGCGATCGTTGGCCACCTTGGCCAGCGCCTTCAGCGAATCGACGAACTTCTGCTTGTCGTCGTCGGGAATCTGCTTCCAGTCGTACGGCAGGCGCTCACCGGCGATGTGCTTGCCATCGGGCGTGTAGTAGTCGACGTGGTAGTCGAGCACGCGAATGACGGCGACCGTGCCGTCGGAGAGCAGCGACCAGTCGTCGGCCTGCGGCAGCGGATTGATCTTGACCGTGATGCGCGTCTGGCCGTCTTCACCGCGCGTCATCTGCGTCTCGTTCTTCGGCACCTTCACGAAGGTGACCGTGTCCGCCTTGCGGGTGTCGAAATTGACGCGCACGATGGGCACCGAGTCCGGCTGGTTCTGCGGGTTGAAGCCACGCCCGCCGGGGCCGCCGAAGCCGCCCGGCCCACCCGGTCCACCCTGACCACCGCCGCCAAAGCCGCCACCACCGAAGCCGCCACCGAAGTCGCCACCGCCACCACGACCCTGCTGCGCGTTGCGGTTCTGCTGGTTGCCGCCCTGCTGGTTACCACCCTGCTGGTTGCCGCCACGCCCGCCACCACGGTCGTTGCCGCTGCCGAACATCATGCCCACACCGCCGCCACCCGGGCCGCCACCGACATTGCCCTGGCGGTAGTACATCCGCCCCTGCGCGTCGAAGGCGTTGGTGCCGAGGTTCATGCCGGCCAGCATGTTGATGTCATTCGGCCGCGGCGACGACATGACGCGTGACGTCTTGCCCTTGCCGTCGATGAGCACGAGCGACATGGTCGCCGGATCGACGACGAGGCTGCTGTCGCCCTGATACGGAATGAGGCCGAGCTGGCGCTGCCCGTACGGCATGAGCGCGCCGGGCGCGGTGTCGGCGACTGCGACCACGTTCTTGAGCGACGCGTCGAAGCGCAGCAGCTGGCGACGCATGCCGTCGTTGACGAGCACGCCGCCATCGGACAGCGCGCGAACCGTGTTGACGTTGCCGAGCCCACGCTCCGTGCGGGCGATCACCTCGGTGACCTCGCGCAGCGGCACGTTGGCGGTGGGCGACTTGGGCGGCGCGTTCTGCGCCACGAGCGTCGACGCGAGCAGCGCCGACCCGGAGGTCAGCAGCAGCGCGCCTGCAGAGAACGTGCGCATGGTCATCGGAACGAACCTCGGAAGTCGTGAGGAAGACGTGGTGGGCGAGGCATCAGGCCGGGTGCGCATGCTCAGCGCCCTCCGCCAAAGCCGCCGCCGCCGCCGAAGCGGTTGCCGCCCTGCGTGCCGCTGCGCAGCCCCTGCAGGTTGCGCTTGTCGAGGAACTGCAGCACCGCCGTCGGCATGAGGCGCACCTGCTCTGCCGTCAGCATGCCCTTGATGCCGGGCGCCACCTGGATGAGCATGTCGACCGTCTGCTGACGCGCACGCTTGTAGCGGTCGTAGGCCTGGTCGTGGTTGTACTTGTCCGGGAGGTCGGCCAGGAAGCGCGCCACCGGCGTCCAGATGCTGTCGCTCTTGAGCACGTACCAGCGGTTGATCGTGGCCAGGCTGTCCGCCTGCTTGCGGGTGAGCTTGAGCGAATCCGACTGCTGGAGGAGCTGCTGCATGGGGTTGATGAGTCCCACGTTGGCCGTGCCGCGGAGCTGCTGCAGGCTGGGCTTGTTGCCCGGACGCGAGCGACCGCGGTCGAGCTGCTGCAGGAGCTGCTGCGCCTCACGCGGCGGCGCCAGGTCGTAGCGCATCTGCAGGGTGACCTGCACCGGCTGGGCCCGCTGCGTCGTCTGCGACGGGCGCGTCGAGCCGAAGCGCTCGTTCACTTCGTACGTGTACGTCTTGTTGACCGGATCGAAGCCGCGCACGAAGAGCAGTGCGCCGTTGGCCCCGGGCGACACCGACGAGCCCCACCCCTTGAGGCCATCTTCGCCATTGAGCAGGCGGTCGATGCCGTTGAGCGGGTTGGTGACCTGCAGTGACAGGTTCGCACGCTGCGGCAGGCCGAGCTTGAGCGAGTTGAAGTTCACGTTGAGGTTGCCGCCCAGCATCCACGGCCCCACGCACGAGTTGCGACCGGCAAAGCCGCCCATCTGGTTGCGCACGCACGCCGTGGCCTCACGCGTGCCCGTCGCGAGGAAGTTCTCGAGCCCCGCGCGGAGCGTCGCGTCCGTCACCGTGGCCGGGTCGAAGATGAACGCGCGATCGTTGCCGTAGCTGTC
The DNA here is from genome assembly GCA_020161135.1 of Gemmatimonadota bacterium. GTDB lineage: Bacteria > Gemmatimonadota > Gemmatimonadetes > Gemmatimonadales > Gemmatimonadaceae > Gemmatimonas. The sequence goes on along the minus strand of JAIUOB010000005.1, from coordinate 516,250 downwards.
GCCGTTCACGTCCTGGTTGATGGTGGGCGTGTAGAACATGCCCGACCGGACGTTGCCGTTCCACGAGATGCGGATGGCGTCGAAGGCGTTGTAGCTGAGCGAGTACTGGATCTGGTGGCGCGAGAAGTTGGCGCCGCGCGACCACTCGATGCCCTCCGGCGAGCCCACGGTGCTGTTGAAGCCCAGGAACTGCTCGCGCACATCCGAGAGCACGTACGCCAGGCTCCACCCCCAACGCGAGTTGAAGGTCATCGGGCGCACGCTGATGTTGAGCTGCTTGCTCTCCGACTGCAGGTCCGACGTCTGCGCCGTGACGCGACCGAAGGCGTCGTTCACGCGTGCCGCGCGCCACGCCACCTGGCCGGTGGTGGTGACGATGGACGCCGGATCGACGTACACCGGGCGACCGTTCTCCGCATCGAGCGTGAAGCGCTGGATGCCGGGGAAGTTGAGGTCGATGCCACCCTGCTGGTGCTGGTTGCGCGACATCGTGCCGTCGATGCTGAGCGTCGCCCGGTTGCCGAGCACCGCACCCTGCCAATTCAGGTTGCCGCGGATGGAGCGCTGCGCGAGGTAGTCCTGCGTGAAGAGCGTGACGTTGGGCGAGCTGGCCGCGAACACCGTGCCGCTCGTGCCGTCGGCGCAGGTGGTCGGGATGTTGTTCACATCCGCCGCGTACGCGGTCCAGTTCGGGATCGGCGTCGCCGCACCGATGCAGTTGAGCTGCTGCAGACCGCTCGGCAGGCCGGTATTGTCGATCGCGTTGGAGATGAGCTGCGTGCCCGGCGTGTTCTGGAAGATGCCGACACCACCGCGGATGACGGCCCGCGGGGCGCGCACCATGCCCGGGAGGAGCGTCATCTGCTGCGCCTCACCCAGCGTGTACGAGAAGCCGATGCGCGGGCTCACGTAGAGGCGGTTGGGCACCTCGGCGTTGTCGACGCCGAAGGTCTGCTGCACGAGCGGGTTGGTCGTCGGGCCCATGTTGAAGTGGTTGCCGTCGACACGCACGCCGTACTGCACCTGCAGGTCGCTGCTGGGGCGCCAGGCGTCACCCAGCGAGATGGCGCCCACGTACTGACTGCCCGTGCGGTTGCGCGCGGCCAGCAGGCGCGTGAACGACGCCGGCCGGTTGGCTTCGAGGTCGGCCAGCGTGTTGAAGCTGAATGAGCCGTACTCGTTGTTGTTGAAGAGCTGGCTGAACTGGTCGCGCCGCAGCTCGCTCGTGAGCTTGACGCGGTGCCGGTTGTCGCCCGAGAACCACGACAACGTGTTGTTGAAGGCCAGCGACGACGTCGAGTTGGCGCTGTTCAGGCTCTGGCTGCCGCCGAACTGCAGGCTGCTCACGGACGCCGAGCCATCGACAAACTGCGAATTGACGCGCACGCTGCCCGACGGAAGCACGACGAACGGATCGGCCTCCGTGCGGTTCGTGTTGTAGCCGACCGTGGTCTCGGTGAAGATCCCCTTCCAGCCGAGCATGCCGTTGTGGCGCGCCTGCACGGCTCCGCCGTAGCTGGTGCGCGTGCCGTCGCGCGACGGGGTCTGCAGCGACGTGCCGCCACCACCGAAGCCACCGAAGCCGCCGAACCCGCCGCCGCCGCCGACCGGCGACGTCCGATTCATGTTGGCCGATACCGTGAGCGCATACGTGCTGCCGCGCGACGAATTCTGGGGCACGAAGTCGAAGCTGTTGAGCAGGCTGAAGCGCGTGTTGATGCGCTGCGGCTCATAGCCGGCGACATTGATGGGAACCGACTCGCCCGTCAGGATCTCGAGAAGCCGCTGCACCGAGTCCGCCGCCACACCGGCCGCCGCGAAGCCCACGTCGTTGCTGTTCAGCAGCGTCTGCAGGTCCTGCAGGCGGCGATCGAGCTGGAACGACGAGTTGTAGAACAGCTTGTCCATCTTGATGGGCCCGGAGACCGAGCCGCCGAGCGACAGGTTCGTGTACTGCTGGCCGGTCGCGAGGCCGATCTGGTCGAGCCACTGCTGCTGCGGCGTGATCACGTTGCCGCTGAGCGCCCGGCTCTTGAAGTTCGATCCCGGGCGCGTGCGCACCTGCAACTGGCCGCCGGAGAAGCCGCCGCGCGACACATCGTACGAGGAGGTCGCCAGCGAGGTCATGACACCGGCATCGCGCGGCAGCGCCGCGTCGCCGAAGTTGAGCCCGTTGAGCTGGGTGTTGTTCTGGTCGCCGCCCAGGCCGAACACCGAGAACGCGTCGGCGCCGCCGTCCGAGCCCACCAGCAACTGCACGCCCGGAATGGCCGAGGCCATCGCCGCGAGATCGCCCATCTGCTCGGCGCTCAGGAAGCCGGCCACGTCGTCACCCACCGTGCGCTCGGTGCCACCCACGTCGGACACGGTGTCGGAGCGCGACAGCGCCGCCCGCTCGGTCACCTGCACGGCGTCGAGCGTGATGGTGGCCGGCGAGAGCCGCGCGTCGGCAATCAGGATTTCCTGATCGGCCGTGCGCATGACCTGATACCGACGCGGCGTGAGACCGACCGCCGTGAAGGTGACCCAGTAGTTGCCCTCACCACCCGGGAAGGAGATGGTGTAGCGACCATTGCGGTCGGTGCGCTGCGTGCGGCTGACGTTGCCACTCAGCGTCGTCGCGGTGACCAAGACGTTCGCAATAGGCAGTGTATCGGAACCGATCACTCGGCCGCGAATGATATCGACAGCTTGCGCATCGGCCGTGCTCGCGCCGGCCACGGCCAGCGCAAGGAGACAGACGACACGTCGGAAGAAAGCGGAGAGGTTGGGCATACCGTGTTGGACGGATGACACCCGGAGGTGTTAAGGCGTGAGCTATGGCTCCTTTATGCAGACGCCATGCATTTCGTTGGGGGCCCGTCCGGCTCCGACTCATCACATTTCTGCGCGTCCTGTCACTCCAACTGACGCGTCGGCCTCCCTGTTACATCGCGACGCCGACCCGGACCACGCCGAAGCTGACGGGCCGATGACAACCACATCCTCTATACTTGCCACATGGAGATCCTTCGCGACCCGCTCTGGAACAACATTCGTCTCGACCCGCTCGCCCTCGCGCTGCTCGAGACGCCGGTGCTGCAGCGCCTGCGCTACGTGCGGCAACTGGGGCTCGCCTTTCTGGTCTACCCCGGCGCATCCCATTCCAGATTCGAGCATGCACTTGGCGCCTGGCACCTCGCCGGCATGGCGCTGCGCCTGTTGGAGGAGCGGGGCGCGCTCCGCGACCTCACCCCGCGCGACAGCCAGATTGTCCGCGCGGCGGCGCTGCTGCACGATGTGGGGCATTACCCGTTCTCCCACGCCGTGGAGGAGATCGGGGTCACCCATCATGAGGAGATCGCGCGCCCCCTGGTGACCGAGGGGATCATCGCCGAGCGCCTGGCGGCGGCGCTGGGTCCGACGGCGCCGGCCGAGGTGTTCGCGCTCATCGCGGGCACGAGCCCCCATCCGCTGCAGGGGCTCATCTCGGGCTCCATCGACCTGGACAAGATCGAGTACCTCAAGCGCGACGCCACCATGTGCGGCGTGCCGTACGGCGAGATCGATGTCGACCGCCTGCTCAACTCACTCGTGGTGGTCACGACGCCGGGGCACACGCGCCCGCGCGTCGGCGTGCATGAGAAGGGGCTGTCGGCCATCGAATCACTGCTGTTCGCGAAGTATCAGATGTATCGCAACGTGTATTGGCACCATGCGGTGCGCAGCGCGACGGCCATGTACAAGCGCCTGGTGGCGACCGCGCTCACCGGTGGCGATGTGAGCCCGGTGATTCTCGCGCGGCAGACCGACGAAGGCTTGCTGGCGCATCTCGATACGCCGCAGCTCTCACCCTCGGGACGCACGCTGCTCGAGGGGCTGCGCTATCGGCGCCTGCACAAGCGCGCGTACGAGTGCCCGGCGGCCACGTTGGGTGACGACATCGGCGAGTGGATCGCGGCCGACTATCCGCTCACCCGCCGCGTCGAGGACGCCCTGGCTCGCGAGCTGGGCTATCCGCCGGGAAGCCTGCTGCTCGACTTCCCCGCCAAGACGGAGATGCTGGGGCTCGATCTGCCGGTGCAGCGGCGCGATGGATGCGTCGACCACCTGCGCGCCCCGGGGTGGGAGGGCACGATCGACCTGCCGCGGCTCAGCGACGAGCTGTATCGCAGCGCGAGGCGGCTGCGGGTGTTCACCGCCGAGCGGAGACCGGTGCCCACCGAGCCGCTGCTCCAGCTCCTGCGGCGCGATGCCGACGACGTCGCCGCGCTGCTCGACCGGGACGCGCCCCTCCTGAGCTAGGCGGCGCGTCGGTCGGGGCGCGCGAGCCGCTCAGGGGCGGCGGTGCTGCCGGTGCGCGTCAGCCAGTTTGCGGCCGATTCCGCGATAGAACGCCGCCTCGACGGGCTTGGCCTCCCCGTCCAGCGACAGGGCACACCGCTCGAGGGCGTAGAGCAGGTTCCCCAGATACAGCTCCGCCAGTGCACCGACCGAGTCGGACGCGTCGGCTGCGGGCGGCGGTGTGGGCGCGCTGTCGGCCATGCGGCCGGCGGTCAGCCGCGCGAGACGGCCGGCGTCTCGCCCGTGGTGCCCGTGCGCCCGCTGCTGTGCACGGAGACGACCTGCACGACGATGGCGGTGATGTTGTCGAGCCCGCCGCGGCGGTTCGCCTCGGTGATCATGGCGTCGACCATGGTGCCCGGCGTCGGCTTGGACTCGAGGATCTTCCGGAGCTGCGGGTCCTCGACCATGCCCGTGAGCCCGTCGGAGGCGACGAGGAAGAGGTCGCCGTTCTGCAGGTCACCGGTGAGGACATCGGCCTCGACCGCCGCGTTGGCCCCCACGCACCGCGTGATGACGTTGCTGTAGGGGTGGTAGCGGGCCTGCTCGGGGGTGAGGAATCCCGCGTCGACCTGCTCCTGCACGTAGGAGTGGTCCTTGGTGACCTGGCGGAACGTTCCGTCGCGCAGGAGGTACACGCGGGAGTCGCCGATGTGTCCAATGATGAAGCGACCCTGCCCCATCATGAGACAGGAGGCGGTGGTGCCCATCCCCTGCTTGTCGGCTTCCTCGATGGTGCGCTCGTAGATGGCCCGATTGGCCGCCTTGAGTGCATCGGCCATGCGAGTGCCGACGTCGCCGTGGGTCAGGTCGCGGACATCGCTGAGGTCGCGCGCCACGATCTGGACCGCCATCTCGCTCGCCACTTCACCGGCCGCATGGCCACCCATGCCGTCGGCCACGATGAAGAGGCCGCGCTCCTGATCGGCGTCTGCATAGAGGCTGTCCTCGTTGCCTGCCCGTATGCGTCCGACGTCGGTGCCGGCGGCGACAGAAAGCTGCACGTGGATGGAGTGGGGTCGTCTCAGAGGATGGGGGCGGCCGGACGACGGCCACCGCCAGCGAAGGTACCCGGGGGCCTCGCCGGTTGGCAAGCGGACCGGCCCTGTACACGCCCCTAGTTTTCGCTGAATGAAGGACACGATCCGTATTCGGGGTGCGCGCCAGCACAACCTCAAGGGCATCGATCTCGACATTCCGCGCCGCGCCATCTCCGTGGTGACGGGCGTTTCCGGCTCCGGCAAGTCCTCGCTGGCCTTCGATACGCTCTACGCCGAGGGGCAGCGGCGGTATGTGGAATCGCTGTCGGCGTATGCGCGTCAGTTCCTCGAGCGCATGGAGAAGCCGGCCGTCGATCTCATCGAGGGGCTCTCGCCCGCCGTGGCGATCGAGCAGAAGAATCCCACGCGCACGTCGCGCAGCACGGTCGGCACCGCGACAGAGATCTACGACTACCTGCGGCTCCTGTGGGCGCGGGTGGGGCGCACCTACTGTCGTACCTGCGGACGTGAGCTTCGTCCCGCCACCGTGCAGTCCGTCACGGATATCGCGCTGACACTCCCTGAGGGCACGCGGTTCGTGGTGGCCTGCCCGCTCATCCGCTCGGAGGCGGTCACCCACGCCATCATCACCGAGAACCTGCGGGCACGCGGTTTCGTGCGAATCGCAGTGGGGGACGTGCAGCACCACCTCGACGAACTGCCAGCCGGGCTCGACCTGGCGGCCACCCGCGACGTGCTGGTGGTGGTCGACCGGCTCCGGGTGGACGCCGCCGCGCGCGGCCGTGTGGCCGATGCGGTGCAGACGGCGTTCACCGAAGGCGACGGCGACGTCGTGTTGCTCCTTGCCACCCCGGTGGTGGCGCCCGCCGACGCGCCGCAGCCCGGCGCCACCGTGTCGCGCCTGGCGTTCACCGAGCGGTTCGAGTGCCCGGACGACGGCACCCGCGCGCCGTCGCCCACCCCGCAGCTCTTCTCGTTCAACAACCCCCGCGGCGCCTGCGGCACCTGCAACGGTTTCGGCGCCACGCTCGACTACGATCTGTCGCTCATCGTGCCCGACCCACGGCGCTCGGTGCGCGAGGGCGCCATCGATCCGTGGACGGCGCCGCGCTACGAGAAGCAGCGCCGCCAGGTGGTCGAGTTCGCGCGGGCGATCGGCGTGTCCCCCGATGTGCCGTGGCAGCAGTTGCCCGAGCCCGCGCGCGAGCAGCTGCTCCGCGCCCGCACCCGTGGCTACACCGGCATCTTTCCGTTTCTCGTGGCGCTCGAGGAGAAGCGCTACAAGCAGTACATCCGCGTGTTCCTGCGGCAGTACCAGCGCGCGCGCCCCTGCCCCGCCTGCGGAGGTGCCAAGCTGCAGCCGGACGCGCTGCAGGTGCGCATCGCCGGCCGCACGATCGCCGAGGCATCGGCCTGGCCGGTCGCACAACTGCGGGAGTGGCTCGATGCGCTCGCGTTGCCCGGTGGCGATGCGGTGGTGGCCGAGACGGTGTTGCGCGAGGCGCGCGCCCGCACGCGGTTCCTCACCGACGTGGGGCTCACCTATCTCACGCTCGATCGCGCGACGCGGACCCTGTCGGGCGGCGAGGCCCAGCGCATCACGCTCGCCAACGCGCTCGGCGCGGCGCTGGTGGACGCCACCTATGTGCTCGACGAGCCGAGCATCGGCCTGCACCCGCGCGACCTCGATCGGCTGCTGACGTTGCTCAAGCGGTTGCGCGACCTGGGCAACACCGTCGTCATGGTCGAGCACGATCTCGAGGCGATGCGCATTGCCGACTACCTCATCGAGCTGGGGCCGGCGGCGGGCGCGCATGGCGGTGAGGTGGTGTTCGCGGGCCCCATGTCGCGGGCGAGTGAGAGCCCGCTCACCGGCCAGTACCTCACCGGCGCGCGGGAGATCGCGCTGCCGGCCACACGGCGCGCGGTCGGACCGCGGTGGCTCACGCTCACCGGTGCCCGCGCGAACAACGTGCACGGGGTCGATGTGCGCATCCCCATCGGCGCGCTCACCGTCGTCACCGGCGTGTCCGGGTCGGGGAAGAGCACGCTCGTGCATGACGTGCTGGTGCATGCACTGGAGTCGGCGCTCAAGGGCGAGCACTCGGCGCGCGAGCACCTCGGCGAGACGGTTGGCGCGTTCGACGCGCTAACCGGCACCGAGTATCTCGATGACATCGTGCTGGTGGACCAGAGCCCCATCGGTCGTTCGCCGCGCAGCAATCCGGTGACGTTCGTGAAGGCGTACGACGAGATCCGGCGCCTGTTCGCCGACACGCCGCTCGCGCGGACGCGTGGCCACGGACCGGGGCACTTCTCGTTCAACGTGGCCGGCGGCCGCTGCGACCACTGCGAGGGAGCGGGGGCCCTCGAGGTGGAAATGGTGTTCATGGCCGACGTGTTCGTGCCCTGCGAGCAGTGCGGTGGCCGGCGCTTCAAGCCGGAGGTGCTCGAGGTGAAGGTGAAGGGGCGCTCCATCGCCGACGTCCTCGAACTGACCATCGACGAAGCCATCCGCTTCTTCCCGCGCGAGGACAAGCTGGCGCAGGCGCTCTGGCACGTGCAGCAGGTGGGGTTGGGCTACCTGCGCCTGGGGCAGCCCGCCACGACGCTGTCGGGCGGCGAGGCGCAGCGGCTCAAGATCGCCCGCGAACTGGCACTCGGCGTGAAGGGTGGGACACGCAGCGGGGGTGGCCGCAAGCTGTACGTCATGGACGAGCCCACGACCGGGCTGCATCTCGAGGACATCCAGAAGCTGGTCGTGGTGTTCGAGCGCCTGCTGACGCAGGGGCACACGCTGGTGCTCATCGAGCATCACCTCGACGTGATCAAGCTGGCCGACTGGATCATCGACATGGGTCCCGACGGGGGCGACGGCGGCGGCCGCGTGGTGGCTGAGGGGCGCCCGGAGGAGATCGCGACGCATCCGGCGTCGCACACCGGGCGGTGGCTTGCGCCGCTGCTCGCTTCCCGGTGATAATTGGGGGCTGCGTCGCCGGGCGGTTTGGCGAGGCGGAGCCCTTCCCCGGTAGCTCAGGTGGTAGAGCAGGTGACTGTTAATCACCCTGTCGGGGGTTCGAGTCCCTCCCGGGGAGCTGTTGGAAGGGAAACACGCTGGTGAGAGGGGGAAGGCCGACGCTCGTCGTCGCCTTCCCCCTTTGCGTTACAGTCAGGTTACCGCCAGGCCAGCACCCGCACCTCGTCACCCACGCGCAGCACGCCCGGCGCGGTGTGGGTCGCATTCACCCCGAACATCACCGCGCTGCCCTGGCGGCGATAGGTCGCGAAGGTGCGCAGCGGCTCGAGGCCGCTCGCGGCGGTGTCGGGGTCGACCGTCGTGAGCACGCACCGCTCGCACAGCGAGCCGCACCCCAGCGTGACCTCGCCAATGCGCACCTGCCCCCAGGTGTCTTCGGCATGTGGCGCGAGCCCCTCGAGCCACACGTTGGCCCGAAAGCGGCGACGATCCATGACGTCGGTCGCGCCGGCCTCCACCAGCCGCTCATTGAGATGCGCGATGCTGGGAAGACCCAGGAGCAGCAGCGGCGCGCCATCGGGAAAGGCGACCGTGCGCCCCGTCGGGTCGAGCGGCCCCGCGTACTTGGGCTTGAGGCCGCGCGTGGCCGTGGGTGCAAGACGCACCAGGCGCACCGCGCGATGCAGGTGCTGCGAGAGCCAGGACGCGACGGCGTCACCGGCGTCCTGTGCGGCCACCACGTCGCCCCAGATGTGCACGGCACGCACCGCCGCGCCGAGCGGCGGCACGGCGACCTCGATGGACGTGCCGTCGTCGGCGTGCAGCCGGATGGCGCCGTCGAGCCCGTCCGTATACGCGGGACGGATGCGCAACAGCGCGTGGCAGACCCGCGCCGTGACCTGCGCACCGTCGGCATCGATCACGATCCAGCGTCGATCGCCGGCGGCACCCAGCGCGTCGAGCGGCAACTCGGCCACATCGGCTCCCATCATCGACTTGACGGGATAGCGGCTCAGGGCGGCCACGCGTGCCACCACCACGTCGACCGGGCGCCCCTCCGTGTTCGCGCCGCGATCGGGCACGGTGCTCATGACGCGCGCCCTACTGGCGTGGGGCGACGCGCGTGCCAATAGCGGTACACGGGGTATCCCAGCGCCAGCAGCGCGCCGCCACGCAGCGCATTGCCGGGGTTGGAGAGAATGCTGCCGATGGTCACGTACGCCGCCGCGAGGATGAACAGGATGGTGCCGACCGGATGCAGCGCCGATCGCACGGTGGAGGTGCGCCCGGCGGCATCGTCGCGCGCGCGCAGCACGAACAACGTGGCCGCCGTCGAGCCGAAGAAGATCCAGTCGGCAAAGACCACATAGTCGAGCAGTTGCCCGAACGTGCCGGTGAGCAGCAGGGCCAGCGACACCGCGCCCTGTGCCAGCAACGCCGCCACCGGCGTGCGCGTGCGCGGATGCAGCTGCGCCATGCTGGCGAAGAAGAGTCCATCGGCCGCCATGGCCTGGTAGACCCGCGCCGACATGAGCACCACCATGCTGAGGAAGCCGAGTGTCGACGTGACGATGCCCACCGCAATGATGGTGCGCCCCACGGGCCCCATGAACACGAACATCGTATCGGCTGCCGGCGCGCGGCTGGCGGCAAGGCCTTCGACACCGAGCGCGCGCAGGTAGGCGACGTTGACGAGGAGGTAGGTGGCCGCCACCACCAGGACGCCGAGGACGAGGGCGCGCGGCAGCGTGCGCGCCGGATCGACGAGTTCTTCCGCCACGGCGTTGGTCTGTTGCCAGCCGCCGAAGGAGAAGAGGACCGGGACGAGTGCGGCCCCCATGGTGGTCACCAGCGCCACACCGCCGTCCGGCGCACTGAGGGGCACCGCGCCGACGACCGGTGATGCCTCCCGTGGCGTGAAGACCAGCGCCGCGACCACCAGTGCCGCAATGGCCGTCAGTTTGAGCACGGTGAGCACGTTGCCGGCCGTCGCCCCGACCCGCACCCCGAGCACGTTGAGCAGGGTGAGGACCGCGATGACCGCCACCGCGACGGGCGTTTCGGCGCCCGTGCCCAGGGCGAGGAGGCTGGCGAGGTATGACGCGGCGGTCTTGGCCACCGCCGCGATGGCGCCGGACCCGATGATGAGGAACAGCGCCCACCCGTACAGGAAGGCGGGGAACGGGCCCCACGCCTCGCGCAGGTACACGTAGCTGCCACCAGCCTGCGGCCGCCGGGCACCGAGCTCGGCGTACACGAAGCCGCCGATGATCGCCACGATCGCGCCCAGCCCCCACGCCGCCAGCGTGAGCGACGCGGTGCCGACCCGCGCCGCGACGACGGCGGGCGACAGGAAGATGCCCGACCCGATGATGCCGCCCACCACCAGCATCGTGCCGGAGAAGGTGCCGAGTCGCGGTTCGTACCGGACCGGCGCGCCTGAGGAAGAAACCATGGCGGCCAAAGTGCCGTGTGTACATTTGATCGGCTAGCCATGCAGTCCCACCCTTGTCCGACTTGACCCGCATGCTCTCGCGACGCGCTGCGACGGTCGCCGGCGCCCTGCTCGCCGGCCTCTCGGCCGGCCTGCTGCCGGCGGTCCCCGGCCTCGGGGCCCAGAAGGCCCCCTCCATTCCGCACGAGAAGTACACGCTCCCCAACGGCCTCGAAGTCATCCTGCACGTCGACCGGTCGGTGCCCATTGTCGCGGTCGAAAACTTCTACAAGGTGGGCTCCGGCGACGAGAAGGCGGGCCGCACCGGCTTCGCCCACCTCTTCGAGCACGTGATGTTCATGGGCTCGCAGAACGTGCCGGTGGGCAAGTTCGACGAGTGGCTCGAGGCCGCCGGCGCGAACAACAACGGCAGCACCAACACCGATCGCACGAACTACTACGAGTCCGGGCCGTCCAACGCCCTGCCCCTCATGCTCTGGCTCGACGCCGACCGCATGGGATGGCTGCTGCCGACGATGGATCAGGCCAAGCTGGACCTGCAGCGCGATGTCGTGAAGAACGAGCGCCGCCAGAACACCGACAACCAGCCGTACGGGCGCGCCTACGAGACGCTGCTGCCGGTCATGTATCCGGCCAACCACCCGTACTCCTGGCCCGTGATCGGGTCGATGGACGACCTGAGCGCCGCCAAGCTGGACGACGTGAAGGAGTTCTTCCGTCGCTACTATGCGCCCAACAACGCCACCATCACGATCGCGGGGGATTTCAACCCGGACTCGGCCAAGGCGTGGGTGCAGAAGTACTTCGGCCACATTCCGCGCAACGCCGACATCGCACGTCCCACCGTGCCGCCCGTACGGCTCACGAAGGACACGGTGCTGGTGATGGAGGACCGCGTGCAGCTGCCGCGCGTCTACCATGCATGGCACAGCGTGAAGGCCTTCAGCGCCGATGACGCCGCGCTCGATGCGCTCGCGTCGATCGTGGCCGGTGGCAAGAGCTCGCGCCTCTATCGTACGCTGGTCTACGAGAAGCAGATCGCGGCCGATGTGGGGATGTTCAACAACTCCGCGAAGCTCGACGGCATGCTCGTGCTGTCCTCCACGGCCAAGCCGAACGTGCATCCGCGCGAGGTCGACGCGGAGATCGCCAAGGTGCTTGCCGATGTCGCGGCGAACGGCGTGACGGAACGCGAGCTCACGCGCGTCAAGAACGGCATGCGTGCCAGCATCCTGGACAACCAGTCGTCGGTGCTCAACAAGGCCACGCAGTTGTCGTACTACAACTACTTCACCGGCACGCCCGACTACGTCGCGCAGGATCTCGCGCGCTACGAGCGGCTCACCCTCGCCGACATCCAGCGCGTGGCGAAGCAGTATCTCGGCAACCAGCCCCGCATCACGCTCACCGTGGTGCCCGAAGGCAAGAAGGACCTGGCGCTCACGACCGTCGCGCCGCTCACCGGAGGTGCCAAGTGATGCGTACCCGAATTGCCGCCGTTGCGCTCGCCCTTCCGCTCGCGCTCACCCCGGCCGTGGGCGCCACGCAGGCGGCGCCGCAGGCCGCCAGCACCACGCCGCCCAAGCTGGCCGCGCCCAAGGCGCTCACGCTGCCGGCGATGGTGCAGCGCACGCTCCCGAACGGTCTCACGCTGGTCGTTGTGGAGCACCACGAACTGCCACTCGTCGATGCGGCGCTGGTGGTGCGTACCGGCGCCGAAGCCGATCCCGCCGGCAAGGCGGGGCTCGCGACGCTCACTGCCAACATGCTCGATGAGGGCGCGGGTTCGCGTGACGCGCTCGCACTGGCCGAGCAGGTGGGCTTCCTCGCGATTGCGCTCGGCACGGGCGCCGGTTTCGAGCAGAGCACCGTGTCGCTGCACAGCACGCGAGCCACGCTCGACAGCGCGTTCGGGCTGATGGCCGATGTCGTGATGCGCCCGACCTTCCCGGACAAGGAGTTCGACCGGCTCAAGAGCGAACGGCTCACGTCGCTGCTGCAGGAGCAGGACCGGGGCCCCGCCCTCGCCAACCGCGCCTTCGCGGCGCTGGTGTACGGCGAGGAGCACCCGTACGGCCGCAGCGCCAGCGGCGTGAAGGAGACGGCCGAGTCGCTCACGCGCGACGACGTCGTGAACTTCTGGAAGCGGTGGTACGTGCCGAACAATGCCACGCTGGTCATCGTCGGCGATGTGAGTGTGGCCGAGGCCGAAGCGCTCGCGACCCGTGCGTTCGGGGGGTGGGCACGGGGAGCCGCGGTGGTGCCGCCCACCTATCCGACGCCGGCGTCGCTCAGGGCCACCAAGGCCACGACCATCTACGTCGTGGACAAGCCCAAGGCGCCGCAGTCGTCATTCCGCGTGGGGAGTGTGGGTGTGGCCCGCAGCACGCGCGACTACTTCCCGCTGATGGTCATGAACACGGCGTTGGGTGGCTCGTTCACGGCCCGTCTCAACAACAACCTGCGCGAGCAGAAGGGCTACACGTACGGCGCCAGCTCCGGCTTCACCATGCGTCGTGGCGCCGGTCCGTTCACCGCCTCCGCCGAAGTGGTGGCCGCCAAGACCGACTCGGCGCTCTTCGAGTTCATGAAGGAGCTCGACAACATCCGGAAGCCGCTGCCCGCCGCCGAGCTCGCGAAGACCAAGCGCTACCTGCAATTGGGGTACGCCGAACGCTTCGAGACCACCGGGGACATCGCGAGCCAGATCGCCCAGCTGATTCCGTACGGGGTGCCGCTCACGTCGCTCAGCGCGTTCAACGCGGGCGTCGGTGCCGTGACGGGCGCCGAGGTGCAGCGCGTGGCGAACAAGTACGTCGACCCCTCGAAACTCACGATCGTGATTGCGGGCGACCGCGCGACGATTGAACCGGCGCTCAAGGCCACGAAGATCGCGCCGGTCGAGGTACGCGACGCGCGCGGCCGTCCGGTGATCACGCCGTGAGGCGTGTCGCCGAGCGGCTGATCGACCAGCGACGCATCGCGGCTGGCGCCCTGCTCTCCCTCGTGCTCGCGGCTGCCTGCAGCCGCGCGCCCGGGGCCACGGCGGGTGGGGCGCCAGGGGCCATGGTGCGACCCAACCAGCGGAGTGCCAACGCGGCGCCGATGCTGGTGAGTACGGCGTGGCTCGCCGATCATCGCACCGACCGCGACCTCGTGGTGCTGCACGTGGGCACGAAGGCGCAGTACGACAGCGGGCATGTGGCCGGCAGCCGGCACGTCGCGCTGGACGAGATCTCACTGCCGACGGTCCAGGGTGGCCTGTCGCTGCAGATGGCGGGCGAGGCACAGCTCGACGCGTGGGCCGAGCGCAACGGCATCGGCGACGCGACGCGCATCGTCGTGGTGCCGCACGACGCCAACATCCAGTCGGCGACACGGGTGTACTTCACGCTGGCCTATCTGGGCGCGATGGACCGCGCGTCGCTGCTCGACGGTGGGTATGCGGCGTGGAAGCGTGAGGGGCGGTCGGTGAGCACGACGGCGCCCGCCCCAGTTACGGGCGTCCAGTTCACGCCGCGGCTGCGCCCCGCGCTCATTGCGCTCATCACGCAGGTCGAAGCCATCACCAAGGACCGCTCGGCGTTCCTCGTCGATGCGCGCCTGCCGCAGTTCTACAACGGCCAGGGTGGCGGCTATCCGCGCCCCGGCCGCATTCCAACAGCGGTGAACGTGCCGCTCAACACCGTGAGCAGCAACGGCTTCATGAAGCCGGCGAACGAGCTCAAGATGCTGTTCGACCAGGCGGGGGTGGACGGAAGCAAGCCCGTCGTCACGTACTGCCATATCGGGCAGCAGGCCACGGTGCTGTGGTTCGTGTCCACGCTGCTGGGGCTCGACGCGCGCATGTTCGACGGCAGCTTCCAGGAGTGGAGCGGGCGCGCCGACCTGCCACTCGGCAAGTAACGCGCGTCACACCGCGGTGCGTCGGTGTGGCGCACCGCGGTCGGTGGTCCGCTAACATCGCGGGGGCCGTGTCGTCCCACCGGGCATGATGCTCATGCTCGCACTTCTCGCCCTGCAGGCCCCCGACTCCGCCGCACTCGCGCGGGCCACCGACTACGCCGCGCGCACCGGCGCGCAGGCCGTGCTCGTCATGCATCGCGGCACGATCATTCACGAGCGGTACATGGCCGGCGGTTCGGCGTCGCTGCGCGGACCGCTCGCCAGTGGCAGCAAGAGCTTTGTCGGGCTCGCCGCCGTGGCGGCCGCCGCCGACGGCAAGCTCTCGCTCGACGCGCCGGTGGCGACCTATCTCCCGACGTGGAGCAGTGACCCGCGCAAGGCGCGCATCACTGTGCGACAACTGCTCTCGCTCGAAAGCGGTCTCGAGTCGGGGAACCCCGGCACCGGGTGCGGCGGACCGCGAAAGGGGTGGAGCGACGCCATCGCCGCAGGCACATACGCGGAGCCCGGCACGGCATTTCGCTACGGACCGTATCCGTTCATCGTCGGCGGCGCGGTGATCGAGCAGGTCACCGGCACGAGCTTCGCGACGTTCCTGGAGCAACGCCTGCTGCAACCGCTCGGTGTGCAGGTGGAATGGGCCATGCGTTGCGCAGACGGCAAGCCACAGCTCGCCGGTGGCGCGCGCATGACGGCCCGGGACTGGGCCACACTCGGCGAGTTCCTGCGCCTCGGCGGCGTGCATCAGGGGAAGCGCCTCCTCCCGTCGGCGCTGGTGTCCGAACTGTCCAAGCCGGCGAAGGTGAACCCCGCTTACGGGCTGTCGATGTGGCTGGCCGCCGCGACGGTACAGACCAACCCCACCATGGGCATCGGCGCCGCCGATGGCGCCGGGTCGGGTGGCGGCGGCGCGGCTGGTGCCGGTCGCCCCGGACGTGCGGGCGGCGGCGCGATGGGCGGCGTGCTCCGTCGGCGGCGTCAGGCGAACGCGGGACCCACCGCCGCGCCGGCCTGGCTCCCCACTGACCTGTACATGGCCGCGGGGATGGGGAAGCAGCGCCTGTACATCATTCCGTCGCACAACCTCGTGGTGGTGCGCATGGGGCCGATTCTCGGCGGACGTGAGTTCACCGATATCGGCTTCCTCGAAGCGCTGCTCGCGGACGCGCCGTCGCGGTACTGAGCGGGTTGGAGGCACCCGACTGCTCCGGTAGCTTTCCCGGGCACGCCGCCGGGCCCGGCTGGCGTCGCACCACGCGCCATCCCGTTCCGGAGAGTTCGCCCCGTGCCCCCCGAGCAGCCTGACGCCAGCGCCACGTCCTCCTCGACCCCGCGGGTGGGTGTCGTGATGGGGAGCGCGAGCGATTTCGAGACCATGCGCGCGGCCTGCGAGACGCTCGCCGAGCTGCGCGTCCCGTACGAGGTGCGCATCGTGTCGGCGCACCGCACCCCCGACTGGCTGTTCGAGTACGCGTCCACAGCGCGCGCGCGAGGCCTCGAGGCCATCATCGCGGGTGCCGGCGGCGCGGCCCATCTGCCCGGCATGCTGGCGGCCAAGACGCTGGTGCCGGTCCTCGGCGTGCCGGTGGTGGCGACCCCACTCAACGGCCTCGACGCGCTGTTCAGCATCGTGCAAATGCCGGCCGGCGTTCCGGTGGCGACGTTCGCGGTGGGCAAGCCCGGCGCGGCCAACGCGGCGCTCTTCGCGACGCAGCTCATCGCAGTGCGTGACCAGACGTTCTGGGAGCGACTCGAGGCGCGTCGCGTGGGGAAGGCCGCCGAGGCGCTGCACCGCGAGCAGGAGCTCGACGCCCCCGACGCGATTCGTCCGTGAGCACGACACCACGCGGCACGCACACACCGGGCCTCATTGCCCCCGGTGCCACGATCGGCTTCCTTGGCGGTGGACAGTTGGGGCGCATGACGGCGTATGCCGCGCGCGCGATGGGCTACGACATCCACGTGCTCGACCCGGAGGCGCAGTGCGCGTCGCGCCCCGTGGCGTCGCGCACGATCACGGCGCGCTTCGACGATGTCGAGGCCGCGATCGCGCTGGCCGAGCAGTGCGACGTGGTGACGCTCGAGATCGAGCAGATCCACCCCGACGTGCTCGACGCGGTCGCGGCGCGCGTGCCGCTGCGGCCGGGGCGCGATGCGGTGTACATCATCCAGGATCGCATTCGCCAGAAGACGTGGCTCGCCCGGGAGGGTTTCCCGCTGGGCGCGTTCGTCGCCGCGCAGTCGGCAGCGGACATCGCCGACGCGGTGCGCACGCATGGCGCGTGCATCGCGAAGAGCACGCACGGCGGCTACGACGGCCGGGGTCAGGTGCGCCTTTCGACGCCGGAGGAAGCGGCGGGGGCGTGGGACGCGCTCGGCGCACGCCCCTGCCTCGTCGAGCAGCGGGTCGACATCGCCTTCGAGATCTCGGTGCTCGTCGCGCGCCGCCCCGGTGGGGCGTGCGCGGTGTATCCGCCGTCGCGCAACCATCACACGAGCGGCGTGCTCACGTGGGCGGTGCTCCCGGCCGTCATCTCCGACGAGCTCACCGCGCGCGCACAGGCGCTCGCGCAAGGGATCGCCGAACGGCTCGGGGTCGTGGGGCTGCTCGCGGTGGAGTGTTTCGTGACCACGAGCGGCGAGTTGCTGGTGAATGAACTCGCCCCGCGACCGCACAACACGTATCACCACAGCGAGCGCGGACTCGTCACGAGCCAGTTCGAGCAACTGGTGCGCGCCGTGTGCGACCTGCCGCTGGGCGGCACGGGCATCGCCAAGCCCGCCGCCATCGCCAACCTGCTCGGCGATGTGTGGCTCACCGCGACCCCGCCGGAGGTGACGGGAGCGCTCGAGGTGCCCGACACGCGGCTCCACCTGTACGGCAAGGCCGGTGCGCGCGCGGGCCGCAAGATGGGCCATCTCTCGGCGGTCGGCGACAGCGCGCAGGATGCGCTCGGTCGCGTGTTGCAGGCCTATCGCACCCTGTCTCCGGGCACCACCCACATGTTCGACGTGCACGAACCCGTGCTCGCGCACCTCACTCGCTGACCTCCTCCCGCCCCACATGTTTCCGCGCGACTTCTACGAGATCCTGCACATCATCGGCATCGCCTTCGTGTTTGCGGCGATCGGTGGTGTAGCCATCCATGCTGCGAACGGCGGCGACCGTGCGGCATCGCAGACACGCAAGCTGGTGACCGCGGTGCACGGCACGGGCATGCTGCTCATCCTGGTTGGCGGCTTCGGCATGCTGGCGCGCATCGGCTTCGCGCATGGCACCAACTTCCCGGGCTGGCTGTGGGCCAAGCTGGCCATCTGGCTCGTGTTCGGCGGCGTGGCGCTGCTGCCGTATCGCAAGCCGGCACTGGCGCGCCCCGCGCTGCTCGTGCTGCCGTTGCTGGCGGGGCTGGCGGCGTACATGGCGCTCTACAAGCCCATCTGACCCCTTGTGTTCCGGCACGGCTGTGCCGATACTAGCCAAAAGCGCGGCGATTTTCCCGATTTGACGGGCCGCGTGCACGGCACCAGTGGTGCCGCCCTTCCGTCTAAGTCGAGGCCCTGACGGCCCGCGACGATACAATCGGCGCGGGCCGTCGGCGTTTTGTGCATCGTCGTCCGTGAGCAGGGCCCGAAGGTGCAGGTGCGGGTGCAGGTGCAGGTGCAGGTGCAGTCCGACAACCGAAGGTCCGGCCCCTCCCGGGTCCGTGGTGATTTGCCGCCGCTTGCCGCCACGTTAAACAAGGAGCTAAACCGCGACTGCGCCCGGCGGCCCGTTCCCCCGGGCGCTTCGTGTCACCCGGCGGCACTCATCCGCTCCGTTGGAGCGTTTTCGGAGAGTGCCACGATGTCCGACCGATCCAGCACGACCAGCAGCAACAGCAACAACGGCAGCGCCGACGCCGCGCCGCGCCCGTTCGCGACCGAGACCCTCGCGCTGCACGCCGGCCAGGAAGCCCCCGACGGCAGCACCGGCGCGCGCGCCGTGCCCATCTACGCCACCAGCTCGTTCGTGTTCGAGAGCCCCGAGCACGCGGCCGACCTGTTCGGCCTCAAGGCGTTCGGCAACATCTACACGCGCATCAACAACCCCACCACCGATGTCTTCGAGCGACGCATCGCCGCGCTCGAGGGGGGCGTCGCTGCGGTGGCGGTGGCGAGTGGCCAGGCGGCGCAGACGCTCGCGATCCTCAATCTGGCCGAAGCGGGTGACAACATCGTGGCCTCGCGCTCGCTCTATGGCGGCACGGTCGCCCTCTTCTCGCACACCCTGCCCCGCCTGGGCATCCGCACGCGCTTCGTCGACATCCACGACCTGCGCGCCGTTGCCGACGCGATCGACGACAACACGAAAGCGCTGTACGTCGAGACGGTGGGCAATCCCGCCCTCGATGTCCCCGACCTCGAGGCGCTCGCGAAGCTCGCGCACCAGTTCAACCTGCCGCTGGTGGTGGACAACACCTTCGCGCCCGTGCTCACGCGCCCCATCGACCACGGGGCGGACATCGTCCTGCACAGCGCGACCAAGTGGATCGGTGGCCACGGGACGAGCATCGGCGGCGTCATTGTCGATGCCGGGCGGTTCGACTGGGGTGCGACGGCGCGGTTCCGTCGCTTCTACGCCGATCCCGAGCCGGCGTACCACGGCCTGCGCTTCGCCGAGACGTTCGGCAACCTGGGCGGCGCCAACATCGCCTTCGCGGTACGCCTGCGTGTCCTCCTGCTGCGCGACATCGGCGCCTCGCTGTCGCCCTTCAACGCCTTCCTGTTCCTGCAGGGGCTCGAGACTCTGCCGCTGCGCATTCGCGCGCACAGCGCCAACACGCTCGCCGTGGCGTCGTGGCTGGCTGCGCATCCCGCGGTGGCGTGGGTCAACTACCCGGGACTCGTGACGCACGGCACGCACGCGAATGCGACGCGCTACCTGCAGGGCGGCTTCGGCGGCGTACTCACCTTCGGCGTGCGCGGTGGTGAAGCGGCGGCGCGGCGCTTCATTCGCGAGACGCGGCTCTTCTCGCTGCTGGCGAACGTCGGCGACGCCAAGAGCCTCGTGATTCACCCGTGGACGACCACGCACGAGCAGCTCAGCGACACCGAGCGTCATGCCGCCGGCGTCACCCCGGATCTCATCCGCCTGTCGATCGGTCTCGAGCACGTGGACGACCTGCTTGCCGATCTCGATCGTGCCCTCGCGGCTGCGGTCGCGGCCGATGTGACACGCACCGGCGCTGCCGGGCCGCAGCGCGCGACGAGCGCCGCATGAGCACCGCCGCCATCGCACGCGGAGCCGCCCGCACGCCGCGCACCACGCCAGCCATCGCAACAGGCATCGCACCCGCCTGGCCCGTGCGCGAGGAAACGGTCACGCTCCACGACCTCCGCCTCGAACAGGGCAGCGTGCTGCGCGAGGTCGCCGTGCACTTCCGGCTCGAGGGCCATGTCAACGCAGCGCGCGACAACGTCGTGCTCGTCGCCCACGCCCTCACGGGCACCGCGCACGCCAGCGCCTGGTGGCCCGGCATCGTGGGCGCCGGCGCGCCGATCGACCCCACCCGGCATGCCGTCCTGTGCGCGAACCTGCTGGGCGGCTGCAACGGCACGACCGGCCCGAGTGACCAGGACCCTGACGCGCTCCCGCAGATCACGACGCGCGACCAGGCCACGGTCCTCGCGCGCCTCCTCGACCACCTCGGCATCGAGGCGCCGCTGCTCATTTGCGGCGGGTCGCTGGGCGGCATGGTGACGCTGGAGTTCGCGGCGACGTTTCCCTCGCGCGTACGGGGCGCGGTGGTGCTGGCGGCGCCCGCGGTGCAGACCGCACAGGGTGTGGCGTGGAACGCCATCATGCGACGCGCGATCGCCATCGGCGGGGCACGCGAGGGGCTGGCCCTCGCGCGCATGGTCGGGATGCTGAGCTATCGCACGCCGGAGGGGCTCGAGCGCCGCTTCGGCCGCGCGCGCGGCGAGCGCGACAGCTTCCTCGTGACCGAGTGGCTCGATCACCACGGCGAGAAGCTCGTCGCGCGCTTCGATGCGACGAGCTACGGTGCGCTCATCGACGCGATGGACACCCACGATGTCGGCCGCGGCCGTGGTGGCGTCACCGCCGCGCTCGCGCCCGTACGCGACCGTCTGGTGGGCGTGGGCATCACCGGCGACCTCCTCTACCCGGGCGAGGTGGTACGCGAATGGACCGATGCCGTCGAGGCGCGCTTCGTGGAGCTGGCGAGTGTGCACGGCCACGACGCGTTCCTGCTCGAGACGGAGCGGGTCGCGCGCATCATCGGCGGGGCACTCGCAGCGGCGGCGGTGCGGTCACCGCTCCGCACGGCGCCGCCGCTCGCCATCGTGGCGGGGCGCACACCCGCACGTGCGGCGAGCACGCGTCCACTCCGCGTGGCGCTCGCCGGGTGCGGCCATGTCGGCGGGGCGCTGCTCGATCTCCTGCGCGAGCAGGCGGCGGGTGACCACGCGGCGCCAGGCAGCGGGCCCGCCACACCGCCGACGCGTGCCGTGCGCGTGCAGCGCGTCCTCGTCCGCGATCCATCGCGCGCACGCCCGGCGCTCGTCGCGGCGCAGGCAGCGGGCCTCGTGGCGCCGGACGCCTGCATCACCGACCCGGCGGCGTTGCTGGACGATGATGTCGATGTCCTTGTCGAGGTCATCGGCGGCACCACCACCGCCGCGCACCTGATGGACGAGGCGTTGCGCCGCGGCCTCCGTGTCGTGACCGCCAACAAGGCGCTGCTTGGCGTGCGCGGTGCCGACCTCCTCACCCTGGCGCGGGAGCGATCGTCGCGCCTCGACTTCGAAGGTGCGGTGTGCGGCGCCATCCCGATCGTCCGCGCGCTGCGCGGTGGCGTGGCCGGTGTCGGTGTGACCGCCGTGCATGGCATCCTCAACGGCACCAGCAATTACGTGCTCGAGCGGGTCGCCGGTGGTGACACGCTCGACGACGCCGTGGCCGAGGCGCAGCGGCTGGGCTTCGCCGAGGCCGACCCGACGCGCGACCTCTCGGGCGAAGACGCCGAGGACAAGCTGCGCGTGCTCGCGTGGCTCGCGTTCGGCGTCGCGCCGGCGTCGCTCGACGTCGATCGCCGAGGGCTGGATGCCGTGGTGGCACGCTGGGCCACGCGGGTCGCGCGATCGGGCGACCGCGTGAAGCTGCTCGCGAGTTGCAGCATAGACGGCGATCGTCTCGTCGCGCGCATCGCGCCCACCTGCGTGCCCGCCGACAGTGCGTGGGCGCGGGTGAGCGGTCCGAGCAACCGCATCGAGGTCGTGAGCCGATCTGCGGGCACCATCGTGCTCGAGGGCGCGGGCGCAGGCGGACGCGCCACCGCCGGGGCGGTGCTGGCCGACCTCTTCGGCTAGCGCCGCCGACTGTTCATCGGATCACGCGATGTTCGCGCAGCAGCGCACGCACACTGTCCACCGGCAGGGGGTTCACGCGTCCGGCGCGACTGCTCACGGGCGTCGCCGTGAGCAGCGCGTCGTACAGCGCCTCCTCCGTGGCTTCGGTGACAGCCTGAAAGAGCGCCGACATCTGCTCGTTGCCCAACTCGTCGACGCTGGCCACGGCGGCATCCGCTGCGCGCCGCGCACGCGACGCGGTGGAGAAGGCAAGCACATAGTCGCCCGATCCATTCGATGCGCTCGACCCCGTGCGCGCCAGTCCCATGATGGCGCGCGCGCCGAGCCGTTCGAGATTGCGCGCGAGCAGCGGTGCGTCGGTCGCGATGACGATCATGCAGGAGCCATCACCACGCTCGGCGCCGGCATCGCCGGGCGGACGCCGCGCGCCGGCGGGCTCCACGTCGCGCTGGAAGGCGTAACGACCGAGCAGTTGGCCCACCGGCACCCCGGCCATCTGCAGGACGCCGCCATAGTTGCCCTGCACCAGCACGCCCACGGTGTAGCCCCCCTGCGACGCCGGGAGTTTGCGCGACGCCGTGCCGATGCCGCCCTTCCAGCCGAACATCACCGTGCCGTGGCCGGCGCCCACGCTGCCCTCCGCCACGGGTCCACTGTCCGCGGCGGCGAGCGCCTGCCGCACTGCGGCCGCGATGCCCGGGCGCTGACGCGTCGCGTTCAACTGGCCGTCGTTGGTCTCGCCCACGACCGGATTGATCGAGCGAACGGCCGCGTTGCCCGGCAACTGGAGCATGTACTGCGCGAGGGCATCGCCCGCCTGCCAGATGCACAGCGTGCAGGTCAGCAGGATGGGCGTCTCGAGTTCGCCAAGCTCCCGGAGCTGCGTGACGCCCAGCAGCTTGCCGAAGCCGTTGCCCACGTGGAGCGCGGCGGGCACCCGGTCGCGATAGAGGTCGCCGCCGTGCGGCACGATGGCGGTGACACCCGTGCGCAGCGAGTCGCCCTCGCTGATGGTCGCGTGCCCGACGCGCACACCGGCAACATCGGTGATGGCGTTGTGGCGACCGGGCGCGAAGATGCCCGGGGCCAGCCCGAGCGCCCGCGCGCGGGTTTGGGCGTCCAGGGACGCTGGTCCGGGCACAACGGCGCACAGCACGGCGCACAGCGAGGCGAACAGCAGGGGCAGTCGCATGGGGAGCAACGGGGGGGGCGTCGGGAGGAGGACGTCGGACTAGAATAGAGGATGGCGTTGCTTCCGCTCTTCGGCCATCTCCCACTGCGTGCGCGGCTCACCGCCGCCGCGCGCGACGGTCGCCTCCCCGCGAGCCTCCTCTTCCAGGGGCCTCGCGGGGTGGGCAAGCAGCGTTTTGCGCTGTGGCTCGGGCAATATCTCCTGTGTGAGCAGGCGATGCCCTCGGGCGCGTCCGAGCCGTGCGGCCGCTGCGTCCACTGCCGCTACGCCGAGCGGGGGCAGCACCCAGACCTTCACTGGTTCTTTCCGCGGCCGCGTCTCAAGGATGGGGACGCGTCGCCGGACGACGTGAAGGCCGACCTGGCCGAAGCCATCGGTGAGCGCATGGAAGCCGAAGGGGTGTGGGGGCCGTCATCGGGCACCGAGGGGCTCCATGTGGCGACGGTGCGGGCGCTGCTGCATCGAGCCTCCCTGCGTCCCGCGATGGCGGCGCGCACGGTCTTCGTCGTGGGCGACGCCGAGCGCATGGTATCGCAGGAAGGCTCCGACCAGGCCGCCAATGCGTTCCTCAAGTTGCTCGAGGAGCCGCCGCCGGGGACGACGCTGTTGCTCACGTCGAGTGAGCCTGGGGCGCTGCTCCCGACCATTCGCTCGCGGGTCGTCTCGGTGCGGGTGCCTCCCATGCGCCGCGACGACGTGGTGGCATTCCTGGAGCACCCTGCCATCGCGTCACGACTCAGCAGGCTGCCGCGCGCCGACGCGGTGCAACGCGCCGGCGGCGCGCCGGGGGCGCTGTTCGGCGGCGACGGACTTGCTGCGGCCCTCGGCAGCGCACGGCGACTGCTCGAAGCGGCGCTGGCGCCCGCCACCCCCGATGGTCGCGCTGAGCGACTGAAGGTCACGGCGAAGCTCGGCGTGGCCGGCGCGCGTGGTGCGTTCAGCGACATGCTCGACGCGCTCACCCAGTTGCTGCACATGCGTGTGCACGACCTGGTGCAGGCCGGGCGCGACATCGATGCGCGGCGGACAGCGGCGGCCGTGCCACTCGTGGAGAGTGCGAAGGGGCGCGCGAACGGCAACGTGAGTCCGCAGTTGCTCGGACACGCGCTGGTGGACGCGCTGCACGACGCCCTCGTCCACGGCGTGCGACGCACCCTCTTCACCTGAGTCATCCCGAACGCATGGCCGACCAGCCCACCCACCCGGCGCCCGAGGGGCCTGGCGCCCCGGGCGCGCAGAATTCCGCCTCCGGGCGTGACCTGACGCACACCGATGCGCAGGGGATTTTTCGCATGGTGGACGTGGGCGACAAGCCGATTTCCGTACGGTCGGCAGTCGCCATCGGCGCAATCCGGATGCAGCCGGACACCTTCAAGGCCATACGAGACAACACCTTGAAGAAAGGTGACGTCATTCCGGTGGCCCGACTGGCCGGAATTCAGGCAGCCAAGCGTACCGCTGAGCTCGTCCCGCTGTGCCACCCGCTGCCGTTGTCGGCGGTCGAGGTCCGGGTTAGTCTGGACGAGGCGCTTCCTGGCTGCCGGGTCGAATCGGCAGTGCGAACCACCGGGCAGACCGGGGTCGAAATGGAGGCGTTGACGGCTGTGTCGGTGGCGTTGCTGGCCATCTACGACATGGCGAAGGCCGTTGATCGGACGATGGTGATGACCGACATCGTGCTGCGCGAGAAGCGCGGCGGCACGAGGGGGGACTTCACCGCCGGACCGTGACCGACTGGATCAGGAGGTCCCGTGCAGGAGCCTATCGATAGAGTTGGACGCCACGATGCCGTGGCGCGTCGCCGGAGGATGCAACGCCGGCTGACGCAACGACGCGTGGGGCGCGTGTTGGTCACGCTGGCGTTGGTGTACGTGGCTGCGGTGGTGGTCCGCCCCGAGGGCGTGCGCACGCCCACTGCGGTCTCCCCCACGCCGTCGGCATCCGGTGCGGCGTTGGTGGGACAGACGCTCATGGTGCCGCCGCTGGCTTGGCAACCCGCCGGGGCCGTGCTCCGCCGTGAAGTCGGTCGCACGGGGTCGCCGCTCCCCTTCATGGCCGCGCAGGACACTGCCGCCCGGGAGACGCTCTCCCGCTGGCATCGCATCTACGGCTACAGCCGCAGCTACCGCATTCGGCCTGAGCTTGCCCGTCGCATCTACGACGCGGCCATCACGGCGGGGATCGAGCCTGAGCTGGGCTTCCGTCTCGTGAAGGTCGAGAGCGAGTTCCGCACCACGGCCATCAGCCCGGTCGGGGCAATTGGGCTCACGCAGCTCATGCTGGGCACGGCGCGCCACTTCGAACCGCGGGTCACCCGGGAGCGTCTGCTCGACCCCGACGTCAACCTGCGCATCGGCTTCCGCTACCTGCGCGGCCTCATTCGCGAGTACAAGGGCGACCTGCGCCTCGCGCTGCTCGTGTACAATCGCGGACCGGTCGCGGTCCAGTCGGCGCTGGCGATGGGCGTGAGCCCGGCCAACGGCTACGAAAGCGTCATGCTGCGCGGCTATCGCGGACGCGGCACGCTGGACTGAATTTCTCCGACCGTACGACCAGAGAAGCCGACGTCACCGTGACGTCGGCTTCTTCGTTTTCGCGGTGGTCCGGGTCGTGGAAGCGGTCGGCTTCGGCTTCGAGGAGCCCCTGCCCTTGGCCGTGCTCTTCGCCTTGCCCGTGCTCTTCGCCTTGGCCGTGCTCTTCGCCTTGGACGTGCTCTTGGCTTTGGGCGTGCTCTTCGTCCGGGCGGAGCTGGTCGCCCTGGCGCTGGTTGCGCGCGATGCGCTGCTCGCACGCCGCACCACCAGCGACTGACCGGCCAGGATGCGGGACCCGCGCATGCTGTTCAGCGACCGGAGTTGCGCCTCCGACAGCCCGTACCGCCGAGCGATCCCGCCCAGCGTCTCGCCGCGACGCACCACATGGACGCCGGCGCGACTGCTGCTGGCCGCCGTGGGGCCGTAGCGCTCGATCCCCGGGTCGGGGAGCTCCCGGGCCAGGGCAATGGCATCGGCGTGCGGGACACGCAGCCGCTGGCCGGTGACCAGCCGGCCGCTCTTCGCGGTCCGCATGGACGGGTTGTACCAGCGGAGGTGCCGCACTGAGACGTCGTGCTTGGCCGCGAAGGCCGTCGGCGTCGCGGCCGTCGAGACCGTCACCTCACGGAAGCCGGCCCGGCGCTCGAGGTCCATGCTGTCGAGCGCCGCGCGAATGCTGTCGGCAGCGCCGACGGGCACACGCACCCAGATGGCCGCGTCGGGCGGCGTGATGCCGCGCAGCACGGCCGGGTTGAGCTCGCGCAGGACACTCCGCTCGACCCCGCCGGCTTCGGCCACTGCAGCGAGGCGCGTCCCGGCCTCGACCAGCACGGAGTCGTACACGTAGGCCGGCTGTGAATCGACCGGGAGACCGTAGCGCGCCGGCGTCTTGGCGACGAGCGCTGCCGCGATGAGCTGCGGCACGTAGTTGCGGGTCTCCGCCCGCAGGTAGTCCTGTTCGGCGAGGGCGAAGAAGCGGTCTTCGCCGTTGATCCCCTCGAGTTCGTCGGCGAAGCGGGTGAGTCCGCGGGCCACACGCCCCGGCCCCCCGTTGTATGCCGCGGCCGCGAGATAGAGCGAGCCGAACTGCTTCTGCAGGAACCCCAGGAACTTGATGGCGCCGTCGGTGGAGCGCGCGGGATCGCGCCGCTCATCCATCCACCAGTCGACGCGCAGTCCGACATCGCGCGCCGTGCTGCTCATGAACTGCCACATGCCGACCGCCGCCGCGCGCGAGTATGCGTCCGGGTCGAAGCCACTCTCGATGAGGGCGAGGTAGATGAGGTCTTCCGGCATGCCGCTCGCCCGCAGCTTGGCACGAATCATCGCGTCGTAGCGGGTGCCGCGCGACAGGCGCGTCGTGAAGCGCTCGCGCGCGGTGCCGGTGAAGAGGTTGACGTAGTGCGCGACCCGATCGTGCGTCTCGTAGGACAGCACGTCGATGTCCCAGCTCGGGCCGGCCACGGCCGCGAGGTCCGCCACGCCGGTGGTGTCGCCGAAGACCGCCGCCGCGGCATCGACCACCTCGTCGCGCACCGCCGCTGCCGTCACGCGGGTGACGGTGTCCGCCGCGGCCGGCGACGCCGCAGCCGGCGACGCCGCAGCTGGTGCTGCTGTCGACACGGGCGAGGCAGACGGCGCCGCCAGCGGCGCGGCAGGCGCGGGAACCACCGGCCGCAACGGTGCCAGGCCGCAGCCCGTGGTCAGCGCGAGCAGGCTCAGCCCGACGGCACCGGCGCGTGAGACGCCACGCGTGAGATCACGCCTCACGTGTCGCTCACCAACCCGGCCTCGAGCGCGAGGCGGGTGAGTCCGGCCACCGAATGGATCTGCAGCTTGCGCATGAGACTTTCGCGATGGGCCTCGACCGTGCGACGACTGATGCCGAGCTCGGCGGCGATGGCCTTGTTGGTGAGCCCGCGGGCAACGCCCGCCAGCACGTCGCGTTCACGCGGCGTGAGGGCGTCGAGCGGACCGACCGCGCTCACGGCCGGCGCAGGCGTGGCCGTCGTGAGGCGCCGAACCACGGCGGGGCTGAAGAAGGTACCCCCGGCATGGACCGCGCGGATAGCCGCCCGTAGCTCTTCCCCGGCCGAATCCTTCAGCAGGTAGCCGTGCGTGCCGATTCGCATCCCCTCACGCACGTACTCGGTGTTGTCGTGCATGCTCAGCAACAGCACCTTGGCGTCCGGCATTTCCCCCAGCAGCCGCTCGGCGGCGCGCAGCCCGTTCTCCTCGGGCATTGTGATGTCGAACACCACGACGTCCGGGCGGTGCTGCAACGCCAGCTCCACCGCCACGCGCCCGTTGGCCGCCTCGGCCACCACCTCGATGGCCGGATCGGCGTCGAGGACATAGCGCAGCCCTTCGCGGACGAGCGCGTGGTCGTCGGCGAGGAGGACGCGAATGGCGGACGTACCTGCGCGGGGATCAGTCATGCGGAGAGGGGCGTGGACTGGGAGACCGGCACCACGATACGCAGTTCCGCCCCTCCGGCGCGATTGGCGAGCTGCAAGGTGCCGCCCACTGCCAGCAGGCGCTCGCGCATGCCGGTGAGGCCCATGCGCCCGGCGGCCTCCGGGAGGCGACCACCACGCAGCGCGGCGAAGCCCCGGCCATCGTCGTGCACCGTGACCACGATGCGGTCGCCGCCGACCACGGCCTCGTGCGTGACGGCAACCCGCACGGTCTGCGCTTCGGCGTGGCGCACGACGTTGCTGAGGGCCTCCTGGACGGCGCGAAAGACGGCCAGCTCGGCGTCGCCGGACAGGGTCGGCAGGGTGGCCGGTGCCTCGAAGTGCGTGACCAGCCCGCTGCGCTCGCGGAAGTCGGTGACGAGCGATTGCAGCGCCGGGCGCAGCCCGAGGTCATCGAGCAGCGAGGGGCGCAGGGCACTCGTGACCTGGCGAATGCTGGCGATGCCCGTGTCGACGAGCGCGAGCAGGCGTTCGACGCGGCTGCGTGCGTCGTCGGAGAGCGTGCTGCGCAGCGTGGCCACCTGCATCTTGACCGCGGAGAACACCTGCGCGGTTTCGTCGTGCAGTTCGCGCGACAGCCGGCGCCGCTCGTCCTCGTGCTGCCGCACCATGCGGACGGAGAGCTGCTCGAGTGCGCGCGTCCGTGCGGCGAGCTCGCGATCGAGCGCCCACTGATCGAGGGCGGCGCCCACCTGCTGTCCGAAGGCGAGCAGGAAGTCGTCATCGAGCGCGGTGAACGGATTGCGCACTTCACCCGCCATCACGAGCGCGCCCACGAGGCGCGGCCCCGACCCCACCGGCAGCACCGCGATGAACGGCTGCTGTCCGGTCGCGGCGACGACCTGCGGCCGGCGCGTGACGCGCACACGACGCAGCGCCTCCTGCACGTCGGCCTCGATGGGCGCCGCGGGCCACGACGCCGCCACCCCTTTGCCTCGCACGAACCGGCCGCGCGGCGGCGCACCGTCGGCGCGCGACGCCTGCGCCTCGGCGTCGTCCATGGCGCGGGCCTGTGCGAGCACCCGCTCGAGCATCTCCGAGGCAGACTCGTCGTCGGTGCCGTCGGTGGTGCTCGCGGAGCTCGTGGCGGCCGCGGCGGGGTCGAAGAGGAACATCGCCGCCCCGTTCACGCCGGGGAGTGCGAGCGGACGGGTGAGCAGCGCATCGAGCGGATCGTCGCCGGGCCCTCGGCGCTGCAGGTCACCGGACAGCGCGGACAGGGCGCGCACGCCACGGCCAAGATCATCGAGCACGAGGAGCACGAGCCCGGCCGCCACCAGCAGCTCGAACGCAATGTCGAGGTAGTAGCCCCATGGCGTCCACGCGCCGCGCGCGCGGAGAATGGGATAGTCGAGGTGGTGCAGCCCCCACAGTGCGAACGCGGCGGCGAGCAGGCGCGCACCGGTCGAACCCACCAACCGGTGGTGTCGCCAGAAGACCCACCCGGTCCAGATCGTGGCCGCACTCAGGAACGACACCGCCGGCAGCACGGCCCAGAGGAAGTGATCGAGCTGATAGATGGCGACGTACGACCAGAGCGGCGGAAAGAGCGCGAGCAGCAGATAGGCGGGGCGCGCCTTGGGTTGGCGGAGGAACACCAGCGACGCCCAGAGCAGCACCAGGGCGGTCCAACCGGTCGTGACCTGGTGCCAGTACAGCCACACGCGCTCGCCGCTGCCCAGGAAACTGAGAATGCACAGCAGGCGGGCGACGTACAGCGTCCAGGCCAGCGCGAACCAGCCGAACCAAGGACGCCGATAGCGCGTCCACAGGTGGGCGCACAGCGCCGCCACGCCGGTGGTGACAGCGCCCTGCAGCAGCGTCGCCGCCAGTTCGGAGCTGAGCAGCGCCGACGGAGCAATGTCGAGGTCGGGCTGTGCGACGCGCAGCAGCGCCACAGGCGACAGCGCAACCGCACGCAGCGGGTCGAACACGGCGCCGACCATCGACACGGCGGTGGTCACTCGCCGGTGATGGGGGGTGGCGGCGGCGTCCCGTCGCCGACCGGCACGTGGTAGATGGTGCGCGACGGGAAGGCGAAGCTGGTGCCGGCATCGCGCACGATACGCAGGAACTCGAGATACAGCGTGTGGCGGATCATCAGGAACTCGTTCCAATCGGTCGTGAGGAACCACGCCTGGATGTTGAAACGAATGGCCGACTCGGTGAACGCCACCACGTGGACGCGCACGACGTCGGGCCAGATGCGCGGGTGGGCGCGCAACGCGGCTTCGATGGCATCGCGCACCTGCGTGAGCTGCTCGGGGCTCGTGTCGTACGGCACATCGAGATCGGTGCGCAGCAGGATGCGATCGCGCTCACCGAACGTCTCGATGCGCTCGTCGGCGAGTCGCCCGTTGGGCACGCGCACGACCGTCCGGTCGATGGTGCGAATGCTGGTGCTGCGCAGCCCGATGCGTTCGACAGCCCCCTCGGTCGTGCCGGCGCGCACCCAGTCTCCCACGCGAAACGCACGGTCGGAGGCGAGGCTCACGCTCCCGAACAGGTGCTCCACCGTCTTCTGCGCGGCGAGCGCCACGGCGATACCACCGATGCCAAGACCGGCGAGCAGCGTCCCCACCGGGTAGCCGAACTGCGCGAGCGCCACAAGCAACGCCACCACCGCGAGCGTGACGCGCAGGATGTTGCCGAAGAGCGGCACGAGCGTGCGGGCCTGCGCCCCCTGCCCGTGCTGGTCCGCCGCGAGTTCGATGCGCTCCTGGCCAAGCCGGATGATGCGCAGCAGCCCCCAGAAAATCGCGATGAGCAGGAGGCCCCGCGCGGTGGCCTCGACAAACGACGCCACGCGAGGGTTGAGCTGCAGCACCGACAGCAGCGGCTCGGCGATGAGCGCCGCGGCCCACAGCCGGAAGGGCCCGCGCAAGTGCTCGAGGAGTACGTCGTCCCACGTGGTGAGCGTGCGTGCGGCGATACGGCCGAACACGTTGCGCAGCAGCGCCCCGATGAGCCACGACAGCGCGAGCACGAGCGGGATGAGCGCCGCAAGCCCGATCCACTGCCACCAATAGACGTTCAGCGGGCCTTCGCGCTGCAGCGACTGCGGCAGGCGGTCGCGCAGCCACGGCGAACCCAGCGCCGCGTACCACGCATCGACACGCGCCACGGTGGTGGACGCGAACAGCCATCGCGACGGGTTGCCGGGCACGCGCACCAGCCGGACCGGCTCCTCACGGCCGGCGACACTCAGGAGCACCGCGACGCGGTCACCCTGCACGTCGCCGTCGGTCGTGTCGCCCACGGCGAGCGGTGACAGCGTGCGCGGGTCGAGGGCCACCCGCTGGTCGAGCACGGTCTTGAGGCGCCGCGCGAGCAACGCCGCGCGGGCGCGATCGGCCGTGCCGACGGCGAGGAAGTCCGACGCGCCCGTCCAGTCGCCGGCCTCGGCGAGCCGCAGGTACTCCAGCACCGCGGCGCGCGGCGAGCCGGGCGACACGGTGCTGGGGAGCGAATCGGCGGGCGAACGCCGCAGCCCGAAACCGATCTGCGCGATGGCGGAGCCCGTGACCAGCACGAGCGAGAGCACGCCCAGCGTCAGGAGCCGCCGCGGCCCTTCACGAAGTACCCAGATGCGCGACCACATGCTCGCAAGATAGTGCGACGGCCACCGCGATCGGGGCGCGTGTCGTGAGGTGTGTACCGAAACGTGCCATGACCGGGGTGGGGATCGAACCCACGACCTACGGATTAAAAGTCCGCTGCTCTACCGACTGAGCTACCCGGTCGCGCGCGCACGCACCCAGCGGGCGTGACGCACGGCCGAACGATTGCTCCGGCACGCAGGGCGGTCAACGGGGGACGCACGGACGGGGGATGACGCCGCAGCGCCACCCCCCGTCCGCGGTGTAGCAACCACGCAGGCTCAGTGGCCGCCGCCGATGGCCGCCACCGTCGCCGTGGCGCCCGCCGGCGTCTCGACCACGAAGGTCACGCGGCGGTTCAGCTCCGCGCCGGTGGCGTCACCCGACGCGCCCGGGCGCACGAGCCGCGACTTGCCATAGCCCACCGTGCGCAGGTCCGCATCGCTGAGACCCTTGCCCACCAGGAAGCCCTTCACCGCTTCGGCACGGGCCCGCGAGAGGCGCACATTGTACGCCGCGCTGCCGGCCGGGTCGGCGAAGCCTTCCACCGTGATCGTCGCGCCCGCGTAGTACTGCTTCGCCACCTGTGCGAACTTCGCCAGCGCCGCTTCGTCCTGCGCGCGCACCGACGAGGCGTCGAAATCGAAGTGCACCGGCATGGCGAACGTCACCTGCCCTTCCATCGCCGTGATGCGCGCGCCGAAGTCGTTGCGCAGGGTGGTGAGGTCGGCGCGGAGCGCGTTGAGATCGGTGCGCAGGCTGTCGACGCCGGTGCGCAGTGCGGTCACGCGCCCGTCCAACGCGCTGTCGGCGCGCGCCCGCGTCGTCCCCTCGGCCTGCAGTGCGGCGCGCTGCTCGTCGAGGCCGCGGCGCACGAAACCCTTGGTGGCGCAGGCGCCGAGCAGGCTACTCGCGGCGAGCGTCATGGCGATCGACTGGAGCTGTCGCATGGATGTTCCCCCGTTGAGACGTGATGGATCCCGGATCCGACGTCGTCGCGCACCGTCGCGCGATCGCCGTCAACCACGAGAGGAAGGTCACTGCGCGCGGGGGTGCGCCGAAGTGACTGCTATCACGCGTCTCGATGAAGAATCGATTGCGACGTGGCCGCCATCACGACATCCACGTTCGCTGCATCACATCGGCGGCTTGGCGAGCCATTCGCCGCCATCCACGACGAAGATCGCGCCGGTGATCCAGTCGCCGGCGGGTGATGCGAGGAAGGCCACCATGTTCGCAATGTCGCGCGGGGTGCCCCAGCGGCCCAGCGGAATGCCCGTGCGCGCATACTCGGCCATCTTCTCCTCGGCGGCGGCGAAGAGGTCGGGGACGCCACTGTCGGCTGGCGGCGCGAACGCCTTGCGCACACCCTCGGTGGGAATGGGCCCGGGGGCGATGGCATTGACGCGAATGCGCTGCGGCGCCCATTCGACCGCGAGCGTGCGAGTGAGGGCATCGATGCCCGCCTTCGCGGCGGTCGCGTGCGCCATGAGCGGCCAGCCGCGATAGTGCAGCGTCATGCTCGTGCTCACGACACGCCCCCCGCCCTGCGCGGCCATGATCGGGTACACCGCCTGCGTGCAGTAGAACGTGCCGTAGAGATCGATCTCGAGGACACTCTTCCACGCGTTCGGCGACAGCGTCGCGCTCGGCGCGTAGAAGTTGCCCGCCGCGTTGTTGACGAGCAGGTCGATACGCCCGTGCGTGGCCGCGACCTCCTGCACCACGGCCTTCACGCGTTCGTGGTCGCGCACGTCGAGCGCGACCGCGCTGGCGCGATGGCCCCGTGCGGTGATGGCGCCGACCGCTGCGTCGAGATGCTCGGCCTTGCGGCTGGCGATGACCACGTGCGCGCCGAGCTCCGCCAACAGCTCCGAAATGCCGAGCCCGATGCCTGTGCCGCCCCCGGTGACGAGCGCCACCTGCCCGTCGAGGAGGCCGGGGCGAAAGACGGGCGCGTCGGCGGGCGTGGCGTCGGGCATGGATCAGTCCGGGCTGAGGGCGTCGAGCAGCGACGGCTGCTCATCGAGACAGAAGCTGCGACGATGATGCGGGGTGAGCCCGTGTTCCGCGAGGGCCGCGCGATGCACCGGGGTGCCGTAGCCCGCGTTGCGCTCCCAGCCGAAGTGCGGATGCCGCCGGGCGAGCGCGGTCATGAGGCGGTCGCGCGTGACCTTGGCCACGATTGACGCGCAGGCGATGGCATAGCAGCGCGCGTCGCCCTTCACGACGGCGGTGTGCGCGAGGCCCAGCGTGCGGAGCGGCTTGCCGTCGACGAGGATGTGGTGCGGATCGGCGCCAAGGCGGGCGGGCACGCGGGCGAGCGCGCGACGCATCGCGAGCACGGTGGCGTGGTAGATGTTGAGGCGGTCGACCTCACGCGCACTGGCGGCGCCCAGACTCACGACCAGCGCCTCGGCGCGGATCTTCACGGCCAGCACCGAGCGCGTGGCCGCGTCGAGTTGTTTCGAGTCATTCACGCCGGCAATGGCGCGCTTGTCCGGCGGCATGACGACCGCACAAGCGACGACGGGGCCCGCAAGGGGGCCCCGTCCCACTTCATCGACACCTGCGAGCCACGGCCCGAACTGGGCACGCAGCGTCCGCTCGATCGGGCTCCAGCGAGCCATCGGGCGGCGCGGTGCGTTACTTGTCGGCCTGCGGGCGGACGACCTTGCGCTCCTTGATGCGGCCGGCCTTGCCGGTCACGTTGCGCAGGTAATAGAGCTTGGCGCGGCGCACGATGCCGCGGCGCACGACGACGATGTCGCCGAGCATCGGGCTGTGGACCGGGAAGATGCGCTCGACGCCGACGCCGTTGGACACCTTGCGGACGGTGAACGTCTCGCTGACGCCGGAACCACGACGGGCGATGCAGACGCCTTCGAACGCCTGCAGACGCTCCTTGTCGCCTTCCTTGACGCGCACGTTGACGCGCACGGTGTCACCAGGACGGAACGGC
Source organism: Gemmatimonadota bacterium (assembly GCA_020161135.1). Lineage (GTDB taxonomy): Bacteria > Gemmatimonadota > Gemmatimonadetes > Gemmatimonadales > Gemmatimonadaceae > Gemmatimonas. The sequence continues at coordinate 481,453 of JAIUOB010000005.1, read as the reverse complement.
GGAACTTCCTTCAGCCACTCCTTCTGGGTCTCGATGAACGGATGCATGGTATGACTCCGGGGTCTGGGCGCAGACCCGGTTGCGAGGTGCAGCGAGCCGACCGATGCCACCGCGCCGCCTGGGCCGCGCGATCTGGCATGACAATCGGTGCGAGAGGCCGTCGTGGCGGATCACCGGGAGCGGATTCTCCCGGGCCGGTACCAGCGTGGCATCGCCACCGAGGCGGGTCCCGGTCAGAGCGACCGGCGGAGCCTCGGGACTTGGATCACCCCCGATGTTCCGGGAGAGCTTCAAAACATAGACGGGGACGGGTGACCGGCGCCAGTGGCGGCGAGCCCCTCCTGATGGTTGGCGCGGCATGTACCTTCCCCCCGCCATGCCACGTCGCCCTGCCTACCCCCCGACCCGCCGGGACGCCACCGTGGACGACTACCACGGCACCGCGGTCCCCGACCCCTACCGCTGGCTCGAGGACGACCGGTCGGACGAGACGGCCGCGTGGGTGGCCGCCCAGAACCGGGTGACCGCGGCCCATCTCGATGCCATCCCGTTTCGCGGGGCGCTCCGCGCCAGGCTGACGGCTCTGGTGGACTACCCCCGCGTGTCCGCGCCCGAGCAGCGCGGCGGCTGGCTGCTGTTCGCCCGGAATGAGGGGCTGCAGAACCAGGCCGTCTACTATACCCAGCGCGGCGAGGGGGGCGTGCCTGAGGTCCTGCTCGACCCGAACACGCTGAGCCCTGACGGCACCACGCGCGCCGCAGGGCTGACCATCGATCGCGCCGGCCGCCACGTGGCGTACATGGTGAGCCATGCCGGCTCGGACTGGCAGGAGATCCGCGTGCTCGACCTGGCCACGCGCACGCACCTGCCGGACGAGGTGCGGTGGGTCAAGGTGTCGGGGATCGCATGGCACGGCGACGGCTTCTACTACAGCCGATACCCCGAGCCCGGCCCCGACGAGGGGGCGTTCTCATCACGCAACGACGATCATCAGGTCTACTTCCACCAGCTGGGGACGTCGCAGGCGGACGACCGGCTGGTGTATCAGGACACCGTACACACGCAGCGCTTCCACATCGTCGGCACGACCGACGATGAGCGGTTTGCCGTGCTCACGGTGAGCGACCGTGGGCAGGGGAAGGACGGCAACGCGGTGTACGTGTGCGATCTCGCGCGCGGCGGGCAGCAGTTCACGCCGCTCTGGGAGGAGTTCGACGACCAGTTCGCCGTGTTGGACAACGACGGCGACGCCCTGCTGGTGCTCACCAACCGGGGAGCACCCAACCAACGCGTGGTGCGCATCGACCCGCTGCAGCCGGATGAGTCGCAGTGGCAGACAGTGATTGCCGAGCGGGACGTCCCGCTCGAAACGGTGTCGGTGGCCGCGGGTCGCATCTTTGCGCAGTGGCTGGTGGATGTGACGTCGCGGGTGTCGGTGCATGCACTGGACGGCACGCCGCTCACGGACGTGACGCTCCCGGGGCTTGGCACCGCCGTGGGCTTCGCGGGTGACCACGACGCGACGGCGCTCTACTACACGTTCACCTCGTTCACCGCGCCCGCCACGGTGTACCGGTACGACGTGGCCACCGGTGCGAGCACGGTGTGGCGGGCCGCGACGCTGCCCTTCGACCCGGAGCAGTTCGAGACGCGTCAGCTGTTCGCCACGAGCCGGGATGGCACGCGCGTCCCGTACTTCGTCGTGAGCCGGAAGGGGTTGGTGCTCGACGGCAGCCACCCGACGATTCTCTATGCGTACGGCGGCTTCAACGTGACCCTGCCGCCGCAGTTCAGCGCCCTGCGCGTCGCGTTCCTCGAACAGGGCGGCGTGTACGTGCAGGCCAACCTGCGCGGCGGCGGGGAGTACGGTGAGGCGTGGCATCAGGGTGGCATGAAGGAGCGCAAGCAGAACGTCTTCGACGACGCGATCGCCGTGGCTGAGTCGCTCTTCGCCGCGGGGTACACGCGTAGCGACCGCCTGGCCATCCAGGGGGGCTCCAACGGCGGCCTTCTGGTGGGCGCGCTGATGACCCAGCGTCCCGACCTCGCGCGGGTGGCGCTGCCATCGGTGGGGGTCATGGACATGCTGCGCTTCCACAAGTTCACCATCGGCTGGAACTGGATTGCCGACTACGGCTCGAGTGACGATGCCGACGGCTTCCGCTACCTCTACGCCTACTCGCCGCTGCACCGCCTGCAGGACGGCGTGGTGTACCCGGCCACGCTCATCACCACCGCCGACCACGACGATCGCGTGGTCCCGGCACATTCGTTCAAGTTCGCTGCACGGCTGCAGGCCGCCCACGCCGGCGACACGCCGGTGCTGATCCGCATCGAGACGCAGTCGGGGCACGGCAGTTCGTCGTTGACCAAGCAGATCGAGGAGGCGACCGACGTGTATGCGTTCGTGTTCGAGCAGTTGGGCGTGCCCCCGCACTTCGCCGCGTGACCGTCTCGCGCCTGCGTGGACGCGTCGCGGCGGGGCTGCTGGTGCTCGCCGGTGCGCTGGCGATCGCGCTGCTGACCGGTGCGCCGCCGCTGGCGTCGCTGCGTCCGGCGCCGCGGATGCCGCTGCGAGCGGCGCGCCCGGACCAGTTCATCGTGCGGGACTTCCTCACCGACGACAGCCTGCACCTGTCGACGGCACAGATCCTCAAGCCCTCGCGCGGCACGCTGCTCCTGCTGCACGGCCTCGGCCACGCCGTGCCGGCGGCCGAGCGCTGGGCACCCGGACTCGCGGAGGCGACGGGACTCAACGTGATCGCGTTTCCGCTGCGCAGTGCCGGCGTCGACCTGGCCGAGCCCGGGGACGTGCGTCACCTCGACGACGCGGTGCGCGACGTCGCGGCGGTCACGCGAGAGCTGCGCAAACGCAATCCGAGTGGCCCCATCGTGCTGTTGGGGATCGGTGTGGGCGGCGGCCTCGCCGTGCGCTACCTCGAGCGACGCGATGCCGTCGCGGGGCCCGCCGTGGAAGCCGTGATTCTCGATCGCGCCGCGCTCACGCGCGACGCACTGCGCGTCGCGCCGGGGCTACCCTTTGGCCTCGTGTGGCACGAACGGCGCGCGGCCGTGCTCGACCTGCTTGCGCGCGCACACGTCACGGCCTTCGACCGGTTGCCGGTGGCGTACGAGCCGGTCGAGTCGCCGATCGGACCGACCGCGCAGGCGTGGACCGCTCGCGCACTGGCCGCGATGGTGCCGCGCGATGCCTGGCGCACACTGCGGAGCGCGCCGGAGGCCGTGCTGTTCCTGTCGCCGTGGCCGCCGGCCCCCGAGTGGTACCGCCGCACCGATCGGCACGAGTGGGCCGCGTCCGACACGGCCGGCCCCACCGCGCCGCGCGTGCAAGCGGCCATCGTGGACTTCCTCATTCAGTTCGCCGAGGCAGCGGCGGAGCGCAAGCCGATCCCGCCCACCACGCCGCTGCCGGTGCTTCCCCGGCGCTGACCGTCAGCGCACGGGGAACGGGCGCGGCGCCGGCAGCACGTCGGCGAAACGCCACGCCGCGGCGCCCTCCCGGGTGAGCGGCACCTTGGTGTTGAGCCGCGCGCGCACCATGGCGATGGGCATCGGCCCGCCCTGCAGGATCGCGTCGTGGAACTGGCGGTCGGTCATCTGCTTCGACTCGACCAACTCCCGATACAGCGCGCGCAGCTGCAACCCGCCCAGCATGTACGCCGCCTGATAGATGGGCGCGTAGCTGCCGTTGAACGAACGCCGCACCTCTGCCTCGGAGTTGGCGCGCTCGAAGGGCACCTTGTCCACGAGATACTCGATGCACTGCTCGGGGGTCATGCGGCCGAGATGGAAACTGAGCGAAAAGACGATGCGTGCACTGCGGTGCATGCGCCACGCGAGCGCCCCGAGGCGATCTTCCGGGCGCACATGGAAGTCGCGATCCCACAGGAACATCTCCCAGTACAGCGACTGCCCTTCGTTCCAGAACGGCGTGGAGAAGAGCCGACGGTGCGTGTTGTAGCGCTCCGTCATGAACCCCTGCAGGTGATGCCCCGGGTTGAGCTCATGAAAGACGACCGCGCGTGAGAAGTGCGGGTTGTTGCCCCGCATGCTCATCATCTTCTCCTCCTCGGTCATGTCGTTGGTGGGATACGACACGAGGATGGACGTGCCCCCGAGGAAGAACGGACTGACGCGCTGCCGTTCGGGCGAGAGCATCTCCATGGTCCAGTCTTCGCGCGCGAGCGCCGGAATGGTGACCCAGTCGTGCTTCGCGAAGAACGCCTCCGCCTCGTTCGCCAGGTCACGAATGAGGTCGGGTTGCTTGCCGGGCTCGACGTAGGCCTGCTTGATCTTCTCCATCGCCGCCTTCCAGTCGTCGCCGAGCCCCATCTGGCGGGCGGCCTTCTTGGCCTCGGCCTCGCTGAAGGCGTACTCCTTCTCGGCGATCGCGATGAGCTCCTCGGCGGTGTACGGGATCATCGCGGCACGCAGGTCCATCGCGAGTCCTTCCGCGCCGATCGGATCGCCGATGATGGGCTCGTTGGCCGCCGCCGCGTTCCGCGGCGCCGCGCCGTCACCGCCGCGTCCACCCCCGCCCCCGCCCCCGCCCGGCGCGCCACCTGCCGCGGGGCCTGTCGCCACGGGCGCCGTGGCCTGGATGCCGACCAGGCGCTGGCGGATGACCTGCGCGTAGCGCTGCAGCGCCTGATCGGCGCGGGTGTACGGATTGCTCGCCCACCAGGTGAAGAGGGGGTCGTAAGCGTTGTAATAGCGATACCAACGCCCGAGCACATTGCGCAGCGCGTCCACCTCGTCCGCCGCGCGATTGGCCGCGGTGCGCGAGACCCGCGGCGGCGCGACGCGCGGGGCGCGCGCGCTGTCGCCGCCAGCCGCGCCCGCGCCGCCCGCCCCGCGCCCGCCCCCTGCAGCCGGCTCGAGCACGGCGCGCAGCGAGTCGACCGACTTCGTGACCTCGGCCAGCGTGCGCGCGGATGCCTGTCCGTCGACGGCGACCAGATTGCGCCGGGTCTCCTGCAGGCCGAGGATGCGATCGGCGAACGGCGTGAGCGGCGCCGTTTCCGCGCGCTGCTTCGCCTCACGATCCATCATCTCGAGCTGGTAGCGCAGGTGGTTGTCGAGCAGGACGTAGTCGACCTGCCCTTCGCGCGACAGCTTGCCGAAGTCGAGTGCCGCGAGCTGCGCGCGCCAGCCGGCGTAGAAGGTGCGCAGGCGCTGGAGGCGTTCCGGGCCATCGTCCGCATCATACCGCCGGCCGATGGCGCCCATGTCGGCGTTGAAGCGCGTCACGACCGCCACGAGCTCACTGGTGCCGCCGCGCGTGAGCGCCTGCGCGTCAGGGAGACTCGCCTTGGGATCGGCGGGGAACTGCTGCCGCGTCGTGACGGGCACGCCGTTGCCCTGCGCCGACAGCGGTGCCGCGGCACCGAGCAGGAGGACGAGCGAGGCGAGCGCGCCGAGTGGCGCGGTGGAGGTGGCGCGCAGCGGCGTGGCGACGGGCAAGGACGGCGGGAAAGGCACGATGTACTCCAACGGGGGCCTGAGACGGAGGGGGCGCGCAAAGTTGGCACGTCGACCGGCGTTTTGCCTACCGCGGGCGAGCGGCCCCCCGTGTCCACCCGCTAGTGGCCCGCCGCGATCGTCTCCAGTTCTTCCCACCGCGCGAGCAACGCCGCGAGCTCCCCCTCGAGCGCCGTCAGGCGCGCGGTGAGTGCCGTGGTGCGGGCGCCGTCACGCAGGACCGCCGGATCGTTGAGCAGGGCCATGGTATCGGCCTGCTCCGCCTCGGCCTCGGCGATGCGATCGGGAAGGGCGTTGAGTTCGGCCGTCTCCTTGAACGACAGCTTGCGCTTGCGCTCACGGGGCGGAGCCGACGTTGCGGTGGCGGCGGCGGGGCGCGCAGCCGGTGTGGGGACCGCCGGCACCGGTCGTTGCCGCAGCCAATCGGTGTAGCCCCCCACGTACTCGTGCACCATGCCCTGCCCTTCGAAGGCGAGCGTGCTGGTGACGACCGCGTCGAGGAAGGCCCGGTCGTGCGAGACCAGCAGCAGCGTGCCGCCGAAGCCCGTGAGCAAACCCTCCAGCACGTCGAGCGTCTCGAGGTCGAGATCGTTGGTGGGTTCGTCGAGGACCAACACGTTGAAGCGCCGCGTGAAGAGGCGCGCCAGCAGCACGCGATTGCGCTCACCGCCGCTCAGTGCGCGGATGGGGGTACGCGCCCGGTCGGGGGTGAACAGGAAGTCGCGCAGGTAGCCATGCACGTGACGGCGTTCGGTGCCCACCAGCACGTACTCGCTGCCGTCACCCACGGCATCGAACACGCTGCGCTCCGGGTCGAGCTGCTCACGCAGCTGGTCGAAGTACGCGACCTCGAGGTTGGTGCCGTGGCGTACGGTACCCGCCTGCGGCGTGAGCTCGCCGAGGAGGAGCTTGAGCACCGTGGTCTTGCCCACACCGTTCGGGCCGATGAGACCAACGCGGTCGCCGCGCATGATGGTGACCGAGAGGTCGCGCACGATGGGGCGCGCGTCGTGCGCGAAGGTCAGCCCCTGCGTCTCGATGACGAGGCGGCCCGACCGTTCGGCTTCCTGCACGACGGCACGGGTCGTGCCGAGGCGTGTGCGCCGCTCGGCGCGTTCGGCGCGCATCGCGACGAGGGCCCGCAGCCGCCCTTCGTTCCGGGTGCGGCGGGCGGTGATGCTCGTGCCGACCCACACCTCCTCCTGCGCCAGCTTGCGGTCGAACGCGTCCCATGCCTTCTGCTCGGCGTCGAGCATGGCGTCCTTGCGTTCGAGGTATCCGTCGTAGTCGGCACCGAAGTCGACGAGGCGCCCGCGATCGAGTTCGACGATGCGCGTGGCCACGCGACGCAGGAACGCGCGATCGTGCGTGACGAACACCAGCGTGATGCCCTCGTCGATGAGGTACTGCTCCATCCAGGCGATGGCATCGACGTCGAGGTGGTTGGTCGGCTCGTCGAGGAGGAGGACGTCGGGCGCGCAGACGAGGGCCCGTGCGAGCAGCGCCTGTCGTGTGCGACCGCCGCTGGCCTGCTCGATGCGCGCGTCCGGGTCGAGCCCCAGGTGCTGCAGCACCGTCTCGACACGCCGATGGAGCTGCCAGGCATCGGCGGCGTCCACATGTCGCTGCAGGCGATCGAGCTCGGCGAGCGCCGCCGGCCCATGGTCGGTGGCGACGCGCGCGGTGGCCGCGTGGAATGCGCCGAGCAGACGTCCACGCTCGCCCAGTCCGTCAGCCGCGATGTCGAACATGGTGCCGGTGAGCGTGCGCGGCACGTCCTGCTCCAGTCGTGCGACGCTCACCCCGCCCTGTCGCACCACCAACCCGGCGTCCGGGCGCAGCGTGCCGTCGAGGAGCTGCAGGAACGTGCTCTTGCCCGCGCCGTTGCGCCCGACCACGCAGACGCGTTCGCCGCGCTCGATGGCGAACGACGCTGCTTCGAGGACCGGCGGCCCGCCGAAGGCGACGTGCGCCTCCTGCACCGACACCAGCGCCATGCGTCAGCGATCCGGCGCGAGCGAGGCGAGCGTGCGCGCGGCGCTCTCGTTGCCGTTGCGATCGACCGCGGTGACGACCACGCGCTCGAGCGGTGGGCCCGTGAGCGGGCCGACCACCAGCCGCGTGAAGGCGGCTGGCAGCACGTGTGCGGTCCACGCGCCGCCACGCAGCACGCGCACCGTGAGCCAGCGGGTGCGCGCGGGCGGCGTGACCACGACGACCTGTTCGCGCGTGAGGCTGTCGCGCACGAGCCGCGCCACGGGCACGGCCGGTGCCGTGCGCCCGAGCCACGGTGAGGCCGGCACGAGCGCGGGCTCGGAGTACAGTTCGTCGCGCAGGCGATCGGCCATCGCGGCTGCGGCCTGCGGCGTGGGCGGCTGCGTGGCCACGCCCACCGAGACCGTCGAGCGCGTGGCGCCCGCCACGGGCATGAGCGAGCGCATGCTGAAGAAGATGTCGCCCGTCGCGCCGAGTCCCGAGGGGTGCGTGCCAACGGTGGCGCGGGTGGCGCGCACCTGGTCGTTGAGCTCGGTGGGGCCCCACGTGCCGCCCTGCGCGGCGCGCGACGAGTTGTGCCCGGGCCACATGTGCCGCCGCTTGGTGTTCTCGGAGAGCCACCAGTTGAGCAGCACGGGATAGCTCTGCGCCTGCTGCGCGATGGGCCAGTAGAGCTGCGGCGTGAAGTAGTCCACCCACCCTTCGTTGATCCACTTCCGCGAGTCACCCGCGAGCTTCTCGAAGGAGTCGAAGCCCTTGATGCTCTCCGGATAGCCGGGACGCCAGATGCCGAAGGGGCTGATGCCGACCTTGACCCACGGCTTGGCGGCCTTGGTGCGCGCGTAGAGGCGCCGCACGAACTCGTCAACGTTGTGGCGGCGCCAGTCGGAGCGATCGAGTGTGCCCCCGCGCGCGCGGTAGCGGGCATACGACACGCTGTCGGGGAACGGCACCTCGACGCTGTCCCTGGTCTCGGGATACGGATAGAAGTAGTCGTCGACGTGGATGCCATCGACGTCGTACCGCTTCACCACATCGAGCATCACGTCGAGCGTGTGCGACAGGACCGCCGGCTCGCCCGGATCCATCCACTCGAAGCCGCCGTAGCGGCGCACCCAGCCGGGGCGGGCGACGCTGACGTGGTTGCGCGCGTGGGTGCCCGTCGCGCTGGGGTGCTTCGCGCGGTACGGATTGAACCAGGCGTGCAGCTCGAGGCCGCGCGCATGCGCCTCGCGCACGGCAAAGGTGAGCGGATCGTAGTACGGTTCCGGCGCGCGCCCCTCGACGCCGGTGAGATACGCCGACCACGGCTCCAGCTTCGACGCGTACAGCGCGTCGGCGGCCGGCCGCACCTGCAGCAGGATGGCATTGAGGCGCAACGCCCGCGCACGATCGAGCAGGGCGATGAGTTCGGCCTGTTGCTCCCACGCGGACAGTCCCGGCTTGGAGGGCCAGTCGATGTTGGCCACGCTGGCGACCCAGGCGCCCCGGAACTCGCGGAGCACGGCGGGCGGCGCGTCGGCGGCGCGGCTGGACGCGGCGACCGCGGGCGTTGCGGGCTGCGCTCCAAGGGTCGCGAGGGACAGGCGATGCGCGCCGAGCAGCAGCGGCGCAGCCAGCAGGAGACGGATAACGCGCGACGCGCGGCTCGGAACGTGCGACATGACGGGGAGTGGTGCCGGGTGAAGGGCGTGGCCCGGCGCGGGCCGTCCGGGTAGGATAGCGTATGGCCGATTCCGACGCGCCGGTGCTGCTGTACGACGGCGAGTGCGGCCTCTGCGCCGCGAGCGTGCAGTTCGTGCTGGCGCACGAGTCGCCCGCCCGGCGTGCGGCGCTGCGCTTCGCACCGCTGGGCGGCCGTACCGCGAACGCGCTGCTCGCGCCGCACGCCGCGGCACGAGCGGCCGACTCGGTCGTGTGGGTGGATGTGAGGCACTCGCGGGTCCTGCTGCGAAGCGAGGCCGTCCTGGCCGCGCTGCGCCACATGGGAGGGCTGTGGCGCTTCGCTGCCTGGGTGGGCCGTCTCGTGCCGCGCGCGTGGCGCGATCGGGCGTACGCGAGCGTCGCCCGGCACCGACAGCGGTGGCGCGCCGCCGCCTGTCTCCTGCCCCCCGCCGACATGCGCTCGCGCTTCCTCCCCTGAGCCACTGCCCGGGCTGCGTTGGCTGGCCCCGCGTGCCGGCGGGGCGGAGATTCCCGTCATGACGCTCCCCTTCCCTGAGTACGATCACCTGGACGGCGTGGCACTCGCCGACCTGGTGCGCCGCGGCGACGTGTCGACCACCGAAGTCGCCGACGCCGCGCTCGCGCGCATCGAGGCGCGCAACGCCCCGCTCAACGCCGTGGTGCGCGTGTTGCCGGAGTTGGCCCGCACGATGGCGCGCGACGCGGCGGCGAACACCGCAGGCGGCGATCAGGCGTTCCGGGGTGTCCCGATGCTCATCAAGGACCTGCAGGCGACCATCGCCGGCGTGCCCACGAGTCACGGGACCCGCGTGCTGCAGCAGGTGGTGCCGCACCACGACAGCACCCTCATCGCACGCTATCGTCGCGCCGGGCTGGTCTTCACCGGCAAGTCCAACACGCCGGAGTTCGGGCTCACCCCGTTCACCGAGAGCCAGGCCCTCGGTATTGCGCGCAACCCATGGGACGTGGGCCGCACACCCGGCGGATCGAGTGGAGGATCGGGCGCGGCGGTCGCGGCGCGCATGGTACCCCTGGGCCACGGCGGCGATGGCGGCGGCTCGATTCGCATTCCGGCCTCCTGCAACGGCCTGTTCGGGCTCAAGCCGACCCGGGGCCGCATGCCCACCGGTCCCGACCTCGGCGACATCTGGCGTGGCTTCGCGCAGGAGCATGTGCTCACGCGCAGCGTGCGCGACTCCGCGCGGATGCTCGATGTGGGCGCCGGGATGGATGCAGGCACCCCGGTGGGCTGCGCACCGCCGTCCCGGCCGTTCCTCGAGGAGGTCACGACCGAGCCCGGTCGCCTCCGCATCGCCGTCACGACCCATCCGTTCTTCGGCAGGAGCGTACACTCCGACTGCATCGCGGCGCTCGAGGATGCGGCGGCGCTGCTGCGTACGCTGGGGCACGACGTCGAGGTCGCGGCCCCCACGATCGATGCCGCGCTGTCGCGCGACTTCCTCACCGTTGTCGCGGCCGAAGCGCGGGCGGACATCGAGTGGATGGGCGAGCAGCTGCGACGCGCCCCGCGTGCCGACGATGTCGAGGTCGCGACCTGGGCGCTGGGACTCGTCGGCTCGGCATTCAGCGCGGCGGAGTACGCGAGCAGCGTGCGACGGCTGCAGCTGGCGGGGCGCACGATGGGCGCCTTTCACGAGCGGTACGACCTGCTCGTCACCCCGACCTTGGCCACGCCCCCGATTCCCATCGGTGCGCTGCAGCCGAGTGGTGCCGAACTCGCGGCACTGCGCCTGCTGGGACGCGCCGGCCTCGGGCGCGTGCTGCGTGCGATCGGCCTGCTCGACGAGACGGCCGCGAAGGTGTTCGGCTTCATGCCGTTCACGCCGCTCTTCAACGTGACCGGCCAGCCTGCGATGAGTGTGCCGCTGTACTGGAACGCCGCCGGTTTGCCGATCGGCACGCAGGTCGTCGCCGCCTTCGGCAACGAGGCGCTGCTCTTCCGCGTGGCGGGGCAGCTCGAGCGGGCGCGGCCGTGGATCGACCGCGCACCGCCGGGCGTGCTGTGACGCGCTGAGCGCGCTGAACGCTGCGCGCTACTTCTTGAGTGTCGAGCCGACGAGCTTCGCGATAGCGCCGAGCGTGGTTTGCGCGGCGTTGAGCCCGAGGCGGAAGTCGGCGTCGCTGAAGGTGGCGAAGACGTCGGTGGGCTGGTGCCAGTGCGGATCCCAGCCGCTGCCGACCTGCGTGCCGCGCTCGTTTTCGCGCAGGCTGATGGCGGGAATGAGATCCTGGAACGGACCACTGTCGGTGTTGGTCATGTGCGGGCCGACCTGCGCGGGGTAGTCGGTCGCATACTTGCTGTTGGCGCGATGGAACAGGAACGCGAGCTCCATCGATTGCTTCGACATCTTCGAGTCGATCTGGAACTCGATGTTCACGTCGGCCTCGGGGCGCTGCTCCTTGCGCATCGTGCCGTCGGGGTTGGGCATGCCATGATCGAAGAGCATCATGTCGTGCTGCACCATGCCGAGCCACTTGGGCTCCGGGTACTTGCCGCTGCCGCGGGGGTTCTCGATGCCCTGCAGCTTCTCGCGCTGCGCGATGTAGGCGCGCGCCCCGTTGAGTCCTGTCTCCTCGTTGTTCCAGAGGATGAAGCGCACCGAGCGCTCGGTCTGCACGGCCGGGTCGCTGAAGATGCGCGCGAGTTCCATGACGATGGCCGTGCCCGACGCGTCGTCGTTGGCGGCTTCGCCCCAGCCGTGGCCGTCCATGTGACCGCCCACGATGTACATCTCGTCGGGACGCGTGGTCCCCACTTTCGTGCAGAACACCTCCTGCCGCTGCCCGGGCGTGGTGGGTTCGGCGTTGAGCGCACGCAGGCGCGCGTCGGGCTGCGCGAGCGAGTCACTGTTCACGCCGGTGCGCGTGCGCACACCACGCGGACGCCCGCCGCCCTGCGCAGTGGGGTTGGCGGCGGGGCGCGGGGTGGCCGGCCGCGCGGGCGCGGCGGCACCGGCAGGCGGATTGGCCGGCGGCGTCGCGAACTGCGGCGGGTTGTACTCGTAGGTGATGCGCTCGGTGTTCGTGCAGCCGTAGCTCTTGAGCTGGGCTTCGATCCAGTCGACGGCGTCGCGGTTGCGCTTCGTGCCCTGCCGTCGATCGCCGAACTGCGTCAGCCCCTTGATGGTGGCCTTGTAGCGCTCCAGGTCGAGGCGGGAGACCATGACCGCCACCGGGTCGGTGGAATCGATCACGACGGGCGCGTTGCGGATGACCGGGCCCTGCGCCGCGAGCGGCGTGGCGAACGGTGCGGCCGGTGCGAGCGCAGCGGCCGCACCGACCGCGAGCAGGGCACGACGACGGAGGATGCTGGAGGGGCGCATGGGGGGAGGGGCTGCGGGAAACGGGATCGAGCCATTCAAACCGTGGAGACGTGCCCGACCGTCGAAGCGTTGGCGAGCTGGTGCCCCTGCAAGGTGCGCCGGCGCGACCGACTTGTCAGGACCGCCCTCAGCCCTGCCCCCATGTCTCCCTTGTCCTTCGCGCGTTCCGTGCCGCGCCCGACCCTGCGGCCGGCCCTGCTGGCGCTCTCGAGCGTGTGCGCTCTCAGCCTCGCCGCCCGCCCCGCCGAGGGCCAGACCGATCGCCGCACGTTGAGTGGCTCGCGCGTGTCGGTGTACAACATTGCCGGTGAGATGCGCATCGAGCGCGGCCGCGGACGCGATGTCGAGATCGAAGTCACCCGTCGCGGCGCCGACGGCGACCGCCTGCGCATCGAGACCGGCTCCATGCGGGGCACGCAGACGCTGCGCGTCGTCTATCCCAGCGATGACATCGTGTATCGGGGCCGCGCCTCGTCGCGCGATGGCCGTCCGTTTCGCGGCAACACCGAGTCGCGCGTTCGCGACGATGGCACGTGGGGCAACTGGAACGGCGACTTCGGTCGCGGGCGGCGCGTGCGCGTGTCGTCCGACGGCCGTGGTGTGGAAGCGTGGGCCGACATCGTCGTGCGGGTCCCGGACGGCCAGGCCGTCGACGCCTACCTGCTCGTGGGCGAGCTCTCGGCGGTGGACGTCGATGGCACGGTGACGCTCGACGCGGCGTCGGCGCGCGTCTCGGCCGAGCGCATGCGGGGCGTGCTGAACCTCGACACCGGCTCCGGCGGGGTCAGCGTGCGGGACGTGCGCGTATCGACGCTGGACGTCGACGTCGGCAGCGGCAGCATCCAGCTCGACGATGTGCGCGCCGACGACTGCAACCTCGACAGTGGCTCGGGGGGCGTGAGCGGACGCGGGGTGTCGTGCCGGCGTTTCAGCCTCGACATCGGCTCCGGAAGCCTGCGGCTCGACGACGCGTCCCTCGACGATGTGAGCATCGACACCGGCAGCGGCGCCATCACGCTCGGCCTGCGTACCACGCCGCGCCGTTTCTCCGCGGAGTCGGGATCGGGCTCCGTGACACTCGGCCTCCCCGCGTCGTTCGACGCCACGCTCGAGATCGAGACTGGCAGCGGCAGCATCACCAGCGACTTCCCGGTGCGCACGACGCGCATGGAGCGCCGCTCGCTGCGTGGGACGGTCGGTGACGGACGGAACAGTCTGCGGGTAGAGACAGGCAGCGGGTCGGTGCGCTTGCGCCGCGCCGATCCCTGATACAGGTTGGGTGCGTAGTCGCGTGCCGGTGATCGCGTCGTCGTGATCGTTCGCAGGGCACGTGTTGGTCCCATGATGCCGCGTCGCGCGGCCCCTCGCTCCGGTGCTTCGATGATTCTGCCTGTCTCCCTCGGTCAGTATGCGGTCCGCGTCCGCTCGCGGAACCGTATCGAGGCAGGCGTACCGGAGTAGCAGCGACAAACGTCGCTCCTGCGGATCCACGCCCCACCTGCCTCGTGTGCCGGTGGGGCGTGTTTCGTTTCCGATCCCGAGTGACCCATGACATCACAGACCAATTCGCTGGACGCGTCGCCTGACGCGCACGCTGCCGACGCCACCACGACGACGGAGCGCCGTCCGTGGTGGCGCGATGTGACCGACGCCCTGCGTGGCACGCGGCACGACTATACGAGCGGTGCGATCAGCCGCGCGATCTTCCTGCTGTCCATCCCCATGGTGCTGGAGATGCTCATGGAGAGCCTCTTCGCACTGTCGGATGTGTTCTTCGTCTCGCGGCTCGGCGCGGCCGCCGTGGCCACGGTGGGGCTCACCGAGTCGATGATGATCGTGGTGTACACGATCGCGATGGGGCTCGCGATCGGCGGCAGTGCGATCGTGGCGCGACGCGTCGGCGAGAAGGACCCGGACGCCGCGGCGCGCACCGCGGTGCAGGCCATCCTCATCGGCGTGGTCGTGAGCGTGGTGCTTGGTGTCGCGGGCGCCCTGCTTGCCCCGACGCTGTTGCGGCTCATGGGGGCAGAGGGGGACGTGCTCGCGACGGGCACCACCTTCACGCGGGTGATGCTCGGCGGAAGCGGCACGGCCTTCCTGCTGTTCGTGGTCAACTCGGCCTTTCGCGGTGCCGGTGACGCGGCGGTCTCCATGCGCGTGCTGTGGCTGGCCAACGCCCTGAATATCATCCTGGGCCCGCTGCTCATCTTCGGGCTCGGGCCGTTCCCGCGCATGGGCGTCACCGGTGCGGCCGTCGCCACGACGATCGGTCGTGGCACGGGGCTCGCCTTTGCGCTGTGGACGCTGGCGCGCGGTGCCGGGCACCTGCAGGTCCTGCGTCGGCACCTGGTCATCGAGCTCGACACGATCCGGCGCATCCTGCAGCTGTCCGGCAATGCGACGTTTCAGGTGCTGGTGGGCAGCCTGAGCTGGATGGTGCTCATTCGCCTGATGGCCGGCTTCGGCAGTGCGGCAATGGCTGGCTACACGATCGCGGTACGGGTGATGATGTTCGCGCTGCTGCCCGCGTGGGGACTGGGCAATGCGGCCGCGACGATGGTCGGCCAGAGTCTGGGCGCCCGCAATCCGGCACGCGCGGAGACAGCGGTGTACACGGCGGCCCGCATCAACGTCTGGTTCCTCGGGCTCGTGGGCCTGTTCTTCGTCGTGTGCGCACCCCTCATCGTCTCGGCGTTCACGCACGACACCGCCGTCAGCGCGGTGGCCGTGCGCGGACTCCGCATCATGGCGCTCGGCTTCCCGTTCTTTGCCTTCGGCATGGTGCTCACGCAGGCCTTCAACGGCGCGGGCGACACGCGCACCCCCACCCGCATCAACATCGGCGTGTTCTGGTGCCTCGAACTGCCGCTGGCGTGGTTCCTGGCACGCAGTGAAGCGCTGGGACCGCAGAGCGTGTTTCTCGCGGTGCTGGTGGCCTACTCGCTGCTCGCCGCCGTGAGCTGGATGGCATTTCGGCGGGGGCGGTGGAAAGGACTCACCGTGTAACGGCGAACTACGGGAGCGGAACGGCGGGAGTGGAACGACGGGAGCGGGACAACGAGACCACGGCTGCCGCGGTAGCCGTGGTCTCGCGGTTGCGCTCCCGTCCCGCGGCTCCCGTTGTTGCGCTTCCGGGGTTTGCCCTACCTCGCCAGCACCTCCAGCAACCTGCCGCGATAGCCGAACTCCCAGCTGGCTCCGTACCGAATGTCAGCGACGACCGGGTGGCCGCGTTCCGTCACGACCACGAGCGTGTCCTGCCACTGCACCGGCGGCTTCTCATTGTCGTTGGTGAGTGCCATGACCACCAACGTCGTGTCTCCGCGCGCGAGCGACGTGGCGATACGAAACGCGGTGCGCCCCTCGAAGAGCGATCCGAACACGTCGCCGTCGGCGAAGGGCGGCTTCTCGTCGGGGGCGCGACGCAGGGCATCCGCGCGTTGCGCATCGGCGCGGGCGAGCGCGCTGTCGAGACGCGCGCCGATGAACGGCGCCAACGCCGTCCGCGCCGTCGCATCGGGAACACCTTGCACGCCGAGTGCGTCGAGCATCGTGTAGAACTGCATCGCGGCTGCCGCGGGCGTCTTTGCGTCGCGGGTGCAGGCCGTCGCGGCGCTCAGAGCGAGCGCCACGACCAGCAGGGGCCGGCGCACGAGTGAGCGTGGCGCCGCGGCTGGAGGTGCGATCATGGTCAGGCCGGCAGTGGCGCGCGCTTGCGCAGTTCGCCGCGCAGCAGCCAGAGGGAGAACCCGGCCTGCAGCGTCACCGTGACGACCGACAGGATCCACAGGTGGCGTAGCTGGAAGCCGGGGCGACGCGCGAGGAGCAGCGCGGGCCCCGCGAACGTCACGAGGCGCGTCGCGCTCGTGATGAGCGACGGCATCGTGTTCCCCATCGCCTGGAACATCCCCGAGCAGATGAACAGCAATCCCGACGCCACGAAGTTCCACGAGATCGTCCGCAGGAACTCGGCGGCGACCGCCAACACGGCCGGCTCGGTCGTGAAGGGCGACACGAGCAGGTCGGCGCGCCACTGGCTGAAGAGCGTCACCGTGAACATGACACCGCTGCCGATGATGACGGCCCACTTGAAGGTGTCACGCACCCGCGCTGGCTGGCGCGCGCCCATGTTCTGCCCGGCGAGCGGCGCGGCCGAGAAGGCCACAGCCATGGCCGGGAGGAAGATCGACTGCATGACGCGCGAGCCGATACCGTAGCCAGCCTGGGATGCCGCGCCGAACGGGCGGATGACGAAGTACACCGTGGCGGTAAGCACGAACATCAGCGCGAACTCGGCGCCGGGCGGCACGCCGATGCGCAGGATGCGCGCGATCTGCGCGCGCCGCGGTGCGATGAGCTCGCGGTGGAAATGCACGTAGTGCTCGAGCCGCGCGAAGTACCAGACCGTGGCCGCCACCGCGATCGCGATCGCGATCGAGCTCGCGAGCCCTGCCCCCGCCGTGCCCATCGCGTATCCGGTGCCCCACCCGGCGATCAGCACCGGGGCCAGCCCGATGTTGAGCACGACCGTGAGGATCTGCACGATCATCGTGGGCTTCACGATGCCCGTTCCGCGCAGCGCCGAGCCCATGGCCACGAGCGCGAACTGCAGCGCGAGCCCGGGGATGTACCAGTAGAGATAGGCGCGCCCGGCCGCCTGCGTGGCCGCATCGGCGCCCACGGCGCCAAGGTAGCGCCCCGCCAACAGGTAGCCGCCCACCAGCACGAGCATCGCGCAGGCGAAGGCAAAGCCGACGCTCTGGTTGAACACCAGGTTCGCGTCGGCGGCGTCCTTGCGCCCCACCGCGTTGGCGATGAGGGCCATGGTGCCGACGCCCAGGATCTGCGTGAGCGCCATGACGATCATCTGCACATTGCCCGCCGCGCCGACTCCGGCCACCGCCGCGTCACCGAGTCGGGCGACGAACCACAGGTCGACGAGATAGTACGCGGTCTGGAAGATCATCCCGAAGGCCATCGGCAGCGCGAGGCGGACGAGGTGTCGGGGAATCGAGCCGGTGGTGAGGTCACGCATGGTCCGAACGATAACGCGCCGCCTGCTCGGGGGGAGCAGACGGCGCGTGTCGATCAGGAGACGCTGCGGGCGCGAGCGCCCGCGGACGACTCAGGCGCGACGACGACGCGAGACCACCGCCATGGCGGCGAGGCCCGCCGCGAGCAGCGCGTACGTCGACGGCTCCGGCACGACGTTGGTGTTCGTCGAGACGGTCACCTGGTTGATGGCGAACTCGTTACGGCCGGTCAGCACGATGCGGTCGAAGTTCACGCCCTGGAGGCCGATCACGGCCGCCTGGTTGTTGTTCGCCGCAGCACCCGAACCGGTGAACTGCGAGAAGCTGCCAACGAGCGTGTTGCCGCTGTAGGCGTCGATCAGGATATCGCCGCTCCGGCCATTCTGGTTGTGCCAACCCTGCGTCGCAAAGCCCGAGAGATACTGGTTGAACGTCAGCGTGTACTGCGTGACGCCGAAACCGAACAGCAGGTCGTCGCCATCGACGAAACCGCCCGACCAGCACGGCCCGGCCTGACACGGCGTGTACCAGCCGCTGAACGGCGTCGCGTTCACATCGACGGAAAGCCCCGGAATGCCCGTGGCAAACGTGAACGGATTCGTCGCGCTGGGGTGGTTGGCCCAGGTGAACGTCTGCGAGTTCGCGATCTGCGAACGGTTGGTGACCTGCGTCTGCGCCGACGCGACGGACGAGAGCGCCAGCGACGCCATCGCCGCGAGCAACACCTTCTTCATGCAAACTCCTCGAGGAGGGGGGACGGTATACCGCTCGTCCCTTGCATTCAAAACACATGCCAAGAGAATCACTGTGTGCCAAGTCGCTTTCTCACAAGCATTTACGATTAAGGCGACGGTCAACACTGCCGCCTGATATGTGATTCGCCCTACACACTTGTGGTGAGGCGGCCACAGCGTTTCACCGCTGGCACACCCCGCGCGACGACAGACGTGCGGGCATCCCGCCACGCGGTCGCAACGTGATGATCGGTTCCGGACGCGGATCCGGGTGCGCCACCTCCACCCGCCACCGGCGCGCGAGCGTCGCCAGCAACAGGACAGCCTCGGTCCACGCAAAGGCCTCGCCGACGCACACACGCGTGCCGCCGCCAAACGGGAAGTACGCGAAGCGCGGCCGATCGTCGGGGGCCAGCCAGCGCGCGGGATCGAACCGCTCGGGCTCCGGCCACCACCGCGGGTCGCGGTGCGTGATGTACTGCGACACCACCACCAGCGTCCCGGCGGGCAGTTCCCAGTCCCGAACCCGATAGGGCGCGATGGCGCGGCGGCCCACGATGTATGCCGGCGGCCGCAGCCGCATGCTCTCGGCGATCACCGCACGGGTGAACGGCAACTGCCCGACATCGTCTGCCGTCGGGTCGCGATCGGCCAGTACCGTGTCCAGCTCTTCGTCGAGACGCGCGCGCACCTCGGGGTGCCGGTCGAGCAGCCACCACGTCCACGACAGCGCGTTCGCGGTGGTCTCATGGCCAGCGATGAACAGCGTAAGCAGCTCGTCGCGCAACTGCTGGTCGCTCATGCCGCGGCCATCGCCTTCGGTGTCCTGCGCGGCCAGCAGCATGGACAGGAGATCGCCGGTGTCGCGCCCTGCCCGCCGACGCGCGTGGATCATGCCGTACACGATTTCGTCGAGCACACGGCGCGCACGCTGGAAGCGGCGCTGACGACTCGTGGGCAGGCGGTCGAGCAGCGGTGCGAGTGGGGACAAGCCCAGGTCGAATGAGGCGAACACATCGTGCAGGGCACGCGTGACCCGCTCTGCCTCATCGCCGACGTCGGCACCGAACAGCGTCTCCGCGACGATTGCCATCGTGAGCCGCATCATCTCGGCGTTGATGTCGACCGCGGCGCCATGTCGCCAACCCTCCTGGTGCGCCACAGTCGCGCGCACCATCGTCTCGGCGTAGCGCGCCACGCGCGCCCGATGAAACGCCGGCTGCACGAGCCGACGCTGGCGGAGGTGCACTTCGCCCTCGCTGGTGAGCAGTCCGTCGCCAATGAGACGGCGCGCCCGCTGCAGCGCCCGTCCCTTGGTGAACGACCGCTGATGCGTCACCAGCACGTCGCGAATGTCGTCCGGATGCGCGAGCAGGACCACGCGCTGCCGCCCGAGGCGCCACGACACCACGTCGCCGTAGCGTGCCGGCAGCGGCGCCATGAAGTCGAGCCGGTCGAGGCTGGCGAAGCGGGCGAGCAGCTCGCCGGGGAAACGGGCTCGGGGACCCGGCGGAGCGCTGGCCAACAGGGTGGACATGACTGCAACTTGGCGTACCCGCGGCGGCGCGGCCACACGCGCCCGCCCGCTGCGTCCCCGCCCCGCTCCCCGTCCGTTGCCCCTACCAGCCCTGCCCGCCATGCGCCGTCCTGCTCCGTGGCTCGCCGTCCCCGCGCTCGCCTTCGCCGTGCCGGCCCTGCTCGTCGCCCAGGCGTCGTCGCCGACGATGCCGGCGGTGAACGACCTCCCCAATCCGTACCGCACCGTCGAAGGGTGGGCCAAGCTCCCCGAGGGGCGCACCTGGGGCTCGACCAGCGCCGTCGCCATCGACAAGGACGGCAAGAGCATCTGGGTGGCCGAGCGGTGCGGCGTGAACAACTGCCTTGGCTCGCCCCTGCCGAGCGTGCTCAAGTTCGACGAGAAGGGGACGCTCGTGCGGTCGTTCGGCGCGGGAATGATTCTCTCACCGCACGGCATTCATGTCGACAAGGACGGCAACGTCTGGGTGGTCGACTGCGCGTGCACGCTCGGCCGCGGCGCAGGTGGTGGCCCGCCGGCAGACAAGGGACACCAGATCCACAAGTTCTCCCCGACGGGCGAGTACCTCATGTCGCTCGGCAAGCCGGGGGGCGGCAAGGACAGCGCGTTCTTCTGGCAGCCCAACGCCATCGTCACCGCGCCCAACGGCGACATCTACGTCGCGGAGGGCCACTCGTCGTCGGCCGGCGCGAATGCGCGCGTGCTGGTGTTCGACAAGAATGGCGGGCTGCGTCGCACGTGGGGCACCTGGGGCAAGGGCGTCGGGCAGATGGATCAGCCGCATGCGCTGGCTTTCGATTCGCGCGGCCGTCTCTACATCGGTGACCGCGGCAACGATCGCATCCTGATCGTCGACAAGGATTTCAAGATCCTCGACACCTGGTACCAGTTCAGTCGCCCGAGCGGCATCTGGATCGATGCGAAGGACAACATCTACGTGGCCGACTCGGAGAGCGGCTCGGTGAATCCGCCGCACGTGGCGTGGAAGCGTGGCATTCGCATCGGCAGCGCGCGCACGGGCGCGGTGACGGCGTTCATTCCCGACCCGGCGACCAATCCGCCGAGCACCTCGAGCGCCGAGGGTGTTGCCGTGGATGCCGCGGGCAACATCTACGGCGCCGAGGTGGGGCAGAAGGCGCTGAAGCGCTACGAACGGAAGTAGCGCCTCAGCGGGCCGTCCTCACTTCTTGCTGGGCAGCGTGAGCGCGACCAGACCGGTGTTCTCTTCCGCACCGGTCGCGAACACGATGTACTGCTTGCCCTTGTGCAGGAACGTCATGGGCACGGCGGTGGTCTTGGCCGGGATCTGCACCGCAGCGATCTCCTTGCCGGTCTTCTTGTCGACGGCGAAGAGCTTGGGCGGCTCACCCGGCAGGCCGCCGCTGCGGCCCGTGCCGTAGATGACCAGCGACTTGGTGTTGATGACCTGCGCCTGCCCGCGGCCGGGCTGCGGCAGCAGGTTCACGCCGGCGAAGATCGGATCGCGCGACGTCTGCTTGATGAAGCCAGCGTTCGGGATCCACCACTTCTTGTCGCCGGTGTTCATGTCGTACGCCGTGATGCCGCCGAACTCCTTCGGCTTCACGATGGAGATGCCACCGATGACCGAGCCGGCCGAACGGCCCTCGAAGCCGCCTCCACGCGCAGCGGGCGGCGTGTATCCCGGCGGCGGCGGCAGGGCGCCAAGCAGGCCGCAGTTGTCACGCGGTGAGCTGTAGTCGAACTCCGAGCACGGATCCTTCTGCAGCGCGGCCGTGCTCAGCCCGGTGATGCTCGCGACGTACAGCATGCCCGTCTCGGGGTCGAGCGCGGCGCCGCCATCGATGTTCACGCCACCGCTCGCGCCGGGCGCGTACCAGGCGCACTTGTACCCGGTCTTGTCCTTGCCGTCGTTGGCGGCCGGCGGAATGAAGTACGGTCCCATGCGGCACCGCTTCGCCATCGCCAGCGCCGAATCCTTGATGGCCGGCGTGTAGTCGATCAGGTCGGCCTCCATGAGCCCCTGCTGCGAGTACGGCGCGGGCTTGGTGGGAATGGGCTGCGTCGGCGACGACTGCTCGCCCGGCACGCCACTCTGCAGCACCGGCGTCTCCGGCATCGGCCAGATCGGCTCGCCGGTCGCGCGATCGAAGGCGTACACCCACCCCTGCTTGGTGGTCTGCGCGACGACCTTGCGCGGCTTTCCGTCGACGGTGACGTCCATGAGGTTGGGCGCCATGGGCGTGTCGTAGTCCCAGATGTCGTGGTGCACCATCTGGAAGTGCCACCGGCGCTTGCCCGTCTTCACGTCGAGCGCGACGATGCTGTTGCCGTACAGGTTGTTGCCGGGACGATGGCCGCCGTATTCGTCCATGAGCGGCATGCCGACGGGGATGTAGACGAGGCCGAGCTGTTCATCGGCGGCGTACGGGGCCCACGCATCGTTCTTGCCCACGCCCTTCGTGCCGATCTTCGAACCGTTCTTCCACGTCTCGGCGCCATACTCACCGGGCTGCGGGACGAGGTTGAACTTCCAGAGCAGGCGGCCGGTGGCGATGTCGAAGCCGCGAATCGTGCCCGGCGGATTCGACGCGCGAATGGGGTAGTAGCCGTGAATCGACGAGTTGCCGACCACGAGCACGTTGCCGACGACCATGGCGGGCGAACTCGCGGCGATCTGGCCGAGGATGCCGACCGTGCCGTCGGCGCCGGTCTTCTTCACCGGATCCCAGGTCTCACCGGGCTTGGCCTGGCGATAGGGCGCCGCATCGGAAATCACGAGCGGGCCGCTGTCATCGACGGCGAGCTTCACCATCGGATAGCCGAGCCCCTCCATGAGGTCGACGACGCCGGACTTGCCGAAGAGCGGATCCGGGCGTCCCGTCTTCGCATCGAGCGACACGAGGTGGTAGCCCGGTGTGACGACGAGCACGCGCTCCTTCACGCCGTCGGTCCAGTACGACAGGCCGCGTCCCGCGAACTGGCGTGGTGCCTTCTGCCAGCGGATCCCCTCGTCGAGGCGATACATCCACAGCGTCTCACCGTTCTCGGGATCGATGGCGGTGACGATGCGGCGCGTGGTCGCGACGGTGAAGAGGCGCCCGTTCGCGTAGAGCGGCGTGGTGCGGTAGTACTCGTCCTTGCCGAACGCGCCGCCCTTCCACTCCCACGCCACCTGCAGCGTCGAGAAGTTCTGCGCGTTGATCTGGTCGAGCGGCGAGTAGCGCGTGCTCCACTGGTCGGCGCCCCAGTGCCGCCACTCCCCCACCGCGTTGCCGCGCACGAGCGCCTTGGGCTGCGCCCGTGAGGTGCCGGCCTGCGTGACGAACACGCCGGCCAGCGTGGTGCTGATCGCCGCGAGGGCGACGAGCTTGGTCGTACCGCGTCGCATCATGTGCGCTCCGTTACTGCCGTGGTGTGGGCCGGGGGCCCGGTGAGGAGTCTTCGAGACCTGCGGGGGAACGATCGGTGCCGGCGCGCGTGGTGGAGTCGATGCGCACCGACTTGAGCAGCTTGGGTTCGGCAGAAAGCTCGGCCTTGCCTGCCGGCATGCCGTTGAGGCGCAGGATGTACGCCATGAGCCAGACGTATTCGTCTTCGCTGAGGCTCGCGGGCGCCGTCTTGGGCATCATGTTGCTGACGTAGTCGAACAGGTCGGCCAGCGGACGGCCGAACCACTTGAGGGCGAACGCCGGTCCGGTGTGCGACGCGGTGGTGTGACAGCCGAGGCAGGTGGCGATGAACACCTCGCGCCCCTTCTGTGCCTGGTCGGGGGTGTAGACGCCGGCCATCGTGGTGCGCGTGGGCGCCTGCGCCTGCGCCGCGCGTGGTGCGAGCGTGAGCCCCCCGACAGCGAGCAGGCCCGCGAGCAGCGCGACGGTGGCGCGTCGCGTCGTACGCCCATCGAGCCGCTGCACGAGCCCCTGCACCAGCCAGCCGACACCGACGAGCGCGACCGCCGCCATAGCCCACCCGAGCAGCGTGGACGCGAACGCCGCGTCGAACCGTGGCACCTCGACGCGCTGTCCCTCGAGCGCCTGCGCACGCTCGAGCATCCAGTGCCACGCCTCGTGCGCCACCAGCGCCGACGCGACGATGATGCCCCCGCGTTCGGGGATCGCGCGGGCGAAGAGCGCGTTGAGCAGCGGCACGGCGGCGAGCAGCACGACCACCTGCGCCAGCTCGAGGCCGATGTTGAACGCCGCCAGCGCCACCAGCAGGTGCCCGCCGGCGAACTGCAGCCCGTCGCCCAGTGCGGCCGAGAAGCCGAAGCCGTGGACGAGACCGAAGACGAATGCCACGAGCCAGCGTCGCTCGAGTCCCACGCCCAGCACGTTGCCGAGCGCCATGAGGATGATGCTCACCGCAATGAGCAGTTCGACGAGCGGCACGAACCAGCCGGCCGTGGGCGCGTAGCCGAGGGCCGACGCGAACAGCGTGAGCGAATGCGCGACGGTGAAGGCCGTCACGATGCCGATCAGCGGGCGCAGCCGCCGCACCGGGAGCACGAGGCACAACAGGAACAGCAGGTGATCGATGCCGCCGAAGAGGTGTCCCATGCCGTCGCCGACGAAGCGCGTGGCGGCGTGCCACCAGCGGGGATCGAGACGCAGCGCGCCCGGGTCGCCGGTCCAACTGTAGGCCCGCTCGGTGCCGTCTGGGAGCCGCAGGATGGCCGTGCTCGCCGTGGTGATGCCCAGATGTGCCCAGCGCGGTTCGATCACGAGATCGCGCACGGGCGCCGTGAGGGGCAGCTCGAGCAGCACCTCGAGGCGGAGTTGTCCGGGAACGATCGCGACCGCGCTGTCGAGCGGCGCCGACGCGATGCCGGCCAGCGCGGACGCGAAGCCGTCGAAGGCGCGATCGCCGGGGAGCACGGCGCGCACACCGCGCACGGTGAGCGCCGGGAGCAGGCGATCGCCGTCGCGCAGCGCGACGCCGTCGGCCACCCACAGTCGCGCCGCGTCCTCGAGAAAAGGCTGCACCCGCGCGACGTCAAGATAGACCGAGTCACCGCGCGCCGAGCGACGCCGCGGCCACTCCACGTCACGAATCGCGTCGACGGGGATCTGCACCAGCATGCGAATGCGCGTGGGCTCGGGCGCCACCCACGTGCGCACCGCCACGTGCCGTGGCACTTCGTGGGCCGTCGCGCGCACCGTGGGAACACTGAGTGCGAGCGTGGCGAGCAGCAGGACGCGGGACCACAGGCGCAAACGGGACATCGACGCGAGGCGGGATGACGGGGGCGGGAGACGCGCGCACGTGAGCAATGCATGCTCGCCGCACGCGGCGTCCCGTCTCTGGACAGGGGCAGGCAGGCAGGTTACTTCAACGTCCGGCGGCCGGCGCACGTTGGCCGGTCGTCGGCGACGGCGGCCACGCTCCATCACTGCGGCCGCGACGCCCGAAGTTACCACAGTTACCAGTCGGCCGCGCGCTCCACACCCCCGCCCTGCGCGGCCTCACGCCTGCCTCCCGACGACCGGAGTCCGCGATGCCGATGGCCCGTCCTGCGATGCGTTCCGCCACCCGCTGGACCCTCCTCCTCGCCACGCTCGCCGCCCTCGGCGGCGCCCGCGCGGTCCTCCAGGCCAACGACCGGCAGACGGTCCAGGCGCCGCGCTTCGAGGTCGACCCGTTGTGGCCGCGGCCGCTGCCGAATCACTGGATCCTCGGCTCGGTCATCGGCGTCGGCGTGGACAGCCGCGATCACGTCTTCATCATTCATCGCGGCGACTCGACGCTCAACCAGCGCACCGAGACCGGCATGAACGCGAATCCGCCGATCTCGGAGTGCTGCCAGGCGGCGCCGCCGATCGTCGAGTTCGACCCGGCCGGCAACTTCGTGCGCGCCTGGGGCGGCCCCGGCCAGGGGTACGAGTGGCCGACCTCGAACCACGGCGTGGCCGTGGACGACAAGGACAACATCTGGATCGGCGGCAACGGCGCGCAGGACTCGCACATCCTCAAGTTCTCGCACGACGGCAAGTTTCTCGCGCAGTACGGCACGCCGAAGCAGGCCACCAACAGCAATGACTCCACGCACTTCGGGCGCGTGGCGAAGATCACCTTCGACGTGAAGGCGCAGGAAGCGTATGTGGCGGACGGCTACGGCAACAAGCGCGTCGCCGTGCTCGACATGGCCACGGGCAAGCTCAAGCGCTACTGGGGCGCGTACGGCAACAAGCCCGACGATGCGCGCATGCCCCCGTACGATCCGTCGGCGCCGCTCGCACAGCAGTTCCGCAATCCCGTGCACTGCGCCGAGCCGAGCAACGACGGGCTGGTGTACGTGTGTGACCGCCCCAACGACCGCATCCAGGTGTTCCAGAAGGATGGCAAGTTCGTGAAGGAGATGCGAATCGCGCCCAACACGCGCGGCGACGGTTCGGTGTGGGACATCGCGTTCTCGAAGGACCCGGCGCAGAAGTACCTGTACCTGGCCGACGGCAAGAACGAGCGCGTCTACGTGTTGGACCGGCAGTCGCTCGAGACGCTCACGTACTTCGGCGACGGTGGGCGCCAGCCGGGACAGTTCTTCGCCGTGCACAGCATCGCGACCGACTCGAAGGGCAACATCTACACGACGGAGACCTACGAGGGGAAGCGCCTGCAGAAGTTCACGTACAAGGGCATTGGGGCCGTGAAGCGGGGCGCGCAGGGGGTACCCTGGCCGACTGCGCCCCGTCGTTAGGGCTGCCGTGGAGTAACGAACGACGGGAGCGGAACGGCGGGAAGAGGCCTACGGGAGCCGTACAACGGGACCACGGCGACGACGGGCCTTCATCGGTATGCGGGGCGCCCCTCTGGGGCGCCCCGCTTTCCTTTGCGGTACCCGTCGTTCCGTCGTTGGGCTCCCGTAGGTCTCTTTCCGTTGTTCCGCTTCCGTGGTTCGCAGTTCAGGGAACGATGCCCTGACACTCGATTTCCACCCGCGCATTGGGCACCACGAGCGCCGCCACCACCACCGTCGAGCGCGCCGGCGGATTGCTGGGGAAGAACTTGCTGTACACGGCGTTCATGCCCTGAAAGTCCTTCACGTCGGTCAGGAACACGGTGCACTTGGTGGCGCCCGCGGCGAGCGTCGTGCCGGCGGCCTTGAACACCTTTTCCAGGTTCTCCAGCGAACGCTGCGTCTGGCCCGCGATGGTGGTGTCACTCGGGCTCGTGCCGAGCTGCCCCGAGGCCCAGAGCTGGTTGCCGACGCGGATGCCGGGGCTGAGCGTAGCGGAGATGCGCTGGCCTTCCCCCACGACCGTCTGGCGGGTGGCGCCTTGCGCGTGAGCCGGCAGGGCGGCGAGCGTGAGGAGAAGCGCGGACAGCGGGGCGACGGCGGTGCGAACCGAACGCAGCATCGGGGAACTCCGTAAGTCGGGGGGCGGGTGGCACACTGCCGAGCCGGGTCGAGCTGGCCCCGCACCGCACGGCGCGTGGGACTGGCACGGGACTCAACAGCATCAGGGAGACGGCCCAATATGCCGATGTTCGATTTCGTCTGCACGGCCTGCCAACACGAGTTCGAGGCGTTGGTGCGCAACCTCAGCACCGGGCCGACCACGCCGGCGTGCCCGGCGTGCGGCAGCACGGCCCTGGAGAAGCGGGTCACGCTGCCGGCCATCAAGACATCCGGGACCCACGCCAAGGCCATGGCGGCCGCCAAGCGCCGCGACCAGCGACAGGGCCAGGAGCGGGTCGCGGCGCAGCGGGAGTATGAGCTGAATCACGACGATTGACGGCGGCCGGACGCGCGAAGGGGTCAGAACAATTGTTCTGACCCCTTTGGGACGGACCGGACGTTCGACGCGCTACCTCAGCAGCTCTTGCACTTGTTGCTGTTCGTCGCGCCCAGCTTCACCAGCAGCTCCACCGTCTCCAGGAAGGGCGGGATGCGCTGCACGGGACCGTTGGCCATGTCCGCCGTCGTCTGCCCGCGGCGGCTGATCGCCTTCACGTCGGCGCCCTTGGACACCAAGTACTGAATGAGCTCGTTGTCACCGCGCGCCGCGGCGTGATGCAGCGTGTTGTAGCCGTTGTGATCGCGCGCATTCACGTCCTGCTTGAGCTCCTCGACGAGGAACTTCACGGTCGGCAGCCAGGCGTCCGGCGCATGCCGGTGCGAGTTCGCGGCAAAGCCCTCGCCGTAGCCGACGCCGCTGGCGGCGTGAATGGGGTACACACCGGGCCCGCCATCGGGAATCGGCGGCAGCCCTGAGGGATCGGCACCGCCGGCGCCGTCCTCGGGCGCGTCGTCGCCGGGGAGCCTCCCGGTCGGCTTGATGGTCGGCACGTTGGGATCGGCACCGTACTTGAGCAGCAGCCGCATCGCCGGCACGTCGAGCCCGTACGCCGCGCGCCAGAACGCCGTCGCGCCGACGGTGTTCACGCCGAGCAGGTCGAAGTTGTACGACATGAACCACAGGTGCTTCTTGAGGCGCACGTTGGGGTCGGCGCCCGCCTTGAGCATCGCTTCCATCAGCTCGAGGTGCGAAACCTGCTGCTGGAGCTGTGCGGTGGGCTGCGGATACAGCGACTTGGGCGCCCACTGCGTGTTGATGACCGCGTACAACGGGGTCGCGCCGGCATCGCTCTGCAGCTTCACGTCGGCGCCCTTCGCCATGAGCATCTTCGCCATGTCGAAACGCCCGTTGATGACCGCCATGAGCAACGGGCTCGTGTGATCGCCCTCGCTCACGTGGTTGATCTGCGCCCCAGCGGCGAGCAGGCGCTCGACCGACGCCGTGTTCCCCTCACGAATGGCGAACAGCAGCGGCGTGAGCCCGCCCTTGTTGCCGATCAGGTCTCCGTAGCTGGGGCCACGCCCACCCGCCTGCGCGGCCGCGGCGGCACCCGCTCCGGCACCACGTCCACCTTGCGCGGCCGCAGGCGCACCCGGGGCCCCCGGGGCCGCTGCACTCGCCGCACCCGGCGCGCCACCAGCCGGCGGCACCGTAAGCGTCGCGGTCTGGGGCGCCGCGGCACCCGCAGCCGGCGCACTCGCAGTCGGCGCACTCGCAGCCGGCGCACCACCACGACCGGTCGGCGCGACCGGCGCGGCACTCGGTGCGATGGTCGGATTCACCGTCGTCGGCGCCAACGGGCTCTCCGCCGCCTTGAGCGCCGCGACACGACGCGACCGCTGCGCCAGCTCGGCGCGCAGTTCACGCTCCGACTTCGGAATGTCCTCGATGCGCGACGCCGCCTCGAGACCCGCGCCCTTCTTGAGCAACACGTCGATGGCGGCCACGCGGTCGTACGCCGCCGCCCACATGAGCGGGGTCTGGCCGAAGGCCGCCTCGCGCACGTCGACCGGCACGCCCTTGTCGACGAGCAGCGTCACGCTCTCCGCATCACCGCGACCGGCGGCGAAGTGCAGCGCCGTCGCCCCGCCCGTGCTGGTCGTGGCGCGCGCATCCGCACCGCCTGCCAGCAGCACCTTCACCACGCTCGCACGCCCCTCGCGGGCCGCGAGATGCAGCGGGGTGTAGTTGCCGTTGCGCGTGAGCGCATCCACGCGGGCACCCGCCGCGACCAAGACCTGTGCCGAACCCAAGTCACCACGCTGGGCCGCCCAGTGCAGCGCCGTCATGCCATCGGCCTGCGCCGCGTTCACATCCATGCCCTGACGGATGAGCGTGCGCACGCGCGCGCTGTCGCCACGCATGACCGCATCCGCCAGCGGCGCATCGCCGGGGTTCGAGCGCGCGGCGCCGAGCGAGAGCACCAGTGCCACGCCACAGGCGAGCACCGCCACCCCGCCCCTCCGCGCCTCCCACCCGAATCCGTCCGCGCGCACCTTCCGCGCCCTCCGCGTCTCAAGCATTGGCAGAGTTCAGGTTGAGGAGCCCCGTGCTGTCGCCGAAGGTCTTCATGTCGTCGAGGCCGAGCGTGTGCGCCATGCCGAGCATCGCATTGGCCATCGGCGTGCCATCGGGCGCCTTGATGTGCAGGTTGCCGGCGAGGCGCCCTTCGGCCTTGCCGAGCACGATGAGCGGGCAGCGACGATGGTTGTGCAGGTTCGAATCACCCATCGGCGAGCCGTACAGGATCATCGTCTTGTCGAGCATGTTGCCGTCGGCCTCCTGGATGCCCTTGAGCTTGTCCAGGAAGTACGGCAGCATCGACACGTGGTACTTGTTGATCATCTGGAAATCGCGCACGCCGCGCTCGGTGCCGCCGTGGTGCGATGCCGGGTGGAACGGCTTGTCGGTGCCACTCTCGGGGTACGTGCGGCTCGACCCGTCGCGTCCCATCTTGAACGAGAACACGCGCGTGATGTCGGCCGCGAACGCCAGCGCCTGGATGTCGAACATGAGCTTGACGTGCTCGGCGAAGGAGTCGGGCACGCCGGCCGGCGCCTCGGGCAGTTCGCGCACTTCGCCGCTCATGTTGCGGGCCTCGACGCGCTGAATGCGGCGCTCGACCTCGCGAATGTCCTCGATGTAGCGATCG
Source organism: Gemmatimonadota bacterium (assembly GCA_020161135.1). GTDB lineage: Bacteria > Gemmatimonadota > Gemmatimonadetes > Gemmatimonadales > Gemmatimonadaceae > Gemmatimonas. The sequence goes on along the minus strand of JAIUOB010000005.1, from coordinate 451,191 downwards.
ACGCGATGCCGGTCCTCGGCCCCGAGCTGCGTCTTGAGCGACGCCATCTCCCCACTCACGAAGTCGAGGATGCTGCGGCGCGTGCGGCGACGGTCGGCGCGCTCGGCAGCGGTGCCGCCGACACCGAACAGCTTCTCGAACGCCACGCGCGGGTCGCGGATGACCGGCAGCGGCTCGTTGGGCGACGCCCAGCTGATGGAGTCCGTGTACACGCAGGCGTAGCCGTAGGCGCACCCGCCGGCCTGATCGACGTTCTCGATGCACAGCTGCATCGACGGAATGGGCGTGTCCTGCCCGAAGCGCTGCGCATACATCTGATCGAGCGAGGTGCCGACACGCACGTCGGAGCCTTCGGTCTGCTTCGGATGCATGTGCGTCAGGTAGACCGCACTCGAGCGGAAGTGATCGCCTCCGATCTCGTTGGGCGAGGTCGGCTCGGCCTCACGCACATCGGTATTGCTGATGATGGTGAGGTAGTCGCGGTACTTGTCGAGCGACGTGAGCGCGGTGGGCGCGAGGTCGTACGCCTTCCCCGCGTCCGCCGGCGACCAGAAGTTCTGCTTGGCGCCCCACTCGTTGCAGCCGGCGGCCCCGTGCACCATCTCGATGGCCACGAGACGCGGCGCCTTGCTGGCAGGACTCCAGACGCGTCGTCCCGCGGGGATCATCGCGTCGAGATACGGCAGGGCGACGGTGGCGCTCAAGCCCTGGAGAAACTGGCGGCGCGGCATCGCCTTTCCGGTCAGGAACTGCATCGATCGTCTCCGTTGGTATGGACGGCGTGAATCAGCGGGAACCGCTGCCGGCCTTCGCCGGTGCGGATGCAGCAGGACCGGCCGGGGCCTCGGCGACGAGCTTGCGCATGCGGAACGCGTCGCTCTTCACCACACCCAGCACGAAGTCGTTGATCTTGTAGTTGCTCGCGCGCGCGCTGGTCTCGATGCGGCGCACCGCCGGCGCGTCGTACCACTCCACACGGCGCCCCAGCGCATACGCCATGAGGTTCTGCGTGAACGAGCGCATGAGCGGCACGGGCCGCTTGAGCAGCGCCTGCTGCAGCTCCGCCGGCGACGAGATCTTCGTGCCGTCGTAGAAGTCGCCGCGCGTATCGAGCGGCGTGCCGTTCTCGCGGATACGCCAGCGTCCCATCACGTCGAAATTGTCGAGCGCGAGGCCGATGGGGTCGATGAACTGGTGGCAGCTCCGGCACGAGGCGTTGGCGCGATGGATCTCCATGCGCTCGCGCGTGGTGAGCAGGCGCCCTTCCTTGGCTTCGCCGGTCTTCTCGAGGTCGGGCACGTTGGGCGGCGGTGGTGGCGGCGGCGCCCCCATGAGCACCTCCATGACCCACTTGCCGCGCAGCACCGGCGACGTGCGATTCGCATGCGACGTGAGCGTGAGCACGCTCCCCTGCCCCAGGATGCCGCTGCGCGGCGAGCCGGAGGGGTACGTCACCTTGCGGAAGTCACTGCCCACCACGCCGGGAATGTCGTAGTGCTTCGCCAGCGCCTCATTCACGAAGGTGTAGTTGGCCGTGAACAGGTCGAGCAGGCTGCGATTCTCGCGCACGAGGTTGGCGAAGAAGAGCTCCGTCTCGTGCCGCATGTCGTCGGCGAGCTGCTCGCGGAAGTCCGGGTACTGGTTGGCGTCCGGATGCACGAGCGCGATGTCCTGCAGGCGCAGCCACTGGGCCGCGAAGCGCGTCGCCAGCGCCTCGCTGCGGCGGTCGGCCAGCAGGCGGCGCGTCTGCTGCAGCAGCACGGTGGTATCGGCGAGGCGCCCGCTGCGGCCGAGCGCGACGAGCTGCGAGTCGGGTGTCGTGCCCCAGATGAAGAACGACAGGCGCGACGCGAGGTCGATGCCGCTCACGCGCGTAAGGCCGTTGGCCGTGGCGGCCGGCGCGATCTCCTCGATGCGGAAGATGAAGTGCGGGCTGGCCAGCAAAGCCTCGAGCGCCGTGCGAATGCCGAGCTCGAAGCCGCCGTCCTTCGCGCCATCGTCGTAGAAGGCCATGAGCGCCTTCGTGTCGTTGGCCGTGAGCGGGCGGCGATAAGCCTGCGCGCCCAGGCGCCCGATGATGCGCTCGGCGCAGCCACGCGCTTCGCTCGCCGCAAGCGGACGGCAGCTGAAGATGCGCTTGCGGCTCGGCGTCTCCGACACGCCCGTCGGGTTGTACGGGCCGGTGACCGCGAAGCCCTGCAGGTGCGGCACGACCGTGATGCCATTCTGCGCGCCGATCTGCGTGTCGGCGATGCTGTGGCCGAGCGGGACGATGTTGTCGTTCACCGGCCCCTCGAAGGTGCGGATGAACGTGGCCGAGATGCGCTGCGGGCCGGCGCGCACGGGAACGGGCTTCGTGCGCAGGTCCATGCCGTTCGGGTCGGCCTGCGACATGCCGCGGTCGACGTCGATGACGGCCACCCGCTCACCGTTCACCGACACTTCGATCTTCTCGTCGAACGGCGCGGTGGAGGCGAAGAGCTGCCCGGTGGGGATCGCATGCAGCGTCACGGTGAAGACGTACTCGCCGTCGGCCGGGAAGTTGTGCGTGACGCTGGTGCCGCCGCGCGTGCCGGCAGGCGCGCCGTCGACCTGCTCGAGCTGGGACGCGAGCCGCGGAATCTTGTAGGTGCTGGTGGCGACGCTGGCCTTCGGGTCGCCCACCGCGAGCCGCGCGATCTCGCTGGCGGCATCGAGGTACGAGTCGAGGATCGTCGCCGACGGCGTCTGCACATCGGCGATGTTGTCGAAGTTCGCGCTCTTCGTGTCGAGCGGGAGCCACGACTCGGCCTTGATGTCGAGCGTGAGCAGGTCGCGCACCGCGCGCTCGTACTCCGCGCGGTTGAGGCGCTGGAAGGTGCGCGTGCCGGGGTTCGGGTTGGCCGCCCAGCGTGCATCCATCTGCCGCTCGAGCGTCTCCATGAGCACCTGCAGCGTATCGCCGGCCGGCTTGGGACGTCCCGGCGGCGGCATCATGCCGGTGCGCAGCTTGCCGATCATCTTCTCGGCCACTTCGGGCGAGACCTGCCCAATGGTGGCGAGATCAAAGTTCTGGAGCGACAGGTTGCCCTGCTTGCGCTGATCGCTGTGGCAGCCGGCGCACGTCTTCTTCACCACGTCGGTGAGCGCGGCCGACGTGAGCGCGGCCGTGCGACCGTCACGCGCTGTCACGAGGGGCGGCTCCGACGGCCGCAACACCGGGTGGGCTGACGTGCCGTTGCCGAGGAACCCGAGCTCGTGGCGCGCTGGCGCGGCGACGATGCGGGAGGCGCCCGGCTCGGGCGCGACGGCGAACGTGGCGGGCAACGGTGTGTTGCGCGCGGCGAGGGCGAGTACGGCCAGTCCGCCGACTCCAGCTGCGACCAACGACTTCATCCCGGACTCCGGGCTCGGGCGCGAGAACGGAGCGTGCAGGAAGGATCGCACGCTCTGGAAAACCAAACGCGGGACAACCTCAGTATAACGCCCACGGGGGCTGCGCCGTTGTATCTGGAGCGGGGGGCGCCGATCACGCGCCGCCTGCTTCCCTCCCCATCCCTCCTTCGGAGGCTCCGTGTCACGCAGTTGGACCCTCGCCGCCGGCGCGATCGCCGCCGGCCTCGCGCTCGCCGCACCGGCTCCGGTCGCCGCCCAGGCACGACTCAACCCCGTCATCGACCTGCTGGCGGCCAAGAAGCCGGTGTTCGGCCTGTACGCGCCCGCCAACCGGCGCGGCGGCCGGGGCGCCCCGCCGCCGCCAGCCGACTCCATGAAGTCGCCTGCACAATTGGCCGCCGACGCCGTCGCGTACAAGAAGCTCGACTACGTGTTCGACGGCAGCATGGAGGGGAACTTCGACGCGGCGTATCCCACCTTCACCGAGTTCATGAAGGGGCTCGACGCCGCCGGCGCCCTCACCAAGGGGAAGGCGCCACGCTTCACGCATCCGATGTTCGTGAAGACGCCCGAGATCGCGCCCGATGTGGCGCTGGCGGGCACGCGCATCGCCAAGCAACTCGATGAAGGAGTCGCGGGCATCGTCTTCGTCGACGTGCAGAGCGCCAAGGAGCTCGAAGCCGGCATCGCGGCGATGCGCCCGAAGAGCAAGGGTGGCACGCGCCCCGACGCGGTAGGCAGCGCCCCCTCCCGCTGGGGCATGAGCGAGAAGGAGTACCGCGAGAAGGCCGACCTCTGGCCGCTCAATCCCAAGGGCGAGCTGGTGACGTTCACGATCGTCGAGAGCAAGGAAGGGCTCGCGAAGATCCGCGAAATTGCCGCCGTGAAGGGCGTTGGCGTGCTCTTCCCCGGTGCCGGGACGCTGCGTGGCGTGTTCACGACCACCGATGCCAGCGGCGCGCGGAAGTTCGACGAAGCCGCCTGGGAGGCCGCGATCCAGCAGGTCCTCGCCGCCTGCAAGGAGTTCAACGTGCCGTGCGGCTACCCGGCCGGCGCGGCCGACATCGAAATGCGCATGAAGCAGGGTTTCAGCGTGTTCGTGATCGGGTGGGGCGAACCCGGGTTCAAGGCGGTGGATCTGGGTCGGGCGGCAGCGGGACGCTAGGGAAAAGCGAACGACGGAAGCGGGACGGCGGGAGCGGAACGACGGGAGCGGGACAGCGGGACTACGGTTACCGCGGGACGACGGTTACCGCTGTCCGCAGGTCGCCACCGCCCTACGCCTGTCGCCCCTCGAGCGCACGCGGTGACGCCTGTCGCGGCTTCTGCTCCCGAGGTTCAGGCTCACGCTGCTCGTCCCAAAGGGGTCAGAACAATTGTTCTGACCCCTTTGGCGCTCCCGCAGTCCGCGGTTTCCGCCCGTCTCGCTCCCGCAGTCCGCGGGTCCCGCATTTCAGGCTCCCGTAGTCTGCGGTGCCCCAAGAACGACAAAGGGGCCCCTGCCTTCGCAGGGGCCCCTTCGCACCTCCGTCCTTCACGCGATCACGGATTGCGGTTGATGCAGCCCGTGAACTTCGGGTTGTTCCGCTCGTTGAACGGGACGATGAAGTTGACGTCCGTGCCGTACGTATTGCCCGGGCGGTACACGATGTTGCCCACCGGGAACACCGTGTTGGCCGCGCGGCCGTAGTTGCGCACCAGACGCCGCATGTCGCCCAGGCGGTGGCCCGTGAGCCACAACCACAGCGCACGCTCACGGAAGAGCTGGTTGATGGCCGCGTCCTGCGTGGTGGCGGCCGTCAGCGCCGGCGTGATGGGCGTGGCCAGCCCAGTCGCGCGCAGCGTGTTGAGGATGGCCACCACCGCGTCACGATCAGCCTGCGAACCGCCGTTCGTGGCATTGAGACGCGCCTCGGCTTCGATGAGGCGGGCTTCGATACCATCGGCGAGGGTCACCGCCGAGTTGAGCGCGTTGTACTTCTCCTGACGCGGCACGCGGCGGCCGGCGTCGTCGAAGCTGGTGTGCCCGTTCGGCGTCCACGGCGCACGCGGGTCGGCGGGCGTCGTCATGTAGTCGAGGCCGTTGGTGCCCTCGCTCGTGCCTGCCGTGTAGCGCGACCCGTTCTGGAATGTGCTGCCGAACACGCCGTTGTTCTGGCGGCCGGTCGCCGCGGAGTGGAACACCTGGAACCGGAACGTGGTGGCCACACCGCTCACCGCGGCCGCTGCCTGCGCGTACTGCCCCTGGTTGAGGAGCACACGGGCCCGACCGATGGACGCCAGCGCGCGGGCGTTGGTGCCGGTCGCGTTGGCGAGCGCCGTATCGAACGTCGCGAGCGCGCGCGTGAGCATCTGCGCGGTCGTGAGTGGGTCGCCGTACTCGAACGTGCCGTCCGCATTCACCCGCGAGAACGGCACGCCGCTGCAGTAGCCCTCGGCGAAGAACGTCTCCGTGTACCCGCGGACGGAATACATGTCGGCGAGCGAGTCCTTCACCACGTTGGCCGTGCCCTTGGCCTTCACCCAGGCTTCGATGGCCGAGGCCATGCCGGCGCGGGCGAGCTGCAGGTTGTTGTACGTGGTGTTGATGGCGCCGCCCAGGTTCTCGTTCTGGTTACGGGCGTCGGTGTTGTAGCGGTCGGCGAAGGTGTCCGTCGTCTGGATCTCGTCGCCCAGATTGCCGCTGGCGACGACCCAGCCGTCACCCGAGCCGGAGAAGGCCACGAAGAAGTCCTGCATGGAGCCGTTACGCAGGGTCGTGGCCCCGAGCGAACCGGCGATGGCCGTTTCGGAGAGGACGTCCGGCGTATCGACGACGAGCAGGTCGGAGCTGCAGCCGGCCAGGGCCGCCGCAGCGGCCATGGCCCCGAGGGGTCGCGAGTAGCGGCGAGCGGCAGAGAAGATGCGCATAGTGTGCTCGCCTCAGAAAGTGAAGTTCATGCGGAGCGTGATGATGCGGAGCGGCGGCGTGGAGAAGTACTCCTCGTTGCCACGCTGGTCGCTGTTGGACTGGGCGGCCTCGGGATCGACGCCGGTGTACTTGGTGGAGACGCCAAGGTTGCGGCCGGTGAGCACGACGCTCCAGCGCGACGCCTTGAGCGAGTTGGCCCACTTGTCGGGCATGTCGTACGCCACCGACAGTTCACGCCAGCGCGTGAAGGCGCCGTCCTCGAACATGCCGGTGTACACGGCCTGCGAGGTGGCCAGCGCGAACGCCTGCTGCTCGAGGCCGACGCTCTGGTCGTAGCGGCCGCGGCAGGTCACGCCGTTCATGCACTGGTGACGGAGCGTGTTGTTGAACTTGAGGAAGTTCCACTTGGTGTCGAACTGCGTGGTGATGCGGAGCTTCCGGTTGAACAGGTCGAGGCTGGGCGTGAACGCCACTTCGCGGGTCGGGAAGGTGGCGCCCTGGAAGACCGTCGTGTCGCTGAACTTCAACTCCGACAGCACGATGATGCCGTCGTTGTTGGCGTCCGTGTACGTGATGGTCTTGTCCCACAGGCCGTACAGCGGGTAGTTCGGCGCGTTCTTCTGCGTGTTGCGGTTACCCGACGCGATGGGCGAGACGCCCTCGCCGAGCTTGACCAGGCGATTCTTGTTGGTCGAGCCGGTCAGCGTCCAGGAGAGCGCCGCCTTGTCGTTCTCGAACACCTTCTGGTTCCAGGTGAGCTCGAGGCCGCTGTTCTCGATGTTGCCGAGGTTCACGAACTGGCTGGTGAGGCCGGAGAGCGACGGGGCGATGCCGCGGTTGATGAGCGCGTCCTGCGTCGACTTCTTGTAGTGCGTCACTTCGATGTTCGTGCGATTGCTGAACATCGCGAGGTCGAAGCCGAACTCGGTCTCGGCCGAGAACTCCGGCTTGAGCGCCGAGTTGCCCAGCGAACCGAGCGAGGCGCCCGAGGCGTCACCCGTGGCCAGCGTGAGCGGGCCGGCGTTGTAGAAGCGCACGGCGTCGGTGGCGCCCGGGATCTGGCCGGAGGCACCGTACGTGCCGCGCACGCGCAGCGAGTTGAGGGCGTCGAACTTCGGGAAGAAGTTCTCGTCCGACACGAGCCACGAGGCACCGAACTTCGGGTAGTACACGGCGTTCGTGTTCTTGCCGAACGCGCTGGCGGCGTCGCGACGCACACCGCCGGTGAGGAACAGGCGGTCGCGGATGGCGAACTGCTGCTCGAGGTAGTAACCGATCGTGCGGCGCTCGTTGTACGTCTGGGTCGACGAGCGGGTCGCCGCGGACGACACCGTCACACCACCCGGGGGCAGGCCGTTGCCGGTGCCCGTGGTGTTGGAGTTCGCCTGGCGCACGTACTGCATACCGACCGACGTCTTCGAGTTGAGCCAGTCGAGGAGCTGGAACGTGCCGGTGCCGCTGTAGTTGGCCGTCTGCTGGTTGATGCTGGCCGACGTGCTCTGAATGGTGCCCGTGCGCGTGAGGCCGGTGTTCGGGCCCTCGCCCACCTTCGACAGCGCGACGTCGCCGCGCTGCGTGTAGTCGGAGCCGATGTCGGCGCGCGTCTGGAGCCAGCCCACCGGGTTCCACTGCGCGCTGATGCTGTTGATGAAGCGGTTGATGCCGAGCGAGGTGGTCTGCGAGAGCACGTCGCCCATCATGAACGAGCGATAGCCGCGGAGCGAGTCACCCTGCGAGTCGAGCAGGTTCTTGTTCCACGGACCACCCAGCGCGGCCACCATGAGGCCGTTCGCGTTGTCCTCGTTCTGCGGCAGGCGCGTGCGGCTGTTGATGAAGCCGGAGGACACCTGCACGAACAGGTTGGGGCGCAGCTCGGCGCTGAGGTTCGCACGCAGCGAGTTGCGGGCGAGCGCGTTCGGACGCATGACGTCCGACGGCAGCGCGTCGACGCCGCGACGGGCCTTGAGGCGCGTCACTTCCAGGTCGGGCATCTTGTAGATGCCGGTCTCCGATTCCGTCTGGCCCGATACGAAGAACTGCACCTTGTCGTTGCCACCCGACGCCTGGAGGTTGTACTGCTGGCGGTTACCCGTGCCGAGCGGGGTGAGCCCCGGCGTGTTGAGCACGTTGCCATGCGACAGCGAGTCGGCCTTGCAGGTGCCGGCCGCGACGGCCGTGAGAAGGCAGATGCTGTTGGCCGTCGGGTTGGCCGTCGTCTTGCCCCACATCGACCAGAGGTCGGGGTAGTCGGCCGTATTGCGGATGTTGCCGTTCTCGACCGAGAAGTTGTAGCGCGTCTTGCCGGACTTGCCGCGCTTGGTCGTGATGACAATGACGCCGTTGGCCGCTTCGGTGCCGTAGAGCGTGGCGGCCGACGGGCCCTTCACGATCTCCATGCTCTCGATTTCGGCCGGGTTGATGTCGTCGAGACGGGACGGACCGGAGCCGCCGACACCGATACCGTTGTTCGTGGCGCCCGTCGCGCGCACGCCGTCGATCACGATGATCGGATCGTTGGAGAGCGAGAACGAGTTCTGGCCGCGGATACGGACGCGCGAACCGGTGCCCGAGGCGCCGGTCTGGATGACCTGCACGCTCGACGCGCGACCGGAGAGGAGGCCACCCATGTTGGCGACAGGCAGTTCGGCCAGCTTCTCGGCCACGGGCACCGCCGACACGGCGTTGGCCAGTTCGACCTTGCGCTGCGCGCCCGTGACCGTGGTGACGACCGCGGTGAGCGAGAAGGCCGCCTGGGTGAGCTGCACGTTCACGACCTGCGGACCGTCACCCACGGTGACCGGCACCCGCTTGGCCTCGTACCCGATGCGCGTGACCTCGAGCGTGATCGCCCCCGGCGTGCTGACACGCAGCGTGTACCGTCCGTTCTCGGCGGTCAGGGTGCCGAGCTGGGTGCCGGCCACGAGGACGCGGGCCTGCTGGATCGGCTGGCCTGTGGCGGCATCGGTGACCGCACCACTCAGGGTACCGCCCTGGGCGAGCAGCGCGCGCGGCGCCGTGGAGAGCGCCACCGCGGCGAGCGCGGCCAGTGAAAGGACGGCGGCGCGACGCCACCGGGGTACGGCCGGGATGGCCGCTGGCGACGGAGGCACACTCTGGTGCCCCCCTCGCAGGAACGCGACGGGTTCAGTTCGCTGCATCTCGTGACTCCCAGGACAGGATCCCTCTCCGGCCACCGGAGGTATGGCCGGGTGCAAGGCCCGAACACGCCCATGCCACGACGTCGCCCGCGGGAAGGCGATTCGTGGCACTCACGTGCGGACCATTGCGCTCTGTTGGCGAACCGTCGGCGGCTCGCGATCGATCGGGTATCGGAGTGCGCAGCGGCAACGCGCGCAACTCGGAAAGGCGGAGGGCGGGGCGGGAGGGAACGGCGGGGTACAGAAACCGTGTGCGTCAGCGGGATAACCGCATATGCACGTGATCGGTCACGGCGCGACGGTACGACTCGCTGCGAACGCTGTCAATAGCGACCTCGCGACGGTCTTTCGGCGAACGGCTGATGGCGCCTCATGCACGGCTCGCAGCGGCGCGCACGAGGTGCGAGATGCCGGTCGACCTCCTCCCTCAGCGCGACGCGGCCGGGAGGTCGAGCGTGAACGCGGCGAGGCTCGCCGAATCCGTCGGCATCGCCTTCTCGCCAGCGGGAAGACCATTGAGCTTCAGGATATACGCGACGGTGGCGGCGTACTCCTCGCGCGACAGGGTGCCCGGATTGCCGTCGGGCATGGTGGTGCGAATCTGCTCGAACAGGGCAAACACCGACTGCCCACGCCACTTCGTCTTGAAGTCAGCGCCGGTCACGTCCACGGTTTCGTGACATTCTGCGCACACCTTGGTCCACGCGGCCTGCCCCGCTACCGCCTGCTCTTCTGAATAGATGCGTGCCGTGTCGGACCATGCGGTCCGGCTCAGCGGCGTCGCGCCCGGAGCGGGCGCCTGCGCGCGCGTGACGGTACCGGCGGTGAAGCTCGCGACAGCGACCAGCGCGAGCAGGGCGATCGGAAGAAGGCGGGTGCGGGACATGGTAGAAGAACGTGCCGAGGTGCGCCTTCGCTGACAAGCGGGGGGCGTGACGTTGCCGGCACGTGCCGGAACACGAGCCCCTGACGATTGCGAGCACCGACGCACGCGGCCATCTTCGCGCGATGGACTCCACCCCCCTCTCCCCCACCTCTCCCCTCCCCCCGGACGGCGATGATGCCGTGGGGCGTCGCGACTTCCTCAAGGTGGCAGGCGGCGCCGGCGTGCTTCTGGCCGCCGGGTGCGCCCCGCCGGTGGCCTTCAGCAAGGCGCCCGCTCGGGGCATCGAGCGCGGCCGCGGCACGGCCGGCCGGTCGACCCATGTCGTGGTCATCGGCGCCGGCGCCTGGGGCGGCTGGACGGCCTATCACCTCGCGGCCCGTGGCGTGAAGGTCACGCTCATCGACGCGTACGGCCCTGGCAACTCGAAGGCCACCAGCGGCGATGAGACGCGCGGCATCCGGTCATCCTATGGCGACCGCGCCACCGGCGAGCTGTGGGTGCCCTGGGCGCGCAGCGCGATCGCCCGCTGGCAGCTGTTCGAGCAGGAGTGGGGGCCGCAGTTCCGCACCAAGTTCTTCCACCAGACGGGCGACGTGATCATGCGCGCCACCCGGGAGCCGTTCATCACCAAGACGATCGAGCTCTGGCAGGCGAACAAGGTGCAGCACGAGGTGCTCACCGGCGACGAGGCGCGCAAGCGCTGGCCCGTCATCAAGGCCGACGACATCACGGTGGCCATCACCGAACCCGACGCCGGCGTCGTACGCTGCCGCGCGGCCACGCAGGCCGTGGCGGCCATCGCGCAGAAGATGGGTGCCTCGCTCATCGTGAGCCGCGCGACGCCGGGCCCGATTCGCAACGGGCAGATGGACGGTGTGGTGCTCGAGGACGGTCGCACGATTCGCGGCGACGCGTACGTCTTTGCCTGCGGCGCCTGGCTGCGGAAGCTCTTCCCGTACATGGAGAACCGCGTCCGCGTGCCCATTGGCCACGCGCTGTACTTCGGCGTGCCGGCAGGCGACCAGCGGTTCACCTATCCCAACCTCCCGAGCTTCAACTTCCCGGGCACCACGGGGTGGCCGGTGCTCCCGGTTGACTCACGCGGATTCCGCGTGCGCGGCGGCCTCGCGGCACCCGCGCCCGCCAACGCGGCCGCCAACGCAGCCACCTCGGCGGCTGCCCCCGCGGCTTCCGGCACCACGGCGGGAGCGGCCGGAGCCGCTGGCGCCGCGCGCCCAGCGCAGCAGACCACGCAGCAGCCGCCCGCCGATCCACTGCAGAACGATCCGGACACGAGTTCGCGCTGGACCAACCAGGACCGGGTCGACAGCGCGCGCCGCTTCCTCGCCGCGCGCTTCCCGCTCCTCGCCAACGCGCCGGTGCTGGAAACGCACGCCTGCCACTACGAGTCGAGCGTCAACCAGAACTTCATCATCGACCACGTGCCCGAGTGCACCAACGCCTGGATCGCGGGACTCGGTCAGGCCGAGGGCTTCAAGTTCGGCCCGGTGGTGGGTGACTACATCGCCCAGCGTGTCGTGGGCATCGCCGGCGACCCGGTGCTGCAGAAGGCGTTCGCGCTTCCGACGGCGCAGTACGACGCTCCGCGGTAGGGGCAATCCACAGTTGGCCCAACGGCTGGCGCACGCGGAGTCGCGGAGTTGTCGCTGCGTCGTGCGATCGCTCCGCGCCTCCGCGAGAAACGGTCTCAGTGGGTTGGCGGCGGCGTGCGCGTCCGCCGGGCCCGCGTGCGCCACGGCAGCAGCCACAAATAGATGCCCGTGACCCACAGGCCGAGCACCACCACGCCGGACGGCAGGAAGATCCAGAGCTTGGCGAGGTCGTGGAACCACGAGCCATCGTGCAGGCTCTCGATGAGATCCGAGCGACGGTAGGTGCTCTGGAGCACGGCGCCCGTGCCGAGGTCGATCTGCAGCTCCCAGCGACTGTTGCTGATGAGCTTGAGAATCCCCTTCCCCGGCCGGATGTCGATGCGGTCGACGTCGCTCCACGACTGCACGCCGGCCTGCGGCACCTGACGCGCGCTCTCGAGCACGAAGTCCATGGACACCTGCGGCGCGACGTTGGCCGTCTTCTTCTCGGGGGGCTGCACCCAGGGCAGCTGCTTTTTGAGCTGCAGCAGGATGCCGGTGCACACCACCACCAGGAACGGGAGCGCGACCGCGATCGCGCCCCACCGATGCAGCTTGCGGTTCCAGATACGCGGATTGCTCATCGGCCGCGCTTGCCCCACACGGGCGACGTCGGCTCCTGCGTCGCGCGATCGTTCTTGTACGTGGAGAGGAGCCGCAGCGCTTCCTGTACTGCCCGTTCGAGCTGCGGGTCACGCCCCGCGATGACCTCCTTCGGGAAGTTCTCGACCGCGATGTCGGGCGCCACACCTTCGTTCTCGACGGCGAACGCCGGATCGCGCGAGAAGAAGCCGAAGCGGGGAGCGATGGCCGAGCCGCCATCGACGAACGGCGGCGTGTCGGTCGTGGCCACCAAGCCGCCCCACGTGCGCGTGCCCACGAGCGGCCCGAGCTTGCGGCGCTTGAACATGAACGGCATGAGGTCGCCGCCCGAGCCGGCCATTTCGTTGATGATCATGACCTTCGGACCCCAGATGCCGTTCGCGGGGCTTGTGAACGGATACCGGTCGCCCACCGGGTTGTTGAAGTAGCCGTCGTAGTCGCGGCCCAGCAGGTCGACGATGTAGTCGGCCGCGGAGCCACCACCATTGAAGCGCTCGTCGACGACAACGCCGAGGCGATCCTGCTGCGCGAAGTAGTAGCGGTTGAAGCTCGTGTATCCCGGCTGGCCGGTGTTGGGCAGGTACACGTAGGCGAGTCGGCCGTTGGACACCGAGTCCACCCAGCGACGGTTGGCCTCGACCCACGCGCGCGTGCGCAGCCCCTGCTCGTTGGCGATAGGCACGACCGTCACCTGGCGCGCCCCCGTCATGTCGGGACGGCTGTTGACCGTGAGCACCACCTGCCGATTCGCCGTGCCGTCGAGCAGGCGATGGATGTTGTCCGGCGCCCGCAGCTCCTGCCCGTCGATGGCGAGCACGTAGTCACCGCGCGACACATCGACACCCGGTGTCGACAGCGGGGCGCGCAACTCGGGGTTCCACGTTTCCGCATCATAGATGCGCGTGATGCGGTAGCGCCCGTTCTCGATGGCGAAGTCGGCACCGAGCAACCCGCCCGCCGACGTCGGCACCTCGGGCATCTCACCGCCGCGCACATACGAATGACCAATGGCCGTCTCGGCGCCCATGTTGTCGAGCAGGTAGTTGAGATCGGCGCGGTGGTTCACATGCTCGAGCAGCGGCAGGTACATGCGCTTGACCGCCGCCCAGTCGGTGCCGTGCAGGTTCTTGACGTAGAAGTTGTTGCGCTGGTTGCGCCACATCTCGTCGAAGATTTGCCGGAACTCGGCCTTGGGATCGATGTACGCGCGCAGCGTGGCGTTGAGGCGTCCGGTGCCCGGCTGCGGCACGGTGCGGTCGGCATCGACGAGGAACAGCGCGCCGTTCGCCCCTCCCGTGCGATAGAGCAGCTTGCGTCCGTCGCCGCTGACCGTGAACTGCGCCACGCCCGTCATGAACGGCGCCGCGCGCCGCGTGGCGAGCTGATAGCGGTGCAGCGTGGCGCCGCCCCCGCCAGCACCACCACCACCCGTGCCGCTCGCCGGCACGGGCTCGAGGAAGAACACCGTGCCCGCAGGCCCTGCGCGCAGCGAGGCATACGCCCGATCGACGATCCCCGGCACGGCGATGATGCGCTGCGCGATGCCGTCGAAGTCGATGCGCACCGCGCGCGGCGCCCCGCGCATCGCGTCACCCCGCGTGGTGTCTGCGCGCACGGCGGCAGCCGGTGCGCTGTCAGCGCGCGCGCGCGGCGCGGAGTCGCGGGCGGCGCGCACCGCTTCCTCGTCGCTCTCCGGAAGCAGCGGACTCGGCTCACCCTTCGCGAGCACCATGAGATACAGCGACCGCGTCTCCGGGTGGTCGTACGCCGACATGTCGAGCAGCGAGGTATTGAGCCCCGTGTTGGTCGATGCCGTGAACCACAGGTACTTGCCACCCGCATCCCACGCGGGGTTGGCGACATCGGCCATGCCGTCGGTGACCTGCCGCGACGCGCCCGTGGTCACGTCATGGATGAACAGGGCGCGGAAGAGCGACTTGAGGCGCTTGGGATACGCGATGTAGCGCGAGTCGGGGCTCCACACCGGCACCAGGCTGCGATCGGCCATGAAGTACGGGTCGCGATCGGCCACCTTGGCACTGCCGCGGGCGATGTCCACCAGCCAGAGCTGGAAGTGCGAATCCTGGAAGGCGATGTACTTGCCGTCGGGCGACCACGCCGGCGCGTACGGTCGGCTCGGCTCGGGCAACACGATCGTGCGCGGCGCACCGAGACCATCCTGCGGCGCGAGGACGAGCTGGTACTCGCCGCTGCGGTCGCTGAAGTACGCGACGCTGCGTCCGTCCGGGCTCCAGAGCGGCAGGATCTCCGCCGACGCACTGCTCGCCGACAGGTTGCGCACGTCGCCCTTCTCGGCCGGAATCGTGAACACCTCACCGCGGGCTTCCACCACCGCCCGCTTGCCGGTGGCCGACAGCGACATGGCGACCACGCGCGTGCTCACATCCTTCCACTGCGGCAGCATCCACGGGAAGTCGCCGGCGGCGGTGATCTTCACCGCGTTGTGCGTCCCGGTCTTCGCATCGAGCTCGTGGATGTAGCCCGCCTGCTCGAAGACGACCGTGCTGCCCGCCGCATCGAGCGTCTTCACGTCGAAATCGGTGAACTTCGTGACCTGCGACAGCTTGCGGCTCTTCGTGTCGAACGCCCACACGTTGGACACGCCGTCGCGGTCGCTCAGGAAATACACCGCATCGCCCACCCACACCGGGTCCATCTCCTTGCTGCCGGTGAAGGGTGTGCTGTCGAGTGCGAAGGTCGTGAGGTCGAGGATCCAGATGGGCTTGTTCTGCCCGCCGCGATAGTTGCGGCGCTCCTCATCCCACGAACTCGGCATGCGATACGCGATGCGCTTGCCGTCCGGGGAGAGCTTACCCTGAAACGCACGCGGCATCGGCATGGGCGTCTCGACGCCGCCGTCGACCGAAACGGTCCAGAAGCGCGGCGCGCCACTCGGGGCCCACGTCGCGCGCGGCGACGCGAACATCACCTGACGTCCGTCGGGGCTCCACCCCTGCACCACATCGGCGCCGGGGTGCCAAGTGAGCCGCTTCGGCTGACCACCACCCACCGGCACGACGTACACGTCGGTATTGCCGGCATACTCGGCGCTGAACGCGACCATGCGGCCGTCCGGCGACAGCTTGGGGTTCTGCGCCTGCCCCTGGAAGCTGGTCAACCGCGTCGCCGCGCCGCCGGCGCGCGGTGCGACCCAGATGTTGTTCGCGTACGCGAACGCGATGTGCTGCGCGCTGACACTGGGCGAGCGCAGCATGCGCGTGAGCGCGGGTGCCTGTGCGGCGGCCTGGGGAACCAGGTGCGGCGTCGCGAGCAGCGCGACGAAAGCGCCGGCGACGACGCGGCCGGCGGGGGCGGAGCGGAGCATGGGCGGGTGTCCTGAAGACGGTCGATGTCCGGTGACCAACTCTGCTACGATAGCCGTCGGTCGGGGCACACCGACAGGGGCGCGCCCGTCTGTCTGCTCGCGGGCGCCTACCAGCTCCAGGGCACGCCGTCGCTCGCGGCGCGAATGCCCGTCGTGACCACGGGGCGTCTCCACGAGCGTCCCGTGCGACCGGGCTCACCGCCATCATGTCCGAGCAGCTCGACCCGCACGACGTAGCTCGTATTCGCGGTCAGTGCATCGAGCCCGACGCGGCTCGCCGACGCCACGCAACGGTGCGCCCCGCTCCCGCAGCGCCACGCGTCACGCGGCGTGCTGGCACGGCGCAGCACGCGTCGCCCATCCCGGTGGAGCACGGAGACGACGACGCTGTCGACATCGTCCCAGCGCGCGCCGAGTCGCACGCCTGGTGAGAGCACGACCATGGGCTGCGGGGCGGTGATGCCGTCCACGGCGTCCGCGAGCCACCGCCCCCCACGCGGATCGCTGCCAAGGGCCCCCGCACTCACGATCGCAACGGCGGCCTTGGGCGCGCGCGCGTCGCGCAGGTCCGCGAAACCACCCCAGCGGTCGCGCACCTGCATCGCCAGTCCGTCGCGCATGGGCCCCGCGGTGCTCATGACCACGCCGAGCGAGCTGTTGCGATGCAGCGAGCCGTGCGTGCCGCCGAGTGGGCGCAGGCGATTGGTGATGGACACCAGGCCAAGTCCCACGCGATAGCGGTCGTCGACCGAGACCAGCACCGGCGCCGGATTGCGCGTCGCATCGGTGTGTCCGTGCACGATGCGCGGCACCGCGCCCGGATAGTCGGCGTCGACGGTGGCGCGCAGCCACGCGTCGGCCGTGGCGAAACCGTCGGTGTCGAGCTGGCGCGCGCTCCGCAGGGCCGCCAGCGCGGCGGTGAGCCCGATCGGATCACCGCGCACGACATCGGCGCGGTAGCCCGGTACACCGCTCGTGGCATGGCGTACGACGATACGCGCTTCACCGCCGTTGGTGGCCACGCCGAAGGTGTCCGCCGCCACGCGCCACGTCACCACGTCGATGCCGGTGACGCCCACCAGCGCCGCCACGAGCCTCGCCACCGAGCCCGGTTGGCAGAACACGCCGAAGCCCGTCGTCACGCCGTCGACGCTGAAGGCGACATCGTCCGGGCCGTCCAGCGCGCGCGCACTCCTGAAGCCGTGCGCGCGCAAGGCATCGGCGACCGGCAGGAACGTCGCCTCGGCAGCGCGGTTGTGGCCGTGATCGGAGAGCAGCACGATCTCGAGCTCACGCCCGGTGCGTTCGCGGTACTGCGCGCGCAGCCACACCAGCTTCGCGTCGAGATGCGCGAGGTAGGCATCGAGGTTGCCACGCGTGTGCTGCAGCGCGTCGGGGCCGATGTTGTACGCGTACAACGTGGGGCGGCCGGAGGACTGCAGCACCGCACGCACATCGCCGTCGACCTCGCGGCGCGCCGTGCGCCCACTCATGAGATACGCGCCGAGGTGGTGGAACTTTGCATCGAAGGCGAGGTCCATGCGCTCCTCGTACTCGATCGGCCGGATGGCCGAGAGCGCGTCGCCGAGCATGCTGTTCTGGCTGGCGCTGAAGAAGACGCGTTGATAGCCGGCGGGCGGCTGGACGCCGAAGATCGCGTGCCAGGCGATGTCGCTGATGGACGGGAACGTCGAAACCAGCCTCCCGGGGGCGCCGAACTCGGCGAACCGGCCGGCGGCCCGCGCCGTCACGATATCCCGATAGTCCACGCCGTCGAGCGCGAGCACGAGCCGGGTGGGGAGCGTGGCGGGGTCCGGCGGGGCGACGCGTGTCGTGACACATCCTGCGCAGATCACCGCCAGTCCCGCGCGCTGAACCGCTCGCCACCAGCGGTGGGTCGTCTTGCCTCGGGTCACATCACTTCGCATCGTTAGCATCGTAGCCGGATTTCACCCCACCGACAAAGGATGGCCTCCTGATGGCCGCCTCCCTCCGCCGCGTCTGCTGCGCCGGCGTCGTTGCCAGTGCGCTGCTCCCTCTCGGGTCGTCGACCTCGATACGGGCGCAGGGGGCGGCGCGTGTCACCCCCACCGCCGGGAGCGTGCGCGGCACGGCGCTGGGCGCGTCGGGCAACCCGCTCGAGGGGGTGCAGCTGCGGCTGAGCTTCGGCTCGCTCACCCTGTCGCCGCATGCGGAGAGCGACGAAACCGGTGCCTTTCGCTTCGACGGGGTGACCGCCACCCCCGTCTGGCTCCATGCCCGTCGCCTGGGATTCCGTCCGGAGTCGCTGCTGGTCGACCTGACGCCGGGCGGGGCGACCCAGGTGAGCGTTCGCCTCGAGCGGGCCGTGGTCGAGCTTTCAACCGTGCGAGTGGTGGGGCGTCGCGACGTTGGCGGGCCGATGGCGGGGTTCTACCAGCGCATGTCGCTCGGCAACGGCCGCTACTTCACCGGGACCGAGATCGACCGCCGGAACCCGAGCCGTCTCACCGATCTCATGCGCGGCGTGCCCGGCATGCGCATCGAGACACGTGGCATGCAGAACGTCATGCGGATTCGCGGCGCACGGTGCTCCCCACTCATCTGGCTCGACGGTCAGGCCCTGACCGCGGCCGAGGTGGACATCGACTCCTGGGATCCGCGGTCGTTCGACGGGATCGAGGTGTACAGTGGCCCGGCCGGGGTGCCGGTGGAGTTCCAGCGCAACTCGCGCATCAGCAGCAGTTGCGGCACCATCATCCTGTGGTCGCGCATGGCCGAGCCGCGCGAGGCACGCCGTCGCAAGGGCGAGCCCACACCCGCCGCGCGCATCGCGACGTTGCTGGAGGAGGGGAAGGCGTTCATCCCCGCCGACGTGGACGCCCCGGCCACCCCGGATTCCTCGAACCTGGTGCGACCCGTCTATCCGGATTCGCTCTTCGAGGCGGCGATCGGCGGCTCGGTGATTGCCGAGGTGGTGGTGGACGCGCGTGGAGAGCCCATCATGAATACGTTCAGTGCGGTGACCACCACGCATCGGGCCTTCGTGGAGCCGGTCCGGCGCGCCATTCGCGAGCAGCGCTTCACACCGGCGGTACGAAACGGTAGCGTGGTGCAGCAGGTGCTGCAGTTGCCGTTCGAGTTCGTTCCCGACTCCACGGCGCGACGTCGGCGGTAGCACGGCGTGAGGTCACGCCACCCGGCGGCGCGCATCCCCGCCACCGGGCCTTCACACCGATGCACGCTCGCCGGATGCACGCGACGATTCGTCGCCCCCGCGCCCCACGCCTCGCGCTCGTGCTGCGCGCGCTGACCGCAAGCGCGCTGGCCATGAGCGCGCTCACCGTGAGCGCACGCTCCGTGGGCGCTCAGGCCGTTCGGGAGATCGGCACGACGTCGGTCGGGACACCGGTGCTGCTCGAGCCCGCGTCTGTCAGCCGACGCGGTGACACGGTCACCGCCGCCATTCGCACGACGCTCAAGCCACCGATCAAGAACGGGGCGACCGAGCTCCGCACCTCGCGCACGATCGCGATGTTCGACTGCGCGCGGAAGTTCGTAGCCACGAAGGAGAGTTGGTACTACACTGACGACCGGTACAAGACGGTCGGCATGCACCGCGCCGTGAAGCTGCCGGGCTTCGGCCCCGCGTTCGATGGAAGCCTGGCGGCGGTGGCGCTCACGCATTTGTGCGCGAAGACGCCCTGACCGCGCCGTCACTGTCCCGCCCCTGCTGTTTCCCACCCTGAGGTGTTGTATGCGTGCGTTGCGTGTCCTCCCTGCCGCGGGTCGCGCGGCGCGCTTCCTCGCCGGCGCCGCCGTGCTGGCCGGTATCGACGTCCTCGTCGCGTCACCGGCGCTCGCACAGCCGGCCCTCGCGCCCTCGTCGCTGCACTGGCGTGGCATCGGCCCCGTGCGCGCCGGCCGCGCACGCGCGCTGTCGGGCGTGCCGTCGCAGCCCAACGTGTTCTACGTGGGCTACGACAACGGCGGTGTCTGGCGCAGCACCGACTACGGTGCGAACTGGGTCCCCCTCTTCGACGACCAGCCCACGGGCTCCATCGGCGCCATCGCCGTGGCCCCCTCGCAGCCCAACGTGGTGTACGTCGGCAGCGGCGCGGGCATCATCCGCCCCGACCTCGCCGTGGGTGACGGCATGTACAAGTCGACCGACGCCGGGCGCACCTGGACGCACCTCGGGCTGCGCGAGACGCAGATGATCGCGATGGTGGACGTCGACCCACGCAACCCCGATCGCCTGTTCGTGGCGGCACTGGGTCACCCGTACGGCCCCAACACCGAGCGCGGCATCTTCCGCTCGCTCGACGGCGGGCAGTCGTTCACCAAGGTGCTGTACAAGGACGAGTACACGAGCGGCAACGATGTCCGCATCGATCCGACCAACCCGGACATCGTCTACGCGACGCTCTGGCAGCAGCAGCAGAGCTTCATCGAGGGCCAGGGGTTCGGCGGCGGCGGCAACGGCATCTTCAAGAGCACCGACGGTGGCACGACGTGGCGTCAGCTCACCAACGGCCTGCCCAGCGTGCTGCAGGCCAACATCGCGTTCGCGCCGAGTGACCCGCGCAAGCTGTACGCGATGGTGGCGTCGGCGCCGGCACCCGGTGCGGCGCCCGGCGCGTCGGGGCCGGTGCAGTTCTTCCGCAGCGACGACGCGGGCGAGCACTGGTATCTCGCGGTGAACGGCCCTGATGCTGCGCCCGGCACGCCGCCGCGCATCGTCGACCCGCGCCCGGTGGGACGCATTGGCGGCGGCGACCTGCCCACCATCACCGTCGACCCGACCGACCCGAACGTCGTGTACAGCGCGAGCACCGTCATGTGGCGCACCGAAGATGGCGGGCGCACCTGGGCGGCGGTGCGCGGTGCGCCCGGCGGCGACGACTACCAGAAGATCTGGATCAATCCGCGCAACCCGGACATCATCCTCGCCGTGGCCGATCAGGGTGCGGTGGTGAGCGCGAACCGTGGCCTGTCGTGGAGCAACTGGTACAACCAGTCCACGGCGGCGATGTACCACGTGACCACCGACATGGCGTTCCCGTATCGCGTCTGCAGCGGGCAGCAGGACTCGGGAAGCGCCTGCGTGGCCAGTCGCAGCGACGACGGGCGCATCACCTTTCACGACTGGCACCCGGTCAACATCCAGGAGTACGGCTACGCGGCGCCCGACCCGCGCAATCCGGATATCGTGTACGGCAGCGCGCGCACGAACGTCTCCAAGTACGACCGTCGCACCGGCCAGACGGTGCTGGTGGGGCCGGACCTTTCGCAGCGCGGGCCCAAGGGGGAGAACTATGGCCGCAACGTGCGCACCATGCCGTTGCACTTCTCGCCGGCCAACCCCGACGTGCTCTTCTACGCATCGAACGTGGTGTGGAAGTCGCTCGACCGCGGGCAGTCGTGGGCACGCATCAGCCCCGACCTGGCGCGGCAGACGTGGGAAGTGCCCGCCAATGCCGGCAAGTACGCGTCGAGCGTGCGCCCTGCCCCGCTCGGCGCCATCACCGCCCTCGGGCCGTCGCCGCGTGACGTGCGCCTGTTGTGGGCCGGCACCGATGACGGCCAGGTGCAGGTGACGCGCGACGGCGGCACCACGTGGCGCAACGTGACGCCGCCCGCGCTCAAGCCCTGGACGCGCATCTACAACATGGAGGCGGGACACTTCGACACGCAGACGGCCTACATCGCGGCGAATACGCTGCGACTCGACGACCTGCGCCCGCACTTCTACCGCACGCACGATGGCGGTGCGACGTGGACGGAGATCTCGAACGGGCTGCCCGGCAACGCGCCCGCCAACTCCATTCGCGAGGATCCGCGCGTGCCGGGGTTGCTGTATGGTGCCACCGACACGCAGGTCTGGGTGTCGTACGACGACGGTGAACATTGGGAGTCGCTGCGGCTCGACATGCCGGCCATCTCGGTGCGCGACATCACGGTCAAGGACGACAGCATCTGCCGCTGCAGCGATCTCGTGGTCGCGACGCATGGCCGGGGCTTCTACATCCTCGACAACATCACGCCGCTCCGGCAGATGGCGAAGGCGCGTGCCGAGATCGCCGCAGCGCGCCCGATGCTGTTCACGCCGGCGCCAGCGGTGCGCGTGCGCTTCGCCGTGAACGACCCGACGCCGTGGCCGCCCGAGGTGCCGGCGGGCGAGAGCGCGCCCGACGGCGCGTTCATCGACTACGCGCTGCCGGCCAATCACACCGGCCCGGTGTCGCTCGAGATCCGCGACCTCGCCGGACGGCTCGTGCGTTCGTACCGCAGCACGGACAAGCCCATCGATCCGCATCCGTACACGGACCGCGCACGCTACACGGAGATCTGCAAGCGCACGCCATCGGCGCCGTATTGCGGCCTGCCCCTTTACTGGCCCGGCCCGCCGCAGGGGCTGCGCGACACCCCCGGCTTCCATCGGTTCTCGTGGGACCTGCACTTCGATCCCGTCACGCCCGAGGACGCCATTCCGCAGGGTGACGACGATGCCACCGGCGCGGTGCCCGGACGCACGCTCCCCACGGTGAACGCACCGTGGGTGCCGGCCGGTCGCTACACCGTCACGCTCATCGCGGGCGCGGTGCGTGTGTCGCAGCCCATCACCGTGCATCTCGATCCTCGAGTGCGCACCGCGCCCGCCGCGCTCGCCCAGGTGGCGTCGCTCAGCACCGAGATGTACCGCGGCGCGGTCGCGCTGCACGCCGCACACGAGCAGGCGCGCGCGCTGGCGCAGCAACTCGCGACGTTGTCCGGCGACGACATCACGCGCCTCAAGGCCCGGCTCGATTCCATCGCGCCCGCCAACGCCGGACCGCGCAACATTCGCGCGATTCGCCGACGCGGCGTGTTGACCACCACCGGCGCGACGCTGGAGAGTGCGTCGAACGCAATGCTGGCCGCCGGCATGGCCTTCCACAACGCCGACGCCGCGCCCACGGCGCTGCAGGTGGCCGCCTGCTCCGCCGCGCGCGCGCAGCACAACGAAGTCCTGCCACGCTGGGAGGTCCTGCGGCGCGACGTCGCGGCGCTGAACGCCCGACGTCGCGCCTCCGGACAGCCGCCGCTGCCTGACCTGCAGCGGCTGCCGTGACGCCCATCGGCTGACGCGCGCCGCCACCGCCGCGCGCGTGCCCGCCTAATGGGCTAGGGCACGATGCGCGGCGGCGTGCGGCGATCGACCACCTTGGGCAGGCCTTTCCCTTCGAGTGCCTGATTGAGCGTGGGCAGCTCGCGCGCGAGGAGTTGATCCAGCGCGCGGATGGCCTCCTGTGTCTCCGACGTGAGGATCCCCTGCACCTCCACGGCCTGCGCCGTCGGGCGGAAGTCGGCCGTGGACGCGCCTGTGGCGAGATAGCCCAGCTTGCTGATGAGGCGTGAGCCAAAGCGCACGCCGTCCTGCCCGGTGCCGGTCTGCCTGAGGTCGACCAGCTTCATCTCGGCATCGATGAGCTGGGTGTCGAGCGCACGCAGCAGTCGCACGGCATCGGCATCCGACGCGCGCTGCGCCAACTGCGTGACCTGCTGCAGTTGCAGACGCACTCCCTCCACCCGGTTCACCGACGCGGCCGCCTCCTCGAGCTGCTGCTTGATGCCGTACAGCGTGCGGATCTGCTCGGCGATCTCGGCCTCAGTGCCCGCGCTGTTCGGATCCTTGCGCACGTCGAGTGGCTGAGACTGCACCTGTCCATCGACGGTGAGCCGCACGGTGTAGCGCCCGGGCGGTTGCAGAATCGACAGGCGGTTGGTGCCCGGTGCCACACGCCCCTGCGGACCGGGCGCGAGATGCTCGGCGTACAGCGGACTCGTGAAGAGGCGCACCTCGCTGCTCGGTTCGTCACGCAGATCCCACGCGAGGCGATTGAGTCCCGCGGCGTTCGGCGCCCGCAGCGTGCGCAGCAGCTTGCCCGACGCATCGAGAATCTCCACCGTGGGTGCCGTACGCGCCGGTGCCTTGAGCCAGTAGTTGATGGACGCGCCGTACTCGGGGTCCTGCCCCGCGGTGGGATCGTCGTACGTGGTGCTGGGCGCGGTGATCGGGCGGAAGCGGTACGCGGCGCGCGGCGCGAACAGGTGCGCGCCCTTGTCCAGCACGTTCGCGTCGATCTGCTGCAGCGGCGCGATATCGTCGAGGATCCAGAAGCCGCGGCCGTACGTGGAGATGACCAGGTCGTTGAAGTGCTCCTGCACGACGATGCCGGACACCGGGGCGTGCGGCAGGTTGTTCTGCAGCGGGAGCCAATGGTCGCCACCGTCGTACGTCACGTAGATCGCGTTCTCGGTGCCGAGGTACAGCATGCCACGCCGCACCGGATCCTCGTAGATGACCTTGGCGTAGCTGAGCATGCTCACGGGGATCCCGCTCACCACCTTGGTCCAGGTGCGACCGAAGTCGGTGGTGCGATACACATACGGCGTGCGGTCGTTCTCCTGGTGGGCATCGACGGTGATCCACGCGGTGGCGGCATCCCAGCGCGAGGCGGCGATCGAGCGCACCGAGCCCCAGAACGGCAACCCCGGAATGTTCGCGGTGAGGTTCGTCCACGTGGCCCCATCGTCCCGCGAGAGCTGCACGAGCCCGTCATTGGTGCCCACCCAGATCACACCCTTCTGCTTGGGCGACTCGGCGATGCCGTACACGACGCCCGAGTACTCCACGCCGATGTTGTCCGGCGTGAGGCCGCCCGAGCTCTTCATGCGACTCTTGTCGTTGCGCGTGAGGTCGGGGCTGATCACCTGCCAGCTCTGGCCGTCGTCCTTCGTGCGGTGCACGTGCTGACTGCCGGTGTACACCGTGTGGCGGTCGTGCGGCGAGATGAGCAGCGGTGCATCCCACACGAAGCGGTAGCGCACTTCCTCTGCCGGCCCGTTCGACTGCTGCGGCCACACCTCGACGTGCCGGAACTGCCGGCGGTTCTCCTCGAAGCGCACCACGATGCCGCCCACCATGCCGGAGCCGGACGCCGTGCTCCAGATGACGTTCGCATCGACCGGGTCGGGCGTGGCCCAGCCGCTCTCGCCGCCGCCCACCGAATGCCACATGCCGCGCGAGATCCCCGCCGAGCGGCCGCCCTGCACCCGGCTGTTGCTGGGGCCGCGATACGACGGCTCGTCCTGCTTGTTGCCGAGCACGTTGTACGGGATCTGGTTGTCGACGGTGACGTGGTAGATCTGCGCGTTGCTGAGGCGCTGCCGGAACCACGTCTTGCCGCGATTCTGCGTGATGCTGAGCCCCTGGTCGTGCGCGACGATCTGCCGGTTCGCGTTGGTCGGGTCGATCCAGATGTCGTGATGATCGCCGCCCGGCGCCTCCTGCCCGGTGAGCGTCGTGAGCGTGCGCCCGCCGTCGATGCTCTTCGCGTAGCTGGCCGTGAGGAAGTACAGCTCGTTGTCGTTGTCGGTGGCGACCTGCGTGCGGGAGTAGTAGTGCGCGCGCCCCATCGCGTTCCGGTCGCGCGTCATCAGCTGCCAATTGTCTCCGCCGTCATCGCTGCGCCACAACTGGCCGCTCTCGGTCGCGTCGCCCTCGAACGGCACTCCGTCACCGGTCTCGATCAGCGCATAGATGCGCGACGGATTCGACCGCGCGATGGCCAGCGCATGCTTGCCGGTGACCTTCGTGGGCAACCCGTTGCCGCGCAGGCGCGTCCACGTCACGCCCCCGTCGGTGCTGCGGAAGAGCCCGCTCCCGGGCCCGCCGCTCTTGCGCCCCCAGGTGTGGATCTCCATCTGCCACATCCCCGCGAACAGGATGCGCGGATTGGCAGGATTCATCGCGAGGTCGCTGCACCCGGTGTTCTCGTCGACGAAGAGGGTGCGCGCCCACGTCGCACCGCCATCGGTGGTGCGATAGATGCCGCGTTCCTGCTGCGGACCGTACAGGGTGCCCAGCGCGCACACGACCACCGTGTTCGGGTCGGTGGGGTGGATCGCGATGCGGGCGATGCGCCCGGTCTTCTCGAGCCCCATGAGCTGCCACGTGCGCCCGGCATCGGTGGAGCGGTAGATGCCCTGCCCGATCGAGATATGGCTGCGCACATGCGCCTCGCCCGTGCCGGCCCACACCACGTTGACGTCGCTCGGCGCGATGGCGAGCGACCCGATGGACTGCACCGGCTGGCCATCGAAGATGGCGTCCCAGTGCACGCCGCCGTCGGTGGTCTTGTAGATGCCTCCCGAAGCCGCGCCGACGTAGTACGTGAGCGGGTCGCCCGGGATGCCGACGGCCGCGCTGAAGCGGTTGCCCTCGGGGCCGATGTAGCGCCACGGCAGTTGCGCCCACAGAGCCGGCGTAGGGGCCGCCTGTCGCCCGGTGGCCGTGGCCTCGGCCGGCGCGGGTCGCGCGGGGGTGGCCGGGGAGGCGGCCGCGCGTTGTCCCCACAGATGCGCGGCGGGGACCAGCGTCACCGCGAGGGCGATCGCAGTCACGGAGCGAAGCAGCCTCGTCGGAGCGGGAAACGGCGTGGAGCGCATGGCAGCCCTTGGTTGGAGTGGTACGATCTTGCGGCCGCCCGTCCCGCTCGTCAAAGGCGAGGGGTGAGGGTAGGTTCATCTCAGGGTGCATTGGCAGAACTCATACGTCGTCGGAGGTCTCCGATGTCCAATGTTTCATGCTCCAGGGGCGCGCACGCATTCCTCGTCGCGCTCACGGCAGGCGTCGTCTCGGCCGTCACGCTCACGGTTGGTGTCACTGCGGCCACCGCCCAATCGGCGGGCACGCCGCCCGCCACCACCACGGTGCGCGGTGTGGTCTACGACAGCCTCCGCAGCCAACCGCTCGCCGGCGCGCTGGTGGAACTCGCGGGGAGCAACCGGTCGGTCATCGCCGACCGTCGCGGGGCGTTCCGCCTCGACAGCGTGCCGCTGGGCGCGCAGCGCTTCAGCTTCTCGGCGCCCGCGCTCGACTCCATCGGCCTGTACGGCTTCGCGGTGGATGTCGACGTGCGCACCAACACACCAGCGCTCGCGCTCACGACGCCGTCGTTCCGCACCTTCTACACGCGGATGTGCGCGCCCACCGAGCGACCGCCGGCCGACAGCGCGATCGTGTTCGGCACGATCTACGACGCGATGACGCGCGCACGAATGGTGCGCAGCCAGGTGGCGTTCCAATGGTTCGCCGTGGACACCAGCGGCGGTGGGATGCGTCTCAGCGAGCCCACGCGGACCGCGCGCACCGACGACCAGGGGAACTACGGGGTGTGCGGTCTGCCGCACGACCTGTCGCTCACCACGCTCGCGGGCGACACGCAGACGGCGAGCGGCAGCGTCTCCCTCACCATCGGCAATGCGCGCGTGCTGCGCCGCGACCTGTACGTGAGCGGTGAGCTGGGCGGCGACAGTGCGAGTCTGCGCGCGGGCAGCGGCGAGCTGCGCGGGGTGGTGCGCGACGAGCGTGGCGGCGCGATGGTGGGCGCGCTGCTGGTGCTCACCGCCTCCGGGCACACCACGCGTACCGATTCGCTCGGCCGCTGGGTGTTCCGCCGCGTCCCCCTCGGGACGCAGGAGATCAGCGTGCGACAGCTCGGGCGCGGCGCGCTGTTCCGGACGGTGGACATCGTGGCCGGTGAGGTGCCGGACGAACAGTTCGTGCTGCCGCAGGCGACCGTGCTGGCGGCAGTGAATGTGCGCAGTGTCGCGATCCCCGGACGCGATCAGGCGGGCTTCCTGACGCGGCAGCGGCAAGGACTCGGCTACTTCCTCAACGAGCGGGAGATCGCGATGCGCCCGGACATCGGCGCCGCATTGCGTCGTCTTCCCGGGCTCGACGTCCGCTACGGTCCGGCCGGGTTGACGATGCGAAACACGCGTGGATTCCAGTGCGGCGCGCCGCAGATCATCATCGACGGGATTCCGAGTGCGGCATGGACGCGGCCCACCGCCATTCCGCTCTCGGACACCGATCTCGGCGCGCTCCCGACGCCCAATCTGGTACTCGAAACGCTCATCCCCGCGAACGTGAAGGGGATCGAGTACTACCCGACTGTGGCGCAGGCACCGATGGGATTCGTGCTCGGCGGCGGGCCGCACCCCTGCGGCACCCTCATGATCTGGACGCGCTTCTCACGCTGGTAGCCGCGCACAGCATCCGAACGCACGCGGGGGCGGCGGACATCGGTCCGCCGCCCCCGTCTTGCATCACGCCATCCAACAGCGTCAGGCCATCTTCGCCTGCAGCCGCTTGTCGATGGCGTCGAGAAACGCCTCGGTGTGCAGGTACGGCGTGTCCTTGCTGATGAGGATCGCGAGGTCCTTCGTCATCTCGCCCGCCTCCACCGCCTCGATGCACACCGCCTCGAGCGTCTCGGCGAAGCGCACCACATCGGGCGTGCCATCCACCTTGCCGCGGTGCATGAGGCCGCGCGTCCAGGCGAAGATGCTGGCGATGGGGTTGGTGCTCGTCTTGTTGCCCTTCTGATGCTCACGGAAGTGCCGCGTGACGGTGCCGTGCGCCGCTTCGGCTTCCATCGTCTTGCCGTCGGGCGTGAGCAGCACGCTGGTCATGAGGCCAAGTGAGCCGAAGCCCTGCGCCACGATGTCACTCTGCACGTCGCCATCGTAGTTCTTGCACGCCCACACGTAGCCGCCTTCCCACTTGAGCGCGCTCGCGACCATGTCGTCGATGAGGCGGTGCTCGTACGTGATGCCCGCCTTGTCGAAGTCGGCCTTGAACTCGGCGTTGAACACCTCTTCGAACAGATCCTTGAACTGGCCGTCGTAGGCCTTGAGGATCGTGTTCTTGGTGGACAGGTACACCGGATAGTTGCGCTGCAGGCCGTACCGGAAGCTCGCGCGCGCGAAATCCCGGATGCTGTCGTTGAAGTTGTACATGCCCATCGCCACGCCGCCGTCGGCGCCGAACTTGGCGACCTGCATCTCCATCGGGGCGCTGCCGTCGGCCGGCTGGTAGGTGATGGTCACCGTGCCCGGGCCCGGCACCTTGAAGTCGGTGGCCTTGTACTGGTCACCATGCGCATGGCGTCCCACCACGATGGGCTTGGTCCAGTGCGGGACGAGACGCGGGATGTTCGAGATGATGATCGGCTCGCGGAAGATCACGCCGCCGAGGATGTTGCGAATCGTGCCGTTGGGACTCTTCCACATCTTCTTGAGCCCGAACTCCTGCACCCGCGCCTCGTCGGGGGTGATCGTCGCGCACTTCACCGCCACACCGTGCTTCTTCGTCGCCTCGGCCGAATCGATCGTGACCTGGTCGTTGGTCGCGTCGCGGTGCTCGATGCCCAGGTCGTAGTAGTCGAGCTGGATGTCGAGATAGGGCAGGATCAGCTTGTCCTTGATGAACTGCCAGATGATGCGCGTCATCTCGTCGCCGTCCATTTCGACGACGGGGTTCACGACCTTGATCTTGGCCATGCTTCGGGCGGTGGGGTGCGGGGAGTGGCGGCCTCGGCGGCCGGATGAGTCCGGACAAGATAGTGGCGGGCTCCGGCCGCGGACCACAGGTTCACCCCATGCGGCGAATCTTCCTCTTGACGGCGCTGCTCCTCCCGGGCGCCATTGACGCGCAGGCCATCCGTGGCCGCGTCCTCCTCCCCGACAGCACCCCGCTGTCCGGAATCCTCGTGCAGGCGGTCCGTGCCGGGCGTGACACCAGTCGCGCGCTCAGCTCGGCCACGGGCGCATTCACCCTCACCCTGCGCGGCGCCGGGCGCGTCGAGCTCTCCGCGAAACGCATCGGCCACCGCCCCGTCACGCAGGTGGTGGACGTGGGGGCCGGTGAGACGGCCGTCGTCACGCTGGTGGCCGTACCGTCGCCGGTCGAATTGCCACGGGTCCTGGCTGCCCGCGACGGCGCCTGCCGGCCGCGTACGGAAGGGGCGGCCACCGTGGTCGCGGTGTGGGAGCAGGCGCGCATCGCGCTCGAGGCGTCGCTCCTCGCGGCGGAGGCCGGACCCATCGTCGGGCAGTGGCTCGAGCATCGCGGGACGCTCTCACCCGATGCCCTGGTGGTACGCGAACGCTCACTCAGCGTGCGCGAGCACCCCACCACGCAGGTGTTTCGCAGTGTGCCGCCGGCGGCGCTGCTCACGCGCGGCTACGTCACGCAGGAGCGCGATGGCATCGAGTATCTCGCGCCCGACCAGCAGGTGCTGTTGTCGCCGGAGTTCTCCAACAGTCACTGCTTCTCGCTGCGATCGGCGCCCGGCGACACGCTCATCGGCGTCGCCTTCGAGCCGAACGATGCCAACGCGCCGTCGCGCATCGATATCGCGGGCGTGGTGTGGCTCGATCGGCAGTCCTTCGAGCTGCGCGCAGTGGACTTCCGCTACACCGGCCCCACCGAGGCGGCGCCCCCGGAGCTGCGCAGTGGGCGCGTCGCGTTCGCGAAGCTCGACGACGGTCGATGGGTGGTGACGTCGTGGAAGGCGCGACTCCCGGGATTCGCCGTGCGTGGCGGTGACCCGTCGTTGGGCTCGGTGCGTGGGCTGCGTCGCGACACGTCCGTGAAGGAGGTGTATGAGGCGGGCGGCGACGCCGTGAGGCTCACGAGCGGCGGACGCACGCTCCTCGAGCGACGCATGCCGAGCGCCACGGTGCAGTTGGTGGGAAGCGCCGACGCCCCACGCGTGAGCGGAACGATCGCATCCGTGACCGGCACCAACCTGCAGGCGCGCGCCGACAGCACCGGACGCGTGGTGTTCGCGCCGCTCCCCGAGGGGCGGTACGAAGCGCAACTGCTCTTCCCCGGGCTCGACTCGCTGGGCGTGCCGCCCGTGAACATCGGCATTCGTGCGGCCCTCGGCGCGCGTACGGATACGGTGCGCCTGCCGCGCCTGGCGTCGCTGCTCGATCGAGTCTGCGGCAAGGACGCGGCCGACGGCGTCATCCTGCGCGGCACCGTGCGCGATGGTACCGGGCTGCCCGCACGCGCGGCGCGCATCGTCGTCAGCTTCCTGCGCACCGATGCGGCGCGTGCCGCGTCGGGCGTCGTCGACTACAAGCCGGAGGAACGCCGCACGCGCACCGACGACCGCGGCGCGTGGTATGTCTGCGGCATTCCGCGTGCGACGGACATCGTCTTCGTCGCCGAAGGCGGCGGCGGTTTCGTGCGCGACCGGCTGCGCATCCCCGACACCTTCACGGGCATCGCGAGCCGGCACGACGTGACGCTCGCGCCGCTCACGGCGGTGCCCAACTTCGATGGCAAGCAGAAGCCTGATGGCTCGCCCGCCGACGACGCGATTGCCGGACGCAGCGCCATCGGCGAGTTCGACGCGCGTCATGCGGCGCGCACGGCCACGCAAAGTCTCGGACCGGCGGACCTCGCGAAGCGCCGCGTGGTGCAGACGTGGCAACTGCTGGGCACGTTGCGCGGTGTGCGCGTGGTGACGACGTCCAACGGCGTGTTCGCGCTGAGTGGTCGCGGTGACCTGCCCAGCATGATGAGCGAGACGGCGGCGTGCCCGTATGTCATCGTGCTCGACGGTGTGCGCCTGTCCAATCGTTCGGCCGACGGTGCCGACCTCACGGCGCTCCCTCCGCCGGAGCGCCTGCATGGCATCGAGGTGTACGCGGGCGGCACGCGCGTCCCGCCGCTCTACCAGTCGCTCGCGGGAGGCGCGTTCTGCGGCGTGATCGGGATGTGGACGAAGCGGGAGTGAGGCGCGCGCGATGGTGTCGCGGTGCGACGAGTCAGGCGCCCTCGCCCGCGGTCTCCTCGAACACACCCACGTCGCGATTCTTCCGCACCCGATCGGCGGTGAAGTAGCGGCCGTTCATCGCCACATACACACCGGGCGGCAGCACCTGCACGAAGCTGAGCGCGCTGCCCAGGTTGAACAGCCCGTCCGAGCTGCCGAACGCGTAGGGCACCATCGCGCCGGTGAGCACGATGACCTTGCCGAGCTGCGCCGCGTCGAGCTGCAGCGCGGTCTCGACCATCGTGTCGGTGCCGTGCGTGATGACGAGGTGCCGCTCGGGCGCCACGCGACAGGCCTCGACGATGCGCTGCCGATGGGCGTGCGTCATGTCGAGGCTGTCGATCATCATGAGCCCCTCGACGACCACGTCGAGCATGCAGCGCCCGCGCCGCAGCATCTCGGGCAGGTGCGTCTCGGCGAAGCGCAGCGTGCCCGTGAGCTCGTCGTACTCCTTGTCGAACGTGCCCCCGGTGACGAGCACGCGCACCTGCCCTTCGGGGATCGGTGTGCCCGACGAGGCGGTCTGCACCATCACGCTCATCGCGCGCCTCGCCGACGCGCCTTGGCGGCCGCCTTCTTCGCGGCCTTCTCGGCCGCCGCGCGCTCGACGGCGGCGAGGTGCGCGTCGCGCGCCGCGCTCTCGGCCTCGCGGGCCTGGAAGAGCGCGCGGTCGCGGTTCTCCGCTTCGCGGGTGCGCCGCAGGCTTTCTGCGTCGCGCCACGCGGCCACCTTGGCGTGGTCACCGCCCACGAGCACGTCCGGCACGGCGTGACCGCGATACTCGGCCGGGCGCGTGTAGCTCGGCGCGCTGATGCCGCGATCGTAGAACGAGTCGGTGCGCGCGCTGTCGAGATCGCTCATGGCGCCGGGCAGCAGGCGCACCGTCGCATCGATGATGGCCAGCGCTGCGGGTTCGCCGCCGCTGAGCACGAAGTCGCCCAGCGACAGCTCCTCGGTGGCGAGGTGCTGCGCGACGCGCTCGTCGACGTCCTTGTAGTGTCCGCAGAGCAACGTGAGCTCGGTGCCGGCGGCGAAGCGCACCGCATCGGCGTGCGCGAACCGGCGCCCGCGTGGCGAGAGCAGCACGATGGGAGCGGTGGCGCCGATCGACTCGACCGCCTCGAAGAACGGCCCCGGCTTCATGACCATGCCGGGCCCGCCGCCGAAGGGATAGTCGTCCACCGTGCGATGGCGATCGTGCGTGAAGGTGCGCAGGTCGACCATCGAGTACGACACCGCCCCCGCCTGCGCGGCCCGCGCGGGGATGCTGAGCGACAACGGCCCCGCGAAGAACTCGGGGAAGATGGTGACGACGTGGATGCGCAGCATGCGGGAACGTCGGCGGCCGTCAGCCGTCGAGCAAGCCATCGAGGTGCGCGAGGGTGATCACGCGCGCCTCCTCGTCGACATCCTGGACGAGGTCGTCGTGCCACGGCACGAGCGGGCGTCCGGTGGCCGTCTCCACCTCGAGGATGAATCCCTGCGGCGCGTCGTAGACATCGCGCACCGTGCCCACCACACCCAGCCCCTCGACCGCCACCTGCATGCCGAGGATGTCGCGGATGTAGATCTCGTCTTCGTCGGGTTCAGGGAGCGTGTCGGCGTCCGCCAGCAGGCAACGGCCGCGCCACGTGTCCGCCACATCGCGGTCGGTGACCTCGCGAACGCGCACGAGCCACTCGCGGTTCATGGGGCGTCCGTCCTCGATGTGCAGGGCGACGGGCGCGCCCTGCTCGAGGACGGGGTTGCCGTCGCGATCCCCGGCAAAAAGCACTGCGCCGGACGCGAAGATCGCATCCGGCGCATCGGTCACCGATTCGACGGCCCAGGCGCCGCGCACACCGTGCGCGCGCCGCACCTTGCCGACGACGATGTGCTCGCCCAACGGGCGTGCCTGCTCAGGCGTCGCCGTTGTCGGCGGGGAGCGCCACCGCGGCCGACTGGAGCTTGGACGCGAGGCGCGCCTCGTGACGGGCCTTGAGGATGCCGGCGCGACGCAGGATCGAGCGGACGGTGTCCGTGGGCAGCGCGCCCACGTCGAGCCAGTGGTTCACGCGCTCGGTCTTGAGCGCGAGGGCGTTCTCGCCGCCACGCGGCTGGTACTGCCCCAGGATCTCGATGAAGCGACCGTCGCGCGGCGCGCGCGAATCGGCAACCACGATGCGGTACATGGGGGTCTTCTTCCGGCCTTCGCGGCGGAGACGGATCTTGACGGCCATCGGTCGCTCCAAAGCACTGAGGTGGTGTCCAGCCAGGTCCAGCCGGCAGGGCGATGCCCCGAGCCTCGGACCTGATGTTCGGGTTCCTCGCGCGACCGGAGGATCCGGCGCACACCCGTGTCCCCGGGGGCCAGCCCACGGGAGCCTTGGAACATAGGCTAGCCAGCCCCACTGAGCAACGCCCACCCCTGCTCAGACCTGTGACTTCTGACAGGATCTCGTCTCGGACTTCTATCGTTGTCGGTCGTCAGACCTCTGTCGGCAAGTCTGGGAGAGTGTCTGGACCGATGTCTGGTCAGACCCACCACCCAGAAGTCTGAGGCCAGACAAGGTATAGAGGTCAGAGACCAGAGACCGCCGCCAGAGGTCTGAGGTCTGAGCAGCCGTATTCTGAGATCCGAGCCGTCGGCTGCTGAGACCCGAGCGGCCGGAGGTGGCGGGGGGGCGGGCCAACAGTAGAATCCGGGCACATCCTCCTCCCCTCCGCCATGCCTGCTCGTCCCTCCGCTCGCGCGCGCCGTCTGGCGCTGCTGCCGCTCCCCCTGCTCGGGGCCGGCCTCGCGCTCCTCGCCGTCGCCCCCGGCGCCCAGCCTCCGGCCCAGCCACCCCAGGCGCCCTGGCCCACCCAGGCCGTCGAAGCCGACAAGGGCATGGTCGTCTCGGCCAGCGCCATCGCCAGCGCCGTAGGGCGCGACGTGCTGGCCGCCGGCGGCAATGCCGTAGACGCCGCCATCGCCACCGGCTTTGCGCTTGCCGTCACCTACCCGACTGCCGGCAACATCGGCGGCGGCGGGTTCATGGTGATCCGCTTCCCGAACGGCCGCGCGACCACCATCGACTTCCGCGAGAAGGCCCCCGCCGGCGCCTCGCCCACGATGTTCACCGACAGCACCGGGGCGTACTCCTCGCGCATTCATCACAACTCGCACAAGAGCGTGGGGGTGCCGGGCACCGTGGCCGGCTTCGCGCTCGCGCACCAGAAGTACGGCAAGGCGAAGTGGAATGCGCTGGTCGCGCCGGCCGCATCGCTCGCCGATACGGGCTTCATCGTGCCCACCGGTCTCGCCGCGTCGCTCGCCGGCGCACGCACGAAGCTGTCGCAGGATTCTGGCTCGCTCGCCGCGTACTACAAGGCCGGGCAGCCCTACGCGGCCGGTGACCGCCTCGTGCTGGGCGACCTGGGCAAGACGCTGGGCCGCGTGCGCGACCAGGGGCGCGACGGCTTCTACACCGGCACCACCGCGCAGCTCATGGCCGCCGAGATGCGACGCGAGGGTGGCCTCATCACCGAAGCCGACATGGCAGCCTACAAGGCGGTCGAACGCCCTGCGGTGCGCGGCACCTTCAACGGCTACGAGGTCATCTCCATGCCGCCACCGAGCAGTGGTGGTGTGGCCATGATCGAGATGCTGAACATCATGGAGGGAATGGACCTCAAGGCGATGGGGCACAACTCGCCGCAGTACCTCCACACGCTGGCCGAGAGCATGCGGCGCGCCTTCCGCGACCGCGCGGTGCACCTGGGCGACCCTGACTTCACGCAGCCGCCCGTCGCGAAGCTCACGAGCAAGAGCTATGCGAAGACGCTGCGCGCGACCATCGACCCGGCGAAGGCGTCGCCCAGCTCGCCGGCCGATGTGACGCAGGGCTACGAGAGCGACGAGACGACGCACTACAGCGTCGTGGACAAGGATGGCCTGGCGGTGTCGGTGACGTACACGCTCGAGGCGGGCTACGGGCTCGGCGCGGTGGTGGACGGCGCCGGATTCCTGCTCAACAACGAGATGGGCGATTTCAACGGCAAGCCCGGACTCACCGATTCGACGGGGCTCATCGGCACGGCGCCCAACGTCGCACAGCCCGGCAAGCGCATGCTGTCGAGCATGACGCCCACGATCGTCGCGAAGGACGGCAAGCTGGTGGCGGTGGTGGGCAGCCCCGGCGGACGCACCATCATCAACACCGTCATGGAGGTCGTGCTCAACCTCATCGCCTTCGACATGCCCGTGCAGCAGGCGGTGAATGCGGCGCGGGTGCACCACCAGTGGCTGCCCAACGTGCTCACGGTGGAGCGTGTCGGCATCGCCGACTCGACGCTCGCCGCATTGCGGGCCAAGGGACACACGGTGCGTGTGGGCGGGCAGCAGGGCACCGCCCACTCGATCGCCATCGACGCGAAGACCGGCAAGCGGCTGGGGGCGGCAGACCCGCGTGATCGGGACGCGGGGGCGGCGGGGCACTGAACACGGCGTGGCGCTGACCCGCGCGCTCGGCGCGCGGGCGCCGTGACGGGGGGTCGCTCACCGACCGCGCCTGTCACTTCACCGACTCGCGCATGACGGCCTGACACGGGGGAGCCATGGTGCATCCATGCGCTCCCCTTTGTGCATCCTCGCGACGCTCGTGCCGAGCGCCGCCCTCGCGGTCGCGGTACGCGCCCTGCCCGCGCAGGGGGCGCCACCGTCGTCGGTCGCTCCAACGCCCGCTCCGGCCCCGGCGTCGTCGTTCGCCGCGCGCGGCCTCGTGCGCACCACCGACGGTCGCCCGATTGCGGCGGCCACCGTGGTGGTGCTCGAGACGCTCGACGAAACGCGCACCGACTCAATCGGTCGCTTCGCCCTGCCCTCCGCGCATCGCGGCCTGGCCACCGTCGTCGCGCGCGGCGTCGGCTTCGTGCCGGCCACGGTCGATGTCACGCTCCCCGTGGACAGCGCCCTCACCTTCGTGCTCACCGCCCGGCCGCCCGTGCTGAGCCAGTTCGTGGTGGTGGCGGCGGGCGAGTACACCATCGGCGGCGGGCAGACGGCGACGCTCACACCGCTCGATGTCGTGCAGACACCGGGCGCCGCCGGCAACATCGCGCGTGCCATCCAGACACTGCCCGGCGCGCAGGGCGTCGATGAAGGCACGGGACTCTTCGTGCGTGGCGGCGACGTGACCGAGACGCGCGTCCTGGTCGACGACGCCTGGCTGCTGTCGCCCGTGCGCGCCGACAATCCGACGGGCCACACGACCACGACGGTCAATCCGTTCCTGCTCGATCGCACGGTGTTCTCCTCCGGCGGATTCGGTGCGGGGTACGGCAACGCGCTGTCGGGGCTGGTGCGCATGGAGAGTGCCTCTGCACCGCTCCGTCGCAGCGGTTCGGTGTCCGCCTCGATCGGTGGCGTGAGTGCCGCCTTCGGCGCGCGCCCCACGGAGCGTCTGGGCGTGCGCGTGGCTGCGGGCGTCAGCACGCTCTCACCGCTCATCGCCGTGTTTGGCGAGGCGCAGCCGTACGACCCGCCGCCGCGCGGTCACGACGCCAGCGGCACGCTCGACTGGCGCACCTCGGCGGCGGGGCGTTTGCGACTCTTCGCGGTCCGGCAGCAGCAACGCTTCGGTGTCGGCGACGCGGCCGCGCAGGGCGCGGCGACGTACGCCGCCCGCTCCGACGACGGCATCGCGGTGCTGTCGTGGCGCGACAGCAGCACGGCGTGGCGCCCCGCGATCACGGCGGCGCTCAGCACCTTCGATCGGCGCGAGACGTTCGGCCCCACCGGCCTGCGCACGCGGCTCGCGTCGCCGCAGTTGCTCGCGTCGCTCGGCTATCGCACGGCACGTGGCACACTGTGGCGCATCGGTGCGGAGCGCGAAGGGCTCCGCGCCTCCTATGCGGGCACGGCGACGCAGGGCGACGTGGTGACGCCGACGTTCGGGGTACGCACGCCCAGCACGCGCACGGCGGCCTTCGCGGAGGCGACGCACACCTTTGCCGCCGGTGTGCGCGTCATCGGCGGCGTGCGCAGCGACCACAGCACGCTCACCGCGCGTCGCACCGTCGATCCGCGCCTGTCGCTGGCGTGGCAGCGCGGTGCGCTGGGGCTCACGGCAGCTTGGGGCACCTACCATCAGGTGGCCGAGCCGACCTTCCGTCGCGCACTCCCCGCGCGCGACTTCGCGCCGATGCGCGTCGTGCAGGCGATGGCCGGCGTGCAGTGGGGGAGCGACAGCAGCGGCGTGCGCCTCGAAGTGTACGACAAGCGCTACGACGCCCTGTGGCAGTTCACACCGGCGTACGCGCCCGTGGGCGGCGGCGTCGGCCACGCGCGCGGCGTCGACCTGCAGTGGCGCTGGCGTGTCTCTGACGCCCTGCGCACGCGCATCACCTGGAGCCACGTGCATGCGCGGCGCACCGCGCCCGGCACCGACGTGGTGGCGCCCTCGCTCGCCGACGTGTCGCACTCGGCGGCCTGGATCACCGAGCGCATCTGGCGCGGCATCACCATCGGCACGGCGCTGCGGCTCGCCACCGGACGCCCCTTCACCGACATCGTCGGTACGGACCGCAGCAGCGGCATGCCCGAGCCGGTGTACGGCGCGCCCTTCGGCGCCCGTCTCCCCACCTACCGTCGCTCCGACCTGTCGGCCAGTTGGTATCGCGCCCTCGGCGATCGTCGCGGCCTCGTGCTGTGGGGAAGCGCCTCGAACGTGTTCGTACGCCGCAACGTGATGCGCTATCGCTGGACCGACGACTTCGCCACCCGCCTGCCCGTGCAGGCGCCCTTCCTCCGCTCGCTTTTCGTGGGCTCCACACTGCTCTTCTGAGGATTCCCATGCACCTCCTTCGTGTCGTCGCACCGCGTGTCCTGACCATCGCTGTTCCCCTCGCGCTCTTCGCCACACCGGGCGTGCGCGCGCAAGGCGCCGCCGCCGCGCCGTCGGCCGCCGCGCCGTCGGTCGCCACGCCCGCCCTCACCGGCGCGTTGCGCTGGGCCGACTCCGCCCGACGCATCATCGACCGGGCAGTCGTGCGCGGCGACACCGCGCAACTGCTGCAGGGCGCCGCGCTGGTCGATCGCGCCCTCACCGCCTTCCCCGAGCACGGGTTGCTGCTGCACTACCGCGGGTATGCGGCCTATCGGCTCGGCCAACTGGCCATGAGCCGCAAGCAAGAGGACGCCGCGGAGGCGCGCTACGAGGAGGCGCTCGCCTGGCTCGACCGCGCGGTCGCCGCGCAGCCGCTCGCCGAATCGCACGCCCTGCGGTCGAGCTGCATGGGGCAGCTCATTGCCGGCAATGCGCTGCGCGGCATGCGCTACGGGGCGGCCGCCAGCCGCGCCGATGACCAGGCGCTTGCCCTGGGGAAGAACAACCCACGCGTCCTGCTGCTGCAGGCCGTCAGCGCGTGGTACAAGCCGGCCATGTTCGGCGGCGGGCAGGACAAGGCGCGCCAACTGCTGGCGCGCGCGCTCGCCGCGTTCGAGCGTGACACTCCGGGCCCCGGACTGCCGTCTTGGGGACAGGCGGAAGCGTTGGCCTGGCACGGGCAGTGGGAGCTTGCCGCCGGACGCGCCGCGGCGGCGCGGGCCGCGTACCAGCAGGCGCTCACGCTCGAGCCGGAGTACGCTTGGGTACGGTACGCGTTGCTGCCCGCCGTGCGCTGATCGACCCGTCTCGTCCAACACCTCATGCTTCGCGTCTATCATCGACTGCGCCCTGCCCTTGTCTATCTCGCCGCGTGGAGCCCCCTCGTCCTGCTCTACGCGGTGCTGGTGGGCACGCTCGCGCGACAGCCCGCGTCACAGGCGGTGCTCATCGCGCTGCGCACGATCGGCTGGGCGGCCCTGCTCGGTGTGGGCGCACGATGGTTCAGCACGCGGTATGCGTGGCCCGACCGCCTCTCGCTGACCTTCCTGCTGCAGCACCTCGCCGCGGCGACCGTGTACGCGGTGCTGTGGTCGGGGTTCATCGTGCTCGACGTCTACATCGGCCTCGGCGACTGGGATGCGGTGCGTGCGCAGGTCGCGCCGTGGATCGGCTGGCAGACGTTCTACGGCGGGTTGCTCTACCTGCTCGTGGCCGGCATCACCATGGCCGGCGTGGCGTCACGACGCGCGCGTGACATCGAGTCGCGTCGCATCGAGGCCGAGGCGCTGCGCGTGCGCGCGGAGCTCGAGGCGCTGCGCGGGCGTCTCGACCCGCACTTCCTGTTCAACACCCTGCACTCGCTCATCACACTGGCGCGCCTCGACCCGGCGCGCACGGAGCAGGCGCTCGGACAGCTCGCGGAGCTGCTGCGTTACGTACTCGACAGCAAGCGTGGCGCGCGGGAACAGGTGCAGCTCGCCGACGAACTGCACTTCGTGCGCACCTACCTCGCGCTCGAGGCGCTGCGCTACGGCGACCGCCTGCGCGTCTCGATGGATGTCGAGGAGGACGCGCTCGACTTCGTCGTGCCCAGCCTCACGGTGCAGCCGCTGGTGGAGAACGCGATCCGCCACGCCATCGCGCCGCGCGCGAGCGGCGGCGCCATCGCCGTCTCGGCGCGGTTCGCGGCCGACGCCCTCGTGCTCACGGTGCGTGACGACGGCGACGCGACGGCGGCGTCGACCGCGGGCACGGGGCTCGGGCTGGACGCGCTGCGGCAGCGCCTGCGCCTGTTGTATGGCACGCGCGCGCGGGTCGAGGCCGCACGCGAGTCGTCCGGCTATGCGGTGACGGTGCATGTCCCTGCCTGACGTCGCGGCGGCGCCCCTGCGCGCCGTGATCGTCGAGGACGAGCCCCTCGCGCGTGTGCAATTGCGCGACCTGGTCCTGGCCACCACGCAGCTCGCGCTGGTCGGCGAGTGCGACAACGGGCGCGACGCCCTGGCACTCATCGCGACACATCGCCCCGACGTGCTCTTCCTCGACATCCACCTGCCGGAGCTGGACGGCCTGCAGGTGCTCGAGCGCGCGGGCGCATCCGGCGCAGCGCTGCCGCAGGTGGTGTTCACGACCGCGTACGACGCCTACGCGGTGCATGCGTTCGAGCTGGGCGCGGCGGACTACCTCGTGAAGCCGTTCACGCGCGAGCGCTTCACGCGGGCGGTGGCGCGTCTCACACGGGCCGCCAAGACCGACCCGACGGCGACGTCCGCCGATGCGCCACTCGTGGGGCGGGTGCGTGAGTTGTATGGCCAGAGCGCCACGGGCGCTCCCCTGCAGCACCTGTACGTGCGTGAACGCGGGCGCGTGCGGCCCATAGCCGTGTGGACGATCGAGCGGCTCGAGGCCGACGACGACTACGTGGTGCTGGTGGCCAACGGCGCGCGGCACCTGCTCACGGTACCGCTGGGCGAGCTGCTCGACCGTCTGGACGGGAGCCGCTGGGTGCGCATCCATCGCTCACATGCCGTGAACCTCGACCATGTGCGCGCGCTGCTGCCGCAGGACGCGGGGCGCTGGGCAGTGGTCATGCAGAGTGGCGAGAAGGTGCTGGCCAGTCGCACCGGCACCCGGCAATTGCGCGAGTCGATGGGGCGCCGCCGCTGAGGGACGCCCCATCGCGCAGGGTCACTTCACCGTGAAGGTCGCGACGGCCTTGTAGGTGTCCCACTGGACGATGATCTCGCCGCCCTTGCCGGCCGGCTTGACCTGGATCTCCATCTGCTCGACGACCGGGTTGGTGCTGGTCACCTTCATCGGAATGCTGACGAGGTCCTCCGACGCCTTGTAGGCCGTGCCCCACTGGCCGGTCTGCTTGTTGACGATGAGCTCCCACTTGCCGCTCTCTTCGAGCTTGGTCCACAGCGTGTAGGTGCCGGCCGGCACGACCTTGCCGCCGAAGTCGAGCGCCTTGCTGGTGGTGAAGTGGGTGGCCTCATTGGCGCCGGTGCGCCACACGTTGCCCCACTTCTCCAGGCCGCCGAAGATCACGCGGCCGCGCTTCGACGGACGGCCGTAGTTGACCTTGATGGCGGAGCCGGCGACGGTCGTGCTGATCGAATCGCGCGGCGAGAGGGGCGGCTTGCCAGGCTGGTTGCCCATGGCCTGCATGCTGCCCTGCGCGGCGAGGGGCGCCGACAGCGCGGCCAGCGAGAGCGCGAGCGCGACGGGCTTGATGACGGAACGGAACATGGATGGGTCGAGGTAGGAGGACAGGTGCGACCGTGGGGCGGGCCCCGAAACGGCGTCGGGCGGCCCACCGGCGCGTACGCCAATGGACCGCCCGAAGTTTACCAGCCCGTCAACCGGAGGTTCCGGCCGGAGCGCCCTCCGCCCTCACATCGCGGCCGGGCGCCGCTCGGGGCCGAGGGCCGCATCGAGGGCCTTCTTCGCCTTGTCGAGCTCCTTGCGCAGCCACGCGTACCGCTCGTAGGCGTCACGTCCGACCTTCTGGTCGCTGCGCGCCGTCATGCCGGCCAAGTACGTGATGTGCGCCTGCAGCCCGGGCTTGCCGTAGCGGATGGGCTGCGTGTTGAGCACCTCGCTCACCGCCTTCACCTTGGCCAGCGTATCGGCCGCGGCACCGGTCGCGTTGCGGAGGCGCGTCTCGGCCTGGCGCGTGCGCTGCACCATGCCGTTCACCTCGGCCACCATCTCGCGCATGGTCGTGTTGTGCGCGAACTGCGCCTGCAGGTCGGACTCGGTGGTGCCGTCGAGCGCGAGGCGCGGGTCCATCCGCACGCGGAGCGGCACCGTCTGTGTCTGCCCCGCCACGCTCACCTTGACCGTGTACTGCCCCGGCGGCGCGCCGAGTCCGTTCTGGTGCTGCAGCCCCCAGACGAAGCGGTTCATGCCGGCGTTGCGCGTGACCTGGTTGAGCGTGGGGCCGCCAGCCGCCGCGGCCACGCCACGCCCCGGGCGTCCTTCCATCATGGCGGCGTCGGGATCGTCCGGATCGCCGCCACCGCCGCCACGCCCGCGCCCACCGATCGCCGGCGCCTGCACATCGCTCTTGTAGCTGTTCACGAGCTTGCCGTTGGCGTCGGTGATCTCGATTCGCACCGTGTCGGTGGGGCGCGCCGCGAGGTAGTAGTCGACCGTGGGGCCGAGGAACGCCTGACCCGTGTTGGTGCGATAGCCATCGCGCGGGCGGAACACCTGCAGCGTGGCGGCCGCGGTGGTGGGCCCCACCTGCTGCAACTGCGCGATGTTGTCCATGATCCACGCCGCGCGCCCCTGCGTGGCGATGATCAGGTCACCGCGGTGGACGCGGATGTCGTTGATGGGGAGCACGGGCATGTTGCGGTTGAACGGCTGCCAGTGCCCGCCATTGTCGAACGAGATGTAAAGACCGAACTCGGTGCCGGCGTAGAGGAGCCCTTCGCGCACCGGGTCTTCACGCACGACACGCGTGGGCGCATCGGCCGGAATGCCGTTGCTGCCGTCGGTGAGCAGCTTCCACGTCTTGCCGTAGTCGTTCGTGAGGTAGATGTACGGCCGGTAGTCGCCCAGCAGGTAGCGATACGTCGCGAAGTAGGCGGAGCCCTTGCGGTGCGGCGACGCGTCGATCCACGCCACGCGGCCACCCTGCGCGAGATCCTTGGGCGTCACGCGCGCCCACGTCTTGCCGTCATCGCGCGTCACCGAGAACGGCCCGTCGTTCGAGCCGGTCCAGATGACGCCCTTCTCGAGCGGGCTCTCGCTGATGGCGTACAGCGTGCTGTAGAACTCCTCGCCCGTCACGTCGCGCGTGATCGGCCACCCCGAGCCGCCCTGGCAGCAGGCGTTGAAGGCGGTGAGGTCGGGGGAGATCTTCTCCCACGTCGCGCCGTTGTCGCGCGTGCGGTGCAGGAACTGCGAGCCGTAGTACAGCACCTTCGGGTCGTGCGGCGACGTGGCCATGGGCGTCGTGCGCTGCATGCGGTACAGCAGGTCGCCGCCATCGTTGCCGTACAGCGACTGGCCGCCGATCCAGTAGTTCTTGGTCACGCCCGCGGCCACGTTCCGCATGGAGTACTGCCCCTTGCAGTTGCCGTG
The DNA here is from genome assembly GCA_020161135.1 of Gemmatimonadota bacterium. Lineage (GTDB taxonomy): Bacteria > Gemmatimonadota > Gemmatimonadetes > Gemmatimonadales > Gemmatimonadaceae > Gemmatimonas. The sequence goes on along the minus strand of JAIUOB010000005.1, from coordinate 407,653 downwards.
GATGATGTTCGGGTCGCTCGGGTGCGGGATGATGGGGCCCGTCTCGCAGCCGGGGCCCGTCTTCACCGCGTCCATGTTGAACGGGTTGTTCAGGCTCGGCACGATGTACGTGCTGTTGTCCTGCTGGGCCATGTAGAGGTTGTACGGGAAGGCGTTGTCGAGCCACACCCCGTAGAACTCGGCCGTCGGCTGGTTGTCCTGCGTGCTCCAGGTGCGCCCGCCATCGGTGCTCACGTTGGCACCGCCGTCGTTCGACTGGACCATGATGTTGCTGTTGGTCGGGTTGATCCAGATGTCGTGATTGTCGCCGTGCGGCGTGCGCATCACGGTCACCGTCTTCCCGCCATCGGTGCTCTTGTAGAACGACTCGGCGCCACCGTACACCACGTCGGCGTTGCTCGGGTCGGCGCCCAGCGTGGTGTAGTAGAACGGACGCGTGATGAGTCCCGGCGTGCTGTTCACGAGCGCCCAGCTCTCACCCGCGTCGTCGCTGCGGTAGAGGCCACCACCCGGCTGCGCCTCGACCAGCGCATACAGGCGACGCGGATTGGCCGCCGTGACGGCGATGTTCCCCTTGCCGATGAGCTGATTGGGCAGGCCGGTGGTGATGTGCTTCCACGTGTCGCCACCATCGGTGCTCTTGTAGAAGCCACCCTCACGCGAGCCGGAGATGATGCTCCACGGCTTGCGCTCGATGCGATTCATCCACGCGAAGAGCACGTTCGGATTGCCCGGCTGGATCTCGACGTCCATGGCACCGGTGGAGTCGCTCACGTAGAGCGTGTTCTTCCACGTCTTGCCGGCGTCGGTGGTCTTGTAGATGCCGCGCGTGCGACTCGGCTTGAAGATGTCGCCGTAGGCAGCCACCCACGCCACGTCGGGATTGGTGGGGTGGATGCGCACCGCACCGATCTGCCCCGCGTCGTACAGGCCGGCGAAGCTCCACGTGGCGCCGGCGTCGGTGCTGCGGTACACGCCGCGCCCCGTGGACACGTTGCTGCGCACCCCGTCGCTGCCCGTGCCGAGCCAGATCACGTTGGGGTTCGATTCGGCCACGGCCACGCTGCCCATGGACGCAACGGGCACCTTGCCGTCGGTGAGCGGCTGCCAGCTCTCACCGTTGTCGGTGGTGCGCCAGAGCCCACCGCTCGCGACGCCCATGTAGAACGTCTTGGGCTGCGAGGGCACGCCGGTGACGGTGGTGACACGACCACCGCGGGAGTGCCCGACGAGGCGATACGACAGGCCGCGGAACACGTTGGTGTCCACCGAGGCCATGAACGGCGCCTTGGGGGCCGCTGCGGCGGCCGGACGGGCGGCGGGGCGGGCCTGGGCGCCGACCACGGCAGCGACGGGCGCAAGGCCGAGCAACGGGAGCGCGGCAAGGAGGGGACGACGAGACATCGGCGCGGGACGGGTTTGGGGACAGAAGCCGGACTGACACCGGCTCTGCCTCAACCTACGCGCCACGCCAGCCGCTGTTGAGGGTGGGTTGAGGGTGGATGGAGGAGGTGGCGCGCCTCAACTGGCGCGCAGGACCCGTCCCCTCCCGTCGCCTCCCGCCTGCTCGCCGCCGCGCACCGCGACCCCGCCGTTCACCACCACGTCGCGAATGCCCACGGGATACTGGAACGGGTTGGCGAAGCTCGCCGTATCGGCCACGGTGGCGGGGTCGAACACGACGAGGTCCGCTGCCAACCCCACGGCGATACGGCCGCGATCGACGAGATGCACGCGGGCGGCGGGACGCGCGGTCATCTTGTGCACGGCATCGGCGAGGGGCAGCGCCTTGCGCTCACGCACGTAGCGACCGAGGACGCGTGCGAAAGCGCCGGCGCCACGCGGATGCGGGCTGCCGCGCCGCGTGGGGCCATCGATCGCGAACGCGCCACCGTCGGAGCACACCATGCCGAACGGGTGGGCGAGCAGCGCGTCGAGATTCTCCTCACTCATCGCGAAGCCAAGCATGCCCACATCCAGGCGATTGCGGCGCAGCAGTCCCACCGCCGCCTCGTAGGGCTCCTCGCGGCGTGACGCGGCCCAGGCACCGAGTCGCTTCCCTTCGGCATCGCGGTCGGCGGCGTTGGCGACACGCGAGAGCTGCACGTTGTCCCACCCGCCGATGAGCTCCACCTTGCCCAGCGCTTCGGTGCGAATGCGCGCGGCCGTGCCGGCGCTGTCGAGTCGTGCGAGGAACGCGTCGGTGCCGCCGTCGCGCGCCCACACCGGGAAGAGGTTGGTGAGTCCGGTCGCGTAGGCGACGTACGGATACACGTCGAACCACGCGTCCATGCCGGCCTGCCGCGCCTGCGCGATGCGCGTGAGCGACGGCTGCAGTTTGCTCCAGTTGCGTGTGCCCTGCTGCTTGAGGTGCGACACCTGGAGCCCGCACCCGGCCCCACGCGCGACGGCGATGGATTCGTCAATGGACTCGAGGAGCTGGTCGTCCTCGTTGCGCATGTGCGTGGCGTACGACAGGCGCCGCGCCGCGAGTGGGCGGCACACCGCCGCGAGCTCCGCCGTATCGGCGAAGGCGCCCGGCGTGTACTCGAGCCCCGACGAGGCCCCGCACGCGCCCTCGCTGACGGCGCGCTCCACCATGGCGGTCATGCGCGCGATCTCCGCGGGCGTCGCACGGCGATCCGCCTCACCGATGACGCGGCCGCGCACGCTGCCCAGCCCCACCATGCTCGCCACGTTCACCGCGGGGTGCAGCGCGTCCGTGCGCTCGGCCCACGTCGCGAAGCGATCGTCCGCATCGCCGGTGAAGCGCGAACTGCCGTCGGCGCCCACAACGATGGTGGTGATTCCCTGGCGGATGGCCGACGCGGCGCGCGGATCCTCGCGCAGGTTGCCGTCGCCGTGCGAGTGGATGTCGATGAAGCCGGGGCTCACGACCATGCCCCGCGCATCGATCTCCTCGCGTCCGCGCGCGGCGAGGCGCGCGCCCACGGCGGCAATGCGACCGCCCTGCACCGCCACGTCGAGCTCGCGCGCTGCGCCGCCGGTGCCATCGAGCAGCAGCCCGCCCCGCACCACAAGGTCGGCGTCCTGCCGGCGACGCACCCACGGAGCGGCGAGGGCCGTCGAGGTGGCGGCACCCGTTGCCATCGCCGCGCCGGCCAGCAGCAGGCCGTCGCGCACCCATTCACGTCGTGTCGTCATCGCGTGGTTCGGTGGGAACAGAGGGAAAGATCAGCGCTTCGCGCCGGGGCCCAGCACCACACGCCCCGGCCGCGCATCGGTGTGCTCGCCGTTGCGCAGCACCGCCACGCCGTTGACGAACACGTCACGCACTCCCACCGCGTACTGATGCGGCTGCGTGAAGGTCGCGCGGTCGCTCACGGTGGCGGGGTCGAACACCACCACATCGGCATGATAGCCGGGCGCGAGCCGTCCGCGTCGGGCGAGGCGCAGCGTCTCGGCGGGGCGGCTCGTCATGCGCCGCACCGCGTCGGCCAGCGTGAGCACCTGCTGCTCGCGCACATAGCGTCCGAGGATGCGCGCGAACGTGCCATAGGCGCGGGGGTGCGGCATGCTCTTGAGGAACACGCCCTCGGTGCTGGGCGCACTCGCGTCGGAGCCCACGCTCACCCACGGGCGCTCGAGCTGGGTGACCAGATTGTCCTCGTCGATGACGAAGTAGATGGCGTCGACGTCGGCGCCGTTCTTCATGACGAGATCCATCGCGGTCTCCTCGGGCGTGGTGCCGCGCGCCTGCGCGACGGCGGCCAGCGACTGCCCGGTGTACGGCTTGAGCGAGTCCGCGCGGAAGCCGGAGAGCAGCACATGATCGGGACCGCCCGCCGCGAGGTAGAGGCTCTCCCACGCGTCGGTGGGCGTGCGCATCTCGCGCGCGACACGCGCGCGGGTGGCCGGGTCGCGCAGTCGCCGCGCCCACGCCGCGTAGCCGCCGGCCTGCACCCATGGCGGCATGCTCGCGTCGAGCCCGGTGGCCCCCGCCGTGTACGGATAGACATTCGCGGTGATCTCGAGCCCGGCGGCGCGCGCCGAGTCGATGCGGGCGAGGACCCGCGCCATCTTGGGCCAGTTCGCCTCACCTGCGGCCTTGAGGTGCCAGATCTCGGCGCGCACACCGCCTTCGCGGGCGATCGTGAACAGCTCCTGCACCGCCTCCTCGAGCCGATTGCCTTCGCTGCGAAGGTGCGAGATGTACATGCCGCCGTACGGGGCCGCCGCCTGCGCCAGCGCGACCAGCTCGGCCGTGCTGGCGTAGAACGCCGGTGCGTAGATGAGCGACGTACCCACCCCCAGGGCACCCTCCTCCATGGCCTGTCGCACGTCGGCGCGCATGGCCGCGAGCTCGGCGGCGGTGGCCGGGCGGTCATCCCACCCCACGTGATTGATGCGCAGCGTGGTCGCGCCGACGAACGAGGCGACGTTCACGCTGATGCCGCGCGTCACCAGCGTGTCGAGATAGCCCCGCAGCGTGCGCCAGGTGATGGGGTAGCGGATGTCCCCCTGCCGCGCGAGCATCTCGGCGCGCAGCGTGTCGGAGAGCGGCCCCATCGACGTGCCCTCGCCCATGACCTCGAGGGTCACGCCCTGCCGGATGTCGCTCTGCGCACGGCCGTCGGCGATGAGCGACTCGTTGGCCCAGCTCAGCAGGTTGATGAAGCCCGGCGAGACCGCCTGCCCGGCCGCATCCACCTCGACGCGGCCGCGCCCCTCGACGGCGCCCACGGCCACGATGGAGTCGCCCAGGATGGCCAGGTCGCCGTACACCGGGGCGTTCCCGGAACCATCGACCAGCAGACCGCCGCGAATGACGGTATCGTAGCGCGGCGCCTCTCGGCACGCGGTAATGGGCAGCCACACGAGGGCCGCGAGCAGGACGCGCAGAGGATGGGCAGACGGGCGGCGATTGGACATGCGGCAACTTGTGGCGCGTTCAGCGCCCCCGTTAGGCTCAGCGTACGACATCGGGGCCCCCAGTCCGGACGGCCCCCTCATCTTTGCCACCACCCGCATGCCGGTCCCCGCCCCCGTGCCTGCGCGAGCGTCGTCTCCCCCCGTGCCCGAGTCTCCGGGCGCGTCGACGACCTCCGCCGCGTCGCCCCCCTTGGGGCTCTTCTCCTGTTGGCGCGCGGATATCCCCGCGTCGGTCGTCGTCTTCCTGGTGGCGCTGCCACTCTGCCTCGGTGTCGCGCTCGCGTCCGGGGCCCCATTGCTCTCCGGCGTCGTGGCCGGCGTGGTTGGCGGCGTGGTGGTCGGTTTCGCCTCCGGCTCGCAGCTCATGGTGAGCGGCCCGGCCGCCGGTCTCACCGCCATCGTCATCGCCGGCATCGGGCAGGCCGGGAGCTTCGCGCGGTTCCTCCCCGCGGTGGTGCTGGGCGGTGTGCTGCAGATCGTGCTCGGCGCGGCCCGCGCGGGCGTCATCGGCTACTACTTCCCGTCGTCGGTCATCAAGGGGATGCTGGCCGCCATCGGCCTGACGCTCATCCTAAAGCAGGTGCCCCACGCCGTGGGCTACGACGCCGACTGGGAAGGCGACATGGCCTTCATCGACCCGTCGGGGGAGAACACCTTCGGCGCCATCGGCACCGCCCTCCAGCAGGTGCAGTTCGGCGCCATCGTGACCGCGCTGCTGGGTGTCGCGCTCATGGTGCTGTGGCCGCGCACCCCGCTGGCCAAGGTGAAGCTGTTTCCGGCGCCACTGGCGGCCGTGGTGCTCGGCGTCGGCCTGAATGAATTGCTCGGGCTGGTCGCGCCGGATCTCGCCATCCGCGGCACGCACCTCGTGGCGCTCCCCACCGAGGGGCTCGACGCCGTGGTCGCGCAGCTCACCCGGCCCGAATGGAGCGCACTCACCGATCAGACCACGTGGATGCTGGCCGCGACGATCGGCATCGTGGCGAGTCTCGAGTCGCTGCTGAGTCTCGAAGCCACCAACAAGCTTGATCCCGAGAAGCGCGACGCCCCGGCCAACCGTGAGCTCTTCGCGCAGGGGCTCGGCAACGTCGTGTCGGGGCTCGCCGGCGGTCTCCCGGTTACCGGCGTCATCGTGCGCAGCTCGGCCAACATCGATGCCGGCGCGCGCACGCGGCTGTCGGCGGTGCTGCATGCCCTGCTGCTGGTCGTGGCGGTCCTGTTCCTCGCGAGCATCCTGAATCGCATCCCGCTCGCGGCGCTGGCGGCCGTGCTGCTCGTGACGGGCTTCAAGCTGTCGTCGCCGGCGCTGTGGAAGTCGGCGTGGCGCCTCGGCTGGTCGCACTTCCTGCCGTTCGCCATCACCATCATCGCGATCCTCTTCACCGACCTGCTCAAGGGCATCGCCTTCGGGCTCGTGGTCGGCGTGATGTTCATCCTCGCCGAGCACATGCGGCGGCCGGTGCTGGTGAAGGTGAGCCCGCCGGGCGCGATCCTCACGCGCTACCTGCTCCCGCAGCAGGTGACCTTTCTCAGCAAGGCGAGCCTCGCCCGCACACTCGAGGCAATTCCGCCCGGCAGTCGCGTGGAAATCGACGGGCGGCAGACGACGCGCTTCGACTACGACGCGCTGGAAGTGCTCCTGGAATTCCGTGAAGCGGCACGCAGCCGCAACATCGACTATCGCCTCGTCGGCGTGCCCGACGCAGCCCTCACTCCCGCTCACTGAGGCGCCCCATGGAAAACTTCCGCAAGATCATCCAGCACAACCGTGAGTGGGCGGCCGCCATGAAGGAGGCCGACCCGGACTACTTCCGCAAGAAGGCGTCGAAGCAGGAGCCGCTCTTCCTCTACATCGGCTGCGCCGACAGCCGCGTGCCAGCCAACGTCGTCACCGGCACCGAACCCGGTGAGCTGTTCGTGCACCGCAACATCGCCAACCTGGTGCTCCCCAGCGACCTGAACGCGATGAGCGTGCTGCAGTTCGCGGTGGAGGTGCTGGACGTCAAGCACGTGATCGTGACGGGGCACTACCAGTGCGGTGGCGTGAAGGCCGCCATGGCGGGGCAGCCGTACGGCCTGGTCGATCACTGGCTGCAGCCCATCCGCAACGTGATTCGCTGGAACAAAGCCGAGCTGGATGGGATCATTGACGAGCAGCAGCGCTTCAATCGCATCGTCGAACTGAACGTGCTCGAGCAGCTCTATCACCTCTCGGAGACGCCCGTCATCCAGAATGCATGGGCCAAGGGGAAGCGCCCGCTGCTGCACGGCCTGGTATACGACATTCACGAGGGGATCCTGCGCGAGATCGCGACCGGCGTGGACAGCCAGGAGGCGGCCGACGACCTCGCGGCGCGTCGTCTGTCCGGGGTGCCGGCCGGCCCGCCGCCCATCACGGGGCGGTTCCCGACCGTGGGGGGCGAGGCCTTTGCCGACGCCATCGCCAACCGCGTGGCGGAGAAGATGGGACACGGCAACACCCCGCCGAAGCCCTGACACGGCTGGCGGCCGGTCGCGCGAACCCGCGTCGCGTGATTGGCCGCCCCGGCCGGGGTGTGTAGCTTGCCCGCATGGCACGCACACTTTCCCCGTTCAAGACGCTCCCGATGGAGCGTCGCCAGTGGCTCATCCTGCAGGCCCTGGCCCGTCACAAGGGCGCGAAGGCGCTCTACGCCGGCCGCATCGCCGCGCGCGGCGGCGGCTTCCGCGCCGCCACGTTGCTCACCTGGCCGGCTGAGAAGCTCGCAAAGGAAGCGCTGCGCCTCGGCGCGCTCAACGCGACCGATGAGCTCGAGCTGCTGCAGATGCTCTACGTCGACCTCGAGCCGACGTACCAGATCGCGTTCCTCGACGCGGCCGGTGTGCCGCACGAGAACGGGGTCATGAGCGAGGACCTCACCGCGCCCTTCGCCCCCGAGGAGCGGGTGCGCGCGGCAGCCACCGCCCTGCTGGCGTCACACCGCGACGCCGCGCGGCATTACCTGCAGACGCTCGTCACCTACAACTTGCAGGGGTGGCCGGGGCTCGACGCGGTGGTGAGCGCGGAGGGCTGAACGCTCCGCGCGCGCTGCCCGGCGATTTGCCGCCGGTCAGCGCATCCCGAACATTCCGCCGCCGCCAAAGGGAAGGCGGGGCATGCCGCCGCCCTTTCCGCCCGCGCCGCCGCCCATCTTCTTCATCATCTTCTGCATCTCGCGGAACTGCTCGAGCAGGCGATTCACCTCGCTCACCGGCCGTCCGCACCCCTTGGCAATGCGCGCACGACGTGAGCCGTTCAGCAGCTCCGGCTTCTTGCGCTCCTGCGGCGTCATGGACAACACGATGGCCTCGACGTGCTTCATGCGCTTGGGGTCCATCTTGACGTCCTTGAGCATCTTCGGGTTCACCCCCGGCAGCATCTTCAGGAGGTTCTCGAAGGGGCCGAGCTTCTGCATTTGGCGCATGGCCGAGAGGAAGTCCTCGAGGTCCATCCCTTCCTTGCGGACCTTCTTCTCGAGCTTCTTGGCCTCGTCCACATCGAACGCCGTCTGCGCCTTCTCGACGAGCGACACGATGTCGCCCATCTGCAGGATGCGGCCGGCCATGCGCTCGGGGTGGAACTCCTCGAGCGCATCGGGCTTCTCGCCCACGCCGATGTACTTGATGGGCTTCTTGAGCACCCCGTAGATCGACAGCGCCGCACCACCGCGTGCATCGCCGTCGAGCTTCGTGAGGATCACGCCGGTGAGCGCCAGCGCCTGATCGAAGCCCTGCGCAATCTTCACCGCCTCCTGGCCGGTCATGCCGTCGGCCACGAAGAGGATCTCGTCGGGCTTGATGGCCGCCTTGAGGCGGGTCAGCTCGTCCATCATGTCGGCGTCGATCTGCAGGCGGCCCGCCGTGTCGACGATGACGACGCGATCGCGTGCGCGCGTCGCCTGGTCGATGCCGGCCCGCGCGATCTTCACCACATCCTGCGTGGTGCGATCCGCGTAGACCGGCACGTCGAGCGCCTTGCCGAGGGTCTCGAGCTGGTCGATGGCGGCCGGCCGATACACGTCGGCCGCGACGAGCCGAGAGCTCTTGTGCTCGAGCTTGAGCTTGCGCGCGAGCTTGCCGGCGGTGGTCGTCTTACCCGAGCCCTGGAGGCCGACCATCATGATGATGGTCGGCGGCACGGTGCTCATGCGGAGCCCTTCGCGCCGCTCGCCGAGCATGGCAGTGAGCTCGTCGTGCACAATCTTCACGAGCTGTTGCGCCGGCTGCACGCTCTTGAGCTGCAGCACGCCGACCGCCTTCTTCTCGACCTTCTCGAGGAACTCGCGGGTGAGCGCGAAGTTCACGTCGGCCTCGAGGAGGACGCGGCGCACCTCGCGCATGCCCTCCTTGATGTCCGCTTCGGTGAGGACGCCACGCCCGCGCAGCTTGGCGAAGACGTTGCCGAGTTTGTCTGTCAGTTCATCGAACATGCCTGCAAACTGACATGGGCCGGGGGCGGGTGCCACTGGCGGGCCGCTGTGCGCCATGTCACCGACCGGGCGCGTCCCGTGCCGCCCGTGGCGCGGGACCGGGCCGACGCGGTAGTCGCCTGCCCCTGCGGCTCCTAGATTGCCCCGGCATACCCCTCACTCCGACCGTGTCGAGACCTCCCAGCCGCCTCTCCTCCCTCGCCATGCCCCGCGGCCAGCGCAAGGAGGAGATCCTCCGCGCCGAGTTGCCGCCGACGTTGCCCCTCATGGCGCTGCGGTCGACCATCGTGTACCCCCTGGGCACGATCGCCGTGCAGATGGGCGCCCCCGAGAACCTCGCGCTGTTGCGGGCGCACGAGGAGTCGGGGCTGGTGGTGGCGCTGGTCGTGGCCTCGGGGGACAACGACGACGCGATCGATCCGGCCAACTTCGTGGGGCGCGTGGGCGTGGCCGCCCGCGTGCACGAGCGCATCAACCTGCCGGGCGACACGGTCCAGATCACGCTGCAGGGGCTGCGGCGCATCACGATCGACGGCATCGCGCAGACCGAGCCGTTCCCGATCGCCGAGGTGCAGGGCGCGAAGGAAGCGCCGGCCGACCCGGCCGAGATCGACGAGCTGGTGGCGCGCACAGTGGCCGCGGCGGAGACGCTGGCCGAGCTGGTCGATCGCATTCCGAACGAGGTGCCGCAGATCCTCAAGATGAACGTCTCCGATCCGGGACGTTTCGCCGACCTCGCGGCCACCAACATGAACCTGCGCATCGCCGACAAGGAGGAGGTGCTGCAGCGCCTCGACATCGGCCAGCGCATCCGCTTCATCCTCTCGCGGCTCGAGCGCGAAGTGGCGCGCGCGCGCGTCATGGAGGACGTGAAGAAGCAGACCGAGATCAAGATCGAGCAGCACCAGCGCGAGTTCTACCTGCGCCAGCAGTTGCGCGCGATCCAGAGTGAGCTGGGCGAGGTCGACCCGAACGAGAAGGAGTCGGTCGACCTGCTGCGTCGCATCGACGAGGCGAAGCTGCCGGAGAAGGTGGCCTCGGAGGCGCGGCGCGAGACCGAACGGCTGCGGCTGCTGTCCCCCGCGTCCAGCGAGTATCAGGTGCTGCGCACCTATCTCGACTGGGTGCTGGCACTGCCGTGGAATGCACGCAGCGCGAGCGACGAGGACATCGCGCTGGCCAACGTCGAAGCCGCACTCGATGAGCGGCACTACGGTCTCGACGAAGCCAAGGAGCGCATCATCGAGTATCTCGCCGTGCGCAAGCTGCGCGGCGGCGACCCGACCGGCCCGATCCTGTGCTTCGTGGGCCCGCCGGGCACCGGCAAGACGTCGCTCGGCGAGGCCATCGCGACGTCCATCAACCGCCAGTTCTACCGCATCTCAGTGGGTGGCGTGCGCGACGAGGCCGAGATCCGCGGCCATCGCCGCACCTACGTGGGTTCGATGCCGGGGATGCTGCTGCAGGCGCTGCGGCGCGTCGAGGTGCGCGACCCGGTCATCATGATCGACGAGATCGACAAGATGTCGAGCGGCGGCCCGTCGGGTGACCCGACCGCGGCGATGCTCGAGGTGCTCGACCCGTCGCAGAACAGCACCTTCGTCGACCACTACCTGAACCTTCCGTTCGACCTGTCGAGCGTGCTGTTCATCTGCACCGCGAACAACCTGTTCGACATCCCCGGCCCGTTGCGTGACCGCATGGAGGTCATCCGCATCGCGGGCTACACGATCGAGGAGAAGGTCGAGATCGCGCAGCGCTACCTCATCCCGCGCCTGCTCGACGACCACGGCCTCACGCCGGAAGACCTGCACATCTCCGAGGGGGTGCTGAGCTTCGTCACGAGCCGCTATTCACGCGAGGCCGGGCTGCGCACCTTCGAACGCTCCATCGCCTCGCTCATGCGCAAGCGCGCGCGGGCGAAGGCCGACGGCGACACGAGTGCATGGGAGCTGAGCATCGCGCGCGTCGAGGAGATCCTCGGGGCGCCGCGCTTCGCGATGGAAGAGGCGGAGAAGGAGCCGGAGATCGGCGCGGTGACGGGGCTCGCGTGGACCAACACGGGCGGCGAGCTCATGACCATTGAAGCGCTGCGCATGCCGGGCAACGGCAAGCTGACGGTGACGGGGCAGCTGGGCGACGTGATGCGCGAGTCGGTCGATGCGGCGTACTCCTTCGTGCGGTCGCGCGCCGGCACCATCGGCATCGACGACGCGGAGTTCCGCGAGGCCGACCTGCACCTGCACTTCCCCGCCGGCTCCATTCCCAAGGACGGCCCGTCGGCGGGCATCGCGGTCACCCTGGCGCTCGCCAGCGTGCTCTCGAGACGCCCGGTGCGGCGCGACCTCGCCCTCACCGGCGAAGTCACGCTGCGCGGCCGCGTGCTCGAGATCGGCGGCGTGAAGGAGAAGGTGCTGGCGGCGTACCGCGCCGGCCTGCGCGAGGTCATCCTCCCCAAGGGCAACGAGAAGGATGTGCGCGACGTGCCGCACGAAGTGCGTGAGCGCATGGCCTTCACCTTCGCGAGCACGATGGACGAGGTGTTGCACCTGGCCTTGCTCCCGCACGCCTCCACGCAGCCGGCCGATGTCCCGGCCACAGAGGGGGCGGGCACCTTCGCCGATCGCGAGGTACGACCGGCGCTGTAGGGCAATCGCCCGCGCTACCCCAGCGCGTGCCCCAGGCCGTACAGCAACAGGCCGACGAGCCCGCCGACGAGTGTGCCGTTGATGCGGATGAACTGCAGGTCGCGCCCGATCTGCAGCTCGATCTTGCGTGAGGTCGCGTCGGCGTCCCACGCCGCCACGGTGGCGGCGATGAGGCGGGCCACCTCCTCGCGCGCCTGCTCCACGGAGTACGTCACCAGCTCGGCGATCCAGCCGTTCACCTTCTCCGCCAGCGCAGGGTCGACGAGCACCTTCTCGCCCAGCCCCGCGAGCCAGCGTTCGAGCTGGTCGGGCTCGGCTTCGGTGTCGTCGGCGAGTCGCTGCGCGTATCCCGCGAGCCGCTCCTTCACGTCACCCCACACCTCGCGCGAGAACTCCGCGACGCTGGGGTGCGCAAGCAGGTCGAGCTTCATCTGCTCGGCGCGCGCGATGGTGGCCGGATTCTCGCGCAGGTTGGTCACGAAGCGCTCGACGGCCTCGTCGTAGCGTGCGCGCAGCGGATGGTTGGGGTCGGCGGCGACCGCCACCAGCGTGTTCTCGACACCCGCCACGATCTTGTCCGCGAGCCGGTTGTCGACCGCCCCCGGTACCCACCACGGACTTTCCTCGCGAATGCGCTCGCGGATGAGCGTCTCGTTCTCTCCGAGGAAGCGCGCCGCGAGGCGCAGCGCGTCATCGAGCAGGGCCTGGTGCCGGTCGCCGTCGGTGACGAGCGTGAACAGCCGCGCCATGAGCGGCGCCGCCTGCATCTTGCGCAGCCGTTCGACGATGCCGCGATCGACGAGCTCCTGCACCTCCTCGTCGCGCAGCACATTGGCGGCGCCGGCGAGGCCATGGGCCGCCGCGCGCGCGAGCCGCCGGCTGTTCTCCGGACGCGCGAGCCACTGCGCCGCCCGCTCGCCCAGACGCATGGCCGCGAGCTTCCCCGCCACCACCTCGCGCGTCAGGAAGTTGCGCTGCACGAAATTGCCGAGCGCGGTGCCGATGCGATCCTTGCGCGACGGCACGATGGCCGTGTGCGGGATCGGGATGCCCATCGGGTGGCGGAAGAGCGCGGTGACGGCGAACCAGTCGGCGATGCCACCCACCATGGCCGCCTCGCTGAAGGCACGCACTGCGCCCAGCCACGGATAGCGCGCCTCGAGCAGGCGCGCGACGACGAACAGCACGGCCACGACGATGAGCAGCGCCGCGGCGACGCGCTTCATCTGCACGAGGCGGACGCGCCGCACCTCGTCGTCCGGCGTGAGGCGCAGTGCGGCCGGCAACTCGCTGTTCAGCGCGACGCCGGAGGCGCCAGCGCGCGGATCGGTGACGTCAGCGGCCAACGGTGATGCGGGAAGCGTCGAGGGGGGCAGGCGTTCCAGCCGGGGTGTCCATGTAGACCACTACGGCGCGTCCGTCGACCTGTTCCAGCGCGAGGGTGACAGTGCGCGCCCCCCGCTTGGCGCTGGCCGGCACGTCGTAGCGGCGCGTGGTGGCGCCGGGCACCGGGTCCTGCCGCCCGAGACCATAGCGACGACGCGCCGTGTCGCCCATGACGTCCAGGAAGTCCGCGCCATCGACCGGCGAATCCCACGCCGTGGCCCACACGAGGGCATCACCGGCCGCCGTCCTGATCACGGCGAAGCGATCGCCGGCGAGGCCGCCGGCAGCGCGACGCACATCCTCCTCGTTGCGTTGGTATTGCCCCAAGGCGAGGCGCGTCTCGAACTCGCCCATCTCGTTCGTGAACGTCACCGTGCCCGCCTTGGGCGCGGGGAGCGTGACCGACACCGGTCGCACGCGCGCGCTGTCGGCCGTGAAGTACGCGGCGTCGCTCAGGATCTGTCGCGTGGAGACGGGGAGGTCGCCCAGGAGCTCCTTCTCCGGCCGCTGCGCGATGAAGCGCCGCACGAAGTCGGCGCCGCCGAGGTACGGAAAGAGCAGCCCTTCGCGCACACTCCGAGGCGCCGACGCGAACACCGGCATGCCCACCGAGCCGTCGCGAATCTGGTCGCGAATGCGATCCCAGCCGCCCGGCATCTTGAGCATCGGGCCGGCGCCGCCGTCGACACGCAACTGCACGAACACCGCCTGCCCTTCCAGCACCGCCTGCGCCGCGACCTGCCGGTCGGCGGCGTCGGTGGCCTCCTGGATGGAGTCGATGCGCACGTACTGGTCCTGCAGCGCGTGCACCAGTTCGTGCGAGACCGTCTGTTCGAGCAACGCCTCGGGGGCACCGTCGACGACGTACAGCACCTTCGTCGCGGGATCGTAGTAACCGACGATCTGCTCCTCGAGCAGGCGCTGCAGCAGCGCGCCCAGTTGCAGGGTGTCGGGAATCATCCCCAGCAGGCGGTACACCGATTCCTGCCCCGCCACCTGCGCCTGGCCGCGTGCGCTCTCGAGCTGCTTGCGCACGAAGGCGGCCACCTCGGCCTTGCTCTTTGTCTCGAGCTTGGGCGGCGTCTTGAACGGCAGCCCGACCGTCTCCTCGATGCGCGGCACGTACTTCGCGACCAGCGCGGCGTAGGCGTCCTTGCCGGTAGCGGGACGATCGCAGGCAGCGGCAACGCCGCACAGCAGCAGCGCCGCGACCATGCGCGGCAAACGGGGCACGGGGAGGTGCATGGCGGGACTCAAGCGGTGAAGGCGCGCTGCAGGTACCACGCGATCAGCGCATCTCCCCAAAGCAAGGTGAGCATCGCGGCGGGCGCAAGGAACACACCGAACGGCACGTCGGGAAAGGCGAACGGCTCGCCACGGCGCATGCTGCGCAGCTTCACGATCGGGCCGACGATGACGAGGAACACGACGGCCCCGACGAACGCGCCGGCAATGATGGTGAGCAGCGCACGCTCGGCGCCCACCGCCGCCCCCACCACCGCCATGAGCGTCGTGTCCCCGAAGCCCATCGCCTCACGCTTCATGATGACCTCGGCCAGCCAGCCGATGAGCGTGATGGCGCCGGCACCGACACACGCGCCGAGGAACGCGGGCCACGGCGTCGCGAATCGGCTGGCGTCATCGCTGAACAGGTGGGCGACCGCGAAGAGCAGCATGAGCACCAGCCCCGACACGGTGAAGCCGTCGGGGATGAGATAGTGCTTGAAGTCGGTGACCGCGATGCCGAAGAGGATCGTGCCGAAGATGGCCACCCGCAGCGCCTCGAAGGTCACGCCAAAGGCGCGGAACGCAGCCACCCATCCCAGCGCGACCAGCAGCTCGACGAGCGGGTACTGCACCGAGATGGGGAGCGCGCAGCCGCGACACTTGCCGCGCAGCAGCAACCAACTGAGCAACGGGATGTTCTCGTGCCATGCGATGCGCCGCTCGCAGCGCGGGCAGCGCGACGGCGGGCGCATGACGCTCAGGTCGAGCGGCCAGCGCGCGATGCAGACGTTGAGGAAGGAGCCCACACAGGCGCCCAGCACGAAGACGAAGCCGAACAGCAGCAGCGCATCGGCCAGCGTGAGACTTCCCATGAGGCCGGCGGTCAGCGCGCCGTCGTACTGCACGCCCGCAAAAGGGTCAGCTTGCATGTGCCAAGGACGATTGACGCGCGCAGCAGGCCACGACCGCCATCACGCCGGTTGGGGGCGCAGGGCGAAGAGCAGGATGCCGGTGGCGACCGCGGCGTTGAGCGACTCGACGCCGGGGGTCATGGGAATCGCGACCCGGCGCTGAGCGCCCGCCAGCACGGCCGCCGACACCCCCGCCCCCTCGTTACCCACCACCAGGGCCAGTCGCTCCGGGGCCGCGGCCAGCGGGCCGCCCACCGGGTCGCCGTCGGCAGCGGCCGCCCAAAGTGCCACGCCATGCTCCCGACAGGCGGCGGCACACGCCTCCCAGGAGAGCGCCACGACCGGATGCCGGAAGAGCGTGCCCATGGCCCCACGCACCACCTTGGCATTCCACGGGTCGACGGTGCCGGGGAGCAGGATGGTACCGTCCACCCCGAGCGCCGCCGCGGAGCGGATGATGGTGCCCAGGTTGCCCGGATCCTGCAGCGCGTCGACCACGAGCCACCGGAGGGGCCCGTTGGCCGTGGGGAGCGTCCACGCGGGGATCGCACCCACGGCCAGCACCCCCTGCGGCGCCTCGGTGTCGGCCGCACTTGCGAACTCGGCGTCGGACACGGTGAGCACCGCCACGCCCCGTGCACCCGCCTGCTCGGCGATGGCGAGTACGCGCGGCTCCTGTGCCGCCGCGTGGCCCACCAGCACGCCGGCGACCGCCAGTGGCGAGGCGAGCAGTTCCTCGACCGCGCGCACCCCTTCGGCCACGAAGCTCCCGGTCCGCTCGCGGGCTTTGCGTCGCTGCAGGTCGCGCGCCAGCGTGAGTAGCTTCACCGGCGCACCTCGACCGCCTGACGGGCACGTGCGGACGGCAGCGGGCGCGCCAGCGACGGGCGCCACAGCGCCGGCGCATCGCGGCGCGACCAACGGCAGGGACGGACGGCAACGCCCGCCGGCGTCTGGGGTACGAGGATGCGGAACACCCGAGAACGTTAGCGAACGAGGAGTCCTGACGACATGACGCGCGCTCCGCACGCCACCCCGGTGGCCCGACGGATCCTGCCCATCGCAGCGCTGCTGGCCGCGGCGCTGGGCACCGGCTGCGTGCCCAATACGGCCGAAGAAGTGCAGATGGGCAATCAGTACGCGCAGCAGATCGAGCAGCAGCTGCCGGTGCTGCGCGACCCCGAGATCGAGCGGTACATCAACCTGCTCGGCGATTCGATCGCGCGCGTGGTGGACGACCGCAACCTGACGTGGCGCTTCAACGTCATCAACCAGGACGAGATCAACGCCTTCGCGGTGCCGGGCGGGCACATCTACGTGTACCGCGGGCTCATCGAGCGGACCACGAACATGTCCGAGCTGGCTGGCGTCATCGGGCACGAGATCGCGCACGTGACGCAGCGGCACAGCATGAAGCAGATGGCGGCCGCACAGCGCGCCAACGTCGGCGTGACCTTCGGCTGCATCGTCGTGCCGAGCCTCTGTTCCGGCGCGGCGGGCATGGGCACCCAGGCGGTGCTGTCCGCCGGCTTCGCCAAGTTCAGCCGCGACGACGAAACCGAGGCCGATCGCTACGGGGTCAAGTTCGTCTCACGCGCCGGCATCGATCCGCGCGGCATGCCCAGCATGTTCCGCATCCTCATTCGCGAGCGCGAGCGCAGCCCCGGCGCGCTCGACGCGTGGTTCGCGTCGCACCCGATGGAGGAAAGCCGCGTGCGAGAGACCGAACAGGACATCGCGAAGATCGACCCGATCGTGCTGTCCTCGCTCACGCGCGACACGCGGGGCTTCCAGAACTTCAAGGCGCGGCTGCTGAGCCTTCCGAGGGCCCGCAGCCGCTGACGCCAGGCATTACCGCGGCCGTTACGGCAGCCGGCGCACGAACTCGGTGATGAGGGCCTCGAAGTCGGCCGCCACGGCGCGGCCGGCTTCCATGACTTCGGCATGGCTGAGTCGTTCGGCGGTGAGCCCCGCGGCCTTGTTCGTGATGCACGAGACAGCCACCGCGCGCATCCCCAGCGCGCGCGCCACGATGACCTCCGGCACCGTGGACATGCCCACGGCATCCACGCCGAGGCGCTCGAGCATGCGCACCTCCGCCGGCGTCTCGTACGTGGGGCCGAGCAGTCCGCAGTAGACTCCTTCGTGCAGCGCCACACCCACCGTGGCCGCACTCTCGCGCAGCAGCGCACGCAGCGCGGGGTCGTACGGGTCGGACATGTCGGGGAAGCGTTCGTCGCCGGGTTCGACACCACCGATGAGCGGGTTGCGATACATCAGGTTGATGTGATCGACGATGCACATCAGGTCGCCGGCCGAGAACGTGCGGCGCACCCCGCCCGCCGCGTTGGACGCGACGTACACCGGCGCACCGAGCGCGTGCAGCACCCGCACCGGAAACGCGGCGAGCGCCGCATCGTGCCCCTCGTACATGTGGAACCGGCCGGCCAGCGCCACCACCGGACGCTTGGCCAGCGTGCCGACGAGCAGTTGGCCGGCGTGTCCCGCGACGGTAGCCACGGGGAAGCCCGGGATATGCGAGAACGGAATGCGCACGGGGTTGGCAATGCGCTCGGCGAGTCCGCCGAGCCCTGAACCGAGCACGATGCCGCAGACGGGTGTGGCGAAGTCGCTCCCGACATGCTGTCGGATGTGGTCGGCGGCCGTGCGCGCCGCGGCCGCGCCGTACCCCACCTCGGGCGAGGCGAAGTCGGCAGTTTCGAAGGCGCGTCCCGTCACGCGGCCACCAGCGCCGCGATCTCGCGGGCGGCCTCGTCACGCAGGCGCTGCCGCAGCGCAAACGGTGCGAACGACGCGTCGAAGCCCGCCAGAGCGAGCGCCCCGAGCGCCGCGGGGTCGAAGCCGAGGTGCTGCGCGCAGTGCACGTACTCGTCGGTGAGCGAAACGCCGCTCATGAGGCGATTGTCGGTGTTGATCGTGACGACCGCGCCGCGGTCGACGTAGTGACGCAGCGGATGTGCCGCGAAGGTCGGCACGACCCGCGTCTGCACATTGCTCGTGGGGCACACCTCGAGCGGGATGCGCCGATCGATGACGTACTGCTCGAGCATGCTGTCCTCGTGGAGACGCGTCCCGTGCCCGATGCGATCGGCCGCGCAGCGATGCACCGCCTCGCGAATGCTGGCCGTGCCATCGCCCTCACCGGCGTGCACCGTGACCGCGAGGTCATGCGCCCGGGCAAAGTCGAACGCCGCCGCGTGGAGCGACGCGGGATTGCCCCGCTCGCCGCCGGCCAGGTCGAACGCCACCACGCCGAACGCGCGCCCGGCCACCGCCACCTCGGCCATCTCCTGCGCGTGCGGCCATGGCAGGCTGCGCAGCGCACAGACGATGATGCGTGCCACCGTGCCGGTCTCACGCTCGCCGCGAGCGAGCCCCTTGTGGACCGCCACCAGCACGTCGTGCGCGGACAGCCCCTCGCGCGTGTTGAGGGCCGGGCAGAAGCGCGCCTCGATGTAGCGCACGCCATCGTGCGCCGCGTCCAGCACGAACTCGTGCGCGATGCGCTCGAGTTCATCGGCGCGCTGCATGACCGCCAGCGTGTGCCCGAACCGCGCGAGGTACTCCTCGAGATTGCGTGCGTCATCCACGCGCATCCAGTCGCCGAGCGCCTCGGCGGTGGTAGCCGGCAGGGCGAGGCCGCGCGCGCTGCTCAGCTCGAGCAGGGTGGCGGGGCGCAGCGACCCGTCGAGATGACAGTGCAACTCCGCCTTGGGCAGGCGCCGCACGAGGTCGCGGAGGGCGGCGCTGGCCGGCGCAGCCGCGGCGGCGGGATTGTCCACCGCGCCGCTCACGCCTCGGCCTCGACGGCGTCCGCCGCGTCGGCAGCGGCGGCACGCACCGCGACCACGCGGTAGATCGCGCCGTTCACGAGCGACTCGCCCGCGTCCACCGGGAGCCCACGACTGTCGGTGAGCCGGCGTCGTCCGGCCGCGATCGCGTCGGCGTCGTCGGACGACAGCGCGCGCACCGCGTCGAGCGCCGTGGCACCGACGGCCACGCTCACGCCGCGTTCGTTGACGAACACACGCACGGTGGTGCCGCTCATCGGCCGCCCCCGGACATGCGGAGGCGTGGTACGGTGTCGGTGGGCACCGGCTGCGGCTGCCGCCGCAGGTATGTGGCAAGCATGTCGATGTCCTTCACGGGGAGAAACTCCGTGCTCACGGCCGCGTTCAACACATCCTTCAGGTCGTTCTCGACGATGAAGTCGGCGGTCGCCAGCGTGTAGATCCGATTGGGGTCGAGGGGGCGGCCGGCTGCGTCGGTGACACGCACGACGCGCTGCCCGGCGGGGCGCGAGGGGTCGATGTCGGCCAGCAGGCCGCTCACGTGTGCCGACGGGCCGTTGCGCCCGAGCGCGCCGGCCTCGAGCACCCGCGCGACGTCACGGCCGCGCAGACGTACGCGCGCCACGCTGTTGCCGAACGGGACGATCTCGTGCACGCCGCCGTAGGTGAGCCGGCCCGGTTGCACGTCGCTGCGGATGCCGCCGTTGTTCCAGAGGCCAAAGTCCCCACTCCCCATCACGCGGACGGCGTCGGCGATGAGATTGCCCAGCGCGTACTGCTCGCCGCGACGCAGCAGCGGCGCCGCGATGGTGGCTACCGGCTGCGCCATGCGATCGGTGACGCGCGCGACCGCGGTGCGGACGATGCTGTCGACGACGGGATCGGCGCCGGCGGTTTCGCTGGCCACCACGTTGCGCACCTCGGTGCGCGCCCGACCGCCGTCGAGCGGCACGTCCACCACGACGATGCTGCGGCCGATGTTGGCTGCCTCGACCGCGGGCATGCCGTCGAGGTCGAAGGTGAGGCTCACGTGCGCGTGGCCCAGGACGAGCACGTCGGGACGGTCCTTGCCGACGGCCGCGAGACGACGCCCGACATCGAGGCCGCCACCGCTGCAGTCATCCGGGCGGTCGACCACGCAGCGGGCGCCATCGTGCAGCAGCGCCACGACGACGGTGGCACCTTGCGCCCGGAGCGCGCGGGCACGTTCGGCGAAGATGGGCACCGGGTCGCGGAAGGTGAGGCCCGCCACGCGTCGGCGGCTCGTCGTCTCGGGTGTGTGCGTCGCTGCGGCGCCCACGATCCCCACCTTCACCGCACCGCGCGTCACGATGGTGTCGCTCTTCACCCAGGCCGGCCGCTGCCCATCGACGCCGAACACGTTCGCGCCCAGCACCGCATGACGCAGCGCCTGCATGTACATGCGCAGCGTGTCCTGCCCCATGTCGAAGTCATGGTTGCCGAGGGCACCCGCCGTGATGCCGAAGCGATTGACGGCATCGACCGTGGGACGTCCCCCCGCCCAGTCGGAGGCCGGCGAGCCGGTGAACAGGTCGCCGCCATCGACGATGAGACTCTCGCACTGCGGCGCGACGCACTCGCGCTGCGCCTTGCGGAGCGCAGCCGACAGCGCCACCGCCCCACCGATCTCGCGGCCGCGGCTGTCGGGGCGCGAGGTGAGGCCTCCGTGGAAATCCGCCATGGCGATGACCCGCAGCGTTCGTCCCTGCGGCGTCCCGGTGGCGGTCGTGGCACGGCCCGCGGCGGCGGGTGCCGAGCCGCCGGACTCCGCACCACGACCACGCGTCTGCTCGCGGTAGGCGATGGCGCGCGCCGCGGCCGGCTCGAGCGTCCAGTTGCGGGTCGCGTACGCGTTCGCATCGAGCGTGCCGACCTTCCGCACCTCCTCGATGAGGAGCTGTCGGATGTCGACCTCGCGATCGTACGTCGCCGGTGCGCCCGCCAGCATGCCGAACCCGCCACCGCCGCCCTGCCGGTAGTTGTTGAGGGCCATGGTGAAGCTGTCGCCGGGCTGCACGGCGCGCCCCTTGTAGTCGAGTCGCGTGACGCGGCTGCCCAGCGGGCGCGTCAGGTCGATGGTGTAGTCGACCCCGCTGACAACGTCGAAGTTGTAGCCCGGGACCGACGCATCGATGAGCCCGGCCGCCGGTGCCGTGCCGTCGGGGTTGAGGGTGCGGTAGTAGCGCGTCGCATGCTCGATGAACGCCCGCAGTTGCGCGCCGCTGATGCGCACGGCCCGCAGCGTGTTGTCGTACGGATAGAGCTTGGACAGGTCGGCCTGCGTGACCGCGCCGTTCGGCAGCCCGGCGTCCAGCGAGAACACCGCCGTGGCCGAGAGGTCGGCGCCGGCAGTGCGTCGCATGACCTCGTTGACCAGGTCGGTGATGGGCTGGTCGGTGATGCGCGCGCTGTCGGCGCGCCACGGTGTGGTCGTGCGTCCCACCGGCTCCGCTACCCACGCGACGGCGTTCCGGTGCGTCGTCGCCGACGCCGCCAGCACCGCCGGTGACTCCGCGTGCCCGGCCACACGCACGGCTGCGCCCTTCCGCTGCACCACGCGCCACTGGTCGCGTTCGCGCGCCAGGGTGAGCGTGCCCACCGCCACACTCGCCGCCCAGTTGCGCGGCTGCAGCAGGAGCACGTTGTTGATCGTCGAGTCGACGATCTCCTTGTGCGAGTGCCCCAGCACGATCGCATTGATGCCGGGGATCTCACGCGCCACGCGCGCCGCGACGTTCTCCGAGGGGAGCCCGGTGGCGACGGTGTCATAGCTCGCGGGCTCGTCGAGCCCCGAGTGCAGCAGCACGAGCACCACGTCGGCCTTGCGCTTGCGCGCCTCGGCCACGCGCGCGCGCACCGCCGGCATGATGTCGGTGACCGTGAGGCGCGCCGCGCGCAGGTTGTCCTTGTCCCACAGCATCGAGCCGGGGGTCGTGGCCCCGATGATCGCGATGCGGATGCCCTTCCGCTCGACCAGCGTCCACGGCGCGACGAACGGTCGACCACGCCCATCCACCACGTTGGCGGCGAGGAAGGGGAAGGCGGCGCGCGAGAGTGCCTTCTGCAGCACCGGCACACCGTAGTTGAACTCGTGATTGCCCAGCACGGCCGCGTCGTACTGCATGACGTTCATCGCGGCCACCACCGGGTGCACCGGAGGCGGCGCCACGCGGGCGGCCACGAACGTGAGCGGATTGCCCTGCAGCAGGTCACCGCCGTCGACCAGCAACACCATGCCCGGGTTCGCCGCGCGCACCGAGTCGACGATGGTGGCGGCCGCCGCCAGCGAGCGCGCCGGGTCGGCGGCGTTGGCGTAGTAGTCCCACCCCCGCAGCCGCCCGTGCACGTCGGTGGTGGCGGTGATGACCAGGTCGACGCGCCCACCCGCGCCGGACCGGCCCTGCTGGGCGGGGAGCGTCGCAGGACACAGCGGGGCGGCAAGCACGGCCGTCGCGAAGAGCGTCGCGAGGGGCGCCACGACGCGCCGGATTGAGGTGCGTTCCATGGGGGAATGCTACTCCGCCCCCGAGGGTGTGTGGAGGGGCGCCGCCCACGGCAGACCGCCCGGATGGGCCCCCGTGTCCTTGCCGCACCCTGTCGTGACCGGCGAACTTGGCCGCATGGACGCGCGCCACCGTGCGCCCGATCGGCCCCGGCCGCCGATACGATCCCGTTACGCCGTCGTGGCAGACCGGACACGACCCCGTCGCAGGTTCCCCCTCGTGCTGCATCCCCTGACGCTGCGGTGTCCGTGAAGCCCCTCATCATCGGCATCGCAGGGGGCACGGGATCCGGCAAGTCGACGGTCGCCCGCAAGGTGGCCGAAGCGCTCTCGGGCGCCTCGGTCGCCTTCCTGGAGATGGATGCCTACTACCGCGACTTCCGGCACCTCACGCTCGAGCAACTGCACCTCGTCAACTGGGATCACCCTGACGCCTTCGACACCGCCCTGCTCACCAGTCACCTCGAGGCGCTCGCGCGCGGCGAGGCAGTGGACATGCCGGTGTATGAATTCGCCACGCACAGCCGCGCGACGCGCACCCATCGCATCGAGCCGGCCGATGTCGTGGTCCTCGATGGCATCCTGCTGCTGGCGGACGCGTCCGTCCGCGCCCTGTGTGACGTGAAGGTGTTCGTCGATGCCGATCCCGACATCCGTCTCATCCGACGGATTCGCCGCGACACTGCGGTGCGGGGCCGGACGCTCGAGTCGGTGTTGGAGCAGTACCTGTCCACCGTGCAGCCGATGCACCTGCAGTTCGTCGAGCCCAGCAAGCGCTACGCCGACCTGATCGTGCCGCGCGGAGGCAGCAACACGGTGGCCATCGAGATGCTGGTGGCCAAGATCCAACGACGGCTGACCACGCGCGCCCTGGCACCGACGCCGGTACAGGTCGCGGCGTTGGCCGACCCCGGCTGACTCCTTCGCTCCGACCTCCTCCGGCATGCACCCCGCGTCACCCGCCCCCGAACGCATCCTGGTCGTCGACGACGAACCGGACATCGTCGCCCTCGTCGCCTATCACCTCGCGAAGGCCGGCTTCCGCGTGGCGACCGCCTCGTCGGGGCAGGAGGCGCTCGAGCTGGCCCGGCGTGAGCGTCCGTCGCTCATCGTCCTCGACCTGATGCTGCCGGGCCTCTCGGGCTTCGACGTGCTCGAGCAATTGCGCGCCGACGAGCAGACGCGCGAGGTGGCGGTGCTCATGCTCACCGCGCGTCGCGAGGAGCCCGATCGCATCCGCGGGCTGTCGCTCGGCGCCGACGACTATCTCACCAAGCCGTTCTCGCCGGCCGAGCTCGTGCTGCGCGTGCAGGCGATTCTCCGCCGCACCGGATCGGCGGCCCCCGCCGGCTCGGCGGACACGGTGGGGATCGGTCCGCTCCTCATCGATCGCGGCGCGATGCGCGTGACCGTCGACGGCCACGCGGTCGAGCTCACGCCGACGGAGTTCAAGCTGCTCCTCACGCTCGCCGAGCGTCGGGGGCGTGTGCAGGGCCGTGGCCACCTGCTGGAGACGGTGTGGGAGGCGGCACCCGACATCCAGACGCGCACGGTCGACATGCACGTGCAACGCCTGCGCACCAAGCTCGGCGCCGCGGGTGACCTCATCGAGACGGTGCGCGGATTCGGCTACCGGTTGCGCGCCAACGCGCCGCGCGGCTGACCGCCGCCTGCCGTGCGTCTCACCCAGCGCATCGTCCTCAACAGCTTCGTCGTCGCCACGCTACTGGTGGCGATCGTGCTGGTGGCCGTCGAGCGGCGCGTGACCGAGCGCGTGCGCGCGGGCGACGTGGTGGCGGGAACGCCGACGGTCTCGCCGGAGACGGATGAACTGCTGGCCGCCGTGCGCCGCGACATCGTCGTGGCCGGCATCGCGGCGCTGCTGGTGGGCGTCGTGCTCGCGCAGGTGCTCGCACGCCCGGTGGCGCGCCCCATCGAGGAGTTGCGCGATGTGGCCCGCGGCCTCGCGGCCGGCGACCTGTCGCAGCGCCCGTCACGCACCATCGGACGCGGTGAGGTGGGCGACCTCGCCGACGCGCTGCGACGCCTCGCCGAACAGCTCGACACGCGGCTGCAGGCGCTGCAGGGCGAGGAGGCCCTGCTGGTCGCGCTCACCGAGTCGCTCAACGAGGGTGTGGTGGCGGTCGATGCGCGACAGCGCGTCGTGCGCATCAACGACACCGCGCGCACACAGTTGCGCCTCAAGGAGCCGGTCCCCTTCCCCGCCGATTACCTGCCGCGCGATCGCGTGCTGCGCGATGCGCTCACGGCCGTGCTGGCCGGTCAGGAGGCCGCGCCCGAGGAGGTGCGGGTGGACGAGCGGACGCTGTCGCTCACGGCGCGACCGCTCCCCGACGGCGGGGCGGTGCTGGCCCTCTACGACCTCACGCCGATCCGCCGACTGGAAGCGGTGCGGCGGGACTTCGTGGCGAACGTCTCGCACGAGCTGCGCACGCCCCTCACCGTCATCGGCGGCTTCATCGAGACGCTGCAGGACGACGAACTGCCCCAGCCGCTGCGCCAGCAGTTCCTCACCATGGCCGATGCCAGCGTGCGTCGCATGCAGCGCATCGTCGACGACCTGCTGGACCTGTCGCGCATCGAGTCGGGCGGCTGGCTCCCGAATCCCACAACGCTCGACGTGGCGGCACTCGCCGCCGAGGTGATCGCGCCGCTGGCCGCCGGCGCCGCATCACGCGGCGTGGCGCTCACGCCGGCCGTGGGCGACGCGGCGAGCGCCGTCTATTGCGACCCCACCGCCGCGCGTCAGGTGCTCACCAACCTCACCGAGAACGCGCTGCGCCACACGACGGCCGGTGCGGTCACGGTGTTCGCCGAGCGCGACGGCGAGGGGGTCTGGCTTGGCGTGCGCGACACCGGCGAAGGCATCGCGGCGGAGCACCTGCCGCGCATCTTCGAGCGCTTCTACCGTGCCGATCCCGGGCGGTCGCGCGAAGCCGGCGGCACCGGCTTGGGGCTCTCCATCGTGCGCCACCTGGCCGAATCGCATGGCGGGCGCGTGCGCGCCGAGAGCACACGCGGCGTGGGCACGACGATCGCCGCCTGGTTTCCCGACGCGGCCTGAGCGCGGGGTCAAACGCAGCACGCCGCCCCGCAGAGAGCGGAGCGGCGTGCGCGAGGAGACGTCCGGCCTTCAGCGATTCAGCGATTCAGCGATTCAGCAGCGACGACGACGGGCGACTGCGCCCAGTGCCGCGAGTCCCGCACCCACGAGCAGCACCGACGCGGGCTCCGGCACAGCGGATTGCGGCAGATTCGACGGCGGCCGTGCGGGAGGCGGCAGCGTGTTCGTGTCGATGTTGTCGATCACGAGCTGCGTGCCCTGCCCGAGCAGGCCGGCGTTGGTACCGCCGCTGGTCACGAAGCGGACCCTCGTGACACCGAAGAGACCGGGGAGGATCTGCTGCGGCGACAACTGCAGCGTGTACTGCGCCGAGCCGACCAGCGCGCCCTGGGCGTCATAGCCGAAGACGTCGAGCAGCAGGTCGTGATTCCAGGCGGCACCCACCCACGCGGACGTGAAGTTGAATGCCGTGGCCGACGAGAACTCGGCCATCTTGCCGAAGCCGTTGTAGGCCACCATCGCGCTGGAGGTCGCCTGCGCCATGCGTCCGTAGCCCGACGCCTGCTCGAAGTACGACTGCCCGTCGAGCACGTAGACGTTGCTCCACTGGTAGCCGCCAAATCCGTTGGCGACGAGCGCGCCGTTCTGCAGCCCCTCGAACGTGACCTGGGCGGCGAGCGGCGATGCGACAGCGACGAAAAGTGCAGCAGCAGCGACGAGGCGCTTCATGACGGGGCTCAGGGAACGACGGGATCCGGCTCGGGAAAGGTGCACCCGGCTGGCCGGCATGCCTAGGGGCCTGCACGATTCGTACCGGCCGCGCCCGGCAGCGCGACGAACCCCGACGCGCGACCTGCAGAGCAGCTCGCTGTGGCGCGACGTCCTCGATCCCACGAGCAGGAATGCCACACTGCGGCGCGCCCGCGACACTCCGCGGCGCACCCGCAGCGGTTCCGGCGGAGACGTCAGCGTCGAGCGCGCCGCCCCGCGAAGGCTTCCGCGATCAGGCGGGGCAGCATGACCCCGGCCGGCCCCTCGATGGGCAGAATGGACGGACCGCGTCGCTGCCCCTCCATGGTGGGGTTCACCACGATGACCGTCGCCCCGTGGGTCGCCGAGATCCATGGCAACGACGCCGCCGGCTCGACCAGGTTGGAGGTGCCGATGGACAGGAAGACGTCACAGGCGATGGCCGCGTCGCGAGCCGCCTCGAACGGCTTCATGGGCAGCGGCTCGCCGAACCAGACCACATCGGGGCGCATCAGCGCGCCGCAGGTCGGGCACGTCGGCACGGTGCCGCTTTCGTCGCCGGCCGGCACGCTGCCCGGGCACCCCGCGCTGCAACGGATGTGCATGAGCGACCCGTGCAGGCGAATGAGGTCGGTGCTGCCGGCGCGCTCGTGCAGGTCGTCGACGTTCTGGGTCACCAGCGTGCAGTGCGCGACCCGGGAGCTGAGCGTCACGAGCGCCGCATGCGCCGGATTGGGGTGCGCCGCGCGCACGCTGGCCCGGCGGAGGGCATACCAGCTCCACACCCGCTCCGGGTCGTCCGCAAACGCCTGGGGCGTGGCCAACTCCTGCGGGGAGTAGCGCGCCCAGAGGCCGGTCTGCGCCTCCCGGAACGTCGGAATCCCGCTCTCGGCGGACACCCCTGCTCCGGTCAGGACGCAGACGTGCTCGGCCGAGCGCAGGGCGCGGGCCGCCACGGAGAGCGCCTCCGCACGGGTCTGGGGATCGGTGGGTGGCGGTGAGGCCACCCGGCGGCGGGCGAGCGAGGGATCAGTCGGTGTCATGCGATCGGGAGCAGGCTCGGGCGACGATACAACACCCGTCCCCTCCGCACCAGACGCTGTCTCCATCGTGGCGCCATTCGGCAACGCCACCCGGACGCCACTCGTCCCAGCGCGCGACCGCATGTGGCCGTGACGCAATCGTTGCACGACCGTGCGCCAATCGAAACCCGTGTCACGGAGCTTGAGCGGCATCCAGTCGTGGGCGTGTCCCGCGGCTCGGTGGATCTCCTCCACGGCTTCACGCCACGGCTCTCGATCTCGTCATGTCGATCTCTTCGCTGGTTCGCCCCCGCCCTGCGCGTCGTACGATGCTGGCACGGCTGGGCGCCGCGCTCTGCCTCGCGGCTTTCGCCGCTGTCGCTTCGCTCACCGTGCTCGCCCGCCCGCTCGCGGCGCAGGACGCGTCGGGCCGCATCACCGGGCGCATCATCGATGCGGCGACCGGTCAGGGGATCAGCGACGCCGGCATCCAGGTGGTCGGCACGACGCTGGGCACCCAGTCCGGCGTCGACGGGCGCTTCCAACTGCCGCGCGTGCCGGCCGGCACGGTGACGCTGCAGGTGCGCCGCATCGGGTACGGCCCCAAGACGGTCACCGGGTTGCTGGTGCCGGCCGGCGGCGTGCTCGAGCAGGACATCTCGCTGCAGACCGCCGAGGTGCAGCTCGCGGCCGTGACCGTCTCCGCCACCAAGGAGAAGGGATCGGTGTCCGATGCACTCAATGCGCAGAAGAACGCCACGAACGTGGTGAACGCCATCACGGCCGAGCAGATCGCGAAGAGCCCGGACAGCGATGCGGCCCAGGCGGCGCAGCGCGTGAGCGGCGTGACGGTGCAGGACGGCAAGTACATCCAGGCGCGTGGCCTGGGTGAGCGGTACACGACGGCCTCGCTCAACGGCGCGCGCATTCCGAGCCCGGAGCCCGAGCGCAAGGTGGTGCCGCTCGACCTGTTCCCCGCCGGGCTGCTGCAGGAAGTCACGATGAGTAAGACGTTCACCCCCGACCAGCCGGGCGATTTCGCGGGCGCGAACGTGAACATCCGCACGCGCGAATTCCCGGGCCGCCGCCAGATCAACTACTCGGCCAGCATCGGCGGCAACGATCGCGTGGTGGGGCAGACGCTCCCGTTCGCGCCGCGTGCCGGCGGCGAGCTGTTCGGCCTCGCGTCGTCGGCCCGCAGCCTGCCGCAGGCGATCGCGAGCGCGAACTTCATGGGTGGCGTGCCACAGTCGCAGTACAACCAGATGGCGCTCCAGCAGCGCAATGTGTGGAACGCGACCCCGCGTGCCGGTGGTGCCAACGGGTCGTTCGGCGCGTCCACGGGCGGCAACACGATCCTCGGCAAGCGCATCGGCTACGTGCTGAGCGGCAACTACGGGTACAGCGAGGAGGTCCGGTCCGACGAGCGCTTCGCCGTCGGCAACCAGGGGCCCAACAACACCGTGGTGCCGCTCACGTCGGTGCGCGGTGAGACCGGCCGCTCGAGCATCCAGTGGGGCGGCATCGCGAACTTCTCGACGATGGTGGGCACGGGCACGCGCCTGTCGCTCAACACCACCGCCACGCGCAGCGCCGACAACGAGGCCCGCACCGACCGCGGCTTCGATGAGAACCTGTCCGACAGCATCGCGCGCACGACGCTCCGCTATGTGGAGCGCGGCATCGCCACCGTGAATGCGCAGGGTGAGCACCAGCTCGGCGAGCGCAACAAGACGAGCTGGTCGGCCACGTGGGCGCAGACCTCGCGCCGTGAGCCCGACCGCTCCGACCTGGTCTACTCGCGTGGCGCCAACGGCACCTACTCGCTGCTCGCGTCGCTCGACGGCGCCCGCCGCCTGTACTTCGACCTCGGCGAGGACAACGCGACGGCGCAGGTCGACCACCAGATGTACATCGGGCCGGTGGCCAACCAGAACGTGGTCAAGGTGGGCGCATACCTGCGTTCGACCGACCGCACGGCCGAGGCGCCGATCTACGCCTTCATCTCGCGGGCGGACGAGTCGGTGCGCACGCAGGGCGCCGACGTGATCTTCGGCGCGGCGCAGGCGTGCGCGACGTGCACCCAGATCAACGTGCAGCCCATCGGGCAGGCCGGCTCGTACACCGCCAGCGACCGCACGGCCGCCGGCTACCTCATGACGGATTGGGGCCTGGGCAGCCGGGTGCGTGTCATCGCCGGCGCGCGCCTCGAGCAGGCGCGCATCGATGTGCGCTCGAGCACGCAGGGTGGCTTCACCGCCGACGCCGCGCTCGACAACACCGATGTGCTGCCGTCGCTGCTCGTGAACACCAAGATCAGCGAGGCGCAGAACCTCCGGTTCGGGATCACGCGCACGCTGGCGCGCCCCGAGTATCGCGAGCTCGCGCCGGTGACGTTCCGCGACGTGCTGGGCGGCGTCTCGGTCACGGGCAACAAGGACCTGCGCCGCTCGCTCATCGACAATGTGGACCTGCGGTGGGAGCTCTTCCCGAATCCGGGCGAGGTGCTCAGCCTCGGCGTGTTCGCCAAGCGCTTCGACCGTCCCATCGAGCGCGTGGAGAGCGCGACGTCCGGTGCGTACCAGGCGCGCTTCCAGAACGCGCTCGACGCCACGAACCTCGGTGTGGAGATCGAGGCCCGGAAGGGGCTCGCGACCCTCGGCCGCTGGGCCGAGCCGCTCACGGTGTTCAGCAATGTCACGCTCATGCGCTCGAGCGTGAACCTCGACACGCTGCAGGGGCTCACCGTCACCGACAAGTCGCGCCGCCTCGTGGGCCAGGCGCCCTACGTCGTGAACGCCGGTCTCTCGTACACCAGCCTCGGTGGCGGCACCTCCGCGACGCTCCTGTACAATGTCGTGGGTGATCGCATCTACGCGGCGGGCGTGCTGCCGCTCCCCAACATCGTCGAGAAGTCGCGCAACGTGGTGGACCTGTCGCTGCGCTTCCCGGTGTGGGGTTCGGTGAGCGGCCGTGTGGACGCGCGCAACATCCTCGACGCGCGCTACCGCTTCATGCAGGGCAATCTCGAGCGCGAAGGCTACAACGCCGGTCGCACGCTCTCGATGGGGTTCAGCTGGCGGCAGTGACACAACCGTGACCGCGTCATGACGTCCGCGGTGCATGCCGTGGCCTTCTTGCAGACGCAGCCTTCGCGGCCGTTGCCGACGGCACCTGCTCCGCGCTCCTCACCTCCAGCACCTCTTGCGATGATCTCCCTCGTGCGCATGCGCACCCTTGCCGTCGCCACCCTCGCGCTGACCGCGCTGGTGGCGTGCAGCGACGACGAGCCGACCACGCCGACGCCGACCACCGGCACGCTCGCGATCACCGTGTCGGGCCTGCCCAACGGCGTGAACGCCGCGGTCAGCGTGGCCGGCCCGAACGGCTACACGAACACGCTCACGGCGACCAACTCGGCCACCGTGAACACCGGCAGCTACACCGTCACCGCCGCGCAGGTCACCAGCAACAACGTGCGCTACAACGCGACGGTCACCGGCTCGCCGGCGACGGTCACGGCCAACGGCACGGCCACCGTGACGGTGGCGTACGCCGTCTCGGCCAACCCGACGGTCGTGCTGTCCGGCTCCATTGCCGCCAACCGCACGCTGACGCCCGACACCAACTGGGTGCTGCGCGGCTTCGTGTACGTGAACAGCGGCGCGACGCTCACGATCAACGCGGGCACGCGCATCGTCGGCGACACGACGGCGCTGGGCTCGGCGCTGTTCATCCTGCGTGGCGCGCGCATCGTCGCCAATGGCACCGAAGCGGCGCCGATCGTCTTCACGTCACAGCGCAGCGCGGGCAACCGCTCGCCGGGCGACTGGGGCGGCCTCATCATCGTCGGCAACGCGCGCAACAACCGCACGGGCAACATCATCGTCGAAGGCTCGGACGGCTCGGTCGTCGGCGCCAACCCGGCGGGTGTGGTGTACACGGGCGGCACGAATGACGCCGACAACAGCGGCACCCTGCGCTACGTGCGCGTCGAGTTCGCCGGCTACGCCACGCTGCCGGACGCGGAGCTCAACTCGTTCACCTTCGCCGCCGTGGGCAGTGGCACGACGCTCGAATACCTCCAGTCGCTGGCCGGTCTCGACGACTCGTTCGAGTGGTTCGGTGGCACGGTCGACGGCAAGTACCTGGTCTCGTACGAGGCGGGCGACGACCACTTCGACGGTTCCGAGGGCTATCGCGGTCGCAACCAGTTCCTGATCGCGATGCAGTCCACGTTCATCACCCCGCGCGCCGGCGCCGGGGCCATCTCGGCCGACCCGCAGGGCTTCGAGATCGACGGCTGCAACGGCGGTGGCTGCACCGCGCCGGCCGGCGGCAATGCCCAGAGCTCGGGCGCGACCGACGGGCTGTGGACGATGAACATCTTCGCGAACTACACGCTCATCGGCACGGGCTCGACCACGACGCCGACCAACGGTGGCGTCGGTGCCGTGCTCCGTCGTGGCACCGGCGGCTACTACATCAACGGCGTGATCGCGCGCTGGGCCCGCCAGGCCGTCTCGATGCGCGACTCGACCACCAACAACCGCTTCCAGGTCGACTCGCTCATCTTCAAGAGCAACTACCTGGCCGAGAACGGCGTGCAGAACGGCGGCGTGACCTTCGACCCGACAGGCACGAACTTCGGGCAGGAGAGCGCGTTCACGGCGCGTGGACAGACGAACGAGGTCGCGGCCGGCACGGTCACCGCCTCGAGCCTCTTCACCAGCCTCCCCGCCCTGGCGGCCACGCCCACCACGGCGACGCTCGACTGGAGCCCGGCGGCCAACTCGCCGATCGCGACCGGCGGTCTGGCGACGTTCGCCAACGACCCGCGCATCGC
The DNA here is from genome assembly GCA_020161135.1 of Gemmatimonadota bacterium. Lineage (GTDB taxonomy): Bacteria > Gemmatimonadota > Gemmatimonadetes > Gemmatimonadales > Gemmatimonadaceae > Gemmatimonas. The sequence continues at coordinate 375,102 of JAIUOB010000005.1, read as the reverse complement.
GGCCCGCGCCGGCACGTTCATCTCGCCGACCGCCTACCGCGGCGCGGCCGCCCCGGGCGGCACGAAGTGGTGGGCCAACTGGACCAACTACGCGCGCAACTGACGCGACCGGCCTCCGCGGCCGGGCAGGCAGCCTCCGGGCGCCTGCCCCACCGCGGGGGCCGACACCGGTATTCCTGATTCCCCGCACGGCCGGTAACCCTCTGGGTGCCGGCCGTGCGATCTTTCCGCCCATCATGCCGACCGTGTTTTCCCCCGCTCTCCTCGCACGCCCCGCCCGTCGCCTCGCGCTCTTCGCCACGCTCCTGGTGGGCGGCGCCAGCGCCTGCGATCGCGCCGCACCGGCCGACACCCGGGCTGCGGACAGTGCCGCGCAGGCCGCAGCGCAGGCCGAGCATGTGCGCGACGTGGCCGCCGCAGGCGGTGTGGTGGACTCCATCCTGCCGATGGCCGAGCAACTGCGACGGTTTCGCGAAGGGCTGCCCGTGGTGGACAGTTTGCAGCGGGCGAGCCCGTCGCTCGACGCGCTGGTCGCGCGACTGGCCAAGGCCCTCGCCTCCCGCGACACGGCCGATCTCAACGCGATGGTGCTCGATCGGGCGGAGTTCGCGTACATCTACTTCCCGACGTCGACACTCAGCCGACCGCCGTACGAGGCGCCGCCGCAGCTCGTCTGGGGCCAGATTCTCTCCTCGTCCAACGCCGGACTCGACAAGCTGATGGAGCGCTTCGGTGGTGCGGGCGTGGAGGTGCACGACCTGCAGTGTCCGGCGCCGACCGATACCGCGGGCGTGCGCAGTTACGAGCGCTGCACCGTGCGCTTCACCGCGCCCGGACGGCGTGCGCTGGCCGGCAACCTGTTCGGCACGGTGGTGTCGCAGGGCGCGCGGTACAAGTTCCTGGGGTTCGCGAACCGCATCTGATGCCTCCCCTCATGGTCCCCCCGGTGATGACAGCGTTCACTCGTGTCCTGCGGACCCGATCGGCTGCGCGCCTGCTGTGCGCCGCGGCGGCCTGTGCGACGGCGCTGGCCTGCACCACCGACACCACGTCGCGCGACGCCGACACGACCGTCGCCGGTCGCAGTGCCGAGGTGGTGAATCTCACCGGCGCCGGCGCGACGTTTCCCTATCCGCTGTACGCGCGCTGGTTCAACGAGTACGCGCGGTTGCGCAACGTCCGCATCAACTACCAGTCCATCGGCTCCGGCGGGGGCATCCGTCAGGTGGTCGCACGCACGGTCGACTTCGGCGCGACCGATGTGCCGATGACCGACACCGAACGCGCCGACGCGCGGGTGCGCGTGCTGCACATTCCGATGGCCATCGGTGCGGTGGCCGTCACGTACAACCTGCCGTCACTCACGCGTCCGCTGCAGCTCGACGGCACGGTGCTCGCCGACATCTTCCTGGGCCGCGTGACGCGGTGGAACGACCCGCGCATCGCCGCGCTCAACCCCAGGGTCGCGCTTCCGGATGCCGCCATCCTCGTCGTGCATCGCGCCGACGGCAGCGGCACCTCGTTCATCTTCAGCGACTTCCTCGCCGCGGTGAGCCCGGCGTGGGCCAGCGGCCCCGGGCGTGGCAAGGATGTGCGGTGGCCGGTCGGCATCGGCGGCAAGGGGAACGAAGGAGTCGCCGGGCAGGTGAAGCAGATGCCGGGCGCATTGGGCTATGTGGAAGTGGTGTACGCGCGGCAGAATCGCCTGCCGGTCGTGCACCTGCAGAATCGTGCGGGCCGTTTCGTGTCGCCCATGCCCTTCGAGATCGCGTCGGCGGCCGCCGCGGTGCTCGAGTCGGCGCTCGATGTGCCTGCCGCGACAGCGGGCGCGGCGCCGACCGACAGCAGCCTGCGCGCGGTCGCGGAGTCGGCCGACTTGCGCCTCTCGCTTGTCAACGCGCCGGGCCCCCAGTCGTATCCGATCGCGTCGTTCACGTGGATGCTGCTCGCGCCTGACGCGGTGGGTCCGGTCAAGACGCGACAGATCGCGCAGTTCCTGCGGTGGGCGCTGCTCGACGGCAGCGACATCGCGAGTTCGCTCGGCTACGTGCCGCTGCCCTCCGACGCGGCGGCACGCGTCGTCGATCGACTCGACCGGCTCGTGCCGCCCGACGACATGCCGTGACGGACGTCCGTAGCCCCCTGCGCCTAAGCGGGCGCGCGCGCGGCGCGACGGCCGATCGGCTGTATGGCATCACGATCGCAGCGTGCGCTGCCGTCATCCCGTGCGTGCTGCTCCTGGTCGGATCGCTGCTCGTCTCGGCGTCGTGGCCCACGCTCAGCGCACGGGTCGGGGACCTCGTCACGGGGCTCGTCTGGGACGTGCCCAAGGGCCGATTCGGGGCGTTCCCCGCGGTGGTGGGCACGTTGGCCACCTCGCTGCTGGCGGTGTGCATTGCGACACCGCTGGCCCTGTCCACCGCCATCGTCACGGCGGAGTTGGCGCCCCGCGCGGTGCGCGAGCCCCTCGCCTTCGTGGTGAATGTCCTCGCGGCCATTCCGTCAGTCGTGTACGGGCTCTGGGGGATCTTCGTGCTCGTGCCGTTCCTGCGCAGCACGGCCATGCCGCTGCTGGCCGCCTTGCCTGTGCTGGGCGATCTCTTTGCCGGCCCTGCGTACGGCCCGAGCCTGATGGCCGCGGCCCTGTTGCTGGCCATCATGCTGCTCCCGTACGTCGCCGGCGTGAGCCGCGACGTGCTGCTGGCCGTGCCGCGTGCGCAGCGAGAGGCGGCGCTGGCGCTCGGCGCAACGCGCTGGGAGATGATTCGCGACGCCGTGCTTCCGTCGGCCCGTGCGGGGCTCGTGGGCGCGGTCATGCTGGGCCTCGCGCGCGCACTGGGCGAGACCATTGCCGTGGCGATGGTCATCGGGAACCGGCACGCGCTCCCCACGTCGCTCGTCGACCCCGCGTACAGCATGGCCGCGTTGCTCGCCAACGAGTTCGCTGAGGCGTCGTCGGCCGATCACGTGGCGGCTCTCATGTCGGTCGCGACATTGCTGTTGGCTGTCACACTCGTGGTGAACCTGCTCGCGCGGTGGCTCGTCGCCCGCGTCGCACGGGGCGCGGGCGCGCTCGGGCGACTCGCGTGAGCGGGCAGGACTCCACCGTGTCGCCTGCCGACCGACCGGGTGCCAGCATGCGGGCGGTGCACGCGACGCCGCGCCGATGGCGCGCCCGCGCGATGACGGTGGCGCTGTGGAGTGGCGCCCTGCTCACGCTCACGCCGTGCCTGCTCATCGTGGGACACATCCTGGTCAGTGGCATCGGCCAGCTCACGCCGACGTTCCTCACGACGGCGCCGGCGCCGCCCGGCGTCCGCGGCGGCGGCATCGCGAACGGCCTCCTCGGCTCCCTGCTGCTGGTGCTCATCGCCACCACCTTCGCGGTGCCCGTCGGAGTGGGTGCGGGGCTCTTTCTCGCCGAGCATCGGGGCGCGCGCACGGCCAGTGTCGTGCGGCTCCTCGCCGATGTCCTCGGCGGCCTGCCGACGATCGTGATCGGCATTGCGGTGTGGGAACTCGTGGTGCGTCCCTCGGGGCACTTCTCCGCCTGGGCCGGTGGGGCGGCGCTTGCGCTGCTCATCATCCCGCTCGTGGCGCGCGCGACCGAAAGCATGGTGCGCCTGGTACCGCCGGCGCTTTCGGAGGCGGCCATGGCGCTCGGGTTCAGTCGCTGGCGGACGGCGCGCGTGGTGGTGCTGCGCACCGCGCTCCCCGGCATTGCCACCGCGGTGCTGCTGGCCACGGCGCGGGCGGCCGGCGAGGCGGCCCCCCTGCTCTTCACGGCCTTCGGCAGTCCGTACTGGTCGGCCGATCCCGCGCGTCCCATCGCGGCGGTGCCGCTCCAGATCTACGCCTATGCGCTCGGGCCGTACGACGACTGGCGCGCGCAGGCGTGGACCAGCGCGCTGGTACTCCTGCTCATCGTCGCCGGCTTCGCCGCGCTCGCACGCGGTGTGCTGGCCGCGCGTGCGCGCCTGCTGGCGGCGGTGACGCCACGCGTGGGGCGGTTCGATGACTGACGCCACCGGAGGCGCGCGCGTGGCGGGCGCACCGACCCTCACCATCGACGGGCTCTCCGCCGGGTTCGGCGCACGCACCGTGCTGCACGACGTGTCGTTTCCGTGCGCTGGCGGGCGCGTGACGGCCGTGATCGGGCCATCCGGGTGCGGGAAGAGCACGCTGTTGCGCTGCCTCAACCGCCTGCACGAGCTACAGCCACGCGCTTGGGTGCGTGGCGAGGTCACGGTCAAGGAGACCGCCGCAGATGACGCGCGCGCCACGGCGCCCACCGACATTTACGACAGTGCGGTCGACCCGGGCGCGCTGCGCCGGCGCATCGGCATGGTGGGACAACGCCCTACGCCGTTCGTGACGCTCAGCGTCTTCGAGAACGTGGCGGCTGGCGTGCGCGCGCACTGGCCGCGTCTGTCGCGACCCGCGCTGCAGGCGCGCGTGGAGGAGGCGCTGCGGCGCTCGGGTCTCTGGCGCGACGTGGCGGACCGCCTCGACGGCAATGCGATGGCGCTGTCCGGCGGCCAGCAGCAACGCCTCTGCCTCGCACGTGCCCTCGCCGTGCAGCCCGACGTGCTGCTCCTCGACGAACCCACGGCCTCGCTCGACCCACTCGCGACGCAGCGCATCGAGGAGCTGCTCTACGACCTGCGCGGTGCGATGACCGTGGTGCTGGTGACGCACAACCTGCTGCAGGCGGCGCGCATCTCCGACGACACCGTCTTCCTGCTCGAGGGACGCGTTGTCGAAGGGTCCGCCTCGCGCGCGCTCTTCACGGCGCCTCGCGACCCGCGCACCGAAGCGTACCTCACCGGACGGTTCGGATGACCACGACCGAGGGTGTGGTGTTCGAGCGCTTCTCGGCATGGTTCGATGGGACTCCGGCGCTCGTGAACGTGTCGCTGACCATCCAGCCACGCAGCATCACCGCCATCATCGGGCCTTCCGGGTCGGGCAAGAGCACGCTGCTGCGCGCCATCAATCGGCTCGATGAAGGCCTCCCCGGTGCACGACGTGCGGGCGCGCTCCGCGTGGCGGGCGACGACGTGCTCGCCCCCGGCACCGACCTGAGCGCACTGCGGCAGCGGGTGGGCATGGTGTTCCAGCGCTCCAACCCGTTCCCACGCTCGATCTTCGACAACGTCGCGTACGGACCGCGTCTGACCTCGCGCACGCAAGGCAGCGACATCGACGACGTGGTCGAGGACGCGCTGCGCCGCGCCGCGCTGTGGGAGGAGGTGCGCGACCGGCTCGATGCGCCCGCGCACACGCTGTCTGCCGGCCAGCAGCAGCGCCTCTGTGTCGCGCGGGCCCTCGCGAATCGCCCGACCGTGCTCCTGCTCGACGAGCCCACGAGCGCCCTCGACCCGCAGGGCACCGTGCGGCTCGAGGAGCTGCTCTACGAACTGCAGCGGGACCTCACCATCCTCATCGTGACGCACAACCTGCAGCAGGCGGCGCGGCTGTCCAGGCGCACGGCGCTGCTGGTCGACGGTGTCCTCATCGAGGAGGGCGCGAGCGACCGCCTCTTCACACATCCGACCGACTCCCGGACGGAAGCCTTCATCACCGGGAGATTCGGCTGATGCCCGAAATCCGCGCCGGCTACCGGCACTTCCACGACGAACTGGCCACGCTCAAGCAGCGGTTGCTCGACATGTCCGAGCGCGCCGAATCGCTGGTGGAACTCGCCATTGACGCGTTCGTGTCACGCGATGGCGAGAAGGCCCGCGCCGTCATCGAGGCCGATCACGACCTCGACCGCCTCGAGGTAGAGGCGGAGAACCACGCGATCGCGATGCTCGCGCTGCACCAGCCCATGGCGCGCGACCTGCGCTTCCTCATCGGTGCGATCAAGGTCTCGAGCGATCTCGAACGCGTGGGCGACCACGCCGTGAACATCGCGCAGGCGGCCGCCCGCCTCGCGGCCTCGCGCTCCGTCACGCCGCCGGTCGAGGCGCTCGGCGAGATGGCCCGTCGCGCCCGGGCGATGCTGAGCGACGCGCTCGATGCCTTCACGCGCGGCGATGGGGCACTCGGCCGTGCGGTAGGCAAGGCCGACGACGAGGTGGACGCGCTGCACGAGGGGATCTACCGCACGCTCCTCGGCAGCATGGTCGAGGACCCGCGCCTCATCTCGGTGGCCCTCGAGTGGCTCCTGGTCAGCCGCAACCTCGAACGCGTCGCCGACCTGGCCACCAACATCGGCGAGGACGCCGTGTACCTTGCAGAGGGCAAGCAGATTCGCCATCGGTACGACGACGAGCCTGACGCACCCCCCGCCGACCCCGCCACGCCCCCCGCGCCTCTCTCCGACGCCCTCTGATGACCGCTCCCGGCGCCGCCACCGCCACCGACGTCCGCATCGCGGCCATCGACATCGGCTCGAACTCGGTGCGGCAGATCGTCGCCGATGTCTCCCCGGCGGGGCAGATTCGCGTCGTCGACGAGATGAAGGCGATGCCGCGCCTCGGCGATGGACTCGAGTCGACGGGCGCGCTCTCCGACGCGGCCGTCGAGGCGGCAGTGGCCGCCGTGCAGCGCATGGTCACGTTGGCGCGTCAGTTGGGCGCCGCCCGCATCGAAGTGGTCGCAACCAGCGCGGTGCGCGACGCCAGCAACTCGGCCACCTTCACCGCGCAGGTGCTCGAGGCCACGGACATTCCCGTACGCGTGCTCAGCGGCGAGGAGGAGGCGCTCCTCTGCTTCCGCAGCGCCCTCGCGCACTTCGAGCTGGGCGCGGGGCGCACGGTGGTCATGGACATCGGCGGCGGGTCGCTCGAGCTGGTGCTGGCCAAGGATGGGCTCATCGAACGCGTCGCATCGCTGCCGTTCGGCGCGGTGCGCCTCACGGAGAAGTTCCTGAGCGGTGGCATCCGGCCGCGTCGCCTACGCCAGCTCCGCGAGCATGTGCGAGCCGGCCTCCGCAAGGCGGTGCCGGTCAAGGACTGGCGTGGAGCCACGGTCATCGGGTCCGGTGGCACGTTCACCAACCTTGCTGCGGTGGTGCTGCACCGGCAGCGCGTGGCCGTGCGCTCGACGCATGGGGCGCGCGTCAGCCGGGCCGAGCTCGAACACGTCATCGACTGGCTGCAGTCGCTCGACCCCGAGGAACGTCGCGTGGTGCCGGGGCTCAATCCGGCCCGCGCCGACATCATCGTCGCCGGGCTGTGTGTGGCGGCCGAGGTGCTCGCACGCTTCGATCCGCGCGAGTTGCTCACGTCGGGCTACGGCATTCGCGAAGGGCTGCTGCTCGAGGCGGCGCAGGTCACGCCCACGCCGGTCGACCCGGGCGTGGCGCGCGAGCGCTCGGTGCGCGAGTTCGCCGAGCGGTGCCACTACGAGGAGCCGCACGCCCGGCAGGTGCAGCTGCTGTCACTGCAGCTGTTCGACGCCCTCGGTCCGCGCCTCGGCCTCGGTGCCGCCGACCGCAAGCTGCTGGCCGACGCCGCGCTGCTGCACGATGTGGGCTACCACATCAACTACGAGAAGCACCACAAGCACTCGTACCATCTCATCTCGCACGCCGACTTCATCGGCATGACGCCGGCCGAGCGCGTCATCATCGCGCACGTCGCGCGCTATCACCGCGGCGCAGCCCCCAAGGTGAAGCACGCGGGCTTCGGCGAACTCGATCGCGCCACGCGCGAACGCATCGTGAAGCTGTCGGCCCTGCTCCGCTTCGCGGACGGCCTCGATCGCGGACACATCGCCGCCGTGGCGGGCGTGTCGGTGCGATGGGGGCAACAGGCGGTGCGCGTCACGGTGCGTGAGGCCCCGGGCGCCACCAGTGTGCGCCTCGAGTGCTGGGGCGCGAGCCGCAAGAGTGCGCTGCTGGCCGAGGTGCTCGGGCGCCCCGTGGTGGTGGTGGCGCCCGATGGCACGACGATCAGCGCCGAGGACGGCGACGGGGAATAGCCGTCATCGCACGAGGCGCAGGGAGCCTCGTGGTCAGATGCCCACTTCGGCACCGAGGCGCAGCGTCCAGTCCGCCCGCTTCGTGCGCAGCGCCAGGTTGCGGTAGTCGGTGCGGAACAGTTCGCCGTTGGCCTTGATGCGGTGTCCGTTCACGTAGCGCCCGAGCCCCACGCTGCCCTCGCGCGTGGCCTCGATGCCGGAGACACCCTGGATGGCGCGAGCCGGGGTCACGCTGCTGAAGCGGAGCTGGGGCTCCCAATTGCGTCGGGTGAGCCAGCTGGCCTGCACATTGAGCCCCTGGCCCGCGAACACGGCGCGCGTGTTGGCGCCGCTGCGCGTGATCGGATCGGGCGCGGTGCGATGCGCATACTCGGCCGCCACCATCACGCCGCGACGCTTGAGCATCGCATCGGCGAAGTACGTGGTCATGCTGCGCTGCACGAACAACGCCGGACCCAACTGGCCACCCGTGCGAAGCGCGCGGTCGTTGTGCGAGAGGCCCGCCGCCACGGAGAGCTTGAGGCGCGGCTCCCGCGCGAGGTCGCCCTCGAAGTAATCGCCGCCGTTGGTGAAGGCCCCGAAGGGCAGCAGCTCCCAGCGCGTCGTCCAGGCCAGCCCGTCGTCGCCCGTCTGCGGGTTGCGCCCTTCGCCGCTGCTCACCGCCCCGCGAATCACGTAGCGCGCGCGCCCCACGTCGCGCGAGTAGGCCAGGAAGGCGCCGACGTCACGGTCGACGGTGAAGAGCGCGTTGACGGGGGAGCGATCGGCCGACTGCAGTTCACTCGATGACACGAGCCGCTGGCGGTTGCCCGGCAACTTGGCCTGCCCGAAGGATCCGGCGAGGTGCGGCGTGAACTGCCACGTCACATAGGCGTCGCGCAGCACGTTCGCGAAGTTCGTGTTCTCCTGGTCCATGTCGCCGCGCGCGAAGGACAGCTGCACATTCACACGCAGACGCGGGTCCTTGAGCACGCCTTCGAGCCGCAGGCGCATGCGGCGCACCGCGAACTGGCTCCGCTTGATCGAGAGGTCGTCGTCCGACTCGCTCGTGGCGGCGAACACCTCCTGCACGCGGAAGCGCAGGTTGAGGCGCGTGACGCTGTCGGTACCGTTGATCGTGATCCCCTTCCCGTCCAGCGTGATGGCGGGGTTGGGGAAGGCGGGCGCCGGCTGCGCGCCGAGTGCGGCGGCCGCCGAGAGGCTCAGGGCGGCCAGGGCGATGCGGAGGGGGATGCGAGTGCGCATCCGCCTAAACTAACGACGCCCCTTGGATTTTTTCCGCTTCATGGGAGCCGACGGCGCGTCCTCGCCACCCCACGGTTCCCGCATGAGGCGCATCTGCGTGGCGCGCTCCGGCTCGTCCGGGGTCGGCATCGCGCGGCGGTACCGCCCATCCGGCCCCAGCACCCACGCCTGCCGATTGTCCCGCAGGCAGGTGTCGAGCACGGACTGGACGCCACGGTGCAGCGCCGGGTCGTCGATCGGGATCATCGCCTCGACGCGACGGTCGAAGTTGCGCGGCATCCAATCGGCGCTGCCGATGTAGTACTCGGGATGCCCACCATTGCCGAAGCACGCGATGCGCGAATGCTCGAGGAAACGCCCGATGATGCTGCGCACCCGGATGCGGTCGCTCACGCCGGCGAGGCCGGGCAGGAGGCAGCAGATGCCGCGGATGATGAGGTCGATCTCCACGCCGGCCTGTGAGGCGCGATAGAGCGCCTCGATGACCTCGGGGTCGACCAGCGCGTTCATCTTCGCGATGATGCGCCCGCCCCGCCCCTCGCGGGCGTGCTGCGCCTCGCGGTCGATGAGCTCCAGCGTGCGCGTGCGCAGCGACGTCGGTGCCACCGCCAACCGCCGGTACGCGCGCTGCCGCGACACTCCGGTGAGCGAATTGAAGAGATCGGAGAGATCAGCGCCCACCTTGGGACTGCAGGTGAACAAGCCGATGTCCGTGTACAACCGCGCGGTCTTGGAGTTGTAGTTGCCAGTGCCCACGTGCACGTACCGCCGGATGCCATCGGCGTCGCGACGCACCACCAGCACCGTCTTGGCGTGCGTCTTGAGCCCCGGCAGTCCGTACGCGACATGGATGCCGTAGCTCTCCATCGTGCGCGCGAAGGTGATGTTGTTCTGCTCATCGAACCGTGCCTGCAGCTCGATGATCACCGCCACCTGCTTCCCCGCCTCGGCCGCCTCGGTGAGCGCCCGCACGATGGCGGTGTCCCCGGAGGTCCGGTACAGCGTGAGCTTGATGGCCAGCACGTGCGGATCGGCTGCCGCGGCCTCCAGGAAGGCTTCCACCGAGGCGCTGAACGACTCGTACGGGTGATGCACGAGCACGTCGCGCTCGCGCAGCACGTCGAAGATGTTGCGCCCTTCGCGGAAGGCCGGTGGCACTTGCGGCACGTGCAGCGGGTCGCGCAGTTCGGGCACGTCGAGCAGCGCGAGCTGCATCAGGTCACCCAGCTCCAGCAGGCGATCCTGGTCGTGCACATCCCGCTCGTCGAGCGGCGCGACATGCTGCGTCTCCGACTCGCTGAGCTCCTCGAGCAGCAGCGTGCGCGTGTGCGCCGGCATGTCGCGCTGCACCTCGAGCCGCACCACCTCGCCGAAGCGGCGCTGGAACACCTGCTGCTCGATGGTCTCCAGCAGGTCCTCGGGCTGGTCCATCTGCCCGAGATCGAGGTCGGAGTAGCGGGTGATGCGGAAGGTCGTCCAGCGCCGCACCTCCATGCCCGGGAACAGCGTGCCCAGGTGCGCGCCGATGACCTCTTCGAGGGGCACCCACGCGTTCGCGCGTCCGAACGAAACCCACCGCGGCAACGACCGCGGCACCTTCACGCGCGCGAAGTGCTCCTTGCCGGTCACGGGGTCGCGGATCTCGACGGCCAGCGACAGCGACAGGTTGGAGATGTATGGGAACGGGTGCCCCGGGTCGACCGCGAGCGGCGTGAGCACCGGAAAGACCTGCGACTCGAAGTAGGCGAGCACACGCTCGCGCTCCTTGTCCGACAGGTCGTCCATGCGGTACAGGCGCACCCCGTGTTCGGCGAGCGCCGGCAGCAGCTCGCGATGCAGCAGCGTCCGGCGTCGCTCCAGCAACTCCGCCACGCGGGCACGGATGGCCACGAGCTGGTCGGGCGGCGCGAGCGGGTCGGGCGCATACTGCGGCGCTCCCACCGCGACCTTCCGCCGCAGCCCCGCCACGCGCACCATGTAGAACTCGTCGAGGTTGGTGCTGAAGATCGCGAGGAACTTGAGCCGTTCGAGCAACGGCACCCGCGGATCGCACGCCTCCTCGAGGACACGCGCATTGAAGTCGAGCCACGACAGCTCGCGATTCAGGTACGGGAGCGAAAGCGCGCTGTCCGAAGGCATGGGGAGCGGACGGTCGACGACGTCGTCGACCGTCCCACCGGTCTCAGAGAGGATTGAAGGCCGCAAGCAGCCAGTACGTGAGCGCCGCCATCGCCGCACTCGCGGGAATGGTCACGACCCACGCCCACACGATGCGACTGGCCAGCCCCCACCGCACCGCCGACAGGCGATTGGTGGCGCCCACGCCCACGATGGCGCCCGTGATGGTGTGCGTCGTGCTCACCGGAATGCCGAGCTTCGTGGCACTCAGGATGACCATCGCACCGCCCGTCTCCGCGCAGAAACCGCCCACCGGGCGCAGCTTCGTGATGCGCGTGCCCATCGTGTGCACGATGCGCCACCCACCGAACAGCGTGCCGAGCGAGATCATGGTGTAGGCCGACAGTTCGACCCAGACCGGGATGTGGTCCAGCGTGGTGACGTGCAGGTGGGACAGCAGTCCGGTCTGCCCCACGAACTGCGCCTGCGTGGCCACGAGCAGCCCGACGATGATGCCCATGGTTTTCTGCGCGTCATTGCCGCCGTGCGCCAGCGAGAGCAGCGCGGAGCTGGTGAGCTGCGCCACCCGGAAGAATCGTTCCGCCTTGTTGTTGGCCACGCGCCGGAAGGCATTCATGACCAGCACCATGAGCAGGAAGCCCATGAGCGCGCCCAGCGTGGGCGACAGCACGATGGCCGAGAGCGTCTCGATCCACTTCTTGCCCCAGAGCAGGGCCCCGAAGCCCGCCTTGGCCACCGCGGCACCCGCATAGCCGCCGATGAGCGCATGCGACGAACTGGAGGGAATGCCGAACCACCAGGTCAGCAGGTTCCAGATGATCGCCCCGAGCAACCCACCGAAGATGACGTTGGCGTCGACGACGCTGAGCTCGACGAAGCCGGAGGCCACCGACTTCGCGACCCCGGAGCCGACGAAGAAGAGCGCCGAGAAGTTGAACACGGCGGCCCAGATGACGGCCGCGAGGGGAGAGAGGACGCGGGTACCGACGATGGTGGCGATGGAATTCGCCGAATCGTGGAACCCGTTGATGAAGTCGAACGCGAGCGCCGTGAAGACGATGAACAGGACGAAGGTGACCACAGGAGCGTCAGTCGGCGTCAGCTGTTCTTGAGCGCGATGCTCTCGAGCACGTTGGACACGTCCTCGCACTCATCGATCGCGTGCTCGAGGGCGTCGTAGATCTCCTTCCACTTGAGCACCTCGATGGCCGGCTCGTCGTGCTCGAAGAGCGCGCCCACCGCCTGCGCGTACAGCGCATCCCCCTCTTCCTCCAGCACCTTCATCGCGCGGCCATGCTCGAGCATGCGCTGCCGCTTGGTCACGTCGCCCACCGACTGCTGGATCTCGATGGCGGCGCGCACGAGCACGTCGGCCATGGCGACGCCGTCGGCGCGGGGCACCTTCACGCGGAACATCGCCACGCGGCGCGAGGCGCCGTTGATGAGGTCGATGACGTTGTCGAGGCGCTTGGCGAGCAGGTGGATGTCTTCGCGATCGAGCGGCGTGACGAAGCTGGTGTCGATGCGCTGGTTGATCTGCACGACGATGGCGTCCCCGTCGGTCTCGACCTTCTTGATCTGCGGCGAGATGCGCGCCGAGTCGGCGGGATTCTCGAGGAGCGAGCGCAGCAGGCGGGCCGCTTCGCCGATGTGTCCCGCCAGCACGCGGAACGAGTCGAAGAAGGAGTCGTCCTTGGCGAAAAGCTTCACTGGGGCGTTGGATGAGTGAGCGGATGACCTCGGTGCCGGTCGTCCGGGCCGCCACAACGAAAGCAGCCCTGACGCCGGGCGCGATACCACGCGCGCTGTAACGATTACGTCACCAGAGGCCCCGCGCCATCGGGGCCACGCCGATTGTCGCGCCCGTTACACATCCGCGACGCGACCAGGCGCCGCGCGACGGTTCACGACCAAACCACTTTCGCGTCGCCGAGCGCCTTCCGCCGTCGAACCAGGTCGGTGTTCTCGAACAGCCGCGCCAGCAGCACGCCGGCCACGAAGCCGCCGATGTGCGCCCACACCGCCACGCCGCCCATGATCTCGCGGCGCAGCGGCGAGAGCTGCGGCAACCCGGTCAGCAGCTGCGCGCCGAACCACATCACCAGCACCAGCCACGCCGGAAAGCGGAAGAGGAAGATGGGCGGGATGTACGTGCGCACCCGGACGCGCGGGTACATGACGAGGTACGCCCCCATGATGCCGGAGATGGCGCCCGATGCTCCCACCGTCGGGACCGGCGAGGTGGGGTCGATGGCGATGTGCGCGCCGGCCGCGATGACGCCCGTGAGCAGGTAGAACGCGAGGAAGCGTACCCGCCCCATGCTGTCCTCGACGTTGTTGCCGAACACCCACAGGTAGACCGAATTGCCGATGAGGTGCGCCCAGCTCCCGTGCAGGAACATCGAGATGACGGGGGTGAACGTGTTGATCCGTTCATCGTCGATGAAGCACCCCAGTGCCTGCCCGTCCACCCGCCCCAGTGGCACCCCCTGCCCGAGCGGCGCCAGGTGGCTGATCTCGCCAGGGACCATCCCGAGGTTGCAGACGCTCACCGCCAGCGCCAGCGGGCTCCCCGCCCCCTGCACCAGCAGCCACACGGCCCAGGTCACGACCAGGACCGCGATGGTCATCACCGGGGTGCGGAGGGTGGGATTGTCGTCAGAGACGGGAAACATGGCACGGCACCGTGGTCAAAATGGCAGTCTGCCGACCCGACAGACGCGGGACGGGGGCGCACTCCGCAGAATGCGCCGCTCCGGCAGGGGAATTACGGCCCACCGCTTGCCTTGGGATTCAGCGGACATCGGGGCTCCCTCGGGAGATCGCCCCCGGCCCCCGACCCCGCCCCGATGCGGGGCCCCTGCTGGACTTCTTCAACGAGCACCCCATGGCTGAAAAAGTTATCGGTATCGACCTCGGAACCACCAATTCCGTCGTGTCGGTCCTCGAAGGCGGTGACCCGGTCGTCATCCCGAACGCCGAGGGCGGTCGCACGACCCCGTCGGTGGTCGGCTTCACGAAGGACGGCGAGCGCCTGGTCGGCCAGATCGCCAAGCGCCAGGCCGTCACGAACCCGCAGAACACCATCTTCTCCATCAAGCGCTTCATGGGCCGCCGGGTTGCCGAAGCCCAGGGCGAGCAGGGGCGCGTGCCGTACAAGATCGTCGCCGGCCCGAACGACGTGGCCGCCGTCGAGGTCGGGGGCAAGCGCTACACGCCGCCCGAGATCTCGGCCATGGTGCTGCAGAAGATGAAGCAGACCGCCGAGGACTACCTCGGCCACAGCGTCTCCAAGGCCGTCATCACCGTGCCGGCCTACTTCAACGACGCCCAGCGCCAGGCCACCAAGGATGCCGGCAAGATCGCCGGCCTCGAAGTGCTGCGCATCATCAACGAGCCCACGGCGGCGGCCCTCGCCTACGGCCTCGACAAGAACAAGAAGACCGACGAGAAGGTCGCCGTGTTCGACCTCGGCGGCGGTACGTACGACATCTCGATCCTCGAGCTGTACGACGTCGACGGCACGCGCCAGTTCGAGGTGAAGAGCACCAACGGCGACACGCACCTCGGTGGTGACGACTTCGACCAGCGTGTCATGGACTGGCTCGTCGCGGAGTTCAAGCGCGACCAGGCGATCGACCTGTCGAAGGATCCGATGGCCATCCAGCGCCTCAAGGAGGCGGCCGAGAAGGCGAAGATGGAGCTGTCGAGCGCGAGCTCGACGGACATCAACCTGCCGTTCATCACGGCCGATCAGTCGGGGCCGAAGCACCTCAACTACACGCTCTCGCGCGCCAAGTTCGAGCAGCTCGTCGACGACCTCATCCAGCGCACCCTCGAGCCCATGAAGAAGGCGCTCGACGACGCCGGCATGAAGCCGTCGGAAATCGACGAGGTCATCCTCGTCGGCGGCTCGACGCGCATCCCGAAGATCCAGGAAGTCGTGAAGGGCTTCTTCGGCAAGGAGCCGAACAAGGGCGTGAACCCGGACGAGGTCGTCGCCGTGGGCGCGGCCATCCAGGGCGCGGTGCTCACCGGTGAGCAGAAGGACGTCCTCCTCCTCGACGTCACCCCGCTTTCGCTCGGCATCGAGACGCTCGGCGGCGTGATGACGGTGCTCATCCCGCGCAACACGACCATCCCCACCAAGAAGGCGGAGACGTTCTCCACCGCTGACGACAACCAGAGCACGGTCGAGATCCACGTGCTGCAGGGTGAGCGCGAACTGGCCGTGTACAACCGCACCATCGGCAAGTTCCAGCTCTCGGGCATCCCGCCCGCTCCGCGTGGCATGCCGCAGGTCGAGGTCACGTTCGACATCGACGCGAACGGCATCCTGCACGTGGCCGCGCGCGACAAGGCGTCGGGCAAGGAGCAGAAGATCCGCATCGAGGCGTCCAGCGGCCTTTCGGACACCGAGATCGACAAGATGGTGAAGGACGCCGAGAAGAACGCGGCCGAGGACAAGAAGCGTCGCGAGGAGATCGACACCCGCAACCGTCTCGACTCGCAGACGTACGAAGTCGAGAAGAACGTGAAGGAGTGGGGCGACAAGGTGGCCGCGCCCCTCAAGGAGCGGATCGACGCCGCCATCGAGCGGAGCCGCAAGGCGCTGCGCGGTGACGACCTGAACGAGATCCGCGCCGCGCAGGAAGAGCTGTCGAAGGCGTACAGCGAAGCCGGCCAGGCGTTCTATCAGCAGCAGTCGGCGCAGTCCGAGGCCCCGCCGGCCGATGCCCCCGCGGGCGACGCGGCGGCCGGCGCCGGCAAGGCCGAGGAAGTCGCCGAAGCCGACTACGAGATCGTCGACGACAAGAAGTAACAGTAGATTCCGCTGTACCCGGGGCCCCGTCGGAAACTCCCGGCGGGGCTTCGGTGTCTGATCGAAGCGTCAGTCACGCCGTTCGAGGTCCCGCAACACTACACCACGTACCGACCATGGCTGCACGATTCCCCCGTTTCCGTTTTGCCACCGCCGCCGTTGTCTGCTTCGGCGCCGGTGTGCTGTTCGCCTCCAGCATGGACTGGACCAAGGTGAGCTGGGCGCAGAGCACCAGCGGCAACCGCCCCGCCGTGGCCACCCGCGGTCCGTCCGGCCCCGAGGGCACGTCCACCTTTGCCGACATCGCCGAGCGCGTCACGCCGGCGGTGGTCGCCGTGAACACGACCCGCTCGGCGCGCCCGCGCGTCCAGCAGCGGCGCACGCCGCAGGGCATGGAGGACTTCCTCGAGCAGTTCGGTCCGCAGCAGCGACAGCAGCGCGGCGAAGGCTCCGGGTTCATCCTGTCCGGCGACGGCTACATCATGACAAACAACCACGTGGTCGCCGATGCCGACCAGGTGGCCATCACGCTGAGCGACGGACGCACGTTCAAGGCGCGCGTCATCGGCGCCGACTCGACCACCGACGTGGCGGTCGTGAAGATCGATGCGAAGGGGCTCCCCACGCTCACCATCGGTGACGACGAGCGCACGCGCATCGGCGAGTGGGTGCTCGCGGTGGGCAACCCGCTCGGTCTCGACTTCACGGTCACGGCCGGCATCATCTCGGCCAAGGGGCGCGGTCAGGAGATCAACCTGCCCAACTCGGGCAACTTCACGATCTCCGACTTCATCCAGACCGACGCGGCCATCAACCCGGGCAACTCGGGCGGTCCGCTCATCAACCTGCGCGGTGAGGTCATCGGCCTCAACAGCGCCATCGCGAGCCAGACCGGCTTCTACTCGGGGTACGGCTTCGCGATTCCCATCTCGCTCGCCAAGGCCGTCGCCGACGCGCTCATCAAGGATGGCCGCGTACGCATCCCGGTCATCGGCGTGCAGGTCACGCGCGTCGATCCGGAGGACGCGGGCATCAACGGCCTGGCGCGGGTGGCTGGCGTGAAGGTCGCCGCACTCAACCCGCCCGACGCCGGCCCGGCCAAGCGCGCCGGCATCGAAGTGGGTGACGTCATCATCTCCGTCGACGGCCGCTCGGTCGATCGCGTCAGCGCGCTGCAGCGCATCGTGCGGTCGCATCAGGTGGGCGACGTGGTGCCCGTCGAGGTGGTGCGCTTCGGCACGAAGAAGACCTTCCGCGTGAAGCTCGACGAGGCCGAGTCGGTGGCGCGGGTCGCGTCCAACCCGGTCGTGCCGGCGCCGCGCCCGGGCGCGCTCACGCCCGCGGCGGCCGACAAGATCGGCATCACGGTGGAGCCGCTCGCACCGGAGCTGGCCGAGCGCTATCGCACCGGCGGGCGTGGCGTGCGGGTGGCGGACGTGGCCGAGGATGGCCCGGCGCGCGACAAGATGCTGGCCGGCAGCGACATCGTCCTGGAGGTGCGCTTCCCGACGCGCCGCGAGATTCGCACGGTGGCCGACCTGCAGACGGTCCTCGCGTCACTCAAGGAAGGCGACTACGTGAGCCTGTGGGTGCAGTCGATGGACCCGCGGCTCGGCACCCGTCTCGTGAACCTGCGCGTGGGCGGCTGAGCCCGCTGCGCTGCACCAGCGGAGGTTGATGAAGGGCCCGGAGCACGCGCTTCGGGCCCTTCATGTTGCCGGGACGTGTCCGTGACAACATGGAGACGATCGCGTCGCGGTGCCGTGGCACGGCGCCGCGTTTTTCGCATGTCCGACGCGAATGCGCGCGTCGTGGCGCACCCCTCCACTGTATCCGGACATGCGCTTCCTCCCGCCCCGCCTTGCCCTCGCGCCCCTCGGCCTGGCGACGCTGCTCGTCGCCGGCTGCGGCGACGACAACGGCACCGATGCGGTCACCGTGCCGCCCGTGACCCTCAGGAACCAGTCGGTCACCCCGACGCTCGTGCGCTCGCTGGTGTCGGGCGTCGAGATCTACTCGCTCATCAGCAGCGACGACGTGCTCCCCAACACGCCGAACTTCATCTTCGGCGGCTCGGCCGACGGCGCCGGGCTGATTCGGAACACCGACGGCACGTTCACGCTCCTCACCAACCACGAGGACAACTTTGCGGTGTCGCGCGTGCGCTTCGATGCCACGCTCAAGCCGCTCTCGGGCGACTACGTCGTGAACTCCACGGCCGGCCGCTATCGCCTCTGCTCGGCCACGCTGGCGACGCCCGAGGTGCACGGGTTCGGACCGCTGTTCATCACGGCCGGCGAGAGCAGCGAGGAGTCGGAGATTCTCGCGGTCGATCCGTCGGGCTCGGCCAACACGCCCAAGTACCTCGCCGCGTTCGGGCGCTGGAACACCGAGAACGCGGTGCCACTCCCGAAGGATGCGTATGCCAACCGGACGGTGGTGCTCATCGGCGACGACGATTCGGGCGCCGAGGGGGGCCAGGTGGCCATGTACGTCTCGAACACCGTTGGTGATCTCGACAATGGCAACCTCTACGTGCTCGCGCGCAGCGACAACAACATCCGCGAGCGGGACATGAACGTCGGGCAGACCTACCCGGTCGAGTTCCGGCAGATCGCCAACCAGAAGACGCTCACCGGGCGTCAGGTCAACCTGGCCGCCGCGGGGGTGAACGCGGTGCGCTTCGCGCGCGTCGAGGACCTCGACTACCGCAAGGGCTCCGCCGCCAACAGCCGCGAGATCTACTTCGTGGCCACCGGGCAGAACAACAGCGGCGTGAATGCTGACTACAGCCGCTCGAAGTACGGGCGTGCCTACCGCCTGCGCCTGGACGCGAACGACCCGCTCAAGGGCACGCTCGAGGTGATCGCCGACGGTGACGACCGCACGGGCCCGGCGCGTCTCTTCCAGAATCCCGACAACATCATGGTCGGCACGAACTACGTGTACATCCAGGAAGACGACAACGGCTACGGCGACGAGACGCACGACGCCTACATCTACCAGTACAACATCGCCACGCGCGAGTTGCGTCCGGTGCTCGAGATGGACCATCGCCGCACGGCCACCGACGCGGCACTGTACAATGCCGTCGGCGCGCGTCCGGCCGGCAAGGCCGGGTGGGAGTACGGCGCCATGATCGACGTGTCAGGACAACTGGGTCAGGCGGACACGTTCGTGCTCGCGCTGCAGCCGCACTCGTGGCGCGCGCTCAAGTACGCCGGCGTGGACGGTGGCACCCTGCGTCCGACGGAGAATCAGGCCAGCATGATGGTGGTCGTGAAGGGGCTGTCGCGCTGATGCGAGCCCCTTGGCCTTCGGTCGGGGTGCGCGCAGCCCTCGGCGCCGCGGTGCTGATGGCCGCCGTGGGCGCCAGCTGTCGCCGCAGTGATGTGCCGGCGGCGTCCACCACGACCGGGGCCACGACGACGATCGCCGCATCGTTTTCAACCGCAACGCCCACGGACAGCGCCCGCGCGAGCGCCGCGCTGGACGTGTGGCGCGCGGCGGTGGACACGCTGGCCGAGCGTGTGGACGTGCTCACCGCGCACGTGAAAGCGCTGCGCGACAGCGCCAGCGTGACCGCTGCGCGGCACGCTTTCTCCGATGCCCGTCGCGCCTTCAAGCACGCCGAGATCGGACTCGAGTACTACGCGCCGTCCACCACGCGCGAAATGAATGGGCCGGCCCTGCCCGAAGTGGAAGAATCCGAAGGGCCGGAGTATGTCGTGCCTCCCATGGGTTTCCAGGTCATCGAGGAGCAGCTCTTCGGGGATGATCCGGTGGTCGTGCGTGACGCGCTCGTGCAGGAGGTCATCACGCTGCAGGCGGTCGTCCGTCGCGCGCAGACCATGCTCGCGGCGCAGCGTACGACGTCGGCGCACGTCTTCGACGCCGCGCGCCTGGAGCTGGCCCGCATCACGACGCTGGGGCTCGCGGGGTTCGACAGCCCGGTGGCCGACGCCGCACTCCCCGAAGCCGTGTGGGCGCTCGAGGGCGTGACCCGCTCGCTGGCACCGTGGCAGTGGAACGACGCGGCGGCCGCGCGGTGGCAGGACGCCGGCAGCGCAGCGGCGCGCGCGCTGCGCGCACCGACCGCGCGCAACGACGCCGACTTCGCGTCACTTATCGCCGACTACCTCGTGCCGCTCGCGCATGCCCTGCAGGCGCTGCGCACCGCGCGCGGCGTGGGCGTGCCGCAGGATCGACGCGCGTTTCGGCTCACGGCGGCCTCGCCCTTAGATGCTGGCGCCTTCGACGTCGCGGCGTTCTCGTACACCCCCGACAGCGCGGCCGCGCCGTCCCGCGCGGCGCTGGGGGAACGCCTCTTTACCGACAGACGCCTGTCGCGCGACGGCCAGCGCGCCTGCACGTCCTGTCACGTCCCGTCGCGCGCCTTCACTGACGGCCTGCGCACCGCGCGGGCCACCGACGGGTCCGCGCTCGCCCGCAACACGCCCACCATTATCAACGTCGGCCTGCAGGTGGGCTCGTTCGCCGACCTCCGCACCGCGTTCCTCGAGGATCAGGTCACCGACGTCATCGAGAACGCCGCCGAGATGCATGGCAGCCTGGCGGCCGTCGCTGGCGTTCTGGCTCGTGACACCTCCGTGGTGTCGCAGTTCCGTACGGCGTTCGGTTCCGCGCACGCGCAGGACTCGACCGTCACGCCACTCCGCATTCGGGCCGCACTGGCCGCCTACATGCGCAGTCTCTCTCGCCTGGACGCGCCGGTGGACCGTGCGCTCCGCGGCGATGCGCATGCGCTCACCGACGCCGCACGTCGTGGCCTCAACCTGTTCGTGGGCAAGGCGCGCTGTGCGAGCTGCCACTTCCTGCCGCTGACCAACGGCACGGTGCCGCCCGCGTACCAGCGCACGGAGGTGGAGGTGCTGGGCGTCCCACAGCGCGCCGACACGGCGGGCGCGAGCGTCGACGCCGACGTGGGCCGCTTTCGCGTCACGCGCGCGGCGCCGCACCGCCACGCGTTCCGCACGCCGTCTTTGCGCAACGTCGCGCTCACCGCGCCGTACATGCACAACGGCGCCTATCGCACCCTCGAACAGGTGATCGACTTCTACGCCCGTGGCGGCGGCGCCGGCATCGGCGTGCACCTCGACAACCAGACCCTGCCGCGCGATCGCCTGGACCTGTCTGCGCGCGACCGCCGGGACCTGGTGGCCTTTCTCGAGGCGTTGACGGATACAAGTGGTACTCAGCCGGGCGGGTCGCTGCGGCGCTGAGCGCTCGACAGCGGCATGTCGGATGAACCGCCGACCGCGGATCGGGCGGATCCCGCGGTCGGCAGTAGCCAGGCCAGCCTACAAGGAATGCTCGGCGGCGTACGCCGCGTAGTCCGCGAACAGTCGATCCCACACCGCATCCCACGTGCAGCTCGCGGCGAAGGTGAGCGCTGCGCGACGGGCACGCTGCAGCGCCATGCGGTCGCCCACGAGGCGTACGAGCCACGCGGCCATCGCCGTCACGTCGTGCGGCGGCACGAGCCACCCCCGGTCGGGGTGCAGCAGCTCACGCGTGGGGCCCACGTCGGCACCGAGTACGGGAAGGCCGCTCGCCATTGCCTCGAGCATGACATTGCCGAACGTATCCGTGGTGCTCGGAAAGGCGAACAGGTCGGCGCTGGCGTACACCTCCGACAACGCCTGCCCGTCGAGACGCCCGGTGAAGTGCACGCCTTCCGGCGCCCGCGCCCGTAGCTCGGCCTCGTGCGGGCCGTCGCCCACGACCACCATGCGCAGGTGCCCCGGGCGCGCGGCCGAGGCGATGCGCATCGCGTCGAGCGCGTCGCCCAAGCCCTTCTCGGCCCCGAGTCGGCCGACCCAGCACACCAGCAGCGTATCCGGCGTGGCGCCGAGCGTCGCGCGCAGCGACTCGGAGCGGTGCGCGGGATTGAAGCGCCGCGCGTCGACGCCGCGTGACCATACCGCGCATCGTGCGAAGCCGCGCGCGGCGAGGTCATTGGCCACGGCGTGCGTCGGGCAGTACGTGCGACGCGCCGCACCGTGGAACCAGCGCAGGTATCGCCACCCCGGTGTCGCGAGCGCGCCCAGCCGATAGTGCTGCGCGTACGCCGTGAAGTTGGTGTGGTACGACGACACCAACGGCACACCCAGGACACGCGCCGCCCGGCGCCCCGCGAGTCCCGTGCCGAATTCCGTGGCGACATGGACCAGCGTGGGCGCGAAGTCGCGCAACGTGGCGTCCACCGTGCGCGCGTCCGGCCAGGCCAGTCGCAGTTGCGGATAGGCCCAGAAGGGCACGCTTGGCGCGCGGGCCACGTTCGCGTCCGGCGTGGCCTCGGGATCATGGGGGGTGAACACCTGCACCGTGCCGCCGCGCGCCTCGAGCGCCAGGCGCAGGCGCGCGAGGGTGTGCGCGACGCCATTCACCTGCGGCGTGAACGTGTCGGTGAAGAGCGCCAGGCGCACGTGGCGCAGGTCGTCGTGCGCGGGCCGGGCGAGAGCCGGGGCGGCGGTCATGCGGACTCCAGTCGTGCGCGATGTCTCACGACATCACCGCCTGCGGGAAGGGCTGGGGCGTACGCGAGGTCGCGGTAGCCGCACGGGCGCCGTTCGCTCGGCCAGCGCTCGATGGCATCGCGAACCGCCGCGCGCGTGACGTCGTGCGCGAGGTCCTGCGGGTGCAGCGCCATGCGCACGACCGGGCGCGCGTGCATGAGGCGCCAGCGGACGCGCCCGACGGCGCGTGACGTACGGGCGCGCCAGTCGGAGCGACCGCTCCAGCGCAGGGTGGGTGCCGCGACGGCGCGGCTTGGGGATCCGGGCTCATGTATGTAGACGCGTCGAACATCCTCGCTGAGCGTCAAACCCACGTCACGCACCACCCCATGTGTCGCCGGACGGGCGAGCCACGCCGGCGGGACGAAGCCGATCGGCGGGAGGTCGAGGCTCGCGAGCAGTTGCACGCCCCGTTCGATGCGCTCGCGCGCCTGCCACGCATCGAGCGCCAGGAACTCTCCCTCCGCCGCAGTGCGACCGACCGCACGCAGTTGGTCGGCCAGCCCGCGCGCGAGCCCCACCTCATCGTGTCGCTCTCCGTGCAGGAACAGCTCGGCGCCGTCCGCTGCACACCGCTGCAGCCACGCCACGAAGCGTGAATGCCGCGCGAGTGGCCACGCGCCGTGCCAGTTGGGGACGACGAAGAGCGCCGGCGTCACGCCCCGCAGGCGCAGGTCGTTCCACAGTTGACGCACCGCGGCCTCGTGCGCCGGCGTGACGTCGTGGATGGACGCGACCAGACGGCCGTCGACTCGGCTCATGCGCGCTGCACGCTGCGATACAGGTCGAACAGCCGCGCGAACACTGCCGGCCAGGCGTGGTGCGCGAGCGCGTACGCGCGCCCGGCCGCGCCCAGCGCGCCGCGATCGGCGCGCAGCAGGGCGATGGCGGCGTCGGCGAGTCCGCCGGCGTTCCCCACCGGGAAGGTGGCCCCCGCCCCACTCTTCGCCACCAGTTCGGCCACGCCACCGCAGTCGGCCCCCAGTATCGGCGTGCCGGCCGCGATCGCCTCGAGTGCCGCCAGCCCGAACGTCTCGAGCGGCCCGGGCGCAACCACGAGGTCGAGTGTCGCCAGCAGGTCGGCCACCTGCGCCCGATCCGTCACGAACGGCAGGATCGTCGCGTGCGCCGCATGCGGATGGGCGCGCAGCCACGGTTCGAGCGGTCCGGCTCCCACGAGGACGAGTCGCGCACCAGTCGCCCGCGCAATGGCGGGCCCCGCCGCGAGCAGGACGTCGAGCGCCTTCTCGCGCGCGAACCGTCCGAGAAAACCCACCAGCGGCGCGTCGGGAAGCCCCCATCGTGCGCGCACGTCGGCCGCGCCGGCCCGGCGCGCCGGGTGGAAGTGCTCGACATCGACGCCGAGTGGCACATGCGCGACCCGTTCCACCCCCGCTGCCGCCAGATCGCGCGCGGCGGCCTGTGACCCCACGAGCGTGAGGGCGAAGCGGCTGTACAGTTCGTGCACATAGCGCAGCGCCGCCGAGCGCAGCCCGCGCCGTGCGAAGAGTCCCGGCACGCTGGTGTGATAGTATGCGACCGTGGCGATGCCCTCCTGCTCCGCCGTTCGCGACACCAGCCACGGCACGATGAACGGGCTGCCCACTTCGATCACGTCGGGGCGCTCATGCCGCACGATGCGCGCCAGCGACCGTGGCGCGAGCATGAAGCGATACGGGCGATGCCGCGGAATGCGGGGCCCGCGCAGGCGATACTGGCGCGCGCCGTCGCCATCGACGATGGCATCCTGCGCGCCGGGCACCACCATGGTGTGGCGCAGGCCGCTGCGCTCGGTGACGAACTGCGCCTTCGCGTCCAGGTAGGTGCGAATGCCACCGCTCGTTTCGCCGTACCACTCGGTCACGTCCAGCACACTCAGCCCGGCCTGCGGACGCAGCAACGCCGGGAGCACATCGGGGAGCGACGACGACAGCGTCGGCCGGATGGGTGTCGTTGGCGATGTCGGTGGCGACGCCGGGCCGGGTCCGCGGACGTTTGCGCGCCTCACGCGAGCAGCGGCGCGGCGGTGAGCAGCGCGATGGCCTGCCCCACGAGCACATCGCCGGGGTAGTGCACGCCCAGCACCACGCGCGAGACGCCCACGATCCACGCCAGCGCGAGCAGCGGCAACGAGAGTGCCGGGAACGCAGCGCTGAAGCCGACGGCGACCGCCATCGCCGCGCAGGCGTGCCCGCTGGGGAACGAGAAGCGATCGGGGATGTCGATGAGTGCGACTCCGTGCAGCTGCGGCGGCCGTGGCCGACCGACGAGGCGCTTCACCACCTGCACCGCCGCGTGCGAGATGCCCAACAGCAGCAGCGTGCGCCACGCGATGGCGATGGTCACCCCGGGGATGAGCAGCGCCAGCAGGCACAGGCCAATCGAGCCGCGGGCGCCGCCGAGGTGAGTGACGAGGTGCCAGAAGCCGCGCGACACGGCCGCGCAGTCGGGGCCGAGGCTCACCCGCACCAGCAGCGCGCGATCGCGCGCGTCGAGATGTCGCAGCCAGGTCGTCATGGGGCGGACAATGCCGGCGCCTGATGACGGCCCGACGACCCTCCCGCCACGCCCGTGTCACGGCGACGTGTCGGTGTGGTGACGCTGGGCGATGTGCCGTCACCTAGATTCCCGCCATGTCCGCTCTCCCTCCCCTCCAGCTCTCGCGCGCCGAGATGCAGGCGCTCGGCGAACGCGCCCTCGGCATGGTCATCGATCACGCCGAACGCATTCGCGACCTGCATGCCACGCAATCCATCACGCGCAGCGAGGCCCGCGCGCGACTCGATTCGCCGCCGCCCGAGACGCCGACGCCCGTGAGCGAGCTGCTCGACCTGCTCGAGCGCGAGGTGTTTCCCAACACGTTCAAGGCCGACCATCCGCGCTTCTACGCCTTCGTACCCAGCCCCTCGAACTTCGTGAGTGCGGTGGGCGACTTTCTCATGGCCGGGCACAATGTCTTCTCGGGTCACTGGCTCGCCTCGAGTGCGGCGTCGCAGCTCGAACTATCGGTGCTCGACTGGCTGCAGCAGGCGTGCGGGCTACCGGCGGACGCGGGCGGCATCTTCGTGAGCGGTGGCTCGATGGCGAACCTGTCGGCCATCGTGACGGCGCGGGAGGCGCGGCTGGGCGGACACGACCCGCGCGCGGTGGTGTACGCGAGCGACCAGACCCACTCGTCGATGTGGAAGGGGCTGCGCGTGCTCGGCTTTTCGCGCGACCAGCGCCACGCGGTGGCGAGCGACGACGCGTTCCGGCTCGACGTGCACGCCCTCGAGACCGCCATCGCCGCCGATCGTACGGCCGGGCGTCGCCCGTTCTGCGTGGTGGCGAATGCGGGCACCACGAACACGGGGGCGGTCGACCCGCTGCACGCCCTGGCCGACCTGTGCGCGCGCGAAGGGCTGTGGCTGCATGTCGATGGCGCCTATGGTGCGGCGAGCGTGCTGCATCCCCGGGGCGCAGCGGCACTCGACGGACTCGCGCGCGCGGACAGCATCACGCTCGACCCGCACAAGTGGCTCTTCCAGCCGTTCGAACTGGGATGCCTACTGGTACGCGACGCGCGGCTGCTCAAGCACGCCTTTCGTGTCGAGGAGGACGACCGTGCGGACTATCTGGCCGACGTCTCGCGCCACATCACCGACGACGTGAACTTCTTTGAGCGTGGCATCCAGCTCACGCGCAGCTTCAAGGCACTCAAGCTGTGGCTCTCGCTCAAGGCGTTCGGGTTGGCCGAGTTCCGTCGTGCGATTCAGGTGGGCTTCGACCTGGCCGACGCGGCCGAGGCGTGGGTGCGTGCCGACGGGCGCTGGGATGTTATTGCGCCGTCGGTGCTGGGCATCGCGTGCTTCCGCTGGCGCGGCGACGATGCGGCCGCCGTGGATGCGCTCACCGCGCGCGTGGCCGACCGCATGCGCACCGACGGGTATGCGACCGTCATGAGCACGATGCTCAAGGGGCGCCCGGCGTTCCGGCTGTGCCCGATTCACCCCGCGGCGACCGTGGAGGAGATCCACGAAACGCTGCGGCGGCTGACGCGCTTCTGTGAGGAAGAGGCATCAGCCGCCGCGAGGTGACGTCAGGCGTTCGTCGTGAGCGCCAGATGAGCGCTGTGTGAGCGCTATTTGAACAGGTAGAGCGAGGCGCCCACCTGGATGCGGGTGCCGGTGGACTTGAAGTCCTGGCGCGTCGTGTTGCCGCCCGTGATGGTGCTGAGGCGCGTCAGGTTGCCGAAGGTCCAGAGCGCACTGCCGGTCAGGGCGATGTTTGGCGAGAGGCCGAGGTGCACGCCGGCGCCGGCGGTGGGCGCGACGCCCTTGAAGTCCGTGCTGCCGGTGGCGGCGCGTCCCGTCACGCCGCCCGTGGCGAAGACGCGCACCGGCGACGTGGGCCCCGGAACCAGGTACGCACGCAGCAGTGCGTCGTACTGCGAGATCGTCACGTCGCTGTCGTCGAAGCGGCGCGTGAGCACGCCGCGATCGAAGTTCGCGAGCACCGACACGTTCTCGGTGAGCCCCACGCCCACGTGCAGGCCGAAGCCGCTGCCGAACTCGAGGTTCTCGGCCGCCGACTTCACGCTCACCGACGTGCCGGTGTACTGCAGACCGAAGAAGACGCCGGAGGTGCTGCCGGCGGTGGCCCTCTGCGCGCGCGCGGTGAACAC
Organism: Gemmatimonadota bacterium; assembly: GCA_020161135.1. Classification (GTDB taxonomy): domain Bacteria; phylum Gemmatimonadota; class Gemmatimonadetes; order Gemmatimonadales; family Gemmatimonadaceae; genus Gemmatimonas. Next base: position 347,762 of record JAIUOB010000005.1, on the reverse strand, counting down.
CGGCACGGCGGCGAGGGCGAGGGCGAACAGCGCCGGCAGGGCGAGGGTGTGTGGGCGGGACATCGTGCGAGCGTGTGGCATGCCGTCTCCTGGTTGGGGACCCAGCGCCCGGCCTCGGCGCCGAGGGCTGTCCTTCCCTACCCCGCACGTTGCGCACGGAGTCGCGGTTTCGGCGATCTGCGTCACATGGGGCGTTCGGGACCGGCTATATTGGCCGCTGACGTGCCCACGGCACGTCGCGCGGACGTGGCGAAATTGGTAGACGCACCAGCCTTAGGAGCTGGCGGGGCGACCCATCCCGGTTCGAGTCCGGGCGTTCGCATGAGGGAGACTACGGCGCTGACCCCACACTCTCCACACGTGCTCACCATTCCGGCCCCCTTCCGCACCCCCGCGGACGTGCGCGCAGGGCTCGGCGCCCTCGAACAGCACTTCCTGCGCACCCGCGACCGTCGCGGGGTGTTCCTCACCGCTTATCGCACCATCACCGAGGCGGTCGAGGCGCAGATCGCGGCGCAGGGATTCCGCGACTCCGCCTGGGTAAGCCGGTATCTCGTCGCGTTCGGCACGCTGTATCGCGACGCGCTGGCGGCTGACGCCGCGGGCGACCGCGCCAAGGTGCCGAAGGCCTGGCGCATCGCGTTCGACGCCGCACGGGCCGGCCGGGGGTGGGTCATCCAGCACCTCATCCTCGGCGTGAACGCGCACATCAACCACGATCTCGCGCTGGCGCTGCTGGTGGCCGGCATCGACACCGACCGCGCCACGCGCTACGCCGACCATACCGCGGTGAATGCCGTGCTCGAACGCGCCACGCCGGCGCTCAAGGCCCAGGTGTCGGCGTTGTGGGCACCCCTGCTCACGCGACTCGATGCCGCCGCCGGCACGCTCGACGACGACGTGACCACCTTCAGCATTCCCAAGGCGCGCGATCACGCGTGGGCGATGGCCGTGGCCCTCGATGCCACGCGGGGCCGCCCCACCGAAGCGCTGCTGCGCACCGCACTCGATGAGCAGGCGGCCGTCGTGGCGCAGCTCACGCTCACGCCGCCGGTGCACGCGCCCGTCATCGATCGGTCCAAGCGCCTGCTCGAACGCATCGACCACGTCCTGCGGATCGGTTCGCGCCTGCGGGACGTGTAGCGGTCACGTCATCCCCTTCACCCCTCCGCGCCATGCAGTGGTCGATCGTCGGTCTGAATCTGCTCTACGCCGTGCTGGGCGTAGTCCTGATGTTCATTGCCTACCGCGTGATCGACCGGCTCACCCCACAGGTCGATTTCGCCGAGGAACTGCGCAAGGGGAACATCGCGGTAGGGCTCTTCGTCTCGGCCATCTTCATCGCCGTGGCGATCGTGATCAGCGGCGCACTCAACTGACGGTCGCGTGCGCATGCGCTGTCGCCTCCCGCTCGCTGTGCTCGCGAGCCTGCTCGTGCTGGCGTGGCAGCCGCCAGCGGTGACCGCGCAGCCGCGCCTGCCGGCCGACCGCTACGATGACGACTTCCGCCGCGCGTCCAAGCGGCAGTTCGGCCCCGCCTTCGACTGGCGGCTGTTCAAGGCGCAGGGCATGGCCGAGAGCAACCTCGATCCGCAGGCCCGCAGTCCGGTGGGCGCGCAAGGCATCATGCAGCTCATGCCGACCACCTTCCGCGAGGTCGCGTCGCGCAACACCGAGCTGACGCGCGTCGACGACGCACGGTCGAACATCGCCGCCGGCGTGGCCTACGACCGCCAGTTGTGGGTGCGGTGGGAACGCGACTCGGTGCACGACGACCGATGGCCCTTCACCATGGCGAGCTACAACGCGGGGCGCGGCACGCTGCTGGCGGCCCAGCGCCAGGCCCGTGAGGCGCGCCTCGACGCGCGGCAGTGGCGCAACATCGAGTCGATCGCGCCCACCGTGCCGCGATGGCGGCACCGGGAGACCCTCGACTACGTGCGCCGCATCGAGAGCTTCCTGACGCTGCTCGACGATCGCGGTCGACTCATTCGCGGTGCGTCCACCGCGCGCGGGCGCAGGGTGTCGGCGCCACGGTAAATCGCCCTGCGCCACCCGTCCCACCCGTCCCTCGACCGCGCACGCCCTGCGCCTGTCGCCCCACCCGCGTACGCCGTGCAGCCTGTCGCCCCACGCCGCTCCCGCCGTACAGGCTCACGCCGTTCGTGGCCGTCCCGCTCCCGCCGTCAGGCTCACGCAGTTCGCAGGTCCTCCCCCTCCGCCCCCGCGATCTCCACTCTCTCACATCCTCCGTCCTCGTCACCGACAAGCAGTACGACGCGCTGCAACTCCGTGCGAGTCGCGGCCGCGACGTAGGCCGCGCGCCCGCCCGACTCGTCGAGTGCGCGGCGCAGTTGTCCGAGTTCGCCGCAGAGGTGCCGGTTGCACAAGTCCGAGCGGAGCGCACCCGGCAGCGCACACCCCTGCTCGGCGTGAAACACACACGAGTCCTGATAGTGGCGTTCGGGTAGGTAGCCGGCGTACAGCGCCAGCAGGCGCGATGCGTCATCGGCCGCCACGCCCGCGCGGACCGCCTGCAGCCCGCTCAGCGCATCGGCCCGCAGAAAGGCATGCGTGCCACCCGCCGTGCAGCAGGCGCCACGACAGGTCGCGCACGAGGCGGCGACCATGGCCGACGACAACCCCCCGACCGGTACCGCGTCGGACGCTGCACCTTCGGGCGCGTGCGACGCTGACGCGGTCGGCGACGAACGGTGGTCACCTCGTTGATGCGTGTCGTCCGACTCGACCAAGGACGCCAGGTGGCTCAGGAACGCCGAGCGCGCGTCGTCGGGTAGCGGGACCACGGGACGCGTGTTCGCCGGCAGCAGCACGACGGGGAGCGCGGGTCGCGCGTCGACCGACACCGTCGCCGCATCGCGCATGTCGTGCGCGTGCGCGAGCTGCGCGTGCGCGAGCTGCGCGTGCGCGAGCTGCGCGTGCGCGAGCTGCGCGTGCGCGAGCTGCGCGTGCGCGAGTTGCGCGTGCGCCGACGCCACGCTCGTGGCGTCGGCGAGAAGGCGGGTTGAGCGTGCGCGTTGCTGTGCCAGGGCGCCTGCGATGCCGGTCATGCCCGCAACGTATCGCGTTGCGCCCCGAACAGCCCCAGGTCGAACGCGGGCTCCCCACTCGTCACCATGGTCGCCACGATCTCACCCAGCACACTCGCGAACTTGAACCCGTGCCCCGAACAGGCGCTCACCACCATCACCTCGGGCACCGCGGGCAACTTATCGACCACGAAATGCTCATCCGGCGTGTTGGTGAACAGGCACACCGCACTGCGCAGCAGCGCACCGTTCGCCGCCGGAAACCAGCGTGACGTCGCCACGCGCAGCGCCGCTTCGTCGGAGGGATGACCGGTGCGGTCCATCGTGTCCGGATGCACGCGTTCGCTCAAGTGGTGATAGCGCCCGATCTTGAACCCCGCCTGTCCGCCGTGTGCGCGATGCTCGGGGAATCCGTAGTAGGTGCCCTCGTCGGCCTCGAGCACGAACACCGGAAACGCGTTGGGCGCGAAGTGCGCCGGCTGCGCAACGTCGAACCACCCGAGCACCTGGCGCTCCGGGACGAGCTGCGACGCAAGCGTCGGCGCGAGATCGCGCAGCAGGTCGCTGGTCCAAGCGCCGGCACTCAGCACCACCTGCCCCACCGTGTAGCGCGCCCGGTCGGTGCGCACCACCACGTGCCCCGCCTGCGGCTCGATGGCCAGCACGCGCTCGCCATGGTGCAGCATCGCCCCGTGCGACTCGGCCACCTCGAGGTGCCGCGCGATGCATCGCTCCGGTTCGAGAAAGCCCGCATCGGGCTGCCACACCGCCCGCCACCGCGGGTCGGGGTGCCACCCCGGACACCGGCGCGCGAGCGTCGCCGCATCGAGCACCTCGTGCGGCAGGTCGTGCTCGCGGCAGCTGCGCAGCGACCCCTCGAACACCGTGCTCCCCGGCGCCCCGACGTCGAGCCCGCCGGTCACGTGGAGCAGCGGGCGCGCCATCCCCTGCTCCAGTTCGCGCCACAGGGCGAACGCGCGGCGCAGCAGCGGCACGTACACCGGGCTCTCGAAGTAGGCGAGCCGGATGATGCGGGTGAGGCCGTGCGAGGAGCCGAACGCGTGCCCCGGGGTATACCGGTCGAGACCCAGCACCCGGCTCCCTCGACGCGCGAGGTGGCAGGCGGCGGCGCTCCCCATGGCGCCAAGCCCCACAACGGCGACGTCCCACGACGAGGCGGTCATCCCCCGACGCTGCACCCCGGCCCCCCTCGCCGCCACCCCAGACCAGCCCTACACGCCCTTCCCCCTCCGAACCCTCAACCTTCTTCCTGTTCCTTTCGGTGGAACGCCGCCACATATAATGAGAACCAATCAGCACTTCCCTGCTTGCCCGCGAGTGGTCCCGGACACACTCTAGCGAGAATCCCCGGACCCTCCCTCACGCACCCCTCCGTCATGGCAGCGACCGATGTCTCCGACCCGCAGTACTACCACCGGGTCGTGGATTGCCAGTGGGCCTGTCCCGCCCACACCAACGTTCCCGGCTACATCCGCCTGATCGCACAGGGGCGGTACACCGAGAGCTACCTCCTCAATCGCGAATCGAACGTCTTCCCGGGCATCCTGGGTCGCACCTGCGACCGCCCGTGCGAGCCCGCCTGTCGTCGCGGCCGCGTCGAGGAGAAGCCCGTCGCGATCTGCCGCCTCAAGCGCGTCGCCGCCGATCATCGCGACGAGATCAAGGACCGGCTCCCCAAGGCGCCCGCGGTGAAGAACGGCAAGCGGGTCGCGCTCATCGGCGCGGGGCCGTCGTCGCTCACCGTGGCGAACGATCTCCTGCCGCTCGGCTACGACGTCACGATCTTCGAGAAGAATGCGCAGCCCGGTGGGCTCATGCGCATCAACATCCCGTCGTTCCGCCTGCCGGTGCAGGTGCTCGACGAGGAGTGCGGCTACGTGATCGACATGGGTGCCACGATGCGCTACGGCACCGAAGTGACGAGCCTCAAGGCGCTGCTCGACGACGGCTATGACGCCGTGTACATCGGCAGCGGCGCGCCCAAGGGCAAGGAGCTCGACATCCCCGGCCGCTGGGACGCGCCGAGCCAGGTGCACCTCGGCATCGAGTGGCTGGCGAACGTGCACTTCCAGCACATCGAGAGCATCGGCAAGCGCGTCGTCATCATCGGCGTGGGCAACACCGCCATGGACTGCTGCCGCACGGCCAAGCGCCTCGGCGCCACCGACGTGAAGGTCGTCGCGCGTCGCGGCCGGCAGCACTTCAAGGCGTCGCCGTGGGAGCTCGAGGACGCGGAAGAGGAGCTCGTCGAGATCATCGAGAACCATGCGCCCAAGCGCATCGTGACCGAGAACGGCAAGGTCGTGGGGATGGAGTTCGACCAGGTGGAGTGGACCACCGACGCGAACGGTCGGCAGACCAGCACGTCGACCGGCACGGTGCTCATCCCCTGCGACGAGATCATCCTCGCCATCGGCCAGGACAACGCCTTCCCGTTCATCGAGCGCGGCATCGGCGTCGAGTTCGACAGCAAGGGCATGCCCATCGTCGACAAGACGACGCACGGCAGCACGCACCCCAAGGTGTTCTTCGGGGGCGACGCGGCGTGGGGCCCGGAGAACATCATCTGGGCGGTGGCGCACGGACATCAGGCCGCCATCTCCATCGACCTCGCCTGCCAGGCACGCGACGTGCAGCAGCGGCCGCCGTACGGCATGACGCTCGTGAGCGCGAAGGTGGGGATGCACTCGTGGGCGTACGACAACGACTACGAGTCGGCCAAGCGCGCGAAGATGACGCACGAGGACCTCACGAAGCGCTTCCAGGACCTGCACACCGAGGTGGAGCTCGGCTTCACGCCGGAGCAGGTCGCGACGGAGGTGGGGCGTTGCCTCAACTGCGACATCCAGACGCACTTCACGGCCACCGCGTGCATCGAGTGTGATGCGTGCGTCGACATCTGCCCGACCGCCTGCCTCACCATCATCGAGGAGGAGCCGGTCGACGCGCTGCGCCCCAAGCTGTCGGCGCCGGCGGTCAACACCGACCAGCCGATCTACGTCTCCGCCCCGCTCCCGCAGACGAAGCGGGTCATGGTGAAGGACGAGGACGTGTGCGTGCACTGCGGCCTCTGCGCCGAGCGCTGCCCCACCGCCGCGTGGGACATGCGCCTGTTCGACCTTTCGAAGCCGGTGGCTGGCCTGATCCCTGGACTGGTGGCGGTATGAGCACACAGAGCAGTCGCATCAACGATTTCGCGTTCAAGATCGGCACGGTGAATGGCACGGGCTCGGCCAGTGCCAACGGCATCCTCATGCAGGCGATCTTCCGCATGGGCATCCCGGTCACCGGCAAGAACATCTTCCCGTCGAACATCCAGGGGCTGCCCACCTGGTACGAGATCCGCGTGAGCAAGGACGGCTACACGGCCCGTCCGAGCGAAGTCGATCTCGTCGTCGCGCTCAACCCGTCCACGTATGCCAAGGACGTGGCCACGGTGCGCCCAGGCGGCTTCCTGCTGTACGACTCGTCGTGGCCGCTCGATCCCGATCTCGTGCGCGAGGGGATCACCATCCTCGGCATCCCGTTCGGGCGCATCTGCGTCGAGAACTTCCAGGGCGACCGCGACCGCACGCTGCTCCGCAACATCGTGTACGCGGGCTCGCTGGCCGCGCTGCTCGACATCGACATGGATGTCGTGAGCGCGATGCTCGCCGAGAAGTACGGCAAGAAGCCCAAGCTGCTCGAGTCGAACCACAAGGCCATCCGCCTCGGGTACGACTACGCGAAGGCGCACTTCACCTGCCCGCTGCCATTCCATCTCGAGAAGATGGACAAGACGGGCGACTCGATCCTCATCGACGGCAACACGGCCTGCGCGCTGGGCTGCGTCTACGCCGGCGCGACGGTGGGCGCGTGGTACCCGATCACGCCGGCCACGGCGCTCATGGAGGGCTTCAAGAGCTTCTGCGAGAAGTATCGCGTCGACAAGGAGACCGGCCTCCACAAGTACGCGATCATCCAGGCCGAGGACGAGATCGCGGCGGCCGGCATCGTGATCGGCGCGGGCTGGGCCGGTGCCCGCTCGTTCACGAACACCTCGGGCCCCGGCATCTCGCTCATGCAGGAGTTCATCGGGCTCGCGTACTACACCGACATTCCCGCCGTCTTCTTCGACGTGCAGCGCTGCGGGCCGGCCACCGGCATGCCGACGCGCACCCAGCAGGCCGATCTCTTCTCGCTGGCCTACGCCTCGCACGGCGACACGCGGCACCTCGTGCTCTTCCCGGCCAACCCGAAGGAAGCGTTCGAGATGTCGGTCACGTCGTTCGACCTGGCCGAGCGCTACCAGACTCCGGTGTTCGTGGCGACCGACCTCGACATCGGCATGAACGACTGGATGGTGAAGCGCTTCAGCTGGGACGACAGCTATCGCCCCGATCGCGGCAAGGTGCTCGACGCGGCGGGGCTCGAGAAGATCCAGAAGTTCTCGCGTTACCTCGACGTCGACGGCGACGGCATCGCGGCCCGCACGCTCCCGGGCGTGGGCGGCAAGGGTGCCTACTTCGTGCGCGGCTCGGGGCACGACAAGCACGCCGCGTACACCGAGGACTCGGACGCGTACCAGGAGCTCGTCGATCGCCTCAAGCGGAAGTTCGAGGGCGCGGCCGAGCACATGCCGGCGCCGGAGTTCACGCTGCAGGAGGGGGCCGAGGTCGGCCTCGTCACGCTGGGTGGCTGCGACGCCGCCGTGCGCGAGGCGGCCGACCTGCTGCGGGCCCGCGGCATCATCGCCGATGTCATGCGGGTGCGCGCCTTCCCGTTCAGCCAGAGCGTCAAGGACTTCATCGACCGCCACGAGCACGTGTTCGTCATCGAGCAGAATCGCGATGCGCAGTTGCGCGCCCTGATCGCCATCGAGCTCGGCGTGCCGCGCGACGACATGACCTCGATCCTCGACTACAGCGGCATGCCCCTCACGGCCAAGGTGGTCGTGGATGCCGTGTCCAACGCCCTGCAGGCGGCGCCGCGCGCCGCCGGAGCGTCCGCATGACCAGTATCGCCAAGCCTCCCGTCCGACACCCGAGTTCGCGCACCAACGGCCTCGGCCTGACGCTGCGTGACTACGAAGGCGCCATGTCCACGCTGTGCGCCGGCTGCGGGCACGACTCCGTCACCGCCGCGCTCGTGCAGGCGGCGTGGGAGCTCGAGCTGCCACCGCACCGCGCCGCGAAGATGAGCGGCATCGGCTGCTCGTCCAAGACGACCGCGTACTTCATGAAGCAGTCGCACGGCTTCAACTCCGTGCACGGCCGCATGCCGTCGGTCACCTCGGGTGCCGCCGCTGCGAACCGCGAGCTCACCTACATCGGCGTCTCCGGTGACGGCGACTCGCTCTCGATCGGCCTCGGCCAGTTGTCGCACGCCATCCGGCGCGGCGTCAACATGCTGTACGTCCTCGAGAACAACGGCGTGTACGGGCTCACCAAGGGGCAGTTCTCCGCCTCGGCCGACATCGGCTCGCTGAGCAAGAAGGGCGAGGCGAACGAGCAGGCCCCGATCGACCCCGTGCTGCTGGCGCTCACGCTGGGCGCCACGTTTGTGGCCCGTTCGTTCAGCGGCGACAAGAAGCAGTTGGTGCCGATCCTCAAGGCGGGCATCGCGCACAAGGGCTTCGCCATCGTCGACATCATCTCCCCGTGCGTCTCGTTCAACGACCACGAGGGGAGCACCAAGAGCTACGCCTTCACGCGCGAGCACGAGGTCGAGGCGGTGCACACCGACTTCGTCCCGCTGCAGCGCGAGATCACCGTGCCGGACACGCACGAGGACGTGCGGGTGGTCACCATGCACGACGGTGGCACCGTGCGCCTGCGGGCGACGGCGCCGGACTACGATCCCACCAACCGCGAGTCGGCGTACGCACATGTGCGTGCCTGCCAGAAGCGCGGGGAGATCGCGACCGGCCTGCTGTTCGTCGACGAGGGCGGCACGGAGATGCACGACATGCTGCGCACGGTCCACTCGCCGCTGGTCGACCTGCCGTACGACCAGCTCTGCCCCGGCGCCGGGGCGCTCGACAAGCTGATGGACCGCTATCGGTAACCGCATGACTGTCGATGCGCAGGTGGAGCCGGATCGCGAACGCGCGATGCTCGACGACCTCCTGGCCGCGACACCCACGCGGGGCGACCACCTCCTGCCGGTGCTGCAGGCGGTGCAGGCCCGCGTGGGTTTCGTGTCTCAAGAGGCGATTCGGGCGATCGCCGACGCCTTCAACCTGTCGCGCGCCGAGGTGCATGGCGTCGTGACCTTCTATCACGACCTGCGCACCGAACCGGTGGGCGATACGGTCGTGCAGCTCTGCATGGCCGAAGCGTGTCAGGCGGTGGGGTGCCGAAGCCTGGCTACGCACGCGCAAGCCACGCTCGGCGTCGGCATGGGCGAGACCACGCGCGACGGGCGGGTCCACCTCGAGGCCACGTATTGCCTCGGCAACTGCGCGCTGGGGCCCTGTGTGCGCATCGGCGATGCCGTGCACGCGCGCGTCACACCCGAGCGCTTCGATGCACTGGTGGTCGCCGCTCGCAAGGCGGCCGGAGCACGGGCATGAGCGCGCATGTGCATGCGTCGCCGATACGCGTGTTCGTGCCCAACGACACGACGGCGCGGTCGATGGGTGCGCAGGACGTCGCCGACGCCCTGGCCCGCACCGCGCTGGCCGCGCGCGGCGACGTGACCATCGTGCGCACCGGTTCTCGCGGCGCCGCGTGGCTCGAGCCTCTGCTCGAGATCGAGACACCGGACGGTCGCATCGGCTTCGGCAACGTCCAGGCGCACGAGGTCGACGCGCTCTTTGCAGACGGCGTGCCACAAGCGCGGCACCCGCGCTGCCTCGGTGTGGTGGACGCTCATCCGTGGTTCGCGGCGCAGACGCGCCTCACCTTCGCGCGGGCCGGGCGTGTCGATCCGCTGTCGCTCGCCGATTACGAAGCCCACGGCGGGCTCGCCGGCCTGCGGGCGGCACAAGGAATGTCGGCCGAGCAGATCGTCGCGTCCGTCACCGCCTCGGGGCTGCGCGGACGCGGTGGCGCCGCATTTCCCGCCGGGATCAAGTGGAACACGGTGCGACAGGCGCCCGGTGCGGTGAAGTACGTGGTGTGCAACGCCGACGAGGGCGACAGCGGCACCTTCGCCGATCGGCTACTCATGGAGAGCGATCCGTTCCAGCTCATCGAGGGCATGCTCATCGCGGCACGCGCCACCGGCGCGACCATGGGCTATGTCTACCTCCGCAGCGAGTATCCCCACGCGGCGCAGGTGTTCGCACGCGCGCTGGAGATCGCGCGCGCGGCTGGACTGCTGGGCGAACCCGGCTTCGACATCGCCCTCCGGATGGGCGGCGGCGCCTACATCTGCGGCGAGGAGACCGCCCTGCTCGAGAGCCTCGAGGGGCGTCGCGGCATGGTGCGCGCCAAGCCGCCGCTCCCGGCGCTCGCCGGGCTGTTCGGTGCGCCCACGGTCATCAACAACGTCCTCACCTTCGCCGCAGCCACCGATGTGCTCGCTCGCGGCGGCGCGGCGTATGCCGCGCACGGCGTCGACCGCTCGACAGGGACGATGCCCTTCCAGCTCGCCGGCAACGTCCGCTGCGGCGGGCTCGTCGAACTGCCGTTCGGTCCCACGTTGCGCGAGGTGGTCGAACAGTTCGGGGGCGGCAGCCATTCGGGTCGTCCCCTGCGCGCGATTCAGGTGGGCGGCCCGCTGGGCGCCTATCTTCCATCCACGCAGTGGGACACGCCACTCACGTACGAGGCGTTTGCCGCTGCCGGCGCCATGCTCGGCCATGGAGGCATCGTCTGTTTCGACGACACGGTGGACATGGCGGCGCAGGCCGAGTTCGCGATGGCCTTCTGCGCACTCGAGTCGTGCGGCAAGTGTACGCCGTGCCGTCTGGGATCGACGCGCGGCGTCGAGGTCATCCAGCGGTTGCGTCGTCGTGAGCAGACACGCCAGCAATGGACGCTGCTCGAGGAGCTGTGTGAGACCATGGAGCTCGGATCGCTGTGCGCACTCGGCGGACTCACCCCGATGCCGGTGCGCAGCATCATGACCCACTTCGCCACCGACCTGCTGGCGCCCGTCACGACGCCGGAGGAGGCTGCGGTATGATCGCCCGATCCCCCGACGCAACCACACCGCCCACAGGCGTGCCGACCATCCAGCTCACGGTTGACGGCATGGCCGTCGAGGTGCCCGCGGGTACCTCGGTCATGCATGCGGCCCGCACGGCGGGCGCTGGCGTGCCGAGCCTGTGCGCGACCGACTCGCTCAAGCCCTTCGGATCGTGTCGTCTGTGTCTCGTCGAGATCGACGGGCGCCGCGGCACGCCCGCGTCGTGCACGACCCCTGCCGAGGCAGGCATGGTGGTGCACACGCAGTCGCCGCGACTCGCGCGCCTGCGGCGGAACGTGATGGAGCTCTACATCTCCGATCACCCGCTCGACTGCCTCACCTGCGCCGCCAATGGCGACTGCGAGCTGCAGGACATGGCGGGCGCGGTCGGCTTGCGTGAGGTGCGCTACGGCACCACGGGTGCGAACCACCTCGGCGCCGCGAAGGACGAGTCGAATCCGTACTTCACCTTCGATCCATCCAAGTGCATCGTCTGCTCGCGCTGCGTGCGCGCCTGCGACGAGGTGCAGGGCACCTTCGCGCTCAGCATCACCGACCGGGGCTTCGCGTCGAAGGTGAGCGCGGGCATGGACGAGAGCTTCCTCGCCTCCGAGTGCGTCTCCTGCGGCGCCTGCGTGCAGGCCTGCCCCACGGCGACGCTCATCGAGAAGACCGTCATCGACGCAGGGCAGCCGGACCGCGCCGTGCACACCACGTGCGCCTACTGCGGCGTCGGGTGCAGCTTCGTGGCCGAGATGAAGGGCACCGAGGTGGTGCGCATGACGCCGGACGAGCGCGGTGGCGCCAACGAAGGGCACTCGTGCGTGAAAGGGCGCTTCGCCTGGGGCTACGCGACCCACGCCGATCGCATCACCGCGCCGATGATCCGCGAGCACATCTCGGACCCATGGCGGGAGGTGTCCTGGGACGAGGCCATCACCTTTGCCGCGCAGCGCTTCCGCGACATCCAGGCCCGGCATGGGCGCGGCAGCATCGGTGGCGTGTCGTCGAGCCGTTGCACCAACGAGGAGGTGTTCGTGGTGCAGAAGCTCGTCCGCGCCGCGTTCGGCAACAACAACATCGACACCTGCGCCCGCGTCTGTCACTCGCCCACGGGGTACGGCCTCAAGCAGACGTTCGGCACATCGGCGGGCACGCAGGACTTCAAGAGCGTCGCCCACGCCGATGTCATCATGGTCATCGGCGCCAACCCCACCGATGCACACCCGGTGTTCGCGGCGCGCATGAAACGGCGGTTGCGACAGGGGGCGCGCCTCATCGTCGTCGACCCGCGTCGCATCGACCTCGTGCGCTCGCCGCACGTGCAGGCCGAGCATCACCTGCAGTTGCGCCCCGGCACCAACGTCGCCGTCATCAATGCCCTGGCGCACGTCATCGTCACCGAGCGGCTGGTGGACGAGGCATTCGTGGTCGCGCGATGCGACCGCGACAGCTTCGAACAGTGGCGAAGCTTCATCGCGCAACCCGAGCATGCGCCGGAGGCCACCGAAGCCATCACCGGCGTGCCGGCTGCCGAGCTGCGTGCCGCTGCGCGCCTGTACGCCACGGGCGGCAACGCGGCCATCTACTACGGGCTCGGCGTCACCGAGCACAGCCAGGGGAGCACGATGGTGCTCGGCATCGCGAACCTCGCGATGGCCACCGGCAACCTGGGGCGTGACGGCACCGGCGTGAATCCGCTGCGCGGGCAGAACAACGTGCAGGGGAGCTGCGACATGGGCTCCTTCCCGCACGAACTGCCGGGCTACCGGCACATCTCCGACAGCGCGGTGCGCGGCCAGTTCGAGGACGCCTGGCAGGTCGCGCTCGACGCCGAGCCGGGGATGCGCATCCCCAACATGCTGGCCGGTGCCGTGGCCGGACAGTTCCACGGCATCTTCGTGCAGGGCGAGGACATCGCGCAGTCCGATCCGAACACCCTGCACGTGACATCGGCGCTCCGGGCCATGGAGTGCGTGGTCGTGCAGGACCTGTTCCTCAACGAGACGGCAAAGTACGCGCACGTCTTCCTCCCCGGCACGGCCTTCCTCGAGAAGGACGGCACGTTCACCAACGCCGAGCGTCGCATCAATCGGGTACGCCCGGCCATGCCGGCGCGCACCGGCATGCAGGAGTGGGAGGTCGTCTGCCGCCTCGCCACGGCGATGGGCTACCACATGGCGTACGACAGCGCCGCGCAGATCATGGACGAGATCGCGGCGCTGACGCCCACCTTTGCCGGCGTGTCGTTCGCGTACCTCGACGAGGTGGGCAGCGTACAGTGGCCATGCACCGCCGAGAAGCGTGAGGGGACGCGCATCATGCACGAGGATGGCTTCGTGCGTGGGCGTGGGCGCTTCCTGCTCACGCGCTATGTGCCCACGGAGGAGCGCGCCACGCGTCGTTTCCCCCTGCTGCTCACCACCGGACGCATCCTCACGCAGTACAACGTGGGCACGGCCACGCGGCGCACCGGCAACGTGGCCTGGCACCGCGAGGATGTGCTCGAGATGCATCCGCACGACGCCGAGGTGCGCGGCATCGGCGATGGCGACGACGTGGTGCTGGCGAGCCGCAAGGGACACATCACCTTGCACGCGCACGTCACCGAGCGGGTGCCCGAAGGCATCGTATACACCACGTTCCACCACCCCGAGTCGGCAGCGAACGTGGTCACGACGGAGTTCTCCGACTGGGCCACCAACTGTCCGGAGTACAAGGTCACCGCCGTCGAGGTGCACCCTGTCGACTGAGGCGCGCCGCGACGCGTCCGCCACCACGGAGCCGGGCGCGATCACCCGCAGCGTGGTGCAGCACGTCGCATCGAGCGGCGCGCCAGGCGGCACGCGCACGGCGACGTGGGGCATCGCGGTCGAGGCGCCCGTGCAACTGCTGGTCGACGACGCGCCCTGGACCGTCCAGATGGCCACCCCGGCCGATCTCGACGACCTTGCCGTCGGGCTCGCGATCACCGAGGGACTCGTGCGCGACATCGACGGCATCGCGCAGGTGGAGGTGCGCACCTGGCTCGGCGAGCATGCGGTGGCGTTGACGCTCGCGACCGGCGCACCTGTCACGGCACGACGCACAGCGGCAAGCACCGCCTGCGGCCTCTGCGGCATCGAGTCGCTCGCCGCGCTGCAGCAGCGGCAGCAGGAACGGCAGCAGGAACGGCAGCAGCAGCGTGTGGCAGGGCGCCGCGGCCGTGAGCGCGACACGCGTGCGCCCATCTCGGCCGACGCCGCGCTGCGCGCGACCGACGGGCTGGCCGCGCGGCAGCCGCTCAACGCAGCGACGCGATCGGTGCACGCCGCGGCCTGGTGTCATGTCCGCGGTGACATCGTGCTCGTGCGCGAGGACGTCGGGCGTCACAACGCCCTCGACAAGCTCGTCGGCGCGCTTGCGGCCGCGCGGCGCCTCGACGACGACGGGTTCATCGTCATGAGCAGCCGGTGCAGCTACGAACTGGTGGCGAAGGCGAGCCACACCAGCGCGCGCCTCCTGGTGTGCGCGTCGGCACCCACCTCGCTTGCCCTCACCTGGGCGACCGCACTGGACGTGCCCGTGGCGACGGCAAGCCGCGCCGAGGGGCGCACGATGCTCGTGACCTTTCCCGACGAGGCCCCGCATGCAGACGGATGACGTGGTGCGCATGGCCAACCAGATCGCCGAGTTCTTCGCGATCTATCCGGAGGCCGATGCGGTGGAGGGAGTCCGCGATCACCTCGAGAAGTTCTGGACGCCTGCCATGCGCAAGGAACTCGTGGAGATCACGCACGGGCTGCGTCCGGTCGAGGGCACGATGCATCCGCTGGTGCTGCGGGCGGCCGTGCTGCTGCGCGCCCCCGCCGACGGCCTCGCGTGATCGCGCGCGCCGACGTCACGGGAGTCATCCTGTGCGGCGGTGAAGGGCGACGCATGGGTGGCGTGCAGAAGGCGCTCCTGCCGCTGCATGGACAGCCACTCGTCGCACACGTGGCGGCGCGCCTCGCGCCGCAGGTCGCACGCATCGTGGTGAGCGCCAACGAGGCGGCCGACGCCTATGCCGCCTACGGCGAGGTCGTGCCAGACCGGATACCGGGGCGCGGACCGCTTGGCGGCCTGCAGTCGGCCCTGCGTGTCGTCGACACCCCCTGGGTCCTCTGCACGCCGGGCGACGCGCCGCACCTCGCCCCCACACTCGTCGCGCGACTCGCGGCCGTCGCAAACGGTCACGACGCCGTGTCGGCACACGACGGGGAACGGCGACAGTCGCTCTTCCTGCTCATACGCACCAGGGTGCGCGACCGCCTCGACGCGTGGCTCGAGCACGGGGGACGTGCCGTCCGCGACTTTCTCGACACGATCGACGTGCTGGACGCGTCCCTGCCCGACCTCGCGCCATCGTTTGCCAACGTGAACACGCCGAGCGACTTGGACCGCCTTGCGCACGAGGCCGACGCGTCGTCCTGACACGTCGGCCTCGATTGCCACGCTGGCGCTCGCAGCGCCCGCAGGTCACACCAGCGAGTGATACACCGGCTCGTACATCGTCTCGGCCACCGCAGCCGCGACGTCGCTCGGCCGCTCCACCTGCGCCAGCCCGCGTTCGAACGCGATGCGTGCGACCTCGATGGCGATGGCCCGCGACACCTCACGGATGCGCGAGAGACTGGGATAGATGCGTCCCATCGCCAGGTCGTCGGCCGTCACCATGCCGGACAGCGTGCGCGCCGCCGCCGCGAACATCTCGTCGGTCACGCGCGACGCCTGCGCCACCAGCACGCCCAGGCCGACCCCGGGGAAGATGTAGGCATTGTTCCCCTGCCCCGGAACGTGCACGCGTCCCTTGTGCGTCACTGGCGCGAACGGACTGCCACTGGCGAAGATCGCGCGCCCGTCGGTGCCCTCGTACGCCTGCTGTGCCGTGCACTCCGCCTTCGACGTCGGATTGGACAGCGCCATGATGATCGGGCGCTCGTGCTGCGCCGCCATGGCCTGCAGCACCGCGGGCGTGAACGTTTGCGGCGTGCCACTCACACCGATGAGCGCATGCGGCTTGATGGATTGCACCGCGTCCAGCAGCGACTCGGCCGGTGCGTGTGCGTGCGCGTACCGCTGCTTGTGTGACGCGAGGTCGGTGCGCGACGACTCCACCAGCCCCTTCGAGTCCACGAACCAGCACCGCTGACGCGCGTCGGCCTCGTCGATCCCTGCCTCGCGCATCGCCTGCACCACGAGGTCGCCAATGCCGATGCCGGCCTCGCCGGCGCCGAGGAACAGCAGGCGCATCTCGTGCAGCGGCACCCCCGTGAGGCGCGCCGCCGCCAGCAGGCCGCCCAGCGTCACCGACGCGGTGCCCTGGATATCGTCGTTGAAGCAGCACACCTTGTCGCGCCACTGCTCGAGCAGCACGAACGCGTTGTGGTTGCCGAAGTCCTCGAACTGCAGGCACACGCCGGGGAAGCGCTCCTGCACCGCCTCCACGAACTCCGTGAGCAGCGCGTCGTACGCCGCACCGCGCAACCGCGGACGGCGGAGTCCCATGTACGCATGGCTCTCGCGCAGCTCGGTGTTGTCCGTGCCCACGTCGATGGTGATCGGCAGGCACTGGTGCGGCGGCACGCCCGCGCACGCCGTGTACAGCGTGAGCTTGCCGATCGGGATGCCCATGCCGTTCGCGCCAAGGTCCCCCAGCCCGAGGATGCGCTCGCCGTCGGTCACGACGATCATGCGCACATCGTCATGCGGCCAGTTGGCCAGGACGTCGCGCACACGTCCCGCATCGTCCGCCGTGACGTACAGGCCGCGACTCCGCCGGAAGATGCGCCCGAACTCCTGGCACGCCTGCCCCACGGTGGGCGTGTAGAGCACGGGCATGAGCTCTTCGAGGTGGTCCATGACCAGCCGGTAGAAGAGCGTCACATTCCGGTCGTGCAGACCCACGAGGTAGATGTACTGATCGAGCGGCGTGGGCTTGCCGCGGACGGCGGGCAGGATGCGCAGCATCTGCTCGTCCTGCGTCATGATGCGCGGCGGCAGCAGGCCGCGCAGTCCCAGCGCATCGCGCTCGGCTTCGGTGAAGGCCGTGCCCTTGTTGAGCACCGGATCGTTCAGGAGGTCGGAGCCACGCTTGCTGGCATGGTGGCCCGTCTGCATTCGGCGACGCGGTCGCATCAGAGACGCTCGAGCACCCACGAGGGGGCGAGGGTGAGCGCGAGGGTGGCGGCGGCACACAGCCACCCCGCAAGTCTGGCGGACCACGCAGCGGGTGCGGCGGCGCGCACGCCGTCCGTCGAGCCCATGAACATCCGCATGATCACGCGAAGATAGAAGAAGAGGCCGAGGAAGCTGCCGACGAGCCCCGCCACCGCCCACCAGGTGTGCCCGGCGGCCACCACGCTGCGGAAGATGACGAACTTCGCCGTGAAGCCCGGGAGCGGCGGCAACCCCGCCAACGACAGCATGGCCACCGCGATGAGCGTGGCCGAGAGCGGATCGCGTGACGCCAGGCCATCGAGCGTGCCGAGGCGATCACGCGTCGCGTCGTCGTCGTGGGCGGGAAGTACCGCGAACGCCAGCAGGTTGCTCGCGGCGTACACCACGAGGTAGAACGCCACCGCCTGGCCGCGCCCGTCCGGCGCGCCCAGGAACGCATAGAACAGGTAGCCGGCGTGCGCGATCGACGAGTACGCGATCATGCGGCGCAGCGAATCCTGTCGCATGGCCGCGAGGTTGCCCCACACGATCGACGCGAGCGGCAGCGCCGCAAGCAGGTGCAGCAGGCTGCCCTGCACCTCGACACCGGCGAACAGGCGGAGCGCCACGACCAGCACCGCCGCCTTGGACAGCGTCGCGAGGTACGCCGTGACCGGCACACTCGCCCCCTCGTAGGCATCGGGCGCCCAGCCGTGGAACGGCCACACGGCGCCCTTCACGAAGAGCCCAGCGACCACCAGCACCACGGCGGTGCGCGCGAGCAGGTCGTCGGTGCCCACCGCCTGCGCGAATGCGGTGACCGACAGGCTGCCCGTGAGCCCGTACACCAACGCGAAGCCCATGAGCAGCGTGGCCGACGCCGCGCCGCTCAACACCAGGTACTTGAGCGCCGACTCCGCGGCCTGCGGACGCCGATACGCCAGCACGATGAGCGCGTACGATGGAATGGCCAGCAGTTCGAGGCCCAGGAACACCACGAGTGCGCTCGAGGCCGCGGGCAGCAGCGCCAGGCCGTACAGTGAACACAGCAGCAGCAGCGGGAACTCCCCCTCGGCGAACTCCTCACGTGCCATGAGCAGCACGGGCACCGCGAGGAGCAGCAGGGCCCCTTGCACCATGTACGTCTGCGCGTCGAACGCGAGGTGCCCACCGAACGGCGTGCTGCTCGTGCCGGCCCGCGCCAGCCAGAAGGCCGAGAGCGCCGCGGCCACGACCCACGCCAGCGACGACACCAGTGGCAGCACACCCGCGCGGCTGCGCGGCAACAGCAACAGGAGCCCCGTCACGATGCCGCCAAGCACCAGATGCGTCGGCAGCAGGGCCAGGAAATCGGCGCTAGCGGGCATCGGCGGGCACCCGGGTGGAGGTGGCAGCCTGCAGGTACGCGCGTGCGGCACCTTCGGTGCGCTGCATCGCTCCTTCGGGGAACAGCCCCAACCAGAAGACCGCCACCGCGAGCACCGCCAGCACGAGTCGCTCACGCCCGGTGAGGTCGGTGAGCGTCACGTCGTGTGGCGCCTTGACCGGACCGAACAGGAAGGTGAGCGCGAAGCGCAGCATGTAGAGCGCACCGAGAATGACGCCGCTCGCCGCGACGATGGCGAGCCCCAGTGTGAGGTTGCTGCCGTCGAGGTGCTGCACCCAGCCGGCGCTGAACGTGCCCAGCAGCGCGAGGAACTCGCCCGTGAAGCCGCTCGTCGTGGGGAGCCCCACCGAGGCCAGCGTGAACACGACGAAGGCGACGGCGTACACCGGCATCTGCCGCGCGAGGCCGCCATAGGCGGCGAGCTCACGCGTGTGCCCACGCTCGTACACCATGCCCACGAGCAGGAAGAGCGCGGCGGCCACGATGCCGTGGCTCACCATCTGCACGATGGCGCCCTGCACACCGGCCAGCTCGAGGCTCAGCAGGCCGATCATCACGTAGCCCAGGTGACTGATGGACGAGTAGGCGATGATCTTCTTGATGTCCGACTGCACGAGCGCGAGGCAGGCCCCCCACACGATGCTCACCACCGCCAGCGTCATGAGCCACGGCGAGAACGTGTGCAGCGCGTCGGGGAAGAACGGAATGCCGAGCTTCATGAAGCCGTACGTGCCCATCTTGAGCAGCACGCCTGCCAGGATCACCGAACCCGGCGTCGGCGCCTCGACGTGCGCATCGGGCAGCCACGTGTGCACGGGCACCATCGGCACCTTGATGGCGAACGACAGTGCGAACGCCGCGAAGAGCCAGTGCTGGGCCTGCACCGACACCGGCACCGCCAGCAGGTCGGTGAACGCGAACGACGGCGCGCTGCCCTGTCGTTCGACCGCGATGGCCAGCCACAGCACCGCCGCCAGCATCAGGATGCTGCCGAAGGCCGTGTACAGCACGAACTTCATCGTCGCGTACGCGCGCCGCGCACCGCCCCAGATCCCGATCATGAAGAACATCGGGATCAGCATCCCCTCCCAGAACAGGTAGAAGAGGAAGAGATCCTGCGCGAACAGCGCCCCCAGCATCGCGAACTGCAGCAGCAACAGCAGCACATGGAAGCGTCGCACATCCCGCGTGATGCTGCTGGTCGCCCCGAGCACCACGAGCGGTCCGAGGAACGCCGTGAGGACGATGAGGAGGAGGTTCGCGCCGTCAACGCCGATGAAGTAGCTGATCCCCCACGTGGGAATCCACGGCACCTGCGTCGCGAACTGCAGGCCGCTCACCGCCGGGTCGAAGGCGGCGTACAACTTCATGGCCAGCACGAACTGCACCAGCAGCAGTCCGCCGGTCACCGTGCGCACCAACTGGTCGGCGCCGCGCGGCACCGCGAGCAGCAGGAGCGCGCCGACCAGCGGCAGCCAGAGAATGAGGCCGGGCAGGAGTGTATCAGACATGCTGCCAGCTCCACAGGATCACGCCGGCCACGCCCACCAGCATGAACAGCGCATACCGCTGCAGGCTGCCGTTCTGCACTCGCGCCAGCAGCCCTGCCGTACGCTGCGCCAGGCGGCCGAGTCCATCCAGCGAGCCGTCGAGCAGCGCGCGATCAGCGCCGCGGAGCAGGACATGCTCGGAGAACCACGCCAGCGGGCGCACCAGCACCGCGGCATAGAGCTCGTCCACGAAATACTTGCCGCTGAGCAGGCGATGCACCGGCGCCAGGCTCCGCGCCGCCGCCGTGGCCGGCCCCGCCGCACCGCGATACATCACGACCGCGGCCGTGACGCCCGCCAGCGCGAGACCGATGCTCACGTACAGCAGCAGATGCTCGGCCGACTCACGCGCCGGAACGACCGCCGGCAACGGCAGTTGGGCCTCGAGGAAATGCGGCAGCGCCAGGTAGCCGCCCCCCGCCGACAGCAGCGCCAGCACCACCAGCACGCCGGTCATCGACAGCGGCGACTCGTGCACATGCGACTCGACGTGCGGGTCCATGCGCGACGCGCCGAAGAAGGTGAGCCACAGCAGGCGCGTCATGTAGAACGCCGTCATGAGCGCCGTCGCCGCCGCGAGGGCCCAGAGCCACGGGGCCCCGCCCTTCTCGCTGGCATACGCGAACCACAGGATCTCGTCCTTCGAGAAGAAGCCGGCGAGCCCCGGAATGCCGGCGATCGCAGCCGTCGCGATCGCGAAGGTCCAGAATGTCACCGGGATCTTCGTCCGCAGTCCGCCCATCTTGCGGATGTCCTGCTCGCCACCCAGCGCGTGAATCACACTGCCGGCACCGAGGAACAGGCAGGCCTTGAAGAAGGCGTGCGTCATCACGTGGAAGATCGCCACGCCATACGCCCCCACGCCGAGCGCGAGGAACATGAAGCCCAACTGCGACACGGTGGAGTAGGCGAGGACCTTCTTGATGTCGGTCTGCACCAGCGCGATCGTCGCGGCCACGAAGGCCGTGAGCACGCCGACCACCGCAATTACCTGGCTCGCCTCGGGCGCCTGCATGTACAGCCCGCTCATGCGCGCGATGAGGTACACGCCCGCCGTCACCATCGTGGCGGCATGGATGAGCGCCGACACCGGGGTCGGACCGGCCATGGCATCGGGGAGCCACACGTACAACGGGATCTGCGCGCTCTTGCCGGTCGCGCCGACGAACAGCAGCAGCCCCACCAGGCTCGCGTTCACCAGCATCCCCTGCCCCGACGTGGCCGCCGAGAGGAATGTGGCGTTCAGCGTGTCCATGTCGAGCGTCCCGAAGGCGCGCCACAGCAGGAACATCCCCAGCAGGAAGCCGAAATCGCCCACGCGATTGGTGATGAACGCCTTGCGACCGGCCGCCGCGTTCGCGAGGTCGTCGAACCAGAAGCCGATGAGCAGGTACGACGCCAGTCCCACGCCCTCCCAGCCGACGAACAGCACCAGCATCGACCGGCCGAGCACCAGCAGCAGCATGAAGAACAGGAAGAGGTTCAGGTACGCGAAGAAGCGCCCGAAGCTCTTGTCGTCATGCATGTATCCCGTGGCGTAGATGTGGATGACCGATCCCACGCCCGTCACGATGAGGGTCATGACCGCACTCAGGCGGTCGAAATGGAACGCGATGTCGAAGGTCAGCGTGCCGAGCGTCGCCCAGCGATAGAGCGGCTCGGTGATGGGTGCGTAGTCTCCCCCCTGCAGGCGGAAGAACATCATCACGGTGAGCGCGAAGGCCAGGAGCGGCGTGCCACACCCCACGAGCGCCGACGCCGTGTGTCCGAGGCGGCGGCCACCCAGGGCCGTGGCGAAGGTGCCGTTGATGAGGAAGCCGAGCAGCGGCAGGAAGACGATGAGGGCCAGCGGATGCGTCATGACGGGCTAGCCCTGCAGGTCGCTGAAACGATCGACGTCGAGCGCGCGGGCATGTCGCACGAGCAGCAGGACGATGGGAATCGCGAGGGCGATCTCCGCCGTCGCGACCACGAAGGTGAGGAACACCATGACCACGCCCGCCGCGTCGCCGCGCTGCTGGGCGAACGTCACGAGCGCGAGGTTGACGCCGTTGAGCATCAGTTCGAGGCACATGAGCATCACCAGCGCGTTGCGCCGGACCACGACCCCCGTGAGCCCCAGTGTGAACAGCGCGCCGGCCAGCAGCAGCAGCCCCTGGGTCTTATCCATCGGCGCGTCCCTCATGCGCCGCACCGGCCGCTGGCGTCACCACCTGCCCGCGCATCGCGCCGGCGCGGCGGCTCACGCCGATGACCGCCAGCGCCGCCGCCACCGCCGCCACGAGCAGCACGGTCGTCAGCTCGAACTCGAGCCAGTACTCCCGCAGGAACGCCTGCGAGAAGCTCACGAGGCCGAAGCCGGCGTCCGGCGTCGGCACCGTCGCGGTCAGCGCGCCACTGCGCAGCACGGCCACCGCCACCGCGCCCAGGAGCAGCACGCCTCCGATGAGCCCCGGCACCCCCACCGACGAGAGGCGCGGGCGTGCCGGTCCCTCGCGCACCTCGAGCAGCATGATGACGTAGACCATGAACACCATCACGGCGCCCACGTAGATGAGCACCTGGAAGGCCGCGATAAAGTGCACCCCAAGCAGCCCGTACACGGCGCCGAGCGCCGTCATCGTGGTGATGAGCGCCAACGCCACGCGCATCGGCTCCCGCAACACCAGCATGAGGACAGCGCCCGTCAGCGCGACACCGCCGACCAGGGCGAGAATCAGTGTGTCGATGACCCGCGTCCTCGCGCCGATCCCGCGCCCGCGCCACCCGGCGCAGGCTTGGGGGGATAGGGTTTCGCGACATCCGACTGCGGACGCCACGTCAGCATCTCATCCATGGTGAGCCACATGTTGTAGCGATCGTCGGACACGAGCCCGGGGACATCCTCCTGCATGCGGATGGCATCCTCGGGACACGCCTCGACGCACAGGCCGCAGAACACGCACCGCGAGTAGTCGATCTCGAAGCGCACCGGCGACTTCGGATGCGCCGGGTCGTTGGGGTCGAACCCTGCCTCGATTTCGATGACCTTCGCCGGACACACGGTCGCGCACATGTTGCACGCGATGCACTGCGGCGAGCCGTCGGGGCGCTGCGTCAGGATGTGCTTGCCGCGATTGCGCGGCGCAAAGTCCTTGCGCTTCTCCTCGGGGTAGTACGTGGTGACCGCCCCCCGACGACCGGTCAGCCACTTGCCCATGTTCCGCAGGAACACCCCGGTCGTGATGGCCAGCCCACGCAGCACCTCGGGGAGGTAGAGCTTCTCCCACAGCGTGAGCTCGCGCGCGTTCCAGTACTGCGGACGCTCGTAGCGTATCGGCAACGGCCGGCGCGGCGCGGGCCGTGCCGCCGACGCCGGCGCGGGCGACTCCTCGGGCGCTGCCTCGGCAGCGCGGGTATCCACGACGGTCATGCGCCTCCTCCGGTCAACCACAGCACCACCGCCGTCACCACGAGATTCGCGAGCGACAGCGGCAGCAGCATCTTCCACGACAGGCCGAGCATCTGGTCATACCGGAAGCGCGGCAGCGTCCAGCGGATCTGCACCTGGATGACGCACAGCAGCGCCACCTTGCCCAGGAACGTCAGCACCTGCAACGGCACGCGCACACCCTGGCTCAACGCCACCGTCGCGCCGCCGGGAAATGCGAACCCGGCATCCGTCATGAACGGCAGGTTGTAGCCTCCCAGGAACAGCGTCGCGAAGAGCGCCGCGACCACCGCGATCTGGATGAACTCCGCGAACATGAACAGCCCCATCTTCATCGCGCTGAACTCGGTGAAGTAGCCCGCGATGAGCTCCGACTCCGCCTCCGGCAGGTCGAACGGGATGCGCTTGTTCTCGGCGATGGCGGCCGTGAGGAACAGGAAGGCTGCCACCGGCTGGTGAAACACTCCCCACGCCGGCAGCACCCCGAGCATCGTCCCCGACTGGTGGCGCACGATGGCGTCGAGATCGACGGTGCCGTACACCAGCAGCAACCCCATCACCGTCAGCGCCATCACCAGTTCGTACGAGATCATCTGCGACCCCGCACGCACCCCACCCAGCAGCGAGAACTTGTTGTCCGACGCCCAGCCCGCGATCATCGCTCCGATGACCGTGAGACCACTGAAGGCGAACACCACCAGCAGCCCCGCATCGAGCGTGGCGATCTGCATGGGATACGCCCGGTCACCGAACACCCCCGCCAGCGCCGGGATGAGCTGCCCGGGCACCACCGTGCCACCGAACGGCACCACGGCGAACACCAGCAGCACCGGCGCGAAGGCGAAGTAGGGCGCCAGCGCGTAGCCCAGGCGATCGTGCGCACGGGGCTTGAAGTCCTCCTTGAGGAGCATCTTCAGGCCGTCCGCCATGCCGTGAAACAACCCCATCCACACCAGCTTCACGTTCGTGAACGGGATGCGAATGTAGGCGCGGTTCGCGCCGATGCGGTCGGCCATCACCGCGCTCTGCTTGCGTTCCACCCAGGTGAGCAGCCCGCCGAAGCTGAGCAGCACCACCATCACGTAGCCGATGAACACCCCGGCCACGAGGAGATCGGGCAGCCAGGCGCTGCTCATGCGGACACTCCCGCGCCGGCCAGCGCCATGCCCCACGCGGTGAAGACATCGGCCGCATGCGCCACGCCCGCCGGCGGCGCGAACACGGTGCGGAACGCGCTCACCGTCCCCTCCACATTCGTGAAGTGGCCATCGCGCTCGAGATAGGTGCTCACCGGGATCAACACGTCTGCCGATGCGTCGTCCGCCGCGAAGCTCGTGAGCCGCACCACGCGCGCGCCCGACGGCAGCGACGACGCAGGCGCGCCCTCGCCCCACACGAGCACGACATCGGTGTCCAACGGCCACGCCCCCGCGTCCGACGGCATCGCTGCCGCGACGGCCAGTGCCGCCGCGCGATTGGGGTTCTTGTCCGCGACGATGAGCAGGTCGTCCTGCACCACCTCACCCGGCTGCGGCACATGATCGGCCTTCACCCACGCCGTGAGACGCGCGCCCAATGGCGCGGCCACCTGCGCACCGAAGGCGGCCAGTTCCTCGTTGCTCCCCCACGATGACACCAGCGCCACGACCCGGCGCGCATCGCGCAACAGCGTCGCCGCCTCACGCACCGCCTCATCGGACGGGACGGGCCGGCCGTGTGCCATGGCCTGCGTGACCCGCGGCCGCTCCATGAGCTGCGACAGGTCGCGCGCCTTGTTGCACGTCCACGCGCCGTTCACCGCCGGATTCTCGAGCGGCGTCACGCGCTCGATGCGCGCGTTGAGGTGCGGATCGAGCGCCTTGAACGCCCACTCCGGCCGGCGGTGCCACACGTTGATCGTGCACCCGCGCGCGCATCCCGCGCACACCGACGGGGTCGCCTCGGTGTACCAGACGCGCGCCTTGTCCAGGTCCTGCACCGCGAGCAGCGCACCCACCGGACAGATGTCGATGACATTGTCCGAGTAGACATCGAGGTCGAAGTTCGCGTCCTCCGCTGGACGAATCAGCGCGTGGTCGCCGCGGTGCACCGCCGCCAGCGCGCGGCTCCCCGACACCTCGGCCGTGAAGCGCACGCAGCGCGTGCACATGATGCACCGCTCGTTGTCCAGCATCACCCGCTGCGACAGCGGATAGAACTTCGTCGCGTGATTCTTCTGGTCGCGCGACAGCGAGGCGCGCCCGTTGTGCTCATAGTGGTAGTCCTGCAGCAGGCACTCCCCACTCTTGTTGCAGATGCCGCAGTCCACCGGGTGGTTGAGCGTGATGAACTGCATTGTGTCGCGACGCAGCTCCTTCACGCGGTCCGACTCGGTGAGCACGCGCATCCCGGCCGTCACCGGCATGTTGCAGCCGATATCGAACCAGGGATCGCCGCCTTCCTGCTCGACTTCCACCATGCAGATGCGGCAGTTGCCGGGCACCGACAGGTCGTGGTGCCAGCAGAAGTGCGGGATGGCCACGCCGGCCCGCTGCGCCGCCTGGATCACCGTCTCCCCCGCGAACGCGGTGCACGGGGTCCCGTTGATGAAGAAGTCGATCGTGCGACTGGTGTCGACCGGCTCGTTGTTGCCGCGCGCGCGCGTCGGGGCCGTCATGCGCCCACCCCCGCCGCCAGCGGCGTTGGTACCGCCCCGGCAAATGGATCGACCACCGCCAGCCGGCCATCGAACATCGAGCGCTTGTGCGTGATGAAGTACTCGAACTCCTCGCGATAGTGGTCGAGGATGGCCGAGCACGCGTAGCCCGCGGAGTCCCCGAGGCTGCAGATCGTCGTGCCGTCGTTCGCGTTGGAGATGTGGTACAGGCGATCGATGTCCTCGGCGCGCCCTTCGCCGCGCACGATGCGGTCGAGGATGCGCTCCATCCACCCCATCCCCTCACGGCACGGCGTGCACTGCCCGCAGCTCTCGTGATGGTAGAAGCGCTGGATCACACGCGCCGCACGCACCATGCAGGTGCCCTCGGCGATGGCGATCATGCCGCCAGAGCCAAGCTGCGATCCCGCCTTGAGCGCGGCGTTGTGGTCGAGCGTGACGCCCTTGATGGCGTCAGCCGTGAGCAGCTTGGTGGAGACGCCGCCGGGGATGATGCACTTGAGCGCCCGTCCACCCTGGATGCCGCCGCAGTCGTCGAAGATGAACTGCTCCCACGAGTACCCATACGGCAGTTCGTAGACGCCGGGACGGTTCACGTGACCCGAGATCGAGATCATCTGCGAGCCGGGACTCTTCGGCGTGCCGACCTGCCGGAAGGCCTCGGCGCCGTGCATCACGATCGCCGGCACGTTGGCCAGCGTCTCGACGTTGTTCACCACCGTCGGCTTCTGGTACAGCCCCTTCACGGTGAGGCGCGGCGGACGATTGCGCGGCCACCCCTTCTTGCCCTCGAGCGACGCCAGCATGGCCGAGGCCTCGCCACACACGTACGACCCCGCGCCGCGATACACCACCACGTCGAGTGAGAAGCCGCTGCCGAGGATGCTCTCGCCCAGCAGCCCCGCCGCGTACGCTTCCTCCACGGCCCCCGCGATGCGACGCCACGGCAGGTCGAACTCGCCGCGAATGTAGATGAAGGCGTGGCGACCGCCCACCGCGTAGCTGGCGAGCGCGAGGCCCTCCACCAGCAGGTGCGGCAGGCATTCCAGCAGCCAGCGATCCTTGAACGTGCCCGGCTCGCCTTCGTCGGCGTTCATGCACACGTAGTGCGGCTCGCCGTCGTTGGCCTTGATGACGCCCCACTTGCGTCCCGCCGGGAACGCGGCGCCGCCATGCCCCAGCAGCCCCGAGGCCGACACTTCCTTCGTCACGTCGGCCGGGGCGATGCCCGTGGTGAGCACCTTGGTCAGCGCGCCATAGCCGCCCCGCCCGCGGAACTCGGCGAGCGTGTGCGAGGTGGGCGTGACCGGGAAGTTCATGAAGTAGCGCCCGTCCTGCGGCACGTACAACGGCGGAATCAGCGCGGTGCTCATTGCGACAGCTCCTCGAGCAGCGCGTCGACCGCCTGCGGCGTGAGGTTCTCGTGGTACGCCTCGTTCACCATCATCATCGGCGCCGTGCCGCAGCTCGCGAGGCACTCGACGGTGCTCAGCGTGAACCGTCCATCGGCCGTGGTCTCGCCCGGCTGCACGCCGAGCCTGCCGCACAGGTACTGCACGAGCCCTTCGGCACCGCGCAGCGCGCACGGCAGGTTGTGGCACACCTGGATGTGGTGGCGACCGAGCGGCTCGCGCGTGAACATCGTGTAGAAGCCGAGCACCTCGTCGACCTGCGTGCGCGGCACGCCGAGATACGCGACCAGCGCGTCGATGTCGCTGTCGGCGATGTACCCCCGCTCCTCCTGGATGCGGCGGAGGCAGGGAATCGTGAGGGAACCCTCGAAGCCGGCGGGATAGCGCTGCTTCCAGCGCTCGAACTCGGGAATCAGGTGCTGGATGCTCGTCATCGTCATCGGTCGCACTCCCCACCGATCATGTTCACCGACCCGAAGGTGGTGACGATGTCGGCGAGCTGATACCCGTCGAGCATGCGGTGCACGCCGCCCATGTGCACGAAGCTGGGCGAGCGCACGTGCACCTTGTGCGGCGTGCCGGTGCCGGTGCTCACCATGTAGAAGCCGAGTTCCCCGTTCGCCCCTTCGTGGGCCACGTACACATCGCCCGCGGGCACCACCGGCCCTTCCATCACCAGCTTGAAATGGTTGATGAGCGACTCGATTTCCGTGTAGACGAGCTGCTTCTCGGGGAAGACGCAGCGCCGGTCGTCCACCATGATCGGCCCCTCGGGCATCAGTTGCACGAGCTGGCGGATCATGTACACCGACTCGTCCATCTCGCGCATGCGCACGTAGTAGCGGTCGTAGTTGTCACCGGCGATGCCCACCGGCACGTCGAAGTCGAGCTCACCGTAGGCGAGGTACGGCGTGTCCTTGCGCAGGTCGCGCGGCGCACCGGTCGAGCGCAACACCGGGCCGGTGAAGCCCCAGTGGATCGCCTCGGTCGTCGTGAGCACGCCCACCCCGCGCATGCGATCGATGAAGATGCGGTTGCGGTCGACCAGCGCGTGCACGCGCGCCACGTACGTCTCGTACTCCTTGAGGATCTCCTCGAGACGCGTGAACCAGCCGGCGGGCACGTCGAACGCCACCCCGCCGATGCGGCCGTAGGTGTAGGTCACCCGCGCGCCCGTGAGCGCCGCCAGGTGCTCGTACATCCAGTCACGCACCGTCACGAGGTACAGGAACGCCGTCATCGCGCCCAGCTCCATGAGCTGCGCCGCCACACACGTCAGGTGGTCGGCGAGGCGCGAGTACTCGGCCAGCAGCGTGCGCAGGTACTTCGCGCGCGGCGTGATCTCGATGCCCATCAGGCGCTCGACCCCGTCGCAGTACGCGAAGTTGTTGATCAGCGCCGAGCAGTAGTTCAGCCGGTCGACGTACGGGATGAGGTTGTGCCAGGTGTGATCCTCGCACTCCTTCTCGAAGCCGCGGTGCAGGTAGCCGCAGTGCACATCGGTGCGCAGCACCTTCTCGCCATCGAGCTCGGCGATGATCTGCACCGTGCCGTGCGTGGCCGGATGCGACGGCCCGATGTTGACGACGACCGTGTCTTCGCGCGACGGCGTGAGCCCGGTCGAGACCGGATTGGCGATGGGCGGGCGGACGATCACGTCCCGCATCGTCGGGTCAGCGGACGAGGGCACTCTGGGGCGGGCGATAGGGAACGAGCGGCTGCTCCTGCTGCTTCGGGTAGTCCTTGCGCAGCGGGTGCCCGACGAATCCCTCGTAGAGCAGGATGGGGCGGAGATCGTCGTTGCCGCGGAACACGATGCCGTACATGTCGTGGCATTCGCGCTCCTGATAGGCGGCCGCGCCGAACAGGGTGGACAGCGTCGGCACCACCGGCGTGTCCTCGGGGACGCGCGCCTTGAGGCGCACGCGCGTGAACGTCGTGGTGGAGTACAGGTGCCACACGACTTCGAAGCGCAGCGGGGTGCCCGGCCAGTCGACGGCGGTCACGTCCAGGAAGAGGTCGTAGCCATGCGCGTCACGCAGCCGGCGCGCGACCGCGTCGATGGCATCGGCGTCGATGTCCAGCACGAGCACCCCGTGCTGCACCCCCAGGTCGCGCACTGCGGCGTCGGGGCCGAACGCTGCCTGCACCGGGGCAAAGGCCGCTGCCATGGCGTCAGAATCGGTCATTCACGATCGGATGGCGGCCGGCAGCGATCTTCTCCTGCAGGCGCATGATCCCGTCGATGACCATTTCGGGGCGGGGCGGGCACCCGGGGACATAGATGTCCACCGGAATGATGCGGTCGATGCCGGGGAGCGACGCGTAGTTCTGGTAGAAGCCGCCGGTGCTCGCGCAGACGCCGAACGCCATCACCCACTTGGGCTCGCACATCTGCTCGTACACCTTGAGCAGGATCGGCGCCTGCTTCTGCGTGACGGTGCCGACGACCATGAGCAGGTCGGCCTGCCGCGGCGAGAAGCGCGGCAGCGCGGCACCGAACCGGTCGGTGTCGTAGGCCGACGCGCTGACCGCCATGAACTCCATGGCACAGCAGGCGGTCACGAACGGATACGGGAAGAGCGAGAACTTGCGCGCCCATCCGACCAGCTCGTCCTTGCGCGTCGTGAGGTACTCGAACGTGGCCGGTTTGCCGGCCGTCGCCGTCGCCGGGCTGCCCGCCCCGGCGTCGACGATGGGAAGACGTTTGCCGTACATCGCGGGCTCCCTGTCTACTCCGTCACCGCTTCCAGGATGCGTGCCCGATACACATACATCAGGCACAACACCAGCAGCGCGGTGAAGAAGAAGAAGGTGAACATCATGAATCCGGACAGGGGGCGGGCCCCCAGGGTCCAGATGAAGAGGAACATCGTTTCCAGGTCGAACAGCAGGAACACGATGGCCACGGCGTAGAACTTGATCGGGATCGCCTTCACATTCAGGCGATCGACGACGGTGGCGCCGCACTCGAAGGGCTCGAGCTTGGTGCTCGTGGGCACGGGCTTCGGACCGAGCAGCGCGTTGAGACCCAGCGCGAGCGCGACGAACCCGATGATCGCCGTCAGGTACAGCAGGAACGTGAGGTAGGGTGTCATCGCGCTGGGAGGGAGGGGCGGCCGCAGGACCAACCGCGCGGCGGAAAATCGCCCCGGGAACCGACCGGGTGCTCGTCCCGTTCAGCAGGGCTCGGTCGGGCGCCGTCAACGTGCCCAAGGGCACAGGGCGAGTCAAGCAGGGAAACGGAGTGTACCCACACGTTGACGATCCTCACTGTAAAGAGATGTTGACAGCCCTCACCCCACGCCGCACCTTTGCACGGGAACCAGTTTCCATGGTCTGCGTTGACCCGAGGTGTTGGATGCCACCGTCCTTCGTCCTCTGCCGACCGATACCGCCCGCCCTCGCCCTGATGCCGCTGCGGCCCCCCGCCTTCCGGGTGACATGAGCACGACGGCCCTGCCCCCCGACGCGGTCGAGTGCGCGCGCATCACCCTCGCGCACGCGCGGACCTTTTCGCTGGCCAGCCGCCTGCTGCCGGCCAACAAGCGACGGGCGGCCTATGCCTTGTACGCATTCTGCCGCGTCGCCGATGACCTCGTCGATCAGGCGGATCACGACCACCTCCCCGCGCTCCGCGCCCAGCTCGCCGAGTACCGCGCGCAGCTCGACGCGGCCCTCGCGGGGCAGCCCAGCGGTCCGATCTTCCGCGAGCTGGCCTGGGTGACCCGCACCTTCGACGTTGCCCCCGCCCCGCTCTTCGAGCTCCTCGACGGCGTCGGTCGTGATCTCGAGGCGCATCGCTACGAAAGCTGGATCGAACTCGAAGCCTACTGTGAGGGCGTGGCCAGCAGTGTGGGCGAGATGTGTACCTACGTCTTTGGCGTGCCGGCCGGCTCCGCAGTCCGCCAGCAGGCCATCCGCTACGCCCGCACCCTCGGCACCGCCATGCAGCTCACCAACATCCTGCGCGATGTCGGCGAGGACGCCCAGCGCGGCCGCTGCTACCTCCCCGCAGAAGACCTCGCCCGCTTCGGACTCACCCCCGAGGCGGTCCTCACGCGCGGAAAGGCGCTCGTCGACACCGATGCCTGGCGCGAGCACATGGCCTTTCAGGTGCAGCGCGCGCGCGGCCTCTACACCGCCGCCATGCCCGGCATTGCCCTGCTCGCTCCCGATGCCCAGCGGTGCGCCGCAGCCTGCGCCAACGGCTACGCCGGCATTCTCGGTGCCATCGAAGCCCAGCGCTACGACACCATCACCTCGCGCGCGCGCATCGGCCGGTTGGCGCGTGTCGGCATCCTGTGGAACGCGTGGCGGTATCGCGCCCCGGCCCCCGATCGCGCCGCCCAGGTCCGTTTCGCCTGATGCAGGACGCTCCGCTCCTCCGCCTGGCGAAGAGCTCCTTCGCCGCGCACGCGTTCTTCACGTGCTTCTCGGCGTTTGCCTTCGCCACCTTTCTGGCCCCGCCGTACCCGGACTGGCTGCAGACGCCATCCAACCAGCGGGTCATGGTGCTCGGCTACACCTACGGCGGTGCCACCACGGTCACGCTGGGTGCCATCGCCGGCATCGCCTTCCTGTGGCATGTGATCGGGGCACGCCGCGCCCTCACGGTGTTCGTGCTCGCCCTCACGCTCGCGTTCACGTCCGAGTATCTGGGCACGACCACCGACTATCCGTTCGGCGCCTACGAGTACACCAGCCAGCTCGGGTACAAGATCCTCGGCCGGGTGCCGTTCAACATCCCGACGTCGTGGTTCTACATGCTGGTGGCGTCGCTGGCCATTTGCGGTCGCTTCCTGCCCGCCAAGGACGACAATACCTCGCGCTGGTGGTGGGCGTTCGTGGGCGGGCTCGTGCTCACCGCCTGGGACGTGTCGATGGACCCGGCGATGGTGAAGACGAATCACTGGTACTGGCAGGTGGGCGACCTGTCGCAGCGCTCCCCCTTCATCCAGTTCATCGGGACACCGTTCTTCTTCGGCATGCCGTTGTCCAATTGGCTCGGGTGGCTGCTCACCGGCATTCTGGTCGCACGGGTCATGCTGGCCATCATCCCGCCCTCCGACTGGGCGCGAGCCGTCTCGCCGCACCGCTTCCCGCTGGCGCTCTACGCCGTGAACGGCGTGCTCCCCATCGCCATCTGCTTCGCGCAGGACATGGTGCTGGCCGGCGTGCTGGGCACCCTCGCCATGGCGATTCCCCTCGCCGCTGCCCTGCGGCGCGACGGCGCGCAGGCGCGGGCACCACAGCAGCTCCACGCGCATTGAGTGCTCGGAGACGCCATGGATGACCTCGTGCGCGTCTTCGATTCCGACCTGCTGCCCATCGGCATCCTGGTGCTCATCGCCTGTGAGGCGGCGGCCCTGGTGTGGTGGCAGCGGTCCCGGGGCGTCGCGCGCGGCGGCGCAGCATCGCAGGGCGCGTCCACCGCACGCATCATTTCGTTCCTGGGAGCTGGCGGTTCGCTCGTCGCAGCCATGATCTTCCATCGACGGGACGTGCCGTCGCCGGAGGCCTTCGCGCTGGCGATGCTCTCCGCCCTGGTCATGCACCTCTGGCATATCGCCGTGCTGCTGCGCCGCTGAGCGCGACGCGCCCGCGCAGCACCGGCTTCACCGCTATCGGTCCGTACATGCGCATCGTCGTCATCGGCAGTGGATTCGGTGGGCTTGCCGCCGCCATTCGCCTGCAGGCTCAGGGACACGACGTCACGGTTGTGGAGAAGCTCGACAAGGCGGGAGGACGCGCCTACGTCTTCGAGCAGGACGGATTCACGTTCGATGCCGGTCCGACGATCGTCACCGCCCCGTGGGTGCTCGACGAGCTCTTCGCCCTCACGGGCCGCAAGACCGCCGACTACGTGCAGCTCGTGCTGCTCGATCCGTTCTACAACATCCGGTTCGAGGACGGCTCGGTCTTCCACTACAATGGTGACCGCGAGAACCTGGTGCGTCAGGTGGCCGCGTTCTCGCCGGGCGACGTGGCCGGCTACCACCGCTTCCGCGAAAAGTCGTGGGAGATCTTCAACGTCGGCATGCCGCTCATCGACAAGCCGTTCCTCACGGCCGGTTCGATGCTCCGCGCGGTGCCCGACCTCATCCGCACCCGCGCCGACAAGTCGGTCGCGGCGCTCGCCGAGAAGTACATCCGCGACGAGCGGCTCCGGCAGGTGTTCTCCTTCCACCCGCTGCTGGTGGGCGGCAACCCGTATCGCGCCTCCAGCATGTACGCCCTCATCCACAAGCTCGAGCAGCAGTGGGGCGTGCTGTTCGCGATGGGTGGTACGGGCGCGCTGGTGCGTGGGCTGGTGCGCGCCTTCGAGGACCTCGGCGGCACGATCCGCTTCAATTGCGAAGCGGAGGAGATCCTTGTGGGGGCCAACCGTCGCGCCTCCGGCGTGCGCCTCCGCGATGGCGAGGTGCTCCGCGCCGATGTGGTGGTGTGCAACGGCGACGTGGTGCAGGCGCATCGGACGCTGCTGCCGCCCGCCGTACGGCCGCGCATGAGCGACCGACGCCTCGAGCGCATGCGCCTGTCGATGTCGCTCTTCGTCGTGTACTTCGGCACCAACCGGCAGTACCCGGACATCGCGCACCATGAGATCCTCATGGGCCCGCGCTACAAGGCGCTGCTCGAGGACATCTTCGAGCGGAAGATCCTCGCGGACGACTTCTCGCTCTACCTGCATCGGCCCACCGCCACCGATCCCACGCTGGCGCCGCCCGGCCACGACTGCTGGTACGTGCTGTCACCGGTGCCGCATCTCGGCGCGAAGGTCGACTGGGAGGCCGTCGGTCAGCGCTACCGTGATCGAATCATGGGATACCTCGAGGAGCGGTACCTGCCCGGACTGTCACAGCACATCGTGACGGAGCGTCGCATCGATCCGCGCTACTTCGAACGGACGCTCAACAGCTACATGGGGAGCGCGTTCGGTCCCGAGCCGGTGCTCACGCAGTCAGCCTACATGCGGCCGCACAATCGCAGCCAGGACATCCCCAACCTCTACTTCTGCGGTGCCGGTACGCACCCGGGGGCCGGGCTTCCGGGCGTCATTGCGAGCGGCAAGATCGTCGCGGAACTCATTGGCGGCGCGCCGGCGCGGGCCTCGCCTGTGACACCCGAGCCCACCCTGCAGCCGGGCTGACCGGTCGGCGGGTACAGGGAACGTGTCGGGGCCCGGGACGGCGGTAGTTGCCGCCCCCGGGCCCCGCTAGATTGCGGCCATGGACATCACGATCACCCCGACCGAAACCGCCGGCGTCTCGCGACGCCTGCAGATCACGGTGCCCGCCGATACGGTGGCATCGTTCGAGGACGCCGCGGCGCGGAAGTACGCGACGCAGGTGCGCATCCCCGGCTTCCGCCCGGGCAAGGCCCCGCCGAGCATGGTGCGCAAGCGCTTTGCCGAAGCCGTGCGGCAGGAGGCCATCGAACTGGCCATCAACGAGGCGTTTCGCGAGGCGATCGAGCGGCAGGGGCTGAAGCTCGCCGCGCAGCCCCACGTGCACGACCTCAAGGCCACGCCCGGCGAGCCGCTGGAGTTCGAGCTGCACTGCGAAGTGCGCCCCGAGCTGACCCTCGAGAAGCTCGACGGCTTCACGGTCACGCGCCGCGAAGCACCGGTGAACGACGAGTCCATCGACGAGCAGATCGAGCGCCTTCGCGAGCAGAAGGCCGAGTGGCAGCCGGTGGACGACAAGCCGGCCCCCGGTGACATGGTCACCGTCGAACTGGCCACGGCCGACGCCGACGGCACGCTGCCCGAGGGCAAGGAGTACCGCATCGTGCTGGGTGGCGGTCAGGCCATTGCCGGCATCGAGGAGCTGGTCATGGAGACGGCTCCCGGCGGCACGACGGAGCGGTCGGTGCGCTGGCCCGATGACTTCCCCGACGAGTCGCAGCGTGGCGCGACCAAGCTGGTACGCGTCATGCTCAAGGACGTGCGGCGCAAGTCGTTGCCGGCCCTCGACGATGCGTTCGCGCGTGGCGTGGGTGACTTCGACGACCTGGCCGCGCTGCGTGAAGCCGTGCGCGTCGACATGGGCACGCATGCCCAGCGCGAGGCCGACGCCGAGGTGCGTGCGCAGCTCATCGACCAGATCATCACCGCCAACCCGTTCGATGTGCCGCAGGTGTGGGTGCGCCAGCTCATCGAGGGCTACATGCAGATGTACGGCGTGCCCGACACGCAGAAGGAGACGTTCGCCACCGAGTTCCGCCCGATGGCGGAGCGGCAGGTGCGGCGCGACCTCATCATCGACACGCTGGCCGAGCGCGAGTCGCTGACGGCCAGTTCGGCGGCGGTGGACGAGCGCATCGAAGCGATGGCGACGGCCCGGAACGTCGACCCGGGCCAGGTGTACGCGCAGCTCCAGAAGAGCGGTCGTCTGCAGGAAATCGAGCGTGAGCTCACCGAGGATCGCGTGTTCGCGTGGCTCCTCGAGAAGAATCCCGTCACGGCGGCCTGAGGCCGCCCCTCCCGTACCGGAGCAGAGCATGGCGTCGATCTACATGCCGTACATCATCGAGCGCTCGAGCCGTGGCGAGCGCACGTACGACATCTTCTCGCGGTTGCTCATGGACCGCATCGTGTTCCTCGGCTCGCCGGTCACCGACGACGTCGCGAACATCATCATTGCCCAGATGCTGTTCCTCGAGGCCGACAACCCCGAGAAGCCGATCCACCTGTACATCAACAGCCCGGGCGGCTCGGTGTCGGCTGGCCTCGCGATGTACGACACGATGCAGTTCATCAAGGCGCCGGTGCACACCACGTGCATGGGCATGGCCGCCTCGATGGGCGCGTTCCTGCTGTGCGCCGGCGCTGCCGGCCATCGCAGCGCGCTGCCGCACTCGCGCATCATGATCCACCAGCCCTCGCAGAACGGTGGCGGTGGCTCGGCCTCGGACATCGAGATCCAGGCGAAGGAGATTCTCTACCTCCGCAGCAAGATGAACGAGCTCATGTCGAAGCACACGGGCCGTCCCATCGAGCAGATCGAGCGCGACACCGACCGCGATCGCTTCATGAGCGCGGAAGACGCGAAGGTCTACGGTCTCGTCGACAACGTCATCCAGCATCAGGCCGAGCTGGTCGGCGCGCGGTAAGTCCGGCGCACCGCTGCACGTCGGCGCCCCCTGCACGCTTCTCCCTCTCTCCTTCCGCCTGCTCCCTGATCCTTCACACAGGATCAGGAGGAAGGCAGAAGAGAACAGGGTGAAGGACGTGGGGGGCGCTGTGCGTTTCAGGCGCTCCGCACTGTCATCATGATCTCCTCGGCGGGGCGCGTGGTGAGCCGGGCGTACGGGCGCACGCGCTCCGGCGCGAGTGTCGTGAAGTCGTACCGCCGTACGAGGCGGGCGAGAATGAGCGCGGTCTCGATGGCCGCGAATCCCGCGCCGACGCAGATGCGCGGTCCCGTGCCGAAGGGGAGGTAGGCGCCCCGTACCTGCTCGGCTTCACCGCCCGGCGCGAAGCGCTCGGGGTCGAACCGTGCCGGATCACGCCACAGCCGCTCGTGCCGGTGGATGCACCATGGCGAGATCATGAGCATCGTGCCACGTGGAACGGCGCGCCCCGCGATGGTGGTGTCGGTCATGGCCACGCGCGGCAGGAAGGTGATGGGCGGATAGAGCCGCAACACCTCCTTGAAGAACATGCGCACGTAGCTGAGCCGCTTGACCGCGTCGAGCGTCACCGGGCCCGACCCCACGGCCGCGTCCACCTCGGCGCGCAGGCGCGCGACCACGTCGGGGCGCTGTGACAGGATGAACACGGCCCAGGTGAGCGAGCTGGCCGTGGTCTCGTGACCGGCCAGGAAGAACACCCCCAGTTGGTCGATCAGCTCCTCGCGACTGAACGGCTCGCCGGTCTCCGGATCGCGTGCGTCGAGCACCGACCCGGCAATGTCGTCGCACTCGGGGCGCGCGAGGCGCGCGTCGAGCATGGTGCCGAGGTGACGGCGTATGCGCGCGCAGGCCTCGCGCACCACCTGCGGCTGCCGATGCGGGGACCATGGCAGGTCCCACAGCAGGCGCTTGAGGTCGATGCTCCCGACCTGCCGCTCGAAGTGCGAGAAGTCGTCGAACACCTCCTGCGACGCGCCTGCCTCGAGGGGCACCGAGAAGATCGTGCGGGTGATGACGTCGGCCGTGAGGTGACTCATGGCCGCGTCGAGCGACCACGCCTCCCCCGAGCCGGTCAGGGCATCGAGGCGCGATTCGGCCGCGTCCACCGCGCCGGCCATGAAGTCGAAGGCGTGTCCCAGCCGCATGTGCGAGAAGGCCGGATCGACCATGCGCCGCTGCCGGCGCCAGCGATCGCCACTGGTCACGAACATCGAGTCGCCCACGAGGTCGGCGAGCGCCTCGACGAACAGGTCGTTCTTGGGGAAGGTGTCGTGATCGTCGAGGACCCGCTCGACCCACGTCGGGTCGTTCACGAGCAGGATGCCGCGTCGCGTGTACCCCAGCGGCGCCACCATGTCGCGGTAGGCGACATCGGGGAGGAGGCTCAGCAGGTCCTTCTCGCGTCGCCAGACGAGGCGCAGCAACGACGGCACCGCGCCGCGTGGCACCGGTGCCGGTGGTCGCCAGGCCGTGTGCGGCGCAGGCACCATCGTCGGAATGGCCTCGGGCTGCGCGAGGCCGGTCACGGCCGTGCCGCCGCCAGGCTGCGGCTCCGTCGCACGGCCATCACGATGCGCACCTGGTGGTAGATGATGAGGGAGAGCCCGACCACGAACGGCACCGCCCACCACCGCGGATCGAGTGCGCGATCTGGCGAGAGACGGACGAGCCCGAAGGCGAGGAAGGCCGTGTACACCGAGATGCCCGACCCCACGATGGCCTTCACGTGCTCGAGTTGCCAGCGGATCTTCGACGGCGTGCGGCGGCTGATGAACCAGAGGTTGCGGAGTGCCGACACCAGCCCAACCAGCGGGAACACCATGAGCAGCGTGTCGCCAAGCCGGACGCCGACGACGGCGCACGCGGCCGCCGACACGAGGACAGCGATATTGAGCGCGATGTTGCCCCAGTGGCGGTTCCGCTCATGCTGCGCGCGATTCCGGACCGAGGCCAACCCGTGCCAGACCAGGTGCGCGGTGAGCACCGCAAGGTACGCCATGAGCACGCCGAACACGCCGCGAATGCGCTCCGCCGACCAGCCGAGGGCGACCTGACGCGGGTGCGTCGCGAGGGGGTCGAGCAGCGTCGTGATGGCCATGCAGAGTGCCATGCAGGCCGTCACGAACATCAGGCGCGCGTACCAGAGCCCCCAGGTGCGGTGGGTGCGGCCACCCTTGCGCCGGATGACCGGGATCCAGAAGAGCAGCAACCCGATGGCGCCGCAGGTGACGTGCACGGCGAGAAAGGCGTAGAACGGCCACATGGGGAGAGGCGTGCCGGGACGACGGGACGGACAACGGAGCGCGGGACAACAAACCGGGCTCTGGCGGGTATGACGCCGCCAGCGGGCGGGCGCACGACGCGCCACCGCTGGTTCGACGATATCGCGTGTGGCACCGAAGCGTCATGGCGTGGATGCGCCACCCCGGCGGGGTTCGGAAAACGACCCATGCGGTCGATACTGATCCAGAGGATATCGCCCGCGCTCGTCCCGGTTTCGCTTGACCCTGCGTGCCGGCCCGCGTAACTCTCCGGGTAGTGATCGGGGTGTCCCAGCCCCGGGTGACGTTGCCCGGATCTCCGCACTCTCCCCCGCGTCCCGACGCCCTTCGTACCGGATCGACATGTCCCACGACAAGCACCTGCGCTGCTCCTTTTGCGGCAAGTCCAAGGACGCCGTCCGGAAGTTCATTTCGGGCCCCTCGGTCTACATCTGCAACGAGTGCATCGCGCTCTGCAATGAGATCCTGGCGGAGGACGAGGAGCGCGAGGTCGCCGAAGCGATCACGCAGGTGCCCACGCCGCGCGAGATCAAGAACATCCTCGATCAGTACGTGATCGGGCAGGAGCAGGCCAAGAAGGCGTTGTCGGTGGCGGTGTACAACCACTACAAGCGCATCAACGCCGCCGGCGCCGCGAAGGAAGACGACGTCGAGCTCGACAAGTCGAACATCCTGCTCATCGGCCCCACGGGCGTGGGCAAGACGCTGCTCGCGCAGACGCTCGCGCGCATCCTCGACGTGCCCTTCACCATCGCGGACGCGACCACGCTCACCGAGGCGGGCTACGTCGGCGAGGATGTCGAGAACATCCTCGTGCGCCTCCTCCAGGCGGGCGACTTCAACGTCGCCGAGTGCGAGCGCGGCATCGTCTACATCGACGAGATCGACAAGATCGCGCGCAAGAGCGAGAACCCGAGCATCACGCGCGACGTGTCGGGTGAGGGTGTGCAGCAGGCGCTCCTCAAGATCCTCGAGGGCACCGTGGCCAGCGTGCCGCCGCAGGGTGGCCGCAAGCATCCGCAGCAGGAATACATCCAGATCAACACCAAGGACATCCTGTTCATCTGCGGTGGCGCCTTCGACGGCCTCGAGAAGATCATCGAGGCGCGCACGGGGCGCCGGCAGATCGGCTTTGGCGACGAGAAGAAGGATGACGGCAAGGTGCGCCCCATCGGCCGCACGACGCCCAAGACGCCCTTCGCGGAAGTCGAGCCCGACGACCTGCTCCGCTTCGGCATCATCCCGGAGCTCGTCGGCCGCCTCCCGGTCTGCGTGCCGCTCGAGGCGCTCGACGAGGACGCGCTGGTCTCCATCCTCAAGGAACCGAAGAACGCGCTCACCAAGCAGTACCAGCGCCTCTTCGACCTCGAGGAGGTCAAGATCACCTTCGAGGAGACCGCGCTGCGTGCCGTGGCCGCCAAGGCACTCAAGCGAGGCACCGGTGCACGCGGCCTGCGCGCCATTCTCGAGGAGACGCTCCTCGACACCATGTTCGACCTCCCCACACGCGACGACGTGGTCGAAGTGCGCGTGACGGAGAACGCCGTGCAGAGCGGCACCCCGCCCCTCCTCGAGATCGCGCCCAAGCGGCAGAAGAAGGAAGCCTGAGCAAAGCCCGTGTGAAGGCGCCCGCCCGCCCCGCCACCACCACCACCACCGCAAGGACCGGCAGCCCCAGGTTGCCGGTCCTTCCGCTTCGCGACGTGGTGTTGTTCCCCCACATCGCGATGCCGCTGCTCATTGGCCGCGAAGGCTCGCTCGCGGCGGTGTCCGCGGCGGCCGACGGCGAGCGCGACCTGCTGCTCGTCACGCAACGCGCCGCGGACGTGGCCGTGCCGGCGGCGCGCGACATCTACCGCGTGGCCATTCGCGCGCGCCTGCAGCAGGCGTCGCGCGGCATCTCCGGCGCCACCCGCATCCTGGTGGACGGTCTCGAGCGCGTGCGCCTCACCCGCGTGGTGCGCACGCCGCTTACGCCGGACGCAGGCGCCAACCCGCGGCGCCCCCGTCGCGCGGCGGGCGGACGCCGCGCGCGTGCGGCCACCATGCTCGAGGCGACGTGGGTGCCGTTCCCGCTCCCCGACGCCCTGCGCGCCTCCGACGCGACCCGCGCGCGCCTGCGGCACGCACTCGCATTGTTCGAGGACTATGCGGGGCTGCAGCGCCGCATTCCGCCCGAAGTGATCGGTCTCCTGCAGGGGCTGGACGATCTCGAGCGACTCGCCTTCGGCATTGCCGGCCACCTCCAGGTGGCCATCGAGCGCCGGCAGGCGCTGCTCGAAGCCGCCACCCTCGCCGACCTCGCCGACCAGCTCGTG
The DNA here is from genome assembly GCA_020161135.1 of Gemmatimonadota bacterium. Classification (GTDB taxonomy): domain Bacteria; phylum Gemmatimonadota; class Gemmatimonadetes; order Gemmatimonadales; family Gemmatimonadaceae; genus Gemmatimonas. The sequence goes on along the minus strand of JAIUOB010000005.1, from coordinate 306,226 downwards.
CAGATGCTCAGCAGCGAGCTGGAACTGCTCAAGCTCGAACGCAAGATCGACGAGCAGGTGCGGGGCTCGCTCTTCCAGAACCAGCGCGAGTTCTTCCTGCAGGAGCAGTTGCGCGTCATCCACCGCGAGCTCGGTCAGGAAGACGGCGACGAGTTCGACGACATGGAGCGCCAGCTCGCCGAGCGCGGGCTCCCCGAGGTGGTGCAGACGCGCGCCCAGCGCGAACTGCGGCGTGTACGGCGGAGTGCGCCCACCTCGCCGGATGCGGCGGTCGCGCGTGGCTGGCTGGACGTGGTGCTGGCCCTGCCGTGGACGCAACGCACGGACGACGTGATCGACCTCGAGGCAGCGCGCGCGGCCCTCGAGGCCGACCACTACGGGCTGCAGGAGGTCAAGGAGCGCGTCCTCGACCACATTGCCGTGCTGGGGCGTGTGGGCAGCCTCCCGGGCCCGATCCTCTGCCTCGTCGGTCCACCGGGCGTGGGCAAGACGTCGCTCGGGCGCTCCATCGCCCACGCACTCGGCCGGCAGTTCGTGCGCATGGCGCTGGGCGGCGTGCGCGACGAAGCGGAGATTCGTGGACACCGCCGCACCTACATCGGTGCCATGCCCGGGCGCATCATCCAGGCGATGCGACGCGCCGGCGCCATCAATCCGGTCATCCTCCTCGACGAGGTGGACAAGCTGGGAAGTGACTGGCGCGGCGACCCGGCGTCGGCCTTGCTCGAAGTGCTCGACCCCGAGCAGAACCGCGCCTTCAACGACCACTTCCTCGAAGTCGACTACGACCTGTCGCAGGTGCTGTTCATCACCACCGCGAACTCGCTGGCCGGCATCCCCGAGGCGTTGCGCGATCGTATGGAGATCCTGCGCATTCCGGGCTATCTCGAGCCGGAGAAGCTGGCCATCGCCACGCGGTTCCTGGTGCCCAAGCAGCTCGCCGCGCATGGCGTGGACGCCGCGAAGGTCACGCTGGCCAATGACGTGCTCGTGTCCATCGTGCGTGGCTGGACGCGGGAGGCGGGCGTCCGTGATCTCGAGCGGCGCATCGCGCGGGTGGCGCGCAAGCTCGCGCGTCGCGACGCGGCGGAGGCGGTGACGGTCGACGCGGCCATGCTGCCCACCCTGCTGGGGCCACCGACGCACGACGACAGCGACATCGAACTGCGCGACCAGGTGGGCGTGGCCTCGGGTCTGGCGTACACCAGCACCGGCGGCGAGCTGTTGGAGATCGAAGTCACGGTGCTCCCGGGGCGCGGCCGCCTGCAGCTCACCGGCACCCTCGGCGATGTCATCAAGGAGTCGGCGGCGGCCGCACTCAGCTTCGTGCGCGCGCGCGCCGACGCCCTCGGGCTGCCCGCCGACTTCCACCGCACACGCGACATTCACGTGCACCTCCCCGCCGGGGCGACTCCCAAGGACGGCCCGTCGGCCGGCATCGCGCTGGCCGTTGCGCTCACGAGTGCGCTCACGGGTGTGCCGGTGCGGGGCGACGTGGCCATGACCGGCGAGATCACGCTGCGCGGTCGCGTGCTCCCCATCGGCGGGGTGCGCGAGAAGGGCGTCGCGGCGCACCGGCATCGCATTGCGCACGTCATCGTGCCGCAGGGGAACGCGCGCGACCTGGCCGAGTTGCCGGCCGAGGTGAAGGATGGAGTCACCTGGCACCCGGTGCGCACCATGGACGAGGTGCTCGAGCTCACCCTGCGGCGGGACGCATGACGACCACACCCGATCCGCTCGTCATCCGACACCTCGAATACCTCGGCCCCATGGCGGTGCGCGACGGCTGGCGTCCGCCGGTGGAGCGCCCCGAGGTGGCCTTCGTGGGGCGGTCGAACGTGGGCAAGTCGTCGCTGCTCAACAAGCTCATGAAGCGGAAGGCGTTCGCACGGGTATCCAACACACCCGGGCGCACGCGCGAGATTCACTTCTTCGACGTGAATCGCACCTTCGTGCTGGCCGACCTGCCGGGGTACGGCTACGCGCGCATCAGCAAGACCCGCAAGGCGGAGTGGCGGCCGCTCATCGAGGGGTACCTCACCGACAGCCCGATGCTGCGCGGGGTGGTGCAGTTGCTCGACGTGCGGCACGACCCCACCGAGGACGACCTGGTGATGCTGGATTTCCTGGCGACCTTGGGGGTACCCACCATCTTCGCCATCACCAAGGTGGACAAGCTCACGCCCACGCAGGCGCGTGCCCGCGTGGCCGCGTTGTGCACGCAGTTGGGGCTCGACCCCGACCAGGTGGTGCCGTTCAGCGCGCAGACCGGCGAAGGACGCGACGAGCTGGCATCGGCGCTGCAGGCGTTGCTCACCCTGCCCGACTGGAGGACCGCATGACGACCACACCGTCCCACCTGGCACTGCTGCTGTCGCTGGTCGCGACCGCGGCGTGCGCCTCGGCGCCCGTGCTGCCGGCGCAGGGCACGCCCCCGCCCCTTCCCGGCATCGCCGCCGATACGCTCGATCCCAACTGGGTGCCGACGGGCTTCGGCACGCTGCGACAGGACGACATCGCGCTCAAGGTGTCGCCGAGCGGCGGCGTGCAGGTGCGTGCGGTGCCGCTCGACGAGCGCATCATCCGGCTGCTGTCGCCCGATTCGTACCGGTCGCTGCACGAGCTGGGGGAGAGCAAGCGCAATGCGCTGCTCGCCATCCGCGACCGCACGCGGTTGCCGTCGTACTCGGTGTGGTACGTGAGCTTCTTCGCGCTCGAGCAGGGGGAGACGCGCTTCTCGCCCCTCGAGTTCGTGATCAGCAACACCGGGCGTGACTTCCGGCCGCTCGACATGGTGCCGCTCACGCCGGGGTTCGGCGAATACCGTCTCAAGCAGCGCGAGGTGCAGAGTGCGCTGCTGGTGTTCGACGGGCAGCTCGACGTGAATCAGCCCATCACGGCGCAGATGGAAAGCACGCCGGCCGTGACCGACTGGAACGCGGTCATGCAGCGCATCGAGCGCGAGCGCTCGCTGGTGCGGTCGCGCGCGCAGGCGGCCGCGAAGAAGGGGAGCGGGGAGCGGTAAGCGGTTCGGGTCGCGCTGCGGACGCACGACTGGCGCGCGCGCTCACCGCACCCGCAAGACCTCCTCCACCGCCCCCGCATCGCCACTGCGCAGCAGGTGCATGGTGTGGCGCACGGCCTCATGTTCGCGCGGCCACGCCAGCACCTTCACCGCCGCCGCAGGAGTGCGCCACACGGCCGCGTCGTGTTCCTCGGAGAGCGCGGGTGCCGGGGCACCGTCGACCACCGCGGCGAGCACGAGCGCGAGTTGCACGGTGTCCGTCGGCACCAGCCAGAATGGATTGACGGCGATGCTGTAGAGCCGCTCCACCGCGAGGCCGGTCTCCTCACGCACCTCGCGCACGGCAGCGTCGGCGGGGTGCTCGCCAGCCTCGATGCGCCCGTGCACGAGCTCCCAGGCGCCGGTGCACCGCGTTCCCGGTGCGCGTCGCAGGGTGAGCACCTGCCACGGCGCACCGCGCGCCCGTGGTGCCGGTCGCACCACCACCACGTCGACGATGCGCGCCTCGATGCGCGTTGTCCCCAGCTCCACAGCGGCCCCGCGTGCGCGTGCATGCATGGCGCGAAAGCTGTGGCGTCGCTTGCCGGGCGGCGAGCGCCCCGGCGAACTTACGGGCGATGACCGCCTACGCCGACTTCCGCGCCCGGGCCGAGACGGCCCTGGGCTCGGGCGGCCTCGTGCCTGTGTGGCGCGACTGCCTGCTCGACCTCTGCACGCCCGTGGCCGCTTTCGCGAAGCTGCGCCGCGGTGCGTTTGCCTTCCTGCTCGAGTCGGCCGTGACGCGGGGCGAGGCGTGGTCACGCTGGACCTACCTGGGCACCGAGCCGCGCGGCGCGTGGCGGCTGCGTGACGGCGTGGTCGAGGACTGGACTGCCGAGGCGGGCTGGCACGGCGCCCGCACCCCCGCCGACCCCATCGCCGACCTGCGCGACCTCGTGCGCAGCATGAACCCGGTGGACGCCCCGGAGTTGGGTGCGCTCTGGAGCGGGGCCTTCGGCTTCATGGGCTACGACGTGGTGCGGCACATCGAACGCCTGCCGCACGCGCCGCCGCGCACAATGGACTACCCCGACGCCTGCTTCGTCTTCACCGACGCGCTGGTGGTCATCGACAACTGGCGCGGCGAGGCGCGCGTCATCGTGTCGGTGCCGGTACCGGCCGGCGCCAGCGAGGACACACTGCAGGCGTTGCACGCGCGGGCCACAGCGACGCTCGACGACGCCATCGCACGCCTGCAGGGCCCCGAGGTGCTGCCGCCGCTCACCGTGCGCACCGATGTCGCGCCGGCGACGGCCACGTCGCGCTACACCCGCGAGCAGTTCGAGCGCGATGTCGATCGCATCAAGGAGTACATCCTTGCCGGCGACGTGTTTCAGGCGCTGCTCGCGCGGCGCATGGTGCTGCCGCTCGACTTCGACCCCACCACGCTCTATCGCGTGCTCCGCGCGCTCAATCCGTCGCCGTACATGTTCCACCTCGAGCTGGACGGTCTCACGCTCGTGGGGAGCAGCCCGGAGCTCATGGTGCGCGTGGCCGACGGCCGCGTGACCGTGCGCCCGATCGCCGGCACGCGCCCGCGCGGCAAGACGCCGGCCGAGGACGAGGCGCTCGCCGCCGAGCTGCTGGCCGACGAGAAGGAGCGGGCCGAGCATGTCATGCTGGTCGACCTGGGTCGCAACGACGTGGGGCGCCTCGCCCGCTACGGATCGGTGGAGGTCACCGACCTCATGGTGGTCGAGCGGTACTCGCACGTGTTTCACATCGTGAGCCAGGTGGAGGGTGACCTCGTGGACGGGTCGAGCGCGCTCGATGCGTTCCGTGCGGTGTTCCCTGCCGGCACCATGACCGGGGCGCCGAAGGTGCGCGCGATGGAGATCATCGACGAGCTCGAACCCGAGCGGCGCGGTGCGTACGCCGGCGCACTCGGCGTCATCGGCGCGGGAGACACGCGCATGGACCTCGCCATCACGATTCGCACCTGCGTCATGGCTGACGGCGTCGCGGCGGTGCAGGCCGGCGCCGGCATCGTGCACGACTCCGTGCCGGCCAAGGAGTGGGAAGAGACCGAGAACAAGGCGCGCGCCATGCTCACCGCCATCGCGCGCGCCCGCGCGGCGCGCTGACCGACCCGGCGCACGGCCACGTGGCATACGCGCTCGTTTCCCCCGCCGGCGACCGCCGCTTTCCGCTCCACGCGGGGGCGACGCTCATCGTGGGGCGCGAGCCGACGTGCGATGTGCCGCTCATCGACGCGGCCGTGTCGCGGCGGCACGCCGAGCTGCGCCTCGACGCCGACGGCGGGCTCCACCTGCACGACCTCGATTCGCGGAACGGCACCTGGGTGAACGGCGCGCGCATCATCAATGCGGTCGCGCACGACGGGGACACGATCGACTTCGGCACCGTGTCGCTCACCTTCGTCACCGAGCACACCCGCGTGGCGCACCCGACACCGGCCATGGCCGGGCTCGATGGCGGGGCCACGCTGCTGCTCGAGCGCGCCGTACCCAGCACGGCCGACGCGATGGCCGCGCTCACGACCAGCGAGCCGCAGGCCACGGCACGCCTCGCGATGCTCGTGCAGGTGGCCGAACGCCTCGCGAGCTACCCGGCGCTCGATGCGCTGCTCGACGGCGTCGCGGTGACGCTGCGTGAGACCTTCGATGCCGACCGCGCGGCGGTGCTGGTGCGGGGCGACGACGGCGTGCTGAGCACGCGCGCGCAGCAGCTTCGCGCCGATGCCGCGATCGCGCACGGCGTGGCGGCGCCACCGGTGCCGCGCCGCATCGTCGAGGGGGTGGCGGAGCGTCAGGTCGCGCTCCTCACCAACGAGGCCGCCAGCGATCCGCGGTCCACCGGTGAATCGGTCATCGCGCAGTCGGTGCGCGCCGCCATGGCGGTGCCGTTGCTGGGCGCACCACGGATGCCGTCCACGGCGACCGCGCACGATGCACCCGCACCGCGCGAGACGCTGGGCGTGCTGTATGTCGATCACCTGGGCCATCGCGGCGGCTTTGTGGAGGGCGACCTGTCGCTGCTGGTGGCGTTTGCCGCGATCGCGGCCGCGGCCGTCGAACGCGAGCGGCAGGTGGAGGCGCTGCAGGTCGCGACCCGGCTCCGCGAGCGCCTCGAGCGCTACTTCACACCCCATGTCGCGTCGCGCTTCGCACGCGAGAGTGCGGCCGGTACGTCGCCCGCCACGCTCACCGGGCTCCGCCAACCGGTCGTGGTGCTGTTCAGCGACCTGCGCGGCTTCACCGCCATTGCCGAGACGTTGCCACCCACGGCGCTGGCGCGGCAGCTCAACGAGTACTTCGGCGCCATGGTCGAGTGCGTGTTCCGACACGATGGCGCGCTCGACAAGTTCATCGGCGATGCGGTGATGGCCTGGTGGGGCTCGCCCTCGTGGCGCGGCGACGAAGCCGACCGTGCCGTGGCCGCCGCCCGCGACATGCTCACCGCGCTCGACACCCTCAATGCGCGCTGGCGCATCGAGGGGCGCCCGACGTTCGAGGTGGGCATCGGTGTGCACACCGGCGACGCCTTCGTGGGCGACATCGGGTCGCCGCGACGGCTCGACCACACACTCATCGGCGAGACGGTGAACACCGCCAGCCGCCTGTGTTCTGCCGCGCGCGGCGGCGAGATCCTCGTGAGCGATGCGATCCGCGTCGCGCTCTCCGCGGCGCCCTCGGCCGAGGCGCGCCCCGACGTGCAGGCCGGCCGCGACGCGCCGTTCGCCTGGTCGCTCACGCCCCCATGACGGCGACCACGGCCTCGCACGACGCGCTCGTGACGCGAGAGGTGGACGGCGGCGACGTATCGGCCGCCGCGCCCCTCGTGGACGAACTCGCACGATTGGTGCGCGAGCACGGCACGCTGTACGCATGGGCGTCTGCCGCGCCGCAGCCTCAGGCGCTGCGCGGGCGTGCGCCGGTGTACGTGGCCACCCTCCCCACCGACGGGCGCCGCGTGGTCGTGCGGCACGCCTGGCACGGCGGGCTGCTGGCACCGCTCACCGGCGATCGCTTTCGCTTTCCCTCACGGGCGCCCATCGAGCACGCCAACGCCGCGGCCCTGCGTGCCGCAGGCATCGCCACCACCGACGTGCTGGGTTTCGCACGCTACGCGGCCGGCCCGGGGCTCGTGCGGGTGGATGTGGTGAGCGCCTATCTCCCCGACACCGCCGACCTGGGCATGGTGCTGGCGTGCCTGGCGCCGGCGCCCACACCGGCCGCTGCGCTCGAGGCCACACACGTACTGCTGGACACGCTGGCCGCAGCCGGCGTGGTGCACCCCGATCTCAACGTGAAGAACATCCTGCTCCGTGCGCGTGGAAACGCCGCCGAGGCCCTGGTCATCGATGTCGACGTGGTGGACATCGACGTCCGGCGTGCACCGGTCGAGACCATGCAGCGCAATGTCGCGCGCCTCACGCGCTCCATGCGGAAGTGGCGGACCCGGTTCGGCTGCGCGCTGGCGGACGTGGCCATCGAGACCTTCGCGGCGCAGGCGTTGGCGCGCGTGGGCGCGCGCGCGGGGGTCGCGTGAGCATGCGGCCAACGCCGACCACGCCACCGCTGCCCCCCGTGCGGCTCGACCGCATCGGCATCGTGATGATGAGCGCGGTGGGCGACGCGGTGCACGTGATGCCCGTCATCCATGCGCTCAAGGCGCACGCGCCGCAGTCGCGCATCACGTGGGTGTTGCAGCCGGGGCCGGCGACGCTCGTGCGCGGGCACCCGCTGGTCGACGACATCGTCGTCTTCGACCGCAGTCGCGGATGGCGTGCCTATCTCGACACGCGTGCCGCACTGGCCACCCGCCCGTTCGACGTGGTGCTGGGGCTGCAGGTGTACTTCAAGGCGGGGCTGGTCACCGCGCTCACCCGGTCGCCGGTCAAACTGGGCTTCGACCGGGCCCGCGCGCGCGATGCCAACTGGCTGTTCACGACGCACCGCATCGCGCCGCACGCCGGGCAGCATGTGCAGGATCAGTACTTCGAGTTCCTCGACGCGCTGGGTGTGCCGCATGGCGCGCCCACCTGGACCCTCGGCCCGTGGAACGACGAGGAGCGCGCCTGGCAGCAGTCGTTCCTCGCCGGCTTCGATCGCCCCATCGCCCCCATCGTCGTCGCGACCAGCAAGCCGGAGAAGGACTGGGCGCCCGAACGCTGGGCTGCCGTCTGCCACACGTTGTGGCACGAGCATGGCCTGCAGCCCGTGCTGGTCGGTGGCAAGTCAGCGCGCGAGGTCGCGGCCGAGACGGTCATCCTGCGCGACGCACCGTTCGCGCACAGCGCGCTGGGGAGCGGTCTCCGCAAGCTCGCGGCAATCCTCGACGGTGCGGCGGTGGCTCTCTCGCCCGACACGGGACCGTTGCACCTGGCGATCGCCCTGCGCACACCGGTCATCTCGCTGGTGGGCTACACGAACCCGAAGCGGGTCGGGCCCTACGATTTCGCGCACGACCTGCTCATCGATGCCTACGGCGATCCGGGCGAGGACTACCCGCTCGACATGACGTACCGGCTGGGGCGCATGGAGCGCATCACGCCCGACGACGTACGCGCACGGCTCGCACACTGGGCCCAGCACTACGCCGCCGCGCGGCTCGCCACCCTTCGCGCGCGCGGCCTCGCACGGTAAGGTGTCGCCTCAGCCTCGCGTGACGGGCCCGAACGCGTAGCCAAAGCCGAGACGTTCGAGCAGTTGCACGGTGCGCGCGAGCGGCAGCCCCATCACGGCGAAGTAGTCGCCCTCGACGCGATCGATGTTGGTGGCGCCGTACCCCTGGATGCCGTACGCGCCGGCCTTGTCCATCGGCTCGCCGGTATCGACATACGCCGCGATCTGCTCCGGCGTGCGCGGCAGGAAGCGCACCACCACCTCCTCCACCGCCGACTCCGTGCGCCCGTCGTGCGCGACCGCCACCGCAGTGAACACGGTGTGCGTGCGCCCGGCCAGTCGCGCCAGCATCGCGATGGCCTCGTCGCGCGTGGCGGGCTTGCCGAGGATGTCGCCGTCCACCACCACGATGGTGTCAGCCGCGATGACGACGGCGTCGGGGGCCGCCGCGGCGAGCACGCCGGCCTTCGTGCGCGCCAGCCGTTCGCAGTGTGGGACGGGCTCCTCTCCCGGCCAGACCGTCTCGTCGATGTCGGCCGGACGGACCTCGTGTGCGATCCCCACGAGGGTGAGCAGTTCTCGGCGGCGCGGGGACTGCGACGCGAGGATGACGCGGGGCGAGGCGGGCATGGGCATGCGCTAACTTTACGGTCGCGGCGGCGTCGGCCCAAGCGTCCGCCGGACCCTGTCTCCTTGCGCCCATGCCTGACCATTCCGACGCCCCCGGCTTCGACACGCTGGCCATCCGCACGCAGGCCGACATCTCGCCGGCCCGCGAACACTCGGTCCCGCTGTACCTCACGTCGAGCTTCCGCTTCGACGATGCCGAGCATGCGCGTGCGCTGTTTGCGGAGGAGGTGAGCGGCAACATCTACAGCCGCTACGCGAATCCGAACACCGACGAATTCGTGCGCAAGCTGTGCCTGCTCGAAGGCGGCGAGGACGGCATCGCGACGGCATCGGGGATGTCGGCGGTGTTCACGTTGCTGGCCGCGCGGCTGTCGCAGGGCGACCATGTCGTCGCCTCGCGTGCCCTGTTCGGCAGCACGCACCAGCTCTTCACGCGGGTGCTTCCCAAGTGGGGCATCAGCTGCGACTACGTGGATGCGAGCGACACCGAGGCGTGGGCCGCTCGCATCACGCCACGCACGCGCATGTTCTTCGTCGAGACGCCAAGCAACCCGGGGCTCGAGCTCATCGACCTGGCGTGGCTGGGGGCGCTGGCGCGGCAGCATGGCATCACGCTCGCCGTGGACAACTGCTTTGCGACTCCCTACCTGCAGCAGCCACTGCGGCTGGGCGCGCACGTGGTCGTGCACTCGGCCACGAAGTACATCGACGGACAGGGGCGCGTGCTGGGCGGCGCCATCGTGGGTGATCGCGACGTGCTGGCCGACTGCCGCTTCTTCGCGCGGCACACCGGTCCGGCCATGAGCGCGTTCAATGCGTGGCTGCTTTCCAAATCGTTGGAAACGCTCGCGGTGCGCATGGATCGCCACTGCGCGAACGCGCTTTCCATTGCTCAGCATTTCGAACGGCACCCCGCGGTGTCGGCGGTGCGCTATCCATTCCTCCCCAGCCATCCGCAGTACGAACTGGCGCGTCGCCAGATGCGTCAGGGGGGCGGCATCGTGGCGCTCGAGGTGCACGGCGGACTCGCGGCTGGCCGGCGCTTCCTCGATCGCGTGCGCCTCGTCTCCCACTCAGCCAACCTCGGCGACACCCGCACCATCGTCACACACCCGGCATCGACCACGCACAGCAAGCTCACTGCCGCTGAGCGCGGCGCCGTCGGTATCACCGATGGGCTGATCCGTGTCAGCGCAGGGCTGGAATCACTCGGCGACATCGTGGCCGACCTGGAGCAGGCGCTCGCCGACTGAACGACATGGGGGACACGCCGCGTCGCGGGTCAGCCACAGCACGATGCACCGATGACGTTCCCACGATCACGCTGTCGACGTCGTCCCCTGCGCCGGTTCGCGCTCGAGCCAGATCGTGACGGGGCCATCATTTACGAGATCGACCTCCATCGTCGCACCGAATTCGCCTGTGGCTACGCTCACGTTCCGTGCTCGCAATGCCTCGACGAAATCGTTATATAGCGGTACGGCCGAGTCCGGCCGGGCCGCGTCGACGAAGCTGGGGCGACGCCCTTTCCGGGCGTCGGCGTAGAGGGTGAACTGGGACACCACGAGCAGGGCGCCGTTCGCCTCTCCGATGTCGCGGTTAAGTTTCCCATCAGCATCAGGGAACAACCTCAGTCCCAGCACCTTTTCCGCCATCCAGTCGATCTCCGCTTTGGAGTCGCCGTGAGTGAACCCCACAAGGAGCAGGAAGCCGGTGTCGATTCGACCGGTGATTCGCGCTGACTGATCGTTTTCGGAAACGACGCGGACCTCCGCTCGTTTCACTCGCTGCAGCAAGATACGCATCCCTTCAAGTTCCACTTGCACGGCACAAACCGTAAGCGGTGGAAATAGTGAGCAATCACGACCGTGCTACCAAGACTTGCCCTCCACTTCGATCTGTCGCCGCGGACGTCTTCGACTGATGCGGATGCCGCATTCCTTACCGCCTGCGTGGCCTGGCTGGGACTCGACCACGGACAGCCCCTGAATTGGGACACGCCGTCCAACCACACCCTGGACGGTGGGCGCATTCTTCGCTGGGCCCCGTATCGGGCCGGCGGCGCGTCGCTGGCGGACGTGGTTGTACACGCGCCGGATCCGCTCGACCGGTCGTTGCAGTGGTACACGCAGGCCACCTACGTCGCGCACACGGTCAACGGCCAGGTCCATCGCCAGGTGAACATCCGCGTCGGGACTGAGGGTGGCACCAGCAACGGCGCGCCGCCGCCGGTCCGGCCGCCGCGACTGCTCACCGAACTCGACGCCTCCTTCACGCTCGTCTCGAACGACGGACCGCTGCAGCGCGTCCCGACGCAGCTCGAAGCCGGCACGATCGACGCCTTCGTCCGTTTCGTGCTCTGCGATCCGGCGCGCACCATGCCGGTCCTCCTGCTCACCGAGCTGCCCGAAGGCGGCTTCGTGATTCCGGCCGAGCAGTTTGCCGCGGAGCTGTTCGGACTGGGGCTCTGCTTCCAGCTCCGTCACTCCGACACCTTCGCGCTCTCCGACGCGGTCGGTGGCCACGCCCGCAGCGTCTTCCTCGGCTCCGCCCGCGCCTATCTGCCGGGCTTCAGCCTCGAGTCCGATCCCTTCCAGCATCCGCTCGTCCTCGCGCGCGCCCTCGCCCTGCCGGGTGAGCGTCGCCGCCTCGTGCAGCGCTTGGCAGAGGTGTCGGTGCAGCGCCCGTTCGCCGACCCGGCCGTCGCCGATGCCCTGCGCGACCAGCGTGCCGAGGCGTACAGCAAGCGCGCCGACTCCACCGAGGCGCTCGCGGCCGCGGCGTCCGGTGTCGAGATGGACAAGTCGCAGCTCGTCAACCTCGTGCGTCAGCTCGAGGAGGCGCTGCGCGCCGCCGAGGGAGAACTCGCCCGCTCGCGCGAGCGCATCAACGAGATGCGTCAGCAGCTCGAGACGGAGCGCGCCACGGCACGGGCGCTGCGCACGACGCTCGCCGCCAACAAGGAGCGCCAGCCCATCAGCAAGCCGGCCAGTGACGCGCCGCAGTCGGTCCTGGAAGCGGTCGAGCGCGCGCAGGCCATCTACTCCGATGCGCTGCGTATCCTGCCCACCGCGTTCGTCGCTGCCCGCGAGTCGGAGTTCCCCGACCCCGACACCACCTGGTCGTACCTCAAGGCGCTCGGCGAAGTCGGTCGTCGCCGTCAGGACCGCGCGCTGAGCCGTCCGCTCGGCGAGGTCTTCGCGGACCTCGGTGTCGACTTCTCCCCCGGCCCCTCAGATCCCACGCGCAAGACGCCGTATGTGTTCCGCGACGGCGATCGCGAGGTCGAGGCCGCCGACCAGCTGCGCAAGGGTGCAAACCCGCAGACCTGCCTCCGCATCTACTTCGCCAGCACCGAAGACGGCGGGTTCGTCATCGGCCACGTTGGCAAGCAGATCGACACGATCCCGAAGCCCGAACCCAAGGCCGAAGAGAGCGAGGACGACGGCGAGGAGTAATCCACGCCCGCAACGCGTCACCCCAACCCATCACTCGGAACCGATCGGTTCCCGGTGATGGGTTCGCGTTTTGGGTGCCGCAAGTCCCCTACGGCGCGGTCTCGTGGAACTGGACCGCCGTCTCGTGCTGCAGGGCGCGCCGCAGCGCCCACTGATCCTGAAACAGCACGACGATGTGTCCCTTGTGGTCGTACACCTTCATGCGCCCGAGGCCGGTCGCCACGCGCTCGACATCGGCCTTGGGGCCGGTCAGCCAGCGCGGCCAGCGGTAGTTCATCTTCTCGAACTTGCAGGGCGCGCTGTACTCGTACTCGAGGCGGAAGGCCATGACGTCGAACTGCAGTTGGCCGACGGCGCCCACGATGGGCTGTGCCCCCGCGCTGGTCTCGGCGTAGAACACCTGCGCCGCGCCCTCCTCGGTGAGCTGCCGCAGCCCCTGATCGAACTGCTTGCGCTTCATCGGGTCGGCCGGCATCGCCCGCGCGAAGTGCTCCGGGGCGAAGCGCGGAATACCCTGAAACTCGAGCTTGCCGTCACCGCCGACCGTGTCGCCGATGCGCAGGTTGCCGCGATCCATCACGCCGATCACGTCGCCCGGCCACGCCTCCTCGATGGCGATGCGATCGCGCGCCATGAACTGCTGCGGCGCCGCCAGGCGAATGGGCTTGCCGCTGCGCTGGTGCAGCACCTGCATGTTGGCCTCGAAGCGGCCGGAGACCACGCGCAGGAACGCCACGCGGTCGCGGTGCTTGGGATCCATGTTCGCCTGGATCTTGAAGACGAAGCCGGTGAAGTCGTCGCGATCGGGAGCGACCGGTCCTGTCGTGGACTCGCGCGGCCCCGGCGGGGGCGCCAACTCGAGGAACTCCCGCAGGAACGGCTCGATGCCGAAGTTGGTGAGCGCCGAGCCGAAGAACACCGGCGTGAGCGCCCCGTCAATGACGCGCTGGTGGTCGTACTCGTGCCCGGCGGCGTCGAGGAGCTCGATGTCGGTCATGAGGCGATCGAAGGCACTCTCGCCCATGGCCTCGATGAGCTGCGGGTCGTCGATCGACACGATGGTATCGTCCGCGCGCGTGGCACCGCGATCGCCGCTCCGCTCGAAGAGGTGCACCTCTCGCTTGAGGCGGTCGTAGACCCCGACGAACACGTCGTTCTCGAAGACCGGCCACGTGGCCGCGTAGCAGTCGATGCCGAGATCGGCCTCGACATCCTGGATGAGCTTGAGCGGATCCTCACCGTGCCGGTCGCACTTGTTGACCAGCGTGAAGATCGGTGTGCGCCGCATCTTGCACACGTCGAACAGTTGCCGGGTGCGCTCTTCCACGCCGCGCCGGTTGTCGAGCAGCATGATGGCGCTGTCGGCCGCCACCAGCGTCCGATACGTGTCCTCGGAGAAGTCTTCGTGCCCCGGCGTGTCGAGCAGGTTGAGCTGGTAGCCGAGGAACTCGAACTGCAGCACCGAGCTGGTGACCGAGATGCCGCGCTCCTGCTCGAGCTTCATCCAGTCGGAGGTCGCATGCCGCGTCGCACGACGCGCCTTGACCGAGCCGGCCAGGTGGATGGCGCCACCGTACAGCAGCAGCTTCTCGGTGAGCGTCGTCTTGCCGGCGTCAGGGTGCGAGATGATCGCAAAGGTGCGGCGTCGCGCGATCTCCTGCGTGAGGCGTTCCCGCGACGGGGTGGGGGCGTCGGCAGGGGTCTCCGCGAGCGGCGCGAGCGAATCGGAAAGCACGGGGTCGGTCATGGCCCTGCAAGATAGCCGATCCCTAGTCCGCGAGCGCCTCGAGCGTGCGCGGAAAGTCGTCCGTGAGCAGCCGGGAGAGCGCCCGATCGGCCAGGATGCGCCCGCCCGTCTGGCAGCGGGCACAATAGTTGGTCTCATTGTCGGCGTAGCGGATGCGCTGCACCGGCGCGCCGCACGCGGGGCACGGCTGGCCGAAGCGGCCGTGCACGGCCATCCCCTCGGGAAAGGCGGTCACCGTCTCGGGGAACGCCGGGCCATGGACCGCGCGCAGACGGTCGGTCCAGGCAAGGAGCGTGGCCTGCATGGCGGCGTGCAGCCGTTCGATGTCGGCGTCGCTCAGCCGCGACGTGAGGGTCATGGGCGACAGCCGCGCCGCGTGCAGGATCTCGTCGGAGTACGCGTTGCCGATGCCGCTGATGAGGCGCGGGTCGGTCAGTGACCGCTTCACGGTGTGGTTCTCGCGGCGCAGCACCTCCGCGAACGCGCTCACGCTGCACGCGAGCGGTTCCACGCCGCCACGGTCGAACGCCGCCAGCGCCTCGCGCCCGCGCACCGCGTGCAGCGAGGCGCGCCGCTTGGACCCGGCCTCCGTGAGCGTGAGGGTGCCATGCGCGAAGGTGAACGACGCCATCGCCAACTTTCCGCCGATGGCCCTGCCCGGCGGGCGCCATCGCAGCCGCCCGGCGATCATGAGGTGCACGACCAGCCACAGGTCGCCCTCGAAGGCGAACAGGAGCCGCTTCCCCAGTCGCTCGACGCCGGTGATGGTGCGGCCCGCGAACGCCTCGAGTGGCGGGTCGACCGAGCGCAACACGAACACATTGTGCACACGCACCGCCTCCGGGGCGTGCCCGACGACGGTGCGTGTGAGGTGCTCGACGTAGACGGTGACGTCGGGGAGCTCCGGCATGCCGGAGGATCTACTCCACCGTCACGCTCTTCGCGAGGTTGCGCGGCTGGTCGACATTGCAGGCGCGCTTGACGGCGATGTAGTAGGCGAGCAGCTGGAGTGGCACGCTGGCCAGGATGGGCGTGAGCAGGTCGACCGTCTCCGGGATGCGGAACTCGTAGTCGATCTTGCCGGCCAGGCTGGGCTCCTCGCGCGTGGTGATCGCGATGACCTTGCCCTTGCGCGCCTTCACCTCCTGGATGTTCGACGTGATCTTGTCGAACACCGAGTCGTGCGGCGCGATGCACACCACCGGCATCATCTCGTCGATGAGGGCGATGGGGCCGTGCTTCATCTCGGCCGCGGGGTACCCCTCGGCGTGGATGTACGAGATTTCCTTGAGCTTGAGCGCGCCCTCGAGGGCGGCGGGGAAGTTGTAGCCGCGGCCCAGGTACAGGAAATTCGACGCGCGCTTGAACTCCTCGGCCAGCGCCTCGATCTCCTCGGCTCGGTCGAGAATCGACTGGATCTGCTCGGGCAGCTTCGCGAGCGCCTGCGCGATCTCGCGACCACGCTGCACGCTCATGTTGCGCAGGCGCGCGAGCTTGAGCGTGAAGAGCGCCAGCGCCACGACCTGGCTGGTGAACGCCTTCGTGCTGGCCACGCCGATCTCCGGACCGGCGTGCAGGTAGATGCCGCCGTCGTCCTCACGTGCGATGGTCGACCCCACCACGTTCACGAGCCCGAGTGTGCGGGCGCCGCGCCGCTTCGCCTCACGCATGGCCGCGAGCGTGTCGGCCGTCTCCCCGGACTGCGAGATGACAATGCACAGCGTGCGGGGCGTGACGATCGGGTTGCGGTAGCGGAACTCCGACGCGTACTCCACCTCCACCGGGATGCGGCACAGCTCCTCGATCATCATCTCGCCGATGAGCGCCGAGTGCCAGCTCGTGCCGCAGGCCGTGATGATGATGTTGTCGACCGCGAGCAGGTCGTCCTTCGAGATGTTGAGGCCGCCCAGCTTGGAGAAGCCCTCCTCGAGGATGAGGCGCCCGCGCATGGTGTTCTCCACCGTCGTGGGCTGCTCGAAGATCTCCTTGAGCATGAAGTGCGGGTAGCCACCGCGCTCGATCTGCGCGAGGTCCCACTCGATGCGCGTCACGGGCTTCTCGCGCGCCGTGGCGTCGAGGTCGAGCACGCGCCAGCCATCGCGCGTCACGACCGCGATATCGCCGTCATCGAGGTAGACGACCTGGCGCGTGTGCGCGAGGATCGCGCTCGCGTCGGACGCGATGTAGAACTCCCCCTCGCCGATGCCGACGAGCAGCGGACTGCCCTTGCGCGCCGCGACGATCTTGTCGCGCTCGTCACTCGAGATGACGGCGATGCCATACGTGCCGTCGACCTGGCGCAGCGCCTCGATGACGGCCGCCTCGAGGTTGCCGGCGTAGGCCACCTCGATGAGGTGCGCGAGCACCTCGGTGTCGGTGTCGCTCTTGAAGACGTAGCCGCGCAGCTCGAGCCCGGCCTTGAGCGCCGTGGCGTTCTCGATGATGCCGTTGTGCACCACGGCGATCTTGCCGTTCTGGCTCACGTGCGGGTGCGCATTGACCTCGTTCGGCGGGCCGTGCGTGGCCCAGCGCGTGTGCGCGATGCCGAGCGTCCCGTGCGGCGGGTCGCTCGCGATCGCGCTCTCGAGGCGGGAGATCTTCCCGGCCGCGCGACGCGTCTCGACACCCTTGCCGTTCATGATGGCGATGCCGGCCGAGTCGTACCCACGATACTCGAGGCGCTTGAGCCCCTCGATGAGCATCGGGGTGGCGATCTTGTCACCGACGTATCCGACGATTCCGCACATGGCGATTCAGGTCAGGGGGAAACCAGCGCGGACAACGGCGACCGCGCCTCGGCGATGAGCGCCTGGGCCTCGGACGCCGTCGGCGCCTCGGCAATGACTCGGACGATCGGCTCGGTGCCGCTCGGGCGCAGGTGCACCCAGCGGTCCGGCCAGTCCAGTCGCAGGCCATCCTGGTCATCTGCGCGCGCATCGGGGAATGCCGCGCGCAGCGCCTCGTACACCGCGTCGAGCGGCGCATCGGGGCGGTCGAGCTTGTCCTTCACGATCACGTAGCGCGGGCGCGAGGCAACGAGCGCCGACAGCGGACGCCCTTCCTCATGCATGAGCTGCAGCATCAACGCCGCGCCCAACGGCGCGTCGCGCCCGAGGTGCAGTTCCGGCAGGATCACGCCACCGTTGCCTTCGCCACCGATGGTCGCACCCGCGTCCCGCATGGCGAGCGCCACGTTCACCTCGCCCACCTTGGCGAAGTGGAAGGGCACGCCCATCTCGTCGGCCACGTCGGACACCACCTTGCTGGTGGAGAGGTTCGTGACCACCGGCCCCGGGCGATGCCGCAGCACCGCGCGCACGGCGAACGCCAGCGTGTAGTCCTCGCCTGGTGCACGACCGTCGTCGAGCACGAGCGCGAGACGGTCGACATCGGGATCGGTGGCGAACCCGACGTCAGCGCCGGTGGCGCGCACCAGCGTCTCGAGCTCGCCGAGGTTCTCGGCCACTGGCTCCGGTGGACGATGGAAGCGACCATCCGCTTCCATGTTGATCGCGTACACCTCGCATCCCAATTCGGTCAGCAACTGCGGCATCACGACACTCCCTGCGCCATGGCAGCAGTCGAGCGCGACCTTGAAGCCGCGGCTGCGGATGCCTGCGACGTCGAGCCACGGCAGCGCCAGCACCTGCGCCATGTGCCGGGCCACGGCCTCGTCGTCGCGCTCGATGTGGCCGAGCATATCCCATGTCGCGCGCGGGATGCCCGTGTCGAGCAGTGCGCGCATCTCGGCCCCTTCGGCCGCCGAAAGGAACAGCCCCGACGGGCCGATGAACTTGAGCGCGTTCCACTCGATCGGGTTGTGGCTCGCCGTGATGCCAAGTCCGCCGGCCGCGTGATGATGCTCGACAGCAAGCTGGATCGTCGGCGTCGGCGCCATGCCGATGTCGATGACGGTGCACCCCACCGACTCGAGCGCGCCATGGACGATGCGCGTGAACATCGGACCCGAGACGCGACTGTCGCGACCGACCACGACGCGTCGGTTTCCGCCGCGCGACGCCCATGCGCCAAACGCTGCCGCGAAGGTCGCCACGACCTCGGGTGTGAGCGCTTCCCCCACGCGTCCCCGGACCCCGGAGACACTCACCATCAGCCCATCGAACGCCATCCGCTTCCTCGCGTGGCTGGTGCAACCAGCTGGTTCATCCATGAAAACGGGAAAGCTAGACGAGGCCGCCCCGCGCAACCACACACGCGCGCAGCGAACCCGTCCGTATCCACTCTGTGAAAGGACGAAGCGGCGTCAGGATCGTTACGCCGGGGGCCGGTCCCGTGCCGCCGACCGCCCCCGCCACCGGCGGCCGCCACCCGTGGCCGCCTGGAGGGCGATCGCCTAACCTGCCTGCATGTCGGATCCCCTCGCCCTGCTCCCGTACGCCCTCGCCGCCGCTGATGCCGTCGTCATGCACGGTACGCGTGCGGTGGCGGTGCGGGCCGCCGTGGCGGCCGGCTTCACCCTGCTCCAGCGGGCGCCGGTGCTCGTGCGCACACTGGGCGTGCAACCTGTCACCGCCTGCCTCCCTTTGGGTGTGCCGTGGATCACGGCATTGGCGATCAGTGACGGACGCGGACTCGCGTGGGTGCCGTCCGTGCTCGACCCCTCGACGCTCCGTGCGTCGGCCGGGGCGCGGCCGGTGCTCTTCACCGACGCGGCGGGCGGAGCCATGGCGCCCGCCGACGCGCTCATCGTGCTGCTCGACGATGCGCCACGCTCGGCAACGATTCGCGATGGCACACACGAGCACCGTATCGATCTGGGCTCGCACGTCGGCATCGACCTCACCGGCGACCCGGCCGCGGAGGGACGCGAGGAGCGTTGCCTGTCGGTGGAGGGGCGCTGGTACTCCCATCGCGAGCTGTTGCGTGCCGTACGGGGTGCGGTGCGCGGTGCGCCGCTGCCCGAGGCGCCCCCGATTGACACACTCGTCGGGTGGCTCGCGACGCTGATGCCGGCGGCCTGACGCGCGGCGCCTAGGCCACCTGCAGGCGCGTGTGGCGGCGCACACTCCAGTCGGGCCACGGAAAGCTGCGTCGCTCGAGCGCGCGCTCGAAGCCGGCCACGCACTGCGGGTCGAACTGCGTGCCGGCACAGCGACGCAACTCGGCCACCGCATCTTCGACCGACATCCCATCCCGATAGGGTCGCCCGCTCGTCATCGCGTCGAACGAATCCGCGACGGCAGTGATGCGCGCTTCGAGCGGGATCTCCTGGCCGCGCAGGCGGTCTGGCATCCCCTGCCCATCCCACCGCTCATGATGCGAGCGCACCACCGCCAGGGCATGTGGCATCTCGCCCAGGAGCGGCGCGAGCAGCTTCCACCCGATCACCGGGTGCTCCATGATGTGGGCGTACTCCGCATCGGTGAGCGGACCCGCCTTGTTCAGCACCGCCTCGCGCACGCCGATCTTGCCGATGTCGTGCAGGCGACTGCCGAGCTCGAGCTGTTCCAGCAGCGGTTGCGTGAGCCCCAGTTCGCGCGCGATCGCCATGGCGTACAGGCAGACGCGCGTGGAGTGCCCCCACGTGTACGCATCCTTCACTTCGAGCGCGTCGGCCAGCGACTGCAACGAGGCGAGGAAGAGCTGCTCGTACTTGCGCGCCTGCAACGCCACGCGCTCCTCGAGGCGGTCGCGATACGCCTGGTTCTCACACAGCAGTCGCCGCTTCTCGAGCGCCTGGAGGACGCGCGCCCGCACCTCGTCGCTGCCGAACGGCTTGGTGAGGTAATCGAGGGCGCCGGCCTCGAGGCAGCGCACCGCAATCGTGACGTCGGCGACGGCCGTGATGATGACCACCGCCACGAGCGGCCACCGCGCGTGGATGGCGCGCATCAGCTCCCCGCCGTCCATGCCCGGCATGTGGAAGTCCGACAGCACGATCGGCACCGGCGTCGTCTCCAGCACCGCGAGCGCCTCGGCCCCCGAGGCTGCCTCGATGCACTCGAACCCGTCGGCCGTCATCAGTCGCCGCAGAACCGCCCGCATGCCGGGCTCGTCGTCGACGATCAGGCAGCGGCGCGCCTCATCGGCCAGCGCCTGGCTCACACGCACTACGCCGCCGGGGTCGGATCGTGCGGAAAGGTCGGCCAGCTCGCGCGGGGGATCGACGGTCGCGCCATCGCTCGCCCATACAGGGGCCGGCGAGTAGCTTCCCGCTCCACCGCTCCCCGAATCACACGAAGCCCATGACGCGCATCTTCGACGAAGACCTTGCCGGTGGCCTCGCCACCCGCGCCATTCACGCCGGCCAGCGCCCCGACCCCGTGTCGGGCGCGATCATGACGCCGCTCTACCTCACGTCCACCTACGTGCAGGAAAGCATCGGCGTCAACAAAGGGTACGAGTACGCTCGCGGCAAGAATCCCACGCGACAGGCCCTCGAGCGCAATGTCGCCACCCTCGAAGGCGGCACGCATGGCTTCGCCTTCGGCAGCGGCATGGGTTGCCTCGATTCGATCATGAAGCTGTTCCGCGCCGGCGACCACATCGTGTGTGGTGAGAACGTCTACGGCGGCACATTCCGGCTGTTCGATCGGATTCTGCGGCATCTCGGCCTGTCCTTCACATACGTGGATTCGACTGAGCCCGAACGGGTCGAGGCGGCCATGACGCCCGCCACGCGGGGTCTCCTCGTGGAGACACCCACCAACCCGCTCATGCGACTCACCGATCTCCGGGCCATGGGCGACATCGCCAAACGGCACGGGGCCCTGCTGGTCGTGGACAACACCTTCGCCACCCCCGTCTTCCAGCGACCGCTGGAGCTGGGGGCCGACATCGTGTGGCACTCGACCACGAAGTACATCAATGGCCACTCTGATATGATCGGCGGGCTCGCGGTCGTTCTTGAGGACGACCTCGCCGACCGTCTCCAGTTCATCCTGAACGCCGCCGGGGCCGTCCCGGGGCCCTTCGATGCCTGGCTCGCCCTCCGTGGGACGAAGACCCTGCCCCTCCGCATGCGGCAGCACGACGCCAACGGTCGCGCCATCGCCGACTACCTGGTCCAGCGCCTCGGCGCCGAGCGGGTCATCTATCCTGGCCTCCCCAGCCATCCGCATCATGAGCTGGCCAAGCGGCAGATGTCGGGGATGGGGGGCATGATGACCCTCGACCTGGGGACGCAGGACAACGCCCGCCGCTTCCTCGAGCGTGTGCAGGTCTTTTCACTCGCCGAATCGCTCGGGGGCGTGGAGAGCCTGACGAATCACCCCTTCACCATGACCCACGGCTCGGTCCCGGCCGAGGTGAAGCAGGCGATGGGGCTGACCGACGGCATGGTGCGCCTGTCGTGCGGCATCGAGGATGTCGAGGACCTCATTGAGGACCTCGAGCGCGCCCTCGTGGGCATCTGACGGCGGGGCCGCCGGTGGTCCCACCGGCGGCGGCTCGATCAGGTGGCAGGGCGTGGAACTCCGGCTGCAGCACCGCCGTAGTCCCGGGTATCCGCGCCCTCCCTCAGCCCCCGCGCCATGCCCGCCTCGCAACTCACCCAGATCTCGTCCGTCTCCTGGGAGCACCCCGCCGATCGCGCCGCCCTGCGGACGCTGCGGGCACTCCCGGGCTTCGACGAGGTCATCCGCAAGATCGCCAGCGTCTTCGGCGAGCGCGGCGTCCGCAACCTGTTCCTCGGTGACGCCGTGCTGGTGGGGCCCACCCAGCGCCCGCGCCTCTTCGCACTCTACCAGGAAGTCCTGCAGGCGCTCGACTGGCCCGAGGCCGGCCACGCGCCCCCGCAGCTCTACGTCACGCAGACGCCCATCGCCAACGCCGGCGCCGTGGGCTTCGACCAGCCGTTCATTGTCATCAGCTCGGGCACGCTCGAGCTGCTTGGCCCCGACGAGCAGCGCTTCATCCTGGCGCAGCAGCTCGGGCACATCATGACCGGACGCACGACGTACCGGACCATCGCGCTCATCGTGCTCTTCTTCGGCATGAGCGCGCTGCCGCTGCTCGCCAGCATCGCGCTGCTGCCCTTCCAGCTCGCCCTGCTCGAGTGGTTCCGCAAGAGTGAGCTCTCCGCCGATCGCGCCGGCATGCTCGGCACGCAGGACCCGCGCGGCAGCCTCATGACGTTCCTCAAGCTCGCCGGCGGGCGCGCAGACGGCGACAGCATCGACCTCGACGCGTATCTCGCGCAGGCTGCCGACTATGAACTCGGCGGGACGGCGTGGGACAGCGTGCTTCGTGCGCTCAACACCGCGCTGCGCGAGCATCCGTTTCACACGGTGCGCGCCGGCGAGCTCCAGCGCTGGCAGCAGTCGGGCGCGTACGACGCGATCGTCGGCGGCACGTACATTCGCCGTGGCAGTGAGGCCGAACGCCCGTACCGTGACGACCTGCGCGACGCGCGTGACTTCTACGCCGAGAAGGCCCGCGCCGCCGCCGACACCGTGGGTGACGTCATCAACCGCGCCGCCGATGCGTTCCGCGATGCGTTCCGCGCGGCGTCATCGATGACCAGCGACGCGCCGCCGCCACCACCGCCGCAGCCAGCACCGCCCGCACCGCCGACTCCCGAGGAGCCGCCACCGGCTGCGTAGTTGTGGGTTGTGGGTCAACTGCACGGACGGGAGGGCGCCCGGTCACACGGGCCCCTCCCGTTTGTCGCTAGATTGGCGGTCACTATGAAGATCCTCCTGCTGGGCTCGGGCGGGCGCGAACACGCCCTTGCCGACGCGCTGCTGCGCGAAAACACTGCGGTCGACCTGCTCGCCGCCCCGGGGAATCCCGGCATCGCGGAGATCGCACGCACCGTGGCGCTCGACGCGAACGACCCGCGCGCGGTGTGCGCGCTGGCGCAGCAGGAGGCGGTCGACCTGGTGGTCGTTGGACCCGAGGCGCCCCTGGCGGCGGGCGTCGTGGATGCGCTGCGCGATCGGCGCATCCCCGCGTTTGGCCCCACCGCCGGCGCTGCCGAAGTGGAGACGTCCAAGGCCGGCACCAAGGCGCTGATGCTCGCCGCCGGCATTCCCACGGCGCATGCGGAGACGCACCGCCGCGCGAGCGAGGCGAAGGAGGCGGTGCGCATCCGCTTCGGCGCGCCGGTGGTCATCAAGGCCAGTGGGCTTGCCGCGGGCAAGGGCGTCATCGTCTGCCACACCCTCGACGAGGCCTACGACGCCATCGACCGCATTCTCGACGCGCGCATCTTCGGTGAGGCGGGCGCCGAGTGCCTCGTCGAGCAGTTCATGACCGGCGAGGAGCTGTCGTTGTTCGCGGTCACCGATGGCACCGACGTGCTCCCGATGATTGCCGCGCAGGACCACAAGCGGTTGCTCGACGGTGACGACGGACCGAACACGGGCGGCATGGGGGCGTACACGCCGGTGTCGCTCTCCACGCCGGCGCTGGTGGACGACGTGACCGAGCGCATCCTGCTCCCCACGCTGCACGCGCTGCGCAAGCGCGGCACGCCGTTCACAGGGCTGCTGTATGCGGGGCTCATGTTGACGCCAGAGGGGCCGAAGGTGGTGGAGTTCAACTGCCGCTTCGGCGACCCCGAGACGCAGGCCATCCTGCCGATGCTCACGAGCAGCCTGCTCGACCCCATGCTTGCGGTGGCGCGGGGGGCGCGCATCGGCAGCATGCCGGGTTTCACGTGGCGCGCGGGCGCCTCGGTCACCACGGTCGTCGCGTCGCCCGGATATCCCGACAAGCCGCTCACCGGACGCCCCATCGAGTTGCCGTCGTTCAGTGATGCGGTGCGGGTGTACCATGCCGGCACGTCGCGCGCGCCGGGGGGCCAGTTGCAGACGAGCGGCGGCCGCGTGTTCGCCGTGACCGCCCTTGCCGACAGCTTTGCGGCCGCGCAGCGCGCCTCGCGCGAGGCCGCCGCGTCCATCGGCTTCGACGGTGCGCTCTATCGGCGCGACATCGGATGGCGCGAAGCCGCGCGACTCGGCTGATCGCGCGTCGACGGCCCGCCACGCGCGCGGCCGCGCACCGGACGCATGCCTGAGCTCCCCGAAACCGAGACCATCGCGCGCGACCTCGACGCGATGATCGCCGGCGCACGGATCACGGGCGTCGCCGTGCGCCGCCCCGACGTGCTGCGCGAGGCCGATGCTGCAGGCTTCGCGGCCGCGCTCGCGCAGGGCACCGTCCGGCGGGTGTGGCGTCGCGCGAAGCTCATCGTGCTCGATGTGGGCGAGTCCGCGGAGGCGGCCCCGGCACCCGCCTGGCGCGTCGTCGTGCAGCCGCGTTTCACCGGCGGCGTCGTGGTCGACGACGGCACCCTCGACGCCGTCGAGCGCGAGTACGTGTGCGTCTCGCTTGCGCTGGCCGACGGGCGTCTCGTGCACTACCGCGACGTGCGGCGCCTCGGCACGGTGGCGCTCATGGGCGAGGCACGATTCGCGGCCTACACCGCGGCCCTTGGCCCCGACCCCCTTGACCCGGCCCTCACGACGGACGCATTTTCGGCCTATATTCGGTCGTCGCGTGTGCCCATCAAGGCCGCGCTGATGGACCAGAAGCGGTTGGCCGGGGTGGGCAACATCTACGCAAACGAGGCGCTGTGGCACGCAGGCATCGACCCGTCGCGGGAAGCGAGTGCTCTCACGGAGCGCGAGTACGCCGCCGTGCTGCAGGCGCTGCGCAGGGTGCTGACGGCCAGCATCGCCGCGCGCGGCACCAGCTTTCGCGACTATCGTGATGCCCGGGGTGAGCGTGGCGCCTTCGTCGAGCAGTTGGCCGCCTACGGGCGGGCCGGCCTCGCCTGCACCCGGTGCGGGCGTCGTCTCGTGGGCACGCACGCCATCGACGGACGCAGCACCGTCTTCTGCGCGCACTGCCAACGCTGATGCCCCTCGCAGCGGTGTAGCGCTCGGCAGCGCCGCCCCGCGCGGCGCCGTCCCTCCGCAGCACGCGACCGACAGCCGCACAGCGCGACCCCGCCGCGGCGCTCGCGCGACGCGCGTGCCGGCCACCCAGCTCGACCTCGCCGTCGGCACCGCCGAGGCCGACGTCGGTCGCCTGCGCGAGCAGGTCCGCGCGCAGGTGCGCAACGAGCCCGGGGTGTACCTCATGCGCGGCGCGCATGGCGACGTCCTGTATGTGGGCAAGAGCACGCAGGTGCGCACACGGTTGCTCTCGTACTTCCGGCTCCCCTGGCCCGAGCATCGCCATGCGCGGCTGCTGCGCGAAACCGCGCGCATCGAGTGGGAGCCTCTCCCCAGCGAGTTCGCGGCACTGCTGCGCGAAGTGCGACTCATTCGCGCGCACCTGCCGCGCTACAACGTGCGCTCGGCGCGCCCGCTCGACCGGTGGTGGGTCATCACCATCGCGCGCGGCCCGGCGCCGCGGCTGCGCATCCAGCGCGCGAGCGCGGCCTCCCGCGCGCGCGACGTGGCGCAGGTCATTGGGCCGTTCGCGTCGCGTCGCCCGCTGGTGGATGCGGTGCGTGTGCTCAACGACGCACTGGGCCTGCGCGACTGCGCCGATCATGTGCCGATGCACGTGAGCGACGAGGCCGAGTTGTTCGACGCGCTCGAGCCCGCGCTTCGGCGCACGCCGGGGTGTCACCGATACGAGACGCGGCGCTGCCTGGGCCCCTGCGTCGGCGCGGCCAGCGAGCACGAGTACCGCGTGCAACTGACCCGCGCACGCGCCGTGCTCGAGGGGCGGGACGACACGCCACAGCAGCAGCTCGTGCGGGACATGGCCGCGGCCAGCGCCGCCCTGTCCTATGAGCGCGCGGGGTGGTTGCGTGACCGGCTCACGGCGCTGCAGGAGCTCGACGCGCAACTCGCCCGCGTGCGCGAGGCGTTGGCCCGGCCCAGCTTCGTGTACGCCGTGCCCGGGCGCGACGGTGACGATCGGCTGTACCTCGTGCGGCACGGCCGCGTGGTGGCCGAAGCGCGCTGCCGCGAGCCCGAGTCGGTGAATGCGCTGCAGGCGCTCGAGCATCGGGGCGTGCAGGCACCGAGTGGCGCGATGGTCGATCAGCTCGACGAGCTGCTCATGCTCGAACAGTGGTTCCGCGCGCGGGACGGCGAGGCGGTGCGCGCCGAGAGCGTGGTGGCGGCGCTGGAGGCGTTGCGCGCCACGCGGTGGATCGGAGTCCTGCCTGGCGACTAGTGGCGTCGGGCGGTGTTGGGGTCAGAACAAATGTTCTGACCCCGAGGGGGCTGCGGGGGCGCCGCCGGGGACCACCAACGGAATGAGCTCGACGTCCGCCTGCCCCTTGAAGATGTACAGCTTGGCCACACACGGCTGGAGCTTGAACCGCTGCGGGCCCGCCGCGCCCGGATTCACCACCACCCGCCGCGCGGCCTTCGTGACCAGTTGCTGGTGGGTATGGCCGTATACGATCACGTCGGCGTTGGGATAGGCCCCCACCAGCTTGGGGGGCGTCGTGGGGCTTCCCACCTCGTGGCCGTGCGTCACGACGATGCGCACCCCGCCGATCGTGTCCTCGATGCGCTCGACGAGATCGGGGCGTCCCGGCGCGTCCGTGTTCCCCCAGACGGCCCGTACCGGCGCGATGGCAGACAGCTCCACCAGCACGTCGGCCGGACCCACGTCACCCGCATGCAGGATCTGCGAGACGCCGGCCAGCGCCTCGAACACCTCCGGGCGCACGAGACCGTGCGTATCGGAGATGAGGCCAATCGTGATGAGCTCCGGCGACGAGGGGCGGTTCATGCGTGCTCCGCAGGCGCATCACCCCAGCGGCGTCCCACCGTGTGCGCGATGTCGAGGTGATCGAGGATGCGCGCGACCATGAAGTCCACCAGCTCGGCGATCGTCGTCGGTGCGTGGTAGAAACCGGGCGCCGCGGGAATCACGGTCGCGCCGGCGCGCGTCACCTGCGTGAGGTTCTCGAGGTGGATGAGCGACAGCGGCGTCTCGCGCGGCACCAGGATGAGCCGCCGCCGCTCCTTGAGCATCACGTCGGCCGCGCGCTCCACGAGCGAGCGCGACGTGCCATGCGCGATCGCGCTCACCGTGCCCATCGAGCAGGGACAGACCACCATGCCGGCCGTGCGCACCGAGCCGCTGGCCGGCTTGGCGCCGCGATCGTTGTCGTCGAACACGGTCACGCAGGCGTCGAACGCGTCGGCGCCCACATGGGTACGAAGCGCCGCCAGGTTGGGCAGCGCGCTCTCCGTCTGCAGCAAGCGCCACCCGTGCGACGACACGATGAGCCACGTCGGCACCTGCAGCGCCACCAGCGCGTCGAGCAATCGCACCGCATAGGGCGCGCCCGACGCGCCCGTGATGGCCACCACCACCGGCAACGGCCCCGCACGATCCAGCGCGCGCGCACTCATGCGCCACGCTCCAGCAGCCAGCGCGCGACGCCTACCGTGGCCAGGAAGCCCATCGAGATGATGCCGTTCATGGTGAAGAACGCGGCATCGATGCGCGACAGGTCACTCGCCCGCACCAGCCGATGCTCCCACAGCAGGAGCAGCGCGACCAGCGCCACACCGACCCACAGGGCGGTCTGCACAGCCTCGCTCGCGACGCCGAACGGACCGGCCGCCGCCACCCCCGCGAAACAGGCGACCGCCACCACGTGCAGCCCACGCGCCAGCGCGATCGCGCCACGCACGCCCAGCGTGGACGGTACGCTGTGCAACCCATGTCGACGGTCGAAGTCGGCATCCTGCAGCGCGTAAATCATGTCGAAGCCGCCGCTCCAGCAGAGCACCCCCGTGGCCAGCAGGCAGAGCAGCCACCATGGGCTGCTCCACGCACCCGTCACCGCGAGATAGCCGCCCACCGGGGCAATCGACAGCCCCAGCCCGAGCCACAGGTGAGACCAGCGCGTGAACCGCTTGGTGTAGCTGTATGCGAGGACCCACCCGAGCGCGACCGGCGACAGCCACAGGCAGAGCCGGTTGATCATCGCCGTCGATACCACGAAGAGCACGGACGCTCCGATCACGCTGGCCCGCGCCTGCGCCACCGTGAGCGTACCGCTCGGCAGCTCGCGCATCGCCGTGCGCGGGTTGGCCGCGTCCACATCACGGTCGACGAGTCGGTTGAACGCCATCGCGGCGAAGCGCGCGCTCGTGAACGCCAGCAGGATCCACCCCACGCGCGCGACGGTCACATCGGCGCGCGCACTGGCGAACAGCACGCCCACCAGCGCGAACGGCAGCGCGAACACCGTATGCGGCAGCTTGACGAAGTTGGCGAGCCGCACGGGCAGCGAGCCGCCGCGCAGGAGCTGCCCGTCCACGCCCACCACGCCGCGGTCCCTCGGCGTCGCGCTCACCGATGCGGCACCGGTGGCAGCCCGAGACGCGCCCACTTCGCATCGACCGCCGCGCGGGTGGCCGCGTCCATCGTGATGACGCGCGGCCACGCCCGCGTGAATCCCTCCTCGGGCCACTTCCGCGTCGCGTCGATACCCATCTTGCTACCGTAGGTGAACGCGCGGCTCGCATGGTCGAGTACATCCACCGGCCCCATGGTGAAGCGCACGTCGCGCTCGGGGTCGATGTTGTTGAGCGCCGCCCACCACGCCTCGACGGGGTTCTGCACGTTCACATCCTTGTCGAGCACGACAAGCACCTTGGCCAGCGACATGAGCCCCTGCCCCCACAGCGCATGCATCACCTTGTCGGCGTGTCCGGGATACTTCTTGTCGATGGACACGAACACGAGGTTGTGAAAGCCCCCCTCGGCCGGCATGTGGTAGTCCACCACCTCCGGCGTCGTGAGCTTGAGCAACGGCAGGAAGATGCGCTCGGTGGCGTGCCCCAGCCAGAAATCCTCCATCGGCGGGCGCCCGACGATGGTGGTGGCGTACACGGCCTGCCGGCGCATCGTCACCGCGGTCACGTGCACGCGCGGGTACAGGTCGGCCTCGGAGTAGTAGCCCGTGTGGTCGCCGAAGGGGCCCTCGACCACCAGCGCCTCCGCCGGATCGATGTACCCCTCGATCACGATCTCCGCATCGGCCGGCACCTCGAGATCGTTGCTCACCGCCTTCACCAGGCGCACCGGATCGCGTCGCAGGAAGCCGGCGAACAGGAACTCGTCGATGTTCGGCGGCAGCGGCGCACTGGCCGAGTACATGCTGGCCGGGTCGGCCCCCACCACGATGCACACCGGCATCGTCTCGCCACGCTCCGCCATCTGCCGGAAGTGCTCGGCGCCCGACTTGTGACGCTGCCAGTGCATGGCCACGTGACGCTTGCCGAGCTGCTGCACGCGGTACATGCCCACGTTGCGGATGCCGCGCGCCGGATCCTTGCTGATCACGGCCGTCATGGTCACGTACGGGCCGCCGTCCTCGGGCCAGCAGTGCAGCACCGGGATCCGGTCGAGGTCGATCTCGTCGCCCCGCCACACGACCTCCTGACAACTGCCGCTGCGTGCAGTGCGCGGCGGGAATTTCGACACCTCGAGCAGACGCGGCAGCAACGACAGCTTGCCGATGAAGCCGTCGGGCACCTTGAGGTCGAGCAGTTGCGTGATGCGCGCCCCGATGCTGTCGAGATCATCGACGCCGAGCGCGAGCGACATGCGCTTGCGCGAACCGAACAGGTTGATGGCCACCGGCATCGACGACGGCGTGCCATCGCGCAGGAGCGGACGCTCGAAGAGCAGCGCCGGGCCGCCGCCGGGCAACTTCGACGCCCGATCGGCGATCTCGGTGAGCTCGAGGTGCACCGACACCGGTTCGGTGATGCGGTGCAGCTCGCCGATGCCGTCGATGGCGGTGATGAAGTCGGAAAGGGTATCGAGAGCCATGAGCAGGCGTGGTGCGGCGGTCAGGCCGTCGCGACGTGCAGCGCCGCAATGCCGAAGGTGAGTCGTTCCCACGCGACGTGCCGGAAGCCGGCGCCACGCAGTCGGTCCGCCAGCGCTTCTTCGGTGGGAAACTGGGCAACGGAAAGCGGCAGGTACGTGTAGGCGGATCCGTGTCCGCTCACCAACCGGCCGATGCGCGGCAGCACGTGATGGAAGTACGCGTGATAGCCGGCGCGCACGACGGCAGACGGCGGCGTCGAGAATTCGAGGATCACGAAGCGGGCGCCGGGACGCAGCACGCGCCGCACCTCGCGGAGCCCGGCGTCGAGGTCGGCCACGTTGCGGATGCCGAACGCGACGATGGCCCCATCGAGGCGCGCGTCCGCGAACGGAAGCGCGAGCGCGTCGGCGCCCACCGGCGCGAGTGCCGTGCGCGGCGCCTTCCCCGCGCCGTGGCGCAGCATGGGCACGGCGAAGTCGGCGCCAGCGATGAAGCCGCCGAAGCCGGCGTTCCCCGCCAGCATGGCGCCCACGTCGAGCGTGCCGGCGCACAGATCGAGGAACGTGCCCTGCGGCCGGTCGCGCCAGGCGAGCGCCTCCAGCGCACGACGGCGCCACCGGCGATCGATGTTGAGCGACAGCACGTGATTGAGCAGGTCGTAGCGCGGCGCGATGTCCGAGAACATCTGCTGCACGTACGCGCGCTTGCCTGCGCCGCGCGCCGCTGCGGCCGCGAGGTCACGGCCATCCGGCGGTGCGTCGAGAGTGGACGACATGCCGCAAGATCGCCGTCCCGGCCGAGCACGAGCAAGGCGCAAATGGCCCTGCTGCGCTCGGGCTCGCGTCCGGACCGCACCGCGTGGCGCTGGTCGCACCGCCGGCAGGGGACTAGCTTGCCCAAGCGCATGCCGACTCTCGAGGAGCTGGGGACACTCCCCGATGCCGATGTCGTTCGCCTCGCCCAGCAGGGGCGCGAGCTCGCGTTTCGCGAACTCGTGCGTCGGTACGAGCGGCCGGTCTTCTCGCTGGTGTACCGCATGGTGCGCGACCGCGAGACCGCCGAGGACCTGGCGCAGGATGCGTTCATCAAGGTCCTGAACCACATCGACAAGTACAGCCCCGAGTTCAAGTTCTCGAGCTGGCTGTTCAAGATCGCCAACAACGTCGCGATCGATCACCTCCGGCGTCGCCGGCTGGACACGATCAGCATGGACGGCAGCCCGCACGCCGCCACGGCCTCCGAGGTCGAGGCGACGTCGCTGGAGCTTCAGGCCGACCAGGAGACCGCCCTCGAGGAGCTCGAGGCGCGCGAGCTGGGCTCGGCCATCGAGCGGGCCATCGCCGGTCTTCGCCCCGAGTATCGCGCCTGCATCATGCTCCGGCACGTCGAGGGACGCTCGTACGAGGAGATCGCGACCACCCTCGACCTCCCGCTGGGGACGGTCAAGACGTACATCCACCGGGCGCGCCACGAGCTGCGACGCGCCCTCGAACCTCTGCGGGAGTGAGCGCCCGTCCGGCTGCGACTTAACGCCGGCGCCGCTCGTCCGTACTTCCGAAGGGGCGACATCGCTCGTCCACACGACCCTGAAACCCACCCCCGGGTGGGCGCGTAGTGCGCACATGGAGGCACCACCCATGCAAGACCGACACCTCAGGCCCGACGAGATCGAGCTGCTCCTCGATGGCGAGGAAGGCTTCGGCGTGGCCCCGCTCCGGGCCCACGTCCGGAGCTGTTTGTCGTGTCAGCAGGAGTTGGATAGTGCACACGCCTTCATGCTCTCGCTCGACGCCCTC
Source organism: Gemmatimonadota bacterium (assembly GCA_020161135.1). Taxonomy (GTDB): domain Bacteria; phylum Gemmatimonadota; class Gemmatimonadetes; order Gemmatimonadales; family Gemmatimonadaceae; genus Gemmatimonas. The sequence goes on along the minus strand of JAIUOB010000005.1, from coordinate 274,204 downwards.
CCCGATTTCGCCCCATCCGCCGGCTTCGCCGACCGGGTCATGAGTCAGGTCCAGGTCTTCGAGCCTTGGCACGCCGCGGCCACGCGCACCGTCACCGAGTGGCTCCCGGCCACCCGTAACGCGCGCCTCGCGGCGGGCGTCGGCATCGCGGTCGGCGCCGGTCTGGTCACCGCGGGCGCCACCTGGGTGCTCGCCCGCGCCGACATGGGCCTCCTGCTTGCCCAACTGGGGCTGGAGCGCTTCCGCGAGCAGGTGGCCGCCGCAGGGTCCGACCTGCTCGCCACCGTCCTCGGCCAGCCCGGACTCGACGCGGTGCGGACCAGCACCCCCGAGACCGCCGCCCTGCTCATGGGCGGCTTCGTAGCCGCCGCCGGCATCGGGGTCGTTGGCATCCGTGCCCTGGCCACCGCCGCCCGCCGCTCCCGCTAGGCGGAGGGTCCGTGCTCACATCCCTGGTCGCGATCACCGGCGTCTTCGGCATCGGCATGATCATCGGTCTCGTGGTGCTCACCACGGCCGAGGAGGCGCTGCTCGCGGTCGCCAAGACGGCGGCGCGCGACGTGTCGGGGAGCTTCTGGGCCGGGGTGGTGTGGCAACTGCTCGCCTTCCCCATCCTGGCGGTGCTGCTCATCGCCTGCGCCATCACCATCATCGGCATCCTGGCCATCCCCATCGCCGCCCTCGCGTGGGCGCTGGCCTATGCCGGCGCCATCACGCTCGGGGTGCTGGCGGTGGCGATGGTTATCGGACGCGCCTTCGGGGGCCGTGGCAGCGGCACCGAGCGGGGTGCTGCGGTGCGTGGGCTGGTCATCGGTCTCATTGCCCTCAGTCTGCTGTGGTTCGGCGCCGCCATCGCGGCTCCGATGCCCCTCGTGGGCGGCCTCGCGCGTCTGGTGGCCCTCGCCTTCACCTGGGCCCTCGCCACCGTCGGACTCGGCGCGGTCGTGAAGAGCCGCATCGGCGTGGCGAAGCTGAGCGTGCAGTTCGGCCGCATTCGCGGTGCCCGCTGGGGGTCGGCGACGACCACGACCACGATGGAAGCGCCCGTGCCGAGCTGGCAGACGCCTACGCCGGTGCAAGGGGTGGTGGCGGCGCGGAAGACGGACACTCAGTTGTAGCGGAAGCACAACAACGGGAGCTGTCGGGGCGGAAGCGACAGCCGCGAGACAACGGCTACGGCGGGGGCGCCGTGGTTCCGTGGTCACCGTAGCGCCGCGCTTCCGCAGCTCCGCTCCCGTGGTCCCGCTACCGTAGTGCCGTAGTCAACACCACAGGTTGTCCCCTCGCCAACCGTAGCCGCGCCGCGGCGTGCCCTTCCCGCACGGCGATCTCCACGAAGCCGCCGGAGCCCGTGAGGGCCACCAGTTCGCCGGGCGCGGCTTCGCCGTAGGTGCGCACGATGCGCACACTGTGCCCGGCCACCTGCACCGCTCCCTCGTCGCGCGCGGCAAGGTTCGTGATCGCATTGCCGAAGCGGTCGATCGTGAGGATCTCGCCGTGCAGCGTGCCGTCGGGCATGCGCCGCGGCTGCGGCGTGCGCAGGCGCACCGCGTCAGCGTGCAGCTCGCCCAGCAGGTCGAGCGGCGTGCCCGTGGCGAGCCGCGCGGCGGCCGGCGCGAAGACGTCGCGGCCGTGAAAGGTGGGCGAGGCCGCCGCATCCACCCCGAGCGCGACAATGCGCGCGTCGAGCGCGAACAGCGCCGGAGAGAGGACGCCGTTGTCAGGCCCCACCAGGAAGCGACCCTCGCTTTCCACGGCGATCGCGGCGCGCGCCGTGCCGACGCCCGGGTCGACGACCACCAGGTGCACCGTGCCCACGGGAAACCGGCGCCAGTAGCGCGCGACAGTGAGGCGCGCGAAGGCGACATCCTGCGGCGGCACATCGTGTGACAGGTCCAGGAGCGGCACGCCCGTCGCAAGCGCGGTGAGGACACCCTTCACCTCGGCCACGTAGCCGTCGGCGGTGCCGAAGTCGGTGAGGAGCGTGATGGCGGGGGCCAGCATGTGCGAAACGTGCCCTCGACGCGCTGCGGACGCCAGCGCTGGAGGTCACGTCGGCGCACCTCAGCCACTTCGCCGCCTCTTCAGCGCCAGCGCAGTCCGCGTTCGAGGGCCTCGCGCCGCAGTCGCTCATACGTGGCGGCCAACGCCGCGATGTCGGCCGTATGCGCATGCAGGTTCGTCTGCCCGGCGAACGCCGCGCGCGCGTGCACGGAGAGCGCCTCGACATCGCGCACCCACGCCGGCCACGACGGCAGCGCCGACGCCTTGCCGCCGTAGATCCGATCGAACGCATCGACCAGGTAGTGGCGCGTGCGGTCGATGTCGTACGGCCCCGACCTGCGCACACCTGCCGCGACCACGAACGGCACGACCATGTCTGCCGCGATCGGTCCGACGGCGGCCACCCGTGGCGCCGGGCGGCGTTCGAGCGAAAGTCGCGCGGCCGCCCACGCCGGCTCACCCACCACACCGTAGGCCGCATCAGCCGGGAACCAGCGGTCCGCGGCGTCGTCGTACACCTCGAGCCAGACGTGGTCGTTGTGCTGCAGCCCGAACACCGAGAACGAGAGGCCGCGCGCACTCACGAGGCTGTCGGCCGTCTTCTGTCGGGCTGGCGTGGTACCCGGCTGGATGTTGATCTCGTGCACCCAGCGCGAACGCACGCTCAGGCTGTCGAGCATGAGGCGAAGCACCGATGCGAGGTCGGCGCAGTTGCCCGAACGACGGGCGATGATCTCGCGCGGCGAACGCTGCTGGTAGTCGGTGGCCGACCAGTCGAAGCGGTCGTTGATCCAGTGGACGAGGCGTGTGGTGCGCTCGAGGACCGTCCCGCGCCCGGCGATGGAATCCGCGAGTTGGGCGATGGGCACCGCGGGGGCGATGGCGGGGGCGCCCTGGGCGTCGACCAGCGCTGCGCGTCCGACGAGCATCGCGACCGCGACCGCGAGCCGCGCGCTCATCGCGCGACTCCACCTGATCGCGTCATGAAGACGCGATGCGGCGGCGGTCAGACGCGAACCGGCGCGCCGTGCGGAGTGATGGCCTTCCTGACAGGTGTGGTGCTTCATGCACCCAGCATAGCCACGCCCGATCACGAGGATGGCGTCAGCGTGACGGACGGTTACGGCGTGCGGACCGCACGATGTCTCGACGGGGCGCACCCCGCGACGGCGGCGGAGCGTACCCGCCCCGCTACACCACCATCCGCCGCCACCGCCCCCACCCCCACAACGCCGCCATCGCCACGCCGCGTGCGGCCGCGGTGAGCGCGATCGTCCACCACAGGCCGGTCGTGCCCCACTGCGCCGCCGCCCATGCGCCGATCGGCAGACGCAACGCGGTGATCCCCGTCGACAGCATCATCGGCACGAACGTCCACCCTGCGCCGCCCATCGCGCTCTCGAGCACCACCTCGGCGCCCAGGAAGCACTGCGCGAACGCCGCGATGCGCAGGTAGCGCGCGGCTTCGGCGATCACCGCCGCATCGTTCGAGAAGATCGCCGCGAACTGCTCGGCCCACACCGCGCCTGCGGCCGCCATCGCGAATCCCAGCGCGCTCACGAGCGCCGTGGCAATCCACCCGGCGCGCGCGGCGCGCGGCACATCGCCGGCGCCCATGCTCTGCCCCACGATGGCGGCCGTGGCCGCGCCCATGCCCACGCTCACCACGTACACGATGCTCTCGAGGCGAAAACCAAGCCCGAGCGCGGCGAGCGCCGGCGTGCCGAACTGCGTGGTGATGCGCGTGAGCGCCACATAGATGGCGCTGAACGCCACGCCGGTGGCCGCCGCCGGCGCGCCGATACGCACGATGCGCCAGAGCACATCCGCGCGCGGGCGCGCCCACACCAGCAACTGCTCCCGCCGCAGCAGCACGATGCCCACCACGCACGCGAGTCCGCGCGGCACGAGCGTGGCGATGGCCGCGCCCTGCACGCCAAGCGCGGGCACGGGGCCCGCGCCGCGAATGAGCAGCGGATCGAGCACGAGGCCGAGCACGGTGGTCCATGCGAGGATGACGAGCGGCGTGCGCGTATCGCCCTTGCCGCGAAACGCCGCATCGACGGCGAAGAAGCCGAAGATGAGCGGCATGCCCAAGAGATAGGTGCCGAGGTAGCGGTGACCGATGCGGTTCACTTCGCCGCCGGTATGGAGCGCCGCCAACAGCGCGTCGAGCACGAAGGGCGTGGCCAGCGCGATCGCGCCGCCCAGCAGCAGAGCGAGCACGAGGCCGTCGTTGACGCTGCGTGCTGCGTCGGCGGGGCGACGCTCGCCGTGTCGCCGGGCGACGATGGCATCGAGCCCGATCGACACCATCTCGCCGATGGAGATGACGAGCCAGATCCAGAACACCGAGCCGGTGACGGCGGCCAGCGCGTCGGCGCCGAGCGAACGGCCGATCCAGAAGGTGTCGACGGAGTGAAAGGCCGTCATCAGCAGGTTCGCGATGACGGCCGGAAGCGCGACGCGGCGAATCGTCAGCGAGAGTGGTTCGCCGACGAGTGCGCCGCGTGGCGCGCTGGGGTCGTGCTCAGCCGTGACGGGCGGCAAGCCGCTCGATCACGCGCTGCGCCACCTGCCCGATGGCCTTGGCCGCCTTCGACTCCGGCTCGGCGTGCACGATGGGACGTCCGGTGTCGCCGCCTTCCTGGATGCGCGGATCGAGCGGCACCTGGCCGAGCAGCGGCAAGTCGCACTCCTTCGCGAGCCGCTCACCGCCGCCGCTGCCGAACACGGCGATGGGCTTGCCGGTCTCGGGATTCTCGAACCACGACATGTTCTCGACGATACCGAGCACGGGCACACCGGTGCGCTCGAACATCTTCACGCCGCGCAGCGCGTCGCCCACCGCCACCTGCTGCGGCGTGGTGACGATGACGGCGCCGTGCACGGGCGTGGCCTGCACGAGCGAGAGCTGCGCGTCGCCGGTGCCGGGCGGCATGTCCACCAGGAAGTAGTCGAGCTGCCCCCAGTTCACGTCGCGCAGGAACTGCGTGATGATCTTCATCACGATGGGGCCGCGCCAGATCGCCGGCTGGTCCTTCTCGATGAGGAAGCCGAGCGAGATGATCTTGATGCCGTAGGCCTCGAGCGGGATGATCTTCTCGTCGCGCACGGCCGGCGCCGCATCCACGCCCAGCATGAGCGGCAGGTTGGGCCCGTAGATGTCGGCGTCCATGATGCCGACGCGGTGTCCCGCCTTGGCGAGCGCGATGGCGAGGTTGACCGCGACGGTGCTCTTGCCGACACCGCCCTTTCCGGAACTCACCGCGATGACGCGGCCGAGGTGCGGGTAGGCGACGGGTTCGGGCACCTTGGGCGGGGCCTTGGCGGGGGCGCTGTCCATGACGGGGAGCGCGCGCCCCATGCCACCGGCGGCGGGAGCCTTGGGCTGGTTCATGCTGGCGTTGGGTGCTGCGGGCGCTCGGCGCGCCGGCGTGGGGGTGGACTGGGCGGGGTCGCGGACATCGACCCGCACGTCGGTGACGCCGTCGAGTGCCTCGATGGCCTGACGGACGTCGCGCACGAGGGTGGCGTCGTCGTCCGGGGCGAGGAGGAGCGTGAGGCGGACCTTGCCGTCGACGGTGGTGGCGATATCGCGCACCTGTTCGGCGGCCATGACGTCGGCGCCGGTGCGCGGATTGCGGATGCCGGCGAGGGTGCCGGTGATCCGCTCCATGAGTGCGGCCATGAGCTGAAGCGGGGGGTGGAGCGGGCGGTGCGGGGCGGCGTGGTGCCAGCGACGCCCGGGAGCGGCGCCGTCCCCGAAAGGTAAGGGAGGGCGGCAAGGGAATGGGTATGGCGGCGTCGAACTGATGACGCAGGGGTGACGGCGGGCGCCTACTGTGACGGCGTCGATGGGGCGCCTGCGGGCGACCGGTCGGCCGGCCGGTGGCACGAGGCCGCTGGCCATTTCACGGATAGATCCCATTGGAGGACCCATGCACAGCACTCCCTTCTCCCGACTCGCAGCGGCCGTCTGCGGCGCTCTCGCTGTCGGGCTCGCGCTTCACGCGGCTCCCGCCGTCGCGCAGTCGTCCAGCCAGGAACTCGTCAGCACGTTCTGCGGCTCCGGCATGGTGAACGAGTGCGGTACCGAGCCGACGAACAAGACCTGCGAGTTCGAGATCAGCGTGACGAAGGATCCCGCGTCGACCATCGGGATCAGCATTTCGTTCACCAAGTGCACCTACCACGGCGAGCGCAAGGTCTACAAGGACTACTACCGCGGCGGCGCCGCCGGAGCCTGCATCAAGTATCCGCGCACGCCGGCAGACGCGACGGCGACCGGCGGTCGCGATGAAGATCAGGAACTCGAGTACCTGGATGGCGAATGCTGAACGGGTATCGTCGGGGCGTCGATCAGACGCCCCGACAGTCGCGGCGGCGACTCACGGCCGCGATCGCCCTGGTGCTCCTCGCCGGCCTCGTCTGGGTTGACGCAGCGCGTCCGCACAAGCCGACGGACGAGTACGGCGCATCGCACGGACAGACACGGCCATTCGCCGCACAGGACACCGCGGCGCGCGCGCGAGGGCAATCGCTCCTCCCGGGAGATCGTGGCATGCGCGCAGTCATCGTCGCCTCGCCGAATGACTGCATCGGCAATCTCCACTTCGCCAACGTGCTTCGCCGCCGCAGCGTCGCCGCGGTCGTTGGCTCGCCTGAACTGATCGTCCAGGGAAGCCCGTCCGATACCGTGGGACTGCGACGAATCCTGCCCCAGGGTGTGGCCGGCTCGCCGATGCGACTGCTCGGCAGCCATGAGCGCGCACTTCTCCACGCGATGGGTCATCACGAAACGCCGATCCTGCTCCTCTTCGACGATCAGGACCGACTTCGCTTCGGCACGCAGGTCGAGAGCGATCCTGTCACTCGAGTCGCGGTCGCTCGCGCGATCGTTCACCTCACTACGCGGGATCCCACCCGCTGAAGGCAGCTGCGATGCGTACTCCACTGTTGATACTGACGACCGCCACTCTCTACTTGACCGCCGGCGTCGACACGGGCATGGCGCAGGGCGCGGCGGCACCAGCGCGCCCCACCGAGAGACGGCTCATCTCGAAGCGCTGGGTTCCACTATGGCGCGCCGGCGGCGATGACAACGACACAACGATTGCCTCTGCCCGCGAGCACCTCGCCACTCGTGAGGCCGTCTACGTTTTGGACGCGGGTGGACTGCAACTACATGCGTTTCACGCTGACGGCGGACGGCTCTGGTCCGTGGGATCGAAGGGACGTGGGCCGGGCGAGTTGCTACGGCCGGTCGACCTGAACCTGTCACCGAGCGGTGAGATCGGCGTTCTCGACCCCGACAACGGGCGAGTCAGCGTGTTCTCCATCCGGGGCAAGCTGACGCGGACGATCACCAACCCCTGGATGTCGAGTGCGCGCTCGCTCTGCTTCACGCGTCGTGGAACACTGCTCCTCCATGTCGTCTCGACGTCGACGTCGGTGGTCGAGATTGACAGCGCGGGGCGCGAGCTCCGACAGTGGCCGTTCCCATGGCCGGTCGCAGACGGGGACAACACATTCCTCACGTCAATGTCGTTCAGGCGCGGCGAAGACCATCGCGATTGCGCACTCGTGACGACCTTCGGCTTTGGCCTGGCATTCGTCCGCGAGAGCGGCCAAATCGACACGTTTCCCTTCGTCGAGCATCTCGCACAACCGACATTCGTGCGCCGCAAACTCGCTAACGGGGCCGTTGGCACATACCTGGAATCGGGCGAGAACGCCACGTGGCAGAGCTATGTGTCCGGCGATACCACCTTCGTGCGCGTCGGCGGCAAGCACTCCGGACAGCTCGTCGATCTGTACGATCGTTCCGGACGATATCTCGAAACGTGGTCAGCCCCCAATGAGGACAGAATCGTCTACTCACATGGCCGCATGTACGGACTGACCGACGGGACCGCCACGCCGAGGCTCATCGCATTCGTCGCCGCTTCCGACTCGTCTCGAGTGCTCACAGAGCTGCGGCGCCGCTATCCCGCGCGATACCGTCGCTCGTCGGCAATACCAACGGCACGCGCGGCCACTCAGAGCGGCAAGCCTAACCCGCCCGCACGTACGCCCGCGCGTCGGCCACCACCTGCTGCTCCACCTCCGCCAGCGTTCCGGTGAGCAGCGCGCCGCTCGCCTTCGCGTGGCCGCCGCCACCGTAGCGCCGCGCCAGCTGCTGCACGTCCACGTCGCCGGTGCTGCGGAAGCTCACCTTCACCTTGCCGTGCGGCAGCTCGCGGAAGAACAGCGCCAGCTTGGTGCCCACGATCGACCGCGGATGCTCCACGATGCCGTCGAGATCTTCACTCGTCACCGCGAACCGCTCGAGCGCGTCAGCCTGCACGGCGATCCACGCCAATCCGGTCTCCGGCTCCACCTGCAGCGTCGACAACGCTTCACGCAGCAACTGCAGCCGGCCCATGCTCACCTGCGCATAGATGCGCCGGTACATCTCTTCGGGATCGACGCCGACATGGAGGAGCTGCGCCGCGATCGCATGGGCCCGCGGTGAGGTGTTGGCGTACCGGAAGCTCCCGGTGTCGGTGAGGATGGCGGCATACAGCGCCTGCGCCACGGCCGGCGTGATCTCGAGGTCGAGCGTGCTCGCGATGTCGTACACCAGCTCACCGGTCGCACAGGCGGCAATGTCGGCAATCGCCAGCGCGCCGATCGGCTCGTCGCCGGCGACGTGGTGGTCCACCACTGAAATGGGCACGCGCAGCGCCCGCACGCGGTCGGCCAGGTGACCCAACCGCCGCACGTCATTGATGTCCAGCACCACCAGGGCGTCGATGTCATCCAGCGCGGCGGCCCCACGGGCGGTCGCGTCCTCGACATCGTCTCCCAGCAGGAAGGCAAACATGGCCGGCCACGGCGTGGGATTCACGATCCGGCAGTGAATCCCACGCTGGGCCAGCAGACGGGCCAGGGCGGCTTCCGAGCCACACCCGTCGCCGTCGGCATTGATGTGGGTGGAGAGGGCCACCGTCATGCCGGGGTGCAACGCCGCGGCCCACGCGTGGATCGCGTCACGCCGCACCTCCGGCACGCCCAGCACCCCGTCTGCCACCCCGAGCGGCATCAGCGCTTCGCGTCCTGCTGGCCAATGCGCGAGTTGCGCATGCCGTACACGAAGTAGGTCGTCATGCCGATCGCCGTCCACGCCGCCAGCAGCATCCAGGTGAGCGCGGGGAGCTGATACATCATGTACAGCGTCGCGCCGGCGCCAAGGATCGGCACGAGCGGCACCAGCGGGGTGCGGAACGGGCGCTCGAGCTCCGGCGAACGCGAGCGCAGCACGAGCACGCCGATGCACACCGTCGCGAACGCCGCCAGCGTGCCACCCGACACCAGCTCACCCAGCAGCCCGAGCGGGAAGAAGCCCGCGATGATCAGCGCAATGACGCCCACGATGATCGTCGACGCCGCCGGCGTCTGGAACTTCGGGTGCACCCGGCCGAAGATCGGCGGCAGGAGGCCGTCGCGCGACATGGTGAAGAAGATGCGCGGCTGCCCCATGAGCATCACGAGCACGACCGACGACAGACCCGCCACGGCGCCGATGTTCACGAGGTTCTCGAGCCACTTGAGCTGCGGCACCGCCTCGAGCGCGGCCGACACCGGGTGCGCCACGCCAAGCGCCGTGTAGGGCGCGAGGCCGGTCATGACCAGCGACATCAGGATGTACAGCACCGTGCAGATGAGGAGCGACGCGATCATGCCGATGGGCAGGTCACGCTGCGGATTCTTCGCTTCCTGCGCCGCCGTCGAGACGGCGTCGAAGCCGATGTACGCGAAGAACACCACCGGCGCCGCACGCAGCACGCCCGCCATGCCGTACTTCGTGCTGCCGTCCGGGTTGGTCACCATCTCCGGGATGAACGGCGTCCAGTTGTCCTTGTTCACGTACATGAAGCCGAACGCGATCACCAGCAGCACGATCGTCATCTTGATCGCGACGATGATGTTGTTGAGCGTCGCCGATTCCTGCACGCCGCGCACCAGCAGCGTGGTGAGCGCCACGATGAGCAGCACCGCGGGCAGGTTGATGAGGCCGTTCACGACCTCGCCACCGGCCGCCGTGCACGCGTCGCGCGCCGTGAATGCCGCCGACGTCGCCGCGTCGAGGAGCGTCGCCCCCGTGGCCGAGTTCACGCAGGTGAAGGCGCGCACGACGTTGTGGCCGCCCTCCACGGTGAGCGGAGCCGACGCGAACGCCGCCGGGAGATGGATGCCGGCCGAGTTGAGCATCGCGCTGAAGTACCCCGACCAACCCACCGCCACGGTGGACGCGGCGAACAGGTACTCGAGGATCAGGTTCCAGCCGATGAACCACGCGACGCCTTCACCCATCGTCGCATAGCTGTAGGTGTACGCCGACCCCGCGATGGGGATCATGGACGCGAACTCGGCGTAGCACAGTCCCGCGAAGAGGCAGGCGAGACCGGCAAGGACGAACGACAGCGAGACACCGGGGCCGGCGAAGTTCGCCGCGGCGGTACCCGTGAGCACGAAGATGCCGGCGCCGATGATGGCACCGATGCCGAGCATCGTCAGGTTCAGGGCACCGAGCGTGCGCTTGAGGCCGCCCTCGGAGCTGTCCGCCTCGGCGCGAAGCGCCGAGATCGATTTCTTGGACCAGATTCCCATCGGTCGGGGGTGCGGGGTGGCGGGAGGCCGCGGGGTGGTGGAACCGCGGCACGGGGTGGCAGGACCGGCCAAATGTGGCCGGTGGTACATCGTTCGGACAGTGGGATGACCGCGAACGGTTCACCAACCCCCTATTGTCCGAGTCCTGTCAGAGGCAACACCGCCGCACAACCCGTACCCCACATCCCGCGCGCTGCGCCCTGTCGCGTGCGGACAGGGCGCACCCGCGGCCTACAATGAGTAGTTGGGCGCTTCGCGGGTGATCGTCACATCGTGCGGATGCGACTCCCGCAGCCCGGCCGTGGTGATGCGCACGAACGTCGCCTCGGTGCGGAGGAGGTCGATGGTGCCGCAGCCGACGTAGCCCATGCCGCTCCGGAGGCCCCCGATCATCTGGAAGAGCACGTCGCCGACCGGGCCCTTGTATGGCACCCGCCCCTCGATCCCCTCGGGCACGAGCTTCTTGGGGGACATTTCGCCGTCCTGGAAGTAGCGGTCGGCGGAGCCGTCCTGCATGGCTGACAGCGAGCCCATGCCGCGGATCATCTTGAAACGACGTCCCTCGAGCAGGAACGACTCGCCCGGGCTTTCCTCCGTACCGGCCAGCATCGAGCCCATCATCACGCTGCTGGCACCCGCGGCGAGCGCCTTCACGATGTCGCCCGAGTACTTGATGCCTCCGTCGGCGATCACGGGCACATCGCCCGCCCCCGCCACGGCATCCATGATGGCCGTGAGCTGCGGCACGCCGACGCCGGTCACGACGCGCGTGGTGCAGATGGAGCCGGGCCCGACGCCCACCTTCACCGCATCGACGCCGCGCGCAACGAGCGCGGCCGCACCGGCCGTCGTGGCCACGTTCCCAGCCACGAGTTGCACGTCCGGGAAGGACTCGCGGACGCGCGCGGTGGCCTGCAGTACGCCCTCGCTGTGCCCGTGCGCCGTGTCGATGACCACCACGTCGACGCCCGCCTGCACGAGCGCCCGCGCACGATCGAGGTAGTCGCCGCCGGCCCCGATGGCGGCCGCCACCCGCAGGCGGCCGTGGCGGTCCTTGTTGGCGTCGGGATGCTGCCGGCGCTTGTGGATGTCCTTGACGGTGATGAGCCCCTTGAGGAGCCCTTGCTCGTCCACCACCGGCAGCTTCTCGATGCGATGCTTGCCAAGGATGCGTTCGGCTTCGTCGAGCGTGGTACCGACGGGCGCAGTGACCAGGTCGGTGCTCGTCATGACGTCCTGCAGCGGGCGATCGAGGTCGCGCTCGAACTGCAGGTCGCGGTTGGTGAGGATGCCCACCAGCAGCCCGGCGCCATCGACGATGGGCACGCCGGAGATCTTGAAGCGCATCATGAGCGCGACGGCTTCGCGCAGCGACGCGCTCGGTGAGAGCGTGATGGGATTGAGGATCATCCCGCTCTCGCTGCGCTTCACGCGATCCACCTCGGCCGCCTGCCGATCGATGGACATGTTCTTGTGGAGCACCCCGATGGCGCCGGCGCGGGCCATCGCGATGGCCATTTCGCTCTCGGTGACGGTGTCCATCGCCGCCGAGACCAGCGGCACGTTGAGCGTGATGCCGCGCGTGAAGCGGGAGGCGATGGAGACCTCGCGCGGATGGGTCGTCGAGTGACGGGGCGCGAGGAGGACGTCGTCGAACGTCAGCGCGAGATCATCGCGTACGCGGGCGGCGCCGGCGGGCGCTTCGCGGGAAGTCGAGGGTGCCATTACGAAGTTTACTGCACCCTCCGACGTGATTCCAGTTGGGGGCGGCGCGCCAACCGCCGTCTATGCGGCCGGCGGCGCGGGAGGAGCCGCGGGGGGCGTCGGTCCGGAGGCATCCGGCGGCGTGGTGGGCGCCGCAGCGCCAGCGGCACCAGGCGTCGTTGCACCCGGCGTCGCTGCACCCGATGTGGGCGCCCCGATCTGATCGACGACGGACTTGGCCACGCTCGCCGCGTCGGTAGCCACGTTCTTCGTGGTCTGAGCGACGTTGCTGAGGACCCCGACGGCCTTGTTGAGGAAGCCCATGGCCTCGCTCACCGTGCCCACGGCGAGGCCGCCGGCCCGCAGCTTGTCGGCCACCCCGTCGGCAAACCCCTGCAGCACGTTCACCGCCTGCGCGGGCTTTTCGGCGTACTTGCTCTCGAGGAACTCGACGTAGTCGAGCACCTGATAGAGGCGCTCGTCGCTCAGCGTGTCGAGCTTGCGATTGATGCGTTCGCGGACGTACGGATTCATGGACAGCCTCCTATGGCGGGTCCTACGCGGTGTGTCGCGCGGGGTTTCCTCCCGCCTCCCTTCTCGCCCCGATCAGCCGCGCCAGCGCTTCCGCTCACCGCGCGCGTCGATGTGGCAGTACGGGGTCGCGAAGCGACGGCTGCTGTACACCCCCAGCCCACCCGCCAACTCCGGGTGCAGGCGCTCCACCCAGTCGACCGCGGTCTCGACACGATAGGCATCGAAGATGGTCAGGCGGCCGTCGCCGTCCGCGTCGATGGCGATGTCCGCGGCGTCACCATACAGGTGCCGGGAATCGCGGGCCGAGCCCTCGACGTTGGCGTTGTGCAGCGGCGTGCGAAACCCGCTGTGGACCTCGAGGTCGAAGTCCATGCGCTCCTCCCCACGGCGGCGGGCCAGCTCGCGGAGGACGAGCTCCACCTTGTCCAGCACCCGCGGATCGACGGCCACGTACCGGGGCCAGACCGTCTGGCGGTCGTGGGTGACGAAATCCCGCACCTTGAGGTGCCGAGTGAGCGGCAGGTCGAGGTGCGCCTCGTGCACTTCCGCGAAACCGTCGGGACGCTCGGCCTGCTCGTCGCGCGACCACTCCGACGGATAGCGCCCGATCTGGTAGCCGTTGAGGGTGCTGCCCAACTTGAACTCGAAGGGCACGAGCACCGCCAGCCGCGGTTCGGCCAGGCGCTGCCGCACGCCGCCCCGGGTCACGACCAGCTCGTAAAAACCGGGGGTGAGCGGGGCCAGCAGCGTGTCGCCATCGAGCGGCCGGGCCACGTCGGCCGACGTCTCCGAACCCACCGCCACCCACTGGTAGGTGAAGCCCACGCGGGCACCCGGCGTGGTGGCGTTGACGCGCAGGGGAAAGGCCACCCGGTCGCCGGCCCGCACGAAGTGCATCAGCACATCGCCACTGGTGCCCCGGGCCGCCGCAGCCGCCTCGACGCGCGGTACCGCATTGCGGGCGCTGGCGGCCGATGAATCGGCCATCAGCTCCGCAGGGGGCTGGTACGCGATGGCCGCGGCAATGGCCGCGAACCCGCTGAGGAGAAGGGCGGTACGACGGGACACGAAGGGTACGGAGACTGGGCTGATGCGAACGGGGAGCCGGCGGGATCGCTGGGCGATGCGCGGGCGTCGGCGCGACACGGGGCCGCCCTCAAAAGGACGACCGAACGGCCATGCGGGAAATAAACGCGAAAGCTAGCCGGGTTCCGAGGCCGAGGGCAGTCCGCGCGTGCTCGGAGCCGGGGGCGAACCCTTTGTGGGGTTGTCGTTTACTGGAGCGCTAGATTGTGGTGTCGCCGCTCACCCACTCCCCGGAGTCCGCTTGTCCGTACGACCGTCGCGCGCCGTGGCCCTCATCATCCTCGACGGCTGGGGCTATCGCGAAGACCGCGAGGCCAACGCCATCCGGCTGGCCGACACGCCGAACTGGAACCGCATCTGGGCGCATCCGTCGCGCACGCTGCTGACCGCCTCCGGACGGGCGGTGGGGCTCCCCGAGGGACAGATGGGGAACAGTGAGGTGGGGCACCTGAATCTCGGGGCCGGGCGCGTGGTCATGCAGGACCTGGTGCGCATCGGGAGCGCCATCGAGAGTGGCGACTTCTTCGGCAACACCGCGCTGGTGGCCGCCTGCCGTCAGGCGAAGGCGTCCGGGGGCACGCTGCACCTGGTGGGACTGCTCGGCGACGGTGGGGTGCACGCCTACGACCAGCACCTCTTTGCACTCGTCGACCTCGCCACGCGCGAAGGCGTGCCGCGCACCGTGCTGCATGCCATGCTCGACGGGCGGGACACGGCGCCCACCAGCGCGATGGCGTTCCTCAACGAGACGCTGGTGCACCTGCGCGGCCGCGCGTCGCTCGCCAGCGTGACGGGGCGCTACTTCGGCATGGACCGCGACAAGCGCTGGGAGCGGACGGCGCGCTGGTACCACGCGGCCGTGCGCGGTGAGGCGCCGGTGGAGACCGACGCACTCGCGGCGCTGCAGCGGTCGTACGATGCGGGGATCACCGACGAGTTCGTGCAGCCGTGGGTGATGGCCGGCCCGGACGGCCGCGCGCTGGCGCCCATGCGCGACGGCGACGTGGTGCTCTGCTTCAACTTCCGCAGCGACCGCATGCGGCAGGGGCTGCGCGCCCTCGCGATGCCCGGCTTCAGCGGCTTCGAGACGGGGGTCCGTCCCGCCGTGCACGTCACGACCATGACGAGCTACGACGACGCCTTCCCCTTCCCGGTCGCGTTCCAGCCCCAGTCGATGCGCAACCTGGTGGGCGAGGTGGTCGCGCAGGCGGGGCTCACCCAGCTGCGCACCGCGGAAACCGAGAAGTACCCGCATGTGACCTTCTTCTTCAACGGGGGGCGTGACGAGCCCTTCGCCGGGGAGGACCGGCAGTTGGTGGCCAGCCCCAAGGTGGCCACCTACGACATGCAGCCGGAGATGAGCGCCGCAGGGGTGTGCGACATCCTCTGCACGGCACTCGCCAACCGCACGCACGACTTCATGCTCTGCAACTTCGCGAACACCGACATGGTGGGACACACCGGCTCCCTGCCGGCGGCCATCGCCGCAGCCGAAGCGGTGGACGCGTGCCTCGGTCGCATCCTCGCGGCCGCGGAAGCGGGCGGCGCGCGGCTCATCATCACCGCCGACCACGGCAACGCCGACCTCATGGTCGATCCGCTCACGCACCAGCCACACACCGCGCACACCACCAATCCGGTGCCGCTCGTCCTGCTCGACCCCGACGCCACGGTGCCGCTGCGCAGCGGCGGCGCGTTGTGCGACGTGGGCCCCACCGCGCTGGCCCTCCTCGGGCTGGACCTTCCTTCCGACATGACCGGGCGCGACCTGCGCGACCTGTCGCAGCCGCTTCCCGCCTGATGCCGATGCCGTCCTTCGCTCCGCTGTTCCGCCTGATTGCGCCGACGAGGACCGGCGCGCGCGCCGTCGTGGGTGCGCTGCTGCTCGCGACGCCTGCCGCCGCGCGGGCGCAGGTCGGGCACCTCCCGTCCACCAGCCCGTACAACGACTTCACGATCGGCCAGACGCTCTCGATCCTCGGCGGACGCCTGGGTGTGGCCGACGATCCAGCGGGTGTGGCCCCCAAGCCGGCCGCGCTCGGCGTGCTGCGCTATGACATCGGTGTCGGCGGGCCGGCCTCGCTGTTCGTGCGCTACGCCGCGTCGCCGTCGACGCGCGCGGTGAAGCTGCCGGGCAACACCGCCGCCACCCGCATCATCGCCACGCCCAATGTCACCACGCACCTCTTCGACGGCGGTCTCGACATCGCCCTGACCGGCAAGAAGACGTGGCACCGCCTCCTGCCGTCGGTGAACGGGGGCTTCGGCATCGTGAGCGACTTCGCGAGCGCCGACACGGGCGCCTACCGCTTCGGCACCAAGTTCTCGTTCTCGTACGGATTCAGCCTGCGCTACGCGCTGCGCAGCGGTCCGCAAATCCGCGTCGACGTCACGCGCTTCCTGTGGCAGTACCAGTACCCCGACCGCTACTACGTGAAGGCGAACGACAGCACCTCGATTCTCGTGAACACGAACGACCGTTCGGTGTGGCGCGGCAACTGGTCGCCGGCCATCGGGGTGTCGCTGCCGATCTTCCGCTGACGCGCGGGCGCTGACGATGCCGCGCACCTCCCTCACCCGCCGCGTGACCTTCGCCGCGGCGCATCGGTACCGGCGCCCCGATTGGAGCGACCAGGAAAATCAGGAGGTGTTCGGGGCGTGTGCGCATCCGCACTACCACGGCCACACCTACGTGTGTGACGTGACCGTCGCGGGCCCCGTGGACGAGGAGACAGGCTTCCTCGTCGATCTCGGGTTCCTCGATCGGGTGCTGCAGAAGGAGGTGCGCGACCGCTTCGATCACCGCAACATCAATCTCGACGTGCCGGAGTTCGCCGAGGGGAAGCGCATCCCGACCGGTGAGAACCTGGCGCGTTTCATCTGCGAGCGCGTGCAGGCGGCGCTGGCCCACACCACGGCGCGTGTGGTGAAGGTGCACCTGGCGGAGGACGCCACATTGTCGAGCAGCTACGAGGTGGACGCATGACGCACGACCGCACGCGGGCCGTCGTGCTCGGCCTCACCCTCATGGCGAGCGTCGCCGCCTGTCGCACGGCGCCGCCGGCACCGACGCCCGCGCCCATCATCGAGACGATTCCCGCACCGGCCGACGTGCCGGTGGTGCGGCCGACACTCACGGTCGCCGCACAGTTGCGCCAGCTGGTGGATTCGGTGAACGCCGCCCCCATGTGGCGCAACGCGCGCTGGGGCATGCTGGTGGTGCATGCCGACCGCGCCGACACGCTGCTCGCGCACGACGCCGACCGGCTGTTCATGCCGGCGTCCAACCAGAAGCTCCTCACGGGCGCGATCGCGCTCACCACACTGGGCGAGCAGTACCGCTGGCGCACCCCGGTGCTGCTGCATGGCCGCGCGCGCGGCCGGACGTGGCACGGTGACCTGCTGCTCGTGGGAAGCGGCGACCCGAGCTTCAGCGATTCACTGCGTGACGGGCGCGCGGCCAATGCGTTCGCGCCGCTCGTGGCGGCCCTGCGCGCGCGGGGCATCACGCGCATTGCGGGATCCCTGCGGGCCGGCGGCGACGCGCTTCCGGGTTCCACCACCGGCTACGGCTGGGCGTACGACGACTTCGACGAGGAGTACAGCGCACCCATCGACGAGCTGACGTGGAACGAAGGGGAACTCACGCTGCGCGTGTACGCGGGGCGTCGCGTGGGAGCGCCGGTGCGTGTCGAGCGCGCCCCCACGCGTGCGTATCCGCGCCTGCGGGTCGAGGCCACGACACGCGACAGTGTGCGCCCGGACACGATGCGTGCGAGCGATGCCCCGCGTGCCCCGCGCCCCGCGCCGCTCCGCGCGGCCTACGACAGCCTCGGCGACGTGCTCGTCGTGACCGGCACCCTGCCCCTCGGCGATTCGCTGGTCACGACGGTGTCGTATCGGCACCCGGGTGATGCGGTGCTCGCGGCGCTGCACGAGGCGCTCGCCGAAGCGGGCATTCGCGTGACCGGTGCGCGTGTGGCACGCGCGGATACGCTGCGGCGCGCGCCCGACACCCTCACGGTGCTAGAATCGGCCCCGCTCTCGGCCGTGCTGCGCCGCATGCAGAAGCCTTCGCAGAACCAGATCGCCGAGCTGTTCTTCCGGACGAGCGGGCTCGTGGCCACGGGAGACGGATCGGCCGACAGTGCGCGGGCGCATGGCGCGCGCACGCTGGCCGCGTGGGGCGTCACCGCTGCCGACGCGGCATATCGGGATGGCAGCGGTCTCTCGCGCCACGACTATGTGACGCCGCGCGCGGTGGTGAAGGTGCTCGATGCGATGCGCACCTCGCCCACCTTCGAGGTATACCGCGACGCCCTGCCCATTGCCGGCGTGGACGGCACCATCCGCACGCGCATGCGCGACACGCCGGCCCAGGGGAATGCGCGCGCCAAGACGGGCACGCTCGACAAGGCCCGCTCACTCTCGGGGTACGTGACCACGGCCGACGGCCAGCTCGTGATGTTCTCGCTGCTCTGCAACAACTACACGGTACCCACACGCGAAGTGGAGCGCGTGCAGGACCGTATCGTGTCGCTGCTGGCCGGCAGCGCGCTGGTGACGTTGCCGCCCGCGGCACCGCGGTCGCGCGGCACGCCATGACGTCCGCATGACGACCGCGCCGGGCTCGACCGGCGGACACGGGGGCGCCCGTTCGCTGTCCTTCAGCGACGCCTTGCACGCCGTGCTCGCACTCGCCGACGGTCGTCGTACGCCGGTGGTCGACGTGCCGCTCGAACAAGCGGTGGGGCACGCGCTGGCAGCACCGGTGGTGAGCCCGGTGGCGCTGCCTCCCTGGGACAATGCCGGGATGGATGGCTTTGCCGTGTACGCGGCCGATGTGCGGGGCGCGCGCGCCGACGCCCCGCGCGCCCTGCCGATCGTGGGCAGCAGCGTGGCCGGCACCGATCCCTCGACGCTGCCGCCCCTCGCACCCGGCACCGCGATACGCATCATGACCGGCGCGCCGATGCCCGGCGGTGCCGACGCGGTCGTGCGCGTCGAGGACACCACGAGCGATGACACGTCGGTGATCATTCGCGACGACCGCGATGTGCAGGGGCGCGGCAACGTGCGACCGCGCGGCGAGGACATCGCCGCCGATGCCGTCGTCTGTGAGGTCGGCACCTCGCTGCGCGCTGCGCACCTGGGCGTGCTGGCGAGCGTGGGCGCCGCCACGGTGCGCGTGCATCGACGCCCGCGCGTGACCATCGTGGCCAGCGGCGATGAGCTCGTGCTCGTCGATCGGTTCGACGAGGTGCGCACCGGACGCCGCATCGTGTCGTCGAGCAGCTACGCGCTGCCGGCGCTGCTCCGCTCGGCGGGCGCCGACGTGCGCATAGCACCCATCGTACCCGACGACCTCGATGCGCTCACCGATGCGCTCGCGTCGGCACTCGACGACGGCTGCGACCTGCTGCTCACCACCGGCGGCGTGTCGGTGGGCGCGCACGACTACACGCGCGATGCGCTGTCGGCGCTCGGCGGTACGCAGCATTTCTGGCGGGCGCGCATTCGCCCGGGCGGCCCACTGGGCGGCGGCACCGTTCGCGATGTGCCGTGGCTCGGCCTCCCCGGCAATCCGGTCTCGACACTCGTCACGGCGACGCTGTTTGCGTGGCCACTGCTGCGGGGTCTGGGCGGGCACGCGCATGCGACCCCATTGCGTGTGCCGGTGCGTCTCGCCGATGCGGTGGACACGCCGGCCCCGCTGACCTACTTCGTGCGCGTCACGCTCACGCACGGCGCCGATGGCGTGCTCACCGCACGGACTGCCGGGCCGCAGGGGTCGAACCTGCTCACCCCCATGGCCCGCGCCGACGCGCTGCTGGTGGTGCCCGAAGCGATCACCCGACTCGACGCCGGGAGCCTGGGCGAGGCGCTCGTCCTGCCGGACGCGCCGTTGCTGGCGACCCACGCGTGACCGACCCGCAAGCGGTGGGCAACGCGTCGCTGGCCGCCCTGCACGGCGACGCGCTCGACGCCGCGCTCGCACAGTGCTTTCCGATCGCCGAGGAGACGGTGGCCATCGGCACCGGCGCATCACGCCGCGAGGTGGTGCTGCGCAAACCCACCAACGCCGACCTGCTCATCAGCGAAGCCGACTACGTCATGGACGAGCGGCTGCCGTACTGGGCTGACCTGTGGCCGTCGGCGCGGGTGCTGGCCGACGTGTTGCTGGCCGAGTCGGGGGCGGGGCGACGCCTGCTCGAACTCGGGTGCGGCCTGGGGCTCGACACGATCGCGGCGATGGCGGCAGGCTTCGAGGTGACCGCCACCGACTACTACGAGCAGGCGATCCACATGACGCGCGCGAACGCCGCGCGCGTCCTCGGCCGCGAGCCCGCGGTGCGCATGGTGAACTGGCGCGCCTGGCCCGATGACCTGGGGCGGTTCGAGGTCGTCACGGCCGCCGACGTACTGTACGAGAAGGAGTACGCGACCCTTGTCGCGGAGTGCCTCGCACGGGCGCTCGCACCGGGCGGCGTGGCCATCATCGCCGACCCGGGGCGACTGGCACTCCCCGCCTTCCGCACCGCGCTCCCGTCCAGCGGGCTGCGCATCGCGCGTGAAGACGCCGTGCGTTTCGTCGATGGCACGAGCACCCGCGAAATCCGGGTGCTGCGCGTCCAGCACGTCGACGCGCCCTAATCCCCTCGTTGACGGCCGGACACGACACCTGATGTCGCGGGCGCCCCACACTGGCGGCGCCGCACAGCGAACGACGTGGGCGCGCCGAGAGGGAACGATGGGTGACGGCGCGTGGCACGCATCTTCCACGAGGGTGGGGCATGACCTCCCTTCCCCGCACGTCGCTGCTGCGCGGCCCCCTCGCGGTCGTCGCGATCTTCGTCCTCGCCCTCCTCGTGCTCTATCCGGGTGCGTCACTGCGCGGGCAATCGGCACCGTCGGCAGCCTCGCGCGACACGGTGACCGTGCCGGCGTCGCCCGCCGCACGTGTGGACGGCGAAGTGAGCGACATGGTGGTCAAGGGGCGCAGCCTCGAAATCCGCTACCGCAACACGGGCACGGTGGCCACCGACATCCTGGGCGAACTGCAGGTGCGCGACGCCGACGGCGAGTTGGTGTACGCCGAGGCCTTTGTCGAGGGGCGACGCATCGGTGCGGGGCGCGGCGAGACGTTCAAGGTGCCCATGCCCGCGTTGCCCGCCGGGAGCTATCGCCTGTACGCGGTGGTGGACTTTGGCGGGAGCACGCTCACGGCCGCCGAAGCCGCGCTCGAAATCCGCCCCTGAGGCGCGTTTGGTGTTAGGGTAGGGCCATGCGCCCCACCCCTCGATTTCGATTCGCTTCCGTACCCATTCGCGCCGTTGCCCTGCTGCTGTCCGTGCAGGCAGCGGCGCCTGTGCTGTCGGCCCAGGACACGCTCACCACGCCGCCCGCCGACGCCCCGTACCGCGACGCGCGCCGCTCGCCCGCCGAGCGCACGCGCGACCTGCTGCCGCGCATGACGCGCACCGAGAAGTTCTGGCAGCTCTTCATGATTCCGGGCGACCGGGACACACCCGCGCACGATTGGCGCGCTGGAAGCTTCGGGCTGCAGGTGAACGCGCCGCCCGGGATGCGTGCCGACGCGGCGCGCAGCGACACGTTGCCGGCGGCGACCGTGGCGCGCGCACACACCGAGCGCATCAACGCGATCCAGCAGTTCTTCGTGACCGGCACCCGGCTGGGCATCCCCATGCTCCCCTTCGAGGAGACGCTGCATGGACTGGGGCGCGAAGGGGCCACCACGTTTCCGCAGGCCATCGCACTGGCGGCCACCTGGGACACGTCGCTCGTCGCGCGCGTGGGCGCCGCGATTGCCGACGAGACGCGTACCCGCGGCATCCGCATGTCCCTCTCACCGGTGGTGAACATCGCCAACGACGTGCGGTGGGGCCGCACCGAGGAGACGTACGGTGAGGACCCGTATCTCACCTCGGCCATGGGGCGCGCGTACATCGGCGCACTCGAGCAGCGCGGCGTCGTGGCCACCCCCAAGCACTTCGTCGCGAACGTCGGCGAGGGCGGACGCGATAGCTACCCCATCGAGTTCAGCGAGCGGCTGCTCCGCGAACGGTACTATCCGCCGTTCCTCTCCGCGATTCGCGATGCGGGCGCGCGCAGCGTGATGAGCGCGTACAACTCCGTCGACGGATCGCCCGCCACCCAGAATCGCGTGCTGCTGACGGACGTACTCAAGCGCGCGTGGCGCTTCCCGGGCTTCGTCATTTCCGACGCGGCAGCCACGGGCGGCGCCACCGTGCTGCACCACACCGAGGCGAGTACCGCGACGGCGACGAAGCACGCCATCGAGTCGGGGCTCGACGTGATCTTCCAGTCGAGTTGGGAGCAGCATCGGCCGTATCTCAACGCCTTCCTGCAGGCGGGCATCGACGCCGCGGCCATCGACAGCGCCGTGGCGCGCGTGCTGCGCGTCAAGTTCGCGCTGGGCCTGTTCGAGCGTCCGTATGGCCACGCCGACAGCGCCGCCATCGTGTCGCGCTCGCCGGCGCATCGCGCCCTGGCCCGCGAAGCGGCCGCCAAGTCGATCGTCCTGCTGCGCAACGCCCGCCAACGCCTGCCGCTTGGCGCCGGCGCGCGCCGCATCGCGGTCATCGGCGCCGATGCGAACGAAGGGCGTCCGGGTGGGTACGCACCGCCGGGCGCACGGCTGGTGACCATCGCCGACGGCATTCGCGCGGGCGCGCCGCGCGGCAGCACCGTGCAGGTGGCGGCGGGCGTTCCGCGCGTGTGGCGCGACCTCGTGGTGGTTCCCGCGAACGCCTTCCGGCATGACAGCAGCGGGCGCGACCTGGCCGGCGTGCAGGGGCAGTACTGGGCCAACATCACGCACGACGGTGCGCCGACGCTGTCACGCACCGATCGCGCGATCGACTTTCAGTGGACGCTCAACGCCCCGGGGCGCGGCATTCCGTACGACTGGTACTCGGCGCGGTGGACCGGCACGCTGGTGGTGCCGCCGGGCGGCGTGCGGACGCTCGCGCTCGAAGGGAACGAGGGGTATCGCCTGTGGGTCGACGACACGCTGCGCATCGACCGCTGGCAGAAGGCGTCGTACGGCACGCAACGCGCGCGCGTCACGCTCGCCGGGGGCACGCGACACCGCATTCGCGTGGAGTTCGTCGAAGCCACCGGCAATGCGCGCCTCAAGCTGCTCTGGGACGCCGGCGTCCGCGACCCGCATCCCGTCGCGTTCGCCGAGGCGGAGCGTGTCGCGCGCACGAGCGATGTTGCCATCGTCGTCGCCGGCATCGAGGAAGGCGAGTTTCGCGATCGCGCGAAGCTTGGACTGCCAGGGCGCCAGGAGGAACTCATTCGCCGCGTCGCCGCCACAGGCACGCCGGTCGTCGTGGTCCTCGTAGGCGGGAGCGCCATCACGATGCCGTGGATCGAGCAGGTGGACGCTGTGCTCGATGCGTGGTATCCCGGTCAGGAGGGAGGGCACGCGGTGGCCGACGCGCTGTTCGGGCGCGTGAATCCTGCGGGGCGCCTGCCCCTCACCTTCCCGATGCACGAGGGACAGGTGCCGCTCTACTACGCGCACAAGCCGACCGGACGCGGTGACGACTACCTCGACCTCACCGGGCATCCGCTGTTCCCGTTCGGCCACGGGTTGTCGTACACGACCTTCGCGTACCGCGACCTGCGCGTGGAGCAGCCCCCCGCCTCCGACAGCGTGGCCCTGCGCGTCAGTGCGGAAGTGGCCAACACTGGTGCGCGAACGGGCGACGAGGTGGTACAGCTGTACTTGCGCGACGTGACTGCCAGCGTCGCGCGGCCCATGCAGGAGCTCATGGGCTTCGCGCGGGTCACGCTTGCGCCCGGTGCCTCGCAGCGCGTGTCGTTCGACGTGCGGCGATCGCAGATGCGCTTCCTCGACGCGAGCATGCGCGAGGTGTGGGAGCCGGGCACGTGGCGCGTGATGGTCGGCGCGAGCAGCCGTGACATCCGGCTGCGTGCCGAGGTGCAGGTGCCGTAGCGGCGGGACCGCAACCGCTCACCACGCGAAGACGCGAAGGCGCGAAGGGATCAACATCCTCTTCGCGCCTTCGCGTCTTCGCGTGCAGCTGTTATCCGACGTCTGCCGTCGCCAGCCGCCCCGCCACAACCTCGGCAATGTCCAGCACCGGCACCTCCTTCCCCGCGCCGGTCACGCCGTCGGTGATCATCGTCATGCAGAACGGGCACGCCACCGCGATCTGGTCGGCGCCCGTCGCGAGGAGCTCCTCGGTGCGCTCGACGTTGACGCGCTTGCCGCTCGTCTCCTCCATCCACATGCGACCGCCGCCGGCGCCGCAGCACAGGCCGCGGCTCTTGGTACGCGCCGGCTCGACCAGCTCGACCACCGGCAGCGCGCGCTTGAGCGTCGTGCGCGGCGCGTCGTACACGTCGTTGTAGCGGCCGAGGTAGCAGGAGTCGTGGTAGGCCACCTTGAGGCGCTGCCCATGCTCGGTGTCGAGGGGCACGCGACCGTCGGCCAGCAGGCGCTCGATGTACTCGGTGTGGTGGATGACCTCGTAGTGCCCGCCCAGGTCGGGGAACTCCTTCCCCATCTGGTGGAAGCAGTGCGGGCAGAACGTCACCACGGTCTTCACCTGGTAGCCGTTGAGCGTCTCGATGACGCCCTTGGCGAGCATCTGGTAGAGATACTCGTTGCCCATGCGACGCGCCGGATCGCCGTGGCAGGTTTCCTCCTGCCCCAGGATCGCGAACTTCACGTCGGCGGCCTGCAGGATGCGCGCGAAGGCGACGGTGATCTTCTTCGCCCGGTCGTCGAACGACCCCATGCACCCCACCCAGAACAGGATGTCGGGCTGCTCACCAGCCGCCGCCATCTCCGCCATGGTCGGGATCTCCATCCCCTCGGCCCACTTGTCGCGCTCGGCAGCGCTGAAGGCCCACGGGCTGCCGTTGCGCTCGAGGCTCGTGAGTGCCGGCTGCAGCTCCTCGGGGAAGCGTGACTCCATGAGGACGAGATCGCGACGGAGCTCGTTGATGATCTCGAGCTGGTCGATGCTCACCGGGCACTCTTGCACGCAGGCGCGGCAGCTCGTGCACGCCCACAGCTCCTCCTCGGTGATCCACCCGTCGAGGAGCTTCCTGTCGAGGACGGCCGTCTGCTCCTCGGTGGCCGTGCCGCCGCTCGCCGCGACCGCATCGAGCACCGTGGCCTTCTCGGTGAGGCGCGCACGCGTCTTCACCACGATCATGCGCGGCGACAGCACCTTGCCCGTGATGTTGGCCGGGCATGCCGCCGTGCAGCGACCGCATTCGGTGCACGAGTAGCCGTCGAGCAGGTTCTTCCACGTGAGGTGCTCGATGTCCGACGCGCCGAACTGCTCGGCGTCCTCGGCCTCGAGGTCCATCGGCTTCATGGCGCCGATGCGCCCCGGGCCGCTGGTGTTGGAGAACCAGACGTTGATGAGCGACGACAGGACGTGCAGGTGCTTCGACTTGGGCAGGTGGTTGAGGAAC
Source organism: Gemmatimonadota bacterium (assembly GCA_020161135.1). Taxonomy (GTDB): domain Bacteria; phylum Gemmatimonadota; class Gemmatimonadetes; order Gemmatimonadales; family Gemmatimonadaceae; genus Gemmatimonas. Next base: position 248,716 of record JAIUOB010000005.1, on the reverse strand, counting down.
CACAGGATGCCCAGCGCGTGCAGCCACCAGGCCACGCGCGCCATGACGTGAGCCGACTCCGCACTCATGCCGCCGAACACCGGCAGCAGGAGCGCGGTGATGACGCGCCCCGCGTGGTCCGCCCCCGGCTGCTTCGCCTCACCGACGAAAAGCAGCAGCAGCGTGATCATGAGCCCCGCGATCACGCTCAGGATGAGCACCGCCTCGCCGCTGTGCACCGCGTCGACGGTGAAGCGGCGCGGACGGATCACCAGGCGACGATACAGCAGCCACCCGACCGGCAGCAGCACGAACACCGCGAAGACTTCCTGCGAAAACACGTACGGTACGTACAGGAACTGCGGGAGGATCACGTTCCAGGTGAACGGCGTGTACAGCCCCTGGATCATGATCTCGATGGTGCCGAGCCCCAGGACACAGAAGCCCCAGAACACCAGCGCGTGCATCATGCCGCCCAGCGGATCACGCAGGATCTTCGTCTGCGCGAGGCCGATCAGCAGGAAGTTCTTCGTGCGAACATCCGGGTGATCGGTACGGTTCTCTTCCTTGGCCAGCTTGAGCCAGCGCACGAGACGCTGCGCCTGCTGTGCGAACATCCACAGCGCGCCGGCCAGGACCACCGCGAAGACGGCATTCTGCACGCCCATCGATCAGCCCTGCGCCTTGGCCGCCTTCACTGCCGCCGTCAACGCCGGCATGACCTCGAACACATCGCCCACGATGCCGTAGTCGGCCACCTTGAAGATGGGCGCGTCCTTGTCCTTGTTGATCGCGACGATGGTCTTGGAGGTGCGCATGCCCGCGAGGTGCTGGATGGCGCCCGAGATGCCCACCGCGATGTACAGCGTGGGGCTCACGTTGCGTCCCGTCTGGCCGATCTGGTCGCTGTGCGGACGCCACCCTTCATCGGTCACGGCCCGTGTCGCACCCACGGCGGCATTGCCGAAGGCGTCAGCGAGATCTTCGCACAGCTTGAAGTTCTCCGCCGCCTTGAGGCCGCGACCACCGGCTACGATGACCGGCGCATCGCCGAGGTCGATCTTGCCCGTGTTGCCCTGCTTGAGCTCCACGACCTTCACGCGCGACGCCATCGGATCCTGCGCCGACGCGATGGCTTCGGTGGCCAGCGGCTTCGCGTTGGCCGTCGGCTGAAACGCCGACGGACGCACCGACAGCAGCGCCGGCGTCCCCGCGAGCGCGAGCGTCGCGATCGTCTTGCCGTTCATGTTGAAGTGCTGGCCATGCACCACGCCGCCGTCGACCGTGAAGCCGGTGAGGTCGGGCGCGAGCCCGCGCCCCAGCTTGGCCGCCACGCGCGGCGAGAGGTCGCGCCCCTGCGCCGTCGCACTGAACACCGCATAGCCGTAAGTGCCGCCGCTCAGCCGCTGCGCGACCGTGGCAGCGAGGGCTTCGGCGTTGTACTGCGCAAACCCGGCGTGCTCCAGCACCAGCACACTGTCGGCGCCGTGCTCGGCCAAGGCACCGGCCTTCGCACCGATGCCGGCGTCGCCCGCCAGCAGGGCATGCACGCTGCCGCCGCCCGACAGATCGGCCAGCTGACGCGCGGCCGTCACGGCTTCGAGCGCGACCTTGCGCAGCTCGCCCGCGCGGACTTCGGCAACCACGAGAACGTTCGCCATGATCAGAGCACCTTCGCTTCAGTCTGGAGGAGGCGGACGAGCTCCGGCACGGCGGCCGCGCTGTCACCGAGAATGCGACCCGCCGCGCGCTCGGGCGGCAGCACCATCTTCGCCACCGACACCTGCACGTCGCCCAACTGCGCCGGCTTCACGTCGAGCGGCTTCTTCTTGGCCGCCATGATCCCCTTGAGCGAGGGGAGGCGTTCCTTGTTGAGCCCATCGTCGATGGTGAGCACCGCGGGAAGCGGGAACTCCACCACTTCACTCGCGCCCTCGAGCGCACGCTCGGCGCGACCCGTCGCGCCGGCGATGTCGAGCTTGAAGACGTTCGTCACGCACGGCAGGCCGAGCAGCTCGGCCACGGCCGGACCCGTCATCTGGTTCATCGAGTCCACGGCGATGCGACCGAACAGCACGAGGTCATAGCCACCGCCCTGCAGTTCGGCAGCCAGCGCGCGCGCAATGGCCAGCCCGTCGGCCGGCACCGTGGCCGCCTGCAACAGCACGCCGCGATCGGCGCCCATGGCCAGCGCCTTGCGCACCTGCTCCTGCGCAGCGTCGGGACCCAGGCAGATCGCGACCACTTCGCCGGCGTTGTTGTTCTTTTCCTTGAGCTGGAGGGCCGCTTCGATGGCCCACAGGTCGAAGTCGTTGACGTCGAACTTGAGCCCGGCCTCGTCGACACGCGTCCCGTCCGCTGCGATCGCGAACTTGGTTTCCATCACGGGGACGCGCTTGATGCACACGGCGATCTTCACCGCGGATGCTCCGGCGTTGGTGTCTGGGTTGGGACCGTGGGCAGGTCACGATGGACGCCACCCCCGGGTTCGCCCGCAACCTAGGCCGGTGCCAACCCCCGGGCAATGTGACGCGACCGTCGCGTTTTCGACCGCCCCTGACCGTCACACGGGTGGCCGGCGTTGTGCCGGCCGTGGAATCGCGCGGCACATGAATTTACCTTCACCGAGACACTCCCGACCGCCAGGTCCCGTTTCGCTCTTCTCCGGCTTTTCCGTCATGCTGCGTCGCGTCGCCACCCGCGTTGCCCCCCTGCTCGCCGCCCTCACGGTCGGGACGGCCGCCACGGCCTCCGCTCAGGGGCTGTCGAACTACAACGTGCTGTCGTTCGGCAGCTTCTTCATGACCAACACGGACGTCACCGGGACGCTCGCCGTGGGTGGCGCTTTCTCGGCCAGCAATTTCGGCGTCGGTGCCGGCCTCCCGGGTGCGGCCGCGAACGGCGCCCTCGTCGTCGGCGGGGCGGCCTCGCTCACCTCTGGCCAGGTCTACAACGGCCCGACCTGCATCGCCGGCGCGCGCGCCATCACGAACGCCACGGTGGCCCAGCTTCAGGCGCAGAACGCTCCGCTGCCGGTCGACTTCGCCGCCGAGCAGGCCCGTCTCACGGCGTTGTCGACGCAGATCGGCGCGCTGGCCCCCACCGCCACGGCGCTCTCCCAGTGGAGCCAGATGTTCTTCCTCGGTGCGTCGAGCGGCGTGAACGTGTTCACGGTGTCGGCGACCGAGCTCTACAACGCCCCGGGCGGGTACAACTTCTATGCGCCGACCGGCGGCTCGATCATCGTCAACGTGACGGGCTTCGACGGCACGACGCCGTTCCGCAACACCGGCTTCAACTTCTGCACGGGCTACACCGACCCCTGGGCCTTCACGGGCTGCTCGCAGGTCGGCGGCAATGACAATCCCGGTGGCCTCGCGTCGATGCTGCTGTGGAACTTCGTGTCGGCGACGCCGGCGTCGATGACGTTCGGTGGTTCGGTGGCCGGCTCGGTGCTGGCGCCCAACGTGGCGCTGGCCACCACGGGCGGGGCCTGCAACGGCACGTACGTGGTCGGGTCGGCGACCATCGCGGCCAACAGCTCGAACACGTGCGAGTTCCACCAGAACGCGTACAACGGCTGGCTGCCCTCACCGCCCGTGTCCACGGTGCCCGAGCCGGCGACCTTCGTGCTCGCGGTCGGCGGCCTGATGGCGTTCGCGCTGGTGGCCCGACGCCGCACGCGTGAGGGGTGAAACGACTCGCGCGGCGCGCTGTCCGGAAGGACGGCGCGCCGCGCGGGCAGCGGGCGTGTGACGGCAGCGACGGGACTCAGGAGAAAGCGTTCATCCCGGTAAGGGCCTGGCCGAGGATGAGCGAATGCACGTCGTGGGTGCCCTCGTAGGTGTAGACACTCTCGAGGTTCGCCATGTGCCGCATGGCCGAGTACTCGGCCAGGATGCCGTTCGCGCCGAGGAGCCGACGCGTCTCGCGGGCAATGTTCGTCGCGATGTCGACGTTGTTGCGCTTGGCGAGTGACACCTGCTGCGGCGTGAAATTGCCGGCGTCCTTGAGACGGCCGAGGTGCAGCGACACGAGCTGCCCCTTCACGATCTCGGTGAGCATGTCGGCGAGGCGCACCTGCTGGATCTGGAAGCCGCCGATCGGCTTGCCGAACATCACACGGCTCTTGCTGTATGCGACCGCTTCTTCGAAGCAGGCCTGCGCCGCGCCCAGCACGCCCCACGAGATGCCGTAGCGCGCCTGCGTGAGGCACATGAGCGGGCTCTTGAGTCCCTTCGAGTTGGGCAGGATCGCGTCGGCCGGCACATGCACGTCGCTCAGCACCAGCTCCGACGTATCACTGGCGCGCAGCGAAAGCTTGCCCTTCTGGTCGCGCGCCTGGAAGCCCGGCGTGTCGGTGTGCACGATGAAGCCGCGGATCGAGCTGTCCTCGGTGCTGTCCCCGGTCTTCGCCCACACGACCGCGATATCGGCCTTCGAGCCGTTCGTGATCCACATCTTCGCGCCGTTCAGGATCCAGCTCCCATCGGCCTGCTGACGTGCGCGCGTGATCATCCCCGACGGATTCGAGCCGTAGTCGGGCTCGGTGAGGCCGAAGCAGCCGATCATCTCGGCCTTGGCCAGCTTGGGGAGGTAGGTGCGGCGCTGCTCTTCGCTGCCGAAGGCGAAAATCGGGTACATGACGAGCGCACCCTGCACCGAGGCGAACGAGCGGATGCCGGAATCGCCGCGCTCGAGCTCCTGCATGATGAGGCCATAGGCAACGCTCGACAGCCCGGCGCAGCCGTACTCCTCCGGCAGGTTGGCCCCGAGGACGCCCAGCTCCGCCATCTCCGGGATGAGCTCGTCCGGAAAGCGGCCGTCGACGTAGCAGCCACCGATGATGGGCAGGATCTTGTCGTCGACGAAGCGTCGAATGGTGTCGCGAATCGCGCGCTCTTCTTCGGTGAGCGCGGCGTCGATGTTGAACAGGTCACCCGCGTGCGCGGTGAGTTCGACGGAGGGCAGCGCCGGAATCGCGGCGGCCGCGAGCGTATCGGTGGCCATGGATCAGTGCGGCGGTCAGTGCAGCAGGAATGGACGGGCGCGGGGCCCTCGGGATGGGCGAAATCTACCCCGTCGCACCCCCGATCCGGATCGGCCAGCCAATGGAATCCAGGGCAGTCTCCGGGTCATTTGTCCCTGTCGGCATCGCCATCGGCGCGGCATCCTGTGCCGGCGAAGCGCGATAAACGACACGCCGACATGACGTTAGTGCGACGCACGCGCCGCCGACGCGGTTGACCTTTGGCGCGTGAGCAGGTCGATTCCGACCGGTGGCAAAGACTCCCGACCTTCACGGAAAGAGGAAAGCGATGCGGCGATTCCTGGCGATGAGCCTTGCGGTGTTCACCCTGGCCGCCTGTTCGGGCGGCGGCGATGACGGCGGGACGGCGCCGACGACGGGCAGCATCGCGTTGTCAGCGTCCACCTCCTCCCTCACGATCGCGCGCGGCGCGTCGGCCACGGTGAACGTGACCGTGGCGCGCACCAACTACACGGGTGCGGTGACCCTCACGGCAGGCGGCGCACCCACGGGCGTGAACGTCGCGTTCGCACCCGCTTCGCTCACGGGCTCGGCCAACCTGGCGGTCGCCACGATCTCCGCCGACGGCACGGCTGCAGCAGGCACCTACACGATCAACATCACCGGCAGCGGGACCGGCGTGAGCAGTGCGTCGACCGCGGTCACGGTGGTCATCACCGCGCCGTCGATCACCCTCACCGCGGGCGCCAACGCGGCCACCGCGGTGCAGGGGCAGACGGCCACAGTGCCGCTGACCATCACGCGCAGCGGCGGCTTCACGGGTGACGTGACGCTCACCGCGAGCGGTGTGCCGACGGGTGCGACGGCGACGTTCGCGCCGGCCACGCTGAGTGGCACGGCGACGGCGAGCACGCTCTCGCTTGCCGCGGGTACCGCGGCCGCCGGCACGTACACGATCACGGTCACGGCGGCGGGCGCGGGGCTCACCGCGCAAACCGCCACCATCGCCCTCACCGTCACGGCCGCGCAGACACCGACGGTCTCGGTCACGGCGGCACCCGCGGCGCTGACCGTCGAGGCGGCGCAGACGGGGAACAGCACCATCACCATCACGCGCGGCGGCGGCTTCACCGGCGCGGTGAACCTCGCGGTGCAGAACGCCCCCGCGGGCGTCACCGCGACGTTCACGCCGACGTCGATTGCGACGGGCAGCACCACGAGTGCGCTGGCACTCGCCGTGGCCGCGAACGTGTTGCCGGGTCTCTACAACTTCACGGTGCAGGCCACCGGCACCGGGGTGACCGCGGCCACGACGGCCATCGCGCTCACCGTGACGGCCGCGCCGAGCATCGGCATCACGGCCATCGCGAACCAGTCGCTCTCGCAGGGCACGTCGACCGCCAACGCCATCCCGATCGTGCTCACGCGCACGGGCACGGTGGGCAACGCCACGATGACCCTCGAAGGGGCGCCAGCCGGCGTCACGGCCGCCTTTGCCGCGAACCCGGTGGGCGCCGGCACCACCATGACGCTCTCGGCGGCGGCCAACACGCAGCCGGGTACGTACACCCTCACGCTGCGCGCCACGGCGGGCACCGTGACGAGCACCACCACGTTCTCACTCACCGTCACGGCCGCCGCGCAGGGCAGCTTCGCGATCAGTGCGGTGCCCAGCGCCGGCACCGTCGCGCAGGGGCAGACGGTGCTCACCACCATCAACATCGCGCGCGCCGGCGGCTTCACCGGCGGCGTGACGCTCACCGCCTCGGGCCTGCCGAATGGCGCGACGGCGACGTTCGTACCGGCAGTGGCGACCGGCGCGCAGGCGCAACTCGGCATCGATGTGGGGAGCGGCGTGCAGCCCGGTGCGTACACGATCACCGTGCGCGGCACCGGCGCTGGCGTGGCTGACCAGACGATCACCTACGCGCTGACCGTGACGCAGTCGGGGAACCCGGGTGGCAATGGCACCTGGACCTTCTGCGACCCGGCGCGCTTCCCGCTCTGGTTCGCGGTGCAGAACGGCGTGAACGGCGCGTGGACGGCGGTCACGCCCACGGGTACGACGAACCGCGTATACAACTTCACGGTGACCAACGTGGGCGGCGTGGCGTTCGCGCTGCAGGCCCAGGGGCGCACCGGTGTCGATGTGACGCTGTACTACATGACGGCCGCCGAACTGGGCAACACCGGTGGGCGTGAGTGCACCACCAACCCGGGCGGCAAGGCGCTGACGGGCACGGTGGCCGGGCTTAGCGGTCCGCCGACCAGTCTGGTCCCCCAAAGCGCATCGATCGGCTACGGGAATGCGATGGCGTCGGTTACCGCACCGACGACGACCTTCAACCTCACCAACGCGCCGCTGGGCACCACCGACCTGCTGGCGTTCCGCACTGTGTTCAGTTTGGCAACCACGTCCTTCGCGCCGGACCGTGGCGTGCTACGCCGCAACGTGAACTACGTGGGGGCCATTCCGGTCATCGACTTCGCGGGGGCGGAGTCGTTCGCAGTGGCGACAGCACCGTATACCTTCGCCAACACCGGCAGCGACACACTTCTAGTCTCGCAGCTCTTCGAGACGGCCAACGGCAACGCCGGCTCGTTTGCCTTCGCGCTGCAGGCAACGTCGCCGGTCACGCTGTACGGCGTGCCATCGAACCTGCTGCAGGCAGGCGACCTGCACGGCGTGCTTGCCTCGGCCATGTCGGGCAACCAGAACGCCCAGTCGATCCGCATCCTGTACCAGTACAACCAGACGCTCGCCCCCCGCACGCTCACGTTCGGGTCGGCGGCGCCCACGCCCACCATCACGTCGACCACCTCGCCCTACGTGCGCTACTCCACGACGGGCGCCTGGCCGGCCGAGTACGGCGACGCGATGGGGCTGACGTTCTATCAGGTCAGCACCACCAGCAACACGTGGACGTACAGCATGACGCGGGCGTACACCAGCAACGCCGGCAGCTTCACGCTCGACACACCCAACTTCACGGGCGTCGGCAACTTCAACCCGTCCTGGGCCATGGCACCGGGCTCGACGAACTGGTCGTTCACGGTCATCGGCAGCATCACCGGGCAGAACCCGGTCACCGGCCGCTTCTCGGACGGCGCGAACTGGAAGGCGGCGTCGCGTACGGGCGTCGTGACCCCCTGACGTCCTAGCGCTCCTGCAACAACAACGGGCCCGTGCGCTGAGCACGGGCCCGTTGTGCGTTGTGGGTTGTCTGTCGTGCGTTGTGCGTTGTGCGTTGTGGGCACGCCGCGACGCGACTCGCCCGCTGTCCTTGTCAGCGCGCGCTGCGGCGCCTGGGGGCGATGGGCACGACATCGCGCCGCGCGGCAGGCGTGATGCCCACCTCGCGACACTTGGCGCGGAAGTCGGCGCCGTGGTCGACGGGGCGACCGGTCTCGTGCTGCCACTGGTGCACCATCTCGTGCAGCAGCGTGTGCATCCCCTCGCGCCACCCGTGCCGCACGAGGTGCTGCCGCGACAGCACGATCTCCGGCGGCGTATGCCGAGTGCCCGGGTCGAAGTGGCCGAGCCGCGTGGCCATGCGCCCGGAGAGACGCACGGGCACTTCGGTGAGCGTGCCGGCGAACCACTGCGCGTTTAGCTGTCGGTGCGCTTCGGCGAGCTGCGCGAGCAGCGCCACATCGCCGGGACGCGCCGGCTCGGCCCGGCGCCGCGCCGGGCCCCGCTCCACGTCATGCGCGAGGATCACCTCACGCGCCGCGTGCCGCTCGGTCTTGGTGCGCGCGGTGGCGAACGCCACGATCGCGCGCAACACCCGGTCGGGCGCCTCGGCGTAGCCCTCGTTCACCCGCAGCGTGCGCCCGATATGCGACACCATGACGCTGCGTGTGCGCATGAGCACCAGTGTCTCCACACCACGCAGCCCCATCTCCTGCAACCGCGAGAAGAGCACAGCGGTGCGTGCCCGCGTCGCGGAGCGGCCACGCGCGGGGCCGGCATCGGGCGCCGCGGACGGCGGTGGGGGGCTGAACACGTGGGGCGACGACGACACCGCGACCGGCGCCGCCGCAGGGGCGGCGGACGGCATCGCGAAGAGGCCCAACTGGAGGTCGTCGTGCATCGAGGCGGAAGATCGCCATGTGCCCCGCCGCGCGCTACGTCCGGCGTCAGCCGAGTGCCGCCACCTGCTCGCTGAGCCAGCGGATCTCGTCGGCGACGATGTCGTGCCCGACGCGCGGATAGATGCGCAGGTCGACGGCCGCCCCCAGCGCCGTGAACACCTCGGCGCTCGCCCGCACCGAGGATTCCGGGATGTGCGCATCGGCGTCCCCGCAGGCGAGCAGCACGGGCGTGCCGTGCAGCGTGCCGGTGTCATGGCGCGGCACCGCCGGATCGCCCACGAGGGCGCCCGCGAAGGCCGCCACGGCCCCGAACCGCGCCCCCCGCGCAGCTCGTCGCGCAGCATACTCGAGCGACAGGCACGCGCCCTGCGAGAAGCCCACCAGCACGATGCGCGACTCGGCGATGCCGGCATCCCGCGCGCGCGCGACGGCGGCGTCGACCGCCGCCAGGGCGCTCGAGAGCCACGGCTCGTTCTGCGCCTGCGGTGCGAGGAAGCGCGCCGGATACCAACTGTCGTCGGCCGCCACCGGCGCGATGAGCGCTGCCTCCGTCGCGCGGGCGGCCCGCGCGATGGGGAACATCCCCTCGGCGCTGCCGCCGCGCCCGTGCACGAGTACGAGCGCGTGCGACGCGCGGTCGAGCGCCACGCCCGCCTCGAGCGGCGCGAGGCCGGCGTGCGGTCCCGGCACGGTCATACCGCAGCCTCCACCGACGGCGTCACGTCGAGGCGAAGCCCCGGGTGGCCGCGCACGCCGCGGGCGGCGTCGGCACCATCCGTGGGCCACGGCGCGCGCTCGATGTCCACCAGGTGCGCCGCGATGTCGTCCCGCTGCGCCTCGAGCCACGGCGGCAGCCGCAACGTGGTGCCACTCGTCTCGACCGGCTCGTCGACGAGGAATCCGGGCCCCATGGTCGCCACCTCGACGATGTGTCCGTCGGGATCGCGGGTGTAGATGCTGCGGAAGTAGACGCGATCCATGACGGGCGAGACGTGATGTCCGGCGTCGAGCAGCCGGTCGCGGATGGCGCGCTGCTCGTCGTCGCCGGCCACCGCCAGCGCGTAGTGGTGCCCCTGCCCCGTGCCCATGTGCGCACGACGCTCGGTCGCCGGGCGCTCGAGGTAGGTGACCAGCGATCCCGGGCGCGCATCCGGCGTGCCCCACGACCAGTGCCGCGTGCCCGGGTCGTCGAAGTTCTCGGTCTGCTTGACCAGTGTCATGCCCAGCATGCCGCGCAGGAACTCGTCGACCGCTTCCACGTTCGCGCTCATGGCGGTGATGTGGTGCATGCCGCGCGTGAGCGACATGGCGGCATCGATGGTGGGGACCGGCTCCGGCCACGTGAGCGCCGCGATGGCGGCCTCATCGCGCGCGCCGCGCACCAGCGCCGCCGGCGGCGTGCGCTGCGAGACCTGTTGCACCTGCTCATCGAACAGCATGCCCGGGCCGTCGGTGGCGATCTCGAGGATCAGGCCGTCCGGGTCACGGAAGTAGATGCTCGTGAAGTAGTGGCGGTCGTAGGGCCCGATGACCCGCAGACCCAGGTCGGTGAGGCGCCGCTTCCAGCGCAGCAGCGCGTCGCGATCGGCAACGCGGAGCGCCACGTGGTGCGTGCCCCCGATGCCGGTGCGTCCACGGGGCGCCCGGGGCCACTCGAAGAAGGTGACGACGGTGCCCGGTGCGCCGGTGGCGTCGGCGAAGTAAAGGTGATAGCTGCCGGGATCGTCGAAGTTGACCGTCGTCTTGATGAGGCGGAGGCCGAGCACGCGCGCATAGAAATCGGCGGTGCGCTGGGCGTTGCTGGCGACAAGAGTGACGTGGTGCAGTCCGAGAATGGACATGTGGTGCTCCTGCCCCGTGGGGCGATTATATCTTAGCACTAAGATATATGCCGGACACGCCCGCGCAAGGGGGCTAACGCACAGTGGCCCACCACAGGGGTGGGCCACTGGAACCGGCTGACGGGCGCCGGTCGGTGCTGCGGCGGGTCAGCTGCGGCGGCGACGCGCCATGCCGGCCATGAGGGCGAGGCCGGCGAAGGTGAGCATCACGGTGGCCGGCTCCGGCACCACCTGCTGCGGCGGTGCGATGACGGAGTTGATCCACGCCCGGTTGTACTCCACCGACGTCCAGCCGGCGAACTCGCCGTAGGAGGAGTTGAGCGTGTTGTCCGGATCCATGGGAGCCCCGAACGACAAGCCGTACGACGCGACGCCGGCGATGAGGCCGTTGATGAACAACGGCCCGCCCGAATCGCCGGGACCGAGGTTGGCCTCGAAGCCGCCGAACCCGAGTCCGCAGTACGGCGCCAGGTTGGCCGTGAAGAACGACGCCATCCAGCACGACGCATTGTTGCCGCTGCGTCCGCTGTCGAAGTCGGCGATGAGGGTGCCCGGATCAGCGTTGCCGAAGAACCCGTTGAAGAAGCCACCGAAGAGCGGGTCGTTCCAGTTGAAGTCGATGGCGTTGAGGCCCGTGCGGCGGTCACCGAGGCCGAACCCACCACCACCCTGGTCGACGCCATCGCCCGTGGCGCCACTCCCGACGAGTTGCGCCGTCGATCCGACCGCACCGCCGCCACTGTACAGCGACAGCGCGGCCGCCTGCACCCCCGCCGACGGCGCGCTCCCCAGCTTGATGATCGCGATGTCGTGCGCGTCGATGACTTCGCCCGTGTACTGCGGGTGCACGTAGAACTGCGTGCTCGTGATGATCTCCTGCGTGCCCGACGGCGTGCCGGGCGGGAAGAACACGGAGAAGGTCTGCGCCGCGAAGACGTTCTTGCCGTCGCTCAGGCAGTGCGCCGCCGTGAGCATGTACCCGCCCTGCAGCAGCGAGCCGGTGCACAGGTACCCCGTGCCATTCCCGATGTCGATGAAGATCGAGCCGATGCCGTCGTAGCCCGCGCCCTTGGGCGTCGCGTACGCGGGCGAGTTCGGATCACCGGCGACGACGAGCAGGTTGCGCGCATGCCACGGCACCAACTGCAGCCAATTGGCCTCGCCGGGCTGCGATGCGAACTGCGGCGACGGCATCGCGGTGTTGATGTACGGCGCCATCTGCGCGCCGAGCGATGACGTCAACGCGGACGCGGCAATCACACCGGCAGCGGCCCAACCTTTCAACCAGGAACTCGGAACAGCGCGACGCATGCAAACTCCTCCATCGGCGAAGGACTCGTGACCTGCAGCACAGGTGGAACGCGCAATCGTATGGACGGTTGCGCAGCGCGTCAAACGACCTGAGCCGTACGCCGTTGCCGAACGCGGCGCCGGGTCAGGCACGATCACCCACCCGCCGACTGCCCAGTCGACGCGTTGAAAATGGCCCGCGCTCCCTGCGAGTTTCCCGCCATGTCTCTCGCCCCCGCTCCCGCCCCTGCAGCGTCCGCCCCAGTCCTTCCTGCTGGGCTCGCCGACGCCTTCGAAACCGTCCGTCTGCTCGGCACGGGCGGCATGGGCGCCGTCTGGCTGGTCCGCGACCGGTTTCTCGACCGTCTGGTCGCGCTCAAGGTGCTGCTCGCCGAGCAGGCCAGCAGCGACGAGCGCGAGCGGTTCCTGCGCGAAGCCCGCACGAGCGCGCGTCTCGAGCACCCGCACATCATCGAGGTGTACCGCGCCGACGAAACCGGAGGCGTGGTGTGGTTCTCCATGCGCTACGTGCACGGCGAGTCGCTCGGCGACCGCCTGCGCGATCGTGGCGCGATGTCCGTGACCGAGGTCGTGCGTATCCTGCGTGAGGTGTCGTGGGGGCTGGCGTATGCCCACGCGCGCGGCGTGGTGCATCGCGACATCAAGCCCGACAACATCCTCCTCGATCGCGAGACGGGGCGCGCCGTGCTGACGGACTTCGGCATCGCGCGCGACGCGGCCGACACCAAGGGGCTCACGGTGGACGGCAGTGTGCTGGGCTCGGTGCACTACATGAGTCCCGAACAGGCCTCTGGCGAGGCGCTCGACGGGCGCAGCGACATCTACGCGCTGGGGTGCGTGGGCTTCCACGCGCTGCATGGTGCGCCGCCCTTCGATGGTTCCGCGCAGAGCGTGCTGGTGGCGCACGTGACGCGTCCCGCCCCGTCGCTGGCCACGTTGGCCGCGCACGTGCCGCCCAGCGTGGCGGCGGTCATCGACACCTGTCTCGCGAAGGATCCCGCGCAGCGCTATCCAACCGCCGACGCCGTGGCCGCCGCACTCGATGCGGCGCTGCGGGATGCGGAGGCCAGCGAACAGGCGGCCGCCGACGCGGCGCCGGGCGGTGTGCTGAGCGAGGACGACGCGCTGGCCGTGTGGCAGCGCGCGGCGCAGTTGCAGGCCGAGGCGGCGCACCGCATGGAACGGTCGGCGGCGCTCCGATCGACCAATAGTGGTGTGCACGCGCGCGTGACGACCGGCGCCGCCACGACCGTGGACACCGGGCAGTTTCGCGTCCGTGACGTCGAGGCGGCGGCGGTGGAAGCGGGGATCTCGCGGCAGTACGTGGCGCTGGCGCTGGCCGAAGTGAAGGCGCGGGCGGCGAGCGGCGTGGCGGTGCGCGCGAGCAGCGAGTCCGAAGACCGTCGCCTCACGCTGTTCATGGGCACCGCCGACCGCGCGGTCTCGGTGAGCCGCCTCATTCCCGGCACACCCAAGGACGTCCTCGCGGCGCTCGGGCAGGTGTTCACGACACACCCGTCGAAGCTGGAGCTCGTGGACACCGTGAACGGGCATCCGCTCGACGGCGGCATCATGCGCTTCCGCATGCCGCGCTTCAAGGAAGCGTACCTGAATCCGTTCGTGATGACGGACAAGTCGAAGCAGCTGGCCTACCGACTGGAGCAGATCGAGCTGTTCGACCTCAACGTGACGCTGCAGCCGCGTGGAACCGCGGCCAGTCCGGCATGCGAAGTGATCATCACGGGCGACCTGCGCCCGGGGCTGCGGCGGAACCTGAAGATCGACTACGCCCTGATGGCGGGCTTCGGCGCCATCACCGCGATCTCCACCGGACTGGGCACGGTCAGCGGCGGCGCCGGCTTCCGGCCGATTACCCTGATCGCCGGTGCCGGCGCGTTCCTCTTCGGTGTGGTTGCCGTCTTCGCGTGGTATCGCGCGCTCTTCCGCGGCGCGCTGCGGCACGCCATGAACGAACTCGGTGCCCTGCTGCAGGGGGTCGAGCAGCAGTTGCAGACGCAGCGGCTGTTCAGGGGCGAGACGACACCGGCACTCGGCGGCCGTACGTCGCCGTGGTCGACCCAGGGGTGAAGACGCCGGCGACATCGTCGTAGCACCACGCGGTCGCGGTCACCTGACTGGCGGTGGCCTCGATGACGTTGAGCGCGCTGGGCCGATGCCCCCGCATGCGACTGGAGAGCGTGTTCGCGGCGCTCAACAGGAAGCGCCCGGTGGGACGTTCCACCACCTCCACGCGCTCCTCGTGGTCGTGCCCGGTGCACACGACGTCCGCGCCCATGCCGGCGATCGCATCGAGTGTCGCTTGGGGGCGGGCCAGCCCCCAGCGGTGCGAGAGTCGCCCGCGCACGACGTTGTGGTGCACGACCAGCAGACGCAGGTCGCCGGCGGGGCTGTCCGCGAGGCGCTGCCGCGCACGGGCCAGCTGCGCGATGGTCAGCCCGCCCTTCACGCGCCAGTCGCGCGGATACCAGGTGAGCGCCGGCGGATTGGTGCCCCAGGCCGAGTTGAGCCCGACGATCGAGAGCCCGGGAAGACGCAGGGTGGGCTCGAGATCGTCCGCGATATGCGCTCGATACTCGGCGTGCACGCGCGCGAAGTCGCCGTACCCGAAGGGCGCATGCCACCACGCCGCGTCGTGATTGCCGGGCACCACCAGCACCGGCGCCGCGGCGCGAAACTGGTCGACGATGTCGCGGGCAGCAGCAAACTCCACCGGTCGCGCGCGCTGCGACAGGTCGCCGGAGATCACGATGGCCCGCCACGCGCTGCGGCGCGCCACGTCGAGCGCCGCCGCGACGTGGGCCTCACGGAACGGCCGCCCGCAGTGGATGTCCGACACGTGGAGGACGCGCACGACGTCCTCCGCGCTCGACGGCACCTCAGTCAAGGGCAGCGATCACGGCATCGGTGAAGGCATCCGTACTGGCCGTGCCGCCCAGGTCACGCGTGAGCACGCGCCCTTCCCGGATGGTGCGCTCGAAGGCGCTGCGCACCCGGTGCGCCCGATCGCGATCGCCGAGGTGTTCGAGCATCATGCACGCCGCCAGCACGAGCGCGCCGGGGTTGGCGATGTTCTTCCCGGCAATGTCGGGCGCCGTGCCGTGCACGGCCTCGAAGATCGCCGCGTTCTTGCCGATGTTCGCGCCCGGCGCGAGGCCGAGGCCGCCCACCAGGCCGGAGATCTCATCCGACAGGATGTCGCCGAACAGGTTGGTGGTGACCACCACGTCGAACTGCTCGGGGCGCATGACGAGGTGCATCGCCATCGCGTCGATGATGCGCTCCTCGAACTGGATCTTCCCGGCGTAGTCGCGCGCCACCATGCGCCCGACGTCGAGGAAGAGCCCCTGCGAGAACTTGAGGATGTTCGCCTTGTGGACGAGCGTGACCTTCTGGCGGTTGTGCGCCAGCGCGTACTCGAAGGCATAGCGGACGATGCGTTCCGAGCCTTCCCGCGTGATGATCGCCACCGACTCGGCGGCGGCCTTGGGATCGTCCCCGATGCGGACGTAGTGCTCGACGCCGATGTAGAGCCCCTCGGTGTTCTCGCGGACCAGCACGATGTCGATGTTCTCGAACCGTCCCGGGACGATCGTGTACGCCGGACGGACATTGGCGTACAGGTCGAACGTCTTGCGGAGCGCGACATTGATGGACCGGAACCCCTCGCCAACGGGGGTCTCGAGCGGCCCCTTGAGGGCCACGCGGGTGCGCTTGATGGAGTCGAGCGTCGCGTCGGGGATCGGATCGTTCCAGCGGGCCACACCGGCCATGCCGGCCACCTGGCGGTCCCACGCGATGTCGGCGCCGGCGGCGTCGAGGATGCGGACGGTGGCGTCGGCGATGGACGGGCCGATGCCGTCGCCGGGGATGAGCGTGACAGGAGTGGACATGGGTCAAGAATAGCGGGGTGCGCCGACCCCTCGCGAGCGTGCGGGACAACGCCCTTCCCCCGGGGTGCGTTTTGCATTGACAACCGCCGGTACCGGCACCCATATCGGCTGTCGTCCTCCCCGCCCGCCACCCCTCCCTCCTCCGCGACCCGCGTGCTCAAGTCCCTCCCCTGGTTCGGCGTAGCTGCGCTCGGTGCCGGCGCCCTCGCGACCATCGCCCTGTCCCGGGGCGAGTCCATCAGCGCGGCCTGGCTGCTGACGGCGGCCGTCTGCACCTACCTGATCGGCTACCGCTTCTACAGTCGCATCATCTCCCACGACATCTTCGCGCTCGACGCCACCCGGGCCACCCCGGCCGAGCGCCTGGACGACGGCCGCGACTTCGTGCCGACGAACAAGTGGGTCGTGTTCGGCCACCACTTCGCCGCCATCGCGGGCCCCGGCCCGTTGGTCGGCCCCACGCTCGCGGCGCAGTTCGGATTCCTGCCGGGCGCGCTGTGGATCCTCGTCGGCGTGGTCATCGGCGGCGCCGTGCAGGACTTCGTCATCCTCTGCGCCTCGATGCGCCGCGACGGCAAGTCGCTCGGACAGATGGCGAAGGAGGAGATCGGGACGGTGGCCGGTGTCACCGCGCTGGTCGCGGTGCTCGGCATCATGATCATCCTCATCTCGGTGCTCGCGCTCATCGTGGTCAACGCGCTCCGCGACAGCCCGTGGGGGGTGGTCACGATCGGCTTGACCATTCCCATCGCGCTGCTCATGGGCGTGTACATGCGCTGGGTGCGCCCGGGCGCCGTGCTGGAGACCACCGCCATCGGGCTCGTGCTGCTCGGCGTCTCGCTCTTCGCGGGCAAGTGGGTCTCGGAGTCGGCCACGCTGGCCCCGATGTTCACGCTCGACGGCACGACGCTGTCGCTGGCCATCATGATCTACGGCTTCTGCGCGTCGGTGCTCCCCGTGTGGCTGCTGCTCGCGCCGCGTGACTACCTCTCGGCGTTCGTGAAGATCGGGGTCGTGGTCGCGCTCGGGATCGGCATCCTCTGGGTGCTGCCGCCGCTCGAGATGCCGCGGGTCACCAAGTTCATCGACGGCACGGGGCCGGTCTTCGCCGGCAAGCTGTTCCCGTTCGTCTTCGTGACCATCGCCTGTGGCGCCATCTCCGGCTTCCACTCGCTCATCTCGTCGGGCACGACACCCAAGATCATCAAGCGGGAAACGGACGCGCGCCTCGTCGGCTACGGCTCGATGCTCACCGAGTCGCTGGTGGCCACGATGGCGCTCATCGCCGCCTGCGTGCTCACGCCGGGCATCTACTTCGCCATCAACTCGCCCGCCGGCGTGATCGGCACCACGGCAGCGACCGCGGCGCAGACGATCAACGACTGGGCGCTCTTCAAGCCCATCACCGGCGCCGACCTCGAACTGCTGGCCAAGCAGGTGGGCGAAAGCTCGCTGCTCTCGCGCACCGGAGGCGCCCCGAGCCTCGCGGTGGGCATGGCGCACCTCTTCGCGCAGGCGTTGGGGGGCCCGGGCGCGATGGCGCTGTGGTACCACTTCGCGATCATGTTCGAGGCGCTGTTCATCCTCACCACGCTCGATGCCGGCACGCGCGTCGGCCGCTTCATGCTGCAGGACATGCTCGGCAACATCTGGAAGCCGCTCGGCAAGGTCTCGTCGTATCCGGCCGGCATCTTCGCGAGCGCGCTGTTCGTCTGCATGTGGGGCTACTTCCTGTATCAGGGCGTGACCGATCCCCTGGGCGGCATCAACTCGCTCTGGCCGCTCTTCGGCATCTCGAACCAGCTGCTGGCCACGGTCGCGCTGTGCGTCGGCACCACGGTCATCATCAAGATGGGCAAGGCGAAGTACAGCTTCGTGACGCTGCTGCCGATGGCGTGGCTGGTCATCGTGACGATGACGGCGGGGCTCACGAAGATCTTCTCCGCCGACCCCAAGCTCGGCTTCCTCGCGCACGCACGGCTGATCGAGGGGCAGATCGCGGCCGGCACGCTGCCGGCAAACATCAAGAGCCTCGAGGCCGCCCAGCGGATGATCTTCAACGATCGCCTCGACGCGGGGGTGGCGGCGTTCTTCCTCGTCTCGGTGATCGTGATCCTCGGCGCGTCGATCAACGAGTGGCTCAAGGTCACCAGCGGCCGGAAGGCGGCGGATACCAGCGAGTCGCCGTACGTGCGGACCCAGTTGCAGGGAGCGTGACCCATGGAACGTCTGCGGTGGTTGGCGGCACTTGTGCGGAAGCTCATCGGCGTCCCCGATTACGACAGCTATCTTCGCCACATGCGCGCGCACTACCCACAGTGCACGCCGGTCGATCCGCAGACGTTCGCCACCGAGCGTCTCAACGCCAGATACACGCGGGCCGGCCAGCGCTGCTGCTGACCGCACGGATGCCCCGCGCCCGTTGACGGACGCGACGGCGCGCGGCTCTTTTCGAGAACCCAGCATGTCGCATCGGCGATGTGCTGGGTTCTCGCATTCGGGCCCTCGTGCCCCTTCCTCCCCTCGCCCTGCCCATGCGACGCCCCGTCCTGTTCGCCGCCCTCACCGCCGGCCTCGCGCACCTTGGCAGCCCCACCGTGCGCGCCGTCCACGCCCAATCGTTCGACTTCTCCATCGCGAACATCATGCGGGGGCCGGAGCACTACGGCCGCGAGCCCGGGAACGTCGCGTGGACCGCGGACGGCCAGTGGCTCTACTTCCAGTGGGCGCCTGCCGGCGCCGCATGGAATGCGCTGATGCGCCCCTATCGCGTGCGGGCCGCGGCCGGTGCGCAGCCCGAGGCGGTGAGCGACGCGCACATGGACAGCATGGCGGTGGCGCTCAGCGACGGGGTGTCCGATCGGGCGCGCACGCGTCGGGCGTTCGCGGTGCGCGGCGACCTGTACATCCGCACGCTGCGCACCGGTGCGGTGCGTCGGCTGACGCAGACCAACGCCATCGAGAGCGACCCGCGCTTCACCGCCGACGACAAGGGGCTGCTGTACCTGCGCGAGGGGAACGCATTCGTCGTGGACCTCGCCTCGGGTGACACGCGCCAGCTCACCGACCTGCGCGACGGACCGGCCCCGCGCGACGATGCGGCGCGCGCCACCGGCATGCGGGGCGCCATCGAGCGGCAGCAGCGCGAACTCTTCGACGTCATTCGCGACCGCGTCGCGGCGGACTCGGTGCAGCGCGTCCAGCGGGCCGCCGCGCAGGCACGCGCGAATCCCATCACCTGGCTGCCCGCCGGTGAGCGAGTCGCCGGCCTGAGCGTGTCCCCCACCCTGCGCTTCGCCATCGTGACCACGACGGCGGGGGCGGCCGGTGGGCGCGGCGGCGCACAGGGTGGCGCACAGGGTGGCGCCGCCGGAGCGGCGCAGGCCGGGGGCGCGCGCAACACCATCGTCCCGAACTACGTGACCGCGAGCGGCTTCACCGAGGACATCCCGTCGCGCAGCAAGGTGGGTGACGTGACCGGGCGCATGCGCGCGTGGCGTCTCGACCTCGCCACGGCGGTGCTCACGCCGCTGGTCGTCACCGGGGCCACCGACACACCCACGTCGCAGGTGCGCCTCGCCTCGTGGAGTGGGGACGGCACGCAGGCGCTGCTCACCGCGTCCACGCCGGACT
This sequence comes from Gemmatimonadota bacterium, assembly GCA_020161135.1. GTDB lineage: Bacteria > Gemmatimonadota > Gemmatimonadetes > Gemmatimonadales > Gemmatimonadaceae > Gemmatimonas. Next base: position 228,956 of record JAIUOB010000005.1, on the reverse strand, counting down.
TCAAGTGGCGCTACCTCGCAACGGTGGCCGACACCGGGCGTCCCCGTACCGTGCACGCGCTCCGCGACTCGGCCTGGGTGGGTGGGCCGTGCGCGCAGTGCATGGGGTGGCTGCCCACGGGACGCGTCTGGTACGCGAGTGAAGTGAGCGGCTACGCCCAGCTCTACAGCGCCAACCCCGATGGCAGCGACACGCGGCCGCTCACGAGTGGCACGTGGGAGGTGGAGCGCGCCGAGCTGAGTGATGACGGCACCTGGTTCCTGCTGCACACGAGCGAGGAGTCGCCGTTCGTGCGCCATGCCTATCGCATGGCGAGCACCGGCGGCCCGCGCACGAAGCTCACGCGCGAACACGGCGGGCACAGCGTGACGCTCAGCCCCGACGGCAAGCGCTTTGCCGATGTGTACTCGCAGGCGAACGTCCCGCCCGAGCTGTTCCTCACCAACGCCGACGGCAGCGGCGCGGCGCGGCTGACCACGTCCACGTCGGAGAGCTTCCGCAGCCGCACCTGGCTCAAGCCCGCCATCGTACGCATCCCCGCCAGCGATAGCGTGCAGGTGCCGGCGCGCATCTATCGGCCGTCGGACATGGGTGCGCGGCCGAATGGCGCGGCGGTCATCTTCGTGCACGGTGCGGGGTACCTGCACAACGTGCACGACTTCTGGAGCAGCTACGGCCGCGAGTACCTCTTCAACCAGTACCTCGCGAGCAAGGGGTACGTCGTGCTCGACGTCGACTACCGGGCGAGCGCCGGGTACGGACGCGACTGGCGCACCGCCATCTACCGGTGGATGGGCGGGCGCGACCTGCAGGATCACGTCGACGCGTCGGCGTACCTGCAAAAGGAGCTTGGCATCAACCCGGAGCGCATCGGCCTCTACGGCGGCAGCTACGGCGGCTTCATGACGCTCATGGCCCTCTTCACCGCGCCCAAGTCGTTCGGCGCCGGTGCGGCGCTGCGCAGCGTGACCGACTGGGCGCACTACAACCACGGGTACACCGGCGCGATCCTCAACCTGCCGCAGGACGACTCGCTCGCCTATCGTCGCTCGTCGCCGATCTTCTTCGCCGAGGGGCTCGAGGATCCGCTGCTCATGGCGCACGGCATGGTGGACACCAACGTGCACTTCCAGGACATCGTCCGCCTGTCGCAGCGACTCATCGAACTCGGCAAGTCGGGGTGGGAGCTCGCGGTGTATCCCGTCGAGGATCACGGGTTCGTGCGCCCCGATTCGTGGACGGACGAGTACCGCCGCATCTTCGAGCTGTTCGAACGCACCATCGGCCCGAGCGGCAACAAGGTGCGACGCTAGGCCCGGGTTCGGGTCGGTTGCAACCACCGCCGCGGGACGGCCGCGAGGCCGACCGTGGCGGTGAGGGCGAGCAGGGCGCCCATCTGAAAGGCGCGCGGTGCGCCCCAGGTGTCCCACACGACACCGAACAGCACGCTGGCCGGCAGCGCGGCGATGCCGAGCGCCGCGTGATACCAGCCGAAGGCCGCGCCACGGCGCGCCGCCGGGACCAGATCTGCCACGAGCGCCTTCTCGCTCCCCTCGGTGAGCCCGAAGGTCACGCCGTACGCCGCGAAGAGCAGCCACGCATGCCAGGGCGCGTGTGCCCACGCGAAGCCGGCGTAGAGCAGCGCATACAGCAGCCAGCCGCTCACGATGAGCGAGCGACGCCCCAGCCGATCGCTGAGCGCACCGCCGGGGACGCTGGCCGCGCTCTTCACCACGTGCAGCGCGACCCAGAGCAGCGGCACGAGCGCCGTGGGCACACCGAGCTGCGCCGCCCGCAGCACGAGGAAGGCGTCCGTACTGTTGCCGAGCGTGAAGAGCACGATGGCGCCAAGCGCGGCCCAGAAGCCGCGCGGGAGCGTTGGGGTCAGAGTCGGGGTCAGAGTTGGGGTCAGAGTCGGACTCTGACCCCAACCCGCGTCGCCCGCGTCCCGCTCACGCACCGCGAACAGCGCCACGAGCACCGACAGCGCCCCCGGCACCACCGCGATGAGAAAGACGGTGCGGAGTGGCAGATGCAGCCACTGCAGGCACACCAGCGCGATGAGGGGGCCGATAAACGCGCCCGCATGATCCGCCGCGCGATGGAAGCCGAACGCCCGACCGCGATGTGCCGGCTCGACCGACGCCGCGAGGAGTGCATCGCGCGGCGCCCCGCGCATCCCCTTGCCGATCCGATCGACGAGGCGGATCATGAGCACCTGTGACGCCGACTGCGCCACCGCCACCAGCGGCCGCACCAGCGACGCCACAGCGTAGCCGGCCACGATCAGCGGCTTCCGCCGCTGCGACCGATCCGACCACCACCCGCTCGCGAGCTTGACCAGCGCCGCGAGCGCATCCGCGCCACCCTCGATGATCCCCACCGTGCGCGCCGACGCCCCCAGGGTCGTCACCAGGAACAGTGGCAGCAGCGGGGCAATGATCTCGCTCGACGCATCGGTGAGGAAACTCACCGCCGCCAGCGCCAGCACGTTGCCGCGCGGGCGCCAGTGTTTCGCGCCTTCGTCCCCGTGGGTGGCTGGCGATGCGGTCATCACCGGAATCTGACGCCGCGCCCGTGATCGCGCGCCCGACCGCGCCCTGGCTCACGCCGCTCTGCGACGCGTGGCGCCCGCGTCAGCGCGCCCTCCTGGCGCAGCAGGTGCAGCTCGCCCGCATTGCCGCGCCCACGGGCAACGAAGCGGCGCGTGGCGACGCCGTCCTCCGGCGCCTCGCCCGGTTGCCGCACCTGACGGTCGGGCGCGATCACGTCGGCAACGTCTGGGCGACGGCAACCCCGGCTGCGGGCCATGGGCGCCCGCACGCCGCGCCGCTGGCCTGCTTCGCGCACCTCGACAGCGTGCTCGCGCCGTCGCCTGACGCGCCCATTCGCTGCGATGGCGTGCTCGCGCAGGGCGCCGGCATCGGCGACAACGGGCGCGGACTGGCCGCGCTGGTCGCACTCGCGCACGCCCTTGGCGACCCGAGTGTGCAAGCCCGCCTCACGCGTCCCGTGCATCTGGTCGCGACGGTCGGCGAGGAAGGTGAAGGGGACCTCCGCGGGGTGCGCGCCTGGTGTGATGCGCACCCGGCGCCGCTGCACGCCGCCATCGCCATCGACGGTCCCGGTGACGAGCACATCGTCCATCAGGCGGTAGGCTCGCTGCGACTCCGCATCGCAATGCACGGACGCGGCGGGCACAGTTGGGCCCATGCGGGTGCCCCCAACCCGCTGCACGCGCTCTCCACATTCGTCGCGCAGGCCACGGCCCGCGACCGCGGCATCCTCGCGTCGCTCGCGCGGAGCACACGCGGCCGCGCCGCACTCACCGTCACCCGCATGCACGGCGGCGAGTCGCTCACCGGCATCCCCATGCACGCGCACGTCGACATCGACTGCCGCGCCGTGGATACAACGCTGCTGCCACGCCTCGAGCAGGCCCTCACGCACCTGGCGCATGCGGTAGCCGCTGCGGAGTCGCCCGACAACGGCCTGAGCGCGCTGCGCGTCGACGTGGTGCGCCTCGGTCATCGCCCGGCGGGCGGCATCGACGTGGCCCATCCGCTCGTCGCCGCCGCGCAGCACGCCACCGCTGCGGTCGGGCGCACGCCACGATCGGCTGCCGCCTCCAGCGATGCCAATGTGCCGCTTGCGCGCGGCATCCCGGCCATCGCCCTCGGTGCCGGCGGTCGCGGCGGTGGCGCTCACACGGCGGCGGAATGGTATGACGACAGCGAGAGTCACGTGGGCTTCGAACGTCTGCTCCGCCTCGTTGCGTCGCTCGCCACGCAGCCGATCGGACGCGACGCCTGACCGCCGCGCGGCTACCCTTCGTCGAGCAGCTCCACCGCCGGAAGCGACGGACGCGTCACGAACACCTGCGCCCGACTCGCCGACCGGCCCGCGTGCCGTCGATAGCGTTCGAGCCAGCGCGCCGCGAAGGCGTCGGCGTTGCGGGCGGAGATCATCGCCCACACACTGCCGCCGAACCCCGCGCCGAACGCACTCGCCGCATCCGCGCCGAGGTCGCGCGCGAGCCGTTGCAGGTTGACCGTCTCCGGAATCTGGTTCTCGAGGGCGCGCTCGGCGCCGGCCTGCGACGTGTCCACGAGCGTCCCGAAGGCACGAAGGTCGGCCTGACGCAGGGCCTCCGCCGCGCCCGGCACCAGCGTGAACGACTCGGCGACGAACTGCTCCAGCCGCGCCTCGAGATGCGCGGCCGTGAACTCCGCGGTGGCCGATGCACGAGCAGCGTCGATCAGTGCGCCCGGAACGGCCGTCGGGTTCGGCGCGCCCGCTGCGGCGCACACCGCTTCGCGCAACGTGCGCGTAGGCGCCGCGCCGGTGGCGTTCCACGCGGCCACGAGATGCTGCGCGGTGCGTGACGCGCGATTGTAGCGCTCGCGCGCACCGCCCGACTTCGCCGCCACGACACCGCTCACGCCCACCACGAACACGTGCGATGCGGGCCACGGCGCATGGCCCTCGTGCGTCACCGGCGCCCACGCGAACACATCGAGCTGCGACGGCGCCGAGCAGAGGATGGCGGTCTGGTCCTGCGCACCGCCCATGGTGCCGACGCCGCGTTCACCCGTGAGTGTGCCGAAGTTGGCACCGTTCTCCAGGGCGCCCACATAGCCGGCCAGTCGCACACGGTCGGGCAGTTCCTGCTGCCAGCCCGGCGCCGCGTCGAGCGCCGAGCAGGCGCGTGCGACGAGCGTGAGCCCCACCGTGAGCGCGCTCGAACTCGACACTCCCGCCGCCGAGGGGAGGTTGCTCGCGATGGCGATCTCCATGCCGCGCAGCCGGCCGGGAAAGTTGCGGTCGAGCCGTCGCATGACCGTGCGAGGGTAGACGGCCCAACTCACGTGGCCCTTGTCGCCACCGTCCAGGAACAGTCGGTACACCTCACGACGCCGCACATCGCGCAGCACGACCGTGCGGTCGTGGCGTGGCCGCGCGACGAAGACGACACCACGCTCCACGGTGCACAGCAGCGACCGACCACCCGCATAGTCAACGTGCTTGCCAAGCACTTCGATGCGTCCGGGCACCACCCACGTGCGGCGCCCGTCTCGCGGGACCTGCTGCTCGTCGAGGCGTGCATGCGCCTCGCGCATCAGCTCCACGTACGACGCCCGGGCCGCCTCCGACCACGGGGCGTCGGCGATGTGCACGCGCTGATCGAGCGTCCAGCGCGCCCCGTCGGCGGTGTGCACGGTCGCCGCGTCACTCACGGTCGCGGGACGATGTGCGCAAGCCGCGCGGTGACCTCGGCCACATCGCCGCGACGCGACAGGTCGAGCACGGGCGCCGCGATCCGCACGGCGTGCACCGGCACACCGTCGGCGATGGCCAGGGCGACGGCCTCGGGCAGTTCGAACTCCCCGCGCGACGAACGCGGCACACGGCGGCAGGCCTCGACAAGCGCCGGCGTCACCGCCCAGAGGTTCATGCCGACCCATCGCGCCGTCGCACTCGAGAGGTCGAGCGATGCGCCGGGCTTCTCGATGATGCCGCGGAGATGATCGTCGTGGTCGATGTCGAGCACGGCGAAGGCACGCACGCGCTCCGCATCGATGTTGCCATCGCGCACGAGTGCGTCCCGATCGAAAGCCGCCACGCCGGCGCCGTCGAGCGCGGCGAGCGCCCGCACGGCCTCGACCGGATAGAGGTTGTCGGCGTTGAGCACGAGGAATGGCTCGGCGCCGACCGCGTCACCGGCACGCGCGACCGCGTCGGCGGTGCCGACCGCCTCCGGCTGCACCACGAAGGACACACGCAACCGTGTCGGCGGCGCCGTGACCGTGAAGTGCGCCCGCATCGATTCGTGCGACGGCCCCACCACCAACACGACGTGCGTGATGCCGGCGTCGGCGAGCGCGGAGAGCACGTACTCCAGGAACGGGCGCCCCACCGGCATCATCGCCTTGTGTCCGGCCGCGGCCGCATCGGCCTGCGCGGCATCGAGCGGCGCCGCGTCGTCGGCACGCTGCATGCGCGTGCCCCGCCCGGCCGCCATCACGACGGCCGTGCGGATCATCGGTGCCATGGTGGTGTGCACCACGTCGGCGCGCGCGCGCCGGTGGTCACCACGTCGCGGTCGTCGAGGGCCCCTGCGGTGCCGTCGCGTTCTTCCAGGCGCCCCGCGTGAAGTCCGGGAACTTGATGGGTGCGCTCCCCTTCTTCATCGACTGCTCGCTGAGCGGGAACGGCACGCTCCACGCCACCGCGTCATACACGTCGAAGTCCGGGGCGAGTCCCTGCTTGAGGCACTGCACGAGCCGATACGCCATCACGAAGTCCATGCCCCCGTGCCCGGCGTTCTTCGCACGATCGCTCAGCGCGGCCCACAGTGGATGCTCGTACTTGCCCTTGAGGTCGGCCAACGGTGTCCAGCGCTCGCCGCCCGGCGTGCCCTCGATGTAGACCCGGGGCGGGTAGTCGTTGAAGATCGCCTTCGACCCCTGCAGGTTGTTGAGGCGCGAGTACGGGCGCGGATTCACCACGTCGTGCTGCAGGAGGATCGTGCGCCCCTGCACCGTGCGGATGAGCGAGCTGTTCATGTCACCCGCGACGTACTTCTCGCTCCACTTCGCGCTGTCCTTCGGCTCCTTCGCCGCGCGCCACTCGGTGAGACCGGCCTCCCCCGACGACATCGACACCATGTAGTCGAAGCGGTCACCGCGGTGCACCCCGAGGTACTGCGCCACGGGGCCCAGCCCATGCGTCGGGTAGAAGTTCGCGTTGCGCTGCGTGTGCGGCGCGCGACGCCACAGCCCCTCGTCCTTGTTCTCGAACAGGATCGCGCGCAGGTCGTGCAGGTAGGCCGCCTCGGCGTGCAGCAGCGTGCCGAACACCCCCTCGCGGACCATGCGCAGCACGGTCAGTTCGCTCTGTCCGTAGCAGCAGTTCTCCATCAGCAGGCAGTGGCGCTGCGCCTGCTCGGACAGCTCGACCAGCTCCCAGCACTCGTCGACGCTCATGGCGATGGGCACTTCGCTGCCGCAGTGCTTCCCCGCCTTGAGCGCCGCGCGCATGACCGGCGTGTGCCACTGCCACGGCGTGGCGGTGTACACGAAGTCGATGTCGTCGCGGCGCACGAGCCGCTCGAAATCGCGCTCCCCCTCGGTGAAGAGCGCCGGTGCGGGCTTCCCGGCGCGCGTGCACATGGCTGCCGCACGCTCGGCCTTGTCCTTGACGACATCGGCGAGGGCGGTGATCTGCACGCCCTCGATGGCCAGCAGCTCGTTCAGCACCGAGCGCCCGCGCAGCCCCGTGCCCACGATCGCGATGCGCACCACGTCGCGCTTCTCGAATGGCACGCCCAGCATCGAGCCGTTGCCGCCGGCGACCGGTGCGCGCAGGTCGACGCGCCAGTCGTCGGTGGCCGCGAGGAGGCGTGCCGGTGCCATCGCCGCCGCGGCCGCGGCGGCGGCACTCGCCAGCAACTCACGACGCGACAGGTCGCTCATGCGTCCCCCCGCACCTCGGAGTGATCGCCGATGGACAGGCGCCCCTTCACCTGCTCCACCACCACGTGATCCCCCAGGAAGCTGTCGTGCAGCGCGCTGTGCGTGATCGTGACCTTCGCACCGGCCACCGTATCGCGCACCGTCGCGTGACGCACCGTGCTCCCCGCCCCCAGCGAGACATTCGGGCCCACCGTGGCATGCTCGATCGTGCACCCGTCCTCGATGTACACCGGGTCGACGATCGTCGCGCCCTCGCCCAGCACGGCGGGCCGCTGCGCGCGTCCCTTTTCCAGCATCACGCGATTCGTGTCCAGCAGCGTCTCGAGCTGGCCGGCGTCGTACCAGCCGGCCACATCGACCACCTGGATCTTCGCGCCGTGGTCGATCATGTACTGGAAGGCATCGGTGAGATACCACTCGCCCTTGTGGGGCGCCGTCTTCAGCACGTGATCGATGCCTTCGTACAGCAGCTTCCAGTTCCGGATGTAGTACAGGCCGATGTTCGCGCGCTTCGAGATCGGCTCCTTCGGCTTCTCGACGATCTTCGTCATGTGGCCGTTCGCGTCGGTCACCACGACGCCGAAGCGCTGGTAGTCCTCGACTTCCTTCGTCCAGATGATGCCGTCGGCGTCGCTGTCCTTCACGATCGACAGGTCGGCGTCGAAGATCGTGTCGACGAAGATGATGAGCACCGGCTGGTCGACGTGCGGCTTCGCGAGGGCCACGGCGCCCGCCGTGCCATCCTGCACCGCCTGTTCGATGAACACGCTCGGTACCGGATAGGCCTCGCGCGCGTGCGACTCGACGGCGCCCTTCAGGTGGCCGGTGATGTAGACGACCTGCTCGACATTGCCGAGCCGCAGCACGTCGTCCATGACGTATCCCATGACGGGGCGCCCGGCGACCTTGAGCATGGGCTTCGGCACGATGTGCGTGTGCGGGCGCAGGCGCGTGCCTTTGCCGGCGAGCGGGATGATCACCTTCATCGCGGGAGACGCTCCAGGAGGCGGGAAGTGGGGCGGCACACCGCCAGCGACGGAGGCATGGACGGGCGCACCGCGGGGCCGCCCGCAGGCGGCAGGGCAAAGATGCAGGACGGCGCCGCTCCCGGGGAGGGGCGGCGCCGTGATGTCACGCGGTGGCGACGCGCGCGCGCCGCGTCACGGCGCGCTCGAACCCTCGCGACCGTAACGATCCTTGAGCCGCACGACATCGTCGAGCTCGGGCGTGCTGGCCTCGAGCACGTCGCAGTCGGTGACGGCCTCCATGTAATGGATCGTGCCCGGCGTGATGCGGAACGACTGCCCGGCCACCAGCCGCTGGTCGCGCAGCTCGGTGTCACCCGGCAGCTGCACCCAGTACTTCATCTCGCCGGTGAGGAGATACACCGTCTCGTCCTTGCGCTCGTGGTACTGCACCGAGAGCGCGTGACCCGCCGTGATGTGCAGGATCTTGCCCACATAACGATCGGTGTGCGCCCAGATGGTCTCGTGACCCCAGGGCTTCGGCACGTGACGGACGTCGACACGACCACTCATGGCGGATTCAGGCGGGAGACGGGAGGAAATGCGTTGGCCTCCAAGGACGAAACCCCGGAGGCCAGCGTCACGACAGGGGGCGCCGCGGCGCCGGTCACACGACGCGGATCAGGCGCGCGTGGCCGTCATGCGACGACGGAGGAGCGCCAGCTTCCGGCGCACGGACCCATCCATGACAGTGTCGCCCAGGCGGACGACCACGCCACCCAGGACGGACGGGTCCACCTGCAGGTGCGGAACCACCGACTTCCCGACGATGGCCGACAGGCGCGCGCCGATCATCGCCACTTCGTCGTCCGCCGCCGCACGCGCCACGGTCACGCGGGCATGCACGATGCCCTGCGCCGCGTCGTGCAGCGTGTCGTACTCGTCGGCGATGAGCGGAATGAGAACCTGTCGACGGTTCTTCACGAGCTGCTGCAGGAACTTGAGGAAGAGCCGCGGCACGCGGTCGCCGAGCGCCTTGGCCAGCACGGCCGACTTGGCCTCACCGGCGATGCGCGGCGAATCGAGGAAGCCCCGCAGCGTCGCGTCGGCGTCGATGGCGGTCGCGATCTGGCGAAGCAGCGCTCCCCAGCCGGCCGCGTCGTTGGCCTTGCGCGCCAGCATCAGCAGCGCTTCCGCGTAGTTGCGGGCGACCGACTCGCCCTGCGCGCCGGCGGCCATCAGCGTGCGCCCTTCGCGCCGTCGAGCGAGGCGAGGAAGCTCTCCACGATCTTGCGGTTGCCCGCACTGTCGAGGTTCTGCTCGATGACCCGCGACGCACCCGCGATGGCCAGGTCGACCGCTTCACGACGCAGCGCGTCGATGGCGGCAGCCTGCTCGCCGGCGATCGCGCGGCGGGCCTGCTCCAGCATCTCGGTCTGCTGCTGCTTGGTCTGCGCCAGGAGGTCGGCGCGCATCTTCTCGGCCGTGGCGCGGCTCTCGGCGATGATCTGCTGCGCCTCGGTGCGCGCGGTCTCGAGCTGCGCGCGCTGCTGCGCGAGGAGCTGTTCGGTTTCCGCGCGGTCGCGCTTGGCGCCCGCGATCGCGTCCTCGAGTGCCTTCTCACGCGCCTCGACGGCGGCGAAGAGCGGCTTGAACGCGAACTTCGCGAGCACGGTGAAGAGCAGCGCGAAGATGAGCAGCGTCCAGAACATGAGCCCGACCTTGGGGTCGAGCAGGCCGCCGGAACCACCTTCAGCCTCGGAGGCGAACGCCGGCGACGCGGTGATCGCGAGGGCGGCAGTCAGGAGACCGAGCTGACGGATACGTGCGAACATGGAGAAATCCGCTGGAAGAAGAGGTGCGGCGGGGTGGGCGCACCGAGGCACGCCACACCCCACCACGACGACATCAGAACGTGATCTTGCCCTGGATCTGGAAGCCGATCACGACGCCGAACAGCGCAGCGCCTTCGATGAGGGCCGCGAGGATGAGCGCGGCGGTCTGGATGCGACCCGCGACTTCCGGCTGACGCGCCATGCCCTCGACGGCCGAGCCGCCGATGCGGCCGATGCCGAGGCCGGCGCCGATCACGGCACCGCCGGCGGCAATGCCGGCACCGATCATCGCCATGCCCTTCGGATCCTGCACCACCGGCGCGGCGGCCTGGAGGAGACCCATGATTTCCATCGTCGTTGCTCCGTATGTGTATGCGTGTGGGTGCTGCGCTCCCGACGGACGCTCAGGTCCGCATGCCCATCGGCGAATCCGGGGATTCAACGGGCTTCGCCAGTCGCTCGACCGGCTACGACGACCACGCGCACGGGAGTGGCGCGCGCGGTCGCAGGACAACGCCTAGTGGTGCGCCTCGCGGATCTGGCCGATGAACACGCTGGCGAGCAGCGTGAAGATGAAGGCCTGGAGGAACGCCACGAACAGTTCGAGCATGCTGATCGCCGTGGCCATGAGCACCGGCACCGGGGCGATCACGTAGCTCTTGAAGGTGAAGATCAGCCCGATGAGCGCGAGGAGCACGATGTGCCCGGCCGTCATGTTCGCGAACAGACGGATCGTGAGCGCGAAGGGCTTGGAAATCTTGCCGACCATTTCGACCGGCGACATCACGACGAACATGATGACGCGCATGACGAACGGCAGGTCCTTGTTCCAGTAGAAGATCGTGTTGAGGTAGCCGAGGCCGTTGGCGCGGATGCCGGCCACCTCGACGACGATGGCGGTGATGATGGCGAGCGCCGCCGTCACCGACACGTTGCCCGTCGCGGTCGCGCCCCAGGGGAGCATGCCGAACAGGTTCATCGTCAGGATGAAGAAGAAGAGCGTCAGGCCGAACGGCACGAACGCCTCGCCGTGGTGCCCGACGTTGGGGAGCACCACTTCATTGCGCAGGTAGAGCGCCATGGCCTCGATGGCCCCGGCGAAGCCCTTGGTGTGCCCGAGCGTCGCGTGCTGCTTCTGGCTGACATTGCCGGCCGTGATGAGCACGAGCGCGACGATGGTGGCCGAGAGGAGCATGAACACCACGTGCTTCGTGGGCGACAGGTCGACCTCGAGCGGACCGATGTGCACCGGCGCCCAGCGCGGGAGTTCGATCTCCTTGGCCAGGTGCGAGTTCGGCCACGGGATTTCCATGTGGTGGCCGTCGGTGATGTGCGGCGTGATGATGTCGACCGGCGCGTCCGACGACTGGGCAGCGTGCCCCTCGGCGGCCTGCTCCTGCGCGACCAGCGGCGCGGGAGCGACAAGGAGCAGCGTCGCGGCGCACAGCAGGCGCACAGACGAGGCGAAGGGACGCGACAGCGAACGCAGCAGCGAATGCATGCGGTGAAGGCGTTATCGGACGTTGAGGAACAGCGGCTCGACGAGCGTCGACACGAAGAAGAACAGCACCAGCGACAACAGTGCGGGACCGGCGGCGAGACCCAGCGCGGGGATGGCCACGAAGGCCCACACCGCCACCACCGCGAACCGCACCAGCACTCCCATGCCCCACGCGGCGATGACCTGCTCGCGCGCCACGAGGCGCACGATCGCGAACGTCAACGCCTGCACCACGATGGCCACCCCCGCACTCACAAGGATGGCGTGCGCATCGCTGGCACCCGTCCAGATGAAGCGCTGCACCGCCCACGCCACACCCGCGATGAGCAGCGCCTGCGCGACCACGAACGCGAGCACCGCCCGCGCAATTCCCCCGCTCATCGTTCGTCGTGCTCCGTGCGATTGGCGTCGTCGGGTGGCGGTGCGGACCGCGCGTCGCCGGTGAGGCGCCGATACGCGGCCCAGAAGCTGCCACCACCACCGAGAAACAGGCCGGCGAGGAGAAACAGTGGAGCCGTCCCCGCGCGCCGATCGAGCCAATTGCCGAGGGTCACGAACAGCAGGATGGCCACGAAGAACTGCATGCCCAGCCCCGCCAGGGCCCACGGTGACACATCACCGGATGGCTTGGACTCACGCATGACACCCTCCACAGGCCGGTCCGGGACGGCGGGAAGCTACCCGCTTGTGAAATTTTTCGCAAGCGAACATTCTGACCGAAACCGCATGAACACCGAAGGCAGGTTGACAGTCAGGAAAGCCAGCCGCCACCGTCACTTAGCGTGTCAATCCACGCTTGACAGCCATCACATTCGTTGATAATGTGGCCGACGTATCGAAATGTGACTCCCGATCGTCCAACCGTGTGCCAGCGCGGTGGATCGCCACCCGCCGGCCTCGACCGTTCACCCGCCGACGCCCCTGATGCTCTCACGCATCACCGTTCCACTGCTGGCCGCCGCCGCGCTGGTCTTCGCCTGTGGGCCTCGCACGCCGAGCCCCGTCGCGATAGCGCGCCCGACGTCCGGGGTCGATCGCGGGGTGACGTCGCATGTCATGGTGGACACCACCAAGGGAACGGTCCGCTTCGCCATCGCGGTCACCAACGAGTCCCGCAAGCGCGTCGAGCTCACCTTCCCGCACGGCCAGACCCACGACTTCGCCGTGCTCGACGCACGCGGCCGCGAAGTCTGGCGCTGGAGCACCGGCCGCATGTTCACGCAGGCCATGCAGAATCGCCTGCTCGATGCCCGCGATGCGGCCATCTACACCGAGAAGTGGCGGCCGGACGCGCCCGGCCAGTACACGCTCGTGGCAGAGCTCCTGAGCGAGAACTATCCCGTGCAGCAGCGGGTCGCCTTCTCGCTGCAGTAACTCGACCCTCCCGGGCGCCACGCGCCGGGTTTTCGCGTATCTTGCGCAACGGACGCCCCTCGGCGTCCGTTGGTGTTTCCGGGGCGACGTGCCCCGTCGCTCCCCCGGATGTTTCGCCCGCCGTTCGCACCGCGCCTGCCCGCGTGTGTTCCCCTCACCTGCGCCATGTGACCACACCCACTCCCGCTTCAGACCTTGCCTTGCTCGAGCGCCTGTCGGTCGCACGCAAGGAGCTGTCCAGGCAGATCGCCCAACGCATCGTCGGGCAGACGCAGGTGGTGGACGACCTCGTGGCCGCGTTGCTGGCCGGCGGTCACGTGATGCTGGTGGGGGTGCCGGGGCTGGCCAAGACGCTGTTGGTGCAGACGGTGGCCGAGGCGCTCGACCTGTCCTTTTCGCGCGTCCAGTTCACGCCCGACCTCATGCCGAGTGACATCACCGGCACGGAGCTCATGGAGGAGGAGTCGGGCACGGGGCGACGGGCGTTCCGCTTCGCGCCCGGGCCGATCTTCGCGAACCTCGTCCTGGCCGACGAGATCAACCGGGCCCCGCCAAAGACGCAGGCGGCGCTGCTGCAGGCCATGCAGGAGCGGACCGTCACCGTGGCCGGGCAGACGTACGAGCTGCCCAAGCCGTTCTTCGTGCTGGCCACGCAGAACCCGGTGGAGCAGGAGGGCACGTATCCGCTCCCCGAGGCGCAGCTCGACCGGTTCATGTACGAGCTGAACATGGGGTACCCGTCGCGTGAGGAGGAGGAGCAGATCGTGCACACGACGACGGGTGCGACGCAGGGGCAGGTGAAGGCGGTGCTGGGCGGGAGTTCGCTCATCGAGCTGCAGCAGCTCGTGCGGCGGCTGCCGGCCTCGCCCACGCTGGTGTCGTATGCCGTGCGGGTGGTGCGGGGCACGCGCCCGGACAACCCCGAGGCGAGCGCCAAGGTGAAGAAGTACGTGAGCTTTGGCGCCGGCCCACGCGCCTCGCAGTACCTGGTGCTGGGGGCCAAGGCGCGAGCGGCGATGGACGGGCGGGCAATGCCGGACATCGACGACATCCGCAGTGTGGCTAATGCGGTGCTGCGTCATCGCCTGGTGGTGAATTTCCAGGCGGAGGCCGACGGGGTGCCGCGTGAGGACCTGATCGAGCTGCCGAAGGCCTGATCGGGCACCGAAGCGCTGACGCGAACAGGGCGATGCCGACTCGGCGTCGCCCTGTTTTCATTCGCGGAATGCCCGTCGTCGCAGCGGGAAGTACGTTGGAGCCGTTGCCCGCACCGCTGACAGTCCGCTGACGCGATGGGGCAACTTCGTCCCCGCTCGCGATCGCGGGGATCGCGAGCGACCATGCGAGGGCCCGGGCCAATGACACCACGGCGTGAACGGCAGCGGCGGACAGCACAGCGCACGGCGCCGCGAACTGCGCAGCGGGCGGCGGGGCGCGCGGTGGCGCCCGAGGCCATCGACACCAACGAGACCGACGACGCGATCGCGCTCGGCGTCGGTCCGGCCCGCCCGGAGCTGCTCCGCCTCGACACGTTGGGGGCGACCCGCCTCCTGCTCGGCAGGCGAGTGATCGGGCTGCACAGCGGCCTGCTCTTCGCCTTGCTCACGCGCCTGCTGTATACGCCCGGCCTCGCGGTGGCACGCGACACCCTGCTGCGCGAGTTCTGGCCGACCCTGGGCGAGGCGCGGCGGCGCGGCAACCTGCGACAGGCGCTCTACAAGCTGCGTTCCATGGGCCTGCAGGTGACGCTCGAAGCGAACATGGTGCGGCTGGCACGCGAGCAGGTATGTCGCACGTTTGCGTTCGAGCGGACCCCGGAGCTGTTCGAGCGCGACATCATTCGCGGCGAGGACACCATGGGGCCGCTCATGCCCGGCTTCGAGGCCATGTCGCCCGAGCATCTCGAGTGGTACGAGAGCGCGCGCGAGCGCGTGCACGGGGAGATGCGCCAGGTGCTGGTGCAGGCGCTGCGGCGTCGGCGGGAGCGGGCCGACTGGACCGGCGCGGAGGTGCTCGCGCGGTGGATCATTCCGCTCGATCCGCTCAACGAGGATGCGACGCTCACGTTGGCCGAGTGCGCGATGCTCGCCGGGTCGAAGGCGGAGGCGGTGGCGATCCTCGATCGCTATCTGGCGGAGCTTGGCCCCGGGGCCGGCGACATCCGCCTCCCCGCGACGCAGCTGCGGCGGCGATTCACCGAGCCCGCGACTCGGCGGCGGCCGTCGCTCGCGGCCAGCGACCGGCACTTCGTGGGGCGCGAGACGGAGATGGCCGACCTGACGCTCGCGATGCGGCGTGCGCGGTGGCACGACGGCAGTGCGGTGCTGTTGTATGGTCCCCCCGGCATCGGCAAGACGCGCCTCGCGACAGAGCTGGGCAAGGTGGCGCAGGTGGAGGGGTACCTGCAGGTGTGGATCGAGTGTCGCGAGCCCGACCAGCACCGTCCGCTGGGCGTGTTCATCGAGGCGCTGCCCCAGTTGTTGTCATCGCCAGGCGCGCTCGGGTGCATGCCCGAGAGCCTCGAGGTGCTGAAGAAGCTGGCGGGGGAGGATGTGGAGCGGCGGACGGAGTACGACCCGAACTCTGAACTCGACTCAGATCACCTCAGTCAGGTATCCGCTCCACAGTCATTGCGGTCACGCTCTGTACGTTACGCAATGGTGGACCTGTTCGCGTCCGTGAGCGACGAGCGTCCGATATTCGTTGCGATCGACGACTCACATCTCCTAGATCAGGATTCGTGGGCCATCTTGGTCGAAATGATCGAGAGGCTTTCTTCGATGCGCGTATTCGTCCTCGCCCTCGCGCCAACGCAGTTCGCGGGGCCGGAACGTCTACAGCGGCCGATTGCCACCCTCTCTCGAAGGAAGCTACCACCGCTGAGGGATGATGCCCGTTCGCAACTCCTCGTGCGAATCTGTGCCGACCTCTCTCTTTCGATAGGGGAAGAGTCGTTCGAATGGCTCGTGTCCAACTGTGAGGGCTCACCGTTGGCGCTGCGCGCCCTCCTAGAACAATGGGCCGTCGAGGGGCCGTCGTACACGCTGCCTCCGGGACTAACGGTCTTGCTTCAGCGACGTCTAGCCCGCTTGTCTCCCATCGCGCTCAGGATCCTTCAGGCGACGGCAGTACTCGGACGCCTCGCGTCCCTTTCTCGCATCCGAGACATTCTGGAGGTGCCTAATCATGAGGTGCTCGAGTGCCTTGAGCAGCTTGAGGAGTCCGACTGCATTTCGCTGCGATCAGACGGGCGCATCTCGTCGCACGCGCTCGTCAGCACGGCGGCCACCCAGATGCTCTCGACTATCGGCATCGCTACGTTGCACTTGGGGATCGCGCAGGCCCTTGAAAAGGAGTTCGATGATCGCGGCGATGCAACTTCGCTGGTAGACGCAGCGGTACACCTGAGGTGCTCGGGAGACACCATTGCACTCGTTGCGTTCCTACGGAGGCGCGCGCCTGCGCTGGTTGGTTCGGGACGGCCAAGTGAGGTGGCACAGATAGTCGATTTCGCGAGTGCGATTGAACCTGATGGCCGTGGTCTGCAATCGCTCGCGCGACGCATTCGCGTGGAATGCGGCGACTTTGAGCGAGCACTCGCAGGCGGCGACACCGGCCAGTTCCTGGATGTCGATCAGTTTCCTCCAGACGACGATGTGGCCGCCGACCATGTGACGTGGATTGAGTCCGCCTACCACTCAGACCCACTCGCTAACGCGGCCGAGCTCGGCCGGAGAGCCGCGACGATTGCGGCAAGTCCATTAGTGGCGGGCGCGCTGCGTCAACGAGCCGCAGAGGTGGGTCTCGTGATCGCCGCGAACACTTGCGACCTTGAGCTTGCGCGAGATTGCTACGCGGGTGTTGGACTTAACGAGAAGTCCGTCTTGCACTCTCGCGCGGCACAACGGCTCGGCTTGCTGTTCCATACTCCATTCGGCTCTGCAGACATCGCGCTGAAGCTCGCAAACAGACTGGCGTCTCTATCGACGGCCGCGCCAACGACAGCTGAGTCCGTGTCAGATCTTGCGCGCGCGGGCTACGTCCTTCGCATGATCGGCGCTGCGGAGCAGGCCCGCGCGACTTTTCAAAAGGCAGACGAACTTGCGAGCGCCCTAAACACTCCACGACTTGCTGAGTATCCTCGCTGGCAGCTTGCCCAACTGGCTCTCGACATGGGCGATCTAGACGCGGCAATCACCTACACACGACATCTTGAGGAGGTGACGGGTCTCGATTCAGTTGGCCCGGATCGAAGCTATCTTGCTGGTCACCGATGCCTCATGGCGATCGAGAGTGGAGATGCGACGACCGCGAAGGAGCAGCTGGACGCGTGCATCGCATCCCTTCCAAGAATCCCCACTCTCAGATCAACGGCCTATTGCGTCGCGCTAGAACTGGGAGCGGGACTGCTTGATCCCTCATGGATGCCTTCCGATGATCTGCTTGCCGTCGCCTGCGATCGCCTCGATCGCACTGGGGGCTTTTGCGCTGCAGACCTCCTAGCAGCCAACACCACCATGTCCCTGTGCCGGGTCGATCGACGCGAGGCTGCAGCCGCTATCCTCGAGCGCTACTCAAAGGTTCAAAGGCGCGAGCGCGGATGGAATTCAGTCTTCCTTGACAGGGCAATGGCTGCGCTGATTCAGGGCTAGCTGGCTTTCTGAGTCACTTGCGGAGTGCGTACTCGCTTTCGAACGATCTCGATGATCTGAGTGAGCGAGTGCACATTGCCGGAGTCATTCTTGTCGAACAGTCTCGAGAAGTCCTGAGATCCAAGAAGTGCGTCGCAGATCTCCGGATCGAACTGAATCCCGCGGTACTTCGCCAGCTCCTCTCGGACTTCCTTCTCCGACAACGCTTTGCGGTAAGGGCGATCGGTCGTCATCGCGTCGATCGTATCGGCGAACATGATGATTCGCGAGCCGACGGGGATTTCCTTTCCGGCGAGCTGATCGGGATAACCCGTGCCATCCCAGTTCTCGTGGTGATGCCGTACGGCCGGAACGATGTCCTGCAAGTCACTGATCTTTGCGACCAACTCTGCGCTCTTGATCGGATGCAGCTCCATGATCGCGCGCTCTTCAGCAGTAAGGCGCCCGGGCTTTTGCAGAATCGGAGCGAAGATCTCATGAATCTTCCCGACATCATGCAACAGCGCTGCCGTCGCCACGCGATCGATCTCGCGCGGTGAGAGTCCGACGAGCTGCGCGATGATACGGGAGAAGCGACTCACACGCTGTGAGTGGCCAGACGTGTATGGGTCTCGAAATTCAACAGTATGTACAAAGAGCTCTAGGAGCTCCTTGTTGGTGGTCTCGAGCTGATGCTTGGACTGATACGCGAGCCGAATCCCAAGCACCACGACGCAGAGAGCGACCACGCCCCACCCATTCCAGTCTACGTAGGCTCGCGCAAACGCATAAACCGCGAGGATCGCGAGTACGTCGTAGGGAAGACCGGCTACGTTCCCCTGATACCAAGTCCGGACAATGCTCTTGCCTTCAGCCAGTCCGATCGCGGCTGCGACCGAGAAGGTGTTGACGAAGAGAAACAGCACCACCGACGACACGTGCGGAACGGCGCGAAAACTCGAATCGATGAGAAGTGCCTTGCCGCCCAGAGCGAGATAGGCAAACGTCGCCGCTGCACCTGCCAGAATGATCTGGGCGACGTTGAAGGCTCGCTTGAGTCCCGACTTCGGCTTGATCAGCTCGGCGACGAGCGCACCTGCGCCAACGACAACAAGAGTTGCCCAGGACGGATAGAGAACGATCGCCGTAAGGTACGGGATGAATGACACCTCTCCGAACGTGCTGCCTTGGACGCGATAGTTCAGTACCGCGCCGAGAAACGCAACAAAGGTGAGGAGTCCCGCGCCCGCCAATAGATTCACCTGCACGCTTGAGTCGTACAGGTATGCGCCGACAAGCGAAGCCGCCGCAGCGGCTACGATCGCGTACACATAGGCGATGACGCTTGTCTTCATGGCGTAGTCGCCCCGTCAACCGACCGTTCTGGTTTAGCCCCAGGTCTTCAGATCAGCGAGCACTGCCGACCAAAGCGCATTCACGAGCTGGGCCATGATGTCCATCTGCGTCACCTCCCATCGGGTTCAGTCACGCGCATCCCGCTCGGGATGACATCGTGCTAGGTCGAGGTTGGCTCCGCTCGTACTACGTGGCCTGCCCGCTCAGCTCCGCTCCAGACGGTTGACGGGGATTTTGGAATGGATTCGTCGTGAGACGAGTCGAAGGTGAGTGGCCGACGCCCGGTCAGGCGCCCGCGCGTTCCTGTTGCACGAACCGGTTCGTTGCATCGAGTACGGCGAGCACCGCGCCCGTCTCCGCACTCTCCCGCACCTCACAGCTGCCCGTCAGCACCACCGGCTCGCGACTCACCCGCGCCGTCAGGCTCACGAACACATACTCCCGATCGAACGCTGCCAGGAGCTTCGCTCCCTCCAACGCGAGCACCGGGGCCGTGCCGCCCCCGCTCGTCATCGCCGTCGCGATCGCCTGCAATGCAGCCCGCGCCGACAACTCGATCCGGGAACGCTCCGACTCCTGCCCTTCCGCCTCGCCGAAATACTCCGTGCCCCCACGGGACAACGTCACACGGCAGAGCACGCCTCGGGTCCGAGAACGCCGGACCTCCACGTCCTCGAAGACCAGCACGCGCCGCGCCGCCGACCCACCAGAGGCCACCACGAATGACGACCCAGCACCGGAAATGGCACCAATCGGGATGGCCGCGGACGACGCACCACTCGCCCCCGCCGACGCACCCCCTGGCACCGCACTCAACGGCCCAGCCATCGGCACATCGTCCGGACGCGACGTCTCGATGGTCGTCGCCACCGAAATCTTGCGGTGATTCACCCGCAAGCCGAGCTGCGCGATGAGCGCACTCTCGATGTTGCGCACCGTGTTCTTGGGCGCGACCTGGTCAGTCGTGAGGACGTGGATCTCCTCGATCGCCCCAGTGTCGCTGGGCATGATCTTCACTGCCACCACGCCCGGAAGCGTCGCGATCAACTCCTCTGCGCGACGGAGCGGTAACACACTCCCGGCAATGCTGCCTTGGGGCACCACCGGCGACGTCATGCCGATATTGACGGGTATTGACAGGCGAGGCTCCGCTGTGGGCACTGCACCGAGATGACTCCAGTCGGCGTCGACCGGCGGCAATATGTGGATGGGCCTGCCATCTGGCAAGCCAACTCAGCCCTACAAATTGTTGTGGGAGTTGAAAGTACCCGTACCGACCTCAACCGTCGTCGAGATCGGATTCGGACACGTCTGTGACGCTGCCTTCACCCAGCTCATACTCGCGCAACTTCCGGTACAGCGTCCGCTCCCCGATGCCGAGCAGCTCCGCCGCACGCCGACGATTTCCGCCGGTGTCACGCAGCGAGCCCAATATCGCCCGCCGCTCGATCTCCGCCATCGTCATCCCGGGGCCCAGCGTGATGGTCGTGGCCGGTGGTGTGACATCGGGCGGCTCGATGCCGCGCACCAGCCCCGCCGCCGTGAATCCCGGCGGGACGAGTCCCGGCCCGGTCACCTCACCCACCACACCCACTCCCCCCCCCACACCAGGCATGCCCGGCACCCCCGGGGCGCCCATGCGGCCCTCGGCGACCCAGGGCCCCACCACCGCACGCCCCTCGCTGTCCATGCGCCGACGCAGTTCTTCGACCTGGAGCTTGAGCTCGACCAGTGAGCGGACGATGAACTCGAGCTCGCGCCCCTGCGCCCGCTCCCCCTCGCGCACCATCGGCCCGACGGGCACCGGCAGGAGCCGACGACCGCCCCCCTCGCGGATCGGTCGCGGGATGTCCTCGGCCACGATCTCGCGGCCGTGCGACAGCACCACCATGCTCTCGACGAGGTTCCGCAATTCGCGCACGTTGCCGGGCCACGGATACTCGACCAGCAGCCCCATCGCGTCGGCACTGATGCCCATGAACGGCCGGTCGTGCAGCGCCGCGAACTCGCTCACGAAGCGGCGGACCAGCAGCGGGATGTCCTCGCGTCGCTCGCGCAGGGGCGGCAGGTACACGCTGAGCACGTTGAGCCGATAGAACAGGTCGGCGCGGAACGCGCCCTCCTCGACGTGCTCGCGCAGCGGCCGGTTGGTGGCCGCCACGACCCGCACGTCCACCGGAATCGCCTGGCTGCCCCCCACGCGCGTCACTTCGCGCTCCTCGAGCACACGCAACAGCTTGACCTGCGTGGACGACGGGATCTCGCCGATCTCGTCGAGGAACAGCGTGCCGGTGTCGGCGAGTTCGAAGCGGCCCAGCCGTCGCTCGGCCGCCCCCGTGAACGCGCCCTTCTCGTGCCCGAACAGCTCGCTCTCGAGCAGCGTCTCCGGGAGTGCCCCCACGTTCACGGCGATGAACGGCTTGCCGCGGCGCGGGCTGAGGCGATGCACCGCGCGCGCCACCAGCTCCTTGCCGGTGCCGCTCTCGCCTTCGATGAGCACGGTGCTGGAGACTGGCGCGATCTGCTCGACCTTGACGAGCACTTCGCGAATGGCGGCCGACTCCCCGACCAGCCCCGTGCTCGACGCGAGGGCGCGACGTTCGAGCCGGCGACGGATGCCATCGGCCACATCCTCGATGGGCACCGGCTTGGGCCACGTCTCGGCGTACCCGGCCTCGTGCAGACGCGTGAGCAACTGCGGATCCGCCACATCGGTGAACCCGATGACGGCGACGTCGTCCCACTGCAGTTGGCGCACGAGCGCGAGGTTGTGCGCGTCGAGCAGCGCCCCCGTGAGCACGAGCACCGCCGGCGCTGCACGCCGCAGGTCGCCGCGCACGTCGTCCATGGGGGACAGTGTCGCGGTGCGCACGCCACGCGCCTCGAGTGCCGCGTTGAGCCGGATGGCCGGCTCGACATCGGTCATGAGGATGGCGACGACATCCGACACGGCGTCGTCACCCGCGCCGCGCGCGCCACGCACGGGGCGCGCGCGCCCCGCTGCGCCGGCACTCACGCCTTGCCCGGCCGCTTGTAGAACGGGAGCTTGACGACGCGCGCCGTGACGGGCTTGCCACGAATCTCCACCGCAAACGTGGTGCCGACCGGCACCGCACTTCCCGGCAGGTAGGCCGTGCCGATGGGGATGCCGAGCGTGGGGCTCATGGTGCCGCTGCGCACTTCGCCGACCACCTGCCCGTCGACGTGCACGGGATAGCCGTGCCGCGGGATCGCGCGTTCGTCGAAGGTGAAACCGACCAGGGTGCGCGACGTACCCTGGGCCTTCTGTCGTTCGAGCACCGCGCGACCGAGGAACGGGCCGTCCTTGCCGAGCTTGACGAGCCACCCGAGCCCGGCTTCGAGCGGCGTGACCTGGTCATCCATCTCGTTGCCGTAGAGACACATGCCGGCCTCGAGCCGCAGCGTGTCGCGGCAACCGAGTCCCGCGGGCGTCACCTTGCCGCTGGCCATGACGGCCTGCCAGACGTGCGCGGCCTGCGTGTGCTCGAAGTAGAGCTCGAAGCCCAGTTCGCCGGTGTAGCCGGTGCGCGAGATGATGCAGGGCACGCCGGCGACATTCCCCTCGGTGAACCAGTAGTACTTGACGGCGTCGAGGGGCGTGTTGCCTGGCGGCACGTCGGCGAGCGCGGCGACGATGGCGGGCGCCTCGGGCCCCTGGATGGCCAGGAGCGCCGTGGTATCGGACACGTCCGTGAGCGTGCAGTCGAAGCCGGCGCGGTGCGCCTCGAGGTGCGCGAGGTCCTTGTCGCGGTTGCTGGCGTTGATGACGAGCATGAGGTGATCGGCGAACCGATACACGAGCAGGTCGTCGACGATCGTGCCATCGGCACGGAGCAACGTGCTGTAGTGCACCTGGCCGACCGCCAGCGCGGCCACATCGTTGCTGGTGACGCTGTTGATGAAGCGCACGGCGTCGGGGCCGCGCACGATGACCTCACCCATGTGCGACACATCGAACATGCCGCAGGCCTCGCGCACGGCCTTGTGCTCGACGGTGATGCCGGTGGGGTAGTTCACGGGCATCTCGTACCCGGCAAAGGGCACGATCTTCGCGCCGAGGGCGACGTGGACGTCGTGCAGCGGCGTGCGCTTGAGAGCTGAGTCAGTCATGGCGGCTGGATGGGCAGACGCGCCGCGGATGCGGCACACAGGGAAAATGCGTGCCGTGCCGACGCGGTGCCACCTCGCACCGCCGGCTCCTCAGAGCGTCTCGCCGCCCATGAGCACGGCCATGATGGCCTTCTGCACGTGCAGCCGATTCTCGGCCTCGTCCCACACCACACTCTGCGGCCCGTCGATGACGTCGGCGGTGACCTCCTCGCCGCGGTGCGCCGGGAGACAGTGGAGGAAGATGGCATGGCGTGCGGCGCGGGCCATGAGCGCGGCGTCGACCTGATAGAGCGCAAAGGCCACCGCGCGATGCGCCTGCTCTTCCTCCTGCCCCATCGACGCCCAGACATCGGTGGTGACGACATCGGCGCCACTGACGGCCTCACGCGGGTCGCGCAGCAGGTGCACATCGGCGCCCGTCGCGCGGGCGGCGTCGAGGATGGACGGATCGGGGTCGAAGCCCTCGGGACAGGCGAGGCGCAGGGTGAAGCCGAGCAGTGCGGCGGCCTCGATCCACGAGTTCGCCATGTTGTTGCCGTCGCCCACCCACGCCACGGTGCGGCCACGCGCGTCGCCCACGTGCTGCTGCACGGTGAGCAGGTCGGCGAGCACCTGGCACGGGTGCGAACGGTCGGTGAGGCCGTTGATGACGGGAACGCCGGCCGACGCGGCGAGGTCGACGACGTCCTGATGCGCGAACGTGCGGATCATGATCCCCTGCACGTAGCGCGACAGCACGCGGGCCGTGTCGGCGATGGGTTCGCCGCGGCCGATCTGCACATCGCGCGGCGAGAGGAAGTGTGCCGTGCCCCCGAGCTGGATGGCGCCGATCTCGAACGACATGCGCGTGCGCGTGGACGACTTCATGAACAGCATGGCCAGCGCCTTGCCGGTGAGCGGGCGTCGGTCGTACTGGCCGCGACGCATGCGCTCGGCGAGGGCGAGCAGGGCGACCGTCTCCGCGGCGGAGAAGTCGCCGATGTCGAGGAAGTCGCGATGCGGGAGGACCGGCGCGGCGTCGGGCATGGGTGCGGACCACACGGGGTGAAACGCAGACGGCGCGGCCAGGGAGGACCGCGCCGGAGGCAGAGAACCGGGAAAGTTAGTCGTCTCGAGGCGGAGGGGGAGGTGGTCAGCCACCGGCGGGCGGCAGGCCCAGCGCGCGCGCGACGGCGGCGGCGAGTCGGGCCGCCGCCGCGTCCGGCGCTTCATTCGGCGCCACGCTGTCGGCGTGGAGCAGGTCGCCCATCTCCACCTCGATGAGACGGACGGTCGTGCGTCCGGCCGCGTCGCGTGTGCCGGCCACGACGAGGCGCGCGCCGACGGTGGCGCCGACCTCGCGCGGACGGAGCGCCAGCATGGCCGTATCGAGGGGGCGCGCTTCGCCGACGAGGGTGAGCCCGGAGACGCGCGCGAGCTCACGCACCACGGCGTCGCGCAGACTGTCGCCGCGCGCATCGCGCTGCGGTGGCGCACCGACGGTGAACGCGAGGACGGCGACGGTGCGCTCGTCCGGGGCGATGCGCGGGGCCGCGAACCAGCGGAGCGCGACGACGAGCGCAATGGCGAAGGCAACGAGCGCAAGGGCGCCGGCGAGGGAGCGACGGGACATGCGTGCGGAGTGTGGGCGGCGACACGCCGACTGACGGCGACGATGACTCTTCGAATATCGCGCGACCGCGCCCCCGGTGCGACATTCACGCACTCCCCACTCACGCCGCCATGCGCCGTCCCTTCCTGCTCCTCCTGCTCCTCGCGTCCGTGCTCGTCAGCGTGGTCCTGCGCCTCAACCGGCGCGACCCGGAGACGCGTCCCATGGCCGACTACGCCCAGCGGCTGGCGGACGGAC
This sequence comes from Gemmatimonadota bacterium, assembly GCA_020161135.1. Classification (GTDB taxonomy): domain Bacteria; phylum Gemmatimonadota; class Gemmatimonadetes; order Gemmatimonadales; family Gemmatimonadaceae; genus Gemmatimonas. The sequence goes on along the minus strand of JAIUOB010000005.1, from coordinate 203,839 downwards.
AGTTCGTGCGCCTCGCGGATGGCGTGACGCACTACGATGTCGCGGGCCCCGACACCGGCGCCCGCGTGGTGCTCGTGCATGGCTTCTCGGTGCCGTACTACATCTGGGACTCCACGATGGTCGCGCTACGCGACGCGGGCTTCCGGGTGGCGCGCTACGACACGTACGGGCGCGGCTGGTCGGATCGCCCGGACACGTCGTACGAGCTCGCGCTATACGACCGGCAGCTCCTGCAGTTGCTGGACTCGCTCGGCTGGAAGGAGCCGGTCCACCTCGTGGGGCTCTCCTACGGGGGACCGGTCATCGGCACGTTCGTGGCCAACCACCCGGAGCGCGTGCGGAGCCTCACCTTCGTCGATCCGGCCGCGGGGGAGGTGCGCACGCTCCCCTGGTTCTTCAGGCTGCCGGCGGTGGGGCCATGGCTGTGGCAGGTGCTCGCCGTGCCCACGATGGCGGACGGCCAACCCACCGACTTCTTCGAGCCTGCCAAGTGGCCCGGCTGGGCCGACCGGTACCGCGTGCAGCAGCAGTTCCGAGGCTTCGGCAACGCGCTGCGCCGCACGATCCTCGACAATGCAGGCGGCAACTACGACACGCTGTACGCGCGCGTGGGGCGCACCGGCAAGCCGACGCTGCTGCTGTGGGGCACCGAAGACCAGACGGTCACGATCGACAAGGCCGAGCAGGTGCGGCGCGGCGTGCCGCAGGCGGAGTTCCACGCGATCCCGCGCGCGGGCCACCTACCGCACATGGAACGCACCGACCTGGTGAATCCGCTGCTCGTCGGGTGGCTGCGCGGGCACTGAAACGCACGACCAGGAACCCGAACCCACGACCCACACACTGATCAGTTGGTGGGTTGTGGGTGTGGGTTTCGAGTCGTGCGTGGGTCAGAGAATGTACTTCCGCAGGTCCTCGTCTTCGCTGATGCTCTTGAGCCGCTCGCGCACCATCGCGGCGTCCACCACGACGGTGTCCTTGCCGCGATCGGGGAGTTCGTAGAGCACTTCCTCGAGCAGGGTGGTCATGACCGTGTGCAGGCGACGCGCACCAATGTTCTCCATGCGCTCGTTGACCCGCGCGGCGACGCGCGCCACCTCGGCGATGCCTTCGGTCTGGAACTCGAGTGCGGCGCCCTCGGCTTCCACGAGGGCCGCGTACTGCTTGGTGAGCGCGTTCTCGGGCTCCGTCATCACGCGCACGAAGTCGGCTTCGGTGAGGGCCTTGAGTTCGACGCGAATGGGGAAGCGCCCCTGCAGTTCGGGGATGAGGTCGCTGGGCTTGCTCACATGAAACGCGCCGGCCGCCACGAACAGGATGTGATCGGTCTTCACCATGCCGTACTTGGTCTGCACGTTGCTCCCCTCGACGATGGGGAGCAGGTCGCGCTGCACGCCTTCGCGTGACACGTCGGGGCCACCGCCCTGCCCACGCTCGCCGGCAATCTTGTCGACCTCGTCGAGGAAGATGATCCCCATGGACTCGGTACGATCGAGTGCATCGGTGGTGACATCGTCGAGATCGATGAGCTTCTCGAGCTCCTCGTCGAGCAGGACGCGCCGCGCCTCACTCACCTTCACGGTGCGCCGCTTCTTCTTCTTGGGCAGCATGTCGCGGAACCATTCGGCCACGCTCTCCATGCCCTCCGGTGCGCCGGGAGAGACGGAGCCGGGCATGCCGGGGCCGCTCTGCGTCACCTCGATCTCCACTTCACGCCCATCGAGCTGCCCGTCGAGGAGCAGCGCCTTGAGCTTGTCGCGCGTGCGCTTGTGCCGCTCGACGGCCTGGGCGTGCTCGTCCCGCGCCTCGGGGGACTCGTTGGCGAGCACGGGCGGGGTGGGCAGCAGGAGGTCGAGCAGGCGTTCGTCGACCTTCTCGTTGGCGAGGTCCTCGACCTCGGTCTCGCGCTCGGTGCGGACCATGTCGATGGCGCTCTCGACGAGATCGCGCACCATGCTCTCGACGTCACGTCCGACGTAGCCGACCTCGGTGAACTTCGACGCCTCGACCTTCACGAACGGGGCTCCCGAAAGCTTGGCGAGCCGCCGCGCGATTTCGGTCTTTCCCACCCCGGTGGGGCCAATGAGGATGATGTTGTTGGGCGAGATCTCGTTGCGGATCGACTCCGGCGCGCGCTGACGGCGCCACCGATTGCGCAAGGCAATGGCCACGGCCTTCTTGGCGTCGGCCTGGCCAATGATGTATCGATCGAGCTCGGCCACGATCTGCCGAGGAGTGAGGTCGGCGAGTCGGGCGATCGCCTGCTGCGTGCGCGGGGAAGGCATACCGAACGGTAATCCGGTCCCTAGCTTTGGGGGATGTTCCTCCCCAGTCTCGCGATGGTCCTGCAGCTACAGGCCGTCGCGGCCGCCCCGGCCCCTGCCGCCGCGGCCACACCACGCGACACGCCCGACCCGTCCCCCGCCGTGTTCCACGCCCGCAACGGGCAGGTGGACGTCCCCATGGGCAGCGCGCGCCGTGACTCCGTCTCCATCGATGGTCGACTCGACGAACCGGTGTGGGCGACCGCGCCCGTGCTCACCGGCTTCTCGCTCTACAACCCGAGCGATGGGCGTCCCGCGCCGGACTCGACCGACGTGCGCATCTGGTACTCGCCGACGGCGCTGTACATCGGCATTCGCGCCTTCGAGCCGCATGGTGCCGTGCGAGCGACGCTGGCCGATCGCGACCGCATCGCGATGGACGACTACGTCGAGATCCATCTCGACCCGTTCCAGGAGCGGCGGCGGGCCGTGGTGTTCATGGTCAACCCGTTCGGCATCCAGGCCGACGGCACCAAGGCCGAGGGAGGTGGGTTCATTCCCGGCTCGAACATCGCGCCGGGGCAGAACGACCTGAGTGCCGACTTCCTGTGGCAGTCACGCGGGCGCGTGCTCGATGACGGCTACGAAGTCGAGCTGCGCATTCCGTTCACGAGCCTGCGATTCCCGGTGAAGCGCGTGCAGCGCTGGGGGATCCAGTTCAGCCGCAAGGTGCAGCACAGCGGCTACGAGCAGACGTGGACACCGGTGCGTCGTGGGGCGGCGTCGTTCATTGCGCAGGAAGGGTACCTGAGCGGGCTCACGGGACTCGAGCGTGGCGTGGACATCCTCGTGAATCCGGAGTTGACGAACACCACCGCCGGACGCATCCCCTCGGGCGGCGTGGAACCGTGGGAGTACGTGAACACGCCGCGGGTGGGCGGCAACGTGCGCGTGGGGCTGGGGAGCAACCTGGTGCTGAACGGCACGGTGCGCCCCGACTTCTCGCAGGTCGAGGCCGACGCCACGCAGGTGGCCGCCGACCCGCGCTTCGCGCTGTTCTATCCGGAGCGGCGCCCGTTCTTCGTGGAGGGCGCCGAGGCGTTCAACGTGCCCAACACGCTGGTGTACACGCGTCGCATCGTGCAACCGGACGCCGCGCTCAAGCTCACCGGGCGCCTGGGTCGCGCGAACATCGCCGTCCTCTCGGCGCTCGATGCACCGCCGGGCACGAACGACCGGGAGCAGCCGCTCGTGGACGTTGTCCGCATCACGCGCGACTTCCGCCTGCAGTCGCAGGCGGGGCTCGTGTACAGCGACCGGGTGAGCGAGGCCCGCACGAACCGCATGGGTGGCGTGGACGTGCGCCATGTGTTCGGCGGCATGTACTACGCCTCGGGGCAGTACGTCGCCAGCACCACGCGCGCGGGTGCGTCGCGCACGAGCGGCGCGTTGTGGGAGGGCGTCGTCGACCGGACGGGACGTCGCTGGGGATTCCACTACAACCTGCTCGGCATCCAGCCGGGCTTCCGTACCGACAACGGGTTCGTGGCGCGCACGGGGTTCGTGCAGCCCAATGCCGCCAACCGTGTGACCTTTTTCGGCAAGCCCGGCGGCTTCTTCGAGCGGTACATGGTTTTCGTGCAGGCCAACGGCATCTGGCGCTACGACGACTTCTTCGCGGGGCGCAGCCTGCTGGAGTCGCGAGCCAGCACGAGTCACACCCTGACGTTTCGGCGCGGCTGGTCGCTGGGCATGACACCGGCGTACAGCACGTTTGCGTTCGATCCGGCGGCGTACGGGTCGCTGGGGCTCGCGCAGGGCACTGGCGTCGTGCCGTTCACCCCGTCGCCACGCATCACGGCGTTCTCCGGACAGGTGTCACTCAGCACGCCGCAGTTCCGCCGCTTCGCCGCCAGCGCGTCGCTGCTGCAGGCCAACGATGTCGACTTCGCCGAGACGGCGCGCGCGCGGCGCACGGCGGTGAGCGGCTCACTCGACTGGCGTCCCAACACGCAACTGCGCGTCAACGCCACCTACGCCAGCAACGAGTTCATCCGGCGTCGCGACGGCACGAGCACCTTCAGCACGCAGATTCCCCGGCTCAAGGCCGAATACCAGATGACGCGCTCGGTGTTCGTGCGACTGGTCACGCAGTACGAGGCGAGTCGCCGCGAGACGCTCGTCGACTGGCGCACCGGGGCGCCGCTGCTGACGCGGCGCAGCGACGGCAGCTACGTGCCCACCAGCGCGTCGCGCAGCAACCTCCTGCGTGCCGACTGGCTGTTCGCCTTCCGCCCGAGTCCGGGCACGGTGTTCTTTGCCGGGTACGGCAACAGCCTCACCGAACCTGACGCCCTGGCGTTCGAGCGCCTGCGCCGAGTGAACGACGGCTTCTTCGTGAAGGCGAGCTGGGTGAACCGCTGGGGCGCGCGCTGACCGTGGCGCACGCGGGCCGCGCACCGGCCCGCCGCATTCACGCGGTGGGCTCGAGGACGGTGATGTTGGTGTTGGTGTAGATGCAGATCTCGCCGGCGATGGTCATCGCCTTCTGCACGATCTCCCGCGGGCCGAGATCGGTCTCGCGCGCCAACGCACGCGCCGCCGCCTGTGCGTAGGCGCCCCCCGACCCGATGGCGAGAATGCCGTCGTCCGGTTCGATGAGTTCGCCGTTGCCGCTGAGCATGAAACCGTGATTGGTGTCGGCGACGATGAGCATCGCTTCGAGGCGGCGCAGCACGCGGTCGCTCCGCCACTCCTTGGCCAGCTCCACCGCGGCGCGCGGCAGGTTGCCGGGATAGCGCTCGAGCTTCTCCTCGAACTTCTCGAAGAGCGTGAGCGCGTCGGCGACGGAGCCCGCGAAACCGGCCAGCACGCGACCGCCCTTGAGCACGCGCACCTTGACCGCCTGGTTCTTCGCGACGGTGTCACCGATGGACACCTGGCCGTCGCCACCGATGGCGACGCGGCCATCCTTGCGGACGGCGAGAATCGTGGTGGCACGGATGTGAGGCAGCATGCGCGAAATGTAATCGCCGTGATGCGGGGGGCACGGCGCGCGGCGTACCTTTGCCCCATGCGCCTCCCCACCTTGCACGACCTGCGGCGGGCCGAGTCCCGGGTGCGCGCCGCCTTCGACCCGTCACCGGTGCGGCACTATCCCCAGCTCGACGCCGTGGTGGGACACGGTATCCGCGTGCTCGTGAAGCACGAGAACCACCTGCCCACCGGCAGCTTCAAGGTGCGCAACGGCGTCGCGTCCATTGGCGCACTCGACGACGCGGCCGCTGCGCGCGGCGTGATCGGGGCGAGCACCGGCAACCATGGACAGGGACTCGCCTGGGCCGGCGCGCGACGCGGCGTATCGGTCACCATCTGCGTGCCGGTAGGCAACAACCGCGAGAAGACGGCCAGCATGCGCGCCCTGGGCGCGACGGTGCTCGAGGTCGGTGCGCACTACAACGAGACCATCGAGGCCTGTGCGGAGATCGCGGTACGCGAGGGGCGCACGCTGGTGCACTCGACGAACCATGTCGAGGTCATCGCCGGGGCGGCGACGCTCACCATGGAGTTCCTCGCCCAGGCACCGGAGCTCGACGCTCTCGTGTTCGCGCTCGGCGGGGGGTCGCAGGTGGTGGGGGCGAGCCTGGTGCGGTCGTCGCGTGCCGCCACCGACGGCGCGAACGCGGGACTGCGCCCGGCGCTCTATGCCGTGGGTGCGGCGGGTGCGCCCGCCCAGCACGCGAGCTGGCAGGCCGGGGCGCCCGTCGCGCCCATCGCCCCGCGCACCTTCGCCGAGGGGATCGCGACGGGGAGCAGCTATGCGCTGACGTTCGAGGCGATGCGCGCGGCGATCGCCGATTTCGTGCTCGCCACCGACGAGGCGTTGGCCGACGCGGTGCGCGTGCTGTGGGGAGCCACGCACAACCTGGCTGAAGGCGCCGGCGCGGCCGGGCTGGCCGGCCTGCGGCAGCTCGCGCCGCAGCTCGCCGGCCAGACGGTCGGGATCGTCATCAGCGGCGGCAATCTCGATGCAACACGCGCGGCGACCATCCTCGCGGGGGGCACGCCGTCGCCGTAAACGACGACGTGCCCCGACGTGCGACCCGGCGTCGTCTAGAAGCCCAGGTTGAGCGACGTGACGACGGTGCGCTGCGGGAACGGATGGAACAGGAAGTACTTGCGGTTGAGCACATTGTCGACGCCCACCGCGAGCGACGCCTTGGGCGTGATGCGGACGCGCGCCTTGGCATCGGCCACGAACCACGCGCTGAAGCCCTGGTAGACGTTGGGGTTCACGTCGGCGTTGTCGAGCGTGGTCCACAGCGCACCGCTGTAGCGACCCGCCGCCGTGACCGAGAGGCGCGCGAGCGGCTGCCAGGTGGGCGTGTACGTGGCGGCAAAGCTGGCGCGCCAGTCGGGGATGTTGGGCAGCTTCTTGCCGATGGCCGCATCGGCCGGCGCGGTCGCGCTGGCGCGGCCGCTCGTGGCCAGCGTGCGCGCGTCGAGGTAGGTCGCCGACCCGCTCAGGTCGAGCCCGGCGACGCCGAGGTCCTGTGAGCCGAGCACCAGCTCGACGCCGCGCGCACGCACCTTGTCGACATTGGAGACGTACGAGAAGAAGGTGTTCGAGCCTGGCACGAGTGGCTTGAACTGCGCGATGATCGCGTCGCGCACGTTGTCCTGGAAGAGTGCCACCTGCACGCGGCCGCGCGGGAAGGTCTTCTCCACACGCAACTCCGACGCGAGCACGTTGTCGGGCTTCAGGTTGGGATCGGGCGACGTGAAGGTCACGCCGGTGCTCACGAGCTGGTACAGCTCGGCGGCAGTCGCGAAACGATACGCCTTGCCAACGCTCGCGCTGACGAGCCAGTCGGCCGTGGGCGAGAAACGGAGCGAGGCTTTGGGCGACACGCGCGACAGCTCGACTTCCTTCTGCACGACCCGAGTGTTGCCGTTCACATTGAGCCCGTCGAAGGCACGCCACTGCTCCCAGCGCGCGCCGGCGGTGAGCTGCAGGCGATCGGTGAGACGCCACTGCTCCTGCGCCCACAGCGCGACGGTGCGTGTGCGACCGTCACCCTCGGTGGCCACGGTCGTCGGTGTCCCGACGGTCCAGTCGGCCGTGTTGTAGGTGGGGTTGAAGAGCCGGTACTGGTCGAGGTGCGCGCCGAAGGTCACGATGTGGCGCGCCGAGAGGCCGCCCTTGTGCCACGCGCCCTTCCCGTCGACCGAACCCCAGCCCGTGCCGGAGAGCACCGCCACGCGCCCGGCCGTGCCGAAGGTCGTGCCCGTACTCGACGCACTGGTCGAGAAGCGCTGGCGATCGGTGTTCATGCGATATTGCGCGCCGACCAGCTCCCAGTCCCAATCCGCGCGGCGGTCGGTGCGGAGCGAGACGCTCTGCGCGCTGTGTTGCTGCAGCAGGTCGTAGTTGCCCGAGGCGAAGCCCGCCGCACCGCCGAACGTCGGTGTGCCGGAACGCTGGAGCCACGTGTCCACGCCAGCCGTCGCATCGTTCTGCCAGAAGCTGTACGTGTAGGCAAGCTTCACGCCCTTCGCGAGGTCGTAGCCCACCTTGCCCGTCACGTTCGTCATCTGCGTGGACAGGAGACCAGTGGCGCCCAGCACGTTGGCGGCGGCGTTGAGCTTGTTCGTGGCCGCGTACCCGCCGGTGGTGCCGCTCGGGAACGTGCCCGCGGTGACGTAGGTGAGCGGCTGGCTGCGGCTGTCCTGGTAGTTGCCGGACAGCGACAGCGTCAGCTTGCCGATCCGGTCGGCGATGCGCGCGGACGTCTGCGTAGTGGGATAGGTGGCCTTCGTGCCGTATAGCGAGAAGGCCTGCCACGCCTGCGTCTGCGTGAGCGCGCCCTCGCGGCGTTCGGGTTGGCGCGTGGAGATCTCCATGACCGCCCCCATCGAGTTGCCGGCGTACGCCGCCGAGAAGGGACCGTGCATGACGTCGACCCGCGCGACTTCGTCGGGGGCGAGGAGCCCCCAGCGCGGGCCGCCGATGGTGTTGTTGTTGGCGATGTATGCCGAGAGCGGTACCCCGTCGGCGAGAATGACGCTGCGCGCACTCGAGCTCACGCCCCACACGCGCGTGGCGAGTGTGGCCTGCGTGTCGCCGAAATTGCGCTTCCGGACGAAGAGGCTGGGGAGGTACTTCACGATGTCGGGCACGTCGACCGCGTTGACCTGCCGATGCGCGGCAGCGGCCGTGGTGCTGGCCGTCACGGGCAACGTGAGGCGCGTGATGCTGGGCTTGACGTCGCGCTCGGCGGTGACGCGCATGCCGATGAGCTGGGTGACGGAGTCGCGACGCATGCTGTCGGCGGCGGTGCGGCCGGCCTGGGCGATGAGGCTGGCGGGCACGGCGACGCTCACGAGTGCCGTGGTGACGATGCGAGTGATGCGGCGGCGCGCGCGACGCGACGCCGCGCGCGAACCGGACGCGCAGCGCGCGCCGGCCGGGTTGCGGACGGACATGGATGGATGGGCCAGGATACACGAACGGCCGGCCGCGGATGGCGCAAAGCGCGACGCGCAGCCGGATGGACACCGGTCTAGACAGGTGCGTTCGTGGGCGGGCCGATGGCGTAGGGCTGCGCGAAGGCACGGCGCGCGGCCAGGACGCTCCGGTACTCGGGCGTCGGGGTGCGTGCGGTGGACCCGGTGGTCACCGCGGGCAGCTCGGCGGGCGCGGGGAGCGCCGCCGGCGTGATCATGCAGCAATCGCCGACGCAGCTGCAGGAGGCGCGTGGCTGGTCGGAGCGTTCACGTCCGGCGTCCGACACCTCGGACGCCGCAGGCATCGCGTGTCCCGCGTGGGCCGCGTGCGCTCCATGCGCCGCGTGCGCGTCGCTCTGCGCGCCGCCGTGGTCGCCACCGTGACCACCGCCATGTCCGCCCGGGCCGTGCAGTGCGCACGTGCCGATGCCGCCGGCTCCCGTCGAGACGACGAAGAACCAGAGCGCGTAGAGCGCTGCCAGCGGCCGGATCCACACACTGCGCATGCCGATATCCTAATCGATCAGGCGCGCGGGTGCGCCTGCCGATAGACCTTCTTGAGCCGGTCGACGCTGGTGTGCGTATAGACCTGCGTGGTGCTGATGCTCGCGTGTCCCAGCAGCTCCTGCACCGCGCGCAAGTCGGCACCGGCGTCGACGAGGTGCGTGGCGAAGGTGTGACGCAGCGAGTGGGTGGTGAGGTCGCCGCCCTCGCTCACCGCGTCCAACAGGCCGCTCATGGCGTGCTGGATGGCGCGCGCGCTGATGCGGGCTCCCCGTTCACTGAGAAACACGGCGCCGCGCGCGAGCTTGCCGCCGCCCAGTTGCGCCAGCAGCGCGTCGCGTTTCACGAGGTAGTTGCGCAGGGCCCGCTGCGCCGGGTCGCCCAGCGGCACGATGCGCTCCTTGCGCCCCTTGCCGCGCACCTTGACCTGCTGCGTGACGAGGTCGAGGTCACTGAGGTCGATGCCGCGCAGCTCGGACAGGCGCAGTCCACTCGAGTAGAAGAGCTCGAGCATGGCCAGGTTGCGCACATCGGTGAACGCCAGACTCTGGGCGCGCGTGGCCGCATGCTGCAGCAGCGTGGTCGCCTGCGTCTGGTCGAGCCAGGCCGGCAACGTGCGCGGCAGCTTGGGCGTGCTCACGGCGCGCGCGGGGTTCACGTCGACGCGTTCGTCGCGGTGCATCCACCGATAGAAGCTGCGCACCGCCGAGAGCTGCCGGGCGATGCTGCGGCGCGCGAGGCCGCGGCGCGTGAGATGCGCCAGGAAGCCGCGCATGGTGGTGCGCGTGAGCTGCTCCCAGCTCCACCCGGCGTCACCGTGCGTCTGCGCCAGCCAGGTGGAGAACTCCGTCATGTCACGCCGATAGGCCAACACCGTGTGCGGCGAGAGGTCGCGCTCCTTGGCCAGGTGCGTGAGGAACTCGCCGATCTCGGTGGGGAGCGGCGCGTCGTCCGTCACACCGGCTCCGGCGCCAGGGCGTGCGTGTCCCGCCAGGCGTGCAGGGCGGCCAGCGCGCGCTCGGCGAACAGCTCGCGCTTGCGGGTCTTGTCGCGCAGCACCTTCGCGTCGACGCCCTCCAACTCGTCCAGCAGGCCGAAGTTGGCGTTCATGGGCTGGAAGTGCCGCGGATCGGCCTCGCGGAGGTAGCGATAGAGCGCGCCCAGCATGCTCGCGGGCGGCGGCACGACGGGCTCGTCGCCGCGCAACATCCGCACGAGGTTGATCCCGGCCAGCAGCCCGGTGGCGCTGCTCTCGGTGTACCCCTCCACACCGGTGATCTGCCCCGCGAACAGCGTGGTCGGCGCGTCGCGCAGCGCGAGGTGCGGCGAGAGCGCCGCTGGCGCGTTCACGTACGAGTTGCGATGGATGCTGCCGTAGCGCAGGAACTCCGCCTCGGCCAGACCAGGGATCATGCGGAAGACGCGTGCCTGCTCGGGAATGCGCAACCGCGTCTGGAAGCCCACGAGGTTCCACATGCGGCCACCGCGATCTTCCATGCGCAGTTGCGCCACGGCCCACGGGCGACGGCCGCTGCGCGGGTCCTGCAGGCCGATGGGCTTCATGGGCCCGAAGCGCAGCGACTCGCGACCACGACGCGCCATCTCCTCGACGGGCATGCACCCCTCGAAGTACGGCACGCTGTCGAACTCGTGCGCCGTGAACTGGTCGGCCGTGGTGAGGGCGTCGAGGAACGCCTCGTACTCATCCTTCGTGAACGGGCAGTTGAGATACGCGCCCTCCTCCCCCGCCCCGTCCATCGTCTCCTTGCCCCAGCGCGAGGCGCGGAAGGCAATGGACTGGTCGATGGACTCGACGCTCACCACCGGAGCGATGGCGTCGTAGAAGGCCAACGACTCCACTCCGAGCCGCGCACGGATGGCGTCGGCGAGCGCGTCACTCGTGAGCGGACCGGTCGCGACCACGCCCACGTCGGGCAGCGCCGTGACTTCCTCGCGCGTGACGGTGATGCGCGGATGTGCATGGATGCGCGCGTGCACCGCCTGCGAGAAGATCTCGCGGTCGACGGTGAGCGCGCTCCCTCCCGGCACCCGCGCCTCGTCCGCGCACGTGAGGATGAGCGAGCCCAACGCGCGCATCTCGGCCTTGAGCAGGCCGTGCGCGTTGGACGTCTCGGTGCTCTTGAAGGTGTTCGAGCAGACCAGTTCACCCAGCCGCTCGGTGCGGTGCGCGGCCGTGCCGCGCACCGGGCGCATCTCGTGCACCACCACGTCGAGGCCCCGCTCGGCCATCTGCCACGCCGCCTCGCTCCCGGCGAGCCCGCCGCCGACGACGTGGACGGTCACGCGACCTCGGCCACCTCTTCGGCGTCCTCGGGCGTGGCGACATCCCACTCGTTGCCACACTTGAGGCACTTGCGGTAGGCACCGCGGGCCTTGGTGCTCTTGGCCTCCGCACCGACGTAGCCGCACTCGGGGCAGGTCTCCGCCACGGGCTTGTCCCACACGACGAAGTCGCAGTTGGGATAGTTCTCGCAGCCGTAGAACGCCTTGCCGCGCTTCTTGCTGCGCCGTTCGGCGATCTCGCCGCCATCCTTGGGGCACTTCACGCCGGTGGGCATGCTGCGCGTGCCGCGACACTTGGGGAAGCGGCTGCACCCCAGGAAGTCGCCGGAGCGGCCGTGCCGCACCACCATGGGCGCGCCGCACTCCTGGCACATGTAGTTGGTGAGTTCGGCCGGCTTCTTCTCGCCCTTGATGGGGCGCGTGTACTTGCACGCCTTCGGGTGATTCTCGCAGGCGATGAACGGCCCGAAGAAGCCACCCTTGGCGACGAGCTTGCCGCCGCAGTCCGGGCACTTCTCGCTCGCGAGCCCCGACAGGTCGTACGCCTCGCCGATGAGCGAATCGAGATCGTTGTCGTTGAGCGTGCGCTGGAAGGGCGTCCAGAAGTCGCCCAACGCGTGCACCCAGTCGATCTCGCCGTCGGCGATCTTGTCGAGCTCCTCTTCCATTTGCGCGGTGAAGCCGACGTTGAACACGTCGGGGAACTTCTTCACCATGACCTTCTCCACCGTCTCACCCAGCGGCGAGGGGAAGAAGCGTCGCTGCTCCTTGGAGACGTAGCGTCGCTCCTCGAGCACCGAGATGATGCTGGAGTAGGTCGACGGGCGACCGATGCCCAGGCGCTCGAGCTCCTTGACGAGCGAGGCTTCGGAGAAGCGCGGCGGCGGTTCGGTGAAGTGCTGGTTGGGCGTGATCGCCTTGACCGGCACCTTCTCGTCGACGTCGAGCAGCGGCAGCGCCTGCTCATCCTCGAGCGCCTTTCCGTCGCCCTCTTCCCGCGCCTCACGATAGAGCGCGAGGAAGCCCTGGAACTTCACGACCGATCCGGTGGCGCGGAACAGGTAGTGCTTCTCCTCGTTCCCGCGCTGCACGACGTTGTCGAAGTCGACGGTGGTCGTGTCGAACACGGCCGGCGACATCTGCGACGCCATGAAGCGCTGCCAGATGAGCTGGTAGAGCTTGAACTGGTCGGCGGTGAGGTGCTTCTGGATGCTCTCGGGGCGGCGTGACGGATCGGTGGGGCGCACGCCTTCGTGGGCGTCCTGCGCGTTCGACTTGGCGCTGGGATAGAGCTGCGGCCCCGGCGCGAGGTAGTCGTCGCCGAACTGCGCGCGCAGCGCGTCACGCGCCGCGATGGCCGCGTCCTCGCTCACGCGCGTCGAGTCGGTACGCATGTACGTGATGAGACCCGTCGCGCCATCGATGCCGATGTCGATGCCTTCGTAGAGATCCTGGGCCAACCGCATGGTGCGCTTGGAGCCGAAGCCGAGCTTCTTGGCGGCCTCCTGCTGCAGCGTGGACGTGGTGAACGGCGCCGCCGGGTTCTTGCGACGCTCGCGCCGCTTGACCTCGGTGACCACGAACTCCTTGCGCCCCTTGAGGTCGGCGAGGATGCGCTCCGCATCGGCGCCGGTGGGGATCTCGGGCTTCTTGCCGTCGACCTGGTGCAGCTTGGCCGAGAACGGCTGCTGCCCCTTCTGGAGGTCGGCGGCGATGCTCCAGTACTCGACCGGGGTGAACGCGCGGATCTCACGCTCGCGCTCGACGATGAGCCGCAGCGCCACCGTCTGCACGCGACCGGCGCTGAGCCCCTTCTTCACCGTCTTCCAGAGCACCGGGCTGGCCTTGTAGCCCACCAGGCGGTCGAGCACACGACGCGCCTGCTGGGCCTCCACCTTGCGGGTGTCGATGTCCATGGGGCGCGCCAGCGACTTGAGCACCGCGTCCTTGGTGACCTCATGGAACATCACGCGCCGGATGGGCGCGCTCACGCTGTGCCGCTTGGGCTGCGTGAGGTACTGCTCGACGTGCCAGCCGATCGCCTCGCCCTCGCGATCAGGGTCGGTCGCGATGAAGATCTCGCGCGCGCCCTTGGCGAGCTTCTTGAGATCGGTGAGCAGGTCTTCCTTCCCCTCGATCGTGACGTACTCCGGGGAGAAGCCCTTCTCGATGTCGATGCCCAGCTTCTTGGCCGGGAGGTCGCGGACATGGCCGACCGTGGCGCGCACCGTGTAGCCGCGCCCCAGGTACTTGCCGATGTTGCGCGCCTTGGTGGGCGACTCGACGATGACGAGCGCGGTGCCCGCGGTCGGCGCGGCCTCCTGCTCGGCGTCCAGGGCCACACGACGGCTGCGGGCGGCCGACTTGACGGCCGACTTGCTGGCGGACTTCGCGGCCGACTTGGACACCGACTTCTTCGCGGCGGTCTTGGCGGCCGCCTTGGTCGCCGTCTTCGCCGTGACCTTGGGCTCCGCGTCGTCGGACGCGACCTTCCGGGCCGGCGCCTTCTTGGCGACGGCCTTCTTCGCCGCCTTCTTCGCGACGACCTTTTTCGCTGCCTTCTTTGTTGGCATCAGCTCAGTGAATCAGGGGATGCGCGCCACCCACGGCGCCGTCGTCGAACCCGCTCTCCTCCGCCATCGCGCGGATGTCAGGCAGGCCAATCCGGCCATCGACGTGAATGAGCGCGCGCTCCACCAGGAGTTCGAACTCGTTGGGACCGACGGCACCAGACGCATGGAGCATGACCAAGTACCCCCACGCGTCGGTGGTGAACCGCCCCCGCTCGTGCGGCCCCTGCACCCGCAGGGACGTAACCGTCAGGCCGACTTCGGCCGCGAACGCGGTCGATGGGGCAGTATCGCTGTAGAGCAGCGAAAGGATCTCACCAATCTGACGCCGGTCGTATCCTTGCGACGACAGCCACGCTTCGACCTCGACCACGTCGGTGTCGGCCGCAAAGCGCCTCCGCAATTCTTCCAGCACCGGCAACCAGCGATCGTCCATTTCCTAACCTACCCCGGAGCCTCCGCCGTGGGCAAGCGCAAGGACAGAATCTACAAGTTGTTGACCATCAACAACTTCCACATTTACCTCGGCGTCGGCCCTCTCATATAAGGGCTGGCGGGCCTCCCAAAGCGCCCGAATCGTCACGGCTGGGTTCGCTTGGGCGAGCAGCGGGCGCACCGCCCGGGCCCGCGCCAACCGCGCCAACGCCACGTCGGGGGTGACGCGCAGATGGATGATGCGCCCCGGCGGCCGGAGCAGCTCCATGACCCCGGCGTTGGTCACCCAGCCGCCCCCGGGCGCGAGCACCATGGGCGCGCGGCCCACCAACTCGCGGGTGAGCGCCACTTCGAGCGCCCGAAATGCCGGCTCCCCATGCGCCGCGAAGTAGTCCGCCACCGACATGCCGACGCGCCTGGCGATCTCGGTATCGAAGTCCAGAAACTCGCACCCGAGCGCCCGGGCGACCGCGCGTCCGACGGTGGACTTGCCGGCGCCCGGCAGCCCCACGAGCACCAGATGCCCGTCGAGGGGGCGCGCGGCGGGCACGCGCTACTCCACCCGCTCGTCGAGGCGCGCGAGGTAGGCGTCGAGGTTGCGTCGCAGCTCGGTGAGTGAATCGCCGCCGCACTTCTCGACCAGCGCGTCAGCCAGCACCACCGCCGCCATGGCTTCGGCGATCACGCCCATGGCCGGCACGGCGGTCACGTCGCTGCGTTCGGCCACCGCCTGCGCGGGCTCGCCGGTGCGGGTGTCGACGGTGCCCAGGGGGCGCATGAGCGTCGAGATGGGCTTCATCGCCACGCGCACGACAAGCTCCTCGCCGGTGGTCATGCCACCCTCGGTGCCACCCGCGCGGTTGGTGTGGCGCTGCACGTGTCCGGCGCGCGTGCGCCCGGGGGCGGGCGCGATCTCGTCGTGCACCTCGGCGCCCGTGCGTCGCGCGGTCTCGAAGCCCAGGCCGATCTCGACGCCCTTCACGGCAGGAATGGACAGCATCGCCTGCCCCAGGCGGCCGTCGAGCCGGCGATCCCACGACACATGCGAGCCGAGCCCCACCGGCAAGCCGCGCACGACGACCTCGCAGATGCCGCCGAGGGTGTTGCCCTCCTTCTTGGCGGCGTCGATGCGGGCGATCATGGCGGCTTCGGCGTCGGGGTCGAGCGTGCGGAGCGGCGACGCGTCGGCGGCGGCGTTGAGATCGTCCGGCAGCGCGTCGGGGCGCACCGCATCGATGCCGCCGAGGTGCACGAGGTGTGACCCGATGTCGACGCCGGCTTCGCGGAGCAGCACGCGGCACACCGCACCCGCCGCGACACGGGCCGTGGTCTCACGCGCGGAGGCGCGCTCGAGAATGTCGCGGGCGTCGGTGCGGTCGTACTTGAGGATGCCGGTGAGGTCGGCGTGTCCCGGACGCACGCGGGTCACGACGCGCTTGCGGGGGCCATCGGCGTCTTCGGCGCGGGGCGCCGGGTCCATGATGTCGACCCAGTTCTTCCAGTCGCTGTTCCGAATGAGCATCGCGATGGGCGAGCCGAGGGTCTCGCCGGCGCGCACACCCGAGAGGAACTCGATGCGATCGGTCTCGATCTGCATGCGGCGGCCGCGCCCGTATCCCTGCTGGCGGCGTGCGAGCTGCGTATCGATGTCGGACGCGAGCAGGGGGACCCCGGCGGGGACCCCCTCGACGATGACGACGAGTGCGGGGCCGTGCGACTCACCCGCGGTGACGAACCGGATCATGCCCGCAAGCTAATGGGCGGGCGGCGTGCACAGAGAGCGGTCGTGTGGTGCTGTCGGCGACTGCTCCACGAACGACGAACGCGGGGCACGGGGCCCCGCGTTCGACGCGGCATGAAGGACCGGAGGCTGCCGGACTACTGGCAGGTGGTCGTGAAGTTGTCCGGCAGGGCCACGAGGGTGACGCCGCGGATGGTCGCGCCCACCAGGACGAGCTGTCCGTTCGGGCGGACGGTGGCGCGCACCGGTCCGATGATGGGGTCGCGGATCGGCACCGACGCGATCTTGCGATAGCAGTAGGTGTCGAAGACATCGATGACCGGCTCGCTCGAGGCCACGAACGCGAGGCGCGTGCGCAGCGGCGTCGAGTTGGCGCCCCGGTTGAGCGGGTGGAAGTCGAGCCCGCCCACGCTGCCACGGGACTGCAGGATGCCCTGCAGACGCAGCGTGCGATCGAACAGGTAGGTCGAGTCGCCCTTCACGGCGCTGATCTCGCCGTCGAAGTTGATGCCGACGCCCTGGACGCGGGCGAAGGTGTTGGCGATGAAGTCCGTCACGTCGACCGGGCGCGAGACACCATTGTCGATGACCGGGAGCGGCGGGACGCTGTCGAAGCCCATCGTCGCGTCGAACGTCATGGCGCGGCTGCCGAGCACCGGCCCGCCTTCGCCGAAGACGGCGCGGCGGAAGTTCCCGGAGTTGCGCACGAACGTCGTGTCGCGGAAGGCGAGCTTGGGGAGTTGCGCGACGATGGAGTACTCGAAGAAGGTGCCGTCACCGCGGGGGATGCGCTGCTTGTACGGGAGCAGCACCGAGTCGCGTCCCACGCCACCCGCCTGGTAGCGGATGATCTCGAGCGTGTCGGCGCGATCCTGCGTCTGCCCCATCGCCTGCTCGAAGAAGAAGTGCGAGCTGTAGCGCGTCAGGTTCTCCCAGCGGATGGTGCCCTGGTTGGGGAACGGCGTGCTCTGCCCCGGCGTGGGCGTGGTGCTGTACACCACCACGACATCCTCGCACGGAGCGCCGGCGGTGGTGGCGCCGGTGCAGGTCGCGGCGATGTACTGCGGGCGATCGCTGAAGTCGTACGCGGTGCGCTGCTGGATGAGCGCGTCCGACTGCTGCGCCTTCGTCGTGGTGATGCTGTAGACGATGATGTTGGGCAGCGGGTAGCGGTACACTTCGCGGCCGGTCGTCCCCTGCGTCAGGTCGACGTAGGAGAGATTCGTGCCGCCCGAGTTGGCCACGATGAGCGTGTCGGCCATGACACCGTCACGATTGCGCGGCCAGCCGGCCAGGCCCCACGGACGCGAGCCGACGGCGATGGGCGTGCGGAAGGTGGTGTCGGTGAGGTTGAACACCTCGAGCCAGTTGCGCTCGATGTTCGTGAGGTAGAGCCGGTCGGTGCGCGGCGCGTAGAGCGCGTCGGCCACCTTGCCGCCGTTGGGGAGCGGGTTGGTGTAGCCCGCGACCACCTGCACCGTGTCGGCGCGCACGCCACCCGAGCTGTAGCGTGCCACGTCGCGACGGCCGCTCGCGTTGCGGGCAAAGCCGGCGATGGTGACGGGCGTCGGGAAGGCGCTCACCGGGATGCGGCTCTTGAAGGTCCGCACCAGCGTCGAGAAGCCGCCCGTGGACGTGACCGAGTCCGCGACGATGAGGGCGCCCGTGAGCGACCGCACCTCGTAGCCGATGACCGAGATGCCGACCGGATCGGTGGCATCGACGAAGACGGTGTCCGTGACCTCGACACGCGGCGCCACCCCGGTGCGCACGACCGGGACGGTCGTGGCGGTCGACGGCGTCTGCACCGCATACGGCACCGGCGTGCCCGTGACGCGCTGGTTGAGCGAGTCGGTGACGAACGGCGTGATGCTGATGACCGTCCCCTTCACCGAGTCCGGCACGACGAGCGTGTCGAGCACCGCCACGGAGTCGCGCAGCGGATTGGTGTAGATGACGGAGTCCTTGTAGCTGTACGCGCCGCTGATCTCGAAGCCGATGGTGCGCACCTTGTAGCGTGCGCGGGCGGTGTAGGCGAGCACGAGCGACTTGCCGGTGACGACCGGCGAGTTCGCCACGGGGCTCGTGATGACCGCGACCGGCGGCTCGAGGTTGCCGATGGTGAGGGCAAAGCGGGCGGTGTCGGACTGGTTGCCGGCACCATCGGTCGCGACGGCGCGGGCAATGACGGTCGCGCCGACGGGCGCGTTGGACGGCACCTTGGTCGTGAGATTGAGCGCGATCGTCGTCACCGCCGACGTCATGACGGTGTCATACACCCCCGTCATGCCGCCCGAGAGGATGAGACGCACGCGCTTGAGCCCGATGTTGTCGGACGCACCGACCGACACCGACAGGAGCGTGTCGTCGACGGTGTTGCCCTTCGACACCGTGACGCGCGGCGCCATGGTGTCCCGGAAGGGCGGATCGATGACCTCGTCGCCCGAGCAGGCCGCGAGGGCCAGCGCGAAGACGGCGAGGGTGAGGCCAGTGCGGCCCGGAGCGAAGGCAGACATGGGAGTGGTGTCCTCGTCGCGATCAGCGGCCCGGGGGCGTGACGCCCTCGTCCAGGATGTGCGGCGTCACCAGGATGAGCAGGTCCTTCTTGCTCTCGTTCTTGCTGTTCTGCGAGAACAGGCGTCCGATGAACGGCAGGTTCATGAGCACCGGGATGCCGCTGCGGAAGCGCGTCGTCTCCGTGACCGTGAGCCCGCCGATGACCGCCGCCTCGCCATCGGCCACGAGCACCTTGGAATCGGCCTTCTGGCGGTTGAAGATCACGCCCACGTCGGTATTCGCGATCTCGGCGCTCGAGTTCTCGGCGATGAGGTCGAGGAGCACCATCTTGTTGTTCGTGATCTGCGGCGTGACGGTGAGCTTGATGCCCGCCTCCTCCTTGGTGACCGTGGCGCGCGGGAAGAACGCGGCCGCATTGGGCGCCCCGCCGGCACCACCGCCGCCACCGCCACCGCCGCCGCCGCCACCACCACCCTGGCCGCCGGCGCTCGCGTCGATGACGCGGATGGGGATCTCCTGACCCACGAAGATCGTCGCCGTCCGGTTGTTCAGGATCGTCACGCTCGGCTCCGACTGCACGTCGGCCAGCGACGAGGTCTGGAGTGCGTTCAGGAACGCGCTGAGCTGGTAGCGACCGAGCGCGGTGCTGTAGATGAGGTTCAGGGCGTTCGGCTTGATCGCGTTGTTCGCGTTGGCGATGCCCGCGATGGCGTTGCCGCCGAGGGCAATGCGCGCCGGGCCCTGGTAGGGCGTACCGCCGCCGACGGCATCAGGCACGCCGTCGCCATCGGTGTCGATGGGCTTGAGCGTCCCCGGGTCGATGCGCGGCACGAGCTGCTGGAAGAACTGCTTGTTGCCGGTGCCCAGGTCGTAGGCGAGGCCGATGTCCTGGATGCCCGTGCGATTGACGAAGATGATCTTCGCCTTGATCGCGACCTGCGGCGTGCGGACGTCGAGCTGCTGGATGCGCGCGACGATCTCGGCGAGGCGCGACGGCGCCTCGGTGATGATGAGCTTGTTGGTCGCGCTGTCGGCGGCGATCGAGCCGCGCACCACGCACCCCTGCCCGCCCATCTGCTGGCCCTGCGTGCCGCCGCCCTGGTTCATGGGCATGCCGAGGTTCTGGCCGGTCTGCATGGTCGTGAGACCAGTGCAGTCACGGGCGAGCAGCGTGTTGACCGTCTTCTGCAGCGCGGTGGCCTTCGCGTAGTTCACGTCGACGATCTGCGTGACCAGCGGCTCGAGCGCCTGGTTGGACGCCAGGTTCTTGAAGCTGTCGACGGTGATGATGCCGCTCGCGTCTTCGGTGGCAGCGAGACCGTGGGCCTGCAGGATCGCCTGGAGGGCGACATCCCACGGCTTGTCGGCGATGTCCGCCGTGACCGTGCCGTCGACATCCTTGCCCACCACGATGGTCCGGTTGGAGAAGGCGGCGAAGGCCGCGATCACGTCACGGATGTTGGTGCCGTCGTAGGTGACGGTGATGCGTGGCTTCTGCGGCTGCGTCTGCACGCGGCGTGCGGCCGTCGTGTTCATCGCCATCGACGAGCGGGGCGCCATGGGCGCGCTGCTCGACTCGACGACCTCGCTCGCGGCGGCGGGCGTGACCGGCGCGGGCGCTGCCGTCACCGGCGCGGGCGCGGCCTTCTCGGGCGCGGCCTTCTCGGCCGCGACCTGCTCGGGCGCAACCTTCTCGGGCGCGGGCGCAGTCTCGGGGCGCGGGCGCGTCTGTTCAGCCAGTCCCGGTACCTCGAGACGGCCCGCGGCCGATGCGGCCATCGGCTTGTCGGCGACAGGCGCCGACGCGACCGTGGCGGCCGGCACGGCGGCCGACGCCCACGGCGCGAAGCTCACGACCGGCGCATCGAGCTCGATGCGGATCGCACCGGCCTCACGCACCACGCGATAGCGACGCGAAGCCTCCACGTCGATGACGAGGCGCACCGTGTCGGCGCGGTACTGCGACAGGCGCAGGTTGCGCACCGGACCGCGCGCGCGGCCGTCGTAGACGCCCCGCACGGCGAGGTTGGCGCCGCCGAGGTCGACCACGATGCGCGACGGGTTGTCGAGCGTGAAGTGCTGCAGCGACAGCGTGGAGTCGGCGCTGATGACCACCGCCGCCCCCGACGCGCTCGGGGCGACTTCGATGGCGCGCACACGGCCGCGGAGCGGTGCTTCCGTGACACGGGGGGTGGCCTTCCTGGCCGCGTGCGATCCGGTGGTCGCCTCCGTCGTCGCGAGCGGCGCGAGCGACAGCAGGAGCAGGGCCACCGAGGTCGCGGACTTCGTTCCCATCATGGGTTCCTCACTTTCGTCGTGTCACTGCTGATCGGCAGCGTTTCCGTGCGATTGAAGCCGAACTCCTCGATCGTGAACTGCACCGCCTTCTGGCGGATGGCCGAGACACGCAGGCGACCGAGCTGCTGGCCGACGCGGACGCGGTACTGCTGCTGCGAGTTGGCGTCGCGCAGGATCGCGACGGAGTTGTTGCCGTCCGGATCGAAGGCGACGGCCGTGAGGCGCAGGTCGCTGAGCAGCGGACGCACATCACTGCTCGACATGAGCGACTTGTACGGATCGCGGCGACCGGCGCCGGCGTACGCGAACACCTCGCGTTCGAGGGTGATCTCGGTGGGCATGGTGCTCTTGCGCCCCACCGTCTTCACCGTGGGCGCGGCGGGCGCCGCGTCCGGGCGCGGGGCCGAGACGGTGCCGGCGGCCGACTGCACCGTGGTGGCCGGCGCGGAGGCGGCCGGCGCGGAGGCGGCCGGCGCGGAGACGGCCGGCGCGGCAGCGGGTTTCGCCGGCGGCGCGGACTGCGCGCCCAGCGACGCGACGGCGAGGACGAGCCCCGCCGCACTGGGGAGGAAGGCGGTGCGGATCACGAGGCACTCTCCTTGGCGGCGCGGGACGGCGCCGTCTTCTCGACGTACGTCTGCAGCGTAATCGTCGACGTGAGCTGTCCCTTGCGGTCGTTGCGCGACGGCTGGAGACGGCGGGCGCCGGCGTCACCGACGACGATGCCGAACTGCACGGGAGCGACGATGCGCGGCAGCGACCCGACGTTGGCGAGGAACTCGCCGAACTGGTGGTAGCCGCCGATGATGGTGACGGTGTAGCGGTAGGTGTCGAAGCGCTCGCCGGCGATGACCGGCTCGGGGATGACCCCGCCGACGTCGAGGCCCGCGCGGCGCGCCGCCGTGCTGACTTCCTCGAGCAACGCGGGCACTTCGTTGCCGGTGGGCACGAGGCGGCGCATCACGGTGAGGGCCGAGCGATTCTCGGCTGCCTGCGCGCGCAGCTTCTCGATGCTCCCGGAGGCGAACTCACGGGCCGCCTTCTGGTTGTCCTCCTCGAGCTGCGTGACGCGGGCCGACTCGGCGGCGATCGCCTCGTCGCGCGAGGCGTACGGGTACATCCAGTAGAGGAGGGCGAGCGACAACGCCGAGAAGGCGATGAGCAGCTTGACCTGATCGCGCTGGTTCTGGGGGATGAGGGCCATGGTTCGCTCGGGTCAGCGCACGGGAACGACGAGCGGCGCAGTCTTCACGACGCCACCCGGTGGGACTTCGTAGTCCGCCGTCAGCTCGAACTGCGTGATGTCCTTGCCGTCGACGGCGACGATCTCGGACTTCGTGAGCGAGACGTGCTGCACGAACGGCGAGCTCTCGAGCTGGCGCATGAACATCGTGAGCGCCTGGATGTCGACCGTCTGGCCGACGAGGCGGAAGCTGAGCGGCGGATGGACCTGCACCGTGTCGGGGCGCGCCGCAGCCTTCTTGCGGGCGGCGGCCGCGGCCGGCGTCACCGCCGGCTCGGTCTTCTCCGCCTTGTCGGCGAGGGCTCCCGGCGGCACCGGCGCCTTGGAGGTCTGCTCGAGCAGCGTCAGCCAGGTGTACGCGGGCAGGGCGCGACTCACCTCGTCGAGGATGTGCGCCCAGTTGTAGCGATTGTCATCGATGGTGCGGATGATCTGGAGCTGGCGATACACCGAGTCGCGCTCGGCCGTCAGGCGGCGGCGGGCATCGAGCACCTTGGCGTAGCGCGTCGAGTCCCGCACGGCACGATCGACGCGCGTGGCGACTTCCGCCGCCCGCGCGCTCTGCGCGGTGAAGAGCATGCCGACCGTCACCAGCGACACGACGACCGACGCGGCGGCGCCGAGGAGCCACGGGTCCTTGACGATCGCGAGGCCGCCGAGCTTGTCGGCGAAGGGGAAGCCACCGGCGGCGGAGGCACTCTTGCGGCCGCCGGGGAGCAGGTTGATTTGCAGCATCATGGGGGCGTTCCTCAGGCCGCCGCGCGCAGCGCGAGTCCGACGGGGAGCATCAGCAGAGGCGCGATGTCCTCGGCGACGTGAAAGCCGAGCGCGTCGTCGCGCACTTCGAGGCGGGCCAGCGCATTGGCGGCCTCGACGGGCATGCCCAGACGCTGGCCGAGCCAGGCGAGGAGTCCCGGGACGCGCGCGCCGCCACCGCAGGCGTAGATGAGGCGGATGGAGCTGAAGGAACGGGAGGAGGTGGCGAGAAAGGTCGAGGCGCGCTCGATGCCGATGGCGAGCTCCTCGCCGCGCATCGCCACCGTATTGGCGAGCCGTCCGTCCACGTCCGCGTCGCGCAGCAGCGCTTCAGCCTCCTCGGCGGTGACGCCATGCTCACGCTGCAGGTCTTCGCGGATGCGGCGGGTGCCGATCGCGAAGTCGCGCGTGAGGATGGGCACGCCCTCGTCGAGGATGTTGAGGTTGGTGGCCTCGTTCCCGATGTTGAGGAGCGCGACGATACCGTTCATCGCGTCGGGGTAGTTGGTCTCGAAGGCGTTGTGGAGCGCGAACGCATCGACGTCCATGACCGCGGCGGCCGCGCCGGCTTCACTGAGGAGCGCCTGCTTGGCCTCGACGAGATCGCGCTTCGCGGCGACGAGCAGCACCTGCATGTCGAGGCCGTCGGCGTCGGGATCGAGCACCTGGAAGTCGATCTCGACCGACTCGATGTCGAACGGCACGTGCTGTTCCGCTTCCCAGCGCATCATCTCGCGCGCCTGGGCTTCCTTGGCGCGCTCCATGGAGATCTTCTTCACGATGACATCGCGTCCGCCCACGGCGGACACGATGTGCTTGGTCTTCACGCCCGTGGCGGCCACGGTCTGCCGAATGGCTTCGACGACGAGTTCATGGTCCATGACCTCGCCTTCGACGATGGCGGCTTCGGTGAGTGGCGTGATGACCACCTTCGCGAGCGTCGGGGTGTCACCGCCGTGATCGATGACCACGGCCTTCACGAGGCCGCTGCCGATGTCGAGTCCGACCGTGAACTTCTTGCGACTGAAGAGCGCCATGGGAGGCTTGGCTGGAGCGTGACTGGCACCGGCATGTCGCCGGTGTGTGTGCCACCGCCGGGACGTCACAGACTCGCTGTGCGCGTCACTCGGGGCGTCACCGAGGAAACGACCCGCGTCACGCGAGGTAACGCGCCTCGCTCTGGGAGCGCCCGGTACGCGCACCCACACCGTGACGATGGTGGCCCATGCCCGAGCGGCCCGCGTCGATGTCATGCGCGTGACGCCGCGTGCCTACCACGTGACGGCGTGCCACACGTTCAGGGGACTGATGCGCGGGCGGGCGACCGTCGCGAGGGCGTGCGCCACCGCACAGCGGTCGGCGGTGAGCGTGCTGGCGCCCCCGAGCGTGACGGTGCTGCGACCAGGGTCGTCGACGAGCACCGCGCCCTGCACGGTGAGCGCGCCCGCGCGCACATGCAGCGGCCCACGGACGACGAGCACCCCGATGACCGTCAGCGTGCCATCGAGTGTGAGGGGGCCGTCCGCGACCAGCAGGCCACGCCAGGCCGCGACGCCGGTGAGTACCGAGTCGCGCGGGGCAAGCCGAGCGGCCTGCCACCCTGTGGTGGGCATGAGGAGTGGCAGGAGCGCGGCGTCGCGGGGCTGCGTACGTGCGCGGAGGGTGGGCCATGCCGCGTCGAGAAGCGCGCGCCACGATGCGGGTGGGGGGCTCGAGACAGGCAGCGGCGTCCAGACGCCGACGCCGTCGCCGCGTGCGCTGGTGGCGATGAGGGCCGTGGGCCCGGCGGGCATCGTCGCATCGCAGCGATCGGTGTCGAAGGGGACCAGTGCCGCGGTGACACGGGTCGGATCGTGACCGGTCACGTCGTCGGTGGTGGCGAGCGCGGCGTCGAGCGGCAGCGCGGGCGGCTCGAGCCACACGGCGCGGTCGGCGCCCTGGTCGACGCTGTCGACACGCACCACCACACGAAGCCAGGCGATGAGCGGATGCGTGCGGACGACCTGCCAGGTTGCCGGCGCGCCGGCCGCGCTGCTGGCG
Organism: Gemmatimonadota bacterium; assembly: GCA_020161135.1. Taxonomy (GTDB): domain Bacteria; phylum Gemmatimonadota; class Gemmatimonadetes; order Gemmatimonadales; family Gemmatimonadaceae; genus Gemmatimonas. Next base: position 178,660 of record JAIUOB010000005.1, on the reverse strand, counting down.
CCTCCCGTGCGTGTGACGCCGAGCTCGTGGAAGACGACGGAGTCGGCGGGCCAGTCGGCGATGCGCTGGGCGAGCACGTCGTCGGTGGCGGCGCGCGCGCGCGCACCGAGGGCGGCCGTGGTGGCGGCGCGCAGCGCCTGCCAACTGGCTGTCGTGAACGACAGGACCAGGAGTGCGATGACGGCGAGGGCGAGCAGCACGAAGGGCACCGTGGTGCCGCGTCGTTGCGGGGCGACGCGCGACGGCCTGACCGCAGCGTCGGTGGTCATGGCGCGCCGCCAGCGCGGAGCGGAAGCCACAGGACCGCGCTGTCGCGCCCGCTGCCGGTGCGTGACAGCGCGCGTCGGGGCATGCGCCAGGTCACCTGCAGGAGTGTGACCGAGTCCGCGTGTGCGGTGGGCTGTGCAGAAGCATCGAGCGCCTGGATGCGCATGCCGCCCGCGGCGGCGGAGAGCAGCGGGCCCGCGACCGGCTGGACAGTCTCCCACCCACCGCGATCACGCGCGCGCTTGCCAAGCCACCAGGCGGTTCCACTGCGGTAGTGCAGCCATTGCGTGTCGCGGTGCAGCGTGGCGGGCATGCCCACCAGGGCAGCGGGCGCGGCGCCGTGGATGGGCACGCGCCAGCGTGGTGCGGTGCCGCCGCCCAGCGGGCAGCGGCCCACACCCGCCGACGCGCCCGGCGCGCGCACCGTGAGCACGACCGGGACGGGTGTGATCGTGCCTGGCGCGAAGGCGGCGGGCGCAAGCGCGGCCGATGCACTGGTGTCCCGCCATGCCACGAGGTCGTCGCCGTCGCGCGCGGAGGCGAGCACCACCGGCGCGCCGTCGCCTGGCGCGGCGGCGACGAAGACCGTGGAGTCGAGCACGTCGCAGAGCACGACGCTGACGAGCGGTGCGGAGAACTCGATGAGCGAGTCACTCCACTGCCGCAGCCGCGCACCCGACAGCGGCGCCACGTCTGCTCCCAGCGCAAGGGCGGCGTGCCGCAGCTCCCGTCGCGTGACACGTCGGGCATCATCGCGGCGTCCCTCACGTGCGGCACGCAACAGCAGGAGTGCCGCGAGCGCCGCGACGAGCAGCGCGAGTGGCAGCGCGACGAGCAGCTCGACCAGCGTGGCGCCCGCGCGGCGAACCGGGGCACCGCCGACATCACGGGACACAGGGCACCCCGACGCTCAGCGGCCACCGACGCGCGCGATGGCCGCCCGCACCGACCGTGTGCCACGAGTACGTGAGCAGGCGCCCCGCAAGGCCGGCCCGATCGGTACGCTGCGCGGCAACCTGGAGGCGGGCCGTGGGGGTGGCCGCGGGAAGCGGCACGACCGTGCATCGCCCACCCACCAGCCGCGCAGTCTCGCGCGCCGCAAGCTCGTCGACGATCGCGATCTGCTCGGCGGCGTCATGGAGGGCCAGACTGCCGACGCTGGCGGACAGCAGCGCCGCGCCGCCGATGGCCACGAGGGTGAGCGCGACGAGGCACTCGACAAGTGCGTGGCCACGACGCGGGGCGCGGGTGGAGGACGAGAATGGCGGGCGCATGGCGACAACGTGTGCGCATGGCCCGCTCCGACTGTCATCGATTCGCTGCGCACATACCCGAAAGCCCGCGCCGTACCGCAAGGCAGGCGCAGGCGCGGCGCCGTTCAGGCCGTGCTGCCCGCCAGCTCGTGGCCGATCGCACGCATCCCGCCGGGGTGCAGCGGCAGCAGAATCACGAACGCCGCACCGCCTTCACGGGCACGCTGCACCCAGATGGTGCCACCCAGGTTCTCGATGGTGCTGGCGACGATCGCGAGCCCGAGTCCCGTACCCTTCCCGGGCTGCTTGGTGGAGAAGAAGGGCTCGAAGATGCGCTCCTCGTCCTCGGGCGCGACGCCCGTGCCGGAATCCGCAAGCACGACCTGCAGGAAGTGCGAGGGCGCGTCGGTGCGCGCGAGCCAGGCGAGGGCGCGCTTGCTCGGGCGATGCGACCACCGCTGCGCCTGCGGATCGGTGCGGCGCTTCTCGGCCGCCTCAGTGAACGCGGAGGCATCGTTGATGCGCGTCCGGATCACGATGTCACCCTCGCGATCCATGGCGTCCACCGCGTTCAGGATCAGGTTCACGAACACCTGCTCCAGGTCGTGTCGCTCAGCGTACACCACACCGTCGGGCGCCTCGAGTTCGCTGTCGATGCGGAAGCGCCGCGTGATCCCCTGGTCGCCCAGCAGGCGCAGCACATCGTCGATGACGTGATCGACGATGATCGGTTTGGGGGTGAGCCGCCGCGGTCGCGCATAGTCGAGCAGGCCACGCATGATGCGATCGATGCGCGTGATCTCGCGCTCGAGCGCGTCGAGCGGTTCGGTGGTGCCGGGCACGCTCTCGGCCCGCATGCGCAGCAGGTGCGCGTAGTTGGCGATGGCCGACACCGGATTGCCGATCTCGTGCGAGATGCCGGCGGCGATACGTCCCATCGTGGCGAGCTTCTCGACGCGCATGCGCGACTGCGTGGCGGCGAGGAGCTGCTCGGTCATGCGATTGATGCTGCTGGCGAGCTGGTCGAACTCGATGGTGTCGCCGGGCGGCACCAGGCGATTGCTGTCGCCCCCGGCGATCGCCTCGGCCGCATCGACGCACTGCGCGAGCGGCCGCTCCACCAGCGCCGCGACCTGGCGCCGGAGCACGCTGGCCGACACCGCCGCCACGAGGCACACCAGCAGCACCACGAGCGGCAGGCGCGTGGACGGGGAGAGCCCCTCCGTGGCCCACATCGTGACGAGGATGGCCGCAATGGCCGAACCACCGGCAATGAGGAGCACATTGCGGATGCGGTCATGGATGCGGGGGCGCAGAGGTTCCGACACGACCTTGAGGATGCGACCCGTGCTGGGCGCTGGCAACTGCCAACCGAGACCGGTGGCAACGGCAAAGGGGCCGAGCGTGAGCCCGACCCCTTCCCCCCAAGGTGTTAGGACTTCGGGTGGTCCGCTCGGCGCGAGGCCGAGAGACGCGCGCTGCTTACTTGCAGGTCGCGCCGCCGGGCTCGCCCTCGGCCCGACCGGCCGGGGTGCTCGTGCCGACGCCGATGTCGCAGGAGGCGCCCGCCGCATTCGCATGCGCCGCCGTGGCCGACCAGCCCGTGGCCGTCGAGGCCGTCAGCGTGAGCGTCACGCCCGACGAACCGGCCGGCGCCGTGTAGCCAGCGTACGTGTTGTTGTCCGAGAACCACGCCTCGGCCGACGACACCATGTTCTTGAGGTCCGACTTCATGGCCGTGACATAGGCCTTGCGCTTCGTGTCGGCGAACTTCGGGATCGCGATCGCGGCCAGGATGCCGATGATCACGACGACGATGAGGAGTTCGATGAGGGTGAAGCCCTTGCGCGTACGCTGCATGGTAAGTCTCCAGTGGGGGTCAATCGACGGGTCGCCCGTTGTGGCAAGACCTCGCGACACCATGGCATAGGGCAAAGGCCCTGCCAGACGGGGTCCGCCAATTAAAGTCGTTGCCGCATCAGCAGTTACATCGTTCCGTTGCGCGCCCGATCGATTGCTTGCGTCTGGTCCTTTGCAAGGATCCTTGCAGCCTGCAAGCCGGTGGCGGCAGGGCGACTCCGGGGCGCGTTCCCGGGGTGTAACGGCACGGCGATTCGTGTGACGTGGCATCGCGATCGGCCGTGCCGCTGGTGCGACGGTGCCGAACTGGGCCGTTCTGATCCGCCCGCCGTCTCAGCTCTCGCCGTAGCGGGCCAGCTTGCGATAGAGCGTCGAGGGGTCGATGCCGAGCATGTCGGCGGCGCGACTCTTGTTGCCCCCTTCGTTGCGCAGCACCCATTGGATGTAGGCGCGCTCGATCGCTTCGAGCGTGGGCGTCTCGGGCGTCCGCTCCGCGACGAGCGGCTCGGCGCGACGTGCCGTGACCCGTTCCGGGAGCGCATCCGCGGTGATGACATTCCCCGCCGACAGGATGACGGCGCGTTCGAGCGCGTTCTCGAGCTCACGCACGTTGCCGGGCCAACTGTAGGCCATGAGGGCATCGAGCGTGTCCTCGCCCAGTTCCTTGAGGGTGTCGCCGCGTGCGGCGGCGCTGGCCTCGAGGAAGCTTTGCGCGAGCACCGGGATGTCGTCGGCGCGCTGCCGCAGCGGCGGCAGATGCACCGCGATGACGTTGAGACGATAGAAGAGATCGGCGCGGAAGCTGCCGCGCTTGATCTCCTCCTCGAGGTCCCGGTTGGTGGCCGCGAGCACGCGCGTGTCGACCGACACCGCTTCCGTCGCACCGACCGGGATGACTTCGCGCTGCTGCAGCACGCGCAGGAGCTTGACCTGGGTGGAGGCCGTCGTCTCGCCGATCTCGTCCAGGAAGAAAGTGCCCTGGTTCGCGGCCGCGAAGAGACCGGTCTTGTCCTTCACGGCGCCGGTGAACGACCCCTTCACGTGGCCAAAGAGTTCGCTCTCCAGGAGCGACTCGGGGAGCGCGCCGCAGTTGATGGAGAGGAAGCTCTGGTCGCCGCGCGCACTCAGCTCATGGATGTAGCGCGCGATGACCTCCTTGCCGGTGCCGGACTCGCCGGTGATGAGCACGGTGGAGTCGGTCGGCGCCACCGTCTCTGCCAGGCGCAGCACCTCGAGCCAGCTCTTGCTGCGTCCGATCGGACGGCGCGCCTCGTTGGCATCGCGACGCCGGATCTCCTGCTTGAGCGTCTGGTTCTCCACGCGCAGGCGGCGATGTTCCGCCGCGCGGCGCAGGATCGCGATGAGTTCGTCGTTGCGAAACGGCTTCTGGATGTAGTAGAACGCGCCCTCGTTCACCGCCTGCACCGCCGACTGCAGCGTGGCCTGCGCCGTCATGAGGATGACCGGCGTCTCGGGGTCGACCTGCCGCGCGCCGCTCAGCACCTGCACGCCGCTCACGTCGGGCATGCGTACATCGGTGAGCACGATGTCCGGGCGCAACTCCGGGAGTCGCTCGAGTCCCTGCCGACCGCCCTGCGCGACGTGTGGCTCGAAGCCCTCGGTGCGCAGGAGGATGCGCAGCGAGTCGAGGATCCCGGTTTCGTCGTCGACGATGAGGACGCGCGGCGGAGCAGCGGTGGCGGTAGCGGGGGTCATGCGGCGAAGGCGGGAGGCAACGGGTCCAACGCGGGCGTGGTGCGCGCGTCGGCGGAGCGGACACTGCCGCTGGCGTCGGCAGCGAGGGGAAGCAGGATGGTGAAGCGCGTGCCGGCCGGCAGGGTGTCCACCAGGATGGTGCCGCGGTGCGCTTCGACAGCGCGATGCACCACCGGCAGGCCGAGCCCGGACCCTCCCTGCTTGCCGGTCACGAACGGTTCGAAGAGGCGTCCGCGCAGCTCGTCGGGAACACCGGGTCCGTTGTCGGTCACGGTGATGGCGAGCAGCTCGCCGGTGATGGGCGTGGCCGGATACGCCGCCGCGTCGGGACGATGCGCGCGCACCGACACGCGGCCTTGGGGCGCGTCGGCGTTCGCGTCCGCGTCACCGCCGCTGACCGCCTGCACCGCGTTCAGCACGAGATTGAACACGGCGCGATGCAGCAGGTCCTCGTCGCCATGGAACGTCGGCAGGTCGTCGGCGATGTCCATGACGACTTCCGTCGTGGCGACGCGGTCGGGGTGCGACGCGGCCATGGTGACGGCGGCGCGCACGAGCGACGCCATGTCGAGCGCCGCCACCCGCGTCAGACGGGCGCGCGCGAAGTCGAGGAAGTCGGCGAGCAGTCGGCTGAGGCGGTCGGCCTCACGCACGACCAGGCCGTGGAGGACGCGCTCATCCTCATCCTGCTGGCTGGCACGCGCCGCACTGCGACGGGCGAGCTGTTCCGTCGCGCTGCGAATCGACGCGAGCGGATTGCGAATCTCATGCGCGAGCGATGCGCTGAGCTCCGCCACCGCCTGCAGTCGCTCGGCGCGCACATGCAGCGACTGCAGCCGCTTGCTGTCGGAAATGTCCTGGAAGATGGCGGTCGCCGACACACCCGACTCGGGGCGCATGCCGTCCGTGACCGTCGTCGTGAGGCCGATCTCGATGTCGCCCGCCGCGCGCATGATCCGCCCCTCGGCGCGCGTGGTCCGCACACGATCGCGCGCGGATCGCTCGAGCACCTCGGCGAGTTCGGGCGCGATCTGCAGCAACGTCGCGAGCACCGGGCGGCCGATCGAGCCGCGCAGGTCGAGCCCGAGCAGGTCGGAGGCGGCAGGGTTGGCATACAGCAGGCGCCCCTGCGCATCGACCGTCATGATGCCGGAGCGAATCGTACGCAGAATGTCCGCCGCTTCGAGCTGCACCTTGGCCAGTTGGGCCGCGAGCGCATCGCGACCGACACCCGCTTGCCGCAGCCGACGCACCACCCACCCCGAACCGGCCGCGACGATGCCGAACACGGCGAGCTGGACACCCACTCCCAGCATGGGCGTACCGGCCCGCAGCCAGAGGACGTCGGCCGAGTACAGCACACAGGCGCCCACCGCCACCAACAGCCCATCCCGAAAGGGCATGAGCAGGGCGCCATACGCGATGACGAGGATATAGAGGGCCGCGAACTGCGAGCTCCACCCGCCCGTGATGTGCACCACCGCCGTGACCAACAGCAGGTCGACGGTGCTCTGGACAGCAAGGAAGGCGCGTCCCGCAGGGCGGCGCTCCAGCTCCCGCAGCATCACCGAGCCCACGGTGGCGAGGATCGCCGTGGCAAATCCCAGCGTGGCGACCAGGGTATCGGTCGGCTCGGCCTCGTTCCATACGAACACCGCCGCCAGCAGGATGGCGCACGCGAGCACGACCCGCCCCAGCCAGACCCAGCGCAGGATTCGCGGCGGGTCGAGCAGTTCGCTGATGGGGTCGAGTGGTACGGCCGGTGTGTATCGCACGCGTGACGGACAGGCGGAATGCCGCAGGGTCTTGCAGATTGCACTACCCTGACGAATCAGCCGCGCGCCCGTTTCCTTTCCCTGCATGCCTGTCGACCCTGCATTGCCCGCCGACCCCGGTCTCACCTTCGGGGTGGCAACGGGGCGGCTCCTGCTGGTGCTGTTCCTGGTGCTGCTCAACGCCTTCTTCGTGGCGGCCGAGTTCGCGCTGGTGGCGGTCCGCCGGAGCCGCATCGATCAAATGGCGGCAGATGGCGACAAGAGCGCCCAGGTGGTCCAGCGGGCCTTGGGACAGCTCGACCGCTACATCTCCGGCACGCAGCTCGGCATCACCCTCGCATCGCTGGCGTTGGGGTGGATCGGCGAGCCGGCCGTCGCGGTGTTGGTCGACCGGGCGCTGCAGCTGTTGGGCGTCACCCCGTCGCCCGGCGCGGCCCACACGGGTGCCGGCATCGCGGTAGCGTTCCTCACCATCACGTTCCTGCACATCGTCCTGGGCGAGCTTGCGCCCAAGTCCATCGCGCTCGCCAAGCCGGAGACGGTGAGCCGCTGGGTGGCGCGGCCGCTGATGCTCTTCTCGCAGGTCATGTCGCCGTTCATCGAAGTGCTGAACGGCACCGCGAACCGCATGCTGGGCTGGGTGGGGATCACGCCGGCGTCGGAAGGCGGCGGGCATGTCCACAGCCCGGAGGAGCTGCGCCTGCTGGTCATGCAGGCCCGTGCGCACGGCGTGCTGGAGGAGTCGGACACGGCCATGCTGGCCGGCGTCTTCGACTTCCACAACAAGCGCGTGGTCGATGTCATGCGCCCGCGCACCGAGATGGTGGCGATCGCCGAGGACGTCGACCTCGAGGAGCTGGTGACTGTGTTGCGGCGCGAGCGCTACTCGCGCTACCCGGTGTATCGCGAGACGCCCGACGACATCGTGGGCGTGTTCCTGGCGAAGGACTTCTGGCTGGCCGAGGACGCCGCGACGTTCGACCTGCAGGCGCACCTCCGCGAGCCGCTGTTCGTGCCGGCCACGCGCGCGGCCGAGCGCGTGCTGGACGACCTGCGCCGCACACGCGCGCATCTCGCGGTGGTGCTCGACGAGTACGGTGGCACCGCCGGGATCGTGACGCTCGAGGATCTGGTCGAGGAGGTCATCGGGGACATCGCGGACGAATACGACCCGCTGTCGCGCGACGCCCTGCTCCACGACGGCGTCCTCGAGCTGGCGGGTTCGCTGTCGCTCGTCGATGTGCGGTCCGACCACAAGCTGCCCATCCCCGAGGGTGACTGGACCACCCTCGGCGGGTACGCGTTCGGCCGCCTCGGCCGCCTGCCCAAGGTGGGCGATCGGGTCGACTACCCCGACGGCGAGCTCGAGGTGGTCGCCATGGACGGGCGTCGTGTCGCGGCGCTGCGTGTGCATCGGCGGGCGTCGTGAGCACGCACGGTGAACCGGAGGATGGCACGCTGGTGGTTTCCCCCACCGTGCGCATTCCCGCCGCCGAGCTGATCGTCGAAGCCATCACCGGCAGCGGCCCGGGCGGCCAGCACGTCAACCGCAGCGCCACCCGCATCGCGCTCTCGTGGAACGTCGCCGCCACGCGCGCGCTCACCGAGGAACAGCGCGCGCGGGTGCTGGCCAAGCTCGCCTCGCGACTCGATGGCTCCGGCGCGCTACGGCTCGTCGCCGGCGAATCGCGCAGCCAACTGCAGAATCGTCGGGCCGCGCGGGAGCGACTGCGGCAACTCGTGGCCCACGCGCTCGTGGTGCCGCGCGTGCGCAAGGCCACCAAGCCGACGCGCGGTTCGGTGGAGGCCCGCCTCGATGCCAAGCGGCGTCGCGCGGACACCAAACGGCAGCGGCGCACACACGACGACTGACCCCACGCCACACCTTCGCTGATGACCGAACCCGCAGGGCCGCCGGCGCTGACCGCGATGTTCGTGCCCAAGCTCGTGAGCACGCTCCGCGGCTACACGCGCGCGCAGTTCGTGCGGGACCTGACCGCCGGCATCATCGTCGCGGTGGTGGCGCTGCCGCTGTCGATCGCGTTCGGCATCGCGAGCGGTGTCACGCCCGAACGCGGTCTCATCACCGCGATCGTCGCGGGCTTCATCATTTCCGCACTCGGTGGCTCGCGGGTGCAGATCGGCGGGCCGACCGGCGCATTCGTCGTCATCGTTGCCGGCATCGTGGAGCGCTATGGCGTGGACGGACTGCTCGTGGCCACCGCCATGGCGGGCGCGCTGCTCGTGCTCATGGGCGTCATGCGGCTGGGTGGTGTCATCAAATTCGTGCCGCAGCCGGTGGTCATTGGGTTCACCAGCGGCATCGCGCTCATCATCTTCTCGAGCCAGATCAAGGACGCCCTGGGTCTGGCGCTGGCCGCCGTCCCGTCGGAGTTCGCGGCCAAGTGGGCGGCGTACCGCGGTGCGATCGACACCGCCTCCCCCGCGGCCATCGGCGTGACCGTGGCCACGCTGCTCATCCTGCATCTGTGGCCCCGCGTGAGCCTCAAGGTTCCGGCGCCCTTCGTGGCACTGGTGTCCACGACGCTCGCCGTCCACCTGCTGGCGCTCCCGGTGGAGACCATCGGCTCGCGATTCGGCGAGGTCGGGGGCGGTCTGCCGGCACCGCACCTGCCGCAGGTGACGGCGACGATGTTGCGGGAGCTGGCGGGGCCGGCCTTCACCATTGCGCTGCTCGCGGCCATCGAGTCGCTGCTCTCGGCGGTCGTCGCCGACGGCATGATCGGTGGGCGGCACCGCTCGAACATGGAGCTCGTGGCGCAGGGGGTCGCGAACATCGCGTCGCCGTTGTTCGGCGGGATCCCCGCGACGGGCGCCATCGCGCGCACAGCCACCAACGTGAAGAGCGGCGGGCGCACGCCGGTGGCCGGCATGGTGCACGCGGTGGTGCTGCTGCTCATCGCGCTGTTCGTCGGTCCGCTCGCGGCGCGCATCCCGATGGCGACGCTGGCCGGCATCCTGATCATGGTCGCGTACCACATGTCCGAGTGGCGCAACTTCCGCAGTCAGTTGCGCGCGCCGCGCTCCGATGTCGTGGTGCTCCTCGCGACGTTCCTGCTCACCGTGCTCGTCGACCTCACGGTCGCGCTGCAGGTGGGCATGGTGCTCTCGGCCTTCCTGTTCATGCGTCGCATGGCGGAAGTGACCAATGTGCAAGCCGTGACGCGACAGCTCGAGGATGGCCCCGAGGAACCCGACGCGGGGGCGCTGTCCGCGCGCGTGGTGCCGCGCGGTGTGGAGGTGTACGAGATCGACGGGCCATTCTTCTTCGGGGCCGCCGAGCGCTTCAAGGAAGCCCTGGGGGAGATGGGGCAACGCCCGAAGGTGCTCATCATCCGCCTTCGCAAGGTCCCCGTCATCGATGCCACCGGGCTCTCGCTGTTGCGGGAGCTGCACGTGCGTTGCCAGCGACAGGGCACGCAGCTCGTCCTCTCCGGCGTGCAGCCACAGCCGCGCGGCGCGCTGGAGCGCGCCGGGCTGCTCGAGGAAATCGGCACGTCGCGCATCGCGGCCGATCTCGACGAGGCGCTCGCGATCGCGGGCCTGCTCGTGCACCAGTTCCCGACACCGGCCCGCGGCACGCCGGTGCCCTGACGCACGCGGCGCCCCGCGACCGTCAGGTCGTCAGCGTGCGCTCCGTGCCACTGAACAGGCGGGTGCGCGCCGCCTCCGTGAGCGCCACGACCGCCGGATGCGCGAGGCGGCGCTCCGCCGAGATCGCGTAGAAGCGTTCGCGGATTTCCGGCAGGCGCCCCACCACGTGCACGCCATACGCCTCGCGAATCTGCGCCTCCACCACCGATGGCGCCGCGAACAGGCCCAGCCCCTCCTGTCCGAAGACCTGCAGCAGCGCGACGTCCTCGGACTCGCAGACGATGCGCGGCTGGATGCCGTGCGCGACGCACCACGCGTCGAGCGAACGGCGCATCGTGGTGTTCGTGGTGGGCAGGATGAAGGGCGCCCCGTCGAGCGAGGCCGGGAACCGGCGCCGATGGGCCGACGCGAGCTCCGGCGTCCCGAACACCGTGAGCCCGCACTCACCAAGCAGGTTGGTGAACAGCTTCACGGGCCCGGCCGGCATGACCACGGTGTCGGTGAGCACCACGTCGAGCGCATGCACCGCCAGGTCGGCCACGAGCCGGTCGGTCTTGTCGATGCGCACACTCAGTTGCAGGTCATCGACCGCCTTGAGCGCGGGCCGCAGCAGCCGCGCCGTGGTGAGCTTGGGCAGTGAGTCGCTGATGCCCACCACGAGACGCGACGGGCGCAGGGACTCGCCCCGCGCCAGCGCCTCCGTGAGCTCCTGCCCGGTGCGGAAAATCTCATCCGCATAGCGGAATACGAGCTGTCCCGTGTCCGTGAGGGCGAGGCTACGCCCCCGACGCGCGAGGAGCCGAACGCCCAGGGTGCGCTCGAGCTGCTTGAGCTGCGTGCTGATGGTGGGCTGCGTCAGGTGCAACACCGTCGTGGCCCGGGCGATGCTGCCCTCGCGGGCCACGACCCAGAAGTACAGGAGGTGCTGGTAGTTGAGCGCGTTGAGCGCGAGTGGCTGTTGCACGACGCGGAAGCTACGCCCGTCCGCGGCCCACCGCGACGGCTCAGAAGCTGACGATGTTCACGCCCAGGTAGTACGTGACGAAGTCCACGCGGCCGCGAATCGGCACCGGGGGCTGGTTGGCCAGGAAGGCGTCGCGCACTCGGGCCTCGTTGAGGTACCGCACATCGTCGTGGCGCAGGAAGCGCGCGCCAAGGTCGAGCCGCACCGGATGCCGTCCGTTGTGGAGCCGCACGTACGCGCCGGCCGCGCCGCCGTAGGCCCACACGGCGTCACTGGAGTTCGTCGTGCTGGCGAACGGCTCGTTGTTGTTGCTCGATCCTTCGACCGTGCTCTGGGTCCAGAACACCGAGAAGCCGCCCAGGGCGGTGGCGTACGGGGTGAAGAAGCCCGTGGGCCCGAGGAGCTGCGGCCCCGCCACGAACGACATGATGTTGCTCGACGTGTTCAGGTCGAGCTGGATGAGCCCACCCGTGCCGGTGAGCGGAATGCGACGGCGGCTGTTGGCGTAGTTCAGGAAGGACAGGTCGGCACGGACGTTGAGGATACCGTGCCGATCGAGCCCGCCGAGGGCGTAGCCACCGATACCGAAGCCGGCGTCGGTGTTCTTGGCGAACTCGCCGCGGGGGTCGGAGCCCTGGAGATGTACACCGAACGAGAGGCGCGCAGCGTCACGCTGTTGGGCAGCGGCGGACACCGTCAGCAACGGGAAGAGCAAAGCGCCAAGCGCGGCGAGGCGACGTGAGGAAGACATGACGTGAAATCGTGAGGGGTCTGGTGTATAGGCGCAGGGGGCACGGGGCCCCGCATCATCCATACTCGCCGTCAATGAAAAGGTGTCACGAAATCGATGCTCGCTGTCGGCGGTACACCTTGGCCTGACCGACCGGCATCGATAGGCTGCCCGCAACGGCCAGGGACTGCAATCTTTAGGCCCTATCGAGGGAAGGATTTCCGCCTTCCGATCGTTGGTAGCGCATGGGGGCGCGCATTCGCGCCCTCGGCGACCCGCGGCTCTCGCGTCTCGACCGATCCCGACCCCATGTCCGCCCAATCCACTCGTATCAACCAACTCGTGGCCGATGCCCTCGGCCTCGATGTCGAACAGGCCCGCTGGCGCGCGCTCACGCGCCAGATTTCGGCCACCGCCCCCCTGCCCGACCGCATCCGCTCCATCGGCGGGGCGGTGGAGCTGGCCTATCTCGACCGTCAACTCGACGCGACCGCACTGCGCGAGGCGCTCGAGGACGGCACGGTGCCGTTGGTCCTGCTCGCGCTGGATGGCCAGACGGCGGTCGTCGTGCGGCGCGGCACCGACGCGCCCGACCTACGCATCATCGCGAGAGACGGCGTCGAAGAGGTGCTCACCGCGACGGGCGAGGCGCGGGCCAGCCGCCTGCGTGCCCTCTTCGGCACCGGTCCCGTCGCCGCCCTGGTGCCCACCGCGCTGCGCCCCATTCGGTCGCCCGGTTCGTCGCCGCGCGGCGCAGGCCGTGGGGGCGTGTCCGCCGATGAGGCGGATGAACCCTACGTGCCGCTCACGCCCCTGGAGCGCACCCTGGCGCTGCTGGCGCGCGAACGGCGCGAGATCCTCACGGTGTTCTTCTACGCCACGCTGGCCGGTGGCCTGAGCCTCGTGCTCCCGCTCGCGGTGGGCGGCATCGTGCAGATCGTGCAGGGGCGTCTCTACCTGCAGCCGGTGGTGGTACTCATTGCGTTCGTCGTCGCGGGCACGCTGGTGGCAGGCGCCCTGCAGATCGGCATCCTGCGCGTCGTGGAACGCATCCAGCAACGCGTCTTCGCGCGCATGGCGCTGTCCTTCGCATTCCGGGTGCCTCGCCTGCGGTACGCCGCCTCGCAGGAGGCCAACCTCCCGGAGCAGATGAACCGCCTGTTCGAGGCGGTCGCCATCCAGAAGGGCGTGCAGAAGCTGCTCGTCGACGTGCCCACGGCGTTGCTGACGGTGGCCTTCGGCCTCGTGCTGCTCACCGTCTACAGCCCATGGTTCTCGGTGTTCGCGGTGCTGGTGGTGTCCATGCTCGTGATCATCATCCGGTGGACGGCACCGGAAGGCCTCGCGACCTCCATCGCCGAGTCGAAGTACAAGTACAAGGCCGTGCACTGGCTCGAGGAGCTCGCGCGGGCGTTCCATGCGTTCAAGTACGCGGGCGATTCCACGCTCCCCCTCGAGCGCATGGACGACGTGGTCACCGGCTACCTGCGCTATCGCCGCAAGCACTTCAAGGTGATCGTGCGGCAGACGCTCGCGCTGATCGGCTTCAAGACCTTCATCACCGCGTCGGTGCTGGTGCTCGGCGCGGCGCTCGTGCAGAGCAATCGCCTCCTCCTCGGGCAGTTCGTCGGCGCCGAGGTGGTCATCGTGACGGTGCTGGTCGGCGTCGAGAAGCTCATCGCCAGCCTGGCGACGGTGTACGACGTGCTCACGTCGGTGGACAAGGCGGGGCATGTGGCCGACCTGCCCCTGGAGACGCGCGGCGGGCTCGCCCCCGAGCATCCGGCCGACCGGGGCGTCACGATCGACGCGCGCGACCTGCGCTATCGCTACCCGCGCGCGACCTCGGCGACGGTCGACGGCGTGTCGCTCCAGATCGCGGCCGGTGAACGTATCGGCATCATGGGCGTCGACGGCGCCGGGCGCAGCACGCTGCTCAAGCTGCTGGGTGGTGTGATCGACGACTACGACGGCACGATCCGCTACGACGGCATCACGCTGCGTGACCTCGATCGCCCGGCGCTGCGCGCGCGCATCGGTCAGATGCTGTCGTGGACCGACCTGTTCGACGGCACCGTCGAGGAAAACATCACGGTCGGGCGCGCGCATCTCACGCCGCGGGACGTACAGGCCGTGCTCGACGCGCTCCAGCTCACGGACGAGGTGCAGCGCCTGCCGCAGGGACTGCAGACCGAGCTCACCAACGGCGGGCGCACGCTCCCCGCGCACCTCGCGAACAAGCTGCTCATCGCCCAGGGCATCGTCGGCAATCCGCGGCTCGTGGTGCTCGACGACTTCTTCCAGAACCTCGACGCGGCCTCCCGCGCGCAGATCATCCGGCTGCTCGCCGATCCGGCGCGTCCATGGACCGTCCTCGCCGTGTCGCACGATCCGGCGCTGCTCGAGGCGTTCGATCGCGTCGTGGTGCTCCACGAGGGCCGCATCGTCCGTGAGGGCCCGTTCGCCGCGCTGCGTGACGATCCCGTGTGCCGTCTGCTGCTGCATCGTCCCACTGACTCCGCGAGCTGACCATGGCGCACTCCGATCTCGACATCGAGCGCGAGCTCAAGCACCTGCCGCTCGAGACGGCCGCGCTGCTTGGCGCGGCCGATACCGGCCGCATCGTCGCGCGCTGGCTCATCGGGCTGCTCATCGCCCTCGTCATCATCCTCGTGCTGCCGTGGCAGCAGAGCGTCCGCGGCAACGGCCGCGTCACGGCCTTCAGTCCGTCCGATCGGCCACAGCAGTTGCCGTCGCGCATCGATGGGCGCATCGAGGAGTGGTACGTCGCCGAGGGCCAGTTCGTGCACCGCGGCGACTCCATCGTGCGCCTGTCGGAAATCAAGGACGACTACCTCAACCCCCAGGTGCTCCCGCTCACGCGCGAGCAGCTCGCGGCCAAGAACACCGCCGTGGCCGAGAAGCGGCGCAAGGCGGAGGCGCTGGCGCAGCAGATCGCACAGCTCGAGCAGCAGGCGACGCTCAAGTTGCGGCAGGCGGTCGCCAAGGTGGAGCAGTATCGCGCCGAACTGCGGCAGGCGACGCTCGAGGACTCCGTCGCGCGCGACCAGCTGCGTCGTCGCGAACGGCTCTTCCGCGACTCGCTGGGGCTCGTGTCGGTCAACGACCTGCAGGCCTTCCAGGTGAAGGCCCAGAGCACCGCCGCCAAGCTGGTGGAGAAGGCGCAGGCGCTCGATATCGCGGAGACCGATCGGGTGGCGGTGCCGGTGGAGTACGGGGAGAAGATCGCGAAGGCCCGCTCCGACCGCGCCGCGACGCTCGCCGACGTGAGCGAGTCGGAGGCGGAGATCGCGAAGCTGCGCGACAAGGTGGGCGCCCTCGCGGTGCGTCGCGGCTTCTACGTCGTCGAGGCCCCGCAGGATGGCTATGTCGTGCGGGCGACGCGCGCCGGCCAGGGCGAGATCATCAAGGCCGGCGAACCGATCGTCAGCATCCAGCCGGCCAGTCCGCGCAAGGCGGTCGAGCTGTTCGTGAAGCCCATGGACGTGGCGCTGCTCAAGCCCGGACGTCACGTGCGCGTGTTCTTCGACGGCTGGCCCGCGTTGCAGGTGTCCGGGTGGCCGCAGGTGGCGGTGGGCACGTTCGGCGCGAGCGTGGCCGTCATCGACCAGTTCCCGAGCACTGACGGGCGGTTCCGCGTGCTGCTCGTCGAGGACACGACGAACGACGCGCCGTGGCCGGAGCAGTTGCGTCTGGGCACCGGCGTCGACGGTTGGGCCATGCTCGACAACGTGACCGTCGGCTGGGAGCTCTGGCGTCAGCTGAACGGCTTCCCGCTGTCGATCAAGCCGGGAGACGCGCTGCCGGGCGATGCCGTGGCCGGGGGATCGGCGTCGGCGAAGGGAGGAGGCAAGCCATGACGTGGCGTCTGCGACGCGCCGCCGTGAGCGTCGCGTGCGCGGTGGCGGTGGCGACGTCACGCCCGGTTGATGCGCAGGCCGCGCCGGTGCGCCCGTCGCCGGTGGCGGGCGCCGTGGCGGTCGACACCAGCGGTGTGCCGTTTCCGTTCGCGCGCTTCGTCGATCTCGTGCTCGCGCACCATCCGGTCGCGCGCCAGGCGGAGCTCGTGGCTGCACAGGCCCGCGCCGAGCTGCGGCAGGCATGGGGCGCGTTCGACCCCAAGATGCGGCTGAGCCTCGACCAGAAGCGTTTCGGGGGCACCGAGTACTACAACTATGTCGATGCGGAGCTGAAGATCCCGCTGCCGATCGGCGCCGACATCACCATCGCGTACGACCGGACGTTGGGGCGCTACTTCAACCCCGACCGGCGCACGGCGGCCAATGGCACCATGTCGGCCGGCATCTCGCTGCCGTTGGGGCAGCGCATCGTCACCGACGAGCGACGCACCGCGCTGCAGCAGGCGCAGGCCGCGCGCGCGGCGGGCGACGCCGAGCGCGTGGGCTTCCTCAACAAGCTCCTCTACTCGGCGGCCAAGGACTACGGCCGGTGGTACGAGGCGTGGCGACGTCGCAACATCGCGCTTGATGGTGAAGCGCTGGCTGACTTCCGCCTGCGCGCGGTCCGGCAGCGCGTCGCCAACGGGGAGAGTGCGCCCATCGACACCGTGGAGGCGCTGCTCGAGCTGCAGCGCCGCCAGGTCACGCGCCTCGAGGCCGACGCCGGCTTCTTCGTCGCGAGCCTCGTGGTGACCGCGTACCTGTGGGACGAACGTGGCGCGCCGGTACCGCTCCCGCCCGACGCGCGACCGGCACGCGAGGGGCTCGATGCGTCGACGGTGGGTGCCGTGCCGCTCGACGAGCTGCTGCGCCGCGCGGTGCAGCGCAATCCGGACCTGCAGAAGGTGCAGGCCAAGGTGCGGCAGGCCGAGGCCGATCGCCTGCTGGCCGCACAGGGCATCATCCCGTTCGCGGAGGCGAAGCTGGCCGGCCTCGAGGAGCGCGGCGCCGATGCCTCGTTCTTCGATCGCCCGCGGCTCGAGGCCAACTACAAGGCATCGTTGCTGGTCCAGAGCCCGCTGCTCTTCCTCAAGGAATCGGGGAAGCTGCAGTCGACCGGCGCGAAGCTCGACATCCAGCGCCTCGAGGTGGATCGCATGCGTCGCGAGGTCGAGGTCGACGTGCGCGCGTCGATGTTCGAGCTGCAGACGCTCACCCAACTGCTCGAGCGGCAGACCGCGACGGTCCGCGGGGCATCGCTGCTGCGGGACGCCGAGCAGGTGCGCTTCGAGAATGGGGAGAGCACCCTGCTGGTGCTCAACCTGCGCGAACGGCTGGTGCTGGACGAGTCGGTGAAGCTGGCGGCGCTGGAGGGGAAGCTCGCGGCGGCCCGCGCGGCCCTGGCCGTGGCGGTGGGTGACGGCGGACTCTTCATCGCACGCTGACGTCGTTTCTCGCTCGGGGGCCGGGCGCCGCGCTATCTTGCGGCATCACCTCCCACACCCGCCCGATGCCCGTTCCCCCGCCGGACGACGATTCGCTGCCGCACGACGACGCCGAGCCCGGTGCGGGCGAGGATGGCATCGACTTCGACGACACGTCACTCGACTTTGACGACGACGAGGCGCTGCTCGACGAGGAGTTCCCGCTGGGCGACGGTGTCGCCGAGCTCGCGGGACAGGTCGAGTGTCCGTATTGCGGCGAGTCGGTCGAGATCGCGCTCGACCCGGGCTCGGGGAACGATCAGGAGTACGTCGAGGATTGTGCGGTCTGCTGCCGGCCGTGGATGGTGCACGTGCACTACGACGAGGACGGCACGGCGCACGTCTACGTCGACGCGAACGACGATCAGGACGCCGGGGATGACTGAGTGGTCGGTGCGCGACCCCGAGGCGGTCCGGGGGGCGCTGGCCGGGGCACTGGGGCGGCCGGCGGCCGAAGGGGCGCGGCTGGTGGCGCTCAGCTATCTCCACCAGTTGCAGGGCGGTCACGAGACCACGGAGCAGCTCCATCAGGCGCGCGTGGCGCTCCGTCGCCTGCGCGCCGCGGCGCGCGACCATGCGGCACTGCTCGACGTGCTGCGTGATCGCCGCATCCGCCGCAGCCTGCGCGCGCTGGCCCGCGCCACGTCGCCGCGCCGCGACGCGGAGATGCAGCTCGCCTGGCTGGCGGCCGAGGCGCCCACGTGCGGTGTCGAGGCGCAGGAGGAAGCCGGCGTGCTGCGCGCTCGCCTGACGGCCGAACTCGAACAGCGCGAGAGCACGCCGCCGCTCACCAAGGCGTTCGCGCGGCATCTCGACCGGCACGTCGACACGCTCTTCGACGCACTCGCCACCTACACCCTGCACCACCGGGTCGGGCCGTCCGACGCGGTGGTGCCCTTCGGGCGCCACGTCGCGCAACGCCTTGTGCACCGCGGCGCGCGCCTGCAGCAGCGCCTCGCCCATGTCCGCGACGTGGACGATGTCCCCGCACTGCACGCCGTGCGCCTCGAGCTCAAGCGCCATCGCGCACTGCTCGCGCCCTTTGCACGCGACGAGGCCGCACTGGGCGCGTGGTTCGAGCGGGCCACCCGCGGGCAGGATTTGCTGGGGGCTGCCCGCGATGCGCACCTGGTGGCGCAGACGGCGCGACGGGCCGGGCTGGCGGCGTTGGCCGTGGCGGCGCGCGGTGTCTGCCGCGCGCATCATGCGGCTTTTCTCGCGGACTGGTGCGCCCACCCTGACGCGGTAGCAAACGCGTGCCGGGACGCGGCCGCCGCCCTGCGAGACCGGTACCCCATGCAGCGCGCCGACGGCCTCCCCCTCGAGATCGAGCGCAAGTACCTGCTGCGCGGCTGTCCTCCGGAGGCCGCCGCATCGGCGCCGCGTCGCATCGAGCAGGGATGGCTGCCGGGCGAGACGCTGCGCGAGCGGCTCCGCCGCGTCACGCACGCCGACGGCACCGTGGTGTGCACGCGCACCGTGAAGCTGGGTCGCCCGGGCGCGCGCGTGGAGGTCGAGGAGGCCACCACGCCCGAGCTGTTCGCCGCGCTCTGGCCGCTCACGCGCGGTGCCCGCGTGCGCAAGCTGCGACACGTCGTGCCCGAGGGCGCGCACCGCTGGGAGGTCGATGTCTTCCTCGATCGCGAGCTGGTGCTCGCCGAGATCGAGCTCGAGAGCGAGCAGGAGGAGGTCACGGTGCCCACGTGGCTCGCACCGTGGGTCGCGCGCGACGTCACCGACGACGTGACGTTCCTGAATACCAATCTCGCCCGCCCGGAGCCCTGACCGGTGCTCGTCACGCTGCTTCCGCTCCGTGACCGGCGCACCCGCGTGGTGGGCTATGCGGTGTCGGGTCACCCCGACGATGTGCGCACATCCCGCGGCCCCGACGAGGAGGCCCGCGAGGTGCTCGAGGCGGTGCCATCGCTGGGGCGACTCGTGGGACGCACCGTGGTGGTGCCCATCACGCCGGCGCTCGTGCGCGACGGGGCCATCACGCGCTTCGCATCGCTCGACGCGGTGTGGCTCATCGCGACCGAAGCGCTCGACGACCCCGCCACCCGACGCGCCGTGGATCGCCTCATCGGTGCGGGCTTTCATTTCGCGCTGCGGGGCTTTCCGGAAGGCGAACCGCTGCTGCCCTCGCTGGCGGGAAGCACCATCGTCCTGGACGCCGCCCGCACGCTACCGGCGCTGCTCGACAGTCGTGTGCGGTTGCTGCTCGACGCCGGCCTCCGCCCGCTCGTGCGCGGCGTGGACGATCGCGTCACCCGACAGCGTGTCCTGGCGGCGGGCGTGCCGCTGTACGCCGGTCGGCAGCTCACGCGCGGTGCCGGCGTGGCACCCGATCGCGCGACCGAGGACAGCCTGCTGCGCGCCATCACCATGTTGGCCGCCTTCGCCGACGGCCGGCCGCCCGATGCGAGCTTCGACGCATTCGTCCGCGACGATCCGCACGTGGCGGCCGGTCTGCTGCGCTCCGTGTCGTCGGTGACCACCGGCGTGCGTCCGCCGCGCTCGGTGACGCAGGCCATGACGCTCTTCGGACGCGACGCCATTCTCGACCGGCTCGCTGCCGTGGCCGCGCGCCTCATCGGGGACGTCGCCAACGACCCGGACCTCGGCTTCGCCGCGTTGCGACGGGCGCGAACCTGTGAACGCGTCGGCGCCGCGCTCGATCCGGCACCGCATCCACGGGCCCGCGTGGTGGCTGGCTTGCTGTCGACACTCGAGTTCGGACTTGGCGCGTCCAGCATGGAGCTGGCCCGTCGCCTCGCGCTGCCCGGCAGCATCGCCGATGTCCTGAACGATCGCGTGCAGCCACTCGGGCAACTGCTCGACGTGGTCGATGCGATCGAGTACGGCTGGTGGGACGACATGGTCGCGCGCTCGCAGCGCCTCGGCATTCGACCGCGCGTGGTGGGTGACGCGTGGCTCGAAGCGTGGCGTTCGGCGCGTGAGGAACTCGGATTGCCTCGAGCTGACGCGACATGAGCCAGACGGCACACGACTACCTGCACGAGCGTTTCCGCAACGACGCCGCGACGCTGCTCGACCGTGCGGCGTCGCTCGCCCGCGGCGTGCGCATGCCCGGCCCCGACGCGACGCTCTCGCGCCGCATGGCCGACGCCTGCACCGACGTGGCGGCGCGCATCGCCAGTCTCCCGCGCGCCGGGGCGGCCGGCCTCGACGCGCTGCTCACCCTTGCCACGACGCTCGACGCCGTGGCCGGCACGGCCACCGAAGCTCCCGCCGTGCGCGCGGTATACGCCGGCGCCGCCACCCGCATGCGCGAAGTGGTGCACGCCGAGCGCGCGGCCTCGGCCGACGAGGCGCACGACGGGAGCGCAGAGGGTGCGGATGTCGATGACGACGACCTCGACGACATCGACGAGAGCGATGACACCGACGACGACGTCGATGACGACGATCCCGACACGCCACCTGAGGGGCGCGACGGAGCGGGCGCGTGAGTCGCCGAGGTCCGAACCCCGAGGGCGACGCCGGCGACGATGCACCGGGACGCGTGCGCCTCGACCTGTGGCTGTGGGCGGCGCGGTTCTACAAGACGCGCGCGCTGGCCGCGGAGGCGATCGAGTATATCCGAAGGTTACGCCGTCTCACGTACTCGCTAGTTGCGGCTTATGTCACACCGCTTGGACGTCTCGCCGCCCGGGCCGAATAGATCTCGCCACGATGCTCCCTGCCGTGCCAGCCGTCCCCGGGACCGCACGTCGATGGGAGTTCCGAGTCCCAGAGTGCGTAGCGAGTCGTCTCCCCCAAATGGGGCAACGGATAGACGCACGAGGCCACACGCTGGGCCCCGGCTCCCGGGGCGGTTCAGCGGAGCGTCGTCAGGCTGCGACGGAATAGGCGGGGCTTCAGCGGCGGCGTGGCCCGACTGCCCCGCCGAGTGGGACCTCGGCGACGCTCGGGCATGGCGCTTCGGCCCTACCGACCCTCAGAGGTCGCCCGCGGCGAGATACGCCTGTCCGGTCTGGGAGGCGTGACGACGCACCCGGGCAATGAGCTCTTCGAGCGTCATGAGACCGCCCAGAAGCCCGTATAGGTGCCCGTGGTCGAGAAGCAGCAGCGGCGTCCTTGGGCCCGAGGCGCCGGCGACTGCCACGCTGGAGAAGCCGGCGATGGAGACCAGGAGGCCCATCGTGTTGTCCGCCTTGTCATGGACCTTCTTGAAGAACACGTCCACGTCCGGCGCGCCGGCTTGCGCGGTGGTGAACTTGAGCTCGACGAGGTAGGTCGTGCCGCCCACCGTGATCGACCCGTCGATCTGCCGTCCGCCGGTCGTGTAGGGACGCCGGTTGGGCAGCTCGTAGTAGGCGACGAGATCAAAGAACCAGTCTTGGAAGTCATACCCCGCCTGCGCTTCGCCGAGGCGTGTGGCCAGCGCATCGAGGCGCGCTCGCAGCGTGTCCAAATCGCCCTGGCGTTGCCGCTGCTCCTCGCGCAGGGCTTCAGCACGGCGCCGGGTGGCGATCTCCGCGCGCTCGTCGCGCACGGTCTCCCGTTGACGGAGGAGGTACGCCTTGAGGGCGCGCACGGCGTCCGCCGCGGCCGCCTTCTTCTCGGCACTGTCCTCCCACCCGTCGAGGTCGGGAAACGTGATCTGGTCCGCCAGCTCGCGCGCCATTTCCCTCAGCACGGCGCGGCCTTTTTCGGACGACTCGAGGTGCGGGAACATGCGGCGAATGAGGTCGCGCTTGCTCTCCTGCTCCTCCCACGTGGACAGGAACGACTCGCGGATTCCGACACGACGCAGGAAGTCATGCAGGGCACGGCGGCGCCAGAAGGAGCGCAGCAGCGCGTTCGACACCAGCTCCAGAAAGTGGGGTGGCAGCCTCTCGGTCATAGGGCGCAATTTAGCATGCCTCGCCCCGCGGTCCCGGTCGTGCCCGCGGCGGCCCCGTGGCCTTTACGCAGGCGAATACCTGGATGGGACTACAGTACCCGGCCGACTGGAAGTTTGACGGCGTCGTCGGTGCGCTCCCGAATGAGGCGCACTGGGAGTTCGAGTCGCTGGTGCGCAAGATCGCGAGTGCCCACACGGCGCCCAAGTCGGTCGTCGAGACCTTCAAGGAGCACTTCGGCGCGACGGCCGGCAGCAGCTCGCTGGACTGGGCGTGGTCCGATCTCGGGCCGGCGATGGCGGGACGACTCCCGAATGCCGTGGACTACGTCGACTGCTTCTGGTCGGCCTGCGAGGAGCTTCGCGCGGATGGCGCCAAGGTGCCGTCCGCACGCACGCTCAATGCACTGTTGCATCGCTTCGCGGTGCCGTTAGTGATCGAGCCCCCGGCACTGCGCGTCACGAGCGCCGACGCACGCGTCGTGGACGGGCCCGCATCCACGCCCCCACCGAGCGACTTCGTGCGAGGCCGCCTGCTTGGGCAGGGCGCCTTTGGGTCTGTGTATCACGCCACCCGCGCCACGAGCGTGGCGTCATTCGAGTACGCGCTCAAGCTGCTGGACCCGAGCCCATTCGTCGCCAACCGCGACAAGGCCGCCGCGCGCTTCCGGCGAGAGAGTGCCGCGCTCCAGCGTCTCCAGCACCGGGCCATCATCTCCTATATCGAGACGGGCATGATGGTCGGCGACCAGCCCTACATCCTCATGCCCTACGTGGAGGGCCGGACGCTCCGTGAGACGTCGATGGTCGGGGACCGCGCGCGCCTGCTCTTCACCTTCTCGGAGATCCTCGGCGGCCTCGACTACCTGCACACGCAGCAGGTGTTGCATCGCGACCTGAAGCCGTCGAACATCATCGTGCGCCAGAGCGATCAGCAGCCGCTCATCCTCGACTTCGGCTGCGCCTACTTGCTCGACGAGCACGGCGAGCAAACGTTGACGACCGCCTACATCGGATCCGCGGCGTACGTGCCGCCGGAGGTCTTCGCGACGCCAACGCTTCGTCATGCCAAGCAAGACGTCTACGCGTGTGGGGTCATGCTCTATGAGGCAGCGGCTGGTCACCGGCCGGATCCTGCGGATTACCGGTCGCTGCAGCACGTGGACATCACGCTCGGCCCGTTCGACGCCGTCGTACTCGATGCGCTCGCCCCGGCGGCGCGCCGCATCCCCACAGCGCGGGCGTTCTGGGAACGCCTGCAGGCGCTCCACTAGCACACGTATGCGACAACGCGGGCGTCGGACGTCCGCGGGGCGACCACTATCCCCCCGTCCCGGCGGCCGGTGGCGTCATCGGCACGACGGTCGTCGCGCCGAGCAGGCTCGTGGCCGCGGCGGCGAGCGCCGGACGCGCCAGCGCGTGCTTCCGTGCCATCCCCTCGAAGTAGCCGACCCCGCGCTCCTGCGTGACCTTCGCCGTACTGAGCCCGCGTGCCCACTCGGCCATCTCCGCATCGATCCAGCCGATGGTCTCGCAGAGCATCCGGTGGTCTTCTGCGGGCCGTCGGCGCCACAACGGCTCGTGATGGAAGGCGCGGTTCCGGAGACGTCGAATGTGCTTGAAGTGTTCTGCCAATCGCGGACGGTCTTCGCTGGCCGGCAAGTTCGGGAACACCTGCCGAAGACACGTCGGCCACACCTGCTGCGCGCTTCGCTTCTCGTAGTGGTCCGACAGGAGGCCTGTCCAGAAGCCGAGATTGAGTTCCGCGATCAGCCGTCCGGTATCGAGCACGCGCTTGTCCGTCAGGATGTCCCGCTTCGCCTTGGCCACTTTCACGAGGTGATCGGCCCAAGGGCGCTGTGCATCTTGGTACAGGACGGACTGGTGCGCCGGCCAGTCGAGCCAGCAATCGGGGAGATCCACCCCCACCCCGCCGGTCAGATGCGCTGCCAACGCGTCGTACATGGCGTTACGCAGCACCACCTCGAGGACGTGCAGGGTCGGTACCAGCGACTCCGCCGCAGCGATGCTGTACCAGTACCGTCCGAGCACCCAACTCGGGTCGTTCTTGGCGTTAGCGCCCGGATCCTCGAAGCTCGCCATGCGGGTGGCGGAGAGGCGCTGCACGAACACCGCGTGCAGGGCCCTCGCCGCCGCCTCGCCCAGCTGCCGCTCGCGTCGGCGAGCCTCCGTCGCTGTCAGAGCGGCGGTATCCGTTGCCCCGGCTGCCGCTGGCGCCTGAGGTGGGTTCGGGGGCCCGTCCGACCGTCCTTCTGCGGCCCCTTCCCGGGCCCGGGTCGGCGTTCCGTCTGGGGCAGTTGCTCCGGCACCCTCGCCGGCGGCATTCGAGGCTGTCATCACGACCCTTGCGTGCGGAGGGCATCCGCGGTAGGTTGGAATCACGGTCCCCGCGTCTGCCGGCCTTACGGTCGCTGACGGAGGGGTTGCAGTGACGCCCGTAGGGTCTCCGACTCGCGGGCGTCGACCGTTTCTGGGTGTCAGGTTTCCGACGAGAGCGCCGCTCGCCCGTTCTGGCAGGGTCGACCAGACGATGGTCCCGGCCGTCGCAATCTAGCCCCTTGGCGCCCCTTGGCGCCCCTTGGCGCCCCTTGGCGCCCCTTGGCGCCCCTTGGCGCCCCTTGGCGCCCCTTGGCGCCCCTTGGCGCCCCTTGGCGCCCCCTTAGGTCGCTGGCCGTCGATGTCTCGCCGCCATATACTCGCCAGGTACGGCTGAGTCTGCGGACGTCCCATCAGCCTGCACCCACCTCGACGCGGGCTTCGCGTTGCACCTCTTCGTCTGGCAGTCCGACGGCTGGAACCTCTCGGACGGCACCCCGGTCACCCGCGCCCTGACCGAGGCCGCCGGGCTCAAGGAAGGCGTCCCGATCTTCATCACGGCGATGGGGCGGTACGACGAACATCTCAACGCGTGGGTCCAGGAGCTCTCGCTCTCGGCGAAGGCGAAGTCTCCGTATACCTGGTACAACTACGCGCACGACGTCCGGCGGTTCGTCCTGTATCTGGCGCACGTGGACTCGGTGCGTGGCCGGGTCCCCCGTCCTTGGTTCGAGGCGACCGAGGACGACCTGTTCGAGTATCACGGGGTGCGCCAGGACCAGTCGGGTGGAGACTGGGCCGTCTCGGGACCGACGTGGAACCGTGAGCTCTCCGCGCTGCACAACCTCTTTGCCTGGGCGAAGCGCAACGGGCTTGTGCAGGAGATGCCGTTCCGCATCCAGCACCGCGAGATCGTCATCGGGGTCCCCGCCGGCCACGGACATTCGTTCGATCAACAGGTGACCGTGTCGCAGGACGCGTTGGCCGCCAAGCGGTCGAAGCGTCCGCCCAAGTACCTCGAGCCGCACGAGTGGGCCGACTATCTGCACATCGGGCTCGGGGGCATGACCCTCAACCCAGACCGGGAGGCGCGGGTCCACAACGGGGCGCGTTACGTGCCGGACCCCACCTTTCGCGGACGCATGGCGACGCGGAACACCCTCTTCGCGAAGCTGCTCGTGTCGACCGGCATGCGCCGCTCGGAGGCGAACAGCCTGCTCCGCTGCGAGGTCCCGGACACGGAGTCTGTCTTCGAGGTGAGCGTCGACGATGCGGGGGGCGCTCCACAGCAGAAGATCCGCGGGACCGACGCGGAGATCATGCTCGCCACGGCTGCGGTCAAAGGCCGCACCAACCCGCGACCGGTATACATCCCGCGTGGTCTCTACCGCCGACTCCAGCGCTACGTCAAGCACGAACGTGCGCACGCCGTCGCGTTGCGCCGCGCGGGCGCGGACGGCACGGGCGAGTACCAGGTGCCCGACCGCGGCGTCGTCGTGGAGTTCGGCACGCGCGGGACATACACCGTGCCGGCCTGGGGCCCAAAGCCCCGTGCCGTGGACGCCAGCGACCCGCAGCTGCGCCGGTTGCTGTACGAACGCCACCAGGGCCGCGTGGTCGGCCCGGCCCAGCTCTGGGTCGGCGAGCATGGCCTGCCGTTGAGTGAAAAGGAGTGGAACTCCGTGTTCGAGGCCGCCAACGCGCGCTGCAGCGCGATCCTCGGCCGGCCGGTCGATGTCAATCCGCACGACATGCGACACACGTATGCCATTCACTTCCTGCAGCGCTGCATCGAGGCGCTGCTGGAGCGCACGGAGATCAGGCGGGCGCCGGGCACCCCCGTGGAGGTCACGCGGCGCATCTACCGAGATCCGCTGGACCTCCTCCGCCAGCGGCTTGGGCACCAGAGCCTTGAGTCGACGTGGATCTACCTCCAGCACCTCGAAGAGGTGCAGGACCTAGCCAACGACGCGATGACCCGCTTCGCGCGGGATTTCGGGCTCGACGATGACTGACCGCCCCTCAGTCCCAACGTCAGACGTCCGCGATGCCATGCCGCGCGATGCCACGCCGCGCGATGCGCCACCGACTGATACGCTCGGCGGCACCGCGTGCGTTGCGGCGCTGCCAGCGGGTGCACCGACAGCCGCCGTGGCCCGCCCCACGACGCGACGTGGCCGACGGCTCACCCTTGATGCCGTGCCGGTGCCGGCGGCCTCGGCGCCGTCGATTGCGTCGCTCCAGTTCGAGGCCACCTCGAAGAACGGCGTTCACCACACCGTCGACCTCACCGGACTGCCCGGCTCCGCACTGACGCAGGCGCTTGCCCGCGCCTTTCGCAGTTGGCTGACGCGCCTGCGTGTGGACATCGACAAAGGCGCCTGGGCGGCTCGACAGCTCCACCGCTTGGCGGACGCCCTGGGCCCCGCGGCTGCGACCATGTCACCGAAGACGCTCACGGCGGCGCAGCTCGAGGCGTTCGTCGCCGCCGAAAAGCGGCGGGGCGCCAACTGGCGGGAGGACGTGCGCGTCACGTTCTCGGTCCTCAAGGAGGTGGGCGCGCTCGCCTACGAGCGGGAGACATGGCAACGGCTCCAGCGCATCGATCCGCACCAGCCGCGGGCGCGCGCCGAGGACACGTCGAGTCGCACCGTGCCCCGCGAGGCGTACGCCAAGCAGGTCGACCGCGCGATGCGCGCAGCCTGCCGCGCCGACATCGACGCCGCGCTCGCGCGATTCACCGAGGACGTCCCTGCCCTCGTTGCCGCGGGGCGTGACCCGCGCCCGCTTGGCCCGGACGCCTGGGGCATCCGCGCCAACGCGGCGTGGGCCGCCTACCATCTCGGGCCGCGCAACAAGGCGGAGTGGTGCGCGCTGATCGGGATCAGCAATTCCGAGTACGACCGGCGCTACTTGTCCTCCGACGCCGAGTGCACGCCCTATGAAGCGCAGTGCCTGGTGTATCCCTCGGTCGTCGATCTGCTGCCCTTCTTCCTGCTGTTTCTGCTGACGAGCGGCGTCCCGCTCGCCAACGCACTGCGCCTGTCGGTGGGTTGTATGGAGAAGGTCGCCGACGGCCGCTTCACGCTGTCGTATCTCAAGCACCGGGCGAAGCACAAGTTCATTCCCGTCCGGCTCCGCGACGGCAGCCTGGCGACGCCGGGCGGCATCATCCGCGCGGTGCTGGCGCTCACGGCGCCGCTCCGCCAACACAGCCCGAGCGAGTACCTCTGGTGGTGTCTGGCCGGCCGGAACAGCAAAGACATGCGCGCCGGCCACATGGGTCGCGTACCCTCGTTTGTGCCGGGGCGCAACGTGATGGCCGGCATCACCGCGCCGGTCGTCATCAACCTCGACCTGTTGCCGCAGTGGGTCGCGCGCCATGACCTCCGCGACGAGGACGGCGCGCCGCTCGACCTGCAAGCGTCGCGGCTCCGCAAGAACTACAAGGTCGAAGTCACGCGCGCGACCGGCGGCGCCTTGGGCGCGCTTACCGACGACCACACGGCGGTCGTCCACATCGGGCGCTATGCCAAGGTGCAGGCGGCCGTGAAGGTGCACAACAAGCTGGCGTATGAGGCCATGAAGGGCATGCGGCCGACCACCGTGAAATCGACGGTGCTGACGGAAAGGGAAGAGCAACAGGCGCTCGCCGACCCCACCGCCCTGGCGGCGCGCACGCGCAAGCCCCTCCCGGTCATCGCGAACGCGCTGGTCTCCAACGACGTGGATGTGTTCTTCGCCAAGTGCACGAGCTTCACCGAGTCGCCGTTCGCGCCCAAAGGGACGCCATGTCCCGCCAGTCCGACGGGACAGTGTCTCGACTGCGACAATGCCTTGATCCCGCCGAGCAAGTTGCCCGTGATCATCGCGTTCGTGAATCACCTGCTCCGGCAGCGTCCCCTCATGAGCGCGGAGGCCTGGGAAGCGACGTTCGGGGCCGCCTACACGAAGATCGTCTTCGGCATCCTGATGACCTATCCCGAGACGCTGCTCCGCGAGGCGCGTGTGCTTGCCGAGTCCCACCACGGCGAGCTGTTGTTCCTCGGTCCCGCACTCCAGCCATGGGCGCACCTGTGACTAATCCAACGTCGGGCGCGGCTGCCCTCATTGCCTCGCTGTTCGCGAACTCGTCGGGGCCGTCGGGCGCAGCGACACAGGTCACCCAGACGCCTCGTGCGTCGAGCGCGCCGCGTGCGCGGCGCGTCGCGGACGACGCGCTCGTATTCGAGGACATCCCGACGCGGCCCGATGCGGTGTCCACGGCTCGCTTCGGCGACGACGTCTGGGACTTCGCCCCCGTGATCACGCTGCCCGGCGAGGCCGAGACCAGCAACATCCACTTCACCGACATCGGCGACCCCGCGGCTCGCCTCGCGGCGAAGGAGTTCGGCTGGGCGCGCCTTCGGTTCGACTTGACGGGGCATGGCACCCCGAAGGCGATCACCGTCCGAAGTGAGCTCCGCTACCTCAAGGCGGTGTACCGCGACCTCAACGCGCTCTTCGGCATCGTGCGGTGGGCCGAGGTCACGCAAGAGCATCTCGACCGCTTTCTGCCTATTCTCCGCCACTCGAAGGGCGGGTCGGTCGCGGCGATTCGCAACGCGGTCATCGCGCTCCAGCGCCTTGCGATGGCGCGGCAGTATCTGTCGGACGACACCCTCCTCGTTGATCCGTGGGCGTACGGAAAGGCGGACGTCGTTGCCGGGTACGCGCAGCCGATGGACAACCTGACCCCTGAGGTCCCCGCCCCGGTGCTAGCACCGCTGCTCCAATGGGCCGAGCACTACGTGACCGTATGGGCGGACGAGATCATCGCGGCGCTCGCGCGCGCCGAGCGCCCAGCGTCCGCATGGTCCTTGGTCGGCCCGACCCGGAAGGCCAAGGGCGCGGTCGAGGTACGTCGCGAGGCGTACCTCGCTCACCTGCGCCGCACGGGTCGGGGGCTGCCCACCAGCGCGGGCCGGACGGAGTCCGCATGGCCCGAGATCGGCTTTGCGGCATCGACGCACGCGCACAAGCTGGACATCGCGTCGGACGTCATCGGCCTCGAGATGGGCTATCGCGATGTGCAGCATCAGGGCACGCTCGCGTGGCCCGGGTGGGCCGGGGTGCTGGACGAACTCGGCACAGACGTAGATGTCGCATGGCGGCGCGCACGCGAGACCGGCGTGCTCTCACTGGTCGCCGCGCGCGGCCGGGGACTCGAACGGCACGACGCGTGGAAGGAAGCGGTGATGCTGCAGACGGCGTGCTTCGTCCTCAACGTCTTCTACTCGGGCATGCGCATCTCCGAACTGAGCTCGCAGGCCACGGGATGTCGCGGATGGGAAGACACGGAGGATGGCCTCGACCGCGTGCCCGTCATCCGCGCGGAGCTCCACAAGGATCAGGACCCAGGCGGTCGCCCGGAAACGTGGCCCGTGCACGACCTGGTGCACGATGCCGTCGGCGCACTCGAACAACTCCGTACCGTGCAGTCGGACGCATCGCGGGGCCGCCTGGCGCCACGCGGTCCCCTCTACTACCAGGTGCTGCCGGGGCGTGCCCAGTACAAATCCCTCAAGAACAAGTACGTCTCCGGTCAGCTGAATGGGTTCGCGGCGCATGTGAACAGCATCGTTGCGGCCCACGCCGGGGCAAGCGCCGCCGCGCCGGGTCTGCCACCGCTGCCGGCCGGTCCGATTCCGCTCTGGAAGGGGGAGGCGTGGCGCCTGACGCCCCACCAATTGCGCGAATCCCTGCTCCGTCGACTCGCAATGTCGGGCGGCGTGATCACCGCGGCGCTCCAAGCCAAGCATCGGCACATGCGGACGCTGCTCGGCTACTCGGGCCGGGCGGCGAGCAACCTGCTGCGGGAGACCGAAGCGAAGCGCGACGTCGCGGAGATGGAGCTCATGCACGACCTGCTCGACGGGTACCGCCACGGCACGCGCTACACCGGCAGGCGCGGCGAGCGTCTCAACGAGGAGCTGCGCGTGATCGTCGAGGAACTCGAGGGCAAACAACTCTCGGAGACCGAGCTGGATCGCCTGCTCAAGCATCGCTTGCATCGCGTCTATCACGGCCCGCTCACGTGGTGCTTCTACGATCCGGCGTCCGCGCTCTGCCGCAAGGACGCGAACGACGCGGCCAAGGCGTCCGGTCCGCTGATCAGCGCGTGCTCGGCGCTCCAGTGCGCGAATGCGGTGCAGACCGAGGCACATCTGCCCGCATGGTCGTACCACGAGCGCGAAGCGCAGGAGCGCCTCGAGCGCATGCACGGCAAGCTGGGTCGGGCCCAGGTCCAGATCCTCGAGGCCTCCCGCGATGGCGCGCGGGCGGTCCAGGACCGGATCCGCGCCGGGCTGCCCATCCTCGAGAGCCAGTGACGATGCCCAAGCGCACCAGGCCCCACCCGGGCCCCTCCGTCCCGTCCGACCCGGCCCCGGCCACGCCGCCGCCCGTGCTACACCTTGCGTCGGCAACCGCGATCCGGCCCCGCGCCGGCACCCGCCTGACCACGGCGACCGGACCCACTGCCGATGCCGCACCCACGCCACCGCCTCGCACCGCCGACGAGCGGCGCGCCGCGAAGCTGCTGGCGACCGAGGCGGCACTGCTCGCGGCGCTCGAACGGGTGTTCGCCGGCACCGCGGATCCGGCCTATCGGGCGATCACGAAGGAGCACGTGGCACTCGAAGCCGGGCTCTCGCGCGCCACGATCTACCGGCATCCGTCCGTCATCGCCGCCTTCGACCAGCGGCTCGCCGACGCGCAGTCGGCCGTGGACGCACGCCATCCGGACATCGTGATCGCGCGGCTCCGGGAACAGCTCGCGAAGGCCCGAACGGAGTCGGCCACGCGGATCCGTGAGCTCGAAACCCTGAACGCGGCGATGGCACGCGAGATGGCCTTGCTACATGCCGCGATGCGCCAACCCACGGACACCCGCGTCATGCCAATCAGCGCGCCACGGCGGCGGCCGTGACCGGCACCCCAGCCCTCGGTGCGCGACGCATCGGGCCGCGGTGGATGCGCAGGATCCCTGCATCGCGCTGTACGTGAACGGGCCTGGCGAATCATCCGTGCGCGAGCGCGCGACCATCCTGAGCCGCGACCCAGGCGTCTCGGACGAGGGTACGTGGCAATCCGGCCGCCTCCGACTCGCGGTGGGTCGAGAGTGCCGGTTTGTGGCGCGCGGCGCGCCGTTTCTCCCCGTCGGCTGCAGTGCGCTCGTGCGCGGACATTGGGAAGCGGCGCCCGCTGCGGTCGTGCTCCACACGGGGCAGCGCGAGCAACTGGTGCTGGATGAGTGCCGCGACGTGCAGTTGCCGACGACCACGAGTGGGGTACGCGACTTCATCGTGGCGAACCTCGAAGGCATCGGCGGGCAGCGCGCCGCGCACATTGCCAAGGTGCTGGGCGCGAACGCCGTCACCCTGTTGAACGACCAGCCCGCCCTGCTCGAGACCCTCTTTGCGGGCAAAGTGGGACGCGACCTGGCAGCCGGCTGGACGCAGTGGCGCACGCGCTATGTCGAGCAGCAGGACGCGTACGACCTCGCCCTCCGGCTCTCGTCACGCGGGATCCCCATGGCGCATGTCCGCCGGATCTTTGGCTTCTTCCGGTCCGCGGACCTCGTCGAGATCGTGCTGCTGCGGCGGCCCTACTGGCTGCTCCAGGTGCCGGGATTCACGTGGCGACGCGCGGACGCCATGGCCCGCTCGCTCGGGGTGTCCACCGAACATCCGGAGCGGCTGAGCGCCGCGACCGTGCTCGCGTTGGGTGAGGCCGCCGCTGATGACGGGCACTCGTGCCTTCCCCGTGCGCTGCTGGCGCCGGCCGTGGCCGACCTCGTTGGGGCGAAGGCACGCGCCGAGCAGGCGCTGGCGGTGTCCGTCGATGCCGGACACGTCGCGGAAGACGATGGCAGTTATTACCTGCCCTCCGCACTCGACGCGGAATGGCGCGTCGGCCGCCACGTCCGCCGCCGGCTGCAGCGCCCGTGCGCCTTGGGCGCGGCGGATCAGGCCCGCGTGGCCGCGGTCGCGCGTTCGGCCGGACTCTCGCCCACGCAGGCGCAGGCGGCCAGTGCCGCGCTCTCGCACCGTCTGTTTGTGTTGACCGGCGGACCGGGCACGGGGAAGACCACGACCGTGCGCGCCATCGTCGATGCCGCCCGCCTCCTCGGACTGCGCCTCAAGATCGTCGCGCCCACTGGCAAGGCCGCCAGCCGCGCCTCTCAAGTCACCGGCGTCCCCGCCGAGACCGTGCACCGACTCATCGGCGGCGTTCCCGGCTCACGCCGGCGCGCCCCACTCGACCTGGATCTGGTCGTGGTCGACGAAGTCTCCATGCTGCCCACGGAGCTCATGGCCTGGCTCCTCGATAACCTGCCGCCCGCCGCGCGCGTGGTGCTGGTGGGCGATACCGACCAGCTGCCCAGCATCGAGCACGGCGCGGTGCTCCGCGATCTGCTGGCCTGCCCTCAGGTGCCCCGCGCCCACCTTACCGAGGTGTTTCGGCAGGGCCGCGAGTCTGGCATCGTCCAGAACGCGTACCGGCTGCTCCAGGGCGAACC
This sequence comes from Gemmatimonadota bacterium, assembly GCA_020161135.1. Classification (GTDB taxonomy): domain Bacteria; phylum Gemmatimonadota; class Gemmatimonadetes; order Gemmatimonadales; family Gemmatimonadaceae; genus Gemmatimonas. The sequence continues at coordinate 145,309 of JAIUOB010000005.1, read as the reverse complement.
GCTGCAGGCCGCCGCCGACTTCCGCCTCTGCGCCTTCAGCACGGCGCTGTCCGGGCACGCCGGGGGAGCGCCGATGGCCCGCGGCGGGGTGGCGGGGTCCGATGAGAAGGCCGAGGGCCTGCGCGGCCAAGCCCAGGTCGCGTCGCTGCTGGAGGGGCTGCGGCGCGACGGTCGGGCACTCTCGGACGTGCAGGTGCTCTCGCCCATGAAGCGACGGGGGAGCCTCCTCGGCGTGCACGCCCTCAACACCGCCCTCCAGACGCGGCTCAACCCGGTGCGTGAGCGCGGGCCCGTCATCGGTGGTGGCGCGTCGGTCCGCGTCGGCGATCCGGTCATGCAGACGCGCAACGACTACGCCCTCGGACCGTCCGGCGTCTTCAACGGCGAAGTGGGTCACGTGATGGCGACCACGCCCGAGGCCGCGACCGTGCAATTCGATCAAGGCCGCGAGATCACGGTGACCGGCTATCGGCTGCTCAACCTGCAGCTTGCCTGGGCGACCACGATCCACCGTGCCCAAGGGTCCGAATGGCCCGACGTGATCGTCATCGCGCACCGGTCCCACAGCGCGATGCTGACCCGTGAGCTGCTGTATACGGCCGTCACGCGGGCTCGCCGGAGCGTGACCCTCCTCGCCGACGAGGTGGCCTTGTCGCGGCTCCTGGACCCTGCCACGGGCGGCACGACGCCACGGCACACCGGCCTCCAGCGCCATCTCAGCCTCCACAGCCTCTGACACCCAATGGCCGCCAGCAAGAGGACGCAGCTCATCGCCGCCACGGACGCGTACCTCGGCGGGAAACACCGTGAGGACCCAGTCGCCTTCCCCGCCGAGGTCAAAGCCATCGCCTCGCATATCGGCATGGCGCGCCAGACGCTGTATAACTGGCTCAATAAGGGAGACCCGGACATCGCCGCCCTCGTCGAACGCATCGAGGCCGCGGATCGGGCGGCCCGCACCGGGCACGGCAAGGCAGCGCTCACGCTCACCGCGCCGGGGGCCGCGTCCATGGGCGAGGTGAGCGACGCCGAACTCGCGCGCGAGCTGCGCGAGGGGTTTGCGCGTGCGGTCTGGGCGATGAAGCAGTTTACGGCCACCGTCGAACGCACTGACGGAGACCACGACACGCCGCTCCTCATGGCGGACTTCGAGAAGACGCTGCAGACGCTTCGGGCCATTCACGCGGATCTCAGCGCTCCCGCGGCGGAGCAGTACCGGCGGCGGCGGCGCGCGCGGCTCGAGGGGGGCCCCGACGTCGCCCCGCCGCCACCGACCGATGACGGGAATCCGTCGCTGTGGGACGACGAGGAGTCAAGCTGACGTCGTTCAACGCGTTCGCCGGCGCCAGGCGTGCGCGCGGTAGCGTTAGGATGTGCGCGATGTCGTGAGCATGGACGCGAAGTTGCCGTAGACGATGTCGCGCGCCTCGGCGGGGTCGACCCCCCAGAGCAGGCCAAGCTCGACGACCACGCCCCGGACGTCCGCCGGTGTGGCGGCGGTGGGCACCGCCGCTGACCCCATCGTGACGAACGGGCCGTCGGTCTCGGTCAGCACGCGCGCGCGAGGCACCTCGGCGACGAGCGCCCGTCCGCGGTCGGAGCGCATCATCGCGGGGTTCACCGAGATGAAGGCTCCGTTCGATAGCGCGCGGCGTAGCGCGCGCACGCCACCCGAATACCAGTGCAGGATGTACGTGCCTCGGAACCCTGCCCCGAACGCATCGACGACGTCGTCTGCCGCGCGGCGACTGTGCACCGTCACCACCTTCCCACCCGCCGAGTTGCACTGCTCGACAATCGAGGCAAAGACCCGACGCTGGGTGGCGCGCTCCGACTCCACGCCCGTCTGATAATCGAGGCCAACCTCGCCGACGTAGCGCGTGCGTGGGAGCAGCGTGGCGAACTGCGGGAGCTCGCGGTGCCGTTGGACGGCCAGCTCAGGATGGAGGCCGAGCGCGGGGCGGACGTAGCGCCCCGTGCCCACCATGTCGCAGAGCCGCGAGAAGACTGACGGCGTGTTCGTGACCGCGACGGTGTAGATCCGCTGCTGCTCGATCTGCCGGAGGAGCGCGGCCGGATCCGGGTACAGATCGACGTGGCAGTGCGTGTCGAGGAAGTGCGCGTGACTGGGAGAAGCGGCGGCGTCCATCGGCCAGTCTACCGGATCGGCACGCCGAGGTGGCGCGCGACCTCGTCCATCCCAGCGTCGTACACGCGGAGCAGCTGCTGCAGCTCCGCGTCCGTCTCCACGTGCAGTGGGCCGCTCAGGTTGATGTCGACCGCCCGTGCCGGACGACGGCGCGTCTCGAGCGCGTACAGAAACGCCAGCACGTCGGCTGACCGACGCGGCTTGAGCGTGGGCAGCGCGCTAGGGAGGTCGAAGCTGTACCGGCCGTCATCCACGCCGGCGTGCTGCGTGGACGCGCGGCGAATGATGCAGGGCACGCACGTCCCACAGTGCGGTTGGCGCTGTGCGCTCCCCAGGAAGCGGCTCTGGTTCGGATGCGCACACGACACGCTCGCGGCCGCGAGGTCCGCCGCAATCCCGCGGTCGCGCGCCGCCCACGCACCCAGCATCTCCCCCTTCGTCTGCGCGGCGTAGGGCGTGTGCAGCGGCGTCGACAGACCGAGCTCCCGCATCGCCTCGCGCAGCATCGCCAAGGTGTGCGGGTGCGTCGTGCGCGTGCTCCAGCTCCCGAGGCGTGCTTTGGTGAGTGGCACGTTGAGCGAGATCAGGCCGTTCTCGGGCACGACGAGCGGCACCGGCCCACCACCATGGGCCACATCGAGCGCGCTCGCCACGAGCAGACCGAGCGCGAAGAAGATGATCGAGCGGCTGCGGGTCGTCGTGACGCTCTCGGTCTCCCCCGCAACCGGGGCCGGCGGATTCAGGCGAAAGCGGAGCGGACGTGCGAGGTCTGCGGGAAAGTGGCGACCCAACGCGTCGAGCACGGCCTGCTGGGCCGGGCTCGAGAACGTGGCGCCGCCGCTTTTCGCGTTGTGGCTCACGAAGGCCACGCGCTGACCTGCGGCGAGCAGATCGGCGCCGCCGATGGCGGAGTCGAGCCCCCCCGACAACAGACTGACGCACTGCGCATGGATCGGCGTCGGCGTCGTCCGCATCGGACGCGGCCGCGGCGGGGGCGGCACCTGTGACTCGCGAAAGGCGAGCTTCCAGTGGTCCCCGGACAGATAGTCAAGCAGCGCGCACAGCGCCGGCGTTGCCGCCTCCCACCGCGCGCGGTCCGCCACCGGCACATGCAGCACGATGTGTCGACTCCATCGGTCGTACGCCGTTCGGTGCGGCACCAGCAGATCCGCGCAGTAGGCAGCCGTGGCCACGCGAAACAGATCGACCGCGTCCTGGGTCGGTACCAGTCCCGCCTGCCGGAGCGGCTCCCACACGTCCTCATCAACGCGCCACCGGTCATCGCCGGGTGCGCCGTCCATACGCAGTCCCACGAGTTGCCCCCGGCTTCCCGGCTCGACGATGAAGGTGTCCTCCGCGCCCGCGCGGAGCAGCACGTGATACGTGGGCGCGGGGCCGTGCGTCGCCCCCCTCATGCGGCGCCCCGGTCGCCGTGGCGCAGCCCCGCCTGCACGACACCGTACGACTCCTCGAAAAGCCGGTCGATCACGCGTTGCCCTTCCCCAGCGTCCCAGCGGGCGGCAAACAGGGCGCCCTGCGCGCCGAAGAACGCGGTGGTGTCGATGTCCAGCCGCACCGCATCCTCGATGTAGTGCCGCGCGGCCTTCTCGATCTCGCGCATGCGCGGGATGATGCCGTTGGACTTGGCGTGGATGTGGGCCGTGAGCGCGTTGATCACGCGCGTGTAGATGTAGTTCGTCACGTACCGCAGCAGCGCATCCGCCATGAGGGCCGGCGTCATGCGGTCGAGCGCCAGCACGCCGCCCGTCGGCACGGCCATCTGGTCAAAGAGTTCGAGCAGCGTGTCATCCATCGCGTCGCGTGCGACGGCGTCCTCGGTCAGGGCGCCGGTCGGGGCCAGCGCGTCCGCGAGCCGGAGGAGGAACACGTCGGCACTGCGATCCAGGAACTCGGCGATCCCGAACTCGCGCGCCGCGCTCGCGATGCCGCCCGTCGCGACCCCCGACAGGAAGCTGGCGAAACGTCCCGCCGTCTGACTGCCGGCCGTGGACAGCTGCGCGGCGCGTCGTGCGCCGCCCATCGCGCCGACGGCGCTGCGGACGCCGGATCGGACGTTCTCGCGCCCGGCGGCGCCGCCCACGCGCCCGGTGCCCACCGCGCCGATCAGGCGACGCGTCGACGGCCACGTCGGTGGCTCGCCTATGGGCACCGCCGGCTTCGGACGCGGCGCATCCGGCGGCGCGGCATCCGGCGGTGCGTCGTCCGGCGGAGCCCCGTCTGGCGAAGCCCCGTCGTCATTGCCATGGTCGCTGCCGTCGCTGCCCTCGGCGGGCTCCGCCCATGGGGGCAGCAGTGGGGGCGGTCCACCCGGCCCAGGATTGGAGGCGGAAGTCCCCACGGCCTATCGCCCCGCCGCGGCTGCGGCGCGCGATTCGAGCGTTTTCAGTCGCGAGGCGGCCGCGGACGAAAGCGCCGGGTTCCTCGACTGCGCCGACAGCGTCCGGAGTGCGCGCACGGCGGGCTCTCGAAGGCTCGGATCTGGCGCGAGCGACGCGATGAGGATCGCGGCTCCGGCCGGAAGCACTTCGTACGGCAAGCCGAGGATCGCCGCGATGACGTCGGTGCCGACCTCTGGCCGCTTCTTCGCAACCGCCACCATGGCGTGCAGGGGGGAGGTGCGCGCCTGCAGATCGACCCCGCTCCCTCGTGCCCGCGCAGTGAGCTCGCCCAAGATGACGGCGGCCTCCGGCAGCGGCAGACCGGCCGTCACCTCGGCGGCCGCGCCCTGCTCCGACTCGGCGTCCCCCAGCAGCTGCTCGAGGGCTCGTGATCCGGCCTTGCTCAACCGTTGGGCCAGCCCCACCGGGAGCGCGAACCGCTCGTTGGCGAAGTAGACGTACGGCCGGAGGTCGACCGTGCCGAGCGGCGGATCTGCACGCAGCCACGTGCGGAACCGCTCGTTGTCGAGCATCGCGGCGGCTTGCATGGCGAACGTCCCCACAGCCGCACCAGCCCGCGGCGTGGCCGTGCCGTCTCCGGCGCCGCCCCGCACGTCGGCCTCGAGGTCGACGAGCGTCTCGGCACGGCCTTCGTGCGCTGCCGCGTCAAGCGCCAAGGTCCGAAACATCTCGGGCAGGAAATACTCGAGGAGCAGCATCTTCGCGGCAATGGCCCGGTCGAGCATGACCTTGCGATCTGCCGACATCTGGAGCCGGAGCACCAGGGCGTTGAGGAAGCGTTTCGTCTGCCGCGGGTTGCCCTCTGCACAAATCGCGAGCACCGGGGCGATCTGCTCCGCCAGGAGAAAGTCGGAGCGGAGTTCGTCGCTGACGTCGCGACCGAGCAGCTCCTTGGCGTTCCCCGCGTGGAACGACACCGCGTCATAGGACGACGACGCGCGCACGCGCTCGCAGAGCTGCGCGAACGTGGCGGCATCCGCCTCTCGCAGCTCCGCAAAAAGCAAGTTGAGATAGCCGTGCAGATCGCTCCGCGAGAGCGGGGGCACGCGGACGGGTACCTGAATGAGCTTCTCGAGGTAGCGCGCGCCAACCGAGGCCCGGGGGCGCCCGTCGAGACCTCCCGCGGCGGGCGACTCCGCAAACCGGGACGCCACGGCGTCGCGGATGAGGCCCTCCTCCGCCGCGATCACGAAGGCCGTCTTGGGCGCCGACAGGAAGAGCCGGATGGCCTCGAGCGTGTCGATCACGTTGTGGGGGAGGCATCGGTCGAGGTCATCGACGATGACCACCAACCGTTTGACATTGAGCTTCTGGACGAGCTCCGCAAACGCCTTGTGGAAGTCGCGCACCGACACGTGCGTGTCGCGCTGCTCCTTCGCGTCGGCCGCCTCTCGCGCCTTGATCAGCGCGGCCAGTTGCTCACCATCGATTTCCTTACCCGAGGCCGCGAGCGATGCCAGCACCGCCGCGACCAGCGCGGCCACAGTGACCGGTGCCGCGGCGGTCGCCCCCAAGGCGACCGCGCCGGCCGCGATGCTGGCATTCGCGCCGACCGCAAGTGCGTGTTTGCCGAGTCGCAGCGTATCGATACGCCCCCAGAACGCCTTCACCGCATCGACGACGACGGTCTTGACCTTGGCCAGCTTTCCGCCAGTGGGCTGTTCGGCCTCCTCCTGGATCTGCTCCAGAATCGTCGAGGCCAAGGCCGCCTTCGCATCCTCGTATCCCTCGAAGCGCCAGCCGTTGAAGTAGACGGCGAGCAGGTCCGGCTCGGTGGCAATGCGCTCGCGCAACAGGTGGATCACGCTCGACTTGCCACTGCCCCAGTCGCCGTAGACGCCCACGGTGACCGGGTCGAGCCGTTCGTCCTTGACGACGCGGAGCACGGCACCCACGAGGTGCTCGACGTTAAGCAGGTCTACGACGGCTTCGTTGTCAGACCACATACGCACCCTCCGGGAGACCCGCGATTGCCGGGCGCGCGAGCGCGTGCACCGTCGAACGGCCGCCCCGAAGTTACGGGTGAGCACGCCATCGCGCAGCACGGCACCCTGTGCGCAGCACGCGGCGCATCGCGTGGTGCTCCGCAGCGTGTGCTGCGCAAGACGACGGCACGCGAGCACTGTGCTTTCGCACCCGAAGCCCCGCCAACGTCGGCGAGACAGCCTCCCGGTGTTCGCGACGGGGGCGGTCCGCGGTCACGACGTGGGCAACGTCCGCCTCAATTTCGCGTGCGGCGGGCCACTGCAATGGGCGCAGCTGAGCCACAAGGTACCCTACTGAGACGTGCCGGCAGGGGCGCGCGCCCGCAGCGTGCCTGGCGGGAAGCGGCGGCGCGCCAGTGCGTCCACCGTCGCGCCAAGAAGGCGGAGGATGGTGCAACCGTTCCCCGAGGGGCTCACGGCCGCCGCCACCGTGGCCGCGCGGTAGGTACGCCCTCAACGCGCACGGGCGGCGCGCGGCGCGGCACACGACCCGACCATGCCCCCCGGGGCACCACGCTCGAGGCAACCAGACTCATCCGTTGAGGCCATCCGTGGGTAGTCCCACGTCTCGGCCATACCCAAGTCAGCTGCCTCGGCGGCGACGGGTGCGCTCTCCGTCCATGGCGGCGCCGAACCCCTCCCAGCTCATCCCCAGCGCGGCCAGCCATCGACTGAGCGATTCGAGCGAGAGGTTGCGCTGGCCTCGCTCAGCCGAGCTGATGTAGGTCCGGTGGAGGCCGGCCTGGAACCCGAGCTGTTCCTGGCTGATCGCCTGCGCCTCCCGGCTCGCCCGGAGCACCCGTCCTGCCGCCTCTCGAATACTGGTCGCTGTCATCACCCAGCGAGTGTTTGACAATGCAGACTATGGGTCTACAGACTATGCGTCACATCCGCGCTCCGCTTCAGGTCTCCGGGCCCGGAGATTTGGGAGTCGTCCGCTCTCCTCCTCGCATCCACCCATGCCTGTGCCCACACCCGTCACGCTCGAATGGCTCTACGATGTCACGGCCGCCGCCCCGGCCGCGCGGGAGGCGGACATGCGAGGGTACAGCGATACTGCTTCTTGAGGAGCATGCCCAAGCGGGTGCGCAGCGCCGCCAACTCCTCGTCGCCCATGCCACCACCAGCGAGGCGGGGGACGCATTGGAGTCCCGTGCGTCCCTGCGCGCCTTGGAGTGGGCGACCCAAGAACTGCTCTTGCTCGAGCGCGTGATCGGTGAGCGCGGGGTCCGCACCGCGCTCCCACTCAAGTCGGCGATGGTCACGGCGCCACTCAATGACCGCTGGCAGATCACGATCCCGCTCAGTGCGCGCGACGCGCTGGACCTGCAGCCGAGGGAACGTGTGGGATTCGTCGTCGACCGTGGCGTGCTGCGCGTCGTGAACGCCACGGCCTTGGAACGGATCGCGCTCGGCGCATGGGCCGGCGTGTTTGGCGTCGACTTCGAGGATTCCGTGGCGACCGAGCTGGCGTTCGACGACCGGCTTGCCGACCACGTGCAACGCCTGCTGGATCGCCGCGCCCTGTAGCGCCGGCGACGGACGGCGACCATGCGCTCCAGACGCGCTGCGCGCCCGACGCCGGGCGCTCGACATCACATGCGCTCGCGACGGCTGGCCTCGGGGACGGCGTGGATCTACGCCCTCCCCGAGGCGCGCGCTCTGATCGCGCGGGTCGAGCGCATCGTGCAGGAAAGCGGGAATGGGCAGCCCTTCGACGCGGTCGGTTGGCTCGCCGAGTGGCTCCGGCGCCCCGTCCCCGCGCTCGGCGGACGCGCCCCGCGTGCGATGATGGGGAGCGCGGAAGGCCGGGCTCACGTGTTTCGAGTCGTTGCACAGATGCAGTCGGGAGCCTACGGCTAGACCTGACCGTGTCCCGGCCCGCTCCGCCGCGCCGCGCCGTCACGCCACTCGAAAGCTCGCCGTGTATGCCCACGCCGGCGCGCACCGGCCAAGGAGCCGGAATCCCGCGTGCTCCACGAGCTCGCACCGCGACCCGAAGTATGCGGTTAGAGGTCGCGTGCGGACGCACTATGCGCCACGTCGCGTCGGCGCACGAGTGGGATCATCCACCACAGCATGAAGATCGCGGCGGCAACTACCGCGCTGACCACGTCGGCCACGCGGGTACCGGCCACGTGGGTGAGTACGAAGTGCGTGGCGAGGACCAACGCGACCGAGAACGGGACCATGCCCGCCACCACCAGACGCGTCGATCCGCGCTTGAACCGGATGCGGTCGCTGAGCGGGGTCAAAATCCGGTGTTGCGCCGCCGGCGCACTGAAGAGCACGAGACTGACCAGCGCGCAGACGAAGAGCACGACGTAGAGGCGGCGGTGACCAGGCCCGACCCGCGCGAACCCTTCGCTGAAGGGGAGGACGATAAGGAACCCGGTGAGCACCTGCACGCCCTGCAGAAGCACGCGCAGCTCTTGTAGCAAATCCCCGAGATCGCCCGCGCCATCCCGGGCGGACTCGCGGTCCCTTTCCGCGGGCTCAGCGTTGCTGCTCACAGTCTCGGGCCGTGGGTTAGCATGTGCAAACACAACACACGCCACGGCTCATACTGACCCCCAGCGCCGTCTGGTTCACGTAGCCGGCTTCCCCAACTCCGTGGCTAAGCCCTCCACCGATTCCGCGATGGCGTCGACTTGGTGCAGCGCACCGTACGCGCGCTGGATCAGGACGAGCTCCACCAAGCCGTCGAGGATGTTCACATTGCTGGCCTCGAGTGCGCCTTGGCGGACGCCGGTCGCGTTGCGGTCGGGGAGTCGCGTCGCTGGCGGCACGAAGAGGCCACTCCCCTGGCGTTCGAGCACCACATCCCCCGGCGTGCGCTCTACACGAAGCCGGTCGACGATCCGCCCGTCCACACGCACCTGCCCAGCCCCGTCCACCCCAATGCTCCCGACGGGGGCACCCGAGGGAATGCGAATGCCGCCGCCCTCTCCGAGGAGCGCATTGCCATGCGCATCCACCACCGCCCCATCGGCGGTGAGCGAGAAGGACCCGCCCCGCGTGAGCCGCTCGCCCGCTGCGGTGTTGACCACGAAGAAGCCGGGCCCCTCAAGCGCCAAGTCGAGCGGACGACCCGTCGATTCCAGCGCGCCCGGCCGCAGGTCGGTCTGACTCTCTGCCACCGGCCCGGCATCGGCCGCCGCGCCCGCGAGCATCCGCGCGAAGACGTGCTCGCCCTTGAAGCCGGTCGTCGACGCGTTCGCCAAGTTGTTCGAGATGGCCTCCTGGCGACGCAAGATGACGCGTTTCGCAGCCGCGATCAGCTCATCGCCGCTCATGTGCGCTCCACAGACGGGATAAGTGTGCGCGCGCGTCCGCGCGCTCGGCCCACGGCGCGGCGCCGGCGCAGATCGTCCATCGTGCATGGGTGTGCATGTGGTCGAGCGCGCATGTCAGCGACCCTGGCGGCCGACGAAGGACCAGCGCTGTGTCGGGAAGGTCTTCCCGGTCCACGTCAGGCGCAGATGTGTGCGATCCGTCCCGCCGGTCGAGTCGAGCGTGACATAGCCGCATTCTAGATTGCGCCCTGGTTGCTGACTTACGCAGAGCACGGTGGTGCGCCCGGCCCGGCCCGGGTCCGCGGTCGACGTTCCTCCGGGCGCGTCCTCGATCCACCACCAGAGGCGTCCGCTGGACAGCGACCGCGGGCTCGCGGGGTTTCGCACACGCACCTCGACCCGATGCATAACCCCCTGGGCCCCCAGGGCCCACACTACCGAGTCCGGTGCAGTGCGGCCGGGCGCCAGCCGCTGTGGGGCGCTCCACTCCCCGATGAGCGTCGCCGGCCAGCGCCGCGTCGCGGCCTCGCTCCCCGCGCGTGGCCATCGCGTGCCGCATCCCGTTACGGCGACCGACGCGAGCACGGCGAGCATCGTCCAGCGCGCGGTCAGCGTGCGCGCGGTCAGCGTGCGCGCGGTCAGCGTGCGCGCGGTCAGCGTGCGCGCGGTCAGCGTGCGCGCGGTCAGCGTGCGCGCGGTCAGCGTGCGCGCGGTCAGCGTGCGCGCGGTCACCGGGCGCGCGGTTACCGGGCGCGAGAACGGCGCTCGCGTGCGCCCCTGTCCCCGCCCTGCGCATGCCTGGGCACGCACGTCCCGTCGGCAGCTCATACCGGCCCCCGATAGCGCAGCAAGCGAAGCGCGTTCGCGATCACGATCAGTGTGCTGCCTTCGTGCGCGATGACGGCCGGGCCGATGCCCGCGACGCCGGTCACCGTCACGACGACGAGCCCCGCGATCACGCCGAGCGAGACGTACAGATTCTGGCGAATGACACGCCGCGCGGCCCGGGAGAGTCCGATGGCGAAGGGCAGGCGGCCAAGATCGTCCCCCATGAGCGCGACGTCGGCCGTCTCGAGCGCCGCGGCGGTTCCCGCACCGCCCATCGCAATGCCCACGGTCGCATGCGCAAGCGCCGGTGCGTCGTTCACGCCGTCGCCCACCATGGCTACCGGCCCTTGGGCCGCGAGCTCGCGAATGGCCGTCACCTTGTCTTCGGGCAGCAGACCAGCGCGCACCTGGTCCACACCGACCGCCGTGCCCACCGCATTGCCGACACCCGCATTGTCGCCGGTCAGCATGATGATGCGCTGAATGCCGGCCGCGCGGAGCGCGACCAGCGTGTCGCGCGCATTCGCGCGCGGTTCGTCGGCGAGGCCCAACACGCCAAGGAATTCGGGCGTGTGACCGACGCGTCGAACGATCATCGTGCTGCGGCCCGCTTGCTCCAGGCGCGTGACCGCATCGCGCACGTCCTGCGGCACGACCACACCGGCGTCCTCGAACAGCAGCGCGCGGCCAATCTCCACCGGCGCGCCGCCCACCGGCGCGCGGACGCCGCGCGCCGTAATGGATTGCAGCTCGCCGGCATCGGGCAACGCGAGCTTGCGCGTCTCTGCCGCGCGCACAACGGCCTTTGCGAGCGGGTGCTGTGACCGCTGCTCCACCGCGGCCGCGTTGCCGAGGAGCAGCGTCTCATCGACGCCCGCCATCGGGACGATGTCCGTCACCGATGGTTCGCCGACGGTAATCGTGCCGGTCTTGTCGAGCGCCAGCGAGCGAATGGATCCCAGGGACTCGAGATACGCGCCGCCCTTGATCAACACGCCGTTGCGCGCAGCCTGCGCGATACCCGACAGCACCGCCGCGGGGGTGCCCAAGGCCAAGGCGCAGGGACTCGCGGCGACGAGGACGGCCATCGCCCGTGCGAACGCCTCAGGCCACGTGAGGAGCCCCAGGAGTGGCGGGACGACGATGAGGAGCACGTCGCCGATCAACACAACCGGCACAAAGATGCGAGCGAAGCGCTCGGTAAACTGCTGCGTCGGTGCCTTCTGCGTCTGCGCCTCAGACACGAGCTTGATGACCCGGTCGAGCGTGCGGTCGCCGATGGCGGCGGTCACGTCGATGACGAGTGCCCCTTCCCCGTTCACCGTGCCGGCGAAGACCGGATCGCCCGGCGCCTTATCGACCGGCACGCTCTCGCCCGTGATGGGCGCCTGGTTCACCCCGGAGCGGCCCTCGCGCACCGTCCCGTCGACGGGCACCCGTTCCGCGGGTTTCACCACGACCTGATCGCCCGGCTTCACGTCGGCAATCGGCAGCGTGACTTCGCGCTGCACCCCGTTCTCCTCACGCAGCACCGTCGCCTTGGAAGGCGCCAGCGTGCCGAGCGCCTTGATCGCGTTCCGTGCCCGGCCGAGCGCATAGTGCTCGAGCGCATGCCCAAGACTGAACAGGAAGAGCAGCAATGCGCCTTCGGCCCACTCCCCCAACGCCGCGGCGCCAGCCGCGGCCACGACCATCAGCAGGTCGATGTTGAAGTGGAACTTGCCGCGCCGCAGGTCGCGCAGAAAATGCCCGACGTTGTCGCGCGCGCCGAACACGTACGCCGCGATGAAGAGCGCCAGCGACACGCCGGGGGCGGCCGCCTGCGAGCGCTCGAGCAACCATCCGCCCAGCAGGAAGACGCCTGACGCCAGGCTCCATGCGAGCTCGCGGTTCCGCGCGTACCAGCCACGTGGGGCGCCGTCCGAGGCGGCATCCTCGCCGACATCCGCACCGTGATCGTCGTCCCCTCGGTCCTGTGTGAGCTCCGGGGCCGCGGTCGGCGCATCGCCGTTGGCCGAAGCCGCGCCGCTTGCCATCGGACGTGTACCAGCTGCCGCTGGCGTCGGTACGCTGCGCAGCGTCTCGTCCGCGACGGCATCGCGAGCGCCATTGCTGCCCGCTCGGTCACCGCCGTCGACGTCACGGGCGGTGGGCCCCGTCGACGCAGGCCGCGCCTGCGCCGACGCGGGCGCTCGCCCATCAGCGCTGGAGTTGCGCGCCGACACGCCTGGCAGCAACGCACTGAGGTCGGGCGCGGCGCCGGCCCCGCGCAGCTGCTCGCCAATCGCCGACGGGGTGGTTTGCCCGCGGTCGTATTCCACGCGCACCACCTGACCGGCCAAACTCACCGACACGTGCGTGATGCCGGGCGTGTCCGACAGCACTGATTCGATGCGTTGCGCGTCGTCTTCGCTAGTGATCGCGCGGATGGGCACGAGCAAGTGCGCGAACTGGCCGGTCACCTCCGCACCGGCGGCGCGGGCGAGCGCGGTCACCGCGTTCAGCGTAACCCGGGCGGGATCGTAGTGGAGGCACAGTACCGGCGTGTCCACCGTGCGCGGCTCGCGGCCCGTGGCTGTCCGGGTCGATGAGGATGACGAGGACGACGCACCCGCCACTATGACGGCGGACGCGGTCTCCGGCTCTACGTCCCCGGGCAGCATGACGTGCACGCGCACCACGCCATCGCGCTGCCCCAGCAGCTGCGTCAGGCGGGCCACACACCGGTCGCGCGCGTCCGGCACGTCCGGCAGCAGAAGGGGAATATCCATGCGTGTCACGTGTTGCATGCAACGTCCTTGTGTCTCGTGAATTCGGTGGTCCGTCGCAGAACCGCGGACGGCAAGTGGCCCAGCACGTGGCCCCACATGGGGTGACGCTCGTCACCCCCCACACGCGTGGACTCCGCCGCGCGTCGAGTGTGCTCTGTGCCGGCGCGAGGTCTCAGCATCCGCGCGTCCTCGGTGGGAGCTGCGCGCAGCGTTCCGCGTGCGTCGGCTCGGGAGCGGCCGGATCCTTTCCTCCACGAGCGTGGAAGCGATTCAAGGCGTGCAGGGCCTCGAGCTGCACGAGCACATTCGTATCGCGGCTTGCCACGCGGAGCGCCGCATCAACCGCGGGCGCGTACGATGCGGTGCGGGTCCCGAGGGCCTGCACCGCCGCGAAGCGGACCGCGGGCGCGCGGTCGGTCACGAGTGCGAGGAGGCTCGCCATCGCCGCGTTGCCCACCGCCGCGTCATTCGTGACACGTCCCAGCGCCCCCGCCGCGAGGGCCCGAACTGCAGGCGAGGAATCACGTGCAGCCTGGGTGAACGCGGGCACCACGCGCGCCGCCATCGCGAGCGCAAGGCCAGCGAGCGCCGCGGCCCGCGGCGCGTGCATCGTGTCGCGCGCCAAGCCCTTGAGCACGGCGTCAATCTCCAGCCGCGCGCCGGGGGCCTGCGTCCGCGCGAGCGTTTCGGTCAGCGCCTCGGTGAGTGTCGCTGCCACCGTCGCGCGAACCGTCGCGTCTGGATCCCGATGTAGCGGGAGGATCGCGCGCACCAACGCGCGCCGAGCGACAGTGTCCACCGCATTGCTCGCGAGCACCCCAAGGGCACGCACCGCCTGGATGCGCACGGCGGCATGCGACGAATCAGCGAGCATCGCGCCAAGCGCGCCCCCGGTCACGGCCTTGACGCGGACGCCCGGTTGGGCGAGCGCCTGCGCGGCCGCGATGCGTACGGCATCGACGGTGTCAGACAGCGCGGCGATCAGTGCTGTGGTCGGCGCCGTGAGCCGTGGGTTCAACGACAGCACGGCCCCGAGGGCCCGCGCCGCCTCTTCGCGCTCGCGCGCGGGCGCGTCCTGAAGCTGGCCCGCCCATTCGGCGCTGGAGCGTCCGCCGTACCCGGGATCGGCTTGACACCCCTGCAGCACAGTCAGCACGAGCCCGAGCACCGGTGCCTGACCCCGCCGCCGCCACGAGACACGGGTCCCGCCCGGTACGGCGGGCCGCGCGGATCTCACGGCGTCCTCCCGCCACCATTGACCTCGCCACCGCCCGCGGCAGGGCGGGATGCAGGTGCGTCTCCGCTCTCGGCACCGAGAGTGTCCGCCGTGTGTTTCGGCTGCTTGACGCCGGCCGTCTGCAAGCGCGCGCGAAGCGCTTCGGGCGAGACCACCGCGAGATCATAGGTCACCTCCGCCACCGCCTGCGCTGCGGAGACATGAATGGCGAGCACGCCCGCCATGCCATCCAGCGAGGCGCGGATCGCCGCCTCGGCGCCCTCGCCGGCAAGCCCGCGCAGCGGAAAATGCAGTTGCGCGGGATACTGCCGCGCGTCGTCGTGCTTATGCATGGGTGATCCACTCGAAGGCGTCGGGCGCCTCGACTTGCAGGGTGGTGTGGTGCACGTTGCATCGACGCACGCGCGCTTCGACGGCCCGCAGGAGCGCCGATGGATCGGCGCCGGCGGCGCACACGACATGCGCGCTCATCGCGTTGCTCCCGCTGGTGAGCGACCACACATGGAGGTCGTGCACGCCTTGCACGCCGGGCGTGTCGAGCACGGTCTGACGCAAGGCGCCGACATCGACATCGGTGGGCGTGCCCTCGAGCAGGACACCCACCGCTTCGCGCAGGAGCCGCCACGTCCGCGGGAGGATCAGCAACCCGATCCCTGCCGACACCAACGGATCGGCGTAGTACCACCCGGTCGTCATCATGATGAGGCCCGCGGCGATCACGCCGAGCGACGTCAGCATGTCGGAGAGCACCTCGAAGTACGCCCCTTTCATGTTGAGACTCTCGGACGCCGCAGGCCGAAGGAGCAGCATGCCGACCAAATTCACGACGAGGCCGATGCCCGCAACGACCAGCATGGTCCCGCTCTCGACCGCCGGCGGCTGGCGAAAGCGCTGGTACGCTTCGTACAGGATGTAGAGCGACACCACGATGAGCACCGACGCGTTCGCGAGCGCGGCCAGAATCTCGGCGCGGTAGTAGCCGTAGCTGCGCGACGGCGTCGGCGCGCGCTGCGCCAAGCGAATCGAATACAGCGCGAGCCCGACACCGGCGACATCGGTGAGCATGTGTCCCGCATCGGCGAGCAACGCGAGACTGCCCGTGAGGACACCGCCGATGACCTCTGCGACGAGGTAGGTGCCAGTGAGCAGGAAGACGATGCGCAGCCGGCCCGCGTTGCGGCCGGCGGGCGTTGCTGGCCCTGCTCCTGTGGCGTCCACTACCCCCGGAGGCACAGTCGTGCTCACAGGGCCTCGTCTCCGGCCGCCTCAGCGCCAGTCGCGATCTTGACGCCACGCGAGACGGGCAAGACGAAGATCTTGCCGTCGCCGCGCTGGCCGGTGCGCGCCGAGGTCCGGATCGCCTCGATCACGGCCGTGACGAGACTGTTGCGCACGACGACTTCGACGCGGGTCTTCTCGGCGGTCCCGTAGATCACCTCTGGGACCGGAGTGTCGTTCCGGCGGGCGCTGCCGAAGCCGCGCACTTCCGTGAAGGTGGCGCCCGTCACGCCCTCCACCTGATGGAGGGCGTGCACCACATCCTTCGCCATGAAGGACTGCACGTACGCGATGATCATCTGCATCAGGCACCCCCAAGCAACGGCGTGTGCGACGGATGGTGGCCGTCCGCGACGGGTGCGGACGCGCGGTCGTCCTCGGCCGCTTCCCGCGCGGCCTGCTTTCGCTCGAACAGCAGGTACAACAGCGGCAAGACGAGCAGCGTGAGCAGCGTGCTGGTCACGAGGCCACCGATGACGACCGTCGCCAAGGGCTGCTGCACCTCGGCGCCCGCGCCGGTCGAGATAGCCATCGGGATGAACCCGAGGCTCGCGACGAGCGCCGTCATCAACACGGGCCGGAGCCGCGTGACGCCGCCCTCGCGGATTGCCCGCTCGAGTGGATGGCCGTGCTGCCGGAGCTCGTTGATGTAGGAGACCATGACGACTCCGTTCAGCACGGCCACGCCGAACAACGCGATGAACCCCACGCCCGCTGAGATGCTGAACGGCATGCCGCGCAGCAGCAGCGCGATCACGCCACCCACGGTGGCGAGCGGAATGCCGGTGAATACCAGCGCGGCCTGTCGCAGCGAGTTGAAGGTCGCGAACAGCAGCAGAAAGATCAGCAGCAGTGACAGCGGCACGACCAGCATCAGGCGCTTCGACGCGCGCTCCAGATTCTCAAACTGGCCGCCGAACTCGGGGCGATAGCCAATGGGAAGCGTGATCGTGCCGTTCTCGAAGAGCGTGCGGACTTCGGCCACGAATCCGCCGATGTCGCGGCCGCGCACGTTGCCCTCGATGATCACGAGCCGCGAACCATTTTCGTGACTCAGCTCGGCCGGCCCATCCACCTCGGCCACACGCGCCAACGTGCCGAGCGGCACGCGCTGCCCGTCGGGCGCGCTGACAAGAATGGCGCTGATGGACTGCGGATCCCGCCGCACGCTCTCCGGAAACCGCACCGTCAACGCGAATCGTCGCTGGCCTTCCAGGATCCGCGACACCTGCGCCCCGCCGATGGCTTCCACCACCTGCATGACGTCGGACGCGTTGATGCCGTACCGAGCCAACTGCTCCGGCAGCACGGTCACCTCGAGCTGCGGCAGGCCTTCAAGCTGTTGCGCCTTGAAGCCCGTGGCGCCCTCGATCTTGGAGACCGCGGCCACCACCTGGTTCGCGGCGTCGCTCAGCTTGGGCAGATCATCGCCGTAGATCTTGATGGCGAGGTCGGAGCGCACGCCGGCGATGAGCTCATTCACGCGCAGTTCGATGGGCTGGCTGAAGCTGTAAACTAGGCCCGGAATTTTGCTCAGGGCCACCGACATCTTCGTTTCCAGTTCGGCTTTGGACGTGGCGCGCCTCCATGCGTCGTGCGGTTTGAGCAGCACGAAGATGTCGCTGATGTTGACGCCCATCGGGTCGGTCGCAATCTCGGGCCGGCCGGTCTTGGCCACGACGTCCGCCACCTCGTCGGGAAACTCCGAGAGCAGCACTTTCTCGAGCTGCGTGGTCTGCCGCACCGACTCTTCGAGCGAGATGCTGGGCAGCCGGAGCACTTGCAGCGCAAACGAGCCTTCGTCGAGGCGCGGAATGAATTCGGAACCCAGGAACGGCACGGCGGCTACGGCGGCCGCGACGGCGAGGGCCGACCCAATGAGCACCTTCCGCGTATTCGCGAGCGTCCATTCGAGCGCGGGCACATAGCGCGCCTTCGCCTTGCGCACCAGCCACACATCCTTTTCCTCGATTTTCCCGCGCAGGAAGAGCGAGATGAGCACGGGGGTGAGCAGGAACGTCAGGAGGAGCGAGCCGACCAGCGCAAACACCACCGTGAGCGCCATCGGCTTGAACATCTTGCCTTCGACGCCCTCGAGCGTGAGGATGGGCAGGTAGACCACGATGATGATGCCGACCCCGAACAGGATCGGGCGGCCCACCTCGGCACAGGCATCGAGCACGGTCTGGAAGAACCCTTCGCCCGGCTTGCGGTGGCCGAGGCGGCGCATGCTGTTCTCCACCATCACGACCGAGCCGTCGACCACGAGGCCGAAGTCGATGGCGCCGAGACTCATCAGGCTGCCCGCGATCCCCGCCTTGACCATGAGACTCACGGCGAACAGCATCGACAGCGGAATCGCCAGCGCCACGATCAGCGCTGCGCGGAAGTTGCCGAGGAGGACAAAGAGCACGACGATCACCAGGACCGCGCCTTCCACGAGATTCTTCTCGACCGTGGCGATGGTGCGGTCGACGAGCTCCGTGCGGTCATAGAATGCGCGCATCGTCACGCCCGCCGGCAGACTGCGCGCCGCAACCGCAAAGCGCTCCTTCACGGCATCGACGACGGTGCGCGCGTTGGAGCCCATGCGCATCATCACGATGCCTGTCACCACCTCGCCGCGACCGTCTTTCGTGACGGCGCCCTGCCGCAACGTCGAGCCAATCACGACGTCGGCGATGTCGGTGACGCGCACTGGCGTGCCGCCGCGGCTGGTGATGACGATGTTGCGGATCTGATCGAGGTCCTGGACCTGCCCCACGCCACGGATCACGAGCTGCTCGGCGCCCTGCGTGATGTAGCCGCCGCCCGCGTTCTGGTTGTTCGCCGCGATGGCGTCGAACACCTGGGGCAACGACAGGTTGTACTGGATCAGGGCCTCAGGGCGCACCAGTACCTGGTACTGCTTCTCGAAGCCGCCGAACGCGTTGACCTCGGCCACACCCGGCACGCCGCGCAGCTGCGGCGCGACGACCCAGTCCTGCAACGTGCGGAGCTCGGTCGGATCGAGACCGGTCGTGTCCTTGGCGTCGATGGTGTACTGGAAGACCTCTCCCAAGCCCGTAGAAATGGGGCCCATCTCGGGCGTGCCCAGGCCCTCCGGAATTTCCTCGCGGGCCTGCTGGAGCCGTTCCTGCACCTGCTGGCGCGCGAAGTAGAGATCCGTCCCTTCGCGGAACACGACCGTGACCTGCGAGAGCCCGAACTTGGAGATCGAGCGCATCTCCTCGAGCTCTGGCAGGCCAAACATCGCCAGCTCGAGCGGGAGCGTAATCTGCCGCTCCACTTCAAGCGGCGAGAGCGCGGCCGCGTTGGTGTTCACCTGCACCTGCACGTTCGTCACGTCGGGGACGGCATCGATGGGCAGCCGCATGGCGGACCACACGCCGACGCCGATCAACAGCGCCGTCGCCGCGAGGACGAGCAGGCGTTGCTTCAGTACGAATCCAATGAGGGGTCGCATAGCGGTCAGTGCCCGCCTTCGCCGATCTCGCTCTTGGCGAGTTCGGAGCGCAACGCGAACGCGCCGGCGACCACGACGCGTGCGCCGGCGGTGAGCCCCGACAGAATCGTCACGCGATTGTTGCCCACAGGCTCACCGACCTCCACCGCGACCGTGCGAAACTCGCCGGGCTTCGTGCCCGGCACGAAGACGACGGACTTGCCCTCGACCTCCTGCACGGCGTCCTTCGAGACCACGACGACCGGCGCGCCGCCCTCGCTCACCTGGATACTCGCGCTCGCGAACATGCCGGGCTTGAGCGCGCGGTCCCCGTTCGGAATCTCGACGCGCGCAGGCACCGTGCGGCTTTCAGGGTCGAGCGCGGCCCCGAGGTACACGATGCGTCCCGGGAAGGTGCGCCCTGGATACGCGGTCACACTGACGCCGACCGACTGCCCCACGCGGACCCGAGCCAGATCGCGCTCGAACACATTGAGCTCGATCCACACGCGCGACAGGTCCGCCACCGTGAAGAGCGTATCGGTGGGGCTGGCCATCTCGCCGATGCTCGCGTCACGTGCGACGACGATGCCAGCGAACGGCGCGGTCAGCCCGAACTGCCCGCCGCTGCCATGGCCTGCGCCGAGCGCGGCGAGCTGCGCCTCCGCGCTGCGCAGCGCCGCTTCGGTGCGCCGGAGCTCCGCTTCGGCATCCAGCAGCTCCTTGCGGCTCGAGATGCCCTGCGCGGCGAGCCGCTGCTCGCGCGCGAAGTTCTCTCGCGCGATGCCGCGCAGCTCCTCCGCTTCGCGCTCCTGCGCGCGGATCTGTCCCACCGCGGGACTTTCCAGCAGCGCCAGCGTCTGGCCGGCGCCGACCCGGGCGCCCAAGGGCACGCGGAGCGACACCACGCGACCCTCGGTGCGCGCGCCGATATGGCTCACGCGGTTGGCGTCATACGTGATGGTGCCCGTGACGGCGAGTCCGCTCGTGGTGATGGTGCTTGCAGTGTCGAGCTGGATCCCGGCGAGCCGGATGCCCGCCGTGTCGAGGACCACGACCTCTGAGGCCCCGTGCTCTTCCTTCGCGGCGGCGCCTGACGCTTCGGCGGTCGCCGATGCGCCTTCCGCATCACCGGTGGGGGCGGCCTCTTTGCCGCAGCCGCTGAGGAAGACGGTCATCACCAACGGCAGACACACCCACAGCCGCCCGAGGGTGGAGGGCTCGGTACGTGAGATCGGTGCAACGTGGCGTTCGGTCGAACGCCACCGAGGGGACAGGCGTGAGGCGATCATCGGGCGGAGTTGGCAGAGGAAGCGCCGTCATCCGTCGGCGGCGTGAGCGCGCCGGAGGCAGCGTCAAGGAGGGTCAGGGCTTCCTGACGGGCGAACCACGCCTGCCAGTAGCCGAGTTCGGCGTCTAGGAGCTGGTTGCGGAGCAGCAGCAGCGTCGGGAGCGCGATTTTGCCAGCACGGAATGCGGCTTCGAGCAGGGCGCTGTTGGCGCGGGCGGGCTGCCGGACGGAGGCCTCGAAGACGGCGACCTCCGCGTTCGCGGCCATCAGGGCGCGCACCGTGGTCGCGATGTCGGTGCGTACCTGCAGCCGGGCCGCGTCGCGCAGGAAGAGCGCTTGGCGTGCCTCCGCGCGGCGTTGCGTCACGAGCCCCTGCGACCGATTGAAGAACGGCAGACTGAGGCCGACGGCCGGACCGATCCGGGTGCGATTCTCGCCCGGATTGCGTTCGGCGAGCACGCCGAACCGGAGGTTTGGCAGTGCCTCCCGGCGTGACAGCGCGACTAGCGTCTCCGTTTCACGCACCCCGGTGACCGTCGCCGCCAAGTCCGGGCGCCGCGCGAGCGCCAGCGCCGTGAGTGAATCGATGTCCAAGGGCGGCAGCGCCACCACGGGGCCGGCCGGCGCGGCCGGCGCTGCTGGGCGGGCCGAATCCGGCAGGACAGGCATGGCAGCCGCGGGATCCTCCAGGCGCAACGCCACGCTGGGACCCACCCCGATGAGGCGCGCCAGGTCTAGCGACGCGCTCGTGGCGTCGCGCTGCGCCGAGAGCACGCGGGCTTGGGCCCGGCCAAACTCGATTTCGGCCAGGTTTGCTTCGAGGATGCTGATCTCCCCCTCGCGGAGCTGGGTGCGGACCGCTCCCAGCAGGCGCTCGGTGAGTTCCAGCACCTCGCGGGTTACCTGCAGGCGGCGCTGGGCCGACAGGGCGCGGTAGAAGGCGATGCTCGCGTCGGTGAGCGTCAGCCGCGAGGCGTTGGCCACGGCGGCCGTGGCTCTCGTGAGACCGAAGCGTGCGGCGTCGATCCGCAGGCCGCGTTGCCCAGCGACCTCGAGCTCCTGCATCAGCGTGAACTCGGAGGCATTGCGGCTCCCACCGAAGCCAGGCCCGGGCGCGACGGCCGAGAAATCCGGGTTGAAGCGGAGGAGCCGCGCCTGCTGGAGCCCGCCCCGAGCGATGGCCGTGTCCTGGCGAGACGCGAGCAGCGTCGGGTTCTGGGTGAGCGCCAGACGGCGCGCCGCGTTCACCGTGAGCACGAGCGAATCGCCGGGCCCCGGGGAACCGGGGGAGGCCTGGGCCGCGAGGGTCGGGGCGGCTGCCAGCAGTGCCGACGTGCCGACCACGGCGAACAGGCCCAATGCGCGCCCCGATGGAGGGGTCGCCCAAGCCTTCAGCTGCCGGGAGACTGATAGAGACGGCCGCGACGAACGCGGCCGACCACGCAGGGCCCGCGCGATGGCGCGGACCGGTGGCCAAGAGAACACACGCACAGAGGAACGCCTCGGGAATTCGACCCCGGCGTGCGTGCGTCGCCCGCAGCGGGCCGCACGGACGCCTAGAAGGCGAGGCCGCGGCGGCGCGCGTCGGGTCGAGGCACCCACGAACACGCGACACGCAAGCGTGACACGCGGAACGCGAGATCGAGATGTGGGGGCGCCGAGGGAGATTCCGCTCGGCGATTACGACCACGGGCCGATGCGCGTGCGCCACTCACAAGCCGACGAGGCTTGGCTGCGACACGGCCGGCGGGGCCCTAGACGATAGGCGGCCGCAGATGAGGCTCGCGCTGGGCGTCCGCGGGCGGCAGGGCCCGGGAGGCGAGCACGGCCACGTGCTCCGAAGCAGGACGCTCCAGGTCGACGCCCATGGCGGTCAAGCCAACATGGGCGTGGCCACTGTGACAGGCGTGGATGGAGTGCCCCGAGGCCGGAGGCGGGGCCTCGTCGTCAGAATGCGTGTGAAGATCCGCGGCGGGCACGGTCGTCGCCGGCGCGCCGGTACGCGGACTTGCGTCCGATGCGCCGCTGTAGCGCGTCTGTTCACTCGCCGGCGCATCGCCATCGTGCACGTCCGCGATTAGCGCCTCGGCCCAAAACAGGCCGAAGCACAGCGCGAGGACGAGGGCGAAGCAGCGACGAGCCATGAAAGCGATGGAGTCCCGTGGACGAACGATGAGCGCGTGTCCGAGCGCGTGTCCGAGCGCGTGTCCGAGCGCGTGTGCACTTGCGTGCAGAACGAAGTGTTGGCAGTAACGTGGCGAATCGCAAGAGCGCGAAGGACGCGTGCTGCCGACTCCTCCGCTCAGGGACGCCTTGCGACGCCCCTCGCAACGCCATAAGTTAACTGAAGCCCGTTCAGACGTACTAGCAACCTAGCAGGCCTGCAGGGGGGGCCGCAAGGCGCAGATCGACCCGAGGGTGCACCGAGTCCCTCGGGTTCCCATGTTCGCCGCTCCAAGCCTTCAGATTTCGCGATGACCCCACGTCTCGGACGCTCGGCAACACGTCCCACCCGTGACCCAAGGTCTGCTAGTTCAGAGAAGGCGGCGCCCCGGTCGAAGGCACGCAAGACGGCCACTCCGCCCGCCGCGTCAACGTCGGGTGTCCAACCGTACGCCGAGGACGACCGCTGTGACATCCGTTGCGTCGACCACGCGAAGGTCGCCCGTGTACGCGCCCTCGCGGAGCCGGCCGCTGCATTAGCCACGCTGGCCGAGACCTTCAAGGCGTTGGGTGACCCGACCCGCCTCCGCATCCTGACCGCGCTTGCGCTCGAGGAACTGTGCGTCTGCGACTTGGCGACGCTCGTCGACGTTTCTGAGTCGGCGGTGTCCCACTCGCTCCGCACGCTGCGGCAGTTGCGGCTCGTGCGCTACCGAAAGCGCGGGAAGATCGCGTACTACGCGCTCGACGATGGGCAGGTCGGCCAGATGGTGGCCCAGGGCCTCGAACATCTCCAGGAAACGGCGCGGTGACTATCGACCCGCTTGCGCCTTGCCGCCCGTAGGCCCAGTCGCCCCACCTCGCTCCCCCTGCTTCGTCTCGTGCAGTGCCGGCGGGCCCGCAAGATTGCCTATTACTCCCTCGAACGGTCGCCTGTTTCCAGAGTAATCCTCGACGGCCTGCGCCAACATCAGCGGGCATAGTTCGGCCGTTACTCACTCGCGGCCCCGGGCTGCGGGCGCAGGCAGAACGTCGACGTGTACGCCCACCACGGGCCCTCGTCGCCAATCGGCGAGAAGCCACATCGATGCAGTCGGGATCGCAGCGTGGTGCGCGTCGTGAAATCGGGATCCGGCAGGTGCTCGCTCACCGAGAGCACCCCCGCCGGGCGCAAGACCCGCCGCACCTCGGCGATGGCCGCATCCGCGTCCCTTATCTCGCCGAGCACCGCGACGAGGTACACGAGATCGAACGCCGCGCTGGCGAAGGGCAGCGCGGCCGCATCCGACACCACGAACGCGACATTCGTGAGCCCGGCCGCGGCGGCTTTCGCTCTGCACCGCTGCAGCATGCCCGGCCGAACGTCCACCAACGAGAGACGCCCCCGGGTGAGCCGCCGCGCTACGTCGATGCTGTAGAACCCCGAGCCCGCGCCCACCTCCAAGACCGAGAGGTGCGGCTCTACGGGCATGCGCGCTGCAAGTCGTGCCGGCGAGAGCAGCAGCCGGCGCGCCCGAAGCTCAAGCAGCCACGAGAACTGCTCTGGAAACACCCCCTTCCCGATGGCTCGGCGCAGATTCTCGAGATGCCGCCGAAGACTCATGGCTCCTCCGCGCAGGGTGAGCCGGCGCACCGACGGTGGGGGCGCCGTTGCATCGTGGTACGACGACGGCTCATGAGGTCGGAGTCTGGGGCTCGAAGGGAATCACGATGCGCAGCTTTCCGCCCACCGTGAGTTCCGGCGGCTCCTGTGCGCGCACTACGCGCACGCCACTGGCGCCGCGTGCCTAAAGCAGATGCGCCAACTCGGCGGCCAGCAGATCCCAGGTGGGCTCGACCGCTGCGCCGTCCTTGATCCGCACCCGTACCCGCAGCGTTTCCGGCTCGGCCTGCAGAACCTGCACCGCCTCCAGTCCCGCCACACGCTCTGGGAGCACCGCCAGCAGCAGCGGGGGAAGCGGCACGTGCGCGCCATTGCCGGTGGGGAGCATCAAGGTGTCCGCCGTGCGCCCCTGGACACGAATCGCCTGAAGCGGGCTGCCGCATGGGCAGGGATCCTCTCGCTCGATCACACGGTCGCCCAGGTCGTAGCGGAGGATGGGCTGGATGCGATTGGCCAGGTTGGTCAGCAAGACCGTGTGCGATTGGGTGCCCGGCGCGACCGGCCGACGGTCTGCGTCTACCGGCTCGGCAATGACCCAGTCGTTATTCACGGGCAGCCAGCCTTCGGCGCAGCGATAGCTGAGGAACGGACACTCAGTCGCCGCATAGCTGTCACGGACCGTGGCGCCGAACGCAGTCGCGATCCGGCGCTGCTCGCGCAGCGGGACGCCTTCGGCCGACAGCACGACCACGACGGGATCGAGGTCGAGGCGGCCGGCCTCCTGCTCCGTCGCCAGCAGCGCGGCCATCGACGCGTAGGACGCCAGCACCGCCGGCTGGAACCGGTTGAGGCCCGCGACGATCTCGTGGACCGGCAGGTCGACCGGGTACACGGCCACCCGCTTGGTCCCGGTGCGAGTGAGCCTGGTCGCCGCGACCGCCGAGGCGAAGTGCCCGCCCATGGCGTTGATCATCGCGAGGCGTCGGCGGCGTGCGATGCGCAGGAGATCCGCGGCCGACAGCCAGTCGCGCAGCATGCGTACCATCATGGCGCTGGTGACCGCATGGCTCCGGCGGTCGATCAGGAAGATGCCGCGCTGTCCGGTCGTGCCCGACGTCGTGGCCACGGTGTACCGCGTGAGAAACGGCGTCCCAACCAGTCCCGGTTGCTCGACGAACCGGCGCAGGTCCGCATGCCGAACCTCGGGGTCGGTAACCCACGCATCGAAGTCGTGCATCAGCGCGCGCTTGTCCGTCACCGGCAGCACGCCGACCGTGTCAGCGGCCGGACGCACATCGCGATAGTGCGCGCGATAGTAGGGCGAGGCGCTGCGTGCGAACGCGATCTGCGCGGCGAGCCGCGCCCGCTGCCGTGCCAGCACCGCGGCGCGGCCACCGCGGGTCGCGCGCCAGGCGTCGACGACCAGCCGCAGGGCATCGCCGCGTCCGATGGGGTCGCGCTCCGGCGCGCCGGTCATGTGGCCTGCCCCCCTTGCGTCCCCGCGCCACGCACGCTGTCGGCTCGCCAGAGTACGACCGCCAGGACGCAGGCGCCGACACTGACCCCGATGTCGGCCACGTTGAACGCGGGCCAGCGATGACTGCCGACCCCGACATCGATCCAGTCCACCACTCCGCGCTCGGACCACAGGCGGTTCACGATGTTGCCGAGCGCGCCCCCACTGACCAATCCCAGTGCGTGTGCCCGGCCCCAGTCACCGAGCCGAGCCTCGCGGTACATCGCGAAGAGCCAGATCAGGATGCCCGACGCCAGCACCGTGAAGATCCACCGGGAGTAGCCCCCCAGCTGCACGCCGAACGCCGCCCCCGGGTTGTACAGCAGCGTGAGTCGAACGGCATTACCCAGTAGCGGGATCGTATCGCCCTCGGCGATGCGCGTATGCGCCAGATACTTCGTGCCGGCATCGGTGGCAACGATCAGCAGCAACGCGCCCCAGAACGCGGTGTGCTTGGCTGGACGCGAGGCTGTCATGTCGGCTCCGACGCTTCGACGGTGTGTGCCAGGGGCTGATCGTCTGACGCATGTCGCCCCGCCCGCCACAGGAATGGCATTGCGCCAAGCGCGGCCAGCGCAGCCCACTGCGCTGGGGTGAGACCGACGTAGCGGACATCACTCACCCGAAGGAAGTCGAGCATGAAGCGCACGGGCATGTAGAGCAGGATGAAGCCGATCAGCGCGCGAGGCGCGCCTGTGCGCGCGAGTCCCTCCGTCCGGCCCACGCGCCACCAGAGCACGGGCACGACGACAGCGGCGAGGTACAGGAACTCGTACCACCCGAGGTCATGAAACCCGAGCGCGGCCAGCGCGGCGTCCGAGGGCAACTCCTGCAGGCGGCCGGCGTCGGCATACACGTCCGTGATAAACCCGCGCGCATCTGGCGTCGCCAAACTCACCGCGAGCGGGAAGCGGGTCACCGTCCCGGGATGATCGTGGGCGGCCGTGCAGGCCAGCCGGCCCACCATGAGCGCGATGGGGAACACGAAGGCCACGGCATCGACGTAGGCCCACCGCTCGCGGCGCGTCATGGTGCTGCCATGTCGGCGAAGGAACCACCAGAGCGCGAGGGCACCACCAACGAGACCGCCCAACGAGCTGATGTCCTCCCACACCTTGAACAGCACAAGCGGATTCGCCGCGACCTTCTCGGGGAAGTAGAACAGGACGGAGAACAGGTGTGCGCCCGCGAACCCCCCGAGCAACACCCACCAGCCCAGCCGGTCCCCGAGCCGGACATCAAGCCCCACCGTCTGAAACCGCCAGCGGCCCAGGGTGAGGCCCACGAACACGGAAGCGCTGACCAGGAGCCCGAACGCCGCAATCGTCAACGGGCCCACGCTGAACACGGGCTGCTCCACGAAAGGGATCATCGGCCTACTCGTTGGGGCCACGTCATCGACCGACGCTCCGTTGTCCCACACCGGCCGCCGGAGCCATGCCGACATCGGCCTCGGTCCCCTGCGCGCTTCCCGCTGCGCACAGCGCGCACGGCCCGTCGGCCGCGGACGCCGTCGGCGACGACGCCTCGACCGCCGCGGTCCGGGGTGTGAGTGCGTCGACACGACGTTGTAATTCGAGCAACGCCGCCTCGAGCGAGACCAGCCGGGTGGCGTCGAGGCTTGGCGCGCCCGCCGCGGCGACCGCCAACGACGTGGAGTCGGGCAACGCCGCACGCAGGACCGGCAGCACGACCGAGCGCTTCGGCCAGAACGTGACACCCAATGCGATGAGCGCGAGCAGGAGCAACGCGAACTGCGCCAGCAGGCCTTCCCACGATCCATAGACGCCTAGGTGTTGTTGACGAGGACGTTGTTTACAGGGCGGCTGCGAGCCGAGCTGCCGGGGGCTGGTCGTGCAAGGCGCTGTGGCGGCGGGTTTCGTTGTAGTAGGTGAGATATGCCGGCAGGGCGCGGGTGCGCCAGTGCGAGCGGCCGTAGGCCTGCGCGTAGGCCCACTCGGTGAGGAGCGTGCGGATGAAGCGTTCGGCCTTGCCGTTCGTCTGGGGGCGGTAGGGCCGCGTGAAGCGCTGGCTGCAGCCGTGTGCGAGTGCCGTCGCTGCAAAGACCCACGCGCGATAGGCGCCACCGTTGTCGGTGAGCACGCGCTCGACCGCGATGCCGCGGGCGGCATACCACGCCAGCGCGCGGGCCAGGAAGCCGGCCGTCCCCACCCCCTGCTCATCAGGCAGCACCTCCGCGTACGCCAGCCGCGAGTAGTCGTCGATCGCGACATGCACGTACTCCCAGCCGATGCGGCGCACGCGGCTGCGGCGGTCGCCGTGGATGCGATGCCCGATGCGGCCGATCTTGCCGAGCTTCTTGATGTCCAAGTGCACCAGCTCGCCGGGGCGCGTCTTCTCGTAGCGCACCACCGGGCGCGGCGGCGCCAGCGCGGGGAGGCGATTGAGGCCCACGCGCCGCAGATGCGTGACGACCGTCGACACCGGCAGCTGATACACCTGGGCAATCCGCCGACTGCTCCAGCGGTCGCGGCGGCGGCGGCGTTCGATCTGGCGGCGCCGATACCGCGGCAGCCGCTGCGGCGAGCGATGGGGCCGCGACGAGCGATCCGTGCAGGCCGCCGCCTCGCCCACCGGGCTCCGCCGACACCACTTGTACACGGTCTGCCGCGACACGCCGACCTCCCGGGCGACGACGGCGACCGGCGTCCCGGCCTGCACGCGCCGCACGAGCGCCGCTCGCCCACAGGGGGTCAACGGGGACAACTTATGGGTGTTCATGGGGGCTCTGACGGTTGTGAGTGGATGTCTCGACAACCTCAGCTTGGAGCCGTTATCCCCTGTGAACAACCTCTTCGTCAACTACACCTAGGAACTCCACCGTCGGAAACGCCGGGATGGCATGGAGCGGCAGCACATCCCCCTCCTGCAACTCGCGCACGCCACGGCCCATGAACGTGAACGCCATGTAGTACAGGAGTGCGCTCGTGACCGTGAAGAACGGCCGCATCGGCACGCGGACTCCGTAGCGGTAGAAGAGCGTGAAGATCACCGCGAGCGCGACACTGCCGGCGGCGATACCCAGCGTGATCGGCAGCATGATGTCGGCGCCGTCCTGGAACAGCGCCTGGAAGAAGAGCGCCGTCTCCGCGCCTTCACGATAGACGGCGAGGAATGCGACCAGCGTGAGCGCGCCCCCCCGCCGTGCGCGAGCGCGGCGTCGACCTTGTCACGAATGAACGACTGCCACCGCGCCGCCTCGGCGCGCGAGATCAACCAGTAGCTGATCGAAAACAGCACGGCGACGGCGACCAGCATGGTCGCGCCTTCCATCACCTCGCGACTGGCAGGAATGGCGCGAAGCACGGTCGCCAGCACCGCGGCCGTCGCGGCACTCGCAAGCAACGCGAGGCCGACCCCGGTCCACACGGCGCGCAGCCGCTCCCGATGCCCCGTCTTCACCAGCAGCGTCACCACCGCGCCGATGACGAGGATCGCCTCGAACCCCTCGCGCAGGATGATGAGGAAACTCTGGTAGAACGCGCCCCATCCGCTCGCGGGTGGCCGGGCCAGCGCGACGATGGCGGGCAGTCCGGTCTCGATGGCGTCGCGGGCGCGCTGCGCCTGCCGAAGATCACCGGCGCGCACCGCGCCCTTGAACTCGGCGAAGCGGCGCTCCATGGCCGCGACGAGGCCTGCGTCGCGGGCGCCTGCGGCCGTCTCCAGCGGCTCAAAGGCGATGTAGGCATCAAACGCTTGGTCGCCCGCCTCCTGGCGCCGGCCAAGGCGCGCCTGGCCCAGCGCCGCGTCGAGCGCCGCGAGCACGCGACGTCCCGTTTCGCGCGCGCGCGGAAGCGGATCGCCCCCGTCTCCCGACGTCGCGGTGGCCGCGCCATTTGTTCGGTGGGCCGTGTCGACCGCGAGCGTCCGCACGTAGGCCACCACCGCACGCACCTCATCGCTGGTCAGCTCGCGCTGCGCCGGCATCGCCCGCCCCGGCAGGCCCTCGCGAATCACTCGCGCGATGTCCGCGTCGCTGCGCTCGCTCTGCCACGCGAAGCTGCCGATTTCGGGCGGCAGCGTACTCAGTGTGGGCGTGAGCGGACCGTCGGATGCGCCGACCACGCCATGACAGCCGGTGCAGCGCTGCGCGAACTCACCTTCGCCGGTGCCCAGCGCCGCCGCATTCGCGCGTAGCGAGGTCACGTAGGCCACCACGTTCCATCGCTCCGCGGAGGACAACGTGCCAGCCCACCCCGGCATGGTGGTGCCCGGCACGCCGACGGACACGATCCGATAGGTCAACGCCGGCGAGACGTCGTGCATGACCTTCGCCGTGCCGATGGCTGGCGCCGGGACTGGCCCCTGGCGCGCCGCCGGTCCGTCACCGAGTCCTACGGCGGCGTGGCACGAGGCGCACTGCTGCGCGTAGATCCGCTTGCCGCTCGCGAGATCGAGCGGCACTCGCGGCAGTTCGAGTGCGCCTTCCGGACCGAGCGCCTCGACGAAGCGCGCATGCAGCGCGGTCACCGTGGCTGGCTCGCGGGTCGCGATCACCGCATCCCTCAGCGAATCGAGGAGGGCCCGCACGGCGGGGGCCCGTGCACCGCCGAGTCGGCCCGCGATCCCGCGTGCATCGGCAAGAAAGTCGACCGCCTCTGCGTATTCGATGTCGGAGAGGAGCCGGCCGCGTGAATCGACCGCCTTCCCATACTCTTCGACGGCCACACCCACCACATTCGCGAGGCGTCGGCCGGGCGCCTCCTGCGCGGCCGCGGTGCGCGCCACTGGCGGCACGGCGAGCAGCAGCAGCGCGAGCAGCACTGCGGCAATGGAACGAGCACGCGGCCATTCACTCGCCGTCGCACGCGCGCCGTTGCATAGGATCGACACCACTACTCCAAACGTTCTCGCGACATGGTCGTCGCGACAGGTCGCCGTTCGGGATGAAAACAGTCGGGATTGAGGACGCAGCATGGACATGGCGATGGTCGCGGTGTGCACGCTGGCCTACGAGCGCAGCATGCGCAGGCCGCTCGCAATCACGATGAACTCGCTCAGCTCGTGGCCGATCACGGCAACCGGCAGCGTGAACTTGCCGAGCACGGCCCCCGTGACGAGCACGAGGATCACCACGACTGACAGCGCCAGGTTCTGCTGCACGACTCGCTGGTTGCGCTTCGCGAGCCGCATGGCATACACGAACTTCTCCAGGTCATCGGCCATCAGGACGACATCCGCCGTCTCCAGCGCGACATCGGTTCCTGCTGCGCCCATTGCCACGCCAACCGTGGCTTCGGCCAATGCCGCGGCATCGTTCACGCCATCACCGATCATGGCGACGCCCGTCTTGCCGGCAGCGAACTCGCGGATAAGGCGTGACTTGTCCTCGGGCTTGAGATCGGCGTACACCGCATCGATGCCGACTTCCCGCGCTATCGCCTCGGCGGTGCGCCGGTTGTCGCCGGTGAGCATCACTACCTGTTTGACGCCAACCTCGTGGAGCGTCCGGATCGCAGCCACGGCGTTCGCGCGCACGTTGTCGCGAATGGCGATCAGCGCCCACGCGCGGTCCGCCGCGCCGACGACGATCACGGTTTTCCCGCTGGACTGCAGGTGCGCGATCTCCGCCGACGCGGCGGCAAGCGATACGTTGAGTTCCTGCTCGAAGAGCGCGGGGCTGCCGATGAACACCTCGCCGTTCCCGGCGCCTTCGACGCGTGCCGCCGCACCCGCGCCCGTCAACGACCGGAACTCGGTGATCGCCCGTGGCGTGACCTGCGTCTTCGCGCTGTAGTCCATCACCGCGCGCGCCAGCGGGTGCTGGCTCCGCGACTCGATGCCGGCGGCAATGGCGAGCACCTCATTCTGGGCGTGCGGCGCGTCCGGCAGCATCACGAGGTCGGTCACCTCGGGCTCGCCGTTCGTGATCGTCCCCGTCTTGTCGAGCGCGACGACCGTCACCTTGGCCAGCGCCTCGATGAATACGCCGCCTTTGATCAGCACGCCGTTTCGCGCGCCCGTGCCCAACGCAGCGACGAGCGTGATCGGGATGGAGATGACGAGGGCGCACGGCGCGGCCGCCACGATGAAGACCGTGGCGCGCGTGATCCACGTCGTCCAGTCTGCGCCTGCCGTCAGCGGGGGCAGCACCGCCATCAGCACGCCAATCGCCAGCACCGCCGGACTGTACCGCTTCCCGAACCGCTCGATGAAGCGTTCGCTGGTGCCCTTTCGCTCGTGTGCCTCTTCGACGAGGTGAATGATGCGCGCGATGGTGTTCTCCGCGAACGCCTTCGTTGCGCGCGCTTCGAGCGAGCCTTCGCCGTTGATCGTGCCCGCGAACACCGCGTCGCCCGCGGCCTTGAGCACCGACACGCTCTCGCCGGTGACGGGCGCCTGGTTGACGCTCGAGCTTCCGGCGATCACCTCGCCGTCGGTCGGCATCGACTCACCCGGCCGCACGATGAACACGTCGCCGACGCGGACCTCTTCGACCGGGATGGTGCGCTCGACCGGGCCCGTTGGCGTGTCCCGTCGGACCAGGGCCGTCTTGGGCGCGAGCTCCATGAGCGCGCGGACGGCCGAACGCGTCTTGGCTTCGGTGTACCCCTCGGCCGCCTCTGACATCGAGTACAGGAACGCGAGCATCGCGCCTTCGAGGGGCTCCCCCATCACGGTCGCCACGATGGCCGCGACGGTCATGAGCAACTCGATCCCGATCTCGCGCTCGAACACCAGGTCCTCGAGCGCCTCGCGCCCGAAGTAGTACCCACCGATCAACAGCGAGGCAACGTACACGCTCGTCGTCACGGGCTCGGCGACTCCGCCACGACTCATCAGCCACCCGACCAGCAGCAGCAGACCTGAGAGGGCTGACGTCAACACCTTCGGGTTCTTCCAGGGCTTTAGCGTTTCGGCCATCGTCATCGCGGCCTGCGGTGCGAACCCAAGCTCCTGCAGCGTGGCACGGAGCCGCTCCTCGCTCGTCCCGGCCGGGTCGAACTCGACGACGACACGTGCCGCCTTCGGCGACACCGAGACGTCGTGCACCCCCGGCGCACCGCGCAGGGCTCGCCCGATGCGGTTCGCATCGCTGTCGCAATCCAGGTTCGCGACTCGCACGTCGAGGTGGCTGGTCGCGCCGCTCAGCGCCAGGGGCGCCTTGTCATCGCCGGATGCGGAACGCGGTGCCGTCGCCTGGGTCGGCGGCGTGGTCCTGGAGGTCATGGAGTCTCTCAAGTGGACAGAAGACGGGCGGGGCCCCGACGGCGACCCCAACCCATTCACTCAGTGCGGGTCAGCCCGCTCGGCTGGCTGACTCGTGGCCGGATCGTGCGGCGTTCACGTGCCGCACACCCTCGCGGATGACTTGCGTGACGTGCGCGTCGTCGAGGCGGTAGTACGCGATCTTGCCTTGGCGCCGGAACTGCACGAGCCGCAGGTGCCGAAGCGCACGGAGCGAGTGCGAGACGGCGGATGCGGACGCGTCAAGCAGCGTGGCGAGATCGCACACGCAGAGCTCCCCGACGTCCGGCGCGGCGAGCGCGGCGACGATGCGAAGGCGCGTGGGATCCCCGAGCATCTTGAAGGTCTCAGCGAGCGTGGCAACCGCGTCGGCATCCGGCACCCCCTGCCGCGCGCGCTGCACGCGAACCTCATCGACGTAGTCGATCTCGCAGGTGTCGCGCACCGCCGGGGACGGCGCCGCTGTCTTCCGGACACGAGGGATCGGCGTCGTTTCGCGCGTTGCTTGCGTGGTCTTGGCAGTCATGCTAGGCTTGATTGACGTATGAACGACTGTTCAAGTGAACGTACTCGCTGCGGTTGGATCGGGCAAGGCCGCGCAAGGCTCCGCTACGAGCCGTCGACCCCCGGCCTCTGCCCGCCGACGCGGCCTCCCCTCTCCTGCCTTCGGGCTCCTCGTGTGCTGACTCGGCTTTTTTGGGATTCCCTGTCGCCGTGCCGGTCATGGCGGTCCTGGCGGCTGGCGGGGGCCGGCATGGCGACGGTGCTGACGTTGGCCACCTCCTTTGCGCAGCCCGCCGGTGGACAATCGCCAACACGTCCCGGCGTACCGGCGACGGAGCCCGGCCCAACGGTGACCCTGGCGCAGCTCCTCGACAGCGTCCGTGCGCGATACCCGACGCTTGACGCGGCGAGGGCTCGCGTGCGCGCGGCGCGAGGAGATCGCACAGCCGCGGGGACCTTGGGCAATCCGGTCCTCCAGTATCAGGGCGAAAACACCCGCTTTCCGGGCGGCGCCCCCCTGCTCGGCATGTCGCCGGAGCACATGACCACGGCGACGCTGCCGCTCTCGCCGCTCTATCAGCGTGGCGCGCGCGTTCGGCAGGCCGATGCGAGCGTGCGGGCCGCCGAGGCAGACGCGCAGGCGACCGGCCAGCTGCTGGCGCTCGATGCCGCACGCAGCTTTTACCGGACGGCACTCGCGCAGGTGAGTGCGAATGCCTCGCAGAATCTCGCGGAGTGGCTGGACAGCCTCGTCGCATATAACGCCACCCGCGTGCAACAAGGCGTGGCCGCCGAAGCCGATCTGATTCGCTCACAGTTGGAACGGGATCGCGCGGTCGCCGACGCCGGCATGGACGCCGCGGAACTGGCCCGCGCCCGCGCCGAGCTGTCGGCGTACCTCGCCGACGGCGGCGTCGCCGTGCGGACGCTGGCCGTGGAGCTGAGCGACCGGCCGCTCGGCATGCCTGGCGTCTCCTCGCCCGCGACGCGTACTCCCGCGGACGCCATGGTCCGCCCGGCAGCCACCGGACTCGGGCTGACCGACCGCGCGCTCGGTGCGCTCTTCGACACGACGGTCGTGTCCCGTCGGCCAAGCCTGCGCGCAGCACGCGAACGCGCGGCGGCCGCGCGCGCGGGTATCGCCGTCGAGCAGCGCATGCTCCTGCGCGATGTGGGCGCGATGTTCGGCGTGAAGCAAACGGCTGGGACCACGTCGATGGTCACCGGCTTCACGCTGCCGCTGCCCTTGATCGACGTCAATCGCGGCCCGTCCGCGCGTGCGCGCGCTGAACGCGACGCGGCGGACTTCGAGCTTCGCGCGCAAACGCGGGTCGCCCGTGCCGAATGGATCGGTGCGCGCGAGGCTGCCGAGATCCTGAGCATCCGCGCGGGCCTACTCGCAGCGCATGACTCGGCAGGCGCCGTCGCGTATCTCGCACGCGCCGACGCCGGGCGCATGATCGCGCTCGGCGCGTATCGCGAAGGCGCCGTGTCGCTCCTGCAGGTGCTCGATGCGGCGCGCGCCTGGGCTGAGGCGCGCGTGACCTACTATCGCACGCTCTACGCCCAGCACGAAGCCGTGCTGGCACTGCTCGTCGCACAAGGCGACGAGCTCAGTGCGATGCTCCCAACTGTCACTCCCGTCTCCCGATGATGGACACAAATACGAGTCTGGCGCGGCGCCTGCCGTCCTGTGCGCGGGGTATCGTCCTGCTTCTGCTGACCGCCGCGCTCGGCGCCTGCAGCGGTGCGAGCACTCCCGCGAAGGAGGAGGCAGGCGAGAAGGACGCCGACTCGATGCAGAACATGCCCGGCATATCCAAATCCGCCGGCGAGAAGGACGAGTCGGGTGAGGGTGGCGAAGGCGGCGAAGAAGGGGAAGAAGGCGAAGCCTCCACGACGGCTATCGCGTTCACGGCGGCGCAGGTGCAGCGCGGGAAGGTGCGATGGGAAGCGGCCGTCATGGGCACCGCCGCGGGAGCCGCCACCGTGCCGGGCCAAGTGGTGCCCAACGAGGATCGCACCGCTCGCCTGGGCGCGCCGGCCGGCGGCCGCATCGTGGCGGTGCGCGTAAGCCCGGGTGACCGGGTGACGCGGGGCCAGGTGCTCGCCACGCTCGTCAGCCCGGAAGCCGGGATGGCCCAGTCCGATGTCGCGAAGGCCGCCGCCGCCGTGTCGTCGGCGCGTGCACAAGCGGCATATGCCGCCAGTGCCCGCGACCGCGCCGAGCGACTGCTCACGCTCAAGGCCATCCCGCGCCAAGACTACGAGCGTGCCATCGCCGATGCGGCGCTCGCGCAGGCCACGCTTGTGCAGGCGGAGGCCGAAGCGCGTCGAGCACGCAGCACTGCGAGCCAGCTCGGAAGCGGCGGCGATGTGTCGGGTGAAATCGCGCTTCGTTCGCCGCTCGCCGGCGTGGTCCTGACGCGCAGCGCGGTGCCGGGCACGGTGGTGGAGGTGGGCGCACCGCTCGTGACAGTGACGGATGCCTCGAGCCTCTGGCTCACGATCAATGCGCCAGAGTCGATGGCAGGCCTGTTTCGCCGCGGCGAGACGCTGCACTTCGGCGTGCCCGCGTTCGCTGGCGAGGACTTCACGGCCCGGGTCACCGCCGTTGGTGCGGGGCTTGATCCCACCACGCGGACCCTACCCGTGCGCGCCGTGATCACCTCAGCGGTTGCGGGCCGTCTCAAGCCGGAGATGCTTGCGCAGGTCGTTGTCGCTGGCGGGCCGCCGACAGCCGCCGCGTTGTTGCCGGATGCGGCGGTGCAACTCGTAAACGGCAAGCCCTCGGTCTTTATCGCGACTCCCGACGGCCAGGGCGGCGCGACCTTCACGGCGCGTGCCGTGGACGTTGGGGCCCGCAGCGCCGGCCGCATTGCGGTGACCCGGGGGCTAGCCGCTGGTGACGTCGTGGTCGTCGCCGGCGCGTTCACCGTCAAAGCGCAGCTGCTGAAGGGCAGCATGCCCGACATGGACGACATGTGAGCGACGGCATGCAGCCTCCAGAAACTGCTCCGACACAAACGGCGGCTGAGCCCGACGAGTCGACTGGGCCAGTAGCCGGGCGTCCACACGATGCAGACGGTGCGTTCGGCCGATGGATCAACGCGCTCATCGCCTTCTCCTTGCGCCATCGGATCGCGGTCGTCGGCACCACCCTGCTGGTCGCCGCCGCAGGCGTGTGGGCGTTCGCCACGCTCAACACCGATGCGTTTCCGGACCTAACGCCGAATCAAGTGCTGGTGATGACGGAGTCGCCGGGACTCTCGCCGGTGGAGGTCGAACAGCAGGTCAGCTACCCGATGGAAGTGGCGATGCTCGGCCTGCCGGGCACCAGCGACGTCCGCTCGATCTCGAAAGTGGGGCTGTCGGTCGTCACCGTCACCTTCGACGATGCCGTGGATCTGTATGACGCGCGCGCACAGGTGCAGCAGCGCATGCAGGACGCGATGGCACGGCTACCGGAGGGCGCCGAAGCGATGCTCGGCCCCCCCGCGACGGCCATGGGCGAAGCGTTCCAGTACCTCGTCGAGGCCACGTCCGGCGCGCGGGACACGGCAACGCTCATCGCGCTGACCAACATCCAGGAGTACGTCATCGCGCCGATGCTGCGCACCGTGCCCGGGGTCGCGGGTGTCAACGCGTGGGGTGGACTCGAACAGCAGTTCCAGGTGAACGCCGACCCGGCCCGATTGGCCGGCTACGACCTGACGCTGGAAGACGTGGAGGCGGCGCTCGCGCGGAACAACGCGAATTTCGGCGCCGGCTACATCGAGGACCGGGGCGAGCGCCTCACGCTCCGCGCGCTCGGTCGTGTCACCGATACGACCGACATCGGCAACGTCGTGATCACCACGCGCAACGCGACGCCGGTGTACGTGCGTGACGTCGCGCGCGTGACCGTCGGCGGCGCCCCCCGCTTCGGCGCGGTGACGCGCGATGGGCAGGGCGAGGCCATGTCGGCCGTGGTGCTGCTGCTGAAGGGCGCCAACGGCCGCGAGGTCATCGACCGGGTGACGACGCGGCTCACCGAGATCCAGCGCGTGCTCCCCCCCGGCGTGCGAGTGCGGCCGTTCTACTCGCAGGCGGACGTGGTGGAGCGCACCACCAACACGGTGTTCCGGAACCTGCTGGAAGGCGCGCTGCTGGTGACCGCGATCCTGTTTCTCTTCCTGCGAAACGTGCGCGCGTCCCTCCTCACGGCGTCGGTCATCCCGCTGTCGCTGCTCATCGCGTTCATCGCGATGAAGCGCTTCGGCGTCACGGCCAATCTCATGTCGCTCGGCGCGCTGGACTTTGGCCTGCTCGTCGACTCGGCCGTGGTGCTCGTCGAGAACGCCGTCCGTCGCCTCGGGGCGGAACCGACGGCCGCGCCTGCGCGCCGGCAGGTGCTCCTCCGCGAGGCCGCGTTCGAGGTCGGCCGGCCCATCGTGTTCGGCGTGGCGATCATCGTGGCCGTCTACATCCCGATCTTCTCGCTCGGCGGGAGCACCATCGAGGGCAAGATGTTCACCCCCATGGCCTTCACGGTGTGCGCCGCGATCCTGGGATCCTTGCTGCTCGCCCTGACGTACGTGCCGGCGGTGTCGTCGCTGCTCTTCGCCCGAGCGACGCGTGCGCGCCGGAACGGGACGACCGTAGCCGCGGCCGCACCGGCGTCGCCCGAAGACGTCCGCGATGCAACGCGGGACGGCCACGCGCACGACGCGCACGAGCCGCGTTGGTTCACCTGGCTCCGCCGTCGCTATGACCGAAGTCTGCGCTGGGCGCTCGGCCATCGACGACTCGTCGTGGGGGGCGCGCTCGGCGTCCTGGCCATCGCGCTCGGGTCCGTGCCGTTCCTCGGCACCGAGTTCATGCCGAAGCTCGACGAGGGCTACTTGCTGGTCGAGACCCGCCGGGCACCGAGTGCCTCGCTGGCCGAGGGGACCCTCGTCTCGGACAATGTGGAGCGCACGCTGCGCACGTTCCCCGAGGTCGCGGGGGTCGTCA
The DNA here is from genome assembly GCA_020161135.1 of Gemmatimonadota bacterium. Classification (GTDB taxonomy): domain Bacteria; phylum Gemmatimonadota; class Gemmatimonadetes; order Gemmatimonadales; family Gemmatimonadaceae; genus Gemmatimonas. The sequence goes on along the minus strand of JAIUOB010000005.1, from coordinate 106,619 downwards.
CGAACTTGGGCCGCCCCCACGAGGCCACTGAGACGATGGCCCTCAATCAGGCGGACGTGTACGTCCTCCTCGCTCCCCGCGACCGGTGGCGGGTGAACACCGTCGACGACTTGATCCCGCAGCTCGATTCGGCGCTCGACGAGATTCCCGGCCTCACGTTCGAGTTCTCGGCGCCGATGCGCATGCGGCTCGATGAGGTCGTGTCCGGCGTCAAGACCGATCTCGGCATCCGCGTCTACGGGGACAGCCTCCCGATCCTGCAGGAAAAGGCCGAGGCGATTCAGCGCGTCGTTGAACGGATTCCCGGCGCGGCGGGCGCGGCAGTCGGCGTCAGCGCCGGGGCCATGCAGCTCGAGATCACGCTCGACCGCCCGGCCATCGCACGCTACGGGCTTAACATCGCCGACGTGCGCGATGCCATCGAGACCGGGATCGGCGGGGTCGCCGCCACGCAGGTGATCGACGGCCGGCGACGCTTCGATGTCGTCGTCCGGCTCGACCCGGCGTATCGCGCCACGCCTGAAGCCGTCGGCCAGACGCTCCTGCGCACACCGGCCGGCGGGACCATCGCCCTCTCACAGGTGGCCCAGCTGGCCACCGTGGAGGCACCCGAGGTCGTGAATCATCAGGGCGGCCAGCGCTTCGTCGTGGTCCAGAGCAACGTGCGCGGCCGTGACCTGGGCGGGTTCGTCGAGGATGTACAGCGTGCCATCAACGCGCAGGTGACACTGCCCCCGGGCTACTACGTCACCTACGGTGGCCAGTTCGAGAACCAGCAGCGCGCGATGCGCCGCCTCAGCCTGATCGTGCCTGCGGTGCTCCTGCTCATCGCCGGACTGCTCTACGCCAGCTTCGGCACCGCGCGCCTTGCCCTGCTCGTCATGCTCAACGTGCCGTTCGCCTTGGTCGGCGGCATTGGGGCGCTGTGGCTGCGCGGACTGCATCTGAATCTGAGCGCGTCGGTCGGCATGATCGCGCTCGCCGGCATCGCGGTGCTGAACGGCGTGGTGCTGCTCTCCTACATCGAGCAGTTGCGCGCGAGTGGCCGGTCGCTGACCGACGCGGTGCGACAGGGTGCGGACGTGCGACTTCGCCCCGTCTTGATGACAGCCCTCGTGGCGAGCGTGGGATTCATCCCCATGGCCGTCTCGACCAGTGCCGGCGCCGAGGTCCAGCGTCCGTTGGCGACGGTCGTTATCGGGGGGCTCGTCTCCGCGACGCTGCTGACGCTGCTCGTGCTGCCGACCGTGTACACGTGGGCCGAAGAGCGGGCCGCCGTGCGACGTTCCCGGCGGCTGGCCGTACCCGAAGCGCCGGCGTCGCCCACCCGCTCGCCATCGACTCACGCACGGCAGGAGGGCATGGCATGAGCCGCATCCCTGCGCTCAACGCGACACGACACCAAATGTTGCCCTTCCTCCGACCAGGAGTGCCAACCATGCGCACGAACGCCCGACGCCAGAGCGCAGCCTGCGCGCGATCCGTGACCCTATACGTTACGGCAACCGAATGAGCGCAGACCCGACGCAGTACCCGGCGTACATGACCGCCGCAGCGCGTTCTCCGGCAGCCCCCGTCCGCCGCGAACGCGCATGGCGCGGTGGCGGACGCGAGGGCCTCCGGCGATGAGCACCGGCGCCTCGACCCGCCCCTCGACTCGGGCCCAGTATCGAGTCGTGGGGATGGATTGCGCGGACGACGCGGCCGAACTCGCGGCCGCGGTCCGCGCCGTGCCCGGCATCGAGACCGTTGAGGTCTCCGTCGCCACCGGAATGCTCACGGCCACCACCGCGAACCCCGCGCGCTTCGCGGACGCGGAGCGCGCCGCCGCGGCCGCTGGCTATCCGCTGCAGTCGGCGACCACGCCGGCCGCGGTGAATCCGGCCTATCGCCGCGCGCTCTGGATCGTCGTGCTGCTGAACAGCGGCTACGGGGTCGTGGAAGCCATCGCCGGCTTCGTCTCCGACTCCCAAGCGTTGAAGGCCGACGCCCTGGATTTTCTCGGCGATGGCGCGATCAGCTTCATCGGCCTGCTGGCCCTCGCATGGCCGCTCCAGCGGCGAGCCCGCGTCGCGCTGGCCCAGGGCCTGTTCCTCGGCGCGTTGGGGCTGGGCGTCATCGGCAGCACCATCTACCGTGTGCTCGTGCAGCGGCAGCCGGAGGCTGAGGTCATGGGCCTCTTCGGCCTCATCGCGCTCGCCGTCAACGTCGCGGCCGCGGTCGCCCTGATCCCGCACCGGACCGGCGACGCCAATGCCCGGGCCATCTGGCTGTTCTCCCGGAATGACGCGCTCGGAAACCTCGCCGTCGTCGTCGCCGCCGCGCTCGTCGCATGGACCGCGTCGCCGTGGCCCGACCTGGTCGTGGCGTTCGTCATCGCGGCGCTCTTTCTCCAGTCGGCGTGGAGCATCGTGCGGGATGCGCGACGTGAGTTAGCGACGGGCGACCGCAGTGCCACCCCTGCGCGCTGACCGGAGCACGGTTCGCGCCCGCGGCGTGCCACGTCGCGGGAGACTGCGCGCCAAGATCACGGCGGCTCTCGCCGAGTACGTGGACCGAGCACGTGGACCGAGTACGTTCGTTCGCCCGCGTTCAACGCCGCCACCGGGCAGCGGCCGAGACCGGGCCGGGGCATCGTCTGCGCCTCACCACGCGCGGACGACGGCCCGCCCGCCCGAGGCTCTTCGTCTCGTCTTCAATCCCACCGATGACCCCAAGTCCGCCGCTCGCCGAGGGGCGCACCGCGAGCAGCGGCGTGGCGTCGCACTGTGTCTCACGACGGCTCTTGCCCCGGCAAACGGCGTGTCTCACCATAGATCGCCGTGTCCAGGCTCCTAAGTTATTGCCTTCCCAGTGCTTGCATGGTGCATATGGACACGATACATGGACACACCCCGATATAAGATCGACGGCGGCAAGGTCGACGTGAATGGCGATCGGGCCAAACGGGCCAAGCTGGTGCAGGCCGGCGATCGCATCGCGCTGCGCCAGGGGCCCGTCGAGTGGGTGCTGATGGTACGAGACGTCGCCGCGCGGCGCGGCCCCGCCGAGGTTGCCCGCACGCTGTACGAGGAGTCCGCCGAGGGTCAGCGCGCGCGTGAACGCGTCCAGGAGCAGTTGCGGCAGATGCCCACGGCGTTTGCCTATGGCGAGAGCAAGCCGGGGAAACGTGACCGCCGGGCGATTCGGCGTCTCAAGGGTGATAGCTGACCCGTGTCCTGCTCGTGGCGACCCGTGTCACATGAAGCTTTGTTCAGGTAAACGCCGAAGCGTTACGATGGTTGCTCGTCGCGTTACCTTCTCGCAGCCCACCCGCCCGCGCCCCCGCACCCCCCGGCCGCATGAAGGTTCTCGTCATCGAAGATGATCGTCTCGTCGCCGACCTCATGCGTCAGGTCCTCGAAGACGACGGTTACACGGTCGCACTGGCGCACGCAGGCGAGCACGGCCGTACGCAGGCGAGGGACGAAGCGTTCGACGCGATCGTGCTGGACCTGGAGCTGCCGGATCGCAGCGGCATGACCCTGCTGCAGGAACTGCGACGAGACGGCTCAACGACACCGATCGTCGTGGCCACGGCGCACGACAGCGACGCGGATGTGGTGCGCGCGCTCGACGCCGGGGCGGACGACTACCTCGCGAAGCCCTTCGCCAACGAAGTGCTCGCGGCGCGGGTGCGCGCGGCCATCCGCCGCGGTGGCGCCCGATCGATGGAGCGCGTGCAGGTGGGGGATCTCGCGTTGCACCGCGTCCAGCACGAGGTGTTCTGCCGCGGCAAGCCGGTCACGCTCACGGCGCGGCAGTATGGCCTGCTCGAGTTCCTCGCGATGCGCGCGGGCGAGACGCTCGATCGGCGCACGCTGCTCGAGCATGTCTGGCACATCCGCATCGATCCCGGTTCGAATGTCGTCGACGTGCATGTCGCGCAGCTGCGCAAGCGTCTCCGCGACGTGGGCAGCAGCGTGGACATCCGCACCGTGCGTGGCGAGGGCTACGCGCTCACGCTGGGGTAAGGCGCCGACTCACGACGTCGTCAGCGCGCGATAGCGCGCGGCGAGTCGCGCGGCGGTGTCGTCGTCGGCGCGGGACACCACCTCCGTGGGCACCGCGTCCGGCACGGGCAGCGGTGGCGAGCCCACGGTCACGACCAGGCGCACTGCGCCATCGGCCATGGCCTTCGCATGCTCCGCCGCGCGACCACTGGCGCGGACCACGAAGCCCGCCTCCCGCGCGAGGCGTACGAGCTGCGCCCGCAGGGCGCTGTCGACGGCCCACACCGCCACGAGTGGTGCGCGCGACGGTGCGGGCGGCGCGGATGTCGCGTCTGTCGACACGGCGCGCCGTCAGCCCGGCAGGGCGGCGATGGCCGAGATCTCGACGAGGATGCCGCGCAGCGAGGCGCCGACCACGGCGCGCGTCGGGTAGGGCGGCGAGAACACGGTGCGATAGACCGTGTCGAAGGCGCCCCAGTCGTTCTCGTCGGCGAGGTACACGGTGACACTCACGACATCGCGCAGCGTCGCGCCGCCGGTGCGGAGCACGCGCTCGAGGTTGGCCAGCGTCGCGCGCGTCTGCTCCTCGATCGTCGTGCCGACGAGCTCCCGTGTGGCCGGATCGCGGGGCACCTGCCCGGAGACGAACATCAGGTTTGCGGTGCGCACGCCCGGGGAGTAGGCTCCCGCAGGCGGCGGCAGGTCGGGCAGCACCACCGGCGTCCAGTGGCGATCGTCGTGCGTGGCGTCGGACATTCTCAGGCAGGCTGGAGGTGGTGGGCAGTGGCGACCTTTCTCGAACAACTCGAGACCCCGGTACCGATCGTCGATCTCGATCGCCTCGCCCACAATCTGGACCGCATGGCGGCGTACGCCACCCTGCACGGCCTCCGATTGCGTCCCCATGTGAAGACCCACAAGGCCACACGCATCGCCGCCGAGCAACTGCGGCTGGGCGCGGTGGGCCTCACCTGCGCGACCCTGCGCGAGGCCGAGGTCATGGCCGAAGTGTGCAACGACCTGCTCGTGGCGTATCCGCCGGTGGGCGCCGCACGCCTCGAGCGGCTGGCCCGACTTCCGCAGCATGTGCGCGTGGCCGTCGCCGCCGACGACCCCGCCGCCCTTGATGCGCTGGCGGTGGCCGCCAAACTCGGACGACGCACCTTCGACGTGCTCGTCGAGGTCGACCTCGGCATGCACCGCGTCGGCGTGGCCACCCCCGAGCGCGCCGTGCAGATCGCCGAGCATGCGGCGCGCAGCAGTGTGCTCCGTTTCGCGGGCGTGCAGTTCTATCCGGGGCACATTCGCGAGGCGGTGGGAGAGCAGGACGCCGCGCTGCAGCAGCTCGGTCGCGACCTCGCGCCGTACCTCGACGCCCTCACGCAGGCGGGACACGCGCCGGCGGTGGTGAGCGGCGGCTCCACGCCCGCCGCGTGGCGCATGCACGAGGTGCCGGGTGTGACCGAAGTGCGTCCCGGCACATACGTCTACAACGACCGCACCACGGCGCTCATCGGCGCCTGTGACTGGGACGATTGCGCACTCACGGTGCTGGCCACGGTCGTGAGCGTGTCCGTGAAGGGGCAGGCGGTCATCGACGCGGGTACGAAGGCGTTGGGGCGTGAGCCGCTGCGCGCCGACGGCGACGGCTACGGCGCGTTGCTCGAGCACCCCGAGGTCGTGGTCAGCCGCATGTCCGAGGAGCACGGCATTCTCGATCTCTCGCGGACGCGCTGGCGTCCGCGCCTGGGCGAGCAGGTCCGCATCGTGCCCAACCACGTCTGCATCGTCGTGCATCTCTTCGACGAGGTGTTCGGCGTGCGTGGGCATGCCGTGGAGACGCGCTGGGCTGTCGAAGCCCGCGGGCGCGAGTCGAACAAGTGGTACGAGCCCGTGTTGCACGAGGGTCCGCGCGCGGTCTGATCCGCACGCACGGCGGACCGCCTCAGCGGACCGCCTCAGCGGACCGCCTCAGCGGACCGCCTCAGCGGACCGCCTCAGCGGACCGCCTCAGCGCGCGATCGCCGCGAAGGTGGCGCGGGTGAGCAGTTGCAGGGCGGCCGGCGCCAGCGCGATCTCCAGTCCGCGACGACCCGCGCTCACGAACACCTCGTCGTAGCCTGTCGCCGACACATCCACGACCACGGGCAGCGCCTTCTTCTGCGCGAGCGGGCTGATGCCGCCCACGATGTAGCCCGTGGCGCGCTCCGCGGCGGCGGGGAGCGCCATGGCCGCCTTGCGACCGCCCAGTGCGTCGGCCAGCGCCTTGAGGTCGAGCTGCCGGTCGACCGGCACCACGGCACAGGCCAGGCCGACACCCTCGACGTCGGCGACGAGCGTCTTGAACACCTGCGCCGGCGCGAGGCCCAGCAGTTCAGCCGCCTCGAGGCCGTAGGAGATTGCGTGGGGGTCGTGCGTGTAGCTGAGCACGCGATGCGGCACGCCGTGCTTGCGGGCGAGCAGGATGGCCGGCGTCACCGGCATCTCGACGGTCGGGGCATCCGGCTACGTTACGAGGGCGCCCATGCCTGCGTCCACGCCCCCGTCCCCTGCCCCGCACGAACCGGCCGCCGCGAGCCCGCCGCGACGCATCCTGCTGGTCGATGCGGACGCCTTCTTCGTGGCGGTCGCCCGGCAGGAAGACCCCGAGGGCGCGGGTCGGGCCACCCTGCTCATCGTCGGCGGACGACCGGGCTCGCGCGGGGTCGTGTGCAGCGCGTCGTACGAGTGTCGGGCGTACGGCGTGCGGTCCGCCATGTCCATCGCGCAGGCGCTCAAGCTCTGTCCGCAGGCGATGTGTGTGCCGGTGCCACGCGGGGCCTGCAGCCGCCGCAGCAAGGACATCCAGGCCGTGCTGACCCGCTTCGCACCGGTCGTGCAGGCGTCGAGCATCGACGAGTGGTACTGCGATCTCGCGGGCACGGAGGCGCTGTACGGCCACGAGCCGCTCGACGTCACCGCGCATCGCATTCGCGACGCGGTGCGCGCCGAGACGGGGCTCAACGTGTCCATCGGCGGGGGCACGACGCGCCTGGTGGCGAAGATGGCCGTCGAGCGAGCCAAGCCGAAGCCGGGTACGACCGCCAACGGCGTGTGCTGTGTGCCCGACGGTCAGGAGGCGGCCTTTCTCGCCGACTTCCGCCTGGCCGACATTCCCATGGTGGGGCCGCGCTTCGCAGAACGCCTCACGCAGTTGGGGCTCGTCGACGTGCGTGACGCGCAGGCCTGGAGCGAAATCGCCCTCACCACGCGCCTCGGCGCGCGCGCGGGCGCGTGGCTGTATCGCAAGGTGCGCGGGCTCGACGACAGCATCGTGGTGGCGCGCGAGCGGCAGAAGCAGGTGAGTCGCGAGGAGACCTTCGGCCGCGACATCGGCGACGATGACACGCTCGAGCGCGAGCTGCTGCGGCTGGCGGTCCGCGTGTCGGCCGACCTGCGCAAACAGGCGCTGCGCGCGCGCACGGTGACCGTGAAGTTGCGTGACGCCGACTTCCGTACGCGGTCGGCGCAGCGCACCCTGCCCCGCGGCATCGCCTCCGAACGCGCGGTGGTGAATGCGGCGCGGCCGCTGCTGGCACAGTTGCGCGACAAGCGTCGCACGAAGGCGCGACTCCTCGGCATTGCGCTCAGCCATTTCGATGCCGAGGACGGCCCGGGGCGGCTGCCTCGCGCCAGGCAGCTTGCCCTCTTCGAGGACGGCCCCGGTGCGCCGCGCGCTGCTGGGGCGACCCCGGATTCGGCGTCGGGGCGGTCGGCGCCCGCTCCGGGCGCCATGGGCGGCGAGACCGCGCCACCCTCCGACGGCCCGCGCGACGAGGCCCTCACCGCGGCCCTCGACCGAATCCGGGAGCGCTTCGGCAGCGAGTCCATCGTGCCGGCGCGGCTGCTGGGCGGCCGCAGCACCGGGCCGAGGGTGGAAGAATAGGCAGGGGCCCGCTAGCTTCCCGTCCGTCTGTCCCCGGAACCCGGGGACACCCGTCCATACCGGAGCTTCCGGTCGTTCCTCCCGTCGGGGCCACATGAGCGCTTCATCGTCGTACGATCCGAACAAACTGGGCTGGGGTGCCGCGCTGATCACCGTCGTGTTCACCGCAGCGCTGGGCTTCTCCGCGTGGACGATTCACAAGAACACGTATCGTCATCCGCGCGACCCGATGAACGTGCAGGTCTACCACGACCGTGATGCCGGCGGCCACGCCGCGCCCGCCGGTGGTGAACACGCCCCGGCCGCGGGCGGTGAGCATGCGACGCCGGCGGCTGCTCCGGCGGCTGCACCGGCTGGTGAGTCCGCCGCCGCGCCCGCGAAGCACTGACCTTTGCGAGCGCTACGCGCTCGGAAAACGCGAACGGCCAATCCTCTGGGTTGGCCGTTCGCGTTTTCTGGGTACCGCGGGAGCGGAACGACGGGAGCGGGAGGGGCGGGAGCGATGGCGGCGGGACGACGGCAACTACGGCTGCCGCAGCCGTTGCTGCCGTTGCTGCCGTTGCTGCCGTTGCTGCCGTTGTTGCCGTGGGTCCCGTTGCGCCGCCGCTCCCGCTTCCGCTGCTCCTGCTCCCGTCGTTGCGCTGCCGTAGTTTGCCGTCAGCACGGCAGCTCGACCCAAAACGCACTCCCCTCCCCCGGCTCGCTGTCCACGCCGATATCGCCGCCATGGGCCTCGACGATGCCCTTCGCGATGAACAGTCCGAGTCCGGAGCCCGAGCGCAGCAGGCGCGGCGCCTGCCAGTAACGCTCGAAGAGACGTGGCACATCCTCCGGGGCCACACCGGGGCCCGTGTCGTGCACCACAATGCGCACCGTGCCCTCGCGCAGCGCCGACGCGAAACGCACGACGCCCCCGCGCGGCGTGAAGCGCGCGGCGTTGGCGAGCAGGTTGGAAAACACCTGCGTCAGTCGTCCACGATCGGCCAGCACGACGGTGTCGAGCGCGATGTCCCGCGTGAAGCGCAGTCCGGCGTGGTCCATGACCGGCTCGAACATGTCCGCCACTTCCTTGAGCAGGTCGCACAGCGGCAGCCGACGCCGATCGACACGCAGGCGCCCCGCCGAGATGCGACTCACGTCCTGCAGGTCCTGGATGAGGCCATCGGCCTGACGCGCCGCCGAGCGCACCGCCTCGACCTCATCGCGCGTGATCAGGGCCGACGGGACCTCATCCAGGTGCGCCACGGTCGGGTCACGTGACAGCACGGCCCCCGTGAGCATGACGATCGCGTTCACCGGGTTGCGCAGGTCGTGCGACACGATGGCGAGCATCTCGTCGCGCTCGCGGACGGCACGGCGCGTTTCCTGATACAGGCGCGCATTCTCGAGGGCGAGCGCCGCGAGTCCGGCAAACTGGTCGGCGACCTGCACCTCTTCAGGCTGATGGCGCGCGCCGGGCTTCGTGCGGACGAGGTGCAGTGCCCCGATGGCACGACCGCCGGCGCGAAGCGGCACCACCAGCACGGCACTCGCGCCCAGCGACTCCACGCGCGCGCGCGCGGCGGCATCGGGAAAGTTGGCGGACAGCCACCCACTCACCTCGGTGACGCGCTGCGCCTCGGCCTCATGCGCCACGCGTCCCGCGCTGTACGGCGCGGGATCCTCGGCGATCGGCTCTGCGGCGCGCGAGACCAGCCCAGCCACGTCTTCGTGCCGCAACGCATCGGCATGCGTGGCCGCAGCGCGACGGATCGTGCCGTCGGGCGTGAGCAGCTCGAGCAGGCTCCACTCGCCAAGCAGTGGCACCGGCAGCTCGGCGATCGTGGCCATGGTCGACTCGACATCGAGCGAAGCCGCCAACACCCAGCCGGCCGTGGCGAGTAGCTTCTGACGATCCTCCGCGCGTCGGCGCTCGCTGACATCGCGGAGCGTGACCATGAACGTGCGCTCACCATCGAGCGTCACGCGCGCGATCGACGCCTCGGCAGGGAACTGCTCGCCATTCTTGCGCATCCCGGCGATCTGTCGGCGATCGGCCATGCGCCGCGCGTCGAACGAGCCCTCGGCGAAGGTGCGCATGTGTCCGCGATGCACCGCGCGCGACGCCATGGGGAGCAACCGATCGAGTGGATGCCCCAGCATCTCGCTTTCTGTCCAGCCGAATATCTGTTCCGCCCCGCGGTTGAAGCGGACCACGTGAAACGCGTCGTCGAGCGCAATGATCGCATCGGCGGCGATATCCACGATGGCTGCCAGGGCCGCGTGGGAGTGCAAATTGGACATGGGTGCTCGGGAGGGGACCCCCCAATATGTGGAATGGGAATCTTTGCCGCATCCCGCCGCACCAGCCCGTGTTCTCTTCTCGCACGATCTTCATGCCCACACGCCGTCCGTCCCTGCTGCGTACGCTCGCGACCTCGCCGCTCCCCATGGCTGCGCTCGCGTTTGGCGTGGTCGGCGCACTGCTTTCACCTGCCATGGTGGGCAACGGCTGGCGTGAGGGTATCTGGCTCACCGGGCTCGTCGTCACTGGCGTACCCGTGGTGTGGCGGACCACCCGCGGCCTGTTGCGCGGCGAGTTCGCCGCCGACGTCGTCGCGATGCTGGCCATCGTCGGCGCCCTGCTGCTGGACCAGCCGCTGGCCGGTCTCGTCGTGGTGCTCATGCAGACCGGCGGCGAAGCGCTGGACGCCTACGCCGTCGCGCGCGCGTCGGACGCGGTCGAGGCGTTGGAGGCCGACGCTCCGCACACCGCCCACCGCATCGAGGGCGACACGGTCCGCGACATCGACGTCGAGGCGATCGTCCCAGGCGACAGCCTGCTGGTGCGCCCCGGTGAACTGGTGCCCTGCGACGGTATCGTCACCGCCGGACACTCCCATCTCGACACCTCCCGCCTCACAGGTGAGCCATTGCCCGTGCGTGCAGGAGAAGGCACCACGGTCATGTCCGGGAGCGTCAACCACGACGGCGCGCTCACGATTCGTGCGACACGACTGTCCCGCGAGAGTCAGTATGCGCGGATCGTCGACCTGGTCCGCTCGGCGCAGGCGTCCAAGAGCCCGTTGCAGCGCACGGCCGACCGGTGGGCCGTCTGGTTCACGCCCCTCACGCTCATCGCGTGTGCGGCGGCGTGGTTCGTGTCGCACGATTGGTCGCGCGTGCTCGCGGTGCTCGTGGTCGCGACCCCCTGTCCGCTCATCCTGGCGGCGCCGGTGGCCATCATCGGCGGCATCAACCGCGCGGCACGACGCGCCATCATCGTGCGCAATGGTGGCGCGCTCGAAGCGCTGTCGCGCGTCGACACGGCGGTGTTCGACAAGACCGGCACGCTCACGGTGGGGCAGCCGCGTATCGAGGCGGTGGTCGTGCCGTCGTCCACGGGAGTCGCGGCCGATGCGGACACACTGCTCGCGCTCGCGGCGGCGGTCGAGCAGGGGTCGGGGCACCTGCTTGCCCGCGTCGTCGTGCACGAGGCCGAAGCGCGGGGCGTGCGGATGCCGCTGGCCCGCGCGCATCGCGAAACCCCTGGTCGCGGCGTCACGGGAATGGTCGGCGATCTCCTGGTCGCAGTTGGCGCGCTGGCCTTCGTTCGGGAGACCTTCGTTGACGCGCCCGCCGTGCAGGACGCACTCGATGGGCTCGACGATCAGGACACGGGGCTGCGTGCCTACATCGCCACCTCGGCCGGCGCGGTCGGACGCATCGACTTCGCCGATGTGTTGCGTCCCGAACTCGCGCCGATGTTCGCCGAGTTGCACGCCCTGGGATTCACCCAGTCGTGGCTGCTGTCGGGGGACAAGGCGAGCAATGTCGAAGTCACGGCGCGCGCGGTGGGTATCGATCACTGGGCCGGCGACCTGCGCGCCGAAGACAAGGTGACGCGTGTCCGCGCACTCGAGACGGCGGGACGCCGTGTGCTCATGGTGGGCGACGGCACGAACGACGCGCCGGCCCTCTCGACAGCGACGGTGGGCGTGGCGCTCGCCGGCCATGGCGGCGGCGTGGTGGCCGAGGCGGCGGACGTCGTGCTCCTCATCGACGATCCATCACGCATTCCCGAGGCCGTGCGCATCGGGCGACGCGCGCTCCGCATTGCGCGGCAGTCCATCGGCGTCGGGCTGGGCCTGTCGATGGTGGGTATGGTGATCGCCGCGGCGGGCTACCTCACGCCCGTCGCCGGCGCGCTCGCGCAGGAAGCGATCGACGTGGCGGTCATCCTGAACGCACTGCGCGCCGCGCGAGCTCCGTCCTGAGCCGCGCGGCGCGATTCCCCCTCCGACAGCCTCAGGTGAGCGGCGTCAGCCCCTCGGCCACACAGACGCGCTCGCGCCCGTTCTGCTTCGCCTTGTAGAGGGCCTTGTCGGCGCGCGCCACCCACTCCTCGAGTTCCTCGTGGAACTCGAGCTGCGCCACACCCACGGAGGCGCCCACCGAGAATTCCATGGCCGGATGCGGCGCGGGCAACGCCGCGAGCTGCTCCTGCAGTCGACGGCCCAGCGTCTGCGCCATCTTCCAATCGGTGTTGTACAGGATGACCGCGAACTCGTCGCCACCCAGGCGGCAGAGCACGTCGGACTGCCGCAGGAACACCTTGGACAGCGCGCGCGAGAGGTTGACGATGGCCTGGTCGCCCGACTGATGCCCGTACATGTCGTTGACGAGCTTGAGCTTGTCGAGGTCGATCATGAGCAGCACGACGGGCTGCCGCGACAGCGAGAACATCTGGATCGCGCGCGGCGCGGTCATGTCGAACAGCTTGCGATTGCCGAGCCCCGTGAGCGCGTCCGTCGTGCTTTCGCGGCGGGCCTCCTCGAGCTGCCGTCCGAGACGATCGAGCTTGGACGCCAGCGTGACGTACTGCTCCTGCTGCTGCTCGCGGCGCGACTGCAGCGCGCTCTCGATGGAGAGGACGGCCCCCAGCACTTCCTGCTTGATGGAGCCGGTCTGCATGCGCTTGAGCGCCGTCTTCGCGCGCTCCATCTGCACGTCGGCCGTCGAGTCGGCGGTGTGATCGACCTTGACCGCGTTGTGCACCGTCTCGACACACGCCCACAGCGCGTCACGCAGCTCGGTGATGGAGGCGTCGACGTACTTGTGTTCGGTGCGGCGTTGTTCGGTCACCGCGCGCACGACACCGTCCCAGTCGCGCTCGGGGATCGGGGCCGACGACTGGTCGCCGGTCTCCTCGAGCGGATAGCCCAACGTCGCGTGCCGCTGCCACCGCGAGAACTCCCGCGCGGTGTCGGCCGCAGGGCGATCCGGCAGGTCGAGTGGGTAGCGCGACAGTGCCGTCAGGACGCCGCCGATGGCGTCCAGGACGAGGCCGAGGCTCTGGTCGGCAGCGTGATTCACAGCCGTGGCAACGGTCGAAGTGGGTCCCGCGGGTGCTTCCGGTGTCTGCGGGGAGCTGTCCGCGCTGCCCGAACGTCCTCGCTCGGGCACGGGGCGGAACTCTGAGGAGAGCTTCTTGAAAATCATGGGTGGGGAAAGAGGTCCCTTTGGGGATCGGCATTTCGCGCGCCGAGTTTAGCGCGCATGCCAAGCAATCTCGCTCCGCAGACCATTAAGAATGGCTCATCCCACGAAAATGGGGCGAGCATCACGGCTCGCCCCATCTTTCATCCCTGCGTACCCGCGCGCGAGGGTCGCGTCAGAACTCGCTCGCGTCCAGCGCCATGATGGCGCCCGCGCCCGCCTGAATGGCCGTCAGGAGTGTGCCGGCCTCGGGCAACAGGCGGGTGAAGTAGAAGCGCGCCGTCTTGAGCTTGGCCTCGTGAAAGCGACGGTCCCCGTGCCCGTCGGCCAGGTGCTGCCGCGATACCGTCGCCATGCGCAACCACTGCCACCCCACGGCCACATAGCCCATCAGGTGCAGGTACTCCGTGGCGGCCGCACCCACTTCGTCCGGATTCGCGAAGCCACGCTCGGCCAGCAGCATCGTGGCCTTCTGCAGCTGGTAGAGGCTCGCGCCGAGCGCCTTGGCAAAGTCGGCGAGGTCGTCGATGGCCGCGGCCGTGTCGACATCGGCCTTCACGCGTTCGAAGAAGCGGCGCACCAGGCGTCCACCTTCCATGGGCAGCTTGCGTCCCACGAGATCGAGCGCCTGCACCGCGTTGGTGCCTTCGTAGATCTGCGCAATGCGGGCATCGCGCACGTACTGCTCGAGGCCGTACTCCTTGATGTAGCCGTGCCCGCCCAGCGTCTGCAGCGCGATGTTGGTGTTGTCGAACCCCTTGTCGGTGAGGAACGCCTTGATGACCGGCGTCATGAGCGCGACCATGTCGTCGGCGGCCTCGCGCACGGTGGCGTCCGGGTGCTTGTGCGCGACGTCGATCTGGATGCCCACCCAGTAGGCGAGCGCGCGCATCCCCTCGTTGAGTGCCTTGATGCGCAACAGGCCCTTGCGCACGTCGGCGTGCACGAGAATGGGATCGGCGGGGCCGTCGGGGTTCTTGGGGCCCGTGAGCGCACGCCCCTGCAGGCGTTCCTTGGCGTAGGCCAACGCGTTCTGGTACGCGACCTCGCTCAGCCCGAGCCCCTGCAGCCCCACCGCGAGGCGCGCGCCATTCATCATGACGAACATCGCGCGCATGCCCTTGTGCGGCTCGCCGACCATCCAGCCCATGGCGTTGTCGAAGTCCAGGACGCAGGTGGCCGAGGCCTTGATGCCCATCTTGTGCTCGACGCTGCCGCAGGTGACGCCGTTGCGTGTCCCCGGTGTGCCCTCCTCCGTGGGGAGGTACTTGGGCACGAGGAACAGCGAGATGCCCTTGGTGCCGGCCGGCGCATCGGGGAGCTTCGCGAGCACCAGGTGCACGATGTTCTCGGTGAGGTCGTGCTCGCCGGCCGAGATGAAGATCTTCTGCCCTGTGATGCGATAGGCGCCGTCACCCGCCGGTTCGGCGCGCGTACGCAGGATGCCGAGATCGGTGCCGGCGTGCGCTTCGGTGAGGCACATCGTGCCGCCCCACGTGCCGTCGATGAGCTTGGGGAGGAAGCGGTCCTTGAGTTCGTCGCTGCCGTGACTCATGAGCGCGCTGTAGGCGCCGTGCGACAGCCCCGGGTACATGCTGAAGGAGAGATTGGCCGAGCAGAGCATCTCCTCCATGACGAAGCGCACCATCTCGGGGAGCCCCTGCCCGCCATAGCGCGCATCGGCACTCACCGCCGTCCACCCGTCGGCCGCGTAGCGCGCGTACGCCTCCTTGAAGCCGGCCGGCGTGCGCACGGCGCCCTGCTCGAGGTGCACGCCCTCGGCGTCGCCGCTCTGGTTGAGCGGGAAGAGCACATCCTCGCAGAAGCTCGCGCCGCCCTTGAGGACCTCGTCGATCATCTCGGGGGTCGCGTCCTCGTAGCCGGGGAGCGCGGCGAGCTGGCCGATGTCGTGGACCTCGTGCAGGAGGTACCGGATGTCGTCGAGCGGGGCCTTGAAGCTGGGCATGGGCGGGGCCGGTGGGCGGTGGGCGGGCCAACGGGGTACCCCTCCAAGCTGGGGCGTGGGTGGGTGCGGGGCAAGACCAGACGCGACGCGAACGTCATGTTTTGAAGGGTGGGACCGGGGCGCCCGCGACCGCGGCGGCAGCGCCGCCACCCCGCCCACTAGCTTTCGGCGTCATCCCGATCGCGACGTCCCCGTTTCCGTTCCCGGGAGCCTCATGAAGCAATTCTTCGCGGCGCTGGCCGCCAATCTCGTCACCGTGGCCTTGTGTGTCGTGCTCTTCTTCCTCGTCCTGGGAGCACTGGCCGCGTCGGCCGGGGAGACCACGACGGTCGACGTGCGCAGCGGGTCGGTGCTGGTGGTCGACCTCGACCAGCCGCTGTCCGACCGTCCGGCGCCCGCCACCCCCACCTCGCGCGTCGAGCAGTTGTTCGCAGGGGGTGAGACGAGCCTGTCGCTGCGCGCCGCCATCCAGGCCATTCGCGGCGCGGCCGACGATGAGCGCATCAGCGGCATCCTGCTGCGGGGCACCGTGGGCGGTGACGGCGTGACGTCAGGCTTTGCGGCGCTGCGCGAGTTGCGCGGTGCGCTGGTGCAGTTCCGCGCCACGTCGAAGAAGCCGGTGCATGCCTGGCTCGTGAACCCCGACGCGCGCACCTACTACGTGGCGTCGGCGGCTGACGTCGTGTCGCTCGATCCCTTCGGCGCGCTGCTGCTCCCGGGCCTGGCCTCGGAGCAGGTGTTCCTGAGCGGGCTGTTCGAGAAGCTCGGCATTGGCGTGCAGGTGAGCCGCGTGGGGCGCTTCAAGGCGGCGGTCGAGCCGTACACCCGCGCGGACATGAGCCCCGAGAATCGCCTGCAGGTGCAGTCGTACCTCGGTGACCTGTGGAGTGAGATGCGGCGGGGCATCGCCGCGACGCGGCGCATCGACACCACCCAGTTGCAGACCGTCGTGGACGCGACCGGCTGGTTCCTGCCCGCTGACGCGAAGGCTGCAGGGCTCATCGACCGCATCGCGTACTACGACGAGGTCCTCGACGACCTGCGCCGACTTGCCGGCGGAACGGCCGCGGCGCGCGACACGATCGGCGCACCGGACAGCGTCGCCGTGGCCAGCGCCGACTCCACCGGTAGCCAGGCCATTCCGCAGGTCTCGCTCGAAGCCTACGCACCGCTGGCGGCGGCGCGCGCGCGCATCTTCACGGCGCGACAGTCCGTCGCGATCGTCTACGCCGAAGGGGACATCGTCGACGGGGAGGGGGGTGAGGGGCTCATCGGCGGTGACGCGCTGGCCCGCGAGCTGCGCAGGCTGCGCGCGCAGGGGAGCGTGAAGGCGGTGGTGCTGCGCGTGAACAGTCCCGGTGGCAGCGCCATCGCCTCCGAGGCCATCCACCGCGAGCTGTCGCTGCTCAACGCGCAGAAGCCGCTCGTGGTCTCGATGGGCAGCCTGGCGGCCAGCGGGGGCTATTGGATCAGCACCGCCGGACGTCGCGTCTTCGCCGAGCCGAACACCCTCACGGGCTCGATCGGCGTCTTCTCGCTGGTGCCCAACATCCAGCGGCTCGCGAACACGCACGGCGTGACCTTCGACACGGTGAAGACGGGTCGCTACGCCGACCTGCTCACCATCGCGCGTCCCCGCACCGCCGCCGAGTTGGCGGTCCTGCAACGCGGGACCGACGCCGTGTACGACGCCTTCCTCGCGCGGGTGGCGACCTCGCGCAAGCTGTCGCGCGACTCGGTGGCCGCCATTGCCGAAGGGCGCGTCTGGTCGGGTCAGGCCGCCCTGCGCCTCGGGCTCGTCGATTCGCTCGGCGACCTCGAGGCGGCCGTGCAGAGCGCGGCGAAGCTGGCGTCGCTCACCGGCAGCTACGACGTGCGCGAATACCCGCGCACGAAGAGCGCGTTCGAGCGCCTGACCGAGATGATCGAACGCAAGCCGGCGCCGCTCACGTCGCAGATGCGGGCGGTGGCTGAGCAACTCACGGGCACCGGCCCCCTGGGCTCACTGGCCGGCGACCTGGTGCGCGAGTTCGCCACGCTGGCGCACTGGAACGACCCGCGCGGCATGTACGCGCGCCTGCCCGTCCTGCTACGCGTGCACTGAGTGATGCCGCGTGTCGCGTGCCGCGTGCAGCGTGCCGCGTTACGCGGCACGCGCACGCTCACTCGTAACTCAGCTTCATCACCAGCGACACCCGGCGCGGCAGCCCGGGTTCGAAGTAGCGACCGCGCGTGGCGTTGATGACCACCGACGGGGCGTAGCGGCGGTCGAACAGATTCTCGATGGAGAGCACGGGCTCGGCGCGGAGACCGCCGAGCCGCGCGCCGCGGAGCGACTGCGCGGCAAAGCCGGTGCGCCACGTCCAGGCGGCCCACCCCGACGCAAACACGGTGGCGGCATCGTTGGCGCTCACCCGCGACGCCGCACTCACTTCGAGCGTGCTCCACAGCGGACCACCGCGCGCCGTCGCGAACGCCTGGAGCGCCTCGGCCGGGATGCCGGGAATGGGCTTGCCCGCAAACGAGGTCGTGCCGACGCTGTACTGGTCGAAGCGGTAGCGCGCCCACGTGTACGACGCGCCTGCGGACAGGTGCGTCCACTCCGCGCGCAGCCCCGCCTCGACGCCACGGCGCGACGTGCGCCCGGCGTTGCGGAACGCGCGACGCCCCGCCTGTCCCGGTACATCGAAGCCGACGAGTTCGTCGAGCACCGTCGCGCGGAAGAGCGCCGCATCGACGCGCACGCGTCCGGCGACAAGGGCCTGCGTGCCGAGCTCGGTGGTGCGGGTACGCTGCGGTTCGAGCGTGGCATTGAGCCCGGCCGCGCCCGACTCCTGGTTGGTGAGCTCGGTGATGGTGGGCGTCTCGAAGGCCGTCGCCACATTCGCGTACCACGACCAGGTGGGGCGCAGGCGCCACGTGAGCCCGGCCAGCGGGCTCGTCGCGCGCAACGTGCGCTCGCCGGAGTCGTCGGGGTTGCCGGTGGCGATGAAGTGATCGCGCACGCGGAAGGCCACCTGGTCACGACGCAGTGCTGCACTCAGGAACACGCCATGCGGCGCCTCGACCTCGGCGCGCGCATAGACGCCCACGCCCGACAGCTCTTCACGCTGGTCGAGGCGCACGGCGCCACGCTCCCGCCCCGCCACCGGACACCGCGCACTCACCGGCACCGTGGGCGCGACATCGGCGCAGTTCTCGTAGTTGAACCGATCGTCGCCCTGCCGCTGCGCATCGAGGCCCGTGCTCAGGCGGAGCGGCCACGGCAGCACCGTGGTGCGCCACGCCCCATGCACCCCGCCGCCCACCACGCGACGGTCGACGGCCACGATGGCAAACGGCAGCGGGTTGTCGAGCGTGCGCGCGCCGGTGAAGAGCGAGCCGCGTATGACGCCCGCACCGACGGCACGCTCCGCGATCAGCGCCACCTGGGACTGCGTGACCGCCTTGCGTGAGCGTCGCGTGATGTTGAGCGAATCAGGGAGACGCGGATCCCGCGCCAGTTCGGCCGCGGTGAGTGCCCCGGGATTCTCGGCGCGGGGCGCGTCGTAGTGGGTGCCCTGCACCTCCAGTTGCGTGCCCTTCACCACGGCGCGCAGGCGCAGGAACGCACTCGACGCATCGAATCGCGACCAGGTGCGCGGGCCATCGCCGCGGGTGCGCGTGAACGACGCGAGCCATTGCGGCGTGGCGAGCGCACCGAGCGCCGGCGCCACGGTGCCTGAGGCGAGCACGTTGGCGCGCTGCAATCCGCCGCCGTCCCACAGGCGCAGTTGCGCCGCGGCCGGCGTCGCGGCTGGTGCCACCGAGCGCAGCTCGACCACACCCCCCGCGGCGTTGCCATAGAGTGCGGCGGCCGTTCCCCGCACGACATCCACGCGGTCGACCGTCTCCAGATCGAGCCAGTCGAGCGGCGTCTGACCGTCGGGGAGCGAGAGCGGCACCCCGTCGCGCACCATGCGCACTCCTCGCACCCCGAACGCCGATCGCGCGCCGAAGCCTCGCACCGTCACGCGCGGGTCCTGCGATGGATTGGCGCGGTCCTGCACCTGCGCGCCCGGCACACCGAACAGCAGGTCGCCCACGCCGATGCGACGTTGTGCGGGCCGCGACGCGAGTGGCGCCGTGCTGATCGCGAAGGGGAGCTCGAAGGGCGAGCGGGCGGCGTCCCGCGTGACCGTGACGCGCACCGCACCCAGCGCCTGGGCGCTGGCGACGCTGTCGGCGCGGGCAGAATCGGAGGCCGTGCCCGACTGCGCGGCGAGCGGCGCGGCGGGTGTGATGGCGACCGCCGTCAGGACGGTCGACGCAAGCAGGAGAGCGCGAATGTTCGGCACGCTCCGATGTAGCCTGTCGTCACCGCGTTCGCCAGCGTGCGCCAGCGTACGCGAGCGGTCGCGACACCTAGCGCCGTGAGGCGGTGCAGCTCGGACGCCGCGCGGCCGGGCCCTCGTCGAACAGCTCGCCGGTGCGTGAGCAGGTGATGCCGGTGCCCGTGTCCTCGACCGACAGGAACCAGTGCGACGCCGAGGCATTGCTGGCCACGACCCGCTGTCGCGGACCGAGACGCGCCCCGCTCGACTCGAGCTCACGCCATGTCGCGAAACGACGGTTCAGGAGTCGGAACTGTCCCTGCCGCGTATGCACGACGCCGAAGGTCGCGCCCAACGCCTTCTCGCTCGCGCCATCGCGCATGGAACTGCGGACCCGCAGCGTGCCCATCGCAAGCAGGAGCAGGATGCACGCTACGATGAGGCTGGTGACGATCACGCGATCCTTGCGCTCGGCTTCATGGCGCTGGTCGCTGGCGACCCGGCGAGGGGGTAGCGGCTCATCGGCCGCCTGACGCGCCGCGCCCTTCACGGTGGTGACCCATGGCGTCGCGGTGGCCGCCGCCGGTGCCGGGCGCGTGCGCATGGGGAGGCTTGGCGCGAGGCGCGTCGACTCCGGCGCCCGTCCGCCGGCGCCGGTGCGTCCCACACCCATCACCGACGGCGTCTCGGGGCGCCCACCGCGTCGCGGTTCGGGCGCGCCGAGCGGCCGCTGCGTCGCCGCAAAGCGGTCGAGCGCGAGCGTCGATTTCGGACGCGGTGATGTGGAGGACATGGCTTCCATGGTATGACGCTGACGCGCCACGCGGCATAGCGGCATCGGCATCGCTGTCACTGCGGCGGACTTCATTGCAACTTTATTGTGACCAACCGCTCGACCCACCCGCAGGAGGCTCTGTGTTCTTCCGGCAGTTGTACGACCAGGCACTCGCCCAGGCCAGTTATGTCATCGGGTGTCAGGCCACCGGGGACGCGATCGTCGTCGATCCGCTGCGCGACCCGCAGCCCTATCTCGACGTGGCGCGCGCCGAGGGACTTCGCATCACGCACATCACCGAAACGCATATTCACGCCGACTTCGTCTCGGGTGCGCGCGAGCTGCACGCCGCGACGGGGGCGCAACTCTTTCTCTCCGCGGAAGGTGGCCAGGACTGGCAGTACGGCTACGCCGCGCAGGATGGTGCGACGCTGGTGCGTGATGGCGACCGCATCGTCGTGGGCAACATCCACCTCGACGTGATGCACTCCCCCGGACACACGCCGGAGCATCTGTCGTTCATCGTGACCGACACGCCGCGCGGTGCCGGGCCGATGGGCATCCTGACCGGCGACTTCGTCTTCGTGGGTGATGTCGGGCGTCCCGACCTGCTCGAGCGGGCCGCCAAGGTGGCCAACACGATGGAAGCGGGCGCCCGCACGCTGTTCGCCTCACTCGCGCGCTTCCGCGCGCTCCCCGACCACCTGCAGGTGTGGCCGGGACACGGTGCCGGGTCGGCGTGCGGCAAGGCGCTCGGCGCCGTCCCGTCGAGCACGGTCGGCTACGAGAAGCGCGCGAACTGGGGTGTGGCGATGACCGACGAGGCGGCGTTCGTCGAGGCGGTGCTCGACGGCCAGCCGGAGCCGCCCCGTTACTTCGCGTCGATGAAGCGCATCAACCGCGACGGGCCGCGCGTCCTGGGCTCGCGAGGGCCGCTCACGCAGCTCGACGCGGCGACGGTGCGCTCGCAGCCCGCGGGGGTCGTGCGCATCGACCTGCGACCGGCGGCGGAGTACGCGGCGCGCTTCGTACCGGGTACCCTCTCGGTGCCGCTGTCCAAGAGCTTCAGCACGTACGTGGGATCCCTGCTGGCGGTGGAGACGCCCCTGGTGTTCGTGGCCGTGGACGCCGCGCAGGCGACGCGGGCGCGCGAGGAGCTGGCGCACATCGGCTTCGACGACATCCGAGGGTGGGCGCGGGCGGCCGATGTGCTGGCGGCCGAACCGGCGCCGCGGAGCATCACGCAGTGGACTCCCGCGCAGCTTGCGGCCCACGGCACCGTCACGATCGTCGATGTGCGGGGCAAGACGGAGTGGGACGCCGGCCACATTGACGGCGCGATGCACATCCCGCTTGGCAGCCTGCCGGAGCGTGCCGGGGAGATCCCCGACGGACTCGTGGTGCTGCAGTGTCAGGGCGGCGGGCGTTCGTCCATCGCGGCCAGCCTGCTCGCCGCGCAGGGGCGGCGAGACGTGGTGAACCTGGCCGGCGGCTACGCGGCCTGGGTGACGCGGTAGCCGCGCACGGCGCTCCCGCGCACGGGGGGCGACGCGGGCACGGGCAGACGACCGCTCAGGCGACCCGCGCGCGCCCCTCGAGGTGATGACGCAACTGCGACTCGGCCACGCTGCGCTCGTGATGGGTACCCACGCGCAGGGCGTCGACGCAGGCGAGCAGGTGATGCAGACGCGCGTCACGCGTCGCGACCTTGGTCACGCCATTGAAGAGGGGCACCAGGGTCTCAGCGCGCATCGGGCCGCCATCCATCGGCCACACGAGCGGCCGCACGCTGGCCGCGTCTCCGACGGCGCTCGCGAGCTCGGGGTGAGCGCAGGCCGTCGGAATGCCGATGCGCTCAGGCCCGTGCACGGGCGGAAAGGCGTAGCGCACGCCATGCACGAGGAACTCGCCGAGGGAGTCCTTCGTGACCGTGCGTGAACCCGGCCCGCAAATGCCCGCGTGCTGGAGCCGCGCGACGGAGCGGTGCACGGCGCTGGTGCTGGTAGCGAGCGCGATCGCCATCGGTTCGTAGCGATCTTCGGGCACGAGCACGAGACGCAGGGCGACGGCGACGTCGAAGGGGCGGAGCGTGGGTTGCGACGGCACAGGAAGAGCGCTGAAGGGGCCTGGGGTACCCGAACTGCACTCCTATGGTACGAAATCTTTCCCATTGTCGACATATGTACGACTCACCATGTAATCCCTGTTTTCTAACGTCATAGCCCCGCAATCTGTCTATTCGTATCGCCTTTCGTACCTCCGGGACATCTACTGCTAAGGCAGCCTTAAGGCGCCGACGTACTCGGGGGGCCAGTCAGGACCGAGGCGGCCGTTGTCCCCAGACGTTGTTGCGGCGATCCACGTCAACCAGGCGGTGGTCCGGGTCGAGCTCGACGGACATCAGCCGCTTGCCGACGAACCGGAACTGGCGCTCGTAGCGGCGGCTGTTGGTGCTCCACACCTCGGCCGGGTAGCGCAGTTCCTGCGTGGTGCCGTCGCTGAAGGTCAGGCGCGCGCGAATGGGGAGCACCCCCCGCTCGCGATTGCCGAAGGCGATGGTGACGGCCGCGGTGTCCCCACGGGTCTCGACGGCGACCGAGTCCACCGCCTGATCGAACCGCGCATTCTCCACGAACCAGCCGCGCCAGAACCAATCGAGGCGGCGCCCCGCGACGTTCTCCATGGTGCGATAGAAGTCGGCGGGCGTGGGATGCCGGTACGCCCAGCGCGCCGTGTACGCCTTGAACGCGGCATCGAAGGCGGCTTCGCCGAGCACCTCCTGCCGCAGCAGTTGCAGCCCGACGCTGGGCTTCACATAGGCCGTGACCCCGAGCATGTCGGGCGCGATGCGATCGGGCGGGATGTCGACGGGGCCATCCATGCTGGCCATCATCACCTGCTCGACCAGCCGGCGTTCCTCGGCGGCGCGCGCCATCTGGTCGCCACGCTCGGGGTATCGGCGCCCTTCCGCGAACGTGTTGATGAACGTGTTGAAGCCCTCGTCCTGCCACATGTACTGGCGCTCGTTGCTGCCGACGATCATCGGAAACCACATGTGCCCGATCTCGTGCGTGACCACGTTGAACAGGTCGTACACATCGGCACTGCGGTTCTCCATCGCGATCATCGGGTACTCCATGCCGCTGATGGGGCCCTCCACGGCCGAGATGTGTGGCCAGGGGTACGGGAACCACCGCTCGGAGTACTCCATGATGGACATGCGCGACTGGTCGGCGGCATCGTGCCAGTGGGCGGCGGCACTGGGGCGGTAGTACGCGTACGCCATGATGCCCTTCCAACTCGTCGCATCCCACTGATAGTCGGGCGACGCGGCCCAAACAGCGTCGCGTACGTTCTTCGCGCGGAAGCGCCAGGTGAGCATGCCAGCCTGCCGTGGCCGTGCCGTGCCACGCTCCAACTCCTCGGCGGTGATGACGCGCACGACGGTGTCGCTGCGCGCGGCGGCCGCCAGCCGTGCACGCTGCACAACGGTGAGGACCTCCGCCGCATTCTGCAGCGCACCGGTGGCCGCCACGATGTACCCGGCGGGCACCGTCACCGCGAGGTCGATGTCACCATAGTCGAGGTAGAACTCACCCTGCCCGAGGTAGGGCTCGATGTTCCAGCCGCGCACATCGTCGTAGACGGCCACCCGCGGATACCACTGCGCGATCTCGTAGAGCGCCCCATCGCGTCCCATGCGGTCGGCCCCGTGCTCCGGCACGCGGAAGCGCCACGCCAGTTCGAGCGTGGCGGTGCGTCCGGGCGCGAGCGGCTCCGCCAGGTCGACCGCCATGAGCGTCTCCTGGTCACGCCGTGCGAGGTCGACGCGACGCGGCGCACCTGGCGTGCCGACGACCTGCTGCACCGTGGCGATGGTGTAGCCGCCGCGGAAGCCGCCACCACCGAACCGGCCGTCCTCCTCGAACACGAGCGTGTTGAGCGACCCACTGCGGAAGGCGTTCTGCTCCGTGTGCAGCCAGACGAATCGCAGCGTGTCGGGCGACCGGTTGGTGTAGCGCAGCGTGAGGGCGCCCTCGACGGTCTGCGCGGCGGTGTCGAGCGTGGCGCGCAGCACGTAGTCGGCGCGGTTCTGCCAGTAGCGCGGCCCGGGTGCGCCACTCGCGCCGCGATATTCGTTGGGCGCGGGGAGCGACAGCGGCGCGAAGATGGACGTGTCGGCCACTGCGCGCGGCGCCGGGCGCGCGGCCAGTCGCGGCGACGCCTGCGCCGAGAGCGGCAGGGCCGCGAATGAACCGATGACCGCGGGCGCCGAAGCGACGAGCGCGGCGAGGGCGAGCGACGTGCGAGCAGGGAGGCGCATGAGGCGAGACCGGTGGCAACGGGCGGGTGTCGGAACGTAACCGCCGGGCGGCGCGTCCCGCGTCTTGTGAAGGCCCCCGGGACGCGTTCAGCTTTCGCGCATGCCCGACTCCACCACTTCCGACGTGACGTTCCACGCCGCACCGCGCTTTCCGCGCGGATTCCGCTGTGCCAGCCGCAACGTCGGGCTCAAGCCCAGCGCACGCGACCTCACGCTGTTCGCGAGCGAGGTGGATGCTGCGGCCGCGGCGGTGTTCACCCGCAACCACTTTCCCGGCGCCCCGGTGGTGCTCGGGCGTGAGACGGTGCCGCCCGGTGTCGGCGGCACGCTGCGCGCCATCATTGCCAACAGCAAGGTGAGCAATGTGGCCACGGGGGCAGCGGGCGTGGCGAACGCCCGTCGCATGGCGGCGGCCGCTGCGGCTGAACTGGGCACCTCACCCGACCGCGTGCTCGTGAGCTCCACCGGCGTGATCGGCGTGCCGCTGCCCATCGAGAAGATCGAGCGCGGGGTGGTGGGCATGCAGGGCGACCTGCAGGACGACCCGCTCGTCGGCGCGGAAGGTATCATGACCACCGACACGCACCCCAAGGCGCTGTCGGCGAGTGTGGGCGGCGCCACGATCACGTGGGTCGCCAAGGGGTCGGGGATGATCGAGCCGAACATGGCCACGATGCTGGCCTACATCTTCACCGACGCCGCGTTCGACGCGCCGACCCTCGACCGCCTGCTGCGCGCGGCGGTGGCGCCGAGCTTCAACATGCTGTCGGTGGACACGGACACGAGCACGTCCGACACCTGCGCGATTCTGGCGAACGGGCTTGCCGGTGCGGTGTCCGAGGCCGACTTCCTCGCAGTGCTGCGCGCGGGGTGCACGCGCATGACCGAGACGCTCGCGCGGGACGGCGAGGGCGCCGAGCACCTGCTGCGGGTGACGGTGCGCGGCGCACGCGATGACCGGGAGGCGCGCGTGGTGGCCAAGTCGATCGTGAACTCGCCGCTGGTGAAGACCATGGTGCACGGCGCCGACCCGAATGTCGGCCGGCTGCTGATGGCCGTGGGCAAGTGCTTCGACTGCACCATCCGGCCCGCCGCCACCGATGCGTGGATCAACGGTGTGCAGGTGGTGCAGCGCGGCGAACGGCTGGCGTTCGACGACGCGGTGGTGCGCGAGACCCTCTCGCGCGAGGTCGTGGAGATCGAGGTCGCGCTGGGCGTCGGCGACGCGACGGCGGTGGCCTATGGCTGCGATCTCACCAAGGGCTACGTCGAGGAGAACGCCGCGTACTACTCGTCGTGAGCGCGCGGCGGCGGCGCTAGCCCTGCACCTCCGGCAGTCCCTCGATGCCCATCGCGTGCACCTGCTCGGCCCATTGCGACAGGCGCTCGAGGCGGAGCATGGTGGACGTGACGTCGACGTGCTGCACGAGGGCGCCCTGCGGCGGCGTACCGGACAGCGGCGTCGCTTGCAGGTGGAACCACCGCTGCTGCGTGGGCGAGTGGCACGGGTACTGCACGCTGAAGTGATCACGCTTGCCGTCGAGCACTTCACGCAGCCCCTTCCCCACGCGTTGCGCCAGCGCATCGTTGGGGGCCGCCATGCACACCATGACGTAGTTGAGCCCCACCCCGGCCGCGACGGCCGAGGGCGCGTCGTTGGCGTTCGCGAAGCGCGCCCACTCGGCGTTGGTCTGCACGATGGTGCCATCGGTGCCCAGGATGGCGATCGACGAGGGTATCGAGTCGAGGATTTCCTGGAGCCGCGCCTCGCCCTGCTTGACCGCCGTCACATCGATGACGCTGACGATGACGCCGTGCACCCCCGCGTCGCCGGTGAGGTACGGCAGCACGCGCACATGCAGGGCGGCGCGATCACTGGCGACCAGGTCGTGCGACTCGGGGCCCATCCCGACCAGCACGCGGCGACACATCCCCACGAGATCGACACCCGGCACCTTGGCGGCAAGGTGCTCGAGCGGACGCCCGATGTCCTGCGGCATCGCATCGAGGAGGCGTGAGGCCGCATCGGTGAACTTGCGGATGCGCAGCGCCTGGTCGACGAAGAGGATGCCCACACCCGTGGTGCGCAGCAGGTTCTCGATGTCGTGGTTGAGGCTCACCAGCTCCGAGATCTTCTCCTGATACTCGGCGTTGACGGTCTGCAGCTCCTCGTTGACCGACTGCAACTCCTCGTTCGTACTCTGCAGTTCCTCGTTGGAGGCCAGCAGCTCCTCGTTCGTGGCCTGCAGCTCCTCGTTCGACGTCTCGAGCTCCTCGATCGTGGCCTGCAGGTTCTCGCGGGTCGACTGCAGTTCCTGCTCGAGCAGGGCCAGGCGGACCCCCATGCCCTCGCCCGCACGGAGCGTCTCCACGCCGACACTCGCCTCGGCGGGCACGCCGGTGCGGAAGTAGACGACGACCGCGCGCGCCCGCTCCGGGCCCAGTTCGATGGGACGCACGTGCAACGCGAGCGGGGGTTCGTCGCCGCCAATGTCGATGCCCTCGAACACGACCTCCCGCTGTTCCTTGGCCACCCGCGCCAGCACGGTGCGGAGCGCGCTGGCCACCGGCCGCGGCAGCAGGCGGAACACCTCGAGCGTCGAGCGCCCGGTGGGGACGCGCAGCAAGCCGGACAGGTCGCCGAAGGTGTGCAGCAGCTGCCCTTCCGGGTCGAGCACGACACAGCGCAGTTGCTGGAGGTCCGCGAACTCCTGACACACGCGATCGAGCAGCTCCGCGTCGCCGCCACGGCCCGTGCCGCCGCGTGCGGTGAACAGCGTGTCGGTGGCGTGGAGTTGCACCGGCGAGCGGCGTCCGCGCATGGGCAGCGCCTCGACCAGCGAGCTGCGGCCGGTGTGCAGCGTCTGGTACACCTTCCACTTCGCGTCGATGACCTCGAACATCGGCGCGAGCGGGCCCACCGATTCGCTCGCGCCCAGCACCAGCGTGCCACGTTCGCGCAGCGCATACGCGAGCAGGGCGATCACGCGTCGCTGCAGGTCGACGCCGAGGTAGATGAGCATGTTGCGGCACGACACCAGATCCATGCGCGTGAGCGGCGGATCCTTGAGCAGGTTGTGTCGTGCGAAGATGACCTTGTCACGCACGGCCCGCGACACGCGATAGCCATCGCCATCCGCCACGAAGAAGCGCGCGAGCCGGTCGGGGTGCACATCGGCGGCGATGGAATCGCCGTAGCGTCCGGCGGCCGCGAACTCGACGGCCTCGTGATCGAGGTCGGTCGCGAAGACGCGCAGGTTCCGCGCGATCCCCTTCGCCTCCATGGCCTCGAGCAGCAGGATGACGAGCGAGTACGCCTCCTCGCCCGTGGAGCAGGCGGGCACCCAGACCCGCAGCTCCGTGTCGGCCGGCGTGTCGACGAGGGTCGGCATGACCTTGGCCTGCAGGAGCCGGAACAGCTCCTCGTCGCGGAAGAAGCGCGTGACGTTGATGAGCAGGTCGCGGTGCAGCGCGGCGAGCTCGCTGCGCGAGTGCTCGAGGAGCTGCACATAGTCGTCCCAGCCATGTGCTGGGTGCATGAGCACACGCCGCTCGATGCGCCGGACGATGGTGTTGGGCTTGTAGCCGGCAAAGTCGGTACCCAGCCGGTCGCGCAGCATGCCAAGGATGCGCTGCACCTGCTGGACCGTGCCGGCGAGCTGCTCCGACGGCGTGCTGGTGCGCGCCCCGCCGCGTCGCTGGAAGAACTGCTCGATCGTGCTGGGCATCTGCGCGACCGGGAGCACCTGGTCGGCGAGCCCCGTGGCGATGACACTGCGGGGCATGCCGTCGAACTGCGCCTCCTGCGGGTCCTGCGCGAGCACGAGTCCGCCTTCGGCCTTGAGCTCACGCGCACCGCGTGTCCCGTCGCTGCCGGTGCCCGAGAGGATCACGCCCACGGCGCTCTCCCCGCGGTCCTGCGCCAGTGAGGCGAAGCAGCTGTCGATGGGCAGGTGCAGCCCGCCCCCGGGCGGCTGATCGGCGAGGCGCAACACGCCATCGTCGAACGTCAGGTTGGTCTTGGGCGGGTTGAGGTAGACGGTGTCGGGCGCGAGCCGCATGCCATCTTCGGCGCGCACGACGCGCAGGCTGGTGTGGCGACGCAGCAGCTCGACCATGAGGGACTTGTGGTCGGGCGAGAGATGCTGCACGACGACCCACGCGATGCCCGACGTGGAGTCCGCGTTGGTGAAGAATTGCTCGAGGGCCTCGAGTCCGCCCGCGCTCGCCCCAATGGCGCACGTGCCCAGGATGGGGGCGTTCACGGCCACCGCGGCGCCCGCCAGTGATGCGTGCGCTGCTCGTAGTCGTAGGCGAGGCGCAGCAGGCGCTCCTCGCTCCACGCGCGTCCGAAGAACTGCAGGCCGGCGGGGAGGCGTCCGTCGCGGGTGTATCCCATGGGCACAGTGATGGCCGGGAAGCCGGTGGTGGGCGAGAAGAGCTGGCTGTTGTCGCCGTGGGGCGTGTTGAGGTCGCCGATGAGCCGCGGCGGATTGCTCCAAGTGGGATACACCAGCGCGTCGAGCTGCAGCGAGTCCATGAGCTGTGTGACGGCCGTGCGCAGTGCCGCGCGCACCCCTTCGCGGCTGCGGCAGCCGAGCGCACTTTCCGGTGGTTCGGTGGCCTGCGCCGCGTCGCGCAGGCGCTGCTCGACGGTGGGATGGAAGCGGCGGCTGCGCAGGATCTCGTCGATGGTGCGCACCGGCGGCGTGGGCGTGCGGGACCCGAGATACCGCTCGAGGTCGAACTTGAAGCGATTGCAGCCCCCCTGCTGGCGGCGCTGGATCGCCTCGAGCGAATCGACGCGCACGGTGTCGAGGATCGTCGCACCGGCCGCGCGCAGGTCGGCCACGGCGCGATCGAACACGGCACGCACTTCCGGGTCGAGCGTCGCGCGCTCGTACGCCTGCCGCAACACACCGATGCGGGCGCCGCGCAGGCCTCCGCGCACGAGCGCATCGGTGTACCGCGCGGCGCGGCGCGTGTCGGCCAGTGCGGTGACCGTGTCCGCCGGATCACTGTGCGCGACCACATCGAACACCCGCGCGGCATCGGCCACGCTGCGCGCCATGGGCCCCGCGATGTCGGCCGTCGCGTTGAGCGGCACCACGCCGGCGCGCGAGGTGAGCCCCATGGTGCTGCGGATGCCCACGAGCGCCTGATGCGCCGACGGCCCACGAATGGAGTTGCCGGTATCGGTGCCGAGGCCCACGGTGCCGAAGCCGAGCGCCACGGCGGCGGCCGTGCCGCCGCTCGACCCGGCGGTGACCCGGTCGAGCGCGTACGGATTGCGCGTGTAGCCCGGCAGGATCGAGCTCACCGTCTCGTAGGGCGTGAACGCCCACTCGGCCAGGTTGCTCTTGGCCAGCACGATGGCGCCGGCCGCGCGTACCAGGCGCACCATCGTCGCGTCCTGCGCGGGACGCCATCCTTCGAGCGCCAGCGATCCGCCGGTCGTTTGCAGGTCGGCGGTCTCGAAGTTGTCCTTCACGATCATCGGAATGCAGTGCAGCGGGCCGACCAGCCCGCCCTGCGCGAAGCGCCGGTCGAGCGAGTCGGCGGTGGCGAGCGCCTGCGGATTGGTGACGATGATCGCGTTGATGGCCGGCCCACGCTTGTCCATCGCCTCGATGCGTGCGAGGTACTGCGTCACCAGCGCGCGGCAGGTGAGCGTACGGGCGCGGAGCGCCGCATGCACCGTCGCGATGGAGGCGGTATCCACCGGAAAGGTGCGGGTCGTCGGCCGGGGTTGGGCCGCGAGGACGCCCGGCACGAGCACGGCCAGGGCGGCAAAGGTGGCGGGACGGCGCATACGCTAATATGCGACGGTGCGGGAGCAGTCGTATGGCTCACACGCACCATGCGTTTCCTGCACAGTCCTTCACATCCCTTCCCAATGCCCTCTCCACTGCGTCGCGCCGGAATCGTCCCCGCTTGCCTCTGTCTGCTCGCGTTCGCGGCCTCCTCGGCCCGCGCGCAGCGCATCCAACCGGTGTTCGCCTGGCCCGCGGGCGCGTCGGCCCAGACGGTCCATGAGCCGGTCGCGCTGGAGGGCCTCCCCGCCGCGGCGGCCGCCACCGTGCCACAGCGGATGGAAGGCACCTACGTCATCGCGGCGCACCCGGACGGGCTGCGCCTCACGACGGTGACACGCCCTCTGGCGCCCGCGGCGTCAGACGACCCGATGCGCGCCCTCGTGAACGGCATGTCGTCGTCGGTCATCATCGTGCGGCGGACGGGCGCCTTCGTGCGCCTCGACGACACCCTCGCGGTACGGCGGCGCGCCGACTCGGTGGTGGCGATCCTCGAGCAGAGCCTGACGGCGCGGACGGGTGGCGCCTCCTCGCCGATGCTGCAGCAGGTCGTCCAGCGCACGGTCGACCGCACGCGCGCCACCCTCGGCGTTGCCCGCTTGAGCGCCGCGGCCCGTACCACCTGGGAATCGCTGGTCGTGGGATTCACGGCGCGCGCGTGGTCACCGGGGGACTCCCTCACCGAGCAGACGGTCCAGCTCAACCCGCTGGGTGGCGCAGGCACGCTCCCTCTCCACCGCATGATTCACTACCGCGGTGTGACGGCGTGTCCGGGAGGGTCAGGGACCTGCTGGCGCTTCGACAGCCGCATCTGGACTCCTCCCGCTGCGCTGCGTGCCGCCATGCGCGAGTCGATGCGGGAGATGACCGCGTCGATGGCCGGAGGCAGCGGCGTGACCGCCGACGCGATCGATGCCCAACTGGACGCCATGCTCGACACGATGCCCCTGCCCGTACCGGTGACGCGGCACGAGACGGTGGTGGACGCTGCCACCCTGCTGCCCCTGCGTGTCGAGACCTCAGTGGAGAACCAGACGGCACGTGGCACGCCCGCTGGCCTCAGATTTCGAACGGTCACCAGCTTTCGCTGGACCCGCTGAGGCCGCAGCGCGCGGCGCCGTTCCGACCACGCGGGTCAGGCGGCGCTGCGTCGCCGGGCCTGCAGACTGTGCCGATCGTCGACGCGCGTGTCACGGTTCCGGGTCTTGAAGCCCTTCACCACCGCCGTGAGGTGCGAGGCCTGTCCCAGCAGTTCCTCGCTCGCCGCGGCCGATTCCTCGGCGCTCGACGCGACCTGCTGGGTCACCTGGCTCATCAGCCCGACACCGCGGCCGATCTCCTCGAGGCCCGTGGACTGCTGGCGGACGCCCTGGGCGATCAGCTCGACGGCCACGGTCACCTGCTCGACATGATCGCGCGCGGCCGTGAGCTGCTCACGCACCAGTTGCTCCCGTGCGACGCCACCATTGACGTTGCGGATCTCGTCCTCGATGAGTTCGGCCGTCTGGCGCGCCGCCGCCGCCGAGCGAATGGCGAGGGCGCGCACCTCTTCGGCCACCACGGCGAAGCCGCGCCCCGCGTCGCCGGCGCGCGCCGCTTCGACGGCCGCGTTGAGCGCCAGCAGGTTGGTCTGAAAGGCGATCTCGTCGATCGTCTTCACAATGCGCTGCGTGGCGTCGGCGCTCTGCTTGATGCGCTCCATGTCGCCATTCAGCGCCTCCATGGCCGTACTGCCCCGCTCCACGCTCTCGCGGGCCTGCCGCGCGCTGGCGGTGGCGTCCGTGGCGCGCTGCACCGCCTGCGCCGCGATCGACGCGAGTTCGGTGAGCGAGGCGCTGATCTCCTCGGAACTGGCGGCCTGCGAGGAGGCACCCTCCGACAACTGTTGGGCCCCCTCGGATAGCTGCTCGGCCGCATGGTCGACTTCGATGGCCGCCGCGCGCACCTGGCCCACGGTGTTGGCAAGCGTGCGGACCGCATGATTGAGCGCGACCTGCACCCGGGCGTATTCGCCGGCGAACTCCCCCGTCATGGCCGCCTCGAGGTCGCGCTCGGCCACCCGTTCGAGAACGCGGCGCGCCTCGATGAGCGGCGCGGACACGGTGTCGAGAATGCCTTCGACGCCGGCCAGCACCTCGGCATAGCGGCCCTTCACGGCGGTGCGATCGGCGCGGGCGTCGAGGACCCCGATGCTGGCCTCCGCGGCGAGGCGCTCGATCTCTCCGACGGTGTGCGTGACCGCCTGCTGTGCCGCGACACACGAGGCGAACGAGGCGTCGCACTCATCGGCCATCTGGTCGACGGCGCGCGCCACGGCGGCCAACTCGTCGGACGACGTGTCCGCGAGGCGCGGCAAGGTCTTCTTCTCCAGCGCGAGCACTTCTCCGCGCGCCAGGGCGGACAGCGCACGGCGCACGCCCTCCACGCCGAACGTGCGCAGCGCCTCCACCTGGGTGGTCACGCCGGTCATGCGACGGCCGAGCGCGCGCGCCACGAACCACGCATAGGTGAGGCTCGCCAGGAAGAACAGCGCGAAGCAGCTCCAGATGAGCCACATCGCGCGGGTGAACTGCGACGCCGTCGCGGCCTGGGTGCTGCCACTCAGCGCCTGGATGCGATCGCCGAACTGCTCCATGCCGACTTCCACGGCGTCGAACTGGCCAAGGAACGATGCGTACGCGGCATTGCGCGTCGTCGAGTCACCAAACGCGGCATTGAGTACCGTGGCCGCCGCCTTCGAATAGCCCTGAACCTGCGCACGCAGTGCCGGCAGGGAGGTCCGGATGGCCGAGTCGGTGACGATCGCCTCGGCCTTGTCGAGCGAGGCCAGGAAGCGCGCCGAGTGGTCGGCGAGGTCGGTGCGCGCCCCGTTCACGCCGGCGGTGTCCTTGCGGTCGGCCGCGAGGAGTCCGCCGATGACGTCGCCCCGCATGGCATCGTGCATCATGTCGCTGTCCATCTGATGCCGCTGCGCGTCGTTGATGGCGACCAGGCCAATCGTCGCGTCGTGCGCGAGGCGAAGCGAGAAATGCGCGGCAACGGCCACGGCGAGGATGCCGGCGGCACCGAGCATGGCGACGGCGCGAAGCCGCGCACTCAGAGAGGCGAATCGAAAAGCCGACACGGCGATCACGAGAGGGGAGGACACTGCAAGACGCCGACGTCGTCGTCGGCGGGCCGAAATGGGTGGACCCACGTCGCTGGAGGTACGGTATCGGGCACGCCGGGGAGGGACTTGAGTCGCGCCGTGTGCGGTGCCCGTCCCGTGACGTCGCCGCGGCTCGGTCGTCCGCGCCTGCGCGTCCCGTAGCGTGCGGGAGGCGCCGGGGTGCTCGCCGATCGTCGCCGCGCGTTTGCCGGCGCCGTCGAGCCATCGTATCTCTCCGGCATGTCGACTCCGCGCGCCGCGTCCGGCGCCCCCGCAGGCCCGGGCTCCTTCGCGCTCTCGGAGGGGAACGCGAATGACGGCGCCCTCGTCGTTCCGGCAGGCCTCACGGCACCCGCGCCTCTCGTGGTGGTGCTGCACGGCGCGACGATGGGCGCCGCCTGGAGCCTGGCCACCTTCACGCCGATCGCTCAGAGTCGCCGCTTCGTGCTGCTCGCGCCCGGGGCGCGCGGGCTGACGTGGGACGTGATGACGTACAAGTACGACTACGACGTCGCGTTCATCGACCGCGCACTGGCGTTCACCTTTCAGCGCGTGGCGATCGACCCGGCCCGCATTCTCGTGCTCGGCTTCAGTGACGGCGCGACGTACGCGTTGGGTCTGGGCGCGGCGAACGGCGACTGGATTCCGCGCATCGCCGCCTGTTCACCCGGCTACGTGCCGCGCAGCGACTCGCCGCGCGCGGGGGCATCGCAGTACTTCGTGTCCCACGGTCGGCAGGACACCGTGCTGCCGATCGAGCGCACGAGTCGCGTGATCGTGCCGGCGCTGCGGCAGGCGGGGTACACCGTGCGTTTCGAGGAGTTCGACGGCGGGCACGGCATTCCCCCGGCCATTCTCGACGCGGTGTGGGGGTGGGCGGGCGTCTGATGCCGCCCACCCCGCACCGTGCGTGACGCGTCTCGCGCAGCGCGCCTCGCGCAGCGCGTCTCGCGCGACGCGCTACGGCTTCGGCCAGACGTTGTCGGCCGGATCGCGATCGGGGAAGCGCTTGTCGGGGTCGAGCGTGATGCGCTCGATGGCGCGGCCGCCGAACATGAGATCGACGGTGTGCTGGCGGCGCCCGTCGAACCACACGTCAACCGGCACCGTGACGCGCGCCGTGGTCGCATCGACCATCACCGCGTTCTTCATCGGGCGAATGGCGGCCCCGGTGGCCGCGAACTTCACCTCGAGCACGATGGGGGCGGGCATGCCGCCATCCTGCGCCACCACCACGCTCGTGCGGATCCCGGCGGTCTTCACCGACGCGATGCGGCCCTCGACGCTCTCCGTGGTGAAGAGCCAGCTGTACCAGAACCAGCCCAGGTCACGCCCCAGCGCCTTGTTCATGAAGAACATCCAGTCCCACGGCGACGGATGCTTGAACATCCACGCGGTGGCCCACTCGCGCTGCGCGCGCTGCACGGCGCTGTCACCCACGATACCACCGAGCATGCTGAGCATGAGCGGCGTCTTGCTGTACGTCGTGAAGCCATAGAAGCCGGGACCGCCGTAGTTGGCGTTCCACATCATCGGCGGCTCCGCTTCATTGCCGCTCGTGCGGCCGTAGCTCTGCCCGAGGCCATCGAACACGGCGGGCTTGCCGGCGGCATCGGCATCGGAGAGGACGTTCATGTACTGATTGAAGCCCTCGTCCATCCAGCCGTACCACGTCTCGTTGTTGCTCACGACCATGGGCCACCACTGGTGCCCGGTCTCGTGATCCGCGGCGCCCTGATTGGAGTTGATGACCATCGGGTACTCCATGCCGGCGCTCGGCCCGTCCTGCAGCGTGAGCTGCGGGAACTGGTAGGGGAACCAGAGCTTGGAGTAGAACTCGAGGGCGTGGCGCGTGATCTGTCCCGCGCGCGCGAACAGGTTGGCGCGTCCCGGCAGGTACAGCATGTGGACCGGCACGTAGCCCTTGGTCGGGATGTTCGCGCGTGTCGCCTGCCACACGTACTTCCTGGCCGTGGCCCAGGCGAAGTCGTTCACTGTGTCCGCATGGAAGCGCCAGGTGAGGCGGCCGCTGGGGCTCGTCGCCGTCGCCTGCCCCGGCCCCACCTCCTCCGGACCGACGATGGTGGTGATGTCGTCGGTACCGGTGACCTTCGCGAGCTGCGCCCGCGCCTTGGCCGTGAGCACCTGCTCGGGGTTCTGCAGGATGCCGGTGCCGCTCACGATCCAGCCGGCGGGCACGTCGATGTTCACGTCGAAGGTGCCGAAGTTGTTGTAGAACTCCGACGGGCCGAGATAGAGCTCGGTGTCCCAGCCGCGCAGGTCGTCGTACACGGCCACGCGCGGGAACCACTGCGTGGGCTGGAAGAGCGTGTCGGCCCACCGCTGCGTCATGCGGTGGCCGGTGCCGGGACCGCCCGGCAACTTGTGCGACCAGTCGATCTCGATGACCGCGCGCGCCCCCGGCGCGATGGGGCTCGCGAGGCGCACACGGGCGTTCGTGCTGCGGCCGCTCAGCAGCGTGTTGCCGCCCGCGCCCTGCGCCTGTTGCTGCTGCGCGGTCTGGATGGCGCGCGCGCCCTCGGCCCCGGTCGACGCGGGCGCCTGGTTCGAGGCGATGTTCACCGGCGCGCCGTTCACCGTCATGCGCGACAGCACCATGCCGTCGGTGACTTCACTGGGCACCCACGTCGCCGCGTGAGGCGCGTTGCCCAGGAAGTGGTTCGGATCGAGACGCAGCGCGAGATCGGGGAGTGCATTCGGGCTCGCGTTGTGCACCGTGATGCGCGCCTTGCCGGTGAGGCGCTGTGTCGCGGGGTCGAGCGAGACGTCGATGTTGTAGTCCGTGCGCAGTTGCCAGTACTTGGCGGTGGGGCGTCCACTGGAATCCCGCGAGCCCGCCGCGAGCGCGCGACGGATGGCGTTCGTGATGGGGATGTCGCGGCGGACGGCGCGTGGTGGCCGTGCGTCGGCGGTGCGGGCGGAGGCTGCGGAGGACGCGACCTGTGCGGCCATCGCGTGCGGCACTGACGCGAGCAGCAGGGCGGCAAGGGTGAGACCGGCGCGGCGGGACGACATGACGCGCGCGTGGCGCAGGATGGTGCTGGGCATGGGCACGGGGGGTGGGATCAGGCCACGAAATCGGCGGCGGGAACAGCAGTGGAATCGGCGGTGGGGGCAGCAGTGGGTGTAGCGGTAGTGCCGGACGTGCGCCCCGCAGCGTGCACCACCCGCGACAGCGCGTCCGCCGTGATGCGGCGATGCGACGCATGCCAGAGCACGCGCCCCTGCTGCACGAGGAGCGCCTGCGGCGACTCGTGCCGGACCTGCAACACCTCGGCGAGCGCGTCACTGAGGCGGCGCTCACGCTGCACGACCACGAGCCGCGTGGCGACCGGCGTGCTCACCTGCGCCGCGAGAAAGGCGTCGAACTCGCGCTTGACCGCGATGGAGATGACGCAACTGTCGCTGTGCTTGAAGACGAGCAGCGGCTCGTCGCTCGCGACGAGCGCAGCCGCCTGCGCGCGCTCGCGCGCATCGGGGGGCGCATCGACCCAAAGCGGGGTCGCCGCCATGCTCGGCGCCGAGACGACCGGCGCCGAGACGATCGGGGACGCCAGCTCCGCCACGCGAGAGGCCAGGTGCGCATCGAGCAGCGCTTCGTAGGCGGCAGCGGGGCGCGCACCGGCGACGCGTTCCACGACCTGGCCACGGTCGAAGAGGAGCACGGTGGGCAGATTGCGCACGCCGAAACGCGTGACCGTCTCGAGCGCCACGTCGGCGTCGACGGCGCGGAAGCGCACCCGCCCCTCGTAGCGCGTGGCCAGTTGCTCGAGCACCGGCTCGAGGACACGGCAGGGCGGGCACCAGGCGGCCCCGAATTCCACCAGCACCGGCAGCGGTGCCGTCAGGACGTCCGCCGCGAACGCGGCGTCATCGACCACGGGAAGCGACATCCGGAGAAAGCTAAGCGCCGCGAGGGCGGGGGGCAGTCCCGCTGGCGACCACGGCCCCCGTGCCTCGTCAGCGGTGCTGCAGGGCCAGGAGGTACGCGAGAGCGGCCGTGCCGTCCATGATGTGCTCGTTGGTCGCGTAGTCGCCCAGGTCATCGTGATACACGACGAAGCCGGTGTTGAACGCGGCATACTCGTCGGCATGGTGCAGCGCGATGCCGCGCAGGTTGCTGAAGATCGAGCGGTACACCGGGCCGTCCACCAGGCCGCCCGTGAGCCCCACGTGCAGCGATGGCGGCAGCTCCGTGTGCGGGTCGCGCGGCCACACGCCCAGCCGCGGCACACCGATCACCATGGACGTGCCCCACGGATTCGTGCCGAAGAGCCAGTCGATGGCGGACTGCTCGAGCGTCGCGAAGCGCGTGTCGCCAGTGAGGCGCCGGTACAGTGCGGCCTGCACGGCCGTGGCGACCACCAGATTGTTCGAGCACCAGATGAACGGCACGCCGATGCGAAAACCGTTCCCCGCGCGGGCCGCGATGCGGGTGAGGCCCTCCCGATACATGGTCGCGAGCCGCGTGCGATGCGCGGCGGACGCGCGCATGGCCGTTTCGTAGTGCCCCGCATTCTGCCACGGATACCACTCGTAGTGCCTCGCCGTGTCGGCACCCATCCAGGGCGTCACCGGTTCGGCGGCGGCATGCGTGAGGGCGGCGCGCTGATAGTGCGCGTCGCCCGTGAGCTGGTAGAGCAGCGCCCCGCCCAGTTCCATGTCGTCATGCCAGCTCGCCTCCTCGTAGAAGTAGGGTGAGCTGCCCGGCGCCGTCTGGCACACGCCGGGAAACGCCTCCCCCAACGCGAAGGCCGCCCGCGCCTTGCGCGCCAGCGTGTCGGCGAACGCCGCGTCGCGCGTGCGAAACTGCATGGCGCCCAGCGCGAACGCCGCCGCGAACTTGCCCGCCGTGGACGCATAACCCGTGGAGCGATTCTTCGCGCGCACGACGCCCTGCGGCTGCCCGGTGCACGGATACACCGGACGTTCACGCCCCTTGCCCCAGCCGTAGTCGGACGAGTCGGTCGTGAGCAGGTCGAAGAAGGCGTGGTCGCGATCGTCGCCGAGCTGGTTGAACATCGTGCGATCGTCGGGGAACATGCGCAGCAGCCACGTCAGGCCGTGGCGTGCCTCGTCGAGCACATCGGGGACGCCGTTGGTGCCGGCGTGTCCGTCGGCGCGCCGTCGGTCGGCGAAGGCCTTCGGCGCGTCGCGCCAGGCGGCCAGCAGGTGGTACGTCGCCGTTGCCGATGTCGTCACGTACTGCAGGTAGTCGGCCGCATCGGCCCACCCACCCTGCACCGGCGCGACCTCGCCGGTGCGCGTGGGGTGATCGACGATGCGCGCGTCGAAGCGGTGCGCCGTGTCACCGAGGAACGGGTTGTACCCCGACCGCTGCTGG
This sequence comes from Gemmatimonadota bacterium, assembly GCA_020161135.1. GTDB lineage: Bacteria > Gemmatimonadota > Gemmatimonadetes > Gemmatimonadales > Gemmatimonadaceae > Gemmatimonas. Next base: position 67,520 of record JAIUOB010000005.1, on the reverse strand, counting down.
CGCATGTAGCCCATGAGCGTGTCGGCGAGGCCGCGATAGACCGCGTCGCCCACGGGGAACACGGGCGACTCGTACATCGTGGCCCCGTCGGCGGTGCGCACCCGGACCCGGACACGCGCCGGACGGCGCAGGGCGCTGAAGTCGAGGCGCCAGGTCTCGACGCACGCCGCGAACGGCCGATCGCGCTCCGCGCGCTTGGGCCCCAGCAGCACCTGCCCCCGCTCGGTTTCCACGGTGAAGCGTCCGAGGCGGACAGGGCGCAGCGCGCAAACGACCGCCACCTTGGGGGCGTCGAGGCGGTAGCCCACCTGATTGATGCGCACAAAGGCGCTGGAGTCGGCGGCGGTGGCCGCCACGACGAGGGCCGACAGCAGGGGGAGTGCCATGCGCCAAGTTCGGCGTCGCGCCGGCCTGCATCAAGCGCGGCGAGCATCAAGCGCGGCGCGTATCAGGCGCGGCGCAGGACGCCGCGGTGGGATATCCTAATGAGGCGCAGGTCGCCGTGTCCCCTCCCGATGCCTGGAGCTTCGTGATGTTGCGTCGTGTCCCGCCCGTGGTCCCCGCCCCACGTGTCCCGTGCCTGCGCCCCGCCGGTACGGCGCTGGTGCTGCTCTCGCTCGCCAGTGCATCGCTGGCGGCCCAGACGCCCGCGCCGGTGGCGCGCCCGCTCTCCATGGCGGGACGCTCGCCGGTGTATGCCCCCAACGGCATGGTCGCCACCAGCCAGCCGCTCGCGTCGGCGGCGGGCGTGGCCGTGCTGCAGGCCGGCGGCAACGCGGTCGACGCCGCCATCACGGCCGCGGCGGTGCTCAGCGTGACCGAGCCGATGATGACGGGCATCGGTGGCGACCTGTTCGCGCTCATCTGGCTCGCGAAGGAGAAGAAGCTGGTCGCGCTCAACGCGAGCGGGCGCGCGGGGGCGCGCATGACGCGCGACGAACTGCTCAAGCGCGGGCGCACCCGCTCGATTCCGCGCGGCGTCGAGACGATCACCGTGCCCGGCGCGCTGGCCGGCTGGCAAACGTTGCTGCGCACCTACGGCACCCGCACGCTCGCGGCCTCGCTGGCCCCCGCCATTCGCTATGCCGAGCAGGGCTTTCCGCTCACGCCGATCATCGCCGAGGACTGGGTCGGGCAGGAGGCGTTCCTCAAGCGCGACAGTGCGGCCACCGCGACCTTCCTGCCGGGCGGTCGCTCACCCAAGGCCGGTGAATGGTTCCGCAACCCCGACTACGCGCGCACGCTGCGGACCATCGCCACGCAGGGTATCGGCACCTTCTACGGCGGCGCGATGGGCCAGCAGATCGTCGCGCACGTGCAGAAGCTCGGCGGATTCCTCACCCTCGACGACCTGCGGAAGAACCAGCCGACGTGGGTGACGCCGATGTCGGTGCCCTTCCAGGGGTATCGCCTGTGGGAGCTGCCGCCCAACAACCAGGGCGTGGCGGCGCTCGAGATGCTGCGCATCCTCGAGCCGTATGATCTCAAGGCGATGGGACACAACAGCGCGCCGTACCTGCACCATCTCATCGAAGCCAAGAAGCTCGCCTACGCCGACCTCACCCGCTTCGTGGGCGACGCCGACCATCTCGCGATGCCCGCCGAGCGGATGCTCGACGATGCGTTCATCAGCGAGCGCCGCAGTCACCTCGACGTGAACAAGGCGATGGTGCGGACCGACCCGGGGCCGCTGCGCACGTCGAGCGAGACGATCTATCTCACCACGGCCGACAAGGACGGCAACATGGTGAGCTTCATCAACTCCATCTACGACGAGTTCGGCTCCGGCATCGTGGTGCCGGGCACCGGCTTTGCGTTGCACGATCGCGGCGCCGGCTTCACGCTCGAGCCGGGGCTGCCCAACACCGTCGCGCCCGGCAAGCGGCCGTTCCACACGCTCATTCCGGCGTTCGTGACGCGCACGGTGAACGGGCGCGACGAGCCGTACATGAGCTTCGGCGTGATGGGCGGCGCGATGCAGGCGCAGGGGCATGTGCAGGTGCTGCTCAACATGCTGGTGTTCGGCATGGACGTGCAGCAGGCCATCGACGCGGCGCGCTTCCGGCACCTGAGCGGTGTGCAGGTGGCCATCGAGACGCCGGTGGGCGACGGGGTGCGCAACGCGCTCAAGGCCATGGGACACGAGCTCACCGACGAGCGCCGTACGCAGTTCGGTGGCGCGCAGGCCATCGTGAAGCTCGCCAAGGGCTGGGTCGCGGGCAGCGATCCGCGCAAGGACGGCATGGCGGTGGGGCACTGAGCATGTCGCTCCCCTCCACGCAGCGCGGTGTCGACAGCACAGTGCGCACGGGGCTCACCGCGCTCGACGAGCGTCTGCGCGCCATCACCACGCCGCTCCCCGCGGCGCGCTGGAGCGTGCGCCGCCCGGACGGCGGCTGGAGCGTCGGTGAGGTGCTCGAGCACTGCTGTCTGGCGAACGACGCGTACCTCACCGCCATGCGCGCCGCGCTCACCCGGGCGGGCGCGACCGTGCCGCCGGCGGGGGAACGGCTCTGGCGCCCGACCTTCATGGGCGGGCTGCTGCGCAAGTCGCTGGAGATGACCTTCCGGCTCCCGGCCCCCGGGCGCATCCAGCCCGGCCCGACCCCCCGCGCCAACGTGCTCGACGCGCTCCTCGCCACACACGAGGCCGTGCGCACGCTCATGACCGACGCCGCCGCCCACGACTGGACCCGGCTGCGCTTCACCTCCCCGCTCTCTACCCTGGTGCGCCCGAACTTCGGGGACGCCTTCCTCATCGCGCTCCGGCACGGCGAGCGGCATGCGGGGCAGATCGAGCGCACGATCGCGCTCATCGACCGGTAGCTACCGGTAGCAACGGCCGCGACCGGTAGCGACCGCCGCGACCCACGCCGGGTCATCCCCCGGGTCATTCGACCCGGGCCGTGGCACGCGCCAGCGGCGACCTTTCCCGCCATGTCCACACCTCCCGTTTCCGCCGACACGCCGGCGCCGTCCCCCACCTCGTCCCCGACCGCGCTCCCTGACGCGCCCGAGTCGATCCGGCAGGCCCTCGAGGAGGAGCGGCGCGCGCGCGCCGACCGCGAGCGGCAAGTCGACCTCATCGAGCAGCTCGCCGGACTGGGCACGTGGGAGATCGACATCGCGACCGATGCGGTGCGCTGGTCGCGGGAGTTGCAGCGCATCCACGGCTTCGACGACAGCGAGGCGCCGAGGACGCACGCGGAATGGGTCGCACGCGTGCTCGAGCCCGAGGACCACGCGCGCATCGCCGAGGGCATGGCTGCCCTGCAACGCGGCGAACTGGCGACGACCGAGTTCAGGGCGCGCCGCAAGGACGGCGCCGTGCGGCTGATGCAGGCGCGCGGGCTCCCCATTGTCGACGATCGTGGTCAGGTGGTGAAGGTGCTGGGCACGACGCTCGACATCACCGAGCGTCGCGCCACCGAGGCCGCGCTGCGCGCGAGCGAGGAGAGCTACCGCACGCTGTTCGAGCACGCCTCCGACGCGATGTGGCTGCACGACCTCGACACGGGCGCCTTCCTCGAGATCAACCAGGCGGCGTGCGAGATGTACGGCTACTCGGTGGAGGAACAGAAGGCGATGGGACTCACCGGCCTCTGCCTGGACGAGGCCCCGTTCCGCCCCGAGGATGCGCTCGCCTTCGTGCGGCGCGCCGCCGCCGGCGAGCCACAGCGCTTCGTCTGGCGCGGACGCCACCGCGACGGGCACGACGTCTGGGGTGAGGTCCGGCTCCGCCGCGTGCAGGTGAATGGGGTCGAGCGCCTCCTCGCCACCTCGCGCGACATCAACGATCGCGTCGCCGCCGAGCGCGCGCTGCGGCAGGCCAACGAGGCGCTCGAGCATCGCGTGCAGGAGCGCACCGCCGAACTGGCCGCCACCAACGCCGCGCTCGAGCAGGAGGTGGCCGAGCATGCCCGCGCCCGCGCCGCCCTGAGCGAGCGCGAGGCGTACTTCCGCCGCCTCATCGAGAACTCGTCGGACTTCATCATGATCGTCGATCCGACCGCTGCCATCACGTCGGTGAGTTCGTCGGTCGAGCGCATGCTGGGGTACACGACGCGCGAGATGATGGGCACGCGCCCCCCCGACCTCGTGCACCCGGACGACCTGCCGCACGTCATGGACGTGTTCGGCCAGATCGTCGCGAATCCGGGACGCACACTGAGCGTGCGCTATCGCATCCGGCACAAGGACGGCAGTTGGCGCACGCTCGACAACGTGGGTCGCACGATCGCCGACGACACGGCCGATGACGGCATCGTCGCCAACTGCCGCGACGTGTCCGACCGCGTGGAAGTCGAAGTCGCGCTGCGCGAGCGCGACGAGCGGCTGCGGCAGATCATCGAGAACGCCTCCGACTTCGTGATGACCTGCGACGTCACCGGCGCGCTCACCTATGTGGGCCCCTCGTCCATGCGCATGCTGGGCTACGCGCCGGAGGAGATCCTCGGCACGCGCCCCATCGACATGCTGCACCCGGACGACGTCGCCCACACCATGCGCGACCTGCACTGGATCGCCGAGCACCCCGGGCAGCCGCACACCAGCATCTTCCGCATCCGCACCAAGGACGGCCGCTACCTGCACATGGAGACTGTCGGCCGCACGCTCTCCCCCGACTCCCCCGCGGAGGGCGTGATTGCCTTCGGCCGTGACATCACCGGGCGGCGGCAGGCCGAGCAGGCACTCGCCCGCGCCAAGGAAGAGGCCGAGCGCGCGAATCGCGCCAAGAGCGAATTCCTGAGCCGCATGAGCCACGAGCTGCGCACGCCGATGAACAGCATCCTCGGCTTCGCGCAACTGCTGGCCCGCGGCGAACTCTCGCCGCAGCAGGCCAAGTCGGTGCAGCACATCACCAAGGCCGGCCGGCACCTGCTGCACCTCATCAACGAAGTGCTGGAGATCGCGCGCATCGAGGCCGGCCGCGAGCGCTTCTCCCTCGAGCCGGTCGCGCTGGCGCCCGCGCTCGACGAGGCCCTTGGCCTGGTGCGACCGCTGGCCCAGCAGTGTTCGGTCACCCTGCACGGCGATGCGTGGCCCCTCGATGCCTTCGTGCACGCCGATCGGCAGCGGCTGGTGCAGGTGCTGCTCAACCTCCTCAGCAACGCCATCAAGTACAATCGCCCTGGCGGCATGGTGCGGTTGCGGGCCGAGCGGAACGAGCTCGGACGACTCTGCGTGCGCGTCGAAGACACCGGGCGCGGCATCCCGGAGGCGCGCGTCGGCGACCTGTTCACGCCCTTCGCGCGCCTCGGTGCCGAGCAGACCGACGTCGAGGGCACGGGACTCGGGCTCGCCCTCTCGCGGCGCCTGTGCGAGGCGATGGGCGGTACGCTGGCCCTCGAGCACAGCGACGAGATGGGCAGCGTGTTCCGCGTCGACCTCGACGCAGCCGAGAGCCCGATGAGCGTGCTGGCCAGCGGTGTGGGGCACGTGGCGATTCCGACGGCGTTCCGCCCCGCCACGCTGCTCTACATCGAGGACAATCTCGCGAACCTCAGCCTGGTCGAGACGATCCTGCTCTCACGCCCCGGCTGGCGCACGCTGCCTGCGCTGCAGGGGCAGTTGGGCGTCGAGCTCGCCCGCGAACATCGCCCCGATGTCGTGCTGCTCGACCTGCACCTGCCCGACATGTCCGGCGAGGCCGTGCTGCGGCGCCTGCGCGCTGACCCGCGCACCGCCGACCTGCCCGTCGTGATCGTGAGCGCCGATGCCACCGCGACCTCCGTGGAGCGGCTCCGCACCGCCGGCGCCGATGCGTACCTCACCAAGCCGCTCGACGTCGACGAGTTCCTGCGCGTCGTCGATCACGTCGTCGACGCGCGTCGTGCGCGTCCCGCCACGCCCGCGTGACATGACCCTGCCCTTCACCACCCCCCCGACGAGCACGGTCGCCGCGCCGCCACTCGACACCAGTGGCCGACGCGCACGCCTCCGCGACTGCACGCTGCTGGTGGTCGACGACGAGCGCGCCAACGTCGAGCTGCTCGAGGCACTGCTCGAGAGCGACGGCTACCGACGCGTCATCGGCACCACCGACCCGCGCACGGTACCGGCGCTCATGACGCAGCATGCGCCCGACCTGGTGCTGCTCGACCTGCACATGCCGCACCGGCATGGCCTCGACGTCCTGGCCGATCTCGTGGCCGATACGCCCGTCGGCGAGTATCGCCCGGTGCTGGTGCTCACGGCCGATGCGACGATCGAGACACGCGATCGCGCGTTGGAGCTGGGGGCGCGCGACTTCCTCACGAAGCCGTTCGACGCCATCGAAGTGCTGCTGCGCGTCGAGAACCTGCTCGACACCCGCATGCTGCATCGCGATGCGCAGCTCGCACGGGCACGCGCCGAGCTGGCCGAGGTGCGGGCCGCGATGCTTGCCACCTGGAGCCGCCTGCTGGCCGCCACGCTCGATCCGGCGGGGACGCTCGCGCAGCTCCCGCGCCTGCTCGCGCAGCGCGATGTGGTGGCGTGCGTGGTCGGCGCGTCGTCCGGTGGCCCGATCACCTGGTACGAGGCGCACTTCGATGAGCGCGGTGCCCGCGCGGCCGACGCCCTCCGCATCTGGGCCGAGGCCTTGGCCACACCGCGCACCGACGGACATGTGCCGATCGCCGCGGTCGCGCCGTCGATGGGCGACCTGACCGTGTTCAGCGCACCCATCGCGACGGTGGCAGGGGTGTGCGGCGCGCTGGTGGTGGCCGTGCGCGAGAGTCGCGCGCCGTCAGCCGTCGACCAGCGTCTCGTCGAGGAGCTCGCGACGCGGACCGGCATGGCGCTCGAGCATGCGCGCCTCTTGGCCGAGGCCGAGCTGGCGACGAGCGAGCGCGAGCGACTGCTCGCGGTGGTCGCCCATGACCTGCGCAATCCGCTGGGGGCCGTGGCGATGTACGCCGAGATGCTGCGCAGCCTGCAGCCCGACGCGGTGGACGACACGCCGGTGGCCGCCTATGCACAGAAGGCGCTGGCGACGATCCACACCAGCACGCGCGCCATGCAGCACCTGGTGGAGGACCTGCTCGACGCGTCGACGCTGCGTGGCGGCGCGCTGCGCATCGCACGGACTCCCGTGGCGCTGGGTGCGCCGCTCGACGATGCCCTGGCCATCATGCGCCCGGCGGCCGAGGCCGCCGGCGTACGGCTCATCGCCGACGTGAAGGACGATCCGGCACAGGTGGTGACCGTCGACGCCGCACGCACCTCGCAGTTGCTGTGCAACCTCGTCGCCAACGCCGTGCAGGCCACCCCCGCCGATGGGCAGGTGACCGTGCGCTGGGGACTGTCCACCGACGGCCGTGCACTCGAAGGCGCGGTGAGCGACACGGGCGCCGGCATTCCCGCCGAGCAGTTGCCGCACCTCTTCACCGCCTTCTGGCGCGGCGATCGTCGCGCACGGCAAGGGGTCGGACTCGGCCTCTGGATTGCGCGGGCGATCGTGGAAGGACACGGCGGCGAGCTCGATGTCGCGACGGCACCGAACGCGGGGAGCAGCTTCCGCTTCACCCTGCCGTTGGCGCCTCACGCGCGTCGGCGGGAGGACTGAGCCCATGGCCAGCGCTTTCAACACCCGCCCGACCACCAACACAGCCACGACCGCGCGCAGCGCGCGCATCCTGATCGTGGAGGACGCGCCGGCGTATGCCGAGGCGCTCCAGCAGACGTTGTTGCTGGAGGGACACACCGTGCAGCATGCGACGCGGGCGCAGGAGGCGCTCGCCCGCACGCGCGTCGAGGTGCCGGACCTGGTGCTGCTCGACCTCGGGCTTCCCGACAAGGATGGCTACCACGTGCTGAGCGAGCTGCGCGCGCGCGGCATCGAGTGCCCGGTGCTCATCCTGTCGGGACGCTCGCTCGAGCAGGACAAGCTCGAGGGCTTTCGGCTGGGCGCCGATGACTACGTCACCAAGCCCTTCAGCGCGCTCGAGCTGCTCGCCCGCATCTCGGCGTTGCTGCGGCGTGTGCAGCGTGCGACCACGGCGGCCACCGCGAGCACTCCGGCGATGCCGACCGGCGCCGTCCGTCGCGTGCTCGACGACGGCGAGCTGCGCGGTAAGTTCGCCCTCACCGCGCGTCAGGTCGAAGTGGCGCGGCTGATGGCGGAAGGATGTACCAACGCCGAGCTGGCGCAGCGATTGGGGCTCAGCTTCTTCACCGCCCGCAATCACGCGGAACAGGTGATGCTGAAGCTGGGCGTCGCGAATAGAGCGGGAGTGGGGGCGATGCTGCTGGAAGAGGTTGGGAGTTGACCGGACATCCGTGAGCCGGGGACTCCGAACTGCGTGAGCCGTGACGGCGGGAGCGGAGAGGAGCGACAGGCGTCACCGCGTGAGCGAGAGAAGCGACAGGCACAGGGCGGGTGCGGCTTCCCCACCAACCGCGGCAGCGTTACGGCGAGAGCGTGATGGCGCAAGCCCCAGCCGCGGGAGCCGAAGGCGATCCGCCCCGTCGTACCCGTTCCATCGCCGCCCGCGCCCTACGCCTGTCGCCCATCGAGCCTACGCGGTGACGCCTGTCGCCCCTCTCCGCTCCCGCCGTCACGGCTCACGCAGTTCGGTGTTCGGCGGGCACCGCGCCATGCGCGGTACCCGCCGTCCGCTAGCGCTGCCCGTAGCTTCTCGCCTCGACCTGTCGCAGGAACGCGTACAACGCATCGATCTCCGTCTCGTCGAGCGCTGCGGTGAAGCGCCAGGGCATGAAATCGTTCACCTGCGAGCCGTCCGGGCGCTTTCCGGTGCGCAGCAGCCTCGCGAAGTCGGCGCGGGTGTAGTGACCGATCCCGCTCGGCGTGAGGTTCGCGGCGGGCGGAAGTTCGGGAGGGGCCCCCGGAATCGGGCCGCCCGAGAAGCGCGGACCGTGACAGCCGCTGCAGCTCGTCGCGAGGTAGCGACCGTACTCGACCGTCGGCGCAGCCGTGATGCGGGCGGCGTGCGGCGCGGCGTGATCGATGAGCGCGGCGGGATAGAGGTCCACCACCCCCGCGACGTCGAGGGCGCGGAAGAGCGGGCCGGCCTTGGTCGGCGCCGCCATGCTGTCCACGGCGGGGAGCTGACGCGCCCACGCTACGAGCGCGCCCAGGTCCTCGTCGGTGAGCGTGGTGAACTCGTGCGACGGCATGAGTTGCAGCGGCGTCCCGTCGGGGCGCACGCCGTGACGGACTGCCAGCTCCCACGCTTCGGTGGTGAGCGGCGTCGGCCGCCCGGCCGTGAGGTTGGGCGGCGCGAGGCGGCCGATCATCGGCTCGTCCACCATCACGCTGCCGCGCAGCCCCTCGGCGTGGCAGTCCGTGCAGAAGCGGACCTGCGCTACATGCGCGCCGCGCGCGATGCTCGCCGAGTCGCTCGGCACCACGAGCGTGTGCGGCGGCACCGTGTAGTGGGTACGCGCCCGCCACCACGCGGTGGCGGTGGCCCCGGCGGCGACGGCCAGCACGAGCGCGCCGGCGCCGCCGGCCAGACGCATGGTGAGACGCAGGAGTCCGCGCCGACGCGGCCAGCGGCCGCGGGCGCGATGTTCAGCAGTGGTATGGGAGGCAGACATCGATCGAGGCGTGAAAGGGTGCAGGCGGACGACCGGCAGCGGGGCTGCGCGTCCGTGTGCCTCACCCTACGCCTCTAGGCGGTCGCGCTCGCGGGTCGTTCGACCCCCTGCCGCAGGCGCCCGCTCCACACCCGCATGAAGAGCGGCACCACGGCCGCCGCCACGTACGCGAGCCGCAGCCCCTGAATGCCACCGCCCGCCGCATCGGCCAGCGCGCTCAGCGTGGCCACGACCAGCAGGTTGCCGATGGCGATGCCGATGTTCACGAGCGCCGACGCAGCGCCCCGCTCCTGCGCCCCCACCTCGTCGAGCACCAGCGTCCGCAGCGCGCCACCGACGACCACGCCGACACCCACGCCGATCGCCAGCGTCGCGGGAAAGAATCCCCACCACCGATCGCCCACGAGCGCGACCAGCAGCGAGCCCAGCGCGAGCGCATCGAAACCGGTGCGCAGCACCACCCGCGCACCGACCGTCGCCTGACGACGACCACTCATCACCGACGCCAGCGACGACACGAGCACGAGGGGCAACAGCGCGAGCCCTGCGCGCGACGGCGGCAGGTCGAAGGCCGTCGCCGCCACCGAGCTGATGAAGATCACGCTCCCCATGCCGAACCCGGCGCCGACACACAGCACCCACGTCGTGCGCAGCTGGCGCGTGCCGAAGAACGACGGCGGCACGACCGGCTGCGGCGCGCGCCGCTCGATGCCCACGAGCAGCATGAGCCCCGCCACGGCCGTCACGAGCAGCGCCGGCCACAACGTGCGCCCCAGGGCCATGTCCGCCGCCCGATTGATGCCCAGCGTGAGCGCAGCAAGGGACACCGCCAGCACCAGCACGCCCATCGTGTCGAACGGCGGATGATCGCGATCGGCGACGGCACGCGGCAACACGCGCGCACCGAGGATGAACACCACCAGCGCGAGCGGCAGGTTCACATAGAAGATCCAGGGCCAGCTCAGCGTGGCCAGCAGCGCCGATGCGAGCACCGGCCCGACGAGGAACGCCATGCCGAACGTTGCACCGACGAGCCCCAGCACCTTCGCGCGTTGCTCGGAGGGGAAGACGTCTCCCACCACCGCGCTCGCCGTGGGCGTGATGCCCCCGGCCGACAATCCCTGCACCGCGCGCCCCACGAGCAGCGCGCTGAAGCTGGTCGCGCGCGCGATGAGCAGCGAGCCGAGCGCGAAGCCCGCCACGTCGAGCAGGTAGATGGTGCGGCGCCCGAACCGATCGCTGAGCGCGGCCATGAGCGCCGTGCTCACCAGCGAGCACAGGCTGAAGACGATCGTGACGAGCCCGACCTGCCGGTTGTCGACACCGAAAGCCTCACGCAGCGCCGGAATGGCCGGTGCCACCACCGCCGCGTCGAGCGCGGCCATGAAGACCCCGAGGAAGAGGACGGTGAGCAGCGGACGGCGGGCGTCGGCAGCCACTCACTCCTCCATCAGCAAGTCGCCGCAGGCGATGACCGCCCCTGGCCGCAACGCGCCCTCGTGCACATCGGCATAGAACTCGCCGGTGTCGGGAACCGCGACACGCAGCGAGGCCATCGCCTGCGCCTCACCGGAACGCCCCACACGCAGCGCGACATAGTTCTGCGCGGCGCCAAAGATGCGCCCGGGCTTCGCACAACTCCCCCGGTGCACATGCCACCCACGCACCGACGCGGGCGTGTCGCCCGTGATCGCGACCGACACGATGGTGGTCCGCGGGGTCTTGCCCCCCTCCATGCTCACGTCGCCGCGAATCTTCGACTTCCCCTTGCCGAGCACCATGCCATCCCACGCCAGGTGCGGAACCGACCGCGCGGCCATGAGCGCACCACACGAGAGCAGTACGGCGCACAGCGCCGCACGACGGGACCAGGTCACGGCATCTCCTTGAGTTCGATGTAGTCCCCGCGAGTCCGCAGGGTGATGGACACGGGGACGTCGTTGCGATTGCGCCAGAACCAGCCGTGGACGCCATCGAATGCGGCGGTGAAGGTACCGCTGTCGCCTAGTGCCGTACCGCGGACGTAGCGGTGGGGCGCGGCATCGCGGGGCGCATTCGGCGGCTCGCCATGCATATGAAAGAACACCGGCGCCTCGGCCGCGCGCCATGTGTACTCGGCCTTGGCGCCGGCGCGCATGCGCAACTTGAGTTCGATGCCGGCCAGTGGCGGCAGCGTCACGGTCATCGAGTCGCGCCAGACGCCCGTCGTGACCGATTGCACGGTGGTCGGTGCCGCGTCGCGCGCGGCCTCGGCAGCCAACGCGGCCTTGATGCGCCCCATCTCCGCAAGTCCCAGGAGGCGACCGGTGCCGAGCGGGTCATGCACCGACTCGGCAGGCAGCACCACGCCCACGCCGAGCAGTGCCGCGAGCGACACCACCGCGACGGCCGCGCGCCGCAACGTGCGCACGGACGGTGCCGCGTCCATCGGCGAGGGTGGCAAGGGCGAGCGCAAGTCCACTCAGGCCGCCGGTGTGCCGGTGAACCACCCCTGCAGCTGGTACGCCACCAGCAGCATGCCGCTCACCAGCAACGCCACGTTCGCGCCAGTGGACCACCGCGCGAAGCTCGCACTCCGACGCCACCACGCCATGGCCACGAGAATCGCCGACAGCGCGAGCAGTTGCCCCAGCTCCACGCCCACGTTGAATGCCACGAGATTCGCGACGAGCCCGTCGGAGGCGAGCTCGAAGTCGAGCATCTTGGTGGCGAGCCCGAGTCCGTGGCACAACCCGAAGAGCATGGTTGCGGCGCGGGCGTCGGGCGCGCGACCGAACCAGCGCGCGAGCAGGCCGAGATTGTCGAGCGCCTTGTACGCCACCGACGCACCGATCACGGCGTCAATGAGGTGCGCGTCGATGTGCACGCCCGTCAGCACGCCGGCGAGGAGCGTGATGGAATGGCCCACCGCGAAAAGCGTGACGTACACGCCAACGTCGCGCAGGCGGTACAGGTAGAAGATGACGCCGACAAGGAACAGCAGATGGTCGTAGCCGGTGACCATGTGCTTCGCCCCCAGGTACATGAACGGCACGATGCGTGTGCCGATCGTCTCCATGATGTACCCCTTGTCCCCCGTGCTCACGCCGTGCGCCAGCGCGACCGCGGGGAGCAGCGCGAGCGCCGCGAACACCCGCACGAGCACGCGAGCCTGCGCACGCAGACGCACACGCGCACGCTGCGCGGCGTGGCCGTCGCTCACGAGCCCGCTCCCACGCCAGCCGCGAGAAACGCCAGGAACTCCCCCTCATCGCGCGTCATGCCAAGAAAATGCGCCACGGCCGTCGTGCCGTCAGGGCGGAGAATGACGTAGAGCGGCAACGCCACGGTCCCGAAGCGCGCGGCCTGCAGCGCCTGCTGCGCCGTGTACGGCTCCCCGCGCCCGTCGGTGTAGAGACGCGCGCGCTCGAACCGCGCGAGCGCCGCGCGCACCGCCGGCCGCGGAAACATGTTGGCCTCCATCCACCGGCAGTTGGTGCAGGTGTAGCCGGTGAAGTCGACGAGCAGCGGACGACCGGTGGCGCGTGCCTCCGCCAGCGACGCCTGCCAGTCGTTGAGCCGCCACGGCAGTTCACGCGCGCCATCGAAGGCCAGCGCACCGCTCACGGCATGAGGCGGCAGATACGCCTCGAGCTCGCCCAGTCCACGCCCCCGGGCGCCCCGCGCCAGCCACAGCGCTGCGGCGGCCACCGTGGCGGTTGCTGCCAGACGAGGCCACGCATGCGCCGGCACCCCCGTCGTCGCACGCCGTGGGCGTCGCCACAACCACACCGCGAGCGCCATCAGCACACCGATCCACGCCACGATGACCGCTTCGCGCGTCATCCAGCGCCATCCCCACACCATGCCGGCGTTGGCGACGAACTTCACGACGGCGGCCACTTCGGCGAACGCCGCCACCCCCTTCACCGTGTCGAGCCACGGCCCGCTGCGCGGGAGGCGCGCCACGGCGCGGGGCGCGAGCGCCAGCACCACGAACGGCGCGGCGAACACCGTCGCGAACGCCACGAGTCCCACCAGCGGTTGCGAGACGCTCCCCGTGGCCGCGAGCACCAGCAGCGACCCGACGAAGGGCGCCGTGCAGGTGAACGACGTGAGCGCGAACGTGCCGCCCATAAGCAGCACGGGTCCGACGCCATCGCCATCCTGCGACGCGCGCGTGAGGCGCGTGAGGAGCGCGCTGGGCAGCGCCACCTGCACACGCCCCAGCAGTTGCAATGCGAAGAGCAGGAACAGCGCCGCGATGACGAGGTTGAGCCACGGGTCCGACGCAAGCCGCTGCACGCCCGTCGCGCCCAGCAGCAGTGACACGCCGCCCCCGAGCGCCACGAAGGCCGCCACGATACCGGCGGCAAAGGTGAGCACGTCGCGACGCGCAACGCGGCGCGACTGCCCCGTGCGACTCCCGAAGTACCCCACCGTGATGGGGATCATCGGAAACACGCACGGCGTGAGCAGCGCGAGGAGCGCCGTGGATACTGCCGTGCCCAGCAGCGCGCCCAGCCCCATGGTGGTTCGTCCCTGCACGGCGGGTGCAGCGGACGCTTGCGACGCCCCGCTGATCGAGTCGATGCGTGTCGCCGAAGCGGCGGGGCCAGGTGCCGCGCGCACCGCGTCGATGCCGACACCGATGGTGTCCGTGCGCGGCGGAATGCAGACCCGCGCCGTACATCCCTGATACGTCACCGTGAGACGCAGTGCGCCGGTGTCGTCTGCGGCGCGTGTCACCGGCACCGTGAAGCGCACGCTGTCGGCGTACACCGCCGTGGTCATGGCGAACGTGAGGTCACGATACGCCTGTGGCGGCGGCGCCTCCACGTTGCCGGTAGCGCGCCATGGCGCCAGCACGGTGAACTGCGTCGGCACGGGGCCGCCGGCCGGCTGCGTGGTGGCGTACAGGCGCCACCCGCTGTCGAGCTGCGCGACAATGTTGGCGACGCCGGAGGCGCCGCGCGGCCCCTCTACCGTCCAGCGCACCGGCGCCGCCAGTGCGGCCACCGGGCGGGCTTCCTGCAGCGCGCTGCCGAGCGCGCCCTGCGCCGTGCTGAGGCGCGGCGCCGCGACACCCACGACGGCCACCGCCACGAGGAGTGCCCCCCACCACGGGCGCCCCATCTGGCGACGCTCTCCGGCGGTGCCCTGCTCCACGCGTGCGCGACTCATGCCGGCAAGATATGTTGGCTGCGGCGCCGTCGGAGCGCCTCCGGTCCGCGGGCAGGGAGTGTCCCATCCGATGTGTGTGCGCGACGGCATTCCCCCTCGCCTTCTTTCGGGCCCACCACGCGGACAGGGGCCATCACGAAAGGAGGAGTCATGTCCGACACACCCGCGCGCGGCACCACGCGCGTCAGTGCGCACCCCCCGTTGCGTGCGCTGCCTGCCCAACCCCGCCTCGACATCGAGCGCAAGCAGGCCAAGGCGCTGCTCCGCGCGCTGCGCGACGCGGATACGGCGGCCCTCGATCGCGCCCGGGCCGTTGGTGAGGCCGCGACGGGCGCGACGTGGGCGCTGAGTGATGCCCAGCGCATCGTCGCCCGCGAGTATGGCTTCGCGAGCTGGCCGAAGTTGGTGCGGTGGTTCGAGGCGCTCGTGCGCCAGGGCGCCCGCGGAGCGCGGCACGACGTCGCGCCGCGCAGCCGCTACCTCGAGCTCGTCGACGACTTCCTGCGCGCCCATGCGGAGCAAAGCGCGTGGACCGCGCAGGCGCTCACCGGCTATGCCCCCAGGTTCTACGGTGCGCGCGCGGAAGCCGCGTTCGCGGTGACACCCACACGCGCGGAAGCCGAACTGGTCATCGCCCGCATGAACGGCTTCGAAAGCTGGGCGATGCTCATGGCGGAGGCCCCGGACGCGCGACGCCGAGAAGTCGACCAGTGGACGCGCACGCCCTTCCAACTGGCTTGGGAGGCGATGGAGGCGGGCGACCTGGCGCGGCTCGAAGCACTCACGGGACAGCATCCCGACCTGCTGCGCGACGACCGCCGCGCCGCGCAACGCGGGGAGCATCTCATGCGCAGCGCGCTCTTCGTCGAGCGCACACGTGGACGCGACGCCATGCGTCCCGTCATGCAGTGGCTCGAAGCGCGCGGCTTCGACCGGCAGCGCACCCTCGACCTGCAACTGGCCACCATGTTCGGCCAGCACGACCTCGAGGCACACCTCGCACAGGGCGCGAACCCGAACGCGGTGCTCTCCAACGGCATCCCGGTGCTCGAGCACGCGCTCCTCGGCATGTGGTCGCGCGAGGCCATCGACCGGCTCGCGGCGCACGTCACGCCACGTACGGCGCTCTGGATCAGCGCAGGACTCGGCGACCTCACCGGCATGGCGCGCCTGCTCGACGCGCGCGGCCGCCCGCTGCCGGCGGCGCGGGTCATCCGGCCGCACATCGACGCCGTCTTTCCCGGTGGCGCGCTGGCACCGCACCCCGACCCCACCGACGAGGAACTCCTGGCCGAGGCGGTCATGATCGCCACCATGAACGACCGCCACGAAAGCGTCGAGTGGCTGGCGTCGCGCGGCGTACCCATGAACGTGTCGTACTGGGGCATGTCCCCGCTCGGGTTCGCGGTCGGCAATCCGCGACCGCGCACCGTGCGGGCGCTCCTCGCCCACGGTGCCAGTCCCGACGCGGTCGCGATGCAAGCGCAGACGGCGCGCGAGATCGCGCGATGGGTGTGGCTCGACTCGTCGCCACGATCAGGCGCGACGCGCGAGGTGGCGGTGCTACTGGGCTGGGATCCGGAGGCGCTGCTCGCCGAACGGGCGGCGGCGCATCCCGTGCCGGCGCTCGATCAACGGGTCCTCGCCGCGCTCGACCGCGCGCGGCACGATGCCGCAACGGTGGGCGCTGCCGCGGTGGAGCCCGAGCATCTGCTCATGGCGCTCCTGAGCGGCTCACTCGCCAATGTCGTGCTGCACCGCGGCGGGCTCGATCGCGAACGCTTCCTGGCGGCGTTCGGCGCGCGACTCGCCACGCCGGAGACGTTGCTGGGCGGCGAGCTGCCGCTGCATGCGCGCACCGAGGCGGTGCTGGCGGCCGTGCAGGCGGCGGGGCGCGCGGATGCGCGCACGGAGGTGCATCTGCACGCAGTGCTGCGCGGACTGCTCGGCGACGCGGGGGTCGCGCAGCTGCTGCGCGACTACGGCACGGACCTCGACGCCATCTCGACCGCCATCAGGCACGCGTAGGTGCCGGGCGGGAGGTCGTCGAGGGTGGTGCTACTTGTGGCGGAAGGTGATGCGTCCGCGGGTCAGGTCGTACGGGGACACTTCGACCGTCACGCGGTCGCCAGTCAGAATACGGATGCGGTACTTGCGCATCTTGCCGGCCATGGTGGCCAGCACGCCGTGTCCGTTCTCGAGGGTGACGCGGAACATGGCGCTGGGGAGGACATCGTCGACGACGCCCTCGAATTCGATCATGTCGGACTTCATGCCGCTCCGGATGGAGTGAAGGACAACGTGGGGTGGAGCCGGGCGGGGGGTACCCGCCCGGCTCGGTTCAGGCTCAGCGGCCCGAACGCACCACGTTCTCAGCGGCGGGGCCCTTCTGGCCCTGCACGATGTCGAACTCAACCTGCTCGCCTTCGGTGAGCGACTTGAAGCCGCTGCCCTGGATGGCCGAGTGGTGGACGAAGCAGTCCTTCTGGCCGTCGGCCGGGGTGATGAACCCAAAGCCCTTGGCGTCGTTGAACCACTTCACAGTGCCGGTCGTACGCATGGTCATGCTCCTGTTGCTGAAGTCCTGGTATCAGTCGGAGCATGCGACCCGGGATGGGGCACCTGCCAAACGAAACCGACTCCACCTGCTCGTGATCTGCCCTCACGATGGGTCGCCGTCACGCGACGGCTACGGTGCAAACACGAAACGGGCCCGCTCGCTTGGCAGGCCCGTTCAGTCGGAACTTGTCCTCAACGCCCCGAAGGACGCGTGCATCGCTGGATAAACAGTACACCCGCAGGCGCCGTGCGCGCAACTACGGCGCCGGAGGCTCGAGCGGTGGCCCCCGCGGGGACGCACCGGACGAGGCGCCCCCTGACCCGACCTCAACGGTAAGCTGGCGCCCATTGGGGTCGCCCGCTCCGGACGCCCCTAGACCCGGGCCGCCTCGTGCGGGCAGCGACGCTCGCCCGACAACCCGAGTGACCACCCCCGGCAGAACACGTGCGTGAGCGGCGTCTCGCCGGGGTGATCACAGTGCGAGGCGTGCTGCGTGGCCTCGGTCGTCGCATCGCGCAGCGGATGCAGCACGATCACGCCGGCGCTCCAGACCAGCACCAGCGCCGCCGTGGCCGCCAGGAGCGACCCGGTCGACGTGTGCGACACGGGCTCGGCGTCCTCTCCGGCAAGACGCCGAATCCGCCGCGGCAGGAGGTCGGCGCGCTGGAAGCCGACGGTGCCGGGCACCGCGCGCTCGGTCCCGGCGCCGAGCGTGAGCACCGCAGACGCCAGCGCCAACGCCAGCGGCGCCGGCACCTCGTCGTCGGCCGTGATCTCCACCTCGTCCTCGAGGTCGGCGGCGAGGCGGCGCAACACCGGCAGCCAGAAGAGCAGCGAGGCGAGCGCCCGCAGGGCGAACAGGCGCAGCGGATCCCGTCGCCGCAGGTGCACGGCCTCGTGCGCGAGCACGGCGGTCAACTCGTCGGAAGCGAGGCGATCGGGCAGGTCGGCCGCGACGATCACGCGCGGTGCGAACCACCCCGACGTGAACGCCGGCATGGGCAACCCCCGCACCACGCGCGTGCGTGTGACGGGCAAGCCGGCGCGCACCGCCGCCTGCCCCAACGCCGATGCGGGGCTGACGCGCGCCTGCGGGAGGGCGCGCATGACGCGCCAGTGCTGCCAGAACGCACGCCCTCGTTCGAGCACGACATACGCCAACCCGGTGTACAGCAGCCAGTGCGCGATCTCGTGCACCGGTCGGAGCAGCAGGTGCAGCGCCACGAGGCACAGCATCGCGAGATGATGCTGCTGCGCCGACAGCCACGGCACGGCGCCCAGCACGTGATGGCCGACGACGGGGGCGATGCCGAGCAGCAGCGCGGCGACGATGGCGAGGAGCAACAGGCGCCGGCGACGCTCCTCGCGGCGAATCACCGGCGGCCGGACTCCGACGCGATGACCGGTCATGACCATCAGCCGTCGCGCTCGCGCAGCTTGCGCCGGATGAGACGTGCGAGCTCCGCCAGTTGCTCCGGGTCGCGCTCCGCGAGCACGTCGACAATGGACGCGGTCACGGCCTCAGTGCCAAGGGAGAGGATCCCCTCGACGGCCCGCCGCGACGCCTGCGCGACAAAGGCCGACTCATCGACCCGCGGCGCGAAATGCAGACGTCCGTCTCGGCGGGTACGCGTGAGGAGGCCCTTGGCCACCAGCCGGTTGAGCACCGTGGTGCTCGTGAGCGGCGACACGGGGTGCTCGACGTGCAGGCGGTCGTGCACTTCGCGCGCGGTGAGCGGGCGCCCCACGTCCCAGCAGAGACGCATCAGTCGCGACTCCAGTTCGCCCAGCACGGTGCCCACGCCGCTCGCGGTGAGCCGCATGGTCTCGGGGAGGCGGGGCGCTTTCGGTGCGCGGGCAGCGGGCTTTCTGGACGTCATGACGGACGCGGGGGACGTGCAGGTGCTTCGGCGGTGGCGGCGAGCTTGCGTCGATGGCAGGTTCGCGAGACGGCGCTGGAAACTTTACTGCGCGTAAAGCCACTTGAGCAAGCAGGAAGACCTCGCCGGCGCATGCCTTTACAGCGCGTAAAGCGTGGGCCAGACTTCGGGAGTGCGCACCCGCGTCGGTGATCGCGCCATGCCTTCAGCCTGCTGTGCCGTGTCCGATCCGCATCCGCTCCCTCCGCTCTCTCGTCGTCGCTTCGTCGGCACCGCCGCTGCGCTTGGCGCAGGGGTGGTGCTGCCGCGCTCGCTGGAGGCGGCCGCGCAACCCCCGGCGCCATTCGCCGCAGGATTGACGCCGCTGCAGCCGGCGCCATCGGGTGTGCGCGCGTACGACCTCACGATCGGCGAGACCGAGCTGCGCATCGACGGACGCCGAGCGCGCGCGACCACGATCAACGGCACGGTGCCCGGTCCGGTGCTGCGCTTCCGCGAGGGCGACCGCGCGGTCATCCGCGTGCGCAACACGCTGCGCGAGGACACCTCCATCCACTGGCACGGCATCCTGCTGCCGCCGGAGATGGACGGCGTCCCGGGCCTCAGCTTCCCCGGCATCGGTCCGGGGGAGACGTTCGAGTACCGCTTCGACGTGCGACAGGCCGGCACCTACTGGTATCACAGCCACTCCGGTCTGCAGGAGCAGCTCGGCCACTACGGCTCGCTCGTCATCGAGCCCGCCGACGCGGCGCCCCGTCGTCACGACCGTGAGCATGTGGTCGTGCTCTCCGACTGGACGTTCGAGAACCCGCATCGCGTGCTGTCGCGCCTCAAGAAGCAGCCGGATGCGTACAACTTCCAGCGGCGCACCGTGTCCGACTTCTTCCGCGACGCGTCGCGGGACGGACTGCGTGCGACGGTGCGCGATCGCCTGATGTGGGCCGGGATGCGGATGAATCCGACCGACCTGGCCGACGTCACCGGTGCGACGTACAGCTACCTGATCAACGGCTGCGTGGCCGAGACGCCGTGGACCGGGCAGTTCGCGCCGGGTGAGCGCGTGCTGGTGCGCTTCATCAACGCCGCGGCGAGCACGCTGTTCGACCTGCGCCTCCCCGGCGTGCCGATGACCGTGCTGCAGGTGAGCGGACAGCCGGTCGAGCCCGTCGAGACCGACGAGCTCCGCATCGCGCCGGCCGAGACGTACGATGTGCTGGTGCAGCTCCCCGACGACCGCGCGTATCCGATCTACGCCGAGACGATCGATCGGAGCGGGTTCACGGCCGGCATGCTTGCCCCGCGCGCCGGGATGACGGCCGCGCTGCCGCCACGGCGGCGTCGCGCGGTGCTGGCGATGGCCGACATGGGCATGGACCATGGCGCCATGGCGGGGATAGATCACAGTGCGATGGATCACGCGGCGATGGGGCACGTCATGCCGGCGCCGGCGCCCAAGCCAGCGGCGGCGACGACCGCTGACGCGCACGCCGGGCATGACATGTCGGCCATGGCTCCCGCGAGCACGCTGCGCGAGCCCGGCACCATCCCGCCGGAGACGCCGCACGCCGCCGGCTCGCACGGCGTGGGGAACGCCATGATTCCGATGAGCACGAAGAGCCGTCTCGCTGAGCCAGGCGTGGGCCTGGGCAACGACGGGCGTCGCGTGCTCACCTACGCGGCGCTCCGCGCGCCGGCGCCGTGGCCCGACTTCCGCGCGCCGACGCGCGAGATCGAGGTGCACCTCACGGGGAACATGGAGCGCTTCACCTGGGCCATCGGCGACCAGCCGCACGATCACGCCGCGCCCATCGAGCTCATGCACGGCGAGCGCGTCCGGCTCACCATGGTGAACGACACCATGATGAACCATCCGATGCACCTGCACGGCATGTGGATGGAGCTGGAGAACGGGCAGGGCGATCGCAGCCCGCGCATCCACACCATCAACGTGAAGCCGGCCGAGCGTGTGTCGCTGCTCATCACGGCGGATGCGGTGGGTCGCTGGGCGTTCCACTGCCACCTGCTGTATCACATGGAGGTGGGGATGTTCCGCGAGGTGCGCGTCGTGGCAGCGGACGCGCACCGGGGGCATGGCGATGCGCGCTGACAGCCAGCCACGTCGTTGGCTGCGGTTCGGGCTGCGTGTGGCGCTCGTGCTGGCGGCGGCGACCGCGACGACCGCACATGTCCAGGCGCAGGCGCGCGACACAGTGACGCACACGAGCGCGCACCGCATGGGATGGGGCCGCACCACGTTCGTGCTCACCGAGGTGCTGGAGTTCGACCCAAATGCCGATGCGCGCCCGGTCACCTTCGACGTCGTCGGGTGGAGTGGCGGCCCGAGTCGGCGGCTGTGGTTCAAGGCCGATGGTGGCGTGGCCACGGTGGGGAGCGCGATGCACGGCGAATACCAACTGCTGCTGGGCCGGATGATCTCACCGTGGTGGGACGCGCAGGTGGGTGTGCGTCACGACCGGCGCCGCGAGGGCAGCGCCAGTGTGTCGCGCACGGGCGTGGTCGTCGGCCTTCAGGGGCTCGCGCCGGGGTGGTTCGAGGTGGAGCCCTCGCTCTTCGTCACCAGCGACGGGCACGTCTCGGCCGACGTCACCGCGTCCTTCGACCTGTACCTGACGCAGCGCCTCGTGCTGCAGCCGCGCCTCGAGGCATCGGCCGCGGTGCGCGACGAGGCGCGCTTCGGCATCGGGCGCGGCCTCTCGGCCGCGTCGTTCGGTCTCCGCACACGCTACGAGTTCCGGCGCGAGTTCGCGCCGTACGCCGGCGTGGTGTGGGAGGGGCAGTACGGCCGCACGCGGGAGCTGGCGCGGCTGGGGGGAGCAAGCGCGGGGGGTGCGGCGGTGGTGGCGGGGCTCAGGGTGTGGTATTGACGCACGGGAGTGCGCTGCACTGACGGTGCTTCGCGCCGTCGCCCAGAGGCGATCAACAGCGCCCGGCAGCCTCGAAGCCCCTACGCCACCTGCGAGTACACCCCGCCGTCCCGCTCCGGGTAGCTCTCGTACACATGCTCGAACAGCGCTGCGCACTTCTCGCGGTACAGGTCGATCGAGTACGCCCGCGGCAAGCCGGTGTCGAGCGTGTCCTCGATGGCCATCTTGAGGCGTGAGCGCGCGGCGGCCTTCTGACGCCAGTTGAGCACCAGCAGCTCCTTGAGACGCGCCAGGAGCTCCTTGGCCACGGTCTTCACCGCCGCGCGCTCCTCGGTGCTCAGCTCGGGGGCCGGGCGTGTGAGGATGTCGAAAATCACCAGCTCCTCTTCCGAGAGATGCTCGCGCACGTGGCGCGCCTGCTCGTCGTCGAGGCTCGCTGACAGCGACAGCAACTCCTCGAACAGTTGCTCGATGCTGCGACTGCCGGCGTTGTAGCTCGCGATCAGCGCCTCGAACTTCTCGGCGAAGTCCGCGCGCGTCCGGTTGAGGCGAATGAGCCGCTCCATGCGTGCCTTGATGGCCGCCTTGAGCGCCTCGAGATCGGTGTTCTTGTGCGGCGACGTGCGGAACCGCTCCGCGAGTGCCTCGAAGTTGATGGCCGACAGGTCGATCGGCGGCGGACCGGCCTCGCGCACCGTGTGCCCCGTGATCGACGCATCCAGCAGCCCGTCGATCTGTCGCAGGATCGACCGGATGTCGGCCGGGTTGGGGCTCATCGTTGCGCGAATCGAGGCTGCGATCGCGGCCAGCCCTGCCGCCCGCGGCGCGCACTCCAGCGCCGCAAGGTCGGGCTTCACGGCGCGGTAGAGCGTGCCCACGAGTCGATCGTGGTCGAGGAACTCGCGGCGCACCGCGTCGGGCGCGATGAGCGCGTTGGTGGCATCCTGCAGCGCGGTCAGGCGTGCCATCCCCTCGGCGCGCTGCTGCTCCATGGCCGACAGGTCGACGCCGTGCGCCGCACAGTACGCGGTCGCTGCCTGCGTCGCGTCGCGCAGCGCCGCGGCCAGCTCGGCCTTGTCGCGCACCGGATTCGCGCCGCCCTGCCCCGCTCCGTAAATGGCCAGCGCCCGCTCGAGGGAGGCGAACACGTTGGCGTAGTCCACGATCACGCCGCTGTGCTTCCCCGGGAACACCCGGTTGGCGCGCGCAATGGTCTGCATGAGCGTGTGATTGCGCATCGGCTTGTCGAGGTACACCGTCGAGCAACTCGGTGCGTCGAAGCCGGTGAGCCACATGGCACACACGAATACCAGCCGCAGCGGGTCGTCGGTGTCCTTGAACTTCTCGTCCAGCCCCGGCTGCGACTCGTTCATGCGGCGGCGATGCGGCTCGATGTCGAGCCCCACCTCCCGCATCTGCGCGATCTCGTTCTGCCCCGGCGACACGATGACCGCCATGTCGGTGGACGTGAGCACCTCCAGCCGCTGCGTGAGCGCCACCCGGTCGGCCGCGGGCAGGTCATAGCGGGACAGCTCCGCCTGCACCCGTTCGCGTTCCGTCGTCCAGTGCGCCCGCACCTTGTCGTGCATGCGGAGCGCGGTGGCCTTGTCGATGGACACCACCATCGCCTTGCCCAGGAAGCCACGCCCGAGAAAGTGCTGCACGATGTCCTGCGCCACCGTCTCCAGGCGATCGTCACGGGTGATGAGGTGGTACTGCCGCCCCAGCACCTGCTCCAGCTTCGCTTCCTGATCGTCATCCAGCTCGGCGTCTTCGATAAGCCGGTAGATGTCGTCGTTGAGGTTGGGGTTGACCAGCTCCAGCTCGGGCGTGCGGTTCTCGTAGAACAGCGGCACCGTTGCCCCGTCCGCCACCGACTGCTGGAAGTCGTAGATGGACACGTAGTCGCCGAACACCTCACGCGTGCGCTCTTCACCGGCAATGAGCGGGGTGCCGGTGAACGCCAGGAACAGCGCCTTGGGGAGCGCCGCGCGCATGTTGAGCGCGAGGGTGTCGTACTGGCTCCGGTGCGCCTCGTCGGTGAGGACAATGACATCCGCCCGGTCGGTGAGCATCTCGGGGCGCTGGAACTTGTGCACCAGCGTGAACACGTACCGGCTGTTGCCCCGCAACAGCGCCCGCAGCTCGGCCCCGCTGGCGGCGTGGCAGGACTTGCTCTCCGCCTCGCTCACGGCGCCGACCGCCTTGAACGTCCCGGCAATCTGGTCGTCAAGCTCCACGCGGTCGGTGACGACCACGAAGGTCCAGTTGCCGGCGTGCTTGCGCAGCACCTTCTGCGCGAAGAACACCATGGAGAAGCTCTTGCCGCTTCCTTGCGTCTGCCAGAACACACCGCCGCGACCATGGCCGCGCGTGCGCGCCTCGAGCATCGACGCGATGGCGTTGTTCACGCCGAGCACCTGGTGGTTCTGTCCGAGTATCTTGACCAGCCCGTCCTTGTGCTCGGAGAAGAGCGTGAAGTTCTCGACCAGGTCGAAGAGGCGCGTGCGGTCGCAGGTGCCGCGCAGCATCACCTCGAGCGACACGCGCCGGGGCTCGTCCTCGCGCTCGACGCGCTTCCACTCGGCCCAGCGTTCCCAGTTTGCCGTGAGGGAGCCCACGCGGCTGTCGGTGCCGTTGCTGGCAATGAGCAGCGCGTTGTACCAGAAGAGCTGCGGCACCTCGCGCTTGTAGTGCGTGAGGTTCTCATCGAAGGCAGCGCGGGCCGGCACACCCGGCGCCTTGAGCTCGACCACCACCCACGGCAGGCCATTCACGAAGCCCACGAGGTCCGGGCGGCAGGTGTAGAGGCTCCCCACCACGCTGAGCTGGCTCACCAGCAGGAAGTCGTTCTGTTCCGGGAACTCCCAGTGCACCACTCTCACCCGCTCAGCCGTCTGTCCGCCGTGGGCCGCGTCGGGCACCGACACCGCGATGCCGTCCTTGAGCAGCGCGTAGACCTCCCGGTTGGCGGCTTCGAGGCTCATGGCGGACCGGTCGCGACCCAGCTCGTCGATGACGGTTTGGATCGCCTCGGCCGGCAGGCTCGGGTTGAGCCGGATGAGCGCCGCGCGCAGGCGCTCGACCAGCACCACTTCGCCCTTGGTCTCGCGGCCGAGCGTTCCCGTTGCGCCAAAGGACTCGTCCAGCGCCGACACCGGATGCCAGCCCAACGCCCCGAACAGCCCAATGGCGGGCTGCTCGACGAGTTGGTCTTCGGTGTAGGCGTGGGGCATCATGCCGCTCAAATGGCCCAAGATTCCTGGAAGTTTGGACCATCCGACTTCGGTCGTGTTCCGGGCGGAAACACCTGAATCGTAAGCGGAATCGGGAAGTCCGCCCCAATAACTGCTGCCTCGCCCGGCTTCAAGTTTGGCAGGAAAGATGACGCTGATCGATCGATCTCACCGCACGCTCGCTCAACGACCTCTCGGTCGCGGTCGTTGGTCAGCCTATGCACAATAAGAGTACCAATCTGACTCAGCACTCCCTCTGTAATATCACGTGGCCGCTGAGTCGTAAGGCAGAGGTTTAGGCCGAACTTCCGACCTTCCTTTGCGATCAACTCGAAGGCATCGAGTCGAGCCACCGTGTCCTCGCTGCCGATCTGCCGGCCGAGGAAGTTGTGGGCCTCGTCCACGATTACGACCACGGGCTTGTGCTCGAACATTCCAGATCTCGCCATGTTGAGCAGGTGCCTGCCTACAGCATTGGCGACTATCTCGCGTGCCTTGAACTCGTATGCGACCCCGCTAAGACAGATCCTCAACAACCCGTGGCTTCCACCAACGAATCCTTCAATTGCGTCCGTGAGTGAACCAGCCGAAGACGCAAAGACGCATGCGAACGACGGTGACGTCAGCACAGCACTGATCCTGGACATCAAAGACAGGCAGTAGGACACTTCCCCTGAATCCCCACCCCACTTGCTGGTGTCCTTTGAACCTTTCGCCGTCCCGAAGCCGTCTGGATATACGCACTCTTGCTCGATCTGGGCGACGAGCTTCCGCACGTCGAACTCCTGACGTGGGTCATCAAGCTTCTCCGCCACACCCGGCTTCTGCTCTGCGGCAAGTATCGGCCCCTTGGCCTGGTCGATCTTCCTGATAATCCCATTGGCAGATACACTTGGGTCGAGCGTGGCGAGACGTAGGCTACGTATGGCGGCTCGCAACTTTGGCCCTTGGACCTTTCCCGCGGGCTCAAAGAGCGCGAGAAAGTCAGACTCCACGAAGCTCGTTGGCGGAAGCGAGCAGGCCGTTGAAGACGCCGCCTGAGCCACCGGCTCCCCAAGGTGGAGATTTCTCACAAAAGGACCCGCAAACGCTCTGTACTCACCAGTGGCGTCGAGGAGAATGATTCTTGCCTTGTGCCTCAGGCATTCTTCGATGATGCGGGCGGTCGTCCAGCTCTTACCACCACCTGTCGCGCCTAGAATTGCACAGTGGCGTCCGAACAGCTTCTCTGGTCGAATGGCGACAGTACTCTCGAGCGCCACATCGATTGAACCCAAGCGCAACAGGACATCACTCTCAACGCTCCCCTCGGACTCCATCAGGCTCGGCAAGTCGGCGACAAAGTTGTGCGGCGCGGCGTAGACTCTGTCACCCAATCGAGGGTATGACTCAACGCCGGCCGTCACGCGAAGGGAGTCCATCGCGACAGAGCCAAGGAGCTGAATCGTTCCGATCGCATCGAGACCCACGAGCTTCGACCGGGAAGCGTCGAGCGATCGTCTCTCCGACTCAGGGAGGTGAATCTCGATTACGCGTCCCAGTAGCAGGTTGACCTGCCCTTCCACAAGAACGAACTCTCCCACCTCACCTTTGCCGTAGCGACCGCCCAAGAAGTGCGCGCCGCTTGGCGAACCAGCATTGCTCACATTGAATCGTACAACCTGCGCCGACACCGACGACAAGACGCCGATGAATAGTTCCGGCCGCAGCAGTCCTCTTGGGAAGGCCGCCTCAATCCTCTTTGAACTGCTCATTGCCCCCCCGCTACAAGCTTGATGTCGCGAGTGAGGCGCTGAGCGGGAGTGAGCGACTTAAGGTCAGGAATCAGCTCGGCGAAAGACCTGAAGTCAGCGTTGATAAACCACACATCTTCGCCTTGCACGGCAAGACTGAACAGTGTCTCCCAGTACTTGTTCCTCACCTTTGGTCGAGCAGTGAGGTCGTCCGCTGATGGGTTGACGACGATCAAGCGAAGATGCGGATTTGTCCTTACGGCGGCGAGAATTGGCTCGGACAAGTGATCGTCGTTGAATCCGAATCCTGCAACGATGAGGCAGGTATTCGGCTCACGCAGAGCAGAGAAGTACTGAGACACCAGCTCGAGGTGGGGCTGAACGTAGGACTGCTGATACTTGCCCTTTGCCGGGTAGATCAGGCAGGCTGCATCCGGGGACGGAACCTCCTCGACCTCGACGTCGGTTTCGCTTCTTCGGGCCCAGTTGACCGAGCCATGAAGCTTGTAGAGGTGGAATACACCTTCAAGTGGCGTGCCAACGTCGTCTCCAGTTGTCGGCCGGCGTACGATGTCATAAAGGAAGAAACGCGGGTCGAACTGACGTGGCTGCGTGAACGAAAAGCCATCCAGTACAACTAGTCCTTGTCTTCCCGCTGCAGTCTCGAAGCAAAGATCGTAGTTCGTCGTGAAGAGCTTCAGTCTGGAATCACGCACACGGCGCCGTGAGAGACGATGCAGAAAGGTGCGATGCGCTGTGAGCTGTCCTGAGTCTGTCACGTCCAGGAACTCGGAGCACATTCTAAGGATGACACCCCTTGATGCTCGCATGAATGCCTCTACCTCAGCACTACTCTTTACCTGAAGGAAAGCTTCGCAGCGGGACATCAGTGCTTCAATGTTCTCTCCGTCCACCGCGACGTCGTAGCCGGTTTCGGAGATGACACTTTCCGCCCTAGCGTCTCTCGCGCGCGCTTTCGTTCCAGGATTGGAGTTCACGCAGTGGTCCCACAACTCCCACATTGAGGGACCCTTTGTGACTTGCCCGAGCGATGTTCCACTTCCAGCTAGCACGACGACGTGCTGCATTTGGAGCGACGAAAGCAAGAAGCTCCTGAGCTCGTCCCTCGCGGTCTTGGCGGCTGATTCGACTCGCTCTTTCTCGCTAGGTTCACTGTCTACCCCGATCTCCGCCCTGAGCGCCTTCCACGCTCCGGACCCGGAGCCGAAGAACATCGGCCTACCGAACGTGGAATGAGTCGGCGGCGCGCCTAGTAAGGGCGAAGCTGGCTCGTGCGGCTGACTCATGATTCAGTCTCCTCGTGAGATTTTACTCCTCCCGACAGCAGACGCGGCAGCAACAGATCGCGCGTCTGGCGGAGCGTTTGAACTTGCATATGCAGCTGGTGGACGAGCCGAAAACTCGGCGCAGCGACGGCGGAGAACTTTTCGAGCAGCAGTCGTGGCGGCTGTGCCATATTGAGGTCCTTGAAGCACCTCTCCTGCACGCGCTGACGTCCGGTAGCGCCGGACATGCTTTTGATTGCGACGCCGCGGAGTTCGTCGCTGCGCGCGAGGCAGTAGACGAACTCGGGTGTGACCGTGCGCGGGCGGAGGACGATGAACTCCGTCGAGCCGAATCCGACCGATTCCGGCTCTGGCAAGAACTGCACGAAGCCGGTCTTTCCGTTCTCCAGGCAAGGAGTGATCCTAGCAAGGAGCGTGTCGCCGTTCTGAAACTTTGCGCCGGAGCTGCCCGCTCGCGACTCAATGTTGCTGATAAGCATCGAGTCATTGGACAGCTAGCCCATCGGCACGAACGGCTTGTCCCCGTCACGGGGAACCACCACGCGCGGATTGACTTCGACGCACTCAGTCATGCGCCTGATCTCCCAGCCCTGCGGAACCTCCCCCAACGGCGACGATACCAGCGGCACCGTCTCATGCCCTGGATAGCGGAAGTGCACGAACCACTCGCGATAGAGCGCGCGGGCCATCGCCTCCAGAACCTTGATGCGCCGCTGGCAGTTCTCGATCAGGTCGTCGTAGGCAGTGAGGATGCCCGCGATGCGGCGCTGATCCGGGAGTGAAGGTAGCGGAAACCTGTAGTCGAGGATCTGCTTCCCACTGATGTGTGGGACATTCACCCCCGTCGTTATTGGAACGACGTAGGATTCGAATCCGCGACTTCCGATCACAAAGCGGAGATAGCTCTGATCCAACGCGGGCGAATCGCTCCGGAGACGACAGCAGCGCTGAACGAGGAGTGCGCGCGGGTCGCCGGCGCGGATGTACGCCCACTTCAATCCTGCTGGAACCCATGGACGATCCATCGCGACGATGACATCTCCAGTGCGAAGCTGGTACTTCTCGTACTTCTCCCAATCGGTGGACGGCCAACGCCTCGCGATATCCCAGAGAATTCGCCCTTGACCGACGTTCTCGCCTTTGACGAGCGGAACATCCGCGAGATTGACGGAGAACTGCTCGCTCTTGAAGGCAAAGCCTGCTAGCAGATCGACGCACTCAGCCAGCGAGATTGTCTGGTGATGAGTAGATTTCACGCCCCCAGAATCCCCGCCGCATTCGCAGCGATCACCTTCTCCAGCTCCCGCGCCTGCGCGTTGAGCGTCTCCAGCTCCTCGTTGAGCGCGGCGAACTGCGCCTTGAAGTCCTCGTCGCTCACCTCTTCACCCGGCGCCACACCCACATAGCGCCCGGGGTTGAGTGACCACCCCTGCGCCTCGATCTCGGCGATGGTCGCCGCCTTGCACAGTCCCAGCACGTCGGTGTACTTGGGCTTCTTGCCGAAAATCTCCTTCAACTTCAACAGCGTCTCATCGCCCCCCACGGTCAGGTCGATTGCCTCGCCACGGTACAGGCGCACCACGTTGGCAATGAAGCCGATCTGCGCCGGCGTCCAGTCGCGGTGCGCACGGCTCACCTACCGGTAGATGTGCCGCGCATCGATGAACAGCACGGTGTCGGCGCGCTTGGTCTTTGCCTTGCCCCTGTCGAAGAACCACAACGTGCACGGCAGCGTGACGGTGTAGAACATGTTGGGACCCACGGCCACCATCACATCCACCGCCTTGGCCTGGATGAGCTGCTGGCGCAGCTCCTGCTCACTGCTCCGCGCGTCGGAGGCCGAGTTGGCCATCACGAACCCGGCGCGCCCCTTGGCGTTGAGCGCCGAGTAGAAGAGCTGGATCCACAGGTAGTTGCCGTTGTCCGTCCGCGGCAGGCCAAAGGGGTAGCGCCGCCCGGCGCCCACCATGTCCTTGAGCCGCTCCTTGTCCACCGCGTTCACGTTGAACGGCGGATTGGCCAGCACGAAGTCGAACTGCCCCGTGGCCGCGTGCGGGTCGTCGTAGTAGCTGTTGACGTTGCCGCCGTGCCGGATGTCCCCCTCGAGGCCGTGCACCGCGAGGTTGAGGCGACAGAGGCGCCCGGTCTCGTCGGTCTTCTCCACCCCACAGATGGACAGCTCGGCCGCCGGATTCGCCTGGTGCTCGGCCACGAACCGCGCCGACTGCACGAACATGCCCCCCGACCCGCACGCCGGGTCGAAGATGCGCCCGTGGTACGGCTCGATGACCTCGGCCAACAGCCGCACGATGCTGGCAGGCGTGTAGAACTCGCCGCCGCCCTGCCCCTCGGTCATCGCGAAGGCGCCCAGGAAGTACTCGTAGATGCGGCCGAACGCGTCGAAGTCGAGCGTGGCCGGAATCTCCGACATCTTCTTGAGCAGCCCCTTCAGCAGGGCGCTCGTGAACAGGTTGAAGGTCTTGGGCAGCACCCCGTTGAGCTGCGGGTTGTGCTTCTCCACCGCCCGCATGGAGGCGTTGACCTTGGCCCCAATGTCCGCCGCTTCCGGCAGCCCGAGCAGGTAGTCGAACCGGGCTTCGGCCGCGAGATACAGCACCCCCTCGGCGTGGTACGCCGCCGGGTCGTCCACGCGGCTGCCGCGCCGCGAGGTGGCACCGGCCTTCTCGAGGGCGGCACGACGGGCCGCGAACCGGACGTCGGCGAAGCGCAGAAAGATGAGCCCCAGGATGGGCCCCGAGTACTCCTGGGCCTTGAGCCCCGAGTTGGCGCGGAACTGGTCGGCGGCGTCCCACAGCCGCTTCTCCAGCGATGCGGCGACAGCGTCCTTCTCGGCGGGCGCGATCCAAAGCAACGAAACGTCTCCTGAAGCCGTGTTCAGAATTCAGTCATAAGGGCAACTGCTGAGCGAAGATGCGCTGCCAGCCGTCCCTCGACAACCGAGCGGCACCTCGGTGAGAGGCCTCAAGCGAAAGCCGCGGAGGCTCTACTCTTGCCGGCGGCCAACGTACGTAAAGGGATGGATGTTCAGCGTAAGGAGCGCTAGATTCCCTTTATGTTCACTCCGCGCGACGCCGTGCATAGACTGGCTGAGCACCTCCGGACCCATCGGCGAGCCAAGGGACTGACCGTGGCGGCTCTGGCGGCCGAGGTGGGCGTGAGCCCACGCCTGGTCAGCGAGTTCGAGCGCGGCCTGCGGCCGCATGTCTCGCTGGAGACGGCCATGCGTCTCCTGCAGCATGTGGGCGCGCCGCTGACCGTTCCGATCGGCTCCGCAGTCGCCGACGAGGATCAGGCGCGCGCCGAGCGGGCCGCGCGACGCCGGCAGACGTGGCGCGGCACAGTCTCGACGTTGGCGGCCCAGGCGCTCCCTGATGCGCCGTCGTCGCCCGCCGAGCGACTGCTTGCCGTGGCCACGGCCTCGCAGATGGCTGTCGGTCTGCGCGCGGCCTTCCGCGAGCAGTCAGGTGCGGCGACGACGGACAGAAAACGACCAGTCCGATGACCCCCGTGGGCGACGGTCGCACCAATCGCGTCAGTGGCGCCGGGTTTCCTGCGGACTTCCTCGACTTGATCCACGAGCTGAATGCGCATGCCGTGGACTATCTCCTCGTGGGCGGCTACGCCGTCGGCTTGTACGGGCACGTGCGCGCAACATCCGACATCGACTTCTTCTACCGAGCCACGTCGGACAACGTCGACCGCCTGCTGCACGCTCTGGTCGCGTTCGGCGCCCCCCACGAGGTCGTAGATCGCGAGCAGCTCGTACGCCCGGACGCGGTCACGCAGTTCGGTGAACCGCCGATGCGCATCGACCTGCTGGCCGGTATCTCCGGCGTCAGTTTCGACGAGGCTCAGGCAGACGCCGTGCAGCTCGCCGTCGCCGGTGAGACCCTTCCCGTGATCGGACTCGCCGCGCTCCGTGCGAACAAGCGGGCGAGCGGGCGCAAGAAGGACCTCGACGACCTCGAGCGATTGTCTGCAGTTTGATGGTTGCGAAGCCGCAAGCGACAGCAAGTCCGGCCTCGCACCTCCATCGTCACCGACTGGCTCCACTGAATCCAACACGGCTATGGCAACGCGCGAATCAGTTAAGGCGGTACCCCCCAAGGAATCCGATAGCGAGATCGTGGCCTTGATCAAGCGTCGAGTCCGGGACTACCAGACGCGAAATCCCGGCACAGCCGAGAGTGAGCCGGATGTCTTTCCAGCGTTCTGGATTGCGACCCATCACGGCGTCGGTCCGCTCGAAGCAGCCGCTCACAGTTCGTCAGGGAGCGGAGACAGGGGACTTGACGCATTCCACCTGGATCACGTTCCGAATGAGCCTCCGGTGCTGTGGCTCTATCAGGCCAAGTACAGCTCTTCAAGAGACAAGGTGAGGCAAGGCGCTGTTGACCTCGTCCGCTTGATTCCTTCGTTGGCAGCGCTGCTGAAGGGTCAGGAGCTCGATGCCGCGACCCCGAACCCCCTATTGGACAGGCTGCGCGCAGCGCTCGACCGACATCGTGCGCTTGTTCCCCACCTGCGTCTACGATTCGCCGTGCTTCACCTCTGCACAGACGACGCCGAGCTGATCGCCGAGGCCACACGCATTCCAAGAGATGCCTTGGCTCGTGCAGCGGACGACGTGCTATCGGACTTCATCGTCGAGACACTTCGATTTGTCGGTCCAGCCGACATTCACAATGTTCCGGATATCGTCGGTGGCCGGCGCGCCGAGCGGTCAATCTTCTTCGACGGCGCCGAACTCAAAGCGAGTCTCGAAGGAACTCACTACTACGCGGGGCTTACGAAACTGGCAGATCTTGTCGCCCTGTACGAAGAGTATCACGATGCGCTCTTCGAGCGCAACGTGCGACTCTACCTTCATAGCGAAGGGCAGAAGGGGCCAGGCAGTCATATGCGACAAACGCTTCGCGAGATCTGCGACCGTCGAAGGGCGGACCCGCTGCCTCCCGAGTGCTTCGCGATGTATCACAACGGTGTGACCATCCACGCCCGACAGGCTCGCGTCGAAGGCGATCGATTGCTCCTGAAGGACCCGAGTGTCCTGAACGGATGCCAGACGGTGAAGAACTCCTACTTCTTCGTGAACGACGCCGCTTTTGCCCCTCACCTCGACAGGGACAGATGGCTGGCCGTCGCGGTTCCGTTACGTATTCTGGTGACGAACAAGGACGACCTCGTCCGCCGTGTCTCGGCAAGCAACAATCGTCAGACAGAGATTCGGCCATCCGCCTTCTTCGCCAATGACCCGACGCAGATCGCGCTTGCGCAGCGTTTCGAGGATCTCGCGATCTTCTATGAACGACAGCAAGGCGCGTTCAAGAATCGCCGCCAAAGCCAAGGGAACGAATTCTTCGATCGCTACTCGAACTCTCTTGACGCTCCGATAACAATTGAGGAGCTAGCGCAGTCGATCGCGGTTGCGGCTGAGCGCCCAGCCCTGTCAGTGGCGTCAAAGATCTCTCAACTGTTCGACGATGCACAGTACCGGCAGCTTTTTGGGGCTCGCCGCCTCGAACACCTCGAACTGTTGGTCTTCCTGCGAAACGTGCTCCGCTGGATGCCTACGGCACTCTCAGACCTCAGGAGCGCCAGCGCCACCTCGAAGGACGCGCTGGACAAGCTGCCCATTGGGAAGTTCAAGTACGCGTGCGCACGGGTGGTGGCGCGCCACGTTGTTGCCAATCGACCGTCCGACGTTCGTCACTTCGGAATGCAGGTTATTGGAACAGCGTCCCGCGCGAAGCCCATGCGTGGCTTCTTGGTGCAGATGCTGCAGGGCGCGCATACCAATCTGTACAGGTTACTTCCGGAAGTCTGGCGTGAGAGCCCGGGAGTGTGGCGAAGCCCTGCCGACGCGTCCCTGCTCAATTCGGTACTGACGGACCTTGGACTGGAAAGGTTCGACGTATTCAGTAGCTACGCACCGAACAAGTGATCCGAGGGGTGGCCTTCTGCTGACTGGCAGGAGTAGAGCGATCGTCCTCCGTGCAAACAACAGCGGGGCCGGTCTCCCGACCGGCCCCGCCACATTTCCTCACCTCTGCCCCCCTACTTCACCGCGTTCACCATGTCGAAGATCGGCAGGTACATCGCCACGATCATGCCGCCCACGACCACGCCGAGGAACACGATCATGACGGGCTCGAGCAGCGAGAGGAGCGCGCTCACCGCGGCGTCCACCTCGTCGTCGTAGAAGTCGGCGATCTTGGTCAGCATCTCGTCCAGGCCGCCGG
Source organism: Gemmatimonadota bacterium (assembly GCA_020161135.1). Taxonomy (GTDB): domain Bacteria; phylum Gemmatimonadota; class Gemmatimonadetes; order Gemmatimonadales; family Gemmatimonadaceae; genus Gemmatimonas. The sequence continues at coordinate 32,950 of JAIUOB010000005.1, read as the reverse complement.
TCTGCTCACCGACGGCGATCATGCTGATCACCATGGGCGGGAACACCTCGCTCTTCTGCAGCGGCTGGGCAATGGTGTCACCACCGGCGATGCTGGCGCGGCTGCGCAGCACGGCATCCTGCACGACGCGGTTGCCGGACGTCTTGGCGGTGATCTCGAGGCCGTCGAGGATGCTCACGCCGCTCGAGATGAGCGTGCCGAGCGTGCGCGTGAAGCGGCTCACGGCACTCTTGCGGAGCACATCACCCAGCACGGGCACCTTGAGCAGGAACCGGTCGATGGCGAGCTGTCCCCCGGGTGTGGCGTACGTCTGCTTGATGGCGAAGCCCGTGCCGCCCAGCGCCAGCAGGATGAGCCACCAGTAGCCGTTCACGAATCCGGACAGCCCGATCACGATCTGCGTCGGGAGCGGCAGCTCCATGCCCACGCTGCCGAACATGCTGGCGAACACGGGAATGACCTTCCACAGCAGGATGACCACGCACAAGCCGGCCACGCAGAGGATGACCGTCGGGTAGATCATCGCGCCCTTCACCTTGCGGACGAGGGCGTCGTTCTTCTCCATGAACACCGCGAGGCGGTTCAGGATGGTGTCGAGGATACCACCCGCCTCGCCGGCCGCCACCATGTTGGTGTACAGCTCGGAGAACGCCTTGGGGTGCCGGCGCATCGCGTCGGCCACGGTGTGACCGCTCTCCACGTCGAACACCACCTCACGCACCACGCCGGCCAGCGCCTTGTTCTCGGTCTGCTTGGCCAGGATGTCGAGCGCCTGCACGAGCGGCAGGCCCGCGTTGATCATCGTCGAGAACTGTCGCGTGAAGATGACGATGTCGCGCATGCTCACCGAGCCGCCGATCTTCTTCGGCGTCGCCTTGGCTTCATCCACCTTGACGATGGTGAGACGCTGCCGGCGGAGCTGGTTGACCGCCTCGTCGCGATTGTTCGCGTCGATGGTGGCCTGCTTCAGCTCTCCGTTGGATGTGCGGGCGGTGTAGGCGAACGTGGGCATCGGAACCTCGGTGATTCAGAAAGGACAGCGGGTCGGCAGGACGCGCAGCAGGACGCACGATGGGACGCTCAGCGGCGCGCGAGGCCGCCGGTGAGCACGCGGTCGCCGGGGCGGTTCCCCGGCGTGGCCGCCGGCGGCGGCGGCTCATCGGCCGGCGCCTTGCCGATCATGCGCAGGAACTCGTTGGGGTCGCCCGACACGCGCACGCACTCGTCGGCGCTCACCTGCCGCGACACGTAGAGCTGGTACAGCGCATCGTTGAGCGTCTGCATGCCGAACTTCTTGCCGGACTGCATGAGCGAGTAGATCTGGTGCACCTTGTCGTCGCGGATGAGCGCCCGGATGGCCGGCGTCACCGCGAGGATCTCGGCCGCCATCACGCGCCCGCGCCCGGTGAGGCGCGGCAGCAGCGTCTGGGTCACGATCCCCTCCAGCACGAAGGCGAGCTGCGCCCGCACCTGGCTCTGCTGGTGGCTCGGGAACACGTCGATGATGCGGTTGATCGCCTCGGCCGCGCTGTTGGTGTGCAGCGTGGCCAGCACGAGGTGACCGGTCTCGGCGATGGTGAGCGCAGCCTGGATGGTCTCCAGGTCGCGCATTTCGCCAACGAGGATCACGTCGGGGTCTTCACGCAGCGCGTACTTGAGCGCGGCGGCGAACGACTTCGTGTCCGACCCCACCTCGCGCTGGTTGACGATGCAGTTGCGGTGCCGGTGGATGAACTCGATCGGATCTTCCACCGTGATGATGTGCGCCTTCCGCTCGGTGTTGATCTTGTCGATCATCGCCGCGAGCGTGGTGCTCTTGCCGCTGCCGGTCGGGCCCGTCACCAGCACGAGGCCGCGCGGCCGCTCCGCGAACGACGCCACCACGGGGGGCAGCTGCAGGTCGGCGAAGGTGCGAATCTGGAAGGGGATGCAGCGGATGACCATGCTCACGCAGCCGCGCTGCTTGAACACGTTGCCGCGGAAGCGCGAGAGGTTCGCGATGCCGAACGAGAAGTCGAGCTCGTCCTCCATCTCGAAGCGCTTCTTCTGGTTCTCGGTGAGCACCGAGTAGGCCAGCTGCAGCGTGTCGCGCGGCGTGAGCACATGGTCGACACTGCTGTTCACGACGTCCCCGTCGACGCGCAGCTTCGGCCGTTCCCCGGCCGTGATGTGCAGGTCGGAAGCCTCGCGCTGGATCATTTCATCCAGCAGCGTGCGCAGGGAGACGGGGGACGGAGCAGGAGACGTCATCGACGGGACAGAGGAAGGTCGGGAGCGAAGGCCCCCGCGCGCTGGACGACCCGGCGGGCCCGGCGAAACGCGGGTGTCACAGAAACTCAGCTCGACGTTTCACGGATGACCTGGTCGAGGGTGGTCAGCCCCTTGAGCACCTTGAGCCAGCCGTCCATGCGCAGCGTGAGCATCCCCTCGGTGATGGCCGCGTCGCGGATGACCTGCACGTCGCTGTTCTGCATCACCAGCTTCTTGAGCGTTGGCGTCATGTACATGACTTCGTACAGGCCCTGACGCCCCTTGAGCCCGGTGCCGCCGCAGGCGTCGCAGCCGTGCCCCTTGAAGAAGGGGAGCTCGCCGATGGTCGTGTCGAGCGAGAGGTTCGCCAGGTGCGGCATGGCCTCCGGCGTGGCCTTGGCCTTCGCGTTGGCCAGCGCCTCGTCGGTGAAGCGGAGCTCGCGCAGCGTCGTGCCGGCCTTCACCTTGGCGCCGGTCAGCTCGGCGTCGCTGGGCGTGTACTTGAGCTTGCACTTGGGGCAGATGCGCCGCACCAGGCGCTGCGCCAGGATCAGGTTGAGCGCACTGGCGACATTGAACGGCTCGAGCCCCATGTCCAGCAGGCGGACGATGGTCTCCGGGGCCGAGTTGGTGTGCAGCGTGCTCATGACCATGTGCCCCGTGAGCGCCGCCTTGATGGCGATGCCGCCGGTCTCGAGGTCGCGGATTTCGCCGACCATGATGACGTTCGGGTCCTGTCGCAGGAACGCCTTGAGCGCCGCCGCGAACGTCATGCCGATCTCGGTGCGCACCTGCACCTGGTTGATCCCGTACAGGTTGTACTCGACGGGATCCTCGGCGGTCATGATGTTCGTGTCGCCGGTGTTGATCTTCGACAGGGCCGAGTAGAGCGTGGTCGTCTTGCCCGAGCCGGTCGGGCCCGTGACCAGCACCATGCCGTACGGGTTGGAGATGGCCTCCATGAGCTCCCGTTCGGCGCGCGGCTCGATGCCGAACTTCTCGAGCTCGAGCGTCAGGTTGCCCTTGTCGAGGATGCGGAGCACGACCTTCTCGCCGAAGAGCGTCGGCAGGGTGCTCACGCGGAAGTCGATGACCTTGCGCCCCACCTTGAGCTTGATGCGGCCGTCCTGCGGCACGCGACGCTCGGCGATGTTGAGCGACGCCATGATCTTGAAGCGCGAGATGAGCGCCGCGCGCATCTTGAGGGGCGGCTTCATGACTTCGAGCAGCGCGCCGTCCACGCGATAGCGGACGCGCAGCTCGTGCTCGAAGCACTCGAAGTGGATGTCGGACGCGCCCTTGTGCACCGCATCCACGAGGATCGCGTTGATGAGCTTGACGACCGGCGCCTCGTCGATCTGCGCCGACAGCGCCGAGGCATCGGCCGCGTCGTCCTGGCTCTCCAGCACCTCCACATCGTCATCCTCGGCGGCGATATCCGCGAGGAGCGACTGCATGTGGATCTCATTCGACTCGTAGTGCTTCTCGATCGCCGCGCGCATCGAGTACTCGCCCGCCAGTACGGGGACGATGTCGTAGCGCGTGATGAACTTGAGGTCGTCGACCACCGCCATGCTGGTGGGGTCGGCAATGGCGACGGTGAGCTGGCGGCCATCGCGCTTCAGCGGCAGCACGGTGTGCTTCGTGGCCATCTCGGCCGGCACGAGCTTCAGCAGCCGCGTGTCCACCTCGAACTTCGACAGGTCGACGGCCGGCATGCGGTACTGGCGCGCCAGCATGCGCACCACGTCGGTCTCGGGCACCATGCCCAACCGCACGACGGTCAGGCCGAGTCGCTGGCCCGGATTGGCGGCCTGCTCCTGCAGCGCCTTCGCGAGCTGATCTCGGCTCAACAAGCCTTCGCGGACGAGCAGCTCGCCGAGTTTCTCGGCGGCGCGTCCGGTGAGTGGAGTTGCGGGTGCAGCCATCGTGCGGGGATCCCGTCAGTCGCCGTCTGGATGAGACGAGGGTCCGGGTGGACCCTCACTCAGCATGGGACTGTGCCTCCCGGAAAACGTCACGAGGGGCGTGATGAGGCGCACGGTGGCCGGGCCGATGCCACGGACGTGACGGAGGTCGTCCGGACCGCCGAAGGGGCCGTGCTTCTCCCGCCAGTCGACGATGCGCCGTGCCAAGGCCGGGCCGACCCGTGGGAGGCGCTCGATTTGGACGGCGTCGGCCGCGTTGATGTCGAACGGCGCCGGGGGGTCGCCGGCCCGGGAGCGAGCGGCTGCGCCGTCCGTCCTTGGACGACTGGCGGCGGCCTCGGTTGCCCCGCCGCCCCCCGCCCTGCCTCGCGTCCGGCCGCGGGACGACCGCGTGCGGGGCCCGGCCGCCCGGGCGGAGTCGACGGCGGCACGCTGGGCGGCGAGTGCCCGCTCGCCCAGGTCGCCGGTGGGCACCCGCGCGCCCGAGGCGGACGCCGGCGCGAAGCGCTCGACCCCCACCACGCGTACCGCGCCCCCCGCCAGGGCCACCGCCGCCAGGAAACCCAGCGCCTTGCGCTCTGCCGCCGTTGCCATGGCCGCAAGGTGGCGCGCCCGACGCGGCGACCCGTCATCGAACCGTTGCGCGCCTGCCCAATAGCACGCGACGCGCATGGCCCACCGCGGGGTGCTACTTGAGGTCGCCCGCGAAGAACTGCAGCGACAGCACCGCGCTCAGGATGAGGTTCGAGTTCTGGCGGTTGTAGTTGCGGTCGAAGTTGACCACGTGGCTGGCCGTCAGGTTGAAGCGCAGCAGGTCGCTCAGGTCGGTGCTGGCGTTCAGGTTGATGGCGCGACGCCCGTTGTTGGTGAGCACCGACGAGGTCGTCGACTGGTTCCCTTCCGCGCCGGTGACGGTCGATCCGGTCACGATCGACGAGGTCTCCTCGCTCTGGTACGACAGCGTGGTGCGCATCAGGCCATTGCGCGTGTTCCAGCTCTTCGGCAGGCGGAAGTTGCGCGACATGTCCATGCTGAGGCGCTTCGTGTCACCGTCGGTGCGGGCGCCGGGGCGGAGATCCTCACGCCGCTGGCGATCGGCCTGGGCGTTGGTGGTGAGGTCGCCCAGGAACTTCCAGGTGATCGACATCGAGAGCGGGCGCCCGCGCGTGATCGTGCGGCTGCGGTCGGCCAGGCCGCCGGTCTCGTTGGGGATGGTGGTCTCCTGCTCGTTCACCACGTAGCGCCCATTCACGTTGAGCAGCGTGATGACGCGTCGCAGACGTGCCGGACGCCAGCTCCAGCGCACGCTGAAGTCGGGGCGGGTGCGTTGCGTGCTGGTGATGACCGCCTGGAACCCCTCGAGCGTGCGCCGAGTCCACGTCTCGGTGGTGCCCTCTTCGGTGCGCGCCTGCAGGATGAGCGAGAACGGCAGGTTGAGCGCGCCGCCCAGCGTGGCCCTGCGGAGCCGCCCGGCGGTGGTGGCCAGTCGCGTGTCGAGCCCGCGGAAGGCATCGATGTCGCCGAGCCCGAACTGGTAGCCCCAGCCGGGGATGTAGGCGGTGTTGTCGTAGTTGCTCGTGAGGCTCTGCTGCCAGCTCACGTCGATGGGCGCGAACAGGCCACCCAGCTTGCGCCACCGGCTCGCGTCGGGCGTGCGCAACGTGATGAGCCGGTTGAGGTCGATCGACGTTGCGAAGTTGCTCACCTGCGACGCACCGAGGCGACGCGGCAGGCGGAAGGTGCCGGTGGTGTCCTCGGCACGCAGGAGCTGCCGCGCGTTGGGGTCCTTGTTGAGCGTGAACGTCGAGGTGAAGTCGTAACGCGGTCGCAGCCACAACGAGATGGTGGGCGCGAACGTGAGGTTCGAGGTGAGCGACCGGTCGCGTTCGAGGCCCAGGGTCGTGCCCAGCAGGCGCAGTCGCTCGGCGGCCGCGGCCTGCCCGCGGTCGGTGCTGTCGGGGAGGATCTCGCCGGTGCGGTAGTCGCGCAGGTCGATGAGCTGACGCGCATTGAGCGACGCCGCGAGCGATGCCGTGGGGCGGAACTCGAGGGTCGCCTGGTTCTGCCACGCATGCGACAGGTTGGTCACCACCTGACCGGTGTCGGTGGGGTTGGCGGCCGCCTTGGTGAAGCTCGTGGTGGAGTTGGCGTTGCGGGCGACGGTACTCGACAGGCGGAACGCCGACGGGCTCCACCGAATGCGCTGCTGACGGAACTGCTCCACGGCCGCCGATCGACGCAGCCGCGACGGCAGGCGATCGAGCACCCACCCCACCACCCCCGGCAGCCGACTCTCGCGGGTCTCCCCACCCAGCGCGAGGCCACCACCCAGCAGGTAGCTGCTGGCCGACAGCTCCTGGAAGGCCGACTGCGACTCGGCGGTGCTCCAACTGCCGTTGAGCGACAGGCCGTTCACGAGCGGCGCGTACCACCCGGCCTCGAGCGGCATCGCGCGTCGCACCGACATGGAATACGTCGTGCGTCGATCGCGTGGATTGCGCAGCCCCTCGATGCCGCTCGCCCGCACGTCGGTGCGGTTGATGAAGAGTTGCTCGATGCCGCTGCCGGCATAGTCGATGTTGAGGGGCATGACGAGCCCCAGCCGTTGCGGCAGGAACCGCTCCACGTGGAGCGTGGTGCCCACCGACACGCCACTCTGCGTGAGGAAGCTCGGCGTCTCGTTGAGCTGCCGGAAGTTGGGGTCACGTCGACTGAGGCCGAGCCGCACGTCGGCCAGGTCGCCCGCGTTCATCGACACGCCCACCTCACCGGCAAAGCCGATGTCGTCCACGACATCGAACAGGCGGATGTCGTTCACCCACAGTTCGAGCGTGTCGTTCGGAAGGATGGCCGAGCCGCCGCGCGGGAGACTGTCGACGCGCACGAAGCCCACCGCCACCTCCTGCACGCCCGCGAGATTGGGCGGCGTGACCGCCGGGTCGGCGCTGTAGACGATGTAGCCGTCCTCGCACACGGCGAAGCGCCGCACCGCCACACCCCGCGGCTGCCCGCTGCGACGAATGAGCTCCGCATCGGCGCCGGTGCACTGGATCGAGTCCTGGCTCCCCTGCAGGAATGCGTTCTCGAGACGCGCGCGAAGCACCTGGAAGCGCGTGAGGTCCACCCGGACCTCGGGGAGCCATGCGCTCTGCGACTCGCCGGTGTTCACCGGCGTGCGGTACATGTAGAAGTTGTTCTCGTCGCGGCCGATCTTGACGTAGCCGTTGAGCTCTCCGCCCGTGCCCCAGCCGTTGCCGCGGCCGCGCATCCAGACGCGCATGGTGCGATACCCCATGAACGTCTGCGTGCCGTTCGGGAAGCGATAGAAGGCTTCCGCGCGATCGAACACGCGGAACGACCGCCCCGGGAGCCCCGCCTGCAGCCGCAGGGCACGCTCGTTCACCTGGATGCGCGTGCTCTCGTAGCCGCTGCGCTTGTTCTCCGGCGTCTCGGCCACGCCCGGCGGCGAGGTGTACGGCAGCACCGCGCTCGAGTCGAGCGTCCCCACGACGCTGGCCACGACATAGCCGCCCACCACACCGGCGGAATCGCCGGCCATGCCGGAGAGCGGCTCGGTGCTGCGCTTGAGCCACGGCGCCCAGGCGAGACGGAAGCGCGCCAGCGCGATGCGGGCGAAGGCCGTGTCGGCCGCCTGCGCCGACGAGACCATCGTCATGCGCAGCGCGCGCGTGCGCCGGTCGTTGGGATTGTTCTGCTCCTCGGTGGGCGCGCGCCAGTTGAGGCGCACCTGCACCCAGCAGAGCGAGTCGGCGCTGACCGCAGCGGTGGTCGAGTCGCGCGAGCTGTAGCAGCGCCCCACGCGCGTCCAGTTGCGGGTGTCGCTCAGGTCGACGACGAACCGCTTGTACGACTCGAGCCCCGGCGACGCCGACGTGAAGTTGAGCTGGCCATCGAGGTCGATGTCCTCCTCGTCCAGCTTGTTGTTGCGGGCCGTGCACACCGCGCGGCTGTCGCCCAGCACCTGCACCACCCGCGCGCTCTGCGTGCACAGCGGCACGTCGAACTGCGTGGTCGTGACCGGCGACGCCCCGGTGCGGTCGACGACGACGATGGTGTCGGCGCGATCGCCGGCGATGCCGCGGTCGTTCTCGACGGCGTTGAAGGCACGCGAGATGCGGTCGCGCTCGCTGTCGAAGCGATCGTACCCCACCAGGCGCTTGCCGCGATACGTCGTGTCGGTGGGGAAGCCCGCGCGCAGCGGGGCGTTCACCGTGAGCGTCTCTGGCGCGAACGACACGCTGTTCTCGCCGATGTCGCCGAAGTCGAACACCAGCGTCGGGTTGGTGCGCACCTTGGCCGGGTCGGCCTGCACGAGCGCGAAGAACTCGATGCTCTCAGTGCGTGACAGGTCGAGCCCGCTGGGGTTGAGCACCGTGCGCACCGACCGCCAGCGCCGGCCGCTGGGCGTGGCACCCAGCATCGTGCTGTTGCCAATGGTCCAGGCAAAGCGCCGCGTCCCCGTGCCGGGCACGAAGTCGTACACTCCGCCCTGGTTGAGCGGATAGAGCGTCATCCACAGCAACTGCTCGACGGGCTGCACCCCGCTGCCGGTGATGCGCGCGGACGGGTCGATCTGCTGGATGGTGAACTGCGCGTAGTTGCCGGCGTTGTCGACGCCGTTGTTCTGGAACGCCAGGGTGGCCGCGCGATTGAGGGCAAAGATGCTCGTGCCCGAGCTGCCGAAGGTCGTGCCCAGTGAGGGGAGCGAGCTGTAGTACCACGCGCCTTCCGACAGCGGCACGGTCTGCTCGGCCGAGCCCTCGAAGCTCTCGACGTACGCCTGCCCCGCCGCGTTGGGTTGCGGCTTGCTCATGGCGAACTCCGCCTGCAGGCCGATGCGGGACGGCGTGTTGGTGCGCACCATGGGCAGGCGCGAGAGCGCGCGCGACAGCACCGTGGCGTCCCACTGCATCTGCCCCGTCACGCCGGCCACGAGCGACCCGACCGGCTCGAAGCCGAGCGGCGGCCGGTTGAGGGCGGTGCGCTGCTGCTGCGAGATGGCGGTGAATGCGATCTGGCCGTTCTCGAGCGGAAACTGCGAGGAGAAGCCCAGCACCGTGGTGGGCGCGGCCGTGAAGATGGGATTCTCCTCGTAGCGCACCGACACCTGCCGCGGACGCATGAACAGCGTGTCCGGACGGGTGAAGGTGATGACGCCCAGGTCGTAGTCGACGGTGTAGTCCTTGTCGCGTTCCAGCGCGACACCCTCGAGCACGACGCGCTCGGAGTTCTGCCGCACCTGGATGCTCGCCAGGTTGATCGACTGGGTGCCGCCGCCCCCCTCGGCCTGGTAGCGCGCCACGAGGCGGTAGATGGTCTGCGGCCGCTGCGCCGAGTAGAGGTACTCGTTGGGATAGCTGTAGAGCGTGTCGTTGGCCGGGTTGCCGGCCGGCTGCGCGAGGCCGGCGCGCGCGAACGGCTGCAGCGACGGAAAGATCGCGAAGTAGGCGTCGATGAGCTTCTGCTGCGTACCGCCGGAGAAGTTGGCGCGGAAGTTGGGGTCGTTGGGGCGCGGCCACACGCGGTTCTCGACATCGAACGCCGCCGAGTTGGTGGCCTGCGAGAGCCCGAACACGCGCAGGTACGTCTCGCCTCGCGAGGCGTCGATCGGCTTCTCCTGGTCGCCTGAGGTGCCAGTGACGACCTTGAGCGACAGCGTCTCGCGCCGCAGGTCGTCGCCGCCCAGGCGGTACGCCGCCTTGATTTCGCGCAGGAAGTACGCCGGGTTGTTGGGCTGCAGCTCTGGCTCCCACAGCAGGTTCGCGAACTGCGGCGCGTCGGTGTACTCGATGTCGGGGGTGCCGCCGGTGTTCACGTTGCGCCCGTTCACCCCGTTCACCTGCACTTCGTACGCGATGGCGAGGCGTTCCCGGCTGGCGTCGAGCGGCCGCACGAGCGCGATCCACAGCCGCGACGGATCGACGTAGTAGTCGACGTTCTCGCGCAACACCTCGTAGATCTGCCGCGACGGGTTGCGCGCGCCCCGCACCGAAAGTTGCGGCCCGCGCGGGTTCTGGTTGGTCGCGCCGATGAGCTGACGGTACAAGTACAGACGCGCCGGCCGCACCGAATCGGGGAGCGACGCGGCGAGCTGCTGCATCTGCTGTCGGTTGAGCAGGTCGATGTTGGGGTAGCCCCCCAGCAGCCGAGGGTCGATGGAGAAGAAGAAGCGGCGCTGCTCGAACTGGATGTCCTCGATGACGCGATCGACCTGCTGCTCGGTGCGCTCGCCCACCGTGAACACGTTGTCCTTGGACACGTTGCCCTTCTGCTGCGCCACGATGCCCGTGTAGCGCATGGGGCCGAACTGGCCACTCGCCTGCACACCGTAGTTGCCCTGGGGGATGCCGCTGGTCAGGAAGCGCGACACCGGCGGCTGGAAGGTGACGTTGCCCACCTCCAGCGACTGCAGGATCTCGTCGGTCTTGCCCTGGTAGCGAATCGAGATGTTGTTCGAGGCGTCGAACTCGCGCGTGGACGAGTAGTCGACGTTGAGGTGCACGCGCTGCGCCACCACGCCGCCCGTGCGCACGTCGAACTGGAAGTCGAACGACGGGATGTAGGTGCCGTTGCAGTTGTTCCCGAGCACGGTGAGCTGCGCCGCGGTGCAGCGGTCGTTCTTGCTGCGCTGCACCTTCGACTCGAGGCGCGACGTGAGCGAGATGCCGAGGTCACCGAGGTCGGAGAAGAGGTCGGTGGCGCGGTTGTTCACGTCGCCACGGGCTGCGGGTGCGACCGGCACGAGGGCGCCCGGCGGCGGACCCGCCGGCTCCGCGGGAGCGGGGGCGGGCACCGCCTCGGCCACCAGCGGCGCGACGGTGAGGTCCCGAACGACCACGCGGCGCCAGGCGGCGTCGAGGCGCTGGGTGCGGCGGCGCGTGAGGCGCGCCACCGCCTGCTCGGCGATGGCGGCGGGATCCGGGCGGGCGATGAGCGACCGGCCGAGGGCCCCCAGCACCGTGGGGCGGCGCAGCGGCAGCGAATCGGGGTCGACGGGGCGCACCGGGCGGGCCGAGGCGGGTGGAACGCCCTCCTGCGCGGCGACCGGCGTGCCCAGCAGCGACGCGGCACACACCATCGCCACGAGGGCCCAGGGAAACAGCCGGCGCACCGAACTCCGATCGTGGGGTACCAGCGACGGCCTGCGCCGCGGTACGTGACTCAGCGACAGGCGCACCATTCTGTCCATCCACAACGGCGCGCCCTTGATAAAGCGGGTGGTGACCGGGGAATTTACGTCGTGAAGCTCCTCACCCGCTATGTCATCCGGGAGCACGTCGGGCCGCTGCTCTTCTCGCTGTCGGCCATGACGTCGCTCCTCATGCTGCAATACGTGGCACGCCAGCTCGCGAACCTCGCGGGCAAGGGGCTGCCGTGGGCGGCGATCGGACAGTTCTTCGTCCTGTCGCTGCCGTTCACCATCGCCATGACCATGCCCATGGCGGTGCTCATGGCCACGCTCTACGCGTTCGGCCGCCTCGCCGCCGAGCGCGAGATCACGGCGCTCAAGGCCAGCGGCGTGCGGGTGCGCAGCCTCATGGCGCCCGTGCTGCTGTGCGCTTTCCTGCTGTCGCTGCTCATGGTGTGGTTCAACGACCAGGTGCTCCCCGCGGCCAATCATCGGCTGCGCGTCCTGCAGAGCGACATCGCGCGCACCAAGCCCACGCTCGCGCTGCGTGAGCAGGTGCTCAATCCGCTCAGCGAGCAGTTCTTCATGCGCGTTGCGCGCGTCGACGCGGGGACCAACCGCATCACCGACGTCATCGTGTACGACCTGCGCGGCGGGCCGGAACGCAAGACCATCTACGCCGACAGCGGGTTGTTCTCGGTCGCGCGCAACGGCCAGGACCTGCAGTTGCAACTGTTCGACGGCTTCGCCCAGGAGTTCTCGCGCGGCGACGCGCGGCGGCTCCAGCGCAGCTTCTTCAAGACGCAGACGGTCAAGATCGGCGGCGTGTCGCAGGGGTTCGAGCGGTCGACGGGTGATACGTACAAGGGCGAGCGCGAGCTGACGGTGTGTGAGATGCACCGACGCTACGCCGGTGACGCGCGGGAGTTCATGCGGTTCCGCGAGGAGTACATCAGCAACCTCGCGCGCCTCGAGGGGTCGGCCACCGTGCGCGCCCCGCGCACCCGGCCCGCCAAGGACCCGTTGTCGACCTTCTACTGCGAGATGTTCCTCGGCCGCGTGGCCGGGCTCCTCCTCCCGAAGACCGCCAAGGCCCAGCCTCCTGTGCAGAGGCCGCCCGTCCAGCAGCCACCGGTCCAGCAGCCACCGGTGCAGCAGCCCCCCGTACAGCAACAACCGCCGGTCGTTCCGCCCACGCCACCGGGAACCCCCCGGCCGGGGGATACCCTGCGTCCGGCGGGCGGCGTCACACCGGCGCCCGCGACACCCGCGCCCGCAACACCGCCCGTCGATCCCGCCGCCGCGGCTGCCCAGCAGGCGGCGCAGGCCGCGGCGCAGCAGGCCGCCCAGGCAGCCGCCATGCAGGCGCAGCAGGCGGCGGGAGCTCTGCCCGGCGGCCTGCCGATGGTCACGACCCCGGCGGACAGCGCCCAGCGCGCCGACAGTCTCCGGGCCGATTCCGTCGCACGGGGACTGATCGGGCCCGCCGCCGCACCGCCGCCGCCGGCCACCCCGGTGGACACCATGCAGGTGCTGCGCAGCGCCGTCGAAGGATCGCGCACACAGCTCCTCGTCTCGCGCGAAGGGCTCGACTCGCTCGCCGTCGAGATCCACAAGAAGTTCGCGCTCTCGTTCGCGTGCTTTGTGTTCGTCCTCTTCGGGCCGCCCATTGCCCTGCGCTTCCCGCGCGGTGGGGTCGGTGTCACCATCGGCGTCTCCATCGTCGTCTTCGGCCTCTACTACATCTGCCTCATGGGCGGCGAGTCGATGGCCGAGAAGGGGCGGTTGCCGGCGTGGCTCGCGATGTGGATCGCGAACGTGATCTTCACGGTGGCGGGCGTCGTGTTCCTCTGGCGCATCGAACGCACCACGGACGGATCGCGCGGCGGGGGGCTCCGTGACTGGTGGGCCAACCGCAAGGCCAACAAGGCGCTGGCCACCGAGCTGGCCGCCCGCGCGGGCGGGGCCGCGTGAGTCGTCGCTCGCTCATCACCCCACTCGACCGCTACATCGCCGGCGAGTTTGCGCGCATCTTCGGCGTCACGATCCTGGGCTTCCCGGTGCTCGTGTTCGTCATCGACCTGGTCGACAACTCGCGCAAGTACGCCGAACGCAAGCTGTCGCTGCAGACGCTGGCGCTGAGCTACGCGTACTGGATTCCCGACACGCTGTTCATGGTGCTGCCTGCCGCGGTGCTCTTCGCCACCGTGTTCAGCATCGGCACCTTCACCCGCTACTCCGAGATCACCGCCGCCAAGGCCTCGGGGATCTCGTTCTACCGCTTCATCGCGCCCATCCTCGTCATGGCCACGTTGGCCATGGGGCTCGACCTGGTCTTCGCCGAGGTCTCGCCGCCCGCCAACGCCGAGCGGGTGCGTCTGCTCGAGGGCGAGACGGGGACGCGCGACAGCGACCGGTACAACTTCGCCTTCGCCAGCGAGGGCGGGCGGGTCTACCGCATCTACACGCTCAACCTCAAGCCGCGCACGATCGACAACATCGAGATCGAGGCGCGCGGCAGCACGAAGCAGCCGGGGCTCCTCATCGCGGCCAAGACCGCCGCCTGGAAGCCGGAGCGGGGGTGGATGTTGCACAAGGGAGTCATGCACGTCATCCCGGATCGCACCGCCGACTATACCATGGCCTTCGACTCGCTGCGCGACCGGCGCTTCACCGAGACCCCGCAGGAGCTGCGCGCGAGCCAGCGCCTGCCGGGCGAGATGCGCTTCGCCGAGCTGTCGGCCTTCATCCGGGCGCTCGAACGCGGCGGCGCGGACGTGAACACCCTCAAGGTCGAGCGCATGCTCAAGCTGGCCATCCCGGTCACCTGCATCATCATCGCGCTGTTCGGTGCACCGCTCGCGACGAGTTCGCAGCGCGGCGGCGCGGCGTACGGCATCGCGGTGAGCCTCGCCACCACGGTGCTCTTCCTCGTGCTCGTGCAGCTCACCAAGGCCCTCGGCGGCAAGGGCATCCTCCCCCCCGACTACGTCGCCTGGATGCCCAACGCGCTCGTCGCCACCTTCGCCATCGTGCTCCTCGCACGCGTGCGGACCTGACGCGTGGCCACGTCATGACCACGACGCCGGCGCTCCTCGGCTTCGCGACGCGCCGCGCGCGCGGCATCCTCACCGCGCTCGGCACCCGCGGCTACTTCGCGCGGGACGTCGTGCGCGGGCTGCGGGAGCCCGCCACCTGGTGGCCCGAGTGGATCCGTCAGATGCGGCGGATCGGCGTCGACTCGGTGCCCCTCACCGTCATCGTCGCGGCGTTCCTGGGGGGCGTGACCGCCTTCCAGACGCGTTACCAGCTCTTCCCCGGCGTGCAGCTCTCGGTGGTCGGGCTCATCGCCCGGCAGAGCATCGTGCTCGAACTCGGGCCGCTGCTCACCGCGCTCGTGCTCACCGGGCGGGTGGGCGCGCGCATGACGGCCGAGATCGGGACCATGCGTGTCACCGAGCAGATCGATGCGCTCGAGACCCTCAGCTTCGACCCCATCGCGTACCTGGCGTTGCCGCGCTTCCTCGCCGGCCTCGTGATGCTGCCGGTGCTCACGATCCTCGCGAACGCCACGGCGATCTTCTCTGCGTGGGCGATCCTCGTGACGGCCACCGACGTGCGCACCGACGACTTCCTGAGCGGCCTCCGGCTCGCCTTCACGGCGTTCCAGGTGGTCTACTCGCTCATCAAGGCCACGCTGTTCGGCGCCGCCATCGCCTTTGTCTGCTCGTTCGAGGGCTACCGCACCGAGGCCGGCGCCGAGGGCGTCGGTCGCTCCACGGCGCTGGCGGTGGTCATCGCGTCCGTGTCCATCCTGGTGCTCGACGCCCTCGTGGCGGCGGTGCTGGCCCCCTTCATTCAGGCCTGACGTGCCCGTGCCGCGGCGACGCCGCGCTTTCCCCGGATTTCCATGAACAAGCGACGCGACGAAGTGTTGGTGGGGATGCTGCTGCTGGTGGCCGTGATCCTCGGCATCGGCGGCACCATCTGGATCGCGCGAGGCGGACTCGCGCGCACGTACGCGCTGCACACGCGCTTCCCGTGGGGCGCCGGCCTCAAGCAGGGGCAGCCCGTGCTGCTCGCCGGTGTGCAGGTCGGCTTCGTCGACCGGGTCGAGCTCATCCCCGACGGCACGATCGGCGTGACGCTCAAGATCCAGTCACAGTACGGCATCCCCGAGGGTGCGACCGCCTCGGTCGAGCCGAACGGCATCTTTGGCGACCAGCTCGTCGCGCTCACGCCGGTGAAGGGCGTGACCGGCAAGATCGCGCCCGGCGACACGGTGCCGGCCGGCGTCGGCAGCCCGGGCGTCGGCGCGCTCCTCAGCAAGGGCGACTCCATCGCGTTCAACGTCCGGGCGCTGAGCGACGAGGCCCGTCGCCAGTTGGTGGACAGCGCCGGCCTCGCCGACGTGCGCCGCACCATCACCGCGCTCACACGCCTCGTGGCGCAGCTCAGCACGGTGGCCGCCACGCAGTCGGAGCAGCTCACGCTCACGCAGGCGACGCTGCGCAAGACCCTCGCGAGTGTCGACAGCGCGAAGGTCGACTCGACGCTCACCAACCTCCGCGCGACGTCGGCCAGCGTGGAGCAGCTCACGCGTGAGTTGCGCGCGACCAACGAGAAGGTCCAGGGCGTGGTGGACAAGGTGTCCAACGGCCCCGGCACCGCGGGCATGCTGATGAACGATCCGGCGTTGTACGCGCGACTCGACTCGCTGCTCGCGCGGGTGGATTCGCTGGTGATCGATTTCCAGAAGAATCCGAAGAAGTATGTGAATTTGCGGATCTTCTAGGATTCCCCCTGCGCCGCGCTCCACATCCCCCCCTGCCTCCCGCCCCCTTTCGCCTGCTTCCTGCGCACTGCGGTCGTCGCGCCGCAGCGCCGATACTTCGACCGCAGGCAGCAGGAAGCAGGAAGAAGGAATTGGGGCGGAGGGTGGATTCACCGGATGTTCTGGCGCTCGCGATCGGCCTTCGCGAGGTAGTAGCGGCGCAGCGCATGCAGCATACGTCGGATCTGGCGCAACTCCCTCACGAGTGGTGCGACGTCGCCAACGTGTGGCCCCAACCGCGCTGCGAGCAGCAGATGCGTTTCCGTTTCGAAGCTGCTCCCGAGTGCGACGGCGAGGTGTCTCGCGCAGACGGCCGCGCTGGGACTTCCCACACCTTCGCTGATGTTCGCGGGCACGGAGCACGCGGAGCGATGCAACTGCGCGGCCAATCCCGGACACTCTCGCGGCCGGAGGAGTCGCGCGGCATGACTCACCGCAACGGCAAGCTCGAACGCGCGCCGATAGACCTCGAGATTCTGCGGGTCTTGCATGGTGCACAATGCGCCCGTGCGCCCGATCCACCGTCATCATTTCGTCGCGCGCAGCGTCGATCCACCGCACCGGCGCGTTCCGCGTTCCCTGGTGTCTGCTTCCTGCTCCCTCACGGATACGCGGCGCGCCCCTTCACTCCCCTAAACACAAAGCGGGGGCCGGCATCGCCGGCCCCCGCTCCGTTGTCACCCACCCGCGGCACTCAGAACGAGTACCGCACCGTGAGCTGCAGCTGGTAGTTGTTGCCCGCCGAGTTCGGGTTCACCGAGAACGGGCTGCCGGTGTTCACCATCGCCGTGCGGATCGCAGCGTTGAGGGTGTAGTTCGGCATGCTCTGGTTCAGCGGGCCCGCCGTGCGGCCGGACTGGTTGAACAGCTGCTGGTTGTTGAACGTGCTCTGCACGGGGAACTTCACGCGGCCCCAGTTCTTGTTGACCAGGTTCGCGAAGTTGAAGATGTCCAGCTGGACCGTGAGACGCTGGCCGGCGATCTCGGGGATCGTCTGGCGGACGCTCACATCCATGCGCTGCTGCCACGGCGCCTGGCAGCTGTTGCGCTTCATGATCTGGCCGCGCTGGCTGTTCAGGCAGGGCTGCGCGTTGATGAAGTTCTCGAGGATCTGCGCTTCCGCGCTCGAGAGCTGGAACGCCGTGCCCGTGCCGGTGCCGATGCGGACCTCGTTCGGGTCGAGCGCGCTCTTCGGCACGTAGATCGGGTCGTTGCCGGCGAAGCCATCACCGTTGATGTCGGCGTTCGTGACGTACACGAACGGCTGGCCCGAGATGCCCTCGAAGAAGAACGTGACGTCGGTCTGGTTCGTCTTCCACGGCGCCGTGTAGGTGCCGAAGGCGATCACGCGGTGCGGGCGCTGGAAGTTGGACGTCGAGATGTCCTCGGGGTCGAACTCGAGCCCCGCGTACTGACGCCCGTTGCGCCAGTTCGAGATCGCACGATCGGACGTGAGCGACTGCACGTCCTCCGCCTGCATGTAGTTGTACGCCGCCGTCGCCTCGAAGGCGCGGTTGAAGCGCTTCTTGAGCTGACCCGAGAGCGTGTAGTTGTAACCGCCCTTCGAGTTGGTCAGCATGATGGCGCCTTCCGTGAAGTTCACGGATGGCGTCCCCACGGACGTGATGTACTTCTGGCCGCTGTTCGTGACCGCGCCCGTGCTGCTGATGGTGTCGGCGTACAGCACGCGACCGTTCCGGTCCGTGTACGGCACGCCGCCCACGAGGCGCGGACCCTTGAAGTTCAAGTCACGCACGTACAGGCCGTGGATGTCGCGGCGGTACAGCCCCTCGAACGTCGCCACGAAGCCGCCGGGGAGCTTGCGGTCGAACGCGAGCGAGGTCGTGAAGTTCTGCGGGTACTTGAAGTCCGGGTCGGTCACGTTGACGCCGACCGTGCCCGCCGCGCCCGGCGTCGGAGCCGGCTGCCCCTGGCACGACCGCGGCATGTTGTTCACGTCCGTCGTGAACGCGGGCGTCGCGGCGCCCGAGCACTGCACCGTCACGCCACCGAGACCGGTGTTCGAGTACGCATTGCCGATGAGGATGAACGGCGCCTGCGCGGTGAAGATGCCGATGTTGCCACGCACCTGCGTTACCTGGTCGCCGGTCACATCCCAGTTGAAGCCGATGCGGGGCGAGAACAGGAACGTCGCCTTGGGCTTCCAGTCGGTGCGGATGTTCGCCGCGCGCGCCGTGATCAGGTCGTTCTGCTTCGGCGCCTCGGTGAAGTCCGGACGGTCGACACGCAGGCCGTACGTGACGGACAGGTTGCGCGTCACACCCCATAGGTCCTGGATGTAGGCCGACAGCTGCGTCGTGTTGAACTCAGCCGCGATGTCACCGCCGTTCGCGTACGAGAAGGCGTAGCTCGTCGGCGCGTTGTTGGCCAGCGCCGCGATGTTCGGGAAGGCGTACGCGCCGTATGCCGCGCCGGACAGGAAGTAGTTGTAGACGTACGTGCGCTCGTACCGGCCGCCGATGGTGAACTGGTGGTTGCCGATCGGCAGCGAGTAGTTCTCCGACACCTCGAAGATGCGCTGCTTGAGGTCGTTGCCGGGCGAGAAGCGCTCGGCGCCCAGCGTGACCGCGACGCCCTGCACCGCCAGCGAGATCTCGGGCGCCTGCACCGGCACGATGCGCTTGTCGCGGATCGTGTTGAAGCCGACGAGGAACTCGTTCGACGCGCCATTGCCGAAGCTCGTGAAGAGCTGGCCCACCAGCGACCGGTTCTCGTTGCGGCGCGTGAAGGAATTCGAGGTCAGGCGGATGCCCGAGCTCTGGTTGCCGGCGCCGTTTGCGTTGAGCGCCGTCGTGTTGCGCGTCAGCTCGTCCTGCTCGGCCGAGTTGTCGAGGAGGCGCACCGCGAGGCGGTTGTTGCCGTTGATGCTCCAGTCGACACGGGCGAAGATGTTCGACAGCGGATTGCCACGCGAGAACGCGCCTTCCGAGCCCACGTCGAACTTGGGGCCCAGGATGCTGCGGATGCGGGCGATCGAGTCGAGCGACACGCCGCCGATGCTGTTCGAGACGAGGTTCGCTGTCGGGCCCGTGGTCGGGTCGGTGCGGTCCTGGAACTCGGGGGCGATGAAGAAGTGCAGCTTGTCCTTGATGATCGGGCCACCGAGGGTGAAGCCGTAGTTCTTGTACTGGAAGCCGCTCCGGCGGATCTGGTCGACGTTGGCGGCCATCCGCGGATTGCGATACGTGTACGTCGCGCCGCCCGTCCACGTGTTCGTGCCGTTGCGCGTCACCGCGTTCACGAGCATGCCGCCGAAGTTGCCGTAGCGCACGTCGGTCGGGCTCATGAGCACCTGGAATTCCTTCACCGCGTCGACCGACATGATGCGCGCGCCGGTCGCACCGCCAGGCTGGCCGCCCGACGAGCCGAGGTTGAAGCGGTCGTTCTGGTTCGCACCGTCGACCGTGAAGTTGTTGAGGCGGTTGTAGGCACCACCGGCCGACGCGCCACCGTCACGCGCGTTGACCTGCGGCGTCAGCTTCACCATTTCGGAGAAGTCGCGCTGCAGCGACGGCACGCGGCGGATGAGCGTGTCGGTGACGACCGTCGCGACACCCTGGCGCGTCGGCGAGAAGTCGGCGCCGTTCGCCTGCGCCGTCGTCGTCACCTCGGCCAGTTGCGCCGCCGCTTCGGCCATCTCGAAGTCGACCCGCGTGGTCGCGTTGAGCGTCACGCGGATGTCGGTGCGCGTCTGCGGCGCGTAGCCCAGCAGGCGGGCCGTGACCCGATACGTGCCGATCTCGAGGGACTGCACGAAGAAGCGACCGTTGCCGCGGGTCAGGTACCCCGTGCGGTAGCCGGTCGCGACGTTCACAATTTCGATCTGCACGTTTTCGAGCGGGGTCCCACCGGTCTTCGACACGAGGCCGGAGATGGCGCCCGTCGTGAGGCCCTGGGCTGCAAGCGTGCGGGTGGACCCGAGAACCAGGGCCACCACCGCCGTCGCGACGCCGAGCCAACGCTGCATGCGCATAGCGAGTTCGTCCGTGTGTGGAGGGGAAAGCGCCCGCGACGGAACGTGATGGAAGCCCACGCCGTCGCGAGCACGCAAAAGCTAGACCTACCGAACCCAACGTTCAAGCAATGCGCGGCGGTGCCCAACCCCCGCCCGGGAGTGTGACGGCACCGTGACGTGGCCCTCAGCCGCGCCGCTTCCCCACGGTGAGGAAGTACAGCGGCACACCGGCCAGGATGACACCGAATACCTGCAAGGTCGGCACGCGCTGGGCGGGGTCCATCAGGGCGTTCACCAACAGGAACAGCACGGCGAGGCAGAAGAGCGCCGGGACGAACGGATAGAAGGGCACCCGCACCGGTGGGTTCCACCCGGGACGGCGACGCAGGCGGAAGATCGCGCCGATGCTGAGCACGTAGAACACCAGCGAGGTGGTCACGAAAATGTCCGCGAGCTGTTCGAAGGTCCGCAGGAGCACGAACGCGATCCCGACGCTCGCATTGAGCGCGATGGCGACATACGGCGTCTTCCAGCGCGGATGCACGGCGGCCACCCCACGAAAGAAGAGCTGGTCGTCGGCCATCGCGAAGAAGATGCGGCTGCCGCTCATCATGGAGCCGTTGACACTCCCGAACGTCGACAGCAGCACCGTGAGTGCCACCAGCGTCACGCCGATCGGTCCGATGAGCACCTCGGCCACATTCGCCGCGACGAGCGGCGCGCGGCGGATCTCCTCGACGGGGAGCACCGCGAGGTAGGCAATGTTGGCCAGCACGTAGATCGCGACGATCGCCAGCGTCCCCAGCACGAGCGCGCGCGGCAGGTTGCGCTCGGGGTCCTTCACCTCGCCCGACACCTTCGTCAGGTCGCCCCAGCCGTCGTAGGCCCAGAGCACGCTCACCAGGGCCAGGCCGAAGGCACTCACGCTGATGCTTCCGGGCGGCACCGATGGCGTGAAGTGGCCACCCGTGCGCGGCAACCCGATGGCCAGCGCGAGCAGGACGATGATGACGAGGCCTCCATACTTCGCGATGGTGGTGACGTTCTGCACCAGCGCGCCGTAGCGCACGCCGACGATGTTCACGCAGGCGATGACCGCGATGGTGGCCGCCGCGAGGTAGTGCGCCCACGCGTCGTAGGGGGCGGCGACGGGGTCGTAGCCCAGGCCGCGCAGCGCGTACTGCGCGAACGTGGTCGCGATGCCGCCCAGCGCCGCGGCGCGGATGAGCGTCAGCTCCGACCAGCCATAGAGGAAGGCCGGGAGACGCCCCCACGCCTCGCGGATGTAGACGAAGTAGCCCCCGGTGCGCGGCAGGGCGCCGGCCAGTTCGGCCAGCGTCAGCGCCCCGCAGAGCGAGAACAGCCCACCCACGGTCCAAACCAGCAGGATGGGGAGCGGACCGGGGAGCTTGTCGGCGATGCCGGCCGGCGAGCGGAAGATCCCGGAGCCGATGGTCGTCCCCACGAGCACCGCGATCGCGCTCCAGAGGCCGAGGGTCCGGGGGAGCTCGGTCGTCGCCGTCGCGCCGTCAGGGCGGATGGCGGAGGGGGCCGAATCGCGGCCGGAGGTGGGGGATGGGGGCATGGCCGCAATGCTAGTACCGGGTACGGCGTCCCGCACGACCCGCCCCCCACTAGTTTTCTCATGCCATGCGACCGCTTTCCCTTTGGCTCCCTTCGGGGGCCGTCACGGCGCTCTTTGCGGCGCTGCTCCTGACCTGCCTCGTGGCGCAGGTGCTCATCGTGCGCGGGCTCTTTCGCGCGCAGCTCCCGGGCACCTCCCCGGCCCTGCCGACCCCGCGCCGCTGGGCCGAGGTCGCGTGGGCCGTTCTGCCGATCATCGGCCTCCTTCTCGCTTTTGTCGGCGCCTGGCGCCTGCTGCCCTGATGACTGCCCCGACTCTCGCGCCGGCGCCCGTCCGCCGCGCCGCCTTCGTCGCGCTCGGTGTGGCGCTCGTGCACACCATCTTCGGCGGCATCGTCCGCATCTCCGGCTCCGGCATGGGGTGCGGCGACAACTGGCCGAAGTGCTACGGCTACTGGATCCCGCCGTTCGAGCGTATGGACCTCATCATCGAGGTCATGCACCGCTACCTGGCGGTCGCCCTGTTCGTGAGCATCGCGGCGCTGGTCGCCGCGGCGTGGCGGCATCGCGCCCAGCCCTCGGTGGGAGCCCGCGGTGGCGTCTGGGGCAGCGCGCGACTCGCGCTGGGGCTCTGGTTCGCCCCGGCGCTCTTTGGCGCGGTGACCGTGTTCACGGGCAACCCGCCCTGGGCGACGGTCGTGCACAAGCTGCTGGCGGCCACCCTGCTGGGCGTGCTGTCCATGGCGGTGGTGCGCTCGGGGAGCCTCGGTGGGGCGGCGGCGCTCGCGCAGCGCGGCAGCACGAAGGCGGTCGGTGGCGCCACGGCGGCCGCCGGGCTGGCGCTCCTGGTGGTGCTGATGGGCGGTCTGACGGCCAAGATCGCCGGCGCCGCCGTGGCCTGCGTCGGCTTCCCGCTGTGCGGCGAGGGGTCGCTGGGTGGCGGGGCGCAGCATGTCCAGCTCACGCACCGCGTGCTGGCCTACCTGCTCGTGCTGCACCTCGTCGCGCTCGTGGCCGTGTTCCGGCGGCGCGCCGAGCCGGCGCCGGTGCGCACCGCCGTGACGGTCGCGGCGGGATTTGGCGTGCTGCAGGTGGTCTGGGCGGCGTGGATGGTGCTGGGTGGCTTTCCGGGCGTGGTGCGGTCGCTGCACCAGGCCACGGGCATCCTCATCTGGGTGTCGGCGTTCATCACGGCCTACCTCGCCCGCATCGCGGCGGGGCGGAGCGCGATCGCGCTGAGCCAGTCGGCCATCGGCACGGCCGACACCGAGGTGTACGCGGTGCAGACGGCCGCCCACCTGGTCCCTGACGCCCGCGCCCGGTTGCCACGTGGCTGAGGACGCCGTGTCCGGCCGCGCTCCGGCCCCTGCCCCCACGCTCTCGCGCGACCTGCTCGCGCTCACCAAGCCGCGCATCATCTCGCTGCTCCTGGTCACGACTGCCGCGCCCATGTACGCCGCGGGCTCGCCGAGTTGGGTGACGGTGCTGCTGGTGATGCTGGGCGGGTACCTGATGGCCGGCGGGGCCAACGCGGTCAACATGTACCTCGACCGCGACATCGACGATGTCATGGCCCGCACGCGCCTCCGCCCCATTCCGAGCGGACGCATGTGGCCCATCCAGGTGCTCGCGTTCGGGGTGGCCTGCGCGACGTTCGCCACGTGGATGCTGGCGCACTTCGTCAACGTGCTCACGGCGTTGCTCGCGTTGGCCGGGTTCTACTTCTACGTGTTCATCTACACGCGGTGGCTCAAGCGCAGCTCGCCGCACAACATCGTGATCGGCGGGGCTGCTGGGGCCTTTCCGCCACTCGTGGGGTGGGCGGCCGTGACCGGCACGCTCGACGTCACGGCGCTGCTGCTCTTCCTCATCGTGTTCTACTGGACGCCCCCGCACTTCTGGGCGCTCGCCCTGCTCAAGCAGGTCGACTACGGCCGAGCGCGCGTGCCCATGGCGCCGCTCGTGTGGGGCGAGCGCGAGACGATGCACCAGATGGTCTGGTACACGCTCATCCTGCTGGCGCTGACGCTGCTCCCGGCGCTGTACGGCGCGTTCGGGCTGCTCTATCTCGTGTCGGCGCTGGTGCTGGGGGGCGTGCTGCTCTGGGGCGTGCTGCGCGTGCTGTTCGCCGCGCGCGCGCAGCAGCCGTGGACGGCGCCTGCGTGGTGGGTGTACAAGTACTCGCTGCTGTATCTCGCGCTGCTGTTCCTCGCGATGGCGCTCGACCGGAATCTCTGACGCTCACCCGCTCGGTTCCGCCGCGGCACCATCGGTGGGCGCCGCCACGGCGGCGTCCGCGGCAGCACGGTCAGCCGTAGCACGCTCAGCCGCAGCACGGTCGGCCGCAGCGAAGTCGACCCGCGGGCGCCCGCGCGCGGCGGCGCGTTCGTCGGCACGCGTCTCGAGGTAGCGCTTGAAGCCGTAGAGCTGGCGACGCACCGCCTGCACGCGCAGGAGCAGCCGGTCGGCACCCGCATCGAGCGCGCCCAACGCGCTCGCCAAGTGCAACTGACGCTCGACGTCATTGCAGTGGGACGCCGCGGCGAGCAACAGCGTGACCGTGCGCGTCGTGGAGCGCTGCGACGCCGCGTCGAGGATGGCCGCCGGAATGGCGTCCACCGCCCGCAACAACGACACGCGCACGCCCGGGGACGTGTGCGCCACCTGGTCGTACTGCTGGTCCAGGAGCCGGTGCAGATCGTCGGCCAGCGACGTGGCCTGCTCCAGCACGCGGAGACGACTGGGGTTGTGCGGCATGGCACACGGTAGGTGCGCCGTGCGCCGCGTGTGTCATCGAACTGTTGCGGCGCCCATCGATCGCTTGCGGCGTCCGGCGCGTTCACCGCGCCGCACCGCACGTCGGCCGCTCAGAAGTGGAGGTCGACCCGGGCGATGACGCCAGCGTCCACGCGCACTGCCATCGCACGCGTGCCGAGGTGCTCGTGCCACGCCACGAGGCGATAGCGTCCTGCCGGTACGCCGTCGAAACGGAATCGTCCGTCGGGACCGGTGATGGCGACGAACGGGTGTGGCGTCACCACAACCCAGGCGCGCACCCACGGATGGAGGTCGTCGGTCACCGCCAATACGCCTGGCGCCGCCCCCGGCTCCGATACCGGGACGATCTGGCCGGCGTCGGAGAAGGACACCGTCGCCACGTGCGCCCGCGTCCCGGCACGCGTGAACTGCAGCCGCGACAGCATCGCATCGCCGCTGCGCACGAGCAGCGTGCCGCCCACGCCCAGCAGCATGAGTCGCGGCGCGAGGCGGCAACCGTCGAGCGACAGCGAGACGCGTCGCGCCGTGGTGTCGCGCGGCCCCTCGCGTACGCCCTCGAGCCACACCAACGTGAGCCCCACCCCGCCCTCTCGGCTGGGCACCAGCGCCTCGCTGAAGGGCTCGCAGACGCCGAGGTCGTGGGTGGGCACGATGGAGGTATCGCGCGGCGCCCCGCCCGTGATGTGTCCCTCGATGGACGCGGCAGCCGCAGCGACGCGCACGCGATACTGCGTCCCGTCGGCCCCACCGGCCGCCCGCGCGAGACCCGCCGGCCCCTCGTCGCCGTCCGTCGCCCCGGCCCTGCCGGTCGCGGCCTGCGCGCGATCGCGCGTGATCGGCGCCTGCACTTCGGCGATACGCCCCGACGCCTCACGCGGATCGGCGTCGCCCGACTTGCCACAGGCGGCAAGCAGCACGAGCCCGCACAGCCACTGCGGCAGCACCCGACGCGACCGGGCGTGCCGCGCGAGGACGCATCGCGACCCGTCAACCGTGCTGTGCAGGACGCGACGCCTCGCGTCAGACGATGAACAGGTCGCGCTGCGGCACGCGCGGCGTCACCAGCAGGGCGTCGTCACCCACGAAGCAGTTCACTTCGCTGCGCACGCCGAGCTCGCCCGGCAGGTAGACGCCGGGCTCGACGGAGAAGCCCACGCCGGGAATGAGCACGCGATCATCGCGCGACTCGAGATTGTCGAGCTGCGGTCCCGACCCGTGGAGCTCCCGGGCATCGATGCTGTGGCCGGTGCGATGCCAGAAGTGTGGCCCGAACCCGCGCGCCTCGATCACCGCGCGCGCCGCGTCGTCGGCCTCGGCGCCGCGCACTGGTGTGCCGGCCGCGATGCGCGCCTGCAGCAGCTCGAGTGCCGCGTCACGCGCATCGCGCACCGCCGTCCACACCGACACCACGCGCGCCGACGGCTCGTTTGACGTGTCGTTTTTTACGCTGCCGGATGAAAAGATTCCGGAAAGCGGGCTGCCCGTTTTCACCTACACCGTACTGGCCGACGTGAGCGACCAAAATGGCGAAACCCACAGCGGCAGTCAAAGCATTTCTGCGGGCTACCGCGCGCTGGAATTGATAGCCGAACTGCCGGAGCAAACGACCCGCGAAGCGCTGGATACCATGATGGTTCACACCCAAAATCTGGCCGGAAATTTCCTGCCCGCAACCGTAAAACTGAAAGTGGAGCGCCTGCAAACGCCGGATGTGTTGTACCGCAAGCGCTTGTGGGAAACGCCCGATGTTTTTGTGCTGAGCGAAGGTGATTTCCAGAAATCGTTTCCGTTGGATGCCTATAAAGAAGAGTGGAACTACCGCAATTGGAAGGTGGCGGAAACGGTGTACGACAACAGCTTTGCCACCACCGAAAAAGGCGCGGTGAAACTGCCGGATGTTTTTTCTAAAAACGGCTGGTACGTGTTCCATTTTTCCACCAAAGACAAAGCCGGAAAGGCGGTGGAGCAAAAGCAATACGTCCACGTGTGGGCGGGGGAAAGTGCCGGAAAACCGGGCATTCCGCTGATGACTGTGCCGCAAAGCGTTACCGCTGAGCCAGGCGAGAAAGTAACCGTCAGAACCGTTTCCGGTGTGGGCGGCGATGCGGTGCTGGAAAATGCGGAAGGTATTGGCCCCGACGCCGCGCCAAAGTGGGTGTCGGTGGCGGGCGGCCCGTATGTGTGGACCAAAGCGATTACCGAGGCCGACCGCGGCGGCCTCTCGCTGCAATACCTGATGGTGCGCGACAACCGCATTTACACAACTGCCGCAACTGTAGCCGTGCCGTGGACCAATAAAGACCTTTCGCTTTCGTGGGAAACGCACCGCGACAAGGTGCAGCCCGGCGCAGCGGAAAGCTGGACGCTGACCGTTCGCGGCGCGAAAAAAGACAAGGTAGCCGCCGAGCTGGCCGCTGTGCTGTATGACGCTTCACTGGATGCCTTCCTGCCGCATTCCTGGAGCCGGCTTTCGCTTTTTGCAAGTCATTATCCGGAGCGCCGCTGGAACACCAACACCGGTTTTGGCATCGCCGGCGACCGGCACATTTCTTCCCCGGATGTTGCATTTCTGGAAGGGTACGAAAAGCAATACGACGCGCTGAAATTCTTCCAAATAGAACAACGCGGCTATTATGGTGGAGGCCGGGTGTTGCGCTCTGCTTCCCGAAGCCGTATGGAAGTTATGGAGGAAGCCCAGATGGCTCCGGCACCTGCCGCAATGGCCAATGCTAAAATGGCTGCCGATGCATCCGCCGAAGCACCGCCACCGCCACCTGCACCGCCTGCGGGAGACGAAAAGTCCCCAAATTCCACTGACGTTCCAATTCGCAAAAACCTTCAGGAAACGGCGTTTTTTATGCCACAACTCACTACGGCAGAAGATGGTTCCGTGAAAATAAAATTCTCTTTTCCGGAAGCCCTGACCGAGTGGAAATTCATGGCCTTTGCACACACCAAAGACCTGAAGATGGGGACGCTCACCGGAACGGTGAAAACCCAGAAAGATTTGATGGTCGTTCCCGGTTTACCGCGCTTTTTCCGGCAGGCAGACAATCTGATTTTATCCGCCAAAATCACCAACATGACGGCGGCGCAGATGGCCGGAACAGCCCGCATTCAGATTGTGGACGCGCTGACCGGCCAATCCTTAAACACGCAGTTCGGGCTTTCCAACACGGAAGCAAGCTTTACCGCCGGAGCAAATGGTAGCACTACCGCAACGTGGAAATTGAATGTTCCGCGCAGCCGCTACGAGCCGGTGCTGGTGCGCATCTCGGCCCAATCCGGGGCTTTCACCGACGGTGAAGAAACAGCGCTGCCGGTAGTCACCAACCGCACGCTTGTAACCGAAACGCTGCCTTTGTGGATGAACGGCACGGGCGAAAAATCGGTGCAGTGGGACGCGTTGTTGCAGTCCGGCAAAAGCATTACGCTGGCCCAACACGCGCTGACGGTGGAATACACCACCAACCCGGCGTGGTATGCGGTGCAGGCGTTGCCCTACCTGATGGAATATCCATACGAGTGCGCCGAGCAGAATTTTAACCGTTATTACGCCACTGCCCTGGCCGCGCACATCCTTAAAAAAGCGCCGCGCGTCAAAGAAGTGTTGAGCCGCTGGCAAACCGAAGACACCGCTGCCTTGCTGAGCAATCTGGAGAAAAATCAGGAGCTGAAATCGGCCTTGCTGGCGGAAACACCATGGGTGTTGCAGGCGCAGTCGGAGACACAACAAAAGAAGAATATTGCCCGCCTGTTTGAAACCGCGAAACTGTCCCGCGAGCTGGAAGGGACGGCGAAAAAGCTGGAAGCGATGTTGTTGCCCGAAGGCGGTTTTCCGTGGTTTTCCGGAAATCCGCGCCCCGACCGGTTTATCACCCAATACATTGTGGCGGGCATCGGGCACCTGAAAGCGCTCGGTGTGGAAGATTACGGCGGTCGCCTCAAACGCATCGCCGACAAGTGCCTGCCGTACCTGGACCGGAAAATTGTGGAAGATTACCAGAATCTGATTAAATACAAAGCGAAGCTGGACGCCCAGCAGGTCAGTCCGTTTCAGGTGCATTACCTCTATATGCGGACGTTCTTCGGCAAGCTGCCGCAGGGCAAAGAAGTGCAGTACTACGCCGGACAGGCGAAGAAATACTGGCCTAAATTCAACGCTTTCACCAAAGGCATGACCGGCCTGTTTGCCCACCGCGAAGGCGACGGCGCAACGGTAACGGCAGTCTCTAAATCTTTGTTGGAAACGAGCACCTACAAAGAAGAAATGGGCCGCTACTGGCCGGAGATGGGGCGCTCGTGGTGGTGGTACGAAGCGCCGATTGAAAGTCAGGCCTTGCTGATTGAATTCTTCGCCGAAACCAACAACGAGGCTGCCGTGAATGAAGCACGCCGTTGGCTCCTCAAACAAAAGCAAACACAACACTGGCGCAGCACCAAAGCCACCGCCGACGCGTGTTATGCCTTGTTGCGCACCGGCACCGAGTGGCTGAATGCCGAGCCGCAGGTAACCATTTCGCTGGGCGACCGTACCGTTTCTTCCCAAACCCAAAAGACCGAAGCGGGCAGCGGGTATCTGAAAGCGCGGATTCCGGGAAGCGAGGTCACGCCGCAGATGGGCAACATCCGGTTTGCGGTTGCCGACGGGCCGAAAGCGAGCGCCAAACTGCCCGCCGGAATGCCCACTTGGGGCGGGGTGTACTGGCAGTATTTTGAGGACTACGACAAGATAGAAGCTGCCGGAACGCCGCTGCAAATCCGCAAGGCCTTGTGGGTGGAAGAAGCCACGCCGCGCGGCCCCGTGTTGCGTCCGCTGGCCGAAGGCGAGGGCGTGAAGGTGGGCGACCGTGTGAAAGCACGGGTAGAAATCACCGTGGACCGCGACATGGAGTACGTACACCTGAAAGACGCGCGCGCTTCTTGCTTTGAGCCGATAAACGTGCTCAGCGGTTACCGCTGGCAGGACGGCCTTGGTTACTACGAAAGCACCCTGGACCTTTCCAGCAACTTCTTTATCAGCTACCTGCCGAAGGGCAAATACGTGTTTGAGTACCCGATGTTTGCCACGCAGGCCGGTAATTTCTCCGGCGGACTGGCGACGATTCAGTGCATGTACGCGCCGGAATTTTCGGCGCATACCGAAGGGACAAGAGTGGAAGTGAAAGGGCGGTAGAACGCTTCTTTTAAAAGTTGAACGCCCACCCGGATTCTCAAAATCGGGTGGGCGTTTTGGTTTTTATGTGGCCGCTGTTGGCTTTAGAAACGTGGCTGAACGCGCCAGCTTTATGCTTTAGGTACGATGCACATAAGATGTTGGCGGCCTTATGGCGGGTAGGGGTTTAACAAATAGGCGGCACCTCTGGCACCTTTTTTTCTTCTCTGAGAACAGAACAATGACTGTTGTTATGAAAAAGATGCTGCTAATCCTGTCCCTCGCGCTGGCTTCCAATGTGGGTTTCGCGCAAGGCTATGTAGACCAAACGGCGGTGGCCCCCCTGCTGCAAACGCAAAATGCTGGCCCTGCGCCGAAGCCAGTGGGCTGGCACCTGTATAAATTCCCCAAGAGCGCCAAAACGGCGAAAGCCCAACTGGCCGCACTGCAAAACCATATCGACAGTATTCCCGGAAATCTAACCCAAAACCGGCTGGAAGTGGTGGAGCTGAGCAACCGGGTAACCCAAAAATACCTGCGCCAAAAAAGCGAAGTAATCGTTCCGGATGAATTTGTGGCCGATTTCCGGGCCTACAGTCCGTACCCATCCTACTGGAGCGAGGCAGCGACCTCGCCGAAGATTTTTATCATTGACAAATACTCCCAAACCTTCGCTGCTTATGAGCATGGCAATCTGGTGCGTTGGGGACTGGTTTCGACCGGAAAGGACGCCACCGAAACGCCCGCCGGCCGCTTTGCCTTTGGCTGGAAGGACGCGCTGCGCAACTCCTCCGAAGCACCGGCAGGCGAAACCTGGGAGATGCGCTGGGTCTTCAACTTCTATCCGGAGCGGGGCATCCACGTTCACCAATATTCCCTGCCGATTGCGCAGCCCGTTTCGCATGGCTGCGTGCGGATGGCGGAATCGGAAGCGAAATGGAACTACGACTGGGCCGAGAAAGGCACGCCGGTGCTGGTGATTAATTACAATCCCTTTGGCCTGGCATCGCACTGGCAGGTTTCCGGGACGTCCGTATTTTCCGGAATTATGATGCCGGTAACGCCAGAGGAAGTGCCTGCGGGCGGTGGGAAAGTGGCGGTGCGGGATTAAGGTAGAGACCAAAGACAATAGACAAAAGAGAGGCCATGTAGGGCGTCTCTTTTTCTTTTAAATACTGTGGAGGATCTGCTTTTCTCTTAAAGCACTGGAGGCTTTCTGGTTTTCGGAACCGGAAAATGAATACTCTTATAAGAAGCGCGGCATCCTTCGTAGGCGTGAGGAGCTAAAAATTTCCGGAAAATGGAGCCTGTTTTCCGGAAAATGAGCAGCGCAGAGAGCTTCCTAAAAAAGCTTATTGAGTAAAAGACCCATCGAAAAGCCTGTTGTTTTTTGTGAAATCCAGTGCTGAAAGGCGTTTTGGGATCGCTGACCCAAAAGCCATTTCATGAGAAAAGTTTTTTCCCTGACCCTGTTTCTAATCTTCTTTGGGTTAAATCTGCAAGCCCAAAGTGATAAATTACAGGCAGCGCCGAAGTTTACACGGATAGATTTCTTTCCCCGATTCCCGGGTGATATCGATTCCTTTATCCGGCAAAACCTGCGCTACCCGGAGGGGGCCCGTGAGAAAGGTATCGAAGGCCGGGTGGTCGTGAAGATTATCTTGGACGAAACAGGCCGCGTTACCCGCCCCGAAATCGCCCAAAGCGTTCACCCGGCCCTGGATAGCGAAGCATTGCGGGTTGTAAGTGTCATGCCTCGCTGGAAACCGGCAACACAGGCCGGGAAGCCGGTATCGTTTCCTTATTTTATTGCGGTAAAGTTTGGCTCTCTGATGCCGAATGGTAAATGAGGGTTGTGCCGAGCGGATTCGTGCTTAAATGCCCTCCAGCAACGCGCTTATCTCTTTGTCCGTTGGCGTACTTCGCTCGCTTTTGTCATAGATAGAAAGCAGGAAAACGGTTTCAGCTGTTACGTAGCAGTAGGTAATGACCCGTGCGCCGCCGGATTTGCACCGACGTTTAGAAGCAATTGCCAGCCGGTAAAACAAGCCTTTCCGAGCGGCGTTCCGGTTCAGAGTTCGGCAGCAAGCAGCGCTCCCAAATGGGCCAGGTCGTTTTTTAAAGACGGTTATTTCTTCAAGAGGCTTTTCCCTTCTTTCTGAAAGTTTTCCGTAGCCACAACCTTAAAGCTCATCCAGAAAAGCCTCCAGCGTTTTGGCGCTTTTTTGACCTGATTTGATGTGCTGCACTTCTTCAACGGCGTTTTTCAAACCTTCCGGAAAGCCCGCTTTAGAATCCTCCAGCGGTTGTGCCTTTACAAACTTGAAGTTGGCCAGCAACTCCAGGATAAAAGCGGCTTTATCTTCCTGGATGTCCAATAGTAGCTTCATCGCACTTGTTATTTAGGCTTGCTTGAATGTGCACCGGCGCAGCTGCAAGCCTTCTAAAAATACGAAGTAAGCGGCTTCCGGCGAAGTCTATAAGTTTGCTTTCGCACGACCCACGCTATGAACCTCTGGTCTCGGTTATAGAAAGCTAATACCAATCAGGCCCTAAGCAGTCGGTCTCGCAGGTAGGGCGCACACCGTAGAGACAAGGCATGCCTTGTCTCTACAACAGAATTTCCGGAAATACAGCTTCTCCATTGGCTGGCGCAAGTATGCAGTTAAGGCATGTGAGGTATTG
Source organism: Gemmatimonadota bacterium (assembly GCA_020161135.1). Taxonomy (GTDB): domain Bacteria; phylum Gemmatimonadota; class Gemmatimonadetes; order Gemmatimonadales; family Gemmatimonadaceae; genus Gemmatimonas. The sequence continues at coordinate 610 of JAIUOB010000005.1, read as the reverse complement.
TGTTTGTGCCTTGGAATATCCACGCAAGTACGCCGCGCTACAAAGGCTGAGCTGCATAGTTGTGCAACCGAGGATGTTATTTGCAGCCCGGCGAGACCCCTTCGTCGCATGCTTTCTTCGCTTTAAGGCCTTTCATTCAGCGCTTTATTTTCCGGAAAATAGAGCCATTTTGAGCTTAAGATTTATACCTAAATCTAGGAGCTCAAATGGAATACAAACGGGCGACGAAGGCGGGAGCCATTCGCCGAACGGTAAACGAGCGCTACGCCGAGCGGGGGGCTATGCCAGCGGTAGCGGACAGATCCACTGTAGTACTGCATCTGCGCTCATCTTTCTTTTGTGTACTTCATCATGATGCACATTACACAGAGTTACAAGATTATCTTCTTCATTGCTACCACCGGCAGCATGGTGTTCTAAGTGGTGCAATTCGAGAAACCGTCTTGGATCACTTTCAGTAGCTTGCTCTTGGGTCCAATTACAGCGACGGCAGGCAAAATGATCACGATTAAGCACTTCAACACGGACTGAATCAGAAATGTGACGATCATGAGGTTCTGCCTGCTTGTTTTCTTCTAAGATGTATACACCAGTAGGCAAATCAGGCCGA
>JAIUOB010000004.1 GCA_020161135.1 Gemmatimonadota bacterium | reverse complement strand
ATCATCGCGAGCAAGCTAAAGCAGTCAAGGCGCTAGCCCCAACCAAGGAGGAACAGCATGTCACGTAGCAAACAGCTCAGGTTGACACTAATGGCGGTAATCTGCGCCGCGACCCTCGCAGTAAATGCCGATGCGAGTCCCGTCGACGAGGAAGCCCCGGGATGTATGGGTGGCGGGCCCGGCTCGGTATCCTGCGGATACGAGTTCGGTGTCCCTGCATACGGATGCTCGGTGAGCTGCAACTCCGGTTACTACGCTTGCTGCACCCTGAACGGCTGTACGTGCAAGAAGGCTGCGGCTCAGTAAGTGCGAATCGTCGTCGAAGCGTAATCCACCAATTCGGGCCGAGCCAGGACAGGAGCCGCGCGCTCGAAGCGATCTGTCCGCTGTGCGAAGATTGCACCACTCCAGCGGAGGGGAGCGTTGCACAACACTGACTGGGGAGGCGAAGCGCTGGCTGTTGGAGGAGCAGGTGGCCACCGGCGTTCGAAGAGTGTTCTCGCGCGTATGGTGTTTGACTCCGTGATGGCAGAAGGGAGGTCAGATTGAGACGGATACTGCATGCAGCTCTGGCGTTGACTCTGTGCGCTCCCTGCATGAAAGGGCAAGTTGTCGTTCGAGTATCGACTTTGGAGATCGCATCGGCGATCGGTGCCGTTGATGGACTTGCGATCGTCGGCCGATCTGTTGTAGCCGTGGACATGCGTGCAAACGCGCTGCACGTAGTTTCGGGGAACGGTAACCACTTTACCTACAGTCGATCAGGCTCAGGGCCAGGCGACCTCCTCCTCCCATGCTGTTTGACGGCTCTGGACGACTCCACGGTGGCGGTACGTGAACTGGGCAATCGCCGATATTCACTTTATCGAGTGAGCGAGAGAGGAGCCCAGTTCGTTAAGTATGTCGCGGCGCCGGGGAATCCAGCTGTGGGCGACGCAGGGATTCCGTCGCGAGGTTCTCAGCTCCTGCACTTGGCGGTCGCGCCAGGGGATAGGCCGACGCAGAGAATGTTGGACCTCTACCGCCTGTCGACCGAGCGAGCTGATGTTGAGCCGACGATTGTTCGATCGTTGGCGTCTGGCCCGCTATCTTGGGTGGTCATCGCGGAGATCGTTCGGCTGGTGCCGGGCGGGCGGGCCTCGTACACGATTCGTCAACCTCTCGGCCCGGAGTATCTCTACTCCATCGCCGCGGATGGCTCGTTCGTGCATGCAAGATCCTCCTCAGACACTGTAGTGTGGGAAGAGCGCCCGGACCGGAAGGTCGTACGCATTATCTTGCCAAAGCAACTCAAGCGTGCGCGGCTAAGCGCAGCGGAACGCGACAGCTGCGAGGACGTACTGCGCGAGTGGGCCCGACGGCAGGGCCTGCGACGCGAGCAAGTGCGGTTCGGCGCGCCAACTTACAAGCCGACTATTCAACGGTTGGGAATTGATCCCACCGGCAGGCTGTGGTTGCAGCTCCACGTGGAAGGCGGTGAACCGAATCGTGCCCTCGTCTATGGCTCAGATGGAAGGCAAGCCTACTCTGTCGAGTGGCCCGCCGACATTCAGTTGATCGGCACCGCCGTGGTCGGCAATCGCGGGTTCGGCGTTCGAACCGACAAAGAAGGCGTTGTATCGCTCGTCAGCCTAACTCTTGTGCCGAAGGCTTCAGGCAAGGCAGGGGAATGAGCGTTGTGCGTCTGCCAGGCTGGCGGCGGTTCCGTTATATGGCACACCATGCTTTCGGATTCACCAGCCAACCGAAACCGCCACTCACGTCCGGGTGGGCCTGGGAACCGGAATGTTGGCCGCCGCCCAGTTGGGTAACGTCGCCGCTGCGTTTGAGTTCTGCTACGCCCGCCCCGAACCTCACTGCCGGTAGTACCGGTACTAGTCAGGCGTCCTGTCTGACGGTTGAGAGGTACTGCGCGACGCCTCCGATGCACCAGGTCGCGCGGATCGACTTGCTGCACGACACCGTGCCGGCGGGGCCGCGGTCCGCAGATTCCGGAACCTGATCGCGGCGCATCGGCTCAGGGCGTGCTCGCTGCAGTAAAGCCGTTGCCGACGGGGCCAAAGGTGCTGCGTTAGGCCGAGTCTATTGTGGAGCCGACAGTTGTCGATGCGCCAAGTGCGATGGGGAACGGGAGCCAAACGCGGGGACCGGCAATGACTCGGAAAATGAGGAGCAACCCGCGGTACATCGGCATGAGTTCCCACACTGGCACTGGCCGTATGCGAGATGGTCGCTTGATGCTCACGAAGCGCTCGTGCGAGCAGCCGGTCGACGCCGCTGTTGCGGATGTTCCTCACATCGGTCGCAGCCCTAAGTTGACCAGAGCTTCCCGAGTGCAGACCACGTACTCTCCTTTGGCGGTGAAACTGGCTGAGGTGTCTCGCCCGCCTTTCGACTCTTAAGGAGCGCGTTGTTCGCTGCTCGCTTGCATGCATCGGCCAGGTGCGTACCTCACGCACGGAACGAGGCGCCGGCATGCGAGGTCGTGGCCACGAGATCGGGCCGACCCGGAACTGATACCCTCGTTGGAGCAGAGCACGTCCCTGAACGATCAGCTCGGCTGCGCTACTCGAATACCGTCCGGCTTCAGCGCCACCTCAACCGTCATGGCGCTGAGGGCGGATCGCGGACGCGTGGTGGAAGCACGGCAAGAACGCCTGAGGCCTAGGGGTGGCGGTCAGCCGAACACGCACTCCAGCGTTCCGGGGCCATCCGTGCAGCACGTCGGCGCACCCATCTCTAGCTACTCTCGCGCGACTCGAACCGTATGGTGCGATCTTGGAACCACAGATCGGTTAGGTAGACCCTCCAGAAACCGTAGGCAGACATCGGGCGCGCCGGACTCGTCGGCCATCGCCGGGTACGCTGGGTGCGCGGGTACGCGGGTACGCGGGTACGCTGGGTACGCTGGGTACGCTGGGTACGCTGGGTACGCTGGGTACGCTGGGTGCAACGGGTGCAACGCTTCGATGCACGAGGATCGGTGCGCATCACGTCGGTCACCCCCGCAGCAAAATGATCTCGCGGCCGGCCGCGCTCGGTGCTACACTGGCCTCGCGCACCATTCGTCGTCATTGCCAGCCACGCCAGTCGCGGAGCCCGCCATTCTTCCCCCTGCCCACCACGCACGCGCCGCGCGCTGGACGCCAACGGCTCTCGTCGCCGCCCTGCTCGTCGCGGTCACCAGCGCGGCCTGCACCAAGCCCGACGCGGCCGCAGCCTCAGCGGGCACCACCGACTCCGCAGACGCCGCTGAAGACGCCGGACGCCCGGCGCTGGCGCTCCCGGTGGCCACCGAGGACGCGCGCGACGGCGATCTCATCCTCTCGGTGCGCACCACGGGGCAGATTCGCTCGGACGCCGTCGTGCGTCTGCGCAGCGAAGTGGGCGGCACGGTCACGAAGGTGCTCGTACGCCCCGGGCAGGCAGTGAAGGCCGGGCAACTGCTGGTGCAGCTCGACCCCTACCCGTTCGACCTGGCGGTGCGCGAAGCCCAGGCCAGCGCCGACGAAGCGGAGCAGCGCTTTCTCGAGAGCTATGTGCCGGAGTCGCTGGTCACGGGGCGCGGACTGTCTCCGGGACAACGACAGGCGCTCCTCAATCGCTCCGGACTCGCCGGTGCTCGGCTCCGTCTCGAGCGCGCCCGCTTCGAACAGCAACGCGCCGCCATCACGAGCCCGGTGGACGGTGCGGTGGATGCCGTGGACATCGCCGTGGGTGAAAAGGTCACCGCAGGCCAACTGCTGCTCACCGCCGTGGACACGCGCGGGCTGCGCATCGAGGCGCAGGTGCTGGAGCACGACCTGCCGTTCGTGCGCGCCGGCGGCGAGGCACGCATCACGAGTTCAGGCGCGCCGGGGCGCGAACTGCGGGGACGCGTGGACGCGGTGCTCCCGCTGGTCGACTCGGTGACACGCGCCGGACGCGCGATCGTGCGCGTGACGGGCGACGGCGTGCTGCGCCCGGGCATGTACGCCGATGTGCAGCTCGAGGCCACGCGCCTGCGCAACCGGCGGCTGGTGCCGGCGCGCGGCGTCATCGAACGTGATGGCCGTCCGCTGGTGTTCGTGGTGCGCGACGGACGCGCGCAGTGGACGTACATCGTGCCGGGACGCTCGAACGGGCGCGACACGGAGGTGCTCCCCGACTCCACCACCGGCGAGATTCCGGTCAAGCCGGGGGAACCGGTCATCGTGGAGGGGCACCTCACCCTGACACACGATGCGCCGGTCAAGGTGGGTGTGAAGACGAACCGCCCGTGAGGGTGTTGTGAGTCTCGCGAGCGCCGCCGTCCGCCGCCCGGTGTCGACCGTGGCGGCGATCCTCGCCGTGCTTCTGCTGGGCTCGGTGTCGTTGTCGCGCCTGCCGGTGTCGCTGCTCCCCGATGTGTCGCTGCCGGTGCTCACGGTGCGCACGAGCTACCCGGGTGCCGCCGCCACGGAAGTGTCGCGCGCCGTGGCCGAGCCCATCGAGGAGGCGATGGCGGCCACGCCGGGGCTGGTCGAGCTGCGCAGCGTGAGTCGCAACAATGAAGTGACCACGACCGCGCGCTTCGCCTGGGGCACGGACATGCGCGCCACGGTGCTGGCGGTGCGTGAACGGCTCGACGCGACGCGGGGCACCCTCCCCGAGCGGGCCGAGCGTCCCACACTGCTCACCAGCGACCCTGGGGAGCGCCCGATCGCGGTGCTTGCCGTGCAGGGCACGGGCAGTGACAGCGCCCGCACGTCGCGCGACCTGCGCTCGCTCGCGCGCACGGCGGCCGAGGTGCATGCGCGGCGGCTGGAGCAGATCGAGGGGGTGGCGAGCGTGGCGGTGGTGGGCGCGCCGGAGGACGAGATTCGCGTCTCGCTGGACGCCGACCGGCTGCGTGCCCTCGACCTGACGCCGGAGGATGTGGCCGAGGCGATCCGCACGCAGAACGTGAACAGCGTGGGGGGCACGATCCGGCGGGGGCAGTTCCGCTTCTCCGTGCGTGCGCTCACGGAGTTCACGACGCCGGAGGAGATCCTCGACACGCCGCTGGGGGGCGCGTCGGCCGCAGCGGCGCAGCGCGGCCTCACGGTGCGCGACGTGGGCACGGTGCAGTTGGGGTTGGCCGACGCCGTGACGCGCACGCGGATGGCCGGTGCGCCGGCGATTGGCCTGGTCGTGTACAAGGATGCGGGCTCGAACACGGTGGCGGTCACGCAGCGGCTGACCGCGAGCATCGCGCAGCTCGAGCGGGAATTTCCCGCGCTGCGCGTAACCGTCGTGGCGGCACAGGCCGACTTCGTGGTGGATGCGCTGTCGAACCTGGGGCAGGAGATCGTCGTCGGCGGGCTGCTGTCGCTGCTGGTCATCCTGCTCTTCCTGCGCGACTGGCGGCTGTCGCTGGCGATCGGACTCACCGTGCCGCTATCGGTGCTGATGGCGCTGGTGGTGCTGCAGGCGCTGGGCGTGACCATCAACGTGCTGTCGCTCGGCGGACTCGCGCTGGGCACGGGGTTGCTGGTGGACACCGCGATCGTGGTGGCCGAGTCGGTGGGGCGAAAGCGATCGCTGGACGTGCCGCTGCGGGAGGCGGCGATTGTCGGGACCGAGGAGGTGGCGGCGCCGCTGTTTGCGGGGACGCTGACGACGGTGCTGGTGTTCGGGCCGATCGTGTTCGTGCGCGGGCTGGCGGCGGCGCTGTTCCGCGACCTGTCGTTGAGTGTGGTGACGACGGTGGCGGCGAGTTTGGTGCTCGCACTGACGCTGATGCCGGTGGTGATGGTTGGGCGCAGGCGCGCCCGCGCGGAGGACGCGGAGGGGGGCGGAGGCGCGGAGCCGTCTGCGGACAGCGGGGCGGCGGGCGGCAGGTCCAACGATGCACTCGACCGGCTCGGTGCGCGGCTCGCGCACGCGTATGAACGCGGCGTGGTGTGGTCGCTCGATCATCCGCGTGCGGTGTTCGCGGCGGCGGTGGCGACGCTGGCGGTGACGGTGGCGCTCATCGTGCGGCTCCCGAAGGAGGTGTTGCCGCGCGTCGATGAGGGGATGCTGGTGGCGCAGCTCGCGTTGCCGGAGGGGACGAGCCTCGACGCGACGACGGCGCAGGTGGCGCGGCTCGAAGCGGCGGCGCGGTCGCTGGGGGCGACGCAGGTGTATGCGCGCGTGGGGAAGGCCACCGACGAGGAGATCCTCGCGGGGGCCGATCCGGGGTCGAGTGCGACGGCGCAGCTCATCGTGCCGGTGCCGGACGGTGGCGACGCGGCGCGGTTCGCCCAGCGGTTCCGCGCACAGGTGCCGGACCTCGCGCAGGGCGCGCTGGCCATCGATCTCGCGGGGCAGAGCGAGTTCGGCTCGCTCATTGGGCGCGAAGGGCGTCTGGTGCGCGTGGAGCTGTCGGCGCCCACGTTGGGTGCGGCGGCGCCGTGGGCCGACAGCGTGCGCGCGCGTTTGCGCACCCTGCCGGCGCTGAGCGATGTACGCGAGGCATTCGCGGCGACGCAGCCCATTGTCGAGATCGGGCTCGTGCGCGACCGGTTGGCGCAGCGCAACATCGCGCCGCAGCAGGTGGCGAGCGCGCTGGCCGGCGCGTTGGGTGGGGTGCGCGCGAGTGACCTGCGCGAGACTGACCGCCGCACCCCCATCGCGGTGCGCTATGCCGGCGCGCGCAACGAGGAGCTGGACGCGGCGCTGCGCACGACCGTGCGTGGTGTGCCGGTGGAGGAGCTGGTGACGGTGCGTGAGACGCGCGCGCCGCTCGAAGTGGTGCGGGTCGACCAGCGGCCGGTGACGATCGTCGAAGGGCTGGTGGAGACGGGCGGTACCGCACGCGCCAGCGAGGCAGTGCAGGCGCAGTTGGCCGCGCTCGCAATGCCGGCGGGCATCACCTGGCGCGTGGCCGGCGCCGACGCGGAGCGGCAGCGCACCAGCGACGAGCTGACGCTGGTGGCCGTGCTGGCGGCGGCGCTGGTGTTCCTGGTGCTGGCCGGCGAGTTCGCGAGCTTCACCATTCCGCTGGTGGTCATGCTCACGGTGCCGCTGGCCGGCGCCGGCGCGGTGGTGTTCCTCTGGCTCACGGGGCAGTCGCTCAATGCGGTGAGCCTCATCGGCATCGTGGTGATGATCGGCATGGCCGACAACGAGGCGGTGGTGAAGCTCGATGCCATTCGCCGTCTGCGTGAGGAGGGCGTTCCGCTGCGCGAGGCCATCCTGCGCGGCGGGGCGCTGCGGTTGCGCGCGATCGCGATGACGAGCATCACGACGGTGACGGGTGTGCTGCCGCTGGTCTTCGGCGTGGGGAGCGGCGGCGCGCTGTACCAGCCGCTCGCGGCCGGCATCATCGGCGGGAGCATCAGCGCGCTGCTGGTGACCTTCTTCCTGCTGCCGGTCGCCTATGCCGCGCTCGAGGGGCGTGCGGCCAGGGGGACCACGCGATGATCCGGGCGGCGACGCATCGGCCGGCGGTGGTGTGGGCCACCTGCGTCGCCCTGCTGCTCGCGGGGGGCATCGCGTTCACGCGGCTGCCGCTCGCGACGCGCACCAGTGTGGAGTTGCCGCGCCTGTCGGTGAGTGCCGCGTGGCCGGGGTCGTCGCCCGAGGTCATCGAGACGTATCTCACGTCGCCCATCGAATCGGCGGTGCTGGGGGTGCGCGGCGTGAAGACGGTGTCGAGCACGAGCACCGACGACTTCGCGTCGCTCACGGTCGAACTCGAGGAGCGGGCCGACGTGCAGCTCGCGCGGCTGGGCATCCTCGAACGCCTCGAACTGCTGCGTGGCGAGCTGCCGCCCGGGGCGAGCCCGCCGAGTGTGTCGAACTACGTGCCGGAAGGGCTGGAGGAGGCGCCGCTGCTCACGCTCATCGTGGCGGGGCCGTACACCAGTGGCGCGCTGCAACGCATCCTCGATGAGCGCGTGGGGCCGCGGCTCGCGAGTGTGGCGGGCGTTGCCGGTGTGCAGGTGCGTGGGGGGGCCGAGCTCGGTGTGGCGGTGAGCTACGACGCGGCGCGTCTGCGGCAGATGGACCTCTCGCCGCAACGCCTCACCGACGCGATCAACGGCGCGCGCATCGTGCAGGCGTTGGGCGTGCTCACGCGCGGCGGTGCGGAGCGCGCGGTGGTGTTGCGCGACCAGCCGGGCGCCATCGACTCGCTCGCCAACCTGCCGGTGGTGGGGCCGGGCGGTCGCCTCTTCCGACTCGGCGAGCTCGCGACCATTCGCGCCGAGGAGGATGAGCGCGGGCGCTTCTCGCGCATCGATGGCATTCCGGCGGTGAGCGTGGACGTGACGCGGCACCCGGGCGCCGACGCGATCAAGACGGCCGCGGCGGTGCGCGCCGAGGTGGCCGGGCTGGCCGCGTTGCTGCCGCCGGGCGTGCGGTTGCGGGTGGCGGGCGATGCGAGTGTGGACCTCGCGGCCGAGCTGCGCGACCTCGCGGTGCGCGGGACCATCGCGTTCACGGGCGTGCTGCTGGTGCTCGCGCTGCTGCTCCGGCGGTGGCGCGCGGTGGCGGTGGTGATGGGGAGCGCGGCGGTGGCCATCGCGGCCACGGCGCTCACGCTGTACATCGCCGGTATCCCTGCCAACCTGCTCACGCTGGCGGGGCTCGGCATGGGGGTCGGCATCCTCGTGCAGAACGCGATCGTGGTCGTGGACCGGCTCGCGCGCGCGCCGGACACGTCCGATGGCCGCGCGGCGGCCACTCGGCGCATCGCGCCAGCGGTGGTGGGGAGCACGCTCACCACGGCGGTGGTGCTGTTCCCGTTCCTCTACCTGCAGGGCAATGCGCGGGCGGCGTTCGTGCCGTTCGCGTTGGCGTTCGTGATCGCGCTGGGGTGGAGTGTGGTGACGGCCCTGCTCATGGTGCCGGCGCTCGGGCGTGGCGTGGCGGCGCGCGAGGCCGCGATGCCGCGGGTACGGCGCGCGTTCGCGGCCGTCGTGCGTGGGACGCTGCGGTGGCGGTGGGCGACGTTGGTGCTGACGGTGAGTGCGCTGGGCGGGCTCACGTGGGTGTTCATCGCCAAGGTGCCGCGCAGCTCGTGGGGCGGCTTTGGCGAGCGGCGCACGCGGCTCAGCGTGTCACTGTCGTTCCCGCGCGGCTCCGACCCGGCCACGCTCGACGCGGGCATGCGGGAGTTTGAACGCATCGTGGTGGGGCGCCCCGAAGTGGAGCAGGTGCGCACGCAGTCGTACGGACGCGGCAGCGCGCAGATGGCGGTGCTGTTCACGCGCGACGGGGCCTACACGGCGGCGCCGGCCGAGTTGCAGGAGCTGCTCACGCAACGCGCCGTGCTCATTGGTGGGGCGCAGGTGGGGGTGTACGGCGAGGGGCCGGGGTTTTCGAGCGGTGGCGGGAGCGGCACGTTCTCGACCTTTCGTCTGCGGGTGCAGGGGTTCTCCTACGATGGCGTGACGCGCCTCGCGGAAGACCTCAAGTCGCGGCTCGAGGGCATTGCGCGGGTGCGCGACGTGCGCATCACCAGCGGCGGCTACTGGGGGAGCAGCGAGCGTGGGTACGAGGTCGTGTTGCGTCCCGACCGGGCGGCGCTCACGCGCTACGGGCTGTCGGCCGCGCAGTTCGGCGCGGCGGTGGCGCGCGAGGTGCGCGGTCCGGTGGGGCGACAGCTGCTCGAGGTGGGCGGCGAGGAGCTGCGTGTGACCGTGAAGGCCGCCGGTGCGCGTGAGCGCACCTTGGGCGAGCTCGAGGATGCGCTGCTCCCCAACCTGCGGGGGGCGCCGGTGCGGCTGCGCGACGTGGCGGTGGTGGAGACGCGCGAGTCGCCCAGCACGGTGGTGCGCGAAGATCAGCAGTACATCCGGCAGGTGAGCTACGACTTCCGCGGACCGGCGCGACTCGCGCGGCGCACGCACACGGCATTCGTGAAGGCGCTCACGAGTCCGGCGGGGTACGGCATCACCGACTTGAGCGACGGCGGCGGATGGCAGGAGGACGAGAGCGCGAAGGGGTTGTGGTTGGTGTTCGCGATCGGCCTCACACTGGTGGTGCTGGCGGTGGCGCTGGTGTTCGACTCGGTGTGGGGCGCGGCGATGGTGTTCCTGTCGCTGCCGCTCGCGCTGGCGGGGGTGGTGGTGGCGTTCTGGGGGAGCGGCGCGGCGTTCACGCGCGAGGCGGCGGTGGGCGTGATCCTCGTGGTGGGGCTCGCGGTACACCAGGGCATCCTGCTGGTGGATGCGGCGCTGCAGCATCGTCGCACGCGTGGTGCGCTGCATGCGGGGCACGTGCTGCGCGCGGTGCTCGATCGTGCGCCGATGATCGTGATCATCACGCTGGCGTCGCTGGCGAGTCTCGTGCCGCTGAGCGTGGGCACCGGCGCGACGACGCTGTTCGGGGCCATTGCGCTGGCCACTGCGGGAGGCACGGTGGCGGCGACGCTGGGGGTGCTGTTCGTGATGCCCGCGATGCTGGTGGGGCGGCGGGGGAAACGCAGACGCGGCACCATCCCTGGGGGATGATGCCGCGTGTGGTGTGTTGTGTGTTGTGGGTTGGTTGTTCTGTGTTGTGTGTTCTGCGTCGTGGGTTTGGTGAGAGACTACTTCCCCGCCGGATGGCTCAGCGTGTACACGTACGCGGCCACCGCGGTGATCTGCGCGTCGGTGAGGTTCATGCGGCCGCCGCGGGCGCCCATCGGGTTGGGGCGCGTGGTGACCTTGATCTTTTCCTTGGGCACGCCGCTCACGATGATCGCGCGGATCTCCTCGTAGCTGCCGGTCGTGAGCTGGTCCCACTTGTCGTCCGCGAGCACCGGACCGTTCTGCGCGCCCACACCCTTGGCGCCGTGGCAGCGCATGCAGCCGCCGTTGTTGAACAGCGAGTCGCCCAGCGCGACGTTGGCCGGCGTGACCTCGGCCGGGAGGGTGACCTTGGCGGCGGCACCACCACCCCCGTTGGAGCCGCCACGGGCGGCGGAGCGGCAGGCGGCAAGCGAGAGCGCGGCGAGCGAGACGGCGAGGAGTCGACGCATGGAGGGGTGGCGCTGAGGGTCGTGGGACGGGTGCGGCTGGTCCCCGCTAACGTGCAGCGACCGAGCGAACGGCGCCAATGGAGCCGGGCGTTAGACTTGGGGCATGGCACACATCGCATATCTCGGGACGGGGCTGCTGGGGAGCGCCTTCGTCGAGGCCGCGCTGGGGCGCGGCGACACGGTGACCGTCTGGAACCGCACCCGCGCCAAGGCGGAGGCGCTCACCCGCTTCGGCGCCACGGTGGCCGACTCGCCGTCCGACGCGGTCCGCGGTGCGGAGCGCGTCCACCTGGTGCTCAAGGACGACGCGGTGGTCGAGGAGATCGTCGCCAGGCTGCGCGATGCCCTGCCGGCTGGCGCCATCATCGTCGACCACACCACTACGCAGCCGGCGCTCACCGCCGACCGCGTCGTGCGCCTCAATGCCAGCGGCGTCGCCTACCTGCACGCGCCGGTGTTCATCGGCCCGGCGGCCGCGCGTCAGGCGCAGGGGAGCATCATGGTCTCGGGCCCCACCGCCCTGTTCGAACGGGTGAAGCCGGCGCTCGAAGCACAGGCCGCGCGGGTCGTGTTCTGGGGGGAGCAGCCCGACCTCGCGGCCGCGTACAAGCTGATGGGGAACGCGTTCATCATCGGCATGGGCGCCCTGCTGTCCGACGTGTTCACCATCGCCGCCGGACGCGGGGTGTCACCGGCCAACGCCTTGACGCTGCTCGAGATCTTCGACCCGGGGAGCATCCTCAAGGGGCGCGGCAGGAAGATGGCGGCCGGCGACTTCGCCGCGTCGTTCGAGCTGGTCATGGCCCGCAAGGACGTGCGCCTCATGCTGGAGACGGCCGGCGACCGCCCGATGGCCGTCCTCCCCGGCGTCGCGGCCCAGATGGATGCGGCGGTGGCCGAGGGGTTCGGGGCGTACGACTATGGCGTGCTGGCCCGGCACGTGGTCGGGGCCCCGCCGGCCCACCCGGCCTCGCAGGGCTGACGGGCGCGGCTTCCGGCCCCTCCCCGACCCCCTTACACTTCGCGCGGACCCTTAGCCGAGACCCTGATGCCGTTCTTTTCCTATCCGGCGAACGCCGACTGGCTGCTGCCGATTCTCAAGCTGCCGCTCACGCTGATCTCGCTGATCTTCCAGGGCATCCTCGCAGTGGGCCCGATCGGACAGATCGCCATCATCGCGATCGTGATCGCGCTCTTCAGCCGCAACATCATGGGGCCGGCGCGCGCCTGAGCGGGCCGCGATGTCGCGCCGTATCGGCGCGTCCTGTGTGAGTGTTTCGACGGCCCGTCCCCTGGTGACGGGCCGTTGTCGTTCGGCCCCGATTCACGCCTCGGCGCCGGGCGCATGACGCCGACGAAACGTTTCGCCCGGTTCGGGGTGTCTCACCAACGATGCCACTCCTCGCCGACGACGTACAACGCCATTTGGGAGATGCCTTCGTCCTCGAGCGCGAGCTCGGCGGCGGCGGCATGTCGCGTGTGTACGTGGCGTACGACCGGCGTCTCGACCGGCGTGTGGCCATCAAGGTGCTGCGACAGGAGCTGGGCGCGGGGGTGAGCGTCGAGCGCTTCCGTCGTGAGATCCTCACGGCGGCGGCGTTGCAGCATCCGGCCATCGTGCCGGTGCTCGACACGGGCGAGATGGATGGGCTGCCGTGGTTCTCGATGCCCTTCATCGAAGGGGAGAACCTGCGCGCACGCCTGCAGCGCGGCCCCATGCCCATCGTGGACACGGTGCGCATTTTGCGCGACGTCGCGCGCGCGCTGGCCGTCGCGCACGCGCGCGGCATCGTGCACCGCGACATCAAGCCGGACAACGTGCTGCTGGCGGGCGACGCGGCCGTGGTGGCGGACTTCGGCGTGGCGAAGGCCTTCGCCGAGGCACGCCATGCGCGCTCGCACGCGTCGGGCGCCGCACACCCTACGGGTGCGACGACCACCGAGGGCGTTTCGCTCGGGACGCCGGCGTACATGGCGCCCGAGCAGGTCGCCGCCGATCCGAACGCCTCCTACCCGATGGATCTCTACGCGCTCGGCATCGTCGCGTACGAGATGCTCACCGGGACGCTGCCGTTCGCGGGACGCTCGCCGCAGCAGGTCATGGCGGCGCACATCACGGAGACGCCGGAGCCGGTGCAGCGGCGGCGTGCCGATGTGCCGCAGGCGCTCGCGGCGCTCGTCATGCAGTGCCTGGAGAAGGACGCCGCGCGGCGTCCGTCCTCTGCGGCCGCGCTGGTCGAGGCGCTCGACGATCCGCAGATGATGAGTGGCGGCTTCACGCCGGTCAGCGACGGCACGTCGGTGAGTGGTGCGTTGCGCCTGCTCACGGGTGAGCAGGCGACGCCGGCGCGGGCGCGCCTCCGCGGTGTGCTGGCCCTCGCCGGGGCGGCCGTGCTTGCGGTGACAGCGTGGTTCGTGGGCACGCGCAATGGTGACAGTGCCAACGCCGGGGCGGCCACGCCGCTCATGGCGCTCGCGCCGGACACCATGCCCAGTGTGGCCGTGCTGCCGTTTGCCTACCTGAGTGCCGACAGCACGCAGGCGTTCGCGGCGCAGGCGATCGCCGACGCGATCACCGACGCGCTCTCACGCGAGCCGGGGCTCAAGGTGAGCTCGCGCGCGGCATCCGAGGCGCTGCAGAAGCGCATCGCGGCCGGCGACACGGCACGCATGCCGGTGCGCACGTTGGTGGAGGGCGTCGTCGAGGTGGAGCGCAACACCGTGCGGCTCACGGTGCGTCTCGTGAACGCCGCCGATGGCTTCACCCTCTTCGCCGACCGCATGGAGGGGGAGCGCGGCAACCTGTTCGCCATGGAGGACGACGTGGCCAACGCGATGCGCGAACTGCTGCGCTCCCACTTCAACCTGCCGTCCGCCTCCGCGCCTGATTCGCTCACGGACCCCGGGGAGCGGTCGCCGGCGCGTTCTTGAGCCAGCGAGCCCACCAGTCGAGGGTGCGGGTGTAGAAGTCGGTCCAGTCGTCGAGGCTCGAGAGCGGCGTGCCATGTCCGCCCTTCGCGTACGTCACCCAGGTGACCTCCTTCCCGAGCCGGCGCAGTGCGTAGTACATCTCGCGCGTGTTGAGGGCCGGCACGTTGCCATCGAGCTCACCGGTCATGAGCAGCAGCGGCGTCTTGATGCGGTCGGCGTACATGATGGCCGACTGCGCGATGTACTTCTGCGGCTGCTCCCACAGCGTCGCGCCCAACCGGTCCTGGCTTTTCTCGGCCGCGTGCACGTTGCGCACACCGAGTCGTGGGGAGTCGGTGTAGAAGCTGATCACGTCCACCTTGCCGCTCACGTTGATGGCCGCCTTGAAGCGGTTGGTCTGCGTGATGAGCAGGTTCGTGGCATAGCCGCCGTAGCTGGTGCCCTGCACCCCGAGCTTCGTGCTGTCGGCGACGCCCATCTCGATGAGCTTGTTGGCGGCGGCGGTGACTCCCTTCACCCACGCCTCGCCCGGGTAGCCGATGTCGAAGCGCACCGACGGCTTGACCACGACATAGCCCTGCGCGTTGAGCAGGTTGGCGAGCCCGTCCCAGCTGTCGGCGAAGAAGTCCTCGTAGATGATGAACACCGTGGGATACGCGCGTCCCTTCACGTACCCGGTGGGGTAGTGCACCACCCCGAACTCGCGCTGGCCATCCGCGTCGAGATACGTGAGCAGTTCGGTCGGGCCGAGCGCCTTGGCGGCGAGCGTGGGGTTGGCGTTGGTGAGCCGCCGCAGGGCGCCCGCGGAGGCGTCGAGTGCCCACAGGTCGCCGGGACGGTTGCCGTCGCCGCCGCTCAGCACCACGGTGCTGCCGTTCTCGCTCACCGTGGTGCCACCGAAGAGCTGTGTGCCCTGCCACAGCGTGTCGAGCCGCCCGGTGCTGCGATCGAAGCGGGCGATGGCGCGCTGCCACGCCGTGCGCGACTCGAGCGCCAGCAGCACGTGCGTACCGTCCTGCAGCGCACCCACATAGCGCACGCGCGGCGTGGCGGGCTGCGAGTCACTGCTGGCCACGAGGCGCGTGCGCTGCCGCGTGGCGAGGTCGATGAGCCACGCCCCCTCGGCGTTGGTGGCCACGAGGGCCGGCGCGCTGCCCTCGACGAACGCCACCGGCGTGAAGCGCTCGCGCGCACGACGGGCGCGCGTTGCGGCGGTCGTGTCGGTGCGCGGAGTGGTGTCGCCGGCGAGGCGCACCCGCGCCGTATCGGCGAGCGTGCCCAGCATGAGCTGGTCGCCCTGCAGCCAAGCGTAGCGCAGCAGCGCGCGATCCCAGACGAGGCGCACGTTGCGCAGTGACGCGAAGAGTTGGCGCGGCGTGCCACCGTCCACGTCGCGCACGAACAGCTTCTGCTCGCTGCCCCCGATCACGTCGTAGTCGGTCTTGGTGGTGGCATCCTCGGTGTAGACCACGCGCTGCGCGTCCCGCGTGACCAGCCACTGCTGCCGCATCGCCTCCGGGAGCACGTCGGTGGCGGCGCCGGTCCTGAGGTCGAACTTCACCAGTGACTCGATCGTGCCGAGGCGCTGCAGGCCGTTCCACGCGAGAAATGGCTCGCTGCTGGACTGCACGATGCGCGGCCCCACCGTGAGCCGCGCGAACTCGGCGGCGGCCTTCGTGCGCCACGCGTCGCTGCGCAGTGAGACGAACAGCGCGCTGCCATCCGGCGACCACCGCACGCGGCTGCCCGCGAAGGCGTAGCGGCCGGCAGGCGTGCGCACCGGCGTCGTGCGACGCGTGGCCGGATCCCACAGCAGCACGTCGTAGCGATCGTCGTCGCGCTGCACGAGGACGGCGAGGCGCTTGCCGTCGGGCGCCCACGCCGTCGCGCCGATCACGCGCGGCTCGGCGAAGAGTGGCGTGGCCACACCGGTGCGCGTGTCGATGACCACGCTCTCGCGGCGCGTGGGCGCGGCGTAGGTGGGGTCGCCGAAGCTGCGGTTGTAGTCGACGCCCATGCTGGTGCGCGGCCGTGCCATGAACGCCACGACATGACGGCCGTCCGCGGTCATGTCACCCATGGCCGTCGTCCGGGTGTCGAGCAGGTCCTCGAGCGTGAACGTGGCCGCAGCAGGCGCGCCCTGCGCGCCCAGCGGCGCGGTCGTGAGGGTGGCGACGACCAGGGCGGCGAGGCGTCGTGCACTGCGGGCAGTGAGCATGGCAGCTCCCGGCGTGGCCGGTTCGGTGAGAAACATCACGGCGAGGTGGACAACCGGCCGAAGATACGGCCTCCGTCGACCGACGCGCGAGACTGGACGGGGACGGACCGTGGTGCCATATGATGCGAAGCCCTGTCCCCTCCCACTCCCACCGCCATGCCCCTCTTCTCCCGACGCGCGCTCCGTCACGCCTGCGTGGCCCTCGCCGTCTTCCTCCTCCCGCGTGCGGCGCACGCCACCTGGTCGGTGATCGCCGTCGACATGGCCACCGGGCGTGTGGTCATCGCGTCGGCCACCTGCGTCGATCGCGACGATGCCTTCCTCATGGGTGTGCAGGCCGTCGTGGTGCCCGGCAAGGGCGTGGCCGCCTGTCAGGCGGGCGTCGACGGCACACACGCCAACCAGATGCTCGTCTACCGCGAGCTGCAGAAGGGCACCGATCCCAAGCGCATCATCGAGATGCTCTCGGCCGATCCGGCGTTCCAGTCGCGGCAGTTCGGCATTCTCGACCTGCAGGGGCGCAGCGCGGGGCACTCGGGGCTCGGCAACGGCTACGTCACGCAGGACATCCAGGGGCAGGTACCGGGCACGCAGATCTGGTACTCGATCCAGGGCAACATCCTGCGCACCGGCGATGTGATCCCGAACGCGGTGCGCGCGTTCCTGCAGACCAAGGGCGCGCTCACCGATCGCGTGATGGCGGCGCTCGAGACGGCCGACCGCTTCGGCGGTGACAGCCGCTGCACCTGCCCGCCGCTCCCGGCCGACTCCATCGCGCCGCCCATTCCCTGTGAAGGGCGCACGGCGTACGTCGCGTACATCCTCATGTCGAACCGCACGGACACCAACGGCGATTCGCACAACAATGGCAAGTACGCGATGTACCTCACCGTCGCGCAGCCCAACCAGCCCGGCCCCAACGCGATCAAGGCGGGGGAGAATCTCAATCCGGTGAAGACGTTGCGCATGCGCTACGATGCGTGGCGTCGCACCCAGCCGGCGTCGTACAAGTGAGCGCCGCGACGATGGGACATCGCGATCGCCGTCTCGCGCGCACACTGCGCGCCGCGGCAGCCGTGGCGGTCGGCGCGGTGCTGCTCGCGGCACCACACGCGCTTGCTGCCCAGGGGCGCGGCGGCATTCGCACGATGACGCTCACCTCCACCGCCTTCACCGACGGGGGGATCATCCCCGAGCGGTACACGCAGGCCGGGCGTGACGTGTCGCCGCCGCTCGCGTGGAGTGGTGCGCCCGATTCGGTGCGCAGTTACCTGCTGGTGGTGCACGATGCCGATGCCGCCGTGAGCGATGGCACCGACGACGTGCTGCACTGGCTGGTGTGGAACATCCCGGGCACGGCGACGTCGCTGCCGGAGGGCGTGCCGAGCGGCGCGACCATGACAGGCGGTGCGCGCCAGGTGAGCGTGAGCGGGCCGTACTACCGTGGCCCTGCGGCGCCCGCCACCGGGCCGGCGCATCACTACGTCTTCGAGCTGTACGCGCTGGACATCCCGCTCACGCAGGCGCCCACGGCGTTGCCGCCGGCCAACACACGCGCGGCGCTCATGACCGCCATCGCGGGGCATGTGCGCGCGAAGGGCGTCCTGGTGGGGCTCTACCGACGGCCCGCGCCGTGATCGCGCGCGTCGCGTGGCGCCTGCGTCGCACGGGCGCGGCCGCGGCCGCGCTGGCCGCCTCGGTGATCCTGCCGTTCGCGTCGCACGCGCAGGCCTCCACCACACCGGCCGCGGCGGCGGCCACGGCGCGCCGTCTCGGCTTCGATCCCGTGCGGCTTGCACGCGTCGACTCGCTGCTGGCCCAGGCGGTCGCGCGCGAGGAGATCGCCGGCGCGGTGGTGCTCGTGTTGCGCGACGACGTGGTGGCGTACGAACACGCGGCCGGGTGGAGCGACCGGGAGGCGAAGCGTCCCATGCGCACCGACGCGATGTTCCGCATCGCGTCGCAGACGAAGGCGCTCACCAGTGCCCTCGTGCTGATGCTCATGGAGGAGGGACGGCTCACGCCGGCC
Source organism: Gemmatimonadota bacterium (assembly GCA_020161135.1). Lineage (GTDB taxonomy): Bacteria > Gemmatimonadota > Gemmatimonadetes > Gemmatimonadales > Gemmatimonadaceae > Gemmatimonas. The sequence goes on along the minus strand of JAIUOB010000004.1, from coordinate 676,990 downwards.
ACACCGCTGCGCACCATCATGCCCACGTTCGCGCGCCCGATGGTGGCGGTGCGCACCGACACAGGTCCGGCCCTCGTGCCCGCGCGTCGCGCGATCACCATGCGCGACCTGCTCACGCACAGTGCCGGCATTTCGTACGGCACCGATCCGCTGGTGGCCGAGCGCTATCGGGCGAAGGGGCTGGGTCCGGCGGCGGGGCAGGGGTGGTACACCGCCAACAGGACGGAGCCGATCTGCACCACGATGGATACCCTCGGCACGTTGCCCATCGTCGCGCAGCCGGGCGAGCAGTACGTCTACGGCTACAACACCGACATCCTCGGTTGCGTCGTCGAACGCGTGGGCGGGCAGCCGCTCGATGTCGCGCTGCGTACGCGCCTCACCGGCCCGCTCGGCATGGGCGACACGCACTATTTCGTGCCAGCGGCGCAGCGCGAACGGCTGGTCACGGTGTATCGCAGCGACAACGGCCGCGCGGTGCGTGCCGACACCGGCATGATGGGGCAGGGGCACTATGTGGACGGTCCGCGGGTGAGCTTTGCCGGCGGCGCGGGGGTGGTCTCCACCGCGCGCGACTACGCCCGGTTCCTCCAGATGATCGCACACGGTGGGGCGTGGAATGGCCGACGCTACCTCGCGCCGCACACGGTGGGGCTCATGACCACCAACCAGATCGGCACGCTGCGCGGCCCCGGCGCGGGCTACGGCTTCGGCTTCGAGACCATCGAGCAGTACGGCGCGACGGGGCTCGCGTCGAAGGGTACATGGGGATGGGCGGGCGCGTACGGCTCGAACTACAAGGTCGACCCGACCGAGGGACTGGTGATGGTGGTGATGATCAACCAGCTCCCGAATACCAGCGATGTCGTGGCGCGGGTACAGCAACTGGTCTACGCGGCGCTCGTGACGTCGCGTAGCTTCCCGGCATCGCGCTGACCGGCGCGACGACACTCCCCAGGCCGCGCTCCGACACTCCCCGTTACCCACCGTCGGCCCCATGCATCAGGCCCTGCTCATCCTGCACCTGCTCGGCTTCGCACTCGGTCTCAGCGTGCCGTTCGCGAACATCATCATGGCCGGCCTCATCAACGAAGCGGCACCGGCAGAGCGTCCCATCCTTGGTCGCTTCCCGTTCCGCGTGGCCCGCCTCGGCTCCGTCGGGCTGGTGCTGCTGTGGATCACCGGGCCGTGGCTGCTGTTCGCGAAGTACGGCGGCTTCGCGGGCGTGCCGTGGACCTTTCACGTGAAGCTCACGGCGGTGCTGATCCTCACGCTCGGGGTGGGCTTCATCCACATGCACAAGCGCCGCGCGCTGGCGGGGGATGCCACGGCCATGGCCCGCATCCAGCTCATGGCCCGGGTGACGCTGGCGATGTCGCTGCTCGCCATGGTGTTCGCCGTGCTGACGTTCAACTGAGCCACGCGAGGGGGTCGTGTGAGGACGGCGTGATGTGCGCGTGAGCGGTCAGGTCGCGACGCGGTTGCGGTTGCACCCGGGCCTGCGCATCGGCGTGTGCCTGGGGGTGTGCCTTTGCGTGTGTCTCGGACTGCGCGCCACGCCCGCGATGGCGCAATCGTGGGGCCCACGCGCGGCACTCGACGATGCCGCCTACACCGCCTTCGGGCGTCGCGACGGCCTCCCCGACGGGCCGATCCTCTCGCTCACCGTGGGGCGCGACGGGCGGCTGTTGCTGGGCACGTCCGACGGGGCGCGGCGCCTCGATGGCCGCCAGTGGACACGGTTGCCGTCGCCGCCGGCGCAGAAGCGCAACGACGTGCGCATGCTGCTCGAGCGGGCCAATGGCGAGCGCGTGCAGGTGGCGTCCTTCGGCGTGAACATCCAGCGCGGCGACGCCTGGGTGCGGCACATCCTCCTGCCCGACTCGCTCGGCCCCATCTACAGTGCCGTGCTCTTTCCGGGGCCGGACGGCGCCGAGACGGTGTACCTCGGTGGCAAAGGCGGTGTGTTGCTGATCGATGCGCAGGGGCGGGTGCAACGCGTGCCACTCCCGACGGGCATGGTGCCCGACGACGCGATGCTCACCGTGCATCGCGACCGCGACACGCTCGAACTGTGGGTGGGGACGCGTGGCGGTGGCGTCGCGCGACGACGCGGCGATGCATGGCAGCGCTGGGGCGCGGCCGATGGACTGACCAATGATCGCGTCGAGCAGGTCGTGCTGGCCCCGCCCGGCGACAGTGCGCGGGCGATCGCGGCCACGGAGCAGGGCGCGTTCCTCCTCGTGGGCGACCGGTGGCATGCCTTCGGCCCGCGGGAATCCATCGCGCGCGCGCTGCGCGTGCCGGTGCGCCGCGGCATCGAGACGTGGCTGGGCACGCTGGGTGGCGAGCTGCTGCGCTCGCGCGACGACGTCCACTTCGAGGCCCTCGATGTGGCGGCGCGCATCCGCGGCTCGCGCGTGCAGGTGCTCACGCGCGATGCGCTCGATGACGACGAGCCGATGGTGTACGCCGGCTTCCGGAGCGGGGTGTTGCTGCGCTTCCGCATCGGCGTGGCGGGCCGGGTGCTGTTGCCGGCGCCGTTCCAAGGGCGTCCGGTCAGCGCGATGGCGCCGTCGCTTGATGCGGGGGGCATCTGGACCTGGATGCTGGGCGTCGGCGCCGTGCGCTTGCCGGACCTCGCGCGTGTGCCCGTCGATCTCGACGTGATCGGCGGCGGCGATGGACGCATCCGGCTGATGCGCGCGCCGCGTGGCGGACCGCTCCTCGCGACCAGCGAGTGGCGGCTGTACGAGGCCGACGGCGGGCGCTGGCATCAGCGCCTCTCCGCACCCGCGCGCGGCTACCTGCACAAGCTCATGGAGCTGCCGGACGAGCGCGGCGAGTTGCACGTGCACGCACTGGCGGGCTACGGCGGATTCCGACGCGGACCTGACGGGCGCTGGATCGAGTGGCCCGATACCACCACCGCGCTGCATGCGCTCCTCCGTGACACGCTGACGGACCGCGTCACGCTGCTGGCCGTGCGTGCCGACCGTCGCGTGCTGCGCGGCACGATCGGCGCGTGGCGCAGCGAGCCCGGACCGCCGATGCCGCTCCGCGGCGTGCCGTCGTCGGCGCTCCTGTGGCGCCTGCCGTCGGGCGAGTGCGCGTTGCTCGTGGGACTCAGCGATGGCCTGGCACTGCGGCGCACGTGTGGAGGAGCACCGACGTGGCGCACCTTCACCATCGCGAACCTGCCGGGACTCTCCGCGAACGAGGTGATGGACCTGGCACAGCTCCCGGATGGGCGCCTCGCCGCCGCGACCAGTCGCGGGCTCGTCCTGCTGCGTGCCGGTGCGCGCTTCGACGACGGGCTCACCGTCGATCGCACCATCACCGACGCCGACGGGTTGCCGCACGCGAACATCAACAGCATCGGCCCGGTCGATGCCGAGGGGCGATTGTGGGTCGGCACGACGCTCGGCGCGGGCTACCTGGACACCAGAGTGCGCCCGGTGCGGCGGCGCGCGCCGCGCATCGTCGAGCTGCGCATGCAGGATGCGCGCGGCACCCGCATCGCCGACGAGGATGCGGTGGATGTCGGCGTCGATCGCGTCGACGTCGAGGCGATTGCGCTCACGCATCAGCGCGAGGACGAGACGCGCTACCGCTTCCTCCTCGACGGCGCCGTCATGCATCCGACGGCCTGGGTCGAGTATAGCACGGTGAGCATGGTGGGGCTGGCGCCGGGGCCGCACGTGCTGCGCGTGGTGGCGGCCGACTTCGACGGTCGCGTCACGCCATTGGTGGAGCGCCGCTTCCGCGTGGTATTGCCGCCGTGGCGACGGCCGTGGGCGTATGTGGTGTACGCCGCGCTCACCGCCGCCGCCGTCGCGACACTCGTCCAGCGCCGCGCGGCGCGCGCGCGCCGCCGTCTCGCCGCGGTCGAAGCCAATGAACGGCGCCTCGCCGCCAGCGAACAGCGCTTCCGTCGCCTCTTCGAGGCGGGCACCGCGCCCCAACTGCTGGTGGTCGACGGCGTCGTGCGGCAGGCCAATGCGGCCGCCACCACGCTGCTCTGCGCCGACGCGACGCGCCTCGAGGGCGCTGCCGTCGCTGACCTGCTCCCCGGCTGGAGCGACACGACGCCGGAGGGCGGTGTGTGGGAGGGTGTCGCGCAGGCGTGCGACGACACGATCGTGCCGGTCGAGGTGCGCCATGCACGCATTCCGCTCGAGCAGGGCGCCCTCGACCACCTCGAGTTGCGCGACCTGCGCGACCAGCGACGCGTCGATGAGGAGCGACGGGCCCTCGAGGCACGCCTCCGCGAGAGCCAGCGCCTCGAAGCGGTCGGCACGCTGGCGGGCGGCGTCGCGCACGACTTCAACAACCTCCTCACGGTCATCCACAGCAACGCCGAGATGGCCGCCGCGGACGTGGTGCCCGAGAGCGAGGCGGCCACCGCGCTGGGCCAGCTCCTCACCGCGAGCACGCGCGCGCGCGAGGTGGTGAAGCAGATCCTCACCTTCAGTCGCCGCGCCGAGAGTCGCCGCGTCGAGGTGTCCGTCAGTGCGCTGCTGCGTGAGACGCGCTCGCTCCTGCGCGCCACCATTCCCTCCACCGTGCGCCTCGACGTGCGCGTGGAGGCGCCGGACGCGCTGGTGCTGGGTGACCCGACGCAACTGCAGCAACTGCTGCTCAACCTCTGCGCGAACGCCGAGCATGCCATGCGCGCCACGGGCGGTGGCACGCTCACGGTGGTGGCCTCGTGGCGTGAGCACGCCGAACGGCCGCTGCAACTTCGGGTGAGTGACACCGGCGTCGGCATGACCGACGAAGTGCGAGCGCGCATGTTCGAGCCCTTCTTCACGACCAAACCGGTGGGCGAAGGCACGGGCCTCGGCCTCAGCGTGCTGCACGGCATCGTCGGGGCGCACGGTGGCGAGATCGCCGTCCGGTCGGCGCCGGGTGTGGGCACGACGGTCGATGTGTTCCTCCCCGCCACGCGTGCGGGGCGCACGGGCCTGCCCATCGTGGCAGCGGGCGCCACCGTGGCGGTGGGCGCGCACCTGCTCCTGGTCGACGACGACGAAGCGGTGCGCCGCGCCGTCGAGCGCCTGCTCACCCGCGCCGGCTATGCGGTGGCGGTGGCGGCGCACGGCGCCGAGGCGTATGCGTACCTGCAATCGCACCCGGAGGTATCGCTCGTGATCACCGACCAGACGATGCCGATGATGACGGGCACCGAGCTCGCGGAACGGATGCGACGCGACGGCCTGTCCACACCCATCGTCCTGGCCTCCGGCTACGGAGCGGCCATCGATGGACACCACGTGACCGACAGTGCGGGTGTCTATCGTCTCGACAAGCCCTTCGACACGCGCGAGCTGCTGGCCGTGGTCGCGCGTGCGCTGGCTGCGTCGGAGTCCGGGCGCTAGTATCTCGCCATTCGTCCCAGCAGCTCCCCTCTCCCCCCACGATTCCGGACGGCTCGATGCGACCCATGGTCCGACGGGTACTCCTCGCTCTCTCGCTCCCCCTTCTCGCGACCGGCCTCGCCGCAGGGGCAGCCGCGCAGAACACCATCACCCTCGAGGGCGGCGTGCGCGCGGATGGCGCCCCGGTAGCCACGGCACAGGTCACGATCACCAACATCGCCACGGCGGAAGTGGTGCGCACCACCACCCGCGCCACCGGCGAGTTCCGGGTGCTCGGGCTCTTCTCCGGTCGCTACACCGTCAACGTGCGGGCGCTCGGCTACCGACAGGCCACCGACACGGTGGAGCTGGTGATCGGGCAGCGTGCGCGTCTCGAGTTCAACCTGGAGAAGGGGGCGGCGGAGCTCGACGCGCAGACCATCACCGCCGAGCGCGTCAAGCAGGTGGAGGTGCAGCGCCTGTCGGTGTCCGCACCGGTCGTGAAGGAGGAAATCGAGAACCTGCCGTTCAACGCGCGCGGCATCATGAACCTTGCCGGCATCGCGCCGGGCATCAAGACGTACGCGGCGCAGTCGGGACGCACCTTGCCCTCGGGTGGTGCGGCGCCCGACCTCCGCTTCTTCAACGTCTACATGGACGGCGTGGAGATGAAGAGCCTGTTCAACGGCAACATCGTGGGCCTCGGCCAGACCGGCTCGCCGCTGCCGCAGGAAGGGCTCGAGAACTTCCGCGTCTACCTCAATCCGTACGATGCCGAGTTCACGCGTGCCGGCTCGTACGTCATCAGCGCCGAGAGCAAGCGCGGCACCAACAAGTGGAAGGGGTCGGCGTTCGGCTTCCTGCAGAACAAGTCGATGCTGGCCAAGAACGCCTTCCAGGCCGCGGTCCCGAACTTCGGGCGTGAGCAGCTGGGCTTCAACATCGCCGGCCCGCTCAAGAAGGACAAACTGTTCCTGGCCACGAGCTACGAGCTCACCAACACCGACTTCTACCTCGACGTGAACCCGACCACCACGGCGGCGAACACGCAGTGGCCGTCGGTCAAGGGTTCATTCCTGGCGCCCAACAAGAATCACACGCTGTTCAGCCGGCTCACCTACGTCCGGAGCCCGCGGCTCACGTACGATGTGATGGGCTCCACGCGCTTCCTGCGTGGCGAAGGCAACTTCGGCGCGCGCGTCTCGCAGGACGGCGGCATCTCGCAGAAGTACGAGATTTACACGGCGCAGTTGCGCCAGAAGTTCGTCTCCACCAGCGGCAACCTGGTCAACGAGACGTCGCTGCAGTTCGTGGGCTGGAACCACAATGAGGCGCCGCTCCTGCCGGGGCCGCAGCTCAACTATCCCGGCGTGCAGTTCGGCACCTCGGGTTTCCCGCTCATCCTGCAGGAGAACCACTTCCGCTTCGTGAACCGCGCGACCTACAACCTCGAGAAGGCCGGGTCGCACATCATCAAGGCGGGGGTCGAGCTCAGCTCCATCGACGCGACGCAGAACCAGCCGAACAACACGAACGGCACGTTCACGTTCGCCAGCGACGATCCGAACGCACTCCCCACGCAGGCCACCATCGCCGTGGGCTTCACCGATCCGAACGGCACCACCGACGCGATCGCCAGCGCCACCGGCTACACCACCGGCATCTACATCAACGACGAGTGGCGCATCAAGCCGAACTTCACGCTGTCGCTGGGTCTCCGGCACGACGTGGAGTTCAACACGATGAACAACAAGTACAAGACGCCCTGGGCGGACAATGCGACGCTCATGGGCATCGCCGAGCTGCGTCCGTTCATCAACACCGGCAATCGCAAGAACCAGCTCGGCAACTTCTCGCCGCGTGTCTCGTTCTCGTGGGATCCGTTCAAGGACAACCGCACCTTCGTGCGTGGCGGCTTCGGCATCATCTACGACCGCGTCACGAGCTTCATGGGCTTCCAGGAGCGGCGCAACTCGACGTGGCGGACGTACACCTTCGCCAATCCCGGCACGCGCGACCCGGCCGTCCTGCGGCAGCGCGTCATTGCCGGCGCCTCGGCGGCACTCTCGCCCATCCTCATGGACAACGAGATGAAGACGCCGCACTCGAAGCAGATGTCGCTCGGCGTCGGCCACCAGGTCACCCCGGAACTTGGCTTCAACATCGACTATGTCCGGCAGCACATGGACAACCTCTATGTGCAGCGCAACCCGAACTACCTCGATCGCACCGTCACGCCCGCGCGTCGCAAGCTGACCGCGGCGTTCGGCGACATCCTCATCTGGGATGACATCGGGCAGTCGGACTACTCGTCGGTGCTCGTCCAGGCCACGTGGCAGCGCGGCAAGGCGCGCGTCAACCTGGGATACACGCTGGGCTGGTATCAGGGTGACTTCGACACCGCGGCGCTCCCCAACTTCGCCTACCTGTTCCTCTTCAACCGCCAGCGCACCACCGGCGACGAGCGGCATCGCCTGACCCTGTCGCACATCGTCCCGCTGCCGTTCGGCGTGACGTTCTCGGGTGTGACGACCGTGGCCAGCCCGCGTCCCTTCCTCTCCACCGACGGGCGCGACATCAACCTCAACAACATCCTCGGCGACGACTTCCTCGGTGGCACGGTGACCAGCACCGGCAACCGCACGACGATGCCCGCCAACGCCTTCCCGAACTGGTACCGCACGGTCGACATCCGCCTGGCGCGTCCGCTGTTCGACTGGAACGGCAAGAAGGTGAGCCTGTCGGCCGAGGCGTTCAACCTGTTCAACTGGCGCAACAACCTCACCTACGGCAACATCCGCTATACCTCCACCGGCGCCGAGCAGGCCACGTTCGGCGTGCCGCAGTCCGCGTACGCGGCGCGCATGGGCCAGATCGGCATGCGGTTCGACTGGTAAGGCGCTGCCGATAGTCCAGCCGGGGTAGTACGCCCCGAAACACACCGGCGTGCCGTGTCAGCCCATCGACACGGCACGCCGGCGCTTTTGTAACTGGTGCGACTCAGCGGTAGATGAGATGCGGCGCCACGAGTCCGCGGAACTTCGTCGCGTCGGCATCCCAGGCCTTGAGCAGCGCGTCGATCGTGCCCGCCTCGACCGCCTTCGTCAGTTGGTCGGTGCCCGCCAGCCGGTCGATCGAGCGCACACGGCCGGCCGCATTGGTGCTCGGCTCACGCCACTTGAACTGCTGCGGATGGCGCGCGTAGATCGCACGGAGCAGGCGGATGCCCAACTCGACCGGGCGCACGGCATTGCGGTCGGTCACGCTGACCTTGACCATCGGGATGGTCTTGCCGCCGAACTTGTAGCCTGCCTCGATCGTGCGCGTGGCAGTGTCGAAGCGGACCCCTGGCAGCTTGAGCGCATTCATCTCGGCGGCCAGCGCGACATGATCGGTCAGGTAGTCAGCGCCGATGAGCTGGAACGGCGCGTCGGTGCCACGCCCCTCGGTCGCATTCGTGCCCTCGAAGAACACCGTGCCCGGGTACAGCAGCTCGGCGTCGAGCGTGCGCAGGTTGGGCGACGGATTGATGCGCGGAATGCCGGTCTCGTCGAACCACATCGCACGGCGGTAGTTCTTCATCGGCACCACGGTGACCTGCGCGTCGATCGCCTTCGTGGCCGTCAGGTACCGCATCAACTCACCGATGGTGAGGCCGTACCGCAGGGCGATCGCATGCTGCCCCACCAGGGAGCGGTACTGCAGGTCGAGGATGTTCCCCTCGATGCGGTCGGCGCGGATCGGGTTCGGGCGGTCGAGGATGATGAGCGGCTTCTTGGCCGCCGCCGCCATCAGTGCAAGCGTCCACGGATACGTGTAGACGCGCGCACCCACATCCTGGATGTCGTACACCAGCACGTCGACGTCCTTCAGCATCGCGGGCGTCGGCGTCTCCGTCTCGCCATACAGCGAGTATACCGGGACCTTCGTCTTCGGATCGACCGCCGAGCTCACCTTCTCGCCGGCCTTCGCTTCGCCGCGGATGCCGTGCTCCGGGCCGTACAACGCCGTCAGCTTCACCCCGGGCGCGTTGAACAGCAGGTCGACGGTGCTCGTGCCCTTGCGGTCGCGACCCGAGTGGTTCGTGAGCAGCCCGACGCGCTTGCCGCGCAGCAGGTGCAGCGAGTCACTCAGCAGCACCTCGACGCCCGGCACCACGTTGCCGGCCGCCATGGTGCGCGGTGCGGCAGGGCGCGCGGCCGTCGCCGCAGACTGCGCCCCCAGGGGAAGGCCGACGCCGGCCATCAGGAGGCACGCGGTGCCCAGCAGGGGCGCGTGTGTGCGGCGGACGCGCCGGGCGGTCGGGACCGGCGCAACACGGAGTGCGGGAGTGGGGAGCATCGTGCGCAGGATGAGGGGGATGGGATGCGCCGGACAGCGTGTGGTGCCATCGTTGGCGCATGGAACTCGAGCGCTTCACCTATGTGCTGCTCATCTTCGGGCTGTTCGTCGTGCCGCGCGTGCTGCAGCGGTGGCGCATTCCCACCGCGATCGCGGCGTTCGCACTGGGCGGCGTCGCGGGGGCGGGCTTCGGCCTGCTGCAACACGATGATACGCTCAAACTACTGTCCACGTTCGGAATCGTGGGGCTCTTCCTGTTTGCCGGGCTCGAGGTCGAGCTCGACGAACTGCAGCGCGGACGCCGCCCCCTCGCCCAGCACCTCATCATCAGCGCGGTACTGCTCGCGCTCGTGGCGGCCATTGCGGTGCAGGGGTTCGGAATGCCCTTCCGGGCGGCAGTGCTGGTCGCCCTCGCGGTCGTCATTCCAAGTACCGGCTTCATCCTCGATTCGCTGGGGGGGTGGGGGCTGTCCAAGGATGAGCAGTTCTGGGTGAAGGGCACCGCGATCGCCACGGAGTTCCTCGCGCTCGGCGTGCTCTTCGTCGTGCTGCAGTCGAGCAGCGTGACGCGCCTCGCCATCGCGTCGCTCGCGATGACGGCCATGATCCTCGTGCTGCCACCGATCTTCCGTCTCTTCGCCGTGCGCGTCGCCCCGTGGGCGCCGCGCTCCGAATTCGCCTTTCTCATGATGATGGCGGTGGTCATGGCGACCATCACGCGTGAGCTGGGGGCGTACTATCTGGTCGGCGCCTTCGTCGTCGGCATCGCCGCGCGCCGCCTGCGCGACGACCTCCCCGCCGTGGCCTCGCAGGGCATGCTGCACGCCGTCGAGACGTTCGCGAGCTTCTTTGCCCCCTTCTACTTCTTCGTGGCCGGCACGGGCCTCCAGCGCGGCGACTTCTCGTGGTCGTCGCTGCTCATCGGCCTCGCCTTGCTCGGCATCCTCGTGCCCGTGCGCATCGCGACCGTGCTGGGACACCGGAGTCTCGCGCTGCGCGAGCCGTGGCGTGATGGGCTGCGCGTGGCGGTGCCACTGCTTCCCACCCTCGTCTTCACGCTCGTGGTGGCCGGCATCCTGCGCGACCAGTTCGGCGTCGGATCGCCGCTCTACGGCGCCCTGATCATCTACGCCGTGCTCAGCACCGTGCTCCCCGGCTTCATCTTCCGCACGCCGACGCCGGTGTTCGACGCGCCCACACTCGAAGACTGACCGGCACGCGCCCACTCATGCCCATGCACTTCGGCGTCGATCACATCCTGGCCGAGCCTGCTCGCTGGCGCGGCTGGCACCGCGTCGGGCTGGTCACCAACGACGGCGCGCGGTGCGGAACGGACGTCACGCAGCACAGCCGCGTGGCGCTGCAGCAGGCCGGCGTGCCGCTCGTGCGGCTCTTCGGCCCGGAGCACGGCCTCGCCGGCAGCGGAGACGACGGGGCTGCGATGCACGATGGGCGCGATCCGCGCACGGGCCTGCCGGTCGTTTCGCTGTACGGCACGCGCATGCGCCCCGACGCATCGCATCTGCGCGATCTCGACGTCATGCTCGTCGATCTTCCCGACGTCGGGGCACGCTGCTACACCTATGCGTGGACGCTCTTTCACACGCTCGCCGCCTGCGCAGACGCCAACGTACCCGTGGTCGTGCTCGATCGGCCCAATCCGCTCGGCGGCGTGCTCGCGGCGTGCGAGGGACCGCTCGTCGACGACGCGTGTCGCAGCTTCCTGGGCGAGGACGCGATTCCCCTGCGCCACGGTTGTACGTTCGGTCAGCTCGCGCGGCTCTGGCAGCATGAGCGGCATCCGCACCTCACGCTGGATGTGGTCGCGATGGAGACGTGGGATGCCACGCGCGCCTGGCCTGCCACCGGCGTGCCGTGGGTGCCCACATCGCCGGCCATGCCGCACTTCGACAGCGCGGTGTGGTACCCCGGCACCTGTCTCGGTGAGGCGGTCGCGTTGAGCGTGGGGCGGGGCACCGACATGCCCTTCGAGGTGTGGGGCGCGCCGTGGCTCGACGCCGACGCGGTCGCGGCCGAGTTGGCATCGCACGCACTCCCCGCCCTCGAGGTGTCGGTGGTGACATTCACGCCGCGCCCGGGTCCGTGGTCGCACGCGGGGGAGCCATGTCGCGGGGTGCGCCTGGTCGTGCGGGCGCCGGCGGCCGCGATCGACCGTGCCGCCGTGGTCGCGCGTGACACGAGGCCGGTGCGCACCGCGCTGGCGCTGCTCAATGCCATTGCCCGCCGGCACCCGAAGGAGTTCGCCTGGACCACCTACCCCACGGCGGCCAATCCCACGGGGGACGGTCACTTCGAGCGGCTGTTCGGGCGCGCAGGCGCCAGGGCGGATCTTGCCACGCGGCCCTGGGCCGACCTCCGCGAGCAGGTGGACAGCTGGCTCGACCTCGGCGACTGGTGTCGCCGGCTCGCGGCGGCGGGGGTCGGCCCCGGCTGAGTTCGCCGTTGGGGCAGGGGTTGACACTGTCTGAAAGGTTTAATTAACTAGTCAGTCAGCATGGAAACCACGACCGACACCGAACAGCGCATCCTCGACGCCGCGACCCGCGTCTTCATCCGACGCGGCACGGCCGGCGCACGCATGCAGGAGATCGCCGCCGAAGCCGAGGTCACGCAGGCGCTCGTGCACTACTACTTCCGCACCAAGGAGGCGCTGGCCGAGCGCGTCTTCCTCACGGTCGCGCGGCGCACGGTCGGCTCCATCCTGCCGCTGCTGAGCCAGCCGCTCCCCCTCGAACAGCTCATCGAGCAGTTCGTCGTGGGCTACATCGATGCCGTGCGGCAGGCGCCCTTCCTGCCGGGCTACATGCTGGCCGAGGCCCAGCAGCATCCGGAGCGCCTCGAACTCCTCTTCAACGCGGTCGTCGGGGTCGTTCCGAGCGCCGCCGCGCAGGCCGCCCTGCAGCACATCGAACAGCAGATCGCCGAGCGCAGCGCGGCCGGCACGATGCGCGCCATGCCGGCACGCCAGCTCTTCGCCAACGTCGCGGCGCTGTGCGTGTTCCCCTTCGTCGCGCGGCCCGTACTGCAGCTCGCCTTCGGCCTCGACGACGCCGGCTTTGCCGCGTTCCTCGACGAACGGCGCCGGGAACTGCCCACCTTCATCCTCAACGCGCTCCGCCCATGAACCGCGCGTCGACGACCCGCGCACGCAGACGCATGGCGTGTACCATCCTCGGGCGCGGTCTGCTGGCACTCGGCGCGCCCGCAGCGTGGGCGCAGGGCGCTTCCGCTACCGGCGACACGCTCCGCCTCGACGACTTGCACCGACGCGCCGAACAGGTCGACGCACGTGCGGCGCAGTCAGCGCTTCTGGTGCGGCAATCGGCGCTCCGCCGCACCACCATCGCGCGCGAGGCACGACCGGCGCCCGCGCTGGCCGCCACCGGACAGTACCTCTCCGACGTCGCGCGGGTCGCCCTCCCCGGCGCAGGGCCGATGGGTCCGCTCAACCATCAGTACGACGTCTCTGCGACCCTGCGCGCGCCGCTCCTTGATCCCACGCGCGGCGCGCGAGACGCAGTCGAACGTGCGCGGCTCGCCGAGCAGCAGGCTGCACTCGGCGGCGCGCTCTACCAGCAGCGGCTGCAGGTCAACGACGCCTTCTTCGGTGTGTTGCTCCGCGCGGCGCAGCGACGCACCGTGATGACCCTGCTCGAGGACCTCGACGCACGTCGCCGCATCCTCGTCGCGCGGCGCGACGCCGGCGCCGCCCTGCCGAGCGACGTGGCGCTCATCGACGCCGAAATCGTACGCCGCCGTCAGGCACTCTCCGAGCTCGCCATCGAGGACGCCGCCAGTCGCGACCTCCTGGCGAGTCTCACCGGCGCGACGGTCACCGCCACGACCGTACTGCGCGCGCCCGTGCTCGACACCGTGCTTCCCGCCCCCGCGCGTGATCGTCCGGAGTATCGCCAGTTCGCGCGCAGCCGTGACCTGCTCGCGGCGCGCGCCGCCGTGGCCGACGCGCAGTCGCGTCCGCGGCTCGCGGCCGTCACCCGCACCGGCTACGGACGCCCCGGGCTCAACGCACTGGGTCGTGAGTTCGACCACTGGTGGAGCGCGGGCATCCAGGTCGACTGGATGCCGTTCACCTGGGGCGGCACGCAGCGCGAACGGGAGGAGCAGCAGGTCGCCGCCGCCGTGGTGGCCACCAACGAACGGCAGTTCGCCGACGCCCTCGACCGCACTGCGCGGCTCGAGCGCGCCCGCATCGACGCGCTCGCCGCAGGACTCCCGGCCGACAGCGCGGTGATCGCGCTCCGCGAACAGGTACTCGCCGAGGCGCGCCTGCGACACGACGCGGGCGAGCTGCCCACGGCCGATTTCCTCGCGCGACTCACCGAAGCCGCCACCGCGCGCCTCGACCGTGACCTGCGTCTCCTGCGCATCACCGAGGCGCGCGCCCGCTATCTCACCCTCATCGGCCGCGAGGTGCGCTGATGCGTTCGATTCCCCTGCACCGTCACACGGCGATCGTTCCGCTCGTGGTGGCCGCACTCGCTCTCACCGCCTGTGACCGCAGCGAGCAGCCTGACGCGTCGGGCAACTTCGAGGCCGAGGAAGTGGTCGTCTCCGCGCAGACCTCAGGGCAGCTCGAGCAGTTTGCCGTGGTCGAGGGAGCCAGCCTCACCGTTGGGGACACCACGGCTCGTATCGACACCGCACAACTGGCGCTCGAGCGTCGCCAGCTCGAGGCGCAACGCGGGGTGCTGGCAGTGCAGCGGCAGGAAGCCGCCCGGCAGCTCGAGTCCATCGCGGCGCAGCGCGAGATCGCGCAGCGCGTGCAGGAGCGCACGACGCGCCTGTTCTCCGCGAACGCCGCCACCGCCACCCAACGCGATCAGGCCGAGCGCGATGCGCGCGTGACGGCTGCGCAATGGAGCGCAGCAAAGCTCGCCACCGCGCGCCTCGACGCCGAGCGCGCGGTGCTCGACACGCGCACGGCGGCCGTCACCGATCGCCTGCAACGCGCCACGGTGCGCAATCCCGTCGCCGGCACCGTGCTGGCCACCTACGTCCGCGCCGGCGAGATCGTGCAGCCGGGGCAGCCGTTGTATCGCGTGGCCAGCCTCGACACGCTCACCCTGCGCGCCTACCTCTCGGGTGCGCAGCTTGCCCGCGTCAGGCTGGGCCAGGCCATCACGGTGCACACCGACGGCGAGGGCGGACTGCGCGCCCACACGGGTACCGTGAGCTGGATCGCGGCGCGCGCCGAGTTCACGCCGACACCGGTGCAGACACGTGATGAACGCACCGATCTCGTCTACGCGATCAAGGTGCGCGTGCCCAACCCGGACGGGGCGCTCAAGATCGGCATGCCGGCCGACGTCGCGCTGCCCCCCGCGCGCGTCGCGACGAACCCATGACCGCGGACGTGGCGGTGCAGGTGCGCGGCGTGCGGAAGGCGTTCGGTGCGACGGTCGCGCTCGATGGCGTCGACCTCACCGTGCAGAGCGGTGAGCTGTTCGGCCTCGTCGGCCCGGATGGTGGGGGCAAGACCACGCTCTTCCGCATCCTCACCACGCTGCTCCTCCCCGACACCGGCAGCGCCACCGTTCTCGGTCTCGACACGGTGCGCGACCTGTGGCCCCTGCGCGCCCGCATCGGCTACATGCCCGGACGCTTTGCGCTGTACGCCGATCTCACCGTGGCCGAGAACCTCGAGTTCTTCGCGTCGGTGTTCGGTACGACAGCCGAGGCCGGTCGCGCCCTCATCGCGCCCATCTACGACCAGATCGCGCGCTTCGCCGATCGCCGCGCGGGTGCCCTGAGCGGCGGCATGAAGCAGAAGCTCGCGCTGTCCTGCGCGCTGGTGCATCGCCCGGACATCCTGTTCCTCGACGAGCCCACGACTGGCGTCGACGCGGTCTCGCGTCGCGAGTTCTGGGACCTGCTGGACACGCTGCGCGCGGGCGGGCTCACGACCGTCGTCTCCACGCCGTACATGGACGAGGCGTCGCGCTGCGACCGGGTGGCCCTCATGCAGGGCGGCCGCCTCCTCGCCATCGATCACCCGGCGCAGCTTGGCGCGCGCTATCCGCGGCCGCTGTACGCCGTCACCACCGCCTGGCGCATCGAGGCGCTGGCCGCGCTGCGCGCGATGCCTACGGTGGCGTCGGCACTCCCCTTCGGCGAGCGCCTGCACGTGAGCGACCGACGCGTCGATCGCGCACCGGCGGAGATCGCCGCCGCACTCGCGGCCTCGCTGCGCGCTGCCGGCTTCACCGATGCCATCGTGGCCCCCATCGCGCCCGACATCGAGGACACGTTCATCGAGCTCATGGGCGCCCCGCCGCGGGCGGTGGCATGACGCCACGCACCGTGCGAACGGAACGCGCCGCTGCCGAACCGGCCATCACCGCCCGCGCGTTGACGCGGCGGTTCGGCAGCTTCACCGCGGTCGAGGCGCTCGATCTCGATGTCGCCCGCGGCGAGGTCTTCGGCTTCCTCGGCGCGAACGGGGCCGGCAAGACCACCGCCATCCGCATGCTCACCGGGCTCCTCGCGCCCAGCGCGGGCGAGGCGCGCGTAGCCGGGTTCGATATCCGCACCGAGGCCGATCGGGTGCGGGCGCACATCGGCTACATGAGCCAGCGCTTCTCGCTGTACGATGACCTCACCGTCCGCGAGAACATCCGGCTGTACGGTGGCGTGTACGGGCTCGATGCGGCAACCATCCGCACGCGCGGCGATGCCCTGCTGGACGAGCTCGAGTTCAGCGCGGCGGCTGACGCCCTCGTGCGCGCCTTGCCGCTGGGGTGGAAGCAGAAGCTCGCGTTCTCGGTGGCGCTGCTGCACGACCCGGCCATCGTCTTCCTCGACGAGCCCACCGGCGGCGTCGACCCGGTCACGCGCCGGCAGTTCTGGGAGCGGCTCTACGCGACCGCGGCGCGTGGTACCACCATCTTCGTCACGACCCACTATCTCGACGAGGCCGAGTACTGCGACCGCGTGTCGATCATGGTGGACGGGCGCGTGGCGGCGCTGGGTACACCGGCGTCGCTCAAGCAGCAGTTCGGCAGCGGCTCCCTCGACGACGTGTTCGTGCAGCTCGCGCGCGGCGCACCCGCACCGGCTCCCGCGTGAGCACGACCACACCCTCGCGTGCGCCGCTCGGGCCGCTCCTCGCGTTCATGCGCAAGGAGGCCCGCCACCTGCTGCGTGACCGGCAGACGCTCGCGATCCTGCTCCTGCTGCCCCTCGCGCAACTGCTGCTGTTCGGCTTTGCCGTCCGCACCGACATCCACCGCGTGCGGGTCGCCATTGCCTCCCCGTCCCCCGATGCGAGCGTGGCCGCGCTGCGTGCGCGCTTCGCGCACGGCGGCCGCTTCACCCTGCTGCCACCCGTGCGCGACGCGCAGGCCATCGAGGGGTTGCTGCGTCGCGGCGCACTCGACGTGGGCATCGTGATGGAGCCACAGGGGGAGACTGTCGGCACCGCGCAGCGGCCACGCCAGTTGCTCGTGCTCGTCGACGCGTCCGACCCGAACACCGGCACCACCATGCAGAATTACGCCACGGCGGTGATCCGCGGTTGGGCCGCCGGTGAGGGCGGTGCATCGGGCGCCCGGCGCGGCGTCACCATCGAGCCGCGGGTCCGCATGCGCTTCAACCCGACACTCGAGAGTGCATACCTGTTCGTGCCGGGGCTCATCGCCCTCATCCTCACGCTCGTCACGGCGCTCATGACGGCGCTGTCGCTCTCGCGCGAGAAGGAGCGCGGCAGCTTCGAGATCCTGCTCGTCTCCCCGCTGCACCCCTGGCAGATCATCGTCGGCAAGGTGCTGCCCTATCTCGCGCTCGCCATGATCAACGTGGCCACGGTGCTGGGTGTGGCACGCGTCGTGTTCGGCGTGCCGCTCCGGGGCAGCATCGCCCTGCTGCTCGCCAGCAGCATGCTGTTCGCGCTCGTCAGCCTCGCGCTGGGCGTCCTCATCGCCGCGCTCACCTCCTCGCAGATGGCGGCGACCCTCGCGGCGCTTCTCGGCACGATGATGCCGAGCACCATGCTCTCCGGGCTCATCTTCCCACTCGACAGCATGCCGGCGCCCTTGCGTCTGCTCTCGTCAGTCGTGCCGGCCCGCTGGTTCATCGACATCGTCCGCGGCATCATGCTCAAGGGCATCGGCGTCCCCGAACTGTGGCAGGAGCTCGGCGTGTTGGGCCTCATGCTCCTCGTGCTTCTCGTCGTCGCCATTCGCCGCACCAGCGTGCGGCTCCAGGCATGACCGACGCGCCCATGTCGATCCGCCCCACGTCGATCCGCCCCACGCGCGGTGTGCTCGCACGCCGCGCCATCGCGGCGCTGCTGCGCAAGGAGTTCCTGCAGATCCGACGCGATCCGGTCATCCTGCGCATGCTCTTCGTCATGCCGGTGGTGCAACTGCTCATTCTCGCGAATGCGGCCACCTTCACCGTGAATCGGGCCGCACTCTGGGTCGCCGATGCCGACCGCACGCCGGCCTCACGCGCGCTCGTGGAGCGATTCACGGGCAGCGGCCGCTTCGTCGTGGCCGGAAAGTCCACGGCGGTGGGGGCCGGCGATGCGGCGATGCGCGATGGTCGAGCAGCGGTCCTGCTCGGCATTCCCGACGGCTTCGCCCGCGACATCGAGCGCGATCGCGCCGCCGGCGTCCAGCTCGTGTTCGATGCCGTGAACGGCTCGCAGGCCGGCGTCACGTACGGCTACGCCCTCGCCGCCCTCACCGCGCATGGCGAGGCGCTCGGCACGACGCTGCGCCCGCGCGTCAGCACGCTCCGCGTCGCCCAGCCCGCCGTGCAATGGCGAAGTCGCGGCTGGTTCAACACCCGACTCGACTATCGCCAGTTCATGGTGCCCGGTCTGCTCGTGCAGCTCGTCACGCTCGTCGGCACGCTCATGACCGCGCTCAACATCGTGCGCGAGAAGGAGGCGGGGACGCTCGACAGCCTCAACGTGACGCCCACGCCCCCCGTCGTGTTCATCGTGTCCAAGCTGCTGCCGCTGTGGATCATCGGCCTCGTGGAGTTCACCATGGGGCTCGGGATCGCCGTGTTCGTGTTCCACGTCCCCTTCGTCGGCAGCCCCCTGGTCGTCTACGCGGGCGCTGTGCTCTTCCTCTTCGCGGCACTGGGCGTGGGGCTCTGGATCTCCACCATCACCGACACGCAGCAGCAGGCGCTCTTCGTCACCTTCTCGCTGCTCATGGTCTACATCCTCATGAGTGGCCTGTTCACGCCGGTCCGGGGCATGCCCGACTGGGCGCGCGCGATCGCGCAGCTCAACCCGATGCTGCACTTCATCGCCCTCGTGCGCGCCGTCATGCTGCGGGGGGCCGGCTGGGGCGACGTGTGGGCGCAACTGGCCGCGCTCGGCGCCAGCGGCGCTGTCATCCTGCTGCTCGCCGTGCGTCTTTACCGCAAGCAGTCCAGCTAGGCGCAGAGCAGCGACGCCGACGCCGACGCGTTGTCGCGGTGGCCGGTGTGCGCGCATCTTTCGGCGTGACCGGTGACGACGCGTGGCTCTGGGGATGGGACGCGACGCCCGCGATCGTTTCCGTACACGCGGACGATCGCGGCGAGGCGCACATCTGGCGCCGTCCGGGAGGCGGCTCGCTCGTGCACGAGACCGCCCGATTCCGCCCGTGGGCGCTTCTCGCGACACTCGACGATCTCGAGGCGTCGGGGGTGCCCTTTGCGCACGTCGACAATGCGGCCGAGGGGCCCCCCGTCGGGTCGCCGGACATCGCCGTGCAGACGCTGCGCGGGCCGGGTGCGCTGCGCCACATCGTTTCCGCTACGCGCTGGCGCACGCTCGAGGCGGCGGTCTGTCGCGGGGCGTCGCAACGCCTCGGACGACGCCTCACCCGCCTGCAGCAGCTGCCGCCGGGGGAGCGCCATGTGCTGCCGCCCGACGAGCAGTACCTCGTGGCCACTGGGCGCACCTACTTCCGCGACCTCACCTTCGCGCAGCTCCATCGGCTGCAGTTCGATCTCGAGACCACCGGCCTCGACCCCACGCAGCATCGCATCTTCCTCATTGCGGTGCGTGCCCCGGACGGGCGCGTACGCTGCCTCGAGGCCACCGGCGACGATGACGCGGCCGAGGTGGCGCTCCTGCGTCGCTTCGTGAAGGTCGTGCGCGCGCTCGATCCGGACGTCATCGAGAACCACAACCTCCACGGCTTCGACCTGCCGTTCGTGCGCACGCGCGCGAAGCGGCTCGGCGTGCCGCTGCACCTCGGGCGCCTCGACGGCGTCCCGCTCCTCGAGCGTGCCGCGCAGCGCGGTGCGCGCAGCGAGCGCGACACCGAGCGGCGCGTGCGGGTGGTGATTCCCGGTCGCGAGTGCATTGACACCCTCGATGCCGTCCGTCGCTACGACTTCGCGGTGCGGGAGCTGCCGGGGCACGGTCTCAAGGCGGTCGCGCGCCACTTCGGGCTTGCCGGCCCTGATCGCGAGCGCATTCCCGGCGACCGCATACACGCCGTCTGGCGCACCGATCCCGATCGTGTGCGGCGCTACGCCACCGCCGATGTGGTCGAGGTCGAGGGGCTCGCCCGCCTGCTGGGCGGCGCGGCGTTCGCGCTCGCGCGCATGGCCCCGCGTCGCTACGAGCGACTCGCCGACGCCGGACCGGCCACGGGCGTCATCGATCCGATGCTTGTGCGTGCATATGTCCACGCGGGACACGCCCTTCCCGCGCACGAGGAGGGCGACGGCACCGTGCACGTCGGCGCCGCGCTGCACCTGTTCACCGCCGGTGTCGCGACGCGTGTCGTGAAGGCTGATGTCGCGAGCCTCTACCCGTCGCTCATGCGCGCCTTTCGCATCGGCCCCCGACGCGACGCACTCGGTGCGCTCCTCTTTCTCGTCGATCGCCTCGTCGACCAGCGCCTCGACGCCAAGGCCCGCGGCCGCGCCGCGCCACCGGGCTCCGACGAACGCTTCACTCTCGAGGCGGTATCGGCGGCCATGAAGCTGCTCGTCAACTCGGCGTATGGCTATCTCGCGGCCGGCGGTGGACTCACGCGCTTCGCCGACGTGCACGCCGCCAATGAGGTCACGCGGCGCGGGCGCGAGACGCTGCACGTCATGTGTCGTGAACTCGCCGCGCGCGGCACCACCCTGGTGGAGGCCGACACCGACGGGGTGTTCTTCGCGGTCCCCGAGCACTGGACCGAAGCCGACGAACGTCGCGTCGTGGCCGAGGTGGACGCGCTGCTGCCGCCCCTCGTGCGGCTCGAGTTCGATGGGCGCTATGCGGCGATGCTCTCGCACGAACCCAAGAACTACGCCCTGCGCGCCTACGACGGCACGCTCACGCTGCGCGGCGTGGCCTTCCGGTCCAGTCGCGCCGAGCCGTTCGGCGAGCAGTTCCTGCGCGAGGCCATCGCGCACCTGCTGGCGGGCGACGTGGCTGCGGTGCGCGCGGCGTACTTGCGCACCGTCGACGCACTGCACGCCGGCGCCGTGCCCACCGTGCACGTCGCGGCGCGCGTGCGATTGCGCAAGTCACCGGACGCGTACGCGCGCGTGCGGGCCACGCGTCGTGAGTTTCCGTACGAAGCCATGCTGGCCGCCGGACGAGACGACTGGGAGGCCTGGCAGCGGGTGCGCGTGTATCGCACGCCCACCGGCGGCGCCGTCATCGACGAGATCGACGGCGATGTCGACGCCGCGCATGATCCACGCGACTATGATCGCGCGTACTACATCGCCCTGCTGCGACGCACCTTCGTGACGCGGCTGGCCCGCGCCTTCACGCCCGACGACTTCGCGCGCGTATTCGCCGACCCCGGGCAGTTGCCACTGTTCGACAGCGACCTCGCGTCGGTGCGCCCCGTGGCGACGGCTATCCCGGAGGCGTGGGCGGCGCTGCAGTAGGCGCGCCCGGCTCGCCGCGACCCAGCACCACCGCGGCCGTCATGTCGCCGGTCACGTTGGCCGTCGTGCGGAACATGTCCGGTATCGTGTCCACACCGAGCAGGATCCCCGCGCCCTCGATGGGCACGCCGGCGGAGAGCAGCACCGGCACCATGGCGACGATCGTGCCACCGGGAATGCCCGGTACTGAGAAGCTCGCCACGACCGTGGTGAGCACGATGGCCACGAGCTGCGCGGGCGAGAGCGACACACCGTACAGGTGGGCGACGAACACGGCGGCGACGGTCTGTCCGACGCCGCTGCCGATGCGGAAGGTCGACGTGAGGAGCGGGATGAGGAAGCCGCTGATGGTGGGCGGCAGCGCGAGCGTCTCCCGCGTGGCCGTGAGCATCGCCGGCAGCGCGGCCAGCGACGAGCGGCCGCTGAAGGCCATCGCCTGCGGCGGGAAGGTGGCACGTGCGAAGCGTGCGAGCGGCACCCGCCCGAGGAGCGCCGCCACCGGGTAGAGCAGCGCGATGAGCAGCAGCGACGTGACGACCACCACGCCGATGTAGCGCGCGAGCGCCCCCAGCGCGCCCACGCCCAGCGTGGCGGCCAGCGGCGCCGCGAGGCCGAACACGCCGAGCGGTGCGAGCGCCAGCACCCAGCGCACCAGCACCAGCGACGCCTCCTGCACGCCGTCGAGGGTGCGCAGCAGCGGTTCGCGCCGCGCGAGGTCGACGCGCGTGAGCGCGATGCCGAACGCCACCGCGAACACGATGAGCGGCAGCATCGCGCCGTCGGCGGCGGCGCGGATCGGGTTGACCGGCACCAGGTCGGTGAGCCACTGCGCGAGCGACGGGAGCGCCTGCGCGCGTTCGCTCGTGCTGGCGGCGGTGGCGGTGGCGTTCGCGCGCAGTGCTGCGGTGGCGGCCGGGTCGATCGGCATCGCGGCGAAGGCCACGCGTGCCACGGAGACGCCCAGCAGGCTCGCGGCGGTGACGCCCGCCAGCATGAAGGCGAGCGCCCGTCCTCCAAGCCGACCGATGGTGCGCGCATCCGGCGTGGTGCCGATGCCCACGATGAGGCTCGACACGACGAGCGGGATGATCGTCATGCGGATGCCGTTCACGAACAGCGTGCCAAGCGGCGCGACGAGCGCGGTGGCGCGTGCGAGCACTGGCCAGTCGGTGCGATCGGCGGCGACACCCAGCAGCAGGCCGGCGACGAGGGCCAGCAGGACCTGAGTGGCCAGGGCGGGGCGGGGGAGGCGCGGCATGGGCGCAAAGGATAGGCGCCGGCACCGCCGTTCGCCGCCGCAAAGGAAAAAGCCCCGCCGGAGGACCCGGCGGGGCTTCTATCTATCTCAGTCGGGGCGACTGGATTTGAACCAGCGACCTCCTGCTCCCGAAGCAGGCGCTCTACCGGGCTAAGCTACGCCCCGTGCGACTCCGTCCTACATCCTGCGGACTGCTACGCGCCTGGAAGGACTCGAACCTCCAACCTTCTGATCCGTAGTCAGATGCTCTATCCAATTGAGCTACAGGCGCAACGCACCACCGGAACCGCACCCCGCCCGAGGGCGAAGGACCCGCAACCTATCGAGGCACCCGCACCCTCGCCACTGCCGAGGTCGCCCCACCTGCGTACCACGAACCTGCCACCTGCATGGGTCGTACAAGACTCGAACTTGTGACCTCCACGATGTCAACGTGGCGCTCTAACCAACTGAGCTAACGACCCGGACATCGACCTGCACCAGCACCTGCATCCGAACAGAGCGGGAAACGGGACTCGAACCCGCGACCCCAACCTTGGCAAGGTTGTGCTCTACCAACTGAGCTATTCCCGCAGACCTGCCAGCACCCGGTCAGGATGACCGGATACCTTCATGGAGCCGAGGGGAATCGAACCCCTGACCTCTTGAATGCCATTCAAGCGCTCTCCCAACTGAGCTACGGCCCCGGGAGCGAACGCCCCCGCTTGCGAGCGCCCGAGAGCACCCCGCCAGCGAGGGCGTCAGGAACCGCGCAGTCTAGTCGGGTGTATACCGGTCGTCAAGCAGACGCACCGCGATTTCCACTGGCGAAAGACCCTTCTCGGCGTATCTTGCATGGCTCCCCCGTAATTCGGCCACGGTGTTGTGTGCCGACGGGGGTGGGCCACACAGGCGCCTGTCGCACCGGCCGCCGGCCGGCAGTCCGCGCCACACCGTTGGCCCGTCGCTTTCTGCTCCTCGTTACTTCGTCCGGGGTGTCATGCCACCCCGAGGTCCCATAGCACGCCATGACCGACACCAAGCGGAAGCGCCGTCGCGCAGCACCCGCCGGCATCGCCCCCAGCGAGCCCGAGCGCGATATCCTCGACCAGTACCTCTACGAGGTCAGCACCTACCCGCTCCTCAAGGCGGCCGAGGAAATCGAACTCGCGAAGAAAATCCGCGCCGGTGATCAGGATGCGCTCCAGGAACTCGTCAAGCGCAACCTCCGCTTCGTCATCTCCGTCGCCAAGAAGTACCAGAACCGCGGCCTCCCCCTCATCGACCTCATCGGCGAAGGGAACGTCGGCCTCCTCACCGCGGCGCGAAAGTTCGATCCCGATCAGGGCGTGAAGTTCATCTCCTACGCCGTGTGGTGGATCCGCCAGGCCATCCTGTCGTCGCTCGCGCGTCAGGGGCGCACGGTGCGCGTGCCCCTCAACCGCACCGCCGACCTCTCGCGCATCATCAAGGCGTCGGAAATCCTCCGGCAGAAGCTGCGTCGCGAGCCGTCGCCCGAAGAGCTCTCGCAGGTCACCGGCCTCTCGGTCGACGTCGTGCAGTCGCTCGCCGCGCTCAACACCGGCGACGTCCGCCTCGATGCCCCGATGGATCCCGATGGCGATCGCTCGCTCATCGAGCGCTTCGTGGCCGACGAGATGCCCGACACCGAGGAGGAAGCCATGAACCGCTTCCTCACCGACGAGATCGAGCAGGCGCTCTCCACGCTGCCGCCGCGCGATGCCAAGGTGCTGCGCCTCTACTTCGGTCTCGAAGGCGGCCGCGAGCACACCCTCGAGGAGATCGGCTCCATGCTCGGCGTCACGCGTGAGCGGGTCCGCCAGCTCCGCGACCGCGCCCTCAAGCGCCTCCGCGAAGGCGACGTCGGCCGCGCACTGGGCAGCTTCGCGGCGTAACACACCCGCACCCACAACACGAAACCCGAACCCCAAACCCGGAACTGATCAGTTCCGGGTCGCTGGGTTCGGGTTTCGTGTTTCCGGGTGCTGGCCGCCCGCACGTTCGCGCGGCATATTTGTGACATGATCGAGTTTCGCGACGTGTACAAGGCCTTTGGCCCGAAAGCCGTGCTCCGCGGGTTCTCCCTCACCGTCGAGGAAGGGGAGACCATGGTCATCATCGGCTATTCGGGCACCGGCAAGTCGGTCGCGATCAAGCACATCGTCGGCCTGCTCGACCCCGATGCGGGCGAGGTGTGGGTCGACGGCAAGCGCGTCGACCAGCTCCCCCGCTCCGAGCTGTATGCGCTGCGCGGCCAGATCGGCTACGTCTTCCAGTTCGCCGCGCTCTTCGACTCCATGACCATCGGCGAGAACGTGGCCATGGGACTGCGCAAGCAGGGCACGCTCACGCCACGGGAAATCGAGGCGCGCGTCAACGACGCGCTCGAGCTGGTCGACCTCCCGGATGTGCAGTCCCGCATGCCGGCCGAGCTGTCCGGTGGCATGCGCAAGCGCGTCGGCATCGCCCGCGCCATCGCGCTGCGCCCCAAGTACATCCTCTACGACGAACCCACCACCGGACTCGATCCCGTCACGAGCGCCACCATCGACCAGCTCATGGTGCGCATGCGCGAGCAACTCGGCGTGACCGGCATCGTCATCACGCACGACATGCGCAGTGCCTATACCGTGGGCACGCGCATCGCGATGCTCTATGAAGGACGCGTGCGCGCGGTCGGCACCGTGGACGAGATCCAGCACACCAGCGATCCCATCGTGCGGCAGTTCATCGAGGGCAAGGCCACGCTCGATGACGACGCGATGGGAGCATTCGCAGGCGCGCGCGCGTGACCGGCAAGCCCCACGACGCCCATCGGCCGCCCCGCGCCAAGCGCGAGACGTCGGCCGGAGGTGTCGTCTATCGGCTCGAGGGCGGCGAACCGCTCTTCCTGCTCATCCGCGACAGCTACCGCAACTGGGGGTTCCCCAAGGGGCACATCGAGGGTGACGAGGCCCCCGATGCGGCCGCGCTGCGCGAAGTCATCGAGGAGACCGGGCTCGGTGAGGTCGCCCTCGATGGCGAGATCGACACCATCGACTGGTTCTTCCGCTTCCGCGGGCGGCTCGTGCACAAGGTGTGTCACTTCTACCTTATGCGCACCGACGCCGTCGACACCACGCCGCAGCGCACCGAAGGGATCACTGCCTGTCGCTGGGCGCGCTTCGACGAGGCCGCGCGCCTCGTGTCGTACGCGAACGCCCGCGAGGTGTTGTTGCGCGCACACGCGATGGTGCGTGGGGTCGACCTCGAAAACGATCCGGCTGCGGCCCCGCGCCGTCCGCCTGCGCCATGAGCCCGACGCCCCGCCCCTCGGGCGACGCCGCGCAGCCGCCGGCGCCGCTGGCGGTCGTCGCGCTCGTCCGGCGCGACAAGGCCCGCGCGCTCGTGCGCACCGCGTTCCCGCGCCGCCGCGCGCACGTGGTCAGTGCCCGCTCCGCCGCCGATGTCGAGGCCCATCTCGTGCGTGAGTTGGTCGACGCCGTGCTGGTCGACGCCGGTGCCGGCGATGATGCGCAGCGCCTGATCGGCCTCGCCGAGTCGTTCTCCAGCATTCCGTTCCTGCTCATCGCCACGCTGCTGCCCAGCGATGCCCCGCTGGTGGCGCGGGCGGCGGAGTGCGGCGTCTGCGACGTGCTGGTCGACGGGGTCGACGACGGCATCGCGCGCGATCTCGTGTCGCGGCGCGCCTTCTCGACGCGCTTCGAGCGCGCACTCGCGGTGCCGCCCGCCTCGCTGCACCTGGAGAATGCGCTGCAACTGGCGGTCTGGCAGAGTGTCGTGCGTCGCGCCGGGCGCCCCGTGCGCACCGACCAGTTGGCGCGCGAACTGGGCGTGTCCCGCGAACATCTCTCGCGCAGCTTCGCGGTGGGGCAGGCCCCCACCCTCAAGCGCGTCATCGACCTGGTGCGTGTGCTGGCGGCCGCCGAGCTGTGCAAGAACGCCGGCTACGATGTCCGCGACGTGGCGCAGGTGCTCGGGTTCGCCAGCTCGTCGCACCTGTCCAGCACCACGCAGCGACTCGTGGGGGCCCGCGCCTCCAGCCTGTCGCGCCTCCGGGCCGTCGACCTCCTGGCGCGGTTCGAGCGCACCTCCGCGGCCCCGGACGAGGACGACGCCGCCTCCTGAGCGTCGGCCGGCCGGTTCCGTCGGCCCCGCGAGGCGGTGATTCAGGACTCGCGGGTTGCCCCGTCCTCACTCCTTGTGATAATTTTCACAAGCTGTCCCCAAAATCCGTTACCTCCGCTCCCAAAGCCTCAGGATATGGCCACCCAGACCGCCCTGCGCCCCGGCGAAATCAAGGACATCCTCCTCCGCGAGATCGAGGCCGCTGACCTCGCCGATCTCAATGTCGAGGAAGTCGGCACCGTCCTCGAAGTGAAGGACGGCATCGCCCGCATCTACGGCCTCGGCAAGGTCATGGCCGGCGAGATGCTCGAGTGCACGTCGTCGGAGACCAAGCAGATCATCACCGGCATGGCGCTCAACCTCGAAGAGGACAACATCGGCGCCGTCATCCTGGGTGACTACCTCCAGCTCAAGGAGGGCGACGAGGTCCGCCGCACCTCGCGCGTGCTGGAAGTGCCCGTCGGGCCGGAGCTCATCGGCCGTGTCGTCGATCCCCTTGGCCGCCCCATCGACGGCCTCGGCGAGATCCGCGCGACCCACACCCGCAAGGTCGAGTCGCCGGCCCCCGGCATCATCGTCCGTCAGCCGGTGAAGGAGCCGCTGCAGACCGGCATCAAGGCCATCGACTCGATGATCCCGATCGGCCGCGGCCAGCGTGAGCTCATCATCGGCGATCGCAGCACGGGCAAGACGGCCGTCGCGATCGACACGATCATCAACCAGAAGGGCCAGGGCGTCATCTGCGTGTACGTGGCCATCGGCCAGAAGGCGTCGACGATCGCCTCGGTCGTCGAGCGCCTGCGTCAGGCCGGTGCGCTCGAGTACACGATCATCGTCGCGGCCTCGGCCTCCGATCCGGCGCCGATGCTCTACATCGCGCCCTACTCGGGCTGCGCGATGGCCGAGTACTTCATGTACAACGAGGGGAAGCCGACGCTGTGCGTGTACGACGACCTGTCGAAGCAGGCCGCCGCGTATCGCCAGCTCTCGCTCGTGCTGCGTCGCCCGCCGGGCCGCGAAGCCTACCCGGGTGACGTGTTCTACCTGCACAGCCGTCTGCTCGAGCGCGCGGCCAAGCTGCGCGAAGACGAGGGCGTGGTGGATGGCAAGGTCATCCTCAAGCCGGGTGGATCGCTCACGGCGCTCCCCATCATCGAGACGCAGGCCGGCGACGTGTCGGCGTACATCCCGACGAACGTCATCTCGATCACCGACGGCCAGATCTTCCTCGAGACCGACCTGTTCAACGCCGGCATCCGCCCGGCCGTGAACGTCGGCATCTCGGTGTCGCGCGTCGGTGGCTCGGCGCAGACGAAGGCCATGAAGGGTGTGGCCGGCCGCCTGCGCCTCGACCTCGCGCAGTTCCGCGAGCTCGAAGCCTTCGCGGCGTTTGCCTCCGACCTCGACGCGGCCACCAAGCGCCAGCTCGAGCGTGGTGCCCGCACGGTGGAAGTGCTCAAGCAGGGGCAGTACTCGCCGCTCCCGTTCGAGGAGCAGGTGGCGGTCATCTACGCGGTGACGAACGGCTTCCTCGACGGCATCGAGACCGGCAAGGTGCGCGCGTGGGAGAAGGGCTTCCTGGAGTACGTGCGGGCGCAGTTCCCGCAGGTGCTCGATGCGATGCGCACCAGCAAGGCGCTGGCCAAGGACACCGAGGCCGACCTCAAGCGCGCCATCGAGCAGTACAGCAAGTCGTTCACGGCCTGAGCGCCGGACACGCATCATGGCCAAGGGGCGGGAACTCAAGGGGCGCATCAAATCCGTCGAGAACACGCGCAAGATCACGCGCACGATGGAAATGGTGGCCACCTCCAAGATGAAGCGTGCGGCCGACCGTGTCAGCGCGGCGCGTCCGTACGCGCTGGCACTCGGTGACGTGCTCGCGCACGTGTACACGCCGGAGCTCGCGGAGCGGTTTCCGCTGCTCCGGCGCCCGGCGCAGACGCGCACCGTCGCGCTGGTGGTGCTGACCGCCAACCGCGGACTGTGCGGCGCGTTCAACACGAACCTCACCCGCGAGGCGCGCCAGCGCGTGGCCGAGTGGGAGGGGCGCGGCATCACCGTCGAGTTGCACGTGGTGGGCCGCAAGGGCATCGGCGCGTTCCGCTATCTCGGGCGCGCGCTGGCCGAGGCGCGTTCCGACATCGGCGACCGGCCCACGTCGGACGACGCAGCGTCGCTCATCGATCGGCTCATGGCGCGCTTCGCCGCGGGTGACCTCGACGCGGTGCACATCACGTACGCGAAGTACAAGAGCGCGCTCTCCACGCCGCCGGCCACTGAGCAGGTGTTGCCGGTGACGGCGCCTGCGGGCACCGCGGGTGGCACGCTGCGCGACTTCCTCCTGGCGCCGTCGGCGGATGCGATCCTCGAGGCGCTGCTCCCGCTCTACGTGCGCAACACGGTGTACCGCGCGCTCGTCGAGACGGCCGCCGGCGAGCAGAGTGCGCGCCGTACGGCCATGAAGAACGCCACCGACAACGCGACCGAGATGCTGCAGCTCCTCAAGCGCACATACAACTCGGCGCGCCAGGCGCAGATCACACAGGAAATCGCCGAGATCGTCGGCGGCGCGCAGGCCCTGCAGGGCTGACGTCCACATCACTCTGACCGTACCCATGGCTACCACTGCCGCGCCGACGACTGTCGGCAAGATCGTTCAGGTCATCGGCCCCGTCATCGACGTGGCCTTCGAGACCGACGGACTGCCCGAGCTCTACAACGCCCTGCGCGTCGATGCCATCGCGCCCGACGGCAACCGCATCTCCGTCACGGCCGAAGTGCAGCAGCACATCGGCCGCAACCAGGTGCGCGCCGTCGCCATGTCGAGCACCGACGGCGTGACGCGCGGCATGGACGTCATCGACACCGGCGCGCCGATCTCGGTGCCGGTGGGCGCGCCCGCGCTGGGCCGCATCCTCAACGTGCTCGGTGAGCCGGTGGACGACGGCGCGCCGATCGACCCCGCCGCCGAGCGCTGGCCGATTCACCGCAAGCGCCCCGACTTCGTCAACCTCGAGCCCAAGACGGAAGTCTTCGAGACGGGCATCAAGGTCGTCGACCTCGTCGCCCCGTTCGTGAAGGGTGGCAAGATCGGCCTCTTCGGCGGCGCCGGCGTCGGCAAGACCGTCATCATCCAGGAGCTCATCAACAACGTCGCGAAGGGACACGGCGGCAAGTCCGTGTTCTGCGGCGTCGGTGAGCGCACGCGCGAAGGGAACGACCTCTACCTCGAGTTCCAGGAAGCCGGCATTCTCGACAAGGTCGCGCTCATCTACGGCCAGATGAACGAGCCGCCGGGTGCGCGCCTGCGTGTCGCGCTCGCAGGGCTCACGGTGGCCGAGTACTTCCGCGACATGGAGAACGCGGACGTGCTGGTGTTCGTCGACAACATCTTCCGCTTCACCCAGGCCGGTTCCGAGGTGTCCGCACTCCTCGGCCGCATGCCGAGCGCCGTGGGCTACCAGCCGACGCTGGCCACGGAGATGGGTGAGCTGCAGGAGCGCATCACCTCGACGCGCAACGGCTCGATCACGTCGGTGCAGGCCATCTACGTGCCTGCGGACGACCTCACCGACCCGGCGCCGGCGACGGCCTTCGCGCACCTCGACGCCACGGTCGTGCTCAACCGCAAGATCACCGAGCTCGGCATCTACCCGGCTGTCGATCCGCTCGACTCGACGTCGCGCATCCTCGATGCGCAGTACATCGGCGAGCGGCACTACAACGCCGCCACCACCACGCAGCGCATCCTGCAGCGGTACAAGGAGCTCCAGGACATCATCGCCATCCTGGGCATGGACGAGCTCTCGGAAGACGACAAGAAGATCGTCGGCCGCGCGCGTCGCCTGCAGCGCTTCATGTCGCAGCCGTTCGCGGTGGCCGAGCAGTTCACGGGCATCCCCGGCAAGTACGTGAAGCTCGAGGAGACCATCAGCAGCTTCGAGCGCATCTGCGCGGGCGAGTTCGATCATCTCCCCGAGCAGGCGTTCTTCATGGCCGGTGGCGTGGAAGACGTGGTCGCCAACGCCAAGAAGCTCCAGGGCTGATCGGTGGACGGCTCGCTCAAGGTCTCGGTCATCTCCCCCGAGCGCGTGCTCTTCGAGGGCACGGCGCGCGGGGTGGTGGTGCCGGCGTTCGATGGAGAGGTGGGCATCCTGCCCCTGCACGCGCCGCTCATGACGCTGCTCGGCACGGGAACGCTGCGCATCGACACCACCGGCGGCGAGCAGCGCTTCCAGGTGGCGGGCGGCTTCCTGCAGGTCGTGGACGACGTGGTGCGGGTGGTGACGGAGCGCGCGACAGCGGCGTAGTCGGCGGCCGCCTCACTGCATAGTCGGTCAGGTATGCAGCGGGTTATGCAGCGGGTCATGCAGCGCTCGCGCGGTGTGACGTGATGGAAGGGCAACGGGGCCAACGCCTCGTTGCCCTTTTGCGTAAGCGGGAAGACCGCCGCCCACCGCTCTCTCCCCGCCCATGTCCCTGCGTGTCGTCGTCCTCGGCCAGGTGCCGCCCGCATTGCCGACACAGTTGTCGGCGCTGCTCTCTGCCCTCGATGGATCACTCGTGGGCGTTGCCACCGATTCGATGGCGGCGCGTGCGCATCTTGCCGCACCCGTGCCTGACGTGGCCATCGTGACCGCGCAGTTCTCCGACGGGCCGGTGCACCCCTTCCTGCGCGCGCTGCCGCTGGCGGCGCGTCCGACGGCCATCATCGCCGTGGGCATGCGCGACGATGAAGCGGTCGCGGCGTTCGAGCTGCAGGCAACGGACTTCGTGTTGTGGCCGGCGCCGGTGGAGCGGCTCGAGGACGCGTTGGTGCGGGCGCGGCAGGTCGTGCTGCAGCGCGCGCTGCTGCGCACCGCCGACGAATTGCAGCGGCTCATCGGCGAAGCGACGCAGGTGGGCGGCATCGACCTCGCGGCGCTCTTCGCGCATCGCAGCGGCCACGGCGGCGGTCACGCCGGTGATGGCGAGGGCGACGGGTCGGGGCGCGGTGTCCGACGCGTGATGCAGGCGGGCGGTACGGGGACGCTGGTGCCCACCGCGGCGCCGCGCCTGCGGCGGGGTGACCTGCGTGCGGGCGGCTTCACCGAGGACGCGGTGCTCGACCTCTCGCGCGAAGATGGCGGGCGATCGACGGCGGAGGGCCCGCCGCTCCGGGTGCTGGTGCGCGAGGGGCGCCGGACGCGCTTCGTGCCGCTGGCCGAGGTGGACTGGTTCGAGGCGGACGGCAACTACATCCGGGTGCACGCGGCGGGCGAGCAGTACCGCACGCGCGGCACGATCAGTGCGATCGAGACGGCGCTCGACCCGCGCCAGTTTGTCCGGATTCACCGTCGGGTGGTGGTGAACATGGACCGGGTGCGGGAGATGACGCCGCTGCCTGGGGGGGATGGGTTGCTTCTCCTCGGCGACGGGAGCACGCTCCGGTTGTCTCGCACCTACCGGGCCCGGGTGCGGTAGGCGACACGCTGTCGGAGGTCGCACGGGGCGTCGCCGATCGATCGGCGGCGCCCTTTGTCTGCGCTGCCGTGAAACGGTAGAGCTCGGCATAAGCGTCCGGGCACGGCGCAGCGGCCGTCCGACCCGCGAAACGCCGGCCCCCGCGCGCGCCACGTTTCATGGTGACGCGAGTGACGTGGCAGGTGTTCGTATGCCGTGCAGCGGCGTGCGGCCCACGAGCGTGGGGACGAGTCGAAATCGCCTTGCAAATCAAGGCGTTAGGACGAGTTCTGCGATTCGCGGCGTAGGGATGAACGGCATTGACAGTGCCTTTGTCCCCGCTAGCTTGCCCGCCAAACCGGCGTGTTCCGTTACGCATCGTGACGGACACCACGCTGGAGCCACCACCACCGGACGCCAGCGGCGTGCGGTGGTGGTCCTGCCCATTGTCCCCGCAGTTCCGGTCATGGCGTCCCTCTCGCGTGACCGTCCCGTGTCGATCTGTCTCTGGGGTGCCTGAAAGGGTTGCTGCAGAGAGCGATCGACGATGTACGCGTCGTGTGGCCTCACGGCCGTGGCGTCACCGACGCACGTCGAAGCATTCCCTCCGGAGGAGCAGATGAGGTCACTCGGACGTCGTCGGTGGTTGTTCGCGACGCTCCTGGGCGTTGCAATCGCCGCGCCGATCACCGCCGCCCAGGCCCAGACCGGTAAACTGACCGGTGTCGTCACCGACGCGGAGTCGGGCAAGCCGATCGAAGGCGTGGCGGTCGTCATTCAGGGGACGACGCTTGGTGCCAACACCAACGCCTCGGGACGCTACTTCATCATCCAGGTGCCGCCCGGCTCGTACACGGTGCAGGCCCGGCGCCTCGGATTCCAGAGCGTCAACGCGACCAACGTCCAGATCGCGATCGACGCGACGCGTGAGCAGAACTTCAAGCTCAACGCGACCAACCAGACGCTGACCGCGATCACGGTGCAGGCCGAGCAGACGCCGCTGGTTGAACGCGGCCAGGTCGGGTCCCGCACCTCGATCACCGCCGATCAGATCACGGCGCTCCCGGTGACCAGCATCGCCGGTGTGCTCGCCCTCCAGCAGGGCTTCACCGAGGTGCCGCAGAACACCTCGGTCGTGTCGCTGGCGGAAGAGCAGCGCAGCACCACGCCGGCCGTGCGCGTGCGCGGCAGCCGCGGCGGTGCGACGCTCTCCATGGTCGACGGTATCGCGATCAACAACCCGCTCTTCGGCAACGACGCCGTCAGCCTGAGCGCCCTCGCGGTGCAGCAGGTCGACTTCCAGCGTGGCGCGATGGAGCCGCAGTACGGCAACGCCCTCGCCGGCGTCGTCAACCAGGCCATCCGCGAAGGTGGCTCGGAGGTGTCGGGCTCGATCGACTTCCAGAACTCGACGCTCCCCGGCAGCCTCTTCAACACGAAGCAGGACCAGCTCCTCGGTCTCAACCTGCTCCGCGGCTACCTCTCGGGTCCGGTGCCGGGCACGCGCAGCAAGCTGCGCTACGCCATCTCGGGCCAGGTGCAGAGCCAGGCGCAGCGCGTCCTCGAGTTCGACAACGACGTCTACAGCGCCAACACGCGCACGACGCTCGCCGACGTGCTGGCCGTCTCCACCAAGGACTACGTCCCGGGGTGGCAGAGCTTCGGTGGCACGCAGAACTCGTCGATCGCCGCCAAGCTGACGTTCCTGCCGTTCGACAACACGACCATCAAGTTCACGGCGCTCGGCTCCGAGCGGCAGAACCGTGGCTACGATCGTCGCTTCTTCTTCGCCTACCGCGGCGACCCGCTGTCGATCGTGAACAACCGCGCCGACTCGCTCTTCATCCTCACGGGTGGTGACAACCGGCAGTCGCGCGACCTCATCCAGCCGTCGGTGCGCGACCAGGGCAAGACGTTCATCGGCTCGCTCGAGCAGCGCTTCGGCCGCAGCAACCTGACGGTGCGCGTCGCGCAGACGGACTTCGAGCGCGTCACCTGCGCCATCTTCCTCGGCACGTGCATCCCGGGTCCGTTCGCGTACGGCAACTTCGACCAGTCGTTCCTGTCCATCTGCGGCGGCTTCACGGGCTGCGATCGCGTGCCGTACCAGGGCATCGCGTCGGGCGTGTACGGCGGTGAGAAGTACACGACGCGCACGCTGCGCGCCGACTTCCAGTCGCAGATCACGGACCACAACAACCTGCAGATCGGCGGCCAGTTCGTCAGCCACGACTTCACGTACAGCGACGTGGCGCAGGACGCCTCGACGACGTCGGGCCTCAAGAACAACGTGTACCAGATCTACCGCGGCAAGCCGATCGAGGCCGCGGCGTATGCGCAGAGCGTCATCGAGTACGACTTCATCACGCTCAAGCTCGGTGCGCGCTTCGACTACGGCCGTGCGCGCGGCCAGGCGCTGACGAACCCGTTCGACCCGACCAACGGCACGACGGCGCGTGAGGTGTGCGAGGGCGCGACCATCGGTGGCAAGAAGCTGGTGAACGCGCAGGGGCAGCCCTACGGCCTCGCCGGGTGCGCGGCCTCGCCGATCGACCCAAAGACGCAGCGCGCGTCGGCGCTCGACACGGCCACCGCCATCGCGCAGCTCGACGACTTCTCGCAGGCGCCGGCCCGCACGGCGTTCAGCCCGCGCGTCGGCATCGCGTTCCCGCTGACCGAGAAGAGCCAGGTGTTCTTCAACGCCGGCCGCTACACCATGGTGCCGCTGTACGGCAACACCTACCGCAACACGGGTATCGGCACGGTGGCCGGCCCGGGCGACAACTACTGCGCCGCGAACCAGGTGAAGCCGGGCACGAACGAGTGCGTGCCGAACCTCGACCCGACCAACCCGCAGTTCGTCGGCAACCCGCGCCTCCGCCTCGAGGAAGCGCGCCAGTTCGAGATCGGTTACGCCGGTGAGATCGGCCGCAACTACTCGATCCAGGTGGCGGTGTTCAACCGCGCCGAGACCGGCCTGACGGGCATCCGCTCGAGCCGCGCGAACCAGGACATCGGTAGCACGTACTTCGGCGCGCTCCCGACGTACAACATCGTGGTGAACGGCGACTTCCTGTCGTCGCGTGGTGCCGAGGTGCAGTTCCGTCGTCGCCTGGCCAACCGCTGGAGCTACGACATCAACTACAGCCTCTCGCGCTCGACCACGAATTCGCGTCCGCCCGATCGTGCCAACGAGGTCTCGCGCACCGACGAGGCGGTCCGCGCACAGATCGTCGAGACGCTGACGGACATCGACATCCCGCAGTCGTTCAACGCGTCGGTCGCGTACCGCGTGGGCAATGACGTGCCGAAGCTGCCGTACAACCTTGGCCGGGCGCTCCGCAACGCGAGTGCCTCGCTGACGTACAGCTTCCGCGCCGGCATTCCGTACACGCCGCTGCGTGGTGCGGCGGTGGGCATCATCGGCAGCGGCAATCAGGGTGACGTGAACTCGGCCCGCCAGCCGTCGACGCAGGACGTGGGCATGCTCGTGGACAAGGCCTTCCGCATCGGCAACCTGCGGTACTCCGGGTTCGTGCGCGTGAGCAACCTTTTCGACCGCAAGAACTGCTCGCAGGTCTTCCCGAACACGGGCACCTGCGATGGCGGCCTCCGCGACTTCGCGAACCGCCGCATCGGCAACTCGGGTGACAACACGTCGACGGCGTTCGACCAGCCCGAGTACATCGGTGCGCGTCGCTCGATCGCGACGGGCCTCTCCGTCTCCTTCTGACCTGCATCGCAACGACCCCATGGGCAATCCCATTCAGACATACCGGCTCTCGGCGCCTGCGCCCCGCGTGACGCGATTGGTCGCGGCACTCGTGGTGGCGGGCGCGTCGGTGGCCCCCGGCCTGGCCTCGGCGCAGCGCGCCGAGGTCCCGCCGGTCACCGTGCTCGAAGAGCGTCTCGACGACGGCGCCCTCCGGCAGCTCCCGATCAAGGCGGCGAAGGGCTTCGACCTCTTTGCCGCGGAGGACCTTGCATTCGGCACCCTTCGCATGGCGGGCCAGTACCGCGCCGCCATTCCCAACCAGGGCGGCCCGGTCGCACAGAATCAGGGCGACATCGCCTTCGGTGCGCGCGTCGTCAGCCCGACGTTGGGCGCCTTCCACATGTTCTTCCAGATGGGCTTCGTCGGGGCGGCGCCGCCGAGCGAGTTCCGGAAGATCCGCACCGTGAACCCGGCCATCAATGCGATGTCGGGATCGCTCGGGTACACCAACATGTTCTGGGAGACGCTCGTCTCGCAGAACCGCCGGTGGGGCCCTGCGGACGGCAACTTCGGCAAGACCTTCGCGGGCGTGACGGCCGAGAGCGGCTCGTCCTGCCGCGCAGATCCGCTGGTGTACGCGACCTCGGGCTTCTCGCTCCTCGCGCTCAAGGACTGCCCGGAGACCTGGGGATCGACGGGCTTCGATGGCAAGCTGGTGGTGCCGGACTCGGTGTGGCTGAACACGTTCAACGCGAACAAGGCCACCTTCCGCTGGGATGACTGGCGCATCCCGCGCTCGCGCCTGAACACCTCGGACTTCCTGGGCACGCAGAGCGTGTACGGGTTCATGTCCGACTACTATCGCGAGCAGAAGCTCCGCTACGGACGGATCATCCCGGGCGGCGCCGGCAATCCGACGGATGGTGGCTATCCGCTGGGCCTCGAGCTGCGCATCGACAGCTACCAGTTCTCGGCGCCGGCAACGCGCAACACGCAGTTCTACCAGGTGCGGATGGTCAACAAGTCGGCCGACCTGTACGGTACCGGCATCGACTACGACTCGCTGTACTTCGGCACGGCCCCCGGCTTCCTGACGCCCGTGGGCGGCCAGGCGACGTCGCTGTACTTCGACTTCAACAGCAACACCATCCTCGCGACCGAGGGGAACACGTCGGGCAACTGCTCGACGTCGTACCCGCGCCGCTACCTCAACTCGACGTCGGGCGGCTGCCACAGCACGAACGAGTTCCAGGCGGGCGTGTGGATGATGACGTGGCTGAAGTCGCCGCTGGGTGACGTGCGCAACAAGGCATTCAGCAACCCCAACAGCCCGTACTACAACCCGACCAGCCCGCTGGCGGACGACACGATCACGTTCAACCACGCCCACCCAGGCAGCGTGGCCCGCTCGAGCCAGGCGATGACGCGCTCCACGCGCGCCGGGTTCGGCTACGTGGCGTCGAAGGAAGACGACTTCATGGACGGGCGGAACCCGTCCGACTTCACGATCAACAACTACACCGGCATGGTCACGCCGGAGACGTGGGACGGTTCGCTGCCGACGTCGCTGGCTGGCGTGAAGTTCCCGAAGTTCGTGCCCGGTGCACTGGCGCCGCGCTTCGGGCGCTGGGACTACAACAACGATGGCGTGCAGGACTCCATTTCCGTGCCCACCTGCGGCTCGCAGGGGTGTGCGGCGACGTACTCCGACACCATCGTCGGCGGTTACCGCAACGAGTGGGGGAACATCCTGGGTGTCATCACGGCCGGGCCGTTCCAGCTCAAGGCCGGCGACACCACCCAGTTCCTGTGGGCCATGTCGTGGGCGCCCGACTCGGTCGCGGCACGACGGACCATCGAAGGGCTGACGGAGTCGTACCGCACCAATTATTCAGGGCCGCAGGCGATCGCCCTCCCGCGCGTGACCGCGACGCCGCCCACCAATGGTCAGTCGGCGACGGTGTACACGCTGACGAGCGCGGAACTGCGTGACTCGCTCACGATCGGCACGGCGAGCAATGCCGTGGCGGCGCGCATCACGGTGCGCTTCCCCCAGATTGCCCCGGTCGATCCGTACATGGTGCGCTTGTTCGACAAGCTGCGCGCCGACTCGGCGGCCGGAGATGTGGCGATCCGCCGCATTCTCCGCCTCAACCCGGGGTTGATCGATTCGCTGCGCAATCGCGTCAACGACAACCTGTCGAGCGTGTACGTGTTCAAGTCGTGCGACGGCGGCACGACGTTCACGACGTCCAGCGGCGCGGGGGTGACGACCTGCCAGAGCACTCCCACGCGCATGGTCGACGACGCCCAGCCGGCGTTCGCGTGGCGCCCGATCACGACCGTGAACTACGTCCGCGGCGTGCCGCAGACGGCAACCTTCACGGAAGACCTGCCCTCGGGACGCACGTACAACTACGTGTTCGTCACGCGCACCCGTGGCTTTGCGGACCGGCACTTCACGATCGTCGATTCGCTGCCTGGTCGGGGCCTCGTGGTGACGAACGTGCAGGACGCGCTCGGCTTCCCGCGTGACACCATCAACTCGGCGTTCGCCACGTCGGGGCCGGCGTCGCTCACCGTGTACGCCCCCATCACGAACGTCGCCGGGCGCCAGTATGCGCGGGTCGACACGGCGACGACGCAGGGCAGCGCGACGCAGCCGGTGGTCATCGACGCCGTGGCCAACGACGTCGCCGGCACCACCAAGATGGTGTTCGCCAACCAGTTCATCGTGCGCAAGACGGTGGACACCACCACGCGTGCGGCGTCGACGACCATCGCCGCCCGCTGGGTGCTTCCACGCGCGGCCACGTCAGCGACGGGCACGGCCACCACGAACTTCCTGGCGCGCGAACAGGTGTTCACGGCGCCGGTCGACGTCCCGGTGCGCAACGGCCTCAACCTCGTGACCGGCACGTTCCGCGGCTTCAGCGGCGCGTCGCGCGTGTTCGTCGACACGATCAACGCCCCGGCCAACTACCCGGGCTATGTGTGGACGACGGCCGACAACAAGCCGATCTTCGCCATCAACGACCCGTACGGCGCGAACGGTGGCAACCAGGCGCGTGACCAGGTGGCCTCGCCGCTCTACCCGGGCTTCACGGCCATTCCGTCCGACTCGGCGAACGGTGCGAACGGCTTCCGTGTCGAACTGCTGGCCGGCAACGCCACCCGCGACCGCAACTTCGTGATGCGGGGCGAGGGCGACACGCTGCAGGCGAATGCGCGCCAGTTCCTGCCGCAGGTGCTGCAAACGGCGCTGTTCTCGACGACCACGGGCGCGCTGGCCAACAACAAGCGCGTGAAGGGCGGTCGGTACGAGCTGACGTGGCTCACCGATCCGTGGGGGCCGCGGGCGCCGTTCAATCTCGACCCGGTGGCCAGCCTGCAGGGCACGGTGTCGACGTCGCTCGCCGATGTCGCGGCCAAGGCGAGCACGGTGACGGAGACGTCGGCGGCGGTCGCGGCGCTGGTGGGCGCCACGGCCACACGGCCGCTGGTGCGGGTGCGCGTCCCGTTCACCATGAAGTTCTACGACCCCAACGGCAACCGTGTCGAGGACGTCAAGTTCGCCATGCTGGCGCGCCCGACGTTCGCGCAGGGTGGCATCGGCAACACGCGCCTCCTGGGCTCCGGCAACGACACGGTGCGCGTGAGCGTGCCGGACTCCCTGTGGATGCCGGGTGACACGCTCATCGTGCTCCAAAAGGTCGAGCGCGACAGCTCGGCGCTCATCGGCGGCGTGCGCACGGTCATCGTGCAGGCCGACGGGGCCAACGCGTTCCGCCCGATCCCGGTGCTCGTTGACTCGATCGGCCTCAACAAGTTCGTGGTGGGGTGCACGGGCGGTGCGAACGGCACGGGTGTCCGCCCGGCCAATGGCATCGATCAGGTGAGCTGCAATCCGCTGCAGATCAATGCCAACGGCAACTCGCGCGGTGCGACGGTGTCGGGCGGCTACCTGCAGGCGCAGCCGGGATGGCGTCAGGCATTCGAGTTGACGCGCACCTTCGACCCGCGCTCGATCTTCCAGCTCACGGCCACGCCGTACTCGGTCAAGGCCGAGGTGACCAAGGCCGACCTCGCCAAGGTGAGCGTAGTGCCCAATCCGTACCTGGCGCGCACGGATGCGGAGTCGGTCGACGGAACGCGGCTCCCCGTGCCGAAGGTGACGTTCACGAACGTCCCCGAGCAGGGCATCCTCCGCATCTACTCGGTGTCCGGTCAGTTCCTGCAGGAAATCACGTGGACCAAGAGCGACCTGACGTACGCCGGCAACAACGCGACCACCGGTGACCTGCCGTACAACCTCCGCACCCGTGAAGGGACGGATCTGGCGTCGGGTCTCTACCTCTATGTCCTCACTGCGACCGGTTCGTCGGGCAAGAATCAGGTGCAGCGCGGCAAGTTCGTGATCGTCCGCTAAGGGAGACGCGATGCACTTTTCCCGACTTCTCTGCGCCGCTGGCGCACTGAGCCTCGCCCTGGGTGCGCCGCTGGCCGCCCAGGGTCCCGGAGGCCTCCTCCCGACGCCACAGGACACCCCGAATCGTCAGGGTACCCGCGGCGCCAACTTCCTCCACCTCGATGTCGGCGCCCGCATGGGCGCCATGGCCGGCACCACCACCGCCTCGGTCCAGGGGCCGGTGGCGTGGTTCGTGAATCCGGCCGGTGCGGCGTACTCCGAGGGCTTCTCCATCGCTGCCGGACGCCAGAACCTGTACCAGGATCTGGGGCTCGCGCAGACCTACGTGGGCATCAGCCAGCCGGCGCTCGGCGGCGTGCTCGGTGTGCACTTCAACTCGCTCAACTCGGGCGACATCAAGAAGACCACCGAAGCCAACCCGTTCGGAGAGCGTCTCGGCGGCAACACATTCCAGTGGACGTCGACGTCCATCGGGATTGGTTACGCGAAGCGCCTGACCGACCGCCTCACGGTGGGCGGCCAGGTCAAGTACATCGCCGAAGGCATCCCCGATGCCGGCACGCGCTGGATCGCCGGTGACATCGGCAGCCAGTTCAACACCGGACTGTACGGCCTCACGGTCGGTGGCTCGGTGAGCAACGTCGGTACGGTGGGCAAGGCGACCGGCGCGCTCCTCACGCGCGTCGTGTCGACGACCGACCGCACGGTGTTCAGCGAAACGCGCCGCATCTCGTACTACGCGGCCGGCGTGGAACTGCCGGTCGAGTTCCGCCTCTCGCTCGGCTCCGACCTGTTGGGCAGCGCCAACTCGCTGCTCGGCAAGGGGAGCGGCAAGCACCTGCTCAACGCCGAAGTCGCGGTGAACGAGTCGACGGACTTCAGCACGCAGTATGCGTTCGCGGCCGAGTACGGCTTCCGCAACACGCTGTTCGTGCGCGGCGGCAAGCGGTTCTTCAACGACGATCGTGACCGCGGCACCGACACCCCGGTCGGCCTCACCGGCGGCTTCGGCCTGCGTCTGCCGGTCAAGGATCGGGCGCTCCGCTTCGACTACGCGTACCAGTCGGCCGGCGCGCTGCAGAACATCCAGTACTTCTCGTTCGAGGTGTCCCGATGAGGCGCGCCCTGGGGATTCTGGTGGCGCTCGCGCTCACGGCTGCTCCGGCGGTCGCGCAGCTCGCCACCCGCAACTTTGCCGTCACCACCCGCATCGGCACGCTTCGCCCGGAGCGCGCCGCCAGTGTCGACGCCCAGGCGCTGGTCGGCCTGGATGCCGAGTACGCGCTCAGCAAGTACTTCGGTCTCGGCACGGCGATCGACGTGGCGCGTGGCAACACGCATCGCGCCGACTTCCTGACGCGCCTGCGCTTCGCGAATGCGACGGTCAACGGCGGTGACTCGGTCTACTACCAGTACGTCGGCCAGCCGGTCAACACGATCAACCTCGGCCTGATGGGTACCGCGCGGTATCCCGGCAGCCGGGTGACGCCGTTCGTGAACGCCGGCTACGGCACGTACATCATGATCCTCGACGCCCAGATCAACGGGAAGGCGACGCGCAAGAACGACGCCTCCTTCACGTTCGGTGGCGGCGTGTGGTTCAAGCTCTCGGATCGCGCCGGCATC
Source organism: Gemmatimonadota bacterium (assembly GCA_020161135.1). Taxonomy (GTDB): domain Bacteria; phylum Gemmatimonadota; class Gemmatimonadetes; order Gemmatimonadales; family Gemmatimonadaceae; genus Gemmatimonas. The sequence goes on along the minus strand of JAIUOB010000004.1, from coordinate 634,802 downwards.
CAGCTCGATGCCCGCGCCATTCAGATGCAGAACTACGATCGGCAGTTCCTCAATCCTGCCCGCGACCGCGCGGAACTCATCCAGCCGTTCCCGGAAGATTTCCCGCAGCCGCCGGCCGCCAAGAACACCGCGCTCAACACGATGTTCTCGCTCGGTTTCCGCTATCTCCCTGGCAACGTGGGGGGTCGCTGACATGACCCGCACCCGTGTGCTTCTCCCCGCTGCCGTCGCCCTGGCCGCCCTTGCGGCCTGCGGCGACGAGCGCTCGATCACGTCGGAGCCGGTCGGCGATCTCGGCTTCGGCACGATCTTCGTGAAGACGTCGACCAATCTGCCGCGCGGCACGATCGTGTTCCCCGCGAGCCCGATCGCGTCGGCCAACCCGGGCAACGACTCGGTGGTGCTGAACCTGTCGGGGCTCGACTCGCTGGCGACCGGCACGTACAACGTGTGGTTCGCCAACGATTCGGCCACCAAGTTCGCGCCGGCCACCTCGCTGCGTATCACGGCCACCCGTCGTGACTCGAGCGTCAACGCGGCGGGCGACCCGGTGTTCACGAACGTGGTGTTCAACACCACCGGCAATGCGTTCCGCAACGGCGGCAACAACATCGCGCTGCGCATCGCGACGGCCCGCAACGCGGCGCCCGCACTCGCCAACACGGACTCGCTCAACGTCGTGCTCGTGAGCATCGAGCCCGGTGCGGCCGGTGCGACGCCCAGTGCGGTCCGTCCAATCTGGGCGCGCCGCAGCCAGGCGACGTCGAACTCGGCGCCGGTGCGCTTCGGCGCCTTCGGCCGCGCCATCCCGGTGCGTGCCGGTGATCCGGCGGCCAATCAGGAGTACGTGTTCGCGACGAACGGCAACATGACGATCGTCCCGCGCGGTCGGGTCGAAGTGCGTGGCAAGATCATGGTCGTGAACGACTCGAACTACCTGCGTCCGCCTGCCGGCTACTACTACAACCTGTACGGTGTGAAGCTCGACACCGCCGGCCGCTTCAAGGACACGGTGTACCTCGGCCGGCGCCAGTCGCCGTACCCGGCGCGCACCTCGCTCTACGACGCCGATGTGTCGAACCCGGCGCCGGACGTGGTCTTCGACAGCCCGCGTGTCATCTTCGCGATGGCGACGCGCCTGTCCACCGACACGATCGCCAAGGCGCAGGCTCCGGGGCCGTGGCGGGACTTCGGCTTCCTGCGCATCAACCTGCAGCCCAAGGCGGGCATCGAAGGGCGCATGGGATCGGCCACGCTGCTCGAAGCCACGCTGCCGCCGTCCATTCGCGGGCGGTAAGCGGGTGGTGGTGACATGACAAAGGGCCCGGCGCAATGCCGGGCCCTTTGTGTTTGGGCGACTGCTTACTTGTACTTCGGATCGAGGGGCAGCCGCACCTCGACCAGGGCGCGCCGCACGCGATCGTACACCCAGATGCGCTGCTGCGCGTCGACCGTCACCAGCGTCACGTAAGCCAGCTCGGCTACCACGGCGCGCACATTGAGTGTCGGCTCCATGCCCACGCGCAGCAGCCCTTCGGTGCCCGCGGCGACCAGCAGGTCGCGCCCACGAAAGGCGATGTCGTACGGGTACGCCGAGCCAAGGTCGAGCAGGCTGCCATTCGTGGCGTCCCCGCCCAGCGCGCGGCGCGACCAGACCAGCAGTCGCTGATCGTCGAGTGCGGCGGCGATGTAGTCGGCGTTCGCCGCCAGCGCATGCACCGGCGTCGGCGTCACGAGCGTCCGGCCGGTGCGCAGCGTGGTACCAGCCGCGATCACTTCGACGACGCTCGAGTCGGTCGCCACGAGCCAGTGTCCGTTCGACGCATCGTGCAACGCCGCCCGCACCGGCGCGTCGATGACGAGCGAATCGCTCACCGTGGGCGCCGCGCCAGGTACGGCCTGGGTCAGGTGCAGCACCCGACCGCGCGCGATGAGCGTGGTGCCCGCACCGTTGCTCGCCGTCGTGGGCGCGCCGGCGACGCCGGCCAGTGCCGACACCTGTCCGCCCAGCACGCGCGAGAACGTGCCCGACTCGGTGCTGCCCGCGTACAGCGCACTGGCACTTCCCAGCAGCATCTGTCCCGTTGCCGGCAACGCGACCTGTCGGAGCCCACCGAGCCCCGCCGCGCGACGCCGCAGCGCGGCAGGGCGCGCCGAGGCGCCTGCTGGTGCGCTGAACAGCGTGACGCCGCTGTCGCTCAACACGGCCACCAGCGAGTCGCGCACGGCGATGCTCCCGGCCGCGCCGACGACGGGCGCCGAGGCAAAGGTCGCGCGCTCACGCGCGCCGAGCCGCGGCACATTGGCCTGCCGCTGAATGGCGAGCTCACGCGAGAGGAAGAGGCCGGTGAGCGCGCCGCTGCCCGCGAGGTAGGGGAGCGCACACGACCACGGCTTGCACCCCGACTCGCGGTCGGCGGGGTCGCTCACGGCATAGTACGCCGTGGCGAGTGCCGTCCCGACGAGTGCGCCGGCCAGCGTGTAGCGCAGCTTGTGCGCGTTGGTCTGCACGACCGCGGCTTCGGCACGCGGCGCCGGTTGCACCGGCTGGGCCTGCAGCGAAGCCTGCAGCGGTGCCCATCCGGTGAGGAGCAGGAGGGCAGCGGGCCCACATCGCATGGTGCGCATGACGGAAATCATCGGACTCCGATGGTGAATTCACGACTGGTGCGCGCCACCTGGCCGGAGGCCTTGTCGCGCACGCTCACGTCGAGACGATAGCGCCCGGCGGGCGAGGTGCCGAGGCTGATGCCGATGGCGAGTGGTACCCGATCGCGGCCGGCGAGTTGCTCGTCGCGCGTGAAGCGCATGCCGAGTTGCTGGTCGCCTTCGGGGGTGAGCCCGACGAGGTCGGCGACGTTGCCGAACCAGCGGGTGAGCGAGCCGCCCTCGCGGTCGATGTCGAGGAGGGTGATGGTGATGCCCACCTCGAGCTGCACGCGATCGGTCGCATCGCGCTGCGCGCCGTACGTCTCCCACGCGACCGTGAAGGTATCGCGTGGCGCGAGACGCGCGCCGGGAATCGCCTGCACGCCGGCGTCCAGCACCGAGCGCAGTGCGGCGTCGTCCGTGGAGGTGCCCGGGCGGCGTCCGCGTCCCAGCAGCAGGTCACTCACCGCGAGCGAGGCGTCGCGTGGGTCGGTGAGCATGACCGCGACGTGCGCGCGGGCCGCAGCGCCCGTCACGGCGTCGTCGACCGCTTCGACCCGAACGCGGTAGTCGCCCTGCCGCATCGTGTCGACTCGCGCGATGTCGGGATCGCGGCGCACCGGGAGCGTCACGGGTACCGCGCGCGTGCCGGCGGGTCGCATGGCGCCCAGCGGCCCGCCGAAGGTGCGCACCGTCAATTCCCCGCGATCGATCTCGGCCTTCGCGTAGAGGCGCGTGGCCGGTACGGAGACGGCGGTGAGGACCACGTGCTCCTGCGGCGTGCGTCCGCGCAGTCGCACCACCTGCACCGGCATGCTGTCGACGGCGTGGCTGCGGTTGAGATTGTCGAGACGGAACGGATCGTCGAACCGCGCTTCGTCAGCGAGTGTGCGGAAGTCACCGGCGAAGGTGGCGTCGCTCAGCGTCGGTGCGCCTGCGAAGACAAAGTCGCGATCGATGGCGGGGTAGCGGAAGATCGTGACGACGCGTCCCGTGAGGTCCCGCGCGGAGATGTCGTTGGTGGGTGGGAAGAGCGCCTCGACCGGCGGCTCTCCGTAGCGCACGATGATGCCGCCGCGATCGGTGCGCCAGCCGCGCACGCTGGTCGTGGGTTCGTCGTAGCGCAGCATCGTGAGCGCGATGCGCGCGAAATACTCGACACGTGCCTCGTTCACGGGGGTCGAGAGCAGCGGGTCGGCGGCGTCCCAGAACGCGGCGACCGTGGCCGTGCGCGCGTCGGTGGGTGTGCCGGCCACGCGTACCGAATCGCCGGGGCGGAGCAAGCGGCCGATGTCGAGCAACTCGTCCCGCTCCGCGGCCGGCAGCAGGGACAGTCCCAGCGTGAACCGCGCATCGGCGGCGTCCGCGTCGGCGAGCCGCCACGCCGCGAGCCCATCGGCGAAGGCGACGGTGGCGAGCTGCGCGCGCTCCGTCGGCGGGAGGGTGTCGGCGACGCCGGCGCGGGCGCGTCGCGCGAGCAGCGGTGCCGCGATGGCGCGCATCTCCGTGTGCCGGTCGACGTCGTACAGCAGGGCGAGCACGCCCACCGCGCTCACCAGGTGGTCCGGGTCGGCCTCGAGCGCACGACGATAGAGCCGGTCGGCGCGATCCCGGTCGCCGTCGCCAGCCTGCGGCATCGGTTCGCCGTGATGTTCGAGGAAGTCGCGGGTGTAGTGCAGCCGCGCGCGCACGGCCCGAGGGTCGAAGAAGATGTTGCTGGTGTAGCGCCAGCGCCGGAACGTGGAGCGATAGCGTCGGGCGTACAGGTCGGCATACTCCGACGCGCACTCTGCAATGAGCGGGCGGTCGCCCTGCTCGAGCGCGACCGTGAGCGCGCGCGCGAAGATGCGTTCGGCGTCGGCGCGCAACATGGGGGTGCGCAGTCGCAGGCGCCCGAGCTCGAGCAGGAACCGTGCGTCGTGCGGGGCGAGGTCGGCGCCGCGGTTGAGCAGGCGCTGGGCGATGGTGATGCGGAGCGGGTTGCCGAAGCCCAGGGTCAGGGTACGCGTCAGCAGGCGCCCGCGCTGGTAGAGCGCCTCGAGATCGCGGGGGGCGCGGTCGGTGGCCTGTTCGAGGAGCTCCAGCGCCTCGGCGGTGTCACCGGCGCTCGCGACCTGACGCGCACGCGCGAGCAGCGAGTCGATCGCCGGCGTCCCCGCGCTGCGGGCGGACTGGGCGTGGACCGTGGGGGCGAGCGAGGCGGCTGGCGCGACGGCGGCGAGGACGGCGAGCACACCACCGATCCGGCACACGCGGCGGCGCATGTGACGGCACATGCGAAGAAAGAAGGGCACGACGAGCGGTCGCGGGACCCGGTTGGACGTGGGGCGGTACAAGCCACCACTCGCGCACGATAACCTGTTGACGGCGCGATGGCGATCAGGGCATCCGGCGCCGTTGCGGTGCCCGTGGCGATGTGATGCAGACGACAAGCGAACCGCGGAGGGCGGTGGATGACAAACAACGTGGGTTGGTGTGCGCGCCACATGGGGCAGAGTGGCGCGTGGCGTGGATGGGCGGCGCTGGCCGCAGTGTCGGTGGCGATGGCTGGAGCGGCGCCGACGGTGGTGCATGCGCAGGCGGCGAACTACGCGTCGCTGCAGGCCCCGTACGCGGCCACGCGGGACTACACCGCGGCGGTGGCGGGCGGTGGTGGGACGACCTTCCTCTTTCAGTGGCGTGAGGGCGCCGGGGCGGGGATGCACTGGCAGCTCGACGCGGCGCTGGCCGACCCCAAGGGGCCGCAGAACCCCCGACTGGTGCTGGGGGGCTACCTAGCCCGCGAACTGACCACGGCGACGCCGGAGCAGCCGCTGGCCATGCTGCTGACCGGCGGAATCGGCGGGAGCTTTGGCGACGGCTCGTCGGTGTGGCGCGTGCCCGTCGGGGTGAGTGTGGGGCACACGTTCGATCTGGACGCCGGGATGGCGCTCACGCCCTACGCTCACCCCCGGGTGGCGCTCGACGCCTGTGCGCGATGCGGGCCGGGGCGGAAGGCGCGCACGACGGCCAGCCTCAACGTCGACGTGGGGGTCGAGTGGAAGGCCAACGACCGCTTCGGGATGCGCGCGGCGGCGACGTTCAGCGGGTCCGACGTGGCCGGGAGCGATGAGTCCGTCACGGTGGGTCTCACCTGGACCCCCGCCATGCTGAGCGGCGGACGGCGGCGCTAGCCGCGCGCGTGAAACAGCTCGTGTAACAGATTTCATCCACCCGGATGGATGGGCCGAACTGCAGGGAAGGGACGAACGCGTCGTGATCCGTCACGGCGCGTTTTTCTGTGTCCCGTCGGTGACGCGCACCGCCGACGCACTGTTGGACGCAGGGAGGTCAACGGTGCACGCGGTTTGTCCCGTGTGGCGAGCGGCGTGCAAGGGTTGAGTTCATCCTGTCCCATCTTGCCAAGGTCCGGCACGCGCGGTAGCCTTGGTCGCTTGTGCTCGGCAGCCTGTCCACTGGTCCCAGACCTCGTGGCGCGGGCGGTTCGTACTGGTGCGGTTCATCAAGGGCAGTACCTCGCTTAGCCCGATCGTGGGTGGAGCAGTCGGAGTGATCGCGCGCGCCGAATCGCGAGCGGTCGCCACTCCGGGTGCTCTGCCCGCCTCGGTTTTCCGATAGACAGCGCAGTCATCAGCAGGTCCTGCAGGTCCCTGTCTTTCACCCTGGGAGAGCGATGTTGCCCAAGTCCTTCACCCGTTTCGCGCGCGTGGTCGCTGGCGCCCTGATGGGCGTGCTGTTGGTGGCGCCCAACGCCCGCGCACAGGCGAACGCCGTGATCAGCGGACGGGTCACCGGCGAAGCCGGCCAGCCCCTCGAGTTCGCGAACGTGTACATCACCGAGCTGGTCATCTCGGTGCCGACCAATGCGCAGGGGCAGTTCACCATCACGGTGCCTGCCGCGCGCGTGTCCGGTCAGAGTGTCAACCTCCGCGTCCGCGCGGTCGGCTACAAGCCGACGTTCCAGGCGGTCACGCTGACGCCGGGCAACCAGTCGAAGAATTTCACGCTCGAGCGTGACGTGAACCGCCTCAGCGAGGTGGTCGTGTCCGGCTCCATCGAGGGCACCGAGCGCAGCAAGGTGGCCTTCGCGGTCGGCCGTGTGACGGCCGAGGACATCCCGGTGCCCGCGCTCAACCCGGTGACGGCGCTGCAGGGCAAGGTGGCCGGCATGCGTATCGCGCAGACGGGCGGCCGTCCGGGCAGCTCGCCGGAAATCCTGCTCCGCGGCCCGACGTCGCTCAACGCGAGCGGCCGCAGCACGGGCCCGCTCATCATCGTCGACGGCACGATTCTCCGGAATCAGAGCCTCAACGAGATCGGTGGCCTGGACATCGAGTCGGTCGAGGTCGTGAAGGGCGCGGCCGGTGCGTCGCTGTACGGCGCGCAGGCGGCCAACGGCGTCATCATGATCAAGACCAAGCGTGGCGCGTCGCGCAACGAAGTGCGCGTCGGTGCCCGCAGCGAGTACGGCATCTCCGACCTGAACTCGCTCCGCTTCGGCGCGCCGGTGAATCACCACCTGCAGCTCGACGAGACGGGCAAGCGCTTCTGCATCGCCGGCTCGGGCGCCACGTCGCCCTGCTCGCGGTCGACCGGGTGGATGGAGGAGATCCTCCGCATCAACAACGTGAACGCGGACACCATCCGGACGCCGCAGTCGATGCAGTGGAATTCGCCGGCCGCGTCGGGCGGTGAGCTGCTGAACGTGTACCAGTCGAACATCTGGCCGGGGCAGTACTACGACGGCTTCGCGCAGGCGTCGACGCAGAACCCGGTGATGATCAACTCGGTCGACGTGAATGGTCGCGTCGGCAACGTGCGCTACTTCGTCACGGGCAACTACACGGACGACGGCGGCGCGGTGAAGGGGCTCGACGGCTCGCAGCAGCGTCGCGCCCGCGTCAACCTCGACTACGACGTGCGCCCGAACCTCACCATCTCGGTGAGCTCGCTGTTCAACAAGTCGCGCACCGACAACCGCTCGGGCGGTTCGTCGAACGGCGGCATTTTCGGCCAGCTGCTGCGCGGCGCGCCGGCGGGCACCGACTACCTCGCCCGCGACACCCTGGGCCGGGCGCTCGTGCGCGGCGGTGGTGCCGGTCTGCGCGGCACCGGCAACGGCGCCGGCACGTTCCTGTACGACATGGAGACGCTCAACGCGTACAACACGACCAACCGCTTCCAGGGCAGCATCAACGCCACGTACACCCCGGCGGCCTGGGCGAGCTTCGAGGCGCTCTACTCGTACGACAACCGCACCACGCTGACCAACTCGTACGTCCAGAAGGGGTACCGCACCTTCACGGCGAACCCCAACACCAACCTGGGCAACCAGCAGGTGAGCAACGGCGACCGTGAGTCGATGAATGCCTACATCTCGGCCACGTTCCGCAAGCAGCTGCTGAGCGACCTGAACGGCAAGGTCAATTTCCGCGGCCTGTTCGACAAGGACTACAACTTCAACAACAACACGTCCGGCCAGCAGTTCGTGGTGAAGGATGTGTACACGTTGAGCAACACGACCACGAACTTCACGACCGGCTCGAGCAGCCAGCTCATCAAGAACGTCGGTTTCATCGCCGGCACGAACTTCGACTACAAGGGCAAGTACATCCTCGACGGCACGTTCCGCACGGACGGCTCGTCGCTGTTCGGCGAGGGCAACCGGTTCGCCTCGTTCGGTCGCGTGTCCGGCGTGTGGCGCCTCTCCGAGGAGTCGTGGTTCAGCCTCCCGAAGGTGAGCGACCTGCGCGTGCGCGCCTCGAACGGCTCGGCCGGCAACTCGCCGGGCTTCACGGCCCAGTACGAGACGTACTCCTGCTCGGCGTCGGGCTGCTCGCTGGGTCAGGCCGGCAACTCGCAACTCAAGCCCGAGACGACGCGTGAGAGCGAGTTCGGCACGGACTTCACGCTCTTCGGCCGGTTCGGTGTCGAGTTCACCTACGCGCAGTCGAACACGACGAACCAGATCCTGAACGTCCCGACGCCGTCGTCGCTCGGCTTCTCGAGCAAGTGGCAGAACGCCGGCACGGTGCAGAACAAGACGTTCGAAGTCGCGCTCAACATGCCGATCGTCACCGGCCGCGACTTCCAGTGGAACGCGCGTGGTACGTGGGATCGCAACCGCACGTACATCACCGAGCTGTTCATGCCGGAGTACTTCACGAGCGGCGGCACGGGCCAGGGCACCGGCTCGATGTTCCTGTACACGGCGCGCACGGACAAGCAGGACGGCGCGGTGGTCAACCGCTTCGGCAACATCTGGGGCCGCAAGTTCTACAAGAGCTGCAGCGACCTGCCGGCCTCGGTGCAGAGCCAGTGCGGCGCGGGCAAGGCCTACCAGGTGGACGACAAGGGGTGGGTGGTGTGGACCGGTGAAGGCAACAGCTACACCGACGGCATCACGAAGAACCTGTGGCAGACGAAGCTCCCGGCGGCGCAGTCGCCGTGGAACTACCCGCTCAACTTCGGCCACCCGATCGTCGACCGGCCGCTGAAGGGCGAGAAGGGCGAGGGCGTGGGCGCCAACCACATCATCGGCAACACGCTCCCGTCGTTCCGCTTCGCGCTCAACAACACGATCACGTACAAGAAGCTGTCGCTGTACGCGCTCGTCGACGGCACCATCGGCCACTACATCCAGAACCAGGGTGAGGGCTGGGGCCTCCTCGACTTCGCGTCGGGCTACTTCGACATGGGCAGCCGCACCGTCGCCACGGCCAAGCCGCTCGGCTACGGCTGGCGTGTGGGTGGTCCGGAAGGCGCCGGCACCGGTGGCTTCTACGACCTGCTCAATCCGAACAACTACAACACCGAGAGCGGCTCGTACGCCAAGATCCGCGAGATGGCCCTCACCTACCAGCTCGGCAAGGTGGGCGCGATCAACGACGTGACCCTGCAGCTCATCGGCCGCAACATCTTCACGTTCACCAAGTACTCGGGCTACGACCCGGAACTGGGCGTGAGCGGCGGTCAGGGTGGCTCGGGCCTCATCAACCAGGTGGACGCGTTCGACTTCCCGACGCTCCGCACGTACACGTTCACCATCTCCACGCGCTTCTAGGACCGGGCCTACATGAATCGCACATTCCTCCGGGTGGCCGCGCTCGCGGCCACCATGGTTGGCTTGGCCGGATGCGACGAATCGCTGAAGGTCACCAACCCCAACTCGGGTGAAACGGCGCGCGTGCTCGGCACGCCGAACGACGCCGAGGCGCTGCTGGGCACGTACTACAAGCGCTGGTCGTCCGGCGTGTACGGCAGCACGACCGACCTGCAGGGCATGACCAGCGTCATGTCCCTCATGAACTACTCCTCGCTGGCGAACAGCGGCATGAACGCCCGCGCGCCGTTCTCGGGCGCGTTCAACAGCAACAATCCGGGCAACACGCAGCAGGGCGAGCAGGTGCGCCTGTACAACTTCATGGGTGAGGTCAACCGCGTCGCGTCGAGCTTCCTGACGCAGATGAAGGGCGGCCTCACCCTGGGCACGGACGCGCGCAACCAGCGCGCCCGCGCCTTCGCGGAGTTCCTGCGTGGCATGTCCATCGGTTACGCCGCGCTGATGTACGACTCGGTGTCGGTGGTGTCGGAAGGGCAGGGGGCGGAAGACCCCGGTGTGCTGATCGGCTACAAGGCGGCGATCGACTCGTCGGCGGCCGCCTTCCAGCGCGCCATCGACGCGACCAACGCCAACGCGGCCGGCGCGGAAGGGTTCCCGATTCCGAACGCGTGGCTGCCGTCGCCGACGTCGTTCACCAAGGTCGAGTTCGTGAAGCTCATCCGCAGCTATCGCGCCCGCATCCGTGCCTACTCGGCGCGCACGCAGGCCGAGCGCGCGGCGCTCGACTGGGACGCGATCATCGCGGACGCGCAGAACGGCATCACGAGCGACCACCTGATCACCACGAACACGGTGTCGGGTCCGACCAACTCGTGGCGCCAGCAGTTCTACTCGTTCGGCACGTGGCACCAGATGCCGCCGTTCTTCATCGGCATGGCCGACACGTCGGGCAGCTACGCCGCGTGGATCGGGACGCCCGTGGGCGATCGCGGCGCGGGCAGCCAGTCGTTCACGATGGCCACGCCCGACACCCGTTTCCCGCAGGGGTCGAATCGTGCCGCGCAGCAGGCCGACTTCGGCATCGCCTCGTGCCAGGGTGCGAGCCAGGTGTGCAAGCGCTACTTCGTGAACCGTCCGAACGGCGGCGACCAGAACGTCGGTCTCGGCTTCGGCTGGTCGAACTACGACCACGTCCGGTTCTACTCCTGGAACATCTCGGGCGACGGCAGCGCACGTAACGGCAACACGATCTTCTTCACCAAGGCCGAGAACGACATGCTCGAGGCCGAAGGGCGCTACCGGAAGGGTGACCTGGCGGGTGCGGCGACGCTCGTGAACATCACGCGCGTGCGCAACGGCCTGCCGGCGATTCCGACGACGATCACGGCGACGCAGCAGGTGCCGGGCGGCAACGCCTGCGTGCCGAAGGTGCCGGTCGGCCCGAGCTTCAACACGGTGGCGTGCGGCACGCTGTGGGATGCGCTCAAGTACGAGAAGCGCATCGAGACGGCGTTCACGTCGTACTCGCCGTGGTTCCTCGATGGGCGTGGCTGGGGCGAACTGCCCAAGGACACGCCGCTGTTCTGGGCGGTTCCGTACCAGGACCTGCAGGCCCGTGGGTATCAGTCGTCGGCGATCTATGGCGCCGGCCCGGGTGTCGGCAACGCGCCGAACTCGTCGGCCCCCGTCAGCGTCTACGGCTGGTGAGTCACTCGCACCGTCGCCGCAGCATCGCACACCGATGAAGCGCGCAGCAGCAGTCGTCGCGATGGCGGGCCTGGTGGCGGGGTGCTATGCAACGCACCCGGTCGCCGGCACCGCAGTCCCACTGGGGAACGTGGTTGTCCTCACGGTCACCGATCAGGGACGTGCGGTGTTGGAGCCGCAAATGGGCCCGTCCATCGAGAGCATCGAAGGGCGTTTGACGGCGCGTGACAGCGCCAGCTACACCCTGTCGGTCACGGCGACACAACTGCTGCGAGGCGGTCAGCAGGTCTGGACTGGAGAACGCATTCGCATCCGGTCGGAGCATGTGGCACTGGTATCGGAAAAGAAGTTCTCGCGGAGTCGCACAGCCATCGTGTCGGCGGCCACCATTGCGGTGATCGTCGGCGTGGCGAAGGGCGGACTCGCAGGACTTCTGCAGGGCGACGAGGGGAAGCTCCCCTCTGATTCCGCGATCTCGGTGCGTATTCCCCGGCCGTGATGCTGCCCCACAACGTCATTCCCTCCACGGAGCCTTTCATGCGCAGCATTCTTCGTCTCACGGCAGCGACCGCGGTGGCTCTCGCCACGCTGAGCGCCTGCCGTCCCGACGAGGTCATCAAGACGGAAGACATCCCCACGGCCGGCGTGCGCTTCATCAACGCATCGCCCGACACGTCAGGCGCCTTCGGCGTCGACTTCCGCTTCGTCGACCTGGTCGAAAGCAACGCCCACTTCCGTCACACCTTCCGCTCGGGCCCGACCACCTCGGGTGGCATCACCGCCTCGACGCTCGTCCAGTACAAGGGCGCGCGTGAAGGGTCGCGTGCCTTCTCCGTCTTCCTCGACGACACGCTGCAGAGCATCGCGTCGGTGAAGGTGTTCAGCGGCACGGCGGCCCTCTCGGCCGGCAAGAACTACACGTACATCATGTGGGGCCAGGGGCGCACCGGCACCCTCAAGCTCTCCAACTGGGAAGAGAACGTGGCCGATCCCGGCGCCCAGGTTGCGCTCCGTGTCATCAACGCCACGGAGAGCCCCATCGACGTGCGTGCGTTCGTCAGCGGCCAGACGGAGCCGGCGGCGCCGACGTGGGCCAACGTGCCCGCGCTGAGCGCGTCGTCGTACGTCCTGGTCGCTCCGGGAAGCATCGTGTACAACGTGAAGGCGGCGGGCACGACGACCAACCTCTTCGCCAACCTCACGGCGCTGCCCGGTGCGGCGGCTTCGTCGAGCGCGGGTGCGGGTGGCAAGCTGGATATCAGCTCTTCGCCGGGCACCACCGTGGCCGGGTCGGCCATCTCGCTCATCGTGTTCCCGCGCTCCACGGCAGGCGCGCGCACGCCGCAGACGGCGGCGTTCGCGGTGCCCGCGGGCACGTTCGTGTGGGATCGTCGTCCGCCGCGCGGCTTCTGATCCATCGCGCTGGCGCGTCGTGAACACGACATGTCACACACAGGGGTCGCCGAGCAATCGGCGACCCCTGTGTGCATTGCCCCTGATCTCCACTGCCGCACCGTGGTCGGTCTTGCCACCGCCTTTCGTGCGGTCTTGATTCCCGCGCATGGCGCGTAAACGACAGTCGCTTTCTTCACCGGCGCCGGCGGCGCGCGCCCGCCCGCGCGAGACGGCTCGTGAGTCCCCAGCAGCCCCTGACGCTGTGCGCGTGCGCGATCAGGCGTCAGTCCGCGGCAGCATGATCAGTCCCGTCGTGGACTGGCTCGCCGTGGGCGGGCTGTCCATGCTCGTCATGGTGCCGCTGCTGCTCACCGGGCGCACCGATCTCGTGCTCATCGGTGCCGGTGCGCAGGCGTGGGTCGCGACGGCGATCAACATGCCGCACTTCATGGCGTCCTATCGCCTCGTGTATCGCAGTCGCGAGACGATCCTCGCGCACAAGTGGGCGTCCCTTGGCGTCCCGCTGCTGCTGCTTGCCTATCTCGTGGCCGCCATTGTCATGGTGGACTACACGCAGGTGCTCGGCATTGGGCTCGTGACCATCGCGAGTGTGTATCTCGCGTGGCACTACACGGGCCAGGTGTGGGGCATGATGGCGTCGTTCGCCTACCTCGACGGCACCAGTTTCGACGCCACCGAACGGCGCCTCGTGCGCACCAGCCTGCGCATCCTGCTGGCGTGGCACCTCGCCTGGTTCCTGTACACGCAGCTCCGCGACCCGTCGCGCGTCGAGCTGCTCTATCGCCTGATGAGCGCGGCTACCGTGGTGGCGTTCGCGCTGGGCGCGATCGGCATCGCGCGTCAGGCGCGCCGCACGGGGCGGCGGCCGCCGCTGCTCTCGGTCACGGCATGGCTCGCGATCTTCGTGTGGTATGCGGTCATGGCGCGCGACCCCAAGGCCATCTTCTGGGTGCAGATCGCGCACTCCATTCAGTACCTGTCCTTCCCGGTGCGCGTGGAGTTCAACCGCGCCGCGCGCGCGACGCGCGAGGGGGACGTAGGCGCGGCACACCCGACACACGCGGGCGCCCTGCGCCACATGGTGCTGTACGGGGTGCTGCTGCTGGCCGTGAGCGTGGTTGTCTCGCAGGTGGTGCCCAACTCCCTCATGGGCGTCATCGGCAACATCTTCGGCGAGGAGCCGGCGCGTGCCGCGCCCATCCTCATCCTGATGTTCATCAACATCCATCACTACTTCACCGACGGCGTCCTCTGGAAGATCAGCAATCCCGAGGTACGCAAGGATCTGTTCGCGCACGTACACGCGCCGATACACGCACCCGTACACGTGCCGCGCTGAATTTCCCGCCCCGCTCGACCCTGCGATCTCCCCTCCAGTTCCACCACCTCCCCGCTCGCCCAGAGGTTCGCATGTCACGCGTTGCGATCATCGCCCTCGCTCTCGCAATCACCCCCCTTGTCGCCACTGCACAGCGCGGCGGCGGACGCGGGATGGGGGGCTCCAAGGAAGCCGACTGGAACGAGGTGACGAAGGACATCCCGAAGGGGCCCACCATTGCCGGCAAGGACTTCGTCGAGGCGAGCCCCCTCGCGATGCTGCTCGACAAGAAGAAGGACCTCAAGCTCACCGACGCGCAGGTCACTGCGCTGCAGGCGGCGGACGCCAAGCTGCAGGCGGACAATGCCGCGCGCTACACGATGGTGGATTCGCTCAAGAAGGCGATGAAGCCCAGCGTGGCGCCCAGCGCGGAGGACGAGGTGCGCGTGACGCTCTCGCGCGAGTCGATGATGGGTGTCGTGCGCGATATCCGGGCCAGCCATGACGCGGGCGCCAAGGCGGCCGTGGGCACGCTCGACGCCGAGCAGCAGGCGAAGGCCCAGGAATTGCTCGGCAAGCACGCCGAGAAGGTGCAGAAGATGCTGCGCGACAAGATGGGTGGCGGCGGCCCGGGCATGGGCGGCGGCCGGGGCGGGCGCGGCGGCTGAGCGAGATTCCAGCGCGGCGACGGCGCACGGTCCGTCGCCGCGCGCGGGTCACCGCCAGGCGCGCTTGGTCCAGAAGGCCACCGTGCCGCAGCTCTGGTTGGCGCGCAGCAGCTCGGTAGGCACGGTTGTGCGCTGCGGGTACACCTCGACGGCCGCGAAGTCCGTGGGGTGCAGCGTGTTCAGGATCTCGCTGTTGGGCTGCTGCACGCCATCGAGCAGGATGTTGGCGAGACAGTTGCCCACGCCCGATGAATACAGCCAGATGTTGAAGTTGCGCCCGTTGGCCGACTGGTTCTGGACGGTCAGGCCAGGCATCGTGGCGAGCGCGGCGGAGATCGTCGCGCGCCGCCCGAGCGCCGTGGAGTCGAGGTAGGTGCCGAATCCCTGACGTCGGCGCTCCTCGAACTGCGCGATGCGAATACGCCCGTTGGCGGAGGCGCGCACGCGCATGGTGTCGAGCGCGCTCACGCGCCAGGTGGTGAGCGTCACCTGCGCGGTGTCGTCCGCGAAGACGTCGACGACGCCCTGCACAGGATTGTATCCCACGGCCGAGGCCTCCACGGGGCGGGTCCCCGTGGGCACGCCGCGCAGCGTGAAGCGCCCCTCGGGGTCGGTCCGCGTATCCAGCTCGCCGATCGCGACGCGCATCTCGCGCACCGCGCGCCCGGCCGAGTCGACGACCGAGCCGCGCACGACACCCCGCCGGGCCGCGTCGGCGGCGCTGGTGCCGCTCAGCACGATGTCCATGCGGCGCACACGGTCACTCGAGGGACCGAGCGTCACGTTGGGCGTCGTGTTGGTGCCGTGGAAGGCACGCACCGAGAAGCTCATGTCGATCGGTGTGCCGCAGACGGCGTAGTTCCCCTCGCCGTCGGCCTGCACTTCGTTCTTCCAGCGTCGCTGCGTCACGTTGGTGCTGCGCTTGGCCGCGTCGAGCTTGACCAAATCGAGCCACGTGAACTCCACCCATGCCTGCGACACGCCGCGTCGCTGCGTCGCATCGCGGACGTTGCCGTACACGAGGCCGGTGTCCCGCGCCGGCACCGGGGCATCACCGCAGGCGGCGCGCCACAGCGTCGTGAAGGAGGGGACCCACAGCTGCACCGGGGTACGCCCGTCCGTCACCGTCACCTTGCTGGTCGCGCCCGAGAGGCCGAGGCTGTCGAACACCGCGTGCTGCATGGCGAAGGTGTACGTGCCGGCCGGCACCGTGTCGAAGCGGAACCGCCCGCGCTCGTCGCTGGTGGTGCTGCGAGAGCTCTCCGTGAGGATGATGAACGCATTCGCCAGCGGCACGTTGCGCAGGCTGTCGAAGGCGATGCCGGTCACGGTCACGCGCGCGGGCGCGCGCTGCGCAGACAACGGCGCCCCCGCGCTGAGATGCGCGGCGGCAACCACGAAGGCGATCGAGGCGAAGGAACGCATGCGAACGGTGGTGTGGCGGCGGACGGTCAGGAGGGCTTGAGGCGGCGCGTGACGAGGTCGGCCAGTCGCTGCTCGAGCGTCCCCTTGGTGGTGCACCGGTTGTACGCCTGGTTGTACGTGATGGGCCGCGCCTGCGCCTCGAGCAGGGTGCTGAGCGTCGAGGCACCGGCCCCGGCCGGCGTCACGGTCGTGATCACACTCAGATACACGTCGTACGAGTCGGCGTTCGGTCCGATCTGGGTGTTGCCGCAATCGATGAGTGTGCTCAGCACCGCCTTGCCCAAGCGCTGGCGGAGCTTGAACCCGTTGTTGCCGATCATCCTGCGGGCGGGGTCGACGGTGTTGATCTGCACCCCCAACGAATCGTACAACGACGGCAGCACGCGGAACACCATGTCCGCGTCGAACGGGAGCGTCATGACATCCGCCTCGGTGGTCGTCGTGATGGTGGCACGGCCAACGCCGGCGCCCCCGATGGTCTGGGTCACGGGCGCGCGCGACGTGCTGCCGGCGTTGCCGGAGGCGCACGCCGCGAGGGCGGTCAGGCTGGCGAGGCAGAGCAGGGTCGTGGGTCGCATACGAGGGCCGAGGTGGGCGTGATACGGAGCGCAGCGGCGCCGTCATGCGCGCGCCGGGGAGGGGACACCGTCAACTTCGTCGGAGCCAGACCAGCATCACGCCGCACACGGCGTCGAGCTGGCTGTAGCGTGCCGGCGTCGTGGCGGCGCTGGCGTAGAACTCGACCCCGGCGATCTGGTCGACCTGCAACGTGTTCACGTCGAAAGGCTCGGTGGGCTTGCCGGGGTTCATGAGCCGATCGTCGACATACACGCGGGCAAAGCAGGCGCACGCCGGGAGCCCGCCGAGCCGCTCGGCGGCCGTGGGACAGTAGTACCCCAGCGACGCGAGATCGTCGGTGGTGATGGCGCACGGATTGCCCCGCCCGCCGCACGGCTGCGCGCGGTCGCCGTCCACCCCGGTCGCGCGCGTGACGGGCGATGTCATGCGCGTCGGCGCGCGACGGCCGACGATGTACGCGTGTCCGCCGTTCCCCTGCACGTTGCCGAAGCCGCGCACCGTCGACATGACCTCGGAGAAGCGCCGTCCGTTCTGTCGCGCGAGGTCGTCCCGCGTGATGTATGCCCCCAACCCCAGCGCCTTGCGCTCGCTGAACTCTTCCGGCACCCCCTCCGCGGTGACGGACACGGCGGCGAGCGTCTGCCCGGTGGCGATGCGCTCGAGCAGCACGCGCTGCGCCGCCGCCTGACCGGGGATCGACTGCACGGTGCCGGTCCACGGCGCGTACCCCACCGCACGAATGCTCACGAGGTGCGGCCCCTCGGGCAGCTCGCCGAAGCGGAACTGCCCGCGCCGGTCGGTGAGCACCGAGCGGCCGATGTCCCGCAGCGTGATTTCGGCGTTCTCGATCGGCGTGCCGGCCGAGTCGGCGAGCACGGCACCGCTGAAGGTCGGCGCCGCCACGATTGCGCTGTCGAGCAGGAGGTCCGCGCGGCGCACGGGTCGCGCCGGGTCGAGCGCGAACGCCACGGGCAACGCCCCACCTGCGAACATGCGATCGGCCTCCGCGCGCACGGTCACGCGACGCCCGGCCGGGACACCGCAGACGTGCCAGGTGCCCGCATCGAGGTCGGGCGTGGCCTGCGCCCAGCCACCGAGCCGTGACTGCCCGAGACTGTCGGTGGCGAGCAGCGACACGGTGTCCGCCTCCCACTCGGCGATCACGCGATAGCCCGCGAGCACCACCGCACGGCCGCTGCGCGGCGCGAGTCGACCGACGATGAGGCTCGTGGCCGCCCTGTTCTCGCCACACGCCGAACGAATCGCCTCCGCCATCGACGGGGCGAACAACCGCAGCGGAGGCATGCCGTCGGCGAGGCGCACGTCGCGACGCGCGACGATGCCGAGCGAATCGAGCGCGGGCGTTCCCACCTCGAGCGTCGCGTCACCCGCCGCGACGCCCCCGATGACGAACTGCCCGGTTTCGTCGGACGCCCCTTCGAGGCGCGTGCCGCGCACCGTCACGCGCGCGTCCGCCACGACGCGTCCCGATGCGGAGTCGGTGACGGTGCCAGAGATGGTGATCAGCGGCCCCGTGGGGGCCGTGCGGCGTGCGTTCGCCACCACGCGCGCCGGCAGCAGCAGCGGCACGATGGCCAGCGGTTGGTCGAGCACCTGCCGTACGCGCACGGTGTCGCCATCGGGATGCCACGCGGCCACTTCGATGGTCGTGCCGCGCTCGAGTCCCTTGCACAGGGCGACGATGCCGGTGCTGCCGGTGGTGCCCACGTCGGTGCGCGGGCGCCACTTGCCCTCCTCGGCTTCGAGCACCTGCCACTTCACGTCTTCCAACGGCTCACCCGCCGCGGTGAGCACGCGCCCCAGCAACCACGTCTCGTCGCGCTTGGGTGTGTCGGTGCGATTGCAGCGCTGCCGCACGACGCCAAGGGCGCCGGTGATCTCCACGCGGGAGAGAATCGCGCTCCCTCGCTGGGCGGTGATCGTGCGTGTGGTGGGCACGGGCAGGCGCAGCGGGCGCAACGACGGGTCGTCGATCTCGACGCCGTAGGGCCCTGGCAGCACATGCGCGATGATCGCGCGACCGCTCGCATCGGACGTGGCGCGATAGTCGCTGGCGGTGAGCCGCAGCACGGCCCCAGCGACGCCCGTCCCCTCGGCCGAGACGGCTGACAGGTGCACGCTGGCGAGTGGCGCCTGCCAGACACGTCCGTCGGACCACCGCGCGTCGGCCAGTTCACCGCCCACTTCGCGCACGATGTAGGACTGTACGGAGCCCGTGCGCTCGGCCACCGGGTTCGCCCCGATGAGCCGCAGGTGCCAGCGCTCGATGAAGGGCACGCCGTTCGGCAGCGCGCGGAAGGTGATGCGGCCGCCCGCCCCCAGACCCTCGGCCAGCGCGTCGAGGCCGAGGTACTTGAAGTCGATGTCGACGAGCGTGCGTTGCACGGTGTCGATCCACAGCGTGCCATCGATGTCGACGCGTCCCGATCGCCGTCCGGCCGGCGTGAAGCGGAGCCCGACCTGCGTGGCGCGCTGGGGCTCGGGCGGAGCCGTGGCGAAGCAGTAGCCGTTCTGGAACGCTTCCGACAGCAGCACGTCGGCGTCGGGGCCGAAGAAGGTGTAGTCCCCGTTGGCGCCGGAGCGGAATCCGCTCGTGAGGAAGCGATCGGCGGAGTACGCCGCGTTGAAGGAGATCGTGGCACCGGCGGACGAGTCGACCCGCACGGTCTGCGACACCGTCGCGAGGCCATCGGCGTCGAGCACGCGGTCGAAGCGCAGCACCTGCACACGCGGCGGGTCCTTCTCACGGGCCACCACCGTGGCCAACAGGCCTGCGCGCGCCGCGTCGAGCAGCGCCAGCGCACTCGCGCGATCGGGGCGGGAGGGGCAGCCCCGCGCCGCGGAGACATCCACCGACTGCAGGGTGCGCGCGAAGGGGAGGAGGCGCACCTCCAGGTCGTAGCCCCCCTCGGCGCGCGGCCGCGCCTGCGACAGTGGCACGGTGGCCGGCTGGAAGCCGAGGCGCACGACGCGCAGATGCGTGGCTTCGGCGGGGCGGAGAATGCGGTAGATGCCGCGCTCACTCGTGAGCACGCGGTACAGCGTGCTCCCCGAGGCATCGAGCAGCATGACGACGGCCGCGGGCACGGGCGCGCGTGAGGCGCTGTCCAGCACCGCGCCGCGCACCTCGGACAGTTGCGCCTGCGCGGCGGCCGACGTCGCCCCGAGCAGGCTGCACGCGAGCAGCCCCGCGCAGCGCGTCGCACGCCACCGCGCAGCGAGGACGACCCGAAGCTGGCTGGGACGAAGGGACATCAAAGGCGCACCGAGTGGTCCGGGAGAGGGAAAAGCTATCGGTCGCTGAGCACGCTGACCAGATTGACAGGATGTTCCCTTCCGACGTTGCCTGGCCTCGCCGACGCGTCGTGTCGGCCATCCTGCTCGCCCTGGCCGCGCTGAGTTCGGCCGCCTGCCGCCGCGACCCCGGTCCCGACCCGCGGGTCGTGTCCGAATACGTCCACCTGCTCTACGGGGCCATTCGCGTGGAGCGCCTGTCGCCGCCGGTGGCCTCCCGGCTCACAGCGTATGCGTCCATGGCGCTGTATGGCGGCACGGCGGCTGCGCGGCCGTCGCTCCGGCCGCTTGGCGAGATCGTGCGCGGCGTGTCACTGCCCGCGCCGGTGGCCCCGTCGTCCGTCGACGCCACCCTGACGGCCGTCGCGGCTGAACGCGTCGTGCTGGATTCACTGCTGCGCGAGGCGCTGCCGACCACACGCGCGGCGTTCACGCGGCTCGCGGACTCGCTGCAGGCGGTGCGCGTCGCCGCCGGCGTGGCGCCGGACGTGGTGGCGCGCTCCGACTCGGCCGGCCGGGCCATCGGTGCGGCGATCGTCGCCTGGAGTGGCACGGACGGTTTCCGGGAGACGCGCACGATGGCGTATGCACCGGCGCTCGGCGATTCGCTGTGGATCAACGATGCACCGCCAACCGTCTACGCCACGCAGAGCATGTCAGCAGTGAGCGAGCTCGTGTTGCCGGACAACCCGGCCAACCAGCAGCGCACCGCCAACATGGGGGATCGCAGCCTCATCCTGAGCCGCCCCAAGACCGTGGGTGACAAGACACTTCCCGCCGCCAACATGGCGGGAATCACCGAGCCGTATTGGGGCCGCGTGCGCGGGTTCGTCGTGAGTGACACGACCACGTGCCCCGGCGGCACGGCGCCCGCCTGGGGACGCGACTCGAGCGCCGCGCTCGTGCGGCAGGCCCATGCGGTGTACGACGCGAGCCGGGCGCTCACCGACGAGCAGCGAACCATCGCGTACTACTGGGCCGACAATGCGGGCGAAACGGGCACGCCGGTCGGGCACTGGCTCGCCATCGCGGCGCAGATGATCGGCGAACGGCAGCTCGATGGTGACGCGGCGGTGCGGCTCGTGCTCGCGACCGCGCTCGCGCAGGCCGACGCCTTCATCGCCGCGTGGCGCGTGAAGTTTGCGACCATGACACTGCGGCCACGCACGGTCATCCGACGCATGATCGACAGCACCTGGGAGCCGCTCATTCCGACGCCGCCCTTCCCCGAGTATCCGTCGGGACACTCGACGCAGTCGTCGGCGGCCGCCGCGGCCATTACCGCGCAGTTGGGCGACACGCCGTTCAGCGACAGCACCAGCATCACGCTGGGGCATGCCGTGCGGCGGTTCCCATCGTTCCGCGCGGCGAGTGAGGAGGCCGGCATGTCGCGCGTGTATGCCGGGTTGCATTACATGCACAGCAACATCGGCGGACTCGGGCTCGGGCGCTGCATTGGTGAACGTGTGGCCGCGGCAGTGGGAGCGCCGCCGGTCGTTGCGGCGCGATGAGGTCGGGCGTGCATCGCGCGGGGCTGTGGCGCAGCGTCGTGACCAGCGGCCTGGTGCTGCTGGCCGGCAGCGCCTGCCGACGGGACAGTGAGACGCGCTGGACGTCCGATGGCGCCGTGCAGTGGCGGGCGTTGCAGGTGGCACGGGGCACGGCGGGCTTCACCGCACTCCCGGCGCGCCAGACCGGCATTCGTTTCCAGAACACGGCGAGCGAGAAGATCCTCCTCGGCAACCGGCACCTCGGCTATGGCGCCGGGGTCGCGCTGGGCGATGTCGATGGCGACGGGCGCGTCGATGTCTTTCTCGCGCGCACCGAGGGGTGCAGTGCGCTCTATCGCAACACCGGCGACTGGCGCTTCGAGGACGTGACGGCGACCGCGCACGTCGGCGCCTGTGATCGTCACGCCTCGGGGGCGGCGTTTGCCGATGTCGACGGCGACGGCGACCTCGATCTCGTGCTCGTCACGACCACCGGCCCCAACGCCCTGTTCGTGAACGATGGCCACGGCCGCTTCACCGAGCGACGCGACGCCGGCCTCGATTCCACCGGACGCGGCGCCACGACCGTCGCGATGGCCGACGTGGACGGCAGCGGGCGGCTGGCGCTGTTCATCACCAACTACAAGCCGTACAACGTCGACGACACCATCCCGCCGCAACTGCGGGCCTTCAACCAGATGGTGAAGCAGGTGGGGCCCAAGCAGTACGTCATCACCCCCGGTCACGAGCGTGATTTCAAGCTCGTGCAGCGCGCGGACATGGGGGGACTGCGCATGACGCAGCGCGCCGAGCCCGACGAGTTCTACGTGAACGACGGCGCGGGCCACTTCCGGCGCGAGGCGATGACGGCGGGGCGCTTCCTCGACACCACCGGACTGCCGGTGGCGGAGGAGTACGAGTCGTTCGGCCTGTCGGCGCGCTTCGCCGATCTCAATGGGGATGGCGCCCCCGACCTGTATGTGGCCAACGACTTCGAGGATCTCGACCAGCTCTGGTTCAACGACGGCGCTGGACGGTTTCGTCTCGCCGACTGGCGCGCGCTGCGCCGGATGAGCAATTCGTCGATGGGGCTCGACGTGGCCGATGTCGATGGGGACGGCCGCTTCGATCTCTTCGTGACCGACATGCTCGCCAACGATCCTCGGCGGCTGCGCACGCAGATCCCGACGCACACGTCGCTCCCCAAGCGCATCGGCGAGGGCACGCTGCAACTGCAACAGCAGCGCAACTCGCTGCTCCTGAACCGCGGGGACGGCACCTTCGCCGAGGTGGCGCATCAAGCAGGGGTGTCGGCATCGGGGTGGTCGTGGGGCGCGACGTTCCTCGACGTCGACCTCGACGGCTGGCAGGACCTCCTCGTAGCCAACGGGCACCTGTGGGATGTGATGGATGCCGACGTGCAGGAAGGACTGCAAAACCGCCTCACGGACATCGCCTATCAGCGCACGCGGTGGCAGTTCCCCACGCTGGCGCTGCGCAACGTGGCGTGGCGCAACAAGGGCGATGGAACGTTCGAGGAGGCGGGTGCGGCGTGGCGCTTCGGTACCGAGGAGGATATCTCGCATGCCATCGCGACCGCCGATCTCGATGGCGACGGTGACCTCGACGTGGTCGTCAATCGGCTCGGATCGCCCGCGCTGGTGTTGCGCAACGATGCACCGTCGCCGCGTGTGCTGCTGCGGCTCGAGGGCGACGGCGCCAACACGCAGGCGGTGGGCGCGCATGTGACCGTGCAGGCACCGGGGCTGCCGCCGCAGGTGCGTGAGGTGGCCGTCGGGGGGCTCTACCTGTCGCACAGCGACTACGCGATGAGCTTCGCGATGGGGCGCGCCGACACCGCGCGCGTGACCGTGCGCTGGCGCGATGGACGCCAGAGTGTGTTCACCGTGCGCGCGAACCGTGCGTACCGGGTGAGTGCCCGTGGCGCGCAGCCGGCGCCGTCGCCCGCGCCGGGCACGACCGCCAGCAACGTCCCGCTCTTCGACGACGCGACCGCGCAGCTCGGTGGCCATGCGCACACCGAGAATGCATTCGACGATTGGGATCGCCAGTTCCTCCTCGTGCAGGCCCTGTCGCAGAGCGGGCCGGGTGTCGCCTGGACCGATCTCGACGGCGATGGCGATGACGACCTCGTCGTGGGTACGGGGAAGGGCGGGCGGCTGGCAACCCTCCGCAACGACAAGGGCACGCTCGTACCACAACCCACCACGGGGCCTGTCGCGACCCACGACGTCACCGCCCTGCTGGGGTATCGCATGGGGGGCGCGCGCGCCGTGCTCGCCGGTGTCGCCACGTGGGAGTCGCGTGATGAGGACGAGCGCAAGCGCACGCCGGCCGCCGTGACCATCGCGGCGCAGGGGGCGCGACTGGCCGCCGCGGCCACGCCCGCCGTCGGATCGCATGCCTCCTCCACGGGCCCGCTCGCGCTGGGCGATGTGGATGGCGACGGCACCCCCGACCTGTTCGTGGGGTCGCGCGCCATGCCGCTCGCCTACCCGATGCCGGTGTCGTCCGGTCTCTTCCGCGCCCGCAACGGCCGCTTCGAGCTCGATACCGCGAACATGGCCGTGCTGCGCGACGTCGGGCTGGTATCCTCCGCCCTCTTTGCGGACATCAACGGCGATGGGCATGCCGACCTCGTGCTCGCCCGCGACTGGGGCAGTGTGCTGCTGCTGCTCAACGACGGCCGCGGACGCTTGTCGCGCGCGCCGGCCTCGTGGGGACTCGACAGCCTGCCGAGCCAGTGGAACGGCATCGCGAGTGGTGATTTCGATGGCGACGGGCGACTGGACCTCGTCGCGACGAGTTGGGGGCGCAACACCGGACTCACGGCCACCGCATCGCAGCCGCTGGTCGCCACCTTCGGCGCGTTCGGCGCCGGCGGCGAGATGGAGCTGCTGCTCGGCGTGCAGGACGCGCGTGTGCAGGGGCTGGCGCCGCTCGCGAGCTACGCCCGTGTGCGCATGGCCGTGAAGGGCGCCGTGGAGCGCGTGAGCAGCTTCAGCGCCTATGCCGACGCCGCACTCGATCGGGTGCTCGGTCCGTTCGCGTCGCAGGTGACGCGTGCGGAAGCGCGCACGCTCGACCACACCGTGTTCCTCAACCGTGGCGATCGCTTCGAGGCGCGTGCGCTGCCGGCCATCGCGCAGCAGGCGCCCGCGTTCGGCCCGGTCGTCGCCGACTTCGACGGTGACGGTCACGACGACATCTTCCTCGCGCAGAACTTCTTTCCCACCGTGGTGGGCATGGCGCGTCACGACGAAGGGCGAAGCCTGCTGCTGCGCGGAGACGGGCGCGGTGGCTTCACGGCCCTTGAGGGCGCGCGCTCCGGCCTCGTGGTGTGGGGCGACCAGCGCGGCGCGGCGACGGCCGACTTCACCGGCGATGGCCGCGCCGATCTCGTGGTGACGGAGAACGGCGGTGCCACGCGGCTCTTCGTCAACCGCGGCGCCGCGCCCGCGCTGCGGGTGCGTGTCGATGGCGGTGCCGGCAATCCCGATGGCATTGGCGTGCAACTGCGCGCTGTGCTCGGTGCGACGCTCGGCCCCGTGCGCGAAGTGCAGGCCGGCGGTGGCTACTGGAGCCAGAACAGCGCCGTGCAATTGCTCTCCGCGTCCACCACGCCACGCGCCGTGTGGGTGCGCTGGCCCGGCGGCGATACCACGCGGGTGATGGTGCCGGAGGGGGCTCGCGAACTACGGGTGGTACGGGAGCGGGGAAGCGAGACAACGGAAGCGGGACGGGCGGCGCGACGGTGACCGTGGGTGAGACGGCAGCGGGACCGTCGTCACCGTCGTCCCGCAGGCCCCGCTCCCGTCGTCCCGCTCCCGCTTTATTGCTTCCGTGGTACGCAGTTCCCCGTCAGCGTCCCTTCGAATTCGGGATCCGCGTCCACAACACCACCGTTCCGCACGGCGTGGTGTTGCGGCCGATGGTCTGGAACTCGAGCGGAATCGTGCTCATGTACGGGTAGAGCTCCACGGCCTCGACATTCTGCGCGGGGATCTCGTCGACTTCCATGCCCGGCGCGCGCGCACCGTCGAGGAAGACGTTGGGCTGGCAGTAGCCGCCGCGACTGCCGAGTGACGCGGCGAACCGGAGCTTGCCCGACACGACGGCCACGCCCTTCTTCGTGCGCAGGATGTCGGTGAGCCGCTGCGAGCCACGATCGACGATCTCGGTGCGACCGACGAACACCCCGATGCCGCGTTCCTTGCGCTCTTCGTAGCCGCGGATGCCCCCCGCACGGCTCATGAAGTTGTCGGTGACCTTCACTTCGCTCAGCTTCGTCGCGGCCGCGTCCATCTGCACGACCACCGTGTCCCACTGGCCGTTGCGCGTGCTGATGAACGCGTCGAGCGGCTCGAAGCCGACACGGCGGAGACTGATGCTGGCGGTGTCGAGGGCGCGCGTGAGCACCGTGAACGCGCCGCGCTTGTCCGTCGTGATCCGCTCCCCGTGGATCTGCACCGTGACACCTTCGAGCGGCCCGCCCTTCACGTCGCGCACAAACCCCACCATCTGGCGACGGTCGGCGGGGATAGGCACCTGCGCCGCCAGCGGCGACCGTGGCAGCACACCGACGAGCAGCAGGAGCATCGCGCTGAGCGGCGCAAGGCGGGAGTGGCGACGGTCCACCATGGAGAGAACTTGGGGCGCGCGGTGCGAGCCGTAAAGAGCCGATGGCGAACCGAGCGGTGATGGCACAGTTTGGCCCATGCCCAGCCGACTCCGCCGACTCTCACTCGGACGTGCCCTCGCCCTCGCCGCCGGGCTGGCCACGGCCCCGCTGCCTGCCCAGGACCTGTCGCGGATGCCGCCTCCGGGCTGGCCGTCATCACCCAAGCGCTACGACGCGCTCAAGGTGGCCAGCGATCTCATGATTCCGGTGCGTGACGGCAAGCGCATGGCGACCGACCTCTACCGCCCCGCGCGTGACGGCGTGCCGGTGGCCGAGCGTCTGCCGGTCCTGCTGGCCCGCACCCCGTACAACAAGCAGTCGCTGGCTGAGCAGGCCGTGTTCTTCGCCGAGCGCGGCTACGTGGTGGCATTGCAGGACACGCGTGGTCGCTATCGCTCCGAGGGGAGCTTCAGCAAGGTGCAGCCCGCCGATGCGACGGATGGCGCCGACGTGGTCGCGTGGCTCGCGGCGCAGTCCTGGTCGAGTGGACGCGTGGGCATGTGGGGCACGTCATTCGCCGCGCACACGCAGGCCGGCGCGGCGCAGTACAACCCGCCGGCCCTTGGCGCGCTGCTGCTCAACATGGGGGGGATGGCCAACGGCTGGGATCATGGCGTGCGCTTTCGGGGCACCTACGAGATGGGCCGCCAACTCACCTGGGCGTGGAGTCAGCTGCTCGCGGACGCGCGCAGCGACGACGTGCGTCAACTGCTCACGAAGGAGAAGGTCGAGGACTGGTACGGCGTCCAGCCCATGCGGCGTGGGCAGAATCCCCTCTCGGTCGATCCGCAGTACGAAGGGTGGTACTTCGAGTTCTTCGAGCGCGCCGACTACGACGCGTCGTGGAAGGACCCGATGCTGGCGTGGAACGAGCACTATCGCGAGACGTCGGACATTCCCATGCTCCACGTCGGCGGCTGGTACGACATCTTCCTCGCCGGCACCTTCGAGAACTACGCGTCGCTGCGCGCCCTCAAGCGTGCGCCGCAGCATGTGCTGGTGGGGCCATGGACGCACGGTGGCAACAATCGCACCTACGCCGGCGACGTGGCGTACGGCGACAGTGCGGCCGTGCCGGACTTCCTCACCGACTACCACCTCGAATGGTTCGACCACGCGCTCAAGGGGGTGCCGCTGAGCGCGCGACACCGGGCCCCGGTACGCCTCTTCGTGATGGGCACGGGCGACGGGCACAAGGACGCGAACGGGCGTCTCTTCCACGGTGGCTACTGGCTGGACAGCGAGACGTGGCCGCTGGCCGGCACACGCTACGAGACCTGGTACTTTCACGGCGATGGATCGCTCGCGCCACGTCGCCCCACGGTCGCTCGAGCGCAGACGGTGTACACCTTCGACCCGCGCCACCCCGTGCCCACCATCGGCGGCGGTTCGTCGGCGCGCCTCAAAGACGGCGCCTACAACCAGCGCGAGGATCCGCGCTTTCCGCCATCGCAGGCACCATGGCTGCCGCTGCGCGCACGCCCCGATGTGGTCGTCTTCGAGAGCGCACCGCTCGAGCAGGACATGACGGTGGTGGGCCCCATCACCGTGACGCTCTACGCCTCCGCGAGCACCGTCGATGCCGACTTCACCGCCAAGCTGGTCGACGTCTATCCGTCGAGTGCCACCTGGCCGGGGGGCTTCGATCTCAACCTCACCGATGCCATCGTGCGCGGGCGCTACCGGGCCACGCGTGACCATGCCGTCCTGCTGCAGCCGGGGCGCGTGTACGCGTTCACCATCAAGCCGTTCCCGACGGCCAATGTGTTCAAGAAGGGCCATCGCATCCGGGTCGACATCTCCAGCAGCAACTTCCCGCGCTTCGACGTGAATCCCAACACGGGCGAACCGCTCGGCAAGAACCGGCGCATGGTCACCACCGACATCGCGGTGCAGCACAGCGCGACCTTCCCGTCGCACATCGTGTTGCCCCTCGCACCGGCATCGGCGGTGCGGCGGTGATGATGGCAGTACGCGCGGGTGCGTCGGGCAGGGGCAGTGGGTCGGCATGTCGCTGACGCTGCTCGCCTACGGGCTCGTCGTCACGTTCATGACGCTCATCATGACGCGCCGACTCTCCCCGCTCGTCGCGCTCATCCTGGTCCCCATCGTGTTCGGCCTGCTCGGGGGCTTCGCGACCGAGCTGGGCGGCTACATGGTGGACGGCGTGACGAAGCTCGCGCCCACCGGCGTCATGCTCATGTTCGCGATCCTCTACTTCGCGATCATGCTCGATGCGGGGCTGTTCGAGCCCTTCGTGCGGCGCCTGGTGGCGCTCGTGCACGGCGATCCGGTACGCGTGGCCATGGGCTCGGCCGCGCTGGCGTTGCTGGTGTCGCTCGACGGTGATGGCTCCACCACCTACATGATCACCACCGCCGCCATGCTCCCGCTGTATCGCGCGCTCGGCATGCGCCCGGCGGTGCTCGCGTGCGTCACCATGCTGGCGTCCGGCGTGATGAACACGCTGCCGTGGGGTGGCCCCACGGCACGTGCCGCGAGTGCGCTCGCGATCCCTGTCGACACGGTGTTCGTGCCGCTCGTACCCGCGATCGTCGCCGGCATGCTGTGCGTCTTCACCGTGGCGTGGCGTCTCGGGGCACGCGAACGCGACCGGCTGGCGCAGGTGGCCGCGACCCATGGCGCGCCGCCTCCCGACGTGCGCGTCGAGGCGGGACTCGGCATCGACGAGGACACGAGCCATCGCCGTCCGCAGCGCCTGCTCCCCAACCTGCTCCTCACCGTGCTGCTGCTGGCGGCACTGCTGGCGGGCGTCGTGCCGCTGCCCGTGCTCTTCATGACGGCCTTCGCCATCGCCCTGATGCTCAACTACCCCAGCATCGACGAGCAGAAGGCGCTGCTGGCGCGGCATGCGGGCAACGTGCTCGCGGTGGTGGGACTCATCTTCGCGGCCGGCGTGTTCACCGGCATCCTCTCCGGGTCGAAGATGGTCGACGCGATCGCCGAGAGCGTGGTGCGCATGGTGCCCGACGCCATGGGACCCTATCTCGCCGTGGTGACCGGCGTGCTGAGCGTGCCGTTCACCTTCTTCATCTCGAACGACGCGTTCTACTTCGGGGTGCTGCCCGTGCTCGCCAAGGCCGGGCAGGCCTACGGCATCACGGCGGCCGAGATGGCGCGCGCCTCGCTGGTCGGACAGCCGGTGCACCTCCTCAGCCCGCTCGTCCCGTCGACATACCTGCTCGTGGGGCTCGTCGGCGTCGACTTCGATGCGCACCAGCGCTATACGCTGCGCTGGTCGCTGCTCGCGGTGCTCGTGCTGCTCGTGGTGGCGCTCCTCACGGGCGTGGTGCCCTTCATGCGCGGCTGACGGGCTCGCTCACGGCGTCGCGGCGGGCGCGGTGCTGCGCGACCAGCGCCTCCACCAAGGCGGCCGAGCGCGTCGTGGCACCAACTTCCCGTTGCACGACGACGCGCCCCGCGTCGCCCGCCGTGCGCGCCGACGTGCGATCACCCAGCCAGGTCGCGAGCAGGTCGGTCATTGCAGGCACATCGCCTGCGATGCGCGCGCCCCCCTCGGCCAGCAGCAGGCTCGCCTCCCGACTGTTGTGGTGCTGCGGTCCGAACAGCACGGGCACGCCGAACGCTGCCGGCTCGATGACGGAGTGCAACCCCGCCGCGTGGAAGCCGCCGCCCACCAGCGCCACCTGCGCGGCGCCGTACAGGTCACCCAGCACCCCCACACGGTCAACGAGCACGATGTCGGCCGTCGCAGGGGTGTGTGACGCCTCGAGCGCCGTCAGTCGCTCGAGCGTGATGCCGCGTGCGGCGGCCCACTGCACCAGCGGGTCGAGGTGCGTCGCGGTGGGCTCGTGCGGCGCGAGCACGAGCCGCGCGTCGGGCACGCGTGCACGCACCGCCTCCCACGCGGGCAGCAGCACCGCCTCGTCCGCCGGCCAGGTGGAGCCCGCGACGAGCGTCGGGCGCGCGCTGTGAAGCAGCGTGAGCGGCGCACGGGTGAGGTCGGCGGCCGCCGCGCGCGCCGCGACCTGGTCGAATCGCGTGTCGCCACTCACCTGCAACACCTCGGCGCGCACGCCAAGCGCGCGCAGGCGCTGCGCATCGCCCGCGTCGATGGCCCCCACCACGTCGAGCGCCGCGTACGCCTCGTGCAGCAGCGCGCGCGACCATGCGCCCTGTCGCCCCGACGTCGGGGCGAGGGTGGCACTCACGAGCCCCACCGGTACGCGACGTGCCTGCGCGCGGGCCACGAGCACCGGCCAGACATCGAGCTTCACGAACACCAGCGCGTCCGGCCGCACCGCGCGCAGCAGGCGGTCGGCGGCGTCGGCGCTGTCGAAGGGCAGGTAGTCCGCCATGTCCGCGCCCAACCCCGCCGCAAAGCGCTCGGCGCTGGGCGAGAAGAACGAGTAGGCAAACTGCCAGTCCCGGTGTGCGGCGCGCAGCGCCTGCAGCACCGGACGCGCCTGCAAGCCCTCGCCCACCGAGGGGGCGTGCAGCCACACCAGCGGCCGTGCGCCATCACGCACCCTGCGGGCGGCCTGCTCCCATCGCTCCACCACGCCGCGTCGCGCATGCAGCGCACGTCGCACCTTGCTCTCGCCCGCCGGCAGCACCGCCGCCGCGGCACGCGCCACGCTCACACCGCCCGCATACGCGAGCCGCACGAACGGGTTCAGCGCGACCCCTTGTTGCGGGCCACGAGCAGCGCCGTGTCCACGGCACGGCGGAAGTCGGGCCACGGCAGCGCTCCCTGCACCATGAACGGGCCGATGATGAACGACGGCGTCGACTGCACCCCGGCGCGCTGCGCCTGGCCGATGTCGTTGTCGAGCACCCCCTCGACCGCCCGCGACGCGAGGCAGTGCTGGAACGCGACGCTGTCGAGCGCGAGGTCGCGCGAGATGCGGCGCACCAGCGGTCCCACATCGCTCATGGAGCGCACGTTCGGCTGCGCGTCGAACAGCGCCGCGCTGTACTCCCAGTAGCGTCCCTGCGCGCCAGCGCACAGCGCCGCTTTGGCCTCGGCCCGCGCATGTGGATGGATCGACGTGAGGGGGAGATTGAGGTACGCGAAGCGAATGCGCCCGGGGGTGATGTAGTCACGATCGAGCGCGGCCATCGCCGAGTCGTGCCACTGCTTGCAGTACGGGCACTGGTAGTCGCTGATCATCACCACCCACATCCCCTGCGCGGGCCCCTTCACGCGCCCGGCATCGACGCGCTGCACCAGCACGGAGTCAGGAAGCGTATCGGTGGAGGTCGCGGCCGGCGTCACGGCCGTCTTCGCGCCGGTCGGCATGCCCGGGCGCTCGCCGCTGGACGCGTCGGCCCGGCCGCAGGATGCGGCAATGAGGGACGCCCAGAGCAGGAGCAGCGCCGGCGAGAGCGGACGATGGGAGCGAACGGACCGTGAGGACATGCGCGTGGGTACGGGGGCGTGCGGGGAGGCTACGAACGGTACTGTACCCGCCCGCTCATCGCAGCGCCCCATCTCGCAAGATTGTCGGCCCGAACAAATGACGAAACGCGAATCAGGCGTCCGTGGCCAGCGTGACACAAGACCGCCTCCCGTCCCGTACAGTTCATACATTCCATGCGTGCATCGACCCGTGGGTAAGTCACTTCGCGCGCGCGCCGCCGGTTGGGCGGCCGCGCTGCTGTTCCTGCTCCCGCTCCGGCCGGTGCTCCCTCCGGCCGCATTGGGCGCGCAGCCTCCGCTTCCCGCGCCCGTCGGTTATGTCAACGACTTCGCCGGGGTGATGTCGGCGGAGTCGCGGGCGCGACTCGAAGGGTTGTCCACCCGGGTGCACGAGCTCACGCGCGGCGACATGGTCATCGTGACCATGGCCGACCTCGGTGGCCGACCGCCCGAAGAGGTGGCGCTGCGTCTCGGGCGCACCTGGAAGGTGGGCGCCGATGCCGGCATCGGCGATTCGGCGCGCAACGCGGGCGTCGTCATTCTCGTGGTGCCCAAGGAAGCGTCGAGCGATGGCCGCGGGCACTGCCGCATCGAGGTCGGGCAGGGCGCCGAGGGGTTCCTCACCGACGCGACGGCGGGCTCGCTGTGCCGTGCGGTGATTCCGCTCTTCCAGCAGCGCGACTATGCCGGCGCGATCGAGCAGTTGGGCGCGTCCGTGGCGCAGCGGTATGCGCGCGCCTTCGGCGTCAACCTCGATGGCACGCCGGCGCCACGTCGTGCGGCGCGAGACTCCGGCGGCGAGTTCCCGATGGTCGTGCTGCTCTTCATCGTGGTGTTCCTCGTCATCGCGATCGCGGGCGGACGTCGGCGGCGGGGGAGTGTCGCGTCCGATGTTGGCACCGCGATCGCCATCAACGTGCTGAGCGAGGTGCTGCGCGGGTCGCGCGGCTCACGCGGCGGGTGGGGCGGTGACGGCTGGGGAGGCGGTGGTGGCGGTGGCGGATTCGGTGGGTTCGGCGGCGGCGGCGGCTTCAGCGGAGGTGGTGGTGGATCGAGCTGGTAAGGCACAGGAACGACAGATGTCGCTCGACGATCTCGTGACGCAGTTGCGCCACGCGCTCGGCGATCCGCTCGAGGCCATCGTGTTGTACGGCTCGGCGGCCAGCGGCGAGCAGGTGGCGGGGCGCTCCGACGTCAACGTCATGGTGGTCGCGCGCCTGTACCACATGGCGACGCTCCACACCCTCGGGCCCACCATGCGTGCCTGGCAGGAGGCGGGAAATCCCCCCGTGCTCATGCTCACGCGCGACGAGTGGCTCGGCTCGGCCGACATCTTCCCGATGGAGTATGCGGACCTGCTCGAGCGGCATCGGGTGCTGCATGGTGCGCTGCCGCTCGATGGCGTGCGCGTGCGCACCGCCGACCTGCGCCTGCAGGTGGAGCAGGAGGCGATGGGCAAACTCCTGAGGCTCCGGCGGGGTATCATGGTGGCGGGCGACGATCTCGCGGCGCAGCAGGAGCTGTTGCGCGCGAGTGTGAGCAGCCTGCTGGTCATCTTTCGCGGTGTGCTGCGCCTGCACGGCACGGTGCCGCCGCGCGATGCGCAGCAGGTGGTCGACGCGGTCGCGACGCTCGCGGGCTTCGCGGCGGCGCCGTTTCGCAGCGCGCTTGCACTCCGTGCGGGCATGGCGGAGGCGTCGGCAGACACGACGATGGTGCTGGACGGATACGTGCACGGCATGGCGGCGCTCGTGACGTATCTCGATCGTTTCGCGCCGCCTGCGACCCCCGACCGGTGACCGCCGGTGGGAGCCGACCTTTTCTTAGTGAGACCGAGGCCCAGTCGATGACCGACCCCCGTATCCTGGTTCACCACACGTCGCCCGCCCCCCGTGCGCGTGCGACGCGCGCGCGTGCGCGCTCCCTGCGGGCGCTCCCGCTGCTGGCGCTGTCGCTGCTGCTCGGGGCCTGCGGCTACAACAGCATCCAGTCGCTCGACGAGCAGGCCGCGCAGGCCAAGCAGAACATCGATGCGCAACTGCAGCGTCGCGCCGACCTCATCCCCAACCTGGTCAACACGGTGAAGGGGTTCGCCGCGCAGGAGGAGCGCGTGCTCACCGAGGTCACGCAGGCGCGCGCCGGCCTCGTGGGGGCGCTGCAGAAGCCGGGTGGCTCCGATCCGGCCGAGCTGGCCAACGCCAACCAGCAGCTCACTGGGGCGCTCGGGCGCCTCACCATCGCCATCGAGGCGTACCCCGAGCTCAAGTCGAACCAGAACTTCCTGCAGTTGCAGGATGAGCTGACCGGCACCGAGAATCGCATTGCCGTGTCCCGCACCGACTACAACGGCGCGGTGCGGCAGTACAACGAGTACATCCGCAAGTTCCCCGCGGTGCTCACCGCCAAGGTGACGGGTGCCAAGCCGCGCACCTACTTCGAGGTCACCGACGCCGCGGCGCGCGCGGCGCCGACCGTCGACTTCGAGAAGAAGTAGCGCGCGGCCGACAGCCGCCAGATCAGAGGCGGTTCTTTTCGTACAGCAGGTTGCGCGGGGCGACACGCCACTCGTACCACCGCGCAACCGGCTGCCCGCGATTGACGGACGGATCCGCGCGCGAGCTCTTGATCTGCGCGCGGATCTTCACGCCCAGAATGTCGTTGCCGTCGTTCAGCGTATCCGCGTCGGCCCCATTGTAGCTCTGGTACTGCGATCCGTTGGTGAATTGCAGCATGGTCGAGAAGGCTTCGACGCCCGAGGCCATCGTCGTGCCCACCAACTGCCCCGACGAGTTCACGGCGTCGGCGCGCTTGATCGTCTTCGTGGACGCGTCCCGCCAGTAGGCGATCACATTCACCTGCTGGATCGTGCTCCCCGAGCGCGTGAGCAGCAGGCTGTCGAGCCCGGACGGGCGATTGATCAGCCGGCTGACCGGCAGGAATTCGATGCGGAACGTGTTGCCGCCGCCCACCGACACGTCCGTGAGCAGGAGCAGGCGCCGCGTGCTCGCCACCTGCAGGCGCACGATGTCGCCGGCCTGCAGCGTCACGGCGCCGTTGACCTTCTGGAACTCGATGCACGTCGCGCCGCAGGTGCCGCCCGGGGGATACGTGGGCAGCGTGTCGCCGTCATCGAAAATGGGATAGACGGGCGCCTCGTCCGGCTCGTACGGCACCGTGAGGACGGTGAGCGTGTCCCCGTAGCCGTCGATCGATGCGAACACCGGCGTGCTGGTGACCGCGATGCCGGCCTCCTGCACATCGCGCGCGAGCGACAGGCCAATGAAGCGGCCGTCGCGATCGACGGTCTCACGCACCGTCCAGCCACGTCGCGTGCGCCAGCTCTGCACGGAGAACGCCGTGGCGCTCGAGATCACCACCAGCGCGATCGTGAGAGACAGCAGCACTTCGGCAATCGTGAAGCCGCGGCGCGGCCGCGTCGACCGGCGTGCGCGCACGGTGGGCACCGGGGCGGGGGCAGGGATCGTCTGCATGCGGATGCCTCAGCTCGCCTGGTTGAGGCCGTTGCCGCGGAACACCATGGTGGTGAGCGTCAACGGCTGCGTGGAGCGCGGGAAGTCCATCTTGACCTCCACGCGTACGAGGTTCTGTCGCACGGTCGTCACGGTCACGGTGCGCACGTACGCGCCGGTCGAACTGACTGTCCCATCGGCGTCGAGATGGACCGGCGACTCGGACTGGAGCATCCACGGGTCGCGCGACCGGATCTGCTCGACATAGCCACGCGCCAGCGCAATGGCGTTGGTACGGTTCTGCGCGAGCGTCTGGAGTGTCGTCGTGCTGGCGTTGGCCGTGGCGAGCGACATCACGCCCGCAGCGAGCAGCACCATCGCGACGATCATCGAGACCAGCGTGAAGCCGCGACGTGCGCGGCGCTGCGGCGTGGGCGCGCCACCACGGGCGCGTCGGCGCAGGAGTGATCGAGTCGGGCGCATCACTGCCATCCCGTGCTGGGCTTCCACGTCCACAGCCGCGGGCTCCCCGACGGGGAGACCGACACGGCCACGACCGCGTTCGCGTTCGTCGTGCTCTGCAGGTACACCACCCCGAACCCATCGCGCGGCGTCACGAGGCCGCGGCTGTCGAACTCGAGACGGTTGCCGGGGAACGTCACGGCGCCACCGCCACTGTTGTCGGGGACGGCCGGCGCCGAGCCGCGCCCGAAGCGCACGCGCGGCGGCAGGTCACGCACGCCGAAACCGCGCAGCGCCTGCCACTCCGCCGTCGACTCCGAGAACGAGCCGTCGCCGTCGTGGTCCAGGTAGCCGCCGTACCGCGTGGCGAGGACCTGGAAGGCCACCCGGGCGGTCGTCCGGGTCGTGAGGGCGCGGGTGCGGGCCACGTCGATGTCCTGGGCGAGCTGCATCCCCGCGAGCTGCACCTCGGTCTCCTCGGACAAGCGGAAACGCGGGGCCACGATCGCCATGGCGACCGCGATGAGCGTCACCACGGCGACAAGCTCGACCAACGTGAAGCCACGCCGCCCCGATGGGCTCCGACGAGGTGTCCTGCGTGCGGTAGACATGTCAGTAGAGCGGCCGGAAGGCCGTCTGAAGCACGGTGCCCACGGAGGGGGTGCCAGGCGGCAGCCGCTCGGGGAACCGGAAGTTCACGTCGAAGCTCCACTGGCGCGTCGGCGCCGAGTAGTACGCCCCGTTGCCGTAGCCCACGTTGATCGAGTTGCCCCACAGCCCCACGCCGTACCGGCTGCGGAACAGCGACACCAGCGACCCGGTGTAGCGGAACGTCACGCCGCCCCAGTTCTCGAGGAATCGCGGAAAGTTCTCGAGACCGCCGCCGTACGGCGGCGCTGCGCACCCCGCGCGCGCGTAGTCGCACGGCGTGGCGGAGTGCCCGGCCAGCAGCGCGGCATTGACCGTCGTGGGTCGTGCCGTGCGCTGCGCGAACGCCGTCTGCAGGGTGTCGCACCAGCCGGTCACGCCGGAGGCGCCGCACCGCGACGCCGCTGGCCACGAGCCGCGCGCATCCATGTTCGCGTTGGGCGGCTGCGAGAGGAACGTGATCGCGTCGCCCAGGATCGCGGCCGGGCGCCACACGGTCGTGTTGTAGTTGCCCAGCACGTACACCGGCCGGTCGGTCGCGATGGTCAGCCCACCGGTGTCCGCATTGGTGGCGGGCAGGGGCAGCCGCGCGCCCTGGCGCAGCCGCACGGCCACGTAGTCGTTGTTCGCCGTCGTGTTGTTGTTGATGACGTTGATGTAGATGATGCGCGGCGCCCGCGTCGCCCGCACCGAGTCGCTCCAGATCCGGAGCGAGTCGATGTGGATGTCGATGAGGTCGGGACGGAGGTCTTCACGCCCCTCGTAGAACGCGTTGCGCCGCGGCTTGAAGATGCGACCACAGGCGCCGCTCGATGGCACCGTGAGGCCTGCCGCGCGCACCTGTACCATGCTGTCGCAGAACACGCTCTTCATGGTATTCGTGTCGAGCGTGTTGAACACCGCCGCGTTCACGGTGATGTACCAGTCCGACTTCCACGCCATCTTCACGCTCTGCACCATCGCGTTGTCGCCCGCGCTGCGCGGTTCGACCAGCGTGATGGCCGGTGTGCCCGCCGGGAGCGGCAGCTTGAGCGGCTTCACGCCGAACGAGTTGTTCATGAGGCGGCCGTTGAACAGCTGCTCACTGCGGGCCTTGAAGGTGGCACCGGCGTGGCTGCGCGAATCGAAGTCGAGCCGTACCGGCGTGCCGGCCGCATTGTTGATCCACACGCCACTGAGGCGCTGGTTCTGCTCCTTGCGCTGCCAGAACACACTGTCGGGCGTCGTGATGTTGCTCTGGAAGGTGGCGCTGTTCGACGACAGGTACAGGTTGCCGTTGGTATGCACCCACCCCGCGAACGTCATCGGCGCGCCCGGCAGGATCTCGAGATCCTCCTCGTAGAACACGCCGAACTGGAAGAGCGGGATCGTCTGCGCGTTCACCGACAGGACGGCCTTGGCGCGATTCCCCGAGGAATCGCGCGCGGTCACCTGGATGTCGATCGGCTGGTTGAGCGAGTACAGCCCCGAGAACGGCCCCGACGTGATCGTCCGCGACACCGGCACCCCCATCGTCTGCGTCTGCTGCGACATGAGATAGCCGGGCATCTGCGGCGTGGTGATCGCCGCGATATCGGAGCCGGAGATGATGCCGTCCTGCATGGCGGCATCCAACTGCGACATGATGTCGTCCGCGCCGCCCTCGGCGGCGTACCCGGCGCGCGCACCGCGATAGTCCGCGTTCGACGTCCGTGCCATCGTCGTCACCGCCGAGAGTCCGGCCAGCACGACAATGGAGAACATCACCAGCATGAGCAGCACGACCTCGAGCGCGAACCCGCGCCGGGCGCGCGGCCCGGTGGCCGACGACGAACGTGTTGGAACCCGCCTGCACCCGAGCGACATGGACCGACTCCTGAAGGTGTTACCACCAGAAGTACGATCCACGGGGCATCCTGCCACCGTCACCCGCGGCCCCGCCTGATTCGCTGTGACGGGGAGGCCCGGCGCTGTTACAGTGCGCTCACCCCACGGGCGGCGGCGCCACCGGTCGTGGGAACAGCGCGTCGCCCTTCGTCACCCGCCACCCCGCCGGATCGAGCGCCTCCAGCGCCGCGATGCGCTGCTCCTGCGCGCGCCCCGGTGCGCCAAGCTGCGCCCACACCGCCTCGACCTTCTCCGGCATGAACGGCGCGAGCAGCACCGTCTGCCGCGCAATGCGCCGGATGAGTGACGCCAGGATGACCTCGAGCTCCACCCGTCGCGCCGCGTCCTTGGCCACCGCCCACGGAGCGGTGGCAGCCGTGTACTCGTTCGCCCGCGCCGTCAGCCGCGCCACCGCCGCGAGCCCTTCGTGCAGCAGCCAGCCGCGCGTGCCCGACATCGCCTCCCGATAGGACGCGATATCGGCGTCATCGTCACGCTCCACTGCCGGGCGCTCCGCCGTCGGCACCACGCCGTCGCAGTACTTCTCGACCATCGCCATCGCTCGGCTCGCGAGGTTGCCGAAGGCGTTCGCCAGGTCGCTCGTGTACCGCTCCTCGAAGCGCTCCCACGAGAAATTGCCGTCGCCGTCAAACGGCACGTCGCGCAGCAGCACGTAGCGGAACGCGTCGGCACCGAATCGGTCGATGGCCTCGCCGAGGTCGAGCTTCACGCCCGCGCTCTTGGAGAACCGTTCGCCACCCAGCGACACGAAGCCGTGCGCCCACACCTGCTTCGGGAGCGGCAGCCCGGCCGCCTGCAACATTGCCGGCCAGATGACGACGTGAAAGCGCGTGATGTCCTTGCCGATGATGTGCACGTCGGCGGGCCACCGCGTCTCATACCCGGCGTCGGGGAACCCGGTGGCCGTGAGGTAGTTCGGCAGCGCGTCGAACCAGACGTACGTCCCCTGCACCTCGCCCGTCGACAGCGGCAGCGGGAAGGGCACCGCCCAGTCGAGGCGCGCGCGCGACGCCGAGATGTCCTCGAGCCCCTGCGCCAGCAGGCCGAGGATCTCGTTGCGACGGCTCTCGGGTTCGATGAACGACGGCGTGTCGCGCAGCAGCTTTTCGAGGAACGGCTGGTACTTCGAGAGGCGGAAGAACCAGTTGCGCTCCTCCACTTCCTCCAGCACGCGCGTCGGATGCAACGCGCACCGCCCCTCCACGATGTCCGCGTCCTGCTTGAACGCCTCGCACCCCACGCAGTACATCCCGCGATACGACTGCTCGTAGAAGTCGTCCGGATTGCGCTCGGCAATGCGACGGATGAGCGCCTGCACGCCGGCCTTGTGGTGCGCGTCGGTGGTGCGGATGAACTGGTCGTACTGGATGCCCAGCCGCGCCCACATGGCCTGGAAGCGCGCCGCGATGGTGTCGGTGAACGCCTGCGGCGGCACGCCCTCCTTCGCCGCCGTCTGCTGCACCTTCTGGCCGTGCTCGTCCATGCCGATGCACAGGTGCACCTCGTCGCCGGTCATGCGACGGTACCGGGCAATCACATCGGCGCCGATCTTCTCGAGGGCATGCCCGAGATGCGGATCGCCGTTGGCGTAGTCGATGGCGGTGGTGATGTAGAAGCGCGACATGTGCGGAAGCTAGCGGCCTCCCGCGCGCGCGGGCCACTGCGCCCGCTGCGCCGACGCGTGGCTACCCGTCCGTCCCCTCGGGCGGCGCTTCTGCAGGCGGCGCTTCCGCAGGCGGCGACTCCTCGGCGCGGCGACGCTCCTCAGCGGCGCGCAGGCGGCGGCCGCCGCGACGTCCACGCCGTCGCTTCCGCTTGGGCGCGCCGTCGCCGCCCTCCGGCGTTCCGCCCGTCTCGGCCTCGCTGCCGTCGTCGTCGTCGTCTGCATCGTCGACATCGACGGCGGGCCGCGCGGCATCGACCGGTGGAGTCGTCGCCGGTGGTGCCTGCGCTGCAACCGGCGCCGGCGGCACCGGCGGCACGGGCACCGGGAACTCCATCGTCGACGTGATCGTCACGCGCGATGTGCGCTCCGCCACGCGTTCGGAGGCGTCCCGCGCGTCGCCGGGCCGCTCGTCGAGCGGCTCGAGCGCCTGCTTGAGCGTAAACGCCTCGAACTCCATGGTGTCCAGCATCGACGCGACCGACGGCTCGATGCGCGCCGGGGTGGTGTCCGGCGCGGCTCCACCCACATCGAAGCCGCCCGTCTCCTGCTTGAGCGCCTCGAGCGAGAGCACGCGCACATCACCTTCGACGCCGCGCAGCGTCACGCGATCGCCGAAGATGTCGCACGACACGACCTTCTCCTCGCCGCGCGACGTCTGCACGATCTTCCCCTCCTTGGGGAAGCGCCGACGACTCAGCACGTAGAACTCGTGCTCGTAGCGGAGGCAGCACATGAGGCGGCCGCACGCCCCCGAGATCTGCTGCGGGTTGAGCGAGAGCCGCTGGTCCTTGGCCACGCCGAGGTTGACCGGGCGGAGGTCGGGCAGCCAGGACGCCGAGCAGTACTCGCGGCCGCAGCGCCCCACACCCGAGAGACGCTTGGCTTCGTCGCGCACGCCGATCTGCTTGAGCTCGATGCGCGTGCGGAACAGCGCGGCGAGGTCGCGCACCAGTGTGCGGAAGTCGACGCGCTTCTCGGCCGTGAAGTAGATCGTCAGCTTGCGCCGGTCGAACTGCCACTCGGCATCCGTGAGCTTCATGACGAGACCGTTCGCCTTGACGCGCTCCATCGCCTTGCGGCGCGTGGCCTCGTTCTCGGCCGTCAGCTCGCGATCGCGCAGCTCCTCGTCCTTGGTCGCGAGGCGAATCGCCGCGCGTGCCGGTGGCTGCGTGCCGCAGCCGTGCGCGCAGCCATTGCAGCGCACCGCCGCGAGCTCGCCGGTGGCGTGCACGCGACCGAGATCCTCACCACGGTCCGCTTCGACAATCACCGCCGCGCGCAGCGCAGGCGGGGTGTCGTCGGGCCAGGTGAAGAACTCCTTGCGATTGCCGCGGAACGCGACCTCGATGAGCTGCGGCACGCGGCGACTACTCGGAGAACTGGCCCATGCGCAGGAACTTCTCCCGACGCCGGCGCACGAGCTTGTCGGGCTTCAGGCGTCGCAACTCCTCGAGGTTGCGCACGAGCGTGTCCTTGAGCGAGGCGGCGGTGGCCGCGTGGTCGGCATGGGCACCGCCCACCGGCTCCGCGATGACTTCGTCGATGACGCGCAGCTCGACCAGGTCGGCGGCGGTCACGCGCAGCGCCTGCGCCGCCTTCTCGCGCATCTCCGGGCTCTTGCCGTCCTTCCAGAGAATCGCGGCGCACCCCTCGACCGAGATGGTCGAGTAGACCGAGTTCTCGAACATCAGCACGCGGTCGGCCACGCCGAGCGCCAGCGCGCCACCCGACCCGCCCTCACCGATGACCGTCGCGACGATGGGCACCTGGAGCTGGCTCATCTCCAGCAGGTTGCGCGCGATGGCCTCACTCTGCCCGCGCTCTTCGGCACCGAGGCCCGGCCACGCGCCCGGCGTGTCGATGAACGTGAGCACCGGCACCTGGAACTTCTCGGCCAGCTTCATGAGCCGCAGCGCCTTGCGATACCCCTCGGGGTGCGGCATGCCGAAGTTGCGGCGCAGGTTCTCCTTCGTGTCGCGGCCGCGCTCATGGCCGATCACCATCACCGTCTCGCCTTCGAGACGCGCCCAGCCGGCGATGATCGCCGCGTCCTCACGGAACAGCCGGTCGCCGTGCAGCTCGATGAAATCGGTGAAGGCCAGGCGGATGTAGTCGGACGTGAAGGGGCGACGCGCGAGACGCGCCACCTGCACGCGCTGCAGCGGCGTGAGGTTGCGATAGATCTCGACGCGCAGCTCGCCCAGCTTCTTCTCGAGCGGTGCCAGTTCACTCGCCACATCGAGCGAACGCTCGGCGGCGGTGCGCTTCAACTCCTCGATCTGCTTCTCGAGATCGGCGAGTGGTCGCTCGAATTCGAGGGTCGGGGCTGCGGCCATGCGAATCCTGAAAGAAGAAGCGCGCTGCGGCTCAACTGCCGGCGCGCACGAGGCGCACCCGCTCGGCGCCGAGCAGCGCACGAAGGTCTGAAAGAACGGCCGACGAGGCGGTCACCGTGAGCGAGCGGGAACGGAAGCGCACCGGATCACCCGCCCCGTCGCGCCACCGCACCTCGAGCGGCGCGGAGCCCCCATGGGCCTCCACCCGTGCCCGCACATCCTCCATCACCGCCGGCGGCAGGTCGAGGTGCTGATCGAGCTCGATTGCCACCGCCACATCACCGCTGGCACGCAGCTCTGCGAAGCGCGTGACCGACTCCACGATGAAGGTGGCGTTTTCGACACCCTGGTCCTTCCGCGAGTAGCCGCCCTTGAGCAGCAGCGGCACGTCGGGGCGAACGCGTTCGGCAATCACCCCCCACGCCTCGGGAAACACCAGCACCTCGGAACTTCCGGAAAAATCCTCGACTGTCAACCGGGCGAACTCGGCCCCCGAGCGCTTCGAGAGCTGCTTGCGGATGGCGGTCACCACCACGCCGATCGTCACCGGCTCCGCCGTCCACGTGCCAAGCTGCGACACCGTCTGGGATGCGAACAGTTCGCATTCCGTTCGGTACGGTTCGAGCGGGTGTCCCGAAATGTAGAAGCCCAGCAGCTCCTTCTCGCGCTGCAGCCGGTCGCTTTCGGTGAATGGCGGCACATTCGGCAGCGCGGGCGCTCCCCGGGGACCGGGCGCCGCCGACTCCTCGGGCGCGCCCAGGAGGTCGCCGAACAGCGAGCCCTGACCCTTCTCCGCCTCTTCCTGCTGCAGCGACGCCTCGCTGATGGCGTGGTCGAGCGCGGCCAGCAACTGCGCGCGGTGGCCACCCAAGGCGTCACAGGCGCCGGCCGCCACGAGCGCTTCGAACACGCGCTTGTTGCACAGGCGCAGGTCGACCCGTGAGCACAGGTCGTACAGCGTCGTGAACGGGCCGTCGGCGCGCGCCGCCAGCAGCGAATCGATCGCCCCGCGCCCCACGTTGCGAATGGCGCCGAGCCCGAAGCGGATGCGCTTGTCGCCCACCACCGTGAAGCGCCACCCCGACTCGTTCACGTCGGGCGCGAGCACCTCGAGCCCCATCTCGCGGGCCTCGGCGATGTACTTGATGATCTCTTCCGTCTTCCCGATGTTCGACGACAGCAGCGCGGCCATGAACTCGGCCGGATAGTGCGTCTTGAGGTACGCGGTGTGGTACGCGACCACCGAGTACGCCACCGAGTGACTCTTGTTGAAGCCGTAGCGGCCGAACGTCTCGATCTGCCCGGCCAGCTCCTCGATGATCTTCGGGTCGTGCCCGCGCGCGACCGCCTTCTCGGTGAACTTGCCGAGCTCCTTCTTGATGAGCTCCGCGTCCTTCTTGCCCACCGCCTTGCGCAGCACGTCGGCTTCGGCGAGCGAGATGCCCGCGAGCACCTGCGCGATACGCATCACCTGCTCCTGGTAGGTGATGACGCCGTAGGTGTTCGACAGGATCGGCTCGAGCTCCGGCAGCGCGTACACCGTCGGCTCCTCGCCGCGCTTGCGCCGGATGTACACGTTGTGCATGCCGGCATCGAGCGGGCCGGGGCGCAGCAGCGCGTTCGACGCCACGAGGTCGTCGAAGCGGTCGCAGCGCATGCGCTTGAGCACGTCCGTCGCGAGCGGGGACTCGAACTGGAACACGCCGCCGGTGCGTCCGGCGCGCAGCACCTCGTACGTGCGGGTGTCGGTGAAGCCGCGCTCCTCGAGCTGCACCGTCACGCCCGTCCGTGCCTTGATGGCGGCGAGCGTGTCCGTGATGACCGTGAGGGTCGTGAGCCCGAGGAAGTCCATCTTGAGCATGCCGGCCTTCTCGAGCGCCGTCATGTCGTACTGCGTCACGATCACCCGCTCGTCGTCGCCGCCGCCCGACCCCTTCGTGGCCTGCGTGCAGATGGGGACGAACTCGTCGAGCGGCCCCGGCGCGATGACCACGCCCGCCGCGTGCACCCCCGTGTGACGCGACAACCCCTCCAGGCGCACCGCGAAGTCGAGCAGCTGGCGATAGCGCTCGTCGCCCGCGTAGAGCGCCTTCACCTCGGGCACCTGCGTGATCGCTTCCTTGACCGTCAGCGAGTTGTTGGGCGCGTTCGGGATGAGCTTCGCCAGCGCATCCGTCTCCGCCGGCGTGAAGCCCAGCGTGCGCCCCACGTCCTTGATGGCCGCGCGCGACTTCATCGTCCCGAAGGTGACGATCTGCCCCACGCTGTCCTTGCCGTACTTCTGGCGGACGTACTCGATGACCTCGCCGCGCCGCTCGAAGCAGAAGTCGACGTCCACGTCGGGCATCGACACGCGCTCGGGATTCAGGAAGCGCTCGAACAGCAGATCGAACTCGAGCGGGCACACGTCGGTGATGCGTGTCGCATACGCCACCAGCGAGCCCGCCGCCGACCCGCGCCCCGGTCCCACCGGGATGCCGCGGTCACGCGCCGCCTTGATGAAGTCGGCGGTGATGAGGAAGTAGCCCGCGTACCCGGTCTTCGTGATGACGCCCAGCTCGTAGTCGAGGCGCTCCTGCACGTGCGCCGGCAACGGATCGCCGTACCGTTCCTTCG
Organism: Gemmatimonadota bacterium; assembly: GCA_020161135.1. Classification (GTDB taxonomy): domain Bacteria; phylum Gemmatimonadota; class Gemmatimonadetes; order Gemmatimonadales; family Gemmatimonadaceae; genus Gemmatimonas. Next base: position 589,981 of record JAIUOB010000004.1, on the reverse strand, counting down.
CTCCCTCGGTCGCGATCTGCACGAGCAGGTCGTTCTCGGTCGCCACCCCCTCGGGGAGCGGGAACGACGGCACGAAGTACTTCTTCGCGAACTGCACATCCACCGCGTCGGCGATCGCCAACGTGTTGGTGAGCACATCCGCGCGGCCGGGGAAGAACGGGCGGATCTCGTCGGCACTCTTGAAGTAGAGGCCGTCGTCGTACCGCATCCGGTTCGTGTCGTTGCGGTCTTTCCCGAGGCCGATGCACAGCAGCACGTCGTGCGCTTCGTGGTCGTCGTGCCGCAGGAAGTGCGCGTCGTTCGTGGCCACCACCGGCAGGCCCAGGTCGTCGGCCAGCCCCAGCACCTTGGCGTTGAGCGTGGCCTGCCCCTCGCTCGTGTGCGCCTGCACCTCGAGGTAGTAGCGGTCCTTGAACAGCTCGGCGTACCACGCGGCCGCTTCGCGCGCCTCCGCCATGCGGTCGTCCATGAGGTGCGTCGCCACTTCGCCCGCCAGGCACGCCGACGAGACGATCAGCCCTTCGCTGTGACGCGCCAGCAGCTCGCGGTCGATGCGCGGCTTGGTGTAGAACCCCTCGGTGTACCCCAGCGACGACAGCTTGACGAGATTGCGATAGCCCGCGAGGTCGCGCGCCAGCAGCACGAGGTGGTAGTACGGCTTCACCCCGGGCGCGGGACGACCACGGGTGCGCCGATCGCCGGGGGCGACGTACGCCTCCATCCCGAGAATCGGCTTCACGCCGGCCTTGCGCGCCTTCTCCTGGAACTCCCAGGCGGCGTGCATGTTACCGTGATCCGTGATGGCGAGCGCCGGCATCTCGAACTGCTGCGCGCGCGCGATCAGGTCATCGATCCGGTTCGCCCCGTCAAGGAGCGAGTACTCGGAGTGGCAGTGCAGGTGGACGAACGACATGGACCGGGAATGATACTCACCCCCGCAGCACCACGCGATGGAGCCACCACCACCAACCGCCGGCCATGGCGCATGGTCCGCCGCCTCGGCGGGGCCCTTGCGACGGTGCTGGTGCTCGTGCTGTCGCTCACACCCATGGGCTGCTACCTCTCCCGCGCCGCCTACGAGGAGGCGCGCATTCTCGCCCGCCGCCAGCCCATCCAGCGCCTCGTCACCCGCGACGCCACCGAGGCCACCCTGCGCGCCAAGCTCGCCCTGGTGCTCGAGGCACGGCGCTTCGCCATCGATTCGCTGCACCTCGACGCCGGTGAGAGCTTCACCACCTTCTCACCGCTCGACCGCGACACCCTCGTGCTCGTCGTCTCGGCCGCCTACCGCGACCGCCTCGAACGCAAGACCTGGTGGTTTCCCGTCGTCGGCCGCTTTCCCTACAAGGGCTTCTTCGACTTCGACGAGGCGCGGCGCACCGCGCGCGAGCTCCGCGCCGAAGGCTTCGACGTCATCGTCGGCGCGTCGAGCGCCTTCAGCACCCTGGGCTGGTTCAACGACCCGCTCGTGAGCACCACCGTGCGGCAGGACTCGGTCACGCTGGTCAACACCGTGCTGCACGAACTCCTCCACAACACGTTCTTCGCCAAGGGCCGTGTGGCATTCAACGAGTCGTTCGCGACGTTCGTGGGAGGGCGCGGGGCGGAGCACTTCTTCCGGGCGCGCGGCGATAGCGCGCACCTCCGGCGGGCCGAACAGGACTGGCAGAACGACCTCACCCTGGGCGCCTTCTGGGAGCGCACGGCGCGCGAGATCGACAGCGTCTTCGCCAGGCTGCCCGACACCGCGACCACCGCGCGTCTCGTGGCGCGCGACACCGTCTATGCACGCGCGCGACGCCGTCTCGTGGACAGCGTCGCGCCCCTGCTGCATGGCTACCCGCCCGGCTGGGCCGAGCGGGTCCCCCTCGACAATGCGGTGCTGCTCTCGCGGCGCGTCTACGCCGAACGCCTCGATCGCTTCGACTCCGTGTACGTCGCCAATGGACGCGACCTGCCGCGCGCCATTCGCGCCGTGATCGAGGCCGACAAGACGAGGTCGAAGGCTACTTCTCGGGGAGCAGCACGAACCGCGCCCGGTTCGCCTCCGTGAGGTAGGCGCGCGCCGCCGCGTGGAGCTGCTCCGCGGTGAGGCCGTTCACCAGCGTCAGGAAGTCGCCCAGCGTCTCGAGCGGCTCGTCGTACTCCACGCGCGTGCGAATGGCGTTGAGCCACCAGCCGTTCTGCTTGAGCTGCACCTCGTACTCGCGCCGCTGCTGCTCCTTCACCCGCTCCAGCTCCGCGGCCGTGGGAGGCACGCGACGCAGCGAGTCGAGCTCCTGCTGCACCGCCGCGAACATGCTCTCGGCCTTGTCCGGCGCCGAGCCATACTGCAGCGAGATCGTCCACTCGCTGCGCGGCCGGCGCGCAAACGACGTCCCGACGCTCACGCTGTAGGTGCCGCCGAGCGACTCGCGCAGGCGGTCGAGCAGGCGCATCTCCATCAGCTCGCCCAGCGCCGACAGCGCGTAGGCCTGTTCGCGACTGTAGGGCGCGCTCCCTGACAGCAGCACCAGCGTCTGACTCGTGGGTTCGAGGCCGCGCTTCACCGTCTTGCTCACCTGCCCGGTGAACGGCTTGGGGCCCACCTCCTTCCACGTCTCGCGCCGCCCGCTCGCCGGCAGCGCGCCCAGCCACTGCGCCACCATCGGCTTGAGCGCGGTCAGGTCGACGTTGCCGACGAACACGAACGTCATGTCGCCCACGTCGGCGAAACGATCCTTGTAGATCGCCATCATCTTGCCCAGGTCGAACTCGCTCAGCATGGACAGCGACAGCGGCCGCACGCGCGGATGACCGCCACCCAGCGTCATCTGGACCGTGTCCTGGAAGACAAGGGCGGGGTTGGCATCCTTGTTCTTGAGCACCGTCTCGTACTGCTGCAGGAAGGTGCGGAACACGGCCGAGTCGGCGCGCGGCGACGTGAGACGCAGCCACGTGAGCTGCAGCATCGTCTCCAGGTCGCGCGGCGACGCCGAGCCCGAGAGCCCTTCCGACAGCTCACCGATCTGCGCCCCGACGTTCGCGACCTTGCCCGTGAGCTTCTTGCGCAGGTCGATGGCGGAAAACGCTCCCACGCCGCCCTGCTGCACGATGGAGGGCGCGAGCGCCGCCTGCAGCGCGTCCGCGTCCGACACGAGGCTCGCGCCACCCGGGCTCCACGCCGTCATCACCACCTGGTCGTTGTTGAAGTCGGTCGGCTTGACCAGCACGCGGATGCCGTTCGACAGCGTCCACTGCGTGACGCCCTGCGACGCCACCGTCGACTCCGACACGACACGGCCACCGGCCGGCGGCGACGCGACGAGCGCCCCTTCCGCGACAGTCTCCACCCACGGCGTGATCGTCGCGGCCACGACCTTGCCGAACACAGCGCGCACCTCGGCCTCCGTCGGCACCCGCACGCCGTCCTTGTCCGGCACCGTCACCGACACCACGCGATTCGCGGCCCCGCCACGCGCCTGCGACAGTGCGTTCACGTCGGCGAGCGTGATGCCGGGCAGCAGCTTCTGCACCAGGGCGTACTCGAACGCGATCCCCGGGATGGGCTCGGAACTCAGGTAGTGATTCACGTACTCGTCGGTGAAGTTGGCCGACCAGCTCTTGTCCCGCTCGGTGTAGGCCCGCTCGTAGCCGCGCAGCAGGTTGGTGCGCGCGCGCTCGAGCTCGGCCGGCAGGAAGCCATGACGCTGCACGCGCTCGGCTTCGACGAGGATCGCCTGCAGGCTCTCGAGCAGCTTGCCGTCCTTGGCACCGGCCGACAGCGAGGTCACCGCGAGGGCGCGCACGAAGTCTCCGCTCCCCGCACCGGCGCCCGTGAACGGCGCCTCCGGGCGCAGCGCGAGCTCGCTGAAGCGCTGGTTCAGCATCGTCTGCGCCAACTGCTCGACGAGCTCCGTGCGGTAGTCACCCACCGTGCGCCGCACGGTCGGCTTGCGCTTCCACAACACCTGCACGCTCGACGTGGTGAGCTCCTTGTCGGCCACGATCGACACGAGCGTGGAATCGTGCGACGGCACCGTCGGCGTGAAGCGGGCGCGCACGGCAGTGCGGCGCGGAATGGGCGCGAACGTGCTGCGAATGAGCGTCTCGACCTTTGCCGCGTCGAAATCCCCGACCGCCACCACGGCCATGAGCTCGGGGCGGTACCAGTCACGCCAGAAGCGACGCACCGGCCCCGGGGTGGCCTTCTCGAGGATCTCGGGCACGCCGATCGGCAACCGCTCGGCGTAGCGCGAGCCGCGGAAGTACACGGGGAACTGCTTGTCGCGGATGCGTGAACCGGCACCGAGACCATTGCGCCACTCCGACAGCACGACGCCGCGCTCGGCCACGACATCGGTGCTGTCGAACAGCACCCCGTTCGCGACATCGCCCAGGAAGCGGAAACTCTTCTCGAGGATGCCCGCACTGTCCGTCGGCACCGGCAGGATGTAGATGGTCTCGTCGAAGCCGGTGAAGGCGTTCAGGTCGGCGCCGAAGCGCACGCCGATCGACTCGAGGTACTTCACGATGTCGTTCTTCGCGAAGCTCTTCGTGCCGTTGAAGGCCATATGCTCGACGAAGTGCGCGAGGCCGCGCTGGTCGGCGTCCTCGAGGATCGAGCCGGCGTTCACCACGAGCCGCAGCTCGGCGCGCTGCTCCGGCTTGGCGTTGCGCCGCACGTAGTAGCGCAGCCCGTTCGGCAGCGTGCCGATCTTGACCGCCGGATCGACGGGCAGGGGCGCGGTGAGCGCGAACGAATCGCGCGTGGCCGGCTTGGGCGCAGCGGCCTTGGGCGCCGTCGTGCGTGCGGGAGGCTTGGGGGGCGCGCCCTGCGCGATCGCCGTCGCGGCGCCGCTGAACGAGACGGCGGAGAGGGTGGCCATCGCGACGAGCGCGACAGCGCGGCAGTGCATTCGGGAAGTGGGCATCGGTGGGATCGTGGAGACGGGACCATCCGGCTGCCCCGCAATCTAGGGGGCGCCGAACTGCCCGCGGAGGAGGGCGCGCAAGTCGACCACCGGCGCTGCCGTCGTGTCCGGCAACGCGAGCAGCTCGGGCACGTCATCACCCACGGTCACGCGCTGCATGGTGCGGCGCACGCCGGGGTCGAGGAATCGTGAGAGCTGCGAGTAGGCGAAGTCGCCGCCGGTGCGGGTGCTGTAGCTGTGCAGCGGGTAGGTGACCATGAGCTCGTGACGCGCCCGCGTGAGCGCCACGTACAGCAGGCGACGCTCCTCGTCCACCTGCGCCTCGTCGTTCGCGGCGCGCGCCATCGGAAACACCCCGTCGGAGGCGTGCAGCACGAACACCACATCCCACTCCTTCCCCTTCGCCGAGTGGATCGTGGAGATGATCAGTGCATCGTCTTCCCCCGTGGCGCCCACCGCAAGGTCCTGGGTGTTAGCAGGTGGTTCGAGTGCGAGCGTCGCGAGAAAGGTCGTGCGGTCCGGATACCCGGCGGCGATCGTCTCCAACTGGTCGAGGTCGGCCAGCCGCGGCGGCGCGTCGTCGTAGGTGGCCTTGAGCAGCGGGTCGTAGAGCTGCCGCACCAGCCGGATACTCTCGCCCGGCCCATGCGGACGGTCGCCCCGCTCGACGCGGCGCATGCCATCCAGCAACGCGGCGAGCGCCGCCAGGCCCGGGCGCGCCTTGGCCGGCACGCGCAGTCCACCCGGTTCGCCCACCGCGCCGATGCTCATCGGTTCCCACGCATGTCGCGCGAGCAGGTCGATGGCACCGCGCGCGGTCGCATCGCCCACCCCCGGCAGCAGACGCAGCAGCCGATACCAGCTCACTTCGTCGCGCGGATTCTCGAGCACGCGCAGGAAGGCCAGCAGGTCCTTGATGTGCGCCGCCTCGAGGAACTTGAGCCCGCCCCACTTCTCATAGGGAATGCGGCGGTTGGCCAGTTCGATCTCGAGATCGGCGCTGAGATAGCCGGCCCGCACCAGCACGGCCATCTCGCGCAGCGGCGTGCCCTGTTCGTGCAGCTCCAGCAGGCGCCCCACGACGAACTCCGTCTGCGCCCGCTCGTCGCGCACGGTCACCAGCCACGGCGCCTCGCCGCCGTCCCGCTCGGTCCAGAGCGACTTGCTGTAGCGCTCGCGGCTCCGCGAGATCACGGCGTTGCTCGTCTCGAGGATGGGCGCCGTCGAGCGGTAGTTCTGTTCGAGCGTGACCACCCGCGTGCCAGGAAAGGTCGTCGGGAAGTCGAGGATGTTGCGGATGCTCGCTCCGCGAAACGCATAGATGCTTTGCGCGTCGTCGCCCACCACGGTGAGGCGGCCGTCGGGGCACAGGGCGCGCAGGATGCGCGCCTGCAGCGGGTTGGTGTCCTGGTACTCGTCCACCAGGACATGGTCGTAGAGGGCGCGGATCTGGGCCGCGATGGGCGGCGCCTGCTCGAGGAGCAGCGCCCACGACAGCAGCAGGTCGTCGTAGTCGAGGAGATTGCGCTCTGCCTTGCGCCGCACGTAGTCGGCGCAGCACCGCTCGACATCGCCGGCCCAGGCCGTGAAGTGCGGCCACTCGTCGGTCAGCAGGTCGGCGATGGGGCGTCCGGTGTTCACGTGCCGCGAGTAGACCGTCAGCAGCGTTTCGGCCCGGGGGAAGCGCGGCGCCGACCGGGGCGCGCCCTTGAGGTCGCCGTAGCCGAGGGCGGAGCGGGTGAGCCCCATGAGGTCGACCGCGTCGCCCTGATCGAGGATCGTGAAGTCGGCGGGGAGCCCGGCCGAGGGGCCGAACCGGCGGAGGAGCCGGTGGGCGACGCCGTGGAAGGTGCCCCCCTGGACCTGCTGGGAGGCGGCCCCCACCAGCCGTTCGCACCGGGTCAGCATCTCCTGCGCGGCGCGGCGAGTGAAGGTGAGCAGGAGGATGCGGCCGGCCGGGACGCCGCGGCGAATGAGGGCGGCCACCCGATGGATGAGGGTGCGGGTCTTCCCCGATCCGGCGCCGGCGACAATGAGGAGGGGGGTGTCGCCATGGCTGGCCGCGTCGGCCTGGGCGGCGTTGAGGGGCGGGCCGTCCCGATCGGGGGCGGGGGGGAGGACCTTCCGGCGGAGCGGGGGGACGATGCGGGGCGGTTCAGCCATGGTGGGGAAGATACCCCGAAGCCGGGACGCGCAATGTGACGGTACGGCCCCCGGGTCGTCCCTCTGGGTTGTGGATAAGGCCGCCGGCGCCCCCGGTGTCCCTGTTTTGTGACGGCATGTGTCTGCGCCCGGGTACGGCAAGTGCTTGACCGGCTTGCAGGTGCTCCCTAGTTTCTGGGCTTGTCATCACGGCGAGGAGTGTGCCCGGCTTCCCTACCAGGGGAGAAGGCACGCGCCTCGCGCCTGCTGTTGCCGGTGTCAGGCTGTGCGCGCCGGTGCAGATGTTGTCGCAGATGGTGTTGCAGTTGAAGGCGCAGGGCTCGTTGCCCGACGGAGCTTGGACCGGACGGTGACGGGTGCAGGGAAGGGCCGCGGTGTTGTTCGCGAGAGAGGTCGTCGCTTCGGCGCGGCATGTCGCGCGGGTCACCACGGGCAGTTTGATCGGGCATCACGCTCCACGCATGACGCAGGGTTCCATTCGGCCGCTCCCCGAGTCGAGTCCCCGTCCGCTGCGTGATCGGCCTGATGAGACCAGCGCCACTCGGGCGCGGGTCTGCGATCGCAACACGTTGTTCGGCAGGGCACCCGAGCCTGCTGACGGCAGCTACCTCCACGACCTCGCAAGAGGGGGATGAATGCAACTCTTCTCTCGGAACAAGGCGCTCGCCGCCCTGAGCCTGAGTGCCCTCGCGGTGCTCGGTGCTTGCGGTGACGACGTCACGGTGCCCGCACCGGTGAATCCAGCCGTTGTGCTGACGATTTCGCCGCCGAACGCCAACATGAACGTTGGTGAGTCGCTCAACTTCGCGGTGCAGATCACGGGTGGCAGCACGACCACGCCGCCGACGCTCGCGAGCTGCACGTCGAGCAACACGGCCGTGGCCACGGTCGCGGTGTCCGGCGCCTCCTGCCGCGTGACGGCAGTGGCCGCTGGCAACGCCACCATCACGGCGGCTGCCTCGACCGGTAACTCGGCCGCTGCGGCGGTCTCGGTGTCGGCCCCGGCGCCGGCCATCACGTCGCTCGCGGTGTCGCCGCAGGCGGCGCAGCTGGCCGTTGGCCAGTCGGTGACGGTCATCCCGACCGTGCAGCCGGCCGGCCGCACGGCGACGTACACGTACGCGACGTCGGCCGCGTCGATCGCCACGGTCAGCACGGCTGGCGTGGTGACGGCGGTGGCGCCTGGCGTGGCGACGATCACGGTGACGGCCAACGCGGCGGCGCAGGGCGGCTTTGCCGCGGCGACGATCGCGCAGGCGGTGACCATCACGGTCTCCGACCGCACCCCCGGCCTCACGGCCCTCACGGTGCAGCCGGCGTCGGTGTCGCTCGCGCTCAACGGCACGCAGGGGCTCACCCCGGCGGTCCAGGGCCCGCGCGCCTCGGCGGTGACCTACTCGTACGGCTCGAGCGCCCCGTCGGTCGCGACGGTCTCGGCGTCGGGCGTCATCACGGCGGTGTCGGCCGGTCAGGCCGTCGTCACGGTGACGGCGTCGTCGACCGAGTCGGGCGCCTTCGCGGCCTCGTCGATCACGGCCCTCGTTCCGGTGACGGTGTCGCCGGCCGCGCAGGTCGTCATCAACAGCCTCACGAAGGGCGGCGCGACGATCGACATCTCGAACGTCTACGACCAGATCGAAGTCAACCTCCAGATCCAGCCGAACGGCCAGACGGTCACGGAAGCGAACGTCTGGGTGTGCGATCCGGCGGAGACGGTGGCGGCGTGCGCGGCGCGCACGAACGGCGTGCCGGCGGCACGTCAGTCGTTCTCGTCGGCGGGCGCCCAGCTCTCGTCGATGCAGCTCTACATCAACACCTCGGAGTTCGGCACGCCGGACTTCACCACGGGCGCTGATGCCAGCACGCTGTACAAGAACGGCCTCCGCACGATCGTGGCCACGCTGACCACGAACCCGAACTCGGCCGCCACGGTCGCGTCGAACAGCATCTCGCAGGTCAACTTCAACAATCCGGACGGTTGGACGGTGCGTTGGACGGCCCCGGCGAACCGTGCGAACGACGCCGGCAACATCACGTGGTACGGTGGTCCGAGCACGCCGGACGCGCTCACGCCGAACGCCCAGTCGGGCGCCGGCTCGTTCGTCGTGGTGCCGGTCATCTACACGCCGAACCGCACGGTCGTCCAGGCGGTCCTCAACCTGTCGTCGGGTTGCGGCAGCAACATCACCGACCGCACGCGTCCGTTCGCCGGCACCTACGGCACGACGACGCGTGACACGCTCGCGGTGAACTTCAACTGCACGGGCATGGCCACCAACACGGCTGGTCTGGCCCCGCAGGTCGTCGGCGGCGTCGACAACAACAACAACGGCTTCCCCGGCACCGCCGTGGCGCCGCAGGTTGGCCGGTCGATCTTCGACGACTTCACCAACATCGCGAACGGCACGACGGGCGGCTTCCGCCAGTCGCTGGCCTACCGCCAGAACTACCTGTACCTGCCGCACGACTACCTCTCGCCGACGATCAACTACTTCGACGTGCGCGGCGGTTCGACGGGCGACAACACCACGCAGGACTCGGCGTGGGTGAACGCGGCCTACTTCATGGCCGGCACGAACGTCACGACGGCGACGTCGGTCAACTCGGCGTTCCGTTACAGCATCTCGGACAACGAAGTGGGTCTGACGTCGACGAACGGCTCGCAGTTCGGTGCCGGTGCGGCCCAGCGTAACACGCTGTTCAGCGTCTGCGCGCAGGCGGCCGGTATCCCGGCGACCCTGACCTCGTCGCCCAGCTGCACCTCGCCGGTCGCGACGGGCGGCATTACCGCGACGATCGGCTCGATGGGCATCCCCGAGCACGCGACCAACTTCACCAACACGGCCTACTTCGCCCAGGTTGCGGAGACGGACCGCCTTGGTAACCGCGCCACGTCGGTTGTGTACACCTCGTCCGCGCCCACGACCAAGACGCCTGGCCGCAACACCACCGCCACGGGTCCGGCGGTGTTCGGTGTCGACCTCACGGCGCCGGTGCTCGCGACGATCGCGAACACGGGCACGGGTAACGTCGCGAACTTCGTCCGCACGGACGTGGACTCGATCTACTCGGCGCTCGGCAACACGTACGGCACGACCAACAACACGAACGCCGTGTTCGCGGTCCGCTTCACGGACGCCCGCTCGGGCTTCTACAACTGCAACCCGGCGGTTGCGGCGACGGCGGACAACTGCCCGGCCACGACGCTCGCGCAGTTCGCGGGTGCCGCGGGTCCGACGCAGGTGAATGCCGGTACGTTCAACATCCAGCGCCGCACGGCGCCGGTGCTGCCGTCGCTGACGAACGACGCGATCAACGAGTCGATCGTCCGCACCAGCAACACCAGCGGCACGGCCGCGAACCGCTTCCTCAACGTCATCAACGCCCCGGTGTACGCCGGCGACGCCTCGATGCGTGAGTTCGTGTTCAACATCCACGGCTTCGCCAGCCGCGTCGCCAGCACGGTGACGCTCGCCGGCCCGACCCCGGGCGCGGCAGTGGCCGGTTACTACACGTTCAGCGGCACGCTCGTCGACCGCGCCGGTAACACCACGGCCATCCCGGCCCGCTCGGTGGCGATCGACAACGCGGCTCCGCAGATCACCGGCATCACGGTGCCGGCCATCCTCGCGGGTGGCACCTCGGTGGCGTTTGGCCCGACGGGCACGGACGACCTCGAGGCGATCGCGGGCGACCTCGCCCTCCGTTACCCGCAGCTCGGCTACGACTTCGGTGGCCCGGGCAACGCGGTGGTGGCTGGTCAGCCAAACACGATCCGCTTCCGTCGCGTCACGAACTACTCGGCGTCGTCGGTCCTGGGTCTGTGGCACAATCCGTTCGCCGCGGTGAGCGACAACAAGCTCGCCACGCCGATCGGTGCCGCCACGCTCCTCGGTGCGGCGCAGCTCCCGGTCCCGGTGCCGTTCATCCAGAACATCGTGAACGTCGCCAACAACCACGCGCCGCTGTCGCAGGCCAACACGTTCGCCGCGTTCGGCGCCGCCGATGAGGCGCGTCCGAATCAGGTGACCGCGTGGCTGTACGACATCCGTGCGACGATGGCGAACAACAACATCGGCACGGGTATCTCGGCGGCCCTCAACGCCACCATCTTCGGTGGTCAGATCCCGACTCCGGCTGCCGCCGCTCAGGCGAGCAACTGGGGCGTGACGCAGGGCATCCAGTTCTGGCAGATCTTCAACGCCGTCAGCCTCTCGGGCTTCGAGTACCGCGCCCAGACTGGCACCTCGGTGACGAACCCGCCGTTCACGGCGGTCTACATCATCCGCCAGGTTGGCGCGACGGAGTGGGAGTACATCGGTCAGGCCTCGGCGCTCGGCCAGCTCGACCAGGGCGGCAACCGCTTCTGGCGCTACGGCATCACCACGACGGCCGTCAACCAGGGTGCTGGCTCGACCATGGCTGCGCTCAGCAACGGTGATGTGATCCGCGCCATCGGCGTTGACGCGAACGGCAACGGTCTCTCGACCCTCAACGCCGTCATCGGCCTGCCGCCGGCTCTCCCGGCGACCACGACGATCCAGAACACCGCTCCGGCCATCACGTTTGACAACGCGGCGGCTGCGGCGAACACGCAGGATCCGATCACCCTCAGCCTGGGTGGCACGGGCAACGTCAACGGCGTGAACCTGCTGTACTCGTGCTCGTCGAACTCGCCGTTCATCACGGCGACGATGACTGGCCCGGCTACGTGCACGCTCCAGCCGACGGGTGTTGCCGGCGCCAACACGGCGGTGCAGATCACCTTCACGGTGACCGGCTCGCTGGCTGGCTTCAACACCAACAGCCTGAGCAACACGATCACCGTCAACCGCATCCCGTAATCGGATGCCCTGACGGGCAGTAAAACGAAGGCCCCGCGCGCAAGCGCGGGGCCTTTCGTTTACCCGTCGGTCAGAAGCGTTTCGTCTCATGTCCCGGACCGATTACTCTTCAGCCGGGTAGGGCTCCCAGCGCGCCCCCGCGCGCCGTCCCTGCCTGCAGCGGCCGCCGAGCCGCGCCAAGGACCCCCATCACCACTCTCTCAGCAGCCATGCGCTCATACGTCGTTCGTGCAGTACCCCTCCTCCTCGCCGCCACACTGGCGGCCTCCCTCACCGCCTGTGGTGCCGACGAAGCCGCGTCCGCGCGCCTCAAGAACGTCGAGCCCGGCATGACCCGCGAGGCCCTGCTGGCCGAGATGGGCACCGGCCCGCTCATTGGCGAAGGCGCCGACTCGGCGCGCGTCGTCAACGGATTCCGCCGCATGCGCTACCTGGTCGACGGCAAGCAGTACGAGGTCATCTATGCGCGCGACGACGCGGGCAAGGTCTCGGAGGCGCTCAGCGCCACGCTCGAGACGCCGGTGGTCCTCGACGGCGACAAGGTCGTCGGCAAGGGGTGGGCCTACTACACCAAGACGGCCATGACCCAGCTCCGTCTGCCCAACCCGCTGGTCGGCATCGACAGCACCCAGCTTCCGCAGCCCCCGATGCCGCCCAAGCAGGACTCCGCGGCGGCGCCCACGACGCCGACGACGCCGCCGGCTGACGGGAAGAAGATGTAAACGCGGAGACGCGGAGACACTGCACCGCGGAGACGCGGAGGCAGGGCGCTTCGCCGGCAGCGGCACGTGAAAAAGGGGCGCCCACTCTTGTGAGTGGGCGCCCCTTCTGCGTTGAACCGTCCAGCGTAACCGGTGTTACGGATCGGCGGTGAAGTCGATCTGGACCGTTCCGGCGATCGTGGTGATCGACGCCCGCAGCGTCCGCTGCCCGGCGCCTGCGCCAATCGTCCAGATGCCGACACTGGCCACACCGTTGGAGCCGGTCGTGATGACCAGCGGCGTGGTCTGGGCCGGGTTGTTGATGGTCGCGGCCGGCGCGCCGACAATCGTGAACGTGACCGACACACCAGCCACCGGATTGCCGAACTGGTCAACCACCCGCACCGTCGGCGCCTGCGTCGTGTTCTGGTTGTTGCCCTGGCCGGTCAGCGCCTGCGTGCTCAGCGCCTGCAGGGCGACGGGATTCGCCGCGGTGCCGGTCACCACGAACGTCGGCTCCTGACCGTTCTGGTTGACGCCGGTGATGAGCGCACGAATGCGGTAGGTGGTGGCCGCCGTGCCGATGCGCCAGCTCGTGAGCGTGGCGAGGCCATCGGCACCGGTCGTCTTCACCGCGCCGGTAAGCGTGCTGGTGGTGCCCGCGTCCTCGACGAAGGTGACCTCGGCCCCGGCCACCGGGTTGCCGTTCGCGTCGACCACCCGCACCTGCGGCAGGGGCGATACGAAGCTGTTGACCGGGAAGTTCGGCAGCACCGAGTCGGTCACCGCCAGGGCCCGGCTGGCCGCGCCGGCCGCCGCCGTGGCGACAAAGGTGATGCTCGGGAGGTTGTTCGAGCTGGCCGTCAGCACCTGGGTGCCGGAGGCCAGGCCAAGCGTCCACGTGCCGGACGTGGCCACGCCCGAGGCGTTCGTGGTGGCGTTCGGCACCGACACCGTGCCGTTGCCCACGTTCGCGGTGAAGGTGACCGCCACGCCCGGAACCGGGTTGCCGCGCGCGTCACGCACCACCACGCTCGGCGCCACCGGGAGCGGGGCGCCCGCCGTGCCGCTCTGGTTGTTGCCGCTCACGACCGACATGGAGGCCGGCGCACCGGGCGTCGCAATGGCCGTGAAGGTCACCGGGTTGCCGCCGATGTTGGCGCCCGTCACCACCGCGCTCAGGCTGTTCACACCCGGCACGTCACCCAGCGTCCAGGCACCGACCGCCGCGACACCGTTGCCATCGGTCAGGGCACGACGCGCGACCGCCGAACCGCCGCCGCCCGTGACCGTGAAGACCACTTCGGCGCCGAGCACGGCGTTGCCGTAGGCATCGGTCACGCGCACGGCGGGATCGGTGGGCAGCGTACGCCCCACCTGCGCCGTCTGGTTGTTGCCCGCGAAGGCGCTCACCAGGGCCGCCGAGCCCGCGTTGGCGGCCGCCGTGAAGGTCACCGGCGACGCACCGGCCACCGTGGCGGCGAGCGTGTAGGTCTGGGCCACCGTGCCCATCTGCCAGGCGTCAGGCGCCGCGATACCGTTGCTGTTGGTGGTCTTGGCTTGCCCCACCACGTTCGAGCCCACCGAGCCGGTGAACGAGACGCCCACCCCGGCCACCGGGTTGCCATTGGCGTCGGTCACGCGGACGGTCGGAACCGGCGTGACCAGCCCCGCCACCGTGGCGGTGAGCGAGGTGGCGGTCTGCGCGGTGAGCGTCGTGGCCGTACCGGCCGTGGCGTTGGCGGTGAAGACGATCGGGTTGCCGGTCGCGCCGTTGGTCAGGGCCACCGCGGTGAGACGGTTGATGCCGACGTTCGGGCCGAGGGTCCACGAGCCGACCGTCGCGACACCGCTGGCGTTGGTGGTCGCGCCGGCGCCGGTGACGGTGCCACCGCCCGACGTGACCGAGAAGACGACCGTGACGCCGCCGACCGGGTTCTGGAAGCGGTCGACCAGCTTGACCGAGGGCGCCGTGGCGACGACCGCGCCGGCCAGCGCCGACTGGTTGTCGCCGCCCTGGGCGGTCATGGTGGCGGGCGCTGCGGCGCTCACCGAGGCCACGAACGAGACGCTGCCATTCACGCCTGTTGCGGTGGCGGTGGCGCGCTGCGCCACGAGGGTGGTGCCGAGGCGCCAACGCGTGGTGGCTTCACCGTCGGAGTCAGTCGTGTCGATGGCGGGCGACACCGAGCCGCCGCCCTCGGCGGCCGCGAAGGTGACCGGGACACCGCCCACGGGAGCGCCCTTGGCGTCGGTGACCTTGACGACCAGCGGTGGCATGAGCTGATCGACGGTGCCGGAGAGTCCCACGTCGGAGACCGGGGTGATGGCCGCCGGCGCCGGCGGAGCATCGTCCTTGCACGCGGCCAGCGCGAGGAGCGCAACGGCAGGCAAGGCGTGACGGAGGGAGACGCGCATTGGGTGGGGGAATCGGGTGGAGGATTGACGCAACCGGCGCACTCGTTCGAGTGCATCGAAAACCCGCCCCACGCTACCACTCGCCAAGGGCGCAGTAAAGGTGCGCGGGACGACGTGCGTCACAGACGGGGCACTGTTTGTACCCGCGCTGCAGATGCTGCCGTCACACCGTGGCGGCGTGCTCGACCACAGTGAGAGAGAAGACCTCGGCGAACGCCTGCGCGACCGCCGTTTCGACCGTGGCGAACGATGGTATCGGCAGCCCGCGACGCGTGCATTCGCGCGCCACGGTGGTCATCGTGACGCCATCGATACCACACGGCACGGTGTGATCGAACGTCGCGAGGTCATTGCACACATTGAGCGCCACGCCGTGCCAGGTGACCCAGTCGCGCGCGTGCACGCCGATGCTCGCCAGTTTGCGGCTCACCGGCTTGCGGCTCACCGGCTTGCGGCTCACCGGCTTGCGGCTCACCGGCTCGCGGTGGCCGCCGTCGAGTCCGGGCGCATCGCCAATCCAGACACCCGTGAGCCCCGCGACGCGCTCGGCCGCGAGCCCCACGGTGGCCAGGGCGCGGATGACGGCCTCCTCGAGCTGTCGGAGGTGCCAATGCAGGTCCTGCTTGTGCTGCTTGAGGTCGACAATGGGATAGGCGACGAGCTGCCCCGGCTCGTGAATCGTCACGTCGCCGCCGCGCTCGACATCGCGCACCTGGATGCCACGCGCTTCGAGCGACTCGGCGCTCGCCAGCAGGTGGCCGGGCTTCGTGCTGCGCCCGAGGGTGACCACCGGCGGATGCTGCACCAGCAGCAGCGTGTCGTGCGCCAACTCGCCACTGATGCGGCGGCGCGCGGTGTCCTTCTGCAGTGCCCAGGCCTCGTCGTAGGGGACGAGGCCGAGGCGATGGACGTGGAGGGCGGGGGAGGGCATGGAGCGGGTAGCTGATCAGTACGTGGGTCATGGGTGAGGGTTTGGAGTGATGGGTGATGAACGCGCGACACTCGCCACCCACCACCCTCACCCACAACTCACAAACTGATCAGTTCAGACCCTCACGCATGGAGCATCTTGCCCATGCTGTCCAGCACCGCTTCCGCGATGGCTTCCGACAGCGTCGGGTGTGCGTGCACGGCGAGGTCGATCTCCTCCACCGTGTACTCGTTCTCGCGGGCCACGGCGAGCTCGTGGATCATCTCGGTGGCGTGCGCGCCGATGATGTGCGCGCCGAGGATCTCACCGTGCTTGGCGCCGCGGATGATCTTCACGAAGCCGTCGGTCTCGCCACTCGTGCGGGCGCGGCCGTTCGCGCTGAACGGGAACTTGCCCACCTTGTACTCGAGCTTCTGGTCCTTGCACGCCTGCTCGGTGAGGCCGATGCTGGCGACTTCGGGGTGGCAGTAAGTGCAGCTCGGGATGTTGCCGTAGTTCACGAGATGCGCGTGCTGCCCGCCCAGCAGGTCGGCGAGGACGTGCCCTTCACGCGAGCCCTTGTGCGCGAGCATCTGGTTGCCCGCCACGTCGCCGATCGCGTAGTAGCCAGGGACGCTCGTCTCGAACTTCGCGTTGACCTTGATGAAGCCGCGCTCGGTCTTCGCGACGCCAACAGCCTCGAGGCCCACATTCTCGACGTTGGGCGCGCGACCGGCGGCCACGAGCACCTTGTCGACGGCGAGCTGCTGCGTCTGCCCGCCCGCCTCGACGGTCATGGTGGCGCCGGTCTTGGTGACCTTCACGTTCGAGATCTTCGCGCCGGTGAGCACCTCGATCTTCCGCTTCTTGAACGCCTTGGCCAGCTCGGCGCTGCAGTCGGCGTCCTCGATGGGGAGGATGTTCGGCAGCGCTTCGATGAGCGTGACCTTGGTGCCGAAGCTGGCGAACACGTCGGCGAACTCGACGCCCACGGCGCCGGCGCCCACCACGGCCATGGTGGCCGGCGCCTTCTCGGCCACCAGCACATCATCGCTCGACCACACGACGTTCTTGTCGAGCTCGAGCCCGACCTGCGGCAGTCCCTTCACCCGCGAGCCGGTGGCGATGACGACGGCCTTCTTGGCCTGGTGCAGCTCCTTCTTGCCGTCGATGGTGACCGCGACCTGCTTGCCCTTCTCGAGGGCGCCTTCGCCGCGGATCCACTGCACCTTGTGCTTCTTGAAGAGGAACTCGACGCCCTTGGAGTTCTGCGCGCTCACGTTGCGCGAGCGCTTCATGGCGGGGCCGAAGTCGAGCGTCACGCCATCGATGGTGATGCCGTGCTCGGCGGCCTTGCCGAGCTTCTGGGCGAGGCCGGCGCTCTCGAGGAGCGACTTGGCCGGAATGCAGCCCCAGAGGACGCAGGTGCCGCCGAGGGCCTCGCGCTCGACGACGGCGACTTGCATGCCGAGCTGGGCGCAGCGGATGGCGCAGACATAACCGGCGGGGCCGCCGCCGAGAACGATGACGTCGAAGGATGCCATAACGGTGGTGAGGGTGAAGCCGGAAATCTAACCGGCGTCACCCTCTCCACCGACGGTCGGCGACCGTCAGCGCACCACGCGGCTCCGGACGCCGTCGCTTTCGATGAGCTGGACGGCGCGGCCGCTGATGCGGCCTGTGGTGCGTATGTCCTGGGCCGGCTGACGAGAGAAGCCGATGACCTGACCGGAGGCGGCGTCCTTGATCATGGTCATGACGCCCGTGCCGAGTCGCGCGCCGCGGCGGAAGGCGGCCCGGAGGGGCGCGCGGGCGTCCACGATGCGGATGGCGTCGAGGCGATCGGTGAGGTCGGTGCCGGCGGGGACGGCGACGGCGAACTGCTGCACGACATGCCCCTGCACGTGGTCGACGGTGGAGAGGGCGAGCGGCTGGGTGCGCAGCGTGGCGCCGTTGGCGTCGAGGAGTTCGAGCCGGTGCGAGCTGGCGGCGGGGAGCGTGGTGACCGGCGCGGTGATCGAGAACGCCGGCTCGAGGGTGATGACGCCGTCGACGATGCGCCCCCAGACCAGCAGGGCGTCGGTGGGGCGCGCGGTGGCACTGGCGCCGTAGCCGGCCACGCCCATGCCGCCGTTGGCGGCGCGGTGCTGCAGCACGCCGTTCCAGGAGAAGTCGCTCACCCACGTGTTGTCGCAGTAACCCATGAGGTCGGTCGCCGTGGGCGCGACGAGGGTGTTGGTGGCGCTGTTCCACCCCCACTGCCCGATGACGCCGCCGGCGTACGGATACGCCGGGTCACCCGAGACGCCGCAGGGTGAGTGATTGCGCCCGAAGTTGTGTCCCCACTCGTGCGCGGCCACTTCGCTGCCGCTCGGCAGGTGGTCCCAGCCGATCGCGGCGCGCCCGGGCACATAGCCGTAGCCGGCGATGCCGCTGTTGTAGTTCACCTTCACGACGCCGTAGTAGTGCGTCGTGTTGGGCGCGCCATCGGCGGTGCGCAGCGCGTTGATCTCGCTGAGCACGGTGAGCCAGTCGCCGTTGGTGTCGTTGGCCTGCAGCGCGGTCGCGGCCGACGTGAACGTGGCGCGCACGTCGGTGACGACGTCGCGCAGCGGCCACTGCCGCCGCGTGTCCGTGAGGAACTGGTTGGCGTTGGTGGTGCTGACGTTCCCCGTGAGGGCACCGACCGTGACCGGCACGAAGCGCACGGTGAAGGGCGGCACGTCCTGCACGGTGATGGCCTGGGTGCCGGACGCCGGCCATGTGTTGTCGGCGCGGTTGCCGTCGGCAATGGCCTGCGCCGGGTCGAGCTCGACCTGCACGCGGAGCGTGGGGCGCACCGCGCTGGCCGGCACGAGCAGGTTCCACGTGGAATTGAGCACCCCTTCGGCCACGCTGGTGCGCACCGACGCTTCGGGGGCGGCGATGGTGGTGGTCTGGAGTTGCGTGGCGCCGTCGAACAGGCGCACCCGCACGTCGGGGCGCGCCGAGTTGGCGCCGCTCGCGGTCACGAACACGCGCAGCAGCGCCTCGCGCCCACTCACGAGCGGCACGCTGCCGTCGAAGCGCTGCGTGGCCTGCGTGAGGTACACGCCGGCGATGTTGTAGTTGAGGGTGCCGACGAGCGAGTACGTGGTGCTGATGCGCAGCGTGTCGCCGGGGGCGATGGTCACGTCGCCGCTCGCACTCGACGGCTGATACGTGCCGCCGGTGGCCGGCACCGGCGCGGCGCTCCAGCGCCAGCGGCCGGCGCTCACGGGCGAGAGCACCTGCGACGCGGTGACGGCGGTGGTGCTCCCGCTCGGCGACGTGAGCGTCAACGCCGCGGGCGTGCCCTGCGGCAGGCCGTTCACCGTGACCACCACGGCGGTGGGGACCGCCGTGTAGGTGATGGTGCCGGTGCTGACCTGATTGGCGGCCACCGTGAACTGCTGCGTGGCGGGTGCCGCGAGATAGCGGGTGGCGTTGGCGGTGCCCGTGTAGGCCACCAGATGCTGCGCGGACAGCGTGTACGTGCCCGCAGGGAGCGAATCGAAGGTGGTGGTGGCGGCAATGGGGCGCGTCTGGCCGCCGCCGGTGAGCGTGACCAGCGCCGGCACGTCGGCGGGCAGGCCGTTCACGACGATCGCGGCGCGTCCGATCTGCGCTTCGTACACGACCGGCGCCGGCGCGGCCACGAGCGATGCGACGACATCGAGGTGCAGCGTGTCGCGCACCGGGCGCCAGGTGACGCCGCTGCGCGTGACGGGCTGCGCGACGACGCGCCACTTGCCGGGGGTGAGCCCGGTGAGGGTGGTGGTGCCGCCCACTGGCGTCACGGCGTTGTCCGGGCCGATGACCTGCACGTTGGCAGCCGTGCCGTTGGGCAGCCCGGCCACGGCGACGGCGATGGCGCCGCTGGCCACGCCGTAGCGCACCGTGAAGCGCGCGGTGTCGCCGAACAGGACCGTGGTGTCGAGCGCGGCCGGCACCGGCGCGTACACCGCGCCGCCGCTCGTGACCGATTCGGCGCGAAGCTGCCAGGCGTCGGCGGTGGTGGCCTGCTCGAGCTGCGGGGCGGCGATGGTGGCGGGCACACTGACCGGCGCGGCCTGACCGCGCGGCGGCGTGGCGAAGACCACCGGCGTGGCGCCCTCGGGGAGCCCGGTGGCGGTGACCGTGATGACCGACGGGAGCGGGCGATAGGTGATGCCCGTGAGCGAGGCGCTGCCGGCGGCGATGTCGACGTCGACCGAGGCGGGCGCCGCGACCCACTGGCCGAGCGACGTGCGCAGCGGGCGCGCGGCAATCGTGTAGCGACCCGGTGCGACGTCGGCCCACGACGTGGTGCCGGTGGCGGTGCGTGCGAAGCTGGCGTTGGTGCCCGTGCCGCTCACGGCGATGTCGGCGTTGGCGCCGGCTGGCACGCCCGTGACGACGAGCCCCAGCGTGCCCGGCGTGACGGGCGCGGGATTGACCGGCGGGTTGCCACCCGGGCGCGGCGCGGTGGGCGTGTCGCTACCGCCGCTGCATGCAGCGAGGAGCAGCAGGATCGCGGTGGCACCGAACAGGTCGGCGCGGCGTGTCACGAGCGTGGCGAGGCGCATGCGGAGCGGGGCGGCGGTCGTCGGAGGGGTTCCGTAGAGGACGACCGAGCGGGCGGCTCCGGTACGCACGTTTCCGTCGTGGCATGCGGTGTCACGCGGGTGGAGCGCGACATCAGGAGGTAGCTTTTGTCAATTCATGCGTATGCACGGCACGTCTGATCAGGCTTCCATGCACGGCGAGGCAGAGACGGTGACTGGTTCTATCCGCAAGACTCAGATCTGGGTCATCCTCAGATTCGAGCCGTGGTTCCCGACCGACGACGATGACGGCGGGATTGCATCGCCGAAGTCCTATCGGAATCGTGAGGAAGCCGAGAAGGAAGTGGCCAGGCTCAACGCCATCTCTGCGTCCAAGAAGTCGCGATACGGTCTGATCATGTCACGACTGATCGAGGAGCCAGAGTCGGGCTAGCTGGAAGGCTTGGCGCGTTCAGCTTGAGATGCCGGTCGCGTTGGTGGCATCTATTCCCCACTCGGCGCGATGCGCCTCGACGGAGGAACTGGAGTCGGCAGCATTGGAGGTGGACTCGCGACAGACTGGGCGGCGCGCTATCCTGCCGTGAACCTCCCCGGAAAGGTGTGCGCGTCCGCCCGGTAATCGCCAACCAGGCGAGGACAACCCGAGGTGTCAGGGAATGGCATACCGATCGAAGCGGCAGCTACTGCCCGTCGTGCTGCTGGCACTCGCAGGTCTGCTGTCCGGATGCCCGCTGGAACACCATATCGAGATCACGTCGAACCGTGTCGATTCGCTTGTCTTTAGCGTTCGGCGCACACGCGGTAGTCAGCGACCAAGCGACACGGAGAGGTTGATCGTCGCGAGGTGTCGCGCCGGGGCTACCGACTCGACACGCGAAGTGATGTGGCAGGCTCGCGGAAGGCGACGTGACCTCTTGTCGGTGCGCTACGGTGTTGCGCCAGATGGATTCGTGGACTCCGTCAGCGCAAAACCTCTCGGCTCGGGGTGCTACAACATTTGGACCGACCATGCCGCAATGAACTTCATCGTCGATGATACGAAGTATGCCAAACCTGAGCGGTGGTCGCTGCTCGCGTTCCTGTGGTCGCGGTTCTGAGCTGGCGTTCGCGCGACGTCTGAACCACAGCGGGCAGGTACAACCCGGCACCCGCCAACACAGTCCATGGCACTGGAGGCCCCAAGTGGAAAATCCGCTTTCCCCAGATCACTTCACGCCGAGTCTCCGGGTCCTCTCGTATGCCCAGAAGCGAGCCGGACTCGCACCGTTGCTCAATCGGATGCTGATTCCGAAGGCGGACACGTGGAACGCCTTCCGATCGGGCGATTGGCGTCGAGTTGTCGTCTCCTCACCGATCCTGCCTTCGAGGTGGGTCTTCGATGCGCTCCGCGCTGCGAGCGGCGGGAAGGTTGCGCCGCCATGTGTCCTCTGCTGCCGCACAAGCGACAGTCTGTGTGAGGATGCTGCCGTATCCGACTGGGACTACGACGACCTCGAGACGCTACAAAGCGGCCCGCTCATCAATGTCGAATCGGCGCTCGTCGACTCGATGGAGAGATGGGCCTGTCTTCGCAGTGTCGAAGGATACGCCGTTATCGGAGGATCACCAGACTGGTTCGAGCGGTTCGTGCTGGCGGCCGGAGGGTCATCCGCGCTGCTGGACGATTTCCGCGACGGAGTAGCAAGCGGCGCCGTGGGTACAGAGGGTGACGCTGTGTGGCGGTCGCATCAGGCGATGCTCGAGAGCCTTGCGTAGGCGCTGAAAACGGCACGAAGGAGCCGTATCGCCTCTCTGTGCCCCGTCATTCACACGGCAATCAAGCGCCCTGCTCAGAACAGCATCATCATCGGCGCTTCGAGCAACTGCCGCAGGGTCTGCAGGAACCGCGCACCCACCGCGCCATCCAGCGCTTCGCTTGGGCCGGTTAGCTACTGGTCGCGGAGACGCAGGGGCGTGGTGGGCCCGGGACTACGACCACGCAGCTCGAGTCGGACACCACCAGCGGCGACCGTAGGCCGGCTCAACTTCCGGCGCAATCGGCTTGTTGATGCGAGTACCGTGCGGTTTACGACGGTGGATCCGATTGGGGTTCGCGGTGGGCTCGGCGTCTACACGTATGCTGGCGGTGATCCGATCAACTTTCTTGATCCAATGGGGGCGAACCCTATACTTGGGGCACTCGCCATTGGTGCGCGAATCGCAGCGGCTGCGATCGGTCGGTGGGTGGCAGCCGCCGCCATCGCTGTCGGTGGGTGGATTCTGCGCCAAACGCAAGATGAGATCGACAACGCTGTTGACGACTATATCGATGATCTTGAGGGTCGGGGGCGTGTGGAGCGCAAGAAGCCGGGCGGAACCGACCAAATTCACCTGGATGGTGGCGACGGCATGGAAGAGCTTGCAGCTCTCGCGGGTGCAGTGGGTGCTACTCTGAACGGCACAAGCTTTACGGGTCGAGGTGTCAGCGCAGGGTATTACCCTGAGTCGGACAGCGATGGAGTGCCAAGCATTCACATTCACTTTCCGAAGGGATCCGACGGACAAAAGAGGCGCAACGACGTGAGAACTCGCTTCCCTACGAGATAGGAGAGTCCATGCTCACATCACTCACCCCAGAGGAAATCCGAGACGTGCTCCTTCCGCTGGTGGCGCGGACACTGACTGGACGGTCTGCTGAAGACGACCCAATCTTCGTACAACATGGTTGGAGGCGTGTCGCCATCGCGTGCGCTCCGTTCGTCTCCCGTCGTGTTTTCGACGCAATGCGCATCGCGAGCGGTGGAGAAGCTGCACCAGATTGCATCTTGTCAATCCGACTTGCCACCGTGTCAGGAGTGCCACCGGGCTACCGATCGGATTGGGACTACGACGCGCTAGACCGACAAAGTTCGGAGAACATCGACTTCAAGGAGTCATTGCTGCTCGACTCGGCTGCGCGCTGGGCCTGGCAACGACACTGGGAGGACTTCGCTGTCCTTGGAGGAGAGCCTCACTGGATGGAAGCGTTTCTCGGTGCCGTTGGCGGTAGGCATTTGTTGATCGCTGAGCTCAGGACTGCGGTTGAGGAAGGCTCGATTGGTAACCTGAGCGATCCCGTCTGGCGGTCATTCCAGGAGTACCTGGAGCGTCTCGAGTAGTGAGAGGGCATCGCGCTGCCGGCACCACAACCACGCAGCTCGAGTCCGACACCACCAGCGGCGACGGAGCGAGCGGTACGCCCGCGACGTACGGCCAGGTCTGGTACATGCATGCGGGTGGCATTGACTCCCCTCTCGGCGCGATTCGCCTCGGTGGTGGGACCGGCGTTGACAGCGTTGCGATCCCTGCGGTGATCTCTGTCTATCCGCACGCAAACGGACGGGGTGTCTACGCGGTGGCGACGTTCTCGACCAGCGGCGGCGAGCCGAAACTGCGCATGCCCGGCGCGCGGGCGCTCGCGTTCCGCGGCGAGTGGAATCCGGATGACCCGCCGCCGCCCAAGGTTCTGGGGGGCTGGTCGGGGAGCTTGCTCAACGATCAGGCGACGGCTGGCGGGCTCAACTTCCGGCGTAACCGGTTCGTGGATGCGAGTACCGGTCGATTCACAACTGTGGATCCCATAGGGATTCGTGGTGGGTTGGGTGTCTATACGTACGCGGGCGGTGATCCCATCAACGTCGCAGATCCCTTCGGCTTGTGCCCGGGGAAGAAGAGTGGAGTTCCCTGCACGGTCGTGCGAGCAGGGCAGGGTGGGCTGGTCGGCTCAACGGTTGGCGCAGCAATTGGCGTAGTTACTGCACCCGTCTCGGGGCCAGCCGCCGTGGGCGCAATCCCTGGTGCGGCCGCTGCGGGAGGCTGGATCGGGTCGGCGATCGGTGCGGCGATTGGTCTTGTCGAGGACTACGGGCACGACCTTGGCTACGAGATGAGCGGATGGCGGGACTGGGTACTAGTAGGAGGTACCCTCATTTCCCCTATCGCAGACAGCCAGAAGTGGGGAGAGTTCGACGGCCCTCCATCTGCGCCGGTTGTCCAGCCAGCCCAACCACCCAAGCCACCCGGTGGACAGAGCGGTGGCGATTCGACGAAGACTGGACGACGCTAGCAAGAAAGGAGTGACTACATGAACCTCCCCTCAGCAAGGGCAATAGTTGCTGGAATTCAAGGTGCCATGATGAGGCTCTCGCGCCGCGTCGTGTTGTACGGTCGGCCCCGGCACCTGATTCTCGGTATAGAAGTCGTGGACCTATTCTCGAGCAGAGATGAGACTCGCATCGACGCTCTTCGGATGGCACTGCTTCAGCTGGAGAGCAATCATCCAGAGTTCCTTGAGCAGTTTCGAAGAGACGTGCGGCGAATCGTCCTCCTCGCCGTCGGTCCGCGTTATTGGATTCGTGAACGAACGTGCGTGTTGCCGGACCCGAATAGGCTGAGTACCACAAGGCTCGCAATGACAATCGTTCACGAAGGTACCCATGCACGGCAGGCAGCCAGTGGACAACAGTTCAACTATGAAACACTGGGTGCGCAGGAGGTCGAGTGTGTCGGTGCAGAGGTTGACTACGCGTCGCGCATTGCCGGAGCGGAAGAGGATGTGGAATGGGCGGTGTCGAAGCTGGAACGGCCATGGTGGACCGCCGATCAGAAGCTAGGTCGCTATCTTTCGGACCTAGAGCAACTGCAAGCTCCGGATTGGGTGTTGCGAATCGCTGAGCGACGAGTGAGCCGTGCACGACAGCGGAACTCTGATGATGGTGGCTAGACCAAGATGAGGCGTGTCTGAGAATACGGGGCGGTCGCCATTCGGCGCCCGCCCCGTCGTCCGTCCCACCGCGTGCAATTGCTTCGCTCAGAACAGCATCATCATCGGCGCCTCAAGCAACTGCCGCAGCGTCTGCAGGAACCGCGCGCCCACCGCGCCATCGATGATGCGATGGTCGCAGCTCATGGTGACACGCATGCGCTGCCTGGGCACGAAGGCGCCGTTCTCCCACACGGGCTTGGTTTCCGTCGCGCCCACCGCAAGAATGGCCGCCTCGGGCGGGTTGATGATGGCGGTGAACTGGTCGATGCCGAACATGCCCAGGTTGGACACGGAGAACGTGCCGCCCGTGTACTCGCTGGGCTGCAGCTTGCGCTCACGCGCCTTCTTGGCCAGCGACCGCGCTTCGGCCCCGATGGCGCCGAGCCCCTTGAGGTGCGCATCGCGGATGACCGGCACGATGAGCCCATCGTCGGTGGCCACGGCCATGCCCACGTGCGCCGCGCTGAAGTAGCGGATGTGGTCGTTCATCCAGTGCGCGTTGCACTCGGGGTGCCGCGTGAGTGCGATGGCGACCGCCTTGATGACGATGTCGTTGACCGAGACCTTGAACTGGTCACCGGCCGCCACCATCTGCTCGCGGAGCTTGCCGACGTTCGTCATGTCGATTTCCGACGTGAGGTAGAACGTGGGCACGGGCCCGATCGACTCGCCGAGGCGGCGCGCGATGGTCTTCCGCATCTGCGTCAGCGCGACGTCCTTGTACTCGCCGTCGATGACCATGCTCGGCGCGGCGCTCGGCTTGGTCGCGGTGCTGGGGGCTGAGGCCGCGACAGCAACGGCAACTGCTTCACGCGAAGGCGCGAAGGACGCGAAGGGAGTGGACTGGGCGGAAGGTTGGGCGCTCGCAGCGGCTTCGATGTCGCGCTTGATGATGCGCCCACCGGGGCCGCTACCCTGGATGCTCCCGAGGTTCAGGCCCTTTTCTGCGGCCAACCTTCTCGCGAGCGGCGAACTCTTGGACGCGGAGGGCGCGGAGTCGTCGGTGGGCGCCGCTGGCGCGGCGCTCTGTTGCTTCGCGGGAGGCGCGGAGGGCTCCGCGTCTCCCGCGGAAGACGCGGCGGCGGCGCCAGCCGGCGCCGTCCGCTTCTCCGCGCCCTCCGCGAACACGCTGATGTCCTCGTCCGCCGCCGCGATCACGCCGATGACCGCGCCGATGGGGCTCGTCGTGCCTTCCTCGACGAGACGCGCGCGCAGCACACCGTCGCCGCGGGCGACCAGCTCCATGATGGCCTTGTCGGTCTCCACCTCGGCCAGCGTGTCGCCGCTCTTCACGGCGTCGCCCACGTTCTTCACCCACTTCACGAGGCGCCCTTCCTCCATCGTGGGCGAGAGCGCCTCCATCATCACTTTGGTGGCCATGGGTCAGTCGAGGTAGAGGACCTGCTTGACGGCCGCGATCGTCTTGGCGACGTCGGGCTTGGCTGCCTTCTCGAGACTCTTCGTGTACGGCATCGGCGCGTCGGCCTGGTGCACGCGCAGCACCGGCGCGTCGAGATGGTCGAAGCAGTGCCGCTGCACATAGTCCACCACCTGCGCGCCCACGCCACACACTTCCCAGCCCTCTTCGACCACCACGCAGCGGTTGGTCTTGCGCACGCTCGCGGTGATGGTCTCCACGTCCATCGGGCGGATGGTGCGGAGGTCGACCACCTCGCAGCGGATGCCTTCCTTCGCGAGCTGCTCGGCAGTCTGCAGTGCGACGAGCACCATCTTGCCGTGCGTGACGAGCGTGACGTGATCGCCTTCGCGCTTCACCTCGGCCTTGCCGAGCGGGATGATGTACTCGCCCTCGGGCACCTCGCCCTTGGTGTTGTACAGCATCTCACCCTCGAGGAAGCACACTGGATTGTCGTCGCGGATGGCGGCCTTGAGCAGCCCCTTGGCGTCGTACGGGGTGCCGGGCGCGACCACCTTGAGGCCGGGGATGTGCGCGAGCCACGATTCCCACGCCTGCGAGTGCTGCGCGGCGAGCTGCAGCGCCGAGCCGTTGGGGCCGCGGAACACGATGGGCATGGGGAACTGCCCGCCGGACATGTACAGCATCTTCGCCGCCGCGTTCACCACCTGGTCGATGGCGAGCAGCGCGAAGTTCCACGTCATGAACTCGATGATGGGGCGCAGGCCGGTCATCGCCGCGCCGACACCCACGCCGGCGAAGCCCAGCTCGGTGATGGGCGTGTCGACCACGCGCATCTCGCCGAACTCCTGCAGCAGCCCCTTCGACACCTTGTAGGCACCCTGATAGACGGCGACTTCCTCGCCCATGAGGAAGACGCGGTCGTCGCGGTGCATCTCTTCGCGGAGCGCCTGGTTGAGCGCATCGCGGTACGTGATCACTGGCATGGTGGCGGCGCCTCAGCTCGTGGTTTCGACGAGGATGTCTTCCATGAGCGCCTCCAACGGCAGCTCCGGGCTCGCTTCGGCGAAGTCGATGCTGTCCTGGACGATCTTCTTGATCTCGTCGTCCATCGCCGCGATCTCCGCCGCCGTGATCTCGCCCGCCTCCTCCATGCGCGCACGATGCAGCGCGATGGGGTCGCGCTTGAGGTACTGCTCCAGCTCCTCCTTGGTGCGGTACGTGCCGCTCACCGCGTCGGACATGGAGTGACCCATGAAGCGGTAGGTGCGCACCTCGAGCAGCGTGGGCATACTCTCCTTGCGGGCATGCTCGATGGCGGCGGCCGTCGCCTTGCGCACGGCGAGCACGTCCTGCCCGTCGACCACGTCACGCGGCATGTCGTACGACGCGCCGCGCTTGTAGATGTCGTGGATGGACGACGCGCGCTCGAGCGCGGTGCCCATGCCGTAGCGGTTGTTCTCGATGATGAAGATGCAGGGCAGCTTCCAGAGCGCGGCCATGTTGAGCGCCTCGTGGAAGGCCCCGGTGTTCACCACCGACTCGCCCATGAAGCAGGCGATGACCTGGTCGCCGCCGCGGTACTTGATGGCGAAGCCCACGCCGGCCGCGATGGGCACATGGCCACCGACGATGCCGTGCCCGCCGAGGAAGCCGAGCTGCTTGTCGAACATGTGCATCGAGCCGCCCTTGCCGCGCGCGCAGCCATCCTGCCGCCCGAACAGCTCCGCCATGACGGCGCGCGGTGTCATGCCCCGCGCGAGCGCCTGCCCATGATCCCGATAGGTCGTGATGATGTAGTCGTCGGGACGGAGCAACGAGATGATGCCGGTGGAGACGGCTTCCTGCCCGATGTACAGGTGGCAGAAGCCGCCGATGCGACCGATGGCATACATCTCGGCGCAGCGCTCCTCGAAGCGGCGCTGCAGCAGCATGGAGTGGAGCAGTTCGCGATGGAGCGCGGCCTGGCTGTTCGCGGGCTCGGTCACCTGCGTGTCCGTTTTCTTCTTGGGAGGCATGCGGGGAGTGTGCGGTGGGAACGACGGGACAACGGCGCGTGCGGGCGGGCTACGCCAGCGACGCCGCCTGGACCTGCTCCCAGGCGTGATAGCTCGAGCGGACGAGCGGGCCGCTCTCGACATGACGGAAGCCCATCGCCATGCCGGTCTCGTACAGCATCCGGAACTCGTCCGGCGTGACGTAGCGGTCGAGGGCGATGTGCGAATCGCTCGGGCGCAGGTACTGCCCGAGGGTGAGGATGTCGACGTCGACGGCGCGGAGGTCCTTCATGACCTCGACGACTTCCTCGTTGGTCTCGCCCAGCCCGAGGATGATGCCCGTCTTGGTGGGGACGTCGGGGGCGAGCCGCTTGGCGATGCGGAAGATCTCGAGCAGCCGCTCGTACCGGCCGCCCGGGCGCGCCTTCTTGTAGAGGCGCGGGACGGTCTCGGTGTTGTGGTTGTAGATGTCGGGGCGCGCCTCGAGCACCGTGCGGATGCTGTCCTCGTTCCCCTGGAAGTCGGGAACCAGCACCTCGATGGAGCAGGAGGGGAGCTGGGCGCGGACCTGCCGGATGGTCTCGGCAAAGATGTACGCGCCGAAGTCGGGGAGGTCGTCGCGGTCGACCGAGGTGATGACGGCGTGGCGCAGCCCCAGCTCGGCGATGGCGGCGGCGACGCGGGCCGGCTCCTCGATGTCGTAGGCCGGGGGGCGACCGTGGGAGACGGCGCAGTAGGCGCAGTTCCGCGTGCAAACGTCGCCGAGGATCATGAAGGTGGCGGTGCCGTGCTGCCAGCACTCGCCGATGTTCGGGCAGTGCGCCTCTTCACACACCGTGTGGAGCCGCAGCTCCCGCATGAGGTGCTTGAGACGCAGATAGTTGTCGCCGCCGGGTGCCTTGACCTTGAGCCACTGCGGTTTCCGCTCGGGGAGCGGATCGCGGCGGTGGCGCCCCATGATCTGGACCAACGGCTGCGGGAACGGGTCGGCCATGTTGCGGTGCCCGGAAAGGTGCGGTCCCGGTGGTGCGGGACGTGAAGCCAAGAAGCTAGTCCGGTGTCCAATCACCGGGAACAGTTTGCTAACCTTCTAATGCAATATAGCCGGAACGCCGCTCGCGGCAGAAACTTGCGGCACGCATTACCGTAGGGAGCATCGACTCCTTTTTCGCGCTGAGGCGCTCATGCTCCGCACCCTGTTCACCGTTGGTGTCATCTCGCTCGCTGGCCTCGTGGCGCTCAAGCTGGTCTTCGGACTGCTCGGGCCGCTGGTCGGGCTGCTGTTCTTCCTCCTCGGCGTCGCGCTCAAGATCGTGCTGGTGGGCGCGGTGGTGTACTTCGTGCTCCGGGTGGTGAGCCCGGCGACGGCCGAGAAGATCGAGATGAAGTTCAAGGGCTGACGGGCGCGTCAGCCCCTACGCGGCGGCACGCCGCTCCCTCAGGAGGGGGGCGACGTGCCGTCGTGCGTTTCCGGACCCCGGTCGGGGCTTTCCCCGTCGCGGGGCTCGCCGCCCTCCCGGGGTTCGCCCTCACGCCGGTGACGTGAGCGGCGCGAGCCGCCCCGACGGCCACGGCGGCCACGGCGCCGGGCTCGCGGATGGGTGCCGTCTCCGGGGTCGCCCTCACCGGCTTCACCTTCGCCCTCACCGTCGCCCGCGTCACGGTCCGACTCGTCGGCGTCGGCCGATGCATCGTCGTCGGCCCGGTACGGGCTGTCGTCGACGGCTCCAGCGTCGGCCGATGCGCGAGCCGACGTTTCGTCCGGCGCAGCGCCTTCCGACCCCTCAGCGGACTCGCCGCGCTCGCCACGACGCCGGCGCCCGCGCCGCGAGCGGCGCCGACGCTTGCGCGGGCCGGCCGCACCGTCGGCACCGGCCTCGTTCACGTCGTCGCTGCCGTCATCGCCATCGTCCAACCCGTCGTCGGCCCCATCGACCGCGTCCTCGGCCTCGCTGTCGCGGTCCGTCAGGTGGCGGCCGCGGCGGATTTCCGCGCCGGCCGCGGCATCGGCCGTGCGCTCCGAGGTGAGGTCGTCCGGGATACCCCCCTCAGACGGCGTGGGAGCGCTCCAGGTGGGCGGCGTGACGCTCTCGGCCCCGGTGGACGCGGTGGAGGCGGCCGTCGTCTGCGGGTCGTCGTGCCCCAGTGCCCGCGCGAACGGATCGGGCTTGGCCGCGGGTGGTGCGAACGGATCGTCGAGAGCCGGTGGCGCGGCCAGGTCACGCTCGTCGCGGCGACGCCCGCGTTCCGGTCGCGACGACTCCGCTCGCGCGCTGCCCTGCCGCTCGGCGGCGGGGCGATCGCCCGCCTGGCGCTCACCACGGCCGCGCGCCGGGCGTTCTCCGCGCGGCGACTCGGTGCGGCCGCCATCGCGCGGCGTGTCCCCACGTGAGGCGTCCGAACGGCCGGCCTCGCCCCTGGCGCGCTGTTGCCCCGTGAGGCGGGCGGTGGCACCGGCGGCCGGATCGAGGCTGGCCAGCAGCGACTCGCGCGTGTCCGCGGGGACACGCGGGGCACGGTTGCGCTCGGCCTTCTCCGCGCGCTCGGGGCGCTCCGGACGCTCGGTACGCTCCGCGCGCTCGGGACGTTCGGCACGCTCCGGACGTTCGCTGCGGCGACGGCGACCGCGCGGATCCTTCTCTTCCGGCTCGCGTCCGCCGCGCGCTTCACGCACGCGCTCGCGCAGCTTCTCGACGGACAGTTCCGACTCGTCGCGGCGCCGTGACGTCCGCGGCGGCCGGCGATCGTCGACCGGGCTGTCGGCCTCGATGCGCACCGTCACCCGACGGCCACGCGCGCCCCAGGCCCACTTGAGGGCGGCCAGCGCGTCGCGCAGCGCCACGCGCCGCGTGTCACGCATGCGCACGCCGTACGACGGCTCCACATGCACCGACTCGACCTTGCGGGCGTGCGGCGCGAGACGGAGCAGCAGGTCGGCGTTGGCGGTCCAGCTATCGCCCTGCAGGAGCGGGGCGTCGCCCACCTCGCGCAGTGCGTCGCGCAGTGCCGAGATGCGCACGAGGCGCATGGAGGCGGTGAGGTCGCGCACACCGTCGACGCGCACGAAGGGACGCATGGCCCAGTGCGCCCCGCGCGAGAGTCGCCGCACGGGGAGCGGTGCGTCGGTGCCGACCTGACGCTCGCCGACCACCAGATCTGCGCCTCCCTCGAAGCGGCGCGCGAACTCGGGGACGATGCCCGGCGGATCGGTGAAGTCGCCCTGCAGGAGCAGCACCGCGTCACGCCGCGGGTAGCGCGTGTGGCCCGCGATGTGCCGCAGCAGGGCATCGACCGCACCGGCGTAGCCGCGCTGTCGGTCGCCGCGCAGCACGGTGACGGGCATCGCATGCACGTACTGCTGCGCGACCTCGGCCGTCTCGTCGGTGCTCGCGTCGTCGTACACCACCACCTCGTACTCCCGCGGGAACTCGGCCAGCACGGTGCGCAGACGCCACAGCAGGACGCCGATGGTGGCGACCTCGTTGTGGGTGGGGATGGCGAGATAGAGCACGGAGTCCGGGCGCGGGCGAACGGGAGCGGTGGAGGGGTGCGACCGAACATAACAGCTACCGCGCTCCAAATGGGTGCGGGGCGGGGTCACACGCCGGGCACGTGCCTCGCACACGGCCGAGAGGGGGGCCGATGGAGCGAAGAGGGCGGCAGCGGGGTAGGAGACTGTTCCCGGCGGAGGTCTGGTAGCGGCGGGTCCCGTGGTCGCCCTAGCTTACCGCCATGTTCGACGAGTTTCGCGACGCCTTCCGTTCGCTCTCCGATCGGCTCGATCCCGACGAGCGCCGCCGCATGACCGCTGGCATGCGTGACGCCCTCGTGCATGCCAAGATGGCGCTGCAGGACCTGCGCGCCACGTTGGCCGCCACCGAGACACATCTCGCCACCGAGCAGCGTGAGCTGGACACGGTGCGCCGGCGTCAGGGGTATGCGGCCGACATCGGCGATCAGGAAACCGTCGCCATCGCCGAACGCTTTGCGACGCAACACGCCGAGAAGGTGGCGCTGCTGGAGTCGAAGCGGATGGTGCAGCAGCAGGAGTTGGCCATGGCCGAGCGTGAGTACGAGCAGATGTCGGCGGAGTTGCGGCGTGTGCAGTCGGGGCTGGCTCCCGACGGCATTGGCGTCGAGGCCCAGGCACAGCGCGAAGTGGACGAGGCGCTGTCGGGCGCTCCGTCCGGCGCCCCGACGGGCAGCGGAGGAATGGACGACGCGGTCATGCCGCCGCGGCGCACGCGCGCCGAGCGCGAGGCGGATGCCGAGGCGCGGCTCGCCGACCTCAAGCGTCGCTTCGGCCGCTGACGCCGCACCCCGTGTCGTGCTCTCGAGGGTCACGCGCTGCGGCGGCGGACCGCCTGCGCCGCGCCAGTTGGCGCGCGTGCTGGCGCGCCTGCCTGTGTGTGTGCCCAGCGAGTGCGCTCGCGATCGGGCGTGCCGAGGCGCAGGGTGACGGGACCGCCACGCCGCGCAAGCAGCCGCCGGTGTCGAGTCGTGGCCGCCTGCCGGTGACGGGGTGTGCCGGGCAGACGATCTCGGAGATCGTCGTGCTGGCGCGCGAGCCCTTTGCCGACCGTGTGCCCGCGCAGTTCGCGCCGGTGCGCGCCGTGCTGGGGCTGCTGCACACGACGACGCGGGACGACGTGATTTCGCGCTTCCTGCTGGTCAAGGAAGGGCAGCCGTGCAACCAGATCGAGCGCGCCGAGTCGGAACGCATCCTGCGTGCGCAGCCGTACCTCGTCGATGCCCGCATCCATGCGTACGACGATGGGAAGGGCGGCGTGCGGCTCGAGGTGGAGACGCGCGACGACATGAGCCTCATCCTCGCGCCGTCGATGCAGGCGACGAGTCCGATGCTGCGTGCGATCGAGGTGGGCGATGGCAACGTGGGTGGGCGCGCGCTGCACACATCGGTGACGTGGCGCGATGGGCTGGCGTACCGAGACCGGTTCGGCCTCGACTACACCAACTATCAGTTCGGCCTCGCGCGCCAGGAGCTGCGACTCAGTGCGCACCGGTTCGAGGTGGGGCATCGCGTCGACGTGCAGGTCGTGCGGCCGTACTACACCGACTTCCAGCGCTTCGCGTGGATCACGAGTGCGGGGACGGCGCGAGAGCAGTCGTGGCTCGACCGCGACCGGCGCGCGCCGGCGGCCTTGCTCACCACGCGCGAGCACGCGCAGTTGGGCGCGGTGACGCGCATCGGCAGCATCGGACGCCTCAAGCTGGTCGGTGCGAGCCTCAGCCGCGAAGCGGAGAACACCAACGCGACTTTGCTGCGCTACACCGATCGCGGCACCGTACCGGACACGTTGCTGGGGCCGACGCCCGCGTATCGCCGCCAGAACGTCGTGCGGGCCAACCTGCTGGTGGGGTTGCGTGCGATCCGGTTCGTGCGGGTGCAGGGATTCGACGCCCTGACCGGTGCGCAGGACATGCGCGTGGGCATGCAGGTGGGACTCGTGGGCGGTCAGTCGCTGCAAGTGGCGGGTGCCACCGATCGCGATCGGTTCCTGGCGTCGAACGTGTACCTGGGCGTCGGGGGCGAGCAGTGGTTCGTGGGCGCGCAGGGGATCGTCGAGGGACGTTACGATCGCGACACGCGCGCCTGGACGAACGTCGTGAGCAGCGGTCGGGCGGCGTACTACTTCCACCCGGCGGTGCGCCAGACGACGGTGCTGCAGGCCGAGTGGTCGGGTGGGCGGCACATGCAGGTGCCGGCGCAACTCACGCTGGCCGACCGACAGGGGGGGCTGCTCGCGCACAAGGATGCCTTCACACCGGGCGCGAGCCGGCTCGTGCTGCGCGCCGAGCAGCGGTTGGTGGTGCCCACGCGCTTCAACGTCGGTGACGCGGGTCTCGCCGCCTTCGTGGAGGGCGGCCGGTTGTGGAGCGACCCGAGCGTGCCGTTCTCGATGGACACGCCGTGGCGCGGCGCAGTGGGCGTGTCGCTGCTCGCGGCGGTGCCGCCGAGGTCACGGCGCCTCTGGCGTGTCGATGTCGCCACGCCGTTGGGCGGCGACCCCGCGCGCCGTTTTCAGGTGCGCATCTCGAGCGCCGACCGCAGCCGCGTCTTCTGGACCGAGCCGCGCGATGTCGCCGTCTCGCGCGAACGGACCGCACCCACGAGCCTCTTCTCCTGGCCGTAGCGGCCCCGTCGCTGCGGCGTGACGCGTCTCGCGAAGCATCACACGAAGCGTCACGCCGAGGTGCCTGGGGTCAGCGCACGTTCGCCATCATGCGGCGGATGGGAATCACCATCGCCGCGAGGATGGCGGTGGCGATGAAGAGCGCGACGGCCGTGCCGAGGAACACCGTGGGCGTCTGATCGAGCTTGGTGGGATCCACGTGACCACCGACGAGCCCTGCGACCAGGTTGCCGACGGACGTGGCGAGGAACCAGATGCCCATCATCTGGCCGACGTAGCGCCGCGGCGCGAGTTGCGTCATGGACGACAGGCCGACGGGGCTGAGGAACAGCTCGCCCATCGTCTGCAGCAGGTAGCTCATGATGAGCCACCACGGCGAGACGAGCACCTTGCCGCCGCTCGCGACGACTTCCCGGGCTGCGAACAGCATGATGAGGAAGCCGAGGCCGGCGAGGAAAAGCCCGAACGCGAACTTGGCCGGACTCGAGATTTGGATGTTGCGCTTCGCCATGCCCAGCCACATCGCAGCGAACAGCGGGGAGAGCAGGACGACGAAGAAGGTGTTGACGGACTGGAACCAGGTGGCAGGCACCTGCATGCCCAGCACCTGCCGGTCGGTGAAGTCGTTGGCGAACAGCTGCAGCGAGGTGGGCGCCTGCTCGAACGCGGCCCAGAAGATCGCGGCGAAGAGGAAGAGCACGAAGATGACCGCCGTGCGCTTCTTCTCATCACCCGTGAGCCCACCGGCCGCAAAGAGCCAGGCGAAATACGCCACCGCGATGCCCACCAGCACGAACGTCATGGCACTGCCGATGGCCTGCGGATCGAGCGTCACCATGCCGGTGGCCGCCAGGGCGAACACCAGCGCCAGCACACCGAGGCCGATGAAGGTGCCGTTGCGCACGGTCGACTCGCGCTTGGCCTGCACGGCCGCGTCGGGGTGACGCACGATGTCGCTGCCGATGGTGCCGAGGAACTTCGGGGCGCCCAGCCAGAAAGTGAGGAGGCCCAGCGCCATGCCGACGCCCGCCGCGCCGAAGCCCCAGTGCCAGCTCACCCGCTCGCCGAGCCAGCCGGTGACGAGCTGGCCGAGGAAGCCGCCCGTGTTGATGCCCATGTAGAAGACCGCAAAGCCGGCATCGCGCCGCGCACCGCCTTCCGGGTACAGGTCACCGACGATGGCCGAGATGTTCGGCTTGAGGAGCCCCGTGCCGAGGACGATGAGGATGAGGCCGAGGAAGAAGAACGGCTTGCCGGCCACGAATCCCGA
This sequence comes from Gemmatimonadota bacterium, assembly GCA_020161135.1. GTDB lineage: Bacteria > Gemmatimonadota > Gemmatimonadetes > Gemmatimonadales > Gemmatimonadaceae > Gemmatimonas. Next base: position 553,884 of record JAIUOB010000004.1, on the reverse strand, counting down.
GAGGCCGATGGCGAGGTGTCCGCTGGTGATGAGCACCGCACCGGTGAGGATCGCACGTCGCAGACCGAGCCAGCGGTCGGCGATCCAGCCGCCGGGGAGCGAGGCGAGATAGACACTCGCCGCATAGATGCCGACGATGGCCGAGGCCTGCGGACGCTCGAAGCCGAAGCCGCCGTCGGCGAGTGCGGCCGCCATGAACAGGATGAGCAGCGGGCGCAGGCCGTAGTAGGAGAATCGCTCCCACATCTCGGTCGTGAACAGCAGCCCGAGCCCCTTCGGATGCCCGAAGAACGATCGGTCGGTGGTTGGCGCGGTGGGGGTGGTCACGGCGGGGTGGGTGAGGTGGGGAGGCGGGGAGCGACCTTGTGGCAGGCGACGATGTGCCCGGGCGCCTTTTCCTCGAGCACGGGCACCATGCTGGAACACTGACTGTCGCGCGCCGGGTGCTGACAGCGCGGATGAAACACGCACCCGCTCGGCGGATTGGCCGGCGACGGCGGATCACCCGCGAGAATGATGCGTCGGCGCGCGCCGCCCGGCTCGGGCACCGGGACGGCGGAGAGCAGCGCCTGCGTGTACGGCATGAGCGGCGTGGCGAACAGCGCGCGGCGGGGCGCCAGTTCGACGATGCGCCCGAGGTACATGACGGCGACGCGATCGGCCATGTGCGCGACGACGGCGAGATCGTGCGCGATGAACAGGTATGACAGGCCGCGATCGCGCTGCAGGTCCTGCAGCAGGTTGACGACCTGCGCCTGCACGCTCACGTCGAGCGCGGAGACCGGTTCGTCGCAGACGATGAAGCCGGGTTCGACGGCGAGGGCGCGTGCGATGCCGATGCGCTGACGCTGGCCTCCGGAGAACTCATGCGGATAGCGCGTCGCGTGCTCGGCGCGCAGCCCGACCTCGTCGAGGAGTTGCGTCACGCGCCGGTCGGCGGCCGCGCCCTCGGCCAGCTGGTGCACGATCAGCCCCTCGCGGATGGCCTCGCCCACCGTGAGCCGGGGATTGAGCGAGCCGAAGGGGTCCTGGAAGACGATCTGCAGGTGCCGCCGCATGCGCCGGAGCGCCTCGCCGCTGAGCGCGGTGACGTCGGTGCCGTCGTAGTGCACGGTGCCGCGCGTGGGCTCGACCAGCCGCAGCAGCGTGCGTCCGGTGGTCGTCTTGCCGCACCCCGACTCGCCGACGAGGGCGAGTGTCTCGCCACGCGCGATGTCGAACGACACGTCGTCGACCGCGCGCACGGCGCCGGTGACGCGCTGCAGCCATCCGCTGCGCACGGGGAAGTGCTTGGTGAGGCCCCGCACGCGCAGCAGCGCCGTGGACGGCGTGATGGACGACGGCACTGTCATGCGCGCGCGTCCGGCACGGCCCGCTCGGTGGCGGGACGTCGTCGTTCGGGCTCCTGCACGAGGTGACAGCGCGCGCGGTGCGCCGCACTCACCTGATGGAGCGGCGGCTCCTGCTGCGCGCACAGGTCCCACGCATGCGGGCAACGATCGCGGAACGCGCACCCTCCCGCGAGCGAACCGGGCGCCGGCACCATGCCGGGGATGGTCTGCAGGCGTTCGCGTTCGTCGCCGAGTCGTGGCACCGCCGCGAGGAGCCCCTCGGTGTAGGGGTGCGACGGCGACGCGAAGAGATCGGTGACCGACGCCTCCTCGACGATGCGCCCCGCGTACATGACCAGCACGCGGTCGGCCATCTCGGCCACGACGCCGAGATCGTGCGTGATGAGCAGGAGCGCCATGCCGAGGCGCTGCTGCATCGTGCGCAACAGGTCGAGGATCTGCGCCTGGATGGTGACGTCGAGCGCGGTGGTGGGCTCGTCGGCGACGACGAGACGCGGCGACATCACGAGCGCGATGGCGATCATGACGCGCTGGCGCATGCCGCCGGAGAGCTGGTGCGGATACTGCTTCGCGCGTGTGGCGGCGTCGGCGATGCCCACCTGCGTGAGCATGTCCACGGCACGTTCCCACGCCTCGCGCCGCGACAGCGTGGTGTGCACCCGCACCACCTCGGCCACCTGGTCGCCGATGGTGAGCACGGGATTGAGCGCAGTCATCGGCTCCTGGAAGATCATCGCCAGTCGCCGCCCACGCACGGCGCGCAGGGCGCGGTCGTCGAGCGTGAGGAGGTCTTGCTCCTCGAACTGGATGCGACTGCCCGGTGCGATGGAACCGGGGGGCGGCACGAGGCGCAGCAGCGACAGCGCCGTGAGCGACTTGCCGCAGCCGGATTCGCCGACGAGGCACACCGTCTCGCCAGCGGCGACGGTGAAGCTCACGCCATCGACCGCACGCACGGCGCCGTCACCGGCGGGGAAGGTGACAGCCAGCGATGCGACGTCGAGGAGCGCGGTGGAGGCGGCGGAGGAGGCGGTCACGGCCCCGCAACGTGCGCCGGTGCAAAGCGGTCGCGCAAGACATCGCCGGCCCGGTTGCAGGCCAGCACCGCCAGCACGGTGGCGATTCCGGGGAAGACGACGAGCCACCAATCACCGCCGATGGTCCCGGCGCCATCGCGCAGGATCGTTCCCCAACTGGCATCGGGCGGCTGCACGCCGAGCCCGAGGAAGCTGAGTCCGGCCTCGAGGCCGATGGTGTTGGCCACGGCGAAGGTGCCGTTGACCACCAGCAGGGGGCGGAGGTGTGGGAGCAGGTGGCGGCGCAGCAGGCGCCACGGACGGACGCCGGCGGCGCGCGCGGCGAGGGCAAACTCGCGCTGCTGCAGCGCCTCGAGTTCGTCGGCCACCTGTCGCGCGGTGGCGAACCACCCGGTGAGCCCGACCAGCGCGACGAGCACCAGCAGCGACCGCGATTCCACGAGGGCGGCGACGGCGAGCAGCAGCAGGATGCGCGGGAGCGCGAGCAGCACGTCGAGGAAGCGGCGCAGCCACGGGCGCAGCGCGTGCGGCGCGAGCACCGTGAGCGCGCCGTAGCCGACGCCGGCCAGCAGGCCGAGGAGCACGGCCGAGCACGACACGAAGAGCGACACGCGCGCGCCGAACAGCACGCGACTCAGCACGTCGCGCGCGTACGGGTCGGTACCGAAGGGGTGCGCCCACGACGGCGGCTGGCTGCGCAGGGTGAGCAGGTCGAACTGCTGGGCCGGGTCGAAGGGGGCGAGCAGCGGCGCGGCGGTGGCCAGCAGTGCCAACAGCGCCAACGGCAGCAGCGCACGCGTCGAGGCACTCACGCCGGCACGCCCGGCCCCGTCGGCGCGTCGCGACGGTCGGCGTCCACCTCGGTGAGGCGCGGATCGACCACACCGCGGAGCAGGTCGGCCGCGGCCGCAGCGAGCGCGGTGATGGTGGCGCCCACGACGACGATGCCGCTGACCAGCCAGAGGTCACGGCGCGCGACCGCCTCGACGAGCAGGCGCCCCATGCCGGGCCACGAGAAGACGCCCTCGACGAACACCACGCCGGCCGCGTACGCGGGCAGCAGGACGCCGCCGAGCGTGACGACCGGGGGCAGCGAGGCGCGCCACGCGCCATGGAGGATGCGATGCTGCGGCAGTCCCGCCGCGGCGGCGGCTCGCACGAAGGGCTGCGCGAGCACCTGCACCAGACTCGCCCGCTGATACCGCGCCACGGTGGCGACCCCCACCAGTGTGAGCGTGACCACGGGCAGGACGAGGTGCCACAGGCGGTCTTTTGCCCGGGAGAGCGACGTCATGTACGCCGCCACGTCGCTCTCCATGCCGCCGGTCGGGAAGAGCGGCCACTGCCGGGCGAAGAGCAGCACCAGCGTGAGTCCGAGCCAGAACTCCGGCACGGAATACAGCACCAGCAGCAGCGTGCTGGTGGCGCGATCGCGGCGGTGCTCGGCATGCACCGCCTGCCACCGTCCGACAAACACGCCGCCGAGCATCGCGAGGGCGAACGCCGGGAGCACGAGCCGCAGCGTGTTGCCCAACGCTGTGCGCACTTCGTCGCTGACGGGGCGTGATCGGAGGGGCGACCAGCCGAAGTCGCCCGTCACCGCAGCGCCCAACCAGCGCGCGTACTGCACCGGCAGCGGCTGGTCGAGCGAGAACTTGGCCCGCACCTGCGCGCGCACCTGCGCCGGCACATCGTCGCCCATCGCCGTCGCGGCATCACCGGGTGCGAGGTGCAACGTGGCGAAGGCGAGGGTCGCCGCCGCCCAGGCGACGATCCCCACCTGCGCGAGGCGCGCGACGACGCGCGGTGCGACGCGACTCAGCGCGCGCCCCCGAGACCGATGCGATCGCGATCGAGGCGTCGTGCCGGGTCGACGCGCCACTCGGCGAGGTTCGTGTACCAGCCGTCGGCGCGCAGCGGCGGCAACACCAGGCGCGTGTGGAGCCCGATGGGCATACGCGCTTCATAGAGCCAGATGGCGGGCGCGTCGTCGACGATGGCGGCGAAGGCGTCGCCCCAGAGCCGGCGGCTGCGCGCGCGATCGAGGCCGGTGAGCGCCGAGTCGGCGAGTGCGTCGAAGCGCGGGTTGGCGTACCCGACGACGTTGTCCGCGCCGCGCGACATCCATGTCTGCCGCATGCCGATGAGCCCCGGGCTCGGCTGCCAGCCGCCCAGATAGGCGTCGAAGCGTCCCTTGTCGGTGCGCTCCGTGAACACCGCGGGGTCGAGGACCGCCACGGAGACCTTGGCGCCCACGACGGCGAACTGGGCCTGCAGGAGCGTCGCGTACGCCGTGCGTGCGGCGCTGCTGGACGGCGCGAGGAGTTCGAAGGCGAGGGGGCGGCCGCCACGCTCGCGCACCCCGTCGCCGTTGGCATCCACCCAGCCGGCGGAGTCGAGCAGGGCACGCGCCTGCGCCACGTCGAACGGCGGCGCGCGCAGGACGGTGGTGTCGGGGATCAGCGCCCGTGGCGCGGGGCCGAGCCCCACCACCGCGAGCGAGTCGAAGACGTTGCGCACCAGCGTCGCGCGGTCGACCGCCATGGAGAGCGCACGTCGCACGCGCAGGTCACCGAAGATCGGATGCGGCGCGCTGCCGGCGCCTCCCTCGCGCAGGTGGAAGCCGAGGAAGTAGTACGTGAGCGACGGGTTGGTGACGACGCGCAGCGACGGCGTGCGGGCGAGCTGCTCGAGATTGTCACGGCGGAAGTTCTCGAGGAGGTCTGCCTCTCCCGCGAACAGCTTGACGGTGGCCGCTCCCTGATCGGCCATGATGCTCCACACGACGCGATCGAGATGCGGGCGGCCGCGGGGGTGGGTGGTGTCGGCGACGACCTCGATGCGCTGGCCGGCGTCCCAGCGCGCGAAGCGGAACCGGCCCGTGCCCACGGGGGCACGCGCCGCGGCCGACGTGGCGAGGCGCGCGAACGGGATGGAGTCCAGCCGATGCGACGGCAGGATCTTCATGTGGTACGTCGCATCGTAGAACTGCTGCGGTGTGCGTCGCTTGAACCACACGACCGCGGTGCGTGCGTCGGGCACCGACACCGAATCGATGTTGCCGATCAGGTCGCGCTCATTCGCCGCGACGGAGTCGTCCGCGTACACGCGCCAGGTGAAGCGTACGTCTTCGGCGCGCAGCGGGGCGCCATCGTGCCAGCGTGCCGTGGAGTCGAGCGTGAATGCGATCGACAGCGAGTCGGGCGCCCAGCGCCAGCTACGCGCGAGCACCGGGGTGAACCCTTCGTCGCCGATGGTCTCGAGGGCGGGCCCGATGTCGGCGAGTCGCTCGAACATCGTGCCGACGACGGCGGCATCGATGGTGCCCTCGACGCGCGGAGGAAAAAGCGTCGAGGGTTCGCCGGCCACCGCGACGATGAGCGTGCCGCCGTCGTCGCCGGCGGGTGCAGCGCGCTCCCCCGAGGAACAGGCGGCGAGGGTCGTGGCCAGGGCCAGCAGACAGACGCGTCGGGACATGGGCGCAGGATTGGAGGGGACAGTCGCGCGAGTACGATGCCCGCGCGCTCTCATCGGCGCCAGAGCCACTCGGCAGAGCCGATCGTGATGCGGGACCTCTCGACGGCGGCGCCGAAGGCGGCATCGGGGATGGCGTCGCCGCGCACCGTGGCGCCGATCACGCTCGCGAGCGCGTCGGGGAGCGCGGCATCGAGGGCCGTGGTGGCGCGCGCAACGGAGTCGAGCGCGGGCACGAGCTGCGCGAGCGTCGCTGCGGGGTGCGGGGGCGGCAGGGGCCCCGCGGCGGCGGCCATCAGGCGCGCCTGGTCATCGTGCACCAGCAGGCTGCCGTGCTGCAGGTAGCCGCCGCCCTGTCGCCAGACGGCGCTGGCGACGAGCTTCTGGCCGCCGACCACCAACTCGCCCTCGGCGGGTGCGGTGAAGCAGGGGCCCGCGAGTGTGTCGGGCGCTGTATCGGGCGCTGTGTCGGGCGCTGTGTCGGGCGCTGTGTCGGGCGCCGCTGCGGTGCCCCGCGCGGTCCGAGTGCCGGAGACCGGACTGGGCGGCGCGATGGTGGCGGCCACGCCCACCCGGGCCAGCACTGCCAGGAGCAGCGCGTTCACGGCGGCGTAGGCGTCACGCCACGGACGGTCGGCGGGCCAGGGCAGCACGACGCTGTACGTCACCTCGCGCGCGTGCAGCAGCGCGCGGCCCCCGGTCGGGCGCCGCACCGTCGCGAGCCCGGCGCGGGCGCAGCTTGCGGCGTCGAATCGCCCCCGGGTGTGCTCATGGCGCCCGAACGACACGGTGGGCGTGTCCCAGGCGTACCAGCGCCAGGTGGCCTGCGCGGGGGTCACCGTCGCCAGCAGCGCGGCGTCGATGGCCATGTTGGTGACACCATCGGCCGGCGCATCGCGGCGCACATGCCAGCAAGTCGGCAGGTCGTGCATCGATGCTAAATTACTGGTCTGGCGACGCCCGGTGCGGCTCGCCCTCCCGACTCTCTCCGACTCCGATGTCCGCGGGGCGCCGTACGGCCCCGTCTTCCCGAGGATCGACATGGCCACGCGTACCCTCGCCGCCGCACCTGCGACGGACGACTCCTTCATCGCGCGTCACCTGGGCCCCTCGCCCGCCGAGCAGCGTGCCATGCTCGACGTGCTGGGCTACGAGACGCTCGATGCGTTCATCGACGCGGTCGTGCCGGCGCCGCTGCGCTTCCGTGGTGTGCTCGACACGGGGACGGCGCGTGGTGAGGCGGAGGTGTTGGCCTCGCTCCGCACCCTCGCCGCGAAGAACCGCATCTACCGCTCGTACCTGGGCATGGGCTACTACGGCACCCACGTGCCGAACGTGATCCTCCGCAACGTCATGGAGAATCCGGCGTGGTACACGGCCTATACCCCGTACCAGGCCGAGATCGCGCAGGGGCGCCTCGAGGCGCTGCTGAATTACCAGACGATGATCATCGACCTCACGGGGCTCGAGATCGCGAACGCCTCGTTGCTGGACGAAGGCACGGCGGCGGCCGAAGCCATGGCGCTGGCCTACGGCGCGAAGGGGAGTGCGACGCGCAACGTGTTCCTCGTGGCCGCCGACTGTCACCCGCAGACCATCGAGGTGGTGCGTGCCCGGGCCGAGGCGCGCGGCGTCACGGTCCGTGTGACCGCGGCCGAGGCGTTCGCCTTCGGTGCCGACGTGTTCGGCTGCCTCGTGCAGTACCCGGCGACGGATGGCGCGGTGGCGGACTACCGTGCGCTCGCCGAGCAGGCGCATGCGGCCGGCGCGCTGGTGGTCGCGGCCACCGACCTGCTGGCGCTGTGCCTGCTGACGCCGCCGGGCGAGTGGGGCGCGGACATCGCGGTGGGCAGCTCGCAGCGCTTCGGCGTGCCGATGGGCTACGGCGGGCCGCATGCCGCGTTCCTCTCGACGCGTGATGAATTCAAGCGCCTCCTGCCGGGGCGCATCATCGGCCTCTCGCGCGATGTCGAGGGCGCGCCGGCGCTGCGCATGGCGCTGCAGACGCGCGAGCAGCACATCCGCCGCGAAAAGGCCACGAGCAACGTGTGCACGGCGCAGGTGCTGCTGGCGGTCATGGCCGGCATGTACGCGGTGTATCACGGCCCGGAGGGGCTGCGCGCCATCGCGTCGCGCGTGCACGGACACGCCGCCACGCTCGCGGCCGGCCTCGAGCGCCTCGGCTTCGCCATTTCGCATGAGCACTTCTTCGACACCGTGCGTGTCGAGGTGGGGGCGCACGGACAGGCCGACATCCTCGCGGCGGCCGATGCACGGCAGATGAACCTGCGTGTGCTCGAACCCGGCACCATCACGGTCGCGCTCGACGAGACGACGACCGCCGCGGATATCGCCGACCTCTGGGCGGTGTTCAACGGGGGCGCCGCGCCCGACTTCGCGTACGCCGACGTGGCAGCGGGTGTGGACGCGCGCTACGACGAGCGGTTCCGTCGCGTGTCGGACTTCCTCACGCACCCGACGTTCCATCGCTACCACAGCGAGACGGAGATGCTGCGGTATCTCTACACGCTGCAGGCGAAGGACTTCTCGCTGGTGCATGGCATGATCCCGCTGGGCTCGTGCACGATGAAGCTGAATGCCACGGCCGAGATGATCCCGGTCACGTGGCCCGAGTTCGGGCAGTTGCATCCGTTCGCGCCGCGCGCGCAGGCCGAGGGGTACGCGGCCATGTTCCGCGAGCTCGAGCATGACCTGGCCGAGGTGACCGGGTTCGCCGCGGTGTCGCTGCAGCCCAATGCCGGATCGCAGGGCGAGTACGCCGGGCTGCTGGTCATCCGGGCGTATCATCTGGCGCGCGGCGACGCGCATCGCACCGTGTGCCTCATTCCGCAGTCGGCGCATGGCACGAATCCCGCCAGTGCGGTCATGGCCGGCTTCAGCGTGGTGGTCGTGAAGACCGACGCGGACGGCAACATCGACCTGGCCGACCTCGCCGCCAAGGCGCAGGAGCACTCGGCCAACCTGGGCGCGCTCATGGTGACCTATCCGAGCACGCACGGCGTGTTCGAGGCGAGCATCAAGGACATCACCGCGCTCATCCACCAGCACGGTGGGCAGGTGTACATGGACGGCGCGAACATGAACGCCATGGTCGGCGTCGCGCGGCCCGGCGACCTGGGTGCCGATGTGTGCCATCTCAACCTGCACAAGACCTTCTGCATCCCGCACGGTGGCGGCGGCCCGGGCATGGGCCCCATCGGCGTGGCGCCGCAGCTCGTGCCGTTCCTGCCCACGCATCCCGTCATCGCGTCGCACGATGCGCCGACGGCCATTGGCCCGGTGTCGGCGGCACCGTGGGGGAGCGCGAGCATCCTGCCCATCTCGTACGTCTACATCAAGCTGATGGGCGGCGCTGGGCTGGCCGAGGCGACGAAGGTGGCGATCCTCAACGCGAACTACATCGCGAAGCGTCTCGAGAGGCACTACCCCGTGCTGTATCAGGGGCAGAACGGGCTCGTGGCGCACGAGTGCATCCTCGACACGCGGGCCTTCAAGGGCGCAGCCGGCGTCGAAGCCGAGGACCTGGCGAAGCGCCTCATGGACTACGGCTTCCACGCGCCCACGCTGTCGTTCCCCGTGGCCGGCACGCTCATGGTGGAACCGACCGAGAGCGAGTCGAAGGCGGAGCTCGACCGGTTCGTCGAGGCCATGATCGGCATGCGCGAGGAGATCGCGGCGATCGAGCGCGGTGAGGCCGATCGCGAGGACAACGTGCTCAAGAACGCGCCCCATACGGCGGCGCACTGCACGGCCGATGCGTGGACGCATCCGTACACGCGTCAGCAGGCGGCCTATCCGACGGCGTGGACGCGGGCGCGCAAGTTCTGGCCCACGGTGCGTCGCGTGGAGAGCGCGTTCGGCGATCGCAACCTGGTGTGCGCCTGCCCGCCGATCGAGGAGTACTCGAGCTGACCGCGGCGTGACGGTTCCTGGCGACACGACGGCCCCGGCACACCGCAGTGTGCCGGGGCCGTCGCGTCGCGTGGGTCCCTATTCGCCCAGTTGGGTGCGATACGCGTCGGCCGACATGAGATCGGCGTCGCCACCCGGGGCCACGCGCACCTTCACCATCCAGCCGTCGCCGTAGGGATCGGTGTTGATGAGCGCCGGCTCGCCGTCGAGGCGTCCGTTCACTTCGACCACCTCGCCGCTCACCGGCATGAACAGCTCGGAGACGGCCTTCACCGCCTCGACGGTGCCGAACACGTCGTGCGCGCTGTACGTGTTGCCCACCTTGGGCAGCTCGACGTACACGATGTCGCCCAGCTCACCCTGCGCGAAGTCGGTGATGCCCACCGCGACGACGCCGTCGGCCTCGGTGGTGCGGACGTACTCGTGCTCCTTGGTGTAGCGCAGGTCGGCGGGGATGTTCGACACGGAGGCTCCGGCGGGGAAGGGAAAACGGTCAGCGCGAAATGTCCGTCGCGGGCGCCCCGGAGGGAAGCGGGGGCGCCGCGACGAGGGTGGGCCAGAGGGCATCGACCCGCTGCTGCAACACCTCGGGGGTGTCGTCGTTGTCGATGATCCACGTGGCCAGCGGGCGTGTGCGTGTGGAGGGCCATTGCGCGGCGATCATGGCATCGGCGTCCGCTGGCGCAAGGCCGCGGTCGCGCACGAGACGCTCGCGTCGCACCGCCGCCGGGGCATCCACCAGCAGCACGCCGTCGAACTGTGCCGCAATGCCGGTCTCGAAGACGAGCGGACTGTCCGACACCACCAGCGCCGCTCCGTGGTCGCGCGCGGCCGCCACGGCCTCGGCGCGCAGACGGCGCACCTCGGGATGGATGATGGCCTCGAGTGCGCGCCGTGCCGGCTCGTCGCGAAAGACACGCGCGCGCAGCGCGGCGCGGTCGAGCGAGCCATCGGGGGCCAGCACGCCCGCACCGAAGCGCGCGACCACGGCGGCGAGTCCCGGCGTACCGGGGGCCACCGCCGTTCGCGCCAGCACGTCCGCATCGATGATCGTCGCGCCCAGCGCCGCCAGGCGCGCCGACACCGTGCTCTTGCCGGACGCGATGTTCCCGGTGAGGGCGATGTGACGCATGCGCGTAAAGTACCGGGTGACGCGTTGGCCGGCGCCTCGGATCCATGAACGACAACGGCCCCGTCATGGACGGGGCCGTTCGACCTGCGGCGCGCTGGGGCCAGCCGCTTACGCGGCCGCCGAGTCCTGCACGTCGTCCTCGTGGTCGCTCACCTGCCGGCGCTTCTCGCGGTTCACGAGCAGCTCCTGGATGACCCAGCCAGCTCCGCCACGCAGGCGGATCTGGTGCGGCGTGCAGCCCAGGTACCGCTGGCAGGTGTTGCGGAAGGCGCTGCCCGACGGGAAGTCGAGTGCACTCGCCACGCCATCGGCGCTGCGCGAGCCGTCCTCGAGCATGCTGGCGGCGACGATGAGGCGTCCCCATGTCAGCAGCTGATGCGGCGGCGGCAGCTGCGCGCCTTCGAGCCGCTTCGAGAGCAGGCGCCGCGAGACGGCGATGAGGCGGGCCAGGCTGTCCGGCGTGAGGCGCTCGTGCGCGCGCGTGACCGACAGCATCACGGCGTCGCGCACCACGCTGCGCAGCCCCGCGAGATGCGGCTTGATGAGGCTGGATACGCTGCGGGCTTCGGCCTGGTCGAGCAGCGCCGCGAGCATCTGCGGTGTGTCCGACTCCTCGGCGACGATGAGCACGTCGATGCCGCACCGACCGGCGTCGAACATGTCTCGCGCACGCTCACGGGTCACGTCCACATAGGCGACCAGGGCCGCCCGCGGGACACGCACCCGCAACTGGCGGACGCGCTCGAAATCGGCGCGACCGTCCACATAGAGGTCGAAGACGACGACGTTGATCGGCCCGCGCTCGCAGGCGCGGGTGAGGGACGTCCAGTCTTCGCAGGGCACGAACCGATAGCGGTCGCGCGCCGCCGAGCGGAGCCGGGCGAGCCGAGGTTCGTGTGCGAGCAGCGTCGCGATTACACCCATGCGACGATCCGGTCAAAGAAAGGGAAAGGAACGAGTGACAGCGGCGTCAGCATCCAGACGCCCGCGTCGGCCGCAGCGTCACAATGCCGGTCCATCGGCGCGTCACGCAGGCGGTGCCCGGTCGTCCTCTCCCTGACGCGCCTGCCACACCCTTGGCACATTTCGATACACCGACGGCCCACGCCACGCTCCCTTGTGACCACTCGTCCCACACCGGCCCAGACCGACCTGCTCGCCGCGCTCGCCGCCTCGGAAGCGCGGCTGCGCGGCGTGCTCGACGCCGGCTTCGATGCGGTCGTCGTGGCGGAGGCCGAGCGGGACGCGGACGGGGCCATCACGGCGTTCCGCATCCTCGATGCCAATCGCCGCGCGGGGGCGCTGGTGGGTCGCGCGCCCGCCGAGCTGGTGGGCGCATCGTTGCTCGAGGTGTTTCCCCGCAGCCGTGACTGGCAGCTCTGGGAGCAGTGCTGTCGCGTGGTCATCACCGGCGAACCCGTGGAGAGCACGCAGCACACGCCGAGCGACGAGCAGCCGCAGCGGTGGCTGCAGCGTCAGGTGGTGCCCGTGTCGCCCGATGTCGTCGCGATCAGTTCGCGCGACGTGTCCGAACGCCAGCGCGAGCGGCTGCTGCTCGAGGCGAGTGAGGCGCGCCATCGCGAGCTGTTCGAGGGCAATGGGGCGATCCAACTGCTGGCGGATGCCGCGACCGCCGCGATCGTCGATGCGAACCCGGCCGCCGAGGCGTTCTACGGCTGGCCGCGCGCGATCCTGCGCACGATGTCGATGATGGACCTCGAGTCGATCGCACCGGAGCACTGGCGCGCCCTCACCGCGAGCATCCCCGCCGACTGCGGGCTCCGCGCGCAGCGGGAGCATCGCCTGGCGAGTGGCGAGCGCCGACAGGTCGAGGCGTCGATGGGCGTCGCGCAGATCGGCGAGCGTCGCGTGCTGCACATCATCGTGCAGGATCTCACCGATCGCCTGCGCGCCGAGCGACAACTGCGCGAGTCGGAGGCGCGCTTTCGCGCCGTGCTGGCGGGGATGCGCGAAGGCGTCGTGCTGCACGACGAGACCGGCGCGATTCGCCTCGCGAATCCGGCCGCCGAGCGCCTCCTCGGGCTCACGTCGGCGGATCTGCTGGGGCTCCGCCCCGGCGACCGCGAATGGCTGGCGGTGCATGAAGATGGCCGCGCGTGGCCGGCCGCCGAACATCCGGCGCTGGAGGCGCTCCGCACCGGCCTGAGTCAGCCGACGCAGCTGCTCGGCCTGCCGCGGCAGGATGCTCCGGGTGAACTCACCTGGCTCAGCGTCTCGGCGGATCCGCTCGTGCGGGCGGGCGAGACGCGCCCGTTCGCGGTGCTCGTGGTGTTCGCCGACGTCACCGGGTCGCGGGCGTCGGAAGAGCGGCTGCGGCAGGCGCAGAAGCTCGAGGTGGTCGGGCAGCTTGCCGGCGGCATCGCGCATGACTTCAACAACCTGCTCACCGTCATCCGGGGCGCGACCACGTTCCTGCGCGACGGGGTCGGTGCGCGGTCAGCGTTGCTCGATGACATCGGCGCCATCGAACGCGCCGTCGATCGGGCGAGCGAACTCACGCGACGACTGCTCGCGGTGGGACGTCGCCAGTTGCTCCATGCGGCGCCGGTCGATCTCAACGTGTTGCTCGAGGAGCAGTTGCCGGCCATTCGTGACGCCCTGCCAGCGAACATCGGCGTGCGTCTCGCGTTGGCGCCGCAGGAGGTGCCCATCGCGATCGACCGCACGCGCCTGCTGGATGCCGTGCGGGCGCTGGTCGACAACGCGCGCGACGCGATGCGCGGTGGCGGTGCGCTGACCCTGTCCACCGACCGCGTCGAGCGCGTGCACCCGCACGGCGGCATCGACGACGCGTTCGCGCGGCCCTTCGCCGTGCTCAGCGTGCGGGACACCGGCGTCGGCATGGACGAGGCCGTGCGTCGACGGCTCTTCGAACCATTCTTCTCGACGCAGCCGTTCGCGGAGGGGCGCGGCATGGGGCTCGCGGCGGTGCATGGCCTCGTGCACCAGAGTCGCGGGTTCATCGAGTGCGAGTCGGCGCCGGGCGCCGGCACCGTCATTCGCCTGCATTTCCCGCTCGGCATGCCGACGGCCGTGAACGCCCCCGCCGACGCACCGGTCGACGACGTCGCGCCGCTCGGTGCACCCGCCTCGGGGACGATCCTGCTCGTGGACGACGATCCGATGTTGCGCGAACTGGGGCGCCGCATGCTGCTCAAGGCCGGGGACACCGTCCATGTGGCTGCGTCGGGCGAAGCGGCGCTGGCGTGGCTCGCGACGCACGCGGCCGACGTGTCCGCGCTCGTCACGGACATCACCATGCCCGGGATGTCGGGGCTCGACCTCATCGACGCCGTGCGGGCACGCTATCCGCACGTGCCCACGGCGGCGATCAGCGGATACGTCGTCAATCCCGACGCGCGTGCGCGGCTCGACCGGCTCGGTGTGCCGTTCCTCGGCAAGCCGTTTGCCGTGGGCGATCTCGAACGCCTGGTGAACACCGTCCGGCGGCGGGAACCGCCGCCGGAGCGTTGACCTAGAGCAGCGACTGCTGCCCGTCGTCGCGGCGCGGGACCACGTGACAGGCGCGGCAGCGGGCTTCGTAGCTGTCGGCGGCGCCCACCATGATCGTGGGAGAATCCCACGGCGCCGGCTTGCCATCGATGAGCCGCTGATTGCGGCTCGCCGGCGATCCGCACAGCACGCAGATCGCGTGCAGCTTGTCCACGACCTCCGCCACGGCCATGAGCTGCGGCATCGCGCCGAACGGCTCACCGCGGAAGTCGGTGTCGATGCCGGCGCAGATCACGCGACGCCCGCGCGCGGCGAGCGTCGTCGCGACCTGCAGCAGCGCGGCGTCGAGGAACTGCACTTCATCGATCGCGATGACCTGCGCCATCGGATCGAGTCGCAGCATGATTTGCGCGGCGGAGTCGATCGGCACCGCTTCGAGGCTGCGCCGATCGTGGCTGGAGACCGCCCAGAGTCCCGCGTAGCGGTCGTCCAGATGCGACTTGAAGAGCTGCACGCGCTTGCGGGCGATGGTCGCGCGGCGTACCCGGCGGAGCAACTCCTCCGTCTTGCCACTGAACATCGAGCCCGCGATGACCTCGATCCAACCTCCCGAGGCCTGAAAGGCGCCCTGCATGGGACTTACTCGCCGTCGGGGCGACGCGGCGTGCGACGCGCATGCTTCATGCGCTCACCGCGCTCGGCCCACTCGCTGCGCCCTTCCGCGCGTTCCCGCGGCGGACGATCGCCGAAGGCGCGACGCGCCTCGTCACCGCGCGTGCCGCGGAATCCGCCACGATCGCCACCTCGGTCGCCGCCGCGGTCGCCCCGGTCGAAGCTGCGCGGTGCGCCGCGATCACCACCACGGTCGCCGCCGCGATCGAACGGACGCGGGCCACGGTCGCCGCGATCGAAGCTGCGCGGGCCGCGATCGAAGCTCCGCTCGCCACCACGTTCGCCGCCACGTTCGCTGCGCTCCGGACGGTCGCCGCCGCGGTCGCCACGATCGAAGTCACGCGGCGCGCGCGGGCCCCGATCGAAACCGCCTCGGCCGCCGCGATCGCCACCGCCCGGGCGGCCGCCGAAGCGTCCGCCGCGATCGCCGCCGCGGTCACCACCACGCCCGCCACCAAAGCCGCCGCCGCCGAAGCGACGGCCACCTTCGCCACGCTCGGGGCGGTCGCCGCCCCGCTCGTCGATGCGGGCGTTGAGCCGACGTCCCTGCAGCATGGCCGACCCGAGCGCCTCGACCGCCTTGGCCGCGTCCTCGGCCGCGAGATCGACGATGGTGTGCGACTCGAACAGCTCCACGCGACCGATGCGCTCGCCGTCGATGCCCGCTTCATTCGCGATGGCGCCGACCACGTCGCCCACACGCACGCCGTCCCGCTTGCCGGCGGCGAGGAACACCTTCTGGCGACCGCCGCGCGGTGCGCCACCCTCGCCCTCGGCCGCCTCATCACGCGGCCGCTCGACCCGCGGCGCCGGCGTGTGTGGCGCCGCCGCCTTGGCCCACGACGTCGAGGCCCGGGCGCGCACGGCGGCCACGTCGCGACGCGCGCCTTCGAGCAGGCGGAGCGCGGCGCAGGCGATCTCCATCGCATCGTGCGTCTCGAGCAGCGGCGACAGCAGCGCCAACTCGCTCGCCGTCGCGCCGCCGTTGGTGAGCGTCGAACGCACGGCGGTGCGGAGCTGCGCGACGCGATCATTCGCGGCGGCCTTCTTGGCGGCTGGCGTCCACGCCTCGGCCGTCGACGACGTCAGGCGACGGAACGCCGGGAGGTCGTCCGGGAGCAGCAGGGCCACCGCCTCGACCGGACGCATGGCCAGCGCATCGACGAGGGCGTCGTACGTGGCCGGCGCTTCCCACAACACCGTGAGTGCGACGTGCTGCGCGCTGGGCTGCCGCACGACCTGCACATGCAGTCCGTCGACCACGACGCCGAGTCGCGCGAGCGCATCGGTGGCGTCCTGCTCGCCGCGCTCCGTGGCGGCGATAACGACGAGCGACGGCGGATCGAGCTCGTCGAGCACGAGGCGCAGCGCATCGGCGCGCCCCGACGCCGAGGTGACCAGGAAGCGCGGCGTGATGGCGAGCGGCGTGCCACCGATCGGCGCCGGCTCGATGTGGCGGGCGCGGCGGAACTGCGCCTCGAGGAACGCGTCGACCTCGGGGCTCTCCTGCTCTATGGTGGCGACGCGCGCCGACGTGTCCGGCAGATCGCCGAGCAGGGCCAGCAGGGCGTCGCCCGCCTGGGCCGCGAGCAGGTCGTCGAGGCCGACGACCACGAGGCCCACGAGGGCATCGAGCTGCAGGGCGGCATCACGACGCAGTGCGACGAGATCGGCGGCGGTGCCGGTCACGACCGCCACGGGGGCGGAGGCGAGCACACGGCGGGCACGGGCCACGCCAGTGACGGGCACCACGCGGGCCTCGGCATCGCCCAGCAGGCGACGGGCTTCATCGGCGGCGGTGACGGCCTGCTCGATGGTGGGGGTGACCACGAGGCACAGCGGCGCGGACGGCGCTCCCCCCTCACGGCTGCGGGACACACAGGGCCGCATCGCGGCGGTCATCATGCGGACGTCGGCGGGGCCTGAAAGCACCACGTGCTGACTCCGCGTCGCCCCAGGCGACGTTCCTTCCCGATCCTGCTCGCTCACGTCCCGCTCCTTCAGTTGTGATGTGCCCGGCCGCCCAACGGCCGGGAATTGTCGCGCCCCGATGGCGCTCCCGCCCTCGCATGGCGCGCACCAACGGTGGGCGCTTTATTGCGGGCGGTCGTCGCGCGTGCCCGGCTCTCCGATGCAGCGCAACCGTGAACAGTAGTCGGTTTCAGGCCGAATACCACCTCCACCACGTTACCCGCTGCCATGTCGCTCACGTTCCAGCCGTCCGAGAACATCGCCCGCCTGAAGGAATCCGCGACGCTCGCCGTCGCTGCCAAGGCCCGGGCACTCAAGGCGGCGGGACAGGCGATCATCGACCTCGGCGCGGGGGAGCCCGATTTCGACACGCCGGCGTTCATTCGCGAGGCAGCGGTGCAGGCGCTCGCCGAGGGCGCCACGCGCTACACGAACACCGAGGGGATCCTGCCGCTGCGTGAGGCGATCGCGGCCGACGCGAATCGCCTGCAGGCCCAGGGCACGCCCATCACGCCCGCCGAAGTCGTCGTCTCCAACGGTTCGAAGCAGTCGCTGTACAACGCGGTGGTCTGTTGCTTCGGCCCGGGCGACGAAGTGCTCATCCCCACGCCGGCGTGGACGAGCTACTACGAGATGGTGGAGTTGGCGCGCGCCGTGTCGGTGCCGGTGTTCGGCGACGCGGCCAATTCGCTCAAGGTGACCGTGGCGCAGCTCGAGGCGGCCGCCACGCCGCGCACGAAGGGGCTCATGCTCTGCTCGCCGAGCAACCCCACTGGCGCGGTGTACTCCCCCGACGAGCTGTCGGCGATTCTCGCGCTCGCGGCGGCCCGCGGCTGGTGGGTGCTGGCCGACGAGATCTACCTCCGCATTGCCTACGACGGCGGTGCCCGCTCGGCGCTCGAACTCGCGACGACGCGCGAGAACCTCATCGTCATCAACGGGGTCGCGAAGGCGTATGCGATGACCGGGTGGCGCATCGGCTGGACCATCGCGCCGGTCGCGGTGTCCCGTGCGATGACTGCGTTGCAGTCGCACACGACCTCCAATGCCGCCGCCGTGTCGCAGTACGCCGCGCTCGCCGCCCTCGCGCGGCGCGACGAGGCCGACGCGGCGGTCAACGCGATGGTCGCGTCGTTCCGGCAGCGACGTGATGCCGTCGTGCGCGCGCTGTCGGCGTTCCCGAGCGTGCGCTACGTGCATCCGGCCGGCGCCTTCTACGTGTACATCAACGTGGAGGGCTTCCGCGGCGCCGCCGATCCCGGCGCGGCCTTTGCAGCGGCCGTGCTCGAGGAGCAGCAGGTCGCGGTGGTGCCGGGCGGCGCGTTCCTCACGCCGCACTGGATTCGCGCGAGCTACGCCACCAGCGAGCACATCGCCGTCGAGGGCGTCACGCGCATCGCCCGCTGCCTCACCGGCGCCTGAGCGCGCACTCACTTCGCACGCACGCCACCATGATCACCACCATCGTTCTCATCCAGGCCGATCCCCGCAGCATCACCGCCTGCGCCACGGCACTCGCCGGCATCCCCGGCGTGAGCGAGGTCTACTCCGTGTCGGGCGCGTGGGACCTGGTGGCCATCGTTCGGGTGCCCGATCTCGACCAGATCGCCGAAGTGGTCACGCAGGAATTCGCCAAGGTGCCGGGCATCATCCGCACGCAGACGCTCACGGCCTTCCGCACCTACAGCCGTCGCGACCTCGAGCAGGCCTGGGACATCGGCGTCGAGTGACGCGTCAGCCGCCAGGGTTCTGACAGGGCGACAGCTCGTACTTGAAGCTGTCGCGCCAGCGGTTGACCTCGAACTGCAGGGCGTACGTCACGAGTGACGTGCGGGGCCGCGTGTCCTGCACCCCGAACAACAGCTCCGAGACGCCGTCGCCATCGATGTCCACGGCGCCGAGGAAGCGACGGCGCGGCAGGTCCTGCGCATTGGCGACGGTCTTGTAGACGTACCCCGGCTTGTAGCCGTACACGCTCTTGTCGAGGATCACGATGAGATGCCGCGGACGCGCCGTGAGCGGATTGAGCGTGTCGGGCACGACCTCGGGGTCATCGTACACCGCGACAATCGTCGACGCCTCGCCCTTCGCGCGGCTCACCACGTGCACCGTGCGCTGGTAGCGCGAGATCATCGACGGCGGGACGCCGGCGGGCGGCGCGACGAGGTTCGCGATCCCCGCCAGGGCACTCTGGACTTCGCCGTCGCTGGTCGGGCCTCGTCCGGCAGCGGCGGCCGGCGCACTGGTCACCACCTCCACCCCGGCGGGCAGGTCGAGGATCGCCTTCGGCACCAGCACGGGGCAGCCCAGCGTGTCGAGCGCGCTCCCCTCCCACATGCCGCGCCGCAGCGTCACTTCGGGCAGCGCTTCGCCGTCGCGGTACGGCGTGACCTTCATGCCCGCCTGCAGGTACGTCAGGTCGAAGTAGCGCCAGCCGCGATCACGCAGCACGAGGCGCCGGGTGGCCCCGTTCACCGTCGCGATGGGCGAGATGAACGTCGAATCCCCACTCCGCACGACCCGGAAGAGCACATTGGGGTGCCCGGCCACGAGGCCGCTGTCGGACTGCCAGGTGGGGTCGGCGGCCTGCTTCGCCGCATTCTTGATGCGACTCTTGACCATGTCGCAGCCACCGCCGAGCGCGGTGAGCGGAAGCAACGCCAGCAGACGCAGGCGACGGCGGAGGGTAGATGCGGTGGACACGTCGGGGAGTTTCGTCCTCCACTGCCCGGAAGTCCACTCTCGGCGAACCGGAGCATTGCGGGAGCCGGGGGGTAAACGACAGCATCCCGCACGCCATGACGCACGTTCCCCGTCCCTGCCCAGGCCGCCGCACCCGGCGCCTCGCGCGCCGCGCACCGTCGGTGCTGTTGCTCGCCGTGGCGGTGGTGAGCGCCGCGCCGGCCGACGCCGCGGCGCTGTCGAGCCGGCAGCCGCAACGGCCCGACCTGCCGGGCGTCTCCGGCGACGTCGTGCGTCTCGAGGTGCGCCCCGTCGTGGGCGACACGCTCCGGCTGATGGTCGAGCAGGAGCTCGAAATGCACAGCCGCCGCGGCCCGGTCCCCTCGGCGAACGCCGCCGAGCGTGGCGAGCCGCTGTACGGCCCCCGGGCGGCGCTCGGCCCGGTGCGGCGCACCCATGTGCGGCTGTGGGCGCACTCGTTGGTCGAGCACACCGACGGTGCAGGCACCACCCTGTTGGCCACCACCGACTCGATCAGCATGTGGTCGGGCGCGGCCGGTGACGCGGTGCGATTCCAGGCGGTCCCCATGCCGGCGGACGGCCGTCAGGTGCGCGTGCACGTCACGACCGATGGCGCCATGCGCACGGCCGACCCGCCGCCGGGCGCGATGGAGCTGGAGGCGTCGCTGGCGGCTGTCCCGGGATTGCTCCCCGCCGGCCCCGTGCGCGTGGGCATGCGATGGCGACGGGAAATGCCGCTGCCGGCGCTCCCGCTCACGGGATACCATGCCGATGGCGTCGTGCAGGCGCGCCTTCGGCTCGACTCGCTCACCCAGCGGGGGCGCATCGCCTGGATCTCCCTCGAGGGCGAGCTGCGGCGCGACGGCGCCCTGCGCGACCTCCCGGTCGGTACGCGCGTCATCACCGCCGGCACCATTCGCGGCACCCTCACCGTCGATCGGCAGCGCGCATGGATCATCGCGGCCGCGACCCTCGTGGATGCGCAGTCCGAGGTCGTCGCGAGCGCCGCCTCCACGGCACCGCCCCTCGTGCTCGCCCTGCGCCTGCGTCACCGGATCACCGTCCGGTGACCGCGCCGCCGGAGACACCGGACGCCCGCGTGCCCCGCTAGCTTGGGGCGATGCGCGTCGTCCATCTCGCCGACCTGCACCTCGGCTTCCGCCAGTACCAGCGCCTGACGCCGAGTGGCATCAACCAGCGTGAGGCCGACGTCACGGCCACGCTGCACCGCGCGATCGACCAGGTCATCGCCTGCGCGCCCGATCTCATCGTCGTGGCCGGCGACGTGTTCCACACCGTGCGCCCGTCGAACACGGCGATCCTCGAGGCGTTCCGCGCCATCGGCCGACTGCGCGAGCAGTTGCCCGACACCACCATCATCATGGTGGCCGGCAATCACGACGCGCCGCGCACGGCCGAAACGCGCTGTATCCTGCAGCTCTTCCGCGAGCTGGGCGTGCTGGTGGCAGATACGCGCGCAGAAGTCTTCGAGGTGCCCGCACACGACGCCGTGGTGCTGGCCGTGCCCGACGTCCCGGGGCTCGAGCGGCCGCCGCTCGTGCCCCCGCGTGCGGCCACCCACCGCGTGCTGCTGCTGCACGGCGAGGTGGCCGGCATGCTGCCGCCACACGCCGCCGCCACCGACCGTGCCACCGTCGAGATTCCCGTCGAGGCGCTGCACGCCGACCAGTGGAGTTACATCGCGCTGGGTCACTATCACGTGCATCGCGAAGTGGCACCGCGCGCGTGGTACAGCGGCTCCATCGACTACACGAGCAGCAACCCGTGGGGCGAGCTCCACGAGGAACGTGAGCAGCGTGTGCCCGGCAAGGGCTTCGTGGAGCACGACTGCGCGACAGGAACGCACCGCTTTCACGCCGTGACCACGTCGCGGCCGCTCCTCGACCTGCCCGCCCTCGACGCCGACGGACTGTCACCGCAGCAGCTCGACGCCGCCATCGCGCAGCGCGTGGCCACGGCACCGGGGGGCATCAATGACCGCATCGTGCGCCTCGTGGTGCACAACGCGCCGCGGGCGCTCATTCGCGACCTCGACGTGGCCGCGCAGCGCGAGTACCGCGCACGCACTGTGCACTTCCACCTCGATGCGCGGCGCCCGGCCGCGCGGACGCGCACGGCGCCCGATGGCACGCTGCCACGACGCACGTTGGCCATGATGCTGACCGACCACCTGCGCGACTGCGCGCTGGCCGGTGGTGTCGATCGCAGCGCGTTCCTCGCGCGTGGCCTGCAGTTGCTGCAGGACGCCGAGGACGCGGCCGCGGCGGCCATGCCCGTGCTCGAGCACTGACGCATGCGCCTGTACGCCCTGCGCCTCCAGAACTTCCGGCAGCACGTCGACACGCGCCTCAGCTTCTCGACGGGACTCACCGGCATCATCGGGCCCAACGGGGCCGGCAAGTCCACGTTGCTCGAGGCCATTGCCTGGGCGCTGTACGGCAACCCCGCCGCGCGCGGCACGCGCGACAGCATTCGCTCCACGCGCGCGGCCACCCCGAAGGCCCCGGTGCGCGTCGAGCTGGAGTTCGAGCTCGCCGGCCACCGCTATCTCGTGCAGCGCACGCTCACGTCGGCCGAGTGCTATCTCGACGGTGGCGACACGCCCATCGCGAGCACGCTCACGGGGGTCACCGAGCTCCTGCAGCGACGGCTCGGCATGACGCGCACGGAGTTCTTTCACACCTACTTCACGGGGCAGAAGGAACTCGACGTGATGGCGGCGATGGCGCCCGCCGACCGCGCGCGCTTCCTCTCGCGCGTGCTGGGCTACGACCGCCTCACGACCGCGCAGGAGGCGGCCCGGGAGCGTCGCAAACTGCTCGCGGCCGAGGCGCATGGACTGCGGCAGGGGTTGGGTGATGCCGACCTGCTCACGCGTGCGCTGCACGACGCCACCGAGCGTGTGGCCGTGGCGGCCGCGCGGGCTGACGCGGCTTCGGCGGCCCTCACCACGGCCACGGCCGCGGTCGAGGCAGGACGCCCACGCTGGCGCGAGGCACAGGCGCGTCGCGACGCCGCCCGGGCCCTGGAGACCGAGTGGCAGGGCGCCACGCGCGACGCGGACATGCTGGCCCGCGATGTCGACCGCGCCGCGCGTGAGCTCGAGGCCGCCCGAGCGGCCGCTACAACACGCGCGCCGCTGCAGGCGCAGTTGGCGGCGCTCCCTGAGGCGCGCGCGCAACTCGCCGCCCTTGACGCGCTGGCCAGCGCCGAGGGCGCCCGCGCACGACTCGTGGAGCGGCAGCAGCAGACCGCCACACAGCGTGCCGCACTCGAGGCGCGTCGCACGCAGCTCGCACCGGCGCACGCGCTGCTGCCGGAGCAGCAGGCGGCGGTACTCCGCCTGCGCGCCGCCGCCGTCGACGCCGACCACGCCCTCGACGCACAGCGCACGGCGTGGGCGCGCGACAAGCAGGAAGTCGAGACGCGGCTGCAGACGCTGCGGGCGCAGTACACCGAACTCACCGAGCAGCGTGAGCGGCTCGAATCGGTGGGCGCGGACTCGCCGTGCCCGACCTGCGGTCGTCCGCTTGGCGCGCGACACGCCGAGGTACTCGAGTCGGTGCGGGAGCAACTCGAAACGCTCCGGCTGGACGGCAACTACTTCCGTCAGCGCGCCGAGCAGCTTGCCGAGGAGCCCGACCCGGTGCGCGCCGCGAGTGAGGCGCGACGTCTCGCACAGCAGGAGCTCGCGCAGGGGGAGCGTCGCCTGCAAAAGGTGCAGGCTGCGGTGGAGGAATCGCAGCGTCTCGATGCGGACCTCGCCCGGCTCGACGCCGTGGCGCGCGACGCCGACGCCGAGCTTGCCGCCTTGCCGGCGGGGTACGATGCCGGCCGCCACGCCGAGGCGCGGCGCGCCGTGGCCGCGCTGCAGGAGGTGGCCACGCAGGTGGCGCGCCTCGATGTCGTGGCACAGCGGCACGACGCCCTGCGCGCGGAATGGGAGGACGCCGCCGCGCGTCTCGCGAGCGCGGTCGCGCGCCGGGAGTCGCTCGCGGCGCAGCGTGCGCCGCTCGCCGGACAGGAGGACATCGCCGCGCGTGCCCAGGCGGAGGAAGACGCGGCGCTGCGGGCCCTGCGCGACGCCGAGCTGGAGCGGGTGACCGCCCTGGCCGACGCGGCCGCCGCGCGGCAGCACGAGCACGCCGCCCGCGAGGCGGTCGACGAGCGCGCGCGACGGCAGGCCCTCCTCGATGGCGTCGACGCGGAACGGCGTCTGCACGACGAGCTCGATCGGGCGCTGGGGGAGTTCAGGACCGACCTGACCCTGCAGCTACGCCCTGAGCTGGCGGAGCTGGCCGGCGGATTCCTCGACGAACTCACGGACGGGCGGTACGCGGAGGTAACGTTCGACGACGACTACCGCATGTCGATCCTCGACGACGGGGTCGCCAAGCCGGTCATCTCGGGCGGTGAGGAGGACCTGTGCAACCTCGTGCTCCGTCTTGCCATTTCGCAGATGATTGCCGAGCGTGCCGGTCAGGCGTTCTCGTTGCTCGTGCTCGACGAGGTGTTCGGCTCGCTCGACGAAGGACGGCGCGCGAGTGTCGTGGAGCTGCTGCGGAGGCTGCATGATCGATTCGAGCAGGTCATCGTGATCACGCACATCGACCAGGTGCGCGAAGGGCTCGACCGTCTTGTCCAGGTGCGCTACGACGACGCGCTCGGGCGCAGCGTGGTCGTCGATGCCGACGCCATCGCGGGCGAGGGCTGACGGGTGGCGGTCACGACACGCCCTGCACGCGCGCCGCGCCCGGTCGAAGGGCCCATCACCGCCGTCGATGCGGACATCCCGCAGCTCAACGAGGTGTTCGCCGAGGCGTTCACCGAGCGCTATCGCAAGGACGGGCTGGTGGGCGTGCGGGTGCCGCCGCTCAACCCGGCCATCTGGCAATACGCGATCGCCGACGCGGGCGACGGCGCGCTGCTCTGGCGCGATGATCGGGGACGGATCGCGGCGTTCAACATGGTGCACCTCGCCGGCCGTGAAGGGTGGATGGGCCCGCTCTGCGTGCGTCCCGACCACCAGGGGGTCGGGCTCGGCAAGACCATCGTGCAGTCCGGACTGCGGTGGTTGCGCACGCAGCAGGCGCGGGTCATCGGCCTCGAGACGATGCCGCGCACGATGGAGAACATCGGCTTCTACTCCAACCTCGGCTTCGTGCCGGCGTTTCTCACCGTCACGCTCACGCTCGATGCGCGCCTCGGTGAACGACCGGCGCGGCTGCTGTCACAGCTTCCGGCGTCGGATCGCACGTCGTGCGTGGAAGCATGCCGGGTGCTCACCGAGTCGCTGCTGCCGGGCTACGACTTCACCCGCGAGATCGTGCTCACCGAGCAGTTCGGACTGGGCGACACGCTGCTGCTGGGCGATCCGCAGGCGCCAACGGGCTTTGCCCTGTGCCACACCGCGCCGCTGGTGGAAGGACGCACCCGCGACGAGCTGCGTGTGCTCAAGCTCGTGCTGTCACGGAGTGCCGAGTTGCCGCGGCTGGTCGGCGCACTCATCGACTATGCTCGGCGCGCCGGCACACGGCGGCTCGCGATTCGCCTGCAGGGCGACTATCCAGAGGCCTATCGGACGATCGTCGCGCTGGGCGGGCGGGTGCGCTGGACCGATCTCCGCATGAGCGTCCACGGATGGAGTGAAGTGCGTCCGTCCGAGGGGATGGTGCTGTCGAACTGGGAGATCTGAGGCCGACGCGACGCGCGACGGGGTCGTGCGCCGTGGCCGCGCGCGTTCAGCGCGACGGCGGGCCGTCGGGCGTGTCACGCACGACGACACGCCAGATGATGAGGAACACACCGGCCGTCAGCAGCAGGTGCACCCAACCTGCCGCGTCGGTGGCGACGGTGAGCGCGCCCCACACGATCAGCATCACGACACCCGCGATGAGTGGCAAATCCATGCGCACAATCTAATCGGGTGCGCGGCGGCACACACCGCATTGCGCCCTCTGTGACCGCACCCTAGCTTAGGCGTCGTTACAGGACAGCTGTGCGGGGCGGAGAGACTCGCTTCTTGAGCCGATAAGTCCTTAGAAGGGGCTCGACATACGGTGTGAACGTCACGCCCCAGTGCGGGGAAGGCGGTAGCGCGGTGAGGGTCTCATCCTTTCTCTTGGGCTTCAGGAACCCCTCTTCGTTCCCGTATTTTCGCAGAGGCTCCGCGCGGGTACCCGTGCGGAGCCTTTGCTTTCCCCATGGATCCATGGGGAGGGAACCTCTCCCCCTTTGTCCCGGTTGAACCGGCATGCCCATCGTCACGGTGACGCGGCGCCTCCGCTTCAATGCAGCGCATCGCGTCCACAATCCGGCGCTCTCCGATGCCGAGAACACCCGGCTCTTCGGCAAGTGCAACAATCCCAACTGGCACGGTCACAACTACACGCTCGACGTGTCGGTGCGCGGACCGGTCAGCGACGACACCGGATATGTGATCGACCTGGGGCTGCTCCGGGACATCGTCGAACGCGAGGTGCTGGCGGTCACCGACCACCGCAACTTCAATATCGACGTGCCCTACATGCAGGGCGTCAACCCGACCACGGAGAACGTCGTGGTGGCCATGTGGCGGGTGCTCGAGCCTGTCATCGCCCCCGCCCGGCTCGTCCGGCTGCGGCTTTGGGAAACGGAGCACAACTTTGCCGACTATGAGGGGGCGTGACGTGATCCGTGCTGTCCGAACGCGAGCGAGCCAGGTGATGACCGAGCCGGACGATATCGTCGTCGACGACGAGCGACTGCAGGAGTACGAGGAGATGGTGCGCCGGCAACTCGCCCTGCTGGGCGAGGATCCGGCGCGCGAGGGGCTGGTCAAGACGCCGCAGCGCGTGGCGAAGGCCATGGCGTGGCTCACGCGCGGCTATGAGCTCGACCCGCACGAAGTCATCGGCGATGCCCTCTTCGAGGAGCATCACGAGAACATGGTCATGGTGCGCGACATCGAGATGTATTCGATGTGCGAGCATCACATGCTGCCTTTCTTCGGCAAGGTGCACGTGGCCTACATCCCGGATGGCCGCATCGTCGGGCTGTCCAAGCTGCCGCGTGTCGTCGAGGTGTTCGCGCGACGCCTGCAGGTGCAGGAGCGGCTCGGCGAACAGATCGCCGATGCCATCGAGGAGGTGCTGCGTCCCAAGGGCGTCGGCGTCGTCATCGACGCGGTGCATCTGTGCATGATGATGCGCGGTGTCGAGAAGCAAAGCTCGCGCACGATCACGTCATCGCTCCGCGGCTCGTTCCGCGAGGACAGCAAGACGCGCAGCGAGTTCCTGCGGCTCGCGCATGGCCCGTCGACCTGGTGAGGGTGACCGCCTCGTGACCGCACTCCGCGCGTGAACACGACGCCGCTCGCCGGACGTGCGGCGCTGGTTACCGGCGGCTCGCGGGGCATCGGCCTCGCGGTCGCACGGGCGCTGGTGCGGGCCGGTGCGCGCGTGGCGCTCCTGGCGCGTTCGCGAGCGGTGCTCGACACCGTCGTCGCCGAGCTGGGCCCGCTCGCCAGCGCGCACACCTGCGACCTCACCGCACCGGTGCAGGTCGATGTCGTGCTGCCCGAAGCGCTGCAGGCGCTGGGTGGGCGAGCCGACATCCTCATCGGCAACGCGGGCGTCTTTCCGCTGGCACCCGTGGCCGAGACGTCGCCGGGCGCCTTTGAGGAGACGCTTCAGGCCAACCTGGTCGCGCCCTTCCGCATGCTCCATGCGGTGCTGCCGGGCATGCGTGAGGCGGGGCAGGGGCACATCGTCACCATCGGCTCCGTGGCCGACCGGCACATCTTCCCCGGCAACGGCGCCTACAGCACCAGCAAGTTCGGTGCGCGGGCGCTGCACGAGGTGCTGCGGGCAGAGCTCACCGGGTCGGGCGTGCGCTGCACCCTCGTGTCCCCGGCCGCAACCGACACGCCCATCTGGGATCCCATCGATCCCGACCACACGCCCGGCTTTCCCAAGCGCGCCGACATGCTGCGCGCCGAGGACGTGGCCGACGCGGTGCTGTGGGCACTGACGCGGCCGCCGCACGTGAACGTCGACGAACTGCGCATCGCGCGCAGCTAGACCCGCGGCCGTACCGGCGTCGCATGCCGCGCGGCTAGCTTGCAGCATGCTGCGCGACCTGCTCGACGCCCTGCGTTGTCCCGCCGACCACGACGAGACGTGGCTCATCGCGCTGGTGCAGCGGGCCGAGGGCCCGTCGCTCGTGGAGGCGACGCTCTCCTGCCCACTGTGCAGCGCGCGCTATGCCATCCGCGACGGCGTGGGGGATTTCGGGGGGCGCCCCGCGTCCGACGTGGTGCCGCGCGACGGTACGCTGATCGTGCCGACGCTGCCGGACGCCGACGCCCTGGCGGCGTGGCTCGGCGTGACCGGCGGGCTGACACCGGTCGCACTCGCAGGCCAGTGCACGACGCTGGGTGCCGCCATTGGTGCGCTTGTCGAGGTGCCGCAACTGTGGATCAACCCCGACGCAACACCGTCCCCCGCGGCGTCCGCGCTCGTCACGCCCCAGCGCGCGCCCCTCGGAAGCGGCACCCTCGCTGCCCTCGCCGTCGATGCCACCCATGCGGCCACGCCCTCGCTGCTGCACTCGCTCGTGCGCGCGGTGCGGCACGGGGGGCGTGTGGTCGCGCCTGCGTGGGCGACGCTGCCCGCGGGGCTCACCGCCGTCGCGCGCGACGACGCCTGGCAGGTGGCCGATGTGGCGACGCCGGCGCGGGGGCTCGTCACCCTGCGCCGGCGTCCGCCCGACGTGTAGCCCGCGTCTGGTCCGCTCGGCGGCGGCCTACTCGGCGTCCGCCTACTCGGCGTCCGCGTACAGGGCGTCGATGCGGTCCTTGTACCGCTCGGTGATGACCTTGCGCTTCACGCTGAGTTTGGGCGTGAGTTCGCCACGCTCGATGGTGAAGTCGTGCTCGAGCAGTGCGAGCTTCTTGGGACGCTCGAATTTCGCGAGCCCCTCGAGCGCACCGAAGACTTCCTTCTCCATCTTGGCATTGATCGTCGGCATGGCCAGCAACTCGGCGCGCGAGGTCCACACGATGCCCTGCGTGGCGGCCCACTTCTCGAGCTGGTCCCAGTCCGGCACGATGAGCACGATGGGGAACTTGCGCTTGTCGCCCAGCATAACCGCTTGCGACACGTACTTGTTGTGCTTGAGCAGCCCCTCGATGGGCTGCGGCGCGATGTTCTTGCCGCCCGCCGTGACGATGATGTCCTTCTTGCGATCGGTGATGCGGAGGAAGCCGTCTTCCAGCACACCGATGTCGCCGGTGTGGAACCACCCCTCGGCGTCGATCGTCTCGCGTGTGGCAGCGGGGTTGTTGTAGTACCCCTGCATGATGTGCGGGCCACGCGACAGGATCTCGCCATCGGGGGCGATCATCACCTCCACGCCGGCAATCGGGCGCCCCACCGTGCCGATGCGAATGTGCTGCTCGGTGTTGCACGAGATGACGGGCGACGTCTCCGTGAGCCCGTACCCCTCGAGGATCGTGAGACCGGCCGAGTAGAAGAAGCGCGCGATGTCCGGCGACAGCGGCGCACCACCCGACACGAAGAAGCGCAGGTTGCCACCCGTGCGCTCCTTGAGCTTCGAGAAGACGAGCTTCTGCGCGAGGCTGTACTGCATGGCCAGCAGTCCACCCGGTGTGCGCCCGGCGAGCCGTTCGTTTGCCCAACGCTCGCCCACCGCCTTGGCCCAGAAGAAGATGCGCTGCTTGAGGCCGCCGCCGGCGACCGCGTTCTCCAGCACGCGGGCGTAGATCTTTTCGTACAGGCGCGGCACCGACATCATGAGCGACGGCTTCACCTCCGTCATGTTCACCGGCACCGTGTCGATCGACTCGGCGTACGCGATGCGCACGCCGAGCGAGAACAGGAAATAGTCGCCCGTGCGCTCGAAGATGTGGCTCAGCGGCAGGAAGCTCAGCGCCGTGTCCGCGCTGGTCACCGACAGCGCCGAACGCACCGCCACGCAGTTCGAGTACACGTTGTCGTGCGTGAGCATCACGCCCTTCGGATGCCCCGTCGTGCCCGACGTGTAGATGAGCGTCACGAGGCGGTCGGGCGTGATCGCGAGCGCCGCCTCCTTGAACACCGTGGCGCGGTCCGGCGTGTCGTCGGGCGCGCCCATCGCCTCGAGGTCGGCGAGCGTCAGGTCGCAACCGTCGGACTTCGTGGCCGCGAAGCCGATCACCCACTGCACGCCGGGGGCTTCCGCGCGCACGGAGGCGAGCTTGCGCGCCTGCTCGGGCGTGGAGACGAACACCGCGCGCGCGCCCGAATCCTGCAGCAGGTACGGGATCTGCTCGGCGGGCAACGTGGGATAGATCGGCACGTCGGTCACGCCGCTGCACAGGCACGCATAGTCGGCAATGAGCCACTCGGGACGATTCTCCGAGAGAATGCCCACGCGATCGCCCGACACGATGCCCAGCCGCGCCAGCCCCAGCGCCGCGCGGCGCACGCGCTCGAGAATCGTGCGATGACTCATCGGCTCCCAGACGCCGCGCACCTTGTACAGCAGCGCGTCTGGGCGGTCATGGCGCTCGACGGCGTCGAAGAAGAGCGCCGTGAGCGTGCCCGGTGCCGGGCGGGGGCCGCCCTGCGCGTACAGCGGCGCTGGGACGCCCGCGAGCGTATCGGCAAGCGACGGGACGGAGGACACGGTCGAGGTCATCACGAACTCCGGCGGGGTGGGACGGCGCAGGACGCGCCGACGGCACGGGACGGCGAGGGCGGGACGGAAAGGGCGGGACGGAAAGGGCGGGACGGTCGGGCTCGAGCGCGTGGGAAGGCGACGCGCGAAGCATCCAGACCCCGCGAAAGGTTGCGCCCCGTCACGCGGGGCGGGAGGGGTCAGCCGCCGCCGCGGCGAACCGGCGCCTTGAGCAGGACGCCGGAGCCCGGAAGCACACGCCCCCGGTACAGGGCCGACGCCCGCACCACCACCGTGTCGGTGCCACTCACCGGAAAGGTCGACGCCCGGACGCGAAGGCGACGCCCGGCGTTTCCTCCGCTGTCCGTCGTGTCGATCACGCTGGCCGTCCCGACATCATTGACCAGGAACACGGCGCTGCTGGTGTCGTTGGACGGGTTCGCAGGCGACACGATCTCGAACCGCACGATCCACCCGTTCACCCCCGACAGCGTCGCGCTTTCGCGGTGCTGCACCAGCACGCCCACGGCGAGGGTGGTGTTGAGCTGCGCCCGCGCCCGTCCGGTGTCGGGCAGTGTGGTGGTCAGCAACTGGGGCGCCGTTCCCGCCACGACGGTATCGGGGCGCGTCGTGACGATGAGGCTGCGGAGCACCTGCAGCGAGCTCCCCACACGGGCCGCGACCCGCGTCTCCTGGCTCACGATCGCACGCCCGATGACCAGCCCCGTGAGGGAATCGACGCGCAGGGCGGTGTCGCGATTCGCATTGGCGTAGAGATACCGCACCGACGCGTCGTCGATCGGGTCGCCGTCGAGGTTGCGCACGATGGCCTGAATGCCGGCGACGGCGCCGGTCGTCGCGTCGCGCAGCGTGTCGCCCACCACCACCGCCGGCGACGGAAATGGCGCGAACTCGATGGCCGCCGGCACATCGGGCCCCGTGCCGACTTCGGCGCATCCCCACGCCAGCGCCGCGCCGCAGGCCAGTGGCAGCAGCCGCAGCAGCGGCAGCAGCAGCGCGCGGCGGGTGTGCCCTGCGCGCCGTGCTTCCCGGCGGGGCATCACGCGAAGCGCTCGGCCAGTTGCGTCGCGACGTTCACGTACGCCTGGCTCGCGGCATCGGCCGGGCTGCGCAGCACCACCGGCTGTCCGGCCGCGAACGCATCGGCCGTGGCCGGCGTGCGCGGAATGGGCGTGTCGAGCACGAGGTGCTGTGGAAGGTGTTCACGGATGTAGTGTACGACGCGTTCCGACGCAGGGTTCCCTGCCTCGTGCATCGTGAGCAGCACCCCGTCGAGCGTCAGCTCCTCGTTTTCGCCGATCACGTCCTGGATCGCCCGCAGGATCTGCGGGGTGGTCTGCAGTGCCAGTGGCTCGCACTGGAGCGGGACGATGACGTGCTGGCTGGCCTGCAGCACCCGTCGCGTGATGGCGCCCAGCCCCGGCGGCGTGTCGACCACCACCACGTGACACCGCTCACGCGCCATCAGCAGCAGGTCGCGCAGGACGGTCGACTCGCCCACCGCCTGCTGAAACGCGGAGTGGTCGGCCGCATCGCTCACGCTGCCCGCGAGGATGACCCGCAGCCACGGCAACGCCGTCGGCAGGATGACTTCACGCAGCGTCTTCTCGCCACGCAGGTAGTCATCGAAGCCGATGGTCGGGTGCCCGCGGCGAAGGCCAACGCCATACCGCACCGCGCCCTGCGGGTCGGTGTCGACGAGCAGCGTCTTGAGGCCGCGGCGCGCAAAGGCGGCCGCGAGGTTCACCGCCGTCGTGGTCTTCCCGACTCCACCCTTCTGACTGACGATCGAGAGAACGCGCCCCACGTCAGCCCTCGGGTCGGTCGTCGACGCGCGTCGCGTCGTGCAGCGCGTCCTCGTCGTCGCCCTGCGCGACATGCGGCGCCTCGGGCACGCCATCACGCAGCAGCGAGAGCGTCCGCTCGGCGTGCGCGCGGAACTTCAACGACTCCGCGTCGTCGGCGTGTCCGTGGCGCAGGAAGGCCTGCAGGTGCTGCTCGGCCGCCATCGTGTCGCCGCGGCGCAGGAGCAGGAAGGCCAGGCCGTAGTGGGCTCCCGCGAGCGAGCCGTCGAGCTGCAGCGCACGCCGATAGTGGCGGATCGCCTCGTCGGGGCGGCCCGTGCGCGAACAGGCGATCGCCATGTTCTGCAGCACGCGCAGGTCGTCGGGACGCTCGCGCAGCGCGAGCTGGTAGGATACCAGCGCGCTGGCCACGTCACCGCGTGACTCGAGTTCGAGCGCCTCGGCGAGGTAGTCCGGCTGTCGACCGTCGGGTCCGGACGATCCGCCCACGAGGCGGCGCAACCAGTTCATGCGCCCGCTGAGGGTCGTGAGGGAAGACGAAGAACACTCGGCGAACGCGCGCCCGGCGAGTGCCCGTGCAGGTAGGCAAACCTACCGTTCGCGCGGGTCACCAACAAGGCGCGCCCAACGGTGCGCCAGACGGTGCGTCGGATACGGCGCATGTACCGATGCGTTGCGGTCGGCGACCCGCCGGGGGTAGACTCCGAATCACCTCAGTCGGAGCCGTGGATGCCCGCACCGCAGCCGTACGCGCCAGATCCCGCGAAGGGCGTCCTCAATGTGGACTGGCCGCTCTTCGGCGAGCTCTCCCGGGCCCTGGCCCTCCGAGTGGCGCGCGAATGGAGCCCCGAGCTCATCGTCGGTGTCGCGACCGCGGGTGTGGTGCCGGGCGCGGCCGTGGCGGCGATCCTCGACCTGCCGTTCCACTCCATCCTGATCTCGCGTCGCTACAGCACCGAGCAGGTGCGCGAGACGCCAGCGGTGTTCGGCGCCGCGCCCAGCGATGCGCGCGGCAAGCGCGTGCTGGTCGTCGATGAGACCTGTGACTCAGGCCAGACGATGCGACTGGCCGTCGGGGCCATCGTGAACGCCGGCGCGCGTGAGGTGCGCACGGCCGTGAGCTTCCGCACGGGCAGCTTCCTGCCCGACTACTACGCGCTGGCCACCGAGGCGATGATCATCCTCCCCTGGGATCGCGAGATCCTGCTCGACGGGGAGCTGCGCCCCAACCCGAAGTACGCGGGGCTACTGCCGGAGTGATGCGGCGCGAGGCCGTCTGCGCAGGCCCCGCTCGGGGACCGCTCAGGCGCTGAAGGCGGCGCGCTCGTAGGGAATGCCGCGCCCCATCGCATCCCACACGTAGTCGAGCACCTCGACCGAGGCCACGAGGAAGCGGCTGCGCCCCGCGTTTTCCGCGCCGGCGTCCACCTCGAGCACGGCGAGGGGCGCCTCCGCCAGGCGGCCCAGGAACCCCGACAGCAGCCCCGTGGTGAGCAGGCAACCACCGGGGCCATCGCTCGCTTCGGCCCAGTCGTACGCGTCCACCGCCATCACCGCATCGCTCAACGGCGCGAGCTCGAGACGCCCCCAGCCCAGGTGGTGGAAGAACGCTTCGAAGAGCAGGGGAAAGCGCGCGTCGGCGAGATCGTCGACGCCAGCCTCCCCCTGATCGATGAGCCAGTCGGCGAACTGCGCGAACAACGCGTCGCCCGCTGCGAAACCGGCATCGCGCACCGCGTCGGCGGCGAGCGGCGCCGGCGCGGCGGCGTCGGTCGCGACGCGCAGGGCGCGCAGGAAGGCGACGGGCAGGCTGACGGCGCGCAGCGCCTCGGGGGCAACGGCAGGGCTCATGACCCGGTGACGCTCGCCCGGCACGGCGGTCACGTCAAGCGCCCTCGGTGTGACGATCGATGCCGGCCGCGCACCGTCGGCGCAGCTCGTCCTCATCGATCACCTCCACCCCGAGTTCGCGGGCCTTGTCGAGCTTGCTCCCGGCCTCCTCGCCCGCCACGAGGAAGGTGGTCTTCTTGGACACGCTGCTCGTGACACGTCCCCCCGCCTGCTCGACCAGGGCGGTGGCATCGCCGCGAGAAAGCGTCGGGAGCGTACCGGTCAGCACGACCGTCGCGCCGGTGAGCGGACCGTCGCTGCGCACGGCGTTCGGTTCGTCCGTGCGCAGGCCATGGGCGCGGAGCCGCGTCAACAGCGCCTGCGCGGCCGGGTCGGCAAACCAGCCGGCCACACTCTCGGCGATGATCTCCCCGATGCCGCGAACGGCCGCGAGCTGCTCGACCGTGGCGGCCTGCAGCGCATCGAGCGAGCCGAAGTGCCGTGCGAGCAGTTGCGCCGCCTGCGCGCCCACATGGCGAATGCCGAGTCCGAAGAGCAGGCGTGAGAGCGGTTGCTGCTTGGCCGCCGCGATGGCGACGACGAGGTTCTCCGCACTCTTCTGCCCGAAGCGCTCCAGCGCGATGAGCTGTTCGACGGTCACCGTGAACAGGTCGGACACGTCGCGCACATAGCCGGCCTCGAGCAGCTGCTGGATGCGCGCATACGAGAGGCCGTCGATGTCCAGTGCATCCTTGCCGGCGAAGTGCACCATGCCTTCGAGCTGACGGCCGGGGCAGGCCACGTTCGGGCAGTAGCTCGCGACATCCTCACCATCGCGCACGACGGCCGTGCCGCACCGCGGACAGTGCGTGGGCAGGCTCCAGGGGCGTTCGCTGCCATCACGGCGCTCAGGTACCGGGCCCACGACGTAAGGAATGACGTCGCCGGCGCGCACGACCTGCACGTAGTCACCCTCGCGCAGGTCCTTCGCGGCGATCTGGTCGGCGTTGTGCAGGCTCGCGAAGGTCACGCGCGCGCCGCCCACATCGACGGGGTCGAGCACGGCGAACGGGGTCAGCACGCCCGTGCGCCCCACGTTGACGTCGATGCGCAGCAGCCGCGTGACCGCCATGTCTGGCGCGAACTTGCGCGCGACCGCCCAGCGCGGCGTGCGATCGTTGCGCACCCCCAGTTCGTCCTGCAACGCGATGTCGTTGACCTTCACGACCCCACCATCGATCGCGAAGCCCAGCTCCGCGCGCACCTGATGCTCAACCCGCTGGGCCCACGCGCCCACCTCGGCGATGGTGCGGCATTGCGCCCGGTGCGGGGCCACCGGCACCCCCCACGACGCGAGCCGGTCGAGCAGCTCCCACTGCGTGCGCGCCGGCGCGGTGCCATCGGGACGCACCGCCGCATAGCCGAAGAAGCGCAGCGGACGCTGCGCCGTGACCGACGGGTCGAGTTGCCGCATGGAGCCAGCGGCGGCGTTGCGCGGGTTCACGTACACCGGCTCGCCCGCGGCCACGCGGGCCTCGTTCATGCGCTCGAAGCCGGCATAGGGCAGGTACACCTCGCCGCGAATCTCGAGGAGCGGCGGATGCCCCTCGCCCAGCAGGCGCAGCGGCACACCGCGAATGGTGCGCACATTGGCCGTGATGTCCTCACCCTCGGTGCCGTCGCCGCGGGTGGCCGCCGTCACCAGCACGCCGTCGCGATAGGTGAGCGCCACCGCCGCCCCGTCGATCTTGAGCTCGACCGTGTAGCCGGCACGATGCACGGCGTCCCCCACGACACGCTCGATCGACTGCTCGAAGGCGTCCAGTTCGCCCTGGTCGAAGGCGTTGTCGAGCGACAGCATCCGCACGAGATGGCGGTGGCTCGCGAACGCCGACTGCACGGCCGCGCCCACGCGCAACGTCGGCGAGTCGTCGGTGCGCAGCGCGGGATGCTCCGCCTCGAGCGCCTGCAACTCGCGAAAGCGGAGGTCGTACTCGAGGTCGTCGAGCATCGGCTGGTCGAGCACGTAGTACTCGTACTGCGCGCGAGCGAGCTGCGCACGCAGCTCCGCCGCGCGTGCCACGAGCGAGGCAGCGGGTTCGGTCATGCCCCCAATCTAGGGCCCGTCGCGGGGCCTGCGCTCAGCGCCGGAGGCGCCGCAACTCCGCCTCGGCCGCCTGCCGATACTGTCCGTCGTTGGCATCGGTGTCGGGACAGCGCAGCGCCGCCTCGTACGACGCGCGTGCCTCGGACAGGCGCCCCGCGTCACGCTGCACCCGCGCGAGGTCGAGGCGGTGCACCAGGCGGTCCGGCTCGACCGCCACCGCCAGCTCGAGGTGACGCAGGGCCTCGGCCCAACTCGCGCTGGCGAACACCGCACCGCCGAGGAAGGCGCGAGCAAAGGCCCGCTCGAAGCCGTTGAGCCGCATGACCTCCGCATGCCACACCCCGATCACGTGCAGCGCGCCGGCGTGACGCGGCTCGAGCGTGAGCGCCTGCTGCGCCGCGTCGCGCACCTCGACGGCGTACTTCACCCGCTCGCGCGCCCCGAGATTGAGCGCCGTGCGTCCGAGCGCACGCGCCAGATGGAAGTGCGCGTCGGCGAGCCCGGGTTGCACCGCGACCGCACGCCGCGCGTACTCCACCGCCCGGCGGAATCGCGTCGTGCGGCGATCGGCGCTGGTGTCGAACTCGCCCAGGTCGACGAGCTCGCGCGCGGCACCCACGAGCGCCGGCACCGCACGCGCGTCGAGCTGCAGGGCGCGCTCGTACAACGCGAGCGCCGCCGCCGAGTGACGTGCCGCACTCTCGTGGTCGGCCTCGCGCACGAGGGACGTCACCGAGACGGCGCCCTCTGCCGCACCCGCGGCGCCACTGGTCGTTGCGCCGGCGGCGCTCCCCGACGCCGCGCCTCCTTGTGCGCGCACGGCGAACGCGGGGACGGCAACGAGCAACAGCAGGCGGACCACGATGACCGCGAGATGCGGTCGTGCGGCCAGCAGGAACGGGCGGTATCTTCGCATCACGTATGGAAGCTCGCGCATTGATCGAACGGAAGCGTAACGGCGGACGCATCGCGCCCGCCGAATGGCGTGCGCTCATGCAGGCGTATGCGGCCGGAGAGGTTCCGGACTACCAGATGGCCGCGCTCGCCATGGCCATCTACTTCGTCGGGCTCGATCGCGAGGAGCTGGTGGCGCTCACCGACGCGATGCTCACCAGCGGCGCGTCGCTCGATCTCACACACCTGCGGGCGGGACGCGTCGACAAGCACTCCACCGGCGGTGTCGGTGACAAGGTCTCGCTCGTGCTCGCCCCGCTGGTCGCGGTGTGCGGCGTGGTCGTGCCGATGATGTCGGGGCGCGGACTCGGGCATACGGGCGGTACCCTCGACAAGCTCGAGTCGATCCCTGGATTCCGCACGGCGCTGCCCCTCCCGCAGGTGATCCAGCAGCTGGAGGCACTCGGCTGCGCGCTAATCGGCCAGACGGCCGAGATCGCGCCGGCCGACAAGCGGCTCTACGCGCTGCGCGACGCGACCGCGACGGTCGAGAGCATCCCGCTCATCGCCGCCAGCATCATGTCGAAGAAGCTCGCGGAAGGGCTCACCGGGCTGGTCCTCGACGTGAAGCGTGGCTCCGGCGCCTTCCTCCCCGAACTCGAACGCGGACTCGCCCTCGCCGAGACCATGATTGCGCTCGGCGCCGACCACGGCTGCCCCGTCGTGGCGCTGCTCACCGCCATGGACCGCCCGCTCGGACGCGCCTGCGGCAACGCCATCGAGGTTGAGGAGTCGATCAACGCCCTGCGCGGGGAAGGGCCGGCCGACCTCATGCAGCTCACCTTCGCGCTGGGCGCCGAGATGCTGGTGCTCGGGGGGGCCACGGCGACCCGTGACGAGGCGCGTCGGCGTATGGAAGTGGCCATCTCGAGCGGCAAGGCCGCCGAGCGGTTCCAGCGCATCATCGAGGCGCAGGGCGGAGACCCACGTGTCGTCGACGATCCCTCGCGGCTGCCGCAGGCGGCGGAGTGCGAGTGGTACGTCGCACCGCGCGACGGCGTGGTCGCCCAGGTGGAGCCACGCGCCATCGGCCATGGCATCACGGCGCTCGGGGGAGGGCGCACCAAGGTCTCGGACGTCATCGATCCGTCGGTCGGGTTCGTGGTCACCGCCCGCCCGGGGGACATCGTGCGGGCCGGGGAGCCGCTCGGCACGATCTTCGCCCGCGACGCCGCCGGGGTCATGAGCGGCCGCGCGACGTTGGCCCGGGCCATCGTCATCGCGGACGACGCCGACCCGCCGCTCCCGCTCATCTCCCATCGGGTCACCGAGGCGGGGGCCACCCCCTGGGAGCACGACAGCTGACCCCCGGTCCCACGGCGCTCCCGCCTGACTAGATTGTCGGTTATGGTGCGCGGGGGCCGCTCCGGCCCCCGACTTTTTCCGGACCCGTGCCACGGCGCGGGGCCATCGTCCTTCACGCGATGCTCGCCCCTTCCACCAACAAGCTCCTCGGCGCCATCGCGGCGCTCGCCGTCCTGCCGCTCCTCGGCCTGTACGGTCTGCTGATCTACATCTCGATGCCGTCGGCGACGGGTGGTATGGAGCCCACGGTGGCGACCGTCTGCTATGTCGCCTTCACGGCGCTGATCGGTGCGATGATCGTCGTCGCGCTCAACTTCTCGAGCCAGCTCAACCGCCAGGCGAAGGGGCAGATCACCACGCCCTGATGTCCTGACCGGCGCCGCCCAGTCGGCGGCGCCCGCGGCCCTGGCCCACTCTTGGAGGTGCCATGGCCGATGCACACGCCTTCCTTGCCGACCTCGCGGTCGTGCTGGGCGTGGCTGCCATCACGACGTACATCTTCCAGCGCATCCGGCAGCCGGTGGTTTTCGGCTACCTCGTCGCGGGGATGATCGTCGGTCCGTATTTGCCCGTCCCCCTCGTCGCTGACACCGCGACCATCGGGACGCTCTCCGAACTGGGCGTCATCCTGCTCATGTTCGGACTCGGCCTCGAGTTCTCGCTCAGCGCGCTCGCCAAGGTCGGCCCCTCCGCCGGTTTCGTTGCGCTTGTCGACACCGGCGTCATGTTCGGGCTCGGCATGCTCCTCGGACGTGTCCTCGGGTGGGGCGTGCTGCCCAGCGTGTTTGCCGGCGCGATCGTCGCCATCTCCTCCACGACGATCATCGTGAAGGCGTTCGCCGAGCAGGGGGTGAAGGGGCGTGTCGCATCACTGGTGTTCGGCATCCTCGTGTTCGAGGACCTCGTCGCGATCTTCCTCATCGCGATCCTCACCACACTCGCGGCCGGCGCCGCGCTCTCGGGCACGGGGCTGGGCGCGACGACGCTCAAGCTGCTGCTGTTCCTCGCGGCATTCCTCGCCATCGGCCTGCTCGTGGTGCCACGCCTCGTGCGCGCCGTGGTCCGTCTGGGGCGTGACGAGACCACGCTCGTCGTCAGCCTGGGGCTCTGCTTCGGTGGCGCGCTGTTGGCCGTCGGTGCCGGCTACTCCGTGGCCCTGGGCGCCTTCATCGCGGGCTCGCTCGTGGCGGAGTCGGGACATGCGCACGAGGTGGAGAAGCTCATCGCCGGCGTGCGCGACATGTTCGGCGCCATCTTCTTCGTGTCGGTGGGCATGCTCATCGATCCCAACCTGGTGCTCGCGCACTGGGGCACGGTCGTGGCATTCACCGTGGTGGTGGTCGTGGGCAAGCTGCTCGCCGTGAGCGCGGGGGCACTGCTCACCGGCAATGGCGTGCGGACCTCGTTGCAGGCCGCCATGAGTCTCACGCAAGTCGGCGAGTTCGCGTTCATCATCGCGGCACTGGGGCGCGACACACGGGTGCTCCCCGACTTCGTCTATCCGGTGGTGGTCGCCGTGTCGGCGCTCACGACGCTCACCACCCCCATGCTCATTCGCGCGTCGGGGCCCGCAGCGGCGTGGGTGGACAGGCACCTGCCGCGACCGTTGCAAACCGTCGTGGGCCTGTACGGGTCCTGGCTCGAGCGCATGAGTGCCGGCCTCGTGGCCGACGACGCACGGCGCCTCGTGAAGCGCAAGGTGCGGCTGCTCACGCTCGACGCCGGTGTCCTCGCCCTGCTGATTGTGGGCACGTCGCTGCGCGGGCCGGCCGTCAGCACGTGGCTCGCCGAGCATCTCGGCCTCGACCGCGCGCTGACCTCGCTGGTGGTGACGATCGGTGCGGCGCTGCTCGCGCTGCCGCTCATCGTCGGCATCGTGCGTGTGGCGCGCGTGCTGGCCCTGTTGCTGGCCGCGCGTGCCCTGCCGTCGGCCGCCGGGCGTCTCGACTATGCGGCCGCACCACGGCGCGTGCTCGAAGCGCTCCTGCATCTCGCCATCGTCGCCCTCTGCGGTGTGCTGGTGGTGGCCATCACCTTGCCCTTCGTGCCGCCGGTCGGCCCTGCCGTGCTGGTCGTCCTCGTGGGCTGGCTCACCCTGGGATTCTGGCGTAGCGCGCGCGACCTGCAGGGGCACACCCGCGCCGGTGCCGAGGTGCTGCTGGGTGCGTTCTCACGCCACCTCGCGCGGGCCAGCGACACCGAAAGCGACACGGCCGCCATGGTGGACGACGGCCGCGACCTCGCGGCGCTCCATCGCGTGCTGCCCGGTCTGGGGGATCCGGTGCCCGTCTCCATCACCACGGCGAGCCCGGCGGCGGGGCGGTCGCTCGCCGCGTTGCAGCTCCGCACGGAAACCGGCGCGATCGTGCTTGCAATCACGCGCGGCGACGAGCAGCTCCCGCTCCCGGAGGGGCACGAGGTGCTGCGTGCAGGTGATGTCCTGGCGCTGGCCGGCAGCACCGAGGCCATTGCGCAGGCGCGTGCGGTGCTGTCCGGCCGCACGCCGGCCGCAACGGTGGCCTAGGCCAGCCACGGGTGTGACGCGGGCCACATAGGGGGACGTGATCGTTGGCGTGTCCCCCGGGCATCTCGCTCCTGGATCTCATCATGCCCGTCATCCGACGCGTCCTGCTCCCCACCGGTCGTCATCGCACCGTCCTCGCCGTCTCGGCGCTCGCCCTGCTCGTCGCCTGTGGCGGCGGCGATGCGGCGACCGAAGGCACGGCAGGCGCTCCGACGTCGCCCACCACGCCCGTGACCAACGCGGACCCCATCACGGTCGCCAGCGCCATCACCGCGCAGGCGGCCACGGTGGGCGCGCCCTTCCGGTTCGATGCCAGCAAGGGTGGCACCGCGTTCACCGATCCGCGGCGCACGGGGCTCACGTACACCACCACGATCGCGACATCGGCGCCCGGGCTGTCGACCAGCGGCTGCGACGTCGTCGGCACGCCGACCGCGCCTGGTGTCCACACCGTGACCATTGTCGCCCGCGACACCACGGGGCGGAGCGCGAGCCAGCAGTTCACGCTGGTCGTCTTCGCGGCCGACCTGTCGACGCCGGTGCTTCCGACGACGCTCTTTCCGTACAGCGATGCCTCCTCGCCGCTGCCCCGGCACTTCGCCAATGGCAACACCGCGGCGCTCGACAACATGCCGACCAGCAACGCGACCACCGATGCCGGCGCGACGCTCGGGCGCGTGCTGTTTCACGATCGTCGCCTGTCGGCCAACGATCGCGTGTCGTGTGCGTCGTGCCACGGGCAGGCCACGGGCTTCGCCGACACGGCGCGCCTCTCGCGCGGCTTCGCTGGCGGACTCACCGGTCGCCACAGCATGGCGCTCACCAATGCGCGCTGGTACCAGAATGGGCGCTTCTTCTGGGATGAGCGCGCCGCGACGCTGGAGGCGCAGGTCCTCGCGCCCATCCAGGACGCGACCGAGATGGGGCTTACACTCGAGCAACTCGTCGCGAAGGTCACGGTGACGCCGTACTACGGCGCGCTCTTCACCGCGGCGTTCGGCAGCGCGGAGATCACGAGTGACCGCATTGCCCGCGCCCTCGCACAGTTCGTGCGGTCACTGGTGAGCAGTGG
Source organism: Gemmatimonadota bacterium (assembly GCA_020161135.1). Taxonomy (GTDB): domain Bacteria; phylum Gemmatimonadota; class Gemmatimonadetes; order Gemmatimonadales; family Gemmatimonadaceae; genus Gemmatimonas. Next base: position 511,838 of record JAIUOB010000004.1, on the reverse strand, counting down.
CGCCAAGTTCGACCAGGCCTTTTCCGGCGCGCCGGGCAACGGTCCCAACTTCGCGGGCGTGTTCACGGCGGAAGAGCTGGCGGGGCAGCAGCTCTTCACCGGCCGGGCCGGCTGCGCGCGGTGCCATACGGCCGACGTGCAGGCGAGCGATGCCGTGCACAACACGGGTCTCGATGCCACCATCACCGATGCGGGGGCCGGCAACGGGCGCTTCAAGGCGCCGTCGCTGCGGAACGTCGCGGTACGCGGACGCTTCATGCACGATGGGCGCTTCACGTCGCTGGCACAGGTCATCGACTTCTACGACAGCGGCGTGCAGGCCAATCCGGCGCTCGACCCGCGACTGCGTGCAGGGCAGGGCCCCAACGGGCCGCCGCTGCGTCTCAACCTGTCCGCAGCCGAAAAGGCGTCGCTGGTCGCATTCCTTGGTACGCTGACCGACCAAGCATTCCTCACCAATCCCAAGTTCGCGAACCCGTTCCCGCGGTAGGCGCGGGAACGGCAGCCCGGGTCGGTCGAGCAGAATCCGATCGACCCTGTGCCGCGTATGGACGCGGGCCACTTCGCCCGAGGCCATACCGTGCACCAGTCACCGCGGCCGCGCATCGCGGCCACGCTCATCCTTGCGATCATGCTTTCGCCCGCATCCGGGCCCCACGTTCTGCAGGGGCAGGGCGCTGCGCCCCGTCGCATGAGCGAGCCGGCCGAGCGCACCCGCGCCATCGCGCGACATCTCGTCGAAACCGCGTCCCTGCCCGGTCTGTCGGTCGCAATCAGCCGCAACGGGCAGGTCGTGTTCGCGGAGGGCTTCGGCTATGCCGACATCGAGCGACGCGCACCCGTGACCGCCGCCACGCGCTTTCGCACCGGATCCGTCGGCAAGGTCATCACCGCAACCGCGCTCGGTCGACTGCTGCAGGACGGACGCATCGATCTCGACGCGCCGGTCCAGCGGTACGTGCCCGGCTATCCCGTGCAGCAGTGGCCCATCACGGCGCGCGACCTCGCCGGCCACGTGTCGGGTATGGCGCACTACGGACCCGGCGATCGTCTCGCGGCGCGCTTCTACCCGACCGTGAGCGACGCGCTCTCCGTCTTCTCGCACCAACCGTTGCGGGAGGCTCCGCGCACGGCGTACCGCTACTCGACGCACGGGTACACCCTGCTCTCGGCGGTCATCGAGGGCGCAGCAGGGCAGCCGTTTCTCGACTACCTGCGCGAAGCGGTCACGGCGCCTCTCGGCATGACCGGCACCGGGCCCGACCTGCGGGCCACGCCGGACACGGCGCTGGCCACGTTCTATCGATGGACGAACGACGCGCTCGCGCGCGTCACCGCACCCGAGGATCCCAGCTACAAGTGGGCCGGTGGTGGACTCGTCAGTACGCCGCGCGATCTGCTTCGGCTGGCCGACGCCTACCGCAACGGCTTCCTCGACGCGAAGACCGTCGACGCGCTGTGGACGAGCCAGACACTGATCGACGGACGACGGACCGGCGTGGGATTGGGCTGGCGCAGTGGGCCGGACATGGCCGGTCGCCGCGTGATCGAGCACGCGGGCTCCATGGAAGGCACGCGGGCAGTGCTGAGCATCTTTCCGGACGAACAGGTGGCCGTCGCGGTCATGACCAATCGCGAGTGGCCGAGTCGCATCGAGGAAACGGCGCACCTGCTGGCGCTGCCGTTCATGGCGCCCCCGCCGCAGCGTGCGATGCCCGCGGCTTCCCGGCCGGTCACCGTGGAGCGGCGATCGGACGCCGGCGTGAAGACGACCGAGGACGGAACCCTCGAGCTTCGCGACGACCGCGGCACGCTGGTCATCGCGCCCGGTACGACGCGCAACGTGTCGTATCCGCTCGTTCGCGTCACCGACGAGGTCTACGCGATGGTGGCGGCCGACGGCGTGTATCACCTCACGCTGCGCGCAAATGCCGATGGGCTCGTAGGTACGGCCATCGCGTACGGCAGCCCGCGGCTCGCCAGCCCCGCAACCACGCCACCGTTCCTCACGTTCACCGCGTCGCGCTGACGCTGACGCTGCCGCTGCCGCCGATACGACAGCGCCCCCGCCCGATCGGTGCGATCGGTGCGGGGGCGTCGCCTATTGGCGGGTGATGCCGCTCAGATGTCCAGGTTGCTCACGAAGCGCGCATTGGCCTCGATGAACAGGCGACGCGGCTCCACATCGTCGCCCATGAGCGTCTGGAACGTCTGGTCGGCGAGCACCGCGTCTTCCATGGTGACGCGGAACATCGTGCGCGTCTCGGGATCCATGGTCGTCTTCCAGAGCTGCTCCGGGTTCATCTCGCCCAGACCCTTGTATCGCTGGACCATGATGTTCCCCTTGCCCTCGGGGCCACCGAGCCGCTCGGCGTAGCCGTCGCGCTCCTTCTCGGAGTAGGCGTAGAACTCCTCCTTCCCCTTCGCGACGCGGTAGAGCGGGGGCTGCGCGATGTACATGAAGCCCGCGTCGATGAGCTCGGGCATCTGCCGGAAGAAGAACGTGAGCAGCAGCGTGCGAATGTGCGCACCGTCCACGTCGGCGTCTGTCATGATGATGATCTTGTGGTACCGGGCCTTCTGGAGGTCGAACTCCTCCTTGATGCCCGTCCCGATCGCCGTGATGATCGTGCGGATCTCCTCGTTCGACAGCACCTTGTCGAAGCGCGCCTTCTCGACGTTGATGATCTTGCCGCGCAGCGGCAGGATCGCCTGGAAGTCGCGCTTGCGCCCCTGCTTCGCGGAACCACCGGCCGAGTCACCCTCGACCAGGTAGATCTCGCACAGCGCCGGGTCGGAGAGGGAGCAGTCCGCGAGCTTGCCGGGCAGTGCGGCGACGTCGAGCGCGCTCTTCTTGCGCGTCAGGTCACGCGCCTTGCGCGCCGCCTCGCGCGCGCGGGCCGCCGAGATCGCCTTGTCGATGATGGCGTTGGCCGTCTTCGGGTGCTCCTCGAGGTACTGCGTGAGCAGCTCGTTCATGACGCTGCGCACCGCCCCCTCGGCTTCGGAGTTGCCCAGCTTGGTCTTGGTCTGCCCTTCGAATTGCGGCTCCCGCACCTTGACCGACAGCACCGCCGTGAGCCCCTCGCGCACGTCGTCGCCGGAGAGCCGGATCTCCTTGTCCTTCTTGTTCAGGCTGCTCGTGCGCTCGATGTACTTGTTGATGACCGATGTGAGCGCGCTCTTGAAGCCGGTGAGGTGCGTGCCGCCTTCGTGCGTGTTGATGTTGTTGACGAAGGAGAAGACGTTGTCGGCGTAGCTGTCGTTGTACTGCAGCGCCATCTCGATGCCGATGTCGTCGCGCTCGGTGTCGAGGTACACCACGTCCGGATGCAGCGCCTTCTTGTTCCCCGTGAGGAAGGTGACGAACTCGCGGAGCCCGCCGCGGGCGAAGAAGATCTCTTCGCGCGCCTGACCGTCCTGCATCTCATCCGGGCGCTCGTCGCGCAGCGTGATCTGGATCCCCTTGTTGAGGAAGGCCAGCTCGCGCAGGCGGCTCGCGAGCGTCGCCCACTCGTATCGCGTGGTCTCCTGGAAGATCGTCGCGTCGGGCTTGAACCAGGTCTTGGTGCCGGTCTCCTTCGCGGGCACGTTCCGCAGCACCTGCAGCTTCGTCGTGGTCACGCCACGCGCGAAGTCCATGTAGTGCTCCTTCCCGTCACGCTTGATCCACACCTTGAGGTGATCGGACAGCGCGTTCACGACGGACACACCGACGCCGTGCAAGCCGCCCGACACCTTGTAGGTGTTCTTGTCGAACTTGCCGCCGGCGTGCAGCACCGTGAGCGCGAGCTCGACGCCCGGCAGCTTCTCGATGGGGTGAATGTCGACCGGAATGCCGCGCCCATCGTCCTCGACCGTGATCGAGTCGTCGGCGTGGATCGTCACCGACACGCGCTTCGCGAACCCCGCGAGCGCTTCGTCGATGGAGTTGTCCACCACTTCGTACACGAGGTGATGCAGGCCGCGTGCCGACGTCGAACCGATGTACATGCCGGGGCGCTTGCGGACCGCTTCGAGCCCCTTGAGGACGGTGATGCTTTGCGCGCCGTAGTCGTTCTCGGGCGTGTCGCTGCTGTTCGCCATGGAGGTGCTGCCGGAGGGAATGGAGGGCCGATTGCTGGCCCGGAAACACAACCCCGAAATCTACCCGCCAGCCCCAGCGAATGCAACTTGGAGGCCGCTGTGCAAGTGATTGCTGGTCAATGACTTACGGAGTGTTAAACGGGCCGGTCCGGTGCCCCCAGTCCAGCCCCCGTCTACCGACGCAGGACGAACCGCAACCGCCCCACCGCCGGACGGTCCGCCTGGCCGTTGAGCGCCGACAGCAATTGCGGTTCGAGCAACGTCAGCTCCTGCATCCAGCCATGGGTCGTCACGGCCACCCAGAGCGTGCCATCCTGCTGCAGTCGCACCGGTTCCGTCACCGCCGCGATCTGCGCACCCACCAGCGTCGGCCACTCCGGAATCACCGAGGCCTGCGCCACCCGATCGGTGAGCCCGGCCTTCGCGAGCACGTTGGCCACGACATCGCCCAGGCGCGCCGGCGGCCGTCGCGGCCCCTCGTCCCGGCTCATGCGACCGCCGTCGCCGACGACGCGGCGTGCGCGCCGTCCGACACGATCCCGTCCCGCATCGTCCGTCGGGCGAGCCGCGTGAACGCTGCCGGAATGTCCTCCTCGCGCGGCACCACGAGCAGCACCTGCGCCGCACCGGCCTCTTCCAACAGGTGCAGCACCCGCTCCGCGCGGCCGAGGTCGAGTTCGGCGAACGGATCGTCGAGCAGGAGGAGGGGCGCGTGTCCCAGGGCATCACGCAGCGTGGCCAGTTCCAGCAGCCGGAGCGCGATGGCGGCACTCCGTTGCTGGCCGGCCGACCCGAACGTGCGGAGATCGCGCGCGCCCAGCGTGAGCGCGAGATCGTCGCGATGCGGCCCCACCAGCGTCACCCCACGACGCAACTCGGTGCCGCGCTGGTGGGCGTACTGCGCGGCCAGCTGGGCGGCCACGTCGGCGGCCACGGTGGCGGCCGGTGCCGTGGCATCCTCGAGGCCGCCGGTGCCGCCCACGCGCACGTAGCGGAGGAGTGCGGTCTCACGCTCCCCGATGGCGGCGCACAACGCCGCGTAGCGCCCCGCATGGGCCTGCACGAACGCACGACGGGTGGCGACCAGCACGCCTCCGTGCTCGGCCAGCGCGGGCTCCCAGACGCTCACGCGCGAGGCATGGTCCCCGCGTGCGCCCTCGCGCTGTGCCGTGCGCAACGCCGCGTTGCGCCGCGCGAGGGCCGCCCGATACTGCTGCAGCGCGTACAGGTAGGCCGGCTGCGACAGCGCCAGCAGCACGTCGAGATAGCGGCGCCGTTCGCCCGGGCCGCCGGCGACGAGAGCCACATCGGCGGGGGAGAACGCGACGCTGGGGAGCGCCCCCAATGCCGCGGCAAGTCGCGGCTGCTCGACACCGTCCAACATCGCGCGCTTGCGGCGCGACACCCGCTCCACACCGACACTCACCGTGTGGTACGCCGCGGGCGCCGACAGCGTCGCCCGCACATGCATCGCCGGTGCGCCGAAGCGGATCACGTCGACATCGCGCGCACCCCGCCACGACCGCAGCAGCCCGCAGAACGCGGCCGCCTCCAGCAGGTTGGTCTTGCCGTGACCGTTCTCGCCCACCACCACGAGGCCGGCCGGCGGCACGTCCAGGTCGAGGTGGGCGAAGTTGCGGAAGTCGCGCGCGACGAGGCGCGTGAGCATGCGGCGGGGCGTCGGTGACGGCCGCGCGATCAGCGACCGTGGAAGGTCGGGGCGCGCTTGTCGAGGAACGCCCGCATCCCTTCCTGCATGTCCGCCGTGGCCGACAGCAGGCCGAATGCATCGGACTCGATGGTGCATCCCTCGTCCAGCGACGCGTCGAGCCCGCGATGCACGGCCTCGATGCACCCGGCCAGCGCCAGCGGCGCATTGGCCAGCATTGCCTGCAGCAGCGCTCGCGCCGTGTCGAGCAGGGCGTCGGGCGCGACCACCTGGTCGACCAGGCCCAACCGATGCGCCTCGGTCGCGTCGATCATCTCGCCGGTGAGCAGCAGCCGCAACGCGGCCCCACGGCCGACCAGGCGCGGCAGCCGCTGCGTGCCGCCATACCCGGGCACGATGCCCAGCTTGACCTCGGGCTGCCCCAGCTTCGCCTTCTCGCTCGCGACACGGACATGGCACGCCATGGCCAGCTCGCAGCCGCCGCCGAGGGCGAACCCGTTGATGGCCGCCACGACCGGCTTGCCACTCCGCTCGAAGCGGCTGAACACGGCCTGACCATCCCGCGCCCGCCGACGACCCTCGAGTGGCGACTGGCTCTGCAGCTCCGAGATGTCGGCGCCCGCGACGAACGCGCGCCCTGCGCCGGTGAGCAGCACACCGCCCACATCGTCGCGCGCCGCAGCCTCGTCGATCGCGCGCCCCAGCTCCGCGATCGTCGCGTCGTTCAGCGCGTTGAGCTTGTCGGGGCGGTTCACGGTGATCGTCGCGATGCGATCGGCGACGTCGAACAGCAGGTTCTGGTAGGACATGGGCGGTGGGACGGGGAGCAGCAGGGAATCGGATGGGCCGGGCCTCGAAATCTATCGGACGCCGCTGGCTGCGTGCCCGCGCGCTACCTTCCCTGCGTGCTGCCGATCCCTGCCGTCGGCTGGTCTCCGGACCGCCGCGCCCTTCGATTCCTCGACCAGCGCGCGCTGCCGGAGCGCGAGGTCGTCTGTGAAGTTGCGCATCTGGATGGCGTCATCGACGCGATCCGGACGCTCGCCATCCGCGGGGCGCCGGCGATCGGGGTGGGGGCCGCGATCGGCCTCGCGGCGGCGCTGGAGCTCGACAGCGAGGGGCACGGATCCCGCGCGCGCGACCTGCTGCCGGACTACGCGGCGCGCCTGGCGGCGGCCCGCCCCACCGCCGTGAACCTTGCGTGGGCCGTGGGACGGCTCGCCGCCGCTGGCGCCGCGGTGCCCGACGCGCAGTTGCTCGCCACCCTGCAGGCAGAAGCCGAGGCCATTCGCGCCGAGGATGCCGCGATGTGCGCGGCCATCGGCGCGCATGGTCGCGGGCTGCTGCGCGACGGCGCCCGCGTGCTCACGCACTGCAACGCCGGGGCACTCGCCACCGCAGGCATTGGTACGGCGCTCGCGCCGATCTATGCCGCGCACGCCGACGGCGTGCAGGTCGAGGTCTTCGCGGACGAGACGCGCCCGCTCCGCCAGGGAGCGCGCCTGACGGCCTGGGAGCTGTCGCGCGCCGGCATCGCGGTGCAGGTGCTCCCCGATGGTGCGGCAGCCGCGCTGCTCGCGTCCGGGCGCATCGATGTGGTGCTCGTCGGGGCCGATCGCATCGCCGCCAACGGCGACACGGCCAACAAGGTGGGCACCTACGGGGTGGCGCTCGCCGCGGCGGCGCACGGCGTCCCGTTCTATGTGGCGGCGCCGTGCAGCACCATCGACCTCGCGACGCCCGATGGCGCGGCCATCATCATCGAGCATCGCGGCGCGGACGAACTCGGCACGCTGCCCCACGGCGTCGGCGCGTGGAACCCGGCGTTCGATGTCACGCCGAGTCGCCTCGTCACCGGCTACCTCACCGATCGCGGTCTGCTTTCTCCACCCTTCGACCTCCTCCGCGCATGACGGCCGTTCTCGCCATCGATCAGGGCACCACCGGCACCACCTGCCTCGTCATCACGCGCGACGGTCGCGTTGCGGGGCGCGCGTACCGCGAGATCACGCAGCACTATCCGGCGCCCGGGTGGGTCGAGCATGACGCACACGAGATCCTCGAGCGCACGCTCGACGCGGCGCGCGAGGCGCTGGCGCTCGCCGCGCTCGATGGCGTGGTGCCGGTCGCCGTGGGCATCACCAACCAGCGCGAGACGATCGTGCTCTGGGAGCGCGCCACGGGGCGCGCCGTGCATCGCGCGATCGTCTGGCAGGATCGACGCACCGCCGATCGGTGTGCGGAGCTCGCGCCACAGGCCGACATGATCGCCGCCCGCACCGGGCTCGTGACCGATCCGTACTTCAGCGCGACCAAGCTCGAGTGGCTGTTGGCGCAGGGCGATCATCGCGCGCGCGCTGAACGGGGAGAACTCGCGGCGGGCACCATCGACAGTTGGCTCATCTGGCACCTCACCGGTGGCGCGGTCCACGCCACCGATCACACCAACGCCTCGCGCACGATGCTGTACGACATCGACGCGCGCGATTGGTCGGACAGCCTCTGCGCGCTGTTCGCGGTGCCGCGCGCGCTGCTGCCGCAGCTCGTCGCATCGAGCGGTGAGGTGGGACACACGACACGCGCAACGCTTGGCGCGACCCTGCCCATCGCCGGCATTGCGGGCGACCAGCAGGCTGCGCTGTTCGGTCAGGGCGGATGGCATCCGGGTGCCGGCAAGAACACCTACGGCACGGGTGCCTTCCTGTTGCTCAACACCGGCAGCGCGCGCCCGCAGCGCGGGGGCGGTCTGCTCACCACGATCGCCTGTGACCCGCGGGGCGCGCCGGTGTTCGCGCTCGAGGCCTCCATCTTCATCGCGGGTGCGGCGGTGCAATGGCTGCGCGATGGGCTGGGCATCATCGCCACGAGCGCGGAATCGGAAGGGCTGGCGCGCTCGCTGTCCGGGAACGACGGGGTGTACTTCGTGCCGGCGCTGGTGGGCCTCGGCGCACCAGACTGGGAGCCTGCCGCGCGTGGGACCATCGTCGGGCTCACACGCGGTACGACCCGCGCCCACTTCGCGCGTGCTGCGCTCGAGGCCATGGCGTTCGCCACGCGCGACGTGCTGGGCAGCATGCGCGCGCTCGGCGGGGTGCCGTTCGAGCGCCTTCGCGTCGACGGAGGTGCCGCAGCGAACGACTGGCTCATGCAGTTCCAGGCGGACGTGCTGGGTGTGCCGGTTGAGCGGCCCGATCTGGTGGAGACCACGGCGCTCGGCGCGGCGGGGCTCGCGGGGCTCGCCACGGGCGTGTGGCGGGACGGCACCGACTTCGAAGCGAACCGGCAGCTCGTGCGCTTCGATCCGGACGCGGCGGGGCGCATGGCGGCGGACGCGGCGTGGCAGGGGTGGCGCCGCGCCGTGCGCGCAGCCCTGGGATGGGCGCGCGATCGCGACGGCGACGCCGGCATCGCGTGACCGTCGACGCAGGCGACGTGGTCGGGAAGGCAGCGACCCGCACGGTGATGTGCGCATGAACGCACTGCTTGGCGCCACCGCCCTGTGGTTTGCGTTGGGCACCGGCGCGCTCGCGCTCTGCTGCGCGCTGCCGCTCGGCGCTGGAACCGGACGACGCGCCGGTTCGTCGCTGCGCCATGTGCGTCGCGCCGCACCGCTGCTGCTGGCGCTGGCAGCGCTGGCGGCGATCGGGGCATGGGGCATATTGGGCGCCGCACTGTGGCAGCACGACCTGCAGCTGCGTTACGTGGCCGAGTGGAGCAGTGTGCTGGTCGTGCCGCGTCAGACACTGGCGGCGCTCGCGGCGGGTGATCTCGGCGTGCGCTTCACATGGAGCGTGGCGTTGGCGGTCGTGGCGCTCGGCGTTGCGATGCACGCGCTGTGGCCTGCCGACGAATCGGCGCCACGCCGCGCGACGCCCGTGGCGTCGCACAGCACGCTGGTGACGCTCGTGGCGGCCGCGCTCGTGGCGGCGCTCGTGTCGGTCCTGACGCGCGGCACGCCGTTCGCGCTGTTGCCGACGATTCCACCCGACGGTCGGGGGTTGCCACCCACGCTGCAGCATCCGCTCGCCACGGTGCAGCCGCTGCTGCAACTGCTCGGGTTCGCAGCGGCGCTGCTGCCACTCGCGCACCTCGCGGCCGCCATCATCGACGGCGCCCCTGCCACGCAGTGGCGTGACGCGGTGCGCCGTGCCCTGCGGCGCGCATGGCTGCTGCAGACCGTGGCGATAGCGGCGGGTGCGCTCTGGGCCCAGCAGGCTACCGGATGGTTCGGGACATGGCTCACGTGGGCGCCGTGGTCGACCATGGCGCTGCTGCCATGGCTCGGCGCGACGCTCGCGCTGGTGTTCGAGCGGGTGTTCGCGCATCGCGACGCGCTTCGCGCGCGTGCGCGCGTGCCTGGCGACAGCGCGCCAGGCGACAACGCGGCGGCCGATGCTCCGCCTGTTGTCGTTGCCGTGCCCGTGGCGCTCGCGTCGTGCCTGGCCGGCTTCGCCGCGTGGCAGGCCCGGGTTGGCACGGCGGCCAGCGTGACGCTGCCGACCACGGGCGTCCGTCTCGAGACGACCGCCGTCGCGATTGCGCTGGGCATGCTCGCGGCCGGCGCGCTCGCGCTCCTGACGCTCGCGTGGGCGGCGCGGCGCGCGCGCGTGCCGGCGCTGCTTCTCGTACTCGCGCTGCTCGTCTCGACGGCCGGCGTGACCGCGTCGCACTGGCGACGCGAATCCGTCGCGGCGTTGGAGATGGGCACCCCGATCGCCATGACCGATCCCCTCGGCCAGCGCTGGTCGTTCACGAGCCAGGGCATGTCGTCCTATCGCGAGCCCGATCACGCCGTGTTGGCCGTCGCCATCGCGGTCGCGCAGGGCGCGGAAGGCCCCCGCCTGCTCACGACCGCACAGCGACAGTACATGGACCTCGCGGGCGAGCCGCTCTTCGATGCCATGACGGTGGTCGGGCAACGGCACACCCCCCTGGTCACCATCGCGACGACGTTCTCGCAGCCGATGAGTCGCGACGTCGCTGCCGTCCGCGTGGGCTTCGTGCCGGGTACCACGCTGCTCGCGGCCGGTGTGCTGCTGCTGCTCGTCGCGGTCCCGCTCGCTGCGCAGGCGGCGCGCGCCCCGTCTCCTTCCCAAAGCACCGATATGCCATCCGATTCGCACGCCGACGATCCCGCCGAAGCGGCGATCGCCCGCGCTCGCGCCCGTCAACGCACCTGCGCCACCTGTGGGCCGCGCCCCGAGCTCGACGCGCGCTTCTGCTCCGAATGCGGCGCGGCCCTCGAGGGCGTCTGTCCGCACTGCGGCGCGCCCCTGGCGTCTGCCGCGTCACGCTTCTGCGGCGACTGCGGCGCGTCCGTCACGCGCTGACGGCGCCGATCACTCCGCTGCCGTTCTGCGCCCCGCCTGCACGTCGCCGGTGGCCGCGTACGTCGCGCAGTGCGTGCGCACCGGACACACGGTGCAGCGCGGTGCGCGGGCCGTGCAGACCAACGCGCCCAGTTCCATGATGGCCTGGTTGTGCGTCCAGCTCGCGCGGCCGGTGCGTGGCAGGATCGCTTCGGCGATGGCCCACAGTCGCTTGAGCCCCGGCCCCGACTTGGGGTGTGCGTCCGGTGCGAAGACGCGGTGCAACACGCGCGCGACGTTGGTGTCCACCAGCGCCGCGCGCTTCTCGTAGGCGAACGACGCCACCGCACCGGCCGTGTACGCGCCCACGCCCGGGAGCGTGCGCAGCGTGTCCGGCTCGTCGGGAATGACACCGTCTGCGCGCGTCACCCGGCGCGCCAACGCGTGCAGGTTGCGTGCGCGGGCGTAGTAGCCGAGGCCGTGCCACGCCTCGCGGACACGGGTCGGTCGCGCCTTGGCGAGCGTGGGGAGATCGGGAAATCGCTCGAGGAATCGCGCGTAGTAGTCGAGGACGCGCGAGACCTGCGTCTGCTGGAGCATCAGCTCCGAAACCAGGATGCGGTACGGATCGCGCGTACGGCGCCACGGCAGGTCGCGCCCGTGCGCCCGGAACCAGCGGTGCAGGCGTCGACGGAACGCGCGGGCGACCTCGGGGTCGGGCAGCGGGTGAACCTTGGGCGCGCGGGGCATCGGCGCGGGAAGCTAGCAGGGGGCCGAGGAGGCGTGCAGGGTCTCCCCGCGTCTTCCGTGTCGCTCAGCCCCGCTCGAGGGCGTCGAGCGCACGATGCGCGATGCGGAGCGGCACGAGGGTGCCGGCCACGCACAGCACCGCGGCCCCGACGAAGGGCACGACCATGGCCATCGGGTCCCGCGTCCATCCAAAGTGCTCGGCCACCACGAAGCGCGCGGCCGGTCGGCCGGTGAGCCATGCCACGGCGCCGATGAGCACCACCGCGCTCATCATGTACAGCAACCCGCCGAACGACGTCGGAATCTGCGCGGCATTCTCGGTGTCGAAGCGCGGATACACCGCCCCGAACGCCAGCGCCATCGCGGCCAGCGGGAACACCAGCCCCGTGATCGCGGCCAGCGACACGACATGCACGAACGGCCGCACGCCGAGCAGCACGTTCGTGAGACCCACGAGGATGAGGGCGAGCACGAGCAGCGGCACCACGCCCACGAGGTACTTCGCGAGGAGCAGGGTGCGCATCGAGAGCGGGCTCGATCGCAGCAGCCACAGCGCGCGCCCCTCGAGGCTCACCCCGGGAAAGACGAAACGCGCGGCGATGGAGGCCAGCACGAAGCCGGCGAGCGCGAGGTTGAGGAACGGGATCACGTTGCGCAGCAGTGTGGTCATGCCGCCGCCATTGAGTGGCAGGTAGCGCACGTTGGCGACGTAGACCACCAGCAGCACCATCAGCAGCACCAGTTGCGACCACTGCGTGCTGTCGCGTGCGAAGACGCGCAATTCCTTGAGTACCAGCTCACGGCGCACCGGGCCGAGCGACGCGAACAGGCGGTCGAGCCACGGCCGGGCGCCCCCCGTGCCGCGGCGCGACGTCGCGCCCTCCTGCGCAAGGCTGAAGGCGCGCGCCCAGCCGCGCGCGTACGCCCACTCGCCGACCGCCAGCAGGGCGAACGCGGCCGCCCACAGCGCCGCCAGCGGTGTGAGCACATCGCGTCCGCGCGCGGCGGCCATGAGCGCCTGCGCGGCCCACTCGGTCGGCATCCAGGGCGCCGACGGCGTGTCGAGCGCGGCGATGAAGTCCATGAAGTGCGCGAACCCCTCGGGCCGCGCGAGCTGTTCCGGGCGCGCCGCGCGGAACAGCAGCACGAGCCCTGCGATGGCCAGCGCACTCACCACGCTCAGCAGGTCGCGCGTGCGCCGCGCCGGAAAGATGTTCACGAGCGCCAGCGTGGCCAGCGCGCCCGCGGCCGCCGGCACCACCAGGAACGGCAGCAGTGTGCCCACCGCCACCATGGCGAACCGTATGCCGCCGCCATACGCCGCGCCGTACGCGGCCACCACGGGCAGCAACAGCAGCGCCACCATCCAGCTCGCGTGCGTCGCCGTCTCGAAGAGGCGCGCACGATACAGCGCCCGTGGCGGCACCGGGGACGCCGCGATCTGGTCGAGGTCACGCGCGAGGAAGAATCCGGACAGCGCGCCGATCACGTTCGACAACAGCAACAGCGAGCCGAAGGCCAGCAGCAGCATCGCCAATACCTTGGCCGCCAGCAGGTGCCCGATCTCCTCGGCGTCGCGGAAGTACGACACCATGCGGAACGCGCCATAGAAGGCCGCCGCGAGGAACAGGACGGCCAGGGCGATCACGACCAGCGCGCGCCCGCCGCCCTCGCGCACCGCGTGCGCGAGGCGATGCCGCGCGATGGCGCGCTTCGGGCTGAGCAGCGCCGCCGGCCCCGCGATCGCGACGTGCCCCGCGGCGACATCAGGCATCGAGCACCGCGACCAGCTCGCGTGCCACTTCGTCGCCGGTGAGGCGGAGGAAGATGTCCTCGAGGCCGGCGTCATGGCCGGTGGACGCGCGGATCTCGTCCATCGTGCCACACGCCACCAGGCGCCCCTGCTGCATGATGCCGATACGGTCGCACATGGCTTCAGCCACTTCGAGCGTGTGCGTCGACATCATGACCGTGTGGCCGCGTTGCACATACGCGCGAAACAGGTCGCGCAACGTCTTTGCCGACTTGGGGTCGAGGCCCACCATCGGCTCGTCCACCACGATCACCGCCGGCCGGTGCACGAAGGCGCTCGCGATGATCAGCTTCTGCCGCATGCCGTGGCTGTAGCTCTCGATGAGCGCGTCGCGCCACGGCTCGAGATCGAAGAGGGCCAGGAGCTCGCTCGCGCGCGTCTCCACCTCGGCACCGCCCTCGCCGTACAGCCCCGCGCTGAAGCGCAGGAACTCGATGCCGGTGAGCTTCTCGTAGATGAACGGCCGGTCGGGGATGAAGCCGAGCGCGCGCTTGGCGGCGAGCGGATCCCGCTGCAGGTCATGTCCGGCGATGCGGATCGTGCCGGCCGTGGGCTGCAGGATGCCGGCGATCATGCGCATCGTCGTGGTCTTGCCCGCGCCATTGGGGCCGAGGAAGCCGAACAGCTCCCCCGCCGGCACGACAAGGTCGAGATCACGCACGGCGGCGAAGGTGCCGTACCGCTTGGAAAGCGAGGTGAGGGCGATCATGCCTCGCTGACGACTGACGGCTACCCCGTGGCAACTTCTCCCAGCACCCACGCCACATACGGTGGGAACCCATCGTCACAGCGCAGGATCAGCAGCTCGGGCACGTCGTACGGATGCAACGCCGGCAGTCGCTCCCGGAGCGGCGCCACCCGCGCCCCACTGGTCTTGAGCAGCAGGATCGTCTCGCCGGCGCGCTCGATGCGCCCCTCCCACCGATACACCGACCGGGCGCCCGGCAGCAGCGTCCCGCAGGCGACCAGTCGTTCCGCCAGCAGCGCCTCGACGAACGCCTCGCCGTCGGCGTCAGGGGGGAGCGTGGTGAGCGCGATCACGACCTCGTCCGGACTGTGCACGTGACCTCGGGTAGGGCAGGGTGGCGGGGTTGTCATGGCACCGGGCGCCCGGCACCTTCAGAAGCTATGGCCGAACCGGTGAATCCGTCCGATGCGCTCGTCGTGCGTGGGGCCCGCGAGCACAACTTGCGCAACATCAGTGTCACGATCCCGCGCGACAAGCTCACGGTGGTCACCGGCTTGTCGGGTTCGGGCAAATCGTCACTCGCCTTCGACACCATCTACGCCGAGGGACAGCGGCGCTACGTCGAGTCGCTCTCGGCCTACGCGCGCCAGTTTCTCGGGCTCATGGAGAAGCCGGACGTCGACGCCATCGACGGCCTGTCACCTGCCATCTCCATCGAGCAGAAGTCGGCCGGCCACAATCCGCGATCGACGGTCGGCACCGTCACCGAGATCTACGACTACCTGCGCCTCCTGTTCGCGCGTGCCGGCACGCCGCACTGCCCCAACTGCGGGCGACCGGTGCAGCGCCAGAGCCCCGTGCAGATCGCCGAGCAGGTGCTCGCCTGGCCCGAGGGGACGCGCATCGAGATCCGCGCCCCACTGGTGCAGGAGCGCAAGGGCGAGTTCAAGGAGGTCTTCGAGAGCGCGCGCAAGCAGGGCTTCGTGCGCGCGGTCGTCGACGGCGACATGATCGAGCTGGCTGACCCGCCGAAGCTCAATCGGCGCGTGAACCATTCCATTGCCATCGTCGTCGATCGGCTCGTGGTCCGCAGCGACGATCGCGGCCGCCTCACCGATTCCGTCGAGACCGCCCTCCGCCTCGCGGAAGGGTTGGCCGAGATCGTGCGCTACGATGGCACGGAGTCCACGACGGAGATGTTCTCCGAGCGGTACGGCTGCCCCACCTGCGGCATCTCGATGCCGGAACTCGAGCCGCGTCACTTCTCGTTCAACAGCCCGTTCGGCGCCTGCGAGACCTGCAGCGGACTCGGCACCACGCGCAGCGTCAGCGAGGAGCTCATCCTCGGCGATGCCGGCATCTCGATCCTCGAAGGGGTCATCCTCCCGTGGGGCGAACCCGACGGCTACCTGCGCAAGGTCATCCTGCCGGGGCTGGCGAAGCAGCTCGGCTTCGACCTCGCCGCGCCGTGGGGACGTATTCCCGCCGCCGTGCGACGCCAGTTGCTCTACGGCAGCGAGGACAGTGCGCCCCGCGCGCGCACCGGTGTGCGCAAGACGGCCAAGGGCGCCAGGACCACGGCCAAGTCCGCCGCGAAGGCTGAGTCGGCGGTGTGGGAAGGGATCGTCACGCACGTGCAACGTCGCTACGACGAAAGCAGCAGCGATGGTGTGCGCCTCGAGCTCGAGCAGTACATGGTGGCCGCGCCCTGCCCGACCTGTCAGGGAAGGCGCCTGCGCGCCGAGTCGCTCGCCGTGACCGTGCACGGCCGCAATCTCGGCGAGGTGGTCGAGCAGAGTGTGCAGGACGCGCTCACCTTCTTCGAGAGCGTGCCGGTGCGTCGCGCGGGGCACCCCGGGCTCGATCCCGGTATCGCCGGGCCCATCCTGAAGGAGGTGCGCGAGCGGCTGCGCTTCCTCGTCGATGTCGGTCTCGACTACCTCACGCTCAACCGCAGCGCGGAGTCGCTGTCGGGCGGTGAGGCGCAGCGCATCCGCCTGGCCACGCAGATCGGCTCGCGCCTGGTGGGTGTGCTCTACATCCTCGACGAGCCGAGCATCGGCCTGCATCAGCGCGACAACGGACGCCTGCTCGCCACGCTCAAGCAGCTACGCGACCTCGGCAACACCGTCATCGTGGTCGAGCATGACGAGGAGACGATTCGCGAGGCCGACCACCTCATCGACCTCGGTCCCGGCGCGGGCAAGCATGGCGGCGAGGTCATTGCCGACGGCACCGTGGCCGACGTCATCGCCACCGAGGCGTCGATCACCGGACAGTACCTGCGGGGCACGCGACGCATCGAGATCCCGGCGCGTCGTCGTCCACGCGATCCGGCGCGCCTGCTGCGCGTCGAGGGCGCCCGCGCGCACAACCTGCGGGAGGTCGATGCCGAGTTCCCGTTGGGGCTGTTCGTCGCCGTGACCGGCGTCTCGGGCTCGGGCAAGTCGACCCTCGTCACCGACATCCTGCAGCGCGCCCTGTCGCGTCACTTCTTCCGCGCCCGCGTCATCCCCGGCGCGCACGCGCGCATCACCGGCATCGATCACCTCGACAAGATCATCGACATCGACCAGAGCCCCATCGGGCGCACGCCACGCTCCAATCCGGCCACGTACACGGGCCTCTTCACCCCGGTACGCGAGCTGTTCGCGGAGCTCCCGGAGTCGAAGATCCGCGGGTACGGCCCCGGGCGCTTCTCGTTCAACGTGAAGGGCGGTCGGTGCGAGGCGTGTCAGGGGGACGGCCTCGTGAAGATCGAGATGCACTTCCTGCCGGATGTGTTCGTTCCGTGTGACGTCTGCAAGGGCAAGCGCTTCAACCGGGAGACCCTCGAGGTGCGCTTCCGCGGCCTCAGCATCGCCGAGGTGCTCGACCTGACCGTCGAGGATGCCTGCAGCGTCTTCGAGAACCAGCCGCGCATCCTGCCGCGCCTCGAGACGCTGCGCGATGTCGGCCTCGGCTACATCCATCTCGGGCAGAGCGCGACCACACTGTCCGGTGGCGAGGCGCAGCGCGTGAAGCTCGCGACCGAGCTTGCCAAACGTGACACGGGGCGCACCCTCTACATCCTCGACGAGCCCACCACGGGGCTGCACTTCGAGGATGTGCGCGTGTTGCTCGACGTGCTGCACAAGCTCGTCGAGCGTGGCAACACGGTGCTGGTCATCGAACACAACCTCGACGTCATCAAGACCGCCGACTGGATCGTCGACCTCGGCCCCGACGGCGGCGTGCGCGGTGGCACCATCGTCGCGCAGGGGACGCCCGAGGAGGTCGCGGCCGTCCCGGAGAGCCACACCGGGCGCTACCTCGCGCCCATGCTCGCCGCCGTCGCGCCGCCAGCCACCGCCGCCGGACGGTCGCGCACTCGCCCGCGCGCTCGGTAGGTTGCGTCCATGGTTTCTCTCCTCGACATCATCGGCCCGGTCATGGTCGGGCCCAGTTCGAGCCACACGGCCGGTGCCTGTCGCCTCGGGCTGCTCGCGCGGTGCCTCGTGGGGGGCACCCCCGAGCGCGCCCACATCGAGCTGCATGGCTCCTTCGCCCGCACGGGAGAGGGGCACGGCACCGACAAGGCGATCGTCGGCGGCCTCATGGGCTTCCGTCCCGACGACGAACGACTCCGTACCGCGCTCGAGATCATGGAGCGCGAAGGACTCGCCTACCGCTTCGAGAAGACGACCATCGACGACGAGGCGCACCCGAACACGGTGCGCATCACGCTCGAGCGGGCCGGACGCACCGCACAGATGCGCGGCGCCTCCCTCGGCGCGGGACGCGTCGTCGTGCAGGAAATCGACGGCTATCCCGTCGAGGTCACGGGCAACCTGCACACCATCGTGCTCGTCGCCCACGACGTGAAGGGCTCGGTCGCGCGCATCGCCGGGCTGCTGGCCGATGCGGACCTCAACATCGCGACGCTCAAGCTCACGCGAAAGGAACGTGGTGGCGACGCGTTCATGGTCATCGAAGTCGATCACGAGCCCGGCGAGAACGTCCGCGATGCGTTGCGTGCGTTGCCGTGGGTCACCTGGGCGTTCCGGCTCGACAAAGTCAGCGCCTGAGGAGGCACAGTGTACAAGAGCCTGGCGGACGCCGTCCGCGATGCCGAGGCACGGGGCGTGTCACTGGCGACCGTCGCCCTCGATGCCGAAGCGAAGGACCAGGGGCGCCCGGTGGCCGAGATCCGCGATGCGCTGCGTCGCGCACTCGTGGTCATGCGGCAGGCAGTCGATCGCGGCCTGACGGGCGACTTGCGGTCATCGTCGGGGCTGGTGGGCGGTGATGCCGCCAAGCTGCGTACCGGCCCCGCCGGTCCGCTGGCCGGCACGCCGTTCCGCGATGTGCTCGCGCGCGCACTGGCGGTACAGGAGGTGAATGCCGCCATGGGTGTCATCGTCGCTGCGCCGACGGCCGGTGGCGCCGGCGTGTTGCCGGCGGTGCTCACCGGGCTCGCGGCGGCGCAGCGCATCGACGACGAGCGCGTGATCGACGCGCTGGCGACCGCGGGACTCATCGGCGCCGTCGTTGCCGAACGCGCCTCCCTCTCCGGTGCCGAAGGCGGCTGTCAGGCCGAGACCGGCGCTGCGGCCGGCATGGCGGCCGGCGCTGCGGTGGAGATGCTCGGTGGCACACCACGCCAGGCGGCACACGCCACCGCCCTCGCGCAGCAGGGCACCCTGGGGCTCGTCTGTGATCCCCTCGGCGGACTCGTCGAACTGCCCTGCGTCTTTCGCAACGCCACGGGCGCGGCCATCGCACTCGCCGCGATCGAGATGGCGCTGGCCGGCATCGAGTTTGCGATCCCCGCCGACGAAGTCATCGACACCATGGGCGAGATCGGCGCGAGCATGGATGTCCGCTACCGTGAGACGGCGGGCGGAGGTCTTGCCGCCACCCCCACCGGTCGTCGGCTCGCACGTGAGCGACTCTACGAATTGAAGCGCACCGGCGGCTGATGACGCGTCGGCGCGACCTCGTCCTCGCGGCGTCCATTGCGGCATTGGCGCTGGTCATCGCCGGTGCGTTGGCGCTGTTCGCCAAGCGAGATGGGGGCGCGCAACGGCTTCGCGATGGGGAGGTCGCGCTGCGCGAGGTGGTCGTCACCGGCACGCTCGGAGAGCCGACGCTCCGTGAGACCTCGGGGCTGGCGGCGCCGCGCGCGACGCCCGGCATCCTCTGGGCGCTGAACGACAGCGGGAACGATGCCGTCCTCTTCCGTCTCGATAGCACTGGAGCGCACCGCGGCACGGTACGCGTGGACGGTGCGGAGAATCGCGACTGGGAGGCGCTGGCGGCCGGGCCGTGCCCCGAGGGCGAGTGCCTCTACATCGGCGACGTCGGCGACAACGGCGCGAAGCACCCGTGGGTGCGCATCGTACGCGTGGTGCTGGGAGCCGGCGCTGACACCGCGACGCACCTGCCTATCGCCGCCGCGCTGCTGCTGCGCTACGACGGCGGCGCACGCGACGTGGAGGCGATGTTCGTGGCGCCTGACACCGCCGTGTGGTTGGTCCGCAAGCGGCCACTGCGCGACTCCGACAGAACGCGGTGGCGTCCGGCGCACGCCTTCCGTGTCTCGCCCGCGGCGTGGCAGGCGGGCAGCGTCACCGTGGGCATCACCGATTCGCTCCCCAGTGTGCCCGAGAAGGACCGCTCGCGCGACTGGGTCACCGATGCCGCCCTGCGCGTCCCGGCGAGTGGCCCGGCGCGGCTTGCGGTGCTCACGTACGGCGCGCTCTGGATGTACGAGGCCGATCGGCTCTCCGGATGGCCGGGCCGTCTCGTCGCGCGCTGCGCCCTGAGCAGACGGACCGGCCAATACGCCGAGGCGGTGACCTGGCTCGCGGACGATCGCCTGCTGGTGATCGCCGAGGGGCGTGGGGCGGCGCTCGTGACCGGGCGCTGCCCCTGACCGCCCAAGGCGGTAGAATTCGGCAGAGATCGGCGTGTCGAAACGATTCACCCGGTCCTGCCGTACGGCCCCGCATCCGAACCGACAGGGACGCCCACTATGGTCACGCGTGAAGACATCCAGGACTTTCTCGATCGCTTGAGCGGCGAGGGAGCCAGCCACACCGAACTCGAGCCCGGCCTGTGGGTCGTCAAGCCGGGGGGCGCCTTCGACTTCGATGTCGTCGTGACCCACAACCCACCGGTAGTCGTCCTGCGCGTGAAGGTCATGCCGCACCCCGCGGAGGCCGCCGAGCAGGCGTCGCTCAACCGCCGCCTGCTCGAACTCAACGCCACCGACCTCCTGCACGGTGCCTACGGCATCGAAGGCGACGCGGTGGTGCTCACCGAAGCGCTCGAACTGGCGCACCTCGACTTCGAGGAGTTCCTCGCCGCGTTCGAGAGCATGACGCTCTCGCTCACCACGCATATGCGCGAGTTGGCCGCCTTCCGCGAGGCCCGCTGATCCATGGGTATCTTCGATCGCCTGTCGACCCTCATCAAGTCGAACCTGAACGACCTCATCTCCTCGGCGGAAAACCCCGAGAAGATGCTGAATCAGATCATCGTCGACATGCGCAACCAGCTGGCGAAGGCCAAGCAGCAGGTGGCCGCATCCATCGCCGACGAGAAGCGCCTCAAGGACCAGGCCGACGCCGAGTTCAAGCTGGCGGACGACTGGGAGCGGCGCGCCATGCTCGCGGTGCAGGAAGGACGCGATGACCTCGCCAAGCAGGCGCTGCTCCGCGGACAGGAACACCTCGAACACGGGCAGGCGCTCGCCACCACGTGGGAAGCGCACAAGCTCGAGACCGAGAAGCTCAAGCAGTCGCTGCGCGACCTCAATGACAAGATCGAGGAAGCGAAGCGCAAGAAGAACCTGCTGCTCGCCCGCCAGCGGCGTGCCGAAGCGCAGGCGCGCATCTCGCAGACCATGTCGGGCATGTCGGAGAACTCGGCGTTCGAGGCCTTCGCCCGCATGGAGGAGAAGATCACCGCCAACGAGCGGCAGCTCGCGGCCGCCCAGGAGATCGACGAGGAGTTCAGCGGCGATCGTCTGGCCGGCGAGTTCAAGCAGCTCGAGCGTTCGTCGGGCGGTGCCAGCGCCGACATGCAGTTGCTGCAGCTCAAGCAGCGCATGGGCATGCTCCCCTCGGGCGCGCCCGCGGCCAGCAAGCAGCTCGCAGCCGGTGCGGCCGCTCCGGCCGAGGCAGCCGCTGCCGACGCGGCACCAGTCGCGGCGCTCCCGGCGCAGACGCCGGACAAGCAGACCGGCGAAGCGGAGCTGATCGCCGAGATCGAACAGCTCCGCGGGATCAACCCGCGTTCGTGACCGGCGCGTGCGGGTGATGCCGCCCGCAACAGAATGATGACATGGGCGCACGGTGCAGCTTGCATCGTGCGCCCATGGACTATGCCCCTTCCACTCTCCTCGAACTGCACGACACCTCCGCCTCGTGGCGGGCGGGTGTCGCGGGCTGTCGTGTGAGCGTGACGCTGCTCGATCGCGTGCACCTGGTCGTGCACGGCGGCGACTGTGTCGTCATTCGGCACGCCGATCCCACCGCGGCCCACCTGCTGGCCGTCGCGCTCGAGGGCGAGCACCGCTTCCGTCGCCTGCATGCGCGTGGACTGGTCGACGGCGCGCGCGCGGCGCACCCCACGCTGCAGGTTCGACGCGCGTCCATCGGCTCCGCGGCCGTGGCCTGGCTCTGTCGGGGGTGGCGCGCGCCGATGGTCGAGTCGTCCGCGTGGTCGTCCCCGCTCCACGACATTGCCGGTCCCGTGCTGCACCTGCTGCGTGCTTCACGCGGCAGGCATGGCGGCGGGGTGCACACGCCGGTCCGGGACGGTGCGGCTGAGCGTGACGCCTGGATGACGTGGGCGCGGCAGCAGCGCGCACGAGGCGGTGCACTGGTCATTCTGCACGATGGCACCGTCGATGCAACGCCGATGTCCGGAGCATCGCGCACGCCACGGGGTGGAGCCCCGCGTGCGTCCGTGCGCGAGTCCGCGACACGCGCGTCAGCGCGCACCATCCCCGTGGCGTCCCCAACCCCCACCCAGTTTCGCCTCGTGAGCGGACGGCTCGTTGCGGCGGGAGACAGCACATGACGCCGCACGACGTGTCGCGTACGGCGTCATGGTCGCGCACTACCCACCTGCCACTGCCGTCGCAGCTCCGACGACTGCTGCAGCGTCTGGTGCGCCTACTGCTGTCCCAGCTCGGCGCCCGTGACCGACGGCGCGTACATGCGATGCCGTACGGCCGACCGCTTGTGGTCGGCGTCCCACAGCGTGGCCTGGATCATCACGCCACGCATCCGACGCGTCGCCGTCAGCGGAGCGGGCCCGGTCCCACCAACGACCGCGGCGGCCGGCGCGGGCGGTTCGCCACGCAGGGCCGCCGCCACGTCGGCGATCTTCACGGTGCCATCGGTCTTCTGCATGATGAAGACGCGTCCAACCACCGGCTCGCCGTTGATGAGCGTCTGTCCAGTCGCCGGGTCCACCGGCCAGCTGGTGGGCGCGGCGCTCGTCATCTCGGGAGCCATCGTGACGGTGGCCATGGGCGCGGCGGCGAGGGAGTCGACGGCGGCGCTGTCCATGGGCATCGCGCTGTCCGGCATGGCCTTGGCGGTGCTGTCCGGCGCGACCATCGGCGCCGTCACCGGCGGCTGCGCGGGCGCAGCGGGGGGCACCGCCTGATAGCGGGCAGCGACACCGACGGCACACAGGCCGCTCATGAGCAGCAGGGGGCGCCGGAGGGCGCGGCTCGGCGAAACGGGGGGCATGGGGGAGTCCGAATGGAGGGTGGGAATCGGGAGGGGCCGTCGCCCCCTTAGATTCAACGGCCGCGCACCGCTCCCGGATCCCGACCGATCCGGACCGCGCCGCTTCTCCCCTCGATCCGCTCGCACACCCCGCGCCGCCATGCCCGAGTTCCGCCTGTACAACACGCTCACGCGCCGCGTCGAGCCGTTCGCACCCGCCGATGGTCACACGGTGCGCATGTACACGTGCGGACCCACGGTCTACAACCCGGCCCACCTCGGCAATTTCCGCACGTTCCTGTTCGAAGACCTGCTGCGTCGCACCTTCCGGCTTGCCGGCTGGGGCGTCGAGCAGGTCATGAACCTCACGGACGTCGACGACAAGATCATCCGGAAGGCGCAGGCCACCGGGCAGCAGATTCTCCAGGTCACCGAGCCCTTCACCGCGCTCTTCCACCAGGATCGTCGCTACCTCCGCATCGAGGACGCGGAACGCTATCCCAAGGCCACCGAGCACATCCCCGAGATGATCGCGCTCGTGGAGCGACTGGTCGCGAACGGCGTCGCGTATGTCGCCGACGACGGCTCCATCTACTTCGCGATCGACAAGTTCGCCGACTACGGCAAGCTCTCGCAGCTCGACAAGCGCGAGGTGCGCAGCGGCGCGCGCGTCGCGCAGGACGACTACGCGAAGGAGAACGCGCAGGACTTCGCGCTGTGGAAGGCCGCGAAGCCCGAAGACGAAGCCACCGGCGCCGCGTGGGATTCGCCGTGGGGACGCGGACGCCCCGGGTGGCACCTCGAGTGCTCGGCGATGGCCATGAAGTACCTCGGCGAGACGTTCGACCTCCACGCCGGCGGCATCGACCTCATCTTCCCGCACCACGAGGACGAGATCGCGCAAAGCGAGGCGGCCACCGGCGTGCAGTTCGCGCGCTGCTGGTGCCACGGCGAGTTCCTGCTCACCGATGGCGCCAAGATGGCCAAGCGCGTCGGCAACGTGTCGAACGTCGTCGGCATGCGCGAGGCGGGCATCAGCGGTACGGCGTACCGGCACTTCGTCTTCAGTGCGCACTATCGCAAGCAGCTCAACCTGGGCGAGGACTCGCTCGAACAGTCACGCGCGGCCGTCAATCGCGTCGGGGCGTTCGCGCGGCGGCTCGCCCAGGCCACCGGCGGCACCGAGGCGTTGGCGGCGGCGGCGACGAGCGCGGAGCGGGCCTTCCTCGACGCCCTCTTCGACGATCTCAACGCGCCCGAAGCCATGGCGGCGCTCTTCACCTTCATCACCGACGCGAACCGCGAGCTCGACGCCGGCGGTGCCGACACGGCCGCACTCGCGCGGGCGCGCGCCGCGTTCCGACTCATGGACGGGGTCCTCGACCTTGTGCCGGAGCAGGAGGTCGAGGACGGCCTGGCTGCCTGGGTCGAGGAGCGGATCGCCGCGCGCCGAGCGGCGCGGGAGCGGCGGGACTGGGCCGCGGCCGATGCGGCCCGTGACGAATTGACCGCCCGAGGCATCCTCATCGAGGACGGGCCGGACGGCACCCGCTGGCGCAAGGGGTGAGCTGGGGGACGATCAGACCGGCGGGGCGCCCTTTCTTCACTCGCCGGCCCTGATTATCCTGTTGTGCTCCCGGGGGTCCGACCCTCTGCTGCTGACGTAGCTCAGTTGGTAGAGCAGCTGATTTGTAATCAGCAGGTCAGGGGTTCGAGCCCCCTCGTCAGCTTTCGGCCACCGCGGCCCTTTGCCGACGGACTTGGGTGGGGTACTCAAGTGGCCAACGAGATCAGACTGTAAATCTGACGGCGCAAGCCTTCGAAGGTTCGAATCCTTCCCCCACCATCCAGCAGGACCGCAGGCCTGGCCCGCGGGTAGCAGCAGCGCACGCGGGAGTAGCTCAGCTGGTAGAGCGCAAGCCTTCCAAGCTTGATGTCGCGGGTTCGAGCCCCGTCTCCCGCTCTGGTTCGTGTCTTTTGTAGGTTGCAGCAGTCGCAGGCAGGTCGCTCACGTAGCTCAGTCGGCAGAGCACATCCTTGGTAAGGATGAGGTCACCGGTTCGATCCCGGTCGTGAGCTCTCACAGTCCAACGCCCCGGTCCGCGTAGCGGACCGGGGCGTTGTCGTAATTGTCGGGGCCGGCGGGCCATCTCTTGCGGGAACAGCCGGGGTCGTCGGGCGTCTGACGGAGCGCCACTAACCCGGCTCCCGGCCAGCACTTGCGGGGTAGACCGCACCTGTGTGGACACGGCGGGCCCGTGACTTGCGGGGGGCTCCCAGCGCCACTACGTTGCAAGGCTCACCCCGTTCAGGCCCGACACGGGGGCCCCTACTGTTGCTGGAGCCGTCAGATGCCGCGCGAGAAGATCATCCTCGGGTGCACCGAGTGCAAGAACCGCAATTACTTCGTCATGAAGAACAAGCGACTCCACCCGGAGCGCGTTGAGTGGAAGAAGTATTGCCCGCGCTGCAACAAGCATCAGACCCACAAGGAAACGAAGTAATCATGACCGCTCCCGTCGAGGTATCCCGACCGGGACGTGGCGCGCGGCTGGTGACGTTCTACCACGACGTCATCGCCGAGATGAAGAAGGTGACCTGGCCCGACCGCCCGCAGCTGCAGCAGGCGACCATCCAGATCATCATCTTCGTGCTGCTGCTCGGTGCGGTCATCGGGCTCGTCGATGTCGGCCTGCAGGCGCTGCTCGTGCGTCTGCCGTCGATGCTCATCGGCCGCTGAGCCTGTCGCCATGACCCTGTCGATGCTCGAGCACCGCTGGTACGCGATCCAGACCACGTCGGGCCACGAGAACAAGGTGCAGCGCCTGATCCAGCGGAAGATCGACATGGATCCGGCGCAGCCCGAGGATCGGCTCATCCGTCAGGCCATCGTGCCGACGGAAGAGGTCGTGGAGATCAAGAACGGCAAGAAGGTCACGGTCGAGCGCAAGAAGTATCCTGGCTACGTCCTCGTCGAGATGATCGCGAGCCAGGACACGCTGCACGAGATCAGCGCGATCCAGGGCGTCATCAAGTTCGTGGGCAAGGACCGCGATCCGATGCCGCTCCGCGACGACGAAGTGCGGCGCCTGCTGGGGCAGGCCGACCTGGCCGAGGAAGCGCCGGCGCGCGAGGAGATTCCGTTCCTCGTCGGGCAGGCGGTGGCCATCACGGAAGGGCCGTTCGCCGACTTCAACGGCACGGTCGAGGAAGTCCTTCCCGACAAGGGGAAGGTGCGGGTCTCGGTCAGCCTGTTCGGCCGACCGACCAGTGTGGAGCTCGACTACCTGCAGTTGCGCGGGTACTGACTCCACCCGTCGCCACCACACGACGCAAAACACGGTGGCAGCACGACCGCGCACGCATGGTGCGAGCGAGGAACCTGCGATGAGGAAGGAAGATGGCGAAGAAGGTCACGGGATTCGTCAAGCTGCAGATCCCTGCAGGCAAGGCGAACCCGGCGCCCCCCGTTGGTACGGCCCTCGGCCCCCAGGGGATCAACATCATGGGCTTCTGCAAAGAGTTCAATGCTCGGACGCAGGGCGGTGATATGATCATCCCGGTCGAGGTCACGATCTACGCGGACAAGTCGTTCACCTTCGTGCTCAAGACGCCGCCCGCGGCGGAACTGATCAAGAAGGAGATCGGCGTGGAGAAGGGCTCCGGTCAGCCGAACAAGGTGAAGGTGGGCACGATCACCAAGGCCCAGCTGCAGAAGATCGCGTCGGTGAAGATGCCCGACCTGAACTGTGACTCCATGGACAGTGCGGTGGCGATGATCGCCGGCGCGGCGCGCTCCATGGGCATCACGGTCAAGGACTGAGCATCATGAAGACGCATGGCAAGAAGTACCGCGCCGCGAGCGAGCGGCGCGACATCGCCAAGGTGTACGACGCGAAGGCGGCCCTCGGCCTCGTGAAGCAGATGAGCTTCGCGAAGTTCGACGAGACCGTCGAAGTGGCGATCCGCCTCGGCGTCGATCCGCGGCACGCGGATCAGGTCGTTCGCGGCACCGTCGTGCTGCCGGCCGGGACCGGCAAGACGATGCGCGTGCTCGTCATCGCGGCCGGTGCCAAGGTGCAGGAAGCGCAGGACGCCGGCGCCGATTTCGTCGGCACCGAGTTCCTGCAGAAGATCAAGGATGGCTGGCTCGACTTCGACGTCATGATCGCCACCCCGGACCAGATGGGACAGATCGGCCAGCTCGGGCGCGTCCTCGGTCCGCGCGGCCTCATGCCGAATCCGAAGGCGGGCACGGTCACCTTCGATGTGGGCAAGGCGGTCCGCGAGTCCAAGGGTGGCAAGATCGAGTTCCGCGTCGACAAGGGTGGCAACGTGCACGCGCCCATCGGCAAGATCTCGTTCACGCCCGACCAGCTCGAGACCAACTTCGCGGCACTGATGGACACCATCGTGCGCTCGAAGCCGGCGGCGGCGAAGGGCGTCTATATCCGGAACGTGGCGGTCTCCAGTTCGATGGGCCCCGGCGTCTCGGTCGACACCACGCCGTTCCGCTAAGGGAGAGACGTCATCATGAAGGCAAAGCCCAAGGCGAAGCAGAGCGACAAGAAGCTCCTCGTCGATGCGCTCAAGGCGCAGCTCGAGGGTGCGCAAGCGCTCTACTACACCGACTTCACGGGACTGAACGTGAAGCGCATGACGGACCTCCGCCGCCGGTTCCGCAAGGCGGGCGTGGAGTACGTCGTCATCAAGAACACGCTGGCGCTCCGGGCGGTCAACGAGAGCGGCCTCGTGGCCCAGCGGTTGAAGGGACCCACGGGGGTGGTGGTGGCCAAGGATGCCATCACGGCGGCGAAGGTCCTCGCCGATTTTGCGAAGGAGAACGACCAGCGACCCGCGGTGAAGGGCGGCATCTACGAGGGCAACGCGGTCGACGAGGCGATGGTCAAGAAGTTGGCCTCGCTGCCGACGCGTGAGGAGGCGCTCTCGATGTTCGCCGGCTACCTCAACAGCATCCCGATGATGTTCGCCCTTGCCCTCGACGCCCGTAAGGCGCAGCTCGAAGGCTCCAACTGAGTTCCCCAGGCGTCTGCCTGACTACACGCCCCAGGACGACTGGGGGACATTCACGGAGAACGTACCACCATGGCTAACACGACCCTGAGCAAGGACGAGATTCTCGACGCGATCGGCGCGATGAGCGTCATCGAGCTGTCCGAGCTCATCGAAGCGTTCAAGACGAAGTTCAACGTCACCATCGCCGCGGTTGCCGCGGGCGGCGGCGGCGGCGCGGCGGCCCCGGCGGCCGCGGTTGAGGAGCAGACCGAGTTCACCGTCATCCTCAAGGATGCCGGCGCCAAGAAGATCCAGGTCATCAAGGTCGTGCGCGAGCTGACCGGCCTGGGCCTCAAGGAAGCCAAGGACCTGGTCGATGGCGCCCCGAAGACGCTGAAGGAGAACGTGTCGAAGGACGAAGCCGCGCAGATCAAGGCCAAGCTCGAGGCCGAAGGCGCTGGCGTCGAAGTCAAGTAACCTCGGCGACCGCCGAAGGCGTTACGTCGATCCATCGCAGTTCCGCCGTTGGACCGCTCCGCCCCGGGGGCTCCCGTCAGATTGACGGGAGCCGTCGGGGACGGAGCGCTTTGCGCCCCCGGTCAACCGGTCGCGGCGCACCCCGCACCAGGGTGAGCTCCCCAAGCCTATGATGAACCAGATCTCGTTCGCGAAGCTCGAGACGGGCATGGATATGCCCCATCTGCTCGACATCCAGACGCGTGCCTTCGAGTCGCTGCTCCAGCTGGACGCAGCCTCCGCAGAGCGTGAGGACGTCGGCCTCGAGCGCGTCTTCAAGGACCTGTTCCCGATCACGGACGTCCACGAGAACTTCTCGTTGGAGTTCGTGCGGTACAGCCTGGGCGAGCCCAAGTACTCTGTCGCCGAGTGCATCGAGCGCGACATGACGTACTCGGCGCCCCTCAAGGCCACCCTCCAGCTCGTCATTTTCGAGGACACCGGCGACGGCAAGCGTCCCCGGAACATCATCGAGAAGGAAGTCTACCTCGGCGAACTGCCGCTCCTCACCGAGCTCGGCACGTTCGTCATCAACGGCGCGGAGCGCGTGATCGTCTCGCAGCTCCATCGCTCGCCGGGCGTCGTGTTCGAGGAGAGCACGCACCCGAATGGCCAGCGCCTGCTCTCGTCGCGGATCATTCCGTTCCGCGGCTCGTGGGTCGAGTTCACCGTGGACATCCACGACGTGATCTACGTCCACATCGACAAGAAGAAGAAGTTCCCCGCCACGGCGCTCCTGCGCGCCTTCGGCTACGGGGAGAATCGCGACATCCTGCGCCTCTTCTTCGCCGAGCGCGAGCTCGACCTCACGAAGAAGCGTGAGACGCGCAACGACCAGCGCGAGGTGCTCGGCGCGATCATCGCCGAGGACATCACGCTCGAGGGCGAAGTCACCGCCGCCGATGCGCCGAAGCCGAAGACCAAGAAGGCGAAGGCCGAGCGCGAGCGCTCCGAGTCGGCGCTGCTCGTGCGCGAAGGCGACGAGCTCACCGAGGAGGTGCACAACCGCCTCGTGCGCCAGGGCGTGAAGACCGTGAAGGTCTTCGCCTCGTACACGCAGATCGACCTGCGCGACGAGCAGGACGCCATCGACCGCGGCGAGCGCGATGTGCGTCGCGTGCTCGCGCGCGACGTCGTCGATGCCGACACGGGCGAGGTGGTGGCCGAGAAGGACACCACGCTCACCGACGCGGTCATCAAGCGCATCCGCAAGGCCGACATCACCAAGGTGCACGTGTTCGTCGCCTCCGGCCGCGCCGAGTCGACGCTCATCAAGAACACCCTCGCCAAGGACCCGACCAAGGCGGAAGAGGAGGCGCTGCGCCAGATCTACGCGCTGCTCCGTCCGGGTGACGCGCCGAACCGCGAGACGGCGAAGCAGGCGCTCGAGCGCCTGTTCTTCTCGCCGAAGCGCTACGACCTCGGTCGTGTCGGCCGCTACAAGATCAACCAGCGCCTGCGCCTCGGCACGCCGATGAGCACGACGGTCCTCACGAAGGAAGACTTCGTGGAGATCATGCGGCAGCTCGTCGAACTGCACGAAGGCCGCGGCGACGTGGATGACATCGACCAGCTCGGCAACCGCCGCATCCGCTCGGTCGGAGAGCTGATCGCGAACCAGTTCTCCGTCGGCCTGTCGCGCATGGCGCGCCTGGTCAAGGAGCGCATGTCGATCAACACCGACCCGGAGAAGATCTCCCTCGACGACCTCGTGAACGCCCGTACGGTGTCCGCGGTCATCCAGGCGTTCTTCGGTTCGTCGCAGCTCTCGCAGTTCATGGACCAGACCAATCCGCTCGCCGAGCTGACGCACAAGCGTCGCCTCTCGGCGCTCGGACCGGGCGGCCTGACGCGCGAGCGCGCCGGCTTCGAGGTGCGCGACGTGCACTACTCGCAGTACGGCCGCATGTGCCCCATCGAGACGCCGGAAGGTCCGAACATCGGCCTCATCACGTCGCTCGCCTGCTTCGCGCGGGTGAACGATCTCGGCTTCATCGAGACGCCGTATCGCATCGTGAAGGACGGGCGCGTGACGGGCGAGATCGTGTGGCTCGACGCGAACCGCGAGGAAGACGCGATCATCGCGCAGGCCAACGCGAAGCTCAATCCCGACGGCACGTTCGTCGAGGATCTCGTGCTGTCGCGCAAGCGCGGCGACCTGCCGCTCGTGCCGCCGACGGACATCGACTACATGGACGTGGCGCCGGAGCAGCTCGTCTCCATCGCCGCCGCGCTCATCCCGTTCCTCGAGCACGACGACGCCAACCGCGCGCTCATGGGCTCGAACATGCAGCGCCAGGCGGTGCCGCTCCTCAACCCGCGCACGCCGCTCGTCGGCACGGGGCTCGAGGGCACGGTGGCCGTCGACTCGGGTGCGGTCATCATCGCGCGCCGGGCGGGTGTGGTCACGAGTGTCACCGCCGACGAGATCATCGTCGACGCGGGGCTCATCGAGGGCGTGGTGGACGCCGGGCGTCCGCTGGCGCGCCTCGGCCACATCGATCGCTACAAGCTCAAGAAGTACTGGCGTACCAACCAGGACACGGCCATCAACCAGCGGCCGCTGGTGCGCATGGGCCAGAAGGTTGCGAAGGGCGAAGTGCTCGCCGATGGCGCCGCCACCGAGATGGGGCAGCTCGCGCTCGGCGCGAACGTCACCGTGGCGTTCATGCCGTGGTACGGCCACAACTTCGAAGACGCCATCGTGCTGTCGGAGCGCCTGGTGAAGTTCGACGTCTTCTCGTCGATCCACATCCAGGAGCTCGAGCTGCACGTGCGCGACACGAAGCGCGGGCAGGAAGAGATCACGCGCGAAATCCCGAACGTCGCCGAGGAGTCGCTGGTCGACCTCGACGAGCGCGGCATCGTGCGCATCGGTGCGGCGGTGAAGCCGGGCGACATCCTGGTCGGCAAGATCACGCCGAAGGGTGAGACCGAGCTGTCGCCGGAAGAGAAGCTGCTCACGGCCATCTTCGGTGAGAAGGCGAAGGACGTGAAGGACAGCTCGCTCAAGGTGCCGCCCGGCATGGAAGGCGTGGTCATCGACGTGAAGATCTTCTCGCGCGTCGAGGACCAGGTCGTCGAGAAGGACCGCGGCGAGCGCATCGGCGAAGTGCGTCGTCTCGAGGGCGAGGAGAAGATCCGCGTCAACGAGGTGCGCGACGCCGAGCTGGCGACGCTGCTCGAAGGCGAAGTCGTGGCGCTCGCGCTCAAGGCCGGCACCGTCGAGGAGGCGATCCCGGCCGGGACGACGCTCACGAAGGAGCTGCTCGCGGGTGTGCGCTTCGCGACCATCGACCTCAAGACGTTCCGCGTCGAGAGCAAGAAGGCCAACGATCGTGTGCGCGAGCTCATCGACGCGGCGAACGAGGAGAAGAGCCGCATCGAGGAGCGGGCGGAAGAGCGCATCGACCGCATCCTGCAGCCGGATGAGCTCCCGCCGGGCGTCATCCAGCTCGTGAAGGTGTACCTGGCCGAGAAGCGCAAGATCTCGGTCGGCGACAAGATGGCCGGCCGTCACGGCAACAAGGGTATCGTGGCGCGCATCGTCCCCGAGGAAGACATGCCGTTCCTCCCGAACGGCCGTCCGGTGGACATCGTGCTCAACCCGCTCGGCGTGCCGTCGCGCATGAACGTCGGGCAGATCCTCGAGACCCACCTCGGGTGGGCCGCGAAGCTGCTCAACTTCTACGCGAAGACGCCGGTGTTCGAGGGCGCGAACGAGCGCGAAATCGGCCTGCTCATGAAGCTGGCCGGGCTGCGCTGGGCGCGCGAAACGCTGGTCGTGGGCTCGCCTGCGGCGGACGCGACGCCG
The DNA here is from genome assembly GCA_020161135.1 of Gemmatimonadota bacterium. Lineage (GTDB taxonomy): Bacteria > Gemmatimonadota > Gemmatimonadetes > Gemmatimonadales > Gemmatimonadaceae > Gemmatimonas. The sequence continues at coordinate 479,448 of JAIUOB010000004.1, read as the reverse complement.
GCCGAGCTCAAGGTGCTGCTGGCGGACATCAAGCCGGATCGCCGTCTGCCCGACAAAGTCGAGCTGCTCGGCGATGCCAACCTGAACGACCTCGGTGGCAAGGGGATGTCGGCGGAGACGAAGGCGCTGTTCGGCCGCGTCCGCGACTTCCTCGCGCAGGCCGCACGCGTGCTCGCCGAGCGCGAGCTCGATGCGGTGAAGGCGGCGCTCGCGATTCACCGCGCCGGCGAGGAACTGCCGGGTGATGCGGTGCAGGCGGTGTCCTCCCTCGAGACCGACGCGGCGCTCACCCCGGTGGCGACGCTGCAGCGCCTCGGTCACACGGCGCTGGCCGCGGTGCTGGCGGGCGGCAAGGACGCGGACGTCGACGCGGCCGCGACGGAGATCATCCGCCTCGCGGGGCTCACGCCGACAGGGAAGGTGCGCCTGCGCGACGGACGCACCGGCGAGACGTTCAACTCGCCGGTGACGGTCGGCGAGATCTACATGCTCAAGCTGTCGCACCTCGTCGACGACAAGATCCACGCGCGCTCGATCGGACCGTACTCGCTGGTCACGCAGCAGCCGCTCGCCGGCAAGGCGCAGTTCGGCGGCCAGCGCTTCGGAGAAATGGAGGTGTGGGCGCTCGAGGCGTACGGCGCGGCGCACACGCTCCAGGAGATCCTCACGGTCAAGTCGGACGACGTGAACGGCCGCAGCCGTGTCTACGAGGCGATCGTGAAGGGGCAGAACCTGCCCGAACCGGGCATCCCGGAGTCGTTCAACGTGCTCGTGAAGGAACTGCAGGCGCTCGGCATCAAGGTCACCCTTGGGGCGAGTGATGGCACCGGGGTCGAGCTGATCGACGCCGGCGGCAACAGCAACGGCGGGGAGGAGTAAGCGATGATCGATTTCCGCAGCTCGCGAGAGGCGCGTGCGTCCGCGTTCGACTACATGTCGGTCCGGATCGCGTCGCCCGAAGAGATCCGCGGCCCGAAGGACCCCAAGGAGCGTGAACGGCTCGAGATGGCCGGCCTGCGCACCTGGTGGTCCTGGGGCGAGGTCACGAAGCCGGAGACCATCAACTACCGCTCGTTCAAGCCGGAGAAGGACGGCCTGTTCTGCGAGCGCATCTTCGGTCCCGTCAAGGACTGGGAGTGCCACTGCGGCAAGTACAAGCGCATCCGCTATCGCGGCGTGATCTGCGATCGCTGCGGCGTCGAAGTGACGCTCAGCAAGGTGCGGCGCGAGCGCATGGGGCACATCGAACTGGCGGTGCCGGTCGCGCACATCTGGTTCTTCAAGACGCTGCCCAGCCCGATGGGCAACCTGCTCGACGTCACGCTGCGTGACCTCGAGAAGGTCATCTACTACAGCAATTACATCGTCGTCGACCCGGGCAACCAGGAGGTGCGTGAGCGCCAGCTGCTCGACGAGGACGAGTACCTGACGCTGCGCCAGAAGGCGAAGGCCGAAGGCGACACGACGTTCCAGGCCGACATCGGCGCGCCCGCTGTCCGCGAGCTGCTCCGTCGCCTCGACGTCGACAAGGTCGCCGAGGAACTGCGCGGGTCGGTGGTCGGCGAGACGTCGCAGCATCGCAAGAAGCAGATGCTGAAGCGCCTCAAGATCGTCGATGCGTTCCGCACGTCCGGTGAGGGCGGCGAGATCCGCAACAAGCCGGAGTGGATGATCCTGGACGTGATTCCGGTGATCCCGCCCGACCTGCGGCCGCTCGTGCCGCTCGACGGCGGCCGTTTCGCCACGTCCGACCTGAACGACCTGTACCGCCGCGTCATCAACCGCAACAACCGCCTGCAGAAGCTCATCTCGCATCGCGCGCCGGAAGTCATCCTGCGCAACGAGAAGCGCATGCTGCAGGAGGCCGTGGACGCGCTGTTCGACAACGGCCGTCGCTCCAAGGCCATCCGGGGTCGCGGCAAGCGTCCGCTCAAGTCGCTGTCCGACATGCTCAAGGGCAAGCAGGGCCGGTTCCGCCAGAACCTGCTCGGCAAGCGCGTCGACTACTCGGGCCGTTCGGTCATCGTCGTGGGCCCGGAGCTCAAGCTGCACCAGTGCGGCCTGCCGAAGGCGATGGCGCTCGAGCTCTTCAAGCCGTTCATCATTCACAAGCTCGTCGAGAGCGGTGAAGCGGAGACGGTGAAGCGCGCGAAGAAGATCGTCGAGCGCGAGAACGCGATGGTGTACGAGGTGCTGGAAGGCATCATCCGCGACCATCCGGTGCTCCTCAACCGTGCGCCGACGCTCCACCGCCTGGGCATCCAGGCGTTCGAGCCCGTGCTCGTCGAAGGCAAGGCCATCCGCATTCACCCGCTCGTCTGCGCGGCGTTCAACGCCGACTTCGACGGCGACCAGATGGCCGTGCACGTGCCGCTCTCGTTCGAGGCCCAGATCGAGGCGCGCGTGCTCATGCTCTCCTCGAACAACATCCTGAAGCCGTCGGACGGTCGTCCGGTGGCCGAGCCGTCGCAGGACATCGTGCTCGGCTGCTATGTCGCGACCAAGGCGCCTACCGACTTCGACAAGCACGTGAAGGATCCGGCGTACGTGGCGAAGCTGCCGGCGTTCACGACGCAGTCGGAAGTGGAACTCGCCATCGCGAACGGCAAGGCCGGCTACCAGACGCCGATCCGCTGGTTCGATCGCCGTCCCGAGACGCCGGAGTGGATCGCCACGACCACCGGCCGCGTGCTGTTCGACGCGATCGTCCCGGCCGGGCTGTCGTTCCGCAACCACGACATGAAGAAGAAGGCGCTCGGCCAGCTGGTCTTCGAGAGCTACCGCGAGGCGGGGCTGGCGGAGACGGTGGCGCTGCTCGACCGCCTGAAGGAGTTCGGCTTCCGCAACGCGACGCGTGGTGGCGTGTCCATCGGGATCGAGGACCTGCACATCCCGCGCGACAAGCAGACGCTGCTGCAGGAAGCCTCGGAGCGCGTCGAGCGCTTCCAGCGGGCGTACGCGACCGGCAACATCACGAACGGCGAGCGCTACAACAAGGTCATCGACACCTGGACGCACGCCAACACCGACATCGCCGACGCGATGGTGCGCACCATGCGCGAGTCGCAGGGTGGCTTCAACCCGGTGTTCATGATGTTCGACTCCGGCTCGCGTGGTTCGCGCGACCAGATCCGTCAGCTGGCGGGCATGCGCGGCCTCATGGCCAAGCCGCAGAAGAAGCTCACGGGCGGCATCGGCGAAATCATCGAGAACCCGATCAAGTCGAACTTCCGTGAAGGCCTCTCGGTGCTCGAGTACTTCTCGTCGACCCACGGCGCCCGCAAGGGTCTCGCGGACACGGCGCTGAAGACCGCCGACGCCGGCTACCTCACGCGTCGTCTCGTCGACGTGGCGCAGGACATGACGATCGCCGAGGAGGATTGCGGCACGATCCTGGGCATCGACACGAGCGCGCTGAAGGAAGGCGAGGACGTCATCGAGCCGCTCGCCGAGCGTCTCGTCGGCAACGTCGCCGCCGAGGACGTGTTCGACCCGATGGAGCACGACGAGGCCGGTCGGCCGCGCCTGCTCGTCGAGGCCGGCGCGCTCATCAGCGAGGAGATGGCGCAGGCGATCGAGGACGCGGGCATCGAGACGGTGAAGATCCGTTCCGTGCTCACCTGCGAGGCGAAGCGCGGCCTGTGCCGCATGTGCTACGGCCGCAACCTGGCCACCATGCAGATGGTGGACCTCGGCGAGGCGGTGGGCATCATCGCCGCACAGTCGATCGGCGAGCCCGGCACGCAGCTCACGCTCCGCACGTTCCACGTCGGCGGCACGGCGGCGCGTATCGCCGAGCAGACGGCGCGCAAGACGAAGAAGGCCGGTGTCATCGAGTACGGCGACCGTCTCATCACGGTCATCAATCCCGATGGCCAGAAGGTCGTCACGTCGTACGAAGGCGAGCTCGTCATCAAGTCGTCGGCCGACAAGAACGCCAGCATCGAGGCGCGCCTCCAGGTGCCGCTCGGTGCGTACCTGATGGTCGAGGACGGCCAGGTCGTGAAGAAGGACGACACGGTCTTCACGTGGGACCCGTACTCGAATCCGATCATCGCGGACGTCGAAGGCACCGTGCGCTTCGTCGACCTCGTCGAGGACGAGTCGCTGTCCGAGGAGCTCGATGAGCTCACCGGCCTGCGCCAGCGCGTCGTCATCGAGGACCGCGAGAAGAAGCTCCACCCGCACATCGAGATCTGGCAGAACAAGGGCGGCAAGGAGAAGCGCGTGCGCGACTTCATCCTCCCGGTGGGCGCCGTGATCACGATCGAGGATGGCTCGGAACTCCAGGCCGGCACCATCCTCGCCAAGATCAGCCGCGAAGCGTACAAGACCCGCGACATCACGGGCGGTCTGCCGCGTGTCGCCGAGCTCTTCGAAGCGCGTCGTCCGAAGGATCCGGCGACGATCTCCGAGATCGATGGGTTCGTGCGCTTCGGCGAGATCAAGCGCGGCAAGCGCGAGGTGTTCGTGCGCCCGGCCACCGTCGAGAACGGCGTCTGGCAGGTGGACGAGGCCCAGGCGGAGCAGGTGTACGAGGTGCCGTCCGGCAAGCACCTGCGCGTGCACGAGGGTGACCGCGTGCGCGCGGGCGATCGCATCAGCGAAGGCCCGGTCAATCCGCACGACATCCTGCGCATCAAGGGCCCGCGCGCGGTGCAGGAGTACCTGCTCAACGAAGTGCAGGAGGTCTATCGCCTGCAGGGCGTGAAGATCAACGACAAGCACATCGGCGTGATCGTCAAGCAGATGCTCCAGAAGGTGCGCATCGCGGACTCGGGTGACACCGAGCTCCTCGAAGGCGAGCATGTCGATCGGTCGGAGTTCCGTGACGTCAACGAGGATGCCAAGAAGCGCAAGATCCGGCCGGCCACGGCGGAACCGCTCCTCCTCGGCATCACCAAGGCGTCGCTCACCACGCAGTCGTTCGTGTCGGCGGCCTCCTTCCAGGAGACGACGCGCGTCCTCACCGACGCGGCCATCCGTGGCTCGCGTGACGACCTGCTGGGGCTCAAGGAGAACATCATCATCGGCCACCTCATCCCGGCCGGTACGGGTATGTACCGGTACCAGGAAGTGGACGTCGATTCGGATTCGCTCCCCGAGCCGGAGCCGCTGCCGGAGCCGCTCGAGCCGAACTTCGAGTCGCTGCTGCCGAGCTTCGAGCCGACGGCCTTCACGATGCCGGACGAGTAAGCGTCCTTGCTGGAACAGGAACGGGGCGGGTCACCGACAGGTGGCCCGCCCCGTTTCCATTGGAGCGGGTTATCGGACACAGACCTGCGAGTCCGTCTGGCTTCCGGAATACGTGACCAGTATGCTGTGACAGTCGTCACCATCCATCGAACGGTAACCCCCGCCCCGCCGTCTCATGGACTTTCACTGGAGCGCCGAGCAATCGGCGTTTCGCGACGCAGTCGTCGCGTTCGCACGCCGCGAACTCGCCGACGACCAGCGCACTCGCGACAAGCAGGCCACCTTCGACCGCGCACGCTGGTCGGCGTGTGGCGCGTTCGGCATTCAGGGCCTGCCGTTTCCGGAGGCCTACGGTGGAGGAGGGCAGGACATCCTCACCACCGTGCTGGCCATGGAAGCGCTCGGCTACGGTAGCCGGGACAACGGACTGCTCTTCGCGCTCGCGGCGCAGATGTGGAGCGTGCAGATGCCGATCTTCCGGCACGGCACCGATGCGCAGCGCGCACGCTGGCTCCCCGCACTGTGCAGCGGCGCCCTGATCGGCGCGCACGCGATGAGCGAGCCCGGTTCCGGGTCGGATGCCTTCGCCCTGCAGACCACCGCCACGCGCGATGGCGACCACTACGTGCTGCGCGGCGCGAAGACGTGGGTGAGTGAGGCCCCGGTCGCCGACCTGTTCCTCGTGTTCGCCACCCTCGACCGCAGCAAGGGGGCGCTCGGCATCACGGGGTTCCTCGTCGAGGCCGGGACACCGGGACTTCACGTCGGGCAGCCGATCGACAAGATGGGGCTGCGCACATCACCGATGGCCGAGCTCGTGCTCGACGAGGTGCGTGTGCCTGTCGAGAATCGCCTCGGGCGGGAGGGACGTGCCGTCCCGATCTTCAACGACTCGATGGAGTGGGAGCGCGGGCTCATCCTCGCCAGCACCATCGGCTCGCTCGAGCGTCTGCTGGAGGAGTCCGTCGCCTACTGCCGACAGCGCCGACAGTATGGACAATCCATCGGCGCGTTCCAGGCGGTCGCGCACCGGCTGGCTGACATCAAGGTGCGCCTCGAGGCCGGGCGCCTGCTGCTGTACAAGGCGGCGTGGGCCAAGGAACACGCGCAGGATGCGGCCATGGCTGCCGCAATCGCGAAACTCTACGTGAGCGAGTCGCTGGTGACCTCGTGCCTGCACGCACTGCAGGTGCGGGGCGGCTACGGATTCACGGCGGAATACGAAGTCGAGCGTGAGCTCCGCGATGCCGTCGGCAGCACGCTCTACTCGGGGACCTCCGAGATCCAGCGCAACCTGATCGCCCGCGGCCTCGGCCTCGGCATGGCGGAGCTGTCGGCATGAGCGCGCCCGGCATTGTCACCGGGCGGGCGACGCCCGCGGCGATGACGTCCGTCGAACCCCTCGTGTCGGTCACGCCGGCCGTGCTGGTCGACACCGCCGTGCGCACGCTCGTGCTGGCGTTGGTGGGCATCGTCGCGCGTCGCTACCAGCTCGAGTCGCCGGCGTTCATCCGCACTTTCATGGTCATCACGGCGGCGTATCCGGTGGTGACCGTGCTGCGGCCGGCGCTGCGGCAGGGAGCCTTCGTGCTTGCCTCGCTGGTGGCACTGGTCCTCGTGATGGGCAGCGCGTCCGTGTGGGTCCTCGGCATCGGTGCGGGACTCATCGCGGCGTGTCATCTCCCGATCGCGTTCCGCTGGCGCGTGCTGGTGCTGCTGGGGCTGGGCAGCCTGCTGGCCTTCGCCCGTGCCGGGAGCCTGCCTTCGGCCATTCCTGCGGCGGTGTGGGCCGTGGCCGGCGCGATGTTCATGTTCCGCATCATCCTGTATGCGCAGGCCGTGGGGCAGGGCGAGCGGGCACCTGTCACGACGGTGCTGGCGTACTTCTTCATGCTGCCGAACGCGGTCTTTCCGCTCTATCCGATCGTCGACTTCAAGGGCTTCGTGTCGAGCTGGCGCAGTGCGCCGGACGCCGCCGTCGCACAGCGTGGGGTGACGTGGATCGTGCGCGGCGTCGTGCACCTGCTCGCCTATCGCCTGATCTACCACAATGCCGTGATGGAGAGCTCGGCGATCGCGTCGCTGGGCTCGCTGGTGCAGGCCCTGCTCGCGACCTTCTTCCTGTATCTCAAGGTCTCCGGGCAGTTCCACGTCATCGTGGGTGCGCTGCTGCTCTTCGGATGGAACCTGCCGGAGACGCATCACCTGTATGTGTTGTCCTCCAGTTACAGCGACCTCTGGCGTCGCATCAACATCTACTGGAAGGACTTCATGATGAAGGTCGTCTACTATCCGGCCTACTTCCGGCTGCGGAAGTTCGGACATCGGCGCGCGCTGCTGCTGGCCACCGCGCTGGTGTTCGTCGCCACCTGGGTCCTGCACGCCTACCAGTGGTTCTGGCTGCTCGGCGGCGCGCTGCTCACGGTGCCCGACACGCTCTTCTGGACGATCCTTGGCGCACTGGTGGTGGGCCAGGCGTGGTTCGATACGCGCGGTGGCGCACGTCCGCGTCGCACCAACCGCTGGAGCCTGCGCCGCGGCACGTCCGTCGCGCTCACGTTCTTCGGACTCCTTGTGCTGTGGACGATGTGGAGCGCCGAATCGATGGGAGAGTTCTTCGCGATCTGGCCGGCCGCGCTGCATGCATCGCCGGTGGAGATCGTCGTGGTGGTGCTGCTGGTCGCCGCGTTCGTGGTGTATGCCGGATTCCCGTGGGGCGAGCGGGCGCTCGCGGCCACCATCCCGAGCGCACCCACGCTCAAGACGATCGGTCCACCGCTCGCCGTGGTACTCGCGCTGCTCGCGCTGAGCCTTCCGCAGGCGCGCGCGCCCCTGGGGCCCGTGGCCCAGGGCATCCTGGGGAGCCTCGCGGATCCACAACTGAACGCGAAGGACCTGTCCGACCTGAATCGCGGCTACTACGAGGATCTGACCCGCGGCAACAAGCTCGCGGGCGCGACCTGGGGGCTCAAGACGGACAAGCCCGCCGACTGGATCGACCTGCGCGAGACCGGTGCGGTGGAGCGGCGCGACGACATGCTGCTCGAGACGCTGCGTCCGAACGTGCAGCAGCAGTACCACGGCAAACCGTTCCGCACGAACAGCTTCGGCATGCGCGATCAGGAGTATGCTCTCGCAAAGACGCCGAACACCCTGCGCATCGCCCTCCTCGGCCCGTCCGACGTGATGGGCAGTGGCGTGGGCGATGACGAGACCTTCGACGCGCTCCTCGAGCGTCGGCTCGATGCGCTGGCGCAGCAGCAGGGGCGTCGCGTCGAAGTCCTCAACTTCGCCGTGGAGGGCTACAGTCTGCTGCAGCAGCGCGCAATGCTCGAGCAACGGGTGCTGGCCTGGCAGCCGGACGTGGTGCTGAGCGCGCTGCACGAGGTCGACCCCATCTACTTCGCGCTCACCCTGCAGCGCGCGACCGAGCGTGGCATCGTCGTGCCGTGGGCCGACGTTGCGGCGATCGCCGCGCGAGCCGGCATCACGTCGACGATGGACGTCTCCGCCGTGCGGCGCCGCATTGCCGGCGACATGCCCGCGCTGTACGACGCCGCGCTCGGCGGCATGGCGTCGGCGCTCGACTCGGTCGCCGCGCGCCGCGCCGTGCTGCTGATGCGGGAGCCGACGACCCGCCGCGACGCCTTCACGCTCGGTCGTGCGTCGGCGTCGCGATTCGGCTACGCCGTCATCGACCTCCAGGACGCCTACCGTTCCACGCTCGAGTCGACCTTCCGGCTCGCCCAGTGGGATCGCCACCCCAACGCGCGCGGGCACGCCGCGCTGGCGACCGCCCTCGGCGACGCCCTGCTCGCACCGGGTGACCCGCTGCATCTCGGCCTTTCCTCTCCCTCCCGCGCCCCATGACCTACGACGCCGACGCGCTCACTGCGCCCGTGAAGCAGTTCATCCTCACCCGTTTCCTGCCCGGCGAAGACCCGCGCAACCTTGGCGTCGACACGCCACTCATCACGGGTGGGGTGCTCGACTCGCTGGGCACGCTCGACCTCGTCGCCTTCATCGAGCAGCAGTACGGCGTCGAGCTCGGTGCGCAGGATGTCGACGCCACCAAGCTGGACACCCTCTCGCGCATCGCCACGCTCGTGCGCGAGAAGCAGGCCACCCCGTGACAGCGACACCGCTGCATCGGCTGGTGCTCGACGCGGCCGCCCGCTTTGGTGAGCGCACCGCGCTGGTCGAGCCGGGGCAGGGCCGCGTGTCGTACGCCGAGCTCGATGCAGCGACTGCGCGTGTCCGGGACCGACTCGTCGCGCACGGTGTGCGGCCGGGCGATCGGGTGGCGCTGTGCCTGCCGAAGACCATCGATGCGGTGGTGGTGCTGTTGGGCATCATGCGGAGCGGCGCGGCGTACGTGCCCATCGACGTCGGGTCACCGGCATGGCGTGCAGCGTTCGTGATGGCCGATTGCAGCGTGCGCTGCGCGTTCGTCGATGCCGCCGTGCATGACGCGATCGCGGCGGAGCTGGTGACGCGCTCGAGTGCGCCCGCCCTCTTCGCCCTCGAGGCACCGGGCGGCGGCGGCGCCATCGCGGCGTGGTGCGACGCCACGGACGCGGCAGTCACCGAGGACGCACCGGACGACACGGAACGGCTGGCGTACCTGCTGTACACGTCCGGGTCGACGGGGACGCCGAAGGGCGTGATGATCACGCATCGGGCCGCGTTCGCCTTTGTCGACTGGTGTTCGCGGCAGTTCGCGCCCAGCGAGGCCGATCGCTTCTCCTCGCACGCGCCCTTCCACTTCGACCTCTCGGTGTTCGACCTGTACGTGGCGCTTCGTCACGGCGCGTCGGTGACCCTGCTCGGCGAGGAGCTCGGCAAGGAGCCGCAGCGCCTCGCGTCGGTGATCGCCGATGAGCGGCTCACCGTGTGGTACTCGACGCCCAGCATCCTTGCGATGCTCGCGCGGCATGGTCGCCTCGAGCGCGTCGACTGCAGTGCGCTGCGCCTCGTGCTGTTCGCCGGCGAGGTGTTCCCGATTGCCGGGCTCCGGTCGATCATGGCGGCGTGGCCCACGCCGGCGTACCACAATCTCTACGGCCCCACCGAGACCAACGTGTGCACGGCGTTCCCGATTCCTGCCGTCGTGCCGGAATCGCGGACCGATCCGTATCCCATCGGCTGGGCGTGCGATCACTACGAGGCGCGGGTGGCCGACGAGGCCGGACGGGCCGTCCCCGCAGGCACCATGGGTGAACTGCTCATGCGCGGCCCCGGCGTCATGGAGGGCTACTGGCATCTTCCCGAGCGCACCGCTGCCGCCTTCGTGGAGGTCGAGGGCGCACGCTGGTACCGCACGGGCGACCTGGTCGTGGAGGAAGCCAATGGCTGCTTCACGTTCCACGGGCGCGCCGATCGCATGGTGAAGCGACGCGGCTATCGCATCGAGCTCGGCGAAGTCGAGGCTGCCATGCTGCGACATCCGTCGGTCCGCGATGCCGCCGTGGTGGCGCACACCGATGCCGACGCGGGCACCCGCATCGTCGCGTTCCTCACACCACGCGCCGACGATCGCCCGTCGCTGCTCGTGCTCAAGCAGTTCGCGATCGAGGTGTTGCCGCGGTACATGGCGCCCGATGCGTACACCTGGCTGGAGCAGATCCCGCTCACGTCGACCGACAAGACCGACTATCAGGCGTTGCGCCAGCGCGTGGCGGGGTGACTGCCCGCGTCCGCCGATCCTGCGTGGATCAGCGTGCCTCGAGCCGCACGCCCACCGCGCGCTCCACGACGGCGCCACTCACGAGATCCGTCACGCGGAGTCGCAGGACGTGGCGCCCGGGCGTGGCGGCGACGGGCAACGGCAGGCGCAACTGCTCAACCACCGCGGCCGATCGCGGGGCCTCGCGCGTGTAGCGCAGCTCGGCGGCCTCCGGCTCGTTGGCCTCGAGCAAGGCGTTCGCGCGCGGCGCGCCGCGAAGGACATCGCGCACATTCACGCGTGCGACCTCGGCACCCTGTTCGCGACGCACTTCCACCTGCCAGCGCACACGCCCCTGCGCGTCGGGTTGCAGGTCGTACAGCTCCCACAGCACCACGAACGGCGTCCGCGGCGCCACGACCCCGCCGTTGGGCGTGAGTTCGTAGTCACTCCACCGCCGCGGCAGCGTGACGCGCGTGCGGGAGGCCGCAGCGACGAGCAGGTCGCTCATGCCGAAGCCGCGCATCGACTGCTGCACGGCGCCCGCGCTGGTGAACGTCATCGCCCCGCGCGCGCCCCGCGTGCGCGCCGGGTCGAGGAGCTCCACGCGGTGCAGCCATTCTGCATTGGGCACGCGGGGTGACCATTGCGTGGTCCACCGCGCCGTCGCCGAGCTCGGACGCACGCGCGTATCGGAGCGACTCCAGTGTACGTCACCGTCAGGACGGCCAAGAAACGCCGTCAACTGCAAGCGTTCGGCGGCACGCGAACCGGTGGCCTCGCCGCGAAACGAGGCCAGCGGCACGGAGGCGCCAAGATAGATGTCCGTGGAGTCCCGGCCGGCACGGAACCGTGCCGCAATGACATCGATGGGAACCATCGTGGCGAGAAACGGCACCTCCTTCCAGCGTGCACGATCACGCTCCGCGCAGTCGACGAACGACGCGTACGGCGCGTCGAACAGTGTGTCGGCCGGCGCGCCCTGCGTCGCAGCACACGGCGGCGCGAGCGGAGACAGCATGTGGTCGGCCACGCGAGGCCACGTGAACTGCCCGCCGTGGATGACGCGCCAGAGCTCGTCGGTCTGCTCGATCTCGAGTGTCTGCTCGAGCCCATCCCAGCCGCCGCGCAGGCGCTGGAACGGTGCCGCTGAGGACCGCACCGCCGTGGTCCAGCGCGGTGTGGGTGGGCCTCGGCGGACAAGCAGGCGTCCCGCCGCGGTCGTGCTCCCGCTGGTGCCTGGCGGGGCGATGTCCGCATAGAGGAAATCGGCCGTCACGACGCGTGCGCGCCGGGCCAGCCGAACCTCGTTCACCGGCGTACTCCAGAGCGGATCGAGCACGAACCAGCCGCGCGTCTCCAGTCGCGCGCGATCGAGGGGCAGGAAGCCGGCGCGCCACTCGTCGTCGCTGCGCGCAAAGACGCCATCGAAGCTGTCGTGTCGCGCCGAATCCTCCGGCGCCATCGCGCGCAGCGCCTCGTCGAACAGGGCATTGACCCGCTCGGCCTGCAGCACCGGGCGGACGATGCGGTGGTACGCGGCAAGCGCGCGGGCGGGCAACACGACGCTGTCACCGGGGGCGCGCTGCAGCAGCGCCTGTGCCGCCGAGTTGAGCGCGTTCCAACGGCGCATGGCCACCCACGGCGCGAGGGCGAGACGGTGCCAGGTGGCGCGCTCGGTTGTCGGCGCGAGTTGCGCCAGCCGATCGAAGAGGCGTGCGCTCCACTCGGCGTCGGTGGCACCCACCGTGTCGCTGCGCGCGGGATACGGGGGGAGCACGCGCAGCGTGGGCATCGGCGTGGCGCCGCGCGCGGCTGACTCCTCGTCCGAGAGACGCCACGCGGGCCGTGCGAGCAATGCCTGCGCCTTGGTCCACATCGCGCGCGCGAGGTGCTCGAGTGCGTCACGCACCCATGCGCTGTCGCCGGTCGCGAGGTGCCTCGCCAGCGCCGCGTCGAGCGTGTCGAGCGCCGCGGTTCGCGTCGATGGATCCGTGGAGGACAGCTGGAATCGTGTCCGATCGACGAGGACATCCGGCGTGTCCATCCAGCGCGCGGCCGACGGATCGAACGCGGCGATCTGTGCCGCGCGCGCCCACGCCACGCTCACGCAGCGCGCGGTGCTGTCGTCGGCCGCCCACGGCGCCCCGCCGGCCCGTGCCCACAGCGTGCGCGCATGCTCCACGGCCTCCGGCGCGCCGTCCTGGGCGCGCTGCGGCAGGCAGGGCAGGCACCGGCGCGTGGGAAAGCGTGCCGCCTGTCGGCCCAGCGAGTCGGCGCAGACGAGCGTTCGTGCGAGCTCACCGTCCACTGACGGGAGGGCCACGCGCGGCGCGTCACCGGGCAGCGCGGCGGCCAGCAGCCCTGCCTCCACCGGGACGCGTGCGCCACGACAGGCGAGCAGCAGGAGCAGGGCGGTCGCGCCCCACGTCACCACGCGACGCCCGGTGCCCATCATGTGTTCAGCTGCCGCCGCGTCCGCCGCGCGAGGTGCCGCGTGGATCAGGACCGTTGCGCCCGTCGAAGCCCGGGGGGCGACGCGTCGCGATGGTCGCGGCGGTGTCGAGCCAGGCGGTGACTTGCGCCTTCGACGGTTCGAACCCGCGGCGTGCCTCCTGCTGAGGCACCGTGACTTCGGCATAGCGCGAGAAGCGCCCGCTGCGCACGTCGATGATCTGCGTGAGGTACACCAGCGAATCGCCGCGCGCGGAGATCATGCCGCTGAGCATGTAGTCGGCACGCAGCCCCCAGCCCATCGCGAGTCGATCGGGCATCGCCCGTGCGGCGCGATCGAGCACCTCCTCGGAGATGACGTCGAATCGGTCGGCGGGAATCGCACTGCGCAGCGCCTGCGTCATCTCGCGCGTCAGGCCACCCAGTTCACGGCGCGACGTCGCGTTCGTGAAGGGCATGACCATCACGCGCACCCGATTGTCCGTGGGAGGCGCGAGCAGCGGCGTGATGGTGGTGATCGTGCCGCGCCCACCCGGCGCGCCGGGGGCGGGCGGGCCGCCGGTGGCCACGTCGAATTGCAGGGTGCGCGGAGCCGAGCGCACCGCCGCGAACGCGCTGTTGATCTCCTTGAGTGCCCGCGCCATCGAGTCGGCGAAGACGCGCCCCACTTCGGCCATGATGAGCTGTCGATCGACCTCGGTGAGCGCGCCGTCTGTCGTGTGCACGAAGACCCGGTTGGCGCCGATCGCGGACGCCGATGCCGGCGCGGGCGCCGCGGCGTCGGTGGCCTCCGGGGAGGCGCTCTTCTGCGCCGTCTTCTGCTGCGCCTGTCGCTTGCCCACCGCCTCGGCGATGGCCAGCGACTCGGCGCGGGTGAGCACGATGGGCACCGTGGTCGACGGGGTGCCGTCGCCGACCTCTCGGAATACCGGGATGGTCTCGCTGGCTGCACGCGGTGCGGCGTCCGCGTCGCGTGCGGTGGGCGCGTTGGCGATACGCCCCCGTGCGCGCGGTGACGGGCGCGTGTCCAGGGAATCCGCGCCGCCCGACGCGCGCGTGCCGAGCGTGGGGCGCGACGTGAGGGCCCAGGCCGCGACACCCACCACCAGCGCACCCGCCAGCGCCGCCCGGACGCGCGACCGCCGCGCCAGGGGCATGGACCGCGCGATCGTGCCGCCGGTCATGGGCGGGAGCGCCTCGAGCTCGGCCAGCAGCGCCTGGGCGGTCTGGGGGCGCTTGCTGGCCTGCTTCTCGAGGCACTGCATGATGATCGCCGACAGCGGCGCCGGTACGTCGGCCACGACGTCGTGCGGCGAGGGCGGCATGTGGGTGAGCTGCGCCGCCAGGGTCGCCTGTGGGGAATTGCCGCTGAAGGGACTCTTGCCCGTCAGCAGTTCGTAGGCCAGCAGTCCCACCGCGTAGAGGTCGACCCGATGATCGGCGGCCGGGTCGGCGGCCAGTTGCTCCGGCGCCATGTACGCCGGCGTGCCGATCGCCATGCCGGTGGTGGTGCCACCGTGCAGCGGAATCGCCTCGCTGAGCGCCTTGGCGACGCCGAAGTCCGTGACCAGCGCGTGCATCCCCTGCGTGAGGATGTTGCCGGGCTTGATGTCGCGATGCACGATGCCGCGCGTGTGCGCGTAGGCGAGTGCGTCGACCACGTCGTGCAGGATGCGCACCACATCGCGCGCGGAGAGCCGGCCACTGCGCGCGAGCGCCTGGCGCAGCGACTCGCCCTCGATGTACGGCATCGAGAACCACAGCAGGTGGTCGTCCTCGCCGGCGGCGAGCAGCGGCACGATGTGCGGGTGCTGCAGTTGGGCCGCGAGCTGGATCTCCCGGCGGAAGCGCTCGACGTTGACCCCGGCCGCGAGCTCGGGCGGCAGCACCTTGATGACCACCCGGCGCTGCAGGGCGCGCTCGAGGGCCACGAAGACGCGCGACATCCCGGCGCCATCGAGCTCCCGTTCGAGCAGGAAGTCGTCGCCGATCGCGTGCTGCAGGCGGGCCTGGAAATCACTCACGGAGATCACATCGAGGGTAGCGGACATCGCGAAGATACTGCAGGTCCCGCGTCGCGGGATGGTGACGGCAAACCGACGGGGGCCCGCGGAGACCGCGTGACTCCCCCTTGGCGGACGTGCCCATCACGCCGCCGTTAAGGACTACGACCCGTGTGGGACGGGAAAAGGTTGTGGGGGAGGGTTGCGGCGCGAGCGAAACGGCGCGAGCGGAACAACGGGAGCCGGGGGGCGGGACCACGGGACCTACGGGTACGACGGCCGTTGTTCCCGGTGTGGCCGTCGTCTCGCCGCACCGCTCCCGCCCCCCGCTCCCGTGGTTGGGCTCCCGTGGTTTGCCCTCCCGAGTTGACCCCTTCCCAAGGCCTGACTACACTTCGGATTCCGTTCCGTGCCGCCTACCGTAGCTGTCCCTCGGGGGCGATCCACGTAGAGGTCGGAGTCCGAACACTCCCGGTGCTCGCATCGGGCTACCCCTGTCGAATGCCTACGATCAACCAGTTGGTCCGTCGCGCCCGCAAGGACGTGGTGGAGAAGTCGAAGGCGCCTGCGCTCAAGAGCAATCCGTTCAAGCGTGGCGTCTGCACGCGCGTCTACACGACGACGCCCAAGAAGCCGAACTCCGCACTGCGCAAGGTTGCGCGTGTCCGCCTGACCAATCAGCTCGAGGTCACGGCCTACATCCCCGGCGAAGGGCACAACCTGCAGGAGCACTCGATCGTGCTCGTGCGTGGTGGCCGTGTGAAGGACCTGCCGGGCGTGCGCTACCACATCGTGCGCGGTACGCTCGACGCCTCGGGCGTCAACGGCCGCAACCAGAGCCGCTCGAAGTACGGCACGAAGCGTCCCAAGAAGGGCGCCGCTGCCGCCGCCGGAGGGAAGAAGAAGTGAGCCGTCGCAAGAGTGCCGTGAAGCGCAGTGTCCTGCCGGACGCGCGCTACGACAGCCAGACTGTCTCGAAGTTCATCAACTCGCTGATGCTCCAGGGCAAGAAGTCCACCGCCGAAGGGATCTTCTACGGCGCCATGGACATCGTCGAGAACAAGACCAGCCAGCCCGGCGTCGCCGTGTTCAAGCAGGCGCTGAACAACCTCAAGCCGGTCGTCGAAGTGAAGAGCCGTCGCGTCGGTGGTGCCACCTACCAGGTGCCCGTCGAAGTGCGTCAGGATCGTCGCACCGCGCTGGCCATGCGCTGGCTCATCTCGTATTCGCGCGATCGCAACGAGAAGAACATGAAGGAGAAGCTCGCCGCCGAAGTGCTCGCCGCCTCGCGTGGCGAAGGCAATGCGGTCAAGAAGAAGGAAGACACGCATCGCATGGCCGAGGCCAACAAGGCCTTCGCGCACTATCGCTGGTAAGGCTCCGCCGGTCCGATACACGAACGGCCCCGCTTCGACATGTCGAAGCGGGGCCGTTTGCGTTGTGGTGCCGCGTGGTGCCGCGTGGTACCGCGCGCCGCGACTACCGGCGACGACGACGCGTCATCACACCCATGGCCACGAGGCCGGCGCCCATCAGCGCCCACGTCGACGGCTCCGGCACGACGTTGGTGGGCACCTGCTTGATCGAGATGGCGATGACGAAGTCGTTGAAATCGCCGTCGCTCACGCTCGTGTCTTCGAAGCCCAGCAGGCCGCCCAGCATCCAGCCGGCGCCCAGCGTGCCGCCGATCGTGGTCCAGTCGAACTCTGCCTGCGGCGGACGCGAGCCGGTGGGGTCGAAGTCCCCCCAGGGCGACGTATTTCCCGTGAACAGCTTGGCCTGCGTGTAGGACCCCACATAGGGCGAGTTGCTCCCCTCGCAATTGGGGGTCGCGAACGTCGGGAACTGACAGTTCACCCGGAAGTTCGGGTTACGCACGTTCACCCACGGCTGCAGGACGTCGGCCTCGAAGCCGCTCCAGTACCACGGGCCACCCTGGTTGTCCGACTCCAGCCCGAAAATGAGCTCGTCCACCGAGGTGAAGGTGCCGATTCCGAGCCACGACGGCGGGGCTGGGAAGTCGCCGCCGCTCACGCCGCGCTGCGCGATCTGCGTGGCGCCAGCCAACTCGCCGGCGGTCGGCGCGGCCCAGTTGGCCACAGGTGACGAGAAGAACCAGCCGGTGCTGATCTTGTCGGCGATGCTGCCGACATAGGCCACGCTCACCAGGTAGTCCGTCCCGGGGAGCATGCCCAGCAGCGACCCGTACACCGACGACTGGGCCGCCGTGGGCGAGAAGAAGCACTTCTGGTCGCGATCGTCCGGTGCCGCGTCACGGCAGCCGCCGTCCTGCGCGAGCGCGCTGGACAGGGGGAGGACGAGAGCCGCGGCCAAGGTGGCGACCGAGCGGCGTGCGAGACGTGTGGACATGCGAAGGAACGAAAGGGGAAACCGACGACGGTCAAGCAGGCACGACCGTACGTGGACTTTGTTCAAGATCCGTGCCCTGCGAAGCTAACGGGTCGACCTGCGCCACAGCGTGATTCGGCGCACCGATTCCGGAAAACGCGTCGCGCTGCCCCCTCTACTGTGGCGGGCAAGCCACAGCAGTGCTGTCGGCGCTCGCCCGACGCACCTCGGGCACCAGGACCTCATCGAGCAACCGATCCACTACGTCGGTCACGCGAATCCGGATGAGGTGGCGGCACCTGTGTACTCCTTCCCCGGAGAGTCGCACGGGGACGGCGAAGTCGTGCGACGTGCCGATGAGCGGGCCGACCTTCCCCTGCGGGTACCAGCGATCGGTGAACACGTCGACGGTCACCGTGACTCCCACGGGCACATTGCGGACGGTGCCCGAGACGACGGTTTCGGGGGCCGGGCCGCCTGCGACCACGAGCTGCCCGGGGGTCGGCGCCGTGACCGTGAGGTGCGAATTCCCGCGGCGGGGCGGCACGGGGCTCGATCGCTCGTAGATCTCCATCGGCAGCCCGTTCTCCGGCTGCACCTCGGCAAACACCAGCGCGTACCGCCGATCGAGCCCGGCGCGCACCGCCTGCTGCAGCGCGACGGCCGGTGGAGACGCGGTACCGGCGAGGACCACGTAGTCGAACACGCCATCCTCCACCGCGCGACCGAACGACACCGGCGCGCTGGTGCCCTGATAGTCGAACCAGTACTGGTCGGCGACCTGCCCCTGCGGCAAGGCGTTGCGGAGCGCGTAGCGCACGGACGGGTCGTCGATGAGCACGCGGCTCTGCTCGCCAAGTCGTGGGGCGAGGAAGTCGCCGATGCGCGCCGTGTTGGGCCAGGTGAATGGCATGCCGCCATGGACCGGCAGCAGGCCGCGTCGTCCCGCCGCGTAGAGCAGCGCGCAGGCAAGCAGCACCACGAGCGCTGGCGCGCCGCGGTCGGTGCGCTCGAGTCGATCGGCCAGCCCCACCATGGCGGCCGCGGCGGCCGGCGTGAGGAAGAGCAGCGCGTAGACGGTGTGCTTCCAGGTGTGGTAGTCGAGACGGCGTGACACGTGCACCGCCGCAAAGGTGGCGGCGCCGGCCACCAGCAACAGCACCGTCACGCGGCGGCGACGATCGCCGCGCCAGAGTGCCGCGAGGGCCAGCGCCAGCATCGCCCACAGATCGAGCCGCTGCCACAGGTAGATCGTGAGCAGCTGCGCGTCCGGCGCGCGAAACGCCGCGAAGCTCGACACGAACTGCATGAGTGCGACGAGTGTGTCGCGATAGTAGAGCGCGTAGCCACCCACGCAGGCCGACAGCACCACCGAGAAGATCACGCCGCCCCAGCCGCCGACCGCCATGGCGACGAGGCAGAGGCCGGGAAAGAACGCCGCCATGGGGTGCTTCACCGAGAAGGCGGCGAAGCCGAGGAGCGCGGCGATGATCCAGTCCTGCGTACGCCCCGCGCGCGCGGCCTGCGCGAAGAAGACCAGCGTGAAGACGAGCAGCGGCACACTCGCCGCGTCGTGCGTGGCGAGACGTGACGTCAGGATCGCCGGCGTTGCACAGGCAAAGAGGCAGGCGGCCACCACGCCGCTGCGCGCATCGAACAGGGTGCGCCCGAGGCGATAGATGCCGTACACGGCCAGCGTCCCGAGCGACGCAGCCAGCAGCCGCAGCGCCAACAGCCCGCCGAGCGAGTCGGCGATGGCCGCCGCAGTGGGCCAGAGGTACCAGCCGAACGCCGTGCGCATGTAGATCGCGACATCGCTTGCGCCCGCGAGGATGCTGCGCCCCATGAGGACCATGAAGCTCTCGTCCTCGAACGGGGTGTTGAACAGCGGATCGGTGGCCCGCAGCACGAACGCGAGGAGCAGCACCGCGGCGAGCCACGGACCACGTGCGTCGGCGGGCGGCGTCTCGCGCACACGCGGCAGCTCCGGAATGACCGGGCTGTTGGCCGGTGAGACCGAGTGCGTGGTGGCGGCGGACGCGTCAGGGGAGCGCACGATTTGCAGACTGCTCAGAACGACTTGCGGAGGAGGGCGCGCCACTGCTGCAGGCGAAACCCTCCGAGGTTGTCGAGATAGAAGTAACCCGCGCCCGCGTCCCAGCCGCGTCGCAGCGTGCCGCGCAGGTCGGCGGCGCCCGACAGGTTGAACGCCTGATACCCCGGGACGCGTCCCGCGAACTGATACCCGCCGGCGGCGTCGACGCGCAGCGTCACGCGCCCCGTGAGTGGCAGGCTCGAGCCCAGCGTGAGGGCCGCGTTGCCGAAGCCCGTGGGGCTCCAGTACGCGCCGCGTTCGTCGCGTGGGACCTCGGGGCCGAACCGGTTGGCGTCGAAGGCGAACGACAGCAGCGACACGCCAAGGCCGGCCTCGATGGCGGTCCCGCGCACCGGCTGCGAGCGCAACAGCGACGCGTTGAGCTCGCGACGCACGTTCGTGCGGAGATTCCGACCGGTGTAGGCGCCCAGGCTGCCGCTCACCTGCAGGCCCATGCCTCCGAACAGCGACGGCACGCGCAGACCGACATCGAGGGCGTTGGCGCGGACCTGCCCGATGAAGAGACCGTCGAGACTGTCGCCGTTGGCTGCGCGACGCGAGTCTTCCACTGCGCTGCGGCGGAGCGCCACCCGCAGCAGTCCCTCGCGATGCACCGTGCGCGACGCTTCGACGCGTGAGGTCCACGCGGTCGGCGCGTTCGGATACTGCTCGACACCAGCCTCGACACGCAGCTCGCGCAATCCCTGCACGGGCTGCGAGAGGGACACCGTTGCCTGCGACGCGGTGAAGGTGCCGTCCGGCGCATCGAACGTGATCGGACCACCGGCGAGGGCGAGGCGGCCGCCGCCGACCACCGGTGCGCTGAACGACAGGATCGCGCGCGCGGTGCGCAGGTTGAGGGACGTCGACGAGTACACCCCGTCGAGCCCGACGGCCACACCGGTGCCGCGCCGAATCCAGTCCGGCGCGCCCGGCGCGAGACCCTCGGGCAGGGCGAGCGCAACCCGGCGCGCACGACGCCGATCGCCCGTCGTCTGCAGCGCATACGCCAACTGCTCAGCCACCTCGCGATCGCCAGGGGACGCGCGGAGGAGCGAATCGAGCACCCGCACCGCGTCGCGCGGCCGACCGGCCGCCGCGAGGAGCAGGCCGCGCTTGCGGGCGATGTCGGCGTCACCCGGCGCGGCCAGCAGCAACGAGTCGGCGAGGCGCACCGCCTCGCGCGGACGGTTGGTCCACGACAGCACGTTCAGGCGGCCCAATGCCGCGCGCAGGGCCAGCGAATCGTCGCGCGGGACACCCAGATAGAGCGAGAGCGCGCGCGGGCGTGTCGGCCCGACCCACGACAACATGTCGGCGTAGTCGAGCCGAATGCCGGTGGCCGCCGGGTTGTCGCGAAGCAGGCGCTCAAACCGCTGCGACGCCTCATCGCGGCTGCTCGGATTCCACGACAGCGCCGACGCCAAGGCACGCGCGACGCCCACGTCGCCCGGCCGGCGCTGCTCGAGCTCGCGCAGCCGCCGGATACCTTCGCCGCGCGTCGGCGGACTCCACGTGAGCGACTGGGCCAGCGCCAGCGCCCACTCGGTGGAGTCGGGGCGCGCCGTGACGGCACGGCGCAACAGCACGGTGCCCGAGTCGACCTGTCCGCTCCAGGTGAGCCAGAGTCCGTAGTCGTGCAGCACCTGCGGATCCGTCGCGCCCTGACCCACCAGACGCGCCAATCGCGGCATCGCGTCCTTCCAGCGGCCGGATGCACTGAGGAGACGGGCGCTCTCGCGCAGCGCGAGTGAGTCGGCAGGATTGGCCGTCAGCGCACGGTCGTACCACACCAGCGCTGCCGCGCGGTCGCCGCGCAGGTCGGCCGCGCGGGCGGAGTCGCGCGCGGCACCCGCGGTGCCCTGCGCCGCGGCGGACTGCGGTGCGAACACGAGCGGGAGCATGAGGGCGAGGGTCGCACACAGCAGCGCCACCGCGCGTGTGATGCCCATGGACGCACGCGACCGCAGCCCGTGCCGCTCGCGCGACGCGGTCGCGTCACGCATCTTGCGCGCGTGCACTCCCTTCAGACGCAGGCCAAGCGCTGGCTTCCCTGGCTGCTCGCCCTCGTGGCGGTGATGGCCGCGCATCTCGCGCTCGTCCGCACGCTGCACAACGACGCCTTCGTCGACGAAGCGACCTACATCGTGATCGGCGACATGGTCCGCGCGTGGCACCGCGCTGATGGCGTGGTGCCGGCCAGCACGTACCTGTCCGGAGCGCCGCAGCTCTATCCGGTGCTGGCGAGTCACCTGTTCGCCGCCGGCGGGCTCGAGGCCGTCCGTGCCCTGAGCACGGGGTGCCTGCTGGTGGCGTTGGTGGCCGTGGCGTTCAGCGCGCGCACACTGTTCCGCAGTGACTGGGCCGCCATCGGCGCGGCGGGGCTCTTCGCCACCCAGGCGCCGGTGCTCTTCCTCTCGCGTTTCGCGACCTACGATGCGCCCGCGCTCATGCTGGTCGCCCTGGCGCTCCTGTGCGCCGCGGCGCCCGCCCGCGTGAGCGTGACCCGCGCGCTGCTCGCGGGCGGCTGCATCGGTGCCGCCGCCCTCGTGAAGTACGCGTCGCTGCTGTACGTCCCCATGGTGGTCGGCGCGGCCGTGCTGTGCGCGCCGCGCGAACGGCGCCTCGTGGTCGCGGCCGTGGTCATCACCGCGACCGTCGCCACCGTTGCCGCGCTCGCGCTGCTCGGCTCGCCGGCGGCGCTGTTCGAAGGCTTCCTCACCACCACGCTGCGTCGCACCTCGGTGAGCGGCGGACGTCCCGGCGACCTGCTGCTGTTCGCGGCCACGCTGGGCGGCGTCGCGTTCCTCGTGGCCAGTGCCGGTGCGTGCTTCGTGCCGCGCGGCGCGCGCGTCACCGCCGCGCTGCTGCTCGCCTCGGCGCTGCTCGCCCCGCTCAATCACGTGCGCATCGCCGAGTTCGTGTCGCTGCACAAGCACATGGCCTTCGCGCTCGTGCCCACCTGCGTGCTGGCGGGCGGTGCGATCGCCGCCGTGCAGGAGTGGAGCCAGCGGGCGTGGCAGCGCGGACAGGCGGTCATCGCGGTGGCCGTGAGCGGCGCGTTGCTGGCCATCGGCGCGCGGGCCGTCGTTTGGCCCGGTCGCGACGAAGCCGTGCGCCTGTTCACGTACTGGCCCGACAACACGGCCCGGGCATTCCGCCTGCTCGCGCCGGTCGCGCACGCCAACGCCGTGCTGCTCGCGGAAGAACCCGATCTCGGGCCGCTGTATCTCGCCGGACGCACGCGCCCCACGCAGTGGGTCCACCCCTACTACTTCGACTTCGAGGGACGCGCCTCGCGCACGCCGGACGATGTCGAGCCATTCCTGCGCGCCATCCGCCTGCGGCATTTCGACGGGATCGTGCTGCGTTTCGGTCCGCAGCGCCAATGGGCGCGCGCCATCGAGGCTGAGCTGCTGCGTCAGCAGCCCACTTATCGCCTCGCGGCCGAGTTGCCGTTCGAACTTGCCGACGGACCCGGTGCCTGGCAGGTGTGGGTCCGCAGCGATGCCGCCGGTGCGGACGCGGTCGGACGCATCGACGGCAGCGCAGACGGCAGCACCGCGCCGCCCTGAGGTCGAGCCGCCCTCCACGCGCGCCGATGGGCGGGGCGTCATGCCGCCGGACGGTTCGAGGTGGAGACGTCGCGCGTCGAGGCGCCCGCCGCCGGTGCGGTCGCCGTGTCCTCCTGGTGCTCGCTCGTCATGGTCAGCAGTTGACCGTGCTTCGGCGCGATCTGGCGGAACATGTGCATCATGATCGCGTCGCCGTCGTTGACGTCGGCCACGAGGAACCGGATGCCGTTGGCGCAGCGCTTGCGCCCCTCGACGGTGAACGGTTGCGTCCAGGCGACCTGACCGAAGGCCGCGATGCGGTGCTCCGCGAGCGCCAGTTCGAGCTGCACAAACGATCCGATGGGGAGCTCCTCATCGAGCGTGAGCGACACGCCCCGGCGATTCAGGTTGCGCGCGAAGGTGATGCCCGAGAGCCGCCGTTGTCCGCTCGCGTCGAGGCGCTGGACCTCGTAGCGGGCGCGGATGTCGAGGTCCTGCGGAAACCGATACGTCGCACGCGCCTCGCGCCGTTCGAGCACGCGGGCCACCGCGGGTGAGGTGACGGCGAAGAAGTAGACGCCGAACGTCGCGGTGATGATGTAGGCCCAGAACTGCCCTTCGTTGTTCGTCTGCCATGCCTGCACCACGGCCCACACGACCGACGTGTAGACGAGGAAGAGCATGCCCACGTACGGCATGACCTGGCGCAGCGGCGTGGCGGGCGCGCGCGACTTGGGCGTGACCTGGAAGGTCGCCGTGCGTGTGAAGTAGCCCGAGAGCGCCGTCAGCGTCGCGTGGATCTTGACGAAGTTGTAGCGCTCCATGAGGAACGGCGTGCGCCAGTTGCCCGACAGGAGCGACGTCGCGGCGAGGTTGGTGGCGAGGAAGGGCAGGTAGAACAGCGCAAAATCGAGCGGGGCGCTCAGCAGCGGGAAGATGCCCGTGAACGATGCGAACACCACGGTCGCGACGCTGAGCAACCGCACCCAACTGAAGACCACGTTGTACTCGTACGACGTGAGGTAGCAGAAGCGCTGCCCCAGCGAGAGCCCGCGTCCGAGGAGCGGATTCTCCATGCGCAGCACCTGCGTGGAGCCGATGCCCCACCGGCGCCACTGGCTGGCAAACCCGGCAAACGTCTGGGCCGCGAGTCCGCGCGCCACACTCCGGTTGACGTAGCGCACACGCCAGCCGCGCTTCTGCAGCCGCAGCCCCGTGTGCAGGTCCTCGGTGATGGTGCCGGTGGCAAACCCGCCGATCTCGTCGAGCGCGCGGCGCCGGAGCATGGCCGGGCTGCCGCAGTAGATCGTGGCGTTGAAGCCGTCCTTGGCGGGCTGGATGACGTTGAAGAACAGCTCCTGCATCTGCCAGCCGCTCTTCGCGCGCCAATCGACCTCGTGCTGGAACGAGTCGAGGTTGTAGCAGTCCTGATTGGCCTGCACGATGCCCACAGCTTCCTCACGGAAGAAGCCGAGCAGCTCGTCGATGAGACCCGGCAACGGCACGTGGTCCGCATCGAGCGTGACGATGAACTCCGCCGTGCTGTGCGCGAGGCCGTTGTTCAGGTTGCCGGCCTTCGCGTGGACGTTGTCGGCGCGACCGAGGTAGATGGCGCCGAACTCGGCCGCGAGGGTCGCCACGTCCGCGCGATTACCGTCGTCGAGAAGCAACGTCCGGTGTGGATACCGAATCTCGGTCGCGGCACGCAGTGTGTCGCGCAACAGCTCGATGGGCTCGTTGAACGTCGTGATGAAGACGTCGACGGTGCGCCCCTCGAGCGGTTCCGGCACCTGCCAGAACCGCTGGCGCCATACGACCAGCATGAGCCCGGCGGTGGAGAGATAGCCGAGCGCCTCGGTGATGAGGAAGAGCACCCAGAAGCCGTGTGCCGCCGGATTGTCCGTCGACGTCGCACGCCACAGCAGGTAGCGTGCGCCGAGCGCGATCGTGAGCAGCGCGAGCACACGCTGGAGCCATACGCGCGACCGGTCGCGCGGTACGGGCGTCGGCGTCCACCCCGCACCCTTGCGCGACGCGGCGCGTGTGTGACTGGCGCGTGCGCCTGTCGCCACTCAGCGCCCCGTGCGCGCGGGCGCCAGCTCGGTGTTGAAGTAGGGCAGCAGGGCGTTGAGCGCCGTCACGTAGTCAGCCGCGAGCAGGTTGTCCGCGGTGCGCAGCGTGATGTTCTGCCGGCACACATTGCGCCGCGCGGCGTCGAGCTCCGGGCGGAGCACGGCAAGCAGGGTGTCGATGGGTCCCGTGCGTCCCCGCACGGTGTAGCGCGTCGCACCCAGCACCTGGACCTCGGCGATCACGCCCGTCGCGATGCGCAACTCGATGCACGTGGGCGTCTGACGCGAGCGCACGCCGCTGCCCGCCTCGGCGCCGGTCCCACTCCCCGAGCCAATGCCACTGCCTACCGTTCCGCGGGTTCGCAGCGGCGAGATGCCGGTGCCCATGCCCGTACCCGTTCCCACGCCACTCCCGGGTTGGCCGGGAGAACCGGGCGCGCCCGGGGGCGCCAGGGCCGCGAGCGCGCGCACGACCTCCTGCGAGTCGGCGCGCGTGGCGGCGAGGGCCAGCATCGCGCTGAGCACGCGCCCATCACGCGCGGGCGCCGCCTCGTCGGTGGCTGCGAGTCGCTGCGCTGCGGCGCGCGCCGCGCTGGTATCCGTCACGGCCCGCACGGCCGCGCGGGTGGGCGATTCCACCGCGCCGCCGCGTGCGGCCAGGGCGCGCGCCACCAATTGCGTGTCGCGACGCGTGACCGCCACATCGAGCAGCGCGTCGCGCAGCTCCGCCTCGGCACGGGCGGTCTCGCCCGCCGTGACCGGCGGTGGCACGAAGGCGCCGCGTGCGCGTGAGACGGTGAACGCGAGGACGGCGGTGGCGGCGTCGAGCGGGCGCAGCGGTCCGAGGTCCTCGACGCGCTGCGCAGGGGCGTTGGCCGGCGCCGGCGGCGCCGTCGCCAGTGCGCGCTGAACGGCGGCGGTATCGGTCGCGGTGTTGGCGAGTGCGAGGAGTGCGGCGGTGAGCCGCGCGTCCACGATAGGCACCTCGAAGCGCACGGGTGTCACGGTGGGCACGATGGCCGCGGCGAGTCGCGGCGCGATGGCATCGAGCCGCTGACGGGTCGAATCGACGACGCGGCTGACCTCGGCAAGTCGCGGCGCCGTGCTCTGTCGCTCGAGCAGCGCGCGCGCGAGATCGCGCTCCACGGTGGTGAGGAGCGCGCTCACGGACGAGGGTGTGCCTTGTGCGACTCCAATGGCCACGCGGAGGGCCGAGAGGGAATCGCGCTCGCGCTGCAGTCGAGCGATGCGCTCGGCCAGGATGCTGTCACGGCGTGCCGCCGCGCGTGCCGCGCGCTCGAGCGAGTCGAGCTGCTCGGCGAGCGACATGAGCTGCTGCAACCGCGGATTGCGGAGCGCGGTGCTGTCCACCGTCGCGCGCTGCTGTGCACCGATCGCGCCGGCGCCCCGGTCACGCCCGAGCTGGGTGAGACCGAAGAACAGGAGCGCGAGAAACAGCCCGAGTTCGGCTTCTGTGAAGCCGATGATGGTGGTTTGCCGGCCGGACCGGCGACGTCGGAACGCCATGGGCGTGGCTCAGCCGCCAGTGCCCGTCGAGCCCGGCGGGCTCGGCGGGACCGCACGCTCCGGGGCGCGCGGCGTCAGGCGCTGTCGCCCGAGGGCGCTGTCGACGTTTCCAGCGGGATCATCAACGAGCATGCGCAGCACCTCGGGGATGATCTCGTTGCCGCCTGGCGGAGTCGTGCGACCGAGTGTGCTGGCGGTGGTCGACGCCGGGGCCGGGAACGGTGGGGTGGGCGTGGCGACGATGGGGGGACGCGCGACCGGCGCCGCCGGCGGCGCGGGTGCCTGTACCGGCGCGGGAGTTGGTACCGGCGCGGGAGTTGGAGCCGGTGCGGGAGTCGGTGCCGGTGCAGGGCTCGAAGCCTGAGTCGCAACCGCGGCAGCGGTTGGCGCGGCAGCGGTTGGCGCGGCAGCGGTTGGCGCGGCCGGGATGGCCGCGAGACGATCGAGCAACTGGGTCTGCGCTGCGCGGAACTCGTCGGCCTGCCGAGCGCGCTCGTCGCTCATCTCGCGGAAGAACTGCTGTCGCGCGACCTCGAAGGCGACGGCGTGACTGGTCACGGCGTTGGCGAGCGCCGCGAGGCGATCCTCCTCCTCGGGTTCGACGTCTGCGATGAGGGAGATCAGGGCCTGACGGCAGAACAGCCCGATGATGGTGGTGAGGACGGCGCCGCCGACCTCCTGCGTCATCAGGGCCGGGTTCTGGCCGAAGAGCGTGGAGTTGAAGGAGACGTCATTGAAGATCTTGAACAGCGCCAGCATGGTGAGCAGGAAGCCCAGGAAGTAGGGCGAATCCCGCAGGGCGTCACCGCCCAGCTGGCCCACGGCGACGCGGTTCGCGAACAGGTACACGCTGTAGACGACAATCGGCACCGACGGCAGGAAGGGCCGGCCGATGTCGGTGAAGAGTGCCCACAGGCTGGCGCCCAGCGCGATGGTGAACGCCGCAAAGGCGCGGTTCGCGAATTCGTTCACGCGAGGGGGTGGTGGAGACGCGGTCCGCGAGCGGTGGCGGCGCGGGCTTCGACTGATGGCGAGTTCATGAATAACGATGTGACGCCCATCGCGTCCGGGGCGGTGTCGTAGGTCACCGTCGGGGCGCCGGGCGCTGCGGGGAGCGGGCGTCGCAGGGCGCGGCGCGGGCCCCCTGTGTAACGATCTGGGGTGCTGGAAGGACGACGCGCGTCCCTCTCTGGCAACTATAGTATGGTCCGGGCGACAGTTGCATGGCGTGGCAACGATCGCGCTTCGTGGGTTGACTTCCCGGCAAGACCTGGTGATGTTGGGGGTCTCCCGTTTTCCCGGTCCAGATCACGCAGGCCTGGCCATGGGGAAGCGGCACCAATTCGACGTCGCGTCCGGAGTCAGCAGGTCTCTGGTCACGGCGCGCCTGGGTCCCCACTCGTGCAGCAGCGGCGAGCGTACCCGGCGACAGCGGATGGATACCGCTCCCGCGTTCCGGCGGGGGGTCTGGTCCAGCCGTTTTTTTGCTGGTCCACTTTCGTCACCCACTGGCGCCGCCTCGGCGGTGCCGCCTGAAGACTATGCCGCGTACGACCCCGCTCGAGCACTACCGCAACATCGGCATCATGGCGCACATCGATGCCGGCAAGACGACGACCACCGAGCGCATCCTCTATTACACGGGGAAGTCGCACAAGATCGGTGAAGTCCACGATGGCGCGGCCACGATGGACTGGATGGAACAGGAGCAGGAGCGCGGCATCACGATCACGTCGGCCGCGACCACGTGCTTCTGGATGCGTCATGGCCAGTCGCACGAGAAGGGCAACGGGCCGGAGTTCCGCATCAACATCATCGACACGCCGGGACACGTCGACTTCACGGTCGAAGTGGAGCGGTCGCTGCGCGTGCTCGACGGCGCGGTGACGCTGCTGGACTCAGTGGCCGGTGTCGAGCCGCAGACGGAGACGGTGTGGCGTCAGGCCGACCGCTACCGTGTGCCGCGCATGATCTTCTCGAACAAGATGGATCGCGTGGGCGCGAACTTCGATCGCTGCCTCGCGATGATCCGTGACCGCCTGAGCAAGCGCGCGTTCCCGCTGCAGCTGCCGGTCGGTTCGGGTGAGACGTTCACGGGGCACATCGACGTGCTCGAGCGCAAGCAGTACATCTTCCACGACGAGACGATGGGCAAGACGTTCTCGGTGGTGGATGTGCCGGAGGAGTTCAAGGAGGCGTGCGAGCTCGCGCGCCACGAGGCGATCGAAGCGGCGGTGGAGCACGACGATGCGCTGATGGAGAAGTATCTCGCGGGCGAGGAGCTCTCGATGGATGAAATCCGTCGTGCGATCCGCCAGGCGACCATCGCCATGGAGTTCATCCCGGTCCTGTGCGGCGCGTCGTTCAAGAACAAGGGTGTGCAGGCGCTGCTCGATGCCGTGATCGACTATCTCCCGGCGCCGATCGACGTCCCGGCCATCCAGGGGCACCTGCCGCACCACGACGAGACGTTCATCGATGCGCCCATCAAGGACGAGGCGCCGTTCGCGGCGCTCGCGTTCAAGATCGCGACCGACCCGTTCGTCGGAAAGCTGACGTTTTTCCGGGTGTATTCGGGCGTGCTCGCGTCGGGCAGCTACGTGTACAACAGCACGAAGGACAAGCGCGAGCGCGTGGGTCGTCTCCTGCAGATGCACGCCAACAAGCGTGAGGAGATCGAGGAAGTGCGCGCGGGCGACATTGCCGCGGCGATCGGCCTCAAGGACACGCGCACCGGCGACACGCTGTGCACGGAAGACAATCCGCTGATCCTCGAGGCCATGAAGTTCCCGGCCCCCGTCATCGACGTCGCGATCGAGCCGAAGACGAAGGCGGACCAGGACAAGCTGGCCATCGCGCTGCAGAAGCTGGCCGAAGAGGATCCGACGTTCCGCGTGCGGTCGGACGCGGAGACGGGGCAGACGATCATCGCGGGCATGGGTGAGCTGCACCTCGAGATCATCGTCGACCGCATGATGCGCGAGTTCAAGGTCGACGCGAACGTGGGTCGCCCGCAGGTGGCCTATCGCGAGACGATCAAGAAGCGCGTCGAGAAGGTCGAAGGGAAGTTCATCCGCCAGTCTGGCGGCAAGGGTCAGTTCGGCCACGTGGTCATCAACATGGAGCCCAGCGAGCAGGGTCAGGGCTTCGTGTTCGAGGACAAGATCGTGGGTGGTGTCATTCCGCGTGAGTACATCGGTCCGGTGGAGCAGGGCATCAAGGAAGCGCTCGAGACGGGCGTCCTGGCCGGCTACCCGGTGGTCGACGTGAAGGTGCAGCTGACCTTCGGTTCGTACCACGAAGTCGACTCATCGGAAATGGCGTTCAAGATCGCCGGCTCGATGGCATTCAAGGAGGCGGCCCGTCAGGCCAGCCCCTGCCTGCTGGAGCCGGTCATGAAGGTCGAGGTCGTGAGCCCGGAAGCGTACATGGGCGACGTCCTCGGCGACCTCTCTTCGCGTCGCGGCAAGATCGGCGGTATGACGCAGCGTGGAGAGGCGCAGGTCATCTCGGCCACGGTTCCCCTCGCCGAGATGTTCGGCTACTCGACCCGCCTGCGCAGCATGTCGCAGGGGCGTGCGGTGTACTCCATGGAGTTCTCGCACTACGAGGAAGTGCCGAAGTCGAAGGCCGAAGAGATCATCAGCAAGGCGAAGGCGTAACGCCTTCCCGGTATTCACCCCCAAGCACAGAATCGAACCATGGGCAAGGCAAAGTTCGAGCGGACCAAGCCGCACGTGAACGTCGGGACGATCGGCCACGTCGACCACGGCAAGACCACGACCACCGCGGCGCTGACGAAGATCTCGTCGGACAAGGGCTACGGCACGAAGTACGTCGCGTACGACGAGGTCGCGAAGGCGTCGGAGTCGCAGGGCCGTCGTGACTCCACGAAGATCCTGACGATCGCGACGTCGCACGTCGAGTACGAGACGGAGAACCGTCACTACGCGCACGTGGACTGCCCGGGTCACGCGGACTACGTGAAGAACATGATCACGGGCGCCGCGCAGATGGACGGCGCGATCCTGGTCGTGTCGGCCGTCGACGGCCCGATGCCGCAGACGCGTGAGCACATCCTCCTGGCGCGCCAGGTGAACGTGCCGAAGGTCGTCGTGTTCCTCAACAAGTGCGATCTCGTCGAGGACGAGGAGCTCCTCGACCTGGTCGAGCTCGAGGTGCGCGAGCTGCTCTCGAAGTACGAGTACGATGGCGACGACGCTCCGGTGATCCGCGGCTCGGCCATCAACGCGATCAACGGCGACCCGAAGTGGGTGGCCGAGTTCCAGAAGCTGTACGACGCGCTGGACACCTACATCCCGGAGCCGGTGCGCGAGACGGACAAGCCGTTCCTCCTCCCGGTCGAAGACGTGTTCTCGATCACGGGTCGCGGCACGGTGGCGACGGGCCGTATCGAGCGCGGCGTGGTGAAGGTCGGCGAGGAAGTGCAGGTCGTCGGCTACAACAGCGAGAAGAAGACGACCGTCACGGGCGTCGAGATGTTCCGCAAGCTGCTCGACGAGGGTCAGGCCGGTGACAACGTCGGCCTTCTCCTCCGCGGCATCGCGAAGGAAGACATCGAGCGCGGCATGGTGCTCGCCAAGCCGAACTCGATCAAGCCGCACACGAAGTTCTCGGCCGAGGTGTACGTCCTCACGAAGGAAGAGGGTGGCCGCCACACGCCGTTCTTCAAGGGCTACCGCCCGCAGTTCTACTTCCGCACGACGGACGTGACGGGCACGATCGAGCTCCCCGAGGGGATGGAGATGGTGATGCCGGGCGACAACGTGCAGATGGTGATCGAGCTGATCATCCCCATCGCCATGGAAGAGTCGCTGCGCTTCGCGATCCGTGAAGGCGGCCGCACGGTCGGCGCCGGCGTCGTGACGAAGATCCTCGCCTAACCAAGCAGAACCGATCAGTTCCGGGTTCAGGGTTCGGGTTTCGAGTCGTGGGTCACTCGAAACCCGACACCCGAACACCGAACCCACGCACTGATCAGTTCCTTACCGGAACCCAGATGGCTGGCCGCATTCGCATTCGCCTCAAGGCCTTCGACCACGCCGTGATCGACCAGGCGTCGACGGACATCGTCCGGACGGCGGAGAAGACCGGCGCGTCGGTGTCGGGCCCGATCCCGCTGCCGACGAAGACGCAGCGTTGGACGGTGCTCCGTTCGCCGCACGTGGACAAGAAGAGCCGTGAGCAGTTCGAGCTGAAGACGCACAAGCGCGTGATCGACATCCTCGATTCGCGTGCAGGCACGGTGGACGCGCTGACCAAGCTGGATTTGCCGGCGGGCGTGGACGTCGAGATCAAGGTCGAATAGTCGACCGGCAGGGCGGCGCCCTCCTCGGAGGGTGCCGGTACCGACGGCCTTGCACAGGGCGAGGTCGTCCACAGTCCAACGGCGCTTCTCCGGAAGCCCGCGACTCGTACGGAGACAGTCAGGACATGATCGGTATCATCGGCAAGAAGCTGGGCATGACCCAGCTGTTCAACGAGCAGGGGCAGCAGGTGCCCTGCACCGTGGTGGAGGCCACGCCCAATCCCGTCACGAAGGTGATGACGTCGGAGCAGGCGGGTTTCGCGTCGGTGGAGCTCGGATTCGGGGCGCAGCGGACCGCGCGTCCCAACAAGAAGGGTGAGCGCACGCCGAAGGGGCGTCGCGCCACGAAGGCGGAGTTGGGCCATGCGAGCAAGGCCGGGCTGGGGTTCGCGCCGGCGGTGCTCAAGTCCTTCCGTCTCGACGATGCGCCCGGCAAGGCCGAGGTGCCGACGTACGCGGTGGGTGAGACGATCACCGTCGCGATCTTCACGCCGGGTGAGCGCGTGAAGGTGACGGGCACGTCGAAGGGTCGCGGGTTCCAGGGTGTCGTGAAGCGTCATGGCTTCGGCGGCGGCCCGAACACCCACGGCAACACCAAGCACCGCAAGCCGGGCTCGATCGGCGCGGGCACCGACCCGTCGCGCGTCATCAAGGGCAAGAAGATGCCCGGTCACTACGGCGCGGCGCAGCACACGGCCATCGGTCTCCGGGTGGAGAAGGTGGATACCGATCGCAATCTCATTTACCTGCGCGGCAGCGTGGCGGGGCCGACCAACGGCATCGTCTTCGTGCGCAAGCAGGGCTGAACACCATGACGGAAACCAAGACCTTCGAAGCGCCTGTGTACACGGCGCAGGGGAAGCAGGGCGGCACGCGCGCGCTCCCCGAGGGCACGTTCGATGGCATCGTCAACGTGCCGGTCATGCATCAGGCGGTGAAGGCGTTCCTCGCCAACCGCCGTCAGGGCACGGCCAAGACCAAGACGCGCGGTGAGGTGACCGGCGGCAACCAGAAGCCCTGGAAGCAGAAGGGCACCGGTCGCGCCCGTCAGGGCTCGACGCGCGCGCCGAACTGGCCGGGCGGTGGCACGGTGTTCGGTCCGCAGCCGCGGAGCTACACGCAGATCGTGCCGCGTCAGGTGCGCCAGCTGGCGCGCAAGAGCGCGCTGAATGCGCGGGCGCGTGAAGGCGCGGTGCTGCTGGTCGAGTCGCTGCCGAACGGCACGCCGAAGACCAAGGCGATGGCCGAGCTGCTGGCCAAGCTGGGCGTGGGCACGCAGAAGGTGCTGCTGCTGACGGACGGCGTGAAGCAGAATGCGTACCTGAGCGCGCGCAACCTGGGTCGCGCGCATGTGATGCCGTACAGCGATGCGAGCACGTACCACATCCTGTGGTCGGATGTGGTGGTGATCGAGGCGTCGGCGCTGACCTCGAACCGCGCGGAGGGCTGACACGATGGCCACGCTGCACCGCACCATCGTGCGCCCGATCATCACGGAGCGCACCTCGGCGGCCTATCAGGACCGCGGGGAGTACACGTTCGAAGTGGCGCCGAGCGCCACGAAGCTGTCGATCAAGGCCGCGATCGAGCGCCTCTTCGGCGTGAAGGTCACCGGCGTCTGGACGTCGAACGCGCGCGGCAAGGCGCGGCGCGTCGGGCAGTCCATCGGACGCCGTCCACACACCAAGAAGGCGATCGTGAAGCTGCGTGACGGCGACACCATCGCGATCTTCGAGGGCTGAGTCGCATGGGCATTCGTCAATTCAAGCCGGTCAGCAAGGGCTCGCGCTTCCGCTCGGTGTCGGACTTCGCCGAGATCACGCGCTCGACGCCCGAGAAGTCGCTCACGGAGTCGCTGCACAAGTCGGGCGGCCGTGACAACCACGGCCACATCTCGATGCGTCGCATCGGCGGTGGGCACAAGCGGAAGTACCGCATCATCGATTTCAAGCGTGACAAGCACGGCATGCCGGCGACGGTCGCGCACATCGAGTACGACCCGAACCGGTCGGCGCGTATCGCGCTGGTGGAGTACGCGGACGGGGAGAAGCGGTACATCCTGCATCCGAAGGGACTGAAGCAGGGCGACACGGTGGTGGCGGGCCCGGGCTCGGATGTGCGCACGGGCAACGCGATGCCGCTGCGCGAGGTGCCGCTGGGTACGGCGGTGCACAACATCGAGCTCAAGATCGGCAAGGGCGGCCAGATGGCGCGCTCGGCTGGTGCCTTCGCGCAGGTGGTGGCGAAGGAGGGCGAGTATGTGACGCTGCGCATGGGGTCGACCGAGATGCGCCTGGTGCACGGGCTGTGCACGGCGACGATCGGCGAAGTCGGCAACTCGGAGCACGAGCTGCAGTCGCACGGCAAGGCGGGCAAGAGCCGCTGGCTGGGCAAGCGCCCGAAGGTGCGCGGTGAAGTGATGAACCCGGTGGATCACCCGCACGGTGGCCGCACGCGCGGCGGCCGGAACGTGGTGAGCCCGTGGGGCAAGAAGGAAGGGGTCAAGACGCGCAACAAGAAGAAGGCGTCGCAGCGACTGATCGTGCGTGGCCGCAAGCGCGGCCGAGCCACGCAGTAACCGCCAGGCGAGACGAGAACCGATATGTCGCGAAGCATCAAGAAGGGTCCGTTCGTCGCCGAGCGCCTCGAGGCGAAGGTGGTGGCGATGAACTCCAGGAACGAGAAGAAGGTCGTCAAGACCTGGTCGCGGGCGAGCACGATTCTCCCCGAATTCGTCGGGCACACGTTCGCGGTGCACAACGGGAACAAGTTCATCCCGGTGTACGTGACGGAGAACATGGTGGGCCACAAGCTGGGCGAGTTCTCGCCGACGCGCCTGTTCCGCGGTCACGCGGGGCAGAAGACGGACGCGAAGAAGCCTGGCGGCAAGGGAGGCAAGTAAGCCATGGCGACGACGAAGACGGGCATCGAGGCGCGCGCGATCCAGCGGACGGCGCGCCAGTCGCCCTACAAGATGCGGCTGGTCATCGACCAGATCCGCGGGCAGCGCGTCAATGACGCGTTGGCGCTGCTCAAGTTCTCGAAGAAGCACGCTGCGGAGCAGATCGAGAAGACGCTCAACAGCGCGGTGGCGAACGCGGAGCAGGCGGCCCGTGCGGCCAACACGTCGCTGGATGTCGACGCGCTGGTGATCACGAAGGCCATCGTGAACGAAGGCCCGAAGCTCAAGCGGTGGACGCCGGCGGCCATGGGCCGTGCGACGCCGATGCTGAAGCGAACGAGCCACATCGAGATCATCGTGGCGGAGGCGGTGCGCTAATGGGACAGAAGACCAATCCGATCGGGTTCCGCCTCGGTGTCACGAAGAACTGGCGCTCGACCTGGTACGCGAAGAAGGAGATGCCGGCGCTGCTGAAGGAAGACGCGCTGCTCCGGAAGTACCTGAAGGCCCGTCTCGAGAACGCGGCGATCGCCGACGTGACGATCGAGCGGAAGCCGGGGAAGGTGGTGGTCACGGTGCATACGGGGCGTCCCGGTGTCGTGATCGGCAAGAAGGGCGCGGAAGTCGACAAGCTGCGTGATGAGCTGGCGCAGCTCACGGGCAAGGAAGTCGGCATCAACGTCGAAGAGATCAAGCGTCCCGAAGTCGAGGCGCAGTTGGTGGCGGACAACATCGCCGCGCAGCTGTCGCAGCGTATCTCGTTCCGTCGCGCGATGAAGCGCGCGGTGCAGAGCGCGATGCGGATGGGCGCGATGGGGATCAAGGTGAAGGCCGGCGGCCGCCTGGGCGGGGCCGAGATCGCGCGCGTCGAGGGCTACATGGAAGGCCGGGTGCCCCTCCACACGCTGCGCGCCGACATCGATTACGCGACGAGCACGGCGAAGACCACGTACGGCACCATCGGTGTGAAGGTGTGGATCTTCAAGGGTGAGATCGTCGAGGATCGTCGCGGCAAGACCTACTCGACCGGCAACTGAGGAACTGAACGATGCTGAGTCCGAAGCGGGTCAAGTTCCGCAAGATGTTCAAGGGCCGGACGACCGGCCTGTCGCACCGGGGGGCCGAGCTGTCCTTCGGGCACTACGGGCTGCAGGCGCTCGAGCCCGCGTGGGTGACGAGCCGGCAGATCGAGGCGTGCCGTGTCGCGATGACGCGTCACATCAAGCGTGGCGGCAAGGTGTGGATCCGGATCTTCCCGGACAAGCCGATCACGAAGAAGCCGGCCGAGACGCGCATGGGCAAGGGCAAGGGATCGCCGGAGCTCTGGGTGGCGGTGGTGAAGCCCGGGCGCGTGATGTTCGAGATCGAAGGCGTGTCGCGCGAGCTGGCCGAGACGGCCATGGCGCTGGCGGCCGCGAAGCTCGGCGTGAAGACCAAGTTCGTTGCCCGCGAGGAGGCGGTGACCCATGAAGGCTGAAGAGATCCGCTCCCTGGCTGACGCCGACCTGACGGCGCGCATCGCGTCGCTGGAGGAGGAGCGTTTCCGGCTCCGCTTCCGCAGCGCGACCGAAGCGCTCGAGGAGCCGCTGCGTCTGCGCTCGATCCGCCGGGACATCGCGCGGCTGAAGACGGTGCAGCGCGAGCGTCAGCTCGCCGCTGCCGCCCCGGCCGCGCGTGGCCGCTAACCAGGACCCCACCGATGGCTGAGACGACGAACGCAGTGGACCGGACGGCGCGCAAGGTGCGCGTGGGCCTGGTCGTGAGCGACAAGATGGAGAAGACGGTGGTCGTGCAGATCGACCGCCGCATGCCGCATCCGCAGTACGGCAAGATGGTGACGCGCACCCGCAAGCTGAAGGCGCACGACGAGGCCAACGATGCGAAGGTGGGCGACACCGTGCGGATCATGGAGACCCGGCCCTTGTCGAAGGACAAGCGGTGGCGCGTGGTCGAGATCGTCGAACGCGCACGCTGAGGACTAGACCATGATCCAGCAGGAATCGGTCGTGAAGGTGGCGGACAACAGTGGCGCCAAGCGTGCCCTGGTGATCCGCGTGCTGGGCGGCACGCGCCGTCGCTACGCGGGCCTGGGAGACCGGGTGATCGTGGCGGTGAAGGACGCGCTGCCGAACGGCACCGTGAAGAAGTCCGACGTCGC
This sequence comes from Gemmatimonadota bacterium, assembly GCA_020161135.1. Classification (GTDB taxonomy): domain Bacteria; phylum Gemmatimonadota; class Gemmatimonadetes; order Gemmatimonadales; family Gemmatimonadaceae; genus Gemmatimonas. Next base: position 442,144 of record JAIUOB010000004.1, on the reverse strand, counting down.
GAAGGCCGTGGTGGTGCGCACGGTGAAGGAGACGCGCCGGAAGGACGGGTCATACATCCGCTTCGACGAGAACGCGGTGGTGATCATCAACGACAACGGCGAGCCGAAGGCGACGCGTATCTTCGGCCCGGTGGCGCGCGAGCTGCGCGAGAAGCGGTACATGAAGATCGTGTCGCTGGCGCCCGAGGTGCTCTGAGATGCGGAAGAACGTGTACTACAAGACGGATCGCGGGCAGCGCCTCGGCGTGGCCCGGCACGCGCTGAAGGCGTCGCGCGAAGTGATCCACGTGACGAAGGGCGACACCGTCCGCGTGATGCGCGGCGACGACAAGGGGCGTGAGGGGAAGGTGCTCCAGGTCTACCCGAAGACGGGGCGCATCAAGGTGGAAGGGATCAACATCGTGAAGAAGCACCGCAAGGCGCGGACGGCGGAGGAGCAGAGCGGCATCATCGAGATGCCGGCGCCGTTCCATGCGTCGAACGTGATGCTGCTCGACTCGAAGACCGGCAAGCCGACGCGTGTGCGCAATCGCGTCGACAAGGACGGCACGAAGGAGCGCGTCGGCGTGAAGAGCGGTGAAGTCATTCCCCGTGCGCGCTGACCGGAGCAACTGAGATGGCGACCAAGGAGAAGGGCGCAGCCAAGGGCGGCGCAAAGGCTGGAGCGGCCAAGGGCGGCGCGGCGAAGGGTGGCGCGGCCAAGGGCGGTGCGAAGGGTGGCGCGTCGAAGGGTGGCAAGCAGGGTGGCCAGCCGCGCCAGGCGGTGGACTTCACGAAGCGCGATCACGCCGGGGCCGGCCTGCCGGTGCCGATGCCGCGCCTCAAGGCCCACTACGAGCAGACGGTGCGCGCGGTGCTGGCGAAGCAGTTCGGCTTCACCAACCCGATGGAGATCCCGTCGCTCGAGAAGATCGTGATCAACTGCGGCGTCGGTGAGGCGGTGAAGCAGCCCAAGCTGCTCGACGTGGTGGTCGAGGAGCTGGCGCTGATCACGGGCCAGAAGCCGGTGCGTCGCAAGGCGAAGAAGTCGGTCGCGAACTTCGGCCTCCGCGAGGGGCAGGAGATCGGCGCGTCGGTGACGATGCGCGGCGCCCGCATGTGGGAATTCCTCGACCGCTTCGTGACGGTGGCGTGCCCGCGTATCCGCGACTTCCGCGGCCTCGGTACGAAGTCGTTCGACGGGCGCGGCAACTACACGCTCGGCATCAAGGAGCAGATGATCTTCCCGGAGATCAACTACGACATGGTCGAGCAGATCCACGGCATGGACATCACGTTCGTGACGACGGCCACGAAGGACGCACACGCGCTGGCGCTGCTGCACCAGCTCGGGATGCCGTTCCGTGGAGACGACAAGCCGGTGACGCCCAAGGTGGCGCAACCGAGCGCGGCCTGACCAGGACCGGACCCCATGGCAAAGACGAGCAAGCTCGCGAAGAACGCGCAGCGCAAGGAGCTGGTGGAGCGGCATGCCCAGAAGCGCGCGACGCTGAAGGCGACGATCAACAGCCCCAAGAGCACGCCGGAGGAGAAGCTCCAGGCGGTGAATGCGCTGCACAAGATGCCGCGCAACTCATCGGCGACGCGCGTGCGCAATCGGTGCAACATCAGTGGCCGCCCGCGCGGCTTCCTGCGGCACTTCGGCCTCTCGCGCATCGCGCTCCGGGACATGGCCCTGAACGGCCTGATCCCCGGCGTGCGCAAGGCGAGCTGGTAATCCATCCACTTCCTACAGGTCCGGCCTGGCCCGGATACCATAGGAGCCCAACGAGAGCATGAGCCTCAACGACCCCATTGCCGACATGCTGACGCGGATTCGCAATGCGTGTGCCTCCCGGCACCGCCGCGTCGACATGCCGGTCTCGAAGATGAAGATCGAGATCGCGCGCATCCTCAAGGAGAACGCCTTCATCCAGGACTACCGCACGGTGGACCTGGAGGACGGGAAGAGCGTGCTGCGCGTGATCCTCAAGTACGCCCACGGTGGCCAGTCGGTCATCCGCGAGGCGCGTCGCGTGTCGACGCCCGGTCTGCGCAAGTACGTCGGCGTGACCGAGATTCCGCGGGTGCGAAACGGCCTCGGCATGGCGATCCTGAGCACGTCGAAGGGGATCATGTCGGATCGTGACGCGCGCTCGGCCAACACCGGCGGCGAGTTGCTCGCCCTGGTCTGGTAAGGAGACGCCAACATGTCGCGTATCGGTAAGCGCCCGATCCCGGTTCCGGCCGGGGTGTCCGTGGCGATCGACGGTAGTACGGTGACGGTGAAGGGGCCGAAGGGTGAGCTCGCGCGCACGCTTCCGTCCGAGATCATCGTGTCGCAGGAAGGGGCCGAGCTGCTGGTGAAGCGCCCGTCCGACGAGGAGCGCCACAAGGCGCTGCACGGGCTGACGCGCACGCTGGTGGCCAACATGGTGGAAGGGGTGACGACCGGCTTCAAGAAGACGCTGGAGATCACGGGTGTCGGCTACAAGGCCGAGATCAAGCCGTACGGCGCGCTGCTGTCGCTCGGCTTCTCGCACCAGATCGAGTACAAGGCGCCCGAGGGCGTGAAGATCAGCGCGCCGAATCCCACGACGGTGGTGATCGACGGCGCGAGCAAGGAGTTGGTGGGGCAGGTCGCGGCCGAGATCCGCAGCTTCCGCAAGCCTGAGCCGTACAAGGGCAAGGGCGTCAAGTACCAGGGCGAAGTCATCCGGCGCAAGGCCGGCAAGGCGGGAGGCAAGTAATGGCCAAGATCGCGATCCCGCGTACGAATGCAGAGCGACGGAAGCGTCGTCACCTGCGCGTGCGCAAGGCGGTGTCCGGGACGGCCGAGCGGCCGCGCCTGGTGGTGTTCCGCTCGCTGAAGCACATCTATGCCCAGATCGTCGACGACGTGGCGCAGAAGACGCTGCTGACCGTCGGCGATGCGGGGATGGACGGCACGAAGTCCGAGCGCGCGCTGGCCGTGGGCAAGGCGGCGGCGGAGAAGGCGAAGGCGGCGGGAATTTCCAAGGTCGTGTTCGACCGCGCCGGTTACCAGTACCATGGCCGCGTGAAGGCGGTGGCCGACGGAGCCCGCGAAGGCGGGCTGGAGTTCTGACATGGCAGACGCACAGAATCAGGGTGGCGCCCCGCGGGGCGGACGTGGCGGCCCGGGCGGCGGTCGCGGTCGTGGCGGGCCGGGGGGTGGTCGCGGGCGTGGTCCCGGCGGCCCCGGCGGTGGTCCGGGCGGTCGTGGACGTGGCCCCGGCGGCGAGGGCGGTCCTGGGCGTGACGGCCGTGGCCGTGGCCCGGATCGTGGCGGCCCGCAGGAGCGCGAGCAGAGCGATCTGGTCGAGAACGTGATCGCCATCAACCGTGTGGCGAAGGTCGTGAAGGGTGGTCGTCGCTTCAGCTTCAACGCGCTGGTCGCCGTGGGCGACGGGCAGGGGAAGGTGGGCTTCGCGACCGGCAAGGCGAACGAAGTGTCGGAGGCGGTCCGCAAGGCCGTCGATGCGGCGCGTCGCTCGATGGTGCAGGTGCCGCTCACGGGGTCGACGATCCCGCACGAGGTGGTCGGCAAGCATGGCGCCGGCAAGGTCCTCATGAAGCCGGCGGCGCCGGGTGCCGGCGTGATCGCCGGTGGCGCGGTGCGCGCGGTGCTCGAGTGCGCCGGCATCCACGACATCCTCACGAAGTCGCTCGGCTCGACGAACCCGCACAACATGGTGCGCGCGGCGATGGACGGCCTGACGCACCTGGTGACGGTGGAGCAGGCGGCGCGCGAACGCGGGATCGACATCGCGTCGATCGGGTACAAGTCGCGCGCGACGTCGAAGCGTGAGGTGGTGGACACGCGCAAGGCGGCCGTGGCCGCCGTGTCGGCGGAGGTGGCCTGATGCCGCGGACATTCGTGTGGCACCCGTCGAAGGGCCCCGCCAAGACGCCGAAGCTCCAGGCGCCGACGTCGGGGAAGGTGAAGATCACGCAGGTGCGCAGCTCGATCGGCCATTCGTGGCGGATGCGGGCGACGCTTGCGGCGCTCGGCCTGCGGAATCATCAGGCCAGCGTGGTGCAGCAGGATTCCGCCTCGCTGCGCGGCCAGCTCAAGAAGGTGCGTCACCTGGTGCAGGTGACGCCGGTGGAGGAGTAAGCGATGGCCAACAACGAGTCGGTCGAGAAGATCGGCCTGCACAACCTCGCGCCGGCGCCCGGTTCGCACCGGGCGCGTCGCCGCGTGGGTCGCGGCCCGGGTTCCGGGCTGGGCAAGACGTCGGGCAAGGGTCACAAGGGCTCGATGGCGCGGTCGGGGCATGGTGGCCCGGGCGGCGGCAAGCCGCACTTCGAAGGCGGCCAGATGCCCATCACGCGTCGCATCCCGAAGCGTGGCTTCACGAACCCGTTCCGTGTGGAGGCGCAGCTGGTGCGTCTCGACGCGCTGGCGCGGGTGGCGGGCGATGAGGTGACGGTGGAGACGCTGGCGGCGGCGGGGCTGATCCGTGCGGGGCACGGGCCGGCGAAGCTGCTCGCGAACGGCACCGCGCCGCGCGCGTTCACGGTTCGTGGCGTGAAGGTGAGCGCTGCGGCCAAGGCGAAGATCGAGGCGGCCGGCGGCCGCGTCGACTGACACCCGGATAGGGGCGCATGGCTGAGTCCAGGACGAACGCCGCGCAAGCGGTCGCGAATATCTACCGGACGCCGGAGCTCTGGCAGAAGATCACCTTCACGTTCCTGTGCATGGTGATCTACCGGGTGGGGTCCCACATCACGGCGCCTGGCATCGATGTGCAGGCGCTGACGGACTACTTCACCCGGCAGCAGGGCGGCGGGCTGCTCGGCCTCTACGACATGTTCGTGGGCGGGGGGCTCTCGCGCGCGACCGTGTTCGCGCTCGGCATCATGCCGTACATCTCGGCCAGCATCTTCGTGCAGATCGCCGGCGCGGTGCTGCCGACGGTCGACAAGATGCAGAAGGACGAGGAAGGGCGGAAAAAGCTGACGCAGTACACGCGCTACCTCACGGTGGTGCTGGCGTTGGTGCAGGCGTACGGGTTCGCACTGTTCACGGCGTCGTTGCCGGCGGCGGTGTCGCGTCCGGGGCCGTGGTTCACGATCCAGATGATGCTCTTCCTCACCACGGGCGCGATCTTCGTGATGTGGCTGGGCGAGCAGATCACCGAGCGCGGCCTGGGCAACGGCGCGTCGCTGATCATCTTCTTCTCGATCGTCGAGCGGATGTGGCCGTCCATCTTCCAGTCGTTCAACTTCGTCGCGACGGGAGCGGTGTCGCCGCTCACGCTGGCGGTGCTGGCGATCGTGATGGTGGCGGTGGTGGCCGGTGTCGTGGCCATCACGGTGGCGGCGCGACGCGTGCTGATCCAGATCCCGCAGCGCACGATGGCGCGGGGGCGGCAGCGTGAAGCGGCCCGCAACTTCATCCCGCTGCGCATCAACACCGCCGGCGTCATGCCGATCATCTTCGCGCAGTCGGTGATCGTCATTCCGGGCGCGCTGGCACAGTTCAGCGGCAACCCGAAGCTGCAGGAGATCGCGGAGTACTTCAATCCGCAGGGGCCCAACCCGTGGCTCTACTTCGTCCTGTCGGCGATCCTGATCATGCTGTTCACGTACTTCTACACGTCCATCATCTTCAATCCGGTCGACCTGGCCGAGAACCTGAAGAAGCAGGGCGGGTTCGTGCCGGGGATCAAGCCGGGCGCGAAGACGGCGGAGTACATCGAGCAGGTGGTGGAGCGCATCACGTTGCCGGGCGCGCTGTTCCTGACGTTCATCGCGCTCATGCCGATCGTGATCGCGCGGCTGGTGAACGTGCCGTTCGCCTTCGGTGGCACCTCGCTGCTCATCGTGGTGGGCGTGGCCCTCGACACGATGGCGCAGATGCAGCAGCACCTGCTGCTGCGCAAGTACGACGGGTTCATGAAGAAGGGGCGCGTGCGCTTCCGCGGCCGTCAGGCCACGCAGGGCGGATTCTGAGGCCCGGCGCATGATCATCGTCCTGCTTGGACCGCCGGGTGCGGGCAAGGGGACGCAAGGCGAGCGGCTTGCCGCTCGCCTTGACGTTCCCAAGATCGCCACGGGCGATGTGCTCCGCGCCGCGGTGCGCGACAGCACGCCGCTCGGCCTCGAAGCGAAGGCCGCGATGGATCGCGGCGATCTCGTGCCCGACGCCGTGATCATGGGCATCATGAAGGAAGCGCTCGCGTCGCCGACGGCGGCGCGTGGCGCCATCCTCGACGGCGTGGTGCGCACCACACCGCAGGCCGATGGCCTCGGTGAGACGCTGGCCGCCCTCGGGCGCAAGCTCGATGCCGTGCTGCTCTTCGACATCGACGAGGATGAGCTCGTGCGGCGGCTGAGCGGTCGCACGACGTGCGACGTATGTCAGCGCCCCTTCTTCGGTCGCGCGCCCGGCGAGAAGTGCAACATCGACGGGCACGACCCGCAGGGGACGCTCGTCCGGCGCCGCGACGACGAACCGGAGTCGATCCGCAAGCGAATGCAGGTCTATCGCGACCAGACGTCACCGGTCGTGAACTGGTACGAGTCGCGTGGCGCCAACCTCGTGCATGTCGATGCGCTGGGCGCGCTCGACGAGGTCGAAGCGCGCGTGCATACGGCGCTCGGCCTGGCCTGAGGCCAGATGTTCGGTACCGCAGCCCCCGGGACGTTGCTCAAGTCGCCGCGCGAGATCGAGATCATGGCGCGCGGCGGCGCGGTCCTGCAGGCGACGCTGCAGCACCTGAAGGCGCATGTCGCCCCCGGCGTGACGACCGGTGAGCTCGATGCGCTGTGCGAGGCCTTCATTCGCGGCCACGCGGGCGCCGAGCCGGCGTTCAAGGGGCTCTATGGATTCCCGGGGAGCGCGTGCATCTCCATCAATGAGGAGATCGTGCATGGCATCCCGTCGCGGAAGCGTGTGCTGCACGACGGTGACATCGTCACCCTCGATGTGGGCGTCAAGCTCGATGGGATGTACACGGACGCGGCGATCACCGTGCCCGTGGGCACCATCGACGCGCAGACCCAGCGCCTGCTCGACGTGACGCGTGCATCGCTGGACGCCGGCATGGCGGCGGCGATCCCCGAGAATCACGTCGGCGATATCGGTGCGGCCGTGCAGAGTGTGGTGGAGGCCGCCGGCTTCTCCGTCGTGCGTGAGCTCGTCGGACACGGTGTCGGGTTCTCGCCGCACGAAGAGCTGCAGGTGCCGAACTACGGCAAGCCCAAGCGCGGCCGCAAGCTGAGCGTGGGGCTCACCATCGCGATCGAACCGATGGTCAATGTGGGCACCGCCAAGACGCGCACGCTCAGCGACAAGTGGACGGTGGTGACAGCCGACGGCAAGCGGTCGGCGCACTTCGAGCACACGGTCGCCATCACCGAGCAGGGCCCGCGCATCCTCACGCTGGGCTGACGACGCCCTGCCGGCGCGTCAGTTGCGCCGGCGCCAGAGCACGAGCGTGCCGCAGGGCGCGTTGCCGCCGCGGTTGAAGCGCGTGGGCACCGTGGACGGCGTGTAGTACTCGGCCGCCGCGATCGATCCGGGCTCGATCTGCGTGATGTCGAGGAGTGGCTCGCCGACCGCGCTGCCATACCGCACCAGGTCATCGATGACGATCGCCACATAGCAGGCGATGGGTGCGCCCTGCATCTTGTCGAAGCTGTCGCCGCCTGGCGAGTTGCCGAAGCTGATGACGCCGCGTGTGGACGCGAACGATTGGCGCCCATTGTACATGATGATGCGGATCCCCGGCACGCGTCCGACGATGTTGGACGCCCAACTCTTGCCCTCGGCCTTGCTGAGCACGTCCTCGTCGATGAAGTGGCCGATGCCGAGGCGGCGCCGTTCGTTGAAGTCATCGCGCCACCGCGCGCGCGTGATGGCGTCGGTGCTGACGTCGACGGTGCCGAGCTGCTGCGGGGCGCGCGTGAGGAGCAGGTCGGCCTCGAAGCGCTGCCCGGCGCCGAGCGTGACCGTGGTGTTGAACGGGTGATAGCCGAAGGCGCGCACGACGAGGCGATAGGTGCCGGGCGCGACCGCCGCGAGCGTGAAGATGCCGGCGGAATCGCTGCGCGCGCGGGCCGCGTTCTCGCCCAGGACGATCTCGGCCCCCTCGATGGGGCGTTCGGTGGAGTCGGCGAGGATGGTGCCCGTGACCACCGCACTCCTGGCTGCGGCCTGCGCATGCACCCCGGGCGCGGCGCCGAATGTGGCCATCGCACTGACGACGAACACGGCGGGCATCGCGCGCAACGGGAAGCGCATGGCGGGCCTATCGGCGGGAGAGGGGGACCGGGAGGTTGATGTCCTTGCCGCACACGACGGCCACGGGCTGATCGACGCTGCGATAGCCATTGACCGCGATGTGCAGGATATAGCGCCCTTCCCGCAGTTCCATCAGGGTGCCTTCGGCGACGGGCACGCGCACGGTGGCGCGGGGCTCGGGCCCTTCGATGCGAATGACGGCCTCTCCGCTCGACGCGCCGGTGAACGTGAGCATCACGCGCCCGGTGAGCGACGCCGACGGGTTGCGCGGGTCGCACTTGTCGCCGGGCACGACGGGGCGCGGGCCGACGGCAGCCTCTCCCCCGGCTGGCGGGCGCGAGGCGACGCGGTGGCAGGCGGTCGTGCCGACGGCCGTGAACGCAATGGCCGCGACGAGGAGGCGCCGTGCGCTGGGCATCAGGCCGGCGTCATGGCGCGCTCGGCCGCCGCCTCGGCCCGGGCGGCTGCGGCGGTGGCGGTGGCGACGCAGGCCGCTGCGGACTCGGCGAGGGCGGCACCGCGGGCGGCGCCGTCACTGTCGAGCGATGCCACGTTGATGCGCACGTTGAAGGCCGCGCCCTTGCAGGCTGCGAGCGCGAGCAGCGCACCGACACAGGCGTCGGAGACGGCGTTGGTGTTGCCCTGCTCGGCCATGTCGGCGGCGAGCACCGCGACGTCGGCGGCGGCCTGCGCCGTCTCGAGCGGCACCTCGGCCGCAAAGATGAGCCCTTCGCGAATGGCGATCGCGCGCAGCGCGCGATCGTGGTCGGTCTCCTTGGGCATGGTGTAGCCGGCACGCACGCGCTCGTAGGCGTCGGCATCGCGCTGCACGAGGCCGGCGAGTTGGCGACGCAGCGCCGAGGCGCGCAGGGCGCCGTCCTTCATCGCGTCCTCGACGGCGGCGTACTTCTTCTTGCCCACCGTGAGCCCCGCGACCATCTGCGCGAGCGCGGCGCCGAGGCTGCCGGCCAGCGCGGCCACGCTGCCGCCGCCGGGGGTGGGTTCGGGGGCCGCGACACGGGCCGCGAAGGTGTCGGTGCTTTCGCCACCGGCCACGGCTTCACGCACCTTGGTTTCGAGGAGCATGGCCTTCGAGAAGCCGCGGAGCTGCACGTGCCGCGCGCCGGCCTCGAGGAGGACGCGTTCCGGCACGAGGCCCACGATCTCACTCCAGGTGGGCGCCACGCCGTGCGCGAGCGCCTCGGTCTTCACGTGCTCGAAGACGCGATGCAGCGGCGTCTTCTCCGTGTCGACGAGGTTCATCGACACCTGCGCCTGTCCGTCGACCTCGAGGCCGAGCCCCTTCACGTAGCGCAGGCCGCCGGAGGAGCCACGGATGGCCTTCGCGACCTCCTTGGCGACCGGCAGGTTGGCCTTGTCGCCCAGGTAGACGTTGTAGGCGACGAGGAAGGGGCGCGCACCGACCGCGGTGGCGCCGGCGGTGGGGTGCAGCGCTGCGTCGCCGAAGTCCGGGCGTCGCGCGGCGTTGGTGCGCACCTCGTCGCGCAGCCCCTCGAACTCGCCGCGGCGTACGTCGGCCAGGTTCTCGCGCGCCGGTGTCGTGGCCGCGCGCTCGTAGAGGTACACGGGGATGCCGAGCTCCGTCCACGCGCGCTGGCCGAGTTCACGGGCGAGCGCGATGCAGTCGTCCATGGTGCAGCCGTCGAGCGGGATGAACGGCACCACGTCGGTGGCGCCGATGCGTGGGTGCTCGCCCTGGTGCCGCGTCAGGTCGATGCGATCGCGTGCGACCTGCATGGCCGCGAAGGCCGCCGGCACGGCCGCCTCGAGGCTCGCCACGAAGGTGATGACCGTGCGGTGGTGCGACGGGTCGCTCGAGACGTCGAGGACGTGCGCGCCGGCCGTGGCGGCGATGGCATCGCGAATGGCGGTGATGACGGCCGGATCACGGCCTTCCGAGAAATTCGGGACGCACTCGACGAGGGACACGGAGGAGAGGGGACGGGGGAGGGCGACGTGCGGAAGAGGGGAGTGACGGAAACTAACGCGGGGGCGGTGCATCCTCGCCGCGGAGGATGCCGAGGAACCAGTCGTGGAGGATGCCGTTGGAGGCCACGATGGGGCCGCCGATGAGGCGCGCGTCGTGGCCCTCGAGATCGGTGACGCGACCACCGGCCTCACGGATGAGGAGGACGCCGGCGGCGAGGTCCCAGGGATTGAGCCACAGCTCCCAGAATCCCTCGAAGCGGCCTCGAGCCACATCGCAGAGGTCGAGCGCCGCAGCGCCGGCGCGCCGCATGCCCGACACGATGGGCATGAGGGCGCGGAACTGGCGCAGGTACTGGTCGGCGTGCGTGACGTCCTTGAACGGGAACCCGGTCCCGATGAGCGCGCGGGCCGGCGTGTCGATGGGGGAGACGCGGAGCGGCACGCCGTCCACGGTGGCGCCGCCACCGGCCGTGGCCGTGTACAGCCCGCCCCTGGCGACGTCGACGATGGCGGCGGCCTGCGGCACGCCGTCGAGGGCCACGCAGATGGAGACGGCGTAGCTCGGGAAGCCGTGGAGGAAGTTGGTCGTGCCGTCGAGCGGATCGACGATGGCCACGAGCCCCTGCTCCGTGTCGGCGCCGCCGAGTTCCTCGCCGACAATGCGAATGTCGGGCGCCTCGCGCGCAAAGTGCGCACGCACGATCTCCTCGGCGCCGATGTCGACGTGACTCACGAAGTCGGTGGCGCTCTTGGATTCCCAGGTGATGGCGTGCCGCGCGGCCGATTCGCGGGTGATGAAATCGGCGGCGAGCGTGCCGGCACCTGCGGCGATATCGCGCCAGCGCGCGCGTTGCGCAGAGGTGGTCATGAGCGGGGCGAGGGTGGTCCTGCCGAGGGAGCGGGGCGCGATTACGTTTGAAGGATGGCACGCATCTTCAGCGGCATCCAGCCGTCCGGCGAACTGCATATCGGCAACTACCTCGGCGCCGTCAAGAACTGGGTCCGCCTGCAGGCGGAGCATCCCGGCGCGATCTACTGCGTGGTGGACTACCATGCGATCACGGGGAGCTACGACCCGGCGGTGCTGCGGGCGCGGCGGTGGGAGATGGCGCGGTCGCTGCTGGCGGCGGGCATCGACCCGGCGCAGGCCGTGCTGTTCATGCAGAGCGACGTGCCCGAGCACACCGAGCTGTCGTGGATCTTCACGACCATCACGCCGCTGGGCGATCTCGAGCGCCAGACGCAGTTCAAGGACAAGTCGTCGAAGATGGAGAGCATCCCGGCGGGGCTGCTCATGTATCCCGTACTGCAGGCCGCGGACATCCTGCTCTATCGTGCCGACAGCGTGCCGGTGGGAGAGGATCAGGTGCAGCACCTCGAGCTGGCGCGGGACACGTCGCGCAAGTGGAACGCGAAGTTCAACGTCGAGTTCTTCCCCGAGCCCAAGCCGCTGCTCACGCCGACGCGACGCATCCTTGGCCTCGACGGCAGTGCGAAGATGTCGAAGTCGCTGGGGAACACCGTGGGGCTGCTCGAGGACGACGAGTCGATCTGGCAGAAGCTGCGCCCCGCGGTGACCGACCCGGCGCGTGTCCGCAAGACCGACCCGGGCAACCCGGACGTGTGCAACATCTTCCAGTTGCACAAGGCGTTCAGCAGCGAGGCCACGCAGGCGCATGTCGCGCAGCAGTGCCGCAGCGCGGGGTGGGGGTGCATGGACTGCAAGAAGGTACTGCACGAGGGGATGGTGGCCGAGCTGACGCCCATTCGCCGCCGCGCGGAGCTGCTGGCGGCCGAGCCGGCGCGCATCGCGGACGCGCTCTCGGATGGCGGGAAGGTGGCGCGCGGGATCGCGCGGGAGACCATCGACCGGGTACGCGACATCATGGGGTTGGGGTCGCTGCACGCCCCGTGACGGCGGGGACCCGCGGGATGACGGCCGGCCCGGGCGCGTGACGCCCGTGCCGGCCGTTTTCCATTGCGCGGTCGGCGTGTCACGCGCCGTTGCGCCCGTGGCCCCCAACCGTCCTTCAAGCGGTACCCGGCGCGCCGCGATTGCCCCGCGCGCGCCGCACTTCCGACCGTGTCCTGGTGTCTCCGTGGCGATTGAACGCATCCTGAAGGCGGCCGTCGATCGCGGCGCGTCCGATGTCCACATCAAGGCGGGCGATGTCGTGCGCGCGCGCATCGACGGACGCCTGGTGGCGCTGACCCGGCAGGCACTCACTCCCGACCAGACCCGCGGCGTGGCGCTGCACCTGCTGGCCACAGAGGCGGCGAAGCTCGACCTCGACAACCTGCGCGATCACGACTGCTCGTGGGCCGCGGCCGGGGTGGGGCGATTTCGCGTGAACATCCTGCGGCAGCGCGCCTCGTTCTCGATCGTGCTGCGTGTCATTCCCGAGAACGTGCCGACGTTCGCATCGCTGCGGCTGCCGCCGGTGCTCGAACGCATCGCGCACACCGAACGCGGCATGGTGCTGGTGACGGGCGTGACCGGCAGCGGCAAGTCGAGCACGATGGCGGCGCTGGTGCACGCCATCAATGGGGTATACGACAAGCACATCCTCACGCTCGAGAACCCGATCGAGTTCCTGCACACCGACCTCAAGGCGTCGGTGACGCAGCGCGAGGTGGGGGTGGACACGGACAGCTTCCGCAACGGGCTGCGGGCAGCGCTGCGTCAGGATCCGGATGTGATCCTCATCGGCGAGATGCGCGACGCCGAGACGATCGACACGGCGATGAAGGCCGCGGAGACGGGACACCTGCTGATCTCGACGCTGCATACGCCCGATGCGCAGAGCACGATCGTGCGCATCATGGCGATGTTCCCGCCCGAGGAGCAGCTGGTGGTGCGCATGCGCCTGGCCGAGTCGCTGCATGCCGTGGTGTCGCAACGCCTCCTGCCGCACAAGAGTGGCACCGGGCGCGTGGTGGCGGCCGAGGTGATGGTCGTGTCGAGCACGATCCGCGACCTGATCGCCGAGGGGCGCATCGCGGAGATCCGCGACTACATCGCCGACGGGGCGCAGTACGGCATGCAGACGTTCGACCAGCACCTGGCCGAGCTGGTGGCGCGCGATGAAGTGACGTTCGAAGTGGCGAAGGCGGCGGCGACGAATCCTGCCGACTTCGAGCTGGGTTTCCGCATGGGGCGCAGCCGACAGACGCCGATGGCGACGGCCGCTGTGGACACCGCACGTCGCCCGACGGCCCCCGCCGGCGAGGTCGTGCCACACGGGGCGCTGGGGCGGGGCGCGTCGATGCCACCGTTGGCCACGAGCCCCTCGTCACACGAGGTGGTGTCGAGCCCCGACCCGTTCGCGGGCGGCAGCGCGGCGTTCGGCAGCGGCTTCGAGAGCCTCTTCGGCAGCTAGGCGACAGCGGGGCGGGGTTGGTAGCTTTCGCGCATGACTTCCCTGCGCGCGTCGCTGCCTCCCTTGGGCGGGGTGATGGTCCCCGCCGTGTCGACCTTCACCGCCGACGGCGCGCTCGATCGCGCGGCCTTCGAGCGCAACCTGCAGGCCCACCTCGGCTTCGGCATGCAGGGCGTGCTGGTGGCCGGCTCGAGCGGCGAATCGGCGCTGCTGGAGAACGACGATCGCGCGCAGTTGCTCGCGTGGGCGCGTGCGATCGTGCCGCAGGATCGCTGGCTGCTGGCCGGCATCGGCAGCGAGAGCACCCGCCTGACGATCGCGCGCGCGCACATGGCGCAGGAGATGGGGGCTGATGCGGTGCTGGTGGTGTCGCCGCACTACTTCCTCAAGCGCATGACCGACGCGGCGCTGCTGGCACACTTCACGGCCGTGGCCGACGCGAGTCCGCTGCCGGTGCTGCTGTACAACATCCCGGCCTATGCGCACGTGGTATTGAGCGGCGCGTTCGTGCAGACGCTGGCGCAGCACCCCAACGTGATCGGCATGAAGGACAGCGCCGGCAACTTGCCCATGCTCGAGCAGTACCTGGCCGCCGCCGGTGACAGCTTCCGCGTGATGACCGGCAGCGGCGCGACGGTTGTGCCGGCGCTCGAGCGCGGCGTGGCGGGGGCGATCCTCGCCATTGGGCTGTACGCCGGGCCGACGGTGCTGCGCATGGTGGAGCTGTACCGCAGCGGCGACCACGCTGCGGCCTCGGCGCTGCAGGCGAAGCTCGCGCCCATCGCGACCGACATCGGAGGCGCGTTGGGCCCGGCGGGCATCAAGGCTGCGATGGACATGGTCGGCCTGTCGGGCGGCCCCACGCGCGCGCCGCTGCTGGCCGTGAGCGACGACGAACGCGCGACGGTGCGGGCGAGACTCGAAGCGGCCGGCGTGCTCTGAGGCAGCCGACCGCTTCGTGAGTCCGTGTGCGTGCCGCGCCGTGCGGGCGCGACGCGCGACGCTCAGCCGAGGTTGAGCGGAATGTCGAGGTTGCGGAGCACGGCGACGACGCGGTCGAGATCGGCGTTGATGCGCCCGTCGAACCATACGACGCGCAAGTCGAGCGGCTTGCCGCGACGATGCGCATGGTCGGCTGCCTCGGCGACGTAGACCACTTCGCCGAGCACGTTGGGCCGCCCGTCGCTGCTGCGGCGGTGATGTTCACCGATGGCGCGTGAGGCGGCTTCCCCCATGTTCCACTCGGACGCCGCGAAGGCGCCGAGGGGCTGGTGCAGTTCGTCGAGCACGGCGGAGACGAAGGCGGGGGCAAGCTGCGCATCGCGGCGCAGCTGCGACCGCAGCACCGAGATGCGATCGAAGATGACCAGCTTGCCGACGTCGTGGAGCAGCGCGATGGAGAAGGCTTCGTCCGGATCGGCGCCGAAGGCCGGCGCGAGCGCGCGCGCAATGGGCGCAGTGCGCACCATGTGATTCCAGACTTCGCTCACCATCGCATTGAACTCCCCGCCCGGGCGGCTCAGCACGCCGTCGATGGAGTTGGCGAAGATGATCGAGCGCACGCCGGCGATGCCGATGCGATCGAGTGCGGGCGCGATGGCGAGGACCGACGTCTTGCCGCTGCCGAACGCCGCGCTGTTGGCGGTCCGGAGAAGCGCCTGCACCAGCGCGGGATCCTCGGCCAGCTTCTCAGCGAGTTCGCGGCGGGTGATGTTCGGGTCGTCGCACAGGGCAAGGCTGGCCTGGGCGGCGGCCGGAAGCTGGCGGATGACCGATGCCGGGCCGCCGCCCAGCAGGGTGAGCAACGCGGCGGCGTCCGGCGACTGCTTGACGCCAGCATGGAGCGTCAGGCCGGCGATGATCAGGTCGAACGGCGTCGGCATGGCCAGCGGCTCGTTCTGGTCGCCCAGGGACTGGGCGAAGAGCGCGCGCATGGCGTCCGGCGCGGGCGCCATCGAGTCGGCGAGCGCGTCCCGGGGTGCGGGACGCGATGTCGCGGTCCCCGGCGCGGGCTTGCCTGCCGGCTTCGGGGGCGTGGAGTCCCCGCCCACGAGCTTGTTGAGCCATCCAATTGCCACGGTTGCAACCCTGTATGAAAGGAGCTTCATCCCAAATCTCGTCCCTAGACGGGACGAATGCCAGACGCGTAACAGGTTGCCTTGCGCAGCATCGGGGGGGGGCGGAGGAGTGATACGAAACCGTGATACCGACCCCCCGTAGTGTCGGCCATGGCTGCCATCCTCTTGAGCGTCAGTCTGTTGGCCGGCCTGCTGCTGGTGCCGCTCGGGCTGCCGGGGCTGTGGGTGATGCTGGGCGCCACCTTCGTGTACTGGCTGGCCGTACCCGGCGGGGCTGTGGGCGGCGCGACGATGCTGGTGGTCGGCGCGCTGGTCGCGGCGGCCGAGGTGTTGGAGTTCACGATTGCCGGTCGCTATGCCAAGCGATACGGCGGATCGTCCCGGGCCTCGTGGGGGGCGGTTGCGGGCGGGCTGGTCGGCGCCGTGGTGGGCGTCCCGGTTCCCATCATCGGCCCGCTGTTGGGGGCCTTTGCGGGAGCCTTCGCCGGTGCGCTCGTGGGCGAGCTGACCGTGACACGGGAGGTTCGTGGGGCCCCGTTGCGGGTGGCCGGCGGAGCGCTGCTGGGGCGGGTGGTCGCGGCGGGCGTGAAGACGGGCTTCGCGGCGCTCATTCTGGTGTGGGTCGCGTCGGCGCTGCTGGTGCAGCGGCTCAACGGCGCGGGCTAGCGTGGAGCGCGCCGCCGAGCGTCGCGGTGTTGGGCGCCCTCGTTGCCTCAGTCCGGTGGCAGCCTAGATTCCAACAACGCCCTGCGGATCGTCCGCGGGGCGTTTTTTGTGCGCGGCCCCCGCGGCCGCCGGAGATCGCATGTTCGATTCGACAACGCGCACCGTGGTGGTCGTCGGGGCGCAGTGGGGCGACGAAGGGAAGGGGAAGCTGGTGGACGTGCTGGCCGAGCGCGCCGATTGGGTGGTGCGCTACCAGGGCGGCGCCAACGCCGGCCATACGGTGCACATCGGCGAGAAGTCCTTCGTGCTGCACCAGATTCCCAGCGGCATCCTGCATCCGGGCGTGCGCTGCGCGATCGGCAACGGCGTGGTCATGGATCCCGAGACGCTCTTCACGGAAGTGGATGAGCTGGTGTCCGATGGCGTGGATGTGGAGGGGCGGTTGTACCTGAGCGAGCGCGCGCACCTCGTGATGCCCTACCACAAGCTCGTGGACAAGGCGAGCGCAGCGAGCAAGGCGATCGGCACGACCGGGCGCGGCATCGGTCCGGCGTACGAGGACAAGGTGGCGCGGCGTGGTGTGCGCGTGCTCGACCTGCGGAACGCGACCCGCCTGCGCGAGCTGGTGACGGCGGGTGTCGAGCGTGCGAATGCGCAGCTCGAGCGGTCGGGGAGCGACGTGCGTGCGTCGGTGGATGAGACGCTGCGCGTGCTCGAGGCGCTCGCGCCGCGGCTGCTCGGCATTGCCGACGACGTGGGGCTGTGTGTGCATCGCGCGATCAAGAGTGGCGCCGCGGTGCTGCTCGAGGGCGCGCAGGGGTCGCTGTTGGACATCGACCATGGCACGTATCCCTTCGTGACGTCGAGCAACACGACGGTGGGCGGCGCGGCCACGGGCGTGGGCATCTCGCCGATGGCGCTCGACGCGGCGCTGGGCGTGGTGAAGGCGTACACGACGCGCGTGGGCAACGGCCCGCTGCCGACGGAGCTCGAGGAGCCGCTGCACAGTCACGTGCGTCAGCTGGGGCACGAGTTCGGTGCCACGACGGGGCGTCCGCGACGCTGCGGCTGGTTCGATGGCGTGGTGGTGCGGTATGCCGCGCGCGTGAACGGCCTCACCGGTCTTGCCATCACGAAGCTCGACGTGCTCGACACGCTCGACCGTCTTGCGGTCTGCACGGGCTATCGTGTCGACGGTGAGGTGCACACGGAGTTTCCGGCCGACCTGTCGTTGCTGGAGCGTGCGGAGCCGGTGTACGAGTGGATGGACGGATGGCAGGCGCCGACGACCGGTGCGCGCAAGCTCACGGAGCTGCCGTCGGCGGCACGGGCCTATCTCGACCGCCTCGAGGCGCTGTGTGAGACGCCGATCGCGTTCGTGAGTGTGGGGACGCGGCGCGACCAGATCATCGGCGTGCACGCGGCGGTGGCCTGATCGCGTCGACGCCGGTGGCGGCCTCGGTGGACGCGTCGCGCGTCGACGTCGCGGTGATCGGTGCGGGGCCCTGCGGGCTCGCGGCGGCCATCGCGGCGCGTGCCGCGGGGCTGTCGTGTGTCGTGTACGATCGCGGCGCGCTGGTGAGTGGGCTCGCGGGATACCCGACGGACATGACGTTCTTTTCCACGGCGGAACGGCTCGCGATCGGCGGTGTGCCGTTCCTCGTGGCCGAGGCGAAGCCCACCAAGCGCGACGCGCTCGCGTACTATCGCGGCGTGGCGTCGCATCATGCGCTCGACGTGCGGCTGTACGAGACGGTCGAGGCGCTGCGTCCAGTGCGGGTGGACCTGCGGGCCGGTGAGCCCGAGCCTGCGGCCGCGTCGGCGCGACCGCCGCAGTGGCTGGTGCAGTCGGTCACGCGCGCCGGGGTGCGGCATGAACTGGCGGCGCACGCGGTGGTCGTGGCCACGGGGTACTTCGGTCGCCCGAACCGCCTTGGCGTGCCGGGTGAGTCGCTGCCGCATGTGCGACACGGCTACGTGGACGCGCACGAGGCGTGGGGGCAGCGGGTGGTCATCGTGGGCGGCGCGAACAGCGCGGTGGATGCCGCGCTGGCCATGCATCGTGTCGGCGCACAGGTGACGCTGGTGCACTTCGCCGAGGGGCTCGACGCGAACGTGAAGCCGTGGGTGCGTCCGGGCATCGAGGCGCGCCTCAAGGAGGGCGTGATCGGTGCGCACTTCGGCAGCCGGGTGGTCGAGATCACGACCACGGCGGTGGTGGTCGAGGGCCCGGGTGGGCGCACGGCGGTGCCCGCGTCGCAGGTCTACACGATGACCGGCTACCTGCCGGAGACCGGTCTGCTGGAGGCGGTGGGGGTGCCCATCGACGCCACCACGGGGATCCCCGCGCACGATCCCGACACGATGGCGACGCCGCTCGCGGGTCTCTACCTTGCGGGAGTGATCGCCTCGGGGAACCAGGCGAATCGCATCTTCATCGAGAATGGTCGCGATCACGGCACCGCGATCGCCCGGCATCTCACCCGAACGCATCCATGAGCCAGCCAGACGTGATGGACAAGCTCGTGTCGCTGTGCAAGCGGCGCGGCTTCATCTTCCAGAGTTCGGAGATCTACGGCGGCGCCGGCTCGGTGTGGGACTACGGTCCGTTGGGCGTGGAGCTCAAGCGCCAGATCAAGGACCGCTGGTGGAATGCGATGGTGCGCTCGCGCGACGACATCGAGGGGCTCGACGCGGCCATCCTGATGCATCCGCGCACCTGGGAGGCGAGCGGCCACGTGGCCGGCTTCGTCGATCCGCTGGTGGACTGCAAGGCGTGCAAGGGGCGCTTCCGCGCGGACAAGCTGGAAGACGCGCGCTGCCCGCAGAAGCCGAGCAAGCAGCCGGGGCAGCACGACACGTGTCAGCTGACCGAGGCGCGGCAGTTCAACCTGATGTTCAAGACGCACATGGGCGCGCTCGAGGAGAGCGCGAGCGTGGTCTACCTGCGTCCCGAGACGGCGCAGGGGATCTTCGTCAACTTCCTGAACGTGCAGCAGAGCATGCGCCAGAAGGTGCCGTTCGGCATCGCGCAGATCGGCAAGGCGTTCCGCAACGAGATCACGCCCGGCAACTTCATCTTCCGCACGCGTGAGTTCGAGCAGATGGAGATGCAGTTCTTCGTCGAGCCGGGCACGGACATGGAGTGGTTCGAGACGTGGAAGGCGCTGCGCATGCAGTGGCACCTCGACCTCGGCCTGTCCCCCGATCGGCTGCGCTTCCACCAGCACAGCGCGACGGAGCTGGCGCACTATGCGCGCGCGGCGTTCGACGTGACGTTCGACTTCGGCGGCACGCTGGGCTTCCAGGAGATCGAGGGCGTGCACAACCGCAGCGACTTCGACCTGACGCAGCACCAGCAGTATTCGAGCAAGAAGCTCGAGTACTTCGACCAGGTGAACAACAAGCGGTACGTGCCGTACGTGATCGAGACGAGCGTGGGCGCGGATCGCGTGACGCTGGCGGCGCTGGTGAATGCCTACCGCGAGGAAGCGGTGGCTGGCGAGGACGAAGGGCGCGTGGTGCTCGGCCTGCATCCGTCCATCGCCCCGATCAAGGCGGCGATCTTCCCGCTCACGAAGAAGGACGGTCAGCCGGAGATGGCGCGTCGCATCGTGGACGACCTGCGGGGGAGCTTTGCCGTCGACTACGACGAGACGGGATCGATCGGCAAGCGGTATCGTCGGCAGGACGAGGTCGGCACGCCCTTCTGCGTGACCATCGATGGCCAGAGCACCGGCGACCAGACGGTGACGGTGCGCGACCGCGACACGCTGGCGCAGGAGCGCATCGCGGTTGGGCAGCTCAAGGGGTATCTGGCGGGGAAGTTGGTGGGGTGAGGGCGGGAGCGTACGAGCGTCCCGGCTGACCAAAGGATCGGGGAGAAGGGGGCAGGGGACAGGGGGAAGGAAGCAGGGTACGGCTTCGGAGGGGCGTGACTCCAGCGAGTTGCGCCCCTTGTTCGTTGTCCCCAACGTAGGCGTCACCTGCCGTTGTGGTCCGTCTCGCGGCGTGGCCCTGCGGTCGTCCCTCCTCTCCTGGACCTGCCATGTCTGTCCCGCGTCCACTCGCGTTGCTGGCGCTGCCGGCGCTCGCCCTGCTGCAACCACCTGCGAAGCCCGCGACCCGCGCGGCACCACCGCCACCGCCGGCCGTGCTCGCGCCGGTGACGCTCGACTCGGCGTTCCTGTCGCAGTTCCGGTGGCGCAACATCGGCCCCGACCGCGGCGGGCGCTCGATTGCCGCGAGCGGCGTGAAGGGACGCAAGAACGAGGCGTACTTCGGCGCGGTGGGTGGCGGGCTCTGGAAGACGACGAACAGCGGCGAGACCTGGGCGCCGGTGACCGACGGGCAGATCACGAGCGCGTCGGTGGGTGCGATCGGCGTGAGCGAGAGCAACCCGGACGTGATCTACATCGGTACGGGCGAGAGCTGCATTCGCGGCAACATCATGCCCGGTGACGGCATCTACAAGAGCACGGACGCCGGCAAGACGTGGACGCACGTCGGCTTCCGCACGGTGGACGCGATTTCGAAGATCCGCGTGCACCCGACGAACCCCGACATCGCCTGGGCGGCGGTGTTCGGCAAGTACAGCGTGAACAGCGCCGAGCGCGGCGTGTTCAAGACCACCGATGGTGGCAAGACGTGGCGCAAGGTGCTCTTCCGCGATGACAAGACGGGCGCGGTGGACATCGCGGTCGATCGTACGAATCCGCAGGTGCTGTTCGCGGCGATGTGGGAGGCGTACCGCAAGGAATACCAGATGTCGTCGGGCGGGCCGAGCTCGGGGCTCTTCAAGAGCACCGATGGCGGCGAGACGTGGACGGAGATCACGCGCGCGCCGGGCATGCCGAGCGGGCTGGTGGGGCGCATCGGCGTGGCGCTGACGGCGGCGAACCCGAACCGCGTGTACGCGCTGGTGGAGAACGAGAACGGCGGGCTGTTCCGCAGCGACGACGCGGGCGCGTCGTGGACGCTGGTGAACAGCGACCGCAACATCCGCCAGCGTGCGTTCTACTACACGCACCTGTACGCCGACCACAAGAACGCCGACCTGGTGTACGCGCAGAACGTGTCGTTCTACAAGTCGACGGATGGTGGCAAGACGCTCACGAGCGTGGGCGGCGGCAGCCACAGCGACTGGCACGACCTGTGGATCGATCCGGATGACGCGAACCACTGGGTGGGTGGCAACGACGGCGGTGGCGCGGTCACGATGAACGGCGGGCAGTCGTACAGCGCGCAGGACTTCCCCACCGAGCAGTGGTATCACGTGATCACGACCAAGCACGTGCCGTTCCATGTGTGCGGGTCGCAGCAGGACAACAGCACGCTGTGCACGCCGATGAACTGGAACCTCGGGCGCCAGAACGCGGCGTCGGGGCAGGAGGCGCAGGGCGGCACGGCCGTGTCGTACCAGGTGGGCGGTGGTGAGCCCGGCTACATCGCGCCCGATCCGCTCGACCTCGACGTGTTCTTCGCGGGCACGAACAACGGCGGGTACGTCGACAAGTTCAACAAGCGTACGGGACTGTCGCGCGAGGTGAACCCGTATCCGTGGTTCTACTCGGGGGAGCCGTCGAAGGAGATCCGGGAGCGGTGGCAGTGGACGTTCCCGATCCTCTTCTCGCAGGCGGACCCGAAGTTGCTGTTCACGTCGTCGCAGCGGCTGTGGGCGACGCGCGATGGCGGCCGCACCTGGAAGAACCTGAGTCCCGACCTCACGCGTCATGCGCCGGAGACGCAGGAGAAGTCGGGCGGGCCGATCACGGGTGACATGAACGGCCCCGAGGTGTACGGCACGATCTTCTCGGTCGGGCCGAGCAAGAAGGACGCGAACATCATCTGGACCGGGTCGGACGACGGGCTCGTGCACGTGACGCGGGACTTCGGCAAGACGTGGACGAACGTGACGCCGAAGGAGATGCCGGAGTTCGGGCGCGTGTCGCAGATCGATGCCTCGAACTTCGACCTGGGGCGCGCGTACGTGTCGGTGCGACGCCCGCTGCTCAACGATCGCGCGCCGTACATCTTCCGCACGACCGACTTCGGCAAGACGTGGACGAAGATCGTGAAGGGACTGGGCGCCGAGGACTACGTGCACGCGGTGCGCGAGGATCCGACGCGGCGGGGGCTGCTGTACGCGGCGACGCAGCACGGCGTGTTCATCTCGTACGACGATGGGACGCAGTGGCAGAAGCTGTCGCTCAACCTGCCGGATGTGCCCGTGGCCGACCTGGTGGTGGAGCGCGACGAGCTGGTGATCGGCACGCACGGCCGCGGCTTCTGGGTGCTCGACAATGCGTCGCCGCTGCGGCAGGCGACGCCGGCGGTGCTCGCGGCGCGTGAGCACTTGTACACGCCGGCCCCGGCGCTGCGCTCGTCGCCGGGCGCGACGATCGCGTGGCGTCTGGCCGAGAAGCCGAAGCGCGGCACGCTCGCCATCGTCGACTCGGTGGGGGCGGTGCTGCGTGAGTACACTGGCGACACGCTGGCCGTGGCTACGGGTGGCCCCGGTGGCGGTCGTCGTCGCGGTACGTCGTCGACGTTCCCGCTGGCCGCGGGCACGACGCGCTTCACCTACGACCTCCGGGCCACCGGCATCGAGAGCTTCCCCGGGATGATCCTGTGGGGTGCGGGGACGGCGGGACCGGCGCTGCCGCCGGGGCGCTACACGGTGCGGCTCACGGTGGATGGCAAGGCGCTGACGGCGCCGCTCGTGATCCGGCGCAGCCCGCTAATTCCCGACGTGACCGATGCCGACCTGCGCGCGCAGTACGCGTTCGGCAAGCAGGTGCGCGACAAGACGAACGAGGCGCAGCGCGCGGTGATCGAGATCCGGCGCGTGAAGGAGCAGCTCGCGGACCGTCTCAAGCGGTCGAACGACGACGCGGCGCTCAAGACGACCGGCGCCACGCTGCGTACCAACGCCTCGGCGGTCGAGGAGAGCGTGTACCAGGTGCGGAACCAGAGCGGGCAGGATCCGCTCAACTTCCCCATCAAGGTGAACAACCGGCTCGCGAACCTGCTGGCGATGGCGGAGCGCGGTGACGGCCCTCCGGGGACGTACATGCCGGAGATTCTCTCGATCCTCACCAAGGAGCTCTCCGGCTATCAGGCCACCCTCGACAAGGTGTGGACGGTCGACCTCAAGGCGGTGAACGCGGAGCTCGCGCGGCTCAAGCTGCCGCCGCTCGACCCCAAGTGCACGACCGTGGCCGGGTGCACGGCGACGCCGTGAGTGTCGCCGCGCGCCTGCTGACGCTGTGCGTGGTGCCTGCGGCGCTGGCCGTGGGCACCGCGTGTGGCGAGGGGGTGAGGGGCCGCGTGGCGAAGGCCATGGACGGCTGCGTTGCGGCGCGAAACGCGGCCTTCCTGCGCGGCGACGGTGAGGCCGCGCTGGCGGCGCCCCTGCCCAAGGCCGTCGATTCGCTGGCGGCGGAGACGGCGTACACGTTCGGATTGATCGTGTACCAGGAGACGAGCGACAACGCGCAGACGCAGGCGGAGCTGACCTGCGCGCTGGAGCTCGGGTCGCGCATCGACAGCGACGAGACGCGCGAATGGCTGGCGTACTACAGCCGGCACCCGGATGCGCCCGTGGCGAACCTCGCCAAGCGACGGCTGGCCGCGCTCGAGGCGACGGGCCGGGCACCCTGACGACACAACGGGGGCATGACCTGTGGTCATGCCCCCGTTGTATCGATCGCCGGACGGCGGCTCAGCGCTCGATCTTGATGCCCATCATGCCCCAGGGCTTGTAGAACTCATAGCTCGGATCGTCGCCACCGCCACCGCGGTTCTGGCGATCGCCGACGTAGGCGCGCAGCGGCGTGTTGCTGAGGTTGATGAACTCGCCGAAGAGCTTGACGCCGGGGCGCAGCATGACGCTGCCCGACGCGTCGACCTGGAAGCGCGCCTTGGTGCGCGTGTCGGCTTCCGGCGAGACCGCGCTGATGGTCGAGACGAAGCTGCCCGAATAGTTGCCGCCCACGCGGAGCGAGACGGGGCCACGATCGAAGAAGACGCCGATGTTGCCGGCGTTGCCCGTCTGCCCGGGGAGCGGCACATCGACCCCGTCGCGGCCGCGGCCGGGAATCTCGGCCGTCGACGTCGTGTAGGTGTAGTTCGCGTTGAGGCCGAACGAGCGCAGGACGCCGGGCAGGAAGGTGAGGTTCTGCTGCCAGGCCACCTCGAAGCCGTAGAGCGACGCCGTGGGGCCGTTGACCGGCTGGATGATCTGCGTGGCATCCGGGCCGACCGCATCGGACGCCGTGCGGGCGCGCGAGGTGGCGAAGATGAAGTTGTCGAGGCTCTTCGCGAAGGCGCCGGCAGAGACGAAGCCGACGCTCGAGAAGTAGTGCTCGAGCATGATGTCGTAGTTGATCGCCGTCGTGGCCTTGAGCGCCGGGTTGCCGATGCTGGCCGTCTGCTGGCCGGCGGTGACGTTGACGTACGGCACCATGTCGCCGAACTGCGGGCGCACCAGCGCCGTGGTGACCGCGGCCTTGAGGTTCGTGTACTCGCTCAGGCGGTACGTCGCGTTGATGGACGGAAAGACGTTGACGTAGTCACCGGTCGCGGTGGTGTCGGCAATGGGGCGCGTGAGCGCGTTGCCGGCGGCATTGAGCGACACGATCTTGGCCGTGTTCTCGATGCGCGTGGCCTCGACGCGCACCCCCGGGATGACGCGCAGCGCGCCCACGTCGAGCGTCGCCATGAGGTAGCCGGCGTAGACGTCCTCGCCGACCTTGTAGGAACCGCCCGCCGACGTGGTCTGCGAGGTGAGCGTGTTGACGGTGAAGGCGTTCGGGTTGGCCTTGATGAAGTCGCGCATGCGCGTCGCATCGAACATGCGCCCGAACTGGTAGTCGCCGTCGAAAATGGTGCGACCGGCGGTCTCGGTGGTGAGCGCGCTCATGAGCGTCGCGGCGGTGGCGCCGGCGCTGTTGGTGCCGAGGGCGCTGGTGTACGTGGTGTTGTCTAGACGATTGCTGCGTTCCTTGAGGCGCGCGGCGAGACCGGCCTTGAGCGTGCCCTCGAAGCCGCCGAAGCGCACCGGCATGGAGGCGTTGAGCTTGCCCCCCACATCGTTGTCGCGGGTCGCGCGCACTTCGCGCACGAGGCTGTTGAAGCCGAAGCGCGCGGGATCGTCGAAGGAGCCGGTGACGACGTTGGCACGCGGACGATCGGCGTCGGCAAAGTTGTAGGCCAGCGTCATGCCGCTCTGCCGGAAGCCCATCGTGAGAACGTCCGGGCGGTCTTCCTGCGCGAGCGACGTGCCGATGGACCAGTCGAGCGTCTTGCCATCCTGCGCGTAGTGCTCGCCGCCGAACTGCGCCGTGTAGATGTTCTGCACGACCTCGCGGAGGCGGATGTCGCGGTCGAACTGCGAGCCCGTGGTCGTGCCCGAGTCTGGCGTGACCATGGTCCAGCGCGAGCCGCTGCCGCCACGGAAGCGGAAGCGTGCGCGATTGCGGATTTCGTCGTCGGCGAACTGGTTCCACGTGCCGCGCAGGAACAGCTTGCCGTTGTTCGCCAGCAGGTAGTCGAGCGTGGCGTTGGCGCCGTTGCGCTGCCGGTTGACCTGCGGATAGTCGCGCAGCTCCATGAGGTTGGGCGCGTCGAGCGACGTGAGCGAGGGCGCCACGCCGCAGTTGCGGGTCTGCGAGCACCAGTCGCCTTCGACGTTCTGCGAGGCGCGGTCGTTGCGGTAGTACGTGCCGCCCACCATGGCGCCGAACTTCTGGCTGGCGCCGAAGCGCTTGCCGGCGTTGAGGCCGAGATTGATGAGCGCGCCGCCGCCCAGTTGGTTCTGTCCGCCGGCCGCGGTGACGTTGAGCAGCGGCACGTTGGCGCGGGCCGAGCGCGTCACGATGTTGACGTTGCCGCCGATCGCATCGGCGTCCATGTCGGGGGTGAGCGTCTTGGCGATCTGGATCTGCGCCGCCTGGTCGGACGGGATGACGTCCATGGGCAACTGGCGACTGCCCTGCTCCGGCGTGCTCACGCGCAGGCCGTTGAGCGACATGCTGTTGAGATCGGCGCTGGTGCCGCGGATCTGCACGAAGCGCCCTTCCCCCTGGTCGCGCAGCACCGCCACGCCCGGCACGCGCGCGAGCGCCTCGGCCATGTTCGGGTCGGGGAGGCGGCCCACGAGCTCATTGTCGATGACGCTGGAGATGGTGGGCGCGGTACGCTGCTGGTTGAGCGCCGACGCCTGGCCGACGACCTGACCGCGGACCTGAATGGCGGCGAGGGCGGTGACGGCCTCGGTCATCTTCACATCGACGATGGCGGTGCGGCCGTTCTCGACCGTGACGCTCTTGGTCTGCGGCTGGTAGCCGATGTAGCGGAAGGTGAGGGTGCGCGCACCAGCCGGCACATTCACGGCGCGATAGATGCCCTTGTCCGTGGCGGCGCGAATGGCGGTGCCGTCGACGAGCACGAGGACGCCGGACAGCGGACGGCCAGTGGGGTCGGTGACGGTGCCGGAGACGACACCCTGCGCATGGAGCGCCTGGGTGGCGAGACCGAGACCGCACACGAGACGCATGAGATGCGAACGCATGACGTGGAGAGTCGGGAAAGTGGAGGAGAGCGACGGAAACGACGGCAGGTGGCGCGACATCATCGGGCCCCCTGCGGCAGGCGCTTGCGGACCTCGCGCCAGTCGTAGAGGTGGAAGGTCCGGTCGGTGGACATCATCACGAGCAGCCCTTCGGGGAACGCGGGCGAGAGCGCGCGTGCCGTGACCTCGAGGCCGTCGGTTTCCTGCGCGGCGACGGGGATGGTCGTGAGCACGGGGTGCGTGTGCGGCGCGCCGGCGACGCCTTCACGCGGGAAGACCTGCAGGCGCTGTCCCTGCTGGTCGCTGACGAGCAGGTAGCCGGTGCTGTCGCTCGTCGGGTAGACACCGATGCCTTCGTGATCCGAGACGAAGCCGGTGGTGCCGAACAGCGCGAGCTCGACGCTCGCGTCGGCCGCGTCGGGATCGACGCGGTACTTGCGGATGCCGACGGTCTCGTCGCTGTAGTACACGTAGCCCAGCGTGCGATCGACAGCGATGGCTTCGATCTCCTTCTTGCCGCTGTAGCTGCCGAAGGCGCGGACCTTCGTGCCGCGCACGATGCCGCGCGCGTCGGCGTCGAGGCGGTATTGCCAGAGATAGCCGCTCGCCGGACCGCTCTTGCCGCCGACGATCGCAAAGACGGCGCCGTCGCGGGCGCGTCGCCACAGCGCCACGCCCATCGGCGCGCGCGTCGAGTCGCCGTCGAACACCGGAATGCCGCCCCCGTCGATGGGCGTCATGTCGGGGAGGCGGAAGACGCGCAGTGCCATCGCCCCGCGCTCGGTGGTGACCGCGATGTCCATCGTGCGGCCGCCGAGCGTCACGCCCTGCAGGATGTCGACGTTGTTGGTGCGCTTGAGCGGACGCCGCGTGCGCGCGCTGTCGATGGTGCCGTCGAGGCGGAATGCCCAGAGGCCGCCGGTGGTGTCACCCTTGTCGGTGCCGATGAGGAGCGACTGGGCGGGATCGCGCTCGTCGATCCAGATGGCGGGATCGTCGGAGTCGTTGAGGACCGGCTGGGTGACGACGGTCGGGCGAAGGGTGTCGGCGGCGGTGCCTGCACTCGTCGCGCCCGCCGCGGCGGAGTCGGCGGCGGGCTGATCACCGCGGCCGGCACAGGCCGCGAGCAGCAACCCCAGGCCGAGGGCGGAATGTCGAAAGGTCACGGATTCGGAGCGGGGGACTGCCGTCCGGACGGTCGCCGGGACGGGTGGGACAGGCGGCAAGATCCCGGTCCCCCGTGAAGGCCCCGCCACGGCGTGGTCACGACGCGGTAACGGCGGCCTCAGCGGCCCGATTCACGCACCGGGGCCGGCGCTCTAGCTTTCCCTGCGTCGGCCGTGCGATGTCACGGCGCTCGATCACCGCTCACCCTGCCCGATGTCGTCCCGGAACCAGCAGACCGCCCGACTCCTCCAGGAACGCACCACCACCCTCGCCGCGGACGCCGTGCTGGCCGAGGCGGTCCGCTTCTTCGCGACCGGCAGCGGCGTGTACAGCGCCTTTCCGGAGAAGCGGGGGCCGGCGCACGTGGTGCTGCGCGGGCAGGGGGGCGAGGAAGTCGTGATCGGCGTGCGGGCGGTGGCGAACGGCACGGCCGTCACAGGGTCGAGCTATCTGTTCGATCAGCAGATCGCGCAGTTCCTGAGCGGACTGCCGCTGGCGCCCGAACCGGTCATCGAGGCGCTTCCCGCCGCCGACGAACCTGCGGTGCTTCCCGCGCCCGGTGGTGCGGCATGATGCGCGAGCCGATGCTGCGCTTCCCGACCATGCTGCGCGCGCGTCCCGGTACGATCGTGGTGGGCGACGTGCCCGCCGGCGTGGAGCCGTGGACGTTGCGTGTTCAGGCCGCCGAGGCGTGGGATGCGGTCAGCGTGCTGTGCCTGCCGACCACGACGGTGTATGCGGTGAAGCAGGCGGCGATGGCGGCCCTGCTGCCCGACGTCACCGCGCTGGAGGATCAGGTGGTCAAGCTGCACGGGTATCTCGTGCAGGATGAATCGCGGTCGCTGCAGGCGGTGGGCGCGCAGGACGCGTCGACACTGTTCCTCGCGCCGCGTCGCCGTCGCCCGCTGTTGTGACGACCAGCGCGCGGGACGGCGCCGACAGCTCGCGCGAGGCGCTGGTGGCGGCCGTCGCGCAGTTGCGCGCGCAGGTGGCGCGCCGGGTGGTGGGGCAGGACGCCGTCGTCGACGAGATCCTGATGTGTCTCGTGGCTGGCGGGCATGCGCTGCTGGTGGGGGTGCCCGGACTCGCGAAGACGATGATGATCCGCGCGCTCGCCGATGCGATGCGGCTCGACTTCCGTCGCATCCAGTTCACGCCGGACCTGGTGCCCAGCGACATCACGGGCACGGAGATCCTCGAGGAGAGCGGCGGCGGCGCGCGGGCCTTCCGCTTCGTGCAGGGGCCGGTGTTCGCGAACGTGGTGCTGGCTGACGAGATCAACCGGGCCCCGCCGCGGACGCAGGCGGCGCTGTTGGAGGCGATGCAGGAGCACAGCGTGACCGCCGCGGGTGCCACGCGACGCCTGCCGGAGCCGTTCTTCGTGCTCGCGACGCAGAATCCGATCGAGCAGGAGGGGACGTACCCGCTCCCCGAGGCGCAGCTCGACCGCTTCCTGTTCGACATTCGCGTCGGCTATCCGGCCGAGGCGGAAGAGGTCGCGATCCTGCGCACCACGACGGGCGGGCCGCCGGCCGCGATCGAGGCGGTGTTCACGGCGGAGCAGGCGCTGGCCCTGCAGCAGGCGGTGCGCGCGACGCCGTGCAGCGAGCTGCTGCTGCAGTACGCCGCGCGGCTCGTGCGCGCGACGCGCCCGCAGGAGCAACACGTGCCGACGCTGGTGTCGCAGTACGTGCGCTGGGGCGCCGGCCCGCGCGCCGGTCAGGCGCTCATTCTGGGGGCGAAGGCGTCGGCGTTGCTGGCGGGGCGTGCGGCTGTGTCGCCGGCGGACATTCGTCGCGTGGCGATGCCGGTGCTGCGACACCGCATCCTCACGAACTTCGCGGCCGAGGCCGATGGCGTGGTGGTGGAGCGCATCGTGGAGGCGCTGCTGGCGCACGTGCCGGCACCGTCCAGCGCGCTCGACTGAGCCCCGCGCAGGCGGCGACGATGGCGAGGGCCATGGGTGAGTACGGTGCCCTCCTCGATGCGCTGCGGGGCGTGCGGTGGCCCGCGCGTCGTGGCGTGTCACGGGGTGCGCCAGGCGCACATCGGTCGACGCAGCGCGGTGCGGGCGGCGAGTTCACCGAATACCGCCTGTACCGTCAGGGCGACGATGCGCGCACGCTCGACTGGAAGCTGCTGGCGCGCAGCGATCGCCCGTTCGTGCGCCTCACCGATGACCGTGCCGTGCTCCCCACGTGGTTGCTGGTGGACGGCAGCGCGAGCATGGACTTTCCCGCTGGTGCGGCGACGAGCAAGTGGCGCTGTGCGAAGCGGCTGGCCGTGGGGCTGGCCGCGGTGGTGCACGCGTCGGGCGATCCGGTGGGCGTCGTGGTGGTGCACGCCGGCGGGACGACGCGCCTGCCACCGCGCACGCGTCGCGGCACCGTGCAGGCCATTGCCCACCTGCTCGATGGGTGTGTGCCGGGCGGCGACCACACGCTCACCCCCGAGGTCGCAACACTTGCGCGTGCGGAGGGCGCCTCGCGCGTGGTGTGCATCACCGATGCGCTGTCGGATGGTGAGGCGCTCTGGCGCGCGGTGACGGCGCCGCTTGTGAGTGGCGCGCTGGCGGAGTGCCTGCACGTGGTGGCCGCCGAGGAGCTCGCGCCGACCGCCGGGGTGTGGCGCGTGCAGGACCCCGAGGCACTGGCGGAGCGTGATCCGAGCGCGCCGGACGAGGCCTCGCGCGTGCTGACCGCCACGACACGCAGCGGCTACGACGCGGCGTTCGCGACGTTTCGCGAGGGTGTGGCGCAGCGGTGGCGTGGCGTGGGGGCCGGGTACACCGAGGTATCGACAGCCCATGACGTCGCCCGCGTGATCCGCGGTGTGGTGCGGGGCGGCTGACGATGCTCGAGGTCGCGATGCCGTGGGTTCTCGGTGTTGCCGGTGGCGCCGCGCTGCTCACAGGCGTGCTGCATCTCATCGCCGCGCAGCGTCCGACGGTGCTGTTGCTCCCCACCGCGCGCTTCGTGCCCACGGGCGAGGCGCGGGCGGTGGCGCGACAGCCGCGTCCGACACACCTGCTGCTGTTGACACTGCGCGTGAGTGCCCTGCTGCTGGCCGGGGCGGCTGCGGCGGGCGTGCGGTGGCGTCCGAGCGCGTCGCACACGGCGGTGCTGGTGGTGGCGGACGCGCGCGCCCGTGCGGACTCGGCGCGGTGGCTGGCGCCGCTGCTCGCGGAGCGCGTCGGTGACCGGCGCGCGGAAGGCCCTGTCGTGCCTGCGGTGCGGTGGGTGCGTGGTGCCGACGCGGATGCGGGTGTGCTGCTCGTGGAGGCGCAGCGTGCCGCGCAGCAGCTCGTGCAGGACGATCCGACCGTGTCGCGCATCGCGCTGGTGGTGGGCGCGCCGCCGCGCTCGCGCGCGTGGCGTGGGTACGCGGCGTGGCGTTCGGCGTGGCCGGGGGCGATGTCGGTGGTGCCCGTCGATGCCGGCGCGGTTGGCGACGACACCTCGGCGGCTGCGGCGGCCGTGCGCGTGGTGGGAGCGCGCGGCGATGATGCGGTGGCGGCGGCCATCTCCGCGCGGAATGGGGCGGCGGGCGACGCACCCATCGTGACGATCGACCGCTCGGTGGGCACGCCTGCCGAGGTGACGAGCGACGCGTCGATTCTCGTGCGCTGGCCCGTCGACGGCGTGCCGGCTGGCTGGGAGGCGCTGCCCGCCGCACAGACGGTGGGCGCGCTCACCGCGGGTGAGGCGGCGGTGGTGGCGCCGTGGACACGACGCGCGCGGCTGCCCAATACGGTACTGGCCGACACGAGCGCACGCCCCATCGCCTGGTGGAGCGACGGGCACGTCGCCGCGGTCGAGCGTCTGCGCGCGGTCGGGTGCACACGCGAGGTGGGCGTGGTGGCAGCAGCGGGCACGGACCTCTTGCTCAGCGCGCCTGCTGCCGGCCTGCTGCGTGCGCTCACCGCGCCCTGCGGGCACGCGCGTCCCGCGCCGGCCAGCGTGTGGCGTGACCGTGTTGCGTCGCTCGACCGCGATACGCTGCCGACCGTCGATGCAAACGCATGGCGCGCCGGCGTGTCGCCAGCGCAAGCGCGGCCCTCACTCATGGCGGTGCTGTGTGCGTTGGCCGCGCTGCTCTTGCTGACGGTCGAGGGCTGGGTGCGTCGTCAGACGCGTTCGGGTGGGGTTCGATCGCACGCGTCGCAATTGCCAGCTGCGCGCGCACCAGAGGGGCACGCATGACGGCGGTGCTCACCCCGGAGGTCACGCCGCGCGACGCGGGCGGCCACGCCGCCAACGCACGTACGGTGCGCGACGCCGTGACACGCGTGCGTGCGCATCGCCAGCGCGTCGAGCTGCTGCGCGCGGCGCTGCTGGCTGTCGGCGGCGGCGCGGCGGTGGCGGTGCTGCTCCGCCTGCTGGTGCAGGTGCCGCCGTTGCGCGGCAGCGCGCTGTTTGCGGGAGGGAGCGCTGGCGCCGCGCTGAACGTCGCGACGGTGCTGCTGCCGCTGGTCGTGGTCACGCTGCTCGCGCGGCGCCTCGTGCCGCGCGTGAGCCGCACCGCGCCCGACGCGGCGCGCGCGGCGCTCTTCATCGAGGAGACCGCGCGCGCCACGCCCGACGCCGCACTGTCGTACGCCGTGGTGACGTGCAGCGAGTTGCTCGCGCCGCAGTGGGCACACGGCGCTGGCGCCACGGACGACACGTCGCCCGAGGCGCTCGCGGCCGAAGCGGCACGCATCGTGGCGCGGGCCGACCTGCAGGCCGTGCTGGCGCGGCGCGCGCGCACGCGTGTGGGCGGGCCGCTGCTCTTCGCGGCGGCGTCGGCGGCATTGCTCCTGTGGGCTGTGCGTTCGCCGTCGGTGGACGCCGGCGTTGCGGCGGGTGTTGCGTCCGCCGCTGGCGACGCGGCGGCGCGCGGCGCCACGGCCGCGCTGGGAGGCTGGCAGCTCGACGTGACGCCGCCGGCATACAGCGGGCAGCCGGCACGCGATCTTGGCGACGCCGGCAGCGCACGCGTGCTTGCGGGCAGCGCGGTGCGCCTGTCGGGGCGTGGCGACGTGCCGGCCGTCGCACGTGTCAGTGGCGACTCGTTGTCCGAAGCGACGCCCACCGCGCGCGCGCTCGACGGGGCGTGGGCCGTCTCGCAGGTGGTCGCGCGCTCGCAGGCGTGGCGCATCACGCGCGGTGGGAGGTCGCGGTTGCTGGTCGTCGAGGTCGTGTCCGACTCGATCCCCCAGGTGACGCTCACGTTGCCGGCGCGCGATACGGTCCTGCGTGTGGCGACCGGACGCGTGCCGTTGTCGGCCACGCTGCACGACGACGTGGGGCTCGCCGACGCGCATGTGGAAGTGCTCGTGACCAGCGGGGAGGGGGAGCGCTTCACGGTGACGCGCCGTCGTATGGCGCCCATGACGTGGGGCGCTACCGCAGGCGCCACACGGGACGCGACGCTGCGTGGCACGCTCGACCTCGCGGCGCTCGGACTGGCGCCGGGCGATGTGGTGCATGTGCGCGCGATCGCGCGCGACCGGCATCCCGCGGCATCGCGCGAGTCCGGCAGCAGCGAGACGCGGTCCATTCGCATTGCGAGGCCGTCGGAGTACGACTCGGTCGCGGTGGAGCCGGCGCCGCCCCCGGCAATGGACAGCTCGCTGCTGAGCCAGCGCATGCTGCTGCTCCTCACGGAACGGCTCGATCGCCGACAGGCACAGCTCGCGCGATCGGTGGTGGTGAGCGAGTCGCAGCGCATCGCGCGCGACCAGAGCCGACTCCGTCAGGCCGTGGGGGATCTGGTGTTCCAGCGGCTCTCCGGCGAGTCGAGTGGCGAGCACGCGCACTTTGCCGGTGATGGGCACGACCACGGTGTCGAGGCACAGGGCGGACGGTTGTCGCTGAGCGCGAGTGCAACGGCGGGCATGCTCGAGGAGGGGAGCGACGGGCCGGTGATCGCGGTGAATGCGCCGCTGCTCGAGGCCTACAACGCCATGTGGGATGCCGGGCGCGCGCTGGAGCAGGGCGACCCGCACGCCGCCATTCCCCCGATGCGCCGAGCCCTGGCGGCCATCGAGGCCGCGCGTGCGGCGTCGCGACTGTATCTGCGCGGGCGCCCACCGCAGGTCATCGTGGACATCGCGCGGGTTCGCCTCACGGGCAAGGACACTGGCGGTGTGAGCGTGCGTGGCGCCGGCGCACCGCTCGCCGATATGCTTGCACCGTTGGACGCGCGCCTCGTGCGGGCGGCGGTGCTGGCGGCGCGGGGCGATGCGGCCAGCGTGGCGGCCGCGCGCGACTCGCTGGCACTGCTGCGCCTCGATGCGTTGCAGCCCGCGCCCGCGTTTGCCGCTGCGGTGGATGGGGTGCTGGCCGCGCTCGCGCGCGCTGGCGACGCGACGCCGGCGTTCACCGCCGCGCGACGCGTCTTGGGCACGGTGCGCCGCGTGCCGCCCTCGGCATGGTCGCGCGGAGGGCCGCCATGAGCGACGTGCGCGCTGTCCATGACGTGATGGTCTCGCGCACGGCGCCGTTCGTCTTCGCCACCGCGCAGTACGACTCGGGCGACTGGGACTCGGCGCCGATGGTGCCGGCCAACGTCATCGACGCCATCGCGCGCTACACCAGCCTGCCGGTGGCGCCGCAGGGGGTCGTGGTGCCGCTCGCCTCGGAGGCGGTGTTCGAGTATCCGCTGCTCTATCTCACCGGGCACCTGCCGGTGCGGTTCACGACACGCGAGGCCGACACGCTGCGCCGCTATCTCGAGCGCGGCGGGCTGCTGTTTGTGGACGACCACAATCACGATGTGGACGGCGCGTTTCACACCACCGTGCGCGAGGAGCTGCGCAAGGTGGCCGGGCCCCTCACGCCGCTTCCCAACACCCATGCGCTGTATCGCTGCTTCTTCACCTTCGAGAACGGCCCGCCCACCACGTCGCACGAGCTGAACGGCTGGGGCGACAACCTCGTGCACGAGCACCTCGATGCGTTCCTCGTGCGTGGACGCATCGCCGTGCTGTACTCCAACAAGGACTACAGCTCGGAGTGGAGCTTCCACCCCGACAACAAGCGCTTCCTGTCCATCGACAACACGCGCTTCGCGGTGAACCTCGTGGTGTACGCCCTCACGCGATGAGCACGCGTCGCGCAGGGTTCGAGCGCGTCCTGCGCACCGTGGCGCTGGTGGCGAGCGCGTTGCTGCTGCTCGACATCGTGTGGGCGTGGACTGGCGCACGAGGCCCGGACGCGCGGTCCGGCTCGGCGGCACGCACCGTCATGCTCGGCGCAGACGGCACGGGTGCGCCCGTGGAGGCGATTGCGACAGACAGTACGCAGTTGGCCGCGCTGCTGCCGCTACTCGGGGCAGCCGCGCGCGACACGACCACGGTCATCATGCGCGTCGTGCCGAGTGCGCCCGTGCGTGCGGCGCTTGGCTCGGCGCGCGCGGCGGGCATGCCGCTGCAATGGACGCTCGCGGCCGGTGCGCGCGTGCACCCCATTGCGCTCTCGGTGGAGCGTCGCGCAGGTGCAATGGCCGATGCCGGCGCACTGGTGCGCGCGTCGCGGGATGGCCTGCCCGACACCGCCGACGCGGCGGGCGCACGACCGCCGCTGGTACTGCGCGATGCCGGCGGAGTCCTCGACTCGCTGGTGAGCGTCGCACCGCGAGATGGTGTCGCACCGTCCACGTGGAGCTGGGCGCTCGCGCAGGGCACGCCCTCCGTGGCGCTCGTCAGTGGCGACGTGGTCGGGCGCGCCGCGCTCACCGACACCGCGACGGCGGCGACGCGCGTGCTGCTGGTGGGGTCGGCGTCGTGGGAGACGCGATTCACGGCGACGGCGCTCGAGGAGGCCGGATGGACGGTGGACGGTCGCCTCACGCTTTCGCCCACCGGCGGCGCGACGATCGGGGCCGGTGGGGCGCTCGATGCACGTCGGCATGCGGTGGTCGTCGTGCTCGACAGTGCCGAACGCAGCATGCCCAGTGCGCGCGCCCTTGCGGCGTTCGTCGAAGCCGGCGGCGGCGTCGTGTTCGCGGGCGACGGGCTGCGGAGTGGTGCGGCGGCGTCGCTCGCGCCGGCTGAGGTGGGTGCACTCCGGCGCGGCCTCGTGGGCGGTGTGCGATCGGCCGCGCCGCGGCTCGGACTCGATGCCTGGCAGCTCACGCCGCGCGTCGGCGCGCTCGTGCTGCAGGCGGACACCCTCGATGCGCGCACGCCGGTGCCCGCCGTGGTCGTACACCGTCGCGGCGCGGGACGTGTCGCCGCGGTGACCTATCGCGAAAGCTGGCGGTGGCGCATGGCGGGGAACGACGACGGGTTGGCGGCGCATCGCGCCTGGTGGGCCGCCGTGGTGGGGAGTGTCGCGCGGGCCTCGGAGGCGAGTGCGCTAGAGCAGGCCGATCCCGCACCCGGCGACGCCGCCCCGTGGGCCGATCTCGTCGCGCTGGCCGGCCCGTCGATGCCTCGCGCCGCCGGGATTGCACCGTCCGCCGGCGTCGCGGCCGACGCAAGCCGTGTCTGGCCCGACCGCCGTGCGCTACTCTTCGTGGTGGCCGCGCTCGCGCTGGTGAGTGAGTGGGCCTCGCGGCGTCTGCGCGGCCTCGCGTAGGCCGTCACCCCTCGCCAGTTCGCCAGCCCCTGCCCGAACGTCCCCGACGCCTGTGACGCCTCCCGTCGCCTTCATTTCGCACCCCGACTGCGGCCGCCACGACACGGGGTGGGAGCATCCGGAACACGTGGGGCGCCTCGTGGCCATCCCGCGCGCGCTCAAGCAGCGCCCGGCCTTGCTCATGGGGCTGCACCATGTCGAAGGGCGTCACGCCACCATCGACGAGCTCGCGTTGGCGCATGACCGCGACTACCTCGGGCGCATCCGCACGATGGCCGAGTCGGGCGGCGGGCGTCTCGATCCGGACACGGTGGTGAGTGAAGGCTCGTGGGATGCGGCCACCGCGGGCGCGGGCTGTGTGCTCGACGGCGTCGATCTCGCCTTTGCCGGCACCGCCCCCCGCAGCTTCTCGGCCGTGCGTCCGCCGGGGCATCACGCACTGCGTGATCGCGCGATGGGGTTCTGCCTGGTGGGCAACGTCGCGGTCGCGGCGCACTACGCGCTCGCGCGACATGCCGCCGAGCGGGTGCTCATCGTCGATTGGGATGTGCACCACGGCAACGGCACGCAGGCACTCGTCGAGCACGAGCCGCGCATTCACTTCGTGTCGATGCATCAGTGGCCGTGGTATCCCGGCACCGGTGCGCGCGACGATCGCGGTCCGCACGACAACGTGTGGAACGTGCCCATGCCGCCGTCACTGCCGGCCGCGCAGTATGTCGAGGCGCTGCTCGCCGCCATCGACGCGGCAACGGACGGCTTCACCCCCGATCTCGTGCTGCTCAGCGCCGGCTTCGACTGTCTCGCGGGTGACCCGCTGGGCGCGTTCACGCTCACGCTCGACGACGTGCGCACGCTCACGCGCGCCCTGGTGACGCGTGCGGAGGCGTGGTGCCACGGGCGACTCGTGAGCGCCCTCGAGGGGGGCTACGCGCCCGAATCGGTGGCCGAGGCGGTGTGCGTGCATGTGGAGGCGCTCGCGTGAGCCGGCATCATCGCACTGGCTCCCGCCCGCGGCGGGGTGGGCGTTCCCGCGACGGCGCGGCGAACGCTGGCCATGGCGTGGGCGCTGCACGCACATTGGCGGACATGACGCGCATCGTCCCCACCTCGGTACCCGGGCAGCCCGACCCGCCACCGCGCACGCTGTATCGCTCGCCCGATGGCGTCGATGTCGTCGACTGCCACCCGCGGGAGGTGTCGCAGCTCCTCGCCGCCGGCGGGCCCTTGTGGGTGGACATCGACTCGACGGTGCGCTCGCAGCACGCGCTGCTCGAGAAGGTGTTCCGCTTCCATCCGCTGGCGGTCGAGGACACGCTCAACCCGGCGTCGCGCGTCAAGCTCGAGGAGTACGAGGGGTACCTGTTCATCATCATCCGCGGCGTGACGCTCGCGGACGACACCAGCGACCCGTACGACCTCGAGACGAAGGACCTGTACTGCTTCCTCGGCGCGCAGTACCTGGTCACCGTGCACGCGGGACCGATGGCATCGGTCGACCGCGTGGCCGAGTCGATGCGGCGCAACCCGGACATCATCGGCCGGGGAGTGGAGCGCGTGCTGCACGCCATCCTCGACGACACGATCGACGCGTACTTTCCGATCCTCGACCAGATCGACGCGTTCATCGACGGGCTCGAGGAGCAGGTGTTCGTCGACTTCCAGGAGGACGCGCTGCGCGAGCTCTTCCATGTGAAGCGCCTCGTGCTGTCGCTGCGCCGCTACCTGTCGCCGTCGCGTGAAGTGATGAACATCCTCACCAACCGGCCGAGCATGCTGCTCACCCCCGACGCGCAGCTCTACTTCCGCGACATTTATGA
Organism: Gemmatimonadota bacterium; assembly: GCA_020161135.1. Taxonomy (GTDB): domain Bacteria; phylum Gemmatimonadota; class Gemmatimonadetes; order Gemmatimonadales; family Gemmatimonadaceae; genus Gemmatimonas. The sequence goes on along the minus strand of JAIUOB010000004.1, from coordinate 403,695 downwards.
CCACGTGCTTCGCATCAACGACGCGCTGGATACCTATCGCGACCTGCTGAGCAGCACGATGGACTCGTATCTCACGCAGGTCTCCAACCGGTTGGGCTCCACCACGAAGGCGCTGTCGGTCATGGCGACCATGTCGATCCCGTTCGTGGTGGTGAGCGGCATGTGGGGGATGAACTTCCGCGATGTGCCGCTCTCCAACTGGCCGCACGGCTTCTGGGTGTTGCTGCTGCTGCAGTTGGGGCTGGGCGGGTTGCTGGTGGCCTACCTGCGTCGTCGACGGTGGCTGTGATGTCCCCTAACTGTCTCCACGCGCCCGATGTTCTGTCCTGACTGCGGCACCTGGAATCGTGCGGCTGCCGCGACGTGCACCCGCTGCGGCACCGCGCTCCCGGAGGTGTCGGCGCCGCCGCTCGACGTGCCCGACCAGGAGCTCCGCGCCCTGCGCCTCGCCACCGGCAACCGCTACGCCATCGTCAAGCGACTCGGCAGCGGGGGCATGGCGCACGTGTACCTCGCCAAGCACGCGCTGTTGGGGCGTCCGCTCGTCATCAAGGTGCTGCACCAGTCGCTGGCGCGGGAATCGGAGATGCGCGAGCGCTTCCGCCGCGAGGCCGAGGCGGCGGCGCGGCTCGTGCACCCGTACATCTGTGCCATCGCCGACATGGGCACGTACGAGGACGTCGACTTCCTGGTCATGCCGTACTACGCCGGCGGTTCGCTGGCCGACCTGCTCGCGCGGCGACGCACGGTGTCGGCGGTGACGGCTGCGTCGGTCGCGTCGCAGGTGTCGGTGGCGCTGGACTACGCCCACCGGCGCGGCGTCGTGCACCGCGACATCAAGCCGGACAACATCCTCTTCGACGAGGACGGCAATGTCGCCCTCACCGATTTCGGCATCGCGACGGCGCGTTTCCACGGCCGCCTCACCGCCAGCGGGCGCGCCATGGGCACGCCGCACTACATGTCGCCCGAGCAGGCGATGGGTCGGCTCGTCGATGGACGCAGCGACCTGTACGCCGTCGGGCTCCTGCTGTACGAGATGCTGCTCGGCCATCCGCCGTTCGATGGCGACGACTCGTATTCGGTGGGCTACAAGCACGTCCACGAGACCCCGGTCGCGCCGGACACGGTCGACACGCGCATTCCGGCCGCGCTCAGTGCCATCGTCATGCGGTGCCTCGCGAAGGGGCCGGCTGAACGGTACGACCGCGGCAACGAACTGGCCGATGCGCTCGTGCAGTTCCTGCAGGGGCAGGGCGGCGGCGCCGAGTTGCGCGCCGCACGCACCGCGCGGGCGTCCGGGCTCACGCCTCCGTAATCGCGTTCCACGCACTCGCTCTCACTTCACGTCCGATGCAACTCTTCGCGGAAACGCTCACCGTGCGCACGCGGCACCCGTTCATCATCGCGCGCGGCGGGCAGGATAGCTGGCGCACGGTGTTCGTGCGTCTCGTCGATCGGGACGGTGCCGAAGGCTGGGGCGAGGCAGCGCCGAGCCGCTTCTACGGTGAGACGGTGGACACCGTGCGCGTGGCGCTCGAGCGGTTCGCCCCGGTGCTCGCCGACGCCGATGCGTGGAGCATCGAGGCCGTGGAGCGCGCGGTCGAGCAGGCGTTGCGCGGCAATGCTGCGGCCCGCGTGGCAGTGAGTGCGGCGCTGCACGACCTCGCGGCCAAGCGCGTGGGGCTGCCCCTGTGGAAGTGGTGGGGACTCGACCGGACCGCGGCGCCGCTGTCGAGCTTCACCATCGGCATTGCGCCCGACGAGACCACGCTGCGCGCCCGCGTGCGTGAGGCCGCGCCGTATCCCATCCTCAAGATCAAGTTGGGCTCGTCGTGGGATCGCGACGTGCTGCGCATCGTGCGGGAAGAGGCGCCGCGCGCCACGCTGCGTGTCGATGCCAACTGTGCGTGGACGCCCAAGCAGACGCTGGCCATGCTGCAGCCGCTCACCGATGTCGGTGTGGACATCCTCGAGCAGCCGCTCGCGCCGCACGACCTCGAGGGGCTGCGCTTCGTGCGTGACCGCTCGCCCATTCCCGTCATTGCCGACGAATCGTGCCTCGTGGCCACCGACATTCCGAAGCTCGTGGGCGTCGTGGACGGGGTGAACATCAAGCTCGCCAAGTGCGGTTCGCTGCGCGAGGCGCTGCGCATGATCGCGGTGGCGCGCGCGCACGGCATGCGAGTCATGTGCGGCTGCATGATCGAGACGACGCTGGGCATCGCGGCCGCCGCGCACTTTGCGCCGCTGCTCGACGACGCCGACCTCGACGGCGCCGCACTCCTCGCCGACGATCCGTTCACGGGCCCCGGCATTCCTGCCGGGCAGGTCACGCTGGGCGACGCGCCGGGGCTCGGCGTGTCGCGCGCGTAGCCGCGGGCGCGCTGCGCGTGGTGGCTGCGCGGGGCGCCGCATGACCGTCGGGTCGGCACGCTGCATCGAGGTGGCGCTCCCGGCGCCGCTCTTCCGCACGTTCACCTACGTGGTGCCCGAGGGCATCGCGTGGCCCGTGGCGCCGGGCACCCGCGTGCTGGTGCCGTTCCGCAATCGTCCGGAGATCGGCATCTGCCTGGGCGAGGCCGAGCCGCCCGTGGGGATCACGCTCAAGGCAGTGCAGGCGGTGGTCGACAGTGAGCCGTCGCTGCCGGCGCCGCTGCTGCACACCGCGCGGTGGATCGCCGACTGGTACGCCGCGCCCATCGGGCTCACGCTGCGCGCGATGCTCCCCACGGCCCTCGCCAGCGCGGCCACGCCGGCCCCCGCGCCGCGCACCACGCGCGTCGTGCGCATCGTGCAGGAGCTGCCATCGCTCTTGCAGCGCGAGCAGACGTTTGCGCGCGCGAAGCAGCAGCGCGCCGTGTACGACCTGCTCGAGGCGCAGGGGGGTACGGCGCCACTCGAGGCGCTGCGGCAGCAGGCGGGGTGCTCGCCGGGTGTCATTGTCGCCATGGTGAAGCGCGGCCTCGTGGAAGTGCGCGACGAGGTGCGCCCACGCGATCCGTTCGCCGATCGCGCGGGCGTCGCCCCGCCGCCGCATCCGAGCCCCGCCCAGCGCGATGCCATCGATGCCATCATCGCGGGCGCGCCCGGCGACACCTTTCTGCTGCACGGCATCACCGGCAGCGGCAAGACGCTCGTGTACATCGAGGTGCTGCGCGCCGTGCTGCGGCAGCCGGGGCGCACGGCCATCGTGCTCGTGCCGGAAATCGCCCTCACCTCGCAGACCGTCGATCGCTTCCGCGGCGCCTTCGGCGACGATGTGGCCGTGCTGCACTCGGGGCTCTCCGACGGCGAACGGCTCGACGCGTGGCTCGCGCTCCGGCGGGGCGAGCGCCGCATCGCGGTGGGCGCGCGCTCGGCGCTCTTCGCACCGCTGTCCAACGTGGGCGTCGTCATTGTCGACGAGGAGCACGAGGGGAGCTACAAGCAGTCGGAGACGCCGCGCTACCACGCACGCGAAGCGGCCATCGTGCGCGCCCGGGCCGAGGGTGCGCTGGTCGTGCTCGGCAGTGCGACGCCGAGCCTCGAGAGTTGGGAGCGCGCGGCACGCGGTCATGCGGTGCACCTCACTCTCCCGGAGCGCGCCGGTGGTGCGGTGCTCCCGCCGGTGCAGGTGGTCGACCTGCGCGAGGCGGTGCGGGACGCACTGGCGCAGCGCGCGCCCGGCGCGCCGTGGGATCCCGTGACCGGCATCCTCACGCGGCCGCTCGTGAGCGCGCTCGCAGAGCGCCTGGACCGTGGTGAGCAGAGCCTGCTGCAGCTCAACCGCCGCGGCTACGCGGCGTACGTGCAGTGCCACGCCTGCGGGCACGTCGAGACGTGCCCCAATTGCAGCATCTCCCTCACGTACCACCGCATTCCCGAGGGGCTGGTGTGCCACTACTGCCAGCACCAGGCGGATATGCCCTCGCACTGCACGGCCTGCAGCACCACCACCATCCGGCCGCGCGGACTGGGCACGCAGCAGGTGGAGCGAGTCGTGGCCGAGCGCTTCCCCTCGGCGCGTATCGCCCGCATGGACGTCGACACCACCACCGGCAAGTGGGCGCACACGCAGATCCTCGATCGCGTCGGGCGCGGCGAGGTGGACATCCTGCTCGGCACGCAGATGATCGCCAAGGGGCTCGACTTCCCCAACGTCACGCTCGTCGGCGTGATCGATGCCGACACGGGGCTCAACCTTCCGGACTTCCGCGCGGCCGAGCGCACGTTTCAGCTCCTGAGCCAGGTCGCGGGACGCGCGGGGCGTGGTCCCAAGGGCGGCGAGGTGCTCGTGCAGACGCGCAGCCCCGACCACTACGCGGTGCGTCATGCGTTGGCGCACGACGTGGACGGCTTCGTGCGCGAGGAGCTGTCGATGCGGCGGCTGCCCGCGTACCCGCCCTTCGTGTCGCTCGCCAATGTGGTCGTGAGTGGGGCCGACCAGAAGGGCACGGCGCAGGCGTGCATCGCGGTGGCGACGTGGGTCGAGGCGCTGGTGCGCGCGAAGTCGCTGCGCGGCGTCGTGCTCGTGGGCCCCGCCCCCTGTCCCATCGACCGCATCAAGGAACGCTGGCGCTGGCACTTTCTCATCAAGACGAGCCAACCGTCGCTTCTCTCGCGCCTCGCGCGCTACGTGGCCGAGCGGGCCACGGTGCCGCACGGTGTGCGGCTGGTGGTGGACCGCGACCCGGTGGCACTACTCTGACCACCGGGCGGCGGGCAGCGTAGCTTCTGCGGGCAAGTCTGCGCTGAACCCGTCACCGAGGTCGTCTGCATGTCGCCGAAGGTCCTGTCGTTGCGTGGTGTGCTCTCCGTGGGCGCGGTCGTGACCGCCGCCATCAGCCACGAAGCCTCTGCGCAGGCGCGTACGGCGCCCGCGCCCTCCGCCGGTGTGCTCGGCTTCTACCGGCAGCCTGCCATTCGCGGCGACCGTATCGTGTTCACCGCCGAGGGCGACCTGTGGACCGTGCCGGTGAGCGGTGGCGTGGCGCAGCGGCTGACGACGCACCCGGCAGCGGAGACGAATCCCGTCATCTCGCCCGATGGCCGCACGATTGCGTTCACCGCGCGCTACGAGGGGCCGGCGCAGCTCTACACAATGCCCATCGCGGGCGGCATGCCCGTGCGCCGCACCTTCGAGCCCGAGAACTCCATCGCCACCGCGTGGACGCCCGACGGCAAGGTGGTGTACACGACGACGCGCTACTCCGGCATTCCCAAGTTGCAGATGGTGCAGCTCGACCCCGCGAGCGGGGAGCGCACGCTGGTGCCGCTGGCGGGCGCGAGTGAAGGTGCGTGGGATGCGACGGGACGTACGGTGTTCTTCGCGCGGCCTGGTTTCCACAACAACGTCACCAAGCTCTATCGCGGCGGCACCGCTCGCGACATCTGGAAGTACACGAGCGGGGCGGCCGAAGCGGTCGAGGTGAGCAAGGGGTATGACGGCGAGAGTCACTCGCCGATGCTGTGGAACGGCCGCGTGTACTTCGTGACCGACCGCGACAGCACCATGAACCTCTGGTCGATGGACACGAACGGGGGTGACCTGCGGCAGCACACCCGACACAAGGGCTGGGATGTGCGCACGCCGTCGCTCGATGCGGGGCGCATCGTGTACCAGTTCGGCGCCGACCTCTGGCTGTTCGACATCGCCAGCGGACAGACGCGGCAACTGGCCATCACGCTGGCGTCCGACCTCGACCAGTTGCGGGAGCGGTGGGTGACCGACCCCATGGCGTCACTCACCAGCGCGCACCTCTCGCCCGAGGGTGACCGGCTGGTGCTCACCTCGCGCGGCCGGGTCTTCACGGCGCCGGTGCGGCAGGGGCGGCTGGTGCGGGTGACGCGCAAGGACAGCGTGCGCTACCGCGACGCGGTGTTCGCCGATGCGCGCAACGTGCTGGCCTTTGGCGACGAGAGCGGGGAGTTCGAGGTCATGAAGCTTCCCGCCAACGGCGTCGGGCGCGACACGGCCCTCACGCGCAACGGCACCGTGCTGCGCTTCGAGCTCACGCCGTCGCCCGACGGCAAGCGTGTGGCGTGGACCGACAACGACAACAACCTGTGGGTCATGGCGGTCGGGGGTGCGCCGCGCAAGATCAACGCCATCGAGGAGGGCGTGGGCGACCTCACGTGGTCGCCTGACAGCCGTTGGCTGGCCTACGCGGCCGTGGCGCGCAACACCTTCCAGCAGATCATGCTGTACGACGCTGACAGCGCGCGCACGCTCACGGTCACGTCCGATCGGGTGAACAGCAGCAACCCGGCGTGGGACACGCGCGGTGAGTTCCTGTACTTCCTGAGTGATCGCAACCTGCAGTCGGTGGTGGGGGCGCCGTGGGGGGCGCGGGCGCCGGAGCCGTACTTCGATCGCCCCATCGAGGTCTACCAGGTGGCGCTGCGTGCGGGGCTGCGCTCGCCGTTCGCGCCCAACGACGAACTGGCGCCACGCGCGGCGACGCGTGCCGACACCGGTGCTGCGGCACGCGCGGTGCGCATCGATGCGGCGGGGCTCGAGCAGCGGGTGCGACGCGTGCCGGTGCCGGCCGGCAACTACCGCGGTCTCGCCGCGAGCGCCGACGGGCTGTTCTTCATCGCCGCCGGCTCAGGCGCCGACACGACGGTCAACCTCATGGGCGTGCGCTTCACCAACGAGCGCCCCACGCCCACGGTCATCGCGGAAGGGGTGCGCAGCTTCGAGCTGTCGGCCAACGCGCGGCGGCTGCTGCTCCGGCGCGGCAACACCTTCCACGTGGTCGACGCGCGCGTGCAGCGCATCACCGACCTCGCCGACAGCCGCGTGGACCTCGGCGGCTGGACCTTTCCCATCGATGTGCGGGCCGACTGGCGCCAGATCTTCGTGGACGCGTGGCGCATGGAACGCGACTACTTCTACGATCGCGCGCTGCACGGGCTCGACTACCAGCGCTCCCTCGCCAAGTACCTGCCACTCGTCGACCGCATCACGACGCGCGAGGAGCTGTCCGACCTGATCGGCTGGCTGGTGGGTGACCTGTCGGCGCTGCACACGAGCGTGGGGGGCGGCGACACCCGGCGTGGCCCCGACAACGTGGGCATTGCCTCACTCGGCGCGCGGCTGCTGCGCGACGCGGCGGCCGGCGGCTATCGCATCGAGCGCATCTACCAGCACGATCCCGATTATCCCGACACGCGCTCGCCGCTGGCCGATCCCGAGCTCGACGTGCGGGCTGGTGATGTCGTGACGGCCATCAACGGCGTGGCGCTGGCCGAGGTGGCGGACATCGGCGTGCCGCTGCGCAACCAGGCGGGGCGGCAGGTGCTGCTCACGCTGCGGCGCGGCGCCACGTCGCGCGATGTGGTGGTGTCACCCATCGGCAACGAGGCGGCGCTCCGCTACACCGACTGGGAGGTGACACGACGCCAGGCGGTGGAGCAGGCCGGGAAGGGGGCCATCGGCTACGTGCACATTCGCGCGATGGGTACGGCCGACATCGAGCAGTTCTATCGCGAGTTCTATCCGGTGTTCAACCGGCAGGGACTCATCATCGACGTGCGGCAGAATCGCGGCGGCAACATCGACTCGTGGCTGCTCGAGAAGCTGATGCGCAAGGCGTGGATGTACTGGAAGTCGCGCGCTGGTGAGCCCTACTGGAACATGCAGTACGCCTTCCGCGGGCACATGGTGGTGCTCGTCGATCACGAGACGGCGAGCGACGGCGAGGCCTTTGCCGACGGCTTCCGGCGACTCGGGTTGGGGCAGGTCATCGGCACGCGCACGTGGGGCGGCGAGATCTGGCTGAGCGGCGTGAACGTGCTCACCGATGGCGGCGTCGCGCGGGCGCCGATGAACGGCGTGTACGGTCCCGAGCGGAAGTGGCTCATCGAGCAGCGTGGCCTGGAGCCCGACATCGAGGTGGACAACCTTCCGCACGCGACGTTCATGGGCAAGGACGCGCAGCTCGAAGCCGCCATCGCACACCTGCAGCAGAAGATCGCGCAAGATCCGCGCGAGGTGCCCGCGCCGCCGCCGTTCCCGAAGCGCGGGGTGCCGCCGGTGCCGCCGGAGCGGTGATGGCCCGTTTGGGGGAGCTGTGATCGCGCAGGGAGGGGAGAAGGGAGCTACTGCTGCACGAACACCTCGGCGGTACTGGCGACGCCGGGAGCCGGCGCCGCGGTCGGGACCCATCGCTCGATATCCAACTAAGCGGAGTCGACTGTTGCGGGAGATCGCCAAGCGTGGCGACGCCGCATCACGCGACCTTGGCAGGAAAGGGACGGCCGGTCGCCTGCCGAGGGCGGCCGGCCGTGCGTGCATAGAGAGGGGCAGGGGGCTCAGCCGACGGCGACCGAGTTGGTGGCACGCGGCTTGCTCAGGATGGGACCGACGCAACTCGTCCCCTCCACTCCACCCGCCCCCCCATGAAGACCACGCTTCGAGTCCTGACCGCCGCGCTGCTGCTTGGCACCGCCTTCGACGCCCAGGCGCAGAACCTGGTTGTCGGCACCGCCAACAGCGGCAACTGCTATCCGTTCATCTGCGCGTCCGGCGATGGACGCACCCGTTGGCAGCAGGTGTACAACGCCAACCAGTTCGGCTCGAGCCCGGTGAACATCACCGGCCTCTACTTCTTCTCGAACCTTGGCCAGGTGAACGCCGGTGTGAACTGGGACAACGTGAACTTCACGCTGTCGCTCTCCACCACCACGGCCGGCTTCCCGTTGAGCACCGCGCCGGGCGCGAACGTGGGCGGGAACCAGACGCAGATCTTCAGCGGCACGCTGCCCACCGGCTTCATTCCCACCAGCGGCGTGGCGCTCTCGTTTGCGTTCGCGCCGTTCACGTACGACCCCAGCCAGGGCAACCTGCTGCTCGACGTGAACATCGGCGCCGGCAACGGGCAGTACGTGTCCTACCTCGACGCCGACTACTCGTGCCAGAACGTCACGGAGCGCTACTACGGTGACGACAACAGCGGCACCTCCACGTGTGGTGGCGGTCTCGTGACGGGCTTCGACGTGTCGACGGCCACCGTGCCTGAGCCCTCCACGTATGCGCTCATGGCGGCCGGCCTCGCGGGCATCTTCGCGGCCCGTCGTCGTCGCAAGCAGGCCTGAGTCGACGCTCGCCGCGCGCGATGCGCGCGTGGCAGGGGACGTGACAACACGGGGATCGGTGGCCAGAGACGGCCGCCGGTCCCCGTTGTCGTGAGGGACTGGCCGCGCGCACTACATTTCCCCCATGCCAGCCCGCACGCTCGACGCCATTCCGCCCTACGTCTTCTACGAACTCGACGCCCGCCGCGCCCGTCATCGCGCGGCCGGGAAGCAGCTCCTCGATGTCGGCATCGGCAGCCCCGATGGGCCGATCCCCGAGGTCGTTGTTGAGGCCATGCGCACCGCGGCCGGCGAGCGTGCCCTGAGCGGCTATCCGTTCTTCCAGGGACACCCGCGCTTCGCCGACGCTGCCACGCAGTACATGGCGCGCCGCTTCGGCGTGACGCTCGACCCGCGCCACGAGTTCCTCGCGCTGGCCGGCTCGAAGGAAGGAATCGCGGAGCTCATCCAGGCGCACGTCGACCCGGGGGACGCCGTGCTCGTGCCGGCGGTGCACTACCCGGTGTACGCGCGCGCCACGCTGCTGGCCGGCGCCGAGCCGGTGTTCGTGCCGCTGCTCGCGGACGGGCGCATGGATGTCGACGCGATCGATGCCGCCACGATGCGGCGCGCGCGCGTGATGATCGTGAACTACCCCGGCAACCCGACCACGGCCACGGTGCCGTTCGAGGAGCTCACGCGCCTGGTGGACTTCGCGCGCCAGCACAAGCTGCTGCTGCTCAGCGACCTCGCGTACAGTGAGCTCGCCTACGACGGCTATCGTGTGCCCAGCCTGCTCGAGGTGCCGGGAGCGATGGACGTGGTGGTGGAGACGCACACCTGCAGCAAGAGCTTCAACATGGCCGGTGTGCGCTGCGCGTTCATGGTGGGGCAGCGCGCCGCCATCGCACGGGTCGACGGCTATCGTGCCAACATCGGCTACGGCGTGAGCACACTCGCGCAGCTCGCGGGCGCCGCCGCGTTCACGCACGCCGACACCATCGTGCCCCCCATCGTGCACGAGTACAACGGCCGCCGCGATGCGCTGGTGCTCGCGCTGCGCGACGCCGGCTGGCCGGTCACCGCGCCGCGCGCGACGATGTACCTCTGGCTCGATGTCCCCGCCGGCTACGACGATTGGGGGTGGGTGGACGCCCTGATGGGCGGCCCCGGTGTGGTGGTCACCCCGGGCCTCGCCTTTGGCGACGCGGGCCGCGGGAAGTTCCGGGTGTCGCTGGTGCAGCCGGCGGATGTGCTGGAGAGGGTAGCAGGCTTCCTGGGGGAACTGCGAACGACGGAAGCCTGACGACGGGAGCCTGACAACGGGAGCAGGGGGACGGGACGACGGGTACCACGGGAACAACGGCCGTTCCTCCCGCAGGTCCCGTAGCGCCGCCCCTCCCGCTCCCGTCGTTCCACTCCCGCTGTTCCGCTCCCGTAGTTCGCCCCCCCTCGCGATCTTTCCCATACACCTCCGCCAGGATCCCCTTGCCGCTTCCCGAATCGCCCGACCTCGACGTGCCCGCCGCCGACGGCCCCGTCCCCGACGCGACGGCCGCCGACGCGCCCATCGAGACCGCGGCGCCGGTGCGCGTGATCCCCGACCGGGCCGACGCGCCCGTGTCCGAGGTGACGGAGCGGTTCCTGCGCGCGATCGTCGCGGTGGTGCCCATCGAGCGCATCGACGAGCTGCATCTCTTCTCGCCGCTCCGGCAGGGCACCGTGGAGACCGGCATCGCGGTCCTCGCGGCGAGCGTTCCCGCGCCCGCGCCCGCGCCGGTTGAGGTGCCCGCCCCCGAGCTCGCGCTCGAGCCCGGAGAGCCCGACGTCGCCGCCGACGAACCCGCGGTGCTCGCCGCCGACGAGATCGCCCCCGAGCCCCAGGCCGACGGCGCCGACGCCCCCGTCGCCACCGAGGCTCCCCTCGTGGCCGAGGCGCCGGTCGTGGCCGATGCGCCGGTCGCGGCCGAGGCACCGGTCGCGGCCGATGCTCCGATCACGCGCCACACCGTCTACACCTGCCGCTATCGCCTCGTCATCAAGGGCCCCGAGCGCGGCAAATGGGAAGCCAACGTCGTCGCCGAGGCCGACGCGCCCCTTATCACCGTCGAGACGGTCGTGCGCGGCGTGCAGCGCCGCGCCGGTGAGGACACCGAGATCGTGCGCTACACCGGCACACAGATCGCGCGCGCCCTGCGCCTCACGCCCGCGTCCGCGCCGGTCGTGACGACACCGGCTGTGACGCCGCCGGACGTCACGACGCCGGCCGCCCCCTGAGCCGGCCCACGACCCGCGCATGAGCGACGCTCCCGACAGCGCGGCGGTCGCCGCCGACCGGGCGGCGTTTCGCGAGTTCCTGCGCGACCACAACCTCCCGGCCACGTCGCAGCGCCTCGCCATTGCCGATGTCGTGCTGGGCACGGATCGCCATCTGTCGGCCGAGGAGGTTGCGACCGAGCTGCGCGCGCGCGGCGCCGCGGCCGGCACGGCCACGGTGTATCGTACGCTCGAGGTGCTGCTCCGCAGTGGGCTCGTGGTCGAACGCGACTTCGGCGAGGGGTTCAAGCGGTACGAGGCCGCGCGTGGCGTGCCGCATCATGAGCACCTGCTGTGCACCAACTGCGGGCGCGTGACCGAGTTTCGCGACGAGCGCCTGGAGCGCATGACCACCCTGCTGGCGGAAGCGCACGACTTCTCCCGTCAGCGCCATCGTCTCGTCATCTACGGGCTGTGCGGCGACTGTCGTCGTACCGCCCGCCCCGCGTCGGCCTCCGCCGGTCGCTGACCGCCGCCCACCGCCATGGCTCCCGAATCGCTCTCCATCGCCGTCGCCTTCGTGGCGGGGCTGCTCAGCTTCCTGAGTCCGTGCGTGCTGCCGCTCGTGCCCAGCTACGTCACGTTCATCACCGGCATGGGGCTCGACGACATCACGCAGAAGCGCCGCGCCGCCCTCGTGCACGCGCTGCTCTTCGTGCTTGGCTTCTCCGCCATCTTCGTGGCGTTGGGCGCGGGCGCGAGCGTGTTCGGGCGGCTGCTCCTCATGAATCGCGTCTGGATCGCGCGCGTGGGCGGCGTGCTCATGGTGCTCATGGGGCTCTGGATGCTCGATATCATCCGCATCGGGGCGCTGCAGCGCGAACGCCGCGTGCATCTCAGCGACAAGCCCCTCGGCTACCTCGGCACCGTGCTGGTCGGCGTCGCCTTCGGCGCCGGCTGGACGCCGTGCATCGGCCCCGTGCTCAGCGCCATCCTCGTCATGGCGGCCAACGAGTCGGAGCTCAGCAAAGGGGTCATGCTGCTGAGCGCCTATTCGGCCGGGCTCGCGGTGCCGTTCCTGCTCAGTGCGCTGCTGCTCGACCGGTTCCTCGGCTTCTTCCAGAAGTTCCGGCGGCATATCGGCACCATCAATCGTGTCGCGGGCGTTCTGCTCATCCTCGTGGGTATCGGCATGTTCACCGGCTGGTTTGCGCGGTTGGCGGCGTTCCTGCAGCCGTTCACGCCCGAGTTCCTCGTCGAGCGGCTCTGACGCGCCACCGGTGCGCCCCGCAAGCCTGCCGGGCGCGTCACCACCGCCCGTGATTCCCGTCACCCGAAATGCGTGGGGGCGGTCACACACGTCAGCGTGATCTGTGCAACTCGGCCCTGCTGGTCGGGGTACATTCTGATCGAACAGCGTTTCTCATCCTCCACGGAGACTGTCATGTCCGTGCACACGACCCGCATGACCCCATCGAAGCACTTCGCACCGGCGCTCGCCGTGTTTGCGTTGGCCGCCCTTGCCGCCTGCGGCGGTGACAAGGCCGATACCACCCTCGCGGGCGACAGCACGCTGGGGCGTGACCTGGCCATGGCGCAGCGCGACAGCGTCGTGCCACAACTGCAGGACGTGCCCGCGACGCCACCGCCTGCGCCCACCTCGACGCCGGCTCCGGCGCCGCGTCCGCGCCCCACGCCCACCAAGCCGGCACCCACGCCCACCAGGCCGGCACCCACCCCCACGGTGACGCCGACCCCGGCCCCGGTTGCGCCGGTCACGGGCACGGTCGCGGCGGGCACGAGCTTCCGCTTCGCCTCGGAATCCAAGGTGTGCAGCAACACCGTGAAGGACGGCGATTCGTTCACCGCGACGCTGCGTGAAGAGGTGGCCGCATCCAACGGCATCCGCATCCCCGAGGGCGCCACGGGCACCTTCCAAGTCGTGAGCGCGCGCACCGCGCAGAACGGCCGCGACTCCACGCACCTGCGGGTGAAGCTCGTGTCGGTCACCTTCGGCGGGCGCAACTACCCGGTCGATGCGACCGTGCAGACGGCCAGCACCGAGCGCGTGCGCAGCGCCACCAAGGGTGACGATGCCAAGAAGGTCGCCGGCGGCGCGATCATCGGCGCCATCGCCGGTCAGGTGATCGGCAAGAACACCAAGGGTACGGTGATCGGTGCGGCCGCGGGTGCGGCGGCCGGTACCGCGGCGGCGGCGGCCACCGCCAACTTCGACACCTGCCTCGCGAACGGCGCCGCCATTGCCGTCACGCTGGACGCACCGGTGACGGTGCGCCCGGCCGCGACGCCGTAACGCCGAGCGTCAATCGTTTTTCAGTAGCCCACCGCGCCGCCGCTGCGGCGCGGTTCGGGCACCCCTTCCCAGCCACCCGGCACGCGCATGATCGCGTTCACGTTCACGAGCGCGCGCAGCCGGCGCATGCGGTACCCCATCTGCGTGAGCGAGTCGAGCACGGCGGGCGCGAGCCCGCCGTCTTCGTAGGTGAGCGAATCGGGAAGCGCCTGGTGGTGAATGCGCGGCGCGCGCATCGCGTCCATGAGCGACATGCGGTGTTCCAGCACATTGAGGATCACCTGGCTCGTGCCGGTGATGATCGTCGGGCCGCCGGCGGCGCCCAGCACCAGCAGCACCTGCCCCTTGCTGTCCAGCACGATGGTGGGAGACATGGCGCTCAGCATGCGCTTGCCGGGCTGGATGGCGTTCGCCTCGCCCTGCACGAGCCCGAACATGTTGGGCTTGCCGGGCTGTGCCGCGAAGTCGTCCATCTCGTCGTTCAGCATGAAGCCGGCGCCGCGCACCCACACGCCGCTCCCCCACGAGTTGTTGAGCGTCGTCGTCGTGGCCACCGCATTGCCCTTCGCATCGACCACCGAGTAGTGCGTCGTGTGCTCGGGTTCGCGCTCACGCGGCACGCTGATGGCATTCATGGCGGTCTCGAGCTCCGCCGTGCGTGACGCGCGCGGTCCGATCGTCGCCCGCAGCGCCTGCGCGTACGCCTTGCTCGTGAGACGATCCACCGGCACCGGCACGAAGTCGGGGTCGGCGAGCTTCGCGTTGCGGTCGATGAAGGCGCGCTGGTACGCGCTCCCCACCACGTGCGCGTACTGCGTGCTGCCGAATGCCGGCAGTGTGGGGTACTGCTCGAGCACGTTGAGCGCCTCGGCCACCACCACACCGCCGCTGCTCGACGGCGGCATGCTCACCAGCGCATAGCCGCGGTAGGTGGTGCGCAGCGGCGTGCGCCAGGCCGGCGCGTAGCGCGCGAGGTCGGCTTTGGTGATGATGCCGCCGCCGCGCTGCATCTCGGCCACCAGCGAATCGGCGATCCACCCGCGGTAGAACGCCGCCGCGCCCTCCTTCGCGATGGCCTCGAGGGTGCGCGCGAGGTCGGGCTGCACGAGGCGATCGCCCGCACCCACCACGCGGCCGCGCGGGAAGTACGGTGTGGCGATGCCGGTGTAGCGATTCACCATGTTCTGCGCGCGCGACATCGACCCGGCGAGCGCCGTATCCACCACGAAGCCGTCGCGTGCGAGGCGGATGGCGGGCTGCATCACGCGCGACAGGGGCATGGTGCCGTACCGCTCGAGCAGCGCCGTGAGCCCGGCCACGGCGCCCGGCACGCCCGACGCGAGGTGCCCGTAGATGCTCTTGTCGGTGAGCTTGCCGTTCGCGTCGAGATACATGTCGCGCGTCGCCGCCAATGGAGCGATCTCGCGGTAGTCGATGGTGGCGGTGCGGCCGTCGGCCATCTGCACCACCGAGTAGCCACCGCCTCCGATGTTCCCCGCTTCGGGCCACGTCACCGTGAGCGCGAAGCCGAGCGCGACCGCGGCGTCCACCGCGTTGCCGCCGGCCCGCAGGATCTCGACCGCTGCCGCACTCGCGTCCGGGCTGTTGCTCACCGCCATCGCCTGCGGGGCCACCGTGCCCTGCGCGCCCGCCGCGAGCCGCCAGCCGCTCGGAAACTGCGCCGCGACACGCGCCGGAATCGCCGGCTCACCACGCGCCGCCGGTGTGGCAGGGCTGCCCGCGTTGCCACTGCACGCCGCCAGCGCGATGCACGAGACCAGCGGGAGACGACGCGCGAGTGCGCGCGAACGACGCGAGAGACGATGCGAAAGCCGACGCATGGAGGGAGGTGCGAGGGGAGGGATCAGCGGCCGCCGAACTGGAATCTGAGCGACGCGCGCGTGACACGCGACCGCCACGTGCGCCCGACGCTCGGCGGCAGGTTCTCGGCCGAGTGGAAGCCCATGCCGAAGTCCTGCACGAGCTCGATGACGGTGCCGCGCGAGAGCGTGTACGAGACGCCCGCGCCCAGCGTGCCGCTGATGTCAGTGCGCAGCCCGCCGTCACCGATCGTCGTGCCACCGTTCAGCTCGCGCAGGTTGCGAAAGGCCGTCACGCCACCCTGTGCCGCGAACAGCGTGCCGAACCCCTGTGTGGCGCCACCACTCCGGAACTGTCCCATGAGCGTCCACACCTGTGTGCGTGCCTCGCAGCTCGTCGCGCAGGCCCCCAACCCCGGGTCACTGGGCGACGGGTCGAGCGGAACGGCGAGTTGGCTCACGTTCACATCCACGTCGCCGAACGCAGCCGCGACTCCCAGCGTCGTGGCATCGTCGAGCGCCTTTTCCAGCGTGCCACGGAAGAGCCACAGCGGGTCGCTGCCGAATTGCCAGCGCGTGTTGCTGCGACCGTCGGAGATATCGCCCAGCGTGAGGGCGCTGGCCCCACCCGAGAACCACCATCCCGTGCTGCCGCCGGTCGTGCTGCGCTGCGTGGGCGGCTGCCCGCGAATCTGGGCCGTGAGGGTGGCGGGGAGCGCCGTCAGGGCGATCGTGAGGGCGAGCACCGCGACCGCGATCACGCGGTGGGGCTGGGGCGACGAGACCAGGGCCGGTCGGCGCCGGAGGGCGTGGACGCGAACCATGACGACTCCTCGGAGAGTGGCGGGGGGGCTAACTTTCACGGCTCAAGTTACCCCACGCACGGTCGTTGGGGTCACACCGCCCCGGATCGCGCCTCCCGCGCCGCGCCGGCCCTCCGCGCCCGCTCCAGCCCCACACTGTACGCCGTGACCGCTTCCGTCGTCGATCCTCGCGTCACCGAGCGCCGCAATCCGCGCACGGTCGACATCGACCTGGCCGATCCCCTCGCCCTCGTCGACCTGATTGCCGCAGAGGATCGCACGGTGCCCGACGCGGTCGCGTCGCAGCGCGAGCCGATCGCGCGCACGATCGTCGCCATCGAGCAGGCCTTTCGTGCGGGGCGGCGCCTGCTCTACGTCGGGGCCGGCACGTCGGGGCGCCTCGGTGTGCTCGATGCGAGCGAGTGCCCGCCCACCTTCGGCACCGATCCGTCGATGGTCGTCGGCATCATTGCCGGCGGCGATCACGCGCTGCGCAATCCCATCGAAGGCGCCGAGGATGATCCGGACGCGGGTGCGGCCGTCATGGACACGCATCATGTCGTCGCGGGCGATGTCGTCGTGGGCATCGCGGCCTCCGGGACCACGCCGTACGTGCGTGGTGCACTCACGCGTGCGCGCGAGCTGGGCGCGACCACCGCGCTCATCGCCTGCAGCGAACCACCGGCCGCCATGCGCGCCGTCGCCGACATCCTCATGCTCCCGATCGTCGGCCCCGAGGTGCTCACCGGCTCCACGCGCCTCAAGGCCGGCACCGCCACGAAGCTGGTGTGCAACCTGCTCACCACCGGCGCGATGATCCGCGTCGGCAAGAGCTACGGCAACCTCATGGTCGACCTGCGCGCGACCAACACCAAGCTGCAGGACCGCGCCGAGCGCATCGTGTGCGAGGTCACGGGGCTCGCGCGCGAGGACGCGCGCGCGCTGCTCGCCGCCGCGGACGGGCGCGTGAAGCGCGCGCTCGTCATGCACGCGCTGGGTGTCGATGCCGCCACCGCCGACGCGCGCCTCGCCGACGTGGGCGGTGTCATTCGCCGTCTCGCGCCGCCGCCTCCCCCCGTGCGCGCTTCGACGGAGGGCGCGGCGTGAGCTGCTTCATCGGGCTCATGTCGGGCACGTCGCTCGATGGCATCAGCGCCGCCGCCGTGCGCTTCGCCGAGGGCGAGGACGGCCGCCCACGCGCCACCCTGCTGCACTTCACGCAGCGCAGCTATCCCACCGCGGCACGCGCCCGTCTCGAAGCGGCCATGCACGGCGCCACGGCGCAGGAGTACTGCCGCCTGCACGCCGACCTGGGCGACTGGCTGGCCGATGCGGCGCTCGATGTCATGCGTGCCGCACAGCTCCGGCCCGACGACATCACCGCGATCGCGTCGCATGGGCAGACGCTGTGGCACGAGCCGGGACACAGCACCTGGCAGGTGGGTGACCCGGCGCGACTGGCCGAGCGCACCGGCTGCGCGGTGGTGGCCGACTTCCGCACCCGCGACATGGCGGTGGGAGGGCAGGGGGCACCCCTCGTGCCCATGGCCGATCGCCTGCTCTTTGCCGAACAGGGCGCGTGGCGCGCGCTGCAGAACATCGGCGGCATCGGCAACGTGAGTGTGGTGCCCCCGGCACCCACACTCACGCGCGAGTCGCGCGACGTGCCCGACGAACGCGTGCGCGCCTTCGACACGGGTCCGGGCGTCGTCATCATCGACGGCACCATGCGTCGCCTCTTCGGTCAGCCGTACGATCGCGATGGCGCCATCGCCGCATCGGGACACTATCGCGAAGCCGTGCTGCGCGAGTACCTCGAGCTGCCGTTCCTCAAGGAACCGCCCCCCAAGAGCACGGGGCGTGAGCTGTTCACACCCGCCTTCATCGACGCCTTCGTGGCGCGCTGCACCGCCGACGGCGCCACGCCGGCCGATGTGGTCGCGACGGCCACCGCGTTCACCGCGGCCACCATCGCCGACCAGTACACCCGCTTCATCAGCGAACCCATCGCCGATGTCGTCGTGTCGGGCGGCGGTGCGCACAACCCCACGCTCATGCGCACCCTCGAGGCCGCGTTCGCGTTCCATCACGAACGCTTCGGGCGGCCGAACATCGCCGTGCGGCGCTTCGACGATGTCTTCTTCGACGCCGAAGCCAAGGAAGCGGTCGCCTTCGCACTCCTCGGCTACCTCCACCTGACCGGCCGCGCCGGCAACGTGCCCAGCGCCACCGGCGCGCGCGCGCCACGCGTCCTCGGCTCGTACACCCCGGCGGCGCGCGATGGCGTGACGCCTGCATCTTCCGGAGTTTCGCACGCGTGACGTCGTCCCCCGCTCCTGAGTCGTCCAGCGATCCCGCGCGCCTCGATCCGGCGCGCCTCGATCCGGCGCGCCGCGATCTCGCGCAGTTGCTGCTCCCCGTCATTCGCTGGACCCCGGAACGCGGCTTCAGCGATGCGCGCCCCCTCATCGACGAGGCGCTCGCACTGGGCGTGGGTGGCTTCCAGCTCGTCGGTGGTGAGCAGGACGGCGTGCGCGCGCTGGCCAAGGAGCTGCAGCTCAAGTCGAAGCATCCGCTGCTCATTGCCGCCGAACTCGAGCGCGGCGCCGGACAGCAGTTTGCCGGTGCGACCGGGCTGCCGCCGGTGGCCGCCATCACCGCGCTCGGCGATGTCGAAGCGTTGCGTCGTGCGGCGCGGCTCACCGCGCGCGAAGCCCGCACGATGGGGGTCAACTGGAACCTCGCGCCCGTCTGCGACCTCGACCTCGTCATCGAGAATCCGCTCATCGGCACGCGGGCGCTGGGGCATGATGCGCGCTCGGTGGCGCCGCTCGTCACCGCGTGGATCGAAGCCTGCCAGGCCGAAGGGGTCCTCGCCTGCGCCAAGCACTTCCCCGGCCTCGGCCGCGCCATGCACGATGGGCACGTGTCGCGTCCCGTCGTCGACACGCCGGCCGATCAGCTCAAGGAGCTCGATCTCCATCCGTTCCGTGCCGCCATCGGTGCCGGTGTCGCGAGCGTCATGGCGTCGCACGTCTGCTATCCCGCACTCGATCCGAGTCGCGTGCCGGCGTCGCAGTCGCGCGAGATGCTCCAGTGGCTGCTGCGCCAGCAACTCAAGTACGACAACCTCATCGTCTCCGACGCGCTCACCATGACGGCCGCACTGGGCGAGGGGGGCGAGCCGGCGCACGCCGCCGTGCAGGCGTTGCGTGGCGGGTGCGACCTGTTGCTCGACCCGGGGCCCCTCGAGGCGGCACTCGCCGCGCTCACCGCGGCGTTCCACGACGGCACGCTCGACCCCGAGCGGGTGCGACAGAGCGTGCGACGGCGCCTCAAGTGGGCCCAGTGGGCGTCACCGCCCAACGACTGGCGTCGACCGAGTGGTGCCGACACCGCGTGGGGCGCCCTCCTGGCCGATCGCGTGCTGCGCATCGAGCATGGCCCCGTGCCGCCCATGGGCGCCATCACCGAGGTCGCCGTGGTCGATGACGATGACGAGGTGCCCGAGCGTCGTCCCGACCGCACCGGCATCGTCGAGGCGATGCGTCTCGCCGGCAACGACGCCCGCATCGTGAGTGCGCCGACGCCGGCGAGTGGCGGCCCGTTCGTGATTGCCGTCTTCGCCGACTACGTGCCGCGCAAGGGACGGCACACGCTGCTGCCACGTACCGCCGAGGCGGTGCAGCAGCTCGTCGCGCAGGCCGAGGCGCTGCAGCGGAGTGTCGTGCTGGTGGGGCTCGGTGATCCGCGCTTCGTGGCGCAGCTCAACATGGCGGTGCCCACGATCGGGTCGTGGAGCGGTGACCGCGTCATGCAGCAGGCGGCCGGTCGCCATCTCGTGAAGGCGAAGCGCTAGGCGCCGCGCCGTTGGGCCGGGTTGCGCGTCAGCCGGCGCGCCACTGGTACACCAGCCACGCCACTGCCGCGAGCGCGACCACGCCCAGCACCACATAAATCGGCTGCGCGAGTTCGCGGCGATGCTCCACCACCTCGGGGGGCATCCCCACCACGCGGGGCCCTTCGTCGGCCAGCGAGGGCATCGCCGCCTCCGACCCCAGGTCGCCGAGGCGCGCACGCTCGGCCTCGATTTCCTCGGCCGTGGGCTTCTGTGTGCCGAAGCGCGGCGTGGGGTCGCTCTTGATGACCGAGGCCGGTGTGCGTGGCGTCGCGAAGTCGCGATTGAGGTCGTTGAGCGTGCCCGGAAGCGGATAGGCCGTGTACCCCACCGAGTCGGTGGTCGTCACGTCGGCCAGCCCTTCACCATCGAAGCGCACCGCCACCACGGTGATGTTGTCCGGGCCGCCGCGCGCATTGGCGCGGTCGATGAGGCGCTTGCACACGACGCGCATGTCCTGTTCCTGCACCACGACATGCGCAATCTCGTCGGCCTTCACCTGCCCCGAGAGCCCGTCGCTGCATAACACCAGCACGTCGCCACGGCGGAGCTGCTGCTGCGTGATGTCCACCGTGACCGAGGGCTCCGGGCCCAGTGCCTGGAGGATGATGTTGCGGCGTTCGCTCCGCTCAGCCTCCTCCTGTGTCAGCTCACCGGCTTCGACCAGGCGCTGCATGAGCGACTGGTCCTTGGTGATCTGGCGGGCCACACCGTCACGCACGAGGTACGCACGGCTGTCGCCGACCTGCACGACGTACAGGTGGTCACCCAGTTGCCCCGCGATGGTGGCGGTGGTGCCCATGCCCCGGTGCTCGGGGAACTCGCGCGCATGCTGGTGGATGCGCTGATTGGCGCCCACGGTGGCATCCCGCAGCACCTCGGCGAAGCTGCCCACGGTGGGCGCCGCGGTGCCCCACGCGGCCCGGATCGCCTCGAACACAAGGGTGCAGGCCATGCTGCTGGCCAACTCGCCCGACGCTGCGCCACCCATGCCATCGGCCACAAGGAACAGCGTCCCGTGCGGCCCCGGCGCCACGGTCGTCGTGCCGGCCGTCACATCGAGCACGACCCCCGTCTCCAGGTCGGCGACGAGGTACGCGTCCTCATTGTGTTCCCGCGTACGCCCCACATCGGTGAGGGCAGAGACATCGGCGCGGACGCCGTGTGCAGGACTCGGACTATTGGATGACGTGGCGGAAACCGTCACGGATGCATGGGTCGGGCCGGTGCGAAGTCGAGGGGCCATGACGGCCCCTACGGACGGGAATGTCGGAGGTTGCACCCGCGACGGCCTGAGCGGAAGGGTGCCCGCAATACCTCGGCGGATCGTGGGATGTACGGAGTTGGTCACCACGCGCCGCCGAGGGCATCTTCCCGTATGCCTGAGATTCCCCGCACGATGTGGTCGCGCATCGCGATCTGTGCTGTGGGCGCGTGGAGTGCGGCCTGTGCCGCGCCGTCGCGCACCGCGGCGCCACCCCCGTCGCCCGCCGGTGCAGCGGCGGTGACGCCGTCGTCGCGCCCCGTGACACCTGGCGCCGCCGGCGGCACCAGCGGGCCTGCACGTGGTCTGCCGCCCGTGCCGGCGGTGCGCGGCGCACCGCTCGAAGCGCGCGTGCAGTACCCCAGCGACAACCAACTGCTCACCAGCCGCGATTCCAACTTCGTGCTGGGCAGTGTGGGGTCGGGTGATGCGACGCTCCGCATCAACGGCACGCCGGTGGAGGTGGCCCCCAACGGCGCGTTCATCGCCTGGCTGGCGAACCCGCCGGCCAGTGCGGCGCGTTATGAGCTCGAGGTCACGCGGGGCAGCGACACCGCGCGGCGCACCGTGCGGGTGCGGTATGCCACGCGCACCCCGCTCATGGCCGGTGGCCCGCTGCGTGTCGACAGTGGCTCCGTGTCACCGCAGCGCGGGTGGTGGGCGCGCCCGACGGATTTCGTGCGCGTCAGCGTGCGTGCGCCCGCCAACGCGCGGGTCACCGTGACAGGTCGCGACGGCGTGACGCGTCCGCTGCTCGCCCCCAATGGCGCACCCAACGGTGCGCCCGCCTGCTGCGCGATGATGGCGCGACCCGACGCGACGGACAGCACCGATGTCGCGACGGTCTTCGCCACCGACGTGGCCGCCGCACTGCTGGCTGACAGCAGCGCGCCGGCGCGGCTCGTGGTCGCCCGCGGCGCCGACACCGTGCGTCTCGCGGTGCCGGTCGTGCGCGCCCTTGCCACGGAGTCGCGCCTGCTGGCCATGCTGCGCAGCACCAGCACCGTCGGCAGCGACACCGATCGCGTGGTGAACGCGCGCACCATCGTCGACGGCACGTACAAGTGGCTGCTGCTCCCCGGCACCGTGCTCGAGGTGGCGGGGCGGCAGCAGGGCTTCACGCGCCTGCAGCTCGATGGCGCGCTCGATGCGTGGGTGGCCAACGACGACCTCACCCTGCTCCCCGTCGGCACACCGCTGCCACGCCGCGTCACCGGCGGCATTCGCGTGACGCCCGCCGCCGGCTGGGTCGATGTGAGCATCCCGATGGGCGAACGACCTGCGCACCTGGTCGAGTCCGACGGACGGAAGCTTGTGCTCACGCTCTATGGCGTGCAGGGCAACCCCGAAATCTCGCCGGTGCTCGGAAACGACACGCTCGTGCGGCGCATCGCGTGGGATCAGGTCACCACCGACCGTCTGCGCATCGAGTTCACGCTGTCGCAGCCGGCCTACGGCTGGCTCGCGCTGTGGGATGATGCGCGTCGCGCCTTCGTGCTGCGCGTGCGGCGTGTGCCCACGGTGCATGCCACGCGGCCACTCACCGGGCTCACCATCGCCGTCGACCCGGGACATCCGCCCGCCGGTGCGACGGGCCCCACCGGGCTGTATGAAGGCGACGCGGTGTTCCCCGTGGGCCAGCGCGTGGTCGAGCTGCTGCGCGCCAAGGGCGCCAACGCCTTCAGTACCCGCTCGAGCCTCGACCCGCTCGGCCTCACCGATCGCGGTGTGGCCGCGCGGCGCGCCGATGCGCACGCGTTCGTCTCCATCCATCTCAACGCGCTGCCGGACGGCGTGAATCCGTTCCTCGCCAACGGCACCAGCACGCTCTTCTTCCACAACGCCAGCGAACCGCTCGCGCGCTTCACCGAAACCGAACTGGTCGCGCGCTTCGGCCTCCGAGACCTGGGCGTGCACTACCAGAACCTCGCCGTGGCGCGACCGAGCTGGTGTCCGAGTGTGCTCACCGAGGGGCTGTTCCTCATGATGCCGGAGCAGGAAGCGGCGATGCGCGACGCCGGCTTCCGTGAGCGGTACGCGGAGGCGATTGTGGCGGGGCTCGAGCGGTACTTCGTGTGGGTGCGGGAGGGGGGGCGGTAGTGGTCGTGAGCCGGGTGCCGTGGGTCGTGGGCCGTGGGCCGTGGGCCGGGAGCCGGGGGGCATGGGCCGTGGGCCGTGGGCTGGTCGCGCTCGCGGGGCTGCTGCTCACAATGGCGACGACCGCTGTCGCGCAGGTCGATCCCCGCGGCGATGTGCGCACGATCGTCACGCCGCACTTCCGGGTGCACGCGGTGCGGGGCCTCGATTCGCTCGCGCGCCGCGCGGCGGTGCTGGCCGAAGGGGCCTACGTGCAGTTCGCGGCCGAGCTGGCGCCGCCGGCGGGGCCCATCGACCTGCTGGTCATCGACAACGTCGACTACAGCAACGGCTACGCGCAGGTGTTTCCCACGCCGCGCATCGTGGTGTACGCCACGCCGCCGGTGGCCAGCACCGAGCTGCGCTACAGCGGCGACTGGCTGCGCATGGTCATCACGCACGAACTGGCGCACATCTTCCACCTCGACCGCGCGCGCGGCGTGTGGACGCTGGGCCGATGGGTGTTCGGACGTGCCCCCGTGCTCTTTCCCAACAGCCTCACGCCGTCGTGGCTCAAGGAAGGGCTCGCGGTGCACTACGAAAGTCGCTTCACGGGCGTGGGGCGCGCGGTGGCATCGGAGTTTCCGAGTGTCGCCGCCGCCGCGGCGCGTGACAGCCTGCTGCTGCCGCCGTGGCGATGGAGCCTGGCCACGACGCGATGGCCGCGCGGCAACACCGCGTACACCTACGGCACGCAGCTCGTGAGCGCGCTCACGCAGGGCGACACCGCCACGGGCAGCGCGCGACGTCTGCGCACGTACGTCGATCGCACCGCCGGCACCCTCGTGCCCTATCTGTTGGGGCGACAGGCGCGCGCCGCGTTCGGGGGCAGCTTCGACGAGCGGTGGCGCGTGTGGCGCGACTCCGTCGTGGCGCGTGAGACGCGACGTGAGGGAATGCGTGCGGACAGCGCCGTGCCGCGCGCCACCGAGCCGCGGCCTACCGTGCCGCGCACCCCCGTGTGGGAGGCGCCCGACGGCTTCCTCGCCGTCGCGCCGCGCTGGCTCGGTGCCGACTCGGTCACGTGGACCTCTGCCAACGGACGTGACATCACCGGACAGTTCGTCGCCGCGGTGGCCTCGCCGGCACGGCCGCAGCGCGTCGCGTGGCGCAACGGCTTCGATGCCCATGTCCGCGTGGGTACCACGACGTACTTCGCGCAGCCCGACTTCAGCGACCCGTATCGCTTCCGCACCGATCTCTATCGCGACGACGCGGGGACCGTCACGCGCCTCACGCACGACGCGCGGCTCATGATGCCCGATGCGCGCACCGATGGCCGCGTGGTGGCGGTGCAGATCGGGCCGGCCAGCACGCGGCTCGTGCTGGTGCGCACCGAGCGTGCGCTCACGGGCGACACCACGCGGATCGTGCCCATCACGCGGGCCGATGCGCGCACGCTGTGGAGCGACCCGCGCTGGTCGCCGTCGGGCGACCGCATCGCCGCCACGCAGCTCCTCGCGAGTGGCGAACAGCGCATCGTGGTCATCGACACGCTCGGACGTCTGCGGCAGATCGTGAGCGGCGGGCGCGGCGTGTTCGCGAGCCCCTCGTTCACCCCCGACGGACGCGTGCTCGTGTGGGCCAGCGATCGCAGCGGGCGCATGCAGCTCGAGCGCACGCGGCTGAGCGACATGACCGACGGTGACACGACATCGTGGCGTGATGCACACCGCGAAGCGCGTCGCACCGCGGGCGGCGCGCCGGCACGCGTGCAGCAGGTGAGCGATTTTCCGGCGGGACTCTACGCCCCCTCGGTGAGCCCGGACGGCACACGCGTCGTCGCGCTCGCGCCTCGCGGCGACGGCTGGCATGTGGCCGTGGTTCCGCTCGACACGACGGGCATGCCCGTGCGCGATACCTGGTACGCCGGGCGCGACACGGTGCCGCTGCCGGTGGTGCAGGGTGCATGGACGAGTGCCCCGAGCCGCCCCTATCGTCCCGCGCGACAGCTCTGGCCACGCTACTGGCTTCCCACCATCGGCGAAGGGCGCGACGGCCGCGCCACACTGGGTGCGATGACCGGCGGCAGCGATATCCTCGAACGCCACACGTGGGATGCGAGTCTCCTTGTCGAACCCACGCGCGGCGAGGTGGACGGGGCACTCGCCTGGCGTTGGGCCACACTCGGCGTGCCGGTGCTCAATGCGTCGGTGAGCCAGTCGTGGGACGCGACCTTTCGCGTGACCGACACGGCGGGCACGACACTCGGCCTGCTCGCCCGGCGTCGCCGTTTCGCGACGGTGCAGGGCACGTGGAGTGCGCCGCGCGTGCGCTGGAGCGTGAACGGCACGCTGGGCGCACAGTACGAGTGGCGCGACTTCACCGCGACGGTGGACTCGGTGCTCGGCGCGCCCGGCTCGCTGCTGCGGCGCGGTACGCGCTATCCATCGCTCTTCGCGGCGTCCACGGTGAGCACCACGCGGCGCGCGCTGCGGAGTGTGAATGTCGAGGAGGGCATCGTCTTCACGACCAACACCGCCTATCGCTGGCGCGAGGACGCGCCGTCGCTCGGCTCGTGGCGCGGCACGGCGACGCTGCGCGGCTACCTGCCGCTGCCACTTCCCGGCTATGCACGGCATGTGCTCGCGGGGCGGCTCATCGCCGGACTGGCCGACACGAAGACGGCGAGCGAGTTCAGCGTGGGCGGCACGAGTGGTGTGCTGGCCGAGCTGTTTCCGGGTGTCAACATCGGCGACCCCTCGCGGCCGTTCCCCGTGCGCGGCGTGGCCCCCGGTGTGCAGCGCGGCACGCGCGCCGTGGGCGGCACGGTGGAGTACAAGGCGCCGCTCCTGATGTTCACACGCGCGCGCATGCCGCTCACCGCCTTCGCCGACCGGCTGTCGCTCACGGTGTTCAGCGATGCTGCGCGCGCGTGGTGTCCCGACGTGCTCGTGCGCGGCAACAGCGCGCTCTGCGAACGTCGCGGCGTGCGCGACGGCATCATCGCGTCGGCCGGCGCCGAGTTGGTGGCCGACATCGCCCTCGCGTACGACGAGCCGTATCGCGTGCGGTTCGGTGCCGCGGCGCCGTATGCGGCGCCGGCGGGAGTGAAGCGGGGCGGGGCGTGGTATGTGAGTTTGGGCGGGTACTTCTAGGCCGTCCAGTTTGAGGATGAGGGAGCAGGAGGCAGGGGGGAGGAATCAGGGGGAGGGCCCCGTTGCCAGCGACCGCGCCGTCCACGCTCCCTGAACCCTTCCCCCTGCTCCCTGCCTCCCTTTCCGTTCCTCGCTCTTCACAGGTGCCCCACCACGCATGCCCTCCCCCTACATCCACCCCACCGCCGTCGTGCTCGGCCGTGTCACCCTCGCCGAGGACACCAGCGTGTGGCCCACGGCGGTCATTCGCGGTGATGTCGAGCAGATCACCATCGGCCCGCGCAGCAACGTCCAGGATGGCGCGGTCATCCATGCCGACCCCGGCATTCCCACCATCGTGGGCGCCGACTGCGTGATCGGGCATCGCGCGGTGGTGCATGGCACCGTGCTCGAGGACGGCGTGCTGGTGGGGATGGGGGCCATCCTGCTCAACCGGGTGCGTGTCGGGGCGGGCTCGATCATCGCGGCGGGCGCGGTGGTGCTCGAAGGCACCCAGATCCCGCCAGGCTCGCTGGTGGTGGGCGTACCGGGCAAGGTGGTGCGGGCCCTCGACGAGGCGCAGCAGGCCCGTACGGTGGCCAATGCGGCCCGCTACGTGGCGCTGGCGCAGGCCCACCGCAGCGGGGCCGTGCCGCGGGTCGTCATGGGCGACTGAGCGGTCCGTCCGCGGGGGGGGGCAGTTCGCGCGAGCAAGCAAGTCGCGGCGCGTCGATGTGAGTGCAGGCAAGCGTCCCGAAGAAACCCCAGTTAGGGGTGATACTGCACCGCTGAGTGCGTGCCGTGGCACCTGTCCGGTTGGTGCGCGGTTGCTGCGCCGAGTGGGTGGGCGCGTGCCAACGCAAGTCACTTCACTGCAAGGGCTTGGGCGTATAGATTGTCACTGTCGCATTACGGTGCCGTCACGCCCTCGCAACCGAACTCGGCCGTCGCCATAGGGACGGCGTCACACCTCTGGTCTCGGTGGACAACTCGGGCTGCGCTGCACATCCGTGATGTGGCAAATGCAAGTCATGCAGCCCCAACGCGTTGCCCCGCGACTTGCGCGGACTCACGTCCGGGGCCACCATTCGCGCCCGCTCGGCCCCCTCCCCAGTCCTCCGGGGACGCACCCGGAGCCTGCCGAAGCGCTCGTCCGCATCGCCCCACGTCAAACTGCAGGAGCACCGCCGCATGCCCTTCTCCGCCACGCCGCCGGAAGGTCTGGTCACGCTGTCCCAGAACGCCAGAACCGTCCTCGACAAGCGCTACCTCGTCAAGGACAAGTCCGGCAAGTCGGTGGAACGCCCCGAGGACATGTTCTGGCGCGTGGCCACGGTGGTGGCCGAGGCCGACCGTCGCTACGGGGCGAGCGATGGGGCGGTGCAGGCGCTGGCCGAGGAGTTCTACTTCCTCATGACGCAGCGCCGGTTCGAGCCCAACTCGCCGACGCTCATGAATGCCGGCCGCCCGCTCGGGCAGCTCTCGGCGTGCTTCGTGCTGCCCGTCGATGACGCGCTCAGCAACGGCTCGAGCGGCATCTATGACACGCTGCGCAGCATGGCGCTCATCCATCAGTCGGGCGGGGGCACCGGCTTCTCCTTCTCGCGCCTGCGTTCGCGCGGCAGCATGGTGCGCAGCACGACCGGCGTGGCGTCGGGGCCCGTGTCGTTCATGCAGCTCTACGACAGCAGCACCGATGCGGTGAAGCAGGGGGGCACGCGCCGCGGCGCGAACATGGGCATCCTGCGCGTCGATCACCCCGACGTGATGGAGTTCATCGCCTGCAAGGAAGACCTCACCCAGATCACCAACTTCAACATCTCGGTGGGCATCACCACCAAGTTCATGGACGCCGTGAAGGCGGACACGAACTACGACCTCGTCGACCCCGTGTCGAAGCAGGTCACCGGGCAGCTCCGCGCCCGTGAGGTGTGGGACAAGATGATCCTCGGTGCGTGGCGCACCGGCGAGCCCGGCGTGTTCTTCATCGACGAGGCCAACCGCTACAACCCGGTGCCGCACCTCGGCGACTACGAGGCGACGAATCCGTGCGGTGAGCAGCCGCTGCTGCCGTACGACGTGTGCAACCTCGGGTCGGTCAACGTCGGCTACTATGTGAACAACGGCACCGTCGACTGGGAGGCCATGCGGCGCGACATCGCGCTCAGCACGCACTTCCTCGACAACATCATCGACGTCAACAAGTACCCGCTCCCCGAAATCGACGCGCTCTCCAAGCGCATCCGTCGCATCGGCCTGGGCGTCATGGGCTTCGCCGACATGCTCGTGCGGCTCGGCATCCCGTACGACAGCCCTGAAGGCGTGGAGATGGGGCGCAAGGTCATGGAGTTCCTCGACGTCGAGGGCAAGAAGGAGAGCGAGCGGCTGGCCCGTGATCGTGGCGCGTTCCCCGAGTGGGCGCAGAGCATCTGGGGCCCGGACGAGACGTGCGCGCGCGATGCCAACGGCCAGCGCATCCGCCCCATGCAGCTCCTCCGCAACTGCAACGTCACCACGGTCGCGCCCACCGGCACCATCTCCATCATCGCCGGCTGCAGCTCGGGTCTCGAGCCGCTGTTCGCGGTCGCGTTCATGCGCAACCAGGCGGGCGTCATGATGCCCGACGTGAACGAGGACTTCGTCGCGATCGCGAAGAAGGAAGGCTGGTACAGCGACGCGCTCATGGAGCGCATCGCCAAGACCGGCAGCGTGCAGCACGACGAGGTGCCGGCCCGGTGGCAGGCGGTGTTCAACACGGCGAACAACATCTCGCCGGAATACCACATCAAGATGCAGGCCGCGTTCCAGCAGCACTGCGACTCGGCCATCAGCAAGACGACCAACTTCTCGCACGCCGCGACGGTCGAAGACGTGCGCGCGATCTACGAGTACGCCTACGACATGAAGTGCAAGGGCGTCACCGTATATCGCGACGGGTCGCGCGACGGCCAGGTGCTCAGCACCGGCGCCACCGCCGATGCGGCGGCCAAGCGTGATGGTGACAAGGCCGACAAGGCCGAGCTCACAGCGCTCAAGCGCGAGATCGGCGAGCTGCAGGGCACGATGGCCGAGATGGTCAACGAGCTCGATCGCACCAAGAAGGCGCTGTTCAGCGCCGAGGCCGAGAACGCGAACCGTCGCGGCAAGCGGTCGCGCCCCGAGGTCATGCGTGGCACGACCATCCGCAAGGAGACGCCGCTCGGTGTGATGTTCGTGAACATCACCGAGGACGAGAAGGGGCAGCCGTTCGAGGTGTTCCTCAACCTCGGCAAGGCCGGCGGCAGCGCCATGGCCGACGCCGAAGCGATTGGCCGTCTCATCTCGCTGGCGCTGCGCAGCGGCATCTCGCTCCAGGAGATCCACCGTCAGCTCCGCGGCATCAGCTCCGACCGTGCCGTGGGTCTTGGCCCCAACAAGGTGCTCAGCCTCCCCGACGCCGTGGGCATCGCGCTCGAGCAGTGGTGGCGTGAGAAGCAGGGCGTGCAGCAGGACCTGCTGCACGGCGGATCGGCTGCGGTGGTGGGTCAGTCTCCCGTGAGCTCGCTCCAGCCGCCGGTGCCGACGCCGGCCGCCGGTGTGCCCATCACGCGTCCGCCTGCCGTGGAGGGGATGGCCCCGCTGGTCGAGTTCGGCAAGGGTGGCGGCGAGGTGTTCATGGGCACCTGCCCCGACTGCGGCTCACAGCTGGAGTTCGCGGAAGGGTGCGTGAAGTGTCACGTGTGCGGGTTCAGTGAGTGCGGGTGAGCGGCGCTAGCTGAACAGCGGGTTGAGATGTGAGAGCGCCGCCGGTGTCCCGTGAGGGATGCCGGCGGCGTGTTGGTATGTCGCTCGGACGGCGAGGGTGATGATCTGACAGCGCGAGATGGCTAGCCGCGCGTGAACAAAGTCCACAGCAACCCTTGGGTCATGGGCTGCTCTCGACCCCAGGCACCACTCGCGACTCACTTTCTGACCGCAATTGCGTCTCGTTGCCGTCGCGCCAGTCGCAGGGTTGCAAACGTTCGACACGCGCTTGCGGAGGGACGAAACCGACCGGATCTTCTCGCGATCGCGACAGGCTCATGAGACGGCCACGCGGAATTGGCTACACCTGGACCTTCACTCTGGACGACAATATGGCTCGACGCGGCTTCTTTGCCGAGCTGAATCGCCAGCTCAAGATCGCTCAACGCGAACAGGAAAAGCGTCAGCGTCTCGCGCTGCGCGAACAGTCTGCAGATGCACGACGACGCGAGCAGCACCAGAAGGCGCTTGTGCGGCTCGGCTCGCAGCTGGCCAAGGCGCAGGCGGCGGAGCGAAAGCGCCTGGAAAAGGCGCAACGTGAAGCCTATCTGGCCTCGCGCGAGGATGAGGCCGACGCGAAGAGTGAGGAGAATGCTGATGCGCTGGCGGCCATCGACACTCTTCTGCAAGCGACGCTGGAACGCGATGACTACGTAGATCTCAACACGCTTCGCGTAACGGCCAAGCATCCTCCATTTGATCGACAGGACCTCACATGGCCAATCACACCACCTGCCCCGGCTAAGCGCCCGACGGCGCCGGTACTGGTGATCCCTGATCCGCCCACAGGGCTTCGCCAGATCTTCGGCAAGCGCAAGCACGAGGAGGCGGTCGCGGCGGCTCAGGCGTCGCATCGACGCGCCCTAAAGGAATGGGAGTCCGGATGTGCCGCCGCTGATGAGCTGGATCGTGAGGCGCTGGCAAGACATGAGGCCGCAGAAGAGCGCCGGCTCAAAGAGCTCGAGCGAGAGAAGGCGCGCTACGCGCGGGAGTGTCGTGCGCGTGAGGAGGCGGTGGTCCAGCAGAACCAGAGTCTGGATGAGCTGATTGCCAACCTCGGATACGGCACCCCGGAAGCCGTGCAAGAGTACGTCGCGATCGTACTCGGCAACTCCGTGTATCCAGAACAGTTCTCAGTCCAGCACACCTTCACGTTTGATGCGAGTAGTGCGGAGCTCGCCTTGCGGGTTCGAGTTCCCGAACCGGCCAAACTTCCAACGGCGAAACACTTCAAGTACGTAAGGGCGTCTGACGAGATTGTGCCGGTCCCGCTCCCACAGAGGGAGTGCAAGGACCGCTATACTCGCGCGGTCCATCAGGTCGCTCTTCGATCGATCCACGAAATCTTCGAGTCCGATCGTCGCGGCCTCATTCGGACGATTGCGCTCGAGGTAGTGGTATCTGCGGTAGACGAAGGTACAGGCATTCGGCGTGAGGTCCCTCTCGTCATCGTCGGCGCCGAACGCGACTCGTTCCTGACGTTTGACCTTACAAACGTTGTTCCAGAGAAGTCGCTTGCCCACCTCGGGGGCGCCGTGTCGAAGAATCCCTATCTTCTACTCCCGGTGGAGCGCACCGGAGTGCGGCGCGCATGACTGAACCCGCTCGCCCGCGCTTCAATCCGCCTCCAGGTTGGCCCAAGCCTCCGGAAGGGTGGACGCCCCCAAAGGGATGGACACCGGATCCGTCTTGGCCACCCATCCCCGACGGGTGGGTGCTTTGGCTGGCGAGCGATGAGGTGGACGCGTCCGCGGCCCCGCAGGAAGCGCCAACCGCTCGCGCGTCTGCCTCCGACACGGGGGCTGCGGCCACGATCGCCGCGCTTCAAGCGGAGTTGCTCGCACTGCGCGCCACACTCGCCTCAAGACGAGATGTCACCGAGGAGACGATTCTGCTCGACGACGAGCAGGCGCTGCAGCACGTCGGAATCTATCGGTATCACCATCCGCTCGAGCACGCGGTGGCCTACCGAGAGCGACTCGAGGCACTCACCGGACGAATCGCGGAATCGGTGAGGTCGAGCGCCGCGATCGAAACGTCTAATCTGTTCACCTTCGATGGCTCACTCGCGAAGGGGCGTGCGATGACTCGCGACTTGAGCGCCCTGATGCTTCGGGCATACAACGCCGAGGCGGAGAACGTTCTGCGCACGCTTCGTGCAGGCAACGTAGAGGCGGCTCGCAAGCGTCTCGAGAAGGCTCGTGCTACCATCGCGCGGCTTGGTGGACTGATGCAGATGCGCATCAGCGACAGCTTCCACGCGCTCCGGCTCGAAGAGATTGAGCTCACGGCCGACTATCAGATGAAGCGCGAAGAGGAGAAGGAAGCTGCACGCGAGGAACGCGAGCGCCTGCGTGAGGAACGCCGAGTCGAGCAAGAGCTAGCGGCAGCGCGTGAGAGACTCGACAAAGAGTGGGCGCACATTGTGACAGTACTGGAGAAGCTTCAACAGGCCGGTGCCACCGATTCCGCGCTCGAGCAGAAGCTCGCCGATGTCGATGCTGCGATCGCACAGAACGACTTCCGCGCGGCCAACATCCGTGCGGGGTACATCTATGTGATCTCCAACCGGGGTGCATTCGGTGAGCATGTGGTCAAGATCGGCTTGACACGGCGTCTAGAGCCGATGGAGCGAGTGCTTGAACTGGGCGATGCATCGGTGCCATTTCGATTCGACGTGCACGCCCTCTTCTTCTCGGAAGACGCCGTCTCGCTCGAGGCGGACCTGCACGCGCATTTTCGGGATCGGCGCGTGAATTGGGCTAACGACCGGCGGGAGTTCTTCTTCGCGACCCCTGCGGAGGTCCGGGAGGAGCTAGCCGCGCGAACCGGAAACCTCCTCGAATTCGTTGAAGAACCGGAGTCACTGGAGTACTTGCAGAGTGTTCGGTACTGGCCCCAACATGTGCTCGCCATTCGCCAAGGTTCACCCTGACTCTTGAATCCTCGAGTGCCTTGTGTTGGGGAAGGCGCCGGGTGATAGGTAGGTGTCGAGCCTCCGATTATCACGGTACTCGCAGGGAGTTCCCAAGTACGCACGCCTCTTGAGGCGTCGGAAGCTGAGTCGGATCCTTCGCCTTGCGTGCCTCAAGTGTCGCCATGAGTTCTTCCCCCTTCACGTAGGAGCCCGCCGGAAGGTCAGGCCACCAACGAGAGGCCCCTCGCGTCCTGCGTTCTGTATTGGACTTCCACGCCGCCTCACCGCCCACTCGCACACCCGCATACACGGCATTGCGCTGCCAAGCTGGTACGCTGTCTTCCACCATGGCAATAAAGAAGTGCCGGTCGGCTTGGTCTCGCGAGCAGGACTGCGTCCAGTAGAGGTAGTCGTGCACGACCGCCGCGAACTTGTAGATCCCCCATGGTGGGAGGATCGGCCACATCGCGCGCGGGATCGAAGCAAAGTCAGTGATGAAGCCCTTGGAGACCCGAATTGAGTGGCTGGTAGAGCCGACACGATACACGAGGTCTTCGCCGATGACCGCGCTTTGATCTCGGAGGAGGTGAAACACCGGTCGCCCGGGCTGCCAATCCCACTTGGGGCAGCGCCTGCGAAAGATCCTGCACGTCCAGGGCACGCCAGGATGAAGTGCGGCATCTCGCGCACTCTCGTCCGGATCATCGCCGCGCTTCTGCACTTCCTGATACGAGAATCTCTCATCCAAGCGATTCACGCGAGTCTCCGGAGGTGACAGCTCGGCGAAGTCCAGCCACCCGCGGCGTCCGCCCGCGCGCACGAGGATGAACTGGCCAGTCAGGACGCCGTTGGTGTCGGGCTCGACCCACGCTCGCGGCGGAAGTTGCGCTTGGACAGCGCTGTCCGCATGCGGCGCAACTCGAAGGCGTCCGCCCGCCGCAGCAACACGCAGACGGGACTGAGCGCCGAGATCACCTGCAAACGCCAGCGCGAAAAGCAGTGCGAATGGAAGTCTCATATCGTGCGAAGTGTGTACGCGCTCAGTTGACGGCGGCAAAGCGTCCTTGATGCCCCCTCTCACTCATGCATCCTCCGCAACAACCCCGCCGACACACTCGAATGCTCCGCCCACGCCGCCTCACGCACCTCCGCGGGCTGCCTCTTGAGCCACGCCCGCTGTGCCTTGAGACGTCGCTCCGAGTCGACGTCTTTCCGCACCGCGTAGCGCACGCGCCCATCCGCGTCGATCACCAGCGTCGAACCACCAAAGAAGAACCCCTCGCGCACTTTCCGCTTCTGCGTGATCTCGGCCACGGTGTCGAAGTTCACGGTGCCGTCGGGGGACACGCGACGCAGGGTGCGCAGCGACAGCACGCGCGGCGGACGCACGGTGCTGCTGGGCGGCAGCAGGCCGAACTCGCGCCCATGCGTCGCATTGCACACGGCCTTGCCGAGTGCCTCGGCGGCGGCCACCTGGCGGCTGTCGTCGCTCCAGTCGATGAGGCCATCGCGGCACTCGAGGCGCAACTGGCTGAAGCGCAACGCCTCGATGGTGAGCGGCGTCTCGGGACGCTTCCACGTGAGCGCGGGCTCGCTCAAGTCGGGTACATCGGGCACGGTGATGCCGTAGTGCCGGAACGCACTCACGAGACTCTCGCGATACGCCCACGGATCGTCGCCCACGAGATCGGCGTCGGCGGTGATCATGGCCCGCAGATACTCGCCAAACGTGCAGTGGAAGCTGGGGCAGTAGTCCACCGCACGAATGACGATGTTGAG
Organism: Gemmatimonadota bacterium; assembly: GCA_020161135.1. Taxonomy (GTDB): domain Bacteria; phylum Gemmatimonadota; class Gemmatimonadetes; order Gemmatimonadales; family Gemmatimonadaceae; genus Gemmatimonas. The sequence goes on along the minus strand of JAIUOB010000004.1, from coordinate 368,588 downwards.
GAACTGCCGCGCGAGCGTACACGCCTCGCCGGCGAGCAGCTCGACACCCTCGCTGGGGAGGCGCCCCTGGTACGGCGCCAGTGCATGCCGCAGCCGATGCGTCTTGGCCTCGAACACGCGGCGGAACGCCTCGAACACGGCCGACACGAGCACGGCGCCCAGGTCGTGCTCCTCGGCGTTGGCGCCGTACGTGTGCGCCTCGGGAATGGGCGTGTCCCACGACGTGCTGTGCACGGCTGTGCGCAACGGGCCGGTTCCGCTGTTGAGGTCGAAGCCGAACTGCCGGCCGATGGCCGCGAGCTGGTCGGTGTCCACGCGCCCCTGCGTGCGGTCGATGGCCGCCGCCACGATGTCGCGTTGCGAGAAGTGCAGGAAGATGGCGACGAGATCGGCGAACCCTTCGTGCAGCGCGGGTACGTCGCGGTGCGTGGGGCGCAGGAAGTTGGGGCGCAGCCCGTCGAGCAGCGCGTGACTCACCTCGTGCGCGATGATGTCGCGCGACAGCGCGAGGTACACGAGCCCACCGGGTTGACTGCGCCCCTGCGCGAACGCCTCGGCCTTCCCCCACCCGAACTCCACGGTGCCGGCGTCGCGATCGTAGTACGCGTTCCCCTCCTCGAAGGCGCGGGGAATGATGCGCAGCCGCCGGTCGGCGTGCGGGATGGGGCCGAAGCCGGGGTCGCGGCCAAGCGCGTCGCGGAAGCGCGCGTACGTCTCCATGGCCACCGCGTAGACCATCTGACAGGCAAACGCACGCTCGGTGGTGCTGGGCGTGAGCCCGTCGCTCATGAGCAGGGCAGGGCGGTCGAGATCGAGCGGCGCCTCGGGGGAGCCGCGATCGTCTACCACAAACCAACCACCGGCGGGGCCCGGCGTGAGCGTTTCGTACGGCACGGCCAGCGTGCACACCTGCCCGTCGAGCCGGCCGATGCTGGGGTCCTGCGTGTAGACGCGCAAACGCCGGTGCGACGGCATGTCGGCCGGGGGCGTGGGGCGCCGCAGTGCGCGGTGACGCACCGATGGATGCAGCTCGAAGGTCCACGCGTCGCGTGCGGCGGCACGCCCGGCACGCCCTCCCGGCGAGGAGGTCATGCGCGTCCCCCGAGGAATCGGCGCGTCTTGAGCCCGTCGGCTGGAAGCTGCATGAGGGGCGTCTGTCGGCGTGCGCTCCCAAACGCCTTCACGACCGCGGTAATGAACTGCTGATTGGACTGCCCATGGGCGATCGCCTCGTCGAACAGTGCCAACGCCTTCGTGGTGAAGTCGCCGTGCCCGTTGCTCTCGTAGGCAAACTCATGGTCGAGGCAGGCGGCAAACGACACGACACCGGGTTGCGGATCGCGTTCGCTCACACGCGGCAGCGCGGCCTCACCGCGTGTCCGCGCACGCTTCGCCTTGTATGCGCGCACGTCGTCGGCGCTGAGTGTGAGGTAGCGCACCTTCTCCTTCTTGCCGGTCCTGGGCAGTGGCGCCGCCCGCGTGTTGCTGCCGGAGTGACAGCAGTCCATGAAGAACGTGAGGGTCACGCCCGGCCGTTCGGCCAGCTTCGCACACGCACGGTAGATGTCGTCGTCGATGAGGAGTGCGCCGCGCTGATAGTCGTAGGGAACAAGCGCCTCGTCGAGGCGGTCGACCTCGTCGCCATCCAGGTCGTCCACCTGCGTGCCGTGGCCGGCGTACTGGTACACGAGATGATCGCCGCGCTTGCTGTCGGCGATGAGCGTGGTGAGCGCCTCGAGCATCGCCTTGCGGGTGGCCTTGGCGTTGTGCAGGGACGTCACCTCGAAGCCTGCCGCGGCGAGGCGTGCGGCCCAGTTGCGGCTGTCGTTCACGCAGCCGTCGAGCGGCATGGTGGGATAGCTGTCGATGCCGATGCACACAGCCCGGCGACGTCCGCCGGTGCGTGGCCCGGGCGCAGGCGTGGCGCTGTCGTCTTCGTCGCGGTCGTCGGCGGGCTCGTCGTCATCCTCCCGGTCGAACTCCGACACGGTCTTCGCCGCCGTGCCCGCGCTGCCCTGACAGCAGCGGCAGCAGCAGCACTCGCCACACCCGCCATCAGGCGTGTCGTCGACCAGGAGCTCGTCGGGGGCGAGCGCACGCGGCGCGTCGTCGGCATCGAGCGCCCCGTCGAACACGGCCTTCGAGGGAAAGCGGGCGCCCTCGTAGCCGAGCTGGTCGGCGTCCACGCCCAGCACATTCGCGACCACGCTGCGCATGGTGGCTTCATCGTTGTCGAAGCCACCGTGCGCGGTCGCGGCGGTACGCGGGTTGCTCGGGTGATCCTTGCGGCGCTGCGCATACTCGATGGCGCGCGCAGTGGCGAGCGTGTAGGCGCCCTGGGCCGAGAGATCGGACGTGCCTCCCAGCGAGAAGCGCTGCCGAATGTCCGGGTGGTCGAACTGGTCGCGCTGCAGGCCGAGGACCTGTCCGTCGTCACGATCCTCACAGGCGTCGCGCACGTAGTACAGCAGTGACTTGCGGTAGACCTGGGCGACATTGTCGTCGCGTTCGGCCTTGTCGCACATCGTGAACATGCGGAGGCGGTCCACCCACGGCCCGATGAGCGGATCGACGTCGCGCAGGTAGTCGTCGATGCGGATGGCGGGCGCGAGATAGCTGAGCGTGCTGAACCGGCGCTTCTTGCCTGCGGCGTCGATGATGAGGGGCATGAAGGTCGACAGCACGATCGGGCCGGTGCTGTGGCCCACGGCGTGCAGCGACACCTTCGGATGCGCGTCGAGCCACGGAGCCAGGCGGGCGGCGAGCTCGTAGAGACCTCCCGGGCGGCCGAACTTGGTCATGGGGCTCGAGCACCGCCGCGCGTTGTCCTTCATCTCCGCCCAGATGGGGCGGGCAAGCAACTGCGTGGCCAGCTCGACGCTCTTGTCGAGGAAGTCGGTGACGCCGCGCTGCCCGCGTGGGCGGCGCCAGATCGTCTGCAGCAGGCTCGACTCCCAGACGAAGAAGATCGGATAGACGCCGTGCGACTTCCACCAGGGGAGCATGGCGCGCGCGTAGCGCAGTGCCGACTTCTCGCTCACCAGGCCGCCGTGCGCGTAGAACAGCAGGTGCTTGAATGCCCCCGAGGCGAACTGCGGCGTGAGGTAGTCGCGGATGAGTGTATCGAGGTCGGCCGTGGTGTTGCGCATGGCGCCCTTGCCCGAGAGCACGCCCTGCGACGTGTTCACCACATGCCCGATGAGATCGCGGTACTCGCCGTCGGCGCCGCGGGCGCCGGCCTCATCATCGTCCGGGTCGAGACGCCCCTCATCGATGAGTCGCGCGCGCACGCCGATTTCGGCTGCGGCCTCCTCGTGCTCCGGCACCTCGAGATCGTCGGGCTCGGCCCGCAGGTCGGCGGGGGTGATGTCGCGTACAGCGGCGCGTTCCACGCCGTCCGGGACCGCCACGTCGAAGGCGCGCAGCGTGTTGCGCTGCAGCAAGGCCGCGATGTCCGCGCGAAAGGCCGTGGGGTCGAGATTGAGCCCCGGACAGGTCTTGCCGGTGTTGGGGAACTCGCGGTGGAACTTCACGGCCTGCTCGCGCAACCCGAACTTCGCCAGCACCGCACGCACGACCGCGTACGCGCACTGCTTCTGTGCGCCGTCGAACGGATCGATGATCGTGCCGTTCGCGCGATTCTGGAACAGGCCGACCATCTCGATCATGAACGGACCTGCCGCGCTGCTGCCGTTGTGTCCGCGCACGCTGGCGGGCACGGCATCGAACGGGCGTCCGGTCCAGATGAGCCCCTGCGGATCGATCGTCAGGTGCTGTGCAATGTCGGCCATGCCGATGCTGCGGTGATACGACCGCATGGCCTCGATGCTTGCACGACCGCGGAACTCCGCATGGCGCGGATGATCGGTGCAGTGCACATGCACTTCGGTGATGCGACGCGCCGGCGTCCACGCCTCGAGCCTCGCTTCGAATTCGGACAGACTGAGCACTTCGATGGAACTGGGCATGAGTCCTCCAGGGACCTGTCAGATTCAATACGGCACTGAGTGGGCCGGACCCTCGCCCATGTTGTAGCATCGCGTGGTCCCGGTCGCAACTCTGTGTACCTCGCGACGGACACCCGGCCAAGGACGTTGTGTGCTGCACGGCGTGGCGGAGCGTCGGCGTGGCGTCCGTAGTCAATGCGGCGTTCGGAGGCGGAAGGACGCCGTCTTGTGCACTTACCGGACTCGACTAAGCTTAGTTCAATGAAGATCGTCAACATCCACGCCGCCAAGACCCAGCTGTCCCGCCTCATCGCCGACGTGGTCGCCGGCGAGGAGGTCGTCATTGCCAAGGCGGGCACTCCCCTCGTGCGACTCGTGCCGGTCACGGCCGGCGACGGTCCGCGCCGTCTTGGCACGTTGGCGGGGGCAGTGGTGGAGTCGGCCGATTGCTGGGAGCCGGACAGCGAGGTCGAGGCGCTGTTCTACGGGGGCAGCGTGGAGCCGACGCCCGCGCGGCGCGCGGCCGAGCCACGCCCGAAGGCGCGCACTCGGCGCAAGAAGCCGTGAACCTGCTGCTCGACTCCCACGCCCTGCTGTGGGCGCTGCACGATCCGGAGCGGCTGGCGCCCGCCGCGCGCGATGCGATCAGCGACCCGCGCAACCTCGTCTATTTCAGCGCGGCCTCGGCGTGGGAGCTCGCGCTCAAGGCGGCGCGTGGCAAGCTGACGCTTCCCGCCGACTGGCTTGTCGCGGCCGAGCAGGCCGGCTTCGACGAGGTCGCGATCTCCGCGCAGGACGCGCGGATGAGTGCGACGCTCCCCTGGCACCACAGTGACCCGTTCGATCGCCTGCTGGTTGCACAGGCACAATCGCGCGGGCTCACCCTGGCCACTCGCGATGCCATGCTGGTGGCGTATGGCGTGGCGCTCCTCACCGTGTGAAGACCTGGGGACAGGAATCCCTCCATGACAGTACGTGTCGGCCGGCTTGCGAGGCTTGTGGCGTTCCTTGGCGTCGCTGCGGCGTGTCCCGCCTACGCCCAGCGCCTGCCCGCGCTTGTTACGGTGCACACGGGCATCGCGAATCCTGCCGACGCCTACCAGTCGAACTGTGGACATTCGAGCATCGCGCTCGGCGCCGATGTGCAGGGGCGCGGGCGGCTGTTTCCGCAGCTCTCGGCCTCGCACTTCACCGGCTCGGGGGGCGGTGACGTGTTGTGCATCCGCTTCACGCGCGACCTCAAGACCGTGGGGGGGCTGCGCCTCGAGAACGCCACGCGCGCTGGTGTGGGCGGTGGCGTGCGCGTGGGGCGCGGGGCGCTGCAGCTCGAGGGCGCGGTCACGGCAGGGGTCATCACCGGACGTCGCGGCTACGTGAACGTGTCCAGCGACGACACGCGCGTCACGGCGCCGCACATGGCCGCGCGCGGCGCGCTGGTGGTGGCGCATCATGTCGTGCTCTCGCTCGACGGCGGGTGGACGCGACTCACGCGGCACGCCGACACCGACGCGCAGTTGGCACGCAGCACAAGCTGGTCGCCGCTGGTGACGATGCAGGTGGGTGTGCGATTCGGGCGATGAGCGGCGACATGCATCAACGGCATCACGTGCTGACACGCATGCTGGCGTCGCGACTCCTGCGCTGGGCCCTCCTCGCGCTCCCGGCGTGCGTTGTGACACGCGTGGCGCCGCTGCAGGCGCAGCAACCCGCGGCGACCGCCGGCGTGCGCGGCACCGTGGTCGACGCGGTCACCGGTCGCCCGGTTGCCGGCGCGGTGGTGCAGGCCCTGCACAGCGACACGATGGTCGCGCGTACGCTGAGCGACGAGCGGGGGCGCTTCCTGATCAGCGTCGCGCCGGTAAGCGCAGTGCGCGTGCGCCGCATCGGGTACCGACCGGCCGACGCCGCACTCACGCCACCAGTGGGTGAGGTCACGATTCGCCTCACGCCACTCGTGACGTTGCTGCAGCCGGTGGCGGTGCGCGCGAATGCGCGCTGCACCACGGGAGAACGGGTGGCGGTCGCACACGCCGTGTACGAGCAGGTGCGCGAGGCGCTGCTGGCCGAGATCGTGACGCGCGAGACGCGGTCGGCGCGGTCGCGTCTCGTGCGCTATCGTCGCCCCATCGACGACCCTGCGCGCCCGATGGTGACGCAGGAGGTGGTCGTGGACTCGCTGCACGACGAAGCCGGCACGTTCCGGGCTGCGCGCACGCCCGCACTGTTCGTGCAGCGCGGCTTCGCGACCGAGCCGACGGGCGATGGCGCCGGCGAGCGCGCGTTCCTGGGGCCCGACACCGAGCTGCTGAGCCACGATCTGTTCCGCCAGACCTGGTGCCTCGACCTGGCGGAGCGTGACAAGGACGCGCCGACGCTCGTGGGGATCCGCTTCACGCCGGCCACGCGGCGCCCCGCGATCGTGGACATCGACGGACGGCTGTGGGTGGACACGGCCACGCGCACGCTGCAGCGCATCGAGTACACATATCTCAATCTCTCCGACGCGGAGAAGAGTGTGGCGCCGGGTGGGCGTATCGAGTTCCGCACGATGCCCAACGGCGCGGTGTTCGTGGAGCGGTGGACGCTGCGTGTGGCCCAGCCAGTGGGGCTGCGCGCAGCGCTGTCGGTGTTTCGCGGCTCGGCCGTGTCGCGCGCCCGCCCGCTCGATACCGGGGGCGAGGTGGCCGCCGTGCAGTGGGCGGATGGCTCCTCGTGGCGCGGCTCGCTGCCGTCGCTGCGTCTCGTGGCGCGCACCGACAGCGGCGCGCCACAGCGCGGCATCATGCTGGGGCTGGCCGGCACCAGTTACGCGGCACGCACCGACAGTGCCGGCGTCGCGGTGCTGGAGGACGTGCTTCCCGGCCGCTACCGCGTGGTGGTGCTCGACTCGGTCTTGCATCGTGTGGACATCACGCTACCCACGCCGCTGCGGGTGGACGTGGCGCGTGGCCCTGAGGTGACGCACACCGTCGTCGCGCCGACGCGGGCGAGCTTCGTGAAGAACGTGTGCGGCGTGGACACCGCGGTGCAGCGCCTCCGCCGCTACGATGCGCAGGCCGATTCGCTCGCCGAGGTGACGATCGAGCCGGGGACTACCGCCGTGGTGCTCATGCGCGTCGTCGATCGGACCGGGAGGCCGCTGTCGGGCGTGCCGGTGTTCGACGCGGTGACGCTGGCCGGTGCGCCGCCGCTCACCACGCCGCGCGCGCCGCGGTCGCGCTCCGACGCCGACGGGCGTCTCGTGAGCTGCTTTGCCTATGCGCCCGGCGAGACCATCCAGGTGCTGGCGCAGCCGCAGGGAGGCGAGGTGCAGGGGCTGGTGCACACGCTCACCTCACTGCTCGAGGCGGTGGTGCTGGTGGTGCGGCGGTAGGACTCCGCGCGCACCACCGCACGACGCGTTACCGCCCCGTCCCCGCCTTCACCTCCGGCGCGACCGGACGGTTGGGCACCACGGGGCCCGCCTTCTTCGTCGGATACAACTCGGCCAACGTGTTGCCATCGTACAGGCGGCCGTTCTTCATCACGTAGCGCACACTGTTGGTGTTGCGCAGGTCGGCGAGCGGATCCTTGTCGAGGATGACGAGGTCGGCCAGCTTGCCGGCCTCGATGCTGCCGACGTCGTTCTGCAGGCCGATGTCGGACGCACCCACGATCGTGGCCACCTTGAGCGCCTCGTGGTTGGTCATGCCACCGCTCGCCATGGCCCACAGCTCCCAGTGGTAGCCGAGCCCCTGGAGCTGCCCGTGACTGCCGATGCCGAGTCGGCCGCCCGCGCGCAGGATCTTCGTGGCGTCGGCGGCGAGCTGCGGGAAGACGTACTCCTCGTCGCGGAACCAGCCGCCCGCCGTACCCCCGTTGGGCATGCTGGCCATGCGCCGTCGCGTCTTGGTGGCGAGCTCCTCATATGCGGTGAAGCGCTGCAGCTTGGGGTCGGCCCACGGGTTCTCCTTGGTGTAGAACCAGTTCTCTCCCCACGGTCCACCGTAGTTGACGAGCAGCGTGGGCGTGTACGCGCGCTGCGACCACGCCATGAAGCCCACCACGTCGCTGCCGAGCGGGGTGATGCCCATCGAGTGCTCGAGCCCCGGGTAGCCGTCGAGCGTCTCGGTGAGGTTGAGCTTCACGTCGAGCGAGCCCTCGGTGGTGGGCATGAGCTGCTGCTCGCGCGCGGCGGTGATGATCCACTGCCGCACCTGCCGCACGCCGCTCACGTACATCTTGAGCGTCTTGGTGTCGTAGTAGCTGCTGTACCGCTTGAGCATGTTCCGCGCATGCTCCTGGTCGCGGATGTTGTCCTGCGAGAACACGCCGGGGCCGGTGGAGTAGATGCGCGGCCCGATGATCTGCCCGGCGTCCACCATGTCCTGATAGGTGAGCACGTCGGTGGTGGCGGTCTGCGGATCACGCGTGGTGGTCACGCCGTACGCGAGATTGGCGAGGTACGCCCACGGTTGCGTCTCGTGGATGGTGCCACGCTCGGCCCGCAGGTGTGCATGCGTGTCCACGAAGCCGGGCACCACGGTCGCGCCGGCGAGGTCCATCTCCTGCGCACCGGCCGGCACGGTCACGCTGCCGGCCGCACCCACCGCGGCGATGCGGTTGTTGCGCACCACGATGTCTCCGCGCGCAATGATCTCGTCGCCCTTCATGGTCACGACCTTCGCGTTGCGCAGCACCACGGTGCCCGTGGGCAGGTCGCGCGCGACGGGCACCAGCACGCGCGTCTCGCGTGGCGTGTAGGGGCGCGGGCGGGCGCTCTCGGCGATGCTCGAATCACGCCGCGCCGCGGCGATGGCGGCGTCGCGCACCGCGGCCGAGTCGAGGTCGTAGACGACGTAGGCGTTGCCGATGGACCAGTGCACCGCCCGGCCGTTGGCAGCCCACGCGGGGAACTGGCCGCCGATGTCGGTGAGGCGACGGACCGGGAAGGCGGCCGTATTCGGGTCGGCGACGTTCACCGTGGCCTGCACACCGCGCGGCGGAATGACGACGGTGTAGAAGTCCGCGCTGATCTGCGCGAGCGCGAGGTCGCCCGTGGGCGACATCATGATGAGCTGCGCCGGCGGCCCCGGTGAGCCGGGCTCTTCGGGGTCGTGCTTCGATGCCAGCTCGAGGTCGGAGAGCGTGCGTTCGGTGTGGCCGTGGTCGTCGTCGATGTCACCACCGGTGCCCGCACCGACGACGCGCAGATGCTGCTGCGGGTCGGTGCCATCCCAGCGGATGGAGACGAGACCGTTGCTCGACGAGAGGTAGATGCGCGTCGTGTCGCGGGCGAAGTGCGGCTTGCTGCGCCCGGCTGCGCGTGCGATGACCGTCGCGGCGCCCCCGTCGGCGGCCGCGGGCGTGGCGGCGAACCACACGAGCTGCGTGGTGCCGGTCACCCCGGTCTGGTCCTGCCGCCCCTGCGCGGGCGTGCTGAGCGCGACGATGCGCGCGCCGTTGGGGGAGAACACCGGCTGGCGGATGGTGGCCGTGCCGCGACTCACCGGCACGATGCGCGACGCGCGTCCGGCGGTGATGGTGGCGCGATAGAGACGGCCGCCACGCTCGGTCCACGTGGCCCACGCGAGTGACTTGCCGTCGGGGCTCCACGCCGGCTCGGCTTCGATGGCATCGAGCGTGGAGACGCGCTGTGGCGTGCCGCCGGGCCATGCCATGAGGTACAGCTTGTCCATCGCGACGAACGCCACCTGCGAGCCGTCGGGGCTGGGCACCGCATCGCGGATCTGGCGCGCGTTGAACTGGGCGCTGTCGGCGATGGGGTAGGCGAAGCGCAGTTCGGGTGCGACCTCGATCTGCGCCTGCACGCGGAAGGGAATCTCGGCCTGGCCGCTGCCATCGATGGCGACGCGCCAGAGCTTGTTGCCGTAGCTCGCGACGAGCTCCTTCGAGTCGGGCGTGAAGCTCATGCCGGGGAGCGCGTCCATGGGCGCGCGCGACTCCATCTCATCGCGCTGCGTGGGGTAGGCGAGCCAGCGCTCATCGCCGGTGGCGAGGTCACGCACACGCAGCCCGGTCTTGTTCTCGTAGCGCGAGCCGTAGACGAGCCACTTGCCGTCGGGGCTGAGCGTGGGGCGCACGGCCGATCCGTAGCGCGACGACAGCGCCTCGCGTTCGCCGGTCTCGCGGTCGTAGCTCCAGATCTGGTACTGCGGGAACTGTGCGTTGTAGTTCCACGCGCCGTTGCGCTGCGTGAAGTACACGAAGCGGCCGTCGTGCGTGAACGCGGCGCCGGCCTGCTGCACGGCCGGTGCGCCGGCCGTGGCGGGCGGCGCGGTGTAGAGGGGCACGCCGTTGCCACCATCCACGTGGTACATCCACAGCGTGGGGAGGCCGCCGCGGAAGCCGCCCTTGCTGGCCACGATGTACTTGCCATCGGGCGACCAGTCGGGGGAGAGGTACACGTTCGCGCGGCCGCGCGTGACCTCCTTCACCTCGCGCGTTGCGAGGTCGAGGGTGTGGACGTTGTCGGCGCCCTGCCGGTCGCTGATGAACACGACCGTCTTGCCATCGGGGCTGAAGCGCGGCTGGGCATCGAACGGCAACCCGGTCGTGAGGCGCGTGGCGTCGCCGCCGGTGAACGGCATGAGGTACAGGTCACCGAGCATGTCGAAGACGATCGACTTGCCATCGGGGCTCACGTCGACCGACATCCACGTGGCTTCACGCGTGTCGAGCGCGTAGCGGCGCGTGGCCTCGAGGGGGAGCGGGCGCGCGGCGGCGGGGCGCGCTGGCGCCTGCGCCTGCGCGTGAACGATGGAGGGCAGGGCGACGCAGGCGAGACCCTGCAGGGCGACGCCGAGCAGGGCGGCGGCAACGGACTTCGGCACGGGAGCTCCGGGCGGGTGGGACGGCCGGCCCGGGTGGGCCGGCGGCTGCGCAAAGCTCGGATTTGCGGCGGGGGCTGTCAAATTGCAGGCATGCCGATTCGCACATCGTTGGTTTGCGCCCTTGTGCTGGCCCTGTGCGGCTGGCCTGCCGGGGCCATGGCGCAACGCCCGACCACCACGCGCCCCGCCGCGCGCGCTGCGGCCGCACTCGAGTCCATCTGGTACATCCGCAACGACTCGCTCGCGCTCGACGACTTCGCGGCGCACGCGAGGCAGATCTCCGTCATCGCGCCGCAAACGTTCTCGATCGACAGCATGGGGGCCATTCGCGGTGCGCTGCCACCACGGCTCGTCCGCGTGGCGAGGGAGCACGGCGTGAAGATCATGCCGCTGGTCATGAACCCCGGCTTCGACCTCGCGACGTTGCACCGCATCGTCACCGACCGGACCGCGCGCACGGCGTCGGCCCGCAACATGGCCGCGCTCTGCCGCGACGCGCAGGTGTGGGGCATCCAGCTCGACATGGAGAACCTGCATGTGAGCGACCGCGACGCCTTCACCGCCTTCGCGAAGGAGGCGGCCGACTCGGTGCACGCGGCCGGCTGCACGCTGTCGGCAGCCGTGGTGCCGCGCACGAGCGACGACCGCGGCGTGCTGCCGTACCACCAGTGGATGCACGACTACTGGCGCGCCGGGTACGACTACAAGGCGCTGGCCGAGGTGCTCGACTTCCTGTCGTACATGACGTATGCGCAGCACACGGGTGGTTCGACGCCGGGGCCGGTGGCGGGCTATCCGTGGATGCTGGCGGGGCTGCAGTACGTGCTGGCGCAGGGCGTGCCGCCGGCGAAGCTCTCGCTCGGTCTCGCCGGCTACTCGGACTACTGGTATCCGGGGTACACGCCGCGCACCGGCGATGCGCGCCCGCGCGGCGAGGATATCGGTTACACGCGCCTGATGGGCATCGTGCGCGCCGCGGGCGCCACACCGCGGTGGGACGCCACGCAGAAGGCCTGGTATGCCATGTGGGAGCGTCACGGCGTCTTCGAGCATGCGTGGATCGAAGATGCGCGCGCCTTCGACGCGAAGCTGGCCCTCGTGCGGCAGTACGGGCTGCGTGGCTACTCGGTGTGGCTGCTGGGGCTCGAAGACCCGGCCACGTGGCGGTTGCGGCTCCGCTAGCTTGTCGCGGCGCCGTCTTCTCCTTCTCTACACATCAGTCTTTCCGTCATGCGTCTTGGCATCCTCGGCGTTGGTCGCATCGGTCACGCGCACGCACGCGTCGTGCACGCACACCCGGATGTGCGCGCCGTCGTGCTGTCCGATGTGGACACCGCGCGGGCAAACGCGCTGGCGCACGAGCTGAACGGGGCGCGCGCGGCATCGGCGACCGTTGCGGACAGCGCGGCGTCACTCCTCGCGCAGGTCGACGGTGTCGTCATCGCCACGCCCACCGACACGCACGCCGCGCTCATCGAGCAGGCGGTGCGGGCGCGCATCCCCGTGTTCTGCGAGAAGCCGGTGGCGCTCGACCTCGCATCGACACGCCACGTGGTGCAACTGGTGGCGGAGTACGACGCGGTGGTGCAGATCGGATTCCAGCGCCGCTTCGATGCCGGCTACCGCGCCGCACGCGCCGCGGTGCGGGCGGGCGCGATGGGGCGCGTGTACAGCGTGCGAGTGGCCGGGCACGACCCCGCGCCGCCGGCCGAGAGCTACCTGCCAGGCTCTGGAGGCATCTTCCGCGACCTGCACATCCACGACTTCGACATCGTGCGCTGGGTGCTGGGGCAGGACGTGACCGAGGTGTACGCTGACGGCGCGGTGCTGGTGGACCCGATGTTCGCGCGGCACGACGATGTCGACACGACCGCCGGTACCCTGCGCTTCCGCGATGGCACGCTGGGCGTGATGACCGGCGGGCGCCACAACCCGCTGGGGTACGACATCCGGCTGGAGCTGTTCGGCAGTCGCGACAGTGTCACGGTGGGATGGGACGCCCGCACGCCGATGCACTCGCTGGAGCCCGGCATGCCCCCCGCACCGCACAACGCCTACGCGTTCTTCCTCGACCGCTTTGCCGATGCGTATCGGGCCGAATTGCACGCGTTCGTGGAGGTGGTGACCGGTCGCGCCGAGAACCCGTGCTCGGTGGCCGATGCGGAGCAGTCGCTGCTGGTGGCGCTGGCGTGCGATCGCTCACGCGCGGAGCGCCGTCCGGTGACGATCGCCGAGATCGCGGCGGGGTAACGCGGCCGCGGTCGCGCGCCGCTACTTCACCAGCGCGATGGGCACGGGCTGCTGGGCCGGCACGGACTCCCCCTTGAGGAGACGCGCGGCGGTGAGCATGGCCAGCCGTCCCATCTCACGCGGGTTCTGCGCGATGGTGGCCGCCATGGTGTGGGCGGCGATGGCCTTGCGGGCCTCGTCCTGCGCATCGAAGCCGACGACGGCAATGGCGCCCGTCTTGCGCGCCGCCGCAATGGCCTCGACGGCACCGAGGGCCATGACATCGTTGCAGGCGAAGACGGCGGTGATGTCGGGGTGCGCCTGCAGGATGTTCTGCATGACGGTGAACGCCTGATCGCGCTCCCAGTTGGCCGTCTGCGACGCGACGATGGACAGCCCGGGTGTGCCGGCCAGTGCCTCGCGGAATCCCGCGAGACGCGCGTCGCCGGTCTCGTGTCCGGGAATTCCCTCGAGCACAACCACCTTGCCGGTGCCCCGCGTCTGCTCGACCAGGAACCGGCCGGCCATCCGTCCGCCGTCGATGTTGTCGGAGCCGATGAACGTTGCGATGGTGCCGCCGGCCGCGGCCAGCGCGGCGCTGTCCACGCGCGTGTCGACAATCACCACGGGCACCTTGGCGCCGTTCGCCTTCACCACCGCCGGCACGATCTCCTTCGAACCACTCGGCACCAGCGCCAGGACCTGCACCTTGCGCTGCAGCAGCGTCTCGACGAGCTGCATCTGCCTCTCGACGTCGATCTCGCGCTCCGGAGCCTGCACGATGAGCTCGAAGCCCAGGCTGTCGGCCACCGCGCGCGCGCCGGCCTCCATGTCGATGAAGAACTGGTTGTTGAGCGTCTTGAGCACCAGCGCCACCGTGGGCTTGGCCGCGGCATCGGCGCCGCGGTTGCAGGCACTACCGACGGCCAGCGGTGACAACAGCAGCGCGATGCGGAGCGTGAACTGGCGCAGGCAACGCACCGCGGCGGCGCGGGAGGGCAGGGGACGCGAGGACGACATGGCGATGCGGTGAGGCAGAGGAAGGCGATCAGGCCGTGCGGCGCTCGGCACGACGACGGAGCGTCATGTCGACCAGCACGGCGGCGACGATGACGACGCCAATGGCAACCTGCTGAACGTACGACGACACGCCGAGCAGCGTGAGTCCGTTGCGGAGCACACTCATGATGAGCGCGCCGGCCAGCGTGCCGCCCACCGAACCTGCGCCGCCGAGGAGGCTTGTGCCGCCGATGACCACCGCGGCAATGGCATCGAGCTCGTAGCCGATGCCGGCGATGGGCTGCGCCGAATTGAGGCGCGCCATGAGCAGCAGGGCACAGGTCGCGGCACTGGCACCGGCCATGGCGTACACCACCACCTTGTGTCGCCCCACCGAGATACCGGCGAGCGTAGCGGCCTCCTCGTTGCCGCCGATCGCGTACACGTGCCGGCCGAACACCGTGCGTGTGAGCACGAGGTGCGCGATGCCGTACAGTGCGAGCAGCACGATGATGGGGAGCGGCACACCCACCCAGCGCGCCGATGCGAGCGCGCGCAGCGCGTCGGGAAAGCCCGAAATGGGGCGGCCGTCGGCCAGCATGAGCGCAACACCGCGGGCCGCACTCATCATGCCCAGCGTCGCGATGAACGGCGGCAGTCGCCCGGCGGTGACAAGCACGCCGTTCAGCGCACCCGCCATCACACCGGTGCCCACGCCGCAGAGCACGGCCAGGGATACCGAGGCACTGCTACGCAGCACGAGCGCCGCGACGATGCCACAGAGCGCCACCAGCGACCCGACCGACAGGTCGATGCCGCCGGTCAGGATCACGAACGTCATGCCCACCGCCAGCACGCCCACCACCGCGCTCTGCTCGGCCACGTTGAGCAGGTTGTCGACGGTCGCGAAGTGCGGGGTGGCGGCCCACAGCGCCAGCGAGAGCAGCACGAGGCCCGCCAGCGTGCCCAGGTCACGGCGGTGCAGCAGGCGGCGACTCATGCGGAGCGGAGCGCGGGAGTGTCATGCCCCACCGCGCAGGCGAGGAGACGCTCGGGCGTGGCCTGCGCCCGGTCGAACTCGCTTACGATGCGTCCGTCACGCATGACGAGCGTGCGGTCGGCGATGGCGACGACTTCCGGCAGCTCGGAGGAGATGACCAGCACGGCGGTGCCTTGTGCCGCCAGGTCGGCGATGAGGCGGTAGATCTCCTGCTTGGCATGCACGTCGACGCCGCGCGTCGGTTCGTCGAGGAGGAGCACCCGTGCGCCGGTGGCCAGCCACTTGGCCAGCACCACCTTCTGCTGATTGCCGCCGCTCAGGAGCCGCACGCGTTGTGTGTCCGACGGCGTGCGAATGCGGAGCCGCTCGATGGACTCCTGCGCGAGCGCGCGTTCGGCGTGCGAACGCATCACGCCCCACAAGCTGAGTGCGCGCGTGGTGGCGAGCGCGATGTTGTCGCGCACGCTGCGATCGAGCACCAGCCCCTGCGCCTTGCGATCCTCGGTGACGAAACCGATGCCGGCGCGAATGGCATCACGCGGCGTCCGGATGCGCACCGGCACGTCGTCGACCAGGACCGTGCCGCCGCTTTGCGGCTCGCACCCGAAGAGCGCACGCGCCGTTTCCGTGCGCCCGGCTCCGAGGAGACCGGTGAGCCCCACCACCTCGCCGGCGTGCACGGTGAACGACACACCGCGTACGGCATGGCCACTGCGCAGGTCGTCCACGCGCAGGCGCGCGGGGCCGCGCGGGCGCACCTCGCTGCGCGCCGCGGCGGTCGGCACGTCTGCGACGTCACTGCCGGCCATGAGGCGCACCAGGTCGCTGCGGTCGGCCGAGGCAACGGTGTGCGTGGCCACGTGGCGGCCGTCTCGCAGCACCGTCACACGATCGCCAATGGCGGCGATTTCCTCGAGGCGATGCGAGATGTAGATGATGGCGACGCCGCGGGCGCGCAGGTCGGCGAGCACACCGAAGAGGGCCTGCGTCTCGCGTTCCGTGAGCGCCGAGGTGGGTTCGTCGAGCACGAGGATGCGGGCGTCGAGCAGCAGGGCGCGCGCGATCTCCACCAGTTGCTGCTGCGCGATGCTCAGCGACCCGACCAACGCATCGACCGGCAGGGTGACGCCGAGCCGTGCGAGGACGTCGTGTGCGTTGCGACGCATGCGCGCGCTGTCGACCACACCCAGGCGGTGCGGGATGCGCCCGAGGTGCAGGTTCTCGGCCACCGAGAGAGCCGGTACGAGCGCGAGCTCCTGATGGACGATGGCAATGCCGAGGGCCCGCGCGTCGCGCGGCGACGCGATGTGGGCGGGTGCGCCGTGGACCTCGATGGCACCGCTGTCGCAGGTCACGGCACCGCTCAGCACCTTCATCAGCGTCGACTTGCCCGCGCCATTCGCGCCGAGCAGCACGTGGACCTCACCGGCCCGCACATCGAGACTCACGCCGTCGAGCGCGACCACGCCGGGGTAGGTCTTGCGGATGTCCGTCATGCGCAGCGCGAGCGTCGACACGGGGGCCGTGGCGCGCGATCCGTGCATGGCCCCGTCGCTCAACGGCCGCCGAAGTAGACGGTGTTCACCGCGCCCGAGCGGGCCATGACGATGTCGAGCAGGCCGTCCTCGTTCAGGTCACCGACCGCGAAGCCATAGGCCTGCCCCTTGTCGTCGCCGAACGGCACGGGCGTGAAGCGGCCGGGACCGTCGTTGAAGAAGACGATGGGACGTCCCTCGCCATAGCCGACGATGAGGTCGGGGCGGCCATTGCGATCGACATCGTGCACGAGGAGCGCGTAGGGCGTGGCCGCCGGTCCCAGCGCGACGGGTGCGTCGTACGACCCATCGGTGCGGCCGCGCATCGTGGTGGCGGTGCCGTTCTCGTCGATGGCCGCAAGGTCCAGTGTGCCGTCGCCATCGAGATCGGCGGCGTACGCGGCGCGAAAGGTGGCCGTGGCGGGGCCGAACGCACGGCGGGTGGGAAATACGCCCTTGCCGTCATTGAGAAGCACGTAGCTCTGCCCTCCATCGCGATGCGGCACGACGAGGTCGAGCGCGCCGTCGCGATTGACATCGGCCAGCGAGATCGTGGTGCTCGACCCGGTGGAGACGGCGGTGCACGGGTCCACGAGACGTCCGCCCCCCGCACCGAGGCAGAGGTAGCTGGCGGTGGGCTGCCGCGGGTTGCGGTTGGCGAGCACGACATCGGCGATGCGGTCGCCGTTCACGTCCCCCACCGCGACGTGTCGCGTGCTCCACTGCGGTGCGCCGAACGTCGTGACCAGCGTGAACCGCCCGGTGCCGTCGTTGCGGTAGACCTTCTTGGGGTCGGGGGTGTCGTTGCTGACCACCATGTCGAGGGCCCCGTCGCCGTCGACGTCGACCAGCACGCCGGAATACGACTTGTCGGCGACGGTGTCGACCGGGGTCGCGGCGCGGAAGGTGCCGTCGCCGTTGCCGAGCCGCACGAGGTTGCGCAGCGGCCAGTGGCGCCCCTTCACGAGCACGATGTCGAGGTGGCCGTCGCGATTCACGTCGCCCACCGAGGCGTTGGCCGAGGTGTAGCTGGAGTCCTCGAGGGCGAGGGCGCGGTCGAAGCGGCGGGCGCCGGCGGCGGGCTGCGCGGCCAGGAGCGTGGGGAGGGCGGCGAGCAAGGCGAGCGCGGCCGCGCGCGGTGTCAAAGGCATCATCAGGGGGAAAGGATGGGACGCGCCACGCTGGCGCGCCAGCCCGCATGGCGCAACTTCCGACCATGCTCATGCGACCCACTACACGATGGCTGGCGCGGTTTGCTGTCGCGCTGCTCACGGCGGCGCCGACGCTCCACGCCCAGCCGCGCCTCCTCAAGCTCTCCTCCCAGGTGCTCGGCGAGACCCGCGTGGTGCACGTGCACCTGCCGCGCGACTATGCGCTCGCGAAGCAGCGCTATCCGGTGGTGGTGGTGCTGGACGGGCAGGTGCGGGCGTTCGTCGATCTGGCCGTCGCGGCGGCCGACTACGATCTCACGAGCGAGCAGTTTCCGGTGGGCATGCCGCGCCAGATCGTGGTGGCCGTCGAGCACGCCGACCGCGGGGTGGATCTCGGATCGAATGCCGAAGCATTCCTGCGCTTTCTCACCAGCGAACTGCTGCCGCGCATCGACCGGGAGTATCGCACGCTGCCGTTCCGCACCTTGATTGGCCATTCGCGCGGCGGCGCCTTTGCGCTGCGTGCCGCATGTCGGGCGAGTGACGCCTTTCCTGCCATCGTCGCCATCAGCGCGTCGCTGACTGACTCGCTCGAGGCGGACGTGGTGCGGTGCCTGCTGGCCGACAGCGCCGCGCAGGGACAGCGGCACTTGTTCCTGTCGGCGGGTGCACTCGAGCCACGCGCGCTGGCGGCGACGGCACGACTGACGGCACGCCTGCGGGAGCGCCCGTTGCCGCGGTGGCGTGTGCAGCAGGTGGAGGGATCAGGCCTCGAGCACACCGGGGCGCCGCTGATCGGCATTCCGCTGGGATTGCGCTTCGTGTTCGACCCCGGCGCATGGGACCTGCCGCAGCCGTTCAAGGACAGCCTCGCGCGCGGGCAGGGCGATCCCGACCGGGTGCTTGCCGCGGGCCTCGAGGTGCTGTCCGCGCGCCTGGGGTTTGCGGTGCCGGCATCGGCGCGGCTCCTGAGCGCGGTGGTGCGCACATGGCTGTCGCGCGGCGATCGCGAGCGGGCGCTGGCCAGTGCGCGGGACATGCTGGCGCGCTATCCGGAGGAGATCCTGAGTCACACGCTGCTGGCCGATGCCTGTGAGCTGGCCGGTGACGCGATCGGCGCACGCAAGGCCATCCAGAGCGCGCTCGACATGAGCGGGCGCATCGCGTGGCACGACGAGACGCAGAAGGCCCGCTTTCAGGCGGACATGCGGAAGCAGTTGGCGGCGCGCACGCCATGAGCGCCAACGGGCCGCGCTTCTCTTCGGAAGCGCGGCCCGTCGACACATCAACACGCAGCGGCCTACGGCGTGATCTTCTTCGGCGCCTGCTGCTTGATCTTCTCCATGTACTTCTCGAAGAAGAACTTGTGGATGTCCATCATGTTGATTTCGCGCCCCTGGATGTACGACTGGATGATGTTGCTCGTCATGTCCAGCGGCGTGCCACTCGTGATGAGCAGCGTCCCTTCCTTGCCCACCTCGAGGGAGCCGACTTTGTCGGCGATGCCCATGAACTCGGCCGCGTTGATGGTCACCGCCTTGAGCGCCTCCTCCTCGGGGAGCCCGAACGCCACGGCCACACCGGCCTCCCAGGGCAGGCGATAGCTGTAGAGGCCACCGCTGCCGCCGGCGATCGCGAACTTCACGCCCGCCGCATGCAGCTTGGCGGGCGTCGCGTAGGCGTTGTCGTAGCTCTCGTACTGCCGGTCGGGCGCGCTCATGGTGCTGGTGAGGATCACCGGCACGTTCTCCGCCTTGAGCCGGTCGGCGACGAACAGCGCGTCACGCCCGCCGCGAATCACGAGCTTCACCTTCTCGGCCTTGGCCCAGGTGATGGCATCGTTGATCTGCGCGGCGCCCTCGGCCGCGACGACCACCGGAATCGCACCGTCGAGCGCCGGGATCATGGCGGCGTAGCGCGCGTCGGTGCGCACCTGCTGCCCGCTCTTCACTGCATCCCGGTACGCACGCGCCTCGGCGAACCAATCCTTGATCTGCTGCACCTGCTCGGCGTAGGTCTTGGGCGGCGGGCCGGCCGCACCACCACGGCCTCCGGGGCCACCCGGCGGACCACCACCACCGCCGAAGCGACCGCCGCGCGCGTTGGGGTTGGGCCACGTCACGTTGAGGGCCGCCGCGCCCTTCATCGACATCTCCTCCCACGTCCACCCCTCGAGCGACATCGCGCTCGAGAGGCCGGAGATGACGCCGCCTTCGGGCGTGCTGAAGGCGACGAGCACACCCGCCGAGCGCGTCGTGCCGATGTGCCGGCTCTCGGCGTTCACCGCGATGTCAGCGCGGACGTTGGGGTTGAAGTCACCCAGTTCGGTGATGTCGTTGGAGACATCGACCGAGCCGATCTCGGTGATGCCCACCGTGCTGTAGGCGTCGATGAGTCCCGGGTAGATGTGCTTGCCCGTGACATCGACGACCTTGGCGCCTCTAGGCACCGCCACGTCGGCCCCACCGATCGCGGCGATCTTGCCGCGATCGAGCACGATGGTGCCGTTCGTGATCGTGCCCTTGGTGACGGTGTGGATGGTGGCGCCACGCAGCACCACCGGCTGCGACTGCGGTGCCACCGGCATCATGACCTGCGCCGACGCGACGGCTGGCGCGAGTGCGCCCAAGGCGACCGCCGCGAGCAGGCCGGCCGTGCGTCGTGCGTTGGTGTGCAAGGTGCGCATGGTGTCGAGGGTCGAATGGAAGGAGTAGGTCACTTGCGGGCCCCCGTCGTGCCGGCACCACCACCGCGACCGCCACGCCCACCGGCCGGCGCGGCCGGTGCGTCGCCACCCGCGGCGATCACCGCCTGGATGAGCTGGGCGCGCTGCTTCGCGATCTCTTCACGCAGCACCTTGTCCTCGTCGAGCGAGAAGTACTTGCGGCCGTCCACCCACGTCTGCTCGGCCTTCGTGAACTGCGAGAGCGGGTTGCCGTTCCAGATGACGAAGTCGGCGTCCTTGCCGGCTTCGAGCGAGCCGACCTTGCTGTCGATCGCGATGGCCTTGGCCGACTGGTTCGTGACGGTCGAGAGCGCGTCGATCTCGCTCACACCGGAACGCAGCAGCTTGCCCGCCTCCCAGTTCATGCGCGTCGAGATCTCGGCGTCGTCGGAGTGCAGCGAGGTGACCACGCCGGCCTCCATCAGCAGGCGCGCGTTGAACGACGTGGCATCGTACGCCTCGAGCTTGAACGCGCCCCAGTCGCTCCACACCACGGCCGCCACGCCACTGTTCTTCAGCTCCGTCGCGATCTTGTACGCTTCCACGCCGTGCTGCAGCGTCTGGATGCGGAAGCCGAACTCCTCGGCGAGGCGCACCAGCGCGAGGAACTCGTCGGCGCGGTAGCCGTGCGACGAGACGAGCAGCTTCTGGTTGAGGATGTCGAGGACGGCCTCCATGCGCAGGTCCTTGCGCGGCGGGATGCCGGTCTTCGTCTTCTCCCACGCCTTCCACTCCTTCTCGTAGTCACGCGCAGCCAGGAAGTGGTCGCGAATGATTTCCTGCACGCCCATGCGCGTGTTCGGATAGCGCGTCGGGCTGCGCTTCGGGTTCTCGCCCAGCGCGAACTTCACGGTGCGCGGCGCGCCCTGGATCTTGTACTCGTCCGGCAGCGAGCCCCACCGCGTCTTCACGTACACGTTCTCGCCACCGATCGGGTTGGCGGAGCCGTGCTTGATCATCGTGGTGGTGAGGCCACCGGCGAGCTGGCGGTAGAACCAGATGTTGTTGTGCGTGACCACGTCGCCCATCTGCACTTCGGGGACGATGGCGAAGCCGCTCTCGTTCACCGCGCTCACGCCGCTGTGCGTGTGCGGATCGATGAGCCCCGGCGTGACGTGCTTGCCGGTGGCATCGACGACGACCGCACCGGCCGGCGCGGTGAGCCCCTTGCCCACGCGCACGACCTTGCCGGCCTGCACGAGGAGATCGGCGCCCTCGAGGCGCCCCTGCGGGCCCTGCGTCCACACGGTGGCGTTCTTCACCAGCACGGCGGCCGGCTGCACCGGCGGCGCGGTGCGGCCGAACTCCATGCTCGGGCGGACGAACGGCAGGTCGAGCTTGGGCACGCGCACCGCGACGGTGCCACGCGCGGGGCCTTCGTACGCTTCCGTGCGCGAGCCGCGATAGCGCGCGTCGGTGCCGTTGGGGAGCGAGAGCCAGCCGAAGAACGACGTGTCGCGCACCGAGCCCGAGAGCAGCAGCGCGCCTTCCTGGCCGAGCGGCTCACCGGGGAAGCTCGCCTCGAGGCGGCCGGTCTCGGTCGTGACACGCACGTTGGTGAGGTTCACCGGGCGGCGTCCCGCCATCTCGATGGTGCCGCGAATGCGGGCGAGCGGCCCGTCGAGACGCAGCGTGGCCGTCTTGAACGTGCCCTGGTCGTCCGACGTGATGGTCCACGTGCCGCGCGGATCGATCTGCGCCGGGCGCGTCACGCCGTACTGCTTGCCCTGCACCCACACGTCGCGCACGGCGGCCTCTTCGGTGAAGAGATCGCCCTCGCTGACGACGAGGTTGGCGACCTTGCCCACCGCGATCGTGCCGTGCGTCTTGTCGATGCCGAGCATCGTGGCCGGCGTCGTGGTGAGCGCAGCGAGCGCCTTGTCGGGCGCGAGGCCGCGCGCGACGGCAGTGCGGAGGTTGGGGAGGAACTGCTGCAGCGACTGCAGGCCGTCGGCGGTGATGGCGAACGGCACGCCGGCCGCGGCGAGCTGCGCCGGATTGGTGGGTGCGAGATACCAGTGCCGCAGGTCGGCGAGCGACGCCCCGGCAGCCGCTTCCGGGCTCGACACGTTGGGCGCGTCGGGGAAGGCGAGCGGCACGACGAGTGGCTGCGTGCGGCCCTTGAGCACGTCGATGAGGCGATACTCCTGGCCGCTGCCGCGGAACCAGGGCGTGAGCTTGTAGTCCTGCGCGAGCTTGTAGGCGCGCAGGTATTCCTCTTCGCTCGTCGTCTCGAAGAGCACGGGCTGCGTGCCCTTCACGGCCTTGCCGAGCGCGGCGAGGGCTTCGCTGGTCTCGGGCGGGAGCAGCGAGCGACCGCTCGTCTCATAGGCGCCCCAGGCGCGGATGTACCACTCCGCATCCATGAAGGTCTGCTTCATGAGGGCGACCGTGCCCATGGCCGAGTTGGGATACATGCCGCCCAACTGGAACGAGCGCTGGAAGCCGACGGTCTGCACGAGGTCGGGGCGCAGCACGCGCTCGCGAATGCCTTCGTCGCCGAGGTTCACGACGCTCGCAGTGCCGCGGAAGATGCCCTGCTGCGGCACGGCCAGCGCGGTGCCGAAGCCGAGCGACCGCAGCGAGACGCGGCGCGTGGTGTCGTCCTTGGCGTTGGCCGTGGTGCTGAACCAGGCGCGCACCTGGGGGTTCCAGTGCGTCGGGCCGACGTCGCCCCCCTGCGGCGGGGTGTCGCCGCCCAGGTCGGCGGACGCGTCGATGAAGCCGGGGTACACGGTGAGCCCCTTGAGGTCCCACACCCGCGCACCGGCTGGGGGCGCCATGCCGGCTCCGACCGCTGCCACCATGCCGTTCCGGACGACGATGGTGGCGTTGGTGAGGACCTGTCCGGGGGCCGTCACGACGCGCGCGCCGACGAGGGCATGATACCCCGCCGGATTGCCGCGCAGCCCCGTGACGGGCTCGGTACGGGAGGACTGCTGGGCTCCGAGCGATCCGGCGGCATGGGCCGTTCCGATCGCCGCGAGGCCGAGGAGGAAACGAGACACTCTCACGAAGGGCTCCCGGGGACGGCCGAACGCGCGGCCGTCGGTGACGAAATGGAGGGGGCGACTGACGGCGCACCGGCCGTTGCGAGTGCAACGGGGGCCGACGCTCATATGTTGGCCTGTGAGCGGGCGGGGGGCAAATGACGCGAAGCGGCTACCCTCGCGATCCCGACGCGCCGCACTGCGGGACGAAGCGCGTCGCGCGCTGACTGGACGGCTCCCGAGAGGTGGGGCACTTTACCCGCCTATTCACTTCCGGACCTCGAGGGGGCCCATGGGCATCATCAAGAAGGTGGCGATTGGCGTGGGCGGGCTGGTGGGCGTGCTGGTCGTCGCCGGGGTCGGGGGCTACGTCTGGGCCGGCAACGCCAGCGCCACCCAGTTGGCGCGCACGGTGACGGTGCCCACCACGGGTTTCCCGATGCCGTGGCCGGCCGGCGCCGACTCGGCCGGGGGCACCGACAGCACCGCGATGGCGACGACGGCGGCGATCGCGCGCGGCAAGCACCTCATCGAGGCGCGCTACCCGTGCGCGGAGTGCCATGGCGCCGACTTCGGCGGCGGCACCATGGTCGACGACCCCGCGATGGGGCAGATCCTCGGGCCCAACCTCACGACCGGCGCAGGGTCGCGCACGGCGTCGTACACGGCCGAGGACTGGGATCGCATCGTGCGGCACGGGGTGAAGCCCGATGGCACGCGCGCACTCATGCCGTCCGAGGACTTCTTCGCGATGTCCGATCGCGAACTGTCGGACGTCGTCATGTACATCCGTTCGCTGCCGCCGGTCGACAAGACGGTGCCCGTCTCCACGCTGGGCCCGGTCGCCAAGGCGCTCGTCGCGACCGGCAAGTGGACGTTCTCGGCCGACATGCACCCGACCAAGCACGAGGGCGCGCACGCGGCGCTGCCGCCGGCCGAAGTGGCCGATGCGACCTTCGGCAAGCATCTCGTGCAGGGGTGCACCGGCTGTCACCGCGCGAATCTCGCGGGGGGCCCCATCGTGGCCGGCCCGCCGAACTGGCCGCCCGCCGCGAACCTCACGCCGGCGGGGCTGACCGGGTGGAGCTACGACGACTTCGTGCGCGCGATGCGCGAGGGCGTGCGCAAGGACGGCACGCCGCTGCGCGAGCCGATGTCGGTGATGCCGAAGTTTGCCAAGAACATGACCGACGTCGAGATGCAGGCGCTGTGGGCGTACATCAGCACGGTGCCGGCGGTGGAGAGCGCACCGGCGAAGTGAGCGGGCCGCGCATGCGCTCTGGCGCGATCGGTCTCGCGCTGCTGCTGACGGCGTGCGGGCGGGAGACGACAGGCGACCTCGTGTCGGCGAGCCCGCCGCCCGCGGTGTCACCGTCGCGTGTGCCGGCGCCTGCTGCGTTGGCTGCGCAGCCACATGTCGACACCGTGCACGGCGTGCCGGTGCCCGATCCGTATCGCTGGCTCGAGGACACCACGCGCAGACGTCCGGGCCTGGCTTGGCGCGCAGGCCACGTACACGGAGCAGGTTCGCGCGCAGTTGGTGGGGCAGGATTCGCTGGCCGCGCTCGTCGAGCAGGTCATGCGGGATCTGCCGACGCTCGATCAGGTGCGCGAGACGCCGGCCGGACTGGTGCTCACGCGCTGGCTCGGCCCGAGCCCGTCGCTGTTCGCCCTCGACCGCGGTGCGCGTGTCGAGCGCGCGATCCTCTCCGACTCCGCGCTGGCAGCCGCGCGAGGCGGGGCGTCGTTGCGCGCCTACACGCCATCGTGGGATGGCGCCGTGGTGGCCATCGGGACCACCGAGAAGGGTGACCGCAACGCCGCGCTCAGCGTTGTCGACGCGGCGAGCGGCGCCCTCCGTGCCGACCGGATCCCCGACCTGCTCACCACGACGAGCGGCACGCGCTACGAAGTGACGTGGCTGCCCGACAACAGCGGCTTCTTCTATCCACGACAGTGGCCCGGGAGCGCGTCGGGCGCCTCGGCCGACCGGCTCGCGCGGGGCCGTCAGTTCCTGCATCGGCTGGGCACGCCGCAGTCGGCTGACGTGCCCGTGTTCGGCTTCGAGGTCTCGCCCTCGGTGGCGTTCGACAAGGACGACCTGCCGACGCGCGTGCTCACAGGCCCGGACTCGCGTTGGCTGGTCGGGTCCGTGTTCCGCGCGCGGCGCAACGGAACCGACTGGTACGTGGCGCCCCTGCCTGACCTGACACGTCTTGCGTCGCCCGCGGCGGCGTGGACGGCGCCACGCTGGACCCTGCTCGCGGACACGGCCGACCTGCTCGCTGCCCCGCAGCTCCGCGGGGACACGGTGTACGCGCTCATGCGGCGCGGAGCGGATCGCGGCGCCATCGTGCGGCGTGTGCTCCGCGCCGCGCCGGATGTCCTGCCGCCGTGGGAGACGGTGGTGGCCGAACGCGCCGGGGTGATCACGGCCTTCAGCGTGCAGGCGGACGGCGTGTACTTCACGGAGCGTGCGGCGGGCGCCGTGTCACTGCGCCATCTCGCGCCGCGCGCGGCGACAGCGCGGCCGATCGCGCTGCCCGTGCAGGGCACGGTGCGTCTCGTGCGGCGTGCACCCACGGAGCAGGGCGCCGTGGTGAGTGTCGAGACCTGGGCCACGACGCCGCAGTGGTTGCGGGTGCGTGATGGCTTCGCGAGCCCGCTGGGAATCGACGATGGCGCGACCGGATCGCGTCCGACGCTCGTCTCGGGACAGCTCGAGGCGCCCTCGCATGGTGGTGCGCGCGTGCCCGTGTCGTTCGTGTACGACACGGCCGCCATGGGGCATGCCCCCGATGGGACGGCGCCGCTGCTGATCGAGACGTACGGGGCGTTCGGCACCACCACCGACCCGCACTTCGAGCCGCGGGTACTCGCCTGGGTGGCGCAGGGCGGCGTGTATGCCTGGGCGCATGTGCGCGGCGGTGGCGAGTTGGGCGATGCGTGGCATCGCGCGGCGACCAAGGGCGAGAAGCAGCGCACCATCGACGACATGATCGCGGCCATCGAGGCGCTCATCGCGCAGCGCTTGACGAGTGCGGGACGCGTGGTGGTGACGGGGACGTCGTTCGGCGCCATGGTGCCGGCGCTGGTGGCCATGCAGCGCCCGGCGTTGCTGGCGGCGGCGTTGTACGAGGTGGGGCAGCCCGACGAGATTCGCGGTGCGCGACTCGATCCCACCGCCGCGCGCAACATCGCGGAGATCGGTGATCTCGACACCGAGGGCGGCGTGCGGCAGTTGCTGGCGGCGTCGGCCTATCACCAGGTGCCGCGCGAGATCGCGTTGCCGGCCATGCTGCTGCACAGTGCGTCGGGCGACTACAACTTCGGCACCGAGATGCTCATCGGGAAATACGTGGCGCGACTGCAGGCGGCCAATCGCGGCCGGCGGCCGGTCGTGTGGGTGCGCACCCCAGGCGGTCACGGCGAACTGTTCTACGTGTCGCCGGCGTGGGGCGCCACGGTGTTGGCGTTCGTGCTGTGGCAGGCGGGTGATCCACGCTTTCAGCCGGGGCCGAGCGCGCGCCGCTGAGCGCCCTTGGTCGGGACGCATCGCACGTTTCGCGACGCGCCATGCGCTACTTGCGCCGCGCTGCCTGCGGCGCGCTGCGCGTTACTCGCCCGTCGTGCGTGACGCGCTGCCGTAACGCTGGCCGCCGAACAGCACGGGGAGCCAGTAGCTGACCTTCACGGACACCAGGTTGTCGCCGGCCGCGCGGGTCGTCTGGAACAGCTCGCGCGGGCTGAGCGCCTGCCGGTACGCGTCGCTGGTGCGGCGGTTCTGCTGCCACACGACGAACAGCGTGCTCCCCGGTGTCCACTCCCAGCGCATCACCACGTTCGAGCGGAACGACAGCACGTGAAAGTCACGGTTGCTGAGCGTGAACTGTCCGGCGCCATCGGTGATGGTGCGCGTACCGGCCGAGTCGATGGACACGGTCGTGCCGTCCGTGCCGTACATGCGCAGCGCCCGACTGCGTGGTGCCACGAGTTCGCCCATGTCGGTGTAGTGACCGGTCGCCGCGAACGGCTCCGCATACCCTTCGATCGTGAGGTTGGGCGAGAAGGTGTAGTTGAGACGCAGCTTGGTGGACAGCGTGCTGCGGTCGATGACACCGAACACGTACCGGTTGCCGTACGTCCGCGTGCCGCCCGCCACGCGCGTGACGTACTGGCGCGGGTCGGTGCCCTGCTGCCACGTCGGTTCGACGGACAGCGACACGCGCGACGACGGCCGCAGCGTGACCTGACCGCCGGCGTTCACCCGGTAGGTGTCGAACTCGTCGACGCCGTAGCCGGCGTTGACGCGCCAAAAGGTGGGCGCGCCGAACGCGTTGTTGAGCCGGAGCTCCTGCTTGAACTCGCGCGGCCGCCCCATGAGGGGGCCGCCGCGCGTGAGTGCGTCGTCGAGGGTGGCCAGGTCGATGGAGCTGCGCAGGTTGATGTTCCAGAAGTTCTTGAGCGTGAAGCGGGTGTTCTGCGTCCAACTGTTCCCCTGGTGCACGCCCCCGTACGTGCGGGCGCCGCGCGTTTCGAATCCGAGCTGCCAGCTCTGGAACCACCGCCCCGGTCGCGTCTCACGCACTTGCAGGTCGGCGTTGTACTCGATGTCGTCGGTCGACTGCATGCGGCCGAGATCGTTGAGCTCGAAGCCCGGCGACTCGGCCTTGAGCTCGGCGCCCCACAGGATGCGTCGCCCCGCATCCTTGTCGGCGCGCAGCATGAGCGAGTAGCCCGACAGGGACGTGCGCAGCGGGTCGAGCGGCGCGTGGGTCATGTCCGGACGCTGGAAGAATCGCGTGCTGGCCGTCTGCAGCCGCCGGATGGCCGCGGTGTCGCCGTCCACGCGCGTGCCGGCCGCGAACCCGCTGATCGCGTACTTGCCCTGCTGGAAGCGGAGGCGCCAGTCGACGCCGGCGTAGTACGCGTCGCGTGGCAGCAATGCGGCGAGTTGGGAGTCCCCGCCGAACTGCCGGTTCGTGGTGGACCACGACAGTGCCACGGTCGATGCCTGTTGGCCGATCTCCTGCTGCAGGCGCCCCACGCTGTACGCGGTGCGGGGCTCCACGCGCACACGGCCCGTGAAGGCGGAGTCGATGTGATACGTGCGCGCCACTTCCTGCGCCGTGACGGCCGCGAGCCCGCCCACCGACAGGCGACTCGGCAGACGACCCGTGATCTTGGCGGCGCCGAGAATGGTGCTGGCGCGCGGGATGTCGACGAAGTCGCCGCTCGCGCCGGCATGCGGTGGTGCCCCGATGCGTCGCGCATAGAAGTACTGCGCGCCGCTGCCGCGGAGCATCTCGCCGCCCTCGACGAAGAACGGACGCCGTTCGTCGAAGAACGTCTCGAAGGCGCTGAGATTCACCTCGGCCGGATCGGCCTCCACCTGTCCGAAGTCCGGATTGATGGTTGCGTCGACGGTCAGGTTCGAACCGAGCCCGAACTTGATGTCACCACCGACCCGACCGGCGAGGGGGCGATTGAGCGGATTGCGCACGACGCCGGTGGTCGCGCGGCGCGTGGCGTCGCCGGCGAGGTAGGGGAGCACCTCCACCGGGCGCACGTTGCGCACGCTGTCGATGCCGACGAGGGTGCCGAACCGGGAGATGTAGCCGGTCTCGGTCGGCGGGATCATGACCCACTGCAACTCCTCGTTCTTGTCGGGGAGCCAGCGATCGAACTGCACGCCCCACTGCTGTCGCGCGGCCGCCGGGAAGCGCAGTTGCGAGAGCGGGATGCGCATCTCCGCCGTCCAGCCGGCCGAGTCGACCTGCGCGCTGGCCGTCCAGACGGGATCGAACTGGCTCTCGCGGCCGCGCATGTCGTCGTCCTGCGTGTGCCGGAAGTCGGAGCGCACCCCCGCTGCGGTCACGCCGAAGCCTACACCCGTTCGCCGGTCACGCTGCGGATCGAGCGTAATGGTGAAGCGCTCGGCGCTGCCGCCACCGTCCCGGCGAGACAGGTTGCGGACGATGGCGCGCGGGTCACGGCGGAGCAGGCGGGCACCCACGTACACCGCCTCGTCGTCGTAGAGCAGGTAGACGAGGGTGCGTTCGGTGGGGGCGCCGCCCGGGAGCGGCCGCTGCTGCGTGAGGTCGCTGATGACCTCGGCGCGCTGCCATTCCGCCTCGGACAGCCGGCCGTCGATGCGCGGAGCGCGGGATGTCCGCGTGGCCGATGCGATCTTGGGTGACGGCTGGGCGGTCGCCCGGCGCGCGCCGACGGGCGACGCGCTGGCGAGCAGGACAAGAGCGGGGATCGATCGAAGGCGCACGGGTAGGGCGAAACAGTTGACAGGGCGTCTCTCTCGGTACGCCACCCGTCCGCGAGGAGTGCGCGACCGGATCTCAGGGACTACCCGCGAGACCCGGGGAACGTTGGCGTTGGGCGGAAGGCGACTACGCCCATTCCCGGGTCACTCGACCCATCCCTCCTCATCTGGCCGTTCGCACTGTAGATCATGGGTGATGAGCCGCCGGTCCCAATTGTGCCGCGTGGTACAGGGAAGCGGCCGCACCCGATGTGTGCCCGATGTCCGTCCCCTCCGTGGAGGTAGTGTCGTGTCCGTGTCCCTCGTTGCGCGCGCGTTCGCGCGGTCCAGCCAGCGCCGTCGGCCGACGCTGTCGCTCGGTATCGTGTTCCTCCTCGGCCTGTCGGCCTGCGGCGGCGATCCGGCGGGCCCGCCGGTGGCGGCCACCGTGACGGTGAGCGGCCCCTCGGCGCCGCTCACGTCGATTGGTGAGACGGTCACGCTCACCGCGACGGCCAAGACGTCCAAGGGCGCGACCATCTCGGGTGCCGAGATGGCCTGGTCGAGCGCGAATCCCTCGGTGGCCACCGTCGCCGGCGGTGTGGTCACCGCGGTCGGCAACGGCACCGCGAGCATCAGCGCGACGTCGGGTACGGCGGTCGGCTCGTTCCAGGTCACCGTGCAGCAGACGGTGACGCAGGTGGCGGTGACATTTGCGTCCGATACGATTCGCGCGCTGACCGATACGGTGCGCGCCACAGCCACACCGCGCGACGCGCGCGGCAACGCGGTGGCCGGGCGCACCGTGACCTGGTCGTCGCTCAACCCGGCCGTCGCGACCGTGAATGGCGCCGGCGTGGTGACCGCGGTGGCCGAGGGCTCGGCGGCGATTCGCGCATCGAGTGATGCGGCGCAGGGGGAACGCAGCGTGGTGGTGCGGCAGCGCGGTGCGCAGTTGGTGTTCCTGCGGCAGCCGGGCGATGGTCGCGCGGGCGTGACGCTTCCCAACCAGCCGCAGGTGGAGATCCAGGATGCGCGCGGCAATCGCGTGACGACCGACAACACCACCATCGTCACGGCGACGCTGGGCACGGGCGCGGGCACGGTCGTGTCGGGCGCCACGGCGAATGCGCTGGGTGGCGTGGTCAACTTCACCGGCCTCACGATCGGCGGCACGGTGGGGCAGAAGACCATCACCGCGAGTGCACCGGGGCTCACGGCGGCCACCAGCCAGCCGCTCGCGCTCTCCGCAGGCAACCCCACGCAGCTCGTGGTCGCGTCGCAGAATCCGCAGACGGTGCTCGCGGGCGACCAGCTCGCACAGCCACTGGCCGCCGGTGTGCGCGATGCCTTCGGCAACGGCGTGCACAGTGTGGCGGTGCAGTTCAGCGTGCCCACCAACGCCGGCACGCTGGGCAACACCCTCGTGGTGACCGACAACAACGGCAACGCGGCGACGACATTCACGACCTCGCGCTTTGCCGGCACGGCCACGGTCACGGCGTCGTCGCCGGGACTCAACCCGGGGAGCGTGCAGTTCACGATCATCGGCGCGCCGAACGGACGCATCAGCGGTGTCGTATCGCTGGGGGCGCTGTTCCCGACGGTGCGCACGTCGGCGGCCGCCGCCGCCGCTGCGGCGAAGGGGCCCACGCACCGCACGCGCAGTGCGCCGGTGGTGGTGCCGGACGTGGGCGGCCGTGTGGTCGGCAAGTCCGCTGTGCGTGCCGCGTCGGCGGCGCGCAGCAGCGCGTCGGCGCCGGCCGCCCCCGATCACGTGCCGGGCGAACTCCTCGTGACGTACGCGGCTGATGGCGTCAACGCGCCGGCGTCGGTGAGTGCGTATCGGCAGGTGGGTGCGATGGCGGCGCTACGCACGACCATCGCCAACGCCATCGCCCCGCTCGAGAACGCGCGCCTGGTCTCGGTGGCGGACATCTCGCCGGCGCTGCTCACGGCGCGAGTGAAGGTGGCCCCGGGCGTCACCGAAGCCGAGGCGATGGCAGCGCTGCGCCGTGATCCGCGCGTGCGCTCGGTCGAGCGCAACGGCATCATCCGGCTGTCGCGCATCGAGCGTGGCGGCATCGGTCGAGCGTGGAGTGTGGCGATGCACCGCGTGGGCGACCTGCGCGCGCTCGTGCCCGACCCGTTCGGCAAGCCGTACGCGACACCGGCGTCGGCTATGGCAGCGCTCTCCAGCTTCCCGGGCAGCGGCAATTTCCCCGGCACGTCGCGCTACGTGGAGCAGTCGTGGCACTACAACATGATGTCGCTGCCGCGGGCGTGGCAGATGACGACCGGCTCCTCGAACGTGCTCGTGTCGGTCATCGATGACGGCATCCGCTTCGATCATCCGTCGATGATCGGCGTGCTCACCAACGACGGCTACGACTTCGTCAGCGCCAACTCGGTGCGCCTGTGCAGCGGCGGCAACATCGACGCCGGCTCCGACGGCAACGGGTACGATCCCGACCCGACCAATCCGGCCGATCGGGACTACAACGAGGCGCTCGACTGCTACGGCGCGTTCAAGACGAGTGGCAACCACGGCCTGCACGTGGCGGCGACGATCGGTGCGGCGCGCGGCGCACCGGGTGGGCTGGTCGGCGTGAACTGGCAGTTGCGCATCCGCCCGATTCGCGCGCTGGGACTGGGCGGTGGCACCACCTTCGATGTGGCGCAGGCCGTGCTCTATGCGGCGGGCCTGCAGGCGTCGAACGGGCAGGGCGGATTCATCTCGACCACGCCGTCGCGCATCATCAACATGAGCCTTGGCGGCAACTTCCCGTCCACCGTGGGACAGGCGGCCGTGCAGTCGGCGCAGCTCGCAGGGGCGCTCATCATCGCGGCGGCAGGCAACGATGGCCAGCCCACCTCCGGCTACCCGGCCGGCTACCCGGGTGTCATCTCGGTGGCATCCGTGGGGCCGACGTACCGCAGCCCCAACTACTCGAACTACGGCTCGACGATCACCATCGCCGCGCCGGGCGGTGATGTCGGCAGCGCGTTCGGGTTGCCGGGTGGTGTGCTCTCGGCGACGTGGAACTTCCAGACGCAGCAGGCCAGCAGTGACTTCTGGCAGGGTACGTCGATGGCGACGCCGCACGTGGCGGGCGTCGCGGCGCTGCTGCTGGCGCGGGAGCCGGGGCTGTCGGCCTCCGAACTGCGTTCGCGGCTGGTCGACTACGCGATCCCCATCCGCGACCAGGCCGATCCGAACAACAACCTGTTCTTCTTCGGGCGCGGTCTGCTGAGCGGCCGCAATGCCCTCACGGCCACGTCGGCGCCGCCGCGGCGGTTGCAGGTGCGGCTCTGGAACCGTGTCACCGGCGTGATGACGACCATCCAGGGGGGCAGCGACGGGTCGTTCCGCTTCACGGGGCTGTCGGACGGTACGTACCTCGTGATGGGCGCGACCGATGAGGACCTCGACGGCCGGTACGGCGCACCGATGCGCGCGTTCGGTGCCTTCGGCCGCGTGGTGAATCCCACCGTCATCACCGTGAACGGCGCGGGTGAGTACAACGCCAGCTTCGCCCTCCTTGGCGCCGCAGAGCTCGAGGCGAACAACACCCCCACCGACGCCGACGTGCTGTGGGTGGACGGCTACATCACCGGTGAGATCAGCAGCCAGAGCGACCTCGACTTCTCGGTGATTCCCGTGACGCAGGCCGGCACCTATACGCTCGAAGTGACCGGGCAGAACGGCGCCTGCGGGTTCGGTGTGGAGCTGGATCCGGTGCTCACCCTGCTGGATGGGAACAACACGCTCATCACCAGCCTGGACGACAACGACGGCAACAACCGCGACTACTGCGCGCGCATCACGCGCCAGCTCACGCCCGGGCTGTACTCAGTGCGCATCGAAGGCGCCGCCGTGGCGAACAATCGCAAGTCGCAGGGGCGCTACGTCGTGAGCGTGCGGCGGCAGTAGGCCTGACGGCCCGGCGGTCGCCCCCGCGGTGACCGCCGGCGCCTCGGCGTCGTCCGTAGGCATGACCGCCGAAGCCCGCGGGTTCCTCGAAGTCGCATTGATATCGCTGCTGCTCTTCGCCGGCGGCGCGGCGTTTTCGTGGTCGCGACGCCGGCTGCTGCGGCGCTGGCATGTGGTCGTGCCGGGCGTGTTGCTCGCCGTCGCGACCGTGCTGGCGCTGCCCATGGTGCGCGACCTCCGCGAGCACGCTGGTGGCGAGGCGGGCGCGTGGGGGCGCATGGGGGAACTCATCATCCTGATGGGGCTGGTTCCCGTCGCGTGCGTCGTCGCGGGCGCATTCGTCGGCGCGCTGGTCGCGCTGGCGCGTCACGGCTTCGCCGACGCCGCCACGCTCGCGCGGCAGCCGCGCGTGCCGTGGTACACGCCCTTCGTGCGCCGACGGACACCCGCCGAGCTGACGCTGCGCTTGTACATGTCGCTCGGTTCACTGGTCATCGTGGGCATTCTCTGGCTCCTGGGCGTCCGGCCCGGCGCGTAGTCTCGCTCGAGGGGCGTCGCGGCGCGCTGGCGGCGTGCTGGTGACACACGCCACCGGTGGCGAAATGCCGGGGAATCGGCGAGCTTCCGCGCGCTTCTCCTGCCACTCCACCTCTGCCACGCCGCCCACCATGGTGCTCACCAAGGACGAACTCGTCGGTATGCTCGCGCACGAAGTCAACGTGCTGCGTCACCTCATCACCAAGCTCGACGCGTCGTCGGTCAACTACCGTCCCACGGAGACGCAGCGCAGCGCGATCGAACTCGTGCGTTACCTCGTGCTGCAGGGGCCGGTGCTGGTGCAGGCCATCAAGGCCGGCCAGTTCGATGGCGCGGCGTGGGGCGCGGCGCAGGCCGATGTCGACGCCAAGGATCTCGCGGGCCTCGATGCCATGCTCGAGATGCACCCGGCGTGGTTCGCCGACCAGATCGGCGCGATGACCGACGATGAGCTGCGCGGTGTCATCCAGCTCTTCGGTCCGCCGGCCACGCGTGGGGCGCACCTCGTGAGCCTGGTGCTCGCGAACTACGCGGCGTACCGCACGCAGCTCTTCTGCTACCTCAAGCTGTGCGGCCGCACCGAGCTCACCACGTCGAACCTGTGGCGCGGGATGGACGCGCCGGCCAAGGGCTGAGCGTCGCGCGCGACCTGCGGCCCGGCGGTGCGCCACGACGCGCCGCCGGGCCGTGTTGCACGTCTACTTCACGTTCGCCCGGAAGAAGCCCACCGTGCGCTCCCAGGCGAGCTTGGCGGCGGCGGCATCGAAGCGCGGCGTCGTGTTGTTGTTGAAGCCGTGCTGCGTGCCCGGATACAGGAACCGCTCGTACTTCACGCCCGCCGCCTTGAGCGCCGCCTCGTACGCCGGCCAGCTGTCGTTGATGCGCTGGTCGTTCTCGGCGCTCTGGATGATGAGCGGCGCCTTGATCTTCGGCACTTCGGCCAGGTCGGGGGACGAGCCGTAGAACGCGACGCCCGCCGACAGGTCGCTGCCCAGCTTGGTGGCCAGGAAGTTCACCATGCCGCCACCGTAGCAGAAGCCGACCGCCCCGATCTTGCCGGTGCACTCGGGGCGCGCCTTGAGGAAGCGCGCGGCCGCGATGAAGTCCTCGCGCGTCTTGGGCTGCTCGAGCTTGGGGAACAGCTCACGCGCCTTCTCCTCGTCGCCGGGATAGCCGCCCAACGGGAAGAGGGCGTCCGGGGCAAAGGCCACGAAGCCGTCCACCGCCAGGCGCCGCGCGATGTCCTCGATGTGCGGGTTGAGGCCGCGATTCTCGTGGATGACGAGCACGCCCGGCGCCTTGCCGCTCGCGTTCGCCGGCTTCGCGAGGTAGCCACGCATGGTGCCGTAGCCGTTCGGCGACGGGTACTCGACGTACTGCTGCTCGATGCGCGCATCCTCGTGTGCGATGACCTGCGCCTCGAGGAACTTGGGTGTGAGCTGCTCGAGCAGCATGGCCGCCGTGACGCCACCCACGGCGTACTTGGCGGCCTTGTCGAGGAACGTGCGGCGGTCGATGCCACCGTGCACGTAGGCGTCGAACAGGATGAGCAGGTCCTGGTCGAAGTCGTGGGCGGTCTTGCTGGGCGCGGTCATGGGACGGTCGGGAGATAGGGTAGGGAGACGGGCGGGAAAGTAGCCCCCGCACGGGCCGGTGCGCTGCGGCGGGGCGCTGCCCCGAGTCGCCCCGCCGGTATCGGTTGCGCAGGGGTGCTCGTCACTTTACACTGCAAAGTGCTTTCGGGGGCGGTTGTTGCCCCCGCCCCCCGGCCGCCGTCCCTCCGATATGTCCAAGACCCCCGCCACTCGCGTTCCGCAGCACCTCGCCATCATCATGGACGGCAACGGCCGCTGGGCCTCCCGTCGCGGCCGTCCCCGCTGGATGGGACACGCCCGCGGCGCCCGCACGGCCCGTGAGATCGTGGCCCACTGCGCGCGACTCGGCGTCAAGGACCTCTCGCTCTACGCCTTCTCCAGCGACAACTGGAAGCGGCCGCGCGAGGAGGTGGGGTTCCTGCTCGAACTCTTCTCGTCGCACCTCGAGTCCCAGCTCGCCGACCTCATCACGCACGGCATCCGCCTCTCCATCTTCGGGCGGCGCGACCGGCTGCCCTCGGCGCTGGTCGATGCCATCGTGCACGCCGAGGCGCGCACCGCGGCGGGCACACGCATGCACCTGCATGTGGCCATCGACTACTCGGGGCGCGCGGCCATCGCGCAGGCGTTCGCCGAAGCCCCGGACTTGCCCGATGCGTCCACGGCGCTGCTGCCGCCGGTCGACCTGCTGCTGCGCACCGGTGGTGAGCGGCGTCTCTCCGACTTCCTGCTCTGGGAGAGCGCGTACGCCGAGCTGGCGTTCGTCGAAGCGTTCTTTCCCGACCTCACGCCGTCCATGCTGAACGAGGTCATCGCCGACTACGCGTCGCGCGAGCGGCGTTTCGGCGATGTCGGGGCAGCGGCGACGCCGGCGTCCGCGGCACCGGCGACGCGGGTGTAGGCACGGGCTGGCGCACCCGCGTCAGCGAACCCGCGTCAGCGCACCCGCTCGCCCCCCACGTACACCCCCGCCTGGCGCCGCACGTTCGCGATGCGCTCGAGCGGCGACGCATCGAGCACCACGAAGTCGGCCCACTTGCCGGCCTCGAGCGATCCGAGCTCCCGGTCGAGCTGCAGGCAACGCGCCGCGCCAAGCGTCGCGCTGTGGAGCGCCTGCGCGGGCGTCAGTCCGGCGTCGACCATCATCTCGAGCTCCATGAGCTCGAAGTAGCCCTGGAAGCGGCCGAGCGGGCCGGTGTCCGTGCCCATCGCGATGGGTACGCCCGCCCGATGCAGCGTGGCGAGGTTGCGCATCGCGACCGGCAACTGCGCCTTGTAGCGCTGTGCGCTCGCGCTGGTGCGCGTCGCTTCCATGCGCGCCGGCTGCTGCACCGTGGCCATCCACTCGCGGTTGGCGTGCGCGAGGAACAGTGAGTCGGCAAAGAATGGCGGCGTGGTCTCGTACACGTACGTCGACACCTCGCGCATGAGGGTCGGCGAGTAACACACGCGGCTGGCGACGAGGGCCCGCACGAACGCGTCGTCCACCGGCAGGTCGCGCACGCTGTGGGCGAGGTAGTCGGCGCCGGCCGCGAGCAGTGCCTTCCCGTCCTCCAGATAGTAGAGGTGCGCCGCGACGCGCAGCCCACGCGCATGTGCCGCAGCGATCACCGCGCGATACACGTCGGGCGACATCTTGCGCGCCGTGCCGAGGTTGTCGTCGACGCGAATCTTCACGATGTCGACGCCCTGCGCGGCCACGCGCGCAACCTGCACGGCGGCGTCCGCCGCGTCGGCGGGATTGAGCACGGGCCCCGCGACATACACACGCGCATGACGCGGGGGCGCCGTGCGCTGCGCCGCACGCGCCGCGAACACGGCGGGCGTCTCGTCGCCCAGCGAGTACACGGTGGTCACGCCGTAGGCCGCGTACGTGGCCAGGTTCTCCACGCTCGACGCATGGCCGTGCGCATTGATGAGCCCCGGCATGACCACCTTGCCGGCCAGCGACACCCGTTCAACACCGGCAGGGATGGACACGCGCGCGGCCGGCCCCGCCGCCACCACCTTGCCGTCGCGCACCAGCAGCGTGGCGTTGGGCACGGGCGCGGCGCCGGTGCCATCGAGCAGCGTCATGCCGGTGAAGGCGCGCGTGATGCCGGCCTGCGCTCGAGTGGCCGACGGCATACCGGCCGTGGCAAGAGCGACAATGAGACCGCCGAGTGCGACGCGGGTCGCGAGGCGGCGAGGCGGGCGTAATGGGGCAGGGGAGGTCGGCATGCCCGGAAGCTGCCTCGCAGGCGGCGTCCGTCAACCGAACGCGGGGCGGAACGCGCCGCGCAGTGGTGCCGCGCGCGACCCCGCCGCCCCTCAATACCGCAGTCGCAGCGTCGCGCCGGGCTCGAGGGTGCTCCAGCGCGTTCCCATGAAGCGCGTGAGCCGCTCGACGAACGGCTGCGGCGCGATGGCGGGTACGATGCGCGCGGCATCGTCGTCATCCACGCGCTCGAAGAAGTCCTCCCAGTGACTGAGCACCACATGCTGCGGCTGCAGCGTCGCCAGCAGCACCTCGGGGTACCCCGCGGCGTTGTCGTGGCTGGCCGGTGTGATCAGCGCGACGGTGGTGCGCGCGGCCGGCAGGGTGCCGAGCGCCTCGACGGCCCGCAGCACGACGGTGCGTGACGCGGCCGCATCGGCAACGAGCACGCGGGTGATGCCCCGCGCGCCGGCGACGTCGATGACCCACGCCAGCGGCGCCCCCATCTTCCACGACAGCGCGCGACGATGCAGCGCCGCGCGTGGCGTCGTCTCATCGCCGCGCGCGATGGTGTAGCGCAACGGGCCTTTCCACAGGTTGGGCGCATGCTCCCACGCGAGCGGCTGCACGGTGACCGTCGGCCCCACGGCGATGCGATCGCCCGCAGCACGCGTCGTGTCCGCCAGGAAGCCGTCCACCGCCTGCGCGGGCAGCGTCGCCGCGAGAGGAGCCAGCAGGTGCTGCACCGTGCGACTGCCGTACACATGCGCCGCCGGCAGCGACGGTGCCATGCTCGGCAGGTCCATGAGATGGTCGTAGTGCCCGTGCCCCACGAGCACGGCTTCGACGCGCGCCAGGCGCGCGGCGGTCGCCCCCTGCGCGGCCAGCGTCTGCAGCCGCTCGGCCACGAAGCGCCGGTCGGACGGCGCGAAGCGCAGGCGCGCCCAGTCGAAGAAGAGGCGCACGAAGCCGGGATTGGTGAACGCGGGCGGCGTCATGACGAGGTGCGTCGTGTCACGCCATGGCACCACGAGCCAGCCCCCGACGCCGAGCGCCACGAGGTCGACCGAGTCGGTGCACGCGCCCTGACACAGGTCGACGCGCTCGAGTCGGCCACGCGGGAGCGGCGCAAACGGCGCCGCGTCGGGCCCGCGCAGCAGGCTGCAGCCGACGACGCCCAACAGCGTACCGAGCCCCGTGACCGCCATCACGACCGGACGCAGGGCCGCTCCGAGTGTTCCGCGCAGGTGCAAGGCCGTGTGCATGCCTGAAACTTGGGGGCACGCACGCCGTTCGGTAGAATCCTCGGCGCGTCGGCATTTCACCCGGCGCGCCACCGCCTCCCCAACCGGCCCCCGCACATGCCGAAGCTGCTCGATTGCCTGCGCTGCCGTACGCCACTGCAGTACATGGGCACCAAGAAGTTCCACGAGGGCACCCGCTGGAGTGTCTTCGGCGACCTGGCCGAGCTGTTCGAGAACCGCGAGCACTTCGACGTGTACATGTGCCCGCGCTGCGGCAAGGTGGAACTGTTCGTCGACGGCGTGGGAGAGGAACTGCGTGCGGAGTGAGCGACGCCTGATGCGCCTCGCGGCGCTGGCGCTGTCGCTCTCCGGCCTGACAGGCGCGGGACGCGTCCACGCGCAGCGCGCACAGACGCCGCCCGCCCCCGCGCCGGTCGTGTACACCATCGGTGGCCGGCCGGCGCCGGGAGGATGCGAGTCGTGCGCCGAATGGAGTGTGCCACATGCGCCCGTGCGAGTGCACGGCACATCGTGGTACGTGGGCACACGCGACCTCGCCAGCATCCTCATCATGACGCCGGCGGGGCATGTGCTCATCGACGCCGGGCTCGAGGCCACCGTGCCGCAGCTCCTCGCCAACATCAAGGCCGTGGGCGCGAACGTGCGGGACATCCGCTGGGTGCTGAACAGCCACGTGCACTACGATCACGCGCAGGGCACGGCCGCCGTGGTGGCCGCGAGCGGCGCGCGCGTGGCGGCGCTGCCGTGGAGCGCGCGGGCGCTCGAGGCGGGCGTCATGCCCGCCGACGATCCCCAGTTCGGCATGGCGTTCGACAACCCGCGCGTGCGTGCGGTGCGCGTGCTGCAGGATGGCGACACGCTACGCGTGGGCGG
Organism: Gemmatimonadota bacterium; assembly: GCA_020161135.1. Taxonomy (GTDB): domain Bacteria; phylum Gemmatimonadota; class Gemmatimonadetes; order Gemmatimonadales; family Gemmatimonadaceae; genus Gemmatimonas. Next base: position 328,522 of record JAIUOB010000004.1, on the reverse strand, counting down.
GCTCGTGCTGCGCGCGCATGCCACGCCGGGACACACCCCTGGCAGCACGACGTGGACGTGGCAGAGCTGTGAGGGTGGGCGCTGCGTCGATGTTGTGTACGCCGACAGCCAGACCCCCATCAGCGCCGACGGCTTTCGGTTCACTGCGCAGCGCGGGCTGGCCGAGGCGGTCGAGCGTGGGCATCGCACGCTCGAGACGTTGCCGTGTCGCCTGCTCATCACGCCACACCCGGGCGCGTCCCGTTTCTGGGAGCGCGTCGCGCAGGGCACGCGCGCTGGCGCGGACTCGCTGCTCGACGTGACCGGGTGTGCACGCTACGCCGGGCGCGCCCGCGCCGCGTATCAAGCGCGCTACGCGAAGGAGCGCGCGGGGTCGCCGCTGCGCTGACGTGCCCTGTCGGTTGGCGCGCCACCCCTACTGCGGGGGGCGCGCCTCGAGCAGGTCGCCGCGGCGCGTGATGCGCCATCCCTTCGCCAGCGTCACGGTCCAGCCGCCTCCGCTGAGCGTGCGTGGCGTGTCGAGCACGGCGTCGCCGAGGGTGTTCGTATCGAGGGGCACCTGCACCCAGTCCCACGCGCTGCTCACGAGCGCGCCCGCGTCGGCCACCAGCTCACTGCCGTCCTTGGCGCTCCAGCGAAAGCCGCGCATGACGGTGCCACGGCCCGCGAGCGGTGTCTGTCCGTTCGGGTCGAAGGCGACCTGCATCGACGTCGGGTACAGGCGGAGCATGGCGCCCTCCGCGAACCGCATGCGCAGCGAATCGAGCACGCGCGCATTCGCCACGGCGCGCGCGTGCTCGGCGGCCCGGAGTGCGGTGCCGTCGTACGTTGCCTGGCGACGCACCGTGACCGTCGTGTCCTCGACCGCCGCGCGCGGCACGCGCAGCGCGTCCGCGGCGAGGTCGGGGAGCCGCGCGCCGCGCTTCGCCGACGAACGCCAGTCCCGCACGCCCAGCGCGTCGAGCGCGTAGCCCCACGCAGGGCCCGTCCAGTAGCCGCTCGCGCGCACCCAGCTCACGCGCGCCGCCGCGGCGTTGCCGATCTTGTCGGCGAGTTGCGTGGCGGTGACGCCCGCGAGGCGCATGCCCGTGTACTCGGGCAGCCCCTCGGACAGGTCGAGCGCGTCAAGGCGGGTACGCTCCTCTGCGTGGGCGAGGGCGTCGCGACGGGCGCGGAAGGCGAGGGCATCGCGAACAGCGCTGCGCTGCGCGTCACCGGTGGCGCGCAGCGCAGCGGCCAACGCGCGCAGCTCGAGGAAGAGCCACGAACGCCCGTCCTCGCCGTCGAGGAAGTCGCCGCCCGTGCCGGCCTCGGTGCGCGTCGCGCCCGGCAACTGCGTGGGCTGCAGCGTGTGCATCGCCTCGTGCACGAGCAGCGTCGTGCGCTGCTGCGCATCGCGGGGAAGCGGCACGCGCACCATGGCGACGCGGCGCCCGTTCCAGTCGGTCGCGTGGTTCGCAATGACCGTCCCGGCCGGGAGCGCGATGGGGTCGAGTCGATCGCCGTCGTCGCGGCGTACGGTCACGACGTGCGCTCGGCCGTCGGTGAAGAGCCACGTGAGATCACGCGGATCGATGGCCCAGAGCTGGGGCAGCGCCTGCAGCGTGCGCCGCGCCTCGCGCACGGCGTCGGCGAGGCCGCTGGTGTCGGGGTGCGGCGGCGTGGCTGCCGCCGGGGCGGACTGTGCCCGCAGCGGCGCCGCGAGCAGCAGGGTTGCGACGAGCAACCAAGGCGCACGCACGGGGCGCGGCGTGGCGCGTCGAATCGGGGAGGGTGGCATGCGACTCTGACACCCATGCGGCGGAGGCGGTTGGGCGGCGTGGGGCGAGGCGATCGCAGCCCGTGGCGAACGGCGAACCCCGACGGTACGCTGACACATGTCCTCACCCACGCCACCGCCGTTCCCGCCACGCGTCACCGAGATGCCGCCGCACGACCCGCGCGAGGTGCACACCGCTTGGCGGGAGACCTCGCGCACGGGCCGCTACGCCTGGGTGGGCGCCAATCCGGTCATGGCCAAGCGCCTCTGGTTCGTGCTGCACGGGTACGGGCAACTGGCCGAGCGCTTCCTGCGCCCGTTCATCGACGTGGTGCCCGAGGACACGACGGTGGTGGCCATCGAGGGGCTCAACCGCTTCTATCGCGGCATGCCGCAGGCCGACGGGAGTCACCTGCAGCATGTGGGCGCGAACTGGATGACCCGGGACGGGCGAGAGCATGACATCCGGGACAGCCTGGACTGGCTGGACACGGTGCATCGCGCGGTGGCGGGCGGTGAGCCCCTGCTGGGGCGCAGGCAGCGCATCGGCGTGCTGGCGTTCTCGCAGGGGGTGGCCATGGCCAGCCGCTGGCTGGCGCGCGACCTGGTGACGGTGGACGCGTTCGTGGCGTGGGCCGGGACCGTGGCCGCCGACATCGACGACGCGACGTTGGCGCGGGCGCTGGGCCGGCGTGCCGTGACCTTCGTGTGCGGCGATGCCGACCCGTTCTTCCCGCCCGAGGCGCACACGGCCGCCCTGACCCGGCTGCAGGGCGCCCAGCCCGCCACCGAGGTGGTGCGGTTCGCCGGGGCGCACCTGCTCGATGCCGACACGCTGGGGCGAGTTCTGGCGGGTCTACCAGTGCGGGAGGGCTTGTGAAACTTTTCACAAGCGTCGAGCGTATTACCCGGTAGCCCTGCGCGCCGGCCTGCCCGACGCGCCCTGCACCCACGCAGTCCGAGCCCGTCCGGGAGTCCTCATGGCAGACGTCACGCCCTCAGTGAGTCGCCTCCAGTCCGTTGCAGCCCCTGGCGCTTCTGCGACGCCATCCATGGCGCCCGCGCCGGCTGCGGTCACGTCAGCGGCCGTCCCCATCGACGGCCGACCGCACGTGGTCATCGTCGGTGGCGGCTTCGGTGGTGTCGCGGCGGCGCGCGCACTCGCCAAGGCGCCGGTGCGCATCACGCTCATCGATCGCACCAACCATCACCTGTTCCAGCCGCTGCTGTATCAGGTGGCCACTGCGGTGCTGCATCCGGCCGACATCTCGGTGCCCATTCGCTGGCTGCTGCGCAAGCAGGCCAACGTCACGGTCATCATGGCCAGCGTCGACACCATCGACGCCGACCACAACACCATCGCCCTCGACGGCGGTACGACCACGCTGGCCTACGACTGGCTGGTGCTGGCCACCGGTGCGCGTCATGCCTACTTCGGTCATCCGGAGTGGGAGCACTTCGCGCCGGGGCTCAAGAGCCTCGACGATGCGATCGACATGCGCCAGCGCTTCCTGCTGTCGTTCGAGGCGGCGGAACGCGCGAGTGCGGCGGCCGAGCGCGACGCGTTGCTGACGTTCGTGATCGTGGGTGGCGGCCCCACCGGCGTCGAACTCGCCGGCATGATCCCCGAAGTCACGAAGCATGCGCTGTCGGGGGAGTTCCGCCGCTTCGATCCCGCGCAGGCGCGCGTGCTGCTGCTGGAGGGTGGTCCGCGCGTCCTGCCCGCCTTCCCCGAAGCGCTCTCGGCACGCGCCCAGCGCGATCTCGCGTCGCTCGGTGTCGAGGTGCGCACCAACTGCGTGGTCACCGCGGTGGACGCCGATGGGGTGATCGCGAACGGCGAGCGCATCGCGGCGCACACGGTGTTCTGGGGCGCGGGGAATCAGGCGTCGCCGCTGGGACGTCAGCTCGGCGCGCCGGTCGATCGCGCGGGGCGCGTGCAGGTGCAGCCCGACCTGACGGTGCCGGGGCACGCGAACGTGTTCGTCGTGGGCGACATGGCCGCGACATTCACCACCGACGGCGCACCGGTGCCCGGCGTGGCGCCGGCGGCGGTGCAGATGGGCACGCGAGCGGGGCGCAACATCGCCCGCGCGCTCACCGGCGAGCCCAGCGAGCCGTTCCGCTACCGCAACAAGGGCGACCTCGCCACGATCGGGCGGCATCGGGCAGTGGCGGTGCTGGCGGGACGTCCGCTTGCGGGCGCGTTCGCGTGGCTCACCTGGCTGTTCGTGCACCTGCTCTATCTCGCCGGCGGACGCAACCGGGTGAGCGTCATCGTGCAGTGGGCCTGGCAGTACCTCACCTTCCAGCGTGGGGCGCGCCTCATCACCGGTGACACGGCGCACCGTCTGCTACGGGGACGGGGCACTCCCGGGTCGCCCGACGCGCGAGGGCAGCGCGCGGCGTAACTTGCCGCCATGTCTGCTGCCTCGCGCCCGTCGGCGCTCGCCAATCTCTCGGTGCCCGCGCTGGTGGCGCAGTGGGCCCGCATCGTCGACGACGCCGAGCGCGCAGCCGGGCTCACACCGGGCGCGCGTCGTGACGACCCGGCCCACGACCCTCGCGCCGACGCCGACGTGCGGCACGAACTCGCGCTGCGCCTGCGGGCGCGTCCAACCACGCTCGAGACACGCGAGATGCTCGCCGAGCTCGACGCGGCGTATCGGGCCGCCACGACCGCGGTGACGACGTGCGTGCACGGCGCCGCGCGGGCCGAGGCGGAACAGTGGACCGCGCAGCGCGAGTGGTACTACTGGCGTGCGCCACACGGTGCGGAGTCGCACGGTGCGCCGCCGCGCGGTGCTGATTCGCACGGTGCCGAGTCGCAGCGTGCGTGACACCATCGCGTGCGCGATGCGCGGCGCGTGGCACACCGCTGCCGCGTCGCTGCTCGCGTTGACGACGCTCGGCTGCCAACCGGCGCCACGCACGCCGAAGCGCCCCCCTGTCACCGGGGCCGAGCGCACGCTGGTGGTCATCAACCGCCGCAGCGTGGCGAGCGACAGCGTGGGGCGCTACTACGCCGCGCAGCGCGGGCTCGCGCGCGACCACATCGTGGTCATCGACACCGACACGACCGACGATATCGGCACGCTGGCCTATCGCACGGGCATCGAGTCGCCGGTGCGCGCGGCCATCGACGCGCTGCCGGTGCGCATCGACTTCGTGGTGCTCACGCCGGGCGTGCCGCTCCGCGTGGGTGGCGATCGCGGCTACAGCGCCGACGCGCTGCTGGCCGGCATGCGCCTCGCGTTCGCACCCATGGTGGGCTACGACACGACGTGGATGCGTCAGCACCGCAATCCGTACTTCAACGCGCCGGGCCCCTTCGACAGCGAGCGCTACGGCATGTACCTCGTCACGCGGCTCGCCTGCGGGGTACTGGCCGATTGTCTCGCGTTGGTGGACCGCGCAACCGCAGCGCGCGCGGCGCGTGGGCCGTTCTTCCTCGATGCCCAGCCGCCGCGCGCAGGGAACGACGGATACGCCGAGCTCAATGCACAGCTCTATCGCGCCGCCGATCGGCTGCAGCGCATGGGCGCCGTGGTGCAGCTCGACACGTCCCCGCGCTTCGTCGCTCCGACCGGCGCCGTCATGGGGTACGTGAGTTGGGGGAGCAACGATCCGCGCTACGACAGCACGGCGTACCACGCGGTGCGCTTTCTCCCGGGGGCGATCGCCGAGACGTTCGTCTCGACGAGTGCGCGCACGTTCGGGCCCGTCGTCGGGGGACAGAGCCGCATCCTCGATCTCGTTGCCCAGGGCGTGACCGGCGTGAAGGGGTACGTGAGCGAGCCGTACACCGTCGCCCTCGCGCGTCCCGAACTGCTGCTCGACCGCTACCTGCGCGGCGCGACGCTGGCCGAGGCATTCTACGCGGCCTCGCCGATGGTGCTGTGGAAGGACGTCATCGTGGGCGATCCGCTGTGTGCGCCGTACCGCATGGCCGGCGCGCCGCCGCCGTAGCGAGCAGGGCGCGCGCGGCGCACATTCGGGGGACACCCTCCACGCTCCTGCCCATGCGTCGCGTTCCGTATCTCCTCGGCCTGCTCTGTGCGGCCGCTGCTCCGCTGGTGGCCCAGTCGCCGTTCGACGGGCTCCGCTTCCGCTCCATCGGCCCCGCCGTGATGGGCGGCCGCATTCACGATGTCGAGGTCGATCCGCGCGACCCGTCGACCATCTACATCGCGGCGGCGGGCGGTGGCGTCTGGAAGACCACCAACCATGGCATCCTCTGGACGCCGATCTTCGATGCGACGGGCGAGAACTCGTTCGGCGACCTCGCGATCTTCGCGGGGAACTCGCAGATCATCTGGGCCGGCACCGGGGAGCAGAACAACCGCCAGAGCAGCACGTGGGGCGCGGGGATGTTCCGCAGCACCGACGGTGGCGCCACGTGGTCGCGCATCGGCCTCACCGGCACGGGGAGCATCGCGCGCGTGGTGCTGCACCCCACCGATGCGAACGTCGCATACGTGGCGGCCACCGGGAACCTCTGGCGCCCGAGCGCCGAGCGCGGCGTGTACCGCACCACCGACGCCGGCGCGACGTGGACGCGCGTGCTCACGGTGGACACGCTGACCGGCGCGGTGGAGCTGGTCATGGACCCGCGCAACGCGCAGGTGCTGTACGCGGCCACGTACCAGCGGCTCCGCACGGCGTTCGGCTTCAACGGCGGTGGCCCCGGCAGCGCGCTGTGGAAGAGCACCGACGGCGGCACGACGTGGAACCGCCTCGAGAACGGCATCCCCACCGGCGACAAGGGGCGCATCGGCCTGTCGCTCGCGCTGTCCAAGCCTGACGTGCTCGTCGCCACCATCGAGCATGCGTCGCAGGGCGGCACGTATCGCAGCGAGGACGCGGGTGCCACGTGGCGGCGCGTGAGTGGCACGAATCCACGGCCCATGTACTACTCGCATCCGTACATCGACCCCACCACCGACCAGCGCGTGTGGATGATGGGGGTGCAGCCGAGCAAGAGTGAGAATGGCGGTACGACGTTCGAGCCGATGCCCAACTCGCCGACGTACGACCTCGGGCTCAAGGACGACCATCATGCGCTGTGGATCGATCCGAAGGATCCGCGCCACCTGCTGCTGGGCGGCGACGGCGGACTGCACGAGAGCTGGGACCTGGGCTACACCTACGCACGTCTCAACAACTTCCCCATCGGGCAGTTCTATCGCGTGGCGGTGGACAACCGTGATCCGTACTGGGTGTACGGCGGCATGCAGGACGCGCACTCGTGGATGGGACCGAGCGCGACCAGTCACTGGATGGGGATCCTCAACAGCGACTGGCTGCAGATCGGCTTCAGCGACGGCACGGGGCATGCGGTCGACCTCAAGGGCGAGCGCTTCGTCTACTCGACATCGAGCGGCGGCAACCTCACGCGGGTCGATGTCGTGACCGGCGACCGCTACGACATCCAGCCGCAGGCGCCCGCGGGCGAGAGCTATCGTTTCGACTGGACGGCGCCCATCGTGGCGTCGCAGCACAAGCCGGGCACCGTGTACCTCGGCGCCAACAAGCTGCTCATCTCACGCGACTTCGGCAGCAGTTGGACCGCCACGAAGGACCTCACCAAGCAGGTCAATCGCGATACGCTGCGCATTGGCGGGGTGCTCAACACCGACATCCGCCTGTCGCGCAACGACGGCGAGGGCAATTTCAGCGAGATCACGACGATGGCCGAGAGCCCCGTCGACGCGCGCGTGCTGTGGGTGGGCACCGACGACGGCAACGTGCAGCTCTCGCGCGACGGTGGCGCGACGTGGACCGAGGTGGGGCGCAACCTCCCCGGCGTGCCGCCGCTGTCGTTCATCGACCGCGTGGTGGCGAGTGCCGCCGGTGCGTCGACCGCGTACGTGACCGTCGAGAATCACCGCATGGGCGACTTCGCGCCATACGTGTTCCGCACGACCGACTTCGGCGCGACGTGGTCGCGCGTGACCACCGGGCTGGCGGGCGGCCATCCGGTGCGGTCGATCGCGGAGTATCCGGGCAAGCCGGGGCTCCTCGTGGCCGGCACGGAGCGGTTCCTCTACTACTCACTCGATGCGGGCGCGCGCTGGACGCGGCTCACGGCCAACCTGCCCCCGACGCGGTACGATGACATCGTGATCCACCCGCGCACGAAGGACATCGTGCTGGCGACGCATGGGCGCAGCATCTGGGTGCTCGATGACGCCTCGCCGTTGGCGGCGTGGGATGACGCCGCCGCGCAGCGGGGCGCGACACTCTTCCCGGTGCGCACGGCGACGCTCACGCTCTATCGTGCCGATGTCTCGACCGCGGCCCACGCGTTCTTCGCGTCGGAGAACCCGGCCGAGGGCGCGACGTTCACGTACCACCTGGCGCGCGCGGCCGATGCCGTGCGCTTCACCGTCACGAACGCGGCGGGACGTGTCGTGCGCACCATGACCGCGGCCGGCACCGCTGGCGTCGTGCAGCGGGTGAACTGGGATCTGCGCTGGCCCCCGGCGAGTGGTGGCTTCGGCGGCTTCGGCGGTGGCGAGGAAGGTGGTGGCGCGCCGCCGCCGCCGGCCGGGGCTGGTGGCATGACGCGCCCGGCGCCTGGCGCCTCGCGACGTCCCGCGCTGCCGCTGCCGGCGCACGACATCGGTGCGCGCGGCATTCACGTGTCGCCGGGGAGCTACACCGTGACGATGGTCGCGGGCGCGGACACCGTGCGGCGGACCTTCACCGTGCGTGGCGATCCGACGAGCGGCATCACCGACAAGGAGCAGCGCGACCGCGAGGCGTTCCTGCTCGAGGTGATGGATGTGCAGTCGCGCATTGCGGCGCGCACGACCGAGTTCCGCGCAAAGCTGCAGGCGGCGAGCGGTGACGAGGCGGCGCGGTTGCAGGCGGTGGCCCAGTCGCTCGGCATGGCGGCCGCAGCGGGGCGTGGCGGACGCGGTGGTCGCGGTGGCCCCGGCGCGTCGCTCGGTGGTGTCGTGGGCGCGTACACCGGCAGCGGTGTGCGACAGGCGAGTCTCAAGGGTCCCACGACGACGCATCGCGCCGCGCTGGCCGACGCGAAGAAGGCGCTGGCGGCGTTGGAGGCGGCGCTCAAGTAGCGGTGTGAGAGGGGGAGGCGCCCCGGCTTGCGGTTCGTCCCGGCGGACCGGAAGTTGGGGGGCATCCCACCCTCGGAGGCTGCGTGTCGTCGCGTCTCGCCCCGCGCCGGTCGGTGTCACTCGCCGCCGCCGTCGCCATCCTGCTGCTCCCGCTCGTGCGTCCCGTGGCCGCGCAGCGATCACTGGCACCGCTCTCGCCACGCGGGCAGACGGTGACGCCGGTGTTCGAGGGGTGGTACCGCAACGCCGACGGCACGTATTCGCTGTCGTTCGGCTACTTCAATCGCAACAGCGAGGAGCGCGTCGAGATCGCGCTCGGCGACAGCAACTTCGTCTCCCCCGGTCCGCGCGATCAGGGGCAACCCACGTACTTCGCGCCGCGTCGGCAGTGGGGCGTCTTCGCGGTGGTGGTGCCGGCGGATTTCGGCCAGAAGAAGGTGACGTGGACGCTGCGCGTGCGCGGCGAGACGTTCGCCATTCCCGGGCACCTGCACCCCGACTGGGAGATCGACGCCATCCAGGGTGAGGCGAGCGCGGACAACACGCCGCCCGGGCTGCGCTTCACCACGGCCGGCGCCGATGCGCGTGGCCCCGGCGGCGCGCGTGGCGGTCCCGTGGAGGCCAAGGCGGGTGTGCCGGTGGCACTCACCGTGTACGTGACCGACGATGCCAAGACCGGGAGCACCGGCAGCGACGGACGCCGCAACGCGACACCTGTCGATCTGACGTGGATGAAGCATCAGGGACCGGGAGCGGTCACGTTCAGCACGGCCACGCATCGTCTCGCGCCGACGGGCGGCACGGGCACGACGATGGCAACGTTCACGGCGCCCGGCACCTACGTGGTGCGTGTGCGCGCCGGCGATTCGGCCGCCTCGACGGCCGGGCATGCGCAGTGCTGCTGGAGCAACGGATTTCTCACCGTGAGGGTCGCCCCATGAGCCAGTTCCGTGTTCTCCGTCGTGCTGCGCGGGCGTTGAGCGGCACCGTCTCCCCGCTCGCGCCGCGCGTCGCCGCGCTGGTTGCATCGCTCGTCGCCGTGCCGGCGCTGCATGCGCAGACGCCCACGTATGCGCGCGACGTCGCGCCGATCTTCCAGAGTCGCTGCCAGGAGTGTCATCAGCCCGGCTCGATCGCGCCCATGTCGCTCCTCACCTACGACGATGCGCGCAAGTACGCGCGACGCATCAAGGCGAAGGTCGAGCAGCGGTTGATGCCGCCGTGGCACATCGACCGCACGGTGGGCGTCCAGCAGTTCGCCAACGACCGCAGCCTCACCGACGCGCAGGTGTCGACGATCGTGCGGTGGGTGGATGGCGGCGCACCGCTGGGGAACCCCGCCGACCTGCCGGGCGCGCGCCAGTTCCCCGATCCGAATCGCTGGCAGTTGGCGGAGACACTCAAGCAGCAACCCGACCTGATCATCAAGTCGAAGCCGTACACGCTGGCGGCGCGCACGCAGGACAAGTGGTTCCGCCCCGAAGTGGAGACGGGGCTCACCGAGCCGCGCTGGGTGCGCGCGATCGAGATCAAGCCGGTGCGCGGCAGCGACCGGCGCGTGGTGCATCATGTGCTGGCGTACCTGCTGCAGCCGGAGCAGGGCGTGACGGGACTCGCCAGCACGGCGCACGACCACCAGATGAATGCGGGGCTGTTCATGGAGTGGGCGGTGGGGAAGACGGGGCAGTTGTTCCCCGAAGACGCCGGCAAGCTGATGCTCCCGGGCTCGCGCATTCGGTGGGAAGTGCACTACCACGCCATCGGCGAGGAGGTGGCCAACAGCCAGGTGGAGATGGCCATCTACTTCTATCCCAAGGGTGTGGTGCCGCAGCATCGCACGGTGCTGCGCATGTTCGACCTGTCGCGTGGCCGCGACCTCGACATCCCGCCGGGGGAGAAGACCATCACCCAGAACTACTACGTGATGCCGGCGCCCGGCCGCCTCGAGAACTTCCAGCCGCACATGCACATGCGGGGCAAGGCGATGGCGCTCGAGGTGGTGTATCCCGATGGGCGCAGTGAGGTGATCAGCCAGGTGAGCAACTTCCAGTGGAACTGGCACATCAACTACGTCTACACGACCGACGCGGCGCCGCTGCTGCCCAAGGGCACGACGCTCATCTTCACCGCGTGGCACGACAACACTGCCGCCAACCCCAACAACCCCGATCCGGCGCAGTGGGTCGGATGGGGCGACCGCACCGTCGATGAGATGGCGCACAACTGGATCGACGTGACCTACCTCGAGCAGGCAGAGTTCGACAAGCTGGTGGCCGAGCGCAAGGCGAAGGCCGCAAAGAAGGTGACGCCGTGAGGCGTGTCCGGACGAGCTGTGCCATGTCGCTGTGCGGCATGGTGATGCTGGTCGGGGCACTGCCGGCGCAGCGTGCGCCGATGACCACGGCGACGGGGGAGTGGCCCAGTCATACCGGCGACACGAAAGGGTCGCGCTACGCGCCGCTCGAGCAGATCACCGCGGCCAACTTCGGCACGCTCGAGGTGGCGTGGCGCTTCAAGACCGACGCGTTGGGGCCGCGCCCCGAGTTCAAGTTGGAGGGGACGCCGCTCATGGTGGGCGGCGTGCTGTACACGACGGCGGGGAGTCGCCGCGCGGTGGTCGCGCTCGATGCGGCCACGGGCGAGCTGTTGTGGATGCACAGCGAGCACGAAGGCGAGCGCGGTGCCGCGGCGCCACGCCCGCTGTCGGGGCGGGGGCTCGCGTACTGGAGCGATGGGAAGGACGCGCGCATCCTGTACACCACGCCGGGCTACCGACTCGTGGCGCTCGACGCGAAGACGGGGGCTCCGGTGAAGTCGTTCGGCGTGAACGGCGTGGTCGATCTCAAGGCGACGATGGACGACCCCATCCTCCCCGACCTGGTGACCGGCGAGATCGGCTACCAGGGCGCACCGGTGGTGGCGCGCGATGTGGTCATCATCGGTGCGGCGTTCCGGGAAGGTGGCTCGCCGAAGTCGTTCCGCAACAACAAGGGCGACATTCGCGGCTTCGATGTGCGCACTGGCAAGAAGCTGTGGAGCTTCCACACGATTCCGCGCAAGGGCGAACCCGGCTACGACAGTTGGCTCGAACAGTCGGCCGAAGCCGCCGGCAACACGGGCGTGTGGACGCAGGTCACCGCCGACGAGGAGCTCGGCCTCGTGTACCTCCCCGTCGAGTCGCCGACGGGGGACTACTATGGCGGCCATCGTCCGGGGAACAACCTGTACGGCGAAAGCCTCGTGTGTCTCGACCTGCGGACCGGCAAGAAGCGCTGGCACTACCAGATCGTGCGCCACCCCATCTGGGACTTCGACCTCGCGTCGGCGCCGATCCTTGCCGACGTGACGATCGATGGCGCGGCGCGGAAGGTCGTCGCGTTGCCCACCAAGCAGGGCATCCTCTACGTGTTCGATCGGCTCACCGGCGAACCGGTGTGGCCCTTCACCGAGATGCCGGTCGAGAAGGGTGATGTGCCGGGCGAGTGGTACGCGCCCACCCAGCCCATGCCGACCAAGCCGGCCGCGTACGCCCGCAACGGCGTGACGCTCGACGATCTCATCGACTTCACACCCGCACTCAAGGACGCCGGGCGACAGCTCGCGTCGCGCTTCAAGCTTGGCCCGATCTTCACACCGCCGGTCGTGAGCAAGGCGGAGGGGCCGCTCGCCACGCTGACGAACGGACCGACCAACGGTGGCAGCAACTGGCCGGGCGGCTCGTACGATCCCGAGACGGGGATGGTCTATCTCTCGGCCACGAACGCATCGCCGAGCCCCCTGGGACTCGTGCCGCCACAGGCCGGGCAGTCGGACATGCGGTGGGTGCGTGGCTTCGCGGCCGGCGCACCACGTGGGCTGTCGGTGCAGGGGCTGCCGCTGCTCAAGCCGCCGTACGGCACGATCACCGCGATCGATCTCAAGCGCGGCGCGATCGCGTGGCAAGTGCCGCACGGCGAGACACCCGATGCCGTGCGCAACCACGAGGCGCTGAAGGGACTCTCGCTGCCGCGCACGGGGCAACCCGGCAGCGTGGGCACGCTGGTGACCAAGACGCTGGTGATCGCGGGTGATCCCGAGGTGACGACCCTCGCGCCACGCGGCCGCGGCGCCATGCTGCGCGCCTACGACAAGGCCACGGGCAAGGAAGTGGGCGCCGTGCTCATGCCCGCACCGCAGAGTGGGTCGCCGATGACCTATCTGCTGAACGGACGACAGTATCTCGTCGTGGCGGTGAGCGGTGGCCCGTACTCCGGGGAGTACATCGCCTACCGCCTGCCGGTGGAGCGTCGGTGAGCGGCACGACGTCGCGGCGATGGCACGGGCGTGCGCGCCTGCGCGCTGCGCTGGCGGGTGCCGTGCTGCTGCTGCCGGCCGTGGCGGCGATGCGTCCGGTGCGCGCCGCCGAGACGCGTGCCATGAACGCCCGCGCGAATGAGCGCACGACGTGGGACAGCGTCTTCACGCTGGTGCAGGCGGAGCGTGGGCAGGCGGCGTACGCCAAGGAGTGCGCGCGCTGCCATGCGGCGGGGCTCGAGGGCGCCGACGCAGCCCCGGCGCTGGCCGGCAGCGCCTTTCAGGGGGCGTGGAACGGCCAGATCCTCGAGGAGCTGCATGCGCGCATCCACACTGCCATGCCCACCGATACGCCGGGTGTCTACAGCAAGCAGCTCGTGACCGATGTGGTCGCGCACCTGCTCCGCGCCAACGGCTTCCCCGCCGGCGCGCAGGAGCTCACCCACGAGAACGGCGCGTTGCTGGGCATTCGCTTCGTGGCCACGCGCCCGGGTGCGCGCACCCGCGCCGCTCAGGGCGCGCGCGTCCCCTCGACGCGATAGCGCACCAGCACCGAATCGGGGTGCGTCGCAATGTGCGCGCGCCCCGTGCCGGTGAGCGTGCCGTCGACGACACGCACGACCCAGGTGTCCTGCAGCGGCACGCCGCGCATGGACGGATCCTCGTACACGGCCGACGTGCCGACCGCGCTGTCGCCGGACAGCACGTACGTCTGCACGAGCGTGTCCGGGCTACCCGCGATGATGGAGCGGCAGGTGCCCGCACCGCACACCTGCGTCCACGCGTTGAGCGCGGCGTCCGAGGTCATGCCCATCGCACGCCCGTTCCAGGTGCCCGCGAGCGTGGCCTCGGTGAGCGGCGCGCGTGGCGCCACGCGCGGCTCGGCGAGCGCCGAGTAGGCGGCTGCGGAGTCGGTGACGGTGCCCGTGCCGGGGCGGCAGGCGGTGCACAGCGCGACGGTGGCGCAGGCAAGGCGAGCGGTGAGACGCATGCGAGGGGGGAGAAGCCTGAGCATCAGAAGTGATCGGCGCTGGCCTGCTGCCAGGCGCGCGACATGCCCGAGGTGGCGACGGAGGTGAAGAGCTGCCCTGGGGCGAGCTGCGGATAGATGTCCGCGTAGCTGCGGATCTCCGAGGGGCTGATGCGCTTCATGATGAACCAGGGCTTGAGGTCGCGCGGCCGCTGCAGGCCGGTGGCGCCGAGTACGTCGAAGAAGCTGTGCACCGTCTCGCGATGATAGCGGGCGACGCGCACCGACTTGTCACCGACGTGCAGGCCGTGCACGAGCTGCGGGTTCTGCGTGGCCACCCCGGTGGGGCAGTGGTTGCTGTTGCAGCGGAGCGCCTGGATGCAGCCGATGGCGAACATCATGGCGCGCGCGGCGCTGCACATGTCGGCGCCCAGCGCGACCTTGGTGGCCATGGTGAAGCCGCTCGACACCTTGCCGGAGGCGATGAGCTTGATGCGGTCGCGCAGGTCGGTGGCGACGAGCGCGTTGTGCACGAACGACAGCCCCTCGTTGAGCGGCGTGCCCACGAAGTCGGAGAACTCGAGGGGCGCGGCGCCGGTGCCTCCCTCGCCGCCGTCGACGGTGATGAAGTCGGGGGTGATGCCGGTCTGCAGCATCGCCTTCACGATGCCGAGGAACTCGTGGCGCTTGCCGACGCACAGCTTGAAGCCCACCGGCTTGCCGCCGGACGCGTCACGGAGGCGCTTGAGGAAGTGCACGAACTCGAGCGGCGTGCGGAAGGCGGTGTGCGCGGGCGGCGAGATGACGTCCTTGCCCGGCTCGACGCCGCGGATCTCGACGATCTCCGGGGTGAGCTTCGAGGCCGGCAGGATACCGCCGTGCCCGGGCTTCGCGCCCTGCGAGAGCTTCACCTCGATCATCTTCACGTTGGGGAGCGCGGCGCGCTTCGCGAATTCCGTCTCGCTGAAGTTGCCGGCGCGGTCGCGCGCACTGAAGTAGCCGGTGCCGATCTGCCAGACGAGGTCTCCGCCCGGCTCGAGATGGTACGGACTGAGCCCGCCCTCACCCGTGCTGTGTGCGAAGTTGCCCAGCTTCGCGCCGGTGTTGAGTGCGAGCACCGCATTCTTGCTGAGCGAGCCGTAGCTCATCCCCGACACGTTGAGCATCGAGGCCGAGTAGGGCTGCGTGCAGTCGGGACCGCCCACCAGCACGCGTTGCTGGCTCTCGTCCGCCTTCACCGGCACGAGCGAGTGGTTGATCCACTCATACCCCACCGCATACACGTCGCGCTGGGTGCCGAAGGGGAGCGTGTCGAGTTCGCCCTTGGCGCGCTGGTAGATGAGTGAGCGGTCGTTGCGGCTGAACGGCTTGCCGTCGACGTTCGACTCGATGAAGTACTGGTTGATCTCGGGGCGGATCATTTCCAGCAGGTAGCGCGCGCGCCCCACCACGGGGTAGTTGCGGCGGATCGCGTGCCGCACCTGCAGCATGTCCTGCATGCCGACGAGGAACAGCGGCAGCAGCACGGCCAGCGTCCAGAGGACGGGTGGCCACAGCGTGGCGACCCCCGCCACGAGTGCGAATGCCACCGCCGAGATGCCAAGGAAGAAGAGTCTCACGGCAGGGAACTTGCGACGTCCGCACGGTCGGCGGAAGTTGACGCGAGGTTCCCGCCCGCTCGCGCCCTCCCTCCGGACCATCGCCCATGCCTCGCCCCCGTCGCTGCCCCGGTGGCCAGTCGTCCGCTCGCGCCCTGAACCTGGCGCTGCTCCCCGCACTGTTCCTCGTCGCCACGGCGTGGGGCTCGCGCGTGCAGGCGCAGGGGCGCGTGGCCCCCGACACGCCGCGCCCGATCGAGGCGGGCACCAGCCTGTGGGCGGAGGAACTCACCTTCATGGAGGTGCGCGATGCCGTGAAGGCGGGCACCACGACGATCATCATCGGCACGGGCGGCGTGGAGCAGAACGGCCCCTACGTCGCGGGGGGCAAGCACAACTTCGTGCTGCAGACGGTGCTGCCGGAGATCGCCCGCGAGATCGGCCACGCGCTCATCGCGCCCATCGTGAAGTTCGTGCCGGAGGGGAACATCGAGCCGCGCGCCACGGGGCACATGGCGTTCGCGGGCACCATCAGCCTCGAGGCGGCGACGTTCGAGGCGCTGCTCACCGACATCTGCCGCAGCTACAAGGCACACGGTTTCCTCGATCTCATCCTGCTGGGTGACAGCGGCGGCAACCAGCGCGGCATGAAGAACGTGGCCGACGCGTTGAACGCGAAGTGGGCGGCGGCGGGCGAGAAGGCGCGTGTGCACTTCCTGCCGGAGTACTACAGCGAAGACCAGTGGAGCTGGAATTTCCTCAAGTCGATCGGCGTGGTGCAGATCGATTCGACGCCGCCGGCGGGGCAGGCACGCGACCGGGCCGCCGATTATCGCAACGGCATCCACGACGACATCTACTACGAGGCGCAGATCGCGGTGCAGGATCCGGCGCTCATTCGCATGGCGCAGCGGGTGAAGGCGGGGCAGTTCACGCTGCACGGGGTGAACCTCGCGCCCATCAGCCGCACGATCGAAATCGGCCGGCAGCTCGCGCGCTATCGGGCGGGGATCACGGCCAGGGCCTTCACCGCGTCGCAGCAGCGGTTGCGCGGCACACCGCCCGCGTAGCCTGCTGCGCGCGCCGCGCGTGCCGCACGGGTCAGCGCTGCTGCACCACCTCGAGGCGATAGCGAAACACCACCGAGTCGTCGTGCTGCGCGAGATGCGTGGCGCCGATGCCTTCGAGGCGCCCCGGCGCCGTGCGATGCACCACCCACCGATCGCGCAACAGCACACCGGGGCGTGAACGGGCCGGGAATGCGCTCGATACGGCGGTCGCGCTGTCGCCGGCCAATTGGTAGTCGAAGCGCACCGTGTCGCGCGCGCCGTCCATGAGGCCGCGGCAGACGCCCGCCCCGCACACATCGACGAAGCGGCCGAAGACCGAGTCGCGATCGAGCAGCCGAATGGTGCCGCGCCACGTGCCCGTCATCTCGGCCTCGGTGAGGGTCGGTGGTGTGTCGGCGCGGCAGGCGGCGAGGAGGACGAGCAGCCACGCAGCGTGCGCGTACAGTCGGCGAACGGGGAGTGCCATGCGCCCAATATTCGCCGTCCGTCAACCTCCAGCCCCGCGATGCGTGTCGGAGCACGGTTCGTGGCGCCGAATCGCGTCTGGCCCTGTCGGAATAGCCGTCTGGAGCGCACCTTGGCGCGTGGGACCACCCGTGTCCTGCGGGCGGACTCCGACGGCCGAGGCGAGCGATGGAGCAGGGGACAGGGCAGAGCCGGTCGTCGACGCGTCGCGGGCGGGAGGGAACGTCCAGTCGCTGGAGCCGTCGGGGGCGCATCGGCGCGTTGGTGGCGGCGCTCGGTGTCGGCATCGGCGGGTCGCTGGCAGGGTGTGCCGAAGCCGATGGCGAGGGCGGTGCGAATGCGGCGGCCGCGCGCCGCACGACGGACGAGCGTCGTGCCACCGAGGAGATGGCGCGCACGCTCGCCCAGGTGGCCGCCGATGCCGCGGCCCGGCCGCAGTCCAACCCGTTCAGCAATCGACTCCGCGCCGACTCCATCGCCGCGCAGCTCGTGCGCGTGGGCAATGCGAGCGGCGACGCCGAGGGGCGGTACCTGCTGGCGCAGGAGCGGATTCTCGCCGGGCAGACGCGTGAGGGGATCGCACTGCTCGAGGCGCTCGCGATGGAGATGCGCCTCTCGGTCCACACGGTTTCGGCGTCCACGAAACCGCTGCTCGACCTGCTCGCCATCGCCAACCTGCGGCTGGGGGAGCAGGAGAACTGCGCGATGGGGACCGCCGCCAACGCGTGCATCCTGCCGCTCGAGGGCGGCGCGCGACACAGCAAGCCCGAGGGGGCACGCAAGGCCATCGCGCTGTACACGGCCCTCGCGCGCACCTTCCCGAGCGACTTGGGTTCGCGCTGGCTGCTGAACATCGCGTGGATGGCGCTCGGCGGATATCCCGACAGTGTGCCGGCGGCGGCGCGCATTCCGGGGCTCGACCGACGCGAACGCGCCGGCGTACCGGTGCACCGCAACATTGCCGGCGCGCTGGGAGTCGACGCCATGTCCAACGCGGGTGGTGTGGCGGTGGACGACTTCGACGGCGATGGCCACCTCGACCTGTTCGTGACGTCGTGGGGGCTACACGATGCGCCGCGCCTTTACCTCGCCGACGGGCGCGGCGGCTATGTCGACCGCGCGCCACTCGCGGGGCTCGAGGGGATCACCGGTGGGCTCAATGTGTCGCACGCCGACTACGACAACGATGGACGTCCCGACCTGTTCATCATGCGCGGGGCGTGGCTGAGCGGTGACCATGGGCATGCCAACTCGCTGCTGCACAACCTCGGCGGGGGACGCCTTGCCGACGTGACGATGCCCGCGGGCGTGTTCGCGCAGCATCCGACGTCGACGGCGGCGTGGGCCGACTTCGATCTCGACGGGTGGCTCGACCTGTTCGTGGGCAACGAGTCGGGGCGCGCGCAGGGCGGCGCGTCGCATCCGTCGGAGCTGTGGCACAACAACCACGACGGCACGTTCACGAATGTCGCGTTGCGTACCGGCGTGGACGTCGATGCGTTCGTGAAGGGCGCGACGTGGGGGGACGTGAACAACGACGGACTCCCCGACCTCTACATCTCCGTGCTCAACGGCCCGAACCGGCTCTACGTGAATCGCGGCGGGAAGTGGCCCGGCACCTGGCGATTCGAGGAGCGCGCAGTCGCCGCCGGCGTCGAGCGGCCGCACGCTTCCTTCGCGACGTGGTTCTGGGATGTCGACCAGGATGGCTGGGACGACCTCCTCGTGCAGAGCTACGACATTGGCGCGGGGCAGGCGCTGCACGATGGCGTGGCCGCCGAGTACCTGCGGCGCGGCGGTGTGCGTGTGGCCGGTGCACCACCCGAGGCGATGCGGCTCTATCGCAACCAGCGCGACGGGACGTTTCGCGACGTGACGCGCGCGTACGGGCTCGAGTCGATCGTGGCGTTCACCATGGGCGCGAACTTCGGCGATCTCGACAACGATGGTTGGCTCGACATGTACCTCGGCACCGGCAACCCCGACCTGCGCTCGGTGATCCCGAATCGCATGCTGCGCAACGTGGGCGGCACGCGTTTCGAGGAGGTCACGATCGCCGGCGGCTTCGGACACCTGCAGAAGGGACATGGCGTGGCCTTTGCCGACCTGGACGGCGATGGCGACGAGGATGTGTATGCCGTGATGGGCGGTGCGTACGAGGGCGACGTGTTCGCCAACGTGCTGTTCGAGAACCCGGGCTGGTCCGACGCGTCGTGGGTGACGTTGCAGATCGAGGGACGACGCGCGAATCGCTCAGCCCTGGGCGCGCGCGTGCGGCTGGTGACCCGCGACGCGCAGGGCGGGCGGCGGGTGCAGTATCGCACCGTGGGGACGGGCGGCTCGTTCGGTTCGAATCCGCTGGCGCTGCACATGGGGCTCGGGAGCGCCACCGTCATCGACACGGTGGAGGTGACGTGGCCGGATGCGTCGCGGTTGAGGGAGACGTATACCGGCATCGCGATCCGGAGCAGTTGGCGGCTGGTGCAGGGCACGCCGGCCGAACGGATGGCGCGCGCCGCGGTGCCGTTCGCGACCGCCGGCCGTGCGTCGCGCGGCGCCGCGATGCCGCATGTGATGCCGCCAGCGACATCGTCACAGGCCGCCGCGCCGTCATTGCCGCAGTCACCACCGCCCGCGCCCGGGCGGCCTCCCTTGCACTGAGCGCGGACTGGACGGCGCTCACCACGTCGCACGCGGATGGCTGAGCGCCGGTTATCCGCGCCCCGTGTCGGAGTGCCTCGTGCACGAGCATCACGGTGCGATGGGGTATCACCACGTGAACCGCGCCAACATGACGGCGACGCCGGCGGTGGCGCGCCCGCAGATCCTGCTGTACGAGCGCATGCCGGACGGGGCATATCGCCTCAACGGCGTCGGGTACATCATTCCGTACACCCTGCTTGCCCGCGAGGCGCCCGCGCCGGTGCTGCTCGGCCAGCGGATGCATCGCGAGGACACCCTCAACTTCTGGTACCTGCACGTGTGGGTCTGGCGCGGCAATCCTGACGGCGTGTTCGCCAACTTCCATCGCGATGTGGCCTGTCCCCCGGGACAGGGAAAGATCTATCGCCCGTTCGAACGCGCGGGGGCGGAGTGAGCCTGCTCGAGACGTTGCAGGCGCGGGCGCGTCAGTGGCTGCCCGGGCATCTCGGCATCCGCATCACGCACGCTGCGCATGGACGCGTGGACGCCGAACTCGACTTCCGCGAGGCAGTCATGGCGGCCAACGGCTTCCTGCATGCCGGCACGGTGGTGAGCCTCGCGGACACCGCGGCCGGTTTCGGCTGCATGTCTTCGCTCCCTGAGGGGGCGACCGGCTTCACCACCATCGAGCTCAAGACGAGCCATGTCAGCACGGCGCGCGAGGGGACGATCGCCTGCACGGCCACGCTGGTGCACGGCGGGCGGATGACGCAGGTGTGGGACGCGGTGGTGACGCATGCGAACACCGGCAAGACGATCGCGCTCTATCGCTGCACGCAGATGGTGCTCTACCCCAAGGGCTGAGCGTGCGCGACGGCGTTGCCACCGCGAGCGGCACCATCGCGATCACGCGTGCCGTGAGTCCGACGCTCGCCGACTGCGAGCTCACGCACATCGCCCGCGAGCCCATCGACCTGGCACGCGCTGTCGCCCAGCATGCGGCCTATGAAGCCGCGCTGGCCACGCTCGGGTGTCGTGTGGTGCGCGCGCCCGACGCCCCCGGGTGTCCCGACGCGGTCTTCATCGAGGACACGGCAGTCGTGACCGACGAGGTGGCGGTCATCACCCGCCCGGGTGCCGCGAGTCGGCGCGGCGAGTCGGCGGCGGTGGCCGCGTTGCTCGCCACATGGCGACCGGTGGTGACGCTCACCGACCCGGCGACGCTCGATGGGGGCGACGTGCTGGTGGTCGGGCGCGCGGTGTTCGTGGGCCTGTCGTCGCGGACCAACCGCGAGGGGCTGCAGCAGCTTGGCGCCGCGCTGGCGCCGCACGGCTACGTGGTGCGCGGCGTGCCGGTGGCGGGCGTCCTGCACCTCAAGACCGCCGCGACGGCGCTGGACGACCACACGGTGCTGGTGAACCCGGCCTGGGTCGACCCGACGGCCTTCGCGCCGCTCACGGCCATCCCGGTCGATCCCGGCGAGCCGGGCGCGGCCAACGTGGTGCGGGTGGGTACCCAGGTGCTGGTGGCGGCCGCATTCCCCCGCACGGCGCAACGGCTCCGCGACCGGGGGTACGCCGTGACCACGGTGCCGGCCGACGAGTTGGCCAAGGCCGAGGGGGCGCTGACCTGCTGCAGCCTGCTGCTCCGGGACACCGAGGCGGTCTCACGGGGGTTGTGACCGCGCGGGAATTGGGCGAGTTAGGAGGCGTGACCGTTTCCGATGCGTTCCCCGAGCCGCTCGCCGCGCTCCCCGAAGCCGCCGTCGTCGCCCGCGTTCTCGCGGGCGACCGGGAGGCGTTCGGCGTGCTGGTCGACCGGCACCACGCGCGGTGCCTGCGGGTGGCCACGCAGTTGCTGGGAAATGCGGACGACGCCGACGACGTCGTGCAGGAAACGTTCCTGCGTGCGTTCCGGCACCTTGGGCACTATCGCGAGCGGGACAAGTTCGCGGCGTGGCTGCTGCGCATCGCGGTGAACCAGTGTCGCACGCGGCGTGCCCGCGACGCGCGCTGGGTGCCGCTGGTGGATGAGGCCATGACGCATGCGGGGTCGGACGCGGGCATCCTCGCGTCCACCGACGACGCGATCGTGCAGGCCGAGCAGCGTCTCGAGATGACGCGCGCGCTGGAGCGCCTGGCGCCGGCCGAGCGTGAGCTGCTGGTCCTCAAGTACGGTGAAGAGATGGGCTATGCGGAGCTCGCCGCGCTCACGGGCGTCAGTGTCTCCGCACTCAAGATGCGTGTGAACCGGGCCTGCGCGCGGCTGCGCGCGCTGCTCCTCCCTCAATCGACGCGGTGACGGACGGTGACGGACGGTGACGGCATGACCAGGTGGAACGGAGTGTCGAACGCGCAGGACGCGGACGACCCGCTGCCCGAGGCGGTGCGCGCGGTGCTGCGTAGCGCGTTGCGCGATGCCTCCCGGGCGTCGTCGCACTCGGCAGCGCGTGCCGACGGCGACGCGGCGATGCGTGCGTCGCGCACGGCCATCATGGACGCCGTGCGACGTGAGCCCTTGCCGCAGCGCGTGCAGGGCATGCGGGCGCTCATCCGGCGCGGCATCACGCTGCGGGCGCTGGCGCCCAGTCGCTGGCGTCGCCGGGGTGTGCTGGCGGGCGTGCCCGGGATGCTCGCCTCCACCGTGCTCGCGCTGGTGCTGTCGGTGCGGGTGGGCGACGAGATGGTGCGTCGGTCGGCGGTGCCCGAGGCGGTGTTCGTGGGCGACAGCGTGCGTCCGGCGGCGACCGTGACGGCGACGCACTGGCTGGACACGCTGCGCATCGTCGAGCTGACGTGGGCGCTGCGCACGCCGGACACGGGCGCCATGCGCCTCGCCGACGGCGGGCGCCTGTCGTGGATGCCGCCGGTGCGCGCCGTCGCGGCGCTCTTCTCCATGCGCGACCGTGCGCGCGATGGGGTCAGCCCATCGGCCGCGGCCGCGGGTGATGCCCCGTCGCGTCGGCGGGTGTGGCGTGCGCGCGTGCTGGTGCCGCGTGGCACGGCCGTGCTGTCGCTCACGGCCCATGGCGCGCCGCTGCCGGCTGTTGCGCTGCCCGCAGCCACGGACTCGCGCGGCGCGGCGCATCCAGCCACCCTGGCGCCGACTGTCACCGTCGACAGCGCGCTCCCCTGACGCCTTCCTGATCGCGACCCGACACCGCGTCGCCGTGCCTCGCACGGCGCCAGCGCGTGCGGCCTCCCACACCAATCCATGCACACATTGCGTTCCGCGCCGTTCCTTGCCGGCGTGGCCGGCCTCGTCCTGCTGCTTGCAGGCTACGCCGACCTGTGGCGTGGCGGCACCGAGCTGGCCTCGGTGCTGCTGGTCCTCGGCTACGTCGTGGCCATTCCGCTGGCGCTGGTGCTCTCGGCGCGTCGCGCGCGCGCGGCGGTGGGTGCGACTGCCGCCGGGGCGACTGCCGTTTCGGCTGGCGACCGTGTGCCGTGGGCGACCGCAGCGGCGGTGAGTGCGGCGGTGCTCACGTTGTATGTCATCACCCTCGCCCCCACGACATCGATGTGGGATGCGAGCGAGTACATCGCGGCCGCCAAGGTGCTGGGCGTGCCGCATCCGCCGGGCAACCCGTTCTTCGTGCTGCTGGCGCACGCGTTTGCGATCATTCCGTTCCCGCTCAGCTACGCCGGCCGCGTCAACCTGCTCGCGGCCACGACGAGCGCGCTGAGCGCGGGATGCTGGTTCCTGGTCACGTGGCGTGCCCTGCGAGGCGTCGCCCTGCCCGCGTGGGGGCGGCAGGCTGTTGCCGCGAGTGCGGCGTGGCTGGGCGCCACCTGCTTCACGGTGTGGCACCAGAGTGTGGTGAACGAGAAGGTGTACACCGTGGCGATGCTGGGGCTGGCGACGTGCAGTTGGATCGCGCTCCGGTGGGGGGATGCGCCGCGTGGCGGCGGCGAACGCGCGGCGTGGCTCGCGCTGGTGGCCTACCTGTGTGGCTTGGGCTACGCGAACCATCCGGCGGGGTTCCTGCCACTGCCGGCATTCGGCCTGTTCGTCCTGCTGCGCGAGCCCGGCACGCTGCTGCAGTGGCGCGCCCTCACGCGTGCCGCGCTGCTGCTGGCCGTGGGGCTCACGCCGTTCCTCGTCGAGCCCATTCGCGCGGCGTATCACCCGGCCATCAACGTGGGTGAAGCCACCGCCTGCACCGGCGCGCCGGAGTTGTCGTGCACGTTCAGCAGCGAGACGGCGGCCAAGGTGTGGTCGAACGTGTCGCGCGACCAGTACGGCGGACACGCCGTCGCCGACCGCCAGGCGCCACTCGGCGCACAGTTCGGCATGTGGTGGCTCTACTTCAAGTGGCAGTTCGTGCGCGACTTCGCCCAGCGTGCGCCCACCACGCAGTGGCTCTTCGCCTGCGGCGCGCTGCTGCTGGGGCTCGTGGGCGCGGCCACGCATGCCCGACGCGACCGCGACAGCTTCCTCTTCGTCGCGCCGCTCATCGCGACGCTCACACCGGCGCTGATCGTCTACCTCAACTTCAAGTACGGCGCGTCGCAGGCGCCCGAACTGGGCGACAGCGTGGAGCGCGAGGTCCGCGACCGCGACTACTTCTACCTGTGGAGCTTCGCCACCTGGAGCGTGTGGGTGGCCATGGGGCTCGGGGCGCTCTGGGAACAGTGGGCCCGCTGGAGCCGCGCGCGCGGGCGCGAGACACTCGTGGCGGCCGGCGCACTGCTGCTCGCGCTCACGCTCGTGCCGCTCGCCGCGAATGCGCGCGTGGCCTCACGCGCGGGACAGACGTTCACGGCCGCCTGGGCGCGCGACCTCCTCGAGAGCGTCGAACCCAACGGCATCCTCATCACCAACGGCGACAACGATTCGTTCCCGGTGTGGTACGCGCAACTCGTCGAAGGGGTGCGACCCGACGTGTCGCTCGCGATCGTGCCGTACCTCAACTCCGACTGGTTCGCACGGCACCTGGTGAGCCAGGCCGAGTCGATTCCGCCGTACGTGCAGCTCAACAGCCCGGCGCGCTTCGAGCATGCAGGACTGGTAGCCACGGTGCCGGCCGGGTTCGTGACCAAGGACCAGTTGGTGGTGCTGCAGATCATCCGCGAGCACTTCCCCGCACGCCCCATTCACTTCTCGATCGGCGGCTACCCGATCTCCATCGGGTTGGGCGATGCGGTGGTGCAGCACGGACTCACGCAGCGCCTCGTCGTGCCACCGGCCGGCGCGGCGAGCGCAGACCCGCGCGCCAACGCGCTCGCCAATCCACGGGTCGACATCGACGCGTCGGCGGCGCTGTGGAAGCGGTACGAGGGGCCGGAGGCATTGGTGCGGCAGGGGCACTGGGTGGACCGGCCGTCGCTGTCCATTCCGTACGCCTACCTCGCCAGCGCGCAGGCGTTGCTCGACGCGTGGGCATCGCGTGGCGCGATGACCGAGGCCAACGCGCTGCTCGCGCGCCTGCAGCCGATGGCAAAGATCGTCATCCCCGAGCAACCGCAACCGCAGCCTTAGTGGGCGCGGTTGGTCGGGGCACGCCGCCTCAGGGGGCGAGGCGCTTCACGCTGATCCAGGCGCGGTAGGCGCCCGCTGCAATCGGATCGGGGGTCGACGGCCAGGGCGTGAGCGAATCGAAGACGAGACGCACGCCGCCCACCACCGTGTCCGACGGCGCAGCGCCCCACCGGAGCTCCATGGGCACGGTGGGCCCCATGCCGACACGCACACCGAGGAGAATGGTGGCATCGCCGAGTCGCACGCACTGCACGCTGCGCGGACAGCGCGAGTCGCCCGCGACGGCGAGCAGCGACACGCCGAGGGCGCTGCCGGCGGGTGTGACTTCGGCGCCGCCGACGGCCAGCGCTGCCGTGCGGGCGGCGTCGTCGGGAGCCTGGCTGGTGCTGCTGCTGCACGCGGCGAGCACAACGCCCGCGGTGAGCAGGACAACCGTGTGCGACCAGAGGGCGCGTGCGAACATGAGGCGACGGGCAGGGGCGCGACGTGCGCCGTGAGCGACGGTGGACACCCGGCCGTACCCGCGCGCGGGCACCGCCGTCACGCGGTCACACCGGTCACGCTAGCGGCGCCAGAACACCACCGACCCGCACCCGTTCATCGCCTGGTCGAACTGCGGCGGCACCTGCCCGGGCTGGTACACCTCGACACCGAGCAGCTCACGCGGCGAGACGAGCATGTCGACCTCGGCGGCGGTCACGTCGCGCAGCATGGCCCCATTCACGAAGATGAGGGGCACGCAGCGATTGGCGAACACGCCGCGCATCATGATGCGCAGCTCGTTCATGCTCGACGACTCCGGCTGGGCCCCGCCGGCGAAGATCGACATGGTGTCGGCCGGCGTGATGGTCTCGAGATACACACCGACCATCGCGCGGAAGAGGTCGGAGGTGAGCGTCGGATTGCGCTGGGCGATCTCGCGGGCGTCGATGAAGCGCCCCGGCGAGCTGCGCCGCCGCTTCTCGAAGTCGAGCACGGCGGCGGCCGGCCCGAGGCTCGCGACCACTTTCATGGTGTCCAGCACCGCCCGCAGCGTCGACAGGCCGAGGCGCAGCGTGGGCATCGAGTCCTGCACGGACACGACCTGATGCACCGGGTAGTACCCCACGAGGCGCGCATCCAGCGTGCGCGTGCCGGCAGGCGCGGTGAGGGTGAACTCGCCGCGCAGGTTGGTGCGCACCGGCGGCCGGCCGCTCACGGCCACCTGCACGTTGGGGAGCGGTTGCCCACCGACTGCGGTCTGCACGACACCCGTCATGCGCACCGTGTGGCCGGCGGGCGCAAGAGTGAGCTCGGTGCGCGCGAAGCCCCGTCGCGGCATCTCGAACTCGATGAGATCGGTGCTGTCGCTCCCCGACGTCGCCTGGAGCGCGATCTGCCCCGGGCTGGGGACGTTGCACAGCGCGAACCAGCCTGTCGCGAAGCTCTTGGCCACGCGCGTCGGGCGTCGCCCCTGCACGCCGCCGCGGCCGAGCGCATACTCGAACCACTGGCCAGTGATGGTCGCGTTGGCCACCGGCGCACCGGTGCGCGCGTCGCGCACGTAGCCGACGATGAGCGTGCCCGTTTGCGTGAGCGTGGGCGCCCCGCACACTGCGGCGCGGATGGTGGCCGGGCCCGGGATGGAGAGGTCGCTGCGCACGGGCGTGCCGTCGCGCACCGTGAGCGAGCGCGTGGGCGGCTCCACGCCAAGTGAGTCGAGCATCGGGTGCTGGAAGCCGATCACGTAGCGGCCGGCCGGCACATCGGTGACGGTGAACTCGCCGTAGCTGTCCGTGCGGACGCCGCGGGTGAAATTGGCGCCGTCATCCGTGGCGACCAGTTGCACCACCGCGCCGCGGAGGGGCGCGCCGGCCACGCTGTCGTACACCACGCCGCTCACGCGCGCGAGGCGGGAGGTGGGCGAGACCTGTGCGGCGAGGGGTCGCGTCAGCGCGAGGACGCCCGCCGCCACGGCGAAGACGCTGGCCAGCCCATGTGCCACGCGGCGGGCCGCCGAGGCGGGGCGTCGGCGCAGGCGCCGGGCCCCGGACGGAAGGGGGGAGAATCCAGCCATGATCAGGGAATGGTAGCGACCGGCCGCCGCACCGTCGCCTGCCACCCCGCGCAGGCCACCCCGCGCAGACCACCCGGCGCAGGCGACCCAGCGCAGGCCACCCTAGCCGGACCTCGCGCGCGGGTTGATCGTGCGGGATGCGGGCGGGCCCCGATCCCGCGTCCCGAACGCCCGCCCCGCCTCGCCCGTAGGCGTTCGGCGAGTCGCACCACCCCGCCCTGACGTCCCTCCATTCCCTCCGCATGACCGCACCCGCTTCGGAGTTCGATCGGCGCATCCGCCCGGCGCTCCCGTTCCTCCTCGTCCTGTTCGTCGGCAGCGGCGCGAGTGCCCTCATCTACGAAGTGGTGTGGTTCCAGTTGCTGGAGCTGGTCATCGGCTCGTCCGCGATCTCGCTGGGCGTGCTGCTGGCCACGTTCATGGGCGGCATGTGCCTCGGCAGCCTCGGATGGCCGCGCGTCGCCGCGCGCTTCGGGCTCACGGGGCATCCGCTCCGCAACTACGCCGTGCTGGAGATCGCGATCGGCGTCATCGGCCTGCTCGAACTCGCCCTGATCCCGGTCGTGGGCAAGCTGTACTCACCAGCGGTCGGGCACGGCGCCCTGTCGCTCGCGCTTCGCGCGGTGGTCACGGGGCTCTGCCTGCTGCCGCCGACCATCCTCATGGGCGCGACCCTGCCGGCCATCGCGCGGTGGGTCGAGAGTTCGCCGCGCGGGATCGCGTGGCTCGGCTACTTCTACGGCGGCAACACGGCGGGCGCCGTGGTGGGCAGCGTCCTGGCCGGCTTCTGGCTGCTGCGTCTGCACGACGCCACGGTGGCCACGTTCGTGGCCGCCACCTGCAACGTGATCGTGGCGCTGCTCGCGCTCGTGATCGCCGCCCGCACGCCGTCCACGCCCGGCACGCCCACCACGGCCGCGGGCGCGACCGCCGCGACGGTGCGACCGGGTGCGCGTCTCGTGTACATCACCGCCGCGCTGAGTGGCGGCTGCGCCCTCGCGGCCGAGGTGGTGTGGACGCGCCTGCTGTCGCTCACCTTCGGCGCCAGCACGTACACCTTCTCGATGATCCTCGCGGTCATCCTCGCGGGGCTCGGCGTGGGCAGCGCGAGTGGTGCGGCCCTCGCGCGCAGCGGCACACCGGGCCGTGCGCTGGCGCGGGCCCAACTGTTGCTCACGCTCGGCATCGCGTGGGCCGCGACGGTCATCTACGTCGCGCTGCCCAACTGGCCGGTCAACCCGAGCCTCGCACCCAGCGCGTGGATCAACCTGCAGTTCGACCTGTTCCGCTGCGCGGTGGTGGTGCTGCCGAGTGCGTTGCTGTGGGGCGCGAGCTTCCCGCTGGCGCTGGCTGCGCTCGCGGTGCCCGGGGAGGACACGTCGCGTCTCGTCGGCCGGGTGTACGCCGCGAACACCGTGGGCGCGATCCTTGGCGCCACGCTGTGCAGCCTCGTGTTCGTGCCGATGCTCGGCACCTATCGCACGCAACAGCTGCTCATCGGCCTCGCCGCGCTCGCGTCGGTGCTGGCCTACCTCGCGTTCAACACCATGCACGCAGAGCCGGCAGCGCACGCGGGGAAGGCGGCGAAGGGCGCCCCTGACACCGCAGCCGGCCGGCGCGCGCTGCCGGTCGGTATCGCTGCCGCACCGCTGCTGGCCGGTGTGCTCATCGCGACCATCCCCAATTTGCCCGGCGCGCTGGTCGCGCACGGACGCTGGGCCGTCACGTGGCTGGGCAAGACGGAAATGCTGTACGTGGGCGAGGGGATGAACAGCTCGGTGGCCGTGACCCGGTTGCTCAGCAACGACGCCATCCAGTTCCACGTGAGCGGCAAGGTGGAGGCCTCGAGCCTCATGCAGGACATGCGCCTGCAGAAGATGCTCGCGCACATCCCGGCGCTGGTGCACCCCAACCCGCAGTCGGTGCTGGTGGTGGGCTTCGGCGCGGGCGTGACGGCGGGCAGCTTCCTGCCGTATCCGACGGTCAAGCGCCTGGTCATCTGCGAGCTCGAGCCGCTCGTGCCCAAGGTCGTGTCGACGTGGTTCACGAAGGAGAACAACAACGTCGCGAACGACCCGCGCACGCAGATCTACTTCGACGATGCGCGCAGCTTCGTGCTCACCGCCAACGAGCAGTTCGACATCATCACGTCGGACCCGATCAACCCGTGGGTGAAGGGCGCGGCCACGCTGTACACACGCGAGTACTTCGAGGCGGTGAAGAAGCTGCTCAAGCCGGGTGGCGTGGTCACGCAGTGGGTGCCGCTGTACGAGAGCACACCCGAGGCGGTCAAGAGCGAGCTGGCGACCTTCTTCGAGGTGTTCCCCAATGGCACCGTGTGGGCCAACAACCTGGCCGGCGGCGGCTACGATCTCGTGCTGCTGGGCACGAACGACGCGCAGCGCATCGACATCGGCGCCATCGAGACGCGTGCGCAGACCGGCTTCGAGAAGGTGGCCAGCTCGCTCATGGAGTCCAACTTCTCGTCGTCGCTCGACCTCTTCTCGACCTACGCCGGCAGTGCGAAGGACCTGCAGCCCTACCTGCAGGGGGCCGAGATCAACACCGACCGCAGCCTGCGCCTCCAGTATCTGGCCGCGCTCGGCCTCAACTCGTACACCAACGCCTCCATCGCCGAGGAGATCTTCCGCTTCCGACGCTTCCCCGAGGGGCTGTTCGTGGCGAGCGACGCGTGGCAGCAGCGGTTGGCCGAGTCGATGGGAGTGATGCGATGACCACACCGGCCGGCACGTCGTCGCCCACGGCCGCGCAGTTCGAGGCCGCGGCGGCGCTCGCGACGAAGCTCGACGCCGAGATCGGTCGTGTGATCATCGGGCAACGGCAGGTGCGTCGCGAGGTGCTCATGTGCCTGCTCGCCGGCGGTCATTGCCTGCTGCGCGGTGTGCCGGGACTGGCCAAGACGCTCCTCATCAAGACGCTGGCCGACGCGGTGCACCTCGAGTTCCGCCGCATCCAGTTCACTCCCGACCTCATGCCGTCCGACATCCTCGGCACGGAAGTGATCGAGGAGGATACGAGCACGGGGCGTCGGCAGGTGCGCTTCATCCGCGGGCCGGTGTTCGCGAACATCATCCTGGCCGACGAGATCAACCGCACACCGCCGCGCACGCAGAGCGCGCTGCTCGAGGCGATGCAGGAGTACCAGGTCACGGTGGGCGGCGTGCGCTATCCGCTCGAGCGGCCGCTGTTCGTGCTCGCCACCGAGAACCCCATCGAGCAGGAAGGCACGCATCCGCTCCCGGAGGCGCAGCTCGATCGCTTCATGTTCAACGTGGTCATCGACTATCCCGATGTCGACGACGAGCGGCGCATCCTGGCCGACACGACGCAGGGCGCGGCGCCGCAGGTCCAGGCCGTGGCGACGGGCGCGGAGCTCGAGGCCGCGCGCCATCTCGTGCGCGCGTTGCCGGCGGCGAGCAATGTGGTGGACTTCGCGCTGCGCCTCGTGCGCGCGACGCGGCCGGACGACGCGACATGCCCGGCCACCGTGAAGCAGTGGGTGCGGTGGGGGGCGGGTCCGCGCGCAGGACAGGCGCTGCTGCTCGGTGCCAAGGCCGCCGCGCTGCTCGACGGACGCACCGTGCCGTCGCCGGCCGATGTGGCCGCGGTGGCGTTGCCGGTGCTGCGCCATCGCCTGCTGGTGAACTTCCGCGCCGAAGCCGAGGGTGTGAGCGCCGACCGGGTCATCGGGCTGCTGCTCGACGCGGTGCGGGCGTAACACGCGCGCGTGGACGTGCTGTCGCCGGCGGTCGTCACCGCCATCGATGACCTGGAGCTGGCGGCGCGCGTGCTCGTCGAGGGGCTGCGCGTGGGCGGGCATCGCAGCCCGTTTCATGGCTATGGTGCGGAGTTCCATCAGCACCGGCCGTATCGCGCGGGCGACGACCTCAAGTATCTCGACTGGAAGCTGTACGCCCGCACCAATCGGCTCTACACCCGGCAGTTTCGCGAGACGACGAATGTCGCGGTGATGCTGGTGCTCGACACGAGCGCGTCGATGGCGTTCCCGGCCGAGGATGTGGCCACGATGCGCCGGGGCGATGGGCCCGTCTCGAAGTTCCGCTATGCCGTGGTCGTGGCCGCAGCGTTGGCGTACCTCGCGAGCGAGCAGGGGAACGCGGTCGGGCTCATGACGATGACCGACGGGGAGATGGTGTACCTGCCGGCGCGCAGCGGCCGCGTGCACCTGCGCGCCCTGCTGGCCACGCTCGACCGCCTGCGTCCGTCGGGCGCGTGGCAGCCGGCGACGGTCATCGGCCGCGCGGCGGAGCTGCTGGCGCGACGCGGGTTGCTCATGGTGCTCTCCGACTTCTACGACGACGAGGACGGCACGCGACGGGAGCTGCGCCACGTGGTGCAGCGCGGGCACGACGTGGCCATGCTGCAGGTCGTGGCCGGTGCGGAGCGCACGCTACCCTATCGCGAGGCCCTCGAGGTGGAAGAGCTCGAGACCGGTGCGCGTCGGCTGGTCGAGCCGGACGTGGTGCGCGAGGGCTATCGGCGCGCCATGGCCGCGTTCCTCGACGGAACGCAGGCCGCAGCGCTGCACGAGGGCATGGACTATGCCTGCTTCGACACGGCGGTGCCGGTCGAGCACGCGTTGCGCGACTATCTCGTGCGCCGGGCGATGGGCGCGCAGGCCGCCCTGCAGGCGACGGTGCATGACTGATCGGCGCGTCGCATGACGTGGCGCGCGCCGCTCGCCTTTGCCGGGCTCGTCGTGCTGGCGCTGCCGGTGCTGGTGCACCTGCTCAGCCGACGCCCGGCGCGCGCGTTGGCGTTTCCCTCGTTGCGCTTCCTGGCGACGGCGACGCTCACGGCGACGCGCCGGACGCGCCTGAGCGACATCCCACTACTGCTCGTACGCGTCGCGACGCTCGCCATGGCCGTCGTGGCCCTGGCGCAGCCCGCGCGCGACGACGCTGCCTCGCCGACCGGTGCGACCGCGCTGCTCGTGCCCGCTGCCGCCACGGGCGTCGACACCGTGTGGTCGCCGCCGGATCAGACCGGCGCGATGGACGCGGTGCGGGTGATGCGCGGCGCTCCCGATGTGCTGCTCGACGGCGCCATCGGGTGGCTGCGCACACAGCCGGCGCCGCGCCGCGTGGTGGTGCGCGGTCCGGTCCCACGCGGTGTGCTCGACTCGGCGCGTATCGCGGCGCTGCCACGCGACGTCGCGCTGTCGTTCGAGCCGATGCGCGAGGTGGCGCCCACGCGGCCGGTGGCCGACACCATCGCGTGGGTCACGACGCTCGACGGAGAGACGACGGTACGGGTCGTGATGGCGGTGGCGGCGCGCACCGGTGTGGTGGTGCGCACGGTCCGCGAGGTACGAGGGGTATCGGCGCAGGATCGCGCCGTGGTCAGCGCCTGGGCGCCGTCGTCTGCCGCCGGCGATACGCTGGCCACGGGCACCGACGCCGCGTCCGCGCTGGAACTGGCGCGCCGCGTGGCGGGCGACGCCGCGCTGCGCGATGTGCTGTCGACCATGACGGCCGATACGACGGCCGCTGCCACGGCCGCGGGTGCAGGGGGGCGCGCGACGGGGCCCGGTGTGCTGCTGCGCGCCGACGCACGCGGTCACGCGATCCTCTCGTTCCATGTGCGTGGGGCAGGAGAACGCGCACAGCCCTGGTTCCACCTGCAGGTGCCGGCGCCGCGCGTGGGACCGTCGGCATCGGTGGCCAGTGCGCCCGCCGCGGCTACCGCGGCACTCGCGCTGCTGCGCGCCATTGCTGAGACGCAGGATGCGTTGCGCGCGCGGGAGGCCACCGCGCCTGAAGCGACGAACGTGTTGACGCGGCTGGCCGCCATGCCCGCTGGTGCGCCCATCGGCGCCGCGGTGGCCGTGCCCGACGTGCATCGTGGCGCCACCTGGGCGCGCTACGGTTGGCTGCTGGTGCTGCTGCTGCTGGGCGTCGAGACATGGATGCGCCGTCGCCCCGCTGCATCTGCGCCGGAGCGTGTTGCATGAGCCGCAGCGCCGCTGGAGCGAACGCGCTCGCGCTTGCCCGACTCATGGCCGCCGTGCGCGCACGCCTCGTGCAGCGCGGCGCGTGGATGGGCGCGAGCGCCGGTGCGATCATCGCGGTGGTCCTCTTCGCGGTGCAGTGGTATGCCGCCCCGCCGTTTGCGACCTCGCAGGCAGCGACGACGCTCTCCGCTGGGTTCACTACCGGCTTCACTACGGCGCTCCTCGCCGCCCTCGCGGCGGTGGGTCTGGGTGCGGCATTGGGCGCGTGGATGGGCAACGCGCCAGCGTCGCGCGTGGCCACCACGCTCGAGCAGCAGGTGCCCGCCAGTCGCAACCTGCTGTTCACCGCGTGGGAGCGTGCGTCTTCGCGTGAGCGCGACGCGACCGCGGTGCACGCGACCGCGGTGCACCCGACCGCCGTGGACGCCTTCGTGGCGGCACATGCCGACGCGCTGGCGGCCACCATTTCCGTGGACGCGGTGGTTCCGCTCAGCCGCGTGCGACAGGTTGCGGCGGCCACGATCGCCGCGGCGGTGTTGGTGGGCGTGCTCACAGCGCGCAGCCATGGCGCCGGCGCGCGGCGCGCGGTGGCCCGCACGGTCGCGGCGCTCACCAGCACGGTGCGCATCGATCGGCTCGACGTGCGCGTGCAGCCGCCGGCATACACGGCGCGCGCGCCCTTCCAGCTGCGCGATCCCCTGCGCGTCGACGCCCTGGAAGGCAGCGCGATCGAGCTCGCCGTCGACGCCGCAGCCGACTCGGTCGTGGTGGGGCACGGCGGGCGCGATACCACGCTGCGGCGCACCGAGGGCGGCGCGTTTCGCTGGCGTCTGACCGCGCGCGACGACGGCGTCGTGGCGGTGACGCCCTGGCGCGCTGGGCGCAGCGGGGTCGCGCAGGTCATCGGCATCGGTGTCACGCGGGATCGCCTGCCCGTGGTGCGCATCGTAGCCCCGACCCGCGACCTGGTCGTCACCGACACCTCGCGGCAGCTCCCCGTGCGCCTCGAGGCAACCGACGACCTGGGTCTCGCCCAGCTCGAGCTGCACTTGACCCGCGTGGCCGGCGCCGGTGAACGATTCACCTTCGCGGAGCAGGTGCTCGCCGTCGCCGTCCGGCGCGACAGCGCCACCGGGTGGCGCGCGACCACCACGGTGCCGCTCGACTCGCTCCTCAAGGAGCCGGGGGATGTCGTCGTCTACCGCGCGCGGGCCCGCGACGCGCGCGCGGGCGCACCGTGGGCCGAATCCGACGCCCTGCTCGTCGAGCGCGCGCAGTCCGGCGGCGTGGCGGCGCTCGGCTTCTCCACCGATCCCGACGAGGACCGCTACGCCGTCAGTCAGCAGATGGTGATCCTCAAGACCGAGCGGCTCATCGCGTCGCAGCGCACCCTCGCGCCGCAACGCGTCGCCGACGATGCCGACGCGCTGGCCGTCGAGCAGCGGCGCGTGCGGGCCGAGTTCGTGTTCATGACGGGCGGCGAGTTCGAGCAGGCCGTGGTGAGCTCCGAGGAGGGGCTCGACGAACTCGACGAGACGGAGGAGGCCGAGCACGAAGCCGACCTCTCGGCCGGCCGCATGGCCAATCGCGGACGCGCCGCATTGCTCACGGCCATCCGTGCCATGAGCCGCGCCGCCCTCGCGCTCACCGAGCGGAACCTGCCGCTGGCGTTGCGCCACGAGAAGACCGCGCTCACCAACCTGCAGGAAGCGTTCGCGCGGCAGCGCTTCCTCATGCGTGCGCTCTCGCAGCGCGAGGCGCTCGATCTCACGCGGCGGCTCACCGGCCCGCGCGACAGCATCGCCCGCACGCCCACCGCCGTGCCCGCCGCCGACCGCGACGCGCTGCGACCGCAGTTGCGCGACGTGCTGGCGGCGCTTCCCGCGCTGCGCCGCGCGCTGGTGGCGCCCGCGCGTGATCGCGCCGACGCACCCGCGGCGTCGGCGTCGGCGTCCGCGTCGGCGACCGCAAGTGCGCTGTCGCTGCAACTGCTGCAGGCCGACGCGACCGCCCGCGACGCCCAGCAGGCCGCCGCGTGGCTGGCGCAGGTGGCGCGCGCACCCCGCGACGCGGCCGCACCGGCGCGCGTCGACTCGGTGGCGACCGCGCTGAGTGGGTGGTTGCAGCGTCTTTCGCCGCTTGCGCCAGCACCGGCGAGCGCGCGCCGCGCCCTCGAGGCGGAGCTGTCGCGCCGCGCGACCGGCGGTCGTCCGTGAGCATCACGCCCACCGTGGCGCCGCCGTCGCGCCCTGCGACACTGCCGTGGTTTGCGCACGCGCTGCGCGCGCTGGCGCTGGTCATCGCCGTGCTCGGCGTCATCGATCCCGCCGTCATGCGTGCGCGGCGCGGCGCCCCGGTGGTCGCCCTCGTGACCGCCGACAGCGCGCGCCATGCGCGCCGCCTCGATGACGCGGCGCGAGTCCTGCGTGGTCGGGCTGCCGTGGTGCGCGGACCGGTGCATGACGCCGACGTCGTCGTGGTGGTCGGCGACGCGATACCGTCCACACTGCGCGCCGCCGCGGGCGATCGGGCACCGGTGGTCGTGTATTCGTCGCATGTCGCGGGCGCGGTGCGTGTGCGGGAGGCGCAGCTCACCGCACGCACGTCGCTGTTCGATGCGGCCGCGGTCGACTTCGTGCTCGAGGCAGCGATGCCGACCCGCGCCGTGGCCGAGCTGCTGTTGGACGACGTCGTCGTCGCGCGGGACACCGTGACGGCGCGCGCGCACGGAGCGCCGCACCGGCTGACGTTCGTGCCGACCGCACTGGGCGTGCAGCGCGTGCAGCTCCGGGTGCACGGCGCGGACACGGCGCGCGTGGACCTCGTCACGCGGGTCGACAGTGGCGTGGTCCAGGTGCTGGCGTGGGATGCGCGTCCGTCGTGGCTTGCCACGTTCGTGCGGCGCGCGCTTGCACGCGATCCGCGGCTCGCCGTGCGCAGCCGCGTGGTGACCTCGCGCGACGTGTCGCGCGCGACGCGTGGGGCGCCCGCGTCGGTGCGCGCCGTGACGTCCGAGACCGACGTGGTGCTTGTCGGCGCGCCCGACGCCCTGTCCGCCACCGAGGCGTCGGCGCTTGCGGAGTTGGTGAGACGCGACGGCGTCGCTCTGGTGGTGCTGCCGGATGGTCCCGCGGCGACGCCGCTCGATGCGCTCGTGGGACACGGCGCGTGGGTGAGCACGCCACGCGCGGTGCCGGCGCTTGTGGCAGGCACCCGGTCGCCCGGTGCTGCGGCCGACTCATCACCGATGGCCGACACCATCGCCTGGCGTGGCGTGGCCATCGGCACGCCGCGCACGCTGCCGGCCGGCGCGACGGTGCTGGCGCGGCTGCGGCTCCCCGACGGCATGGTGGGCGACCCGGTAGTCTGGCGGACGCCGGTGGGACAGGGTGAGGTGCTCGTGAGCGGCGTGTTCGATGCCTGGCGGCTTCGCGACGCCACGCAGTCGACGTTCACGACGGACTGGCCGGCGCTCGTGCTCGAGCTGGCCGCGCGACGCGTGCCACCGTTGCGCGCCATGCCGGCGGCACTGGCGCTGCGTCCCGGCGAGCGCACGACGTTCACCATCGAAGCGCGCGACCCGGTCCTGTCCGGTACGACTACGGGCGA
Source organism: Gemmatimonadota bacterium (assembly GCA_020161135.1). GTDB lineage: Bacteria > Gemmatimonadota > Gemmatimonadetes > Gemmatimonadales > Gemmatimonadaceae > Gemmatimonas. Next base: position 291,497 of record JAIUOB010000004.1, on the reverse strand, counting down.
CAGCGCGTCCTCCGCGCTTCGCGTCACGCTGGAACCGGTTGCCCCACGCACGGCCGCGCCGGCGGTGGCCGCGCCGGCGGTGGCCGCGCCGGCGGTGGCCGATCCGCGGGTCACCCCGCTCGGCGGTGGACGCTGGCAGGTCGCGATCACGGCCCCGGCCGACAGCGGACGGTGGCAGTTGGTCGCGACGAACAGCGCCGCGCGCGTGGCCGTGCCCATGCTGGTCGGTGCGATGCATCGCGACGTCGATGAGCCGGCCGCCGTGCTGGCGGCATGGGCGACGGCGCACGGCGGGCGCGTGGTCGCCTCCGACAGCGGCGCGGGGCTCTTCGACGCGGTGCGCGCGGCCCAGCGGGCGACCCCGCCCCGCACACCGTGGCACCCCATGCGCTCGCCCTGGTGGATCGCGCCATTCGCCCTTGCGCTCGCCGGTGATTGGTGGCTCCGTAGGCGGCGAGGATGGCCCTGACCCGGCGCCACGCCCAGCATTCCCCCCGACTCCTGCGTACCCCGCGCATGTACACACGCGATCAGGTGAAGGCGATCACCGACAAGGTGATCGACATGGCCAAGGCCGATGCCGTCGAAGTGCAGTTCAACGGCGGTGAGCGCTCCGGCACGCGATGGGCGAATTCGTCCATCACCACGAACCTCGTGCAGTTCGACCTCAACGTGAATGTCACCGTGCGGGTGGGTGCGAAGGTCGGCACCGCCAGCACGCGCGACATCACCGACAAGGGACTGCAGGCCATGGTCACGGAGGCCATGACCGAGGCGCAGGGCGCGCAGGACTCGCCCAACCTCCCCGAACTGCTCGGGCCGCAGAACTACATCCCCGTCGATTCGGCGCTCCCCAACATGGTCGCGGTCGGCCCCGCCGAACGCGGCCGCATGGTGAAGGAGAGCATCGAGATCGCGAGTGCGCGTGGCGTGGTCGGCGCGGGCTACATGCCCAAGAACGATGTCGCCACGTGCACGGCCAACTCGAAGGGACTCTTCGCCTACTATCGCTCGGCCGACCTGGGCTTCGTGCTCACCTGTCGCATGGCCGACGGCAGCGGCTCCGGCTTCGCGGCCATCAGCGGCGTGAAGGACTTCAGCATGATCGACGTGAAGGCGCTCACGGAGAGTGCCGCGTCGAAGGCGCTGCGCAGTCGCAATGCGAAGGCGATGGAGCCCGGTCGCTACACGGTCATCCTCGAGTCGCGCGCCAGTGCGCGCTTCCTCTCGCTCATGACCAACATCTTCGGTGGCCGCGGTGGCTTTGGCGGCTTCGGCGGTGGTGGTGGTGGTGGTGGTGGCGGCGGTGGTGGCGGCGCTGCAGCGGGTGGTCCGCCGGGTGGCGGTGCCGCCGGCGCCGCGGGTGGCCCGCCGGGTGGTGGGGGTGACGGGCCGTTCGGCGGCCTCGGTGGCGCCGGCTCGTTCATGGCCGGCAAGAAGCCGGGCGACAAGATCTTCAGCGACGCCTTCACGCTGAAGAGCGACATCGGCAACCCCATCCTGCGCCAGAACACCATCGGTCCCGACCTCAAGCCGGCGGCGCCGGTCACGTGGGTCGAGAACGGCGTGCTGCGCTCGCTCGGTGCGACGGCGCCCGCCAGCACGAACCAGAGTCTCGTGCAGGTCGGCACCGATCTCTCGATCGAGGACATGGTCAAGCAGACGCGGCGCGGCCTGCTGGTCACCTCGTTCTGGTACATCCGCGGCGTGCCGTCGCAGGAGCAGCCGCTCCTCAACACCGGCATGACGCGCGACGGCCTCTTCCTCATCGAGAACGGCGAGATCATGGGCCCGGTGCAGAACTTCCGCTGGAACATGAGTCCGCTGGTCGCTTACAACAATCTCACGCTCGTCGGCAAGCCGATGCCCATGCTGCTCGGTGAGTCGTTCGACAGCGGCAACGCCGCGCTCGTCCCGCCCGTGCGCATCGAGGAGTTCTACATGACCTCGGTGTCTCCCGCCGTCTGATCGCGCTCACCGACAGCTCACAGGACCTGCCATGAATTCCCGTCGCGAATTCCTCAAGAAGTTCGGGGCCGGCGCCGCGCTCACGCTCTACTCGCGCGACCTGTTCGGCCAGGTGCTCGCCGACTCCCCCACGGGCCGTCCGATGGAGACGCGCTTCAAGGGGCTCGCCGATATCGTGCTCGCCGAAGGCAAGCTCGCCGGCTGCAGCTACACCGACGTGCGCTTCACGCTCACGTCGTCGCTTCCCGGCGCAAGCGTGGTCGTGCGCCCCGGCGGACCGAGTGGCCCCGGTGGTGGGGGCTTCGGCGGAGGCCGTGGTGGCGGTGGTGGTGGCGGCGGAGGCGGTCGCGGCGGCCGCGGTGGTGGCCGCGGACAGGGCATCCCCACCGATGCGGAACGCCAGCCCGGTGGCTTCGGTGTGCGCGTCATCCACAGCGGCGTCTGGGGCTTTGCGTCGAGCCCCATCCTCACGGAAGACGAGCTGCGCCGCGTGACGCGCGTGGCAGTCGAAGTGGCCAAGGCCAGCGCCATCGCGAAGAAGACCGACCTCAAGCTCGCGCCGGTCAAGCCGTACCAGGAGCACTACATCACGCCGGTGGTGAAGCATCCGACGAGCGTGTCGGCCACCGACAAGCAGAACTGGGCGCAGGCCATCGCCGACAAGGCAGCCGCGGTGAAGGGCGTGACGGCGGTCAACGTCGCGTGCAACCACGGCTACGAGTGGCGCTACTACGCCAGCAGCGAGGGCTCGTACATCGAGCAGGAGCTGTTCACCACCTCGCCCACCATGTCGGTCACGGCGCGCGTGGGTGACGTGACGCGCACGCGCAACTACCCGGGCGTCGCAGGCACAGGCGGCTGGGAGTTCGCCGAGAACTGCGACTTCCTCGCGCAGGCCGAGAAGGTGGCCACCGACGCGGTCGAGATGTGCACGGCGAAGCCGCTCGGCTCGAGCGGCCTCAAGGACCTCATCCTCTCGCCGAGCCACGCGATGCTCACGATCCACGAGATCGTGGCGCACGCGACCGAGCTCGACCGCATCGTCGGGTACGAGGCCAACTACGCCGGCACGAGCTTCGTGAAGCTCGCCGACCTCGGCAAGCTCAAGTACGGCTCCAAGCTCTTCAACGTCACCTGCGACAAGACCAGCACGGGCCTCGGCTCGACGGGCTTCGACGATGACGGCGTGAAGACGCAGAAGTGGCCGCTCATCCGCGATGGCGTGCTCGTCGGGCTGCAGACGAACCGCGAGACCGCCCACTTCATCGGCGAGAAGGAAAGCCGAGGCTGCACGTTCGGCACCTCGTGGCGCGACTACCCCTTCCTCCGCATGCCCAACGTGCATGTCGAGCCCGGGCCGGCCAATTCGCCCACGCGCGACCAGCTCATCGCCGACGTCAAGGACGGCGTGATGATCGACGGGCGTGGCTCGTACTCCATCGACCAGCAGCGCTACAACGGCCAGTTCGGCGGCCACATCTTCTGGGAGATCAAGAACGGCAAGATCACGCGCCAGGTCACCGACGTGACCTACAACGCGATCACGACGGACTTCTGGAAGAACCTCGACGGCATCACCGGCCCCAACGAGTGGCAGATGCACGGCACCGGTGGCGACGCGAAGGGCCAGCCGACGCAGACGAACTCCATCTCACACGGCAGCCCGTGGCTCTGCATCCGCAAGATCAATGTGGGGGCGGCGTTCGACTGAGCGGGGGGGGGGGCGTACGCATCGCATGAACCGCAGGAGACAGGAAGCAGTCTGGAGGCACGAAAGGGGGCAGGGTGGACTCAATCCACCCTGCCCCCTGCGTCTCTCTCTCCCTGCCACCTGCTCCCTGCGATTGCGCAGTGGCGGTTCACGTCATCGCATACACCACCACGTTCACCCCGAACCTGGTGTTGTCGCGCCGCCGGAACCTCTTGTTCTTCCAGTCGTAATCCCACTCGCAGCCGTAGTCCTTGTTGGAGTACAGCACGCCGAGCCGGCCATGGCGCTCCGTGCCACGCAGGTAGTCGTGCACGATGTTGTCGCCCCAGCCGTTGAGCTCGTGGCTCGTGCGCGGCGGGCCGTCGGGGAACTCGAAGAACGCGCTGTACAGCGCGTGGTTGCGCGGCAGCTTCGGCAGCGGGTCGGGGCCGAACGCCTTCACCATCTCGGCTTCGAACGTCTTCGCGTAGAGGCCGTTCACGTCATGGTTGCAGTCGTCGCTGAACAGGAAGCCGCCCTCCTCCACGTAGCGCACCAGCCCCCTGCGCTCCGCATCGCTGAAGCGCACCAGCTTGTGCCCCGTCATGAAGAGGAACGGGAAGGCACCCAGTTCCTTGCTGTCCGCCGTGATCACGACCTCGCGCTGGTTGACGGCGATCTCGGTGTACTGCACGACCGCGTCCAGCAGGTTCGCGCACACCTTGGGGTTGTAGTCCCAGTCGCCCGAATCGTAGCGGAGCCGCGCAAAGGTGAACTCCGAGGCCCGCGGCGCACGGAGAGGCGCCGCCGTGCGCGTGGTCGCTGCGGCGAGCGCGCCGGGGAGCGCCATCCCGGCTGCCACCACGCCCAGCGCCTGCGCAGACTGCTGCACAAACGCGCGCCGGGAGAGGGCAGGGGATGACGCCATGCCGGTAAGCTAACGCGCCGGCGCGCTGCCTTCCACGTCACCCTGCTGTCGGCGGAAGTCCGTCAGCTCCTGGTCGACACGCTCGCGTGCCTCGCCGTAGCGCTTCTGGATGAGCCCGGACACCTGCTCCCACTTTCCCTCGAGCTGGTCGAGCTCGTCGTCCGTGAGCTTGCCCCAGCGTTCGCGCAACTTGCCCTTCATCTGCGTCCACGTGCCCTTCGCGCGGTCGGTGTTCATCGCGTGTCCCTCCCTGGAAGTGATCCGTCACGAGCATCGTCGCCTCGGTGGACGGTGCTGTGAAGGCGTACCCGCGCCGACCACGAAGGGTCGCGGCCTCGTGCAGGGCGCGTGCCGAGCGCATCACACAGCGACGCACGCGACAACGCGTGGCAAGTGGGACGATCGCGGTGGGATGCGTCACTGCCGTGCGAGCGATGCCGTGGCATCCTCCAAAGGGCGCGCGCAACATGCGCGCACTGGTGCGGCCGGCATCACGCCGAGTCGCCTCCCCATTGCAAGGAGACACACCATGGATGTCCGCATGCGCAACGCCACGCTCGTGGCGACACTGATGCTCGCCGCGGCCGGCTGCTCCCGCGATCGCGGCGACGATCGCACGGTCAAGACCGAGTCCGACGCGGGAACGCTCGCGAGCACGCTTTCCGGTGACAGCGCCGCACGGCGCGGGGTTGCCCTCGTGCGCGTCGCCAACGCCGTCGCCACCACGCGCGACCTCGTGCTGCGCGCCGACGAGTCGCACGTCATGCCGGCGGTGAAGTTCGGCACCGTGGGTGCCTACCAGCCCATCGACGAAACCTGGGTGTCGTTCCAGGTCGGCGACACGGTGGCCGGCACCTTCGTGCCGCTCAACAGCAATCGTGAGCTGCTCACCAACGGCGACCGCTACACGCTCGTCGTGCTGCGCAACGCCGAGGGCACGGGATTCGAGACGCGCATCGTGCGCGACCGCCCCGCCGCGAGCCCCGGCAAGGCCGCCGTGCGGTTCGTGCACGCCGCCCCCGGCATTCGTGAAGTGATCGTGCAGCCGCGCGGCAGTTCGCCCCTCGTCGAGGGGCTCGACTACGGCGACGACTATGTCGATCGCGAGATCGATCCGTGGAGCGGTGTGCTGGAGGTGCGCGCCGATCAGGCCAACGCGCCCGTGCTCGTGACGCCCAAGGCGATCTTCGAGGCCGGCAAGGCGTACACGGTCGTCCTGGTGCGATCGGCGAAGGGCAAGGTCGATCTCTTCTGGTTCGCGGACTCGGCCGAGCGCTGAGGCGATCACCGCACGACGTACGAACGCCGGCCGGGACCTGCTCCCGGCCGGCGTTCGTGCACTCTGGCACCGTGGGCGCGCACGTCGTGCGACGCGCCCGCCGCTGCACGGCGTCAGCCCACGGGCTTCCGTCCCTGGATGATGCGAACGAGGACCATCACCACCGCCACCACCAACAGCACGTGAATGAAGCCGCTGATCGTGTAGGAGGAGAGCATCCCGAGCATCCAGAGCAGGAGCAGGACGATTGCCAGCGTGGTGAGCATGAACGCCTCCAAGTGACCGGTGAAGCCCGCGACCAGTGCCGAACGGGCGGGGAGCCGGGCCCGACGGTGCTGACAGCCGCATCGTCTTGCCGTAGGCTTATGCATCCTCTTCCCTCGACCTTCCTACCCATGGGTACCATTTCGGTTGCACTGTGCACGGTGTCGTGCATCACGCTTCGCGCGATTCTGCCGGATCAGCGCACACGGCAGCGTCCGCGCTTCTGGGCGATGGCCGCTGCCCTGGTCGTACCATCCGCTTCGCTGGCCGCCCAGCCCGCATCACTTGTGTACCGCCTTGGTCGTGACACCGTGGCGGTCGAGCAGTTCACGCGCAACACGGTGGGCCTCACCGGCGAGATGGTGCAGCGCAACGGCGCGGTGGTCGCGCGCTACAGCTATCAGGTCGCGCTCGGGCGCGACGGACGGCCCACTGCGGCCACCGTCGCACGACTCCAGCCCGACGGCACACCCGTGAGCACCGGCGTCCGCGAAACGCGCTTCACCATCACCGCCGACTCCATCGTGCGGGAGGCGGTGTTTGCCGACAGCACGCAACGTCGCGCGTTTGCCGCGAAGGGCGCGCTCGTCAACTTCCCGGTGTTCGTCTACGGCCCCACCGAGCTGCTGGCCGTCCTGCGGGCCCGTAAGCTCCCGACGGACTCGCTGCCGGCGCTCGGCCTCACCGGGCCGCTGGGCATGACGGGCTTCACCGCGTCGGGCGACACGCTGCGCCTGCGCGGTGGCGCGTACGCGATGGTGCTGCGCTACGACGCCAGCGGTCGCCTCCAGGGTGTCGACGGGTCGGGCACCACCAACAAGGTGCTGGCCACGCGTGGCCCCGGCGGACTCGACATGAACGCCATCGCGCGCAGCATGACCCCCACGGGCACGCTCTCGGGGCGCGAGGATGCGCGCGCAGCGTTCGGCCCCGGCGGCTTCGTCATCGTCGACTACGGCCGCCCCTCCGTGCGTGAACGCACCGTCTGGGGAGGAACGCTCGTGCCGTACGACAGCGTCTGGCGCGCCGGCGCAAACGACGCCACGCACCTCATCACCACGCGCACGCTCACCATGGGCGACCTGACACTCGCGCCCGGCATGTACTCGCTGTGGATCCAGCACACGCGCAGCGGCACCTTCCTCATCGTCAACAGCCAGATCGGGCAATGGGGCACGCAGTACGACGCCACGAAGTACCTCGGCCGCGTACCGATGACCTTCACCACGGTGGCCGCGCCGGTCGAGGTCCTCACCATGACGGTCCGGTCGCTCGCCGCCAATCGGGGCCAGCTCGACATTGCGTGGGGCACCGGCCTCGCATCGCTCACCTTCGGCGTCGGGGCGCGATGAGCATCACCACGGCCGGCGTGGCCGCGCAGCCCACGTTGCGCACCGCGCGACTCGAGCTGCGCCCGTTCAGGCTCACCGACGGTCCCGATGTCGAGCGTCTCGCCGGCGCGCGCGCCATCGCAGACACCACCGGGACCATTCCGCATCCGTATCCGGCGGGCGCGGGGGCGCCGTGGATCAGTACACACGGCGACGAGTGGCGCGCGGGGCGCAGCGCGCGCTTCGCCATCGTGAGCCGCGAGACAGGTGAGCTGCTTGGGGCGGTTGGTCTCGAACGCCGCATCGACGGCTACGTGGCCGAACTCGGTTACTGGATCGCAGAGCATGCGTGGCGCAACGGCTATGCGAGCGAGGCCAGCGGGGCGATCTGTGCGTGGGGGTTCGCGACGCTGGGCCTCCAGCGGATCCAGGCTCACTACCTCACGCGCAACCCGGCGTCGGGGCGTGTCATGGAGAAGCTCGGCATGCGCTTCGAGTGCGTGCAGCGCAAGGCGGCGCGCAAGTGGGACGTGGCCGAGGACATCGCGTGCTATGCGGTGCTCGCCGAGGAGTGGTTCGCGAGCCCCGCGGCGCCCATGCCGGAAGTGATGGCGCCCACGGAGCCGCTCCCCGCGTGGCCGCGCGTGCTGTCGGCGGGCGCGGTGCTCTTCGCCGGCAACACCGCGCGACTGGCGCAGTTCTACGAAGCCGTCGCCGGCCTCGCTGTGGTGCACGAAGACGATGGCCTGGTGGTGCTCGAGGGGCACGGCCTGCAACTCGTCATCCACGCCATGCCCGGACTCGCAGGGCAGGGCGACCCGGCCACGCCGCCCACCCCCTTCGAGGACAGTGCCATCAAGCTCGTCTTCCCCGTGCGGTCGCTCGCGCGTGCCGCCGACGCCGTCGCGGCGCACGGGGGGCGCATGATGGAGGGGCGGACCTTCGAGGCGCGGGGCTTTCGCGCCACCGACGTGTGCGACTGCGAAGGGAACATCGTGCAACTGCGTGAGCTGCTCGTGCCGACAGCGTCCACCTCGCGCGTGGGGGGCGACACATGACCGCACGCAACCGGTTGGCCCTGTTGCTCACCGTGGTTTCGCTGGCGCTGCTGTGGCCCGGGCTCACCGAGCCCGTGCTCACCATTCGCGCGACGATGGAGATCTTCGGCAACGTGCGCGAGCTCTCCAACGAGACACGGAGCGTGCTGGGGGCGGTGCGCACGCTGCACGACGGCGGCAACAATTTCGTCGCCGGGCTCATCCTGCTGTTCAGCGTGCTGGTGCCCATCACCAAGGCGGCGCTGCTGGTGCCCATGCTCGCCTGGCGACACGAGGCGCGCGGCTATCGCCTCTACACCTTCGTGCGCGCCATCTCCAAGTGGTCCATGGCCGACGTGTTCGCCGTCGGCATGCTCATCGCGCTGCTCGCCGCCAAGGGCACAGCCAATCTCGAAGCGGTGGCGGGGCGGGGCTTCTATTTCTTTGCCGCGTACTGTCTGGTGAGCAACGCGGCGTTTCAGGCGTTGCGGCTCGAGCCACCGGCCGCAACGCGCTGACGCGCCGCGCGCTGACGCGCCGCGCGCTGACGCGCCGCGCGCTGACGCGCCGCGCGCTGACGCGCCGCGCGCTGACGCGCCGCGCGCTGATCGGCGTGTGCCGCGCTACTTCCCTGGCGTCTTGCTCGGCGCGATGCGGAACTTCGCCACCGGCTGCTTGTCGAGGTTCACGAATCCCTCGATCGCGCCGTCGGCGGTGAAGGCGCCGTCGTGCTCGAGCGTCCGCGGCGTGGGCGGCGGCGGCGCAGGCTTGCCGGGCACCGGCTTGGACGGCAGCGGTGTGGCCACCACCGTGAAGCGCACCTTGGTGCCGGTCACGCTCACCGCGCTGATGGGCCCCGACCCCTGGCCCGGCACGCTGGCCGTGCCCCCGATGCCGCTGGCCGTCTGCTCGAAGGTGTAGAACACCGGCACCGTGATGGTGCTGTCGCCGAGCGGGACGGACGCGGTGCCCGCCCACTTGCCGGGGAGCGTGGGGGCGGACTTGGGTGCCGTGCGGGTCGACTGTGCCCGCAGGGAGGGCAGCGGCGCGACGCTGGCGATGGCGAGTACGGCGACGATGACGGCCGCGCAGCGCGCGCGGGACGACGCTTCAATGATGCGGTTGGGCATGGGCATCAGGGTGGGCAGGTGTTGGCAGCGGGGAGGCGGCGCCGCGCTCCGGACAATCTAGTATCATCCGGCATGCACGCAGCGTGCGCGGATCGCGGCACACCACGCGCTTGCCCCCGTCCGCCACGTACCGCACCCCATACCCGCCGCCCCGTGCGACGGTCCTCCCTCTCCGCCCCCATGCCGCAGAAAGACCACCCCGATCACCACGACGGCGAACTCGTTCTCCGCTTCTACGAGCTCCGCCGCGAGCCCGTCATGCGCGAGGCCCGTGCGAACATCATCCAGAAGTTCCATCCGCTCACGCAGGACGACGCACTGGCCATCCTCAAGGGTGACCATCCGCTCAACGCCGCCTATCGCCAGGTGTCCACGTACTGGGAGATGGTGTACGGCATGGCCCGCAACGGCATCGTGCACGGCGACTACATGATGGAGAGCAACGGCGAAGGGTTGCTGCTCTTCACGCGCATGGAGCCCTGGCTCGACGCGGTGCGCGCGGCGCAGACGCCGCTCGCCTATCGCAACGCGCAGTGGGTGGCCGAGAACACCGCCACCGGCAAGGCCACCGCCGAGCGCTTCCGCGCGCGCCAGCGCGCCGCCATGGACGCCGCCGGCAAGAGCTGAGCGCCACCGCTCCACGAGACACGCGCGCGGCGGGTGCGATGGTCTGCACCCGCCGCGCGTCGTTGCGACACGTCGCCGGCCCGGCTACGGGCGGATCACCGGCGCCGGCGCCGTGGGACGGTCCTTGAGGATGAACGGCACGCCGTCAGTCATCCACTTGGGAGCCGGTGTGCCCTTGAGGTAGTGGTCGAAGAACTCGAAGTAGCGCGTCGTCAGGTCGCGGCGGTTCGCGAGACCGCGCAGCCCGTGCCCTTCACCGGGGTACGCGAGCATCACCGCCTCCTTGCCATTGAAGCGGAGCGCGTTGTAGAAGTTCATCCCCTCGGTGAACGACACGGTCGGATCGGCCGTGCCGTGCATGATGAGGAACGGCTGCGAGACACTCGGCACGTGCGTGAGCGCGCTCTCGTAGCGGTACACCTCGGGCTTCTCCCACGGCGAGAAGCCCCACCGCCCCTGACCGGTCATGTAGTAGCCGTTGCCGTTCGCGCCGCTGCCTCCCTGCACCTGGTAGCTCCACCCCCAGCTCTGGCTGAAGTCGGTGAACAGGTCGGTCACGCCGGCGCCCATCCCCACGGCGGCAAACAGCTTCGAGCGCGTGCCGATGAACGCCGCCCCCTCACCACCGTAGCTGTGCCCGTGCACGCCGATGCGCTTGGGATCGGCGTACCCCATGGCGATCACCTTCTTCGTCGCCGCCTCCACCGCGTCCAGCATGTCGCTGTGCGATGAGCCCGTGTGGAACTGCACATCGGGGATCATCGTGATGTAGCCGCGGCTCAGCGCATCCACCGGGATCGCACCCATGCCGGTGATGAAGCTCGGCATGGGATAGCGGTGCATGTTCTGCGAGTTCTTCTCGTAGAACGACACCAGCATCGGGCGCTTCTGGCCGGTTTGGTAGTCATCGGGCACCGCCAGGATGCCCTGCAGCTTGTCGCCACGCCGCGTCGTGTAGTCGAACAGGATGCGGCGCCCCCACAGATACTCGGCCTGCTGCGGATTCGCGTCGCTCACGATGCGCGCGTTCGCGAGCGTGCCGTTCGCCACGCGCAGGTCGGGGAACTCGCGGAACGTCTGCCGCGTGAGCAGCACCACGTCGGCCTTGGCCGCCCGCACCGGCGTCGAGAAGATCGCATCGTCCCACACGAGCGGCGTGAGCGTGCCGCCGTTCAGGCGCGTGAAGCCCGCCTTCTTCGTGTACTCGCCGTAGGTGGAGAACACCACCGGCTGCGCGAGGTCGATCTCACGTGACACGCGCGCCGCGCGCTGGGTGAGCGAATCGATGGGCGTGATACGCACGACGCGATACACCACCTGATCCCGTGCGCCGGCGCCGTTGGTCAGGTTGCGCGCCGCGCTGCCATTGAGCGGCAGCACCCACTCGTCGAAGCGGTGATGCACCACCACCGCCGAGCCATCCGCTGTGAACCCCGCCACGCCGTACGGCGGACGTGGCCCCGGATGGTCCTCCTCGGTGTCGAGGAAGCTCGGCGCCCCGGCACCGAGCGCGCGACTCGCGTTCGTCGCCAGGTCCAGCGCCTGCCACTTCCCGTTCGCGAAGTACAGGAAGGTGCGGCCATCGGGGCTCATCCCCGGTGCGAAACGTCCCGTGAACTGTCCGGTGAGCATCTTCACGCGCTCACCGGTGCGCAGGTCCACCCGATAGAAGTCGGCACGCGGCGGCAGGTGATCGGAGGTGTACGCGCGCGCATCGCGCCCGACCGCCCAGGGGCCCGTCACCGGCATCTCCAGGTCGCGCAGCGACGAGTCCGAGAGCGACACGAACTTCGCGGCGCCCAGCACGAACGCCTGACGGAACGTCCGGTTGCGATCGGCCTCCGCCTGGATCATCTGCTGCGACTGCACACGATCGTCCTGCGTCCGCCAGATGTCCACGTCGGCGATGGAGTCGGTGCTGCGCCGCCGCGTCGTGTCGGGCAGCGGAGACTGCGGGATGATGCCGAGGTAGACGCGCGCGCCATCGTCACTGAAGGCGAGCGGCGCACGCTCCGAGATCATGAAGCCGGATGGGAAGCCCAGCGCCTTCGTCTCGAGCAGCGACGTGACGGGTTCGCCGGCGACATCGCCCACCACCAGCAGGCGATTGTCGCGCTCCCGCATGCGCTCCACGTCACGCCCCTTGAGCACGGCGACCGCGGTGCCCGCCTCGTTCCACGTGAGGCGACTGTAGCGCAGCGAGTCGTTGTCGAGCACCCGCGTGGTCGTCGTGCGCAGGTCGATCACGAAGAGGCCGTTGCCGTCACGCGTCGCAGCGTCGACGGTGTAGGCGAGCATCGAGCCGACGCGATTGAACGCGGCGTCGCCCACGCTGCCGAGAAAGAGGCTCTTCGCGCCGGCGAGTTCGTGCAGCACCACATCGGTCGCGCGCACGGCGCTCGCCGCGCCGGCACCACCGCCGCCGCCCTGCGGCCCCGCGCCACCGGCACCGGCACCGGCACCGGCAGCTACGCCAGCGCCTCCGGTGGGCGGACGACGACGCAACAGCAGGTGCGTGCCCGTCGGCGAGAACGTCGCCGACTGCATTTCCGTCCACGACTGCGTACGCCCCGTCGCCAGTTCCCGCAGCTCCCAGCGCCGCGGCGGTGTGGCGGCGCGTGCGCCATTGGCAGGTGCGCCGCTGGCGGGTGCGTTGCCACCCGGCGTGGCGGCGGGCGCACCCCCTGCCGCTGCGCTGTCTCCACGTGCCGCCGCACCACGCGCCGGTGGCGGGGGCTCGACCAGATAGGTGATCCACTTGCCGTCCGGCGAGAACTGTGGCTGCGTGGCGTGCGCGATCTCCGTCTCGGCATTCGTCGACAAGTTGCGCAGGCGCAGCACCGGCTTGCTGTCGGCGGGCAACGTATTGGCGAAGCGCAACACCGAGGCCACCCAGGCGCCGTCGGGCGAAAGCGCCGCGCTCTCGATCGTGCGCCACTTGGTGTAGTCGGCGAGGGTGAACGGCTTGGTACCGGAACGCGACGCGCCCTGGGCACCCTGCGCGATCAGCGCGTGGGGAAGGGTCGTGACGCAGGGCAGGGACAGCGACAGCAGCAGGGCGAAGCGGGCGGGAGAGCGCGGCATGGCGGGCGGCAGGCGGTGGCGACAGGCAGTGGCGACAGGATCAGGTACCGCGGCACAGGGCCGGCGGTGAACGCGCCAAAGCTACCGCCGCTACCCACCTCGCGCCGCCGCGTGGCTGGACACCCGCCGTCATCCCGCCGCCGGCCGTCACGCATCCGTCGCCGTCCCGCTGGCGTAGCCGCTGCGTGCCCTCGATTCACCGTGCATCCGATCCGGCGCGCTTTGCCGACTGCTGGCGACCTCGCCCTGCCTTCCCCGTGGGCGGCTTCGGCGGGTACCTTCCGCCCATCCCCGCGCCCGAGTACGGGCTCCTGCACGCGCCGCGTCTCCCGTCCTTCGGCATGTCCGCCTTCGCGTCTCCCGAACCGCCGAGCCCCCCCGCCGACGAGGTCGATGCGACCGTCGTCGCGGCCATGGCCCGCGGAGACGAGCGCGCGGCGGCGCGCCTCTACGACCGCTTCGGGGCGCTCGTCTACGGCATTGCCCTGCGGGTCACCGGCGACCGCACCGACGCCGACGAAGTGGTGCTCGAGGTGTTCGCGCAGGCGTGGCGCGAGGCGGCGCGCTTTGCCGAGACCCGTGGCAGCGTGACCGCCTGGATCACGGTGCTTGCCCGCTCGCGGGCGCTCGACTGCGTGCGGTCACGCACCCGTCGCGCGCGGGCCACCGAACGCGCCGCCCTCGACACCGAGGCGCCGGCCATGGGGCAGGCACCCGCCTCTGCCGAGGTGCATGTGGAACAGCGCGAGCGCGCGTCGGCGGTGTCGCAGGCGCTGGACGGCCTGCCGCTGCCACAGCGACGCGCCATCGAGCTCGCCTACTTCGAGGGACTCACGCACCTCGAGATCGCCGACCGGTTGCAGGAGCCCCTCGGGACTGTGAAGACGCGCATCCGCCTCGGGCTGCTCAAGCTGCGAGACACCCTTGGCCCGTGGCGATTCCGCGCGGAGGAGTCGCACTGATGAACACCCGTTCGCTCGACGAACTGCTCGATCTCACGCCCGGCTTCGTGCTCGACACCCTCACGCTCGAGGAGCGGGCCGACCTGGAGCGCGGGCTGCGCGACCCGTCGCTGGCACCGCGCCTGCAGGAGGAGATCGACGCGATGCGCGAGGCCCTCGGCCACGTGGGCGCCTCGACGCCGGTGGCCCCGCCCCCCGCCCTGCGGGAGCGGGTCCTCGCGCGTGTTGCCGCCGAAGCCGCAGTTGGGCCCAGCGTCTCCGCAGCGACGGACGCCCCGGTCGCGCCGGTATCCGCGCCTGCGGCTCCGCGCGACGTCACCCGGGTCGCGACCACCGGGCCGGCACGACGCGCGTGGGTGCCGGCGGTGTTCGCGCTCGCGGCGGCGGCGAGTGTCGTCGTCGCCCTGGGACTCCGCCGCGATCGCGATGCGCTGCAGGCCACACTGGCCGCGCAGCAGGCAACGCACGCGGCGACCCTCGACTCGCTGCGTGCCGCGCTCGCGCGTCGCGATGCGACCATCCGCACCCTCGCCGATGCCGGCAACAGCCTGCAGCTCGTGCGTCTCGCGCCCAACACCGTCGATGGGCCGTCGATGCAGGTGTACTGGAATGTGAAGCGCGGCGCGGCGGTCATCGTCGCGGCCGGGCTCGCCCCCATCGCCGCCGATCGCGCGTACTGTCTGTGGATCATCCGTGACGGCAAGCCGGCCGCCGTCGCACTGTTCCGCCCCGATTCCACCGGCGCGCAAGTGCTCCCGGATGTCGCGGTGCCCACCTCCGTCGCCGGGGTCGCGGCGTTTGCGGTCACGGAAGAGCCGGCCGCCGGATCGCCGCAGCCCACCATGACGCCGTTCCTCGTCGGGAGCGTCGGTACGCGCTGAGCGCGCGCGTTGAAGATGTGAGAGATCCGCCCGCGCGTGGGCGGCGTACCTCCAGCGACGTGACGGTCATGATGCCGTCACGCGACCACCCTCGCTGGAGTTCGCCATGCCTGTTTTGCGCGGCGCCCGACGTACGGCCTTCGGCCTCACGCTCGGCGCCACCGCCCTGGTCGGAATCGCCGTGTTCGCCGTGGGTCTGCGTGCGTCAGATCACCAGGACACGCCCGAAGTCGAGCTCAATCCGCGTCAGGACATCAATGATGTGTACGCCTTCCCCGGTGCGACGAGCGATCGCATCGCGCTCGTCGTCACCACGTCGAGCCCCATCGCCGGCCAGAGCGCGTCGTTCGACCCGAACCTGCTCTATCAGATCAAGGTCGACAACACCGGTGATGCCGTCGAAGACCTCGTCTTCCAGGTGACCTTCGACAACGGCGTCGGCAGCGCGCAACGCTACACGCTGCGTGGCCCCGTGGCGCCGGCCCGCACCGGCACCGTCAACACGCTCCTCGAGACCGGGCCGACCGTCACCGGCACCGTGGGCAGCACGAGCGGCAGCGCCACCGGCACGCAGGTGTTCGCGGGTCTGCGCGCCGATCCGTTCGTCATCGACCTCGAGCAGTTCTTCAACATCGTCCCCGACCGTCGTCCATCGACGGGACCGCTTTCGACGCCGCTCACGGCCACGGCGTCGGCCTTCCGGTCGCCGGGCGTCGACTTCCTGCGGCCCTTCAACACGCTCGCGATCGCCATCGAGCTCCCCAAGGCGCTGCTCGTCGCCGGCACCGACGCCGCGGCACGCATCGGCGTGTGGGGGACGATCAGCCGATGAATCGCACACACGCCCACACTCACGGAGCCCCCATGCGGACCACCACACCTCTCCGCCGTCGTGTCGCGCTGCTGCCCCTGGCCCTGCTCCTCGGGCTCGGTGCCTGCTCCGACAACGACGACGCGCCCACCGCGCCCACCACGACCCGCACCTACGTGCAGGTCGAACGCCTCGGCAATCCATTGGTGAGCGAGGTCTTCTTCCTCAAGCGCGATCACCCGCTGCACAACATCACCGCGCCGTCCACCGATGCGGCGAACAACTTCGGCGATCGCATCCGCGCCTTCACCAACCAGTTCAACCGCGGCCCGACGATCGCGAACACGCTCGCCACCGTGCTGGTGCCGGACATGTTGCTGGTGTTCCCGAATCGACAGGGGAGCACGGCCGGGTGGCTCAGTTGGGCCCTCGCTGCCGGCTACGGTGGGCGCACGCTGCGTGACGATGTCGTGGACGCGGGGCTGACGGCCATCTTCGGCAACCTGCTCGATCCGCAGGCGCAGGTGCTGCCGGGGCTCACGTCGGACAACGTGCCCATGAGCACGCGCAACTTCGGCACGACGTTCCCGTATCTCGAGGCGCCACGCTGATGGCGGCCGCTCCGCGCCGCCCGGAGGCACGGCCGCGTGCGCTCGGTGCGCGGCGCGGCGCGGCCGGGGCCTGGTTGCTCGCCGCAGGCCTCGCCGTCTCGGCGACGGTCACGGCATGGCAGGGCTACGAGCGATTCCCGTATCGTCCCGCGGTGACGCTCGCCGTTCCCGCGGACAGCGCGGAGCACGCGCAACGCGACACCACGCTCGCGGTCTGGTATCGTGCGCTCGCGGCCGACACCGGCAGTGCGCTCGTGACGAGTCAACTGGCCGGGCTGCATGCGGCCCGGGCACGCGATGGCGTGGCGCCCGGCGACTGGCTGCGCGCAGATTCGCTCGCCCGGCGTTCCCTCGCCCGACGCGTCCAGCACAACGGCGCGGCGGGTGCCACGCTCGTCGCGGCGCTGCTCGCCCAACACCGCTTCGCCGACGCCGTGGCCGAGGCACGGGAGCTCGTCGCGCACCATCCCGACGAACCGGTCTATCGTGCCATTCTCGGCGAGGCCGCGTTGGAGGCGGGTGACGATGCCACCGCGCGCGCCATGTTCACCTCGGTGCATGGACAAAGGCGCGCACTCGCCATGGCGCCGCGCGTTGCGCGCTGGCTCGAGGCCACCGGACACGTGGGCGATGCACGCCATCTCCTGCGTACGGCGGCCGACAGTATCGCGGCACAGCATGGCACGCCGGCCGCGACGCGGGCATGGTTTGCCCTTCGCCGCGCCGATCTCGAGCGACGCGCCGGGCATCCGGGCGCTGCGGCGCGTCTCCTCCGTGCGGGACTGCACACGGCTCCGGGCGACGCGCGCCTCATGCAGGCCCTCGCGCGCCTGGCGGTGGAGCAGGGAAGCGTGATCGATGGTCGCTGGTGGGCGGAGCGTGCGGTCGCGGCACGCACCGACGCCTCGACCCTCACCACGCTGGCCGCGGCGCAATGGGCCACCGGCGATCGCGACGACGCCCGGTTCACCATCGCCTCGGCGCTGCAACTCGAGCCGGGGCATCGCGAGGCGTTGCTCTGGTCGCTCGCCCACGACGGCGACATCGAGGCGGCGCGTCGTTCGGCCGTGGAGGCACTCGGGGTGCGGCGCGATGTGTACGGCTTCGATCTCGCCGCCTGGGCCAGCCATCGCGCCGGGAGGGTCGACGATGCGCGCACCTACATGCAGCAGGCGCTGCGGCTGGGAACGCGTGACGTGCAACTGCGTGAGCATGCGCGGCACATCCTCAACACGCCCTGATCATGTCGAGCCCGCTCTTGTCGTCACTGGCCAGCTACGCCGAGTTGGGCGTGCGGCACATCATCTCGCCGGATGCCCTCGACCATCTGCTGTTCCTGCTGGTGCTTGCCGCCATCTACCGACGCCACGACTGGCGCCCCGCGCTCGCGGTCGTCACGGCATTCACCGTCGGACACTCGCTGTCGCTCGTGCTGGTCACGCAGGCCTGGCTGCGCCCGTCCATTCCCCTGGTCGAGTTTCTCATTCCGCTCACCATCGTGGCTGCGAGCGTCGAGAACCTGTGGCAGCAACGTCGTATCGTGCGCGGCAACCACAGTCGCTGGCGCCCGGTCTTCGCGACGGTGTTCGGCCTGATTCACGGCGCAGGATTCGCAGGCTATCTCGCCGCGCTCTCCGTGTCCGATCAGTGGATGCCGCTCATCGGCTTCAACCTCGGCATCGAGCTGGGGCAACTGCTCGTGCTTGCCGTGGCGGGGGGCACACTGCTGCTGGTGGATCAGCTCTTTCATCGGCTCGCGCTGATGCTTGCGCATCGTGCGCCGGTCGCATCGCCGGGGCAGGCGCTGGGGTTCCCCTGGCGGCTGCGCGTCGTGTCCATCACGGTGCTGCTGGTCGCCGCGCGGGTCGCGGCGACACGCTGGCCGGTCACCTCATGAGTGGCACCAGACGGATGTCGGTCGCGCGCCGCGCGCGTATCGCCATCACGATGCTGCTCGTGTGTGCGTCCACGTTGTCGGCGCACCCCGTGCACACGACCTACGGGGAGCTGCGCGTCGCGCAGGGCGCCGCGACGCTGTGGGTCCGCGCCTTCGCCGACGACTACGCGGCCGCGGTGGCGCGTCATCACCGCCAGGCGACGCCGCCGGACTCGTCCGCGCCGCCCGCGCAGGTGGCGCAGTACCTGGCGGCGGTGGTACAGGTGCTGGACGCGCGGGGGCGTCCCGTGCCGACGCGCAGTTGCGGGGTGCGACGCGCAGGCGCCGTCACCTGGTCGTGCCTCACGTGGGCGGCGGCGCCCGGGCAGACGCTGCGCAACCGCATGCTCGCCGATCTTCACGCCGATCAGGTCAACCTCGTGCAGGTGCACCGCGGACGGACGCTCCTCTTCGGCGGCCCGGACCCACGCCCGCGCGCGCTCGACTGACGCCACGGGACGGCGTCGCACCGGTGGGCGCCGACGCGCGTGACGGGACGCGCCAGCTCGGGGTAGAACAGGCATGACACGCTCACGCCGATCTCTCGCCCTGCTGCTGGTCGCCGTGGTCGGCGCGACCGGCGCCGCCTGCGGCTCCGACGGCCCGCTCGCGCCGTCCACACGCCGCGCCCTCGACGAGGCCCGCGCGACCTGGCGCAGCCGCAACGTGCGCCACTACGAGTTCGAGACCGAGGGCTCGTGCTTCTGCCCGCTCGAGGTCATTCGCGCCGCCAAGGTCGAGGTGCGCAACGATACGGTCGTGAAGGTCACCTACCTCGACGGCACCGCGCCGCCCACCAACATGTGGGCCGCCCGTCCCACGGTCGAACGGCTCTTCGAACTCGCTGCCGGCGCCCACGGCGAGTACATCGCGCGCGTCGAGGCCACCTTCGACCGCACGTACGGCTATCCGACATCGGTCGCGCTGGTGGCCAAGGCCGGGATTGCCGACGGCGACCAGTCCTGGACCGCACGCGCCTTTCGCGTGCTGCCGTGATCTGAGCCGGCGGCGCGCACCACCGGCCCAGGCGACGCGGTTAGCTTGCAGTTCCGCCCCGTCGCCCGAGCTTCTCGTGCCGCTCCTCTCCGATTTCACGCTGCGTGCCCTCGACGGCACGCCGCTGCCGCTCGCCCCGCTGGCCGGCCAGGTCGTCCTCGTCGTCAATGTGGCGAGCGCGTGCGGCTATACCCCGCAGTACACCGGCCTCGAAGCGCTCTGGCGCCGGTATCGCGATCGCGGCTTCACGGTGCTCGGCTGCCCCTGCAACCAGTTCGGCGGGCAGGAGCCGGCGGGGGTGGAGGAGATCGCCACCTTCTGCGCCACGACCTACGACGTGACCTTCCCACTGTCCGAGAAGCTCGACGTGAATGGCAGCGGCGCGCATCCCCTCTGGACCTGGATGCAGCAGGAGCGCCCCGGGCTGCTGGGCACCACGGCGATCAAGTGGAACTTCACCAAGTTCCTCATCGGTCGTGACGGCACCGTGCATCGACGCTACGCGCCCACGACCGAGCCAGCCGATCTCGCCGAGCCGATCGAGCGGTTGCTGGGCACACCGGGCGGATCGCGCATCGTGACGCCGCCGCACGGCACGGCGCCCCTCGAGGACGCGTAGCGCGCACCCCGGGTTCAGCCCGCGCTGAACGCCTCGGCCAGCGCGAGGAGTTGCGCATCGCGGCCGCGCGCGCCGATGAGGGACAGTCCCACCGGGCAGCCATCCACCGTCGCCACGGGCATCGAAAGCTGCGGCAGGCCGCCCAGTCCCGCGATGCACAGCAGCGCGAGCGCACGCTCGCGCACACTGATGGTCTCGTCGGGCGGCAGGTTGCACAGCGGCGCGATGTCGGGCACCGTGGGCAGCACGAATACGCCGCCGTCGGCGAGCAGCGCGTCGAGATGCGCGCGAATCGCGGCGCGCACCGGCTGCATGCGCGCCACGTCGGCCGGATCGGTGCGCATCACGATCGCGAAGCGCGCACCGATCTGCGGACCGAACGTCGGCGACGTGTCGCGCACCCACGCTTCGTGCGCGTCACGGATCTCCCCATGCTGCAACGTGCGGAACACCTCGAACCAGCCGCGCAGGCCACCGGCGGTCTCGGCCACGGACACGCCATCGCTGACTGTCACTGGCGTCGCCGCACCACACAGCGCCTCGAGTCGCGTCACCGCAGGCGCGAGCGCCGCCACCACTTCGTCGCGCGCCAGCGCGAAGGCATCACGCGCCAGCAGCAGGCGCGTGCCATCGCGCGCCGCCTCCGGCGACGGCACCTGTTCGTCGAGCAGCACCGCCCCCACACGCGAGAGCAGTGCTGCATCGCGCGCAAACCATCCGACCGTGTCGAAGCCGGGGGCCAGCGGACAGGCCCCGTCGATCGCGACGCGCGCGTGCGTGGGGCGCACGCCGTAGATGCCACAGAAGCTCGCGGGCGCGCGCACCGAGCCACCGGTGTCGCTGCCGATCGCGAAATCCACGAGCCCCGCGGCCACTGCCACCGCCGAGCCGCTCGACGAACCGCCCGGCACACGACCCGGCGCCGCAGGATTCACCGGCGTGCCGTAGTGCGCATTCTCGCCGGTGAGGCTGAAGGCCATCTCCTCGGTGTGCGTCTTCCCCACCAGCGACGCCCCTTCCGCCAGCAGCCGCGTCGCGACGCTCGCCGTGTGCCTGGCCGGCGGGTGGGTGCGCAACCAGTCCGGGCTGCCGAAGCCCGTGCGGTGTCCGGCGATGTCGAACAGGTCCTTGAGGCCAAAGGTCAGCCCATCGAGCCGCCCCGCGCCTGTCGGCGCAAGCGCCACGTGCGTGTGACGGCAGAAGGCGCCGAAGGGGTCGCGATCGAGCACGGACGACGGGAGGGACATGTGAGGCGCGGGAGAGGGAGGGGGGGACACGGCGGCGGGTGCGAAAAGATCGCCTCGCGCGCCCGTCCGTGCGCGAACGGAGGAACGCGCATCACGTCAGGGGCGCGGTTGCCGGCTCGGCGCCGATGCCGCGAACTGCCGTCGATACGCCGCCGGACTCACGCCGAACCGCCGACGAAAGTGCGCACGCATCGAGACCTCGCTGCCCAGGCCGCAGCGCGTCGCGACCCGCGCCAGCGACAGACGCGTCGTCTCCAGCAGTTCGCGCGCCACCAGCAGGCGCTCACTCAGGAGCCATTGCAGCGGCGAGGTGCCGATCTCCGCCCGGAAGCGGCGTGTGAAGGTGCGCTCGGCCAGCCGCGCGTGACGTGCGAGCTGCGCCACCGTGAGCGGCTGCGCGAGGCGCTCGCGCGCCCAGCGACACGTGCCTTCGAGTGTCGAGGCCACCTCCGCGTCCACAGGACGCGCCACGAACTGGGCCTGCGACCCCTCGCGATGCGGGGCCACCACCATGCGGCGAGCGACCGCCGCTGCCACAGCCGCGCCGTAGTCGCAGCGGACGACATGCAGGCACAGGTCGATGCCGCAGGCGATGCCGGCCGAGGTGAGGATGTCGCCGTCGTCGACATACAGCACATCCGGGTCGACCGTCACGGTCGGATGTCGCGCCTGCAGCAGGGGGGCGTCGATCCAGTGCGTGGTCGCGCGCCGTCCGTCCAGCAGCCCCGCCTCGGCCAGCACGAATGCGCCGGTGCAGATCGAGACCAGGCGCGCGCCGCGCCGGTGCGCACGTTGCAGCGCGGCCACCGTCGCCGGCGTGACGTGCAGGTCGAGGTCGTCGATCCCGGGCAGCACGATCGTGTCCGCCTGCGCGAGCGCACGCAGCCCATGCCGGACGTCGATCGCAAAGCCGGCGGAGGTGTGCACCAACCCCGGTGTCGGCGTGCACACGGTGACACGATAACGGCGCACGCCCAGGTCGGGGCGCGGATACCCGAACACCTGCATCGGCACGCCCAGGTCGAAGGGCACGACCGACGGGAGCACCAGCACGGCCACGCGTCGCGGAGTGACGGACATGGCCGGAAGTTATCGACTGGTGGCGTTCTGGCCACTCGCGCCCGCATCGGCGTCGGCGGAGCTTTCATGAGCGTGCGGCACGCACCTCGCCGGGCGCACCACGTCCTGTCTCACCCTGCCTCGCCGGCGCGCCGGCGCCACCACCTGGAGAACCCATGATCGGCTCCCCGTCCCCCGGCACATGGGCGCGTCCGGGCGCCCGCCGCGTTGCCCACTTCGTCGCGGCGCTCACGCTCACGCTCGCGACCGTGACGCCACGCGCCGCCGCCGCGCAGACGGCGGCGACGGCCGTCGCTGGCCCGCCGCCCATTCGCGTCGTCGACATCCGCTGGCTTGCCGACCACCTGCGCGATCGCGACCTCGTCGTGATCCAGGTGGAGCGGGAGGTCACGCCAGAGACGCCGCGCATTCCCGGGGCACGCGTCATTCCCTACCGCGCACTCGTCGTGAACCGTGACGGGCTGTCGACCGAACTGCCGCCGCCGGACAGCCTCGCGTCGCTCTTCGCGTCGCTCGGGGTGAACGCCAACTCCCTCGTGGTCGTCACCACCTCGTACGAGCCGCCCATGGCCGCGCGCGGCGTCATGTCGCTCGATGTGCTGGGGCACAACGCCCTCGCGTTCCTCTCCGGCGGCGTACACCAATGGAAGCAGGAAGGGCGCGCGCTCACCACGGAGACGCCGGCCGTGTCGCGCGGCACGTTCACCGCGCGACCTCGCCTCGAGTCCGTCGTCGACGCCGCGTGGATCACGGCCCGACAGGGGAAGGGGCTCGCGCTTATCGACACGCGCACGGACGAGGAATACACCGGCGCCGGTGGCCGCAACGGCATGCCCAGCGATGGACACCCGACCGGCGCTCGACAACTGCAGTGGGAGCAGCTCTTCGCTGACGAGGCGCACCAGCAGCTCCTCGGGCCGGCCGCGCTGCGCGCGTTGTACGCCAACCGCATGCAGCCGGGCGATACGCTCGTCACGTACTGCTGGATCGGCTACCGCGCGTCGATGACCTATGTCGCCGCGCGCACGCTCGGGCTACCGGTCCGCTTCTATGACGGGAGTTACCAGGACTGGCAGAAGAGAGGGCTGCACGTGGAGAAGGGACGGTGAACCACCGACTGCGTGAGCGGAGACCGCCGACTGCGTGAGCCACAACCGCGGGAGCGGAGACCAGCGACAGGCGTCACCGCGTAGGCCAACAGGCGACAGGCTCACCGCGCTGGCGGCGCACCACCAACCGCGCCAGCCCTCGCTCCCGCCCGCCGCGCAGCCGCGCCCGCAGCCCCGCTCCCGCCCGCCGCGCAGCCGCGAAGCGGCGCCCGCGGCCCCGCTTCCGCTGTTCAAGCGCCCGCAGTTCAGGCTCCCGCAGTCAGCAGGTCAGCCGCCAACGCCCTGTGCCTGTCGCCGTTCACGCGCACGCGGTGACGCCTGTCGCCCGTCTCCGCTCCCGCCGTCACGGCTTACGCAGTTCGTGGTGTCGAGCGACGCCCCGCGATCCCGTACAACCCCGTCGCGACTCCCAGCGTCGCCGCCAGCACCGTCCACTCCGCCTTCGTGATGCTCGTGAGCAGCCAGCCGATCAGCCCGATCGTGATGATGGGAATGATCGGGCCACCCGGCACCGCGAACGGAGTCGCCTCCGGCTGCCGGATGCCGCGCTGGCGCAGTACGATCGTCGCGGCCGCACACCCGGCGTACAGCAACAGCGCCGCAAGGTTCGAGATGACGGCGAGCTGCTCGAACGAGTTGAACACCGCCAACGCGCACACGAGCGTCGTCTGGATGATGATCGCCACGTGCGGGGTGCGGAATGTCGGATGCACGCGCCCCACCGCCGGGGGCAGCAGCCCGTCCTCTGCGAACCGATACAGCGCACGCGGCACCGCCAGCGTCATGCCGCTCACATAGCCGAACATCGAGATGCTCGCGCCCACGAGCAGCAGCACGCGCCCTGGCGCACCGAGGAACCCCTCGGCCGCGGTGGCCAGCGGGGCGGTCGTGGCCGTGGCCAGCGATGGTCCGAGGGTGCCGGCCGCCACGAGGTGCACGCAGAGGTACAGCAGTGTCACGCCGGTCATCGCGATCGCCAGCGCTCGCGGCACCGTGCGCGCCGGGTCCTTCACCTCACCGCTGGGCACGAGCGCCGTCTCCACGCCGCTGAACGCGAACGTGAGCACGATGGCGGCGCGCGCGAGGCTCGCCGGCGTCGGCATCTCGTGGATCGCCAGGTTGGCCGGCTGCACGAAGAACGCACCGATCGCGATGAACAGCACGAGCGGCAGCAGCTTGGCGACACTGGCCACAACCACCAGTCGCGTGCCCTGCTCGATGCCGCGGATGTTCACCAGCGCGAGCAGCGCGAAGAGCGCCACCAGCACCGGCACCCGCAGCGACGGCATGCCGAGCAGCGCGCCCAACCCCTCGGCAAACGCCGAGGAGACGCCCGCCACGGCCGTGGTGCCGAGCATCCACAGCAGCACACCGGCCATCGACCCGACGTACCGGCCGAACACCGCCTCGACATACGCGTAGGGGCCACCGGTCATCGCCACGCGACTGCCCGCTTCGGCGAAGCAGAGCACGACGCATCCGAAGACGGCGGCGCAGATGAGGTAGACGAACGGAGCCGCCGGACCGGCGGCGGCAGCAGCGCCGGCAGGGAGCCGGAAGATGCCGCCACCCACCGTCACGTTGAAAATGCTGGCCGCGAGGGCCCAAACGCCAACCGCGCGGACCAGTCCTGGCCCGCGCGGCGACGCTGCAGTGGAAGCTGCAGGGGAAGTGCTCACGCGATCACGCCTTCGTCAGCAGCGGGATGAGCAGCAGCGCGACGATGTTGATGATCTTGATGAGGGGGTTGATGGCCGGGCCGGCGGTGTCCTTGTACGGATCACCCACCGTGTCGCCCGTCACCGCCGCCTTGTGAGCGTCGCTCCCCTTGCCGCCGTGGTGTCCTTCCTCGATGTACTTCTTGGCGTTGTCCCACGCGCCACCACCCGTGCACATCGAGATCGCGACGAACAGACCCGTCACGATCGTGCCCATGAGCAGGCCACCCAGCGCCGCGCCGCCCAGCACCATGCCGACGAGCACCGGAATGACGAGCGGCAGCAGCGACGGCAGAATCATCTCGCGAATGGCCGCCTTCGTGAGCAGGTCGACGGCCTTGTCATACTGCGGCTTGTCGGTGCCCTTCATGATGCCGGGCAGCTCGCGGAACTGACGACGCACTTCCTCGACGACGGCACCCGCAGCGCGACCCACCGCCTGCATGGCCGCCGCACCGAACAGGTACGGGATCATGCCGCCGATGAGGAGGCCGATCACGACCTTCGGATCGTCGATGGAGAAGTTGACCGGCGCGCCGAGGTGCGCGCCCAGCTTGCTCGAGTAGTCGGCGAAGAGCACCAGCGCGGCGAGACCGGCCGAGCCGATCGCATAGCCCTTGGTGACCGCCTTCGTCGTGTTGCCGACGGCGTCGAGGGCGTCCGTCGTCTTGCGGATCTCCGGGCCGAGGTGGCTCATCTCGGCGATGCCACCGGCGTTGTCCGTGATGGGGCCGTAGGCGTCGAGCGCGACGATCATGCCCGCCATCGACAGCATCGACGTCGCGGCGATCGCGATGCCGTACAGGCCGGCGATCGCAAAGCAGCCGTAGATCGCCGCCGCGACCACGAGCACCGGCGCGGCCGTGGACTTCATGGACACCGCGAGGCCGGCGATCACGTTGGTGCCGTGACCGGTCTCCGACGCCTTCGCGATCTGGCGCACCGGGGCGTACTCGGTGGCCGTGTAGTACTCGGTGATGACGACGAGCGCCGCCGTGAGCGCGAGACCGATCATCGCGCAGATGAAGAGGTTCGTCGCCATGTCGGCGCTGAACATCGCCCGCGTCACGAAGAAGAACGCGATGGCCGCCAGCACGCCCGACACGATGAGACCGCGGTACAGCGCCGCCATGATCTTGCCGCCCGGCTTCACCGACACGAAGAACGTGCCGATGATCGAGGCCGGAATCGACACGGCGCCGAGCACGAGCGGATAGAGCACGCCGGTCGTGCCGTACGTCGCGAAGCCCAGGCCGGCGACGAGCATCGCCGCGATGACTGTGACCGCGTAGGTCTCGAACAGGTCGGCCGCCATGCCGGCGCAGTCACCGACGTTGTCGCCGACGTTGTCCGCGATCACGGCCGGGTTGCGCGGGTCGTCCTCGGGGATGCCGGCTTCGACCTTGCCCACGAGGTCGGCGCCGACGTCCGCACCCTTGGTGAAGATGCCGCCGCCCAGTCGCGCGAAGATCGAGATGAGCGACGAGCCGAACGCGAGACCGACCATCGGCTCGAGCGCGTGCTTGATGGCCTCTTCGCCGGTCGCGTCGCCGACGACGTACATGTAGAAGCCCGCGACGCCCAGCAGCCCCAGACCCACCACCAGCATGCCGGTGATGGCACCACCCTTGAACGAGATGTTCAGGGCCGCGTTGAGGCCGGTGGTGGCCGCCTGGGCGGTACGCGAGTTGGCGCGCACCGACACGAACATGCCGATGAAGCCGGCGACGCCGGAGAGCACCGCGCCAATCGCGAAGCCGATGGCGGTCATCCAGCTGCCGAGCCCGAGGCCGACCGCGAGGAAGAGCACCGCACCCACGAGGGCGATGGTGGTGTACTGACGCTTCAGGTAGGCATCGGCGCCTTCCTGGATCGCGCCGGCGATCTGCTGCATGCGTTCGTTGCCGGCGGGCTGGGCGATGATCCAGCGGGCCGAGACGATGCCATACACGATGGCAACGCCGGCGCAGGCGAGGGCAAGGACGAGAGCGTACTGCTCGAGCACTTGTGGTCCGGGTTGGGAGGAGGGGAGTCGGGACGACCCCAGTTCCGGGGCATCCCTGCAAAATCACAGATGAGACGGCCCGGTGCCAGCCCCATTTTCCCGACGGCGGCAACCCGTGCACGGGCCGTAGCTTCCCCGCGTGCACTCCCCTGAATGGCCGCGGCGGGCCGAATCGCCGGATCAGGTCGTCGCCCGCATCCGGAGCGGCGACAGCGTCTTCGTCCATGGCGCCTCCGCGACGCCAAGCCCACTGTTGGCCGCACTGGCCGCCCGCACCGACCTCGAGGGGGTGCGCATCTACCACCTCCACCTGGCCGGGCCCGCGGCGCGCACCGCGGCGCACGCGCCGCACCTCGAGAGCTGCTCGCTGTTCACCGGCCCCGCCATGCGCGAGCCCATCGCCGAGGGGCGCGCGCAGTTCATTCCCGTCTTCCTGAGCGACATCCCGCAGCTGTTCGTGAGCGGTGCCATCGCGCTCGACGTGGCGCTGCTGCAGCTCTCGCCGCCCGATCGACACGGCCACTGCACGCTCGGGGTCTCGGTCGATGCGGCGCTGGCGGCGGCCGCGTCAGCGCGTACGGTGCTCGCAGAGATCAACACGCGGATGCCGCGCACCACCGGCAACAGCGTCGTCCCGCTCGCCCGGGTCGCGGCGTTCACCGCCACCGACCGCCCGCTCGAGCCACACGCGCTGGCCGAACTCACCGCGGTCGACCTGCAGATCGGTGAGCACGTCGCCGCGCTCGTGGAGGATGGCGCGACGTTGCAGATGGGCATCGGCGCGATTCCCGACGCGACCCTCGCGCGCCTGGGCAACAAGGTGGGTCTCGGCGTGCACACCGAAATGTTCTCCGACGGGCTCATTCCGCTCGTGGAAGGCGGCGTCGTGACCAATGCACACAAGACGGTGCATCGGGGGCGCACGGTGACGAGCTTCGTGACCGGCACGGCGCGCCTGTTCGACTTCGTGCACGAGAACCAGACGGTGGAGTTCCATCCGTGCGATCGCACGAACGACACCGCGCTCATTCGCGAGAACCCGCGCGTGACCGCGATCAACTCGGCCATCGAGGTCGACCTCACGGGTCAGGTGTGCGCCGACTCCATCGGCCATCGCATCTTCTCCGGCATCGGCGGACAGATGGACTTCATTCGCGGTGCGGCGCTCTCACCGGGCGGCAAGCCGATCATCGCGCTGCCGTCGATGGCCGCAGGGGGCACCGTCTCGCGCATCACGCCGGAGCTCAAGGCCGGCGCCGGCGTCGTGACGACGCGCGGGCATGTGCACTGGGTGGTGACCGAATACGGCGCGGTCAACCTGCACGGACGCACGCTGCGCGAGCGGGCCGAGCGACTGATTGCCATCGCGCATCCGGATGTGCGGGGCGAACTGCGGCGCGCGGTGTCGGCCGTGCGGCACTTCGTGTTCTGAACCCACGGCCGTCGCCGCAGCCTCGCAGCACGAAGGCGGGCCGACACCGTCGTGTCGACCCGCCTTCGAGAATCGCTTCGCTGTTCGGGGGGAGCGTGGCGAGCGTCCGCACTCCCTCCCCGAACCGACGGCAGAGTCCGCCGTCATGTCCGGATCGCGACTGGTCACCCAGCATCACCAGCCGCAGCTGCATCGCTGCACTGCGTCCAACGGCCCGTCACAGAGCACGAATCGTGCCTGTCACGAAGTGACGGCATTTCAACGACTTCGTGTCACGAAGGCCTCGAAAACTGTGGCATGCGTCACACAGCACTGTCGCGTGTGTGCGATTTGGTGTGACAGAAACGCGCCAGTGGCGAGCTCGGCCTTTCGCGCGGCACCGCTGGCGGGTCTCTCCGCCGTCCTCGACCTTTCGGTATGCCTCTTCGCACGCCTCACTCGCCGAGCGCTCATCTGCGCCTCGCCCGCGTCACCGCCGGCCTCGCCGCCCTCCTCCTCGCCGCCTGCGCGCCGCGCGCCGTCGCGCCCACGCCCGACGTGCCGCCACCCGCGCCGTACGTCATCACCGATGGGCAGGCGCAGGTGGTACCCGCCTTCGCCGATTCCACGCAATGGGTGCGCGAGCACCTCTGGGTGGAGACGGAGTTCGACAGCGACTTCGATGGCAAGCGCGATCGCGTGCACGTCGATGTCACGCGGCCCGTGCAGACGACCGCCGGCCTCAAGGTGCCCGTGGTGTACGAGACGAGCCCCTACTTCGCCGGCACCCTCGGCAACGACGATGTGTTCTGGCCGGTCAAGCAGGAGCTGGGGGCCGCGCCGCCGGGGCGCACGCTTGGCAAGGGCGTGACGTTCAACCCCAATCGCACGCGCATCGGCAACTCGCAGGTGCGGCAGTGGCTGCCGCGGGGCTTTGCGGTCGTGCACTCGGAGAGCCCCGGCACCGGACTGAGCCAGGGGTGCGTCACGATCGGCGGCAGCAACGAGTCGCTGGCGCCCAAGGCCGTGGTGGATTGGCTCAATGGTCGTGCGAAGGGATTCACCACGATCGACGGCACCACCGAAGTGCGCGCGACCTGGAGCACCGGCAAGGTCGGCATGATCGGCACGTCGTTCAACGGCACGCTCCCCATCGCCGTGGCAACCACCGGGGTGAAGGGGCTCGAGGCCATCATCCCCGTGTCGCCCAACAATTCGTACTACCGCTACTACCGCGCCAACGGGCTTGTGCGCAGTCCCGGCGGGTACCTGGGCGAGGACGTCGACGTGCTGTTCGACTACGTGCAGAGCGGCAACCCGGCGATGCGCGCCACGTGCAATGCGCGCGTGCGTGACGCCGTGCTCAACGTGGGGCAGGACCGCCGCACCGGCGACCTGAACGACTTCTGGACCGGTCGCGACTACATCCTGCAGGCGAAGGGCATCAAGGCGGCGATGCTCACCGCGCACGGCTTCAACGACTGGAACGTCATGCCGTCGCACACGCAGCTCATGGTCGAGGCGGTGAAGGCCAACGGCGTGCCGGTGCAGCAGTACTGGCATCAGGGTGGTCACGGCGGCGAACCGCCGGTGCCGATGATGGTGCGCTGGTTCACACGCTACCTGCTGGGTGTGCGCAACGGCGTCGAGAACGACCCCAAGGCGTTCATCGTGCGCGAGGGCCAGAATCGCAACGCGCCCACCGCCTACGGTGACTATCCCGTGCCGGGCGCGCAGCCGGTCACGTTCTATCCGCAGAAGGGGGGCGCCACGATGGGGGCATTGGCCACCGCTGCCGCGCCGGGGCAGGGCACCGAGACGCTCACCGACGATGTGCAGGTGAGCGGCACGCAACACGCCCTCGCGGCGTCGTCCACGCACCGCCTGCTGTACGCCACGCCCGTGCTCACGAAGCCCGTGCACCTCTCGGGCACCGCCCGCGCGCGCATCACCCTCTCCGCGAGCAAGCCGGCGGCCAACCTCTCGGTGTGGCTCGTGGAGCTGCCGTGGCCGGCCAACCAGGCACAGAACAACCAGGCCGGCATCATCACGCGGGGCTGGGCCGACCCCGCCAACGCGCGGTCGCTGCGCACCACCGAGCCGCTCGTGCCCGGCAAGCCGGTCACCGTGACGTTCGACCTCGAGCCGGACGACCAGGTGATCCCCGCCGGCAAGCGCATCGGGCTGATGATCTTCTCGAGCGACAAGGACTTCACGCTCTGGCCCGCGGCGGGGACGCAGCTCACCGTCGACCTCGACCAGACCACGCTCACGCTCCCCATCGTGGGTGGTGCGGCGGCGCTCCGCTAGCTTTCCCTCCATGACCTTCCTGTCTCGCCGCGCGTCCGCGGCCGCTCTTCTCGTCGTGGCCGGCTGCGCCACGACGTCCCAGCAGTCCGGCACCGCGACGGGCGCCCAGCCTGCTCCGGCGCGCATCGACCCGCGCACACCTCCCATGACGGTGGCCACGCCGGTGGCCAGTCGCCGCGATCCCGCGGCCGATGCGCGGTGGGCCGACTCCGTGCTCAAGACCCTCACCGTGCGCCAGAAGGCCGCGCAGATGGTGTGGGTGTGGACGCTCGGCGACTTCGCGCCGGTGGACGGCGGCGCGTATCAGGCCATCGAGCGACAGGTGCGGGAGCTCGAGCTGGGCGGCGTGATCGTGTCCGTGGGCGGGCCCACCGATATCGCCATCAAGATCAACGCGCTGCAGCGGGCGTCGCGGTTGCCGCTCATGGTCGGCGCGGATCTCGAGACGGGTGCGGCGTTCCGCGCGCGCGGCGGCTGGTTCCTCCCCAACGCCATCGAGCTCGGCGGCGCGACCAACTTCCCCTACCAGATGGGGCTGGGCGCCACGCGCGATACCACACTCGCCTACGAGATGGGGCGCGTGACCGCGGTCGAGGGGCGCGCCATGGGCATTCACATGGCGTTCGCGCCGGTGCTCGACGTCAACAACAACCCGAAGAATCCGGTCATCAGCGGCCGCTCGTTCGGCGAGGACCCGGCGCTCGTCGCGCGCATGGGGCGCGCGCTCGTACGTGGCATTCAAGAGAACGGGATGCTCGCCACCGGCAAGCACTTCCCGGGACACGGCGACACCGAGCAGAACTCCCACCTCGAGTTGTCGAAGGTGAACGTGTCGCGCGCACGGCTCGACAGCGTCGAGCTGCGCCCGTTCCAGGCGGCCATCGACGCGGGGCTGCGCGGCATGATGACGTTCCATGGTGACCTGCCCGCGCTCGACACGACGCACACGGCGGCGACGCTCTCCAAGGCGGTCATGACCGACCTGCTGCGCAACACCATGAAGTTCGACGGCCTGCTGGTCACCGACGCGCTGGACATGAACGGCGTGCTGGGCGGCATGACGATGAGCGAGGCGACGCTGCGCGCGGTGGAGGCTGGGAACGACATCCTCCTCATGCCCACCGACGCGAAGGTGTCCATCCAGTCCATTGTCGACGCGGTCGCGAGCGGGCGCATCAAGGAGAGCACGATCGACGCGGCCGTGCGCAAGCAGCTCATGGCGAAGCACGAGTTCGGGCTGCACGCGAATCGTTTCGTCGACGTCGAGGCGGTGCGCATGCGGGTGGGCACGCAGGCCAACCTCGGCCCGGCGAACCTCGCGGCGGAGAAGGCCATCACGCTCGTGCGCGATTCGGCCGGACTCGTGCCGTTCAAGCTCGCGCGCGACGCGAAGGTGGTGAGCATCACCGTGTCGGGGCGCGTGGACATCAGCGCCGGGCGCACCTTCGACGCCGAGCTGCGCGGCGCGTTCCCGCGGCTCCAGTCGCTCACGCTCACGCCGGAAGTGGTGGCGGAGGCCACCGCGGGCGCGGCGGCCGGAAACACCGGCGGCTATCGCGTGAGCCCCGACCCGACGATCCTGCCGGCGAGCGTCGAGAATGCGCTCAACATCGCGCGCGGTGCCGACGTGGTGATCGTGTCGAGCTACATCGGCGCGGCGACGAACACGGCCAACATGCTCCCCACGAAGGGGCTGCCGGAACTGCTCAATGGGCTGCGCGCGGCGAACACGAAGGTCGTGCTCATGAGCTTCAACAACCCGTACCTGCAGCTCGGCCTGCCGCTCACCGAAGCGCATGTGATCGCGTGGAGCCCGTGGACACCGTCGCAGCGCGCTGCGGCCCGTGCCCTCCTGGGGCGCGCGCCGATCAGCGGCCAGTTGCCCATCACCCTGCCCGGCATCGCGCCCTTCGGCGCGGGCCTCCAGCGCTGACCGCGCACCACCACCTCACTTCTCGCTACCACGTCTCATGCGCCGCACTTCGGTCGCCATTGTTGCCGCTGCCCTCGCGCTGCCCGCCTCGCTCCTCGTGGCGCAGCGCACCCTCGCCGACCTCACGGGCACGTGGAACTTCGCCGTCGTAACCGAGAACGGCACCGGCACGCCCACGGTCGTGCTCAAGCAGCAGGGCGACTCCTTGAGCGGCAGCTACGAGTCCGCGCGCATGGGGCTCATCAACTTCAAGGGGAGCGTGAAGGGGAACGCCTTCACCTTCGTGGTGAACACCGGCGGCGGCGCGGCATTGACCTTCAAGGGCACGGTCGTCGACGCCGACCACGTGAAGGGCGACGTCGACTTCGGCGGTCAGGGCAGCGCGAGCTTCACGGGCGAGCGTCGGAAGTAGCCGCAACGAGTGCCGCGACGAGTGTCGCGACGATCCGATCGAGCGGGACCTTCTCGATCGGATGCGGCACCCCGTCCAGCAGTTCGGCGTGTCCGCGCGGGAGCGCCGCGGCGAATGCCGCCGTGTCGCCGAAGACGACCGAGTCGTCGCGGCTCCCGACGAGGCAGGTGACGGGGCAGGCGATGTGCGCCGCCCCAGCGGCTGAGAGGGGCGGCGCGTCGCCCAGGGCGCGCAGTAGCCGCGCCGTGCGTCCCATGAGCAGTTCCCACCCACCGGCACCCGCGTGGCGCGCGGCCAGCTGGTCCGCGAACGCCGGCACCTTGGCGCGCACCGTGTCCGGGTCGAGTCGCGCGGCGCCCTGCGTGGCGATCTCCGGTGTCCACGTGAGCATCGTGCCGAGCGTGACGATGGCCGCGAAGGTGCCCGGATGGTCCTGCTCGGCCAGCAGCGCGGCGTAGCCGCCCATCGAGTACCCGAAGCAGACGGGTCGTGCGTCGCCCAGTGCCCAGGCCGCCCGCGCGACGTGATCGGCAAAGGCGGCCATGGTGAACGCACCGTCGTGCACCGGGGTATTGCCGTGTCCGGGCAGTTCGAGGGCCGAGGCCGTGACGCCGGCGGCCCGCAGGGCGTCGACTACCGGCGCCATTTGGGTGGCGCTGCCGAGGGCGCCGTGCACCACGAGCACCGGGGCAGCGAAGGTGTTGGACATGGGATGAGGGGCTGGGCGTGAAGCATCTGCGCCGAAGGGTGCCACAGCCCCTCGCGAACCGGCAACCGGCGCAGGTACAATGCGCTGCGCCAGTGCCGACCGTCACCATGCCGGCACGCCGTTGACCGCGCCGGTCGGCGTTCGTGTCCGCAGGCCGCTTCATCGACTTCGTCGCCGGCTGTTTCGCCGGCATTCATTCACCACTTCCCAGGGTCACGCTGCATGACTGCCGACCTCGTCATCCCGATCGCAATCGCGCTGGGTGGCCTGCTCGTGGCTGTCATTGCCGTGGTCTGGTGGATGCGGCGCTCCCCGCTGCGTGACGCCGACGACAGCACGCCGTTGCCGCTCTTCACGGGGCTCACCGCGCCCGAGGCGATGGCCATGTCGGCCGCGCCGCCGCGCGCCGCTCCGCCGGCTCCAGCGCCGAGGCCGTCCGCGAGTCCAGCACCGATCGCCGCGGCGCCGCCGACACCCGCCCCGATGCCGCAGGCGCCCTCCGCGCCGCGTGTGCGGGCCGAACCGCGTGTGGTGCGTCCACCGGCGCCGCAGCCGCACGATCTGGATGAGGACCTGCCGCGCACCCGCGTAATTCGGGAGTTCACGACGTTCGCGACGGCACCGACCCGGCCGGCGGCACCAGCTCCGGCACCGGCACCAGCGCAGGCCCCAGCGCCAGCCCAGGCATCAGCGCCGGCACCAGCGACGGCACCAGCGACGGCACCAGCGACGGCACCAGCGACGGCACCAGCTGCGATCGCCGAGGCGCCGCCGCCCGATACGGCGGTGGTGAACGCGGCGGGGGTGCCCGGCACCATGATCGAGGCGCACACGGTGCGTTTCAGCGTGCCGGCCGAGGGGACCCTGCAGTTTCTCCCGGGACGCCTCGAGATTGCGTCGGGGATGGACAGCGGTCGGGAGATCCGGTTCGTGCACGTGCCCGGCCCCGACGGGACCACGGTCACGTTCGGCCGCTCCGACGGGGAGCTCTACCGCCACATCCAACTGCGCGACAAGACCGTGAGCCGTGCGCACGCCCGTCTCGCCTGGCGCGACGGCGCGTGGCACCTGGTGAACCTGTCGCGCACCAATCCGGTGGCCTGGAACGGGACGATCCTCGAGGATGGGCGCGAAGAGCGGCTCACCGACGGCGATCGCATCGAGATGGGCGAAGTGCTCTTCACGTACCGCAGTCGCTGATGCGACGCCGGACCGTGCGCCGCGCGCGCACGCACGGCAGCATTGGCGGAGTGTCATGACGAACGATCCCGATCAGAACGAGGTCGCCGACCTCGCGTCCGACTATACCGTGCTGGGCGAGCTCGGTCGCGGTGGCAGTGCCATCGTGTACCGCGCGCGCGACCGCGCGCTCATGCGCGACGTGGCCATCAAGGTCGTGCGTCCGCGCTACGCCGCCAACGCGCAGGAGGCACTCGAGCGTCTCGAGCGTGAGGCGCGCACGGTGGCCCGGCTCACGCACCCGAACATCGTGACGGTGCACGCGGTCAAGCGGCTCTCCGACGGTGGACTCGCCCTCGTCATGCAACTGGTGCCGGGGCGCACGCTCAAGCAGGCCGTGCAGGAAGACGGCGCGTTCGATCCCGAGCGTGCCGAACGCGTGCTCAAGGATGTGGCGCAGGCGCTGGCGTTCGCGCACAGCAACGGTGTGGTGCACCGCGACGTGAAGCCGGAGAACGTCTTCCTCGACGACGTCACGGGGCGTGCACTGCTCTCGGACTTCGGCATTGCCTACTCCGAGGACGAGGCGCGCCTCACGATGCCCGGCGCCGCCATCGGCACGCCGGCCTACATGGCGCCGGAGCAGATCGACGGGGCGCCAGCCAACGCCCGCTCCGATCTCTACAGCCTGGGCGTGATGGCGTGGGAGATGCTCACGGGCCACAAGCCGTGGGATGGCGAGGCGCTGTACAACGTCATCTACAAGCAGAAGCACGAGGACCTGCCGGCCATCGACGCGTTGCGTCCGGGCGCAGTGCCGCCGCGGCTGCAGTACATCGTCGAGCGCATGCTGCAGAAGAAGCCCACCGCGCGGTGGGCCGGGGCCGACGGCGTGCTCGCGGCGCTCACCACCTGGGTGGTGCCGGGCGATTGGCGCCAATGGGAGGAGTCGCATCGGCGTCGTCGCGAACGCGAGAAGACCAACCCTGTGAAGGTCGCGCCGCGCAGCGGCGCCGGGGACGACGCGACGGTGCGCTTCGAGCGTCCGCCGGTGGGGTGGAATCCGCAGGCGGCGTCGATGATGCAACCGGGCGCCGGTGACGGCACGCCGGTTGAGTTGCCGCCGGTGGTGGACGACGCGGCCGAGGAGGCGCCGTCGTGGGCAGAGTTGCCGGTCGAGCCGGAGGCGACGACCTCACCGATGCGACGCGGCCTGGTGTACATCGGCGTACTCGCGCTGCTGCTGGGTGGCGGCGCGTATGCGCTGGTGATGTCGCGCGGGGGGCGCCTCGCGCCCGCGAGCACGGCGACCGTGGGCACCGACGTCGCCACCGTGCCGCTGCCGGTGCTGCCGCCGGCCGCGCCCGTGAGCGGCACGCCGGTCGACAGCGTGCGCGCCGACAGCCTGCGTACCGACAGCGTGGCTGCGGCGTTGCGCGCGGGCGCACCCGCGGCCACACCCGCGGGCGACACGTTGCGTGGCGGCGACAGCGCGACGCGCGCGCCGGTGTTGCTGCGCACGACCACCGCGTTCGGCGCGCCCCTGCCGGGCATGCTGGGCGTTGGCGCCGATGCGGGGAGTGCGCGTCGTGCCGACGCGCTGCGCGATTCGCTCATCGCGGCCACGCGCCGCGCCGACTCGATACGGACCGACTCGCTGACGCGTGCGCTGGCGGCGGCGCGACGCAGTCTCGCCCAGCTCATGGCCAGTCGCGGCAACGACGATGGCGTCCGCGCGACCGACGACGCCGGTGTCGTCGCGGCGGGGGAGCGTCACGTGTGCGCGGCGCTCCCGTCGGGGCCGGCCTGCTGGGGTGGCAACGATCGTGGGCAGCTCGGGGTGGGCGACGCGACCACGCACGATCGAGCGACGGCGGTGCGGAGCGACGTGGTGTTCACGCAGTTCGCGAGCGGCTTCGCGCACACCTGCGCCCTCACGGCGGCCGGCGAAGCGCACTGCTGGGGCGCGGGCGATCGCGGACAGCTGGGCGACGCCACCTTCACCGCGCGGCCACGCGCGATGCCGGTGTCCACCACGGTGCGATTCCGCAAGCTGCGCGCGGGCATGGCGCACACCTGCGGCATCGCCACGGACGATCGGCTCTATTGCTGGGGCAACAACGCCCACGGGCAACTGGGCGATGGCTCCACGACCAACCGTTCGACGCCAGTGCCGGTGCGCGGCGGGCTGCGCTTCATCGCGATCGCGGCCGGAGACGATCACACATGCGGGATCACGCGCGAGGGCACGGGCTACTGCTGGGGCGCGAATGACTCGGGGCAGCTTGGCGTGGGGTCGACCACTGAATCGCGCGTGCCGATCACGCTCAACACCAGCACCCGATTCACCGCCGTCGCCGCTGGCGCCGGACACAGCTGCGCGGTGAGCGAGGCGGGTGAGGCGTGGTGCTGGGGCAACAACGGGTACGGTCAGGCCGGTGCGGCCGGCG
The DNA here is from genome assembly GCA_020161135.1 of Gemmatimonadota bacterium. Taxonomy (GTDB): domain Bacteria; phylum Gemmatimonadota; class Gemmatimonadetes; order Gemmatimonadales; family Gemmatimonadaceae; genus Gemmatimonas. The sequence continues at coordinate 253,780 of JAIUOB010000004.1, read as the reverse complement.
ACGACGAATCGACCTCACCCAGCGCGATCGCCACGTCGGCCCGATTCGCGTCGATCGCGGCGGGCACGGCGCACAGCTGCGCGCGCACGAGCGCGGGGCAGGTGTGGTGCTGGGGTCGGAACCAGCGCGGACAGGTCGGCGGTGGCGATGCACCGCGGGTGGCGCCGTCGCTCGTGGCCGACCTGCCGCGCGTGACGGCACTGACCGCCGCCGGTGCGCAGAGCTGCGGGCGCACCGCCGCCGGCGACGTGTGGTGCTGGGGCGCGAACGACTACGGGCAACTCGGCGACGGCGGCCGTGCCTCGTCGTCACGCCCCGTGCGGGTCACCCCTTCGCCTTGAAGCTCGCGATCGCGTTGCGGGTGAAGTCGGAGAGCACCAGGGTACCGCTCATACCCGCGCGCTCGGCCAGCAGCGCCTCCCACTGCTCGGTGCCGGCCCAGAAGACGCGCTTGAGCATGGCCATGGCCTCGGGATTGGCCTTGGCCAGCGTGGCGGCCTGCGCCGCGACGGCGGCATCGAGTGCGGCGACATCGGGCACCACCTTGGCGTAGAGGCCCCGCCGTTCGCACCACGCGGCATCGCGCCAGTCGGCGTCGACGGCCATCTGGCTGAACGAGGCGAGTCCGATCTTGCGCTCGATGGCAGGCCCCACGACGAACGGCCCGATGCCGACGGCCAGCTCGCTGAGCTTTGCGGCCGCCTTCTCGGTGGCGATCGCGAAGTCGGAGGCCGCGATCAGTCCCACGGCGCCACCGGCCGCCCTGCCGTGCACACGACACAGCACGAACTGCGGCGCGCGGATCATCGCGAGGATGACGCCGGCGAAGCCGCTGAAGAAGCGGAGCCCGTCGGCGGTGTTGTCGATGGCGGCGAGTTCGTCGAAGGACGCACCGGCGCAGAAGGGGCCGGTGCCGTCGCTCGCGAGGATGATGACCCGCACGTCGGGATTCGCGCTGACCGAGGTGATGGTCTCGGCGATCGCGCGCAGCAGGGCGCCCGGGAGCGCGTTCGACTTGGGGTGGAAGAAGGTGACGCGTCCGACACCGTCGGCGACGGTGGCGTGGACATAGCCGTCCGGACTGGCGGCGGCGGAGGCGTGATCGGGAGTCATGGCCCGGAAGATAGCCACGGAATTACATTGCTGAAGCAATTCCCCGCCTACCCGTCGACGCATGAACCCCACGACGCCCACTCCTGCCGACGACGCGAGCCAACTGGCCGCGTTCGAAGCCCGCATTGCCGCTGGCGAGAGCATCGAGCCCAAGGACTGGATGCCCGAGCGCTACCGCAAGCAGCTCACGCGCATGATGTCGCAGCACGCGCACTCCGAGATCGTCGGGATGCTTCCCGAAGGCAACTGGATCACGCGCGCGCCGAGCCTCCGCCGCAAGCTGTCACTGCTCGCCAAGGTGCAGGACGAGGCGGGCCACGGCCTCTACATCTACTGCGGCACGGAGACGCTGGGTGTCGACCGCACCGAGCTCGTCGACCAGTTGCTCGACGGCCGCGCGAAGTACTCCAGCATCTTCAACTATCCGACGCTCACCTGGGCGGACATCGGCGTGATCGGGTGGCTGGTGGATGGCGCGGCGATCGTGAACCAGACGGTGCTCGCCAAGGCCAGCTACGGGCCGTATGCGCGCGCGATGATCCGGATCTGCAAGGAAGAGAACTTCCACAAGCGTCAGGGCTACGAGATCTGCACGGTGCTGGCCAACGGCACGCCGGCGCAGCGCGAGATGCTGCAGGATGCGGTGAACCGCTTCTGGTGGCCGTCGCTCATGATGTTCGGCCCCAGCGACACCAACTCGCCCAACAGCGCCGAGCTGCTCAAGTGGCGCGTGAAGCGCAAGACCAACGACGAACTGCGCCAGCGCTTCGTGAACCTCACGGTGCCGCAGGCCGTCGCGCTGCGCATCACGCTCCCCGACCCCGACCTGCGCCTCAACAGCGCGACCGGCGACTGGGAGTTCGGCGAGATCGACTGGAGTGAGTTCCACGCCGTGGTGCGTGGCGAGGGGCCGTGCAACCGCGAGCGGCTCGAGGCGCGGCGTACGGCGCACGAGGACGGCGCGTGGGTGCGCGCGGCGGCGACGGCGTACGCCGCCAAGCAGCAGGGGAACGGCGCGACGGTGGCGGCCTGATGAGCACCGCGATCGCACCGGATACGCAGTGGCCGCTGTGGGAGGTGTTCACGCAGGGCAACCACGGTGAGCCGTTCGAGCACGCCGGCAGCGTGCACGCGACCGACGGCGAGCAGGCCCTGCAGAACGCCCGCGACGTCTACGCGCGCCGTGGTGAAGCCGTGAACCTCTGGGTGGTGCCGAGTGGCGCGATCGTCGCATCAGCGCCCAGCGACGCCGGTCCCTTCTTCGATCCCGGCAACGACAAGGCGTATCGTCACCCGCAGTTCTACGTCGCGCCGCGCGGCGTGCGCATCTTCTGATGGCCGTCGAACGCGAACCCATCGGCGGGCAGGCCGGCATCGTGCACAAGCAGCCGGATTTCAACCCGGCAGGGGTGCGCCGTGCGCCGGTCGCCCAGCCGCTGGTGGAGTACCTGCTGCGACTCGGCGACGACCGACTGGTGCTCGGGCATCGCGTGTCGGAGTGGTGTGGTCATGCGCCCATCCTCGAGGAGGACATCGCGCTCTCCAACCTCGCACTCGACCTCATCGGGCACGCGCAGTCGCTGCTCAGCCTGGCGGGCGAGGTGGAAGGGGCAGGGCGTGATGCCGACGCGCTCGCGTACTTCCGCGATGCCGTGCACTTCCGCAATGCGCTGTTGGTGGAACAGCCCAACGGCGATTTCTCCGTGACGATGGTGCGGCAGTTCCTCTTCGACGCGCACAGCGTGCTGTTGTGGGACGCGCTGGCGTCGTGCGGTCACGCCGGGCTTGCCGCGATCGCGGCCAAGTGCCGCAAGGAGGACGCCTACCACCTGCGGCACAGCAGCACGTGGGTGGTGCGCCTGGGCGACGGGACGGCGGAGAGCCATGCGCGCGCGCAGGCCGCGTTGGACGCGTTGTGGCGCTTCACCGACGAGCTGTTCGCGCACGACGCGGTGGACGACGCGGTGGCGGCGTTCGGCATCACGGTCGATCACGCCGCGCGCCGCGCGCTGTGGGACGGCATGGTGCGCGACGTGCTGCAGCGCGCCACGCTCAGCGCCCCGACCGACCCGATGCAGCGCCCCGGCGGACGGCGCGGCTTTCACACCGAGCACCTCGGCCACTTGCTGGCCACCATGCAGAGTGTCGCGCGCGCGCACCCCGGCGCGAGCTGGTAGCTGTATGCTGACGCAGGACGAGGTGTGGGCGGTGCTGGAGACGGTGCCCGACCCCGAGGTACCGGTCATCAGTGTCGTCGAGTTGGGCGTCGTGCGTGATGTCGTCGTGCAGGGCGACGGGGTGACCGTGACCATGACGCCCACGTACTCCGGCTGCCCCGCGATGCGCGAGATGGAGGAGGACATCCGCACCGCGCTCGCGGCGAAGGGTGTGGCGCAGGTGACGGTGCACACCGTGCTGTCGCCGGCGTGGACCACCGACTGGATCGGCCCGGCTGCGCGCGAGAAGCTCCGGGCCTACGGCATCGCGCCGCCGGGCAAGGCCGAAGCGGGCGGGCTCGTGACGCTCACCCGCGCCCGTCCGCCGGTGCCGTGCCCCTTTTGCGGCAGCAGCGACACCCGGCTCGAGAGCGAGTTCGGGAGCACCGCCTGCAAGGCAATCCGGTTCTGCCGCGCGTGTCAGCAGCCGTTCGAGGAGTTCAAGAGCTTGTGACGCGGCGCGAAGCGCCTCCGCGCCTCCGCGTAGAAATGAAGCGGCCCCGGTCGAGCGAAGCTCGACCGGGGCCGTCTCATTGATCTCCGCGTCTCCGCGTTACTTCAGATCGCCGAAGCTCACGCGCTGGTTGCGCTCGTCGGCCGAGCGGCAGCCGGTCGGCGCGCCCTTGCCGTCGAGGAGCTGCCAGATCTCCACGCGGCGGTTGGGCGACTGCGCCTTGCGGTTGGCCGCGCTGATCTTGCTGCGATCGGCCGGCGGCGGCTCCTGCTCGGTGTCGCCGTCACGCGTGACGACGCACTGCTCACCGAAGCTCGACGTCACGATGCGGTCCTTGATGCTGTCCGCGTCCTTGCCGGCCAGCTTGAGGAGCTGCTTGGTGACCGCCTCGGCACGGCTCTTGGCGAGCTTGCTGTTGTACGCCTCGCTGCCGTACCAGTCGGTGTGCCCCTCGATCGAGATGCGCAGCGTCGGGATGCGCTTCATCGCCTCGAGCACGACCTTGAGCGTGTCGTTGCCCGCCTTGAGGACCATCGCGCGGTCGAAGTCGAACAGCGTCTGGTCGAGCGCGACGCGGGCGGCCGGCGGCGGCGGCGGCGCGTTGCACGTCACCGACGTGGTCTCGCTCTTGGTGCTGCCGTAGGCGGTCTTGCTGGCCGTGATCGTCACGGTCCCTGCAGCGACGCACGTCACCGTGCCGTTGCTGACCGTCGCGATGCCGTTGTTCGACGAGCTCCACGTGACGGCGCCGAGGTCGACGTTGTCCGCATCCACCGCGCGCGCCGTGAACGGCACGGTGTTGCCGACCATCGCCGTGCCATTGCGCGGCGAAACGGTGAGCGTCCAGTTCGGCGGCGGCACGGTAACCGTCGCGCGGGCGGTGCGCTCGAGCTTCTTCACGATGCCCTTGCAGGTGATCTCGGCGGTGCCGTTGCGCACGGCCGTCACCTTGCCGGTGTTGTCCACCGTGGCCACGTTCGCGTCGCTCGACGAGCAGGTCAGGTTCTGCACCTTGCGCAGCTCGATCGGCTTCTGCTGCGCGTCGGCCGCGCTGAGCGCGAACTGACGGTTCTGGCCGCGATTCACCGTGGCGCTGGACGGATCGATCTTGAGCGCCCAGTCGAACGGCGTGACCGTCGCGCAGGCGCCGCGCAGCGCGTACGACACCCCGACGCGGCCGCCGAAGTTCATCGACGTGCCCGTGAGCTCCTGCTCATTCGGGGACGGATTGCGGTCAATGATGCCGTCGAGGCGCATGCCCCACTTGCTGTTGCCGCAGAACTTGAGCCCGGCGAGCGCCGAGAAGCCGTCCTCGTACTCGTTGGCGGTCGAGCGGCCGGCATACACCGAGTTCACGTAGCCCGCGCCGAGGATGAGTGACGCCTTCTTCGACGGCGTCATCGGCAGCGTGAGCGTGCCGTAGCCGTGGAAGGGACGATACGTGATGTCCTCGAACGGATTGCGCGTGGCCTTCGTCTTGCCGATCTGAATGTCGGCTTCGGCGCCGAGCCACTTGTAGACGGAGATGCCGGCGCGGCCACCGATGCCGAGCACGTTGTCCATCCGGATCTTGTCATCGATCTTCGTGAACTGTCCGAAGACGCCGACTTCGACGCGTTCGCCAAGGTTCTGGGCCTGGGCCGTCGAAACCGCCGCGACGGCGGCGAGCAGCGAGAGTCCGACCAGCTTTCGTGTCATGGAGACCTCTGTGATAGAGCCTGATCCCGGGGGCGTTGACCCCCTCGGCCGACCGGGACAACGGTCCCGAACGGCATCGCAATACTAAACCCTTGAAGCCGATGGCGATACGTCACAGTCCAGTGGCGTATCGTCCCTCACGGCTCCGCCCGGATCGTGCGGTTCCGCACAATCCGATAGGGTAGAGTAACTGCTCCCGGACTGTCAGGTCGTGATGAGCGTCACGAGGTCGGCGGCAATCGCGTCGACCGTGGGGACGACGGCATCCAGCAGATCGGTGTGGTACGGCACCGGAATGTCCCGCGGGGCCAGGCGGCGTACCGGCGCGTCGAGATACCAGAAGGCGTCCTCGGCCACCGTCGCGGCGATCTCCGCCCCGAAGCCCGCGGTCAGGTTGTCCTCGTGCACCACGAGGCACCGTCCGGTCTTTTCGACCGATTGGAGCACGAGCGCGCGATCCCAGGGGGACACGGTGCGCATGTCGATGAGTTCGATGTCCGCGCCGACGCGCTCGACGGCCTCCCGGCAGCGGTGCACCATGGCGCCCCAGGTGACCAAAGTGGCAGCAGAACCTGCTCTCAGTACCGAACCGCGCCCGAAAGGCAGCACATATTCGTCGCCAGGGTAGCGCGCGCTGCCATCGCCGGTCATCAGCAGCGACCGGTGCTCGAAGAAGATGGTCGGGTTGGGACTCCGCATGGCTGCGCGGAGCAGCCCCACCGCGTCGGCGGCGTTGCTGGGCATGGCCACCTGCCAACCGTAGGCGTGGGCGAAGCGCACTTCGTCGCTCAGGGAGTGCCAGGGGTCGCCCACATCCTTGCCGAAGCCGCCGGGCATGCGCACCACGATCGGGGCCGCGAATCGATTGGCCGTGCGCCAGCGCATGGTGCCGCAGTTGTTGAGCTGCTCGGCGGCCGGGTCGGCATACTTCCGGAACTGGATCTCTGCCACCGGCACGAGCCCGCCAATGGCCAGCGCCACGGCGCGCCCGATGATGCCTTCCTCACTCAGGCTGGTGTCGAACACCCGCTGCGCGCCGAACTGCTTCTGCAGGCCTTCGGTGACGAGGTGCACGCCACCCTTCCGCCCCACGTCCTCGCCGAACACCACGACGCGGTCGTTGACCGCCAACTCGTGCCGCAAGGTGCGCCGGATGGCTTCGGCGAAGCGGAGCAGGTCGCCGTCCTCTGCTGGCACATCCGTGCCGCCCAGCGCCGCACGCTCTGCCTGCCGCATGCCGCCCATCGCGGCGTCCTCCTCGCCCGGCTCGGCGAAGACGTGGCGGTGCACGATGGTGGGATCGGGCATGGGGCGCGCGCGCGCCGCCTCCACGGCAGCCGTCACATCGCGGGACACCTCGGCCTCGAGTGCGGACCACTCCGGCGCACTCATGACCGCGGGCACGAGATAGTCGCGCAGCCGCGGGAGCGGATCACGCGCGAGGTCGTCGGCGATCTCGGCCTCCGAGCGGTACCCCTTCTGGTTGTCGGGGCCCGAGTGGCTGCTGAGGCGTGGTACCGTGAGGCGCACCAGCGCCGGGCCGTTGCCGCCGCGCACGTGCTCGACGCCCTGCTGCAGCAGCCCCGCAGCCTCGTGCGGATCGCAGCCGTCGCCGCTCAGCACGTGGAGATTCGTGAACGACGCGAGGTTGCGGGCGATGTCGCCACCCGGCGTCTGCATGTCGCCGCGCACGCTGATGCCCAGATCGTTGTCTTCGATGTAGAAGAGCATCGGGAGCGACAGCGTGGTGGCCATGGTGAGTGCCGCCCAGAAACCGTTGGTGGCCACCGAGGCATCGCCGCCCAGTGCGACGCTCATGGCGAACGCATAGCCATCGTCCTGCAACGTGTCGCGGTGATAGACGATGTTCTGGGCCCACCCAGCGGCCGGCGTGTACTGCCCGCCCACGTCGCCTGCCATGGGCAACACGCTGGCACCCTGCCCCGGACGCGGCAGGTTGCACACCACGCCGATGTCCCGGCCATCACTGAAGCCGCCCGAGCGACCGAGCGGGCTGCCATGCGCGTCGGCAATGCTGAGGCCGAGCGAGAGGAGCAGGGGCCGGGAGCGATAGTAGGCGCCCACGCCATCGTGCCGGCCGGTGAGCAGCGACCCGAGGATGACCTGCGCCATGTCATGCCCGCGCGCCGAGAACTGGTACAGCACCTGATGCTCGCGGGGGACGCCGGACCGGTTGCGATTCGTGGCCTCCTCGAGATCATCGAGGGCGCGCGAGACGAGCGTGTGGTAGGCGATGCGGCGCCAATCGAAGCCGGCTCGCGGCGCGTCACCGCGCACGAGCCCCCGGGGCGCCGACCGGACAGCGGTCTTGGCAGGCATGGCCACAAAGGTAGCAGGGCGCTCACGCGTGGGGGACGCTCCGCACAGGGACGCGGGTGCCGACCGGCGGGGACCGGCGACGCCGTGCTAGCTTTGGTGGCATGCCGCTCCCCACCTCTTCCACCCTCCGCACGGCGCAGGGTGACGACGGCGTCCTCACGCTGACGCTCCACCGCCCCGACGTCCTGAACAGCTTCAACCGCGAGATGGCGCAGGCGCTGCAGGCCGCGCTCGCGCATGCCGCCGCCGATCCGCTCGTGCGGGCGGTGGTGCTCACGGGCGCCGGGCGCGGCTTCTGTGCGGGGCAGGATCTCGCCGAGGCGCTTCCCGACGGCGACGGCCCGATGCCCGACATCGCCGAGTTCGTGCGCGGCAGCTACAACCCGATCGTGCGCGCCATTCGCGCGCTCGAGAAGCCCGTGCTGTGCGCGGTGAATGGTATCGCCGCCGGCGCCGGCGCCAACCTGGCGTTCGGGTGCGATCTCACGATCGCGGCGGAGGAGGCGACCTTTGTCGAGAGCTTCGCGAAGCTCGGCCTGATTCCCGACACGGGTGGCACGTTCTATGTGCCGCGGCTCGTGGGGTGGCAGCGCGCGACCGGCATGTTCTTCCTCGCCGACAAGATCCCCGCCGCGACGGCGAAGCAGTGGGGGCTCATCTGGGATGTCGTGCCGGGAGCCACGCTGCACGAGACGGTGCATGCGCTCGCGGCCCGCCTGGCGCAACAGGCGACGCGCGGCTTCGGGCTCACGAAGCGCGCGATGGCGGCGAGTGCGCACAACACGTTGGACGCGCAGCTCGAGGTCGAGGCGCAGTGCATGGCGGAGGCGGGGCGCACGGCCGACTACGAGGAGGGCGTGCGCGCGTTCCTCGAGAAGCGGCCCCCGGTTTATCGCGGCGCGTGAGGACGGTTCGATGATCCGATCGATGCGGGTGGGTGTGGTGGGTGCGGGGGCGATGGGTGCGGGCATCGCGCAGGTGGCGGCCCGCTTCGGGCACAGTGTCGTGCTGGCCGATGCACAGACCGCGGCCATCGCCCGCGCGCGCGATGCGTTTGCCGCGCAGTTGGCCAAGGATGTCGCGAAGGGGAAGCTCGACGAGCTCGCCGCGCGCGACGCCGCGGAGCGGGTGCGCTACGTGGACGGCGTGGACGCGGATGCCCTCGCAGCGTTCGCCGAGTGCGACATCGTGATCGAGGCGATCGTCGAGCAACTGGCGGCGAAGCAGGGGCTGTTCCGGGCGCTCGAGGCCGTGGTGAGTCCACAGGCGATCCTCGCGTCGAACACGTCGTCGCTGTCCATCGCCGCCATCGCGGGGGCGTGCGCGCACAAGGGGCGCGTGGTCGGGGTCCACTTCTTCAATCCGGCGCCGGTGATGCCGCTGGTGGAGATCATCCCGGCGCTCTCCACCGACAGCGCGGCGGCCGACCGCGCGCGCGCGCTGGTGACGTCGTGGAAGAAGGTGACGGTGCTGGCGGCGGACACGCCAGGCTTCCTGGTGAACCGCGTGGCGCGCCCGTTCTACGGTGAGAGCCTCCGCATCGCGGAAGAGGGGATCGCCGACTATGCGACCATCGACCATGCGCTGCGCACGGGCGGCGGTTTCCGTATGGGGCCGTTCGAGCTGATGGACTTCATCGGGCACGACGTCAACTTCGCGGTCACGCGCGCGGTCTTCGACGGCATGTACCAGGACCCGCGTTACCGGCCGAGCATCGTGCAACAGCGGCTGCTCGAGGCGGGGTGGCTGGGGCGCAAGTCGGGTCGCGGCTTCTTTGACTACGCGGAGGGCGCGGAGGAAAGGAACGACAACTGTTTCTCCGCGGAGGGCGCGGAGGGGGCGGAGGGGCTTGCGGACGCGATCGTGCTGCGCGTGCTGGCGATGCTGATCAACGAGGCCGTCGAGGCGGTGCACCTGCGCCTGGCGTCCGTCGCCGACATCGAGCTGGCGATGACGACGGGGGTGAACTATCCCCGTGGCCTGCTGGCGTGGGGCGATCAGATCGGACCGGCGCGGGTACTGGCGCAGCTCGACGCGCTGCACGCCGAGACGGGCGACATGCGCTATCGCGCGAGCGTGCGGCTGCGGCAGGTCGTGCGCGCCGGCACGTCGCTGCTCGACGAGCGACGCTACACGTCGGCCGCACACGACGGCGGACGGTCATGACCACCGGAGAGAGATGATGGCGCAGGGTGCCGCATCGCAGGCTTACCTCATCGACGGCGTCCGCACGCCCATCGGCAGCCTTGGCGGCGCCCTCTCGGCCGTGCGGGCCGACGACCTCGGCGCGCACGTCATTGCGTCGCTGGTGGCGCGCGTGCAGGCTGCGTCGCCGTCGTTCGACGCGGCGGAGATTGCCGACGTGGTGATGGGGTGCGCCAACCAGGCCGGTGAGGACAACCGCAACGTGGCGCGCATGAGTGCGCTGCTGGCCGGGTTGCCCGTGTCGGTGCCCGGCGAAACGGTGAACCGCTTGTGCGCATCGGGGCTGAGCGCCGTGGCACTGGCCGCGCGCGCGATTCGTGCGGGCGAAGGCGACGTGTACATCGCGGGTGGCGTGGAAAGCATGACGCGCGCGCCGTTCGTGCTGTCGAAGGGTGCCACGCCGTTCGCGCGCGACGTGCAGCTGTTCGACACGAGCCTCGGGTGGCGCTTCGTGAATCCGCGCATGAAGGCGATGCACGGTACCGACAGCATGGGTGAGACGGCAGAGAACGTCGCGGCCCAGTACGGCGTCACGCGCGCCGATCAGGACGCGTTCGCGGTCCGGTCGCAGCAGAAGGCCGCCGCGGCGCGCGCCGCCGGGCGTCACGCGGTGGAGATCGTGCCGGTGCCGGTGCCGCAGAAGAAGGGCGACCCGGTGCTCGTGTCGCAGGACGAGTTCCTGCGGCCGGACACCACGGTGGAGACGCTTGCGAAGCTCAAGCCGGCGTTCCGCTTCGATGGGCAGGGGAGCGTGACGGCGGGCAACGCGAGTGGGCTGAACGATGGCGCCGCCGCACTGCTGCTGGCCGGCGAGGCCGCGGTGGCGCGGCACGGCTGGACGCCGCTCGCCCGAGTCGTGGCGAGTGCGGCGGCCGGCGTGGAGCCGCGCATCATGGGCATGGGCCCGGTGCCGTCCACACGCCTCGTGCTGCAGCGCGCCGGGCTCACGATCGACCAGATGGATGTGATCGAGCTCAACGAGGCGTTCGCGGCGCAGGGGCTGGCGTGCCTGCGCGAGTTGGGCGTCGCCGATGACGATGCGCGCGTGAACCCCAATGGCGGCGCCATCGCGCTGGGCCACCCGCTGGGGATGAGCGGTGCACGACTGGCGCTCACGGCGGCGCGCGAGCTCGAAGCGCGCGGCGGTCGTTACGCGCTGTGTACGATGTGCATCGGCGTGGGACAGGGGTTCGCGCTCGTGCTCGAGCGCGCGTGACGCACTGCCAGTGCCCTGTGCAGCCGTCGGCGTGAGGCGCGCGTGATCTACGCTTTCGACGGGTTCGTGCCGGTCGTGCACGAGACGGCGTTCGTGCATCCGCAGGCGGCGGTGACGGGCAATGTCATCATCGGCCGCGACGTGTACGTGGGCCCCGGTGCGGCCATTCGCGGCGACTGGGGCGGCATCGTCATCGAGGACGGGTGCAACGTGCAGGAGAACTGCACGATCCACATGTTCCCGGGCGTGGTGGTCACGCTCGAAGCGGCGGCGCACATCGGGCACGGCGCCATCGTGCACGGGGCGCGCATCGGCGCGAACGCGCTCATCGGCATGAACGCCGTGATCATGGACAACGCGGTGGTGGGCGCCGGGTGCATCGTGGGGGCCCTCTGCTTCGTCCCCGCGGGCATGGACATCCCGCCGCGCAAGGTGGTGGTGGGGAATCCCGCGAAGATCGTGAAGGACGTGAGCGACGACATGCTGGCATGGAAGAGCGAAGGGACGGCGCTGTACCAGCAGTTGCCGGCCGCCATGCGCGCGTCGTGGCAGGCGGTGGAGCCGCTGCGCGCGGTGCCCGCAGACCGGCCCGCACAGATGGCCATGTTGCAGACCTGGCAGGACACCAAGTCGGCCTTGAAGAACCGGGAACGCCCGCAGGGCGAGGAGTCGTGATGGCGCAGGGCACGCAGCGCGGGCACGGACCGCGACAGTTGCAGAACTTCGTGCAGGGCGAGTGGGTGACCGGCACGGGGGCGATGACCCCGCTGGTCGATGCCGTGACCGGCGAGACGATCGGCGAGACGAGCACCGGGGGTGTGGACTTCAAGGCGGTGCTGCAGTATGCCCGCACGGTGGGTGGTCCCGCGCTGCGCGCGTTCACCTTCCACGAACGCGCGCTCATGCTCAAGCGCGTCGCCATCGCGCTCATGGCGCGCAAGGAGGAGTTCTATCCGCTCTCCTTCCAGACCGGCGCGACGCGCCCCGACTCGTGGGTCGACATCGAGGGCGGCATCGGCACGTTCTTCGCGTACGCGAGCCGCGGACGCCGGGAGTTCACCAACGAGCGCTACCACATCGACGGCCCCACCGAGCCGCTGTCCAAGAACGGCACGTTCGTGGGTCGGCACATCATGGTTCCGCTCGAAGGCGCGGCGGTGCACATCAACGCCTTCAACTTCCCCGTGTGGGGGATGCTCGAGAAGATGGCGCCGGCGCTGCTCGCGGGCGTGCCGTGCGTGGTGAAGCCGGCTACCACCGGCAGTCACCTTTCGAACGCCGTGTTCCAGGCGATCCTCGAGACCAACGAACTGCCCACGGGCGCCATCCAGCTCATCTGCGGTGAGGCGCGCACGCTGCTCGATCACGTCGAGGAGCTCGATATCGTCGCCTTCACCGGCTCGGCCGCGACCGGCCAGAAGCTCAAGTCGGGCGCCGCGGTGGTGTCGCACGCGGTGCGCTTCAACATGGAAGCCGACTCGCTCAACTGCTCCATCCTGGGCCCCGATGCGGTGCCGGGCACCGAGGAGTTCGACCTCTTCATCAAGGAGGTCACGCGCGAGATGACCACCAAGGCCGGGCAGAAGTGCACGGCGATCCGTCGCACCATCGTGCCCGCGGGGCTCGAGGAGGCGGTCATCCAGGCGCTGTCCAAGCGACTGGGTACGACCACCATCGGTGCGCCGACGGCCGACGGGGTGCGCATGGGGCCGCTCGCGAGCCGGCAGCAGCAGCGCGCCGTGGGCGAAAGCGCCGAGCGCATTCGCGCCGTCACCGAGCGCGTGTATGGCGTCGACGACTTTGCGGTGGTGGGCGCCGATCGCGCGGCGGGTGCGTTCTACGCCCCCGAGCTGCTGTACTGCGCGGCGCCGCTCACGACGCTCGCGCCGCACGACATCGAAGCGTTCGGGCCGGTCAACACGGTCATGCCGTATCGCGACCTCGGCGAGGCGGTGCAACTCGCGCGCATGGGGCGCGGCTCGCTGGTGGGCTCGCTGGTCACGGCCGACGCGAACGTGGCGCGCGAGGTCGTGCTGGGTGTCGCGCCGTATCATGGCCGCCTGCTGGTGCTCGACCGCACGAGCGCGAAGGAGAGCACGGGGCATGGCTCGCCCCTCCCCAACCTCGTGCACGGCGGCCCCGGGCGCGCGGGCGGCGGTGAGGAGATGGGGGGCGCACGCGGCGTCTCGCACTACCTGCAGCGCGTGGCGTTGCAGGGAAGCCCGACGATGCTGACCGCCATCACGCGCGAGTGGACGAAGGGTGCGGCCGAGCATACCGATGCGGTGCATCCCTTCCGCAAGAGCTTCGACGAGCTGCAGGTGGGCGACACGCTCATCACCGCGTCGCGGACGATCACGCTGGATGATATCGAGGCGTTTGCGAAGCTGAGTGGCGACACCTTCTACGCGCACATGGACGCCGAGGCCGCGCGTCATCACGGCGTGTTCGAGGGGCGCGTGGCGCACGGCTACTTCATCGTGTCGGCAGCCGCCGGGCTGTTCGTCGAACCGTCGCTCGGGCCGGTGATGGCCAACTACGGCCTCGAGAAGCTGCGCTTCACGAAGCCGGTGTATCCGGGCGACACGATTCACGTGCGCCTCACGGTGAAGCAGAAGACGAAGAAGGATGTCCCCGAGGGGACGGTGCCGCAGGGCGTGGTGGAGTGGGACGTCGAAGTGCGCAACCAGGAGAACGAGGCAGTGGCGGTGTACTCGATTCTCACGCTCGTGCGCCGCGACGTGCCGTTCAACGCCTCCACGCCGGCCTCCGCCTCCGCTGCGGCCTGAGTCATGGCCACTTCCCCCACTGGCAGCACACGCAAGATCGATCGCTCCATCGTCGAAGGACCGATCGGGCCGGCGGTGTGGAAGGTGGCGTGGCCCACGGTGCTGCAGAACGTCATCGGCGGGCTGCAGGGGATGATCGACCACGCGCTGGTGGGGCAGTTCGTCGGCTACGCGGCGAATGCCGGCATCGGCGTGGGGTTCCAGATCTTCCTGGTCGTCATGGTGTTCATCTCGTCGCTGTTCAGCGGCATGGGCGTGCTGGTGGCGCGCTACGCCGGCGCCGGTGATGAAGCCGGGGTGAACCGCGCCGCCAGCCAGGCGTTCCTGCTCGCGCTGGTGCTCTCCATCGGCGTGCTCGCCCCCATTGGCTATTTCTCGGCGCCGTGGCTGCTGTCGATGGTGAATGCCGCGCCCGAGGTGCAGCGAGAAGCGCTGCCGTTCCTGCGCATCATGTTCGTGTTCGGCTTCGGCATGATGATGTTCTTCATGCTGGGCGGCGCCCTGCGCTCGGCCGGTGATGCGAAGACCCCGCTGCGGCTCGGCGTCGCGCTCACGGTGGGGAACATCTTCTTCAACGTGATGCTCATTCGCGGCATCGGTCCCTTCCCCGAACTGGGGACGGCGGGAGCGGCGGCCGGCGTGACGATCTCGAGCGGGCTGGTCGCGATCTTCTCCATCTGGAAGCTGTTCAGCGGCGCGTGGGTCATCGACTTCCGGCACGTGTCGTGGAAGCCGGATTGGGAGGTCATCCGCGCGCTGTTCCGCTTCGGATTGCCCACGGGGATCCAGGGTATCGCGATGAACATCGCCGGCGTGCTGCTGCTGCGCTTCATCGGCGCGACGGCACAGAGTGCGCAGGCACAGGCCGCGTACGCGGTGGGCTACACCGAGCTGTTCTCACTCGTCACGTGGACGAGTGTGGGGCTCATGGGCGCAGCCGCCGCGGTGGCGGGGCAGAACCTTGGTGCGGGGCAGCCCGAGCGGAGCCGACTCGCGGTGCGGCAGGCGGCGAAGTACGGGCTCGGCATCGCCGTGTTCGTGGGCGCGCTCTTCCTCGTGATTCCCGGCCCGCTGCTGGGACTGTTCGGGATGAGGGACCCGGCCGTCGTTTCGATCGGACGGGAGCTGCTGGCGTACCTCAGTGTGTCGGGACTCTTCATCACGGTGGCGCTCACCTTCACCGGCGGGATGCAGGGGACAGGGGATACCCGCAGCCCGCTGTACATCACGCTGGTGTCGCAGTTCGCGCTGCCGATCGGGATGCTGACGGTGATCCAGGGGATGCGCCCGCTGCAGCCGAGCGATGTGTGGCTGGCAATCGTGCTGGGGCACATGACGCGCTGTGTGCTGAGTGTGTGGCGGTTTGAACAGGGGAAGTGGAAGACCATAGGGCTCGGCGTGAAATCCTGAGCACTGCTGACTGCGTAAGCCGGGACGGCGTGAGCGGCGAGGGGCGACAGGCGTCACGGCGTGCGCGGGAGGGGCGACAGGCTCGACGCCGGTTGCGGTGGGACTACGGGTACTACGGGGCGCGCGGCGCTGCGCTGGCGCGGGAACTACGGGGCGCGGCGCTGCGCTGGCGCGGGAACTACGGGGCGCGGCGCTGCGCTGGCGCGGGAACTACGGGGGAGACGGGTGGTATTGCGGGGCGTGCGTCACATTGCGCTCCTGACTTCCCCGTTCGCGTGGCTGCACGTGCGGCTCTCGGCGTTCCGATACCTCGGCCTGCGGGGGCTCGCAGTGTTCGTGTACGGCGTGGCGCGCGTTCCTTCACGGGAGTGGGGGTCGGTGGGGGCACTAGTGACCTTCGCGGGTGTCGCTGCGGCTCTCGGGGAGCTGGAACTACGAAGGACGGGCACGGCGACGCTGTACGACAACCTGGGTGTTGGCGTAGCGCCCCGATCACTCCTCGCGGTGGCGCCGGCGCTGGTGGGAGAGCTTGCCCTGATGGCGCTGCTGCGGGTGTATGCCTGACCGCGCTGCGGCAGGACCGGTGCTCGAGGCGGACTGCGTCGCGCTGCGGCGCGGCGATCACCTGGTGCTCACGTCGGCGTCGCTGCGCGCACGTGCGGGATGCATCCATGGGTTGCTGGGGCGCAATGGTGCCGGGAAGACGACGCTGCTGCGCATCCTCGTCGGGAGGCTGCAGGCCGATGGCGGCACGGTGCGCATGGACGGTGTCGCGGTGGACGAGCCCCGACTGCCGGCGCTCGCGCGGCGCGGCGTGTTCTTCCTCCCTGACCGCGACCTGCTGCATCCGCGTGCGGCCGTGGGGGCGCAACTGCAGTGGATGGCGGCCGTGCACGGCACCGCAGCGCAGGTTGCCGTCACGTGTGAGCGTATGGGCATTGCGGCGCGGCTTGGGCAGCGGCCTGGCACGTTGTCGGGCGGCGAGCGACGGCGCGCGGAGGTGGCGTGCGCGTTGCTGCGGGCACCACGGGTGCTGGTGCTCGATGAGCCGCTGCGCGGCGTGGCGCCGCTCGATGCGGAGTGCATCCTTGGCGCGCTGCGCGACTACGTGACGTCGGGAGGAGCGGTGGTGCTCACGGGGCACGAGCTGCCGCTGCTGGAGCCGTGGCTGGATACCGTGACCTGGTGCGCAGGATCGCGGACCACGGCGTTCGAGAGTGTCGCGCACGCGAAGGCCGAATTCGTGTTTCGGCAGCAGTTCCTGGCGTGGACGGCGCCTCAGCGCAGCCGCGACACCACGTCGGAGTAGCGCCAGGCGCGCTCCACGGTCGCATCGGTGGCAAATCCGCCGAGCGACTCGGTGAGCTGCGTGACGTGGTAGCCGCGCACATTGAGCGGATGGGAGCCTTCGCCGCCGAACCAACTGCGGATGAGCACACTGTTCGCGGTGCGTGGCAGGGCGCGCACGCCGCGCACGAAGCTCGGGAAGCGGCCGTCGCGGATGAGGTAGTCCTCGACGTTCGACGTGTACAGCACCGACACGCTGTCGCCGCGCTCGCGGAGCAGTGCGGCCACCTTGGGGAGCACCGCACCGGAGAGGTCACCGACGACGGGGACCACCAGGTTGCGCTGCTCGAGCGATTGCACGACCCGAAACGCGGCTTCGCTGGCCATCCAACCGCTCTGCACGCCGTCGGTGTCGCGCTCGGCGAGGAGCTGGCCGAGTGTGGGGTAGTACCACTGCGGCGGCCGGCCGGTGCTGGTGAAGCGCAGGCGCACCCCCTCGGCGATGAAGGCGCCGTGGAAGCGGTCGATGGTGGCGAGGTCCTGCGCGCTCAGCGTGAAGCCGCTGGCCGCGACGCGCGCACGCACCGCGCGGCGGGCGGCGGCGATGGAGGCGTCGGTCGTCCTGGTGCGCGCCGCCCACGCCACCAGGGAGTCCACGCTGCGCGTGCTCCACGCGTCCACGTCGGCAGGCACAGGGCGCCCGGTCCACAGCGCCAGGAACTCGGCGCGGTTGCGCGCGCTCTCGAAGAGCGCCTTGAAGAGCAGGTGGTGCAGCAGGTTGTCGCGGCGGATGTCGGCAATGATGGCCAGCCGCGGCTGCACGCGCGCGATGTAGTTGAAGTTCTGGTCGGGCCCGACCCCGATGTACACGCCGCCCTGCACGCCACGCCGCGTGAGCGTGGGGAGCGGGTGCAGCAGGCTCGCCTCGTTGGAGATGAGGTTGTCGGTGTCGAAGTAGCCGCCCGCATCGGACAGACGGGCCGACAGGGCGGCGAACTGTGCGCTGCTGAGACTGTCGGCGCGCTGCGATGCGGCGCGCTGCGACTCGGCGCGCTGCGCAGCGGCGGACGTGGCGCGCGATACCGAAAGCGATGACGCCGCGATCAGGAACGTGAGGACGCGGCGCGTCGTGCGCGGGCGGCGTATGGAGGCGGGGAGCGGAGCCATGCCTCACGCTCGCCCACGTGCCGGCGCCCGGCAAGCGATCGGGCGGCGCACACCGTAAGTTGGGCAGGCCTTCACCCCCTCCTGCCATGCCCATCCGCCACGCCGTTCGCGCCACGGGCCTCGCGGCCCTCGCGCTGTCTTCGTCCCTCGCGACGCTCACCGCTCCCTCGCAGGCTCAGGCGCCCGCTGGCGGGCCCAACGCGGTGCCGAGCATCGCGCCGTTCATGTCGCCGGCCTCGCCGCTCATGCTCACGTCGGCGCGCAAGGCCGACCGGCTGGCGTGGATGGCGTACGACCGCGGCATGCGCAACGTCTACACGGCCGCGGCGCCGAGCTTCACGCCGGTGCGGCTCACGAACTTCCTCGACGACGACGGGGTCGATCTCTCCGACGTCGAGATCAGCGACGATGGCAGCACGATCATCTTCGTGCGCGGGTCGGCGCCCAATCGCTGGGGGTGGATCGCGAACCCGTCGCATCGCCCCGACGCCGAGGAGCGCGCGATCTGGGCGGTCCGTGCGACCGGCGGTCCCGCGTGGCGCGTGGCAGCGGGCGCGGCGCCGGAGCTCTCTCCCGACGGGCGGCACGTGCTGTTCACGCGGGACGGGCAGATCTACCGGGCGCGCGTGGCGCGAGGCGGCCCGGTCACCGCGATGGACACGGGCGGCGTGCCGTTCATCAATGCGTGGGGGCGTAACGGCACGCCCCGCTGGTCGCCCGACGGCAAGCGTATCGCGTTCGTCAGCGACCGCATGAATCACAGCTACATCATGGTGTACGACGTGGCGACGCGGCGGCTGCAGTACGTCGCGCCCGGTGTGGACTGCGATGCGGGGCCGACGTGGTCACCCGACGGCAAGTCGCTCGCATTCTATCGGCGTCCGGGCGTGCCCTTCGGCAACCAGACGCAGGCGGGCACGGGGGGCATCGGCAATCCGGCGGGGCCGGCCGCCAACCCCAACGCGGCGGCGCTTCCGGGCAATCCCGCAGGCGGCTGCGGCGGTGGCGGCTTCGGAGGCGGGGGCGGGGGCGGAGGTCGTGGCGGTGCGCCGCAGGACAGCACGCGGCGCAACAACATGCTGCGTTCGCCGGGCTTCTTCAGCGCGCAGTTCTCCGGTGGCCACACGCTGCAGCTCATGGTGGCCGACATCGCCGGCGCGAACTTCGCGTCGCCCATGATCAGCGCGCAGATCCCCGCGCGCGAGGTGTGGCGCAATGCACCGCGCGACACGCTGTTCACGAGCCTGGCCAACATGCAGTGGGCGGGGCGCAGCATCATCTTCCCCGTCACGGTGCCGCGCGACGAGTGGGACCGCTGGTACGCGATTCCCGTGGCGGGTGGTGCGCCGATGCGCCTCACCACCACCGACGGCCTCATCGAGGATGCCACCTCGCTCGCGCTGTCGCGCGACGGCGGCACGACGCTCTACTACTGCACGAACGCCGAGGACATCGAGCGCCGGCACATCTGGGCGGTGCCCACGAGCGGTGGCGCGCCGAAGCGCTTGTCCACGGGCGACGGCATCGAGACGTATCCGCAGCCGCTCGCGAGCGGCAAGCAGGTGGCCGTCATCTACTTCGACGCGAAGACACCGGCGTCCATCGCGCTGGTACCGGCCGAGGGCGGTGCGCCGAAGGTGATCTTCCCGAAGCTCACGAGCGCGTTCCCGCAGGTGGCGCATGTCGTGCCGGAAGTCGTGAAGACCAAGGCGGCCGACGGGCTCGAGATCAGCAACACGCTGTTCCTCCCCAAGGACGTGAAGCCCGGCGAGAAGCGGCCGGCGCTCATCTTCGTGCACGGCGGCCCGCGGCGGCAGATGCTTCCCGGCTACCACTACATGCAGTTCTACCACTGGTCGTACGCCGTGAACCAATGGCTGGCCGATCAGGGGTATGTCGTGCTGTCGATCAACTACCGGAGCGGCATCGGCTACGGGCGCAGTTTCACCAATGCGCCCAACACGCAGGCGCGCGGCAACAGCGAGTATCAGGACGTGGTGGCGGGGGCGAAGTATCTGCAGGCCCGCGCCGACGTCGATCCCGCGCGCGTGGGCATCTGGGGATTGTCGTACGGCGGGCTGCTCACCTCGCAGGCCCTCGCGCGCAACAGTGACATCTTCGTGGCCGGCGCCGACCTGGCGGGGGTGCACCTGTACGGCAACGTGATCGACTCGACGAACCTCGCGTTCAAGTCGAGCGCGGTGGGCGCCATCGATGGATGGACGTCGCCCGTGTTCCTCGTGCACGGCGACGACGATCGCAACGTGGACTTCGCGCAGACGGTCGGGCTGGTGCAGCTCCTGCGCGCGCGGGGCGTGTACCACGAGCTCATGGTCGTGCCCGACGACCTGCACGAGTCGATGCTGCACCAGAACTGGATCGACACCTTCGACCGCATGGGGGCATTCCTCAAGCGGTTCGTGTGGAACAGGGAGAAGGCGCCGAAGGCGATGGAGTGAGGGCCTATCGCTGAATCGCCCCCGCCGCCCCCGCACGCCGCGGATCGGCTCCCGCCGTCGCCTTCTTCCCGTCGATCTTCACCGCCGCGCCATACCCCTCGCGCAGCTCACCACGCGCGGACACGAACGACAGCTCGTAGCCGAGCGCACGCAGCCGGTCGATGACGCTGGGGGCGAAGCCGTCTTCGACCTGGATGGTGTACGGCTGCACGCGCCCCGCCTGCGGCGCACCGCCGAAGCCGCCGCCGGGGAGGAAGCGCGGCAGCTCGAGCGCGGCCTGCGGCCCGAGGTTGTAGTCGAGCGCGCCGAGCAGCGTCTGGTACACCGCGCTCGTGATCCACGCGTTGCCGGCCGCGCCCACCGCGAACACGGCCTTGCCATTCCTGAAGGCCACCGTGGGGGCGAGGGTGCTGCCGTGGCGCGCGAACGGCAGCCGCGAGCCGTACTGCGTGGGGTCGGTGCCGTAGCTCGTGAGCTTGTCGTTGCTCAGGAAGCCCAGCCCCGGGGTGACATAGAAGTTGCCGCCCCACGTGCCCAGCGTCTGTGTGACCGCCACGGCGTTGCCGTCGGCATCGGCCACCGCGAACGCCGTGGTGCCGGCCGCGTGGCACACCGTCATCTCGGCCGCATGATCGTCGCCGCAGGGTGATGCGGCGCCCGCCGCATCGGCGGCGTCCCCGTCGCCACTCCCCGATGCCCGCCCACCCGCAGACACGGTGTCGCGCTTCGCGGAGAGGCAGGGCAGCGTGTCGCCGCGCACTGACGCCGGCGTGAGCGCCTTCGCCGGGTCGAAGCAGCGCCAGCGGCCGCGCGCGGTGTCCTTGTCGATGATGGGCGCGTAGTCCACCGGCCACAGGGCCGGATCGGCAATGCGGTTGCGTGAGCTGGGTACGAGGAACCACGCCGACAGTGCCGCATGCAGCGTGGCGGCATCGTCGGCGTAGAGGCGCGGATTCGGGAACTGCTCGAGCAGGTTGAGACGCGCCACCAGCTCGGCCCCGCCGCTGACTGGCGGTGCGCTCGAGCAGATGCGATACGCGCGGTACGTGCCGCACACCGGCTCACGCTCGTTGGCGAAGTAGCGCGCGAGGTCGCTCACCTTCATCGCGTTCCCCTTGCCGCGCAGGTCGGCCACCCACTTCGCGGCCACCTCGCCCTTGTAGAAGCCGTCGGCACCCTTGGCCGCCACCTGTTCCAGCACCCATGCGAGGTCGGGATTGCGGATGGTGTCACCGGCCACGCGCGGCTTGCCGTCGCGGAAGAACAGCGCCTTGCTCCCCTCGTACTTGGCGAAGTGCTCTCGTTCGGTGGCGAGCGTCGTCGCGAGCCCGTCGCTCACCACATACCCGTTCTTCGCCGCGGCGATGGCCGGCGCCACGAGCGCGCTCCATGGCACCTTCCTGCTGCCATAGCGCTGCCACGCGAGGTACATGCCGGCAATGGTGCCGGGCACGTTCACGAGCACCGGCCCGTCGCTGGGATAGCGGCCGTTCACCAGCAGCGACGTGTTGGTCAGCCCGCCCTCCTCCGGCACACGACTCATGAACTCGATGAGGGTCGGTGCCTTGCCGTTGAGCGCCACGACCATCTCGCCGTAGCCGCCGATGCCGCTCGCATCGGGCTCCACCACGCCCAGCGCGAAACTCACCGCGACCGCCGCGTCGACCACATTGCCGCCCTGCCGCATCACGCTCAGCCCGGCTTCGGTGGCCACGGGGTGTGCGCTCGACACCACCGCGCGGCCGCTCGCCTCCTCGCGCAGCGCCGGACGCGCGCGCAGCGCCTCGTGAAGGACGCCCTGCAGCGCGCTGTCCGTCGGCGCCGCCACCGCGCGCGGCCGCAACCGGTCGCGCACGGCCTGCCACTGCGCGCGACGCGACTCGGCGCCGGGCGCGCTGAAGTACAACCGGTCGCTGCGCGCCCACACGCGGTCGAAGGCGGCGGCATTCGCATCGGCACGATCGAGCGTGGCCGTGGCACTCACCGCGGCGCGCCCGCGATCTGGCGATGCGGGCGCGGGCAACCGATACAGCCGGTCGCGTTCGCGTGACGGCGAGCCCCGCTCGGCCGCGCTGCGATCGACGCCGCGATCGGGGTCGCCATTGTAGCCGACGCTGACCTCGCTGAATTCGGCGATCGTGATCGTCGCGCCGTCCGGCGACCAGTCGAGGTCACCGTGCGCGCGCGACACCACGTTGGTGTACGTCGTGCCCTCGGCGGGCACCACCATGACGCCGGCGCGCGTGGACACGGCCAGGCGACCGTCGTTGCTCCACGCGATGTCCTCGATGCCGGCGTCGGTGAACACGGTGCTTTCGTTGCCCCCGGAGAGCGCCCGCACCGCCACACGGCGGGTCGTCTCGCCGACGACGATGTACGCCACCTTCGCGCCGTCAGGCGTGAGCCGCGGCCGTCGCTCCGTTTGCTCGACGGTCCCAAGCCGGCGCTCGGCGCCGTTGGCGTCGCGCACCATGATGCGCGACTCGCCGCCCAGGCCACGTTGAAACACCACGAGCCCCGAGGTGCTGGCCGACGGCGCCACGTCGGCCGCCGCGTGTGTGGTGATGCGCGTGGCGGCACCGCTTGGCATGCCGGCCGCATCGAGCGGCTGGCGCCACAGGTCGTAATTGCCGGCGGAGTCGGACGCGTACCACAGCACCGAGCCCGTGAGCGCGGCGTCGCGGTGCCAGGCACTGCCGCGCGTGACGCGCGTGAGTGCGCTGGCGCCGCGCGGCTGCGCGTACAGGTGCCCATCACGCTCGACGACCAGCAGGCCGGCGCTGTTGCTCGCCGGTCGACGCGCGCCGCGCAGCGACAGGGAGTCCGACGCTGCGGCCTGCGCACTCACGACCGACGGCAGCGCGCCCAGGAGCAGCGCCGTGCCCACACACACGCGTCGCATGCTCATCGCGCCCCCGCCGCGCGGCGCGTGATGGTGATCGACTCGATCACGTCGCCCTCCTGGATGCGGTCGATGACATCGAGGCCGCGCACGGTCTCGGCGAACATGGTGTAGTCCCAGTCGAGGCGCACGTTGTCGATGAGGTTGACGAAGATCTGTCCGTCGCCGGTGTCCTTGCCGCGCGTGGAGATGCCGAAGGTGCCGCGCGCGTGCCGCCCGCCCACTTCGTCACGCATGAAGTCGCGTGTGACCGGGTCGTACTCGTCGGCGCCGGGGCTGCCGCCCTGAATGACGAAGTTGGGGACGATGCGATGAATCGTGTTGCCGGCGTACCGCTTTGCCTCCGCCTCGCGCACGAACGTGTACACGGTCATGGGGGCGATGTCGGGGCGCAGGCGGAGCGTGACGTCGCCGACGTTGCGGAAGCGGATGGTGGCCGTGGCTCCCTCGAGCGCGGCGAGCGCCGCAGCGGTGGGGAAGGCGGGCGGGGCATAGCGCTGCGTGGTGGGAGCGACCGTCGTCCCGCCCGCCGACAGTCGCTTGGCGGCCGCGGCGGCCACACCCGGGTCGGCATCGGCCAGCCATCGCCGCATCCAGGTGCGCGCGGCGTCGTCGTCGAGCGGCATCGCCTCGATGATGGCGACGCGCGGGTCGCGCCAGGTCACGCCGTGTGCGCGCGTGATGCGCTCGAACGCAGCGCGCAGCGGCGCGACCGATGCTGCGGCGCGCGCCTTGCCGAGTTGCGTGGCCGCAGCGAGCAATACGCCGGCGTGGTCGCGCGTGAGCGCGGCGATGGCCTCGGCGTCGGTGGTGATGGCGGCCGCGGCGACGTTGGGTTCGGGGTCCGCCGCCAGCGTGTGCAGCGTGGCGGTGTCCCGCGCCACCTTCGCGGCCTCGGCCGCCCAGGCGCGCGCCTGCCACACCGGCGAGGAGGCGAGTTCGCGCACGGCACCACGCGCGCCCACACTGTCGATGCGCGCCAGGGCCATGGTGGCATGCGCCCGCTGACGCCACGGCGTGGAGGCAGACAGGAACGGCTGCAGCAGCACCTTGTCGCAGCGGCGCTCGCCCAGCACGTCGAGGGCGAGGAGTGCGACGTGCCAACTGCTGTCGCGCAGGCGCTGCGTGGCATGTTCGCAGGTGGGCGCTGCACGCAGCCCCTGCCAGCGCACCATGGGCGCGCGATCGTCGGCCACCCAGACGCGGTACAGCGCGACGGTCGTACGACGCACCTGCGCGTCGGCGTCGCTGAGGCCGCGGGCCACAATGCTGCTGTCCCGGTCGCCCGCCGCCGTGAGCGCGAGCAGTCCCACCATGCGCAGCTCGGCGTCGCTGTTGTCGACAAAGGCGCGACGCACGGCGGCCAGCACCGGCGCGGGGGCGCGCCAGGTACGCGCGTTGCGACGCAGCAGCATCTCGAGTCCGCGCATGGCGCCACGACGCGCCACGAGGTCGCTCTCGGCAAGGCCGTTCACGAGCGCCACGACGCGACCGCTGTCCACCGGCGCGCGCCCGAACGATTCGAACAGTGCGGCGCGCACGACGGGGTCGCGTTCGTCGCGCAGGCGCGCCTCACCGAGGGGAAGGCCCATGAGGAGCGCCGCGCGGGCCGCCTCGAGACGCACCGATGCGGCCGGCCACGCCAGGTGCGTGGAGACCTTGCCGGCCTGCTGCCCATCGCCGAGGCGGCCGAGCGCACGCAGGGCCAGTGCCTGCAGCGTCGTGTCACCGCTGGCGAGCGCGCGGTCGAGGACGGGGAGCCCTGCCTCGCGGGCGTGCTCGGCCGCGAGCACGGCATGACGGGTGAGCGCGCGTGCGGACTGCGCGAGGGTCGCGCCGGGCAGCGCACTCAGCACCGCGAGCGGCGCGACGGCGGCGCGAACGGCAACCAGCAGCGTGCGGAAATGTGTCACGGTAGGCGGAGGCGGGAAGGCGGGTCAGGGCCCCGGAAGGCGGGGGACGGGGCGATGCCGCGAGGCGCCCCCGTTTCCCCAAAGATGTCCGGCGTTCCCCCGACATGCAGCGGGGGGCCGAGCGCTAGCTTTCCCGGCTGCGGCGATGGGCGCAGGTCGCGCCCGCTGCCGTCCCGCCCGACCCTTACCCGGAGTTTGCTCATGCGGCTCGTCCGCACCGTCCGGCCCGCGCTTGCGGCCGTCGTGTTGCTCCCCACCGTGCTCGCGGCGCAGGCCGCCTCGGTCAATCGCTACGGCAACCCCGCGCGCGTCGCGCCGGCGCCAACCAAGGCCGCCATCGACGTGCGTGACCTGCAAGTGCGTCTCTATCAGTTCGCCGACGACTCCATGATGGGGCGGCAGGTGGGGCGCGTCGGCAACAAGAAGGGCACCGACTATATCGCCGCCGAGGTGAAGCGCCTGGGACTGCTCCCGGGCGGCCCGAATGGCAGCTACTTCCAGGTGCTGCCGTACCACGTGCGCAAGTACACCGAGCACTCGCAGGTGGCGGCGCAGGGGAATCCGCTGCGCTGGAACGAGGATGTGGTCGCGGTGCCTGGTGCTGCGGCGCCACGCGCGGTGCGTGACGCCGAGGCGGTGTTCGGTGGCACGATGGGCGACGAGGCGAGCTACATCACTGAGGCGCAGGCCGCGGGCAAGGTGGTGGTGCTGGCCAAGGCCGCCCCGGCACAGGCCGTGGGCCCCGGTGGCTTCGCCGGTGGCGCCGGCGGGCGAGGTGGGCCGGGCGCGCAGGTGCCGGCGCGCTTTGCCGGTGCGGCGGCCATCGCGGTGGTCGACCTCGACGGGCTGACGGCGGCGCAGAAGAAGGCCATCAACGAGCCGACCGTCGCCACCATGGCAGGCGGCGGGCGAGGCGGTCGCGGCGGACCCGGCGCGAACGCGGCGGTGGATTCGCTCACGCTGCTCAAGGCGCAGCTCGCGGCCACGCAGCCGCCGGCTTACCTGCGCCTGACGAATGCCGCGGCAGGTGCGCTGTTCGGGCGCAGCGGCATCGAGGGGCTCACGGCGGGCGCGAAGGGCGGCACGGTGACGGCGTCGCTCGAGTTCGTCGAGCTCCCCACCGACTGGGCGCGCAATGTCGTGGCGATCCTCCCCGGCAGCGACCCCAAGCTCAAGCACCAGTACGTCGCGGTGGGCGCGCACAACGATCATGTGGGATTCAACACGCCCGTCGACAAGGACTCCATCAAGGCCTTCAACGACATCGCGATCCGCATGCAGATCGCAAACGACATGAAGGGGCTCACCCCCGACATGCGTGCGTCGATCAAGGTCAACATGGACAGCATCCGCAAGGTGCACCCCAAGCCGCGCCTCGACAGCATCAACAACGGCGCGGACGACGACGGCTCGGGCTCCATGGGTGTGCTGGAGATTGCCGAGGCGCTGGCGAAGGCGCCGGTCAAGCCGAAGCGGTCGATCCTGTTCGTGTGGCACACCGGTGAGGAAGGCGGCCTCGTGGGATCGGCGTACTACGTCGCGAACCCCACGGTGCCCATCGACTCGATCGTCGCGCAGCTCAACGTCGACATGATCGGCCGCGGGCGTGCCGAAGACCTGCCGGGCGGTGGCCCCGACTTCCTCGGCGTGGTCGGGTCGTACTTCGACTCGAAGGACCTCGGCGATCAGGTGAAGGCGGCCAACACCAAGCAGGTCAAGCCCCTCGCGCTCGACTACAAGTTCGACGACCCGATCAGCTGGGCGAACTACAACAACATCTACGGCCGTTCGGATCACTTCAATTATGCGCGGCAGGGCATCCCCATCGCGTTCTTCTTCACCGGCCTGCACGGTGACTACCACCAGCGCAGCGACGAGCCGGAGTTCATCGACTATCCGCACTACGCGCGCATCACGAACTTCATCCGTGACCTGACGGTGGATGTCGCCAACGGTCCGCGTCCGCGGCTCAACGGCACCAAGCCGGCGAAGCCGAAGGTGATCGTGCCGTAGGGGGCCAACGGGTCGGGGCGACGTCGGCGAACACCCGGCGTCGCCCCGGTCTCCGCCAGGCTCAGCGCGACAGGCGCAACTGGAACATGTGCGAATTCATCCCCGGATTCGCCCCGCCAAAACTCGCGTTGCTGAGGTGGTGCAGCACGTAGCCGAACGCCACCCCTCCCGTGGCAAGGCGCCGCTCGAGCAGCAGCCCGGGGGCCACGGTGAAGTTGGCGCGTGTCGCCTTGCCGTAGGGCACCACCTGCGAGAACCACGCGCCTCCGGACGTGACGTTCACCACCAGCGTGGTACGCGCGCCGAGCGGTGTGCGCGCTTCGGCGCCCAGCACGCCGAGCCCGGCGCCGTAACCATTGCGGCGCGTGTAGCGCGCCAGCACCGCCGGATCGTTCGCGTCGGGATCGATCCCCTCCTTCGGCACGCGATGCGCGGGCGCATCTGATGTGACGAGCACGAGTGGCTGCAGCTCGAACAGCCACGCCGCCCTCGTGGGCCCGAACCGGAACAGCGGAATCGCGGCCTGCACTCCGAGCGTCGTGAGGGCGCCATCGATGGGTTCGTTGTGCGACGCGGTGTAGGTGGCCACGTCGCGCGCCAGCGCGACACCCCAGCGTGTGGGGCCGCGCTCGACGAAGCGGCGCCATCCAGACCTCGCGGTGGGAGTTCCGCCGCTGCGCGTCGCGCCGTCTGGCCCCGTGGGTAGCGTCTGCGCGGCGAGGCGCGATGCTGCCCGATCGATCGGCAGCGCAGGGGTGAGCAGCAACGCCAGCGCGCTCGTCAAGGCGATGAGACGAGCGCGCGACGCAGCAAGGGGTGCACACGAAGCGGGCATACAGGTCGTGAATCGGGTGGCGACGACGGAGAGCGACACGTGCCAAGTCTCCGGGGTGTGTCCGCATCGCGCCAGTCTGGCGTGGGTCTGACGCACGTGCGAGTTGTGCAGAATCACCACATCGGAATATGGAATATGAAAAATAACTAAGACTCGCAACAATTGTTCAACTATGAACTGGAACGTGCCGATAGAGGGGCATCCGATCGCGATGTTGCCTTCAGATCCTCGCCATGTCGTCGCTGACTCTTCGCACCAAGCTGCTCTTCCTCGCCCTTCTGGGCGCCGCCGCTACCCTCATCGTTGCCCTGCTCGGTAGTCGCGGGGTTGGGCAGGTCGCACTCGCCGCGAACTCCCTGCAGCGCACCGTCGTGCTCCAGCGCGCGCAGATGTCCGCGGACATGATGCACGATGCGCTCAACGCCGAGGTGTTGCGGGTGCGGATCGATGCCAGCCTGCCGCAGCCCACCCGCTCTCTCGACACGCATCGCGCCGGCATGCAGGAGATCGTCGGCAACATGCTCGCGCAGCTCGATACGGTGCTGGCCGGCGCCAACGATACGGTCCTCACCAGGCAAGCCGCCGCGGCCAGGGCCGAGGTGGAGGAGTATGGGCGCCTCGCCGACATGGTTGCCGTGGCGGCCTTTGCGCGCGACACGGCCCTCGCACGGCATGTCGCTGCCTTCGACGCCAAGTTCGACGTGCTCCTCGAGGAGCTCGAGGCGTTGGGTGATCACGTCGCGGAGAATGCGGCGGAAACGTCCGCGGCCGCCCGCGACACGGGCACGCGCATGCAGTGGACGCTGCTGATCGCGGGCGCACTCACGCTGCTGATCGTGGTGGTCTTCGCGCAGATGGGCATCCGCAGCATTCGCCGCCCCATCCTCGCGCTTTCCGATGCGGCGCGGAACCTGGCCACGGGCGACGCGAGTGCGATGCTGCCGCCGGCCGGTGCCGATGAGATCGGCGACCTGACGCGCGCGTTCTCCTCCGTCGCCGGATTCGTCGCCGAATCGGCCGACGTGGCCGACGCCATCAGCCGCGGCGACCTGACGCGCACCGTGACGCCGCGGTCGTCGAAGGACGTGCTCGCCCAGAGCATGAACCGCAGCGCCGACACGTTGCGCCGACTCGACGTCGCGATTCAGTCGCTGGTGCGCGCGGCGCGCGGTGGCAACCTGACGGTGCAGGCGAACGCCGCCGAGTTCGACGGCGCCTATCGCGCGCTGCTCGAGGGGATCAACGACATGACGGCGCACCAGCTCGCGCCGATGCAGGCCGCCGCGACCGCACTCTCCGCGCTCGCCGACCGCGACCTGTCCACGCAGATGTCCGGCAGCTACGCCGGCGATCACGCCGCGATCCAGACCGCGCTCAATCGCGCGGTCACGCAGCTCGCCGAGGCGCTGGGCGAAGTGCGCCGTAAGAGTGTCGACCTGTCGGACGCATCGAAGCAGGTGGCGTCGTCGAGCGAATCGATGGCGGCTGGTGCCACCGAGCAGGCGAGCGCCCTGGAAGAGGTGAGTGCCAGCCTGCAGGAGCTTGCGTCGCTGGCCCGCGACAACGCGCAGGCCTCGGCCGAAGCGCACCGCAGTGTGGCCGACGCGCGGGCCCGCACCGAGCAGGGCGGTGCGAGCATGCAGCTCCTCACGTCGACGATCGCCGAGATCCGCGATGCTGCACGATCGACCGCCGACATCCTGCGCACGATCGACGAGATCGCCTTCCAGACCAACCTGCTCGCGCTCAACGCGGCCGTCGAAGCCGCACGCGCCGGCGATGCGGGGCGGGGGTTCGCGGTGGTGGCCGAAGAGGTGCGCGCACTCGCCAAGCGCAGTGCAGAAGCGGCGCGCGCGTCGGCCGAGATCATCGCGAAGTCGGTCACGGTGGCCGAACGCGGTGTGCAGCTCAACGCGGACGTGGCCGAGCACCTGGGCGCGATCGGCGGTGCCGTGGTCTCGACGGGCGAGGTGGTCGATCGCATCGCGATGGCCAGTCGGCAGCAGGCCGACGGCGTCGCGCAGATTCTCGTGACCACCGAGGAGATGAACAACGTCACGCAGCGCGCGGCATCGGAGAGCGAGGAGTCGGCTGCGCTCGCGCAGTTGCTGCTGGCACACGCCGACGGCCTGTCGGCCATGCTCGACACGTTCACCTTCGGCCACGAGGAGAGGCCCGCGCGCCGCACGCGCGGCACGCGGGCCCTCGCCCTCACTGCATAGTCGTGACCTTCTTCTGGTTGGCGTTCTTCACGTACTTGTCGAGCCACGCCACCCAGCGCCCCCACTGATCGAGCACGGTTTCCTTCGCGATGGGGCCGTGGTCCTCGTAGGGGTACATGTACAGCGACGTCGTCTTGCCGAGTCCCATCAGGGCGTGGTACATGCGCACGGAGTTGATGGGATCGGTGCCGACGTTCTGGTCCTCGGTGCTGTGGTACATCAGCAGCGCACCGTTGAGCTGGTCCGCATACAGCATCGGTGACATCGACAGGTAGGTCTCGCGTCCCTGCCACAAGTCGCGGCGCTCACTCTGGAAGCCGTTCGGGGTGAGCGTCCGATTGTACGCGCCGTCGCCGGCAATGCCGGCCTTGAAGTACGGCGTGTGCACCATGGCATTCACGGTGCTGAACGCGCCATAGCTGTGGCCCCCGAGGCCGAGGCGGTGCCGGTCGATGATCTGCAGCGTGTCGAGCGCGTCGATGATGGCCGCGAGGTTGTTGCGCAGGTCGGCCACATAGTTGTCGTTCGGGAGCTGCCCGTCGCTCGCGAAGATCGGCGCATCGGGCTCCACCACCGCGTAGCCCTGCGTGACGAGGAACTGCAGCGAGCGCGGTCCGAACGTCGGGTAGCGCCGTTCGGCAGCGGCCCCCTGCTGCAGCGAGCGGTCGTACGCCTGCTGGTTGTCGTACTCGCGCGGGTAGAACCAGAACATCGCCGGCAGGCGCGTGCCGTTCTGGTAGTCGGCGGGCAGCGTGACCTTCACGTTGAAGCTGTAGCCGTCGGCGCGCCGTGCGACCACCGTGCGCTTCTGCGCCTTGGAGATCTCGGGCATGAGGTCGACGTTCTGCGTGAGCTGCTTCGCCTCCTTGCTGGCGAGGGTGAGCGCATACGACTGCGGCACGAGCGTGGGCGATTCGCGCTGGATGACCGCACGCGTGAAGTCGTCGTCGAGCGGGGCCGAGATGGTCTCCAGCACCGTGCCGTCGCTCTCGTAGAGACGCGTGCGCGTGCCGGTGCGGATCTCGATGCGTTCGACGTACACGCGCGGGCTGCGCGCGCTGTCGGGTGTGGTGCCCTGCTGGAAGACGTACTTGCCGTCCGTGCTGACCATGACCACCGGGACGCCCTTGCTGCCGGGGCGCGTGACGAGCGCGCCGCCGCCGGCACCGCCGCGCCCACCGAACGCGCCTGCCGGCGGACCACCCGCCGGCGGCGTCGGCGCCGACGCGCTGTCGCCACGCCCACCGCGCCGCGGCTGGCTGATGGTGAACTTCGCGTTGTTCTCGGTCAGGAAGATCGCGTTCTCGATCGATCCACCCGTGCCCGTCTCACTCACGAAGAGGATGGTGCCGGCGTCGTTGAAGCGCGCCGAGGCGATGCGGTTGGTCGTCTCGTAGAGCACGCTGGCACTGGTCGAATCGAAGGGCGCCTTCCAGTGCATCAGGCGATCCGGGCGCCGTGCGACCGACGCGCTGTCGGGGCGTGCGGCGCCGCGACCACCAGCAGGTGCCGCCGGCGCGGGCGCGATCTGCGCGTAGAGCAGCCCACCCGCGAAGGGATGCCACTGCAGGTTGCGCTTGCCCGTGTCGGCCGCGGCGTTGCCCCCGCGGCCGGCGCCGGGCGCCGTGGCCGGGCGCGGATCGCCCGGGTCACCCGGATCCTCGCCCTCGCGCAGCGGACGCTTGGCCAGCTCGCGCAGCACCGTTCCCGTGCCGTCGATGATGACTTCACGCGTACCGAACGACGACACCGGGAGCACGTACGAGAACGGCTGCTCGAGATAGGTCACGCGGAAGTGCTGCCCATCGGGTGATGCGTCGAGCGCACGGATGACGCCCGGCGCGCCCACCTTCTTCACCGCGCGCGTCTTCACGTCGAGCAGCGCGAGCTGTCCGGTGGTGTGGTACACGAGCAGGTCCTTCTCGTACGGCGTTTGCAGCAGGTCGGGATACGTGCGCGTCTTGAGCTTGTTGTTCTCGTTCACGCGCACCTGCGGTCCCGTCGCGAGCGCCGGCTCCCTGGGCTCGGCGGCGCGTCCGTCGGGGACGAGCACCGTCACGAGCGACTTGCCGTCGGCGGTCCACGCTGGCGCCGTGACCATCGTGGCGAGCAGCGACGTGCGCGACACCGGACGCGATGCGCCCGTGGCCGGGTCGGCGACATAGAGCTGCGTCGCGTCGTCGAAGAGCGCGAGGAACGCGATCTGCGTCCCGTCGGGGCTCCACACGGGCGTGCTGACGCGCGCACCGGCAGGCACCTGCACGCTGATGCGCTTGCCGGTCTCCCACTCGGTGACTTCGAGGCCGGCCGCACTGCGCATGGTCATGCCGCGATCGCGGTTGCCGCGTGGGTCGACCTGAAAGCCGCCCAGGTTGTGGTGCACCTTGCCCACCTGCTTGAGCGCCGGCAATCCATCGCTCACGGTGCGCATGAACCACTTGCGCGCGCCCGGGCTGGGCGCGGCCAGCGTGCGATTGGTCTCGCGCGCCGCTGTGACCAGCTTGGCGATGGCCGGCGGCGGCGTGACGTAGCCTTCGTCGGCGAGGATGTCCGGCTTGTCCGCCTTGGCGGGTGCCGCGGGTGCGGGCGCTGCGGCGTTGCCGGGGCGATTCTGCGCCACCGCGACGGCGGGCAGGGTGAGAAGCAGGGCTGCCGACGCACGGAGCGTCCAGCGGGAGGGGAGGGGGGGCAGCGCCGAGGGCGCCGCGGGCCGGGCAGAGTGCGGGAGCATTGGGAGGGGTCCGTGACGGGCGGGGCACGGTGAACCGTGAGGGACGCGGGAGAGAATACGCGGCGCCGGGGCGAATTGCTCGCCCGGCTATCTTTCGTCAGGAGCCCATCATGACCGACGCCCCCGACAACACCCCCATGCCCCCTGCGGGCCCCGCACCGGCCGCGACCTCGTCGGCGGACGACCTGCAGCGCCTCGAACAGCTTCGCCGCGCGCTGCTGGCGGTGCATCGTGCCCTGCTGGACGCCGAGCGCATCCGGTACGAGGCGGTGCACGGGCGCATCCCCAACAACTCGGTCTTCCTCCAGCTCGTCATCAACGACAACTGGTTCGAGTGGCTGCGCCCGATGGCGGAGCTGGTGCTGCTGATCGACGAGCGGACGAGCGACAAGGAGCAGCCGGTGGGGGCCGACGAGGCGGCGGTGCTCTTCGAACGCGGCATTCGTCTCCTGCGCCCTGATGCCGCAGGGGACACCTTCCAGCGCCTCTTCCACGATTCCATGCAGGCCGTGCCGGCGCTGGCGGTGCAGGTGCGACAGGCCGTGACGCGTCTGGGGCGTTAGCCGGTCCGGCAGGCGCTGCCGGGGGCGGCGCGTGGCGCGCGCGGGCCGCGGCTCGTCCCGGGAACGTGCACCCCGACCCTCGCGTTCACCGCGGTTTCGTCCCTCCTCTGGACCGATGGGGTTCCGGTCCGCATCGTAGGGGCATGCGACAGGCAGGACGCGGGACGATCGTCCTTGCGCTGGGCCTCGGTTTGCTGGCGATGGGGTGTGCGGGCGCGGGTGCGCTCCGCACGTCGCGCGCGGCGTCCGCAGCACCCAGGGTGATGCCGTTCGTCGATCAGTTCGATTCCCTGTGGACGCGGTTCGACGAGGTGTATCCGTCGTTCGCGTACAAGCAGGTCGATTGGCAGGCGGTGCGCGAGAAGTATCGCCCGCGTGCCGAGCGCGCGCGCACGCAGGACGAGCTGGTGGCCGTGCTCCTGGACATGCTCGCGCCGCTGCGTGACCGGCACATCTGGCTCGTCGACCCGCGTGGCCATGTGGTGCCCAGCTATCGCGCGGTGCCCGTGAGCAACTTCGATCGCCGCCGCTGGCAGAGCGCGCTGCGCGATGCGAACTACATCGCACGCCCCGGCGATCTGGGCGAAGCGACGGTCGGCGGCTACGCCTACCTCTACCTCGGCTCGTGGCGGGCGCCCGTGAACGCGGAGGTGCTCGATGCGGCGCTGGCCCGTGTCCGCGATGCGCAGGGGCTCATCATCGACGTACGCACGAACGCCGGTGGCAACGACCAGACGGCGCTGGCGTTCGCGAGTCGCTTCACGGTGAGGGCGTTTCCGGCGTCGTTCGTCGAGATCCGCCTCGATCCGCGCGTGACGGGCGCCGAAATGCCCCTTGCCCGCACGATCAGTCCGCGCGGTCCGTTCCAGTTCACGCGCCCCGTGGTCATCATCGCCGGGCGCGGAGGGCTGAGTGCGACGGAGAGCTTCGTCGCCGCGATGCGCACCTTGCCGCAGGTCACCGTCATCGGCGACACGACGGGCGGCTCGTCTGGCAATCCCGCAGCGTTTGCGCTGGGCAACGGATGGCAGTTCACCGTGCCCCGCTGGCTCGAGTTCGGACCGGACCGCAACCCTATCGAATGGCGCGGCGTTGCGCCGCACATGGCGTTGGCGTGGGAACCGACGCGCTACCCGGGCGATCGCGATCCGCTGATCGATGCGGCGGTGGGACTCCTCGGCGAGCGTACCGGCGTGTATCGTATCGCCCCGGCAGGTGGCGGCGAATCGCCACCCCGCGACGAGCGGATTCGCGATACGTTGCCGCGGCACTGATTGCGCTGCTCACCACTCCCCTCCGATGCTGCTCCAAACCGGTCCAGTCTGGGACGATGACCGCTGGGTCTCGCTGCCCGCGTTGCATGGCGATGTGAGTGCAGACAGTTGCGTGATCGGCCTGGGGGGCACGGGGCTCACGCTCATCGAGGAGCTGCTGCAGCGCGACGAGCGCGTGGTGGGCATCGATGCCCACGACGTGGGCGCGGGCGCGGCGGGGCGCAACGGTGGCTTCCTGCTGGCCGGTGCGTACGACTTCTATCACGATGCGGTGCGGAAGCACGGCGCGGTGCGGGCCCGCGCCATCTACGAGGCGACGCTCGGCGAGATCCGTCGCATCGCCGAGGCGGCGGCGGGCACGGTGCGCTTCTGTGGCTCGCGTCGTGTGGCCGCCGACGAGTGGGAGGTGTCGGACTGCCGCACGCAGCTCGACGTCATGCGGGCCGATGGTCTCGCGGTGGAGTGGTGTGAGGACGCCGATGGCGTGGGGCTCTTCCTGCCGAGCGATGCCGCGTTCAATCCGCTGGCGCGTTGTCGCCTGCTTGCGCAGCGTGTGCGCGCCGATGGGGCCCGGCTCTTCGCGCGCACGCCGGTCACGCGCATCGAGGACGCGCGCGTCGTCACGCCGGCCGGCGTCGTGCACTGCGCACGCGTCTTCGTGGCCGTCGACGGACATCTCGAACAACTCGTGCCCGAACTTGCGGGTCGCGTGCGCACGGCGCGGCTGCAGATGCTGGCCACCGCGCCCACGCGTGAGCGGGAGGTGCGGTGCCCCATGTACTACCGCGAAGGCTATGAGTACTGGCAGCAGACGCCCGACGGACGCATCGCGCTGGGCGGCTTTCGCGACAAGGCCGGACCGTCGGAGTGGAGTCACGACGCCCACCCCACGCCCGCAGTGCAGTGGATGCTCGAGCACTTCCTGCGTGATCGCCTCAAGGTCACCGCGCCGATCACCCATCGGTGGGCGGCCTGCGCGGCGTTCAGCGACACGGGGCTCCCCATCATTGAGCAGGTGCGTGAGCAGTTGTGGGCGCTGGGCGCGTATTCGGGCACCGGGAACGTGATCGGCGCGCTGGCCGCACGCGCGGTGGTGGCGGCGGCGCTCGACAACGATCCGGCCGGGGTGCAGCGCCTGCTGGGCGCGCACTGGTCGCCACATGTGACGCGCGGACAGGTGCGGGTGGCCTGAGGGTCGGCGCGGGCGGCTACATTGCAGGGGGTTCTTCCTGCCGCTTTTCCCTGCCGCCATGCCCCGTTCACTCCCCTCCGTGTCGCCACGCGCGTTGCTGTGCGCGCTGCTGTGCGCCGTCGTCTGCGCGCTGCTCAGCGTTGCCGCACCGCCCGCCCTGCATGCCCAACGCGGCGGCAGCAAGAAGCCGCCGGGCCCGCCGCCGCTGCCGGACCTCCCCAAGGTACCGTCCACGCAGACGGGGCTCTTCGCCGAGCGTGATCGGCGCGCGGCGGAAGCGCTGGGGTACGTCCGGTGTGTGGAGCGCACGGTGGGTGCGGTGCGGGCGGGGCTCGTGGGCACGATCGCATCCACGTGGGAGCTGGCGTGTGTGAACACCGGCCGCGAATGGCGCGGGGTGTACGGCGAGATCACCGCCGGCATGCCCGGCGCGGCGGTGCGGGTGCAGGTTGCGGCACGCGGGGCGGCCGGTGCGGCGGTGCGTGGCGTGGCGGTCGTGACGGACGAGGTGGACACGACCCTCGTGGGCGCCGTGCTGCGCGCGCAGCGCCGGGGCGCCTCCGTGCCGCTGCGGGGCCGCGACGTGACGCCGTTCGTGCCGGTGGTGCTGCCGCAGGAGAACATCATGGAGGTGTGGTTCCTGCCGTTGCCGGGCACGGCGGGGCGGGTGGCCGTCGGCGGCGACTCGGTCATCCAGATGGCCAAGGATGGCAGTCGCGAGCTGGGACACAGCCGGTCGTCACCCGCGATTCGCTTCGTGACCGCGCCGGCAGCCAACGCGCGCACGCTCACCATTGCCAGCGTCGAGGAGCGCATTCCGCTGGTGAGTGAGCTGTTCGCGGCGCGGGAACTGCTCACGCAGGTGCCCGAGGTGCGCGTGCGCACGAGGCAGTTCGAGTCGGTGCTGACGCGCGCGCGCGGCACCTGGGTGCACACGGCCCTGCCGGGCGCGACGCCATGAGGAACCCGTGAGCACGCCGCACGATGCGCGGCTCGCCTTGCGAGCGGCCACGCGGGCCGACGTGCCGGTCATCCGTGCGCTCATCGAGGGGCTGGCCGACTACGAGCGGTTGCGCCACGAGTGCGTCGCGACCGACGCGCAGCTCGAGGCCACCCTGTTCGGGGCGCGCCCCTACGCCGAGGTGGTGCTGGCGGAGTGGGAAGGGGCCGTGGCCGGGTTCGCCCTCTTCTTCCACAACTACAGCACGTTCCTTGCGCGTCCGGGGATCTACCTCGAAGATCTGTTCGTGCAGCCGGCGCTGCGAGGGCACGGGATCGGCAAGGCGCTGCTGGTTCACCTCGCGCACCTGGCAGTGGCGCGTGGCTGCGGCCGGCTCGAATGGTCGGTGCTGGACTGGAACGTGGACGCGATCGGCTTCTACACGAAGCTCGGGGCGCGGCCGAACGATGCGTGGACCGTCTATCGCGTCACGGGCGACGCGCTGACTCATCTTGCGAGCGGAGAAGCGTGACGATGCACGAAGGCAACGGGAAGGCACTCGATCGCCGCGCGGCGCTGCGGCTGCTGGCAACGGGCGTGGCGGGTGGTCTCGCGGGCGGCGCCGCGCTGCCGGCGCTGCTGCGTGCGGCGGCCACGCCGGTCGTCGGCGGCGCGCCGCGCATCGACCGCATCGGTCTGCAGCTCTACACCGTGCGCAGTGTGATGGCGAAGGACATCGAGGGGACGCTCGATGCCATCGCGAAGGCGGGCATCACCGAACTCGAGTTCGCGGGCTACTACAACAAGGACGCCGCGTGGTGGCGCGCTGCGCTGTCGGCACGCGGCCTGACCGCGCCGGCCACGCACGAGGGGATGCCCGCCACCGACGACGGCTGGGGGCCCATCTTCGAGCGCGCGAATGCGCTGGGGCACAAGCTGGTCATCGTGCCGTCGCCGCGCGTGCGCGCGCGCACCGAGAAGGCCGCATGGCAGGAGTTCGCCGCGCGGCTCAACACCGCCGGCGAAAAGGCCAAGGCGGCGGGGCTCGGCTTCGGCTACCACAACCATGACGCCGAGTTCGCGGCGGTCGAGGACACGACGCCCTTCGCGATCATCACCGGCACCGACGCGTCGCTCGTGCAGCTCGAACTCGACTGCTACTGGGCGGTGAAGGCGGGGCAGGACCCGCTCGCGCTGTTCCGCACGCACGGCAAGCGCATCGTGGCCATCCACGTGAAGGACGCGGGGCCGGCGCCTGAGCGGGCGATGCTTCCGGTAGGGGCGGGCACCATCGACTTCCGCGCGATCCTCGACGCGGGGCGGAAGGCGGGGCTGCGCCATTGGTTCATCGAGCACGACAACCCGGGCGACGCGATCGCGTCGATCACGGCCAGTGCGGCGGCCATGAAGGCGTACAAGTAGCCGTGCGCGCGCGTTGGCGGGTCGCCGTCGCCGTGCTGTCGTCGATCACGGCACTCCACGCAGACGCGCAGCGCGCGCCGGTGGGGCCCGCCGTGCGCAGCTTCGTCCGCTACGACACCGCGGTCCTCGCGCTCACGCATGTGCGCGTCATCGACGGCACGGGGGCGGCTCCGCGCGACGACCAGACGCTCATCGTGCGCGACGGGCGGATCGCCGCCATCGGCCCCGCGGCGCGCACGCCGGTGCCCGCCGGCGCGCAGGTGGTCGACCTGACCGGCAAGAGCGTCACGCCCGGTCTCGTGATGGTGCACGAGCACCTCTTCTACCCCGTGGGGGCCGGCACGTACGGCAACCTCACGGAGAGCTTTTCGCGGCTCTACCTCGCCGGCGGCGTGACCAGCATGCGCACCGGCGGCAACATGAACGGGCTGGCCGAGCTGCTCATGGCACGCAGCACGGCCGCGGGCGCGAAGCCCGGGCCGTTCATCGATGCGACGGCCCCGTACCTCGAAGGCCCCGGCATGGGGTTCAACCAGGTGGTGCCGCTGCGCGACACGCTCGACGCGAAGCGGCTCGTGGACATGTGGGCCGACCTCGGCGCGACGTCGTTCAAGGCCTACATGAACATCACGCGCGACGAGCTGCGCGTGGCGGCCGCGGCGGCGCACGCGCGCGGGCTCAAGATCACCGGGCACCTCTGCTCGGTCACGTATCGCGAGGCCGCCGACGCCGGCATCGACGACCTCGAGCATGGCTTCTTCGCCATGAACGACTTCGTGCCCAACAAGCGCCCCGACATGTGCACCGGGCGCGGCGGCGCGGCCACACAGTCCATGGCGGCGCGCGAGCCCGATGCGCCCGAGGTGCAGGCGCTGTTCCGGCACCTCATCGAGAAGCGCGTCGCGGTCACGAGCACGCTCACGATCTTCGAGACGTTCACCCCCGGGCGCCCGATCGGTGCGGGGCTCGACGTGCTGCTGCCGCAGTTGCGTGAGGACTACGAGCGCCGGCACGCCGCCACGCAGCGCAACACCCAGTCGCCGTACATCAAGGCGTTTCCGAAGGGGATGGCGTTCGAGCGGGCTTTCGCGAAGGCCGGCGGCACGCTGGTCGTGGGCACCGACCCCACGGGCGGTGGCGGGCTCGTGCCCGGCTTCTCCAATCAGCGTGCCGTGGAGTTGCTCGTCGAGGCGGGCTTCACGCCGCTCGAAGCCATTCGCATTTCCACGCTCAATGGCGCGACCTATCTTGGGCGCGGTCAGCTCACCGGCTCGCTCGAAGTGGGCAAGCTGGCCGATCTCATCGTGCTCGACGGCAACCCGGCCTCCACTATCAGCGACATGCGCAAGATCGTCACGGTGTTCCGACAGGGCGTGGGCTACGATCCGCAGGCGCTCATCGAGTCGGTGCGCGGCAAGGCGGGCCTATGGTGAGTCCCACCGGCATCCTCCGCAGCCCGCACCCCGACGTCGTCATCCCCGACTCGGCGTTCGTGCCGTTCGTGCTCGGCCGTGCCGCCGAGTTCCCCGACGCACCGGCGCTCATCTGCGGCGTGACGGGCAAGACGTACACGTATGCGGGGCTCGTCGACGCGGTGCATCATGTCGCGGCCGGCCTGCACGCCCGTGGCATCCGCAAGGGCGACGTGATCGGCATGGTGAGCCCCAACCTCCCCGATTTCGCAGTCGTCTTCTACGCGGCCGCCCTCATCGGCGCGGTGCCCTCGACGGTCAATCCCATCGCGACGGCCGAGGAGATCGGTGCGCAGTTCGCCGACAGCGAAGCGCTGTGCATCGTCACCATCCCCGATCTCTACGAGAAGTGCGAGGCGGCGGCGCGGCTGGCCAGCACGGTGCGCGAGATCGTCGTGCTTGGCGAGCGCGAGGGCGCGGTGCCGTATCGCGCCCTGTGGGCGCATGGCAACACGCCGCCGGTGGTGGACATCGACCCGGCGAACGACCTCGCCGCGCTGCCGTATTCGAGTGGCACCTCGGGGATCCCCAAGGGGGTCATGCTCACGCACCGCAACCTGGTCGCGAACCTGTGCCAGATGGAGGGCGTGACGCAGGTGCTCGCACCGGGCGACCGCGTGCTGGGCGTGCTGCCGTTCTTCCACATCTACGGCATGATCGTGGTCATGGGTGGCGCGCTGCGGCAGGGCGCGTGCATCGTGACGCTGCCGCGCTTCGACCTCGAGCAGGTGCTGCGCGTGCTGCAGGAACATCGCATCCGCATGGCGAACATCGTGCCGCCGATCCTGCTCGCGTTCGCGAAGCATCCGGTGGTCGCCAACTACGATCTGTCGGCGTTGCGCTACCTGTTCAGTGGCGCCGCGCCGCTCGGCAGCGAGGTGGCCAGCGCCGTCGAGGCGCGCCTCGGCGTGACGGTGCGGCAGGGCTATGGGCTGACCGAGACGAGCCCGGTGTCGCACTTCCATCCCATGTCGGGCGATCGTGTGCAGCTCGACTCGGTGGGACCGAGCGCGCCCAACACCGAGTGTCTCCTGGTCGACCCGATGACCGGCGAGGACGTCGCCACCGGTGAGCGCGGCGAGGTGTGGATTCGCGGGCCGCAGGTGATGAAGGGGTACCTCAACAAGCCCGAGGCCACCGCGGCGTGCCTCACCGATGACGGCTGGTTCCGCACGGGCGACATCGGCGTGGTGGACGAGTACGGCTGGTATCGCATCGTCGATCGCGTCAAGGAACTCATCAAGTACAAGGGGCTGCAGGTCGCGCCCGCCGAACTCGAGGCGCTGCTGCTGGGGCACCCGGCCATCGCCGACGCGGCGGTGATTCCCGTGCCCGACGCGGAAGCGGGGGAGATCCCCAAGGCCTACATCGTCGCCCGCACGCCCATCGACGCCGACAGCATCATGCAGTTCGTCGCCGAGCGTGTTTCGCCGTACAAGAAGGTGCGACAGGTGGAGTTCATCGACGCCATCCCCAAGTCGCCGTCCGGCAAGATCCTGCGGCGCCTGCTCGTCGATCGCGAGCGCGCGAAGGCCGCCGCGGCCCACTAACTTTCCGTCATGACATCCTCCCGTCTCGGTATCGGTTTCGTCGGCTCGGGCTTCAACGCCCGCTTCCACATGCAGGGCTTTCGCTACGTGCGCGACGCCGACGTGCTCGGCGTCTGGAGCCCGAACCAGAAGAACGCGACCTCGGCCGCGCGCTATGCGCGTGAACTCGAGGTCGGCGAGGCCAAGGCCTACAAGAGCATCACCGACATGGTGGCCGATCCGGCCATCGATGCGATCTGGCTGAATGGACCGAACCAGGCCCGCATCGAGAACGTCGAGGAGATCTGCGACGCGGTGCGCACCGGCAAGGGCACGCTCAAGGGCATCGCCTGCGAGAAGCCGCTCGCGCGCAACGTGGCCGAGGCCAAGGAGGTGCTGCGCCTGGTCGAGAAGGCGGGCATCATGCACGGCTACCTCGAGAACCAGTACTTCTCGCCGCAGGTGGCGGTGGGGCACGACCTGCTGTGGCGCCGGGGCGCGGCCACGACCGGCGTCCCGTACCTCGCGCGCGCGGCCGAGGAGCACAGCGGCCCGCATGCGCCATGGTTCTGGAACGGCGCGCAGCAGGGCGGCGGCGTACTCAATGACATGATGTGTCACTCGGCGCTGGTGGTGCGGCAACTGCTCTCGCCGCCGGGCGCGCCGCTCTCCGATCTCGCGGTCAAGCGTGTGACCGGCCGCATCGCCTCGCTCAAGTGGTCGCGCAAGGAGTACGCGGCGCAGCTCAAGAAGCAGACGGGCGTCGACTACACGAAGACGCCGAGCGAAGACTTCGCGAGCGTGACCATCGAGTTCGAGGACAAGCAGGGGCGCACCATGATCGGGGAGGCGACGACGAGCTGGAGCTTCGTCGGTCCCGGCCTGCGCCTGAGCGCCGAACTCCTGGGCCCCGAGTACTCGATGCGCTGGAACACGCTCGAGAGTGGGCTCGACCTCTTCTTCTCGCGCGCCGTGAAGGGGAAGGTTGGCGAGGATCTCGTCGAGAAGCAGAACGCCGAGATCGGACAGATGCCGGTGGTCGTGAACGAGGCCATCGCCTACGGCTACGAGGCCGAGGACCGACACTTCGTGCGGGCGTTCCTCGGCAAGGAGGCGCCGCGGCTCACCTTCCACGACGGCCTCGACATCGTGCGCATCCTCATGCACGCCTACAAGAGCGCCGAGCTCGGGAAGACGCTCGACTACAGCGAGAAGGGCGTGGACAAGTTCGTGCCGGCGGTCGCTCAGGGCACCTGGAAGCCCTGAGCGTCGGTCGGCGCGGAGGGCCGTAACTCAGCGCAACTCGCGCGTCATCTCCTCGAGACGCGCGAGGGTCCACTTGCTGCTGCCGGTGCGCGCCGTGGGCGCCGCCAGCAGCAGCGCACGCGCCTCGTCGACGCAGCGCCGTGCCGTGTCGGTGTCGCCGGCCGCCAGGGCGATGGCGGCGTCGACACGCAGGCGCTCCGGGGCCGGCACCATGCGGAGGGCCTTGTCATGCGGCGCGATGAGCGCGCGAGCCGCCGCCGCGTCTCCATCGGCACGCGCGGCCAGAAAGGCCTGCTCCAGCGCCACGGCGGCATCGAGGTGGAACGGAAGTCCGGCCGCAATCGCGGCGGCGCGTGCAAGGTGTGCCTTCGCCTCGGCGAAGGCGCCGCGATCGACCAGCCAGGATGCCGCCGTGCTGCGACCGACGAGTTCGAACATCGACCCGTCGACTGGCTCGAGTAGGGGCAGGATGGCGCTCGCGGGCTCCGCGGCGAGGACGTGACCGGCGCGGTCGCGCACCGTGCGCAGCAGCATCGCGGCGTCGCGATGTGCCGCCGCACTGTTCGAGCGGAGTTGCAGGAAGCGCTTGCCGTCGGTGAGGAAGCTGCCGTTCT
Source organism: Gemmatimonadota bacterium (assembly GCA_020161135.1). Lineage (GTDB taxonomy): Bacteria > Gemmatimonadota > Gemmatimonadetes > Gemmatimonadales > Gemmatimonadaceae > Gemmatimonas. Next base: position 210,538 of record JAIUOB010000004.1, on the reverse strand, counting down.
GCATGGGAAGCAGCGTGGCCAGCGCGGTGACGCCGGCCAGCATCGCGGTGATGAGCACGAAGCCGCTCCATGGGGCCGCCGGCATCGCGCGCCAGAGCAGGGCGCCCAGCGCGGCGAGCAGCACGCTCGCCAGCGGTCCGCTCAGCACCATCCACTGCAATCGCGCCAGCAGACGGTCCTCGGAGCGCGGCATGCACCCCGCGAGTCCGCCGGCGAGTTCGAGCTGACGATTGAATCCCACGCCGATGCGCTCGGTGACCGGGTCGCGCGCGATGCGCAGCGGGCCCACCACGAGCATCTGGAAGCGGAACCCCTGCAGCGCCCCGCCCGCGAGGTGCCCCACCTCGTGCACGAGGGTGGACACGAACCACGCCGCCAACAATTGCCCGATGAGCGCCGGGCCGGAGTGCGGCATCGCGCGCAGCGTCTCACTGAACGTGGGGCCGGCCAGCCGCGCGCCGGCCAGGTATCCAAGCACGCCGACGCCTGCGCCGACCACGCCACCCCCGGCGAGGGTGCGCACGACCGAGCGCGCAGGACGGTTCTCGGTGGTGGTGTCGGGAACAGGGGGCAGGAACGTCATGTCGGGCACAACGTGCGCGCGCGGCGCCCGGTGTCAGCGTCGCGCGTCATCTTACACCTGTCAGGGCACCGGCTTGTCGAGCTTGCGGAAGTTCACGTCGAGGGCCTCGAGACGCTTGAGGTGCGTCTGCATGCGCGCCATGAAGTCGGGAAAGTCCTTGCGGGTCTTCGCGCTCCACAGCCCTTCGGCCAGTGCTGACAAGCGCGGGAACGCCATGTACTCGACCTGCTTCGCGTTGGGGATGTACTCGGTCCACACCTGCGCCTGCGCGCCGAGAATGTGCTTTGCTTCGGCAGCGGTGAGTGACGCCGGCACCGGTTCGAAGGCGTACGCACTGTCGATGGGCGTGAAGCCCCCGATGGCCAGCGGCTCCTTGCTCTTGTCGCGCGACTGGTAGTGGTCGAAGTATGTGTGGCTCCCGGGTGCCATCACGACATCATGCCCCGCCTTTGCCGCGGCAATGCCGCCCTCCATGCCGCGCCAGCTCATGACGGTGGCGTTCTCGGCCAGGCCGCCTTCGAGGATCTCATCCCAGCCGATGAGCCGGCGCCCCTGCTTCGTGAGGAACGTGTCCATCTGTCGGATGAACCAGCTCTGCATCTCATGCTCGTCCTTGAGGCCGAGCGCCTTGATGCGCGCCTGGATCTGCGGGCTGGCCTTCCACTGATCCTTGATGGCCTCGTCGCCGCCGATGTGGATCCACGGACTCGGGAAGAGCGTGAGCACCTCGCGCAGCACGTCCTGCATGAACGCAACGCTCTCGTCCGATGGATTCAGGATGAACGGACTCACGCCCCACACCTGCATGACGCCCGGTGTCGAGTCGGGCTTGCTCGAGAGCTGCGGATACGCGAAGACGGCGGCCTGCGCGTGTCCGGGCATCTCGATCTCCGGCACGACGGTCACCATGCGCGCGGCCGCGTAGGCCACCACCTCACGTACATCGTCCTGCGTGTAGAAGCCGCAGTGGCGCTTGCCGTCGAAGACGCGCTTGGCGGGATCGGACACATAGGGGCCGACGAGCGTCTGCTCGCGGCACGAGCCCACCTCGGTGAGGCGCGGATACTTCTTGATCTCGATGCGCCATCCCTGGTCTTCGGTGAGGTGCCAGTGGAAGCGGTTCAGCTTGTGGCGGGCGAGGAGGTCGATGTACTTCTTGACGAACTCCTTGGGCATGAAGTGTCGGGACACATCGAGGTGCGCACCGCGCCAACTGAAGCGCGGCGTGTCCTCGATGTGCACGGCGGGCGCGGTCCACGTGATGCCCGGGAGCGGCGCGTCGCGGAAGATGTCCGCTGGCAGGAGCTGCTTGACCGTCTCGAGACCGTAGAAGGCGCCCGCCGGTGCGGACGCGCGCACCACGATGGCGGCGGGCGTCACGTCGAGTGTGTACGCCTCCTCGGGCAGCGTCGCGTCCTTGCGCAGCACGATGCCGGTCGTCGCCGGTGCCTCGGCGGTGCGCACCGTGAGATCGAAGCCGGTGGGGTTGGCCACGTCGCGCGCGAAGCGGTGCGCGACGGCACGGAACGCCGCCGGCGCGTGAATGACCGTGGTGCGCGTGAGCGTGAAGGCGCCCGTTTTCGGCGTGAGCACCCCGGGGCGCGGGATGACCGCGTAGCGCTCGGCGTTCGAGGCCGGCGCCTGCGCCGCGAGCGTCTTGCTGTGCAACGCGCTGCCGTGCAGCGCGAGTGCGGTGACGACGGCGGCGACGACGGTGCGGCACGACGCCGCGTGCCGCCGCACGCGCGCGAGAGGACGGGGCATCAGGCGGACCTCAGGAGGGGCGGGGCTGCTGCAGCGCGCCGGCCAGCGCGCGCACGATCTCGGGATCGGTACTGCGGGCATGCAGCTCGCGCAGCGGCGCACGCTCGAGCAGCGCGTGCACGTGGTCGCCGCGCACGCCGCCGCCGGCGAGGACGGTGAGGCGCTCGCCCGCCTGCACCTGCAGCGCGGCGAGCTGTGCGGCGCCGGCCAGCGCCGTGGCGCCCTGGCCGGAGGTGAGCACGCGGGCGACGCCCAGCTCGAGCAGCGTGTCGAGGGCCGCGAGCTGGTCGGGGACGCGGTCGAAGGCGCGATGGAAGGTGACCGGCAACGGCCGCGCGACGTCGACGAGTGTGGCGAGCGCTCGCGTGTCGATCGTGTGGTCGGCGTTGAGCGGCCCGACGACCACGCCGTGCGCCCCCAGGGTCTTCGCCGTCACGATGTCATTGCACATCACGTGCAGGTCGTCGTCGCTGTACACGAAGCTGCGCACGTGCGGGCGGATCATGACGAACACCGGGCACTCGACACGGTCGAGCACATGCGCGATGAGCCCGAGCGACGGCGTGCTGCCGCCGTCGCCCGGGCCGCACAGCTCGATGCGTCCGGCACCGAACGCCTCGGCCTGCCGCGCGGTCTCCGCGCTGTCGCAGCAGGCCTCGATGAGCGGGAGGGTGGTGAGCATGGGCGGGACCTCGGCGTGCCGTCAGTGCGCGGTGCGCGCGCTGCCTGTGGGGCGGAAGAGCAGCAGGAACACGAGGAACACGGCGCCCGCGCCGAGCGCCGCCACCTGCCACACCTGGAACCAGTCGTGCGTGACCGCGCCCGTCGCACTCGTGCCGGCGTGCTGCGCGACCACGCTCCCCGACACCGATGCGCCCACGAAGTAGCCGACGCCGTTGGTGACGAGATTGAGGAACCCCTGCGCGGCCGCACGCACCTTCGGGCCGGCGCGCTCGTCGGTGTAGATCTGGCCGGCAACGAAGAAGAAGTCGTAGCAGATGCCGTGCAGCAGGATGCCGATGTACACCAGCGACATGACCGGCCCGTTCGCGCCACGCGAGAAGGCGAAGTAGCGGAGGGCCCACGCCAGCATGCCGACCAGCATGATCCACTTGATGCCGAGCTTTCGCAGGGCGAACGGCAGCAGCAGCATGAAGCCGATCTCGCTCATCTGCCCGAAGGTCTGGATGAAGGCCGGCTCCGGCGCGCCGATCTCGTTCAGGTACGGATTCGCGAAGGCGTAGTAGAACTGCAGCGGGATGCAGAGGAAGAACGAACCGAGCACGAAGATCGTGAAGTCGCGGTGCTTGAGCAGCGCGAGCGCGTCCCAGCCGATGGCATCGCGCACCCGGAACTGCGTGCCGGCCGCCTTCGGAGGCGTGTGCGGCAGCAGCAGCGAGAAGAGCCCGAGCGCCACCGAGCCGCCGGCCGCGAGCAGCATGGGCACGTTGCTCTTGTCGGCCTGCAGCACCTTGCCCACCACGATGCCCGCCGCGATCCAGCCGATGGTGCCCAGCACGCGAATGAGCGGGAAGTCGCGCGCCGAATCGGTCACATGGTGAAACGAGATGGAGTTCGTGAGCGACAGCGTCGGCATGTAGCAGAACGCGTACGCGAGCAGCAGGGCGTAGAACGTGCTCCAGCTTTCCTGCTGGGCCATGAGGTACATGAGCACGCCGCCGGCGAGGTGCAGGATGGCCAGCAGCCTCTCACTCGCGAAGAACCGGTCGGCCACGATGCCCATGAAGAAGGGCGACACGATGGCCGCCACCGCCATCGCGCCATACGCGGCCCCGATGTTCGTGTCGGCGAAGCCGCGGGTCTGCCCCAGGTAGGTGCCCATCGTGACGAACCACGAGCCCCACACGAAGTACTGCAGGAACATCATGACGGACAGGCGGGCTTTGGTGCCCATTACGGCAGCTCCCGGATGCGGAGGTTGCGAAAGGAGACGCGATCACCATGGTCCTGCAGGGCGATGGAGCCCGTCGTGCGACGACCGTACTCGGCCACGTCGGCGAACTTGCTGGCGGCGCGTCGCGCCTCCCAGTCTGGCGAGCCGAGTTCGTACTGCACCACGCGCTGGCCGTTGAGCCAGTGTTCGACGTGCGCACCGTTCACGACGAGGCGCGCCGTGTTCCATTGTCCCGCGGGCTTCACCACGCCGCGCGGCGCCGGGTACAGCGCGAACACCGCGCCGGCGCTCGTGAGCGAGTTCTGGCCATCCGGGTGCCCGGCGTCGTCGAGCACCTGCATCTCGGGGCCGCTGCGGTAGGTGATTGTGCCGGCCGGGTCGATGCGATAGATGACACCACTGTTGCCACCCGGAGCGACCTGCCACTCCAGTTCGAGCTCGAAGTTGGCGTACTGGCGGTCGGTGACGAGGTCGCCGCCGTCGCCGGTGCGGACGATGACGCCGCCCTCGACGCTCCAGCCGGTGGCGGGCTGGCCGGGCGTCGCGACGTTGTGCCACCCCGCCAACGACGTGCCATTGAACAGCGGCGTCCACCCGCCGGCCGCGCTGGCCGTGCCCGCAGCGCCCGAGCTCCCCGCGGCGGCCAGCCGTGCGCTGTCGGTGCGGGTGCCACGCGCGCCCTGGACGGCCGCCCGGAGGGCGGCTGCGTCGTCCTTGGGGCGCGACGCGCGTTGGCAGCCGCCGAGCGTCAGCGCGAGCAGGGCGGTGACGAGTGGCGCGGAAGGGCGCATGGCTGGTGCGGGAGGGGGAGGGTGGGGAACCCCGCAATGCTAGAGCCGGTGCTGGCCTCACGGAAGACACGTGCGCAGCTTGCAGGGAGCGCAGTGGACCCGAACCATGCCCCGACCATGTCTGACGTGACTTCTGATCTCGCGACCGAACAGCAGCGCTATCCCATCGGCCGCTTCGCGCGCCGCGACAGCTACTCGCGGGATGAGCGGGCCGCGCACATCGCGCGCCTCGAGGCGCAGCCCGAGCGGCTGCGTGAGGTGATCGACGGCTTCACCGACGCCGACTGGGAGGCGCCCTATCGCCCCGGCGGCTGGACCGTGCGGCAGCTCGTGCATCACATCGCGGACAGCCACCTGAACGCGTTCCTGCGGGTCAAGCTCGGGCTCACGGAAGCCACGCCCACCATCAAGCCCTACGACCAGGATGCGTGGGTGCAACTGGCCGACGCGCGTCTCGACCCGTCGGTGTCGGTGGCGTTGCTGACGGCGACGCACGCGCGCTTCGTGGCCGTGCTCATCGCGATGACCAGCGACGACTTCGCGCGGGACATCATGCACCCGGAGACGGGGCGCATGACGCTCGACCAGGTGGTGGCGCTGTACGCGTGGCACGGCGACCACCATCTCGCGCAACTCGAGGCGTATCGCGCGCAACGCTGAGCGCGATACGCTGAGCGCGATACGCTGAGCGCTGCGCGCGTGGTGCGGGCTACGGCGTCCCTTCCCAGATGCGGCCGCCGTCGCCCACGGCCACCACGCCACCACCCGGCAGCCCCCACAGGGCGTACATGATGGTGCGGAGCGGCGTGGTGAGCGGCTGCCACCCGCTGCCGTCGTAGCGTACCACGGTGCCGCTGTCGCCCACCGCATACACGTCGGTCGGGCCGCGCCCCCAGAGGGCGCGCAGGTCGCGCGTGGTCGGTGCGGGGTATCCCTGCCAGGTGGCGCCGTCGAAGCGCAGCACGGTGCCGCTGTCGCCCGCGGCGAAGACATCGTTGGCGCCGCTCCCCCACACGGCGCGCAGCCGTCGGGTGGTGGGCACGGCCATGGGCAGCCACCGCCCGCCGTCGAAGCGCAGCACGGTGCCCGAGTCGCCCACCGCGAACACGTTGGTGGCGTCGGCGCCCCACACTGCGCGCAGGAAGCGCTGCGTGCCGCTGGCCTGCGGGGTCCAGCCACTCGCGCCGCCGCGCAGGATCACGCCGGCCTCACCGACCACGACATGCTGCCCGCCACCGCTCCAGATGGCACGCAGCAGGCGATTCGTGGGCGACGCCTCGCGCCGCCAGGTCGCCCCGTCGTAGCGCAGGATCGCGCCGGTGTCGCCCACCGCGATCACGTCCGTCGCGCTCGTGCCCCCGATCCCGTAGAGATCGTTCGTCGACGGCACGGGCTCCCAGCTCCACGTGGAACCGGTGCGGCGCAGCACGCTGCCGCCAAAGCCCACCGCGAACAGCGGGCCGTTGGGCGCGCCCCACGCCGACAGCAACGGCGGATCGCCGGCCTCGATGGTCCCGGTCACGTCGCTGCCGGTGCCGCTGCGCCGCAGCCGCACGATCGCGCCGTACCACGCCGCAAGGCGCACCGTGCCGTCACGCAGCGGCATCACGCCCCGGAGGTTCTGTCCCGTGCCGATGGAGAGTGCACGCCACGTGCTGCCGTCGAACTGCCACGTCGCCCCGGCATTGCCGACCGCGTAGATCTCGTCGAAGGCACGTCCGCGGATCGCGAACAGGTTGGCGGTGCCCGGCGTCGCCATGCGTGACCACTGCACGCCATCCCAGCGCAGCACCGTGCCGGCTGTGCCCACCGCGAACACGTTGCCCGCACTCGTGCCCCAGACGTCGAAGTAGGGCGTGTTGTCGGGCGTGGTCATGCGCCGCCACTGCACCCCATCCCACCGCACAATGGTGCCGTTGTTGCCCACGGCGAACAGCGTGCTGCTGTTGGGGCCCCAGATGCCCCACAGTTCATCGCTCACCCCGGTGGGCACCTGCTCGAGCAACGCGCCGTTCCAGCGCAGCACGCGCCCGGCATCGCCGGTGATGTACACCTCCTGCGCCGACAGCCCCCACACCGACAGCCATGTGCCACCGGACACCGGTGCCGACACGCGCGCAAAGCTGCTGCCGTCGCCGCGCAGGATCGTCCCCGCCGAACCCACGATCCAGAGGTCGGTGGGCGACGCGCCCCAGATGCTCACGAGCGTCTCGGTGACACCCAGCGGGATCACCTCCCATGGCCCGTCCTGGCGCGAGCGCATGAAGAGCCCGTCCTGCCCGACGGCGTAGCTCGTGCCGGCGCCATCGTCCCATACGTCCAGCAGCGACGCGTCGGCGAGGCGCGTCCGCACCGCGCGCCATGAGGTGAGCGGCGGCACCACGGCGGTCACCGTCACGGTCGTCGCGGCGGTGAGCGTCCCCCGCGCGCCGTCGGCGGTGGCGGTGATGCGCGCCGTGCCCGGCGCCACCGCGCGCACCGTCCCCCGTGCATCCACGGTCGCCACGGCCGGCGCTTCTGAGCGCCAGGCCACACTCACGTCGGCGACCAACGTCCCCGCACTGTCCCGCCCCTCGAGCACCAGCGCGCGCTCGGCGCCGGCCTGGAGCGCCAGCGCCACCGGCTGGCTCACCAGCGAGACCAGCCGGGACGCGCCCGGGCCGGGGCCGGGCGGGGCGACGGGGTCTGTGCCGCAAGCACCGGCAACGAGGGCCATGGACGCCACGAGGCCCCACGCGCGGGCGACGCGCCATCGCCAGCGCACAGATTCGCGATTCGGCATGACACGGAGGCTAGCGAACGCGCGTCGACGTTCGCAACGTGCTGGGATGGACGCTTTCTCCCTCTTTGCAGACGCGCCGGCCAAGCGGGCCCGCGTCGTCGTGACTGCGGTCACGCTCCTCCTCACGACCGGCGTCTCGCCGCTCGCCGCCCAGCGCGGCGTGCCCCGCACGTCGGTGCCCTCGCCCGACGCCGAAGTGTACCTGGTGCCCCTCACGCTGCGTGGCGACACGGTGCGTGCGGGCGTGCCGGCCAACCTCACGCGGCGTGCCGGCTACGACAACCAGCCGATGTTCTCGCGCGACAATCGCGCGATCTTCTACACGTCCAACCGCGGCGACGGCCAGAGCGACATCTATCGCCTCGATCTCTCGAGCGGCCTGTCGCTGCCGGTCCAGCGCACGACCCCTGAGAGCGAGTATTCGGCGGCGCCCATCCTGGGCGACACCGGCGCCGTTGCCGTCATCCGCGTCGAGGCCGACTCCACGCAGCGCCTCTGGCGCCTGCCGCTCGGTGGCGGCGCGCCGAGTGTGCTGCTTCCCGACCTCAAGCCGGTCGGATACTTCGCGCAGCCCGACGACAGCACGTGGGTGACGTTCGTGCTTGGCTCGCCGGCCACGCTGCAACTCGCCCGCACGAGCCGGAGCGGCACCGCGGCGCCCGCCATGACGCTCGCGCGGGAAATCGGCCGGTCGCTGCATCGCATTCCGGGCACGCGGCTGGTGAGCTTCGTGCAGAAGGGCGCGCAGCCGTGGCGCGTCATGCAGCTCGATGTGAGCACGGGGCGCATCGAGGCGCTGGTCGCGCTTCCCGAGGGCACCGAGGATGTGGCATGGGTGGACAGCACGACGCTGCTGACGGGGAGCAACACGAAGCTGCTGCAGTGGTCGCGCGGCAGCGGGGAGGCGCGCACGGCGTGGCGGGAAGTGGGCGACTTCGGCTTCGCGCATCTCACGCGCATCTCACGCCTCAGCGTGAGCGCCAATCGCCAGTGGCTGGCCATGGTCGCCGAGGCCACGCCGCGTTCCGCTGCCGCAGCGAGCACCAGCGCCGCCGCCCGCTTCGTCGATCGCATCGACACGGCGCGGGTGCGTCGCGGCATCGGCATCCTCGCCGCCGACAGCATGGAAGGGCGCCTCACCGGCTCGCCGGGCATGGAACGCGCCGCGAAGTGGCTCGAGCAGCAGTACCGCGAGGTGGGGCTCGTTCCCGCGGGTGATTCCGGCAGCTATCGCCAGCACATTCCGCTGCGTCAGGCGCAGGCGATGCCCGGTGGACGCGGCGGCACTGCCCCCGTCGAGTCGTGGGCCGCGTGGAATGCGCTTCCCGTCGAACAGCGCCTGCTCACGCAGAACATCGCGGGCATGATTCGCGGCAGTGATCCGACGCTGCGTGACGAGGTCGTGTTGGTCACCGCACACTACGACCATATCGGCATCGGCCGCGCGGTGGATGGCGACTCGATCAACAACGGCGCCGATGATGACGCGTCGGGGAACATCGCCCTGCTCGAGATCGCGCGAGCGCTGCGCAACGGCCCGCGCCCCAAGCGCACCATCCTCTTCATGAGCATCACCGGCGAGGAGCGGGGCGGCATCGGCACGCGCTGGTACCTGCAGCATCCGCTGCTGCCGCTCGAGCGCACCGTCGTCGACCTCAACATCGAGATGATCGCGCACCCCGACTCGCTGGCCGGCGGATTCGGGCGCGCCTGGCTCACCGGCTACGAGCGTTCGACGCTGGGCGACCTGCTGGCCGACAACGGCATCCCGCTCATGCCCGATCCGCGTCCGGGGCAGAGCTTCTTCACGCGCAGCGACAACGCGGCGTTCGCGCGCATCGGGATCCCGGCGCACTCGCTGTCCTCGTTCAACACGGTGACGCCGTACCATCACCCCAAGGACGAACCCGCGACCGTCGACGTCGCGCACATGGCGCAGGTGATCTCCGCGACGACCAAGGCCGTCCGCCTCCTCGCCGACGGCGACAAGCCCACCTGGCACCCGGGCGGCAAGCCCGAGGCACGCGCCGCGGGACGCTGAGTCGGCGCCTCTCGACGCCTGCGCGAAGAAACGGAAGCGGCCCGGGTGCGCCATGCACACCCGGGCCGCTCTACTTCGCCTCCGCGCCTCCGCGCCTCCGCGCCTCCGCGTCCTACGGTTTGGTCACGCCGCGGAACTTGGGTGTGAAGTCCGGAAAGATCACGCCGAGGTTCGCGTTGCCGAGACGGTTCTGCACGATCTCGGCCAGCACGTCGCGGTGGTCGAGCGTGACCCGCAGGTCCTGTCCCGACTCGAGGTTCTCGCGTGCGAGTCCGGGCCAGCCGTTCGTGAGCACCTTGCCGCCAGCGATCTTGCGTCCCATCGCGAAGGCGACGTTGCCGCGGCCGTGATCGGTGCCGCGGTCGCCGTTCTCGCGCGCATTGCGGCCGAACTCGGAGATGAGCACCACCGTCACGCCGTACGCCGTCGTCCCCTGGATCACGTCGGCGTGGAACGCCGCCAGCGACTGCGACAGGTTGAGCATGAGATTGTGCATGTAGCCGCCGTCGAGCGTCGGCAACGTGCCCTGCGTGGCGTGTGTGTCCCACCCGCCGAGGAAGGCGTGAATGGCCTCCACGCCGACATCGGCCTTGATGAGTGCCGCGGCCGAGCGGAGGGAATTGCCGAACCCGGTGTTGGGGTACACCGCACCGTTCTGCGTCGTGTAGCCGGCGAAGTTGATGCTCTGCAGCAGCGCGACGGTGTTGGTCGTGTCGAGCGCGTTGGCCGCCACGGGATCGGGGGCGTTGGCGTAGTCCTGCGCCAGCCACTGCGTGCGCGCGGTGGCGGTGTTGTTCGCGCCGCCGATGGTGAAGTTGGCCGGGTTCTGGATGGGCAGCGCCTTGGGGCCGCCCGACAGCGTCACGGGGAGGCCCGCGGTGAGCCCCAACGCGCGGAGCGGCGCGGTACTGCGGAGCGGCGTGCTGGTGGCGAGATGCCGCCCAAGCCACCCGCCGCTGATGTTGGGGTCGGCAGGCTTGCCCACTTCCATGTAGCGCTGCGCGTCGAAATGCGAGCGCGAATTGTTCACCGAACCGGTCGCATGCACGACCAGCAGGTCACCCGCCGCATAAGCCGGGTACAGCGGCGCCATGCCCGGTGAGAACGCGAAGAAGTTGTCGAGCGCGGTGCCCTTGGGCCCGGTGCCGGCGGCGTCGGGGCGCGGAATCGCGATGTTCGGGCGGCCCGTGTAGTAGTCGGGGTCGCCGAACGGCGCCACCAGCGACATGCCGTCGACGCCGCCACTCAGGAACACCGACACGATGATGTCGCGCTGGCCGTTGGACGACTGCGCCAGCACCACTTGCGGCAACCACGTCGGGAGCAGCGCAGCGACGCCGATGCCGCCGGCGACGGTGAGGAAGTCCCGCCGCGTGACCTCATGGTACTCGTGGCACCCCTGGCCTCTGTGCTCGTGGCTCATCGCGCCCTCAGTACCACTGGAATTCGTTGGCCGAGAGCGCCAGGGACAGCGTCTCGCGCACGCGGGTGTCGTTGTACGTCCCCGCGCGCAGGTAGGTGAGCAGGCGACTCCGCAGCGTCGTGGACATCTCGCCGGCGAAGAGGCGCGTGTTGATCTGCGCGATCACGCCGTCGGCGTTGTCGGGCACGCGGAACAGCGTGGAGTCGACGCGCGCGGTGGTCGCGTTGTTGAGCGCGGACATGGCCTGCGAAAAGCTCCAGCGCGTCACGACCAGGCCGCTCCACCATTCCACGTTGTCGGGGAAGCCGTCGGGCTGCTCCCACGAGTACACCGGCATCCCCATAGCATCGCTGCGCTGGCGCACCGGGCGGATGTTGGGAATGAGCGTCGGGGTGGTGCCCAGCCCGCGCAGCGACGACATGGCGAGATGCAGCGGGCGCTTGTACTTGGCCGGCGCCGCGAGCAGGTACGTGCTCGAGAGGAGGGTGCGCATCATCGACTTGATGTCGCCGCCCGTCTTCGTGTACACCGCGGCCACGGCGTTCACCGCCGCCGCCGATGGCTGATAGCCGAGGAAGAAGCGCGCCATCTTGAACGCCACGAACCGCGCCGTGCTCGGATGGTCGAGCAGCATCTGGATCGCGACGTCGCCCTCGCCCTTCATCTGCGCATCGCTGGCCGTGGTGGCCATGGCAGGGAAGCTGCGTCCGAGGAACGTCTTCGCGCCGCGATCGTGGAAGTTGCGATTGAACTGGAACGCGCCGTCGTTGGTGGTGCTCCAGCCCGTCAGGATGCGCGACAGCTCGGCGACATCGGTTTGCGTGTACCCGCCGTCCACACCGAGCGTGTGGAGCTCCATGATCTCGCGGGCGTAGTTCTGGTTGGGCGTCGGCGTGCGGCTCGTGTGCTGGTCGAGATAGCGCAGCATCGCGCCGCTCTGGGCGCTGGCCTTGAGCAGGGTCTGGAAGTTGCCCAGCGCGTGCTTGCGCACCACGTCGCGGTCGTCGACGAACTTGAGGTAGCCGACCTTGTTGATGCTGATGTTGAAGTGGTCGGTCCAGAACTCCACCATGCGCTCGCGCAACTGCGCGCGCGAAAAGGTGCCGCGATACCACGCGGCGTCCTCCGTCTGCGCCTCGATCTCGTTCGTGTCGGCCCGGCGCATCTCGGCGAGCGGGAGCTGCGTGAGCGGCAGTCGGGTGGCCACCAGCGTCTCGATCGCACTGTCGTCGATCGCGGCCGCGTTGAGGTGGTAGTCGAGATACCCGGCGTAGCCGAGGCTGCGCGCCAGCGCCACTTCGGACGGCTCGAGCCCCATCGTGATGCGGCGAACGAGGCGCAGCACAGGGTCTTTCCACAAAGTGGCGACGTCGCTGCCCGGTGCGCGTCCGGCCGGCAGCGGGCCAGTGCGGCCACCACGCGGCGGCTGGGCGTCGGCCGTGTCGGCCGCGAGGGTGCCCAACGCTCCCGCGCCCAGCGCGCTCGCGCTCAGCGCGCCCGCACCCAACGAGAGAAAGCGTCGGCGACTGGAAACAGGAGGCATGTCGGCGGGCGCTGGCGGCATGGGAGTATCCTTCAACCAACTGGACGACGTGTCAACGCGCGCCGACGTTAAGTCGTGTTCGGCGTTGCGCGCCGGATATGACGCTGTAGCGCGGCGCGCCGTTACTGTGACACCCGCCACGCCCTCGTGATGACGGTCACAGGCCCTCGTGGCTCAGAAGGTGGCGGCGTTGAGGCCGTAGATGGCCTGCAGGAGCGCCAGCGCCACAAACCCCACCACGCCGCCGAAGCCGAGAATGAGCAGGGGCTCCACCAGGGCCACCGTCCGGGCAACGGCCCGCGTGACCGTGTCGTCGGCCGCCGCCGCCGCCCGTGTCGCCATGGCTGCCAGGGCGCCCGCGCGCTCCCCCGCCTCGAGCAGGCGGAGCGTGAGGGGGGGAAGTACCGTCGCGAGCGACGCCGCGAGCGGCCGGCCGTCTCGGACGGCCGCCTCGGCCTCCGCGCAGGCCGTCGCCAGCGAACGATTCGACACGGCCCCGCGGGCCAGCGCCATCGCCCGGAGCAGAGGCACGCCGGCGTCGAGCGCCATCGCGAGGGTACCGGCGTAGCGCGCGCCTTCGCGCTGCCGCTCGAGCGGGCCCACGACCGGCCAGCGGAGGCGACGCGCGTCCTGCCGTGCGCGCCAGTCCGGGTCGGCGCGCTGCACCCGCCACCACCACAGGGCGCCCCCCGCGACCAGCGGCAGCGCCCACCCCCAACGCGCCAGCAGGCGCCCGAACGCCAGCAAGGTGGACGTGCTCCAGGGCAACGCGACCCCGGCGTCGTCGAGCAACAATGCGAAGCGCGGCACCACCACGAGGAGGATGACCGACGTGGCGACGGTGGCCGCCACCGCCAGCACGGCGGGATAGGTGAGCGAGGCGCGGATGGCGGCGCGGGTGCGCGCCTCCGCCTCGAGCGCGGTGGCCGCACGGGCCACGACCTCCGCGAGCGTCCCGCTCTCTTCCGCGGCAGCGAGGCTGGGCGCCAGCGCCACGGGGAACCCGGCCGCCGGCCCGAATGCCGCGACCGCCGCCGACATGGCGACGCCTTCACGAATGCGCGCTTGCAGCTCACGAAAGATGCCGGCCCAGTGTCCGTCGTCGATCGTGGCCGGCGTCGCGACGGATGCGTCGGCGTGCGTCGCGTCGATCGCATCGCCGGCCACCGCGCCCAGTGCGCGGTCGAGTGGCACGCCCGCCGCCAGCAAGGACCCCAGCGCACGCAGGCTCACGGCCAGCGACTCCGCCTCGGCGCCACTCACACGCCGCCACCACCGGTTCAACGCGACGCGCCACGGTGCCGCGTCGCGGATCGCGATCGGCTGAGCACTCGCATCGTCCGCGCTGCTCACCTGGCCGTCGCGGTCGAGCGCAATGAGCCAGAGCGCCTGCTGCCGCACCTGCGCGCGCGCCTCGTCGGCCGACCGCGCGACCACGGTGCCCGTCGTCTCGCGGCCACTGGCGTCCGCGGCGCGGTAGCGCCAACGCGACGGGTCGTGCGGCATGCGCCCGGCGTCTGCCTCAGGCATGCGGTGTCGACGTCGGGGCGATCTCGGACTCCGCTTCGCCGAGCACCCGGAGCACTTCGGCTCCGGTGGTGAGCCCGTCGCGCACGGCGCGTTGGCCATCGGCGCGCAGGCTGCCGCTGCCCGCGTCTCGCGCCATGGTGCGCAGTGTGCTGGTGGATGCACCGCGCACCAGCGCGTCGCGCAGCGCGTCGTCCATGCGCACGAGTTCGGCGATTGCGATGCGCCCGGCGAACCCGGTGTCGCTGCAGCGCGTGCACCCCGCGCCGGCAAGGACCTGCGCCGGCGGCGCCTGTGGTGCGAACAGTGCCAGGTCGGCCGCATCGGGCGCTCGCGGGGCGGCGCAGGCCGCACAGCTCCGCCGCACCAGCCGCTGCGCGAGCACCCCCTGCAGCGTCGCCGCGAGCAGATACGCGGGCACCCCCATGTCCCGCAGGCGCGTGAGTGCGCCCACCGCGTCGGTGGTGTGCACCGTGCTCAGCACGAGATGTCCCGTGAGTGCCGCCCGCACGGCGATCTCCGCCGTCTCGGAGTCACGCATCTCGCCCACCAGAATGACGTCGGGGTCGTGGCGCAGCATCGCGCGGAGCGCCTGCGGGAATCCGAACCCGGCGCGCAGGTTGACCGGCAGTTGCGTCACCCCATCGAGGCGGTACTCGACGGGATCCTCGACGGTGACCGTCTTCACGTCCGGTGTGGCGCGCTCCGACAGCGCGGCATACAGCGTGGTGGTCTTGCCCGACCCCGTGGGGCCGGTGACCAGCAGCAACCCGGACTGCCGCTGCAGGAGCGCGCGAAGGCCGTCGCGCAGGGCCGCGTCCATCCCCAGTGTGTCGAGCGAGCGCGGGGTGCCGTCCACGCTCGCGTCGAGGAGGCGCAGCACGATGCCCTCGCCATGCAGCGCGGGCAGCGTGGACACGCGCAGGTCGAGCTCGCGGGCGCCCACCCGGATGCGTGCCCGTCCGTCCTGCGGCAGTCGCCGCTCCGCGATGTCGAGCCCCGCGAGCACCTTGAGGCGCGAGAGCACGGCCGCGCGGAAGTCGGCGCCGAGGGTCTGCACATCGTGCAACACGCCGTCGCGCCGCATGCGCACATGCACGCCATCGGCGCGCGACTCCACGTGAATGTCGCTGGCGCCCGTGCGCACCGCCTCGGCCAGCATCGCGTTCACGAGTTGCACCACCGGCTCGCGACTCGCGGCCGCGCGCAGGTCGTCGACGCGCGCGACGTGGTCGCCCGTCAGCGCGTCGTCCGCCGCGCTCCTGCCATCGCTCGTGACTTGCGCATCGCGCTCGGGCGACGTGCGCGGTGCCGCGTGCAAGGCGGCCCGCAGCTCCGACGACGGCACCGTCACCCACGTGATGGGGACGCGCAGCACGCGCGCCACTGCGTCGCGCACCTGCGGCGACGGCGGGGCACCGACGGCCACGTGCGCGTCGGTGGAGGACTGAGCGAGGGGCAGCACGGCATGCTCCTCGAGCCAACGGACCGGGAAGCGCTGCGCAAGCGCACCGGCCGCGGCCTGTCGGAGCGCCGCCGCATCGGACGGCGGCGACGCGGGCGCTGCCGACGACGGCATCGGCGCCTCAGGCATCCGGCGGCGGACGGCGCGTGACCGGCGTGCCGTCGAGCGCGCCGGGAGAGCGGTCTTCCATGCGGCGGCGGATCCGCTCGCGAATCGCGTCGGCATCGGCGTCGGAGCGCACGATGTAGGGCGTCACGAAGATGGCGAGCTCGGTGCGCTGGCGCGTCGTCGACTGTCGCCGGAAGAGCGCACCGAGCCAGGGGATGTCCATGAGCAGCGGGATGCCCTGATCCTGCACCTGCCGCGACTCGCCGATGAGGCCGGCGATGACGACGGTCTGTCCGTCGCGCAGCACCGCGCGGGTGCTCGCCTCACGCGTCGAGATGACCGGTGCGCTGAGCGCCGCCGCCACCGTCTGCGGCGTGAGCGAACTCACCTCCTGCAGCAACTGGACCGACACGTAGCCGTCTTCGTTGATGGTCGGCAGGATCGACAGCTTCGTGCCCACGTCCTGGTACTGCACCGCCCGGTCGATCGACACGTCGTTGCCGAGGCGTGTCGATGCGATGAACGGCACCTTGCTCCCCACGAGGATCGACGCCTCGCGGTTGTTCGCCGCGATGAGTTCGGGGGTGGAGAGCACATGCACCTCGCTGCGCGAGGCGATCGTGCGCAGCAGCGCCCGCACGCCGGTGCCGTCGAGCCGCACCAGCCGCAGCAACGCCGACGACGACGTGGTGTCGGGCATCTCGGGGCGCCCGAACGACGCGTTCACGTCGCCGCCACGATTCACCGCGGCCCAGTCGATCCCGAACTCGAAGCCCCGGCCCAGCGCGATCTCGGCGATGGTGACTTCGAACAGCACCTGGGCGGGGCGCGTGTCGAGCGCCTCGATGGTTTCCCGCAGCATCGGGAAGTTGGGCGGCGCCGTGCGGATCACGAGCGAGTTGGTGGGAGCATTCGCCACGATCGTCGTGCGCCCGGTCAGCAGCCCCGCCGCGGAATCACGCGGTGTGCTGAGCGTCGGGGTCGTCGTCGACGCGGCGCCACTCGTCGTGGCGGCGCGCGCGCGGAACGTGTCGAGCTCCCGGCCGCGGAAGCTGTCGAGCGCACGCGAGAGCGAGCGGTCGGCGAGGTTCCCGCCCGTCGCGCCCGCGACCGTCGCGCCGAAGAGCTGCCCCACCGCGCTGGCGAGGTCGTCGGCGGCCGCGTACTTGAGGTGCACGACGTAGGTGCGGAGCCCCGCCTCCCCCGCCGGCGCCTGATCGAGCGCGCGCAGCAGTTCGAGATAGCGCGCCACGTTGCTGCCGCGATCGGTGAGCAGCAGCGCGTTCGCGCGCGCCACCACTTCCACCCGTGCGCCCTTCGCCAGCACGGCGCGCAGCGCGTCCGCGCCCTCGTCGGCACGAATCGACTGCAGTGGCACGAGCTGCGACACGAGTCCGAGCGGCGGCGGGTCGGGGAACGTGAACCCACTGCGCAGCGCCCCCGCGGCCGGCGCCTTGTCGTTGGGCAGCACCTGCGCGACGACACCGTCCGGCACGAGCATCAGGCCGTGCGTCTCGAGCAGCGCCTCGAGCACCCGCTCGAGTCCGACGCGATCGACGGCGGCCGGCGTGGAGAAGGTCACGCGCACGTCGGGCACGTCGGACAGCAGCACCGTGCGCCCCAGCGCACTGGCCAGCGCGCGGATCGCGTCGGCCAAGCGTGCATTGGCGAAGTCGACGGAGCCGGCGCTGTCGCGTGGTGGCTGCGACGCCGCCTGGGCGCCCGGTGGTGCGGCAGGACGTCGGGGCGGTGTCGTTTGCGCGTGCATGCGCGCCGCGCCCCCGAGCAGCAAGAGGCCTCCCACCGTCACGCGCCGCAGCAGCGGGCGTACCGGGGAAGCGGGAGCTGAGCGATCGGTCACGGTCGGGATGGGCTGGAGTCGGTCGACGGGCGGGACAGTCGCACCACGCGACGTCCGGCGGCAGAGCGAAGCGTGACGGAGGTGCGTGTGATCGGGCCCACCTGCCAGGGACCCACCCGCGCGCCTTCCTCGACGAGACGGGCCGTGCTGTCGCCGTCGACTTGAAGCAGCGCGCGGGGACGGCCATCCACCAGCAGCACGCCAAGCAACTGCGGGCCCGTCGCGACGGCCACCTCGGGCGGGCCGGACAGCTCGGCCGGTGCGAGGCCCGGCGCGACGGGCTCGTTCCCAGGGGCCACGAAGCGTGTGCGTGGGGCGCGGCGTGTTGGGCTGAACGGGTGCCCCGTGACCAGCGTGCGCACGGCCGCCTCGACATCGGCCGAGGCCGCACGCGGCGCGGCAGCCGCCGCGGTGGCCAGCGCGGCGAGCGAGGCGTCGCGCGCACCTTCCGTCGCGCCTCCGGGCGTGATGACGGGCGCGCGAATCTCGAGCGCCAACTGCAGCACCTCATCGGCGCCGCGCAGCGCGGTCGTCTGCGTCACGCCCAGGCGCAAGACCGAGGCCACGCGCGGGCCGTCGGCCAGCGTCTGCAGCAGCGCCGCGAGGCCGTGCACGTCGCCGACGGCGTTGACCGAGACGGTGGCGTACGCGGCGTCGCCGGCCGTGCCCTCGATGCGCGAGACCACGAGGCCCGCCGCGGTGGCGGCGTCCTCCACGAAACGCTGCAGCGCATTGGCGGCCAGCGCTGGCGACCCGGCACGCAACACGCGCCGCGGGGCACCCGCCAGCGCACGCTCGGCGGAGTCGGCGCCAGCGGCGAGCGACGTCGCGCGCGCCTGCAGCGTGTCGAGGCGCGCCGCCTGGTCACGCAAGGTGGCGATGCGCATCTCGCGCGCGCGGGTCTCTGAGACAAACGGGACCACGCCGCGTGCCAGCAGCAGCGCCACGACGACGATGCCGGCGCCCCACACCACCACTCGACGTTCGCGCGTGTCAGCGGCCATCGTCGCTCCGGGGCGCGGCCGGCTGCGACACCGGGCGCGCTGCGCTGTCCGGCTGCACGGTGAAGCCCAGCGCGAACGAACCGCGGGGCTGCCCCGCGTCCACGAACCGCAGGCTCGGCGCGAGCGACTGCACATCGCGGAAGCCGCGCGAGGTGAGCGCCGGCACGAGCGCCGCCACGTCGCGGGCGCTGCCCTCGATGCGCCAGCGGTCGGCTTCCCAGGTCAGGCGCTGCACCCACGCGTCGGGCGGCAACGCGCCAGCGAGCTGTGCGAGCGTGCCCAGCGGCGAGGCGTTGCCGGCCGCCAACTGCGCCTGCTCGGCGCGCGCGGTCAGCAGGCGCTGTTGCGCCGCGCGCGCACCTTCCGACTCACGCGTCACCCGTGCGACGTGCGCCTCGAGCGTGCGTTCGACGCGCGCACGCCAGCGGTCGACGCCCCAGCCCAGCAGCAGCAATGCGGCCGCGGTCAGTGCACCGGTGCGCCACCATGCGCGCTGTCGCGACGCACGCCAGGCCGCTTCGCGCGCGGCGTCCGCGAGCTGCAGGTCGAACGGAGGGGTGGGGCCCACGGCCAGTGCCGCCAGCAGCACAGTCACCGGGAGCGGCGTGGCGGCGGCGCGGTCGGCCGCGTCGAGCAGCCCCACGCGGGCGTCACGCACGGTGCCGTCGCGCACCTGCAGCAACATCTGTCCCCAGGCGGCCTCGCGAGGCGCGTCGGGCACGTCACCCACGCCGGCGTGCCACCACGTGCCGTTCAGCGCTGGCGCACGGCGCGATGCCCAGGCCACCGAGCAGGGCAGGGCCAGCACCGCGTCCACGTCGAAATGCGCGCCGAACGCCCGTGCGAGTCGCGTCGCCAGCGCCGCGTCGGCCCCGAACGCCCACGGGTCCATCAGCGTCGTGGCCTGCGGCGTGTCGGTCGCGAACACGCGATCGCTCTCGAGCCGCAGCATGCGGCGCCGAGCCTCCGGTGGCACCGGCGGGAGCGTCGCGCGCGCGACCTGCAACCATGCGCCGCCCAGCACCAGCAACACGCGCGCGCGGCCGTGCGCGCCGCCCCGCTCACGGATGACGCCGAGCACGGACGCGGCGGCGCCGTCCGCGTCGGCCACGTCCCATGTGCGCAGCACGGGCGCCGCGCCGCCCTGCGCGATCGCCAACTGCGTGCCGTCCAGCAGCACCACGACACGTGCGCTCATCGCGTCCGCTCCCGCCACGCGACCAGGCGCAGCTCGTCGCCCTCGATGGCGTAGACCGCCTGGATCTCTCGAATGAGCGGGTGCCCAATGCGCGCCCCGCGCGACACCAGCAGCAGTCGAGTGGGCAGGTCGATGAGCCCTCCTGTGGCCACCTCGCGGACGGCCGCGGGAGCGCCCACGCGATCGACCTGCCCGTCGCCATCCACTGTGATCCACGCAGCCGCCGCCTGCAGACGCGCCGCATCGGCCGGCCCCAGCAGCGCCTCGACCTCGTCGAGCGACGCGAACGGGCGCTGTCGCCCGTCCCCCGCCGCCGTGCCGCGCACATGTCCCGCGAGGCGCGCGGCGATGCGCTGCGCATCGTCGGCGGCCATCACGCGCGAGAACAGCCTGGCAAGCGCCTCGTCGTCCGTGCGATTGAGGTCGAGACGCGCCTGCACGTTGTCGGCGGCCACGGCAAAGCGCCCGACGCCCAGCGTGTCGTCAACGAACGGGCCGCCGCCGTCGGGCGCAAACACCGCATCCAGCACACGACGACGCGCGCCCCTGTCGTTTCCGGCATCGTTTCCGGCATCGGCTCCGGCGTTCGCCAACGCCCCCTCGATCGCGGCGCGCGCGGCGAGCACACCGCTCTCGGCCATCGCGCGTGCCACCACCAGCGCCTCGGCGTTGCGCGTGACGTCCGCGCGCTCGCGGGCACGACGACTCGTGATGGCCGTGACACTGGCCAGCACGGCAATCGTCGCCAGCGCGGCCACGAGCGCACTGCCGCGCCGTGCGCGTGGCTGACGGCGTGCGATGTCGCCTCGTGCTCGCGTGGTCATGAGCCCTCGCCGCCCAGCGGGTCGAGCGGCACGAGCAGCGTCGTGGCGCCGCGCGCACCCTCCCACTGGAGCCGCACGGCTCGCGGTCGCGCCTGCCGCAGCGGCCAGTCGGTGCGCCACCGGGCCACCTCGCCCACGCGGACGGGCTCGAGCACGTCGATGCGAAGCGCACGCGCGGGGGTGACGTATGCGTCGAGCACCGCATCTGCCGTCGCGTCGGCGTCGGGCGCTGCAGCGGCCGGAGTCGCGCGCAAGTGCAGCGTATCGTCGTGCTGCCAGACGCGCACGCGCCAGGTGCGCCCGGTGCCCATCGACGGCGCGAGGCCGCGCGACAGGAACTCCAGTGCCGGTGCATCCGTCGCGCCGAACACGGCGAGGCGTGCGTCGTCGTGCGCAGCGGCCGGGGGCGCGTGACGCAGCAGGTCCGCCGTCATCACGCGCCAACGCAACTCCGCCTCAGCGCCCGCCCGATGCCGCTCGACCACGTCGGCCGTACTCCGCGCCGCCGACAGGGCGCCCCCGGCCATGGCCGCGGCCAGCGCGGTGAGCGTGAGCCCGACCAACAGCTCGAGCAGCGTGAAGCCGCGCGCGGGGCGCGTGCTCATCGCGGCGCTCCGCGCGCCGTCGTGAACCCTGCGGCCGGTACCAGCCGGGACAACCGCACCACACTCCCATCGGCCGTGCGCGCCTCGACATCGACTCGCACCAGGCCTGCGCGCGTCGGGCCGACGCGCGGCGCGGTGCGGTACGGCGCACGCGTCATGCGCACGGCGTCCGACCGCACCATCCCGGACTCGTCGAGCGCCTCGGCGTCGAGGGCCGCCTCCGCGGTCACCAGCGCGTCGAGTCGGGCCTGACTGCGATGCTGGAGCTGCGCCGCGCCGCGCGTGCCGTCGAGGCAGGCAACAGCCACCAGCGCCAGGAGCACCGTGGCGATGATCCCCTCGAGCAATGTCATGGCGCGGGCGTCCGGCGCAGTGCATCGCGACGCGCGACCGCGTCCGGAGACGCATCGACGGCGCGCAGGCCACCCAGCGCGTCCACCTGCACCACCCGCGCGGGTGGTGCGCCGCTGTCCGTGTGCGGCGCGTCCAGCACGCCGAGTGCGAGGGTGTCACCCGCGCTGCCTTCGAGAGTCCACGCGCCACTGGGCGTGATGCGCAGCACGAGAGGGCGCCCTTCGCGCACGGCGAGCCGCTGCGCCCGCAGGGCCAACACGGCCGGCACGCCCGCCATGCTGCCCTCGAGGGTGCGACCGGTCGAGTCGGGAGGGCGCACCGCAGGCACGAGCAGCGCGGCCGTCGCGAGAACTGCGAGCGCGACCACCAGTTCGAGCAGCGTCAGTCCGCGCCGCAGCGCCGGGCGAGAGTGTGGCACAACCGCACAATCTCGGGAGCCGACGCGCGAAGTCAACAAACGGAGGGTGTGGCCTATTTCCGAATGAGGGGACGCACCGCCTCCGGCACGGCGAACGCATCGGCCGGCGCGCCGTTCAGCACCACCTCGCGCAGCGTCAGCAGGATCTTCTGCGGTCCCATCGTCGTTTCGTTGCGCGTCGCGAAGCGCACGCCGCCGAAGTCCTTGTAATCGCCGACCACCGTGCTGGCGGACACGGTGCCCATCTCGGTCACGGTGGTCAGGTCGTAGCCCACCATGAGTCCGCTGGCGACCGAGAAGTAGCGAAACATCTCCACGTCGGTGGCCTTGCTCACGAGCCGCACCTTGTACGCCTTCTCACCCGCGAAGTCGACCACCCCCACCGTCTGGATGGACGAGTAGACCGACGGCGACATGGTGAGCGCCGCGTAGAAGTCCGACTGCTCCTTGGTCTGCGCGAGCTCCTTGTCGGCCAGGAGCCGCGGCCCCTGCATGGGATTCACCGACCACGCCACCTCGCCATCCGTGCCGTTCATGACTTCCCCGATGCCCGGAATGGTCATCCGGGTCACCATCTTGGCGGGCGCCGCGAGCAGCACCTCGGCGTCCGCCGAGAGCCCGACACCGGGCATCTCCATGCGGCCCAGTTGCTTGACGGACGTGAGTCGCATGAGCGCCTCCTTGCCCCCCACGGCCGCCACGTGTCGGGCGAGCACGCTGTCCGCGGATGGCAGCGCCTGCGCGGCCGCACGGTGCGCGGGCCACGCCACGGCCGCGACGAGCGCCAGGGTGCCTGCCGCGGCACGACGGAGGGCGCGAGCAGAGAGCGACCCGCGCGCCACACGCGCACGGGCAGGGGCAGTCAGCGACATGGCTGGACTCCAGAGGGAAGTCAGAGTTCGGGACCGCGACGGGGGCGGCTCGGAAAGGACGACCGGCCCCCTCAGGGGGTGACGCGGCGCGGTGCCACGGTCAGCAGCCACGTCAGCGCGGCGTCAGCGGCCGGGTCGCGGCCGGCCAGCAGCGCACGACGGGTCAGCGGCACGAGCTGGTCGGGGCGCACGCCGGGCCCCTCGATGGGCTTCCCGGACGGCCCCAGGAAGTCGGCGATGGCGTGGTACAGGATGTCGCCATTTGGCAGGGGCTCGGGAATCGAGGGCAGCGCCTGGCCGGCCGTCGTGTTGCCGAACACGCGTGCCCGCCCGACCGCCTGCATGCCCCCGGCGAAAATTTCGCTGGTGCTCACCGACAGCTCATCCACCACCAACGCCAGGGGCCCGGCGAACGGCTGCACCGCGCGTCCCGCCGCCGTCGACCGGCGCGGGTTGGCCAGGAACCGCATTTCCGAACCGCGCTGCACCATCGTGCCCAGCGACTTGGCGCTGTCCAGGAAGTGCCCGCCGATCCCCAGCGCCATCCCCCCGACCCCGCCAAAGTTGCCGCGCAGGTCGATCAGGATCGCGTCGGCGCCCCGCAGCGAGTCGATCGCCGCGTCGAACGCGCTCGCCAGCACCGGCATCCACAGGTTGAAGCGGATCACCCCGATCGTGCGCCCGTCCCGCCGCAGTCGCGACCAGGTGAGGTGCGCACTCACCGGCGGCAGGTTGCCGAACTTCGTGATGGTCCCTGGGGTGGGCACGAGCGTGAGGGCCGTCGTGATCGACTGACCACTCCCGTCGCGAAACGCGTAGCGACGCCCGGAGCCGGACACGCCCGAGATGGCGACCATGCCCAGCCGGTAGGCATCGAGCGACGTGAGCCGGGGGTCCTTGTGCTTCGGCAACCGGGCCAGCCGGGGCGCCAGCGCGCAGCCATCCACGGCCTCCAGCAGCCAGCCCGTGCGCACCCCCTCGGCCCACGCCGGTCCCGCGCTGTCCACCGACGCGACCACCAAGTGCCCATCCAGCAGGCGCAGCTCGAAGCCCGGCGTTCCGGCGGGTCCAGCGGGCGCGGCTGCCGCCGACGTCGCGGGCGCGGCACTCGCGTTCGCCACCTCCTGCGGAATGATCGAGAAGTGCGACTGCCCGAGCCGGGAGACCATTTCCGACAAGACGCCGCGCAGTTCCCCACGGGTGCGTGCCGCCGCCGCGCGCGGGCGCAACTGGGTTCGCACGGCGGTCCAGTCGACCCCGTTGAAGGTCGTGTCCCAGTGCGAGCGGCGCACGATGGTCCAGGCGCTGTCGAAGACGGCCGCGCCGTCTCCGGCAGGCTCCGCCGCACGGGACACGGCGGCCGCGGGAGCCGCGCACGAGGCGTCGTCCGGCGCGGCGGTGGCGGGACGCGCGCCGCGGGCACGACACGCCGAGAAGACGATGAGCGCCAGCGCGGCGCAGTGGAGCGAACGCATCCCGAAGAGTACACACGCCACGCGCCCCTCGCCGCCCGCGCCACTGGCCCATTACCATGTCCTTACCGCATGCGCGGGCGATCACGCCCGCTGGAATGCCCCCAACGCCGCCCCGACGCCGCCCTCGACGCATGTCTGCCCGACTTCACGCGCTGCACGCCGCCGGCCAGTCCCTCTGGCTCGACTACATCGACCGCACGATGCTCGGCAACGGCGATCTCGCGCGCCGCATCCGGGAGGACGCCCTCACCGGGATGACCTCCAACCCGACGATTTTCGAGAAGGCGCTGGCGGAGGGCGCGGCGTACGACGCCGAACTCGCCGGCATCGACCCCGCGGTCAGCGATCGCGACGCCTTCTTCACGGTGGCCGCCACCGATGTGCGCCACGCCTGTGACCAGTTCCGTGGCGTGTACGACGCGACGCAGGGGCGCGACGGTTTCGTGTCGCTCGAGGTCTCGCCCGATCTCGCGCACGACGCCGAGGGCACGGTGGCCGAGGCGCATCGCCTCTGGGCGCTCGTCGACCGGCCGAACCTGATGATCAAGGTGCCCGGCACTGCAGCCGGCGCCGACGCCATCCGCCGGCTCATCGCCGACGGCCTGAACGTCAACGTGACGCTGCTGTTCGCCATCGACGCGTATGCCCGCGTCATCGAGGCGTATCTCGCGGGGCTCGAGGCGCGCGCCGCCGCTGGGCACGCGCTGGGGCATGTCGCGTCGGTCGCCAGCTTCTTCGTCAGTCGCGTCGACAGCGCCATCGATGCGCGGCTCACCGCGCTCGGCGGCGACGCGCTCGCGCTCAAGGGCAAGGCGGCCATCGCGAACGCGCGCCTCGCCTATCGCCTCTTCACCGCCAGCTTCGCCGGGCCCCGTTGGGAGCGGCTCGCGGCGCTGGGCGCCCAGGTGCAGCGGCCGCTGTGGGCCAGCACGAGCACCAAGAACCCCGCGTATCGTGATGTCATCTACGTCGAGGAGCTCATCGGCCGCGACACGGTGAACACCCTGCCGCCGGCCACGCTGGAGGCCTTCCGCGATCACGGCGAGGTGCGTCAGTCGGTGACCGACGATCTCGCCGGCGCCGAGCGCGCGCTGGCGGCGCTCGAGGCCCACGGCATCGCGCTGCAGGGCGTCACCGACACGCTGCTGGCCGAGGGACTCGCGTCGTTCGAGCAGTCGTTCGTGACACTGCTGGCCGGGTTGCAGCGCAAGCGCGCCGCGCTCGCCGCCGTCTGACCACCACGCACCTGCGGCCGGCGCGCTCCGCGTCCGGCACTTCCCCCGCACTCCCCAGGATGACCATCCCCCGTACCGGCCCCGAGCAGGCCGCTGCCGCCGACGGTGACACGTCGGCGGCGCCGGCGACCTTCACCCGCATCCATGTGCCGCGCACGAAGATCGTCGGCACACTGGGGCCGGCGAGCGCGAATCCCGAGGGGATCCGCGCGCTGATCGAGGCCGGGCTCAATGTCGCGCGCATCAACTTCTCGCACGGCACGCACGAGCAGCACGCGCGCACCATCCAGCTCGTCCGCGAGACCTCCGAGGCCATGGGCCGCCCGGTCGCCATCCTCGGCGACCTGCAGGGCCCGCGCATCCGCATCGGCGTGCTGCCCGCCCCGCGCGAACTCGAGCTGGGGCAGGTCGTCACGCTCGCGCCGGAGGAAGTGGCCAGCGGCGACGACATTCCCACGACCTTCGCCGCGCTCGCGCAGGACGTCGCACCAGGCAACCGCATCCTCATCAATGACGGCCTGTTCGAGCTCATCGTGACGGGCATCGACGGCGTGCGGGTGCAGGCCACGGTCGTGCATGGCGGCACGCTCACGAGCAACAAGGGGATGAACCTCCCCGGCATCGCCGTCTCGGCGCCGTCGCTCACCGAGAAGGACGAGGCCGACCTCGCCTTCGCGGTGCAGCACGACCTCGACGCAGTCGCGCTCAGCTTCGTGCGCCGCGCGCAGGACATCCTCGACCTGCGTGGCAAGATCCCGAAGACGATGCTCGTCGTGGCGAAGATCGAGAAGGATGTCGCGCTCGCGAACATCGAGGAGATCATGCGGGCCACCGACGCCGTCATGGTGGCGCGGGGCGACCTGGGCGTCGAGCTGCCGTTCGAGGAGGTGCCGATCGCGCAGAAGCGCATCATCGCCACCGCCAACCGCATGGGCCGGCCGGTCATCACCGCCACGCAGATGCTCGAGTCGATGATCGAGCATCCGCGCCCGACCCGCGCCGAAGCCAGTGACGTCGCCAATGCCATCCTCGACGGCACCGACTGCGTCATGCTCTCGGCGGAGACGGCGGCCGGGAAGTACCCGCGCCTCGCGGTCGAGGCGATGCGCCGCATCATCACCGAGATCGAGACGCATCCGCGTCCGGGCTCCATGCAGCGCGTCGACCGGCGCGTGCCCGGCAGCGTCAACACCGAGGAGGCCATCGCGGCCGCCACGGTGGCGGCCGTGCGCATGCTCGAGGCGCCGCTCGTGGTGGTCTTCACAAAGAGCGGCTTCACCGCGCGCATTGTCGCCTCGCACCGCCCCAGCGTGCCCATTCTCGCCCTCACCGACGAGCCGCGCGTCTGCCGGCAGCTCGAGCTGGTGTGGGGCGTCGTGCCGCGGCTCGTGCCCACGGCGCGCGGCTACGATCACATGGTGGCCATGGCGCTGCGTGAAGCGCTCGACCTCCATCTGGTCACCAAGGGCGATCGGGTACTCGTGACCGCGGGCGTGCCCTTCGATGTGCCGGGCACGACCAACCTGCTCAAGGTCGAGACGGTCTGACGGCGCCCGTGCGCCTCACCTTCCTCGGCACCGGCACCAGCTTCGGCGTCCCGCAGATCGGCTGCGGGTGCGCCGTCTGTCGTTCGCCCGATCCGCGCGACAAGCGTACGCGGAGCGGCGCGTTCCTCGAGACCGACGCGGGCGCACACCTCCTCATCGACACGCCGCCCGAATTGCGGTTGCAGTGTGTCGCCGCCGGCATCAGCCACCTCGATGCCGTGCTCTTCACGCACGAACACGCCGACCACATCCACGGCATCGACGACCTGCGCAGCTTCTCGATGCAGCAGGGCGCGCCCATCCCGCTGTATGGGCAGCGTGCCACGCTCGACGTGCTGCACGAACGCTTCCCGTACATCGTGCGCGACGGCTACGAGTCGCTCCCCGGCACCACCCGCCCCGAGGGGCGGGCCATAGCGATCACGCCCGGCGAGCCGTTCACGGTGCAGGGCACCAGCATCCTGCCCATCGCCGTTCCGCACGGCAGCACGCCCGTGGTGGGGTTTCGCGTCGGTGCGCTCGGCTACATCACCGACGCCAAGCGCCTCGATGACGGTGCGCTGGCGGCGCTGGCCGGTGTGCGGGTGCTCGTGCTCAACGCGCTGCTCCGCAAGCCGCATCCGACCCACCTCTCCATCGACGAGGCGGTCGCCACGGCGCAGCGCGTGGGCGCTGAGCGCACCTTCTTCACGCACCTCACGCACCACCAGTCGCACGCCGACCTCGCGGCGGAGTTGCCGCCGGGCATCGCACCGGCGTACGACGGCCTCGTAGTCGACTGCCCCGCGACCTGACCCCGGTGACCGCCCCATGACCCTCTCGCTCGACTTCACGAACATGATGGCCGGCGCGCTCCCCGACGGTGCCGGCATCACGCCAGCGCAGTGGGATGCCGCCGCGGCACCCTTTGCGACGGCCCACGCGGCGGTGCATGCGCGCGTGCACGACCTCGGGTTCCTTTCCCTCCCCACCAACGAGCCGCTGCTCGAGCAGTCGCTGCGGGTGGCCGAGCACGCGCGGGGGCGCTTCACCGACGTCCTCCTGCTGGGGATCGGCGGGTCCGCGCTCGGGCCGATCGCGCTGCGCAACGCGCTGTGCCCTCCGCAGTGGAACATGCTCGACACGCAGGCGCGGGGCGGCCATCCGCGGCTGCACGTGCTCGACAACGTCGATCCCGGCACCATCGCCGCCCTGCTCGCGCGCCTCGACCTGGCGCGGACGCTGGTGCTCGTCGTGTCCAAGAGTGGCGGCACGGTCGAGACCATGGCGCAGTACCTCATCGTCCGCGAGGCGCTGGCGCGTGTGCGCGGCGAGAAGGGCGCGCGCGAGCACCTGGTGTTCATCACCGACCCGGTGGTCGGGGCGCTGCGTCGCATCGCCAAGGCCGAGGGCGTCACGACCGTCGACATCCCCGCGAACGTGGGGGGACGCTTCTCGGTGCTGTCCCCTGTGGGCATCCTGCCGGCAGCGCTGCTCGGCATCGACGTGCGTGCACTGCTGGCCGGCGCCGCGCACGTGATGCAGGGTGCGGCCAGCAGCGCGCTCGCCGACAACCTGCCTGGCGCCTTCGCCGTGCTCCAGCATCTCGCCGACACCCAGCACGGCCGGCATGTGCAGGTGCTCATGCCCTACGCCGACCCGCTGCGCGACCTCGCGCTGTGGTTCGTGCAGCTCTGGGCGGAGTCGCTGGGGAAGCGGCGCCCCGACGGCATGCATGTCGGGCCCACCCCGCTGCCGGCGGTCGGTGCCACGGATCAGCACTCGCAGGTGCAGTTGTTCATGGAGGGGCCGCGCGACAAGACGGTCACCTTCCTCGCGGTGCGCGGTCGGGAGCAGGAGGGGCGCATCCCCGCGCGACACGGCGACATCGCCGAACTCGGCTACCTCGGCGGCCACACGCTCGGCGAGCTCATCGCCATCGAGCAGCGCGCAACCGCCGGGGCCCTCGCGGCACGTGGCCGCCTCAACGCCACGCTCACCATCGACGCCATCGACGCCTGGCACCTCGGGGCGCTAGTGCAGACCTTCGCGCTGGCCACGGCCTACGCCGGGGTGCTGTACGGCGTCGACGCCTTCGACCAGCCCGGGGTCGAACTGGGCAAGCAGTTCGCCTACGCCATGCTCGGACGCGCCGGCAGCGAGCAGGCGCGTGCCGAGTGGGATGCGTTGCCGGCCCCCGATCCGCGCTGGCGCATCGGCTGATCCTCGCCGAAGTTTCCCGCGCGCGATTCCCGTCGTCCTCCTGCGGTTCGCCCTCTCCCGTTCGCTCCTACAGTCCGCCCCTCATGTCCGATACGACGACCCTCTTTGGTGGCGCCGTGACCGTGGCCAACGGCACGGTGCAGCTCCACGACGCGGCCGCGCTGCAGTCGCCCCATCTCGATGCGCTCGTGCGGCAGGCGGTGTTCGGCACCGAGTCCGAGCGCACCTTCGCGCGGTGGCTGGTGTGGGAGCTGGGGCAGCTCGTGGGCGTGCGGGCCGCGTCGATTCACGACCTCTATGTGGCGCGCGGTGCCGGCAAGTGCGGTGGCTTCACCGTCCCCGCGATCAACGTGCGCGCGGTGGCCTACGACACGGCGCGTGCGATCTTCCGCACCGCCATCAAGCTCGACGCCGGCGCCTTCATCCTCGAGATCGCGCGCTCCGAGATCGCCTACACCGAGCAGCGCCCGGCCGAGTACGTCACGGTCATGCTCGCCGCCGCGCTGCGCGAGGGCTATCGCGGCCCGGTGTTCATCCAGGGTGACCACTTCCAGGTCAACCACAAGAAGTACGCCAACGACCCCGTGACCGAGGTGAACGCCGTGAAGGCGCTCGTCACCGAGGCCGTGGCCGCCGGCTTCTACAACATCGATGTCGACACGTCCACGCTGGTCGACCTCTCCAAGGCCACGCTCGACGAGCAGCAGCGCCTCAACTACGAGGTGTGCGTCGACATCACGCGCTTCGTGCGCGCCGCCGAGCCCGCCGGCGTGACCATCTCGGTGGGTGGTGAGATCGGCGAAGTCGGCACCGAGAACAGCACGCCCGAAGAGCTGCACGCCTTCATGCAGGGCTTCAACCGCACGCTGGCCGCGCAGGCGCCGGGCATGGCGGGGCTGTCGAAGATCTCCGTGCAGTCGGGCACCTCGCACGGTGGCGTCGTGCTTCCCGACGGCTCCATCGCCGACGTCGCACTCGATCTCGATACGCTCGAGACGCTCTCCAAGCTCGCCCGCGACGACTACGGCATGGCGGGAGCGGTGCAGCACGGGGCGTCCACCTTGCCGGATGGCGCGTTCAACAACTTCCCGAAGCGCGAGACGGCGGAAATCCACCTCGCGACGAACTTCCAGAACATCATGTTCGATCACATCCCGGCGGACCTCCTGCAGGAGGTGTACGCGTGGCTCGATGTGAACGCGAAGGACGAGCGGAAGGCCACCGACAGCGACGCGCAGTTCTACTACAAGACCCGCAAGAAGGCGATTGGCCCCTTCAAGCAGCGCCTCTGGGGGCTGCCGGCCGACGTGCGCGCGAAGCTCGGCGCGGCCTACGACGACAAGTTCACCTTCCTCTTCACGCAGCTCGGCATGCAGGGCACGAAGCAGTACGTGGATGCCTTCTGTCATGCGCCGGTGCAGCATCGTCCATTCCCGACCGGGGCGTCCACGATCGTCGCCGCACCCGACGACGCGGACCTTTCGGACTGATCGGAGAGTACGGGGGGTGGGGGGCGACCCTGTCGTCCCCCATGCCGTTCACGTCCGCCAAAGGAGGAAGCGCCCATGCCCCGTGAGTACGATGACGACCGCGTCGTGGTGATCGATAGGGACCGCGCAGGCGGCCTCGGTATGCTCCTGCTCGGTCTCGCCGTGGGTGCTGGCGTCGCGTTGCTGTATGCGCCGGCCAGTGGCAGTGAGACGCGTCACCGTCTCGCGCGCGGTGCGCGTCGCGCCAGCCGTCGCGCCCGCGAGTTGGCCGAGGACATGGGTGACGAGGTGACCGAGAAGCTGGGCCAGGCACGCCGCCGCGCGTACGAAATGGCGGACGACCTGGCCGATGAGGTGGGTGATCGCGTCGAGCGCGCACGCGATGCCGTGGGCACGCGCGCCCGTGCCGTGCGGGAGGCCGTCGACACGGGCCGGCAGGCCGCCGGACGTGCGCGCGCCGACCTCGAGCGCAACCTGGCGGATGCGCGCACCGCCTACGCCGAGCGCCGACGTGGCGCGGAGGAAGTCGCTGGCGAGGTTGTCGAGGGGACTTGACCCCTGGTGGGACGTTGTCCGCCGCGTCTGGAACCAGAGCGCGGAGGACAACGTCCCGTTCCTCGCGGGCGGGCTGGCGTTCAACGTCCTGCTCGCCCTTGTGCCGTTTGCCCTCCTGCTGGTCACGGGTCTGTCATTTCTGCTGGGCAGTGGCCCCGATGAGGCCGCCCGCACCGTCACCACGCTGGTCGAGCTCCTGCTCCCCAATGATGCGCCCGGCGCCAGCGCGCTGCTCCGTGATGTCGTCGGCGACATCCTCGTCACGCGACGCAGCGTCACGCTCTACTCGGCCATCGGCTTCGCGTGGTTCAGCACGCGTCTCTTCGGCTCGCTGCGCAGCACCCTCGCGCTGACCTTCGACGGTACCGATCGTGGCATCGTCGCCGGCAAGCTCTTCGACTTTGCCGCCACCATCGTCGCGACCGTCGCGGTAGTGGCGTACGTCGTGGTGTCGGCCTATCTCGATCTCGCCACCACGCAGGGGCTCGCGCTGTTGCGCGAAGTCGGCCTGCGTGAGGACGCGATGGGGACCGTCGGATACCTGCTGGGCCGGCTGCTGGCCCTGTCCCTGGTGCTGGCGCTCTTTCACGCGCTCTATCGCGGGCTGCCCCGCCGCCGTCCACCGCGCGACGCCGCGTTCATCGGCGCGCTGGTGGCCACGTTGCTCTTCGAGATCGCGCGCCACCTGTTCGGCGTGATCGTCGCGCAGACCGATCCCGGGTCGCTGTACACCGGAACCATCGCTGCGATTGTCTCCGTGGTGTTCTGGACCTACTACGGATCGTTCCTCTTCCTCGTGGGCGGCGAAGTGGCGCAGGCCGTGGCGCTGCGCCGCGGTGAATTGGCCGCACTCGCCGCCGTCGCCACCGTCGCACCGCCGGCCGCTGCTCCCTCCACCCGCTCGACACCGTGACCGCGCCCCTCGACCTTCGCAGCGACACCGTCACCCGCCCCACTGCCGCGATGCGGCGCGCCATGGCCGAGGCCGAAGTCGGCGACGATGTGCTGCAGGACGATCCAACCACGAAGCGCTTCGAGGCCGCGGTGGCCGAGCGCCTGGGCAAGGAGCGCGCACTGTTCTTTCCCAGCGGCACCATGGCCAACCAGGCGGCGCTCTGGGTGCTCGGCGCGCCGGGTACCGAGGTGTACGTCGACGCCGAAGCGCACATCGTGCACTCGGAAGTGGCCGCAACCGCCGCGCTGTGCGGCATGCAGGTGCGGCCCGTGAAGCCCGTGGGGCTGGTGATGCGTGCGGCCGATCTCGAGGCGTTCGTGCGCACGCCCAGCGCCGACGCGCCCGAGGCGAGCGTGGTGTGCGTCGAGAACACGCACAATGGGGCCGGTGGTGTCGTCAGCAGCCTCGACGAACTGCGCGCCATCCGCACGGTGGCCGATCGCCTTGGCCTTCCCGTGCACCTCGACGGTGCGCGCCTCTGGAACGCCGCAGCGCGCAGCGGCACCGCCCTCGAAGCGTTTGCCGCAACGGCCGACACCGTCATGGTCTCCTTCTCCAAGGGGCTCGGCGCACCCATTGGCGCCTGTCTCGCCGGCAGCGCCGAAGCCATCCGCCGCGCACGGATCGCGCGGAAGCGCTTCGGGGGCGGCATGCGGCAAAGCGGTGTCATCACCGCGGCGGCGCACCATGCGCTCGAGCATCACCTCGCGCGCATCGCCGACGATCACGCGGCCGCCCGCCAACTTGCGTCGGTTGTCGACGGGGTCGCGGGTGCGCGGGTCGTGCCGCCGGACACGAACATCGTCATGATCGACCTGCCCGCGCCGCGCGCGGCCGAGGTGCAGGCGCGCGCCCTCGCGCTCGGCGTGCGCATCGGCGTGTGGACTGCGTCGCGCGTGCGCGCCGTCACGCACCTCGACGCGCCCGCGGATCGCGTCGCGGAGGCCGCCCCTCGCATCGCGCAGGCCATCGAAGCCACCTTCGCCGGTTGACTCCCGGCTCGAGGCCCACGGCCCACGGCCCAGTCTCCTCATCGCACACGGCTCACGACAGCAGTTGTACCACGCACGCACCATCCGCTAACTTGCGGATGCTCCGGGTCCCGGAGGGCGTCAGCCCGCCAACCCCGTCAGGACCCCGAAGGTAGCAGCGGTACGTGGATCCTGTCGTCGCTTCGTCAGGCCCGGAGCACTGCGCGCGGAGGGAGCGCTCGATACGAGCGCTGCCCCCGCGCGCTTTTTTTGATCCTGTGCCTGAACGCGTGAGCGTTCAGGCCGCCGCCGCCGCCGTCAGGGCGCCCACCAGCGCCGACCCATGACGCTGCAGCGCGCCGTCCTGCACCGCGGCGATGAACTGCGCGGCCGGCAGCGGGTGCGCCAGCAGGTACCCCTGGCCCGTCGGGCAGCCCAGCGCCCGCAGCTCTGCAAGCTGTGCGCTTGTCTCGATGCCCTCGGCCACGGTCGTGAGCCCCAGCGCACCGCCCAGCGCGATGATCGCGCGCGCGAGCGCGTCGTCGGCGCCCGGCTGCCCCAGCGCCGTCACGAAGCGACGATCGATCTTGAGGCGACGCACGGGCAGCGTGCGCAGGTTGGCCAGCGACGACACACCCGTGCCGAAGTCGTCGATGGCGATGCCCACACCGTACGCGTCGAGTGCGCGCAGCACGCCCACCGCCGGCGTCGCGCCCTGCAGCAGCGCCGATTCCGTCAGCTCGATCGTGAGCAGCGTGGCCGGCAGCCCCGCGGCGGACAGCGCACCCGTGATGTCGGCCACGACGCCCGTCTCATGCAGGTGTCGTGTGCCGATGTTCACCGACAGGCCGAGCGGCAGCGGGCACGCACCGCGCCAGGCGGCGGCGTCACGGCACGCCGTGCGCAGCACGAACCGCCCCAGCTCGGACATGAGCCCGGCCTGTTCGGCAATCGGCACGAAGCGCGACGGGGCAATCTCGCCGCGTGTCGGATGCATCCACCGCAGCAACGCCTCGGCCCCCGTCACCACGCCCCGCGCGAGGTCGAACTGCGGCTGGTAGTGCACCGCGAGCGTCTCCTCCGCGATCGCGCGACGCAGGTCGGCACCCAGCAGCAGGCGCTCGGCCACCTCGGCCCGCATGGCCGGGGCAAACTGCACGACACGTCCGCGACCTTCGGCCTTCGCGACGTACATCGCCACATCGGCATCGCGCACGACGTCATCGACGTTCGCGCCGGCGTCTGCCAGGGCAACGCCGATGCTGGCGCCACACACCACCTCGCGCGCCTCGATCACGAAGGGGCGCGTGAGCTGTGTGAGCAGGCGCTCCGCTGTCTCGAGGCACTCGGCCGCGCTGGAATCCTCCAGCAGTACGGCAAACTCATCGCCGCCCAGACGTGCCACCGTGTCGGCGGCACGCACCGACTGCTGGATGCGCCGCGCCGCTTCGCGCAGCAGCGCGTCACCGGCGGCGTGGCCCAGCGAGTCGTTGACCTTCTTGAGGTGGTCGAGGTCGATGAACAGCACGCCCACATCGATGGGCGCGCGGGAGCGGCGCGACAGGGCGTGCGACACGCGGTCGGTGAACAGCACCCGATTCGCGAGACCGGTGAGCGGGTCGTGGAAGGCCTGCCACTCGAGGCGGCCTTCGAGCTCCCGCTTCGCGGTGATGTCACGCAGCGTGAACACGAGCCCACCGATGGTCGGCACCGCCAGGGCGTTGCTGCCGCAGGCTTCCATCCAACGCCACTGGCCGGCCTCACCGCGCACACGGCACGTGAAGGTCTCGGCGGACGCCGGATGCTGCACCAGCCGCGCCAGGGCGAGTCGGGCGACGTCCATGTCATCGGGGTGGAGCAGGGCGGTGCCCACACGTCCCGACAGGGCCTCGGCATCGACGCCAAGAAGCGCCTGTGCCGACGGGCTCGCGTAGCGGATCCGGCTGGCCTCGTCCACGACCAGGATGAGATCGCGCGCATGTTCCACCAGCGCCGCGCGGAGCGCCGTCACGTCCGGATGCGACGGGTTCACGGGCGGCTGGACCCGGTACCCCCCGCCGCCGACACGTCCGGTGACGGGGTGGGCCGCAGGCGGAACGTGACGAAGGCAGGCACGACGGCGAAATCTCCGGGGCTGAGAAGGGGGATCGCCGGAAGTGTCGGCGGGTTCGCCCCCGGTCTTTAGATTCCCGGGATGTCGCTCGCCCTCGCCCGGAAATACCGCCCGCGGAACTTCGCGACCGTCGCGGTCCAGTCGCACGTCGCGAACACGCTCAAGGGGGCCATCGCCCGCGACCGGGTCGCGCACGGCTACCTGCTGTGTGGCCCCCGCGGCACGGGCAAGACCACGCTGGCCCGTGTGCTGGCCATGGCGCTCAACTGCGAGCGCCGCGGCGATCCGGCCCTCGCCGGCGAACCCTGCGGGCAGTGCGGCAGTTGCCAGCGCATCTGGAGCGGGTCGGCCTCGCTCGACGTGGTCGAGATCGACGCCGCCTCCAATCGCGGCGTCGACGATGCGCGTGAGCTGCGCGAACGCGCCATGTACGCCCCCTCGGGCGACGATCGCTACAAGGTGTACATCGTCGACGAGGCGCACATGCTCACGCGCGAGGCGTGGAACGCACTGCTCAAGGTGCTGGAGGAGCCACCGCCACGCGTCGTGTTCGTCTTCGCCACCACGGAGCCGCAGAAGATCGCCCAGGCGGCTGCGCCGGTGCTCTCGCGCCTGCAGCGCTTCGACCTCAAGCGCATCGGTCCAGCGGAGATTCGCGAGCGCCTCGCCGCGGTCCTCACCGAGGAACAGGTCGCCTTCGAGCCGGATGCGCTGGGCCTCATCGCGCGCGCCGCCGACGGCGGCTTGCGTGATGCGCTGTCACTCACCGACCAGGTGCTTTCGGTCGGGGAGACGGCCGAGGTGACCACGGCACGCGTGCACACGGCATTGGGCCTCGTGCCGGACGAGGAGTACCTCGCGCTGCTCGACCTCGTGGCCGACCGCCGGGCTGCCGACGTGTTTCCCGCGGTGCAGCGGCTGGCCGACGCGGGCGTCGACTTCGCGCTGGTGCTCGCGGGGTTGGGTGACCTGCTGCGAGCGCAACTCGCGCTCGCGCTGGGCGGCACCCCGCCGGAGTTGCCGGAGCGCCTGCGCGCGGCGCTGGCCGAGCGTGTGGGGCGACACGCCGCCAACGACCTGCTGCGCATGCTGCATGCGCTGCTCGAGCTCGAGCCGATGTACCGCCGCAGCGGACAGCCGCAGTTGCTCCTCGAGACGCTGCTGGTGCGCTTCGCACTGCTCGATCGCACCATCGAGCTGGAGGAAGTGCTGAAGGGATTCGCGGAGGGTGGCCACGACGACCCGCCGCCGCGCCGCGTCGCGCACGAACAGCGCGTGGCATCGGCCCACGCGTTGCCTCCGGCGCCACCGGCGGCGGTGGCCCCGGCGCTCGCACCGCCCGTGCCCACGTCGGCCACGCAGCGTGCGGCGGCCGCCGCCGCACGCGCGCAGGAGGCGGCCGCGGCGGCGCCACCGCCGTCGCCCGCCGTTGCGCCCGAACGCGTGAGTGGCGCGCCGGCCCCGTTGCTCGACGAAGTCGAACGCGGCTGGAGCGCGGTGTGCGATGCGCTCCGCGCGCGCGGGCGCGGCATGGTCGCCCAGGGGCTCTCGCACCTCCGCCCCGTCGCCATCTCCGGCGAGGGCGCGCTCACCATCGGCTACGCCGCCGCCGACGACACCTGGGCCCACGCGGCCGAGCAGGCGCGGAGCGATGTGTTGGCGGCGCTGCAGGCCACCTTCGAGGGGGTGCGCACGTTCACGCTCAAGCGCGACGGTACCCCCGGCGCGGCGCCGGCGACCAGCGCGGCGACGGCCGGCACCCCCACGCGTCGGCTCACCGCCGACGACGTGCAGAAGCAGCGCACCTCACACGCCGCGCGCCGCGCGCCGCTCCTGGAAGCGGCGGTCAAGGCGCTCGATCTCGAAATCCTCGACTGACCACACGGACGACGCATGGATCTGTTCAAGATGATGGGCCAGGTGAAGGAGATGCAGGGCCGCATGGCGGCCATGCAGGAAGAGCTCTCCAACCGCACCTTCAGCGCCCTCGCCGGCGGGGGGCTCGTGACCGCCGATGTCGACGGCAAGATGCAGCTCAAGCGCCTCAAGCTCGATCCGGCGGTCGTGAATCCCGCCGACATCGAGATGCTCGAGGACCTGGTCGTCGTGGCCGTGGCCGAAGCGCAGAAGAAGGCCGCCGAAGCGATGCAGATGGAGATGCAGAAGGTCACCGGCGGCATCGACCTGCCGTTCAAGCTGCCGTTCTGATCGCGGCGTGTCGGCCATCGACGACCTCACCGGCGAGCTCGCGCGGCTCCCGGGCATCGGGCGCAAGACGGCGCTGCGCCTGACGTACCATCTGCTGCGCCAGCCCGCGGAGCAGAGCCGTCGTCTGGCCGACGCGCTCGTCGCCCTGACCGAGCGGGTGCACCCCTGCACGCGGTGCCACAACCTCACCGAGGCGCCGTTGTGCGCGATC
Source organism: Gemmatimonadota bacterium (assembly GCA_020161135.1). Classification (GTDB taxonomy): domain Bacteria; phylum Gemmatimonadota; class Gemmatimonadetes; order Gemmatimonadales; family Gemmatimonadaceae; genus Gemmatimonas. Next base: position 172,498 of record JAIUOB010000004.1, on the reverse strand, counting down.
TGCGCCGACCCGCGCCGCGACGGCGCACTCGTGTGCGTCGTGGAGCAGCCCAGCGACATTGCCAGCATCGAGCGGTCGGGCGAGTTCCGGGGGCGCTACCACGTGCTGGGAGGGCGCCTGTCGCCGCTCGACGGGGTGGGGCCAGACGATCTCACCATCGACGGCTTGCTTTCCCGGCTCTCACCCGAGGGGGTGCAGGAGGTGATCCTCGCCACCAACCCCTCGCTCGAGGGCGATGCCACGGCGCTGTACCTCCAGCGTCAGCTCGCGGGGCGCGTCGGGCGGGTCACCCGTATCGCCCGTGGCCTGCCTGTGGGTGGTGACCTCGAGTATGCCGACGGTGTGACGATCGCGCAGGCACTGACCGCCCGCCGCGAGATGTAGCGACGGCGCCGCGTGCGCCCCATGCGCCAGCACGGGCCCGTCGGTTACTTTCATCCCGCCTGCGCGTAGATAGACGACGTGCGGCGCGGTCCGGGACCCGCCATGCCAGCCGTGTGACGGGGGCGCGCCGCGACCCGCTTCGCTCCGACTCTCTTTCGCACCACGCCCGATGCCCATTGGCGCCGCCACCTGGTCGTTCACCGAGGACGACTTCGGGGCCATCACCATCACCCTGCAGCGCTTCCTGTACGACGCCAAGGCGCGCTGCGCCCTGCTTGTCGATCGCAGCGGGCAGCTCGTGGCCACCGTCGGCGAACCGCCGCAGTTCGATGCGACGGCGTTCGCCACCCTCACGGCCGCAGACTTCAGCGCCAACGACCAGCTCGCGCGCCTCATCGGGGAGAGTGACTTCAGCGTCCTCTTCCATCAGGGCGAGAAGGAGTCGATGTACCTCGCCGACATCGCGCGGCGCGTCATCCTCGTGGTGCTCTTCGACAACCGCACCACCCTCGGCCTCGTGCGCCTGCGCATGAAGTCGGCGGTGGACGAGCTCTCGCGCATCTTCGAGGCCGTGTTCGCGCGCGGCGGCTCCGGCGAGAACACGCCGCCGGGCTTCCTCGCCGGCGCGGAAGACGAAATCGACCGCCTCTTCCAGTAAGGAGCCGCGGCGATGTCGATGATCAACTACGCCTCGCGCGAGATCAACTGCAAAATCGTCTTCTACGGCCCCGGACTCGGTGGCAAGACGACGAATCTCGAGTACGTCTACGGCAAGGTCGCGCCCAACACGCGCGGCAAGCTCATCTCGCTCGCGACCGAAACCGAACGCACCCTCTTCTTCGACTTCCTCCCCGTCGACCTCGGCACCATTCGCGGATTCCGCACCCGCTTCCACCTCTACACGGTGCCGGGGCAGGTGTACTACAACGCGAGCCGCAAGCTGATCCTGAAGGGCGTCGACGGCGTCGTCTTCGTCGCCGACTCGCAGGTCGAGCGCGCCGAGGCGAACGTCGAGTCGATGCAGAACCTGTACGACAACATGGCGGCCTACGGCTACGACCTCACCCGCATGCCGTTCGTCATCCAGTACAACAAGCGCGACCTCCCCAACGCGGCCCCGCTCGACGAGCTGCAGGCCATGCTCAATCCCGGGTGGGAGGTCACCGACCCGGCGCGCCAGCGCGCCGTCCTCGACCCGTTCCGCCCCGGCGAATTCCTCGTCACCCAGCTCCCCACCGGCGAGTGGGTCGAGCGGGTCCCCTGGTTCGAGGCCGTGGCCGTGACCGGCGACGGTGTGTTCGATACCTTGAAGGCGGTCTCCAAGCTGGTCCTCAAGACGCTCGCCTGACCTTCACTTCCCGCCCCGTGAACCTTCCCAACGCGATCACCATGGGCCGTATCGCCCTGACGCCGCTGATCGCGTGGCTGCCGTTCACGACGTCGTGGAGTGCGCGCCTGTTCGCCTTCGTGCTCTTCCTGGTCGCGGCCATCACCGACTACTGGGACGGGCACCTCGCCCGGCAGCGCAACCTCGTCACCGACCTCGGCCGTCTGCTCGACCCGCTCGCCGACAAGCTGCTGCTGCTGGCGACGCTCGTGCCCATGTACCTGCTGCAACGGCACTATGCCTTCGTCGTCCCCGACGGCAGCACCCCGACGCCCTCGCCGCTCCTCTTCGACACGCCGCTCGGCAAGGTGTCGCTGCCGCTGTGGATCGTGGTCATCGTGCTCGGGCGCGAGCTGTTCATGACGATCTTCCGGCAGGTCGCCGCGCGGCGCGGTCTCGTCATCGCCGCCATCGGTCCGGCCAAGTGGAAGACCACCTTCCAGAGCATCTGGCTCGGCGCGGCCTACTTCTGGTTCTTCGCCATCACGCTGGCCACGCACCGCGGCTGGGTCACCGAGTCCGCGTGGCGGGCGTTCGCGTTGTTCAATGGCTTCGTGGGCGTGGTGAGCATGGTGGGCGCCGTGGCGCTCACGCTGTGGTCGCTCTGGCTCTACCTGCGGCGCTACGGCGGCCAGGTGCTGCGAGCCGCCTGAGCGCGTTGCGGGCCTGAGTCGCCGGGGGCGCGGGCGCTAGATTCCGCGCATGAACCTCGAAATCGTCACCATCGGCGACGAGCTCCTCCTCGGCTTCACGATCGACACCAACGCCGCGCACCTCGCGCGCGAGCTGGCCGCCCTCGGCGCGCGCATCGTGCGCCGCAGCACCTGCGGTGACGACGCGGCGGCCATCGCCGACGCCGTACAGGCCGCCCTCGATCGCACCGGCGCCGTCATCACCACCGGTGGGCTCGGCCCCACCGCCGACGACCAGAGCAAGCCGGCCATCGCCGCGCTCTTCGGCCAGCAGATGGTGCTGGACGAGTCCATCGTCGCCGCGCTCGAACAGCGCTGGCTCACGCGCTTCGGACAGCCGCTCCCGCCCAGCAACCGGCAGCAGGCCATGGTCCCCACCGGGGCCACGATCCTCGGCAATCGGCACGGCTCGGCCCCCGGCATCTGGCTCGAGGACGCGCGTGGGCGCTGGGTCGCGATGCTCCCGGGTGTGCCACGTGAAATGCGCGGCATGCTCGCCGATACGCTCATCCCGCGCTTGCGCGATCGCATCGGCACCGGCGGCACCGTCATCCGCTCGCGCACGCTGCGCACCTGCAGCATCGCCGAGAGCGCGCTGGCCGACCGGCTGGGCGAGCTGGCCGGTGGCATCGACGGGCTCTCGCTTGCCTACCTCCCCGGCAACGACGGCGTCGACCTGCGGCTCACCTCCTGGTCGCTCCCCGCGCGCGAGGCCGAACGGGCACTCGACGCGGCGGCGGTCAGGGTGCGCGAAAAGGTGGGCCGCTGGATCTACGGCGAAGGCGACGATGACCTCGCCGCGCTCATGCTGGCCGAATGCGCCGCACGCGAGGCCACCGTGGCCGTGGCCGAGAGCTGCACGGGCGGCGGGCTCGGAGCGCGCTTCACCGCCGTTCCCGGCTCGAGCCGGTCGTTCATGGGGGGCGTCATCGCCTACCACAACGACGTGAAGGTGCGCGAACTGGGCGTGCCGACCGAAGCGCTCGACGCGCAAGGCGCGGTGAGCGAGCCCGTCGCGCGGGCCATGGCCGCCGGCGTGCGCCAGCGCTTCGGCACCCGCATCGGCATCGGCATCACCGGCATCGCCGGCCCCGATGGTGGCACCCCGGACAAGCCGGTGGGTACCGTCTGGGTGGCGACGGACATCGACGGGGACGTGCGTGCGGTGCGCGCCGTGCTCCCCGGCGATCGCAATGAGATCCGCTTCCGCGCGGGCCAACTGGCCCTCGACCGGTTGCGCCGGACCTTCGCCCGTGACGCCGACGGCGACGGATGGACCGTCCGCGCGCCTTGAGTCGCCCTCCGGAACCCCCGAACTTTCCGGGCCGCACCTTCGTACGCCCCAGCATATGACGCCGATGACCGATCCCCAGGCCAACGACCCGATCGACCCGACCTCCGCAGCCAGTCCGGTCGACGTCCAGGATGAGACCACCACCCCCGTGGAGGCCGATGGCGCCACCCGCGAGCAGCAGCTCGCCGCCGAGGTTGAGGCGGCGCGCGAGAAGCACCTCCGCCTCGCCGCCGAGTTCGACAACTTCCGGCGCCGTGCGGTGAAGGAGCGGCAGGAAGCCGGTTGGCGCGCGCAGGGCGACCTGGTGCGCGGCCTGCTCGATGCCCTCGACGACCTCACGCGCTTCGCCAACGTCGATCCGTCCACCATGGACTCGAAGATGGTCATCGACGGCATCGCGCTCGTCGAGAAGAAGATCTTCAAGTCGCTCGCCGGCCACGGTTTCGAGGTGCTCGATCCCACCGGGCACCCGTTCAACCCCGGCCTGCACGAGGCCGTGAGCACCGCGCCCGCCGCGTCCGCAGAGGAAGACGGTGTCGTCGCGGTGTGCTTCCAGGCGGGCTACGTGATCAACGGCCACGTCCTGCGGCCGGCGCGCGTCGTCGTGAAGCAGTGGACCGGCGCCTGAGCGCGCGCTGATCTCCGCCTGACTTCCATCTGACATCCATGGCCAACGGCACCGACTACTACGCGGTCCTCGGGGTCCCGTCGTCCGCCACGGCCGACGAGATCAAGAAGCAGTACCGTCGTCTCGCGAAGCAGTATCACCCGGACGCGAACCAGAACGACCCGAAGGCCGCAGACCGCTTCAAGGAGATCTCCGAGGCCTACAACGTCCTCGGTGACGCGGAGAAGCGGAAGCAGTACGACGACATGCGGAAGCTCGGCGCGTTCGGCGGGTTTCCGTCGGGCTTCGGCGGCGGCGCACGCGCACAACGTCCGGGCGCGGGGCGCGCGCAGCCCGGCGGCGCCTCCGGCGCGGCGTACAGCACCGAGTTCGACATCGGCGGCATTGGCGGCCTCGGCGACCTCTTCTCGTCGATGTTCGGGGGCGCTGGCGGTCGTGCGCGCAGCAAGGGCCCCGAGCGCGGGCAGAGCATCGAGCAGACCGTCGAGGTGCCGTTCCGCGTCGCCGCCGCCGGCGGCAAGGTGCCGGTCGAGATCGAGGTGAACGAGGAGTGCACGAGCTGCCGGGGCAACGGCGCGGCGCCCGGCGCACAGGTGAAGCCGTGCGGCGAGTGCAGCGGTCGCGGCGTGATCTCGTTCGGTCACGGGAGCTTCGCCGTGAATCGTCCATGCCCGGTGTGCATGGGACGCGGCAGCATTCCGTCGGAGCGCTGCCCCACCTGCCGTGGCTCCGGCGAGATGCGGGCACGCCGGAAAGTGCTCATCACGGTACCACCGGGCGCCGAGTCGGGTACGAAGGTGCGACTGCGCGGGCAGGGTGGCAAAGGCGCGGCCGGGGGACAGCCCGGCGACCTCGTCATCACCTTCGCGGTGCAGACCGATCGCTTCTACCGTCGTGACGGCCTCGACCTCATCGCCACCGTGCCCATCAACATCGCGCAGGCCACGCTCGGCTCCCGCGTCAGCGTGAAGACGCTCGACGGCAAGAAGGTCGCGCTGCGCATTCCGGCCGGTACGTCGGCGGGGAAGCGCTTCCGTATCGCGGGGCAGGGCATCGAGAAGGAAGGCCAGAAGGGCGACCTGTTCGTGGAGATCACCATCACCGTGCCCGAGACGTTGAGCGAGGCACAGGAGAAGGCGATGCGCGACTTCGCCGAGGCCGGAGGCCTCAAGTTCTGATGTCGCTCGTGCGCGCGCGTACGCGTGCCCTCGCGGCCATGCTCTGCATCGCGGGCTCTTCGGCGGTGGTGGCGCGTACTGCCGCGGCGCAGGTGCAGCCGCAGCCGGCGGCGGCGCGTGCGCCGCGCGACAGCAGCGGTGCGGACAACTCCGTGCGCTGGCAGTTCGACCAGTGCATGGGTGGACTCACGTACGGTGCGCCGCTCAAGTGGGCGTTGGCGTACGGCATGGGCTATGTCCGTGAGTCGACCACCAGCGACTGGTGTGTGCTGGGCGCTGCGAAGGTCGGGCTCGGTGGCGCCAGCCTCAACGTGGGCATCGCCAACTCGCTCGGACACTTCGGCAGCGGCGCGGCGCTCACGGCCGGTGTGCTGCGCACCTTCGACAATCCGCTGCGCGCCACCGCCAAGCGCACGTATGTCGGCGCGTCGCTGCACCTGTGGCCCCTGCTTGCCCTCGGCGGCGAGGTCGGGGTGTACACGCGCGTCGGCAAGGACCCCGCGTCGGTGACGGCGGGGCGCCGCCTCATCGCGTGGTCCACGGGATTCGGGTTCTAGCCGCACATGGCCGTCACGCGCCACACGTGGAGCGGCGGCTGGTGGGAAGTGGAGCAGGCGGAGCCGCATCCCGCGTTGCGCGGCATCGTCGTCGGCCCGTACGTGGCGTGGCGCGAGCGCGCGCAGGCGCCCACCACGCGTCGGGAGTTCGCGGCCACGGTGGTGCCGCTCATCGTGAACTTCGACGCGCCCTACCGTCTCGAGTCCGCGGCGCACACGCCGTTGCACTGCACGTCGTTCTCGGCGGGCGTCTATGACACCTGGGTCGACGTGCACGGCGCGACATCGGCGCACGCCGTGCAGGTCAATCTCACGCCGCTCGGTGCGCACGCGGTGCTGCAGCAGCCGCTCTCGACGCTCACCAATCTCGCGGCACCAGTCGAGACCCTGCTGGGGCGCGAGGGGGCGCAACTTGTCGATGGGCTCGGCCACGCACGGGACTTCGGCGCACGCGTGCGCCTCCTCGACGCTTTCCTGCTGCGGCGCGTCCAGTCCGCGCCACCGGTGTCGCGCGTGGTGCTGTGGTGCTGGGCACAGCTCGCACAGTCGCACGGGCAGGTGGCCATCGGTGCGCTGCAGCGTGAGACCGGGTGGAGTGCGGCGCGCCTCGGCCGCGCCATGCGTGAGCACTGTGGCGTGACGCCGAGGCGCCTCGGCAACCTGCTGCGCTTCGAGCAGGCCGTGCGCGATGCGCGCGCGCTGCTGCGCGCCGGTCAGCGTGTCTCGTGGAGTCGCATCGCGGCATCACGCGGGTACGCCGACCAGGCGCACCTCTCGCGCGAGTTCCAGCGCTGTGCGGGCATGACACCGGGGCAGTGGGCAGCGCAGGTGACCGCGGAGACGCCCGCTCCGCTCGGTTGAGCGCTGGCGCGACACGCGAGAAAAAAGTTCAAGCGGCCGCGCGCCGCGGAACACATGGTTCGGGCATCCCCAACCTGGAGTGCCCGTGACGCAGCCGCCCAAGTGTTACCCGTGCCTGTCCTACCGAGACCCCGATGCCGCCATCGCGTTTCTCGCGGCGGCCTTTGGCTTTGACGAACTGCTGGTCGTGCGCGACGATGCCGGTCGGGCACAGCACACCGAACTGACGCTGGGTGCGGAGGTGCTGATGCTCGGCGCGGCGAAGCCCGATCTGGGCTGGGTGAGCCCGCTCGACCTCCCGGCCCGCAATGCCACGCTGTACTACGCCCTCGATGGCGATCTCGACGCCGCATTCGCCCGGGCGACGGCGGCCGGCGCTGCCGTCGTGCGTGCGCCGTACGACACGAGCTACGGCACGCGCGAGTGGAGCGTGCGCGACCTCGAGGGCCACGAGTGGCACTTCGGGTCGTATCGCCCGGGCGCGCGCGGTTGAGCGCCCACGCCCGGGCGACCAGCGGACGGCGCGACGCCCTAGTGGTGCGCGCCGGCCGCTGACTCGGCCATCTCCAACACCGCCGTTGCCGGATCGGGCAGCGCTGTCGATCCCACCAGCATGGTGGTGTCGTAGAATCGCACCGCGCCGCTCTCCACGTCGTACATCGCGCTCACGATACCCAGCTCGCCGCGGCGCACCATGCCGGCCAGCAGCGGGCTCCAGTCGAGGATCTCCTGCTCGACGTGCACGACGTTGAGTTGCGCCACCCGCTCGACGAAGTCGCTGTTCTTCGAGGTGCGGTCGACGCTCGTGATCTGCTCGAGGTCCACCGCGGTGCGGATCTTCGCGAGCAACCCCGTGAGGTTGCCCAGCTCGACGCCGTCACAGGCCCCCTTCACGGCGCCGCAGCGCGTGTGCCCCAGCACGACGATGGCCTTGGCGCCTGCGACCTTGCAGGCGAACTCCATCGAGCCGAGGATGTCGCCATTGAGCACGTTGCCGGCGACGCGCACGCTGAAGATGTCGCCGAGCCCCTGGTCGAAGATCAACTCGGCGCTGGTGCGCGAGTCGATGCAGCTCAACACGATCGCCATCGGGTGCTGGCCATCGCTCGTGTCGTTCACCTGTTGCAGCAGGTTGCGATTGGCCTTGAGGTTGTTCTGGAAGCGCTCGTTGCCCTTGCGGAGGACATCGATCACGGCGGCGGGGGAGAGCGCGTCTCGGCTCTCGCGGGTCAGGGTGCGCATGGTGGGACCGGGTGGGGAGTGGCGGGAAACTCCGGGAACACGGCCGGTCCGGGGTGATCATTCCGGACCCGCTTGTGTCGAAAGTACCCCCGGTTCGCATCTTCGAAACCCGCGTGGGACGAATCGTTCCAATGTCGAGAAGGCGGCAGCGCGCCGGCCCGCCCCGCGGTCCCCCCGCTGGCCATCCGTGATGCGCCCGTTAGCTTCGCGCCACATGACTGCTGCCCCGTCCGCTGCCACCGCTCCCCGGAACCCGCTCCGCTCCCAGGGGGTGCAGGTTTCCCTCGCCCTGGCACTCGGCCTCACCATCGGGATGCTCCTGTCGCGGGAGCCTGCGCCCACGGGTGCCGCCGCGACCCTGCTGGGCGCCCTCGATACCATCGGAACGGCCTGGATCAACGCGGTGCGCATGACGGTCATCCCGCTGGTGGTGCCGCTCCTCATTGTCGGGGTCGCCGGAGGCGACGATGCCCGGGCCACCGGAACCGTCGGGGTGCGGGCGTTCGCCTGGATGCTGGGCATGCTCATCGCCTGCGCGATCTTCTCCGCGGTCGCCGCCAAGCTGTGGTTCGCCGGCTTCACGGTCGACCCCGAAGCCACCGCCCGCCTGCGCGCCTCGGCCCACATCGACATTCCGGCCGGCGACGCGCTCTCGGCGCGCACCTGGTTCCTGTCGCTCATCCCCCTCAATCCCATCAAGGCCGCTGCCGACGGCACGCTGCTCCCCGTCGTGCTGTTCACGCTGCTCTACGCCTTCGCCCTCGCGCGCGTGGCCGACGGCGCGCGGCAGGCGCAGTTGGCGTTCTTTCGCGGCATGGCCGATACCATGCTCACGGTCGTGCGCTGGATTCTCGCGCTGGCCGGCATCGGCATCTTCTGCCTCGCCCTCGTCTTGGGGCAGAAGCTCGGCACTGCGGCACTCGGTGCCATCGGCTTCTACTTCCTGGTGCTCATCACGCTGCTCGTGGTGCCCACGATTGCCTGCTACGGTGTCATTGCCATCACGCGGCGCGTGCCACTTGGGCAGTTCGCGCGGGCGCTGCTCCCGGCGCAGGCGGTGGGGGTGGGCTCACGCAGCTCGCTGGCCTCGCTCCCCGCCATGGTGAAGGGCGCCACCGACGTGCTGCGCCTGCCGCCCACGGCCACCGGCTTCGTGCTGCCGCTCTGCGCGAGCGTGTTCAAGCTCAACAGCGGCATCTACTGGGCGGTGGGCGCGTTCTTCACGAGCAAGCTGTACGGCCTGCCGCTCACCGATGGGCAACTCGCCATCGTCGCGCTCGCAGGCGTGGTGCTCAGCTTCAGCACGCCCGGCATCCCGAGCGGCGGGCAACTGCTGCAGGTGCCCGTCTACACCGCCATCGGGCTCCCTGTCGAGGCGGTGGGCATCATGATCGCACTCGACACCTTGCCCGACATGTTCAAGACGCTGCTCAACGTCACGTCGGATGTGACGGTGGCGGTGATGACGAGCCCACGCGTCGAGCCGGCGTAGCGCGGACGCCTCGCGACGCGTTTACGCCGCTGCGTCGCGACGCACTTACGCCGCCAGGATCGGCAACCCGCGCGCGCCGCTGCGCCCCGGTACGCCGCTCACGCCGCGCGTGATGACGCCGCCGCCCAGCACGACGTCGCCGCGATAGAGCACCAACGACTGTCCTGGTGCGATGGCGGTCACCGGCTCCTCGAGCGCGACCTCCACCTCGTCGTTCTCGACCCGCACGAGCACGGCGCCCACCGGGCGGGCACGATTGCGCACCTGCACCTCGACCAGGTCGCCCACCGCCGGTGCCGCGCCAAGCCAGTTCAGTTCCGATGCCACCACGCCGCGGCCGAGCAGCGCCTCGCGCGGGCCGATCACCACGACGCACTCCTCGGGGACAATCGCGACGACGAACATCGGTGCGCGAAAGCCGCCCGGCAGTCCCTTCCGCTGCCCCACCGTGAAGTGCACGTAGCCCTCGTGCTCGCCCACCACCTCGCCGCTCACGAGGCGAATGGGACCGCGCCGCAACGCTGGCGCATCCGCGCCCATGCGCTCGGCGAGCACGCGCACATGATCACCGTCGGGCACGAAGCAGATATCCTGGCTCTCGGTCTTGTTGGCGGTGCGCAGGCCGAAGCGCCGCGCGATCGCGCGCGTCTCCGGCTTGGTCTGCGTGCCGATCGGCAGCACCAGTCGCGACAGTGCAGGGAGCGGCAGCCCCCACAGGAAGTAGCTCTGATCCTTGGCGGCATCGGCGCCACGACGCAGCACGGGCGCGCCCTGCTCATGGGTCACGCGCGCGTAGTGCCCGGTCGCCAGCCACGGCGCGTCGATGGCGTCGGCGGTGTGCAGCAGGTCGCGAAACTTCGTGAACGTGTTGCAGCGCACGCACGGAATGGGCGTGCGTCCCGCCGCGTACTCGCGCACGAAGTCATCCAGCACGTCGCGGCCGAACGCCTCGACCAGGTTGGTGACGTAGTGGGGGATGCCCAGCGTCTCGCACACGCGCCGCGCATCATTGGTGGCGTCGAGGGAGCAGCACGGCTTGTCGGGCACCGACGCATCATCGCCATGCAGCTTCATGGTCACGCCCACCACATCGCAGCCGTGCTCGAGCAACAGGGCGGCGGCCACCGACGAGTCCACGCCGCCGCTCATCGCCACCAGCACCCGCGCACCGCGCGGCGGAAGGAACGTGGGCGACGCCATGGGCGCGTGCGGCGCTGCCGTCAGAAGTCGACGGTCTCGAACACGGCCTGCGGCGCGCGCGCCTTGCTGGCGAGCGCAGTGAGTGCCTCGACCGTCCGATCGACGCAGGCTTCGGTGCTGAGCGCGCCGAAGGACAGGCGCAACGCCGAATTCGCGATGTCGGGCGCCACACCCATGGCGGTCAGCACATGCGAGGCCGACGTGCTTCCGCTCTGACAGGCGCTGCCCGCGCTGCAGGCGATGCCGCGCAGGTCGAGCGCCATGAGCAGGGCCTCGCTCGACATGCCGGGCACCGACACGTTGCTGATGTGCGGCGCGCGCGTGGCGCCCGCGCCGTGAATGACGACGTCGGGGAGCTGTGCCGCGAGCAGGCGCTCGAAGCGGTCGCGCAGCGCGGACAGGCGTGCGTGCTCGGTGGCGTGTTCGGCCAGCGTGAGCTCAGCCGCCGTCGCGAGCCCCACCGCGAACGCGACGTTCTCCGTGCCGGGCCGACGCCCGCGATCCTGCGAGCCGCCATGGAACATCGGCGCCAGCGGGGTGCCACGCCGAATGAACAGTGCGCCGATGCCCTTGGGTGCCCCCAGCTTGTGCCCGGAAATCGCGAGCAGGTCGAACGGCGTCGCCTGCGCGTTCACCGGCACCTTGCCGAACGCCTGCACGGCATCGGTGTGGAAGATCGCGCCGACCGCCTTCGCGGCCTCCGCCAACGCCGGTACGTCCTGCACGACGCCGACCTCATTGTTGACCCACATGACGCTGGCAATGGCGGTACGCTCGTCACACAGCCGCGCGAAGGCCTCTGCCGTGACCCGGCCGTTGGCGTCCACGGGGACGAGGCGCTCCTCGCCCCCTTCCTGCGCCACCTGATGCACGGCCGCCAGCACCGCCTTGTGCTCGATGGGGGTCGTCATGGCCGCTACCCGTGCCCCGCCACGCATCGCGCGCCACGTGCCGAGGATCGCGAAGTTGTCGCCCTCGGTCCCGCCGGAGGTGAAGCACACCTCGTCGGCATGCGCGCCGAGACAGGTGGCGACCCGCTCCCGGGCCTCGTCGAGCGCCACTCGTGCCTCGCGTCCCCACCGATGCACGCTCGATGGATTCCCGAAGCGGGCGCCGAAGTACGGCGCCATGGCCTCCATCACGGCCTCACGCACCGGGGTGGTGGCGGCGTGGTCCAGGTAGATGGGCTGGGTCATCCGCCGAATCTAGCTAAGTTGAGGGATCGCCTCAACATACGCCCAGCCATGTTCACGACCTGCATTCACTGCAATGGGGCACTCGGCCAGAACGAGGCCTTCGAGGCGTTTCCGGTCGGGGCGCGACTCGCGTTCGACGCCCGGCGCGGACGGCTGTGGGTCGTGTGTGTGCACTGCGCCCGCTGGAACCTCTCCCCCCTCGAGGAGCGGTGGGAAGCCATCGAGGCCATGGAACGCCGGTTCCGTGACACTCGGCTGCGCGTGAGCACCGACAACGTCGGCCTCGCGCGCCTCCGCGAGGGGGTCGATCTCATCCGCATCGGCGAGCCGCAGCGCCCGGAAATGGCGGTGTGGCGGTACGGCGACCAGCTCGGCAAGCGTCGCAATCGGCAACTGCTCGTGACGGGGGCCGTGGTCGGCAGCGCCGCCGCCATCATCGGTGGCATCGCGGCCGCTGGCGTGAGCGTCGGTTCATTCGCCGGCGTTTACGCGAACGGCGGACTGTGGGACATGCTCGTGCATGGACGGCCCGGGGTGTCCATCGGCAAGGTGCGCCTCCCGGACGGTCGCCTCGTGGACGTGCAGCGTCGGCACGCCCGCATGAGCGCCTTCGTGCGCAGCGAGCCGGGCGGACCGCTCCAGATGCGCGTCGAACATGTGGACGGCAGCACGCTCGTCACCGGCGACGACGCGATGCGTATCGCGGCGCGCATCATGCCGACGGTGAATCGCTTTGGTGGTTCGCGCACGCAGGTGCAGGAGGCGGTCGGCCTCCTCGAAGACCTCGGCAGCCCCGCCGAGGTGCTGGTGCGGCTGCAGCAGCGCCACGGCTGGAAGCCCGGTGACAAGCAGTGGGGCACCGGTGAACGCTTCTCCGGCAACGGGAAGCGCCAAACGGTGCAGAAGCTTCCGGGCTCGCTGCACACACTCAACGTGCGTGAACGCCTCGCCATCGAGATGGCGCTCCACGAGGAGCAGGAGCGCGCCGCCATGGAAGGTGAGCTCGCGCAACTCACGGCCGCGTGGCAGGAGGCCGAGGAGATCGCGCGCATCGCCGACGACCTGCTCACCCCCGCGGCGGTGCAGGCACGCCTCGGCAACCTGCGCGGTTGAATCGGTTCGCACGAGCGCCCCGATGTATCGCACCTGCCTGCACTGTCACGCCCGATTCCCCGGCAACGAGACGCTCGAAGCGCTGCCGGTGGGTCGGCGCGTGGCCTTCGACGCGAGCCTCGGCCGGCTGTGGGTCGTGTGTCGGCAGTGTGAACGCTGGAACCTCACGCCGTTCGAGACACGGTGGGAGGCCATCGAACAGGCGGAGCGTGCGTTCCGCGGCACGCGTGTGCGCGTCAGCACCGACGAGATCGGTCTCGCGCGCATGCGCGATGGCACGGACCTCGTGCGCATCGGGACGCCGCTCCGTCCCGAGTTCGCGGCGTGGCGATACGGTGATCAGTTCGGTCGACGACGCATGCGCTACGTCGCGATGGGCGTGGCGGCCACGGCCGGCGCGGGTGCGCTGGTGGCGGGCGCCGCCACGCTCGGTGTCGGATTGGCGGCGGTAGCGCCGCTCATTCATGTCGTCAACCTGCTCACCATCATCGGGGCCACGGGCCGCAAGGGGCGGCGACACGCGCTCCCCGATGGCGGCTTCTTCCAGCCAATCGGCATGCCGCGCCTCATTCCCGGGCCCCCGGAAATTGGGTGGGGCGTGGAGATCGGGTACACGGTGAAGCGCGCCGCCGGCGACACCCGTCCCACCGACGTGCTCTGGCCCACCGAGGGCATCGACAGTCAGGAAGGGAAGAGCGAACTCGGTCGCGTGCAATTGTACGGCGCCGATGCGGTGCCGCTGCTGCGCGAGTACATGCCGAAGGTCAACAACAGTGGCGCGAGCGCGTCCACCATCCGCGACGGCGTGGCGCTCATCGACGAAGCCGGCGGGCCGGACCAGTTCGCGCGATGGGCGGCGGCGCGGCGTGGTGAGTGGGCCGCTCGGCAGACGTTCGGTGACACCGGCGATCTGCAGTACATCCCGGTCGCCGCGCGCCTCGCCTTCGAGATGGCGTTGCATGAGGAGACGGAGCGCGCCGCGCTGGCTGGTGAACTCGATGCACTCGCGCAGGCTTGGCACGACGCCGAAGCCATCGCGTCGGTCGCCGACTCCCTCGCGATCCCGGCCAGCGTCGAGCGGCGCCTCGACGATCTCAAGCGACGGCGCTAGCGCACCGCACGCAGCAGGGCACGAACCGGCGCGGCGTCCGCGCCTTCGACCGCCAGCGGTGGCGCGATGAGCTCGTACCGGCCCGGTGACACCGCGCGCAGGTCGAGATTCTCGAGGACGAACGCGCCGCGGCCGAGCAGCGCATGGTGGACCGGCAACGTCTTGCTCGTGCGCACGTCGACGCTCGGTGCGTCGACGCCCCAGAGCCGAAGACCCACGGACACCAGCCACACCGCGGCATCCTCGGTGAGCACGGGCCAGTCGTCCGGGAACATCCCGTCGGCCGTGCTGCGCCCCGTGCGGAGCAGGAGCCGTGTCGGCCACGCCATGGGTGCGCCGCGTGCGGGCGTCACCGCATCGGCGCCGGCACCCAACGCCTCCGCTACGAGAGCCTGCACGTCGCGCACATCGATCGGTCCCGGGTGATCGGCATCCACGGCAATCACCACCGCCTCGCCCAGGAACGCATCAACAGCGAGTGCTTCGGAGGCCGGCCACCCATCCTGCACATGCAAAGGTGCATCCGCGTGGGTCCCGACATGCAGGCTCGTCGTGACGGCCGCGAGGTTCACGCTCTCGCCATCGCGCATCTGCAGGGTCCACCCACAACTGAACGGCTGATCGCCGGGCCAGGGAGGAGTGCGCGAAGAAAGAGGGATGGAGATGTCGAAGAGCATCGAAGCAGGGGCTGGTGTCCGTACAACTCCGAACGGCGTGAGCGGAACAGCGTGAGCGGACGGGAGCGACAGGCGGCACGGCGTGCACGGGTGGAGCGACAGGCACAGGGCGCGTGCGGTGTCACGACGAACCGCGGTAGCCTTCCCGCGCCAGCGCCGTCAGCAGTGACCGCGCACGCCGTCGAGCCTGTCGCCTCTCCTGCATGCGCGGTGCAGCCTGTCGCCCCTCTCCGCTCCCGCGGTCACGGCTCACGCCGTTCGTCGTGTCCCGATGCCAGCCACTACGCTCCGTAAAACGCGCGGCGTGTCTCCCACAACTCCGGGAAAAACCGCTGGCTCACGGTCCGCGCGAGATACTTCGCACCGAGCGTCCCGCCCGTCCCACCCGTGCCCGGCCCGATGATCCGCTCGACCAGTTGCACGTGCAGGAAGCGCCACCGCGCGAAACGTTGCTCGAACTCGAGCAAGCCCTCCACCAGGAGGAAGAGGGGTGTCGGTCCCGGCCCGGTATACAGGGACTCCAGTGACACCTTCTCGTGCGCCACCAGCGCGAGCACCAGCGACTGCAACGTGGGACGCTCCAGCGCGGCCTGCACTTCCGGTGGCGGCGCGCCGTGTTCGGCGATGGCGGCCAGGAAGTGCGCATCGCGCAGCCCCGCCGTGGCCTCGATGGCGCGGAACTGCGCACTCTGCGATCCGCTGCTGCTGCCCAGATAGCCGCGGAACTGCGCGAACCGCTGGGGGGGCAGGGTGTCGAGCGCGCCGAGCTGCTGCGCGATGATCTCGGTGATCACGTTGATGCGCTGCACGGCCAGCAGCGCGCGCATCGTGTCGAACGCCTCGAGCGCGGTGATGAGCGTGTCCATTTCGTGCCGCAACACCTTGAACCACAACTCACTGGCCTGATGCACCACGATGAACAGCAACTCGTCCGGGTGCTCCGGCGTCGATTGCGGCACCTGCAGATCCAGCAGCGCATCCAGCTTGAGATAGCTGCCGTAGTCGATGGAAGCGGTCATGGAAGGAGGGGAGTGAACGGGTGAACGACACACAATGTAGAGCGCACAGGGTGCGGCACACGGTGTGCCACACACGGCGCTGCGACAGGACCATCAGAACGTGGAGACCCCGAGGCTCGTGACGTCGTCGACCGCCATCGTCTCCTCGGTCCAATACGGTTCGCCGTACCGCACGCGAATGAGCGAGCCGTAGTGCGCCGCGTGATGCGTGATGATGTCCGCGAGCGGCTCGCCGTTGGGATAGACTTCGCCGGCCTGCGTCAGCCCCGCGAACTGCGAGTGATAGCACGCGATCGCCTCGAGCTTGCGCGCGAACTGCGCGGTGATGTCGACGACGAACGTCGGCTTCACCGCGTCTTCCCGATAGCTGATCGCGTGCAACAGCTTGAGCGGTCGAAAGGCGGGGTCGTTTCCCGGGGCATACTTCGCCAGCCCCGACAGAAAGCACGCATCCCGCACCAGTTCGGTGGTGCGCCGGTGGTCCGGGTGCCGGCCGCGCGGAGCCGGTGCGATCACCACGCGCGGACGCAGGCGGCGGAGCATGGCCACGAGAAGCGCCCGCGTGTCGTCGTCATTGCGGATCCCGGCGTCAGGGAGCCCCAGGTTCTCGCGCACGGTCAGCCCCATCAGCCGCGCCGACGCCTCTGCTTCGGCCGCGCGAAGGTCGGCGCTGCCACGGGTCCCCATTTCGCCCTGCGTGAGGTCGAGGATGCCGACCCGCTTCCCGGCGTCGAGCGCCTTGAGCAGCGTGCCGCCGCAGGTCAGTTCGGCGTCGTCCCGATGGGGCGCGACGGCCAGCAGGTCGAGAGTCATGATCTCCCAACCTACTGGCCGGACGCTCGCCGCGGGACCGCGCCTATCCCGCGCGCGCCAGGTACTCCGCGACCCGATCGGCCACGCCGAGCCCGCCCACGATGCAGTCACCCACGCTGACCCCCGTGCGGTAGTTGCCCGCAAGGTAGAGGCCGGGATTCTGCCGCTCAGTGGCGTCCGCCGCGTCCTTGACCGCCTGATAGCCGACCCCGTACTGCGGGATGGCGCGTGGCCAGTACACATGCGATGCGAACACCGGCTCGCCGCGCACGCCCAGCAGCTCCCGCAAGTCGTGCAGCACCCGCTCGACCAGCACATCGGTGGCTTCGCGCGCACGTTCCGGCTGCCGCGCGCCGCCCACGAAGCAGGTGAGCGTGACGTGGCCCTCCGGCGCCCGCTCAGGGAACAGCGTCGAGTTGAACAGCACGCCCAGCACGCTGCGGCGCTCGACGCGCGGCACGAGCATCCCGAAGCCGTCCAGCGGATGGGCCACGTCGCCGCGGCGGAAGCCGATCGTGAGCGTGCTCACCGGCGGATACGCCACCTGCTCAATGGGCGCCGCATCGCGACGCAGGGCGGCCGGCAGCTCCATCGCCGCCAGCACGTGCGCCGGCGTGGCCATCACGACCGCATCCACGAGCCGCGCATGCGGCGCCCCCTCGGCGCCCGCCTCGACCATCCAGCGCGACTGGTGGCGGTGCACGAGGCGCACGGGGCAGTCGGTGCGGACGGCGTCGCCCAGCGCGGCACCCAAGGCGTCGGGGAGCGTCTGCATGCCGTCGAGGAACGCGATGATGCGGCCGGCGCGCGAGGGCGCGCTCGGCAGCGCGGCCGGGGCGGCCGCCTTGCGCGCCGCCTGTGCCTCACGACGCGTGGCCATCAGCCCCTTCGAGAGGGAACCGTACTGGCGCTCGAGGTCGAAGACCTGCGGGAACGCATGCGCCATGCTCAGCGCGTCCGGATCGCCGGCGTAGATGCCGGCGACAAACGGGTCCACCGCGTAGTCCAGCACCTCTCGACCCAACCGCCGCTCGATGAACGAGGCGATGCTCTCGTCGGCCTGCGTGCGGCGACGGCGCACCAGCGGCTCCATCAGCACGCGCAGCTTGGCCGGCCACGAGAGCAGCGGCGTCGAGAGCATGGCCAGCGGCGAGATCGGGAACGCGCGGGCCACACCACCACGCACCACGTAGCGGTGCTGCGCGGCCGCACTCACCTCGATCACCTCGTCATCGATCCCGAGCTGCGCGATGAGTTGCTCGGCGGCGGGCGTACACAGGATCGAGTTCGGGCCGTGCTCGGCCAGAAAGCCGCCGGCATGGGTCGTCCGCATCGCGCCGCCGACCTGCGGCGCGGCCTCGTACAGCGTCACATGCACGCCGCGCCGACGCAGCGCGTGCGCCGCCGTCAGGCCTGTGATGCCGCCGCCGACAACCACCACCGTGCGACGCACGTCGTCGTCGTCACCGCCGGTCACCGGGGGTAGCCCCGTTGCTTCCGCCATCGCGCGCATCGGTACCTCGTGGTTACGGTCGCTCGTCGAGCGCGTCGTCCGCCCACGCGCGCGGCGCCAGCATGGCCAGCAGACGTGCCTCGTTCGAATCGGGCGCGTAGCGCGGCGCGTACTGCCACATCGCGAGGGGCGGCAGGCTCATGAGCACGCTCTCGACGCGCGCCGCCGTCTGCAGCCCGAACACCGTGCCGCGATCGTGCACGAGGTTGAACTCCACATAGCGGCCGCGACGGACGAGCTGGAACTCGCGCTCGGCCTCGCCAAACGGCTGGTCACGACGCGTCGTCACAATGGGCTCGTACGCGGCCCGCAACACGCGCGCGACGTCGGACACGAAGGCCGTGACCGCATCCAGGTCGAGCCCGTGCGCGGCGTCATCGGGACGCAGGTGGTCGAAGAAGATGCCGCCCACGCCACGGGCCTCGTTCTCCCGGTGCGTGTTCACGAAGTACTCGTCGCACCAGGTCTTGAACTGCGGATAGAACGACGCGTGATGCCGGTCGCACATCGCGCGCAGCGCCCGATGAAAGTGCCGGGCATCGTCTGCGTGCGGCTGGAAGGGCGTGAGGTCGGTTCCGCCGCCGAACCAGGCGTCCGTGAGGTTCCCCGCCTCGTCGGTCAGCTCGAAGTAGCGCACGTTGAGGTGCACCGTGGGCACATGCGGGCTTCGCGGATGCACGACCAGCGACACCCCCGTCGCGAAGAAGCGGGTCGCGCCCATCGCCGCACCGTGTCCACCCAGTCGGCGCGCGGCCAGCTCAGGCAGGTCGCCCATCACCGCCGACCGGTTGATCCCGGCCTTCTCGAACGTGCGCCCGTCGGTCATGACGCGCGCCACGCCACCTCCTCCGCCGGGGCGCTCCCATCGGTCCTCGGTGAAGGTGCCGCCGCGATCGAGCCGCCCGAAGAATGACGTCAGTTCGTCGTGCAGGCCGGCAATCCACCGAGTCGCCTCGGCGCGCCGACTCTGCAGCGGTGTCGCGCGGGTGGGGGCGAGCAGTTCCGGTGCCGCATGGCGCAGGGCGACGGTCATGGGGCACCTACCAGGGTGGAGGGTTCGGCGTCGTGCGTGGCGTGCCACTGATCGATGCGGGCCGGCGTCCACTCCCACTCGCGCACCGCGTTCACGAACGCGCGTGCGTGATCGGGCTGCATGTCAGGCAGGATGCCGTGGCCGAGGTTCGCGACGTGGCCAACGGGACCGAACGCCTCGATCATCGCGTGCGTGCGGCGGCGGATCTCCTCGACCGGGGCGTACAGCGCACACGGGTCGAGGTTGCCCTGCATTGCCACCCCGAACGGCTCGAGGGTGCGACGCGCCTCCGCCGGTGCGGTGTGCCAGTCGATGCCGATCGCATCGGCGTGCGTCGCCGCGGCGATCTCGTCGAGCGCCCAGCCGGCCCCGGGCGCGAAGACGATCACCGGCACACCGGCCTCACGGGCGCGCTGCGCCGCGCGCGCGAGCGCCGGCAACGCGAAGGTGCGGAACTCATCGGGGGCCAGCGCGCCGGCCCACGAGTCGAACAGTTGCACCACCTGTGCTCCGGCCTCCACCTGCGCGACGAGGAACTCCCCGACGGCATCGGCCAGGAGCCCGAGCAGGTGGTGCGCCATCGCCGGCTGCTCGAAGAGCATGCGCTTCGCGACGGCGAACTGCTTCGTGCCACGCCCCTCGACCATGTAGGCCGCGAGCGTCCAGGGAGCACCGGCAAAACCGATGAGCGGCACGCGGTCGTTGAGGGCACGACGCGTCATGCGCAGCGCGTCGAGCATGTACGACAACTGTTCGCGCGGCTCGACGGGGCGCAGGCGCGCCACGTCGGTGGGCGAGCGCAGCGGATTGGCGAACTGGGGCCCCACCCCTTCATCGAGGGTGAGGGACATGCCCATCGCCTCCGGCACGACCAGGATGTCACTGAAGATGATCGCTGCATCCACCCCGACCAGGTCGATGGGCTGCAGCGTCACTTCCGTCGCGAGCTCGGGCGTCCGACACATCGTCAGGAAGTCGGACTGCGCGCGCACGGCGCGATACTCGGACAGATACCGTCCCGCCTGACGCATCATCCAGACGGGGGGACGGGACACCGGTTCGCGTCGGAGCGCGCGGAGGAGCAGGTCGTTCATGTGGGCGTGCGATGGGTGGCGGTCGACGCCGCGGCGCGCAGGTCGCGCGCGGGAGACTCGGCGGTGGGCGCGAACATCTCGAACAGCATCATGGCGTGCGCATCGAGTGGCTCGCCGCGTTGCAGGGTACGGCGCAGGGCGGCCATCGGGCCGGCCAGCAGCTTGGCGACAATGCGCGACGCGGCGCGCTCAGCCACGTGCGCGTCCTTCGCATGAAAGGCCACTTCGCGGCGCGCGACATCCTCGAGCGCCTCGCGCAGCGGGCGAATCGCATCGCGGGCGGGCGCCGTGGCCAGCCACGCCATGAACGCCTGCGTCTCCGACTCGCAGATCCCCTCGGCCAGCGGCACCGCATCGCGGCGCAGCACCTCGGCGTCCAGCAGTGGCTGGTGCAGCGTATCGAGGTCGACCAGCGCGATCGCGGGATCGGCCGTCACCGCGGGATCGATGTTGCGGGGCAGGCTCAGGTCCATGAGCAGCAACGCGTAGCCGGACGATGCGCAGGCCTCCCGGGCGCGCTGCAGCGCCGGGGCTGTGATGACCGGCGTCTCGCTGCCCGTGGCGACGATCACCACGTCGCCCATCGCCGCCTCGACATGGCGGCTCTCCCAACTGGCGGCGCGCCCCTGCACGAACGCTGCGAGCTCCTCGGCACGCTCCGGTGAGCGATTGACGATCACGAGATCGCGCGCGCCCAGCTTGCGGAGCTGCTTGGCCGCGCGCGCGCCGGTCTTGCCCGCTCCGACGATCACGCACCGCGCGTTGGCGAGGTTGCCGAAGCGCTGGGCCGCCGTGATGGCCGCCTCGGCGCCCACGCTGTTGCGCCCCGCGGTGAGCGACGTCTCGGTCTGCACGCGCTTGCCGGCGCGCAGCGCCGTCTCGAACAGGCGATGCAGCACCGGCCCCGCCGCGTCGCCACGCGATGCGCGCTTGTACGCCGCCTTGAGCTGCCCCAGGATCTGCCCGTCGCCCAGCACCTGCGACTCCAGCCCCGACGCGATCCGCACGACATGGCGGGCCGCCTCGATCCCCTCACGCCGCGTGGCCGTCTGCAGCAGCTCCGCGCCATCGGCCCGCGTGCGCATCCAGCGCCGCGCCAGGCGCTGCACCGCGCGCTCGACCGCCACCGGGTCGTCGGCGTCGATCCATGCGTACAGCTCCGTGCGGTTGCAGGTGGCGATCAGCGCCGATTCCGTGACCACGTCGGTGCGTGCCGAACGGTACAACTGCGTCAGGCGCTCCTCCGACAGGTGGAAGCGCTCGCGCGTCGCGACGTCAGCATGACGAAAGTCGATGGCGATCGAGATCAGCATGGAGGAGCGGAGTCGGTCCGGGTCAGGCCGTCGCCAGACCGGTGAGGTGCGCCAGGTTCTTGAAGAAGATCCTGACGTGCGACATCGGCCGCGCGCGCACGAGCTGCTTGCGCATGTAGCCGTCGAACGTGAGTTGCTGCACGTCACGATCCCGACAGATCGCCACGAAGCGCTCGCGCCGGTCGTCGGTGGTGTACCAGAAGCGCTGCATCACGTCGAGCACGAAGAACACGGGGCCGTGCAGTCGCATGAAGCGGCGCCGCGCCTGCGCGAGGGCGCGCGCATCGCCGGTCTGCAACGCCTCCTCCACCGCATCGGCGGCAAACCGGCCGCCCGTCATGGCGTAGAAGATGCCCTCGCCACTCGCCGGCGCCACGACGCCTGCCGCATCTCCGGCAATCACCACGTTCTGGCCGTCGTCCCAGCGGGGCAGGGGGCGGAGCGGAATGGGCGCCCCTTCGCGCCGCAGCGTCTCGAGGGTGTCCATGCCCGTGTCGGCGCGCAGCTTGGCCACCGCCTCCTTGAGGCCGAAGCCCTTCTGCAGCGTGCCCGTGCCGATCGACGTCGTCGCGCCATGCGGAAACACCCACGCGTAGAAATCCGGCGACAGCGGCGCGTGATAGTAGACGTCGACCCGATCGTGGCCGAACACCTCGGAGTCGACGACGGGCGACTTCACCACCTCGTGATAGGCGAAGACATGACGCGCGCGGTGCGATCCGGGAATGCACTGCCGCGCCACCGGCGACAGCGCGCCGTCGGCGCCGACCACGAAGCGCGCACGCACGGTGCGCTCCTCGCCGTGGCGCGACCGCCCATCGGTGTAGGTGAGGACCGCCATCCCCTGCGCGTCCCGCGCGAAATGGGTGAAGGTGCCCGTGCGGCGCTCGGCGCCCGCCTCGTGCGCGCGGTTGCGCAGCCACTCGTCGAACACATCGCGGTCGACCATGCCCACGAAGCCGTCGCCCACCGGAATGTCGACCTTGCGTGACCGCGGCGAGATGACCCGCGCCGTATTGACGCGCGCCACCAGCAGGTGCTGCGGAATGCGGAAGTCGCGCAGCAACTGTGGGGGCACCGCACCGCCACAGGGCTTCGTCCGCCAGGCGCGGTCGAGCAGCAGCACGCGGCGGCCGGCGCAGGCCAGTTCGTGCGCGGCCGTGGCGCCGGCGGGACCGCCGCCGACCACCACGACGTCGTAAAGATCCGGATCGGTCGACATCGCTCGAGGGCCCTGGGGAGTGAGGGGAGCCGGCACGTCGGGGGTCATGACTGCAGCACCGCCGGCAGCATGTCGCTGCGCTGACGGAACACGGCGGTGGCGCGTTCGCGCGACGCGCTCTGCAGCGCCAGCAGCGCCGAGGCGCCGAACAGCACGGCCTGTACAAGGAACACGGCGAGGTAGCCGCGCACGGGCGAGTCGAGCACGGCACGTGCCACATCGACGCCTGCTGCGCCGGACATCGTGCCCACGGCATACGCGAGCGCCTGCGCCGCGCCGAACACACCGAGGCGCAGCCCCGCGCGCCCGTCGGCGCGGTCACCGGTGAGCGCCATCATCGATCCGATCGCGCCGATCGCGAACACGCCGTTGGCCACGCCCAGCACCACGACGATCGCGCGGAATAGTCGCACGTCGCCAAGCGCCGGGGCCCCCACGAGCGCCACATACGCGACCGCCGATCCCAGGCATCCCGCCGCGGCCCAGTGACGCAGCTGGCCGCGCCGTGCAGCCAGCAGCGCGGTCGCGATCATCCCCACCAGCACACCACCGTGGTGTGCGCCCGACAGCGAGGTGCTCTCGCCCGGCGACATCCCGAACGCGACCCCCGCGAAGGGCTCGAGGATGAGGTCCTGTGCGCTGTACGCGAACATCGCGAGCAGCACGAACCCGGCGAACAGGCGCGACGCCGGCTCGCCCAGCACCGCGCACAACGCGTCCATGAAGCGTCCGGTGTGGCTCGGCGCGCCCATGTCGTCACGCGGGGCCGCGATGCGGGGCGCCTGCTCGATGCCGCGCGTCGCGATGATGGCGAGCAGGAGCCCACCCACGCCGATGCCGCCCGCGATGGCGGACAGGCGCGTGAACGAGAACGGGTCGAGCAGCGCACCGGAGAGCGCGGCCGTCATGATGATGCCGACGATCATGAGGATCCACGTGATCGCCGCCGCACCGGCGCGCCGCGCGGGTGCCGCGCGCTCACTCATGAGCGCCAGCAGCGGTGTGCCCGCGGCGCTCACACCGGCGCCCAGCACGACGCTCGCGAGCGAGGCGAGCGCGACACCGGTCCACCGATCCGTCTGCATGACGGGGAGCGCAAGCGTCACGCCGACGCCACTCACCGCACACACGGCGAGCCCGCCGAGGATCCACGTGCTGCGCCGGCCGTGCTGGTCGCTGGCATGCCCAAGCCGCGGCCGCAGGATGAGCTGCACCGCGAAGTGCAGCGCCACGAGCAGGCCGGGAATGCTGGCCGGCAGCCCAAGCTCCACCACGATGACACGGTTCACCGTCGTCGTGAGCAGGACGACCACCGCACCGATGGCGGCCTGCACCAATCCGAGACGCGCGATCTGCGGCCAGCTCAATCCCGTGGGCATCGTGCTCACCGCACACTCCCGTCCACGAAGGGAAGCGCGCGGACCGCGAACGCCGAGATCATCATGCCGCTCACATAGAACGGCACCCCGAACGCGCTCAGGTACAGCGCGCGTGGCACCGGCTGCTGCAGGAACCAGCGCATCAGCCCGGCCTGCGCGAGCACGAGCGCACCGATCGCGAGCGCGTGCAGCGGGCGCTGCCAGGCGATGAGCAGCGCGATCACCACGCACTGCGCGAGCAGCATCACGCCGCACGCCACCCACGCGGCACCGCGCGCACCCAACTGCACGGGCAGCGACCGCACACCCATGCGACGGTCGCCGGCGATCGCCTTGAAGTCGTTGAGGGTCATGATGCCGTGCGCGCCGATCGACCAGCAGAGCGCCAGCAGCAGCAACGGCGCCGGCGGCATCACATTCCCGAGGAGAATGCCGGCTCCGGTCACCCACGCCAGCCCTTCATAGGTAAGGCCGACGGCGAGGTTGCCCCACCAGCCGTTCTGCTTGAGGCGCACGGGCGGCGCGCTGTACGCCCACGAGAAGAGCAGCGCCACCGTGACGGCCACCACGCCCGTGACACCAAGCGGCAGGGCGGCGAGGACACACAGGACACTCCATCCGATCGCGATGCCCAAGCCCCACTGTCCGGGAATGCGCCCGGAGGGGATGGGGCGATCCGGCTCGTTGATGGCGTCGACGTGTCGATCGAACCAGTCGTTCACCGCCTGGCTCGACGCGCACACCAGCGGGCCCGTCAGCCCGATGCCCAGGGCCAGCGTCCACAGGCGGTCGCCCGTGAGCGGAACACCCGCGGAGATCGCGCCACAGGTGAACGCCCACATGGGCGGGAACCACGTGACTGGCTTGAGCAGCGTCAGGACCGCACGCGGCTCCGGTCGCGAGGCGTTCGCCCGAACCTGGTAGCTGACAGTCATGAGTGTCCCGGAAAGTTGACACTCGGATAGTGCGACGCCGACCACGTCCGTTCCATGGCTAGATCCTATCAGGTGGCAGGATCGTCGTCGCGGTCGGCGCCCGGCGTCACCAGCCGGTGCCGACGGAGCTTCACGTACAGACTCTGGCGGCTCACCCCGAGCACTTCGGCCGCGGAGGTCCGGTTGTCGTTCGTGAGCTCGAGGGCGGCTTCAATGAAGTGCCGCTCCACCAGGTCGACCGTGTCGCGCACCAGGTCGCGCAGCGAGACCCGTCCCACGAGCCCGGTCAGCTCCTCGACGGCGCGCGTGAGGTCGCGGGCACCGTGGGGACCACTGGCCAGCCGCCGCCCGATGTCGCGAATGGCGAAGCCAATGCTCGGCTGCTCGCCCTCGGGCACCCAGACGGCCGACACCTCCACCTCGCTCTGGTGCCCATGACTGCCCCGGGCGGCGGTGGCCATGAGGCGCACGACCCCGTTGCGCCGCAGCATGCCGGTGAACATCGCGAAGTCGGCGCCCGGACGGCCGATGAACGTCCCGATGGACACGCCACGCACCTGCTCCTCGCTGGCGACCTCGGCAATGTCGAGGAAGGCCCGGTTGGCCGAGAGGATCGCCCCCTCGAGGTCCGTGACCACGAAGGCGTCAGGCGACCGCTCCAGCAGGTCGAGCAGGCGTGACGGACTGCGCCCGCCGGTCTCGCCGTTCGCGACGAGCGAGGAGAGCCGCACGAGCAGCAGTGTCGACGACTCCTGTCGGAAGCACGACGCCGAGGCATGCACGCTGCGGCCGTCCTGCAGCGTGACCGTGATGTCGCCAGCGCGCCCTGCACTGCGGGCGGTCGAGACGAGCTCCTCGAGCATGCGCGTGGCGTGCGCGTCCGCGCCGAACGGGAAGGTGCGACCGATGAGGCGATCGGCGGCCTCGGCGAACACCTGACCGGCGGCACTGTTCGCGTCGAGCACCTTGAGGGTGGCCGCGTCGAGGACGAGGATACCGTCGCTGGCGAGCTGGAAGAGCAGGCGATATCGCGTCTCGACGTGCCGCAGGCGCCAGTAGTCGCGCTCCATCGCCTGCTGTGCCTCGACGAGCCGCTGCTGCAGTGCCGACACATGCCGCTGATCGCGGCCGACGGCCACCAGCGCACCATCACGACCCGTGCGGAGACACGAATAGGCGACGGGCACATCGGCGCCGTCGCCCAGCAGGTGATTGACTTGTCGGCGTCGCGAGACGCCTTGCAGTGTGGCTTCGCGGAGCAGGGCGTCCACCTTGCTGCGCGAGTCCGGCGCGACCGTGTCGCTCCACGAGCGCCCCACCCATTGGCGCGCGGCCTCGAACTGTGTGTCGCCCGCACTCAGGGCGACGTCACGGATCGTCCCGTGGGCATCGAGCACAAGCGAGATATCGCCGGCGACGGCGAGGAGCGTCGCGGCACTGCGGGGATCGAGTTCGCCGAAGGGGCGATCAGGCCCGTCGCGGGGCGTCAACGAACTTGCCATGCTCGCCGGGCGAAGCCCATGGAGTGCCCTCGGGTGCGAACACCCGTGCTTCGGGGAGCAGGGAACGAGCCAGACGCGGCGCGTCCTTGGCGCAGGTCGTGACGGCGTGAGCACCGAGCTGTGCGGCCAGGCCCGGGCGTTCCTGGAAGATCGGACCGCCCACCATGACCTGCACGTTCGGATTGCGCGATGCCGCCTTGAGACGGCGAATATCGCGGCGGAGCGCTGTCACTCGACCTTCGCATCCTGCGGAAAAGCCCACGACGTCGTACCACTCGGTGCCCACCATGGTCAGGAGGTCGCTCTCGGTCCAGGGCGCTCCCACCAGGACGCGCCAACCGTCCCGAATAAGGAACTCACCTACCATGATGATACCAAGGGTGTGCTGCTCGCCGGGAACGCAGGTCAGCAGGATGTTGCCCACCGGCTCGCCCTGACTGACGTCGGCAGAGGAAGCGCTGGGACAAGTCGCGCAACAGGCGCTGCATGCGGCCGAGGGACACGGTCACTTCGACGAAGTCGCACTCGTCGGCCTCCCACATCGCGCCGAGCCGGCGGGCGGCGGGCGCAAGGAGGTCGAGATACACCGTGTCGATGGGCACGCCGCTGTCGATCAGCAGTCGCACATGCTCCGCCGCCCGCTGGTCGTCATGGCCCCGCACCGCCGCCACGAACGCATCGACATCCAGCGCCGGCGGCCGCCGGAACGGGACATCGTCGTGCTGAGGGCTTGAAGCCGTCTGACGGCGAGCGTGGACCAGACGCGGCATGAGTTCGCGCTGGAGGGAGCGCTCGAGGCGCTCCAGTCGCTCGCCCTGGTGGGCGCGGAAGGCGTTGTCCATGTGGACGGGGCAGGAGCCCTGCACGAGCGGCGCAAAGAAGGCCGGCCGTGAGAGGGCCTGACAGGGTGCGGTCCGCCGAACTTTGCGGTGGGGGTAGGGGGGCGCAATGGCGTAAAGGACCCACAACACGCCAGAGCGATGGCGTCGCGAGTATGCGAGCGACGTGTGGTATTGTCAAGCCATATAGACGTCAATTCTTATTGACAGATCCGCGCACCACCCGTAGCTCGGTGACCGCCATGAGCATGATGTTCATGATCACGATGCCGCCCACGAGCACGCCGATGGCGACCACGGCGGGCACCACGGCGAAGAGCACCTTGGTGAGCTGCTTCCAGAAGTCGACGAGGGCATCGGCCGTGCCGACGTCGAAGTTGTTGCGATCGGATGGCCGGAGCCCGCGCGAGACGCGCATCGCCTCTTCGGCGCGCGCCATGGCAGGGCCCACACTGGCGGCGTCGTCGAGCTTTACCGAGATGGTCGTGGCCTGACGCCGTCCGTAGATGCTCTCGAACGCCGCGATGGGCATGAGCGCGAAGCCGTCGAACGACTGGCCAAGGACACGCCCCTTGCGCGCGATCACGCCGACAATCGTGAACCGCTTGCCGGCCACGCGGACTTCCTTGTCGATGGGGCTCGTGCCCTCGAACAGCTTGGTCGCGATGTCGGCGCCCACGACGATGACGTTGCGTCGCTCCCGCACGTCGACATCACTCAGCGGACGCCCTGCCGTGAAGCGATAGTCCTGCACGACCTGATAGTCGGCGGTGACGCCGAAGAGCTGCACACTGCCCAGCGTGCGATCGCGCCACGTCATGTCCGCCTGCGGAGTGGGCCAGCCGCTCTGCAGGCTGATGGCGCGAGCGTCGGGGAGCGCCGCACGGACGGCCTCGGCGTCCCGTTCATCGATGCGGGGGCGGCGCTGCAGCAGCCGGAACTCGTCGTCGGTGAAGAGGCCGAGACTGATCGGGAGCCGGCGTACCTGGAAGGTGTTCATGCCGATCATGGCGTCGGCGATGTTCTCCTTCACGTACGCGTTCATCCCCTGGATGATCGCGACGACGGCCACGAGGAAGCCGACGGAGACGACAATGCCCAGCAGGGTGAAGAGCGTGCGCAGCGGATTGACGCGCAATTGCACGAGAGCCAGGCGCACCACGTCGGCGAACCGCATGCCTTGAGTCTAGCGCGGTGCACGGCGTCGCGGGGAGCGGGGCGTGTGACGCCGCTCCGGGTCGCGTCAGCCGCTGGTCAGCGGGAGGTCACTCGTAGCGGAGTGCTTCGACCGGGTCGAGACGACTGGCGCGGAGGGCCGGGATGATGCCGAACGCCACGCCGGTGAGGGCGCTGGCCACCAGCGCCGTGACCACGATGCTGGTGGGGAGCGTGGCCGGGATGGTGGTGTTGGCGCGGATCCCCCACGCCAGCAGCGCGCCGATGGCCAGTCCGATGAGCGCCCCGATGCTCGTGAGCGTCGCCGCCTCGACCAGGAACTGCCAGCGGATGGTGCCCGCGGTCGCGCCCAGCGCCTTGCGCACGCCGATCTCGCGGGTGCGCTCGGTGACCGAGATCATCATG
Organism: Gemmatimonadota bacterium; assembly: GCA_020161135.1. Lineage (GTDB taxonomy): Bacteria > Gemmatimonadota > Gemmatimonadetes > Gemmatimonadales > Gemmatimonadaceae > Gemmatimonas. Next base: position 143,243 of record JAIUOB010000004.1, on the reverse strand, counting down.
ATGGCCACCACGCCCACGCCGCCGACGAGCAGCGCCACGGCCGACAGCGCCAAGCCCACCGAGAAGATCGCCGCGAAGAGTTGGTCGAACGTCTCCTTGATGCGGTCCTGCTCGATGAGGTAGAAGTTGTTGCGCATGCCGGGCTTGAGCCCGCGGCGCGCCCGCAGGGAGGCGAGCACCTCGTCCATCACCTCGGACTGCACGGCGTCGGCCTTCGGCCGCACCAGCAACGTGAGGCTGCCGCGGAAGGCGTCGAGGGTGCGCAGTGCCGTGTTGAGCGGGACGATGGCCCGCGGGGTGTCGGGGCCACGCCCCTCGAGCGAGCGGAGGAAGCCGGCGCGCGTATGAAACACGCCCACGACGGTGAAGAGCCGACCCGCCATCGTGACCTGCTTGCCGATCGGGTCGGAGTCGCCGAACAGTTGCGCCGTGAGTGTGTCGTTCAGCAGCACCACGGGCGAGCCGGCCTCATCCTCGGCGCGCGTGAAGTTGCGCCCCGGCATGATGTCCGACGCGTTCACCGCCGGCCACTCGACGCTGTAGGCATCGTAGCCGACGTTGTCGACGCGGTTGTTGCGATAGCCGAAGTTCGCGGTGCCACCGTTGGTGCCGATGACATCCTGGATGCCGGGCAGGCGCTTCACCATGTCCCACTCGGACACGGTGATGGGTGGATTGCGGCGGTCGGGGCACTTCTCGTCGGTGCCGTCGCACGCCGAAAGGCCGATGCCGCGGCGCTGCACGATGAAGGTGGTGGCGCCGATCTCGTCGAGGTCCTGCTGGAACGACGCCTGGATGCCGTTCACGACGGCGCCCATGGCCACGACGACGAAGACACCGATGGCGACACCGGCGATGGTCAGCGCAGCGCGCACCTTGTTGGCGCGAATGGCGTCGAGCGCCATGCCGACCCCTTCGAGGGCGAGGAGCAAGCGGGTCATGGCGGGCTACTCCTGCCGCAGCGCGGTGATGGGATCGAGCCGTGACGCGCGGCTCGCGGGGTAGAGACCGGCCGCGATGCCGACGCCGGCGCCCGTCACCAGTGCCGCAACCACCGACCACGGCGCCACCGCCGCCGGCAGTGGGGTGAGTGCGGCAATGGACTTCGCCAACCCGATGCCCAGCGCGATACCGATGGCGGCGCCGAGCGTGCTGAGCGTCGCCGCCTCCACGAGGAACTGGGAGAGAATGTCGCCGCGCCGCGCGCCGAGCGCCTTGCGCACGCCGATCTCCCGGGTGCGCTCGGCAACGGCCACCAGCATGATGTTCATGATGACCATCGCCCCGACCACGAGGCTGACGGCCGGCAGCGCCGTGCCGAAGACGACGAGACGGCCCTTGAGCTGCTTGATGAAGCCGAAGGCTGCGTCCTGCGTGACGAGTCCGAAGTTGTCGGGCTCCCCGGCGCGGAGGCCGCGGAAGGCGCGCAGCGCGCTGCGCGCGGCTTCGATGCCCTCGGCCACGTCGGGCGCGGTGGGCGCCTGCACGATGAGGCTCGAGATGTCGCGCTGCGGGCGAATGATGCGCCCCATGGGCGACGTGGTGGGCGCGATGGCCAGCCGGTCGAGCGAGAAGCCGAACACCGACCCCTGCTTCTCGATGACGCCGATGACCGTGAAGGGCACGCCCGACACGCGAATCTGGCGTCCTTCCGGGTTGAGGCCCGGGAAGAAGTGCTCGGCCACCTCCACGCCGATGACGAGCACCGGGGAGCCCGCGCGCACTTCCTGATCGGTGAAGGCGCGCCCCTGCGTCACCGCGAACTTCTTGATGGCGAAGTAGTTCGCGTCGGTGGCGACCGCCTGCACCTGCCGCGGCCTGGCGCCGGGCGCCGACGCGTACTTGAACGTCTCGCTGCTGATGGTGCTGCGCAGCGTCGTCGGGAGCGCGGCGCGCACCGCGTCGATGTCGGGCATGCGCAGCAGGGGCCGACGCGCGGCCTCCCGGGCGTCGAAGCCGCGATTGCCGCCGGGGCCGACGTTGTCGAACCGGCGCAGCGTGAAGGTGTTCGTGCCGATCAGGCGCGACGCGAAGTCCTCCTCCACATAGCGCCCCATCCCTTCGACGATGCTGACGACGGCGATGAGGAACATCACCCCGATCATGACACCGAGCAGGGTGAAGAAACTCTTCAGCTTCTGGACCCGGAGCTGGGTCAGGGCGAGGCGGATGGCGTCGAGGGGGTTCACCCGGGAACAATAAGCGCCCGGTCCAGCCCTGTTCCCACGCTCCTTGGCCCTGCGCTTGTTTCCAGCCGGAGCGGGCCCCCCGCTGGCCGGTCGCTACTCGTAGCGCAGCGCTTCGACCGGGTCGAGGCGCGCGGCCCGGCTGGCGGGCAGCATGCCGAACAGGATGCCCGTGACACACGAGGCGCCCAGCGCCGCCACGACAGCCAGCGGGGGAATGCTCGCCTCGATGGGGGTAAAGGAGCGAATCGCGATGGCGCCGAGCCAGCCCACGAAAAGTCCGATGGCGCCGCCGATGCCGGTGAGCGTGGCCGCCTCGACGAGGAACTGCCAAAGAATCGTCGCCTTGGTCGCGCCCAGTGCCTTGCGCACCCCGATCTCCCGGGTCCGCTCGGTCACCGAGATCATCATGATGGCCACGACGCCCACGCCGCCGACGATGAGCCCGACGCCGGACAGGGCGATCATGACCAGGAAGAACATCCCAAAGACGCTGTTGTAGGTCTCGAGCAGCTTGTCCTGGGTGATGATCGCGAAGCTCGATTCCTCCCGCGGACGGAGGCCGCGGATGCCACGGATCGCGGCGGTCACATCGTCGATCACGATCGACTGGGCGACACCCTCACGCGGCTTCACGGCGAGCCCCTGATTGCTCTCGCGGGCCCCGAGGTAGCGCACGATGGCGCGGATGGGCACGACCGCCTTGGGCCGATCGCCACCGGACAGGAAGCTCGCGTTGTCCTTGTAGATGCCGATGACCTCGAACGGCACGCTGTTGAGCAGGATGGTCTTGCCGAGTGGGTCGGAGTCGCCGAACACGCGCTCGGCCATGAGCGCGGTGATCACGGCCACGCGCGCGCCCGTGCGCGCCTCGGCGGCGGTGAAGGCGCGTCCCGGATACACCTCCGGCGCACTGATCGTGGTCCACTCCGCGGAGTAGCCCTCGACCGCCGTCGAGGGGAGTTCGCGGTCGCGGTACTTGGCCTTTGCACTCCAGTCGATGCGCTCGCCGACGGCTTCGACGCTGGCGAGGCGGCGCAGCGACTCGATCTCGTTGGCCCGCAGCGGCGGATTACGGAGCCACGCGCAGCTTCCTTCGCTGCCATCGCAGTTTTCGAAGCTGATGGGATAGCGCGTGACGAAGAACGTCGTCGGGCCGGTGCTGGCGAAGTCTTTCGCGACGGACTGGTTGATGCCGTGAATCGCGGCCGAGATGGCCACCACGACGAACACGCCCACGGCGATGCCGAGAATCGTGAGCCCCGCGCGCACCTTGTTGGCGCGCACGGAGTCGACAGCAATGCGCACGCCTTCGGCGACGGCCGAGAGACGGGTGGTGAAGGCGGACATGGACTATTCCTGGCGCAGGGCCGCGATGGGATCGAGACGCGACGCCCGGCTGGCCGGGTACACGCCGGAGATGATGCCCACACCGGCCCCGAGGAGCACGCCGACCACGATGGACCACGGGGCGACGCTCGCGGGGAGCGGTGAGACGGCGGCGATGAGCTGGGCGAGCCCGATGCCAAGGCCGACGCCGATGGCGGAGCCGATGGTGCCCAGCGTCGAGGATTCGATGAGGAACTGCAGCAGGATGTCGCGGCGCTTGGCGCCGAGGGCCTTGCGGATGCCGATCTCCGCGGTGCGCTCCGCCACCGCGACCAGCATGATGTTCATGATGACGATGGCGCCCACCACGAGGCCGATGGCGGGGAGGGCCACACCGGCCAGCACGAGGTAACCCTTGATCTTGTTCCAGAACTCCAGCGCGGAGTCGGCGGTCTGGAGCGCGAAGTTGTCCTTCTGGGCCGGGCGCAGCTTGCGGATGCCGCGCATGGAGGCGCGGACGATCTCCATGTTTTCGCGCATCGCCACTTCACTGGGCGACTGGATGACGACCGCGTCGACGATGTTGGGACGCGAGTTGAGCAGGCGGCGCGCGGGGGAGCGGAACGAGGTGACGAGGAAGTTGTCGAAGGACATGCCGAACGCCTTGCCCTGCGACTCGGCCAGCCCGACGACGCGGTACGGGACGCCGCCCATCTTGAGCTCCCGGCCGATGGGGTCGAGGCCGGGGAACAGCCGCTCGGCGGCATCGATGCCGATGACGACGCTCTTTTCGCCGCGGGACAGCTCCTGCTCGGTGAGTTGGCGTCCGGCGGTCACGCCGAGGTTCTTGACCTCGAAGTAGGCGCCGTCGACGGCCGTGACGCGTACGGTGCGCGGCTTGCCGCTGGTGCTGGACGAGACCGCCACCTGGGCATCGCTGTAGAGGTACCAGCGGCTTCCCTCGGGGAGGCCGGCGGTGGCGGGCTCGACGTCGGTGATGTCGAGCCGCGGGCGCTTCCGGTACTCCTCCCAAGTGGCCTCGTCCACATCGCCGATGTTGATGTTGGGGCGGTGCCGCAGCTCGAACGTGTTGACCGAGATGAGCTTGCCGACGAGGTCCTCCTCCATGTAGCGCCCCATCCCTTCGACGATGGAGACGACGGAGATGAGGAACATCACCCCGATGCAGACGCCCAGGAGCGTGAAGGCGCTCTTGAGCTTCTGCGTGCGGATGGTGCGGAGGGCGAGACGAATGGCTTCGAAGAAGGGCACGGGCGCTGGGGCGTGAGGGCAGGGGGACCTACGCGCGCGGGGCGCGATCGTTTCAGATCGCGCCCCGCAGGACGTGCTGGCGATGGCCGGGCGGACGGTCGGCGCTCAGGGCGCCGCGTGCCCCACGCCCACCCGCTCGATGAACTGGTCGCGCCGCTCGTCACTGGCGATGACGCCGTCACGCAGCACGACGACACGCTTCGCATGCGCCGCGATGTCGGGCTCGTGCGTGACCATGACCACCGTCTGACCGTGCGTGGCCAGCTCTTCGAAGACCTTCATGATCTCCTCGGAGGTCTGCGAGTCGAGGTTGCCGGTCGGCTCGTCGGCCAGGAGGATGGACGGCCGATTGACCAGCGCGCGTGCAATGGCGACACGTTGCCGCTGACCGCCGGAGAGCTCGTTCGGGCGGTGATGCACGCGCTGGCCGAGCTGCACGCGCTCGAGCGCTTCCATCGCCCGCTTCTTGCGCTCGTCGGCGCTGATGCCGGCGTAGACGAGCGGCAGTTCGACATTCTGCAGCGCCGTGGCGCGGGGGAGCAGGTTGAACGTCTGGAAGACGAAACCGATCTCCTTGTTGCGCACGCGGGCCAGCTGGTCGTCGCTCATCTCCGAGACGAGCATGCCGTTGAGCCAGTACTCGCCCTCATTGGGCGTGTCGAGGCAGCCGATGAGGTTCATCAGCGTCGACTTGCCCGAGCCGGACGGGCCCATGATGGCGACGTACTCGTTGCGGCGGATGGCGAGGTCGACGCCACGCAGGGCGCGGACGATTTCGCCGCCCATGTCGTACTGCCGCTTGAGCTGCCGCGTGACGATGACCCAGTCCTGCGTCGGGGCGGCGCCGCTCGTCGCGGTGACCGCGCGGCGCTCCCCCGTCGTGCTCAGGCCGATGTCGTCGTGGGTTGTGCTCACGATTTGGTCCCGGTGGCGTTGGGCTTCTTCTCGTCGGGCTTGGTGGCCTTCACCAGCGCACCGTCCTTGAGCTCACGGATGGCCTGGTACGTGCCGGCCACGATCTGCTCGCCCGCCTTGAGACCGCCGAGCACCTCGAAGTGGCGCTCGCCCGCGATCCCGACCTTTACGGGACGGAAGGTGACTTTGTTGTCGGCGCCGACGATGAACACGCCCTCGACGTCGCGCTTGCCGACTTCCTTGGACGGCTGGCGCCCGACCGACACGGCCGTGTCGGCGTTGGGGAGGTTCTCGTTCTCCCGCACGGTGAGCGCGATGATCGGGATGCTGAGCGCCTGCTTGCGCGTGGCCGTCACGATCTTGGCCGTGGCCGAGAAGTCGGGGCGGGTGTCGCTGGGCGGATTGAGGAGCTGGACGCGCACCTCGTAGTCGATGGCCTGGTCGCCCGAGGTTCCGGCCGCGGCGGTGCGGGTGACCGAGCTGTTCGAGATCTCGACCACCTTGCCGATGAACGTGGTATCGGGGAAGGCGTCGATCTGGATGACGGCCGAGTCGCCCACATTGATGCGCGCCACGTCGGTCTCGTCGACCTTCACCTTGGTCTCCAGCACGCTCATGTCGGAGATGGTGAGCAGCGTCGCCGCGTCCTTGTTGAGCGTGCCCATGATGGCCGTTTCGCCCTCCTCGACGTTGAGGCGGGTGACCTTGCCGCTCATCGGGGCGGTGATCGTGGTGCGGCTGAGGGCCTGCTTCGCGTCGCGCACAGACGCCTGCGCCTGCTCGACGGAGAAGGTGGCCGCCTCGACGAGGGCCTTGTTGACCTCCATCTGGGTGCGGAGCTGTTCGACGGACTCCTCACTCACCAGCGCCGGCGTCGCCTGCTTGATCTGCTGCGACCGCTGGAAGTTGCGCTCGGCCTGGATGAGGTTGGCGCGGGCCTGTGCGGCCTGGGCACGCGTCGACGCCAACGCGGCTTCGGCGCGCTGCAGGGCCGCCGTGGGCTGCTCAGGGTCGATCTGCAGCAGGAACTGTCCGCGCTTGACGATGTCGCCCTCCTTGACCGAGAGGCGCACGATCTTGCCGGTCACGTCGGCCGAGACGTCGACCTTGGTGCGGGGCTGGATCTGGCCGCTGGCGGTCACCGACGCGACGAGGTCACGCGCCTCCACCCCTTCCACCCGCACTTCGACGGGCTTGGTCTTGTTCTTCTGGGAGGCGGCGTAGCCGAGCGCGCCGACGACGGCGACGAGGACGACACCGATGCCTACCTTGACGGGCGTTTTCATGACGGGATCTGGTTAGCGGAGGGGGCGCCCGACGGCGTTCTCGAGCGCGGCGAAGGCGCGCTGGACGTCGTACGTGGCGGTGATGCGGTCGGTCTCGGCGCGCTCATAGTCGCCTCGCGCCTGGACCAGGTCGACGATGCTGATCGCACCGACACGATAGCGCTCCTGCGCGAGCGACAGGGCCGTGCGCGCCGTGCGCACGTTCTGCTCCTGCAGGGTCACGGTCTGCTGCGCCGTGGCGAGCTGCAGGTGCGCCGCCGTCACATCGGCGATGACACGAAGCTCCTGGCCACGTACGTCGTTCTGGGCGTTGCGGCGCTGCACCTGGGCGGCCTCGATCTGCTGTTCCCGGCGGAACCCGTTGAACACCGGCAGCGACAGCGAGGCCGACAGGCTGTACGGGTTGCGCGTGAAGTCGAACGGATACTTGCCCTGCGAGTCGCGAATGGCCTGTTCCTGCGCGGGCGTGAACGCGATCGCATTGCAGGAGGAGAGGTTGTTCGAGAGCCCCACCGCGGCGCGCACTTCCTCGGAACGAATGCAACTGGCCTTCTGCGACACCACACTCGCCTGGCTCTGGGCGATGAGTGCGTTGGTGTTGGTGAAACGGTTCGTGAAGGCCGACACGCCGGCACTGAGCGACAGCGACGGGAAGTAGGCGCTGCGCGCCGACGCGAGCGAGCGCTGCGCGGACTGCTCGCGGGTGGCGAGCGCGGCGAGCTGGGGATTCGACTTCCGCGCCATCTCGATGACCTGCTGCAAGTCGACGGAGGGCGCCGCCGGCAGGTTGGGATCGAGCTCGGTGCCGAGCACCGGCACCATGCCCATGGCCTGGAACAGCCGCACGATCTCGATGGCTGCCTGGTTCCGTGCGTTGAGCGACGCGACGCGCTGCTGTCCATCGGCGACCTCGGCGCGCTGCACGTCGAGCTGCGAGCCGGAGCCGACCTGATTGCGAGCTTGCGCGAGCTGCAACTGTGCGGCGGTCGTCGCGAGCAGCGAATCCTGGAGGACGGCACGTGCACGTGCCTGCAGCGCGGTCAGGTACTGCGTGATGACGCTGTTGCGGACCGACTGTTCGGCTGCCGAGATGTCCGATTCGACCGCGTCACGGTTCGCGATCACTGCCCGACGGTCATTGATGGCGCCGGGCGTGATGCTCAGGCTGACGTTCGCGCTCGCGTCGGTGGAGAGCTGATCGTTCGTGGAGCCGAATCCCTGGCCCTGGAAGAACGTCTGTCGACCTTCGCGATAGCCGCCACCGAACGACGTGCTGAGCGACGGCAGGAACTGCCCGTTGGCGGCGCGCAGATTGGCGGCGGCCGTGGCGCGGGCGTTCCGGCTGCTCTGGAGCGTCGGGCTGTTGCGGAGCGCGAGGGTGATCGCGTCGGCGAGCGTGAGGACGTTCCCCGCGGCCGCCGCCGGGGCGCCTTGAGCGGGGAGCGCCATCGGTGCTGCCGACGTGGCCGCCGCGGTGACCGCGAGCGCGGTCATGACGACGGCTCGCGCCGAAGCCTGCATGGTCCTGGAGGTGTGCATGGAATCGTGCGAGGGAGGTGAGTTTGGACTGGGGGGCGTACGGCGCCCGTCTGAACAGGGTTTCAGGGAACGCATCGTCCCGGCCAATCAGCGGGGGACGTCGTCGCGAAGCGCCTCGAAGCCGCGGGACGGAATGCGGACCCGCAGGAGATGGCCGTCGGCGTCGCTCCAGAGCAGCCGGACTTCCGCACCCGCCATGAGCCGCCAGCGCTGCGCCGGGAGTCGCGTCGCGGCCACGAGCACCTGCTCATCCACGGCCTCCAGCACCAGGCGCACGGTGTCCTGACGGTTCGCGGCCGGCATGAGCGACGGCAGGGTGAGGCTGTCTCCCACCGCGAGTGTGCGACCGTGCACCAGCAGCGCGTACTGCACGAGTCCCTCGTCTTCCACGACAACGGCGAGGGGGCGCAGCAGGTACTCCCGGGCGGCCTCGCCGGTGGAGCTGCGGGCCAGCGTCGCGAAGCGTCCGCGCACTCGCTGACCGCCCAGCCGGAGCGTCGTTTCGGCGCCGCGCCGCACCTCGATGGTATAGCGCACGGGGGTGCCGGCTGAATCGGCCTCGAGACGCACGGCACTCCGCCGATCGCCCTCGGCCGCTTCTGCGCGCAGCGCCAACGTGGCGCCGTCGGCGGAGATGGTGCGCTGCACCGAGAACTGCTCGCGGCCGACGCGTTGGCCGTTGCGCACGACGGTGAAGCTCCCTTCGTCGAGACGCGCGGGGGTGGCGGGCGCGGTGGACTGGGCGCGGACGGCGCGGGGCACGAGGGGGGAGAGCACGGTGACGACGGCGACCCCGGCGGCCAGCACGCCGCAGTGGGCGCGGGGTGGCCAACGCAGTGCGCCGCGGCGCGGCGTCGACGCCAGGGCGGTCGCAGACATTGCTGCAACATAATGAGTTCGGCCGAGGGGTCTGCGGGGGCGTCGCCGTTTGGGGTGACGCGGGGTATCGTGGGCCATGCCGCCCGCCGAGCCTGCCGCGACGTCCCCGCGTGTCCCCGTGGTCCCGCCGCCCACATCCGGGACGGCCGCGGACCGATGGCCGCTCGCCTGGCTGGTGTGCGTGGCCGCCGCCGGCGCCGCCTTTGCCGTGTGGCAGCATGGACCGTCCTGGAAGCGTCTTGCGGTCGCGGCGGCGCCCGCGGTGCTCTCGGCGGTGCTGCTCCCCACCGTGCGCCGTCCACGGTGGGCGGCCTTCGCCACCAGTGCCGCGCTCGTCCTCGCCACGGCGATCGCGGTCGTCGAGACGGCCACGCTGACCAGCGTCTGGCACGACTGGAGCGGGTGGTCGGCGCAGGAGCGCGAGGCGCGCGCGGGGCGGGTGGCCGCGCGCGTCACCGAGGTGGCGGACGTGCTGCGGCGCTCGGCAGGGGCCTACGCCGGCGATCCGGCGTTCGTGCAGCAGGTCGAGGCGGGGCAGGCACCCGCGGTCACGCCACCGCTCGCGCCCGACGTGGAGTCGGCGGTGCTCGTGTACCACCGCGGGCGGCTGGTGGCGCAAGCCGGCCAGACGCACACGCCGGTCCCGGCGGGCGGCGCGAGTGGAGGCGCCATCGGCGTCCGGCTGATCGAGAGTCCCTTTCACATCTCGCTCGCCGCGCGCGCCCAGAGTCCGCAGGCGAGCGTCGAGGTGGTCGCCATTGCGCTGCTGTCGTCGGCGCCGCCAGCCGACCGGTTCGCGCGGCCACTGCTGGCGACGGTGCCGGGCGTCGACGCGGCGCACACCATCATCGAGAGTCCGGACAGTGCGAGCGTCTCGCCGGGCACCACCGTCGTCGTGGTGCCGGACGGCAGTCGTCGTCTCGCGCGCGTGCGCGCCGCGACCTACAGCGCCGGCGAGACCGAACTCGATGTCACGCAGCGCCTGCGCACCCGCAACAGCATCGCGCTCGCCGTGGCCTGTGCCGGCATGCTCGCGGTGGCCTGGCGGCGTCCGGCCAATACGCGACGACGGCTGCTGGCCGCGTTGCTCGTGCTCGGGGTTGTCGGGCTCACGCCCCTCTCCGGCCTCTCCAATGTGTCGGCGGTGTTCGATCCGTCGACGTACTTCGCGCCGATGGGTGGTCCGCTCACGTCGACCGCGGCGGCGCTGCTCATCACGGCCGCGCTGGCGCTTGCGGTGCTGTTGTTCGCGCTGCGCAGCAGTCGTCGTCGCCGGGGGCACGTGCTGGCCGTCGGTGCGCTGCTGGTGATCGCGGTGGCGGGGCCGTTCCTGCTGCGCGACCTCGCGCGGGGAATCGCGTTGCCGGTGAGCGGTGCCGGTGTGTGGCTGTGGGTGGCATGGCAGTTGGCGCTCACGCTCGTCGGCGCCACGATGCTGCTGGCCGGCGCGGCGGCTGGGCAGGCGGCCTTCGGCGCACGGCGCGCGATGCCCGCGGTGGTGGCGCCACTGCTCGCGAGCGCGACCGCCCTCGCGGCGCCGGTGCTGTGGAGCGCACCGGGCGCGTGGCCGGGGTGGTATCCGATTCCGTGGATCCTCGCGATGCTCGCGTTGGCGCTCACGCGGCGCGGGCTCGCGCAGGTGCTGGCCGCTGCGGTGGTGGCCGGATGCGGCGCGGTCACCCTCACGTGGGGCGCGACGATGCGTGCCCGCGTGGCACTGGCGGAGCATGACCTCGCGCGTCTCTCGACACTCGACGAGAACGCGCTGCGCCTGCTCGAACGGTTTGCCCAGACGGTGCGCGAGGTGCACCGCCCCGAGCAGGGAACGACGACGCTGCTGCGTCGCTATGGCGAGAGTGAGCTGGCGCGGGCTGGCTATCCGGCGCGGCTGGCGGTGTGGTCGCCGGACCAATTGGACAGCGCGCGCGCGGTGCTCGCCCTCGCGCCGGTCACGGACACGGCGGGTGGGCAGTCGACGCTCGCACTGCTCGCGCGCTCGAGTGGCACGCTCGAGCTCCGCACCGTCACCGACGGCCCGATCACGCTGCTGCTGGCGGCCGTGCCGGACACCAGCGGGACGGTCATCACCATTGCCGTTCCGCCGCGTACCCGTCTGCTGCCGGTCGACCCATTCGCGACGTTCACGGGCGTGACCGGGACACCGGCGCGTGCAGCGCCGTATCGCATGGAACTGCGTGCGCCACAGCCCGGTGACACGGTCCCCAAGCCGCTCACGTGGCGACGGCGCGCCGATGCATTGCACGCGGACGGCGTCGTGGGGGCCGCCGACGTGCCGGGAAGCGTCGACCTCCGTCGCGTGCACGCCGAGGTCGAGTTGCGCGGCCTCGACGCGCTGGCCCCCCGTGGCGCCCTGCTCGTGCTGCTGGACGCGTTCGTGGTGCTCGGGCTCTGGGCCGCGACGGCGCTCGCCGATGGCGCCTTCGGCCGACTCGTGCGCGTCCGGCGCGCACGCTGGTCGCGCTCCTACCGCGCGCGACTCAGCGCGGCGCTGTTGGCCTTCTTCATCGCGCCGGCGGCCACCTTTGCGCTGTGGGCGTGGTATCGCCTGCAGGACGACGATCGCGCCAGTCGCGAGCTGCTCATCCGCGAGACGTTGCGTGTGGCGGCGGCGGAGCAGGGAACGCGCGCGATCGGTCGCGCGGCCTCGAGCACCGGTGCGCCGCTCTTCCTCTATCGCGACGGCGTGCTCGAGACGGCGAGCGACTCGGTGCTCGACGCCCTCGCCCCACTGGGGCGCCTGCTTCCCGCGGCGTTCGCGGACGACGAACTCGAGCCGGACGAACAGTTCGTGTCCCGGCGCATCACCACGGGGCGGTTGCGTCCGCTCGTGGGCTTCCGGCGCCTCGGACGGGGCCCGGAGGGCGACGCGGTGCTTGCCACGCCGGCGCGCGGCGACGAGTTCGCGCTCGATGGGCGCCGCGAGGATCTCGGTGTGCTGGTGCTCGTCGCCACGATGCTGGGCGCCCTGGCCGCGGTGTGGTTGAGTGGTGTGGCGGCGCGTTCGCTGGCGCGGCCCGTGGGAGAGTTGCGCGAAGCGGCGCTCACACTGGCGGCGGGCAGTGAATCGCGCCTGCCGGGTGCCGCGCCCGCCACGGAGTTCGGCCCCGTGTATCGGGCGTTCGGACGCATGGCGCAGGATCTCGCGACGAGTCGCGCGGCGCTCGAGGCGGCACAACGGCGCACGGCCGCCGTGCTGCAGCATGTGGCGAGCGGCGTGCTCGGCATCCTGCCGACCGGCGAGGTGAGCCTCGCCAACCCCCAGGCACTCACGCTGCTCGATCTCGCCCTGCCGACACCGCCGCTCGCGCAGTGGCCGCCGCGCCTGCGCGCGCTCGGCGAGCGGACGCAGGGCTTTCTCGCACGCGCGAACGCCGATCCGGCCGACGAGGAGTCATTCGCGCTTCGGCTCGGCGCGCGCGAACTGCGCGGTCGCCTCACGCGCCTGCCGGCCGGCGCGGTGCTCACGCTCGACGACGTGACCGATCTCGCGTCGGCGCAGCGCGTGCTCGCCTGGGGTGAGATGGCGCGACAGGTGGCGCACGAGATCAAGAACCCGCTCACGCCCATCCGGCTGGGGGTGCAGCACCTGCGGCGTGCGTGGCGTGACGGGCGCAGCGATTTCGGCACGATCCTCGACACGAACGTCGGACGGGTGCTGGAGGAGATCGATCACCTCGACGAGATCGCCCGCGCCTTCTCCCGATATGGCACCGCACCGTCCGAGCGCGCACCGGCCGTACCGGTCGACGTGGGGCAGGCCGTACAGGATGTGGTGCAACTCGAGCAGCTCGGGGGCGATCATCACCACGATGACGACCGCTCGCAGGCGGCCGTGGCGCCCGGCGAGAGCGGCGGCGCCATCCAGTGGCGCACCGTACTCCCCGAAGCGCCGACCACGGTGGACGCGTTCGCGCAGCGCGACGAGCTGAAGGAGGTGCTCCTCAACCTCCTCGAGAACGCCCGTCTGGCCGGCGCGCGGACCGTGCGCGTCGAGGTGACCGCCGCGCGCGACGACGGGATGGTCCACATCGACGTGCAGGACGATGGCGGTGGCATCGCGCCCGAGGTGCTTCCCCGCATCTTCGAGCCGCACTTCTCGACGCGCACGAGCGGCAGCGGGCTCGGTCTGGCCATCAGCCGCCGACTCGTGGAAGGGTGGGGTGGCACGCTCGAAGTGGTTGCGAGCGACCCGCAGGGGACGCGCGTGCGCCTCCGCCTCAGGTCGGCACCGTCCGCGTCGCCGGGACGTTAGACTTCGGCATGTCTGCGCCCGTCCACCTGAGCGATCACATCGCGACTCCGTCGCCGCCTCCGCACCTCGAGGCGTGGACGTTGCCGCCCGGCTGGTCGTGGGGTGACGAGGCCATGCGGCGCGAGCACCGGCACTATCAGGAAGTCATCGACGCGCTCGGACGCTCGCTGTCGCTGGTGAGTGCGCCCGACCCGGCGCACTTCGACTGGCTGCACAACGAGGCGCGGGCACTCGCGCACCGCAACCATCCCTCGGTGCCCACGACGTACCACTACTGGGCGTCGTATCAGGAGAGTCGGCGCGGACCGGGGTACCTGCGACGCTGGATCAGCGGCGAAACGGTGTGGTCGCGTGTGACGCGCCTGGGCCCCGAGGGCATTCCACTGGCCTTCCAGGTGCTCCGCGAAGCGGGCAGCACGCTCGCGTACCTGCACGACACGGCGTCGGCGCACGGGGCCATTTCGCCCAGCACCGTCTGGCTCACGCCGGGCGGTCGCCTCTGGCTGCTGGGGTGGGAGTGGGCGTTGCCGCGGGACAAGCGCCCGGCGGGGCTCATCCCCGACCCGGATTTCACGCCGTGGGCCCCCGAGTGGGCACCGGGCGAGTGGCGGCCAACGGCCGCGTCCGACCAGTGGCAGCTCGCGGCCATGCTCTTCCGCATGCTGAGTGGAGAGTCGGCGCCGGTGCACGACGTGCCGCCGCTCGGGCTGTTGCGGGCGGAGTGTCCCCAGGTGCTCACGACCGTCATCGCGCGCGCGCTCGATCCCGACCCCGAGGCGCGCTGGCCCAGCATCGCGGCCATGCTGCGCGAACTCGACCGCAATGTGTCGATCCGGCCCACGCTCATCGCCCCCGAAGGCGACGAGTTGCCGCGCGCGCTCGACACGTCGGAAGGGCGTCTCCGCTGGGCCACGTCGGACGACTACGAGATCCTCGCGCCGCTCGGCAGCGGCATGTTCGGCAGCGTGTGGCGTGCGCGCGACCTGTCGTTGTCACGCGAAGTGGCCATCAAGGTGCTGCATCCGCACATCGCGCGCGACGACCTGGCCGTCTCGCGGTTCCGTCGTGAGGCTCGCCTCGCCGCGCAGCTCGCGCACGCGGCGATCGTGCCGATCTACGACAGCGACAGTCGCGGCGGCGTGGTGTGGTACACGATGGAGCTCGCGGAGGGCGGCAGCGTCGCGCAGCTCGTGCAGCGCGCGGGGCCGCGTCCGTTCGAGGAGATCGCGCCGCAGGTGGACGAGGTGCTCGAAGCGCTGCACGCCGCGCACACGAGTGGCATCATCCACCGCGACCTCAAGCCCGAGAACATCCTCATCGATCGCTACCGCCGGTGGCGCATCGGTGACTTCGGCATCGCGTACGCCCTGGGCGACGAACGCGCGGGCACCAGCGGCACGCCGTCGTTCGCGGCGCCCGAGCAACTGCTGGGCGAGGCGCAGGGCCCCGCCACCGACTGCTACGCGCTGGCGAGCATCGTGTTCTTCGTGCTCACCGGGCGCCCGCCGTTCGGTGACGGCAGCGCCGAAGCGATCCTCGCGCAGCAGCTCTCGGACACGCTGCCGGGGCGCCTGCCGGACCTCGGCTTCGCGCCCGAGCTGAGCGCGTGGCTGGCCCGCGGTCTCGCGCAGCGCGTCGACGAACGCTTCGACGATGCGCAGGAGATGCGCGCCGCGTGGCGCGAGGTGGTGCGCGCCGTGCGTCGCGCCGAAGACGAGCGACCCTGGTGGCGTCGCCTGCTCACGGCGGTGCAGGACGAGGAGCCGGCGTCGGCGCCGGAGTGGTAGGCGCCGCCGCGCCGCGGGGGTAGCCCCGCGGCGCGGTTACGACGGCACGCCAGGCGCGGGAACGGCCGGTGCGGGACGTGTCGCGGTCGTGCCCACGGAGGTGGGCAGGTGCCGTACCGTCGCGCGGGCGACCGCCGCCACATCGGCGGGCACCACCATGGGCGGCACCGCCGGCGTGCGGCGTCCGGTGCGTGCGACGGCTGCGCGTGGTGCCTGCGCCCGCACGGCACCCGCCACCTGCCGCCGACGCTTGCGCGCATACAGCAACTGGTCGGCGCGCGCGAGCAGCTCGGCCACGGCGGCCGTGTCGGTGGGACGGACACGCGTGTAGCCGATGGTCAGCGCGAGCGGTGCCGGCAGTTCACCGCTGGCGTTCATGACGGCGAGTCGTTCCTCGATGCGGCGCTGAATGACGCGCGCGCCGCTGCCATCGGCCTCGCAGGCGAGGATCGTGAATTCGTCGCCGCCCAATCGCGCCACGACATCGCAGTCGCGCACCGTCTCACGCAGGAGACGGGCAACCATGATGAGCGCACGATCGCCCGTCGCGTGGCCATAGTCATCGTTGAGCTGCTTGAAGCCGTCCATGTCGGCGTACATCACGACGGTGTCCTTGCCGGACCGTCGCGCGACGCGCAACTGCTGCTCGGCCAGTGCCATGAAGCCCCGGCGATTGTAGAGCCCCGTGAGATCGTCCGTGAGGCTCGCCCGCCGCAGGGCGAGCTCGACGCGCTTGCGGTCGGAGATGTCGCGCGCCGTGACGGCGAGGCCATCGCTGGTGGGCATGGCCTGATGCAACACCCAGCCGGCCGCGAGCAGACGTCGGCTGACGCGCTGCTCCTCCACGACCGGCGTGCCGGTGGTGAGGGCCCACGCGTAGCGGGCGTAGAGCGCATCGCCGATGGGGCCACCGATGTCGCGGCGCAGGCGGCACCCGACCAGCGCCTCCGGCGCCCGATAGAGCAGGGCGGCGCCGCTGCGATTCACATCCGTGATCTCGAAGTCTTCGAGCACGCCCTGCGTGGTGCGCACGGCGCGCAGCAGGAACAGTCCATCGACGCTCGCGTGCATGGCCTCGTGCAGGCGCCGCATCTGGTCGCGCACGACGGAGTCGTCGTGCAGTCGACCCTGTACCTCCCGGTGCAACAGTCGCCATCCAATGAGGGCCACCGCCAGCGCGAGGGCCGAGAGCCACGGTGCGAGGGCGCCGAGACGATCGGAGGGGAGGCGCGTGGCCGATGCCGCCGCCGCTCCAGCGGGGAGCGCGGCCAGCAGACACCAGGCGAGGAATCGGACGGACAGACGACGGAGCATGTGACGGGGGCGAATCGCGACAAGACCTGGTCAACTCCGGCATCGGAGGACCACGTCTTGTCCCGGACGGGCGGCGGTTGCGTGGGGACGAAACGCAACAGCCGTGCCATCGGACTCACCCATTCGGACCGCAGCGCACACGGCTGTGGGGAAACGCTGTAAGGCATTGAAAGGAATCAGCTTACCGTGCAGCTCGGGGGGAAAGGCACGGGCCTGCCGTCGCACGCCGGAACCAGCGACGCCGCGAGCAAGGTCTGCCGGCCGCCCGTCGGCCGGGCGGCGAAGCCTGCCGCCGCCCAGCCACGTCAGGCCGCTTCGCCGCCTTCCTGCCCCAGCAGCACGCGTCGTTCCAGCGCCGCGAATCGTGCTGCGCCATCGCGGTCTGGAAAGAGCAGCGACACCGCGATGCCCACCAGGAACGAGAGCGGAATCGTGACCAGCGCCGGGTTCTTGAGCGGGAAGGGTGCCGTGGCGTGCTTGAGCAGGTCGACCTGCACCGCCGGTGAGAGGGCGATGAGCCCCACGGTCGCGACCGTGCCGACGAGCATGCTGGTCGCGGCGCCCGCCGTGCTCGTGCGGCGCCAGAAGACACTCAAGACGAGCGCGGGGAAGTTGGCGCTCGCCGCAATCGCGAACGCGAGCCCCACCATGAAGGCGACGTTCTGCCCCTTGAAGGCCACGCCGAGCGCGATGGCGAGGAGCGCGAGGGCCACGGTCGCGATGCGCGCCACGCGGAGCTCCTCGCCGGGCTTGGGCGCTCCGCGGCGTACCACGCTCGACCAAAGATCGTGCGAAATGGCGGCGGCCCCACTCAGTGCGAGCCCCGCGACCACCGCGAGGATGGTCGCGAAGGCCACCGCGGCAATGAACCCGAGGAACGCACGGCCGCCCAGCAACTCGGCGAGCATGGGCGCGGCCATGTTGCCGCCGGCATCCACGGCGCGGATCGCGTCGGGGCCCACGAGCACCATGGCGCCGAAGCCCAGCACGAACGTCATGAGGTAGAAGGTGCCGATGAGCCCTGTGGCATAGAACACCGAGCGGCGCGCGGCATGCGCATCGGGGACGGTGTAGAAGCGCATGAGGATGTGCGGCAGTCCTGCCGTGCCGAACATGAGCGCGAGTCCCAGCGAGATGGCGTCCCATGGATTGGACACGAGCTTGCCGGGCGCGAGCACCCCGGCACCGTGTGCACGGGCCGCCGCTGCGAAGAGGGCCCGCGGATCGAACCCGAACTGCGACAGCACGAGCAGCGCGAGCAGCGCCGCGCCCCCGAGCAGCAGCACGGCCTTCACGATCTGCACCCACGTCGTCGCCAGCATGCCGCCGAACAGCACGTAGGCCATCATCGCGGCGCCGACGATGAGCACCGCCGTCTCGTAGGGGATGCCGAACAGCAGACGGATGAGCGATCCCGCGCCCACCATCTGCGCGATGAGATAGAAGGCGATGGTGGCCAGCGTGCCGCACGCCGCCGCGATGCGCACCGGCACGGGATTCAGGCGGGCCGCGACCACATCGGCAAACGTGTAGCGCCCGAGATTGCGCAGCGGCTCTGCGATGAGGAAGAGCACGACTGGCCATCCCACGAGCCAGCCCGTCGAGTAGATGAGCCCATCGAACCCGCTCGTGGACACGAGGCCCGCGATGCCGAGGAAGGACGCGGCGCTCATGTAGTCGCCCGCGAGCGCGAAGCCGTTCTGCACGGCGGTCACGCTGCGACCGGCCGCGTAGAAGTGCTCGGCGGTGCGCGTGCGTCGCGCGGCCCACCAGGTGATGCCCAGGGTGATGGCGATGAAGACGCCGAAGAAGCCGATCGCGACCGCGTCCGGTTGGCCGTATCTCATGCCGAACGCCCGGCGGATGCCTCGTCGGGGTGCGCACGCAACGCGGCGAGCGCCGGGTCGTAGCGCCGGTGCGCCCACGACACATAGGTCAGCGTGAGCAGCCACGCACTCACGATGACGAGCGCGCCCAGCACGATGCCGATGGTCAGGCCGTCGCCGAGCGGTGACGCCAGGAAGGCGGGGCGAAAGGCCACCAGGGCGATGAAGCCGAAGTAGACGACGATCATGGCCGCCGTGAGCAGCGTGGCCACCACGCGGCGCTGGGACGCGACGCGGCGGGTGGCCTCGAGTGCGCGCGCCTGCGAGCCTGCGGACGGCGGGGCGTCAGCCGGCGACGCGGGAGGAACGGAGGGGGGCGTCATGGCGCGCGAAGGTACGGCCGGGTGATCTTACGCGGTAGAGTGGGCCGGGCCGGCTGTCGCCGACATCCCGAGCTGTCCCCACGCTCCGTCACCACCCCTGCCGTGTCGCTGCGCAAGACGATCGCCATCATCGCGCTCGTGAACGCGATGGTCGCCCTGTATCTGCACATGTGGAAGCTCGGGCTCACCGGGTCGCTGGCCTGCTCGGGGAGCGGCGGTTGCGCGTTCGTGCAGGGGAGCCGCTTCGGCTGGTTCCTCGGGATCGATGTCGCGCTCATCGGCGCGGTCGGCTACACCGCGCTGTTCGTCTGTGCGGTGGCGTTTTCCAGCGCGACCCTCGAGCACGCGGCGTGGCCGGTGACGGTGCTGCAGGTGATGATCTGGACCGCCGTGCTGTTCACGGTGCGTCTCAAGTACGGCGAGTTCATCGTGCTGAAGAGCTTCTGCCCGTGGTGCGCGATCAGCGCGGTGAGCATCACGGTGTGCGCGGTGCTGGTGACGCTCGAGCGACGGCGCGTGCGGCGACTCGCGCATGCGTGACGTCTACGGCGTCTCGGCGTCGCCCACCATGACGGCCCACCAGCGCTCCAGTTCGGTGCGCACGGGATAACCGGGCAGCGTGCGCACCACCCGACCGTTGCGATCGATCGCAACGAAGGTGGGCGTACCGGGATAGCGGAAGGTGAGCAGCACTTCGTCGCTGCCGGAAGCCGGGCCCACGAGACGCGCACCCGTGAGCTTGGCGACGTCGAGCATGGGCGCACCGTCGGACGCGCCCTCGAGCGTGAGCAGGGTGAGTCGTGGGAGCGGCCGCCCCTTCGTGATCTCGCCGAGGTCGCGCAACGCGCGCTTGCACCAGGAGCAGGTGCGCGAGCTGATCATGAGGATCGTGGGCTGCCCGGCGGGTACGATGGGGACGACGCGGCCGCGCGTGTCCTTGGCGCGGCCGGTGCCGAGCGCCTTGGCGAGCGATGGCGCACTCTGCGGCGCCGTGTCGCTGCCCGCGACGACCCCGGCCGAGGCGAGCGGATTGACGTCGCCATCGCCGCCTGGGGCGCCCCGCGAGAAGCCCTCAGCGGCAAGACGCGCCGCGCCCACCAGTGCGGCCAGCCCCACCAGCGCGAGCACCAGCGAGCCGAAGCGCATGCCGGGACGCGCGGCCGGGGCCGCTGACGACACGGGCGAGGACTCTTCGGTGGGCGCGGCGGACGACATGCCTGCAATATAGCCCATCCATGCCGACCACACCCTCGCGGGACCAACGCCCGCCGTCCCGCCTCAGCGCGCTCGATGTCGACGCCATGCTCGACGATGCGACGCGCAAGCAGGCGTTCGTGACGCCGATGTTCGACGTCATCGCGCCGCGTTACGACCGCTTCACGCGCTGGTTCTCGTTCGGAATGGACGCCGGGTGGAAGCGCGAGGGGTTGGATGCGTTGGCGCAGTGGCATGCGCGCGGTACGCGTGCCGGCGACGTGACCGTGCTTGATGTGGCGAGCGGCACCGGCGACCTGGCGTTTGCGGCCGCATCGCGGTGGCCCGCGGCACAGGTGGTGTCCACCGATGCGGCGCTCGCGATGACACGTCGTGCGCAGGCGCGCGCGAGGTCGGCGACTGACTCGCGCGTCGTGTGTGCGACGGCCGATCTCATGACGCTGCCGCTCGCGACGGATTCAGTGTCGCTGGTGACGGCGGGCTACGCGCTGCGCAACGTGCCCGATGTACGCGTCGCGGTGCGCGAGATCGCGCGTGTGCTGCAGCCGGGCGGCCTGCTGCTCACGCTCGACTTCTACCGTCCGGAGAGCACGTGGTGGCGTGTGCTGTTTCTCGGCTATCTGCGCACGGCCGGTGACGCGGTGGGGTGGCTCTGGCACCGCGACCCCGTGGTGTATGGCTACATCGCCCGCAGCATCGCGCGGTTCCTGTCGTGGCAGGCGTTCTCGGCGCTCCTGGAGGCCGAGGGCTTCATCGTGCGCGACGTCCGTCGGCACCTGGGGGGCGGCATCGCGCGCCACGTGGCGGAGCGCGTGGACCGCCGTGTGAGCGCGCCGCGCGTCAGCGGCGACTGACGGCGGTGGCGACGATCCACTCGTCGTCGAGGTGCCACCAGGCGTCGACGTGCCACGTTGTGTCGAGCAGCTCCGGCACGGCGAGCGTCACCAAGACGGCGCCTTCGTCCTGCACGCTGAGGGCGACCTCGGTGAAGCGCACGTAGCGCTGCACGACCGGGTCGATGGCCTTGTAGACGGCTTCCTTGAGCGCGAAGTGCACGAGGGTGCGTTCACGCACGAGGCGTGCGACATCGTGGGGCGGGTGCGCCTGGCCGATCGCGCGGGCGTAGTCGGCGAGGGCGTCGCGCTCGCGGTCGGTGAGGATGCGCGCGGCGATATCGGTCGCGTTGGCATCGCGCGGTCGCCGCTCGAGGTCGACACCCAGGTGGGTGACCGTGGGCGACAGGCGTTGCAGCGCCGCCAGCGCCCGCGACCCCTTGTGGGTGATGGAGCCGGTCACGGCATCCGGGAGCAGCGGGGCACCGCGCGCCGTCCGCAGGACGGGCGGCAGGGCGTCGGCATCGCGTGCTTCCGGCAAGGTCGTCCGCAGGGCGGTGCGCATCGCGAGTCGCCCCGCGACAAAGAGCGGACGACGCGGCGGGGGGAGCGTGTCGGCGAGCGCCAACTCGTCGGCGTGCAACGCCTTGCTCTCGGCCAGTTGCTCGCGCACCTCGGGCCAGGCGTCGAGCGGGGTGGACGGCACATCCACCGCCACGAGGACGGCGTCCGGGTGCGCGGCAGCGTGCGGGGCGCGCACGGGGCGCGGCGAGTCCGTCATGCCACGAAATCTATGGGGCGCTGCGCGGGGCTGCGCACGGTATCAGCTTTCGGCGTCCGCGACGACCGCCACGCCGCCACCGGCCGTGCCTGTCTCCGCCCGCGCCCGTTCCCACTCGCGCCCACAATGTCCACATCCGGTTCGTCCGACCCGAACGCTCCCGACGCGGCGCGCGCTGCGACCGGCCCCGCGCTCACGCAGGCGTGGTTTGCCGTCGCGATCCTCACCCTCGCCAACATTTCCGGGTTCGTCGATCGCCAGATCCTCTCGCTGCTCGTCGAACCCATCAAGCGCGACTTGCACGTCACCGACACGCAGGTGAGCCTCCTGATGGGGCTCGGCTTCGTGATCTTCTATTCGCTACTGGGCCTCCCCATTGGCCGCTGGGTCGATCGGGGGCATCGCCCGCGCATCGTCGCGCTCGGCGTGGCGGTGTGGAGCCTCATGACGACGCTCACGGGTGTGGCGCGCAGCTTCGGACAGTTGTTCGCGGCGCGCGTGGGTGTGGGTGTGGGCGAAGCGACGCTCGGCCCAGCTGCCGTGTCCATCATCGCCGACCGCTTTCCGCGTCGCCTGCTCGGCACCGCGATGAGCACGTACATGATGGGCACGTTTGCCGGGTCCGGCGTCGCCTATGCGCTCAGTGCGTACGTGGTCGGGCAGTATCGCGAGCCGGGCCGCATCACGCTGCCGGTCGTGGGCGATGTGTTCCCCTGGCAGATGGTGTTTTTCATCGTCGGCCTGCCCGGGCTGCTCATCGCGCTCCTCTCGCTTGCCATCAGCGAGCCGCGGCAACGCGGTGCGGCGAGCGTCGTGCCGGCGACGGGCTCGGGGTTCGGCGACCTGCTCACATGGATCCGGCAGCATCCCCGCACGATCCTCGCGCTCTCCTTCGGCTTTGCCTGCTCGGCGAGCGTGAACTACGGCATCGGCGCGTGGCTGCCAAGCTTCTTTGCGCGCACGCACGGGTGGACGGAGGTGCGCGCCGGCACGCTCATGGGCATCCTCACCTTCACGCTGGGGCCGGCGGGTGTGCTGCTCGGCGGCCGACTCACCGACGCGTGGAGCAAGCGCGGCCACGTCGACGCGCCGCTGCGGGTGGGCATGCTCGGTGCGGCGGGCATGCTGCTGTGCGCGGGGCTGTATCCCGCCGTGCCGTCGGCCACGATCGCTGCCGCGTTGCTCGTGCCGGTGAACATCTTTGCCGCGCTGCCGTGGGGCGCCGCGAATGCGGCAATCGCCGAGGCGATGCCCGCGTCGCTGCGCGGGCAGGGGAGCGCGGTCTATCAGCTCGTGGTCAACCTCGTGGCTGGCGCGCTCGGCCCCACGGCTGTGGCGGTGCTCACGGACCAGGTGTTCGGCGATCCCGCCGCCGTGCGCTGGAGTCTCATGACGACCACCGTGGTGGGGATGACGCTCACGCTGCTGCTGCTGGGAAGCGCGCGACGCGCGTTCGTGAGAACTGTCCTCGCCGCGCAGCAGCCGAGACGACCGTAGCACCCGTTGTTGCCGTCGTCCCGCGCTTCCGACATCCCGCTCCCGTGCTTCCCGCTCCCGTTGTAAGCGGTCCTAAATGCGAACCCGCTCCGCCGCCCGGCTGGCCACGTTCCCTGCGAGAATGCCGGCTGCCAGCGAGATCCCCACGATCGCCACGCGGAAGCCGGTCGTGACGCCGGCCTCGACCTCCTGCCCCAGCAGTGATGTCACGCTGCGGAAGCCGATGCTCCCCGGCACCATGATGAGGAGGCCGGGGACCTGCGTGACCATCGCGACACGGCGACGCAGGCGGGCATGCAGGTTGCTGCCGGCCGTCACCACGAACGCACCGAGGAACGCGCCGAGTTCTTCGCCCATGGCGGCGCCCGCGAACTTCGAGGTGAGGTAGGCCGCGGCGCAGGCGACAACGATGAGCGGCGCGTCGACGCGACGGCCGCTCAGCAGCACGGTGAACGCGAGCGGCGCGACGATGAGGCCGGCCCACTCGGCCCACGCGGGCAGCGCGGTCTGCGAGATGAGTCCCACCGCGTCTGGCCACGCGTGGTGCAACACGCTGCCCAGCCAGGCGCCGGCCTTGGCGCCCAGCGCGAGGCCGAAGCCCAGGCCGAGGAAGGTGACGATGGCGCCGCTCAGCCGCGCCGTGCCGGACGCGAGGTGTCGCGTGCTCAGCTCGGTGAGGGCGACGGTGAAGGTGAGCCCGGGGAAGAGCACCACGAGCCCGGCGAGCGCGGTGAGGTAGCCGCTGGTGGTGCCGAACAGCGCCTCGAGCGCAAAGGCGACCGTGGTGACACTGAACGCCGCGAGGGGTTCGGTGACGTGGCGCGTGGACTCCCAGCGCGCCGCACCGAGCGCAATGCTCCCCGACAGCAGCCCGAGCAGTGACGCGGTCACGACATCGCCGCGGCGCACGCCGAGGAAGCAGGCCACGGCCGCCGACGCCAGCACGAAGGCGAGCAGGACCAGCGCACGTGGATAAGCCGGTGGCTCGCGATCCATGGCTTCGAGCCGCGCGAGCCCCTCGGCCGGCGTGATGGCACTCTCCACCACGTCGCGCGTGATCGCGCCGAGTCGCGAGAGCTGACCGAGGTTCGGCTCGCCCGGCTCGACCCGCAGCAGGTGCACGCGCTGCGACTCGAGGGACCCCATGCCCACCATGATGCTGGTGGGGGTCGAGAAGATCTCGGCTTGCACGCCAAGGCGCCGGGCCGCGGCACCGAGCGCCGATTCCATGCGATCGGCCGGCGTGCCGTGCTGATGGAGCGCCCGGGCCAGCCGCAGGATGAACCGTTGTGCGTCGTCGACCGGTGGAGGCGCCGGGGGCAAGGCGATCATCCGGTGAGCGTAGGGGGGCGTCTCGGTGTGCGCAACCGCGCGCAGGCACCGGGAGCGCAGCGCACGGCGGCGCGGACGGGGTGGGGGACGCTAGCTTTCGGGGGTCGTGGGCGTTGTTGCGCACTGCCGCATGGGCACTCGCCCGCAGCGCGCGCGTCGCGTCGTTCCATCCCACACCCCCTCGTCATGCTGCGTCCTGCTCCTGCCTCATCGGCCGCCCCGCGCGGCTCCGTCACGCGCCGCCTGCGGCGCTCCCTCGCCACGGTCGCGTCGCTCGCGGCGACGGCGTTCACCCTTGGCTGCAACAGCGGAGAGACCGTGGTCCCGAACGTCCCGTCCAATCCCTTCGTCGAGACCTACGCCAGCGCCACCGGGGTGGTGATCGCGAACATGACCCGCGTGAACGCCAACCTGTACATCCAGGACGTGACGGTGGGCTCGGGTGCGGAAGCGACGGCCGGCAAGACCGTCGAAATGCGTTACACCGGCATGCTGGTGAACGGCAGCAAGTTCGACTCGAACGAGCCGAGTGGCCCGCTGCTGACGTTTCCGCTGGGTACCGGCTATGTGATTCCCGGTTGGGATCAGGGGCTGGTCGGGATGAAGGTGGGTGGCAAGCGCAAGCTGGTCATCGGCTCGGCGCTCGCGTACCAGAACCAGTCGCCCGACCCGCGCGTGATTCCGCAGAACGCCACGCTGGTGTTCGACGTGACGCTGGTGGCGGTGCGCTGATGCGCCGCGGCGCGGCGAAGGGTGTGGGCGTCGTCCTCGCGCTCGGCGCGGCGGCGGCGCTGCTCGTGGCGGCCACACGGCGGCCGACGGCGCAGTCCGCGGCAGGGCAGCCCACTCCCTTCGACGTGCTCATCGTGAATGGCCAGGTGCTCGACGGCACCGGCAGCCCGGCGCAGCGCGTCGATGTCGGTGTGCGTGGTGATCGCATCGTGGCCATGGCGGCGTCGCTGCCACGCACCGGCGCCACACGTGTCATCGATGCGGCGGGGCGGGTGGTCAGCCCCGGCTTCATCGACCTGCATGCGCACCTCGAGCCGTTGCTCACCATGCCGGCCATGGAGAGCGCGCTGCGACAGGGGGTGACGCTCGCGTTGGGCGGCCCCGACGGCACGGCGCCGCTCCCCCTCGCACCCTATCTCGATTCGGTGCGCGCCCTGCGCCCCGGCATCAACGTGGCGTTTCTCGCGGGGCACAACGAGATCCGGCGCCGCGTGATGCGCCTGGATGCGCGCGCGCCCACACCGGTCGAACTGGCGCGCATGCAGGAGCTGGTGGCCGAGTCGATGGGGGAGGGGGCGTACGGGTTGAGCACGGGGTTGCTGTATCTCCCCGGCACGTACTCGACCGTGGACGAGGTGGTGGCGCTGGCGCGGGTGGCCAGCGACAGCGGCGGCATCTACACGTCGCACCTGCGCAAGGAAGGCATCGGCCTGCTCGACGGCGTGGGCGAGGCGCTCGAGATCGGGCGTCGCGCACGCATTCCGGTGGTGCTCACCCACCACAAGGCGGTGGGGCAGCAGATGTGGGGGAAGAGCGTCGTCACGCTGGCCATGGTGGACAGTGCGCGGAAGGCCGGCACCGACGTCATGATCGACCAGTACCCCTACACGGCCACGCACACCGGTATTTCCGTGCTGGTGCCCAGTTGGGCGCTGGCGGGGGGCGACGCCGAGTTCCGGAAGCGCTTGGACAATGCGACGCTCAAGGACAGCATCGTGCGCGGCATCGTCGACAACATCCTCAACGACCGCGGCGGTGGCGACCTGGCTCGTGTGCAGTTCTCGCGGGTGGCGTGGGACACGAGCCTCGAGGGGAAGACGCTCAAGGACTGGGCGGTGCGTCGCGGAGTGGCGCCCACTCCCGCCAACGGCGCCACGCTGGTCATCGAGGCGGTGCTCAAGGGCGGCGCGAGCGCCATGTACCACGTGCTCGACGAAGCCGACGTGCGCCGCATCATGGTGCACCCGCAGACGATGATCGCGAGCGATGGCCGCCTGTCGCGCCCGGGCGACGGCCACCCGCACCCGCGCGCCTACGGCACGTTTCCGCGGGTGCTGAGCGAGTACGTGCGCACCCAGCGGCTGCTGCCGCTGGCGGTGGCGGTGCACAAGATGACGCAGATGCCGGCGCAGCGGCTGAGGCTGTCCGACCGCGGCGTGCTGCGGGTGGGGGCCTACGCCGACGTGGTGGTGTTCGACCCCGCGACCGTGCGCGACCGCTCGACCTTCACCGAGCCGCACCAGTACCCGGACGGCATCGACGTGGTGCTGGTGAACGGCGCCGTGTCGGTGGACGGGGGGCGCGTGGCGCGGACGCGGAGCGGGCGGGTGCTGCAACGCG
Source organism: Gemmatimonadota bacterium (assembly GCA_020161135.1). GTDB lineage: Bacteria > Gemmatimonadota > Gemmatimonadetes > Gemmatimonadales > Gemmatimonadaceae > Gemmatimonas. Next base: position 116,244 of record JAIUOB010000004.1, on the reverse strand, counting down.
GGGCGAAGTAGCGCGGGACGACATCGCGACGCTGATTGCAACGCCCCTACACATCGCCCGCACGCAACACTTCGGGCAGGCGCGCGCGAAAACGATGACAGCGGCACCGACGCACGCACGCACACTGTGCCCATGCTTGCCGCCGCGCCATCCGCCACCGTCCTCGGCATCGACGCCGTCGATGTCCTCGTCGAAGTACATGTCGCCAACGGGCTGCCCCAGTGGACGCTGGTGGGGCTGGCCGCGACGGCAGTGAAGGAAAGCCGCGACCGCGTGCACGCGGCGCTGGTGAATTCGGGGTTCACGGTGCCGCCGCGGCGGATCACCGTGAGCCTCACCCCCGGTGAACTCCCCAAGGCCGGCACGGGCTTCGATCTCCCCATCGCCCTCGCGCTGCTCGCGGCCAGCGGACAACTCCCCGCCGACGCGCTCGAGACCACCTGCGCACTCGGGGAACTGGGGCTCGACGGCCAACTGCGCGCGGTGCGCGGCGTCCTCGCGGTGGCGCGACACGTGACCGCGACCCGCGATGCGCTGCTCATCGTACCACCCGCCAACCTCGCCGAAGCCCTGCGCGTGCCGCAGGCGCGCGCCATGGCGCCGCGCACCCTCGCGGAACTCGTCGCCGCCCTGCGCGACGGCTCCGCGCGCCCCAGCGCACGCCCCGCCACCCCGATGCTCGTCGACACCACCACCCCCGACCTCGGCGATATCGTCGGCCAGGACGAAGCCGTGCGTGCCGCAGTCATCGCCGCCGCAGGTGGACACAACCTCCTGCTCGTCGGACCGCCCGGCGCCGGCAAGACCATGCTCGCACGACGGCTCCCGGGACTGCTGCCACCGCTCGATGACGACGAAGCGCTCGACGTGCTGGCCATTCACTCCGTCGCCGGGCTCCTCTCGCCCGCCGATACCGATGTCTCCACCCTCGCACGCCCGTTCCGCGCACCACATCACTCCGTCTCGCTCGCCGGACTCGTGGGCGGCGGCAGTTGGCCACGTCCCGGTGAAGTGAGCCTCGCACACCACGGCGTGCTCTTCCTCGATGAACTGAGTCTCTTCCCGCGACACGCGCTCGAAGCACTGCGCCAGCCGCTCGAGGATGGCACGGTCGTCGTCGCGCGCGCCGCGCGCGCCGCACGGTTTCCCGCCCGCTTCGCCCTCGTCGCCGCCAGCAATCCGTGCCCCTGCGGCTACGCCGGCTGCGACGACCGCACCTGCCGCTGCTCCGTCGCCGACCTCGAACGACACCGCACGCGACTGTCCGGCCCACTCGCCGATCGCATTGACCTGCACGTCACCGTGCGACGGGTGCCGCCGCAGGCACTCGCCCACCACGCCCCCGCGCCACGCAGCGCCACCGTCCGCGAGCAGGTGCTCGCCGCCCGCGCGCTCCAACGTGCGCGCTACAGCCACGCGGCACGCACGAATGCCACCGCCCCCGCGCGCCTGCTCACCCCCGCCGCACGCCTCGACGGCGAAGCGCGCACGCTGCTCGTGCGCGCCGCCGATCGCCTCACACTCTCCGCGCGCGGCTACCACCGCGTGCTGCGCGTCGCCCGCACCATCGCCGACCTCGACGCCAGCGAGAGCGTCACCAAGGCCCACATCGCCGAAGCGCTCCGCTATCGGCCGTCGTCGGACGCGGACACCGCGCCCCGCGCCTCGGCACCCACGCCGTCAGGCAACGGCGAGCTGGACCGTGTTGCTGCCAACTGAATCACATCTCCTCCTCTTGTCCTTCAACCGGACCCTTCCGTCCCACGCCGGCGGCGCTATGGTCATGCAGGAGCCCGCCCTCCACGTCTCTCGCCCGACGAGGTCCTGCATGCGCCGTCGCTTTGCCCTCGCGCCTCTCGCCGCCGTCACGCTCGCGGCCTGCCAACCCTCGGACAGCGTCACGCCGGTCGAGACTCCCGACGTCGACATCGCCACCAGCGCGCCGCGCCTGGTGGCCACCGCCGGACTCGGCACCGACGCACAGCCCATTCCCGGGCAGTACATCGTGCTCCTCAAGCCCGGCACCAGCGCCACCGCGGTGGCCGGCAACATGGCGAGCGTCACCGGGGCGCCGGCCACGGCGGTCTACACCACGGCCGTGAACGGCTTCGCGATGAACATGTCCGCCACCCAGGCGGCAACACTCGCCAACAATCCCGCGGTCGCCAGCATCGAGCCCGACCAGATCGTCACCGCGAGTGCCACGACACAGACCAGCGCCCCGTGGGGCGTCGATCGCCTCGACCAGCGCAACCTGCCCCTCAGCGGCACGTTCAAGTGGGAGGCCGGCGGCAAGAACGTCTGGATGTACGTCATCGACACCGGCATTCGCACCGACCACCAGCAATTCGGCGGCCGCGCGACGCTCGGCTTCAACAACGCCGGCGGCCTGGCCCCCACCGGCGACTGCAACGGCCATGGCACCCACGTCGCCGGCACCATCGGCGGCACCACCTACGGCGTCGCCAAGCTCGTCCGCCTCATCGGCGTGCGCGTGCTCGACTGCAACGGCTCGGGAACCACGTCCGGCGTCATCGCGGGCGTCGACTGGGTCACGCAGCAGAAGCTCGCCAACCCGTCGCGGCTCATGGTCGCCAACATGAGCCTCGGGGGTGGCATCTCGACGGCGCTCGACGCGGCGGTGAACAACGCCGTGGCCAGGGGTGTCACGGTCGTCGTGGCGGCGGGCAACAGCAACACGAACGCCTGCAACTCGTCGCCGGCACGCGCGGCCAACGCCATCACCGTGGGCGCGACGAACTCGACCGACGTGCGCGCCTCGTTCTCGAACTTCGGTAGCTGCGTCGACCTGTTCGCACCCGGCGTGTCGATCACGTCGGCCTGGAACACCAGCAGCACCGCCGCCGCCACGGCAAGCGGGACGTCGATGGCGTCGCCGCACGTCGCCGGCATCGTGGCGCAGTACCTCATGTGGAACGGGGCGGCCACGCCGACGGTGGTGACCAACACCCTGCTGGGAGCCGCGACGCTCAACAAGGTGGCCAGCCCGGGCACGGGCTCCCCCAACCGCCTCGCCTTTACGCAGTGGTAGGCACACTCGGCGGTCGCGCGTGCTGCAGGCCACCGCGGCGCGCGCGATCGTTGGGTACGGCCGTGGGGTACTGACCGACGTGGCTGCCGCCGCCGTCGGCGGTGGGCTAGGTTGACCCGTCCCCTCACCCCCTCTGGCCGTGGGCTGTCTCACCCGTGTAGGCGTTGTCGCCGTGCTGGTCGCGGCCGGTGGTGTCCTTTGGTGGCGCGCCGGCGGGCGGCCGGAGGAGGTCGTGCCGCAACTCGCCGGTCGCCTGCGTGCGCGCGCGGCAGACGACCGCGCGCCGCGTGCGACCGACAGCGCGCAGGCGCCTGCGATTCGCGGTGCCGAACGCGCCGACGCGCCGCCGGCCCGGACGGACGGGCGCCACTGGGTGCCACTCGATGGCGCGGCGCCCATGCCCGCTGCCGCGCGCGAGGCGCTTGCGGGGCTCGCGCGGCGTGGGGGACGCGCGTGGCAGTCGCTCGACGCCGACGCCGCCGTGGGTGCACTCGGCCCGCTGGCGCGCGTACTGCCGCCGCAGCTCGAAGGGGTGGCCGTGGCGCTCGATGACGACCAACTCCTCGTGCGCGGCGCCATCAGCCGCCGCGCCCTGGCGACCCTCGTCGGCGACAACGCGGTGACCTCCATGCTCGGCGCGGCCCTCGACGGCACCGACTCGCTGCAGTTGGCCGGCCCCATCGAGCCGGCCGATGTGCGCGCCGCGCGCGAGCCCGGCGCCCCCGCACCCGCGGAGCTCGCGTGGTGGCGGGTGCGTCGTCTTGCCGTGCGCGGGGTGCCGCTGCCCGAACGGCTGCGGGTGTCGGTGGTCGGGGCGCTCCGCCGCGCGGCCGTGCGAAGCGCGCCGCGCGGCACGGTGGTGGCCGCAGCGCGTGCCGATGCTCTCGAGGCAGCGGTCGCGCAGGCACCCGCCGACGCGCTCCCGCTGCCACTCCCGCGCGGCGTCGGTGACGCCCGTGTGGTGGCCGGTCGCCTCACGCTGTATCGCAACGCCGAGGGGGGCGCCGAGGCGCCCGCCAAGTCGGCGCCACGGTCTTCCCGCTCTCCAGCCCCCTCCGCGCGATGAGTCGACGCATCCTCGTCATCGACGACGAACCCGGCATTCGCCAGGCGCTCGGTCAGCTCCTCGAGTACGAGGGGTTCGAGGTGAAAGTCGCGAGCAATGGCACCGAAGGGATCGCGGTGTACGACACCTTCCGGCCGCAGCTCGTGTTTCTCGACGTGAAGATGGCCGGGCTCGACGGGCTCGAGGTGCTCAAGCGGCTGCGCCAGGCCGATCCGCACGCGACGGTGGTGATGATCAGCGGACACGCGACCATCCAGACCGCGGTCGAAGCCACGCAACTGGGCGCGTACGACATCCTCGAGAAGCCGCTCGACACCGATCGCGTGATCGTGCTGCTGCGCAACGCCTTCGCCACGCGGCAGCTCAGCGAGGAAAACGCGCGGCTGCGCGAGACGATCGAGTCTCGCTACGAGATCGTCGGGCGCAGCTTCGGCATTCGCGCGTTGCTCGAGCGCATCGAGAAAGTGGCGGCCACGCCGGCGCGGGTGCTCATCACCGGCGAGAACGGCACCGGCAAGGAGCTCGTGGCCCGCGCAATCCATCGTGGGTCGCTGCGCGCGCGCAAGCCATTCGTCGAAGTGAACTGCGCGGCCATTCCCGGGGAGCTCATCGAGAGTGAGCTGTTCGGCCACATGAAGGGGTCGTTCACCGGCGCCATCGCCGACCGCGCCGGCAAGTTCGAGCAGGCCGACGGGGGTACGCTCTTCCTCGACGAGATCGGTGACATGTCGCCCGGCGCGCAGGCCAAGGTGCTGCGCGTGCTCCAGGATGGCGTGGTCACGCGCATCGGCGGCAACAAGCCGGTGCAGGTCGATGTGCGCGTGCTGGCGGCCACCAACAAGGAGCTCGAGCAGGAGATCGCCGAGGGGCGCTTTCGGGAGGACCTGTACTATCGGTTGAACGTGGTGCCCATCACCGTGCCCCCGCTGCGGGAGCGTCGCGAGGACATTCCGCTGCTGGTGGTGCACTTCCTGCAGCAGTTTGCCGCGCGCGACGGGCTGCCGGCGCGCGGCGTGACCGACGAGGCGTTGCGGCGCCTGGCTGAACTGGACTGGCCGGGGAATGTGCGGGAGCTGCGGAATACCATGGAGCGGCTCGTCATTCTCGCGAGCGCCGCGACCATCCAGGTTTCGGATGTCGACCGCCTGGTGGGCCGTCGTGCGACCGAGCCGGCGGGGCTGGGCAGCCTGCTCGACTGCGCGACCTTCGAAGAATTCAAGATGGCGGCCGAACGGGCGTTCCTGCTGGCCAAGTTGCGGACGTTCGACTGGAACGTGTCCGAGACGGCGCGGGCGCTGGACATGCCGCGCTCGAATCTCTACAAGAAGATCGAACGTTATGCCCTGACGCGGGAAAGCGCTCCCGCCTGATCGTCCCGTCATCCCCCACGTCATGTCCGATCGCAACTGGGAAGCCGAGCTGGCGAAGATCGACAAGCAGCTCGCTTCCATTTCCGATGAGCAGTTGATGGCCACGTCGGCGCCTGCGGCACCGGCGGCCGGCGCGAAGGCCGGTGGTCGTGTCGCCGCGCCGTCGGCAGCGCCCAAGGCGATCGCGGCGCCCGCGGCCAGTGGTGGCGCACTGGCGTCGGGACGGCCGTGGGTCACGTGGGTCAAGGTGCTGCTGGCCGTAGGAGCGGCGGCAGGGCTCATGTGGTGGCCGTGGCCGGCGCGCTGCGGCGTGCCGCTGTGGGGGTTCACGGCGGCCACCGGTGGCGTGGCAGCGCTCGGGATCTGGAGTGCGATCGGGACGTGGCGGCACCGACTCGGTTGGGCGCATCTCGCGTCGCTCGGTGTGATCGCCTGGGGGGCGGCGCTGGGAGCGCGTGAGGTGCTCCCGCGTGTGGGCTACGCCATCGCGTCGGAGCAGCGCCCGGCGCAGTGGAGCTGCGAGGGACTGCCGCCGGTCAGCACGCCGGCGGTCACGCCGCCGGCCGGTGGTGCCGCGGTGCCCGACGGCACGACGCTGCCGCCCACCACCCCTCCGTGAGAAGGCCGCGGCTAGATTTCGCGGCATGACGACCTTCCGCAACTTCATCGGTGGCCACTGGGTCGCGCCGTCCACCGGCGCGTACTTCGAGAATCGCAATCCCGCCAATCAGGACGACCTGATCGGCCAGTTCCCCGCCTCGGGCGTCGCCGACGTCGAGGCCGCCGTCGCGAGCGCGCAGCGCGGCTTTGCCCGTTGGAAGCGGACGCCGGCGCCCGCGCGTGGCGATGTGCTGCGTCGCGTCGGCGACCTGCTGGCGGCGCGCAAGGAGGAGCTCGCCGACATCATGACGCGCGAGATGGGCAAGCCCCTCGCCGAGACGCGCGGTGATGTGCAGGAAGGGATCGACACGGCGTACTACGCCGCGACCGAGGGGCGTCGGCTCTTCGGGCATACGGTCCCCAGTGAGCTCGCCAACAAGTGGGCGATGAGCATGCGGCGCCCCATCGGCGTGTGCGGACTCATCACGCCGTTCAACTTTCCGCTGGCCATCCCGACGTGGAAGGCGTTCCCGGCGCTGCTGTGCGGCAACGCGGTGATCCTCAAGCCGGCCGAAGACGTGCCGCACACGGCCACCGTGCTGGTGGAAGTGCTGCTCGAGGCCGGACTGCCGCCCGAGGTCATCCAGCTCGTGCACGGCATGGGTGAGGTGGTGGGGAAGGCGCTGGTGGAGCATCCGCAGGTGCCGGTCATCTCGTTCACCGGCAGCACCGAGACGGGCCGCCTCGTGGGGGAGACGTGCGGGCGCATGCACAAGCGCCTGTCGCTCGAGATGGGCGGCAAGAACGCGCAGATCGTGCTCGACGATGCCGATCTCGACCTCGCGCTCGACGGCGTGCTGTGGGGTGCCTTCGGCACGACGGGGCAGCGGTGCACGGCCACCAGCCGGCTCGTGCTGCAGCGTGGCATTCACGACCAGTTCGTCGAGCGCCTCGTGGCGCGCGCGAACGCGCTGCGTCTCGGTGACGGGCGCGTGGCGGGCACCGAGGTGGGGCCGCTCGTGCACGCCGACGCGCGCGCCAAGGTCGAGCGCTATATCGAGATCGGGAAGGCGCAGGGCGCGACCCTGGCCTGCGGTGGTGCCCGCGCGACGGGCGGCGCGCTCGACAAGGGATTCTTCTTCCAGCCGACGATCTTCACCGGCGTGACGGCGGGAAGCCGCCTCGACCAGGAAGAGATCTTCGGGCCGGTCCTCTCCGTGATCCGCGTCGACACCGTCGACGAGGCGTTCGCGGTGAACAACGGCGTGCGCTACGGGCTTTCGAGCAGCGTCTACACGCGTGACGTGAACGTCGCATTCCGGGCTCTGCAAGAGCTCGACAACGGCATCACGTACGTGAACGCGCCGACGATCGGCGCCGAGGCGCACCTGCCGTTCGGCGGCGTGAAGGAGACCGGGAACGGGCACCGCGAGGGGGGATGGGAGGTGTACGAGTTCTACTCGGAGACCAAGGTCGGCTACATCGACTACTCCGGCGCCCTCCAGCGCGCGCAGATCGACAACTACTGAGCGGGTGTCACGCCAACGGCCCCCGCGTGAAGATGCGCGGGGGTGCGTTGACGGCCGCACGTCGCTCGATCACGATTAATCATCGTCGTTCCGCAGTACACCGCGCTCTCCCTCCCGCGCGGTCCCCGTCGAGACTCCCGACCCGTCGAGCCGCACCAGAGATGGCCGTCACCCCGCCGAAGAAGAAGGCTGCATTCGAGGAAGGCTCCCTCGATCAGTACCTGCGCGACATCAGCGCCTATCCGCTGATCTCCCGCGAAGAGGAGGCGGAGCTCGCGCGCCGCATCCGCACCGGCGACCAGGAAGCGCTCGACAAGCTCGTGCGGTCGAACCTGCGCTTCGTCGTGAGCGTCGCGAAGAAGTACCAGAACCAGGGCGTCTCGCTCTCCGACCTCATCAACGAGGGGAACCTCGGCCTCATCCGGGCGGCCCACAAGTTCGACGAGACGAAGGGCATCAAGTTCATCTCGTACGCCGTGTGGTGGATCCGCCAGGCCATCCTGCAGGCGCTCGCGGAGCAGTCGCGCATCGTGCGTGTGCCGCTCAACCGCGCCGGCACGCTGCACCGCATCGGGAAGCGCGCCAACGCGCTGCTGCAGGAGCTGGGCCGCGAGGCCACGCACGCCGAGATCGCCGACGGGATGGACATCACCGAGGAGGAGGTGGCGAAGACCATGTCCATCTCCCAGGTGCACCTGTCGCTCGACGCGCCGCTCACGCCGGGCGAGGACAATCGCCTGCTCGACTACCTCCCCGACACGAACCACGCTACGCCCGACGAGCAGACCTTCGAAAAGGCGCTCACCGAGGCCATCGAGGAATCGCTGGGGAGCCTCAAGGACCGCGAGTCGAAGATCCTGCGCCTCTACTTCGGCATCGACGGCTCCGAGCCCATGACGCTCGAGGAGATCGGCTCCCAGCTCGGCATCACGCGCGAGCGCGTGCGCCAGATCAAGGAGAAGGCGCTCTCCCGGCTTCGCCACGTCTCGCGCTCGAAGGCGCTCGAAAGCTTCCTCGGCTGAGCCATGGCCGAGTAGCTTTCGGGCATGGCCAGCACCTACTCGTTCGACGTCACCACCGGCTGCGACCTCCAGGAGGTCGACAACGCCGTGAATCAGGCCTCCAAGGAGGTCACCCAGCGCTTCGACTTCAAGGGCTCCCACGTGGTGGTGGAGTTCAAGCGCACCGACAACCTCGTGCACCTCGAAGCCGAGGGCGAGATGCGGAGCGACGCGCTGCTCGACGTGCTGCGCGGGAAGCTCATCAAGCGTGGCATCTCCGTGAAGAACCTCGATATCGGCGAGGCGAAGCCGGGGAGCGGGGACATCCTCCGCCGCGATGTGAAGCTCAAGATGGCGCTCGACGCCGAGACGGCGAAGAAGGTGAGCACGGCCATCCGCGACGCGAAGCTCAAGAAGGTCACGGCGAGCATTCAGGGCGAGCAGGTGCGGGTGCAGAGCCCGGACAAGGATGCGCTGCAGGAGTGCATCGCGATGCTGCGACAGGGGGACTTCGGCGTGGAGCTGCAGTTCGGGAACTTCCGGTGAGCCTGCGCGTCGGGCTCGTCACGTTGGGGTGCGACAAGAACACGGTCGATTCCGAGCGCTATCTCGCCGACCTCGTCGCGCACGGTGGCACGCCCGTGCAGGACCTCGCTGACGCCGACGTGGTGGTGGTCAACACCTGCGGCTTCATCGACGCCGCGAAGGCGGAGAGCATCGAGGCCATCGTCGAGGCGGCGCGGCTCAAGGAGCACGGCCAGGTGAAGGCCGTGTTCGCGGTGGGGTGCATGGTCGAGCGCCACAAGGGCGAGCTGGCCGAGGCGCTGCCTGAGGTCGACGTGTTCCTCGGCACCTCCGAGTCCGATCGCCTCGTGCCCGAGCTGGTCGCCCGCGGGTTGCTGGGCGGCTCGCTGGTGGAGCATCCGGGCGTGCGCCTGTTCGGCGGCGACCTGCCGCACGTGCGCTACCTGAAGATTTCCGAAGGGTGCGACCACGGGTGTGCCTTCTGCGCGATTCCCCTCATGCGCGGCAAGCATCGCAGCTTCGCGGTGGACGATCTAGTGCGCGAGGCGCAGCTGCTCGAAGTGCAGGGGGCGCGCGAGATCAACCTCGTCGCGCAGGACCTCGCGCACTACGGGCGCGATCGGCGCGATGGCATGGCGCTCCCCGAGCTGCTCGAGGCGCTGGTGCGCGAGACGGACATTCCGTGGCTGCGCCTCATGTACCTGTACAGCACCGGCATCACGCCGCGCCTGCTCGAGGTGATCGCCGCGAACCCGCGCATCGTGCGCTGGCTCGACACGCCCATGCAGCATGGCAGTGACGCGGTGCTGGCGCGCATGCGCCGTCCCGAGCGGCAGAAGACGATTCGCGAGCGGCTCGCGCGCTATCGCGACGTGGTCCCCGACCTCGCCGTGCGCACCAGCGTGATCGTCGGCTTCCCCGGCGAGACGGAGGAGGACTTCACGATCCTCTGCGACTTCCTCGAGGAGCTGCAGCTCGATCGCGTGGGCGTGTTCACCTACTCGCCGCAGGAAGGCACGCGGGCCTGGGCCATGGAGGACGACGTGGCCGAGAGCATCAAGCAGGAACGCAAGGCGCACCTCGAGGCGCTGCAGGCCGCCATCACGGCCGAGCGCTACGAACGCTTTGTCGGCCGCGACGCCACCCTGCTCGTCGAGCGGGCCGGCGAGACGCCGGGCGGTTGGGTGGCGCGTGCGCCGTGGCAGGCCGACGACATCGACGGGCTGGTGCACCTGACCGTGCCGCCCGACGCGGCGCACCACGTGGTGGCGCCCGGCGCGATGGTCGACGCGCGCATCGATCATGTGGTCGACGAGTTCGACTTCGCGGCGACGCTCCGTGGCGTCGCACGTCCCGCCGTCGTCGTCACGCGCGCGTCGTCGCGTGTCCTCCCGCTCGTGACTGATCCCACCTCTGCCGGAAGCTTTGGTCGATGACTGCGCCCGATTCGCCCGTCTCCTCGTCGATGTCCACCGCCCGTTCGGCCGAGGTCATGGCGCGGTCGCGGGCGCGCTTCCCTGGCGGCGTCAACTCGCCGGTGCGCGCGTTTCGCGGCGTCGGGGGTGATCCGATCGTCGCGGCGCGCGGCGCCGGAGCGCGCGTCTGGGACGTCGACGGCAACGCCTATTACGACTACGTGCTCTCGTGGGGGCCGCTGGTGCTGGGCCATGCGCCGCCGGTCGTGCTGGAGGCGGTCGCGGCGGCCATGCGGGACGGCACCAGCTTCGGCATGCCCACCGAGCGCGAGGTGCAGCTCGCCGACCTGATCGCGGCGCGTATGCCCCACATCGAGATGGTGCGCTTCACGAGCAGCGGCACCGAGGCCGCGATGAGCATTGCGCGACTGGCCCGGGCCGTCACGGGGCGCGAGCATCTGCTCAAGTTCGAAGGGTGCTACCACGGCCACGCCGACAGCTTCCTCGTGAAGGCCGGCAGCGGCGTCGCGACCCTGGGACTTCCCGATTCGCCCGGGGTGCCGGAGGCGCTCGCCAAGCTCACGCTCACCTGCGCCTACAACGACCTCGAGGCGGTGGAGCGCATCGCCCGCAGCGTGCCGCTCGCGGCCATCATGCTGGAGCCGGTGGTCGGCAATGGCGGCTACATCGAGCCGCAGCCGGGGTTCATCGCCGGGCTGCGCCGCATCGCTGACGAAACGGGGGCGTTGCTCGTCTTCGACGAAGTCATGACCGGATTCCGTATCGCCTGGGGCGGTGCCGCCGAGTGCTTCGGTGTCACGCCCGATCTCACTGCGCTCGGGAAGGTCATCGGGGGTGGACTCCCGGTGGCCGCCTACGGGGGCGCGCGTGCGCTCATGGAGCGCATTGCGCCCACGGGGCCGGTGTATCAGGCCGGTACGCTCTCGGGCAATCCGCTGGCCATGGCCGCCGGCATTGCCACGCTGGGCGCGCTCACGCGCGAGGTGCACGACGGCATCACCACGCAGACGGCCGCGCTGGTGCAGGGGCTGCGCGACATCGCCGCGCGGCATGGCGTGCCGTTCACTGCGAGCCACACGGGCAGCATGTGGGGCTTCTTCTTCCACCCCGGGCCGGTGCACACGTTCGAGGACGCGAAGCAGTCGGAAGTGCCGCTCTTCCGCCGCTTCTTCCACGCGGCGCGCCGTCGCGGCGTGAGTCTCGCGCCCAGTGCCTTCGAGGCGGCGTTCATGTCGTCGGCGCACGGCCCGGCGGAGATCGCCGACACGCTCACCCGCCTCGACGACGCGCTCGGCGCGGCGGTGGCGGAGCGCGACTGACGGTGCCGCCACGCGACCCTGTGCAGCCGATGCACCGCGCCCTGCTGGGCGGTGCGGCGGTCCTCGCCGTGGTCGCGTTGGCCTGTGCGCCCGCGTTGGCGCCCTTGCCGTCGGCCGGGCGCGCCCCAGCGTCCAGCGCCGGGGCACCCGACGTGGCGCGCGTCGACTCCGCGACCGGTCGCCTTGCGAGCGACCGGCAGGTGCTGGTGGCGCTGGCCGGCCGCGGACGTGTGGCCGAGGTGAGTGCGACGGGCGCGTGGCGCATCGACGAGGACGGCGGCGCCACGGCGTTCGTGCGCGGTACGGGCGGTGAGCCGTGGCGCGTGGAGGTGCAGGGTGGGCGCCTGCGTGTCGCGGGCGCCGGCAACGATGCGACCCCGTGGCGCGCTGGCCCCTTTGTCGCGCGCGCGGCGGCCGGCGCGGTGCTGCGCTACGGCGGCACGCGCTATCGCGGCGAACTGGTCTTCTCGGCCACCGACACCGGCGTGCTGGTGGTGAATCGCCTGCCGGTGGAGGACTATCTGCGTGGGGTGGTTCCGCTCGAGATCGGCACGCGGCAGGGCGGCGACCAGGCGGCGATGGAGGCGCAGGCGATCGCGGCGCGCAGCTACACGTACATGCGCGTGCCGGGCGAAGGGGCACCGCCCCCCGCCGCCGGCTGGCATGTGGTGGCCAGCGTGCAGCATCAGGTGTACGGCGGGCTCGACGCCGAGCATCCGGTCGTGTCGGCGGCGGTGGAGGCCACCGAGGGCCTCGTGCTGCGCTACGGCGGTCTGGTGGTCGACGCGCCGTATTTCGCGAGCTGCGGGGGGCAGACGGCGGGGCCTCGCGAGGCGTGGCGCGATGCGAAGGAACAGCCCTGGCTCCGTCCGGTGGACGACATCGACCCGCGCACGGGACGCCCGTATTGCGACCTCTCACCGCGCAATCACTGGCAGGCGAACTTCGACCCGTCGATGCTGCGGGCGGCCGCGCAGCGGGCGCTCGAGGCCAGTGGCGTGAAGGCGCCACGGGCGGTGTCGGTGACCGGGGTCCGGGTGCCCGAGCGCACCCCCAGCGGGCGCGCCGCCACCCTGGTGCTCACGACCGACCGCGGCGACGTGCGGGTGGCCGCACGCGACATCCGGTACGTGCTGCGTGATGCGCGCGGCGCGATGCTGGCCAGCACGCACTTCACGGTGGGGCGCGAGGAGCGGAGCCGTGGCGCGTTGACGCACCTCACCCTCGAGGGAGCGGGCAATGGCCATGGGGTAGGGCTGTGCCAATGGGGGGCGATCGGTCGCGCGCGGGCCGGTGCGGATGCCCGGGCCATTCTCCGTCACTATTATCCGGGGACCGTGGTCGGCTACGCCGACTGATCCGAACCCCCGGAGGCGTGAATGAAGGACGGCGTGCGCATCGCCGTAGTCGGGACGGGCGCCATTGCCCAGCTGACGCACATCCCGGTCCTCGCGAAGATGCGTGGGGCCTCGCTCGTCGCGTTGTGCGACAACGACGGCGCGAAGGCCCGCGCGCTCGCCGATCGGTTCGGGGTGCCGGACGTCTACACCGACTTCGAGGAGCTGCTCGACAGCGACGAACTCGACGCGGTGGTCATCGCCACGCCGAATCACCTGCACGAGCCGCACGTGCTCAGCGCGTTGCGCAAGAAGCTGCACGTGCTGTGCGAACGTCCGCTTGCGCTGTCGGCGCGCGGCATCGATCGCTGCCTGGCGGCCGCGCAGAAGGTCGACCGCATCCTCGCGGTGGGGCACAACCATCGGTTCCGCTCCGACGTGCAGGCGCTCGACCAGTTCCTGCGCAACGGCGAACTGGGGCAGGTCACGAGCATCCGCGCAGGCGCGCTCTTCGTGAAGAAGGCGAGCGACGGCTGGCGCACGCGTCGCGCCGAGGCCGGTGGCGGCGTGTTCCTCGAGCACGGCTTCCCCCTGCTCGACCTGGCCACGTGGCTGGCCGACGAACCGGCGCCGGTGCGCGTCGTGGCGAGCATGCGGCGGGCGCGTGGCGCCGGCGCGGTGGAGGAGGCCATGCAACTCTTCCTCGAGTGCGCCGGCGGACTCGTGGTCAATATCGACGTGTCGTCGTCCTACGTGGGCGATGAGGATCGCTGGTGGTTCGAGGTGCACGCGACGCGCGGGTCGGCCCGCCTGTCGCCGTTGCGGGTCATCAAGGAGCTCAACGGACGTGCGGTCGACGTGTCGCCTACGGGCGCCGCGGCACGCGAGAGTGCGTTCCTGCAGAGCTACCGGGCGGAACTCGCGCACTTCCTCGCGGTCATTCGCGGTGAGGCTCCGTACGAGCCGCCAACCGATCAGCAGCAGTTGCAGCGCGTGGTGGAGGCCGTGTACAAGGCCGCGGACGACGGGAAAGAGATTCGCTTCTGATGGCAGCCGGCGGGTGGTTGCGAGCGGCTGTGCGCACGATGGCCACGGTCGCGGTGGCGACGTGGCTGGTCGGCACTCCGGCGCAGGCGCAGGCGCCCTCGCTGCCGGACAACGTGCCCACCACGCCGCCGCCACCGCCGCCGGGCGTATCGGCGGCGCTCGACAGCGCGCGCGCGGAGAGTGGCGCGCACCTCACGGTGTCGGTGTACACCTACGGGCCCGGGAGCGCGGTGTTCGAACGCTTCGGGCACATCGCGCTCGCCATTGCCGACGACCGCACCGGTGAGGAGGTGGCGTTCAACTGGGGGATGTTCGACTTCAACCAGCCGAACTTCATCCCACGCTTCCTCACGGGCGACACGCGCTACTGGATGGAAGGGTACCGCGCGGCGGCCTTCAACGCCGTCTACCAGTCGGAGGATCGCTCGATTCGCCGGCAGGTGCTCGCGCTCGATCCCGTCGCACGCGGGGCGCTGCGTGACTTCGTGGTGTGGAATGCGGCCGAGCAGAACAAGTACTACCGCTACGACTACTACAACGACAATTGCAGCACGCGCATCCGCGACGCCATCGACTGGGCGCTGCAGGGCCGGCTGCGGCGTGCGCTGGCCGGCTCGGAGCGTGGACTGACCTGGCGCGACGAGACGGCGCGCATCACCGCGACGGACTTGCCGGTGTACGCGGGCATCCAGCTCGCCCTTGGCCAACCGGCCGACCGCGATCTCACGGCGTGGCAGGAGGGCTTCCTGCCCGAGCACCTCGCGCTGCACCTCGCGCGCGTGCAGTTCGCCGATGCCGCCGGACGGCCCACGCCCCTCGTGCGTGAGGATACGGTGCTCTATCGGGCGATGCGGGCCCCACTCGACACGGCCGCGCCCGACCGCCGTGCCGCGGCGGCGCTGATCGGCGTGCTCCTCGGCGTGGTGTTCCTGCTGCTCGCGCGGGCACCGGGTGCTGCCGCGCGCACCGCGCTCACCGCGCTCGGAACCGCATGGTTCGCGGTGGGTGGTGTGCTGGGCACCCTGCTGCTGCTCGCGGGCACCGTGACCCGGCATGCGGAGTACATGGGGCGCAACCTGTCGCTCTTCCAGGTGCATCCGCTGCTGCTGGTGGCGGCCGCCTGCTGGTGGGCGCGTGGACGCGCCGGTGCGGCCGGCCGCACGGCGCACGTGGCCGTGAGCATGGTGGCGGTCATCGCGCTCGTGGGCGTCGTTGCGCAGCACCTGCCGCTCTTCCATCAGCACAACACCGAGGTGTGGTTCCTCACGGCGCCGGTGCATCTGAGCGCCGCGCTCGCGCTGCGACTCGTGACGCGTCGCTCGGCGACCATGACGCCGGTGACGACGCCGCGCGTGGATCGCCTCGCGTGACGCCCGCGCCCCGCATCGCCGTCGGCATCGACGTCGGGGGTACCTTCACCGATCTCGCGGCGCTGCACGACGACGGACGCGTGGCCACCACGAAGGTGTTGAGTGTCCCGCACGACCGCGCCGCAGGCGTGCTCGAGGCGCTGCACGCCGGCGCGGTGCCGCCGGTCGAGGTGGCGTACATCGCCCACGGCACCACGGTGGTCACGAACCTGCTGCTCGAGCGCCGCGGCGCGCGGGTCGTCGCCTGCGCCACGCAGGGCTTCACCGACCTGCTCGAACTGCGGCGGCAGGAGCGCGCGCAGCTCTACGACCTCACGGCGCACCACCCCGCGCCGCTCGTGCCGCCGGAACGCGTCGTGCCGGTGCGCGAGCGCCTCGCGCCCGACAGCGTCGTCACCCCGCTCACTCCCGACGCCATCGACCAGGCCATCGCAGCGGTGCTCGCCGCCGCGCCGGACACGGTGGCCATCACGCTGCTGCACGCCTACGCTGATGCGCGGCATGAGCAGGCGCTTGCCGACGCGCTGCGGCGGGCCATCGCGGCGCGCGGCCTGTCGGTGGACGTGGTGGCGTCGCACGAGGTGTTCCCGGAGATCCGCGAGTACGAACGCATGGCCACGACCGTGGCCGAGGCGTACGCGCGGCCGGCCGTGCGACAGTACATCGCGGCGCTGTCGTCGCGCCTGGGCGCGGCGGGGTATCCGGCGCCGCGCGTGATGACGTCGGCTGGCGGCACGCTCGACGCGGATGCGGCGGGCGCGCATGCGGCGGCGCTCGCGCTCAGTGGTCCCGCCGGCGGCGTGACCGGTGCCGCCGCGATCGCGCAGGCGCTCGGCATCACGCGCGCGCTCACCATCGACATCGGTGGCACCAGTGCCGATGTCGGTCTCATCGACGACGGTGAGCCGCTCGTGGAACGCGGCGGGGGCGTGGGCGGCGTGCCCATCGCCCTGCCGCGCGTGCTCGTCGAGGCGGTGGCTGCCGGCGGCGGCAGTCTCGCGTGGCTCGACGATGGCGGCGCGCTGCGCGCCGGCCCCGAGAGCGCGGGAGCCGTGCCAGGGCCCGCGGCCTACGGACGTGGCGGGACGCGCGCAACCGTCACCGACGCGCACGTGGTGCTGGGTACCATCGCGAGCGGCGCGTGGAGCGGGGGCGTGACCATCGACGCGGCGCGCGCGACAGCGGCGGTTGCAGCGTTGGCGACACCACTCGGCGTTGCGGTGGAACGCGCGGCCGCGGCGGTCATCGCCACCGCCGACGCGACGATGGCCCGTGCACTGCGTCGGGTGTCGGTCGAGCGCGGCATCGATCCGCGACACCTGCCACTCATCGCGTTCGGGGGCGGCGGACCGCTGCACGCGTGTGGGCTCGCCGAACGCCTTGGCATGCGCACGGTCATCGTGCCGCCGCACGCGGGCGTGCTGAGCGCGGTGGGGCTGGCCCTGGCGCCTGAACGGCGCGAGCGCCTCACGAGCCTGATGGTGGAGGCCGATGCCATCAGCGACGCCGCACTCGCCGCGCTCCTCGCGCAGTCCGCGCACGCGCTGGCGGCCGGCGCGACGCATCTCACGCCACGGTGGTGGGTGCGCGCGCGCTACGTGGGGCAGGGCTACGAACTCGACATCCCCGTGCGTCCCGGCGATGCCGTCGTCGCGGTGCGCGATCGCTTTGTCGCGCGGCATGTCGAACGTGCCGGCTTTGCGCTCGAGCGGCCGGTCGAGTTCATCAGTGCGCGTACCACGATGAGCAGTGCGCCGTGGCCGGTGCGCTTTGCCCGTCCGATATCGACGCTGGGTGCGATGCCCGGCGATGTCGATGATGGTCGCGCAGGCGACCGCACGGTGCGCGGTGAAGCGGTCGTGCGCCTGCCCGACGCGACGCTGCGCGTCGCTGCGGGCTGGACCGCGCGTACGCTGCCGCTCGGCGGATGGATCCTGGAGGCCGACGCATGAGCCCGACCCGCCGCGTCACGACCGCTGCGGCCCGCACGCCGCGTGCCGGAAGCCGCATCACCGGCGCACCGGTGCCGCTCTGCGCGCCGAACGACGGCGAGGTGTACGTGCTGGTCATGGGCGAGGCCCCGGGGCCGCGCGGCGCCGACCAGAGCGGCGTGCCGTTCTTCGGCGACGGGGCCGGCAAGCATCTGTATCGCGCACTGGAGCGCGTCGGCGCGGTGCGCATGCCGGCCGCCGTGGCGACACTGCCGTGGGATGGTGCCGCGTTCCGCGCGCACGGCCTCGTGCCGGCGCTGCACGGCGTGGCCGTGGGCAATGCCTTCGACCGCTGCCCCACCGACGACGGCGTGCGCTTTCGTGCGCCGACCCGCGCCGAACTCGAGGGCGACGCGAACCTCGCGCGTCTCGCCGCCGACGTCGCGCGCCTCGTACCGCGCGGCCTGCGGGGCATCGTCACGCTGGGCAAGGTGGCGGCGCGCACCGTCGGAACGCTCGCGCGCGTGACCGACCTGTCGCTGCTGCGACATGTCGCGCTGCCGCACCCGTCGGCGCAGGGGCTGCTGTCCATGGCGCCCGACCGCGGGCGCGGCGCGCGCCTCGCCGACCTCGAGGAGGCGTGGGTCGCGCAGTGCATGCGCGCGGTGGGCGAGGCGGGCTATCCGATCACGCCCGGTGTCGTGACGCCGGAGGATGCCGCATGATGGCCCGCACGTTCGACGCGCTCGAACTCACCGTGTTCGCGCAGGGCGTGGCCATGTTGGCCGAGGAGATGGGCGGCCTGCTCGAACGCAGCAGCATCTCGCCGAACATTCGCGAGCGGCGCGATGCGTCGTGTGCGCTGTTCGACGCCGACGGACGCATGGTCGCGCAGGCGGCGCATATTCCCGTGCACCTGGGCGCGATGCCCGAGTCGGTGGCGGCGGTGCGGGCCCTCGGCGCTCGCGCGGGCGACGTGTTCCTGCTCAACGATCCGGCCGCCGGCGGGTCGCACCTGCCCGATCTCACCATGGTCGAGGCCATCGCGCACCCGGACGACGCGTCGCAGCTCATCGGCTACGCGGCCGTGCGTGCGCACCATGCGGATGTCGGCGGGATGAGCCCCGGCAGCATGCCGTTCGGTGCCACGGAGCTGTTCCAGGAGGGCCTCATCGTGCCGCCCGTGCGCATCGAGACGGTCGCCGGTGCCAACGAGGACCTCATGCGCCTCGTGCTGGCGAATGTGCGCACGCCGGGCGAACGCGAGGGCGACCTGCGGGCGCAGCGCGCTGCATGCGCCGCGGGCGCGCGCGGATGGCAGGCGTTGTGGACGCGCCTCGGGGCCGACACGTTGCGCGCGGCCGTGGACGCGCTGCTCGACTACACCGAGCGTCGCGTGCGGGCACGCCTCGCCGCGCTCGAGGGCGCGACCGGCGCGGCGTCTGATGTGCTGGAGGGCGACGGCGTCGACGACGGCGTCATCCCGATTTGCGTCGCGGCACGCGTGCACGCGGCCACGCTGCATCTCGACCTGACCGGCACCGCGGGCGCGGTGCGCGGCAACGTGAACGCGCCGCCGGCGGTGGCGCGCGCGGCGGCGGTGTTCGTGCTGCGGGTGCTGTGCGACGATGATGTGCCCGTCAACGACGGCGTGGCGCGCGCGCTCGTGCTCACCATCCCCGACGACTGCGTGGCCAACGCGAAGCGGCCGAGCGCGGTCGCGGCGGGCAACGTCGAACTGTCGCAGCGTCTCACCGACGTGACGTTTGCGGCGTTGGCGCGTGCGGCGCACGGCGTGGGTGACCGGTCGCTGGCCATTCCGGCGGCCGGGCAGGGGACGATGAACAACGTGACCCTGGGCGCGCCCGGGTGGACGTTCTACGAGACGCTGGGCGGCGGACAGGGCGCGAGTGCGCGCGGCGGCGGTCCCGATGCCGTGCACGTCGGCATGAGCAACACGCGCAACACGCCGGTGGAGAGCCTCGAGCGCGCCTATCCGCTGCGGGTGCGGGAGTACGCCGTGCGTCGCGGTAGTGGCGGTGCGGGTGTGCATGCCGGCGGCGACGGCATCGTGCGGCGCTACGAGGCGCGCGTGGACTGCACGGCCACGCTGCTCACCGAACGGCGCACGGTGGCGCCCCCGGGGAGCGACGGTGGCGCGTCGGGCGCGACGGGGCGCAACCTGCTCAACGATGTGCCGCTCCCCGCGAAGACCCGCGTGGCGATGCGTGCGGGGGATGTCCTGACCATCGAGACGCCGGGCGGCGGCGGCTGGGGCACGCCCCCTGGCTGATCAGGTGGCTGGACCGATCTCGTAGACGGCGCCTTCCCGCGCCGCTTCGGCCCCGGCCTCGCGGGCCATGCGCTCGACCTCGTCGTCGCGGCGATCGGGATGATGATGGAAGAGCAGCAGCCGCTTGGCACCGCAGTCGTGGGCCAGCGCCGCGGCCTCGGCCGCCGACGAGTGTCCCCACCCCTCGTACATCGTGAGTTCGGCCGTCGTATACATCGCGTCGTGCAGCAGCAGGGGCACATCGCGCAGGAAGCTGACGAGCTGCGCGCGCCAGGCTGCCGCGGCTGCATCGCGCTTGACACTCGTCGCAAGCTCGTTGTCGGGCGCGTAGCCGAGCAACGGACCGTGCGCGTCGTCGATGCGCAGGATGGCGGCATCCCCGGGGTGCTGCGCCGGCATGCGATGCACGCGCAGGTCGCCCCAGTGCACGACGCCGCCGAGCGGCCACGGGTGCACCGTGAGCGATGAGCCCGCGCTGCGAATGGGCGGCAGAAGCGGCGGCGACAGCAGGCTGCGCACGAACGGCTCGACCGCCGTGCGGGAGTCGTCGGCGCACCAGAGGTGAATGGCGTGACTCCCGGAGAGCAGCGGCGAGAAGTGCGAGAGCCCCTGCACATGGTCGGTGTGTCGGTGCGTCAGCACCAGGCCGATGAGCGCCGGCGCCGGTGGTTCACTGCTGGCGGGTGTGCCACGCACGGCCACGGCAGGCAGCCCGAGCGCCGCGCCGAGGGCGCGGAGCCCTGTGCCGGCGTCGAGGATGAGCCGCGTGCCGTCCGGCGCGCGCACCTCGACACACGAGGTGTGCCCACCGTACCGCACCGTGTGCGGCCCCGGTGCGGGAAAGGTGCCACGGGCACCCCAGACATGAATCGTCGCGCGCATCGGGGGCGTGTGGTGGTCGACGTGCGGGGCCGTGAGCTGCGCGGTGGCGCGTTAGGCGCGCGCCCGCGCACGCGCCTCGAGCGCCTGACGATTCACGATCGTCACCACGCGGCGCTGCACCGAGATCATCCCCTTGTCCTGGAATTCGGCCATGGCCCGCGAGACCGTTTCGCGGCTGGCCCCGATCATGTGGGCGATGGTCTGGTGCGTGAGCTGCTTCACCATGCGCGCCGGCTCACCGGGCGTGGCGTTCTCGAGCAGCACCTTGGCCACGCGCCCGGGCACGTCGAGCAGCACGAGGCTGCCGATGGTGCCATCCGCCTGACGCAGGCGTCGCGACAGCTCGACCATCAGCCCCCACGCCACGCTGGGACTCTGCTCCACCTGACGGCGGAAGTCCGCGCGGCGCAGCACCAGCAGGGCACTGGCCTGGGTGGCCACGACGTGGGCCGAGCGGGGGCGTCCATCGATGAGTGAAAGCTCACCGAAGTGGTCGCCGACGCTGAGGACATCGAGGATGACTTCGCGACCGTCGTCGCCGATGAGGATCACCTTCACCTCACCCGAGCGGACGACGAAGAGCGCTTCCCCCTCGTCGCCCTCGGTGACGATGAGCGAGCCCTTGCCATAGCGCTGCTCGCGCGTGAGGGCGGCGAAACCGCGCACGGCCGTGCGGTCCAGCTCCCGGAACAGCGGGACCGTGGACAGGAAGTCCGTGATACGTTCGAGCGAGACGCTCATCGTGGGCGGCATTTGACGCAGCGGAATCGTTCCAGTCGTGACCATGCAGGAGTCCTCGGTGCGGCGGCCCCTGTGGGGACCACCGGGAAGCTGAAGACACAGTCGTAGGGCGGCAACGCGACGCAGCTCGCGCCCCGCGGGGGATCGACGACTGCGCCAGAGGTTTGCGCCGTGGTATCTTGTCTTGCTACCCGCGAACCGCCCTGAGGTGCGTGATCGCGATCAAGTGTGCCAGCAGCGTAACCCTCGCAGGCAGCCTAATCGGCGCCCTCAACCGGTCGCCGTGACCCGTATCACCGAAATGCGCCTTCCTCCATGCTGAGTCACCTCCGCGACCGCCTCGAGGAGGCGTTGCGTCGTGCGACCGAGGTGGAACAGCTCCTCGCTGATCCCGAAACGACCCGCGACGCCGCCCGCCTCGCCGACCTCGGCCGTGAACATCATCGCCTCGCGGCAGTCGTCGCACAGGCCGACCGCCTTCGGCGGGCTGAGCAGGAGCTGGCCGATGCCCGCGAGCTCGCCGCCGGCGACGACGCCGACTTCGCGGCGGAAGCGCGTGCCGAGATCGCCCGGTTGGAGGCCGAGCTGCCGCAGCTCGAAGCGGCACTGTTGCCGCTGCTCATCCCGCGTGATCCGCTCGACGATCGCCCCGCCATCGTCGAGATCCGCGCCGGCACGGGTGGCGACGAAGCCGGCCTGTTCGCGGGCGACCTGCTCCGCATGTACACGCGCTTCATCGAGCGTCGCGGCTGGCGCATGGAGACCATCGCGCACACCGAGGGCACCCTGGGCGGCGTGAAGGAGGCCGTGTTCAAGGTGGCGGGCGACGGCGCGTTCGGCGTGCTCCGTTTCGAGTCCGGTGTGCATCGCGTGCAGCGTGTGCCCGCCACCGAATCGCAGGGGCGTATCCACACCTCCGCCGCCACCGTCGCCGTGCTGCCGGAGGCCGAGGAGGTCGACATGCGCATCGACGACAAGGACCTCCGCATCGATGTGTTCCGGTCGTCGGGTCCGGGCGGGCAGAGCGTCAACACGACCGACTCCGCCGTGCGCATCACGCACATCCCGAGCGGCATCGTCGTGTCGCAGCAGGACCAGAAGTCGCAGTTGCAGAACAAGATCAAGGCCATGCAGGTGCTGCGCGCGCGTCTCCTCGACTTGCGGCTCGCCGAGCAGGAGGCCGAGCGCTCACGCATGCGCAAGTCGCAGGTGTCCACGGGCGATCGCTCGGCCAAGATCCGCACCTACAACTTCCCGCAGGGGCGCGTCACCGATCATCGGGTGGGCGTGACACTGTACGACATCGATGGCGTCATGAACGGGGACGTCACGCCGTTCATCGATGCGCTGGCGCTCGCCAACGCGCAGGAACGTCTCGAAGGGTGAGCACGGCCACGGCCATGCGCACGTTGCTCGCCGAGGTGGCATCGCGAATCGCTGCGGCGCCACGGCTCGAGGGCGATGTGCGCGATGACGCGGTACGCGAGGCGCAGCTGCTCGTCGCCGGCGTGCTCGACGTCGCCCCCGGTGTCGTGCTGCAGGCGGCGGCGCGCGACGACACGGTGACACCGCTCGTGGTCGACGCCGTACGGCGCGCCACCGCGCGCCGAGCCGAGGGCGAGCCGCTGGCGTACTGCGTGGGGCACGCCGCCTTCCGGCATCTCGTGCTGCAGGTGGATGCGCGCGTGCTGGTGCCGCGCCCGGAGACGGAAGTCGTCGTGGACGAGGTGCTGCGGTGCACCGCCGACGCGCCTGGCGGCGTCGCCGTGGATATCGGCACAGGATCGGGCGCCATTGCCCTGGCGCTCGCCACCGAGGGGCGCTTCGACCGGGTCATCGCCACCGACGTCTCGCGGGACGCGCTGGACGTGGCGCGAGCCAATGCCCGACGTGTCTCGCCCGCCACGCCGCTCGACTTCCGCGCCGGCGCCGACCTGGCGCCGCTCGCCGAGCTGCGGGCGTCTGGCACACGGGTGCGCGTGCTGGTGTCCAATCCGCCGTACATCGCCTGGTCGGAGGCGGCGGCGTTGCCGTCGTCGGTGCGCGACTGGGAGCCGTCGGTGGCCCTGTTCGCCGACGACGACGGGATGGCCCGCTACCGGGTGCTGCTGGCCGGGGCGCCGGCGCTGCTCGAGGTGGGCGGCTGGGTCGTCCTCGAGGTGGATGCGCGGCGCGGGGGCATCACGGCGGATCTTGCTCGACAGCATGGTTATGATCCGGTACGGCTGGTCCGCGACTACGCCGGCCGGGACCGGGTGCTGGTGGCGCGGTGGCCGGGGCCGCGTGAGCGAGCGATATCCGGTTCGATCGGCCAGTGACCCGACAGCGCACTACCTGATCCTCGACCGCGCGGCCACTCGGCGTCGCGCACTGCTTCACTCACGGTACTCACCGCGCCGCGACGGTAGATGTCGCGGCCTGCACGGCCAGGAGGCCGACGGATGCTCGAAGACAAGGCAAAGGACCTCGGTCGCACGATCGGCCAGAGCGAGGAGTACAAGGCGGTGAAGCGGTCGAGCGAGGCGCTCGAGGGCGATCGCGAGGCCTCCACCGTGCTGCGGCAGATGGAGCAGGTGCGTCAGGCCGCACAGCAACTCATCAACCGCGGCGAGGAGCCCACGCCGGAGATGGAGCAGCAGCTCGACGGCCTGCTGGCGCAGGTGCAGGGGAACGCGTCGTATCAGCGCGCGATCGCGGCCCAGGAGAACTTCGACAAGCTCATGCTGCGCGTGAACCAGTGGATCGCCGAGGGGATCCGCACCGGCGCCCAGAGCCCCATCATCCTCGCCTGATCGTCGCGGTCGCCCCCTCACGTCCTCGCGTCATGTCCGTGCCTGTCGACGCCACGCCTGGTCACTTCATCGTCCTCGAGGGCGGTGAGGGGGCGGGCAAGACCACGCAGTGGGACCGCCTTGCCGCGGCGCTGCGGGGGTTGGGGCATGACGTGGTCGCGGTACGGGAGCCCGGCGGCACGCCCATCGGGGATGCGCTGCGGGCACTGCTCCTCGATCCCGCGTCGCAGCTCGAGGCGCGCACCGAGGCCCTGTTGTTCGCCGCGTCGCGGGCGCAGCTCGTGCACGACGTGATCGCGCCGGCGCGGGCACGCGGGGCGCTGGTGCTGGTCGACCGATTTCTCCTCTCCACGTACGCCTATCAGGGCGCGGGGCGCGGGCTGCCCCTCGAAGGGCTGCGCGCTGCGAATGCGCTCGCGACGGCAGGGCAGGCCCCCGACCTGACCCTGCTGCTCACCGTCCCCGAGCCCGTGGCCGCGTCGCGCCTTGCCCAGCGCGGCGGCGCCGACCGCCTCGAGCGCGCGGGGGCGGACTTCCATGCCCGGGTCGGCGCGGCGTTTCACGACGCCCTCGACGCGGCGTGGCAGGCGCGACACCCCGAGGTCGGTCCGGTCGTACGGATCGACGCCGATGCCGATCTCGACGTCGTCACCGCGCGCTGCATCGCCGCCCTCGTGGCGCGGTGGCCACAGCGCTTCGCCGACGCCGCCTCCGCCCAACTTCCCCAGCGCCACGCCCCGCATGTCTGACGAGCTCCCCGAAGCCCCGCGCTCCTCTCCACGACGGGCCCGTGCAGTCGCCGCCGGCGTGGTGTTCGTTGGCGCGCTGTCGGTGGGTGGCTGGTGGGCCGGACGCGACCTCACGGGGGCTGCACCGGCGCCACGCGCGCCGATCGGCGGCGCGCACCTCTTCGACCAGGTCGTCGCGACCATCGCGCGCACCTACGTCGACTCCCTTGCCGACACCGCGCTCTACGCGCGGGCCGTCTCCGGGATGCTGCGCGAGCTGCAGGACCCGTACACCAGCTACCTCACCGACGACCGCATGAAGCGCCTCAGCGAGCAACTGAGCGGCGTGTATGCGGGGGTGGGCCTGCAGATCGACATCCGCGACGGCTGGCCGGTGGTCATCGAGCCGATCGCGGGCGGCCCGGCCGAGCGGGCGGGGCTGCTCACGGGCGATCGCATCGTGCAGGTGGGCAAGGAGTCGACGCGTGGGTGGGCGCGCGAGGAGACATCGCGGGCGGTGCGCGGCGCGCCCGGCTCGGCGGTCACGATCGTCGTCGAGCGCGCGGGACAGCGCCTGCCGTTCACGCTCACGCGCGACAAGGTGCACCTTCGCGCCGTGCAGCGCGTCGCGCTGCTGCCGCAGGGCGTCGGCTACATCGACATCAAGACGTTCAACGTCGAGACGGCCAAGGAGACCAGTGCGGCCGTCGATTCGCTGGTGAAGGCCGGCGCGCGCGCGCTCGTCATCGACCTGCGCGGCAACCCCGGCGGACTGCTCGAGCAGGGCGTGGCCGTGGCGGACCTCTTCCTCGATCGCGGGCAGGGGATCGTGCAGCTTCGCGGCCGCCCCGGCGCCGCGGCGCAGACGTTCTCTGATTCACTCCCGCAACGCTGGCCCACGCTGCCGCTCGCGGTGCTCGTCGATCGGGCCAGCGCGAGTGCGTCGGAAATCGTCGCCGGCGCGCTGCAGGATCACGATCGCGCGCTGGTGCTGGGGGTGACGTCGTTCGGCAAGGGGAGCGCGCAGAACGTCTACCCGCTCTCGTCGGGCGGTGGCCTGCGCCTCACCATCGCGCGCTGGTACACGCCGGTGGGGCGCAGCATCAGCCGCCCGCCGGTGCGCAACGACGAGTACGACGTGCCGGACACGGCCGCCGGACCGTCACTGCCCGACACCATCAAGCCGCGTTTCCGCACCGACATCGGACGCACGGTGTTCGGTGGCGGGGGCATCACGCCCGACGTCATTGTCGGCGACACGGTCACGCCGGCGCCGGTGCAGGCGCTCGCGCGCGCCATGGGCGCCAAGGTGGGCGCATATCGCGACGCCATCGCGAATCAGGCCACGGCACAGCGCCGTCGCATGTCCGGCCCGGGCGATCCGGTCACGCCGGCCATGCTCGACGCGATTTACCAGGACCTGGTCGCCCGCAAGGCGGCCCCGCCGCGCGCGGTCTTCGACGGCGCTGCCCCGTGGATCGCGCGCGCGCTGGGCTACGAGATGACGCGCCTCGCCTTCGGCAATGACGCGGAATTCCTGCGGCGCACACAGGACGACCAGGTGCTGCAGCGCGCGCTCTCGGTGCTGCACGCCGCCCGCACGCCGCGTGATGTGTTTGCCGGATTGGAGAAGAGCAGCGTGACGGTGCCGGCGACGACGCCGTAGGGCGCCGTAAGGCGTCGCCTCACGCGTCGCGCGTCAGCTCCCCGGCAGTTTCGTCTGCACCTTCACGCCCTTCGGGACGTCGAAGCGGAACACATCCTTCGCGAGCGTGGCGCCCGGCGACCAGGACGTGAGCGTGATGGTGCGATCGACACCCTGTCCATCCACCACCTGCACGCGCACCGGGCGCGGCTCCTGCGTGTCGAGCCACAGCACGGCCCGCGTAAACGGCACGGCGTCGGCCTGGCGCGGCACCAGCTGCACCCGCGTTGTGCTGCGGCCATCGATCGTCTGTGCCTCACCACCGGTGATGGCGAATGAGCGGCGCGGCGTGTCGAGCAACTGCCCGAGCAGGTCGGCCACGATCGCGCCATCGGCACTCGCCGGCAGCTTCAGCACGTGCCCCGGTGCGCTGCTCGGCAGGTACACCCACAGCGACGTGCCGTCACCCACGATGCGATCGCCCTTGGGCTCGACGAAGTCGATGGCGATGCGTCCGGGCTTCGCCTGTCGGTAGAGCCCGCGCGACGTGACCGTGCGCCCGATGATCGGGTTCGTGATGCGCTGATCGAAGCGCGCCTCGAGCGTGGACATCGCTGCCCACGCCTTGGCCACGCGATCGTAGGCGGCCTCGGCCTGCGGCGCCTGCTGTGCCGAGGCGGCGAGCGGTGCGATGGCCAGCAGGGCGGTGGTGAGCGTCGTCACCATCGCGCGGGTCGTTGGAATCGTCATGGCTGCTCATACCCCCGCACGCGGGAGGCGTGCCGGAACGCGCGTGCCGGAAGGCGCGTGCGAGGGCCCACCGGCGCGCGCGGCGCGCGTCAGGCGTTGGCGGTGATGCTGCGGTCGATGGCGGCGGCGATGGTGCGCAGCTGCTGCACGAGCTCCTGGAACTGCGCCGGATACAACGACTGCGCGCCGTCGGAGAGCGCCTTGTCGGGCGTGGGGTGCACTTCCACGAGGATGCCGTCGGCGCCGGCCGCCACGGCCGCCCGCGCCATGGGCGTCACCTTGTCACGCAACCCGGTGCCGTGGCTCGGATCGGCCACGATGGGGAGGTGCGACAACTTCTGCACCACCGGAATGGCCGTGAGGTCGAACAGGTTGCGTGTCGCACTGTCGAACGTGCGCACCCCGCGCTCGCAGAGAATCACGTTGGGATTCCCCTCGGCGAGGATGTACTCGGCGCTCAGGAGCAGGTCGTTGATGGTGGCCGCCATGCCGCGCTTGAGCAGCACCGGCTTGCCCAGTCGACCGACGTGCCGCAGCAGCGAGTAGTTCTGCATGTTGCGCGCGCCGATCTGGATGCATTCGGCGTACTCGGCCACGAGGTCGGCACCACGCTCGTCCATCGCCTCGGTGACGATCGCGAGGCCGGTTTCGCGGCGCGCGAGCGCGAGCAGCTCGAGGCCCTGCTTGCCCAGCCCCTGAAAGGCGTACGGGCTCGAACGCGGCTTGAAGGCGCCGCCGCGCAGCGCAACGGCGCCGGCCTCGCGCACCTGCCGCGCCGCGAGCAGGATCTGCTCCTCGGTTTCCACCGAGCACGGGCCCGCGATGACGGGCACCTCGCGTCCGCCGATGCGCACGCCCGGCGCCAGCTCGACGACGGTGCTCTCCTGCTTCCACTCGCGCGCGGCCTGGCGATACGGCTTCTGGACGATGAGCACGCTGGCGACGCCCGGCAGCCCCTCGATGTACGACCAATCCACCTTGGCGTCATCACCAAGGAGACCGATCGCCGTGCGGACTTCGCCCGGCATGGGGAGCGGCTTGAAGCCCTGTCGCGTGATCTCCTCGCAGACACGATCGATGTCTGCGGCAGACGCGTTGGGCGACATCACGACCAGCATGGAAACGTCCTCGGGGGTGACTGCTCAGAGGGTGATGGACCAGCCGTCGACCGCGAGCGTGCACGGTCCGGCGTACTGCTCCGCCACCTCGGCCAGAATGTCCACGGCCTCGACCGGCGGATAGAAATGCGTGCAGACAAGCTGTCGTGCGCGAGCCCGCGCGGCCAACGCACCGACCTGTCGCGGCGTGAGGTGCTCGCGCATGGCCATGGCGTCCGGCAGGGAACACTCGGCGAGCAGCAGGTCACATCCGGCCGCCCAATCGGCGAGCGTGTCGCTCACGCCGGTATCCCCGGTGTAGACGACGCGCCGCATTCCCTCACTGATGGAATATGCCACGCTCTCGGTGGTGTGCGGTACCGCACACGACTGCAGCGTGACGTCGCCGGGAAGGCGCACCACCTCGTCCGCGGTCACCTCCCGCACGGTGAACGGGTATCCCGGCGCGAGCAGCCATGCGCCATGCACGGCCGCCATGCGCTCGAGGAGCGCGCCCGTGCCCGGCGGGCCGTACAACGTCACCGGCTCGGCCCGCGCCGGCAACTGCCCCCATTTCCACGCCATGACCAGCAGCGGCAGGTCGGCAATGTGGTCGGTGTGGAAATGCGACAGCGCGACATGCGTGATGCCGCTCCAGTCGATGCCGAGCTGCGCCATGCGATGCACGGCGCCACTGCCGCAGTCGAGCAGCAGGCGCACGCCGCCCGCCTCGACGAGGTGCGCCGCCGACACCCGCGACGCATGCGGCGCCGCCGTCCCGGTCCCCACCGTGGTCAGCTTCATCGCCGCGCCTCCGCGGAGAAATGGATCTCGCTCCTCATCTCCGCGCCTCCGCGTCCCACCTAGCGACCCTTGAATACGATGCGCCGGAACGTCGGCGCCGCGTTGTCCGGAGAGAAGCGCGCGAGATAGACGCCTGGCGTCACCACGCGCCCGTCGTTCGCAGTGCCGTCCCAGGTGTAGCGATTGTCGCAATTGCTCTCGCCGCCCGGCAGTCCGCGCCCGTACCGCCCGGCCTCGAAGCGGGTGCCCTTGGGCACGATCGTCTTGACCAGTGTGCCGCGCGCATCGAGCACCTCGAGTGCCAGCGAGGCGCCCTGCTGCCCCACATCGAACCAGAAGCAGGTGAAGAAGACGCTGGGCGACGGAAACGGATTCGGGAAGTTCTGGAACAGCAGCGTCGTCGTCGGGAGCGGCGGGTCGGTGATGACGAAGGTGCCGAGGCTCGGCAGTCGGATCGACTCACCGGACGGCAGCCAGGCGCGCACGCTCCATCGATACGACGTGTTGGCCTGCAGGTCGGTCGTGGGGCGGAAGGTCGTGTCGGTGAGCCCCACCACCGCCAGCTCCGGCCGACCGGCGCTCGTCAGCTCCAGGTCGTAGCGCCAGGGTCCGACGCTGGGCAGGATGCGGGCGCTGCGCCACACGAACAGCGGACGCCTGATGGCGAAGCTGTTGCCCGTCGGCGAGTTCGGCGTGATGAGTGTGAGCCACGACGGCACCGCGAAGGGTCCCGTGACTGTGGACTCCACCAGCGGCCCGGCAAAGGCGCGCGCACGCGCACGCACATACAGACCGGCTTCATGCGGGAGCGGACGCGTCACCTGGATGGTGAGCACCGTGTCCGGCGTCGTGAAGGAGCTGTCGAAGACCACGCCCGTGAAGTCGAGCGTCGTGCTGAGTTGCAGCGTGACGAGCAACGGGCGCCCCGGCCCGAGGCCGATCGCGCGAAAGCCGAAGCTCGGCGTGACCGAGGAGAACGTCGCGCCGCTCGGACCGTCGAGCAGCACCGCCTGCGCCCCCGCTGGACGCGCCGCAAGCGACACGCCCAGCAGCGACACCACGGTCGTCAGGAGCGCCGCGATCCCGCGCCCACGCCGGCGGCGACGCCCGTCACTCACGCCGGCTCGGTCGGCGCATCGGCCCCTTCGTCCACCGGCTCGTCGACGCCGGCGGTGGTAGCGTCCGTCGCATCCTCCACCACGTCGTCCGCGCGGTCCTCGTTCGACGGGGCAGGGGGCGTGCCGTTGCCCTCGTCCACCGCCGGACCGCCGCGCAGGCGCACGCTCACGATGCTCGACACACCCGGCTCCTGCATCGTGACACCGTACACCGCGTCTGCCGCCTCGCTCGTCGTGCGCGGGTTGTGCGTGATGACGATGAACTGGGTCTTCGACTTGAAGTCGTTCAGCATCTTCACGAAGCGCCCGATGTTCTGGTCGTCGAGCGGCGCGTCCACTTCGTCCATGAGGCAGAAGGGGCTCGGCTTCGTGAGGAAGATGCCGAAGAGCAGCGACAGCGCGACCAGCGCGCGTTCGCCACTCGAGAGCAGGTGGATGCGCTGCGTCTTCTTGCCGCGCGGGCTGGCGTGCACCTCGATGTCGCAGTCGAGCGGCGCATCGGGATTCTCGAGGCGCAGGTCGCACTCGCCGCCACCGAACATGCGCAGGAAGATCTGCCGGAAGTTCTCGCGCACCTGCGAAAACGTCGCGAGGAACAGCTCGCGCGCCGTGCTGTCGATCTCGCGGATGGCCTGGTGCAGCGACTGCTTGGCCGACGTGAGGTCGTTGCGCTGGCTGGTGAGGAACTCGAGGCGTCGCTGTTCCTCCTCGTGCTCCTCGATGGCCAGCGGGTTGACCGGCCCGAGATCGTCGAGCGCCTCGCGCAACGTCTTGGCCTCGGCCCGCAGGGCGTCCGTCTCCACGTCGAGCGGCTCGAAGCCCGCGAGCAGGTCCTCGAGCGAGCGACGCCATTCGGTCTCGAGACGCTGCCGGATCGCCTCGCGACGCCCCGCCAGTTCGGTGTGGCGCAACTGTGCGCCATGCAACTGCTCGCCCAGCGCGCCCGCGCGGCGGCGGGCCTCGTCGAGCGTCGTCTCGCAGGCATCCGACGCCGCGGTGGCGGCGGCCACCGCACGCTCCGCATCGGCGAGGCGTGCGTCCGCATCGGACAGCGACTTCTGCTCCGTCTCCAGCTCCGCGCGCCAGCCGTCGAGCTGCTGCGCGAGCTGCTGGTCGGCATCCGACAGCGTCGACAACTCCTTCGCCAGCGACTCGATGCGTGCGGCCGCCGTGCTGTCCTCCTCGAGCAGCCGCTTCTCGCGGTCGATCGCGACGCTCAGGCGCGCCTGCGCCTGTGCCTGCGTCACCTGGCAGCTCGCACGCGCCTCGCGGGCCTGCTCCTGTTCGCGCTCCGCCACGGCGAGCGTCTCACGCCCGGTGGCGATGTCATCGTCGGCTTCGCCGGCCCGCGCGAGCAGCGCCTCGGCCTGCTGCGTCAGCTTCTGGGTGCGCTCCTCGAGCTCGGCGAGGCGCGTCACCAGCCGCTCGGCCAGCGCGCTCGACTGCGCGAGTTCCCGCTGCGCACGCTCGCGCCGGCGATCGACTTCCTGCTGCACTTCCGCCGCGCGCCGCGACTCCTGCTGCGCGCGGTTGTGCTGCTCCTGCGCGGCCTGCTGCGCGTGCTCCGCCTCGCCCAACGCCACACGCGCCGCGTCGGCGGCCTCCGCCGCCGCCACGCGACGGGACTCGGCGGCGGCCAGGTCGGCTTCGATGCGCGTGAGCTCGGCACGGCGCTGCAGCGGGCCGGGGCCCGTGGCCGTGCCCGGGAGGAACACCGCGCCACGCTCGTCGATGAACGCCTCGCCGCCATCGAGCGCACGCACCTTGCCCAGCAGCGCACGTACCCAGCGCCCGGCGGCGCCCGTCGCCTCGACGCTCGCACTCAGCGCGTCTGCGTCGGCGCCCAGCTCCACGGCGACATCGAGCGGCAGCAGCAGCAGCGGCCCGGGCTGCGACTCGGTGTGCCACTTCCGCACGGCGGCGGCAACGCTGGCGTCGCGCACCACGATGGCGTGCATCGTCGCGCCGAGGTAGCGCTCGACCAGCTTGGCGGCCTCGCCGTCGGCGGTCACGAAGTCGGTGAGCGGGCCCAGCACGGCCCCGTCGCCGAACCGTTCGCGCTCCTTGAGCAGCTTCGCACTCGACGGCGCGAGCCCCACACGCTCGCGCTCGAGCGCCGCGAGGGCGTTCATGCGCCCTTCGAGCGCCGTGCGCGCCTCGACCGCGCCCGCGAGGGCACTGCGCGCTTCGGCGTCGGCCGTGCGCGCACTGGCCGTGGCCTGACGCGCCCCGTCCAGCGTGAGCTGGGCCTCGTGCGCGTTGGCCTGCGCCATCGCGACCGCGTCCTTCGCCTGCGCGAGCTCCCGGTCGATCGCCTCACAGGCGTCGGCGAGGTTCTGCCGCTCGATCTCGAGCACTTCCTGCCGCTGCTGCGTGTCGGCCTGCTCACGCGCCGCGCCGTCCCGATCGAGTTCGAGACGCCGTGCCTGGTCGCGCTGCTCGCGCACCTGGCGTTCGAGTTGCTCGAGCGAGGCCCGGGCCTGCTGCACCGCCTCGCGCGCGACCTGCTCGGCCGACAGCCGCTCCTGCAGCGCTTCGCCCGCCTCGCGCAATTCGCGCTCGAGCGTCGTGCGGTCGGTCGCGGCCTTCTCGCGGTCCTCACGCAGGCGACGTCCGAATGCCTCGTTCTCCTGCCGCTCCTGTTCGGCGCGTTCCCGCCGCATGGCCGTACTGCGCTGGCGCTCCTCGGCCACCGCGAGCTCCCGCTCGAGTCGCTGCGTGCGATCGCGCTGCTCGGTGGCGAGGCGCGCCAGCTCCTGCCGGCTCGCTTCCGCGGTGGAACGTGCGGTGTGCGCGCCTTCGCGCTCGGCCTCCGCCGCGGCGATCGCCTCCTCGGCGCCCGGCACGTCGGCCTGCAACTCGGCGAGGCGTCCATCCAGCGCCTCGAGTTCGTCCTTCCAGGCCGCCATCTCGCGCGTGGCGAGCGACAGCTCCACTTGGAAGCGGCGGCTCGTCAATTCGGCGTGGCGCTCGGCGCGCCGGCGCTGCCGCGCGAGCGAGCGCACCTGACTCTGCACCTCGTTGATGAGGTCATCGAGGCGTGCGAGGTCGGTCGTCGTCTCCTCGAGGCGGCGCTCGGCGCTGCGACGACGATCGCGATACAGGCCGACACCGGCCGCCTCCTCGAACAGCTCTCGCCGCTCGTCGGGGCGATCGGAGAGCAGCGCGTCGATCATCTTCGACTCGATCACCACGCCCGAATCGGCGCCGAGCCCCGTGCCGCGCACGAGGTCCTGGATGTCGCGCAGGCGGCACGGCGCGCGGTTGAGCAGGTATTCGCTCTCCCCCGACCGCAGCAGGCGTCGCGTGATCACGACCTCGCGGAACGGAATCGGCAGCTCGCCCGCGCTGTTGTCGAAGTGGAGCGACACTTCCGCCATGTTCACCGGCTTGCGCGCCGACGACCCGTGGAAGATCACGTCCTCCATCTTCGCCCCGCGCATGGCGCGCGCGCGCTGCTCGCCGAGCACCCAGCGGACGGCGTCGGAGACGTTCGACTTGCCGGAACCGTTGGGTCCGACGATCGCGGTCACGCCGCGTTCGAACGCGAACTCCAGATGATCGGCGAAGGCCTTGAAGCCATGCACCTCCAACTTCGTCAGACGCACTAGAACGCTCTCCCCGTTCGGTAAACCAGCACCGGCGAGACGCCGGTGGCGCGCAGCGAATCCGCGAGCGCCGTAGCCTGGGCCGGCGACTCGAAGGCGCCGGTGTACACGTTGGCGCTGCCGTCACCCTGACGGAGCGCATAAGCCTGGATGCCACGCCCTGTGAGGGCCGCGAGGCGCGCGGACACCAGCGAGGGTGCCACGTTGCTCTCGAGACGCAGCGCGAAGGGCACGCGCACGATACTCCCCGATCCGATCAGCTTCTTCGTGCGCAGCGTGCCGAGCAGCTTTTCCGCCTCCTCACGCGTGGGGGCGGCACCCACGGTCACGCGAAACCACGTCTCGCCGCCTTCGGGCACGGGCGTGAGGGCCAGCGCCTCGAGGTCGGCGGGGCGCGCGTCGGGCATCGCCCCCGCGCGCGTGTTCGCCGTCGCGAAGTACACGGCGTACTGCGACGCGGCACTGCTGTCGGCCGGATTGGCTACGGCCAGCGGCGGTCCCGCCGGCGTCGCACCCGTCGTGTCGCCGGCAGCGCGCAGCGAGTCGGCGGTCGCCGAATCGCGTGCCGCACTGTCGACGCGCGGCACCGTGTCCATCGGGGTCGGCGGCACAATCATGCGCGCCGTGTCCGGCGGCGGTGTGCGGCCGAGCATCGACTGCACCGACTCCGGCAGGTACGCGACGAGCTGCGACCAGAACGCGCCGCCGGCCACCGCCACCGCGAGCACCACGAGCAGCACCGCGAGCAGCTTCCGGCGACGGCTGTCGGCATCCTGCGTCGCCGCCACCTGCGCCTTGACCTTGGTGGCACGCGGCGTGGGCGCCGCCGGCTCGACCGGTGGTGGCGGCGGCGGCGCGGGAGGCGCGAGCAGCGGCACGCCGACGGGCGTGGGAAACGCCCACTCGCCCACCGGCATCAGCGCGCCGATGTACGCACACAGATCCCCGAAGCCGCCCGACGTCGGTCGCGCGATGACGATGAGCAGCGCGCCCACCTGGTGGAATCCTGCCGCGAGGCGACGCCACCGCTCATTGGCGTAGACCCCCTCGTGATCCACCGCCTCGGTGCCGCTGGGCATGAGGAAGATGTTCTCGGCGCCGGCCATCGGGCGCGCGATCTTGTTGAGCGACACGCCGTACAGAAAGCTGTCAGCGACGCCGTGCGGATCGTCGCCGGTGAGCAGCGCTTCGATGGGCGGCAGTTCGCCGACGAGATCGGCGATCGCGACGCGCCGCTGCTGCCCCTGCAGGCGTGCCGCGCCCAGCGCGACGTGAGCGGCCACCAGCGGGTCGCTCGCGGCGATCACCACCGCCGACACCTGGTCGAGCAGCGGCGCAAGACGACGACCTTCGACTTCCCACGGATCGATCGGCAGACCGGCTGACGTCACGGGGCCCCCTCGAACACCCAGTAGCTCTGTCCGGACGCGCGACCCACGCGTTCGGCTTCCGCACGCGTGGCGTACGGGCCCAGCACGACGCGGTACAGTGTGCGACCTGAGCGCTCCGTCGCGGTGATGCGCGGCGCCTTGCCGTCCACGCGGATGCGCGCCGCGACGGCCTTGGCCTGCGCTTCGTCGAGCACGGCCGCGAACGACACGGTGAACGCGGTGGGCATGGTGTCGCTCCCCGCGCCGGCGTCGGTGCTCGTGGAGCCGGGCGGTGTGACCGCGCGCGCATCCCCGCTGTCCGCCGAGAAGTCGGACGAGTCGCGCGGCGCACTTTGCCGGAACTGCACCGGCTGGTCGAGGCCGGCCGCGCGCGGTCGGAAGCCGTTCCACCGCACCGTGTGCCAGAACTGGCCGGCGCCACCGGCAACGACGCGCATGTCCGCCAGCGTCGTCGGGTGCGCGAACACCACGTCGTTGCCGCGCGTGTACGCCACCGCGGCGTCGGGGAGCACGAGCGGCAGGTCACCGCGCCAGGCGCTCTGCACCACGCCGATCATCGCGTCGCTCGCGAGACTCACCACGTACACCGAGTCGCCGCCGCCGCGCGCGAGCAGCACGCGGCCCAGCGGGTCCATGCGCAGGGCACGGACGGGGCCGGGGAGCCGGATCTTGCCCGACACCCCCTCCTCGAACCGGTCGACGATGCGCAACGTCTCGTCGTCGGCGCGGGCCACGAACAGCCGGTCGCCACTGGGCGTCGCGGCGATCGCCTGCACTGGGTCGCCCACGTCGACATCGAGCGCCTTGGTGAGATCGCGCGAGCGCACCGCCAGCACCTGCTCGTCAGCGCCGAAGAAGATGCGGTCGCCCACCGCACCGATCGTCTGCGCGAGCGACATGCGGAGCAGGGGGACTTCGCCGCCCACCTTGAACGACAGCGAATCCGACACCGCCTGATTGGGCGGACGCACACGCCACACCAGCACGCGCTCGCCCTGCGCACCGACCACCACCAGCGAGCCGTCCCGCTGCGCGCTCAACGCGTCGGCCGGCACCGGCGGGCGAAAGCGCCAGTCACCGCCACTCGGGGTGTAGCGCGTCAGCTCGCCCGACGACGTCAGCGCGTAGATCGCGCCGCCATCCTCCGACGACACGGCCCGCAGCGTGTCGCCCCGCATGGTCGCCACGCTGCCCAGGCGCAGGTCGACGCGCACGGGTGCTCCGGACGTGTCGAGCGCCGCGAGATAGCCGTCCTCACTGCCGAACGCGAGGATCTGCGAGAGCGCCGGGACGCGCGCGGCCGACCGCCACACGATCGAATCGAGTGCCGGGTAGCGGGCAGCCGTCAACACGCCGCCCGTGCGCGCGACGCGCAGGATGACGGGATCGGGACCGGCGGGGATGCTGGGTGGGGCGCCGGCTCCGGAGGGGGGCGACGCGCGATCGGCACAGCCGCCGGTCACGCCGCACGCAAGGAGCACGAGCGCCGACGCGAGGAGCGTGCGCACGGGGGTAAGCTACCCGTCCGGGGCAGGGGGAGGGAGGGGCTCGCATCCCACCGCGCGATCCGCTACCACCAGCGATATTGAGCGCGCGTCCGACGCGCCGCCAACGCGCGGCGGTCGCGCACGGGTGACATTCCGGTGCTCCTCACCGTCTCTGTGATGTGACTTCGCCGCTCCCGCCATCCGCGCAGGGCCTCACCGACCTGCTTCGCGCCGCCCAGGCCGGCGACACCGACGCCCGCGACGAGGCGGCCCGGGTCGTCTATGCCGAGTTGCACGCGTTGGCGGCCCACTACCTCGGGCGCGAACGCGGCGATCATACCCTGCAGCCCACCGCGCTCGTCCACGAGGCGTATCTGCGGCTGGTGGGGCAGGAGGCCCCGTGGCGCAATCGCGCGCACTTCTTCGGGATCGCCGCCCGCATGATGCGTCGCATCCTCGTCGACCACGCCCGTCACGCCTCCGCCGACCGCCGCGATCGGGCCCGCACCGTGTCCCTCGATGACCCGTCGGCCGAGCGGGTGGCCGCGCGCGACGTCCTCGATGTCCATGACGCCCTCGACCGTCTCGAGCGCATGGATGCCCGGCAGGCCAGCGTGGTGGAACTGAAGTTCTTCGTCGGCCTCTCCCTCGACGAGATCGCCGAGGTGCTGGAGATTTCGCCGGCGACCGTGAGCCGGGAGTGGAGCCTCGCCCGCGCCTGGCTCCAGCGACAGTTCCGCAGCTAGCCGGCCGCGCCGACCGGCCCGGGCCGCCACGCCACCGATGAGGGAGCGCCCCGACCGGATGCGCGTGACAGGCAGATGCGTGCTCGACTCACCACTCTCCGCTCGCCGCCGACCCCTGCACCCGTGACCGAAGACCTGACGCCGGCCGAATGGGCCGAACTGAAGGCGCTTTGGAGTCGCGTGGAGGAGCTCCCGGCCCAGGCGCGCGCGGCCGCCGTGGCCGAGGCGCCGGTGGGGGACGCCGTCCGCCGGACGATGGCCGACCTGCTGGCCGATCTCCCGGCCGCCGACGCGCCCATGGCGGCCGTGGGGCCGCTCGACCGCCCGGCCTTCGAGCTGCTGGGGCTCGGCGCGACGACCGCCGCCAACGGCTTGGCGGCCGCAACCGGGTCCTCGGACAACGCGCCGGACGTCGACCTGCCCCTCATCGGGCGGCGGCTGGGCCCCTTCCGCGTCGTGCGCCTCGTTGGGCGGGGCGGCATGGGCGCCGTCTACGAAGCGGAACGCGCCGACGACGCCTATCGGCAGCGGGTTGCCATCAAGACGCTCTGGCGCGGCGCCGACAGTGGCGTGCTGCTGCAGCGCTTCCGCTCGGAACGACAGATCCTCGCGGGGCTGCAGCATCCGCACATCGCCCAGCTCGTCGACGGCGGATCGACGACCGAAGGCACGCCCTGGCTGGCGATGGAGTTCGTGGAAGGGACGCCCATCGACGCCTGGTGCGACGCGCGCGCGCTGCGCCTGCCGGCACGCCTCGATCTCTTCCGGCAGATCTGCGCCGCCGTGCAGCACGCGCATCAGCGCCTGGTCGTGCATCGCGACCTCAAGCCCTCCAACATCCTCGTCACTGACGACGGCGTGGTGAAGCTCCTCGACTTCGGCGTCGCGAAGCTCATCGCACCCACGCGTGACGACTCCACGCTCACCGACGCCGGTCTCTCGCCCTTCACGGCGGCCTACGCCGCGCCCGAGCAAGCCACCGACGACGCGGTCTCCACCGCCACGGATGTGTACGCGCTGGGTGCGGTGCTCACCGTCCTGCTTGCCGGCGCGCCGCCGCGCGAGGTGCAGGGCCTGACGCCCAGCGAACGATGGATCGCGGTGCGCGACGGCATCGTCCGCAAGCCCAGCGACATCGCGCGACGGGCCGCCACCGAGGTCGCGCGCGCGCGCGGCTTCGCCACCCCGGATCGGGTCGCCTCGGCCCTCGCCGGCGAGCTCGACGCCATTGTCGCCAAGGCGCTCAGTCGCGAGCCCGCCCGACGCTACGCGAGCGTCGAGGCGCTCTCCGACGACGTGCGGCGCTACCTGCGTCGCGAGCGCGTGCTGGCGCGCCCCGACAGCCTGTCGTATCGCCTGCTGAGCCTCGCCCGTCGTCGCCCGGCGCTCACCGCCGTCGTGGTCACGGGCGTGGTCGCCGTCACCACCGCCGCGGGCGTGGCGTGGCAACAGGCGGTGAACGCGCGCGCCGAGGCACATCGCGCCGAACGGGCCACGACCTTCCTGTCCGGTCTCCTCACGGGTGTCAACGCGACGTCGTACGAGCCCACGGTCCGTCTCTCGCCGAGTGGCACCTTCGCCGAATTGCTCGACAGTGCGCTCGTGCGGGTGCCGCGTGAGTTCGCCGACGACGCGCGCATCCGTGCGCGGCTCTATCTCGCGATCGGCGCCAACCTCGCCACGCAGCGTCGTCACGACCACGCGGTCGACGTGCTCGACTCGGCGCAGTTGTTGGCGGCAGAGGGGTATGGACGCTCCTCGCCCGAGCACGCGCGCGCACTGCTCGAATGGGGGGCGGCGCGCCTCGAACAGGCCGGACCCCGCGCCATCGATTCACTGCTGACGACGGCGGCGCGCATCGCCGCGACCAGCGACGCCGAGCCCGAGCTCGGTGATCGCCTCGCGCTGCTCCGGGCCGCGCAGGCGATGCAGGACGGACGCGTGCGCGAGGCCGATTCACTCGCGGCCCAGGTGCTCGTCGCCGAAAACGCCCGCGGACGCCGCGGCATGCTCGCACTCCGGGCCGAGGCGCTGCGCATGTACGCCTCCAGTTGGACACGACGCGATCCGCGCGACTACCTCGCGCGTGCCCAGGCGGTGTTGGCGCTCGGTGACTCGATCGGCGTGTCGGGCACCTCCGAGCAGATGTCCGCGCTGGGCGCGCAATTCGAGGCGCTCGCGGTGCTCGCGCGCACCGAGGCGGCCACTGCCGCGCTCGAGACCTGGCGCAACACGTCGGAGCGCATGGCGGGCACCGATCCGATCCATCAGGCGGAGCTGGCGCGCCAACGGAGCTATCTCGCGAGTGTCGCGGGCGATACGGCGCGTCGTCGCAGCGAAGCGCAGGCCGCGTTCGATGGCCTGCGTGCCGGGCTCCCCCTCTCGCTCAGCGACCAGTTGCTCATCCTGCGCTCCTATCTCGACGACGCCCTCGCGCGTGGCGACACCAGTGCGGCACGCGAGGGAGCCCACGTCGGCCTGGCGCGCCTGCGCCCATCGGGCTCGCCCATGCTGCTCGGCTTCGGCTATCAGGGGCTCGCCCGCGCGGAGCTTGCGTCACGCAATCCCGACGCCGCGATCGCCGCCGCCCGCGAGGGCGCGCGGTGGGTCCGCGGCACCGACCTCGAGAGCCTCCTCCCTCTCCTCCGTCGCGTCGAGGTGCAGGCGCTCGACGCCGCCGGGCGCACGCGCGATGCCGACAGCGTACGCGCGCTGCTGCCCAAGCCCGGCTCCCTCCCACGCTGTACGCCCGGGGGCGACTGGCGCGGCTGCTAGCGAAGCGCATCAAGGACGCGCAGAAGCGGCACCCCGGCCGCCCAGAAAAAGTCGACGACAAGCACTCCCTCCCCCACACGCGCCCAGCAAAAAAAATGAAGCGGCGAGGCACGCACGTGCCTCGCCGCCCTCCGAACTGCCGCGT
Organism: Gemmatimonadota bacterium; assembly: GCA_020161135.1. Taxonomy (GTDB): domain Bacteria; phylum Gemmatimonadota; class Gemmatimonadetes; order Gemmatimonadales; family Gemmatimonadaceae; genus Gemmatimonas. The sequence goes on along the minus strand of JAIUOB010000004.1, from coordinate 75,659 downwards.
ACGCCGTCGAGCCTGTCGCCCGTCCCGCGTACGCCGTGCTGCCTGTCGCGTTACCCGTTCACGCGGTTCCGTTCACGCCGTCAGGTCTGAAGCAGTCGTCTGTTGTCTGTCGTGCGCCGTGCGTCGCTAGAACGAGTACCCGAAGAACCACCATCCGTATCCCTTCGCGCCCGGTCGACTCACCGGAATCGCGTAGTCCCATCGCACGATCGCGATGTTGAAGAGATTGAGGCGGAACCCGAATCCATAGCTCGTCAGCAGCGCGCGCTGCGTGGTGAAGTCGTAGTCGGGGCCACGCCGCAGCGTCAGGCTCTGGCCACCCGACCACGCCACACCGGCGTCATAGAAGAACAAGCCGTCGATCGGCGGGAATCCGCCCAGCAGGTTGGTGCGCGAGCCGTAGCGTCGGATGATCGGGAAGCGCAGCTCGGCGTTGGCCAGCGCGACACGACTGCCGATCGTCTCGACCGAATTGCACGCCTGCCCGCCGTCGGTCGGCAGCCCGGTGCAGCTCACGTTGCCCAGATCTTCGCGATTGTAGCCGCGAATGAAGTCCGGTCGGCCGATCCACTTCGGGAAGCGCAGCTCGTCACGCCCCACGCCCATGCTCGCCATGAAGCGCGTGGCGAAGGTGACGTAGTTGAACAGGATGGGCACATACGACCGCGCGTCCACGAGGTACTCCGTCCACTGCCAACTGCCGATGCTCGGCTCGACTTCGAGGCGCGCGCGCCGGCCGGAGATCGGACCCGTGTAGCCCATCATCGAGTTGTCGGTCACCCACGCCAGGTACGGCGCGATGGTGTTGGCCGACGCCACGTTGCGCGTGTCACCCCGCTGGTAGCCGCCCGCCAACCCGTAGTTCAGGTCGACCACGCGCGACAACGGGAACACCTGCTGGTCGACGTTCTGGTAGCGCGCGCCCAGCTCGAAGCGCGTGAAGCGATTGAGCGGATACAGCCCGGCCGCGAACATCTGGCGCACCACCAGCCGCGTGATCTCCTGCGTCTGGATGAACTGGTTGTTCGATCCGCTGCCGTACGGCTCCAGGGTCGAATTCGTGAAGAGGTACAGCGGCTGCTGCATCACGCCCGTGGTGTACTGCAGCCGACGACCGAGGCTCGTGTACCCCGCGAACACCTGCGCATCCTGCAACTGCCCGTTGATCGAGCCCGCCAGCGCCAGGCGACTGTCGCCCAGCAGGTCGCTCAACACGATCATCGTGCCGCCGTAGGTGCCCTGACCCCATCCGCCCTGCTGGTAGCCGATCTGCGGCTGCGCGACGTACTCAGGCGTCAGGCGCGACTTGTAGCGATAGTCCTTGAAGCCCGTGGTGTCCGGCAGGTTGAAGTCGAAGCTGTCCATGAGCGCCTTGACGCTCACCGCCTCGGCCATGCGCGCCAGCGACGTGGCCGGCATCTCGCTGGACACACGCGCCGTCGCGCCCGTCACCGGGCGGTAGAACGACTGCCGCGCCGCCGCCGTGTCCTGCACCGTCGCGCGACGCAGGTGCGCGGTGGGGTCGGCGGGTGGCTGCGATGCGGCGGGAACGCCCGCCGCCGGCCCCTGCGCCACGACCACCGGATCGCGATACGGCTGCTTCTTGAGCGCGCGCGGGTTGTTGATGCGCCAGATCGCGTGGTCCGTCTTCTCGTAGTAGACGAACGCCAGCACGTCGGCACCACGCGCCCACGTGATCGCCGGCGACTGCTCCGCCACGGCCGTGACCGCGCCCAGCACGTTCGTGAGCTGGTAGTGCTCGCGGTCGTTCAGGTCGTACAGGAAGATGTTCGCGATGCCCGTGCGATCGGTGACGTACGCGATCGACTTGCCGTCGGGCGCCCACTGCGGATTGATCGTGCGGCCGCCCTGGCCCGGCACGATCGCGATCTTCTGCGTCTCCAGGTCGTACAGCGACAGCCGCCACGGACCAATCTTGAGGATGTCCATGTCGGTGTCGGGGCCACGCTCGGAGACGAACGCGATCGTCCTGCCGTCGGGCGACCAGGCCGGCATCAGGTCGCCGTAGGTGTCCTTCGTGATCTGCGTGTACCCCGGCGCATTCATCGAGACGACGTACAGGTCGCTCATCCCGTTCCGCATGCCACTGAACACGATCCGCTCGCCATCGGGCGAGAAGCCCGGGCTCATGACCGTTTCGAGGCCGAGATCGAAGCTCTTCACGACGTCGCGGCGCTTCACGTCGAGGACGTACAGCACATCGCGGCCGCCCCGCTGCCCGGTGAACGCGAGGAAGCGCCCGTCGGGAGAGAAGGCAGGCTGCGAATAGATGAACCGCAGCTGCTCGAAGTCCGGGTTCGTCGTCGTCTTGACCAGGCGCGTGAGCCGCTTGCCGGTCTGCGCATCGGCCAGGTAGAGCTCGGGGAAGACCTCGCCCTTGAGCAGGCTGCCATAGCCGATGTACGTGATGTACTTGCCGTCGTTCGAGAGCGCCGGCGCCACGAACATGTTCGCGATGCTCCCCGTCCGCTTCTGCGACAGCAGCGGCTCCGCGAAGCTGCGCGGCCGGTCGAGCTGCGACACCGTGGGCAGGAACTTCGCCTGCATCGCCTGCTTCCATTCGGCGCTCAGCTCGTCCAGCGACATCCCGATCTCGCGACGGAACGCGCGGTCGATGCCGAGGCTCGGCGTGGCGTTCATGATCTCGCCGATGACCTCGTCACCCCACCGCTGCCCCACGTACTGCCACAGCGAGAGGCCGTAGCGGTACGGGAAGTACTTGTCCGGGCGCTCCGTCATCTGCTGGATGCTCGGCAGCGTGTTGTTCACCACGGCGTCCCGCACCCACGCATCCGTCCACGGATGATTCGGGCCGATCGAGAAGTACTCGGCCAGCCCCTCCATGTACCACAGCGGCGGATTGACCATCGACAGGTTCTGCAGCCCGGCGCCGGCGCGCCCGCGCGAGAAGATGTCGAAGGTGAACACGTGCACCATTTCGTGGGTGAGCACGTGCTCGAAGCTCGCCCAGTCGCCGTTGAAGAACTGCGCCATGCGCTGACGCAGCGGATCGGTCACACCGCCGGTGCCCTCGCCGTTGTCGCCGAACACATTGCTTTGCGCGAAGTCCGTCGACGAGCCGTACAGCAGCACCGGCTTCTTCTCGCGGAACTGGTGCGCCGTCAGGCGCGAGAGCCGTGCATACGCCCGCTCGGCCATGCGCGCCGCATCGGGCGCGACCTCACCGATGGACGGGTAGTAGTGGATCAGGAAGTGCTCGGTCTCAACGACACGCCACTTGAGGCGATCGTACTGGACCTGGTTCTGCCCGAAGTACCCCTGGGCCTGCACCGGCGACGCCGCCGAGAAGACGCTGGCGGTCGCCAGCGCGAGAAGTGCACTCCATCGGATCCGCTGCGTCGCCTGCACCATGGTCACCGGGCTCCCAGCCTGCCTGCTGGCTCCAGAGGAACCGGCGTCGCGTCGCTCCACAGCCGTTCGAGCTGGTAGAACTGTCGCAACGTCGGGTGAAAGACATGCACCACGCAGTCGGCATAGTCGAGCAGCGCCCAACGCCCCTGCGTGAGCCCTTCGGTCATGCTGGTAGACACCCCACCGGCCTTCAACCCTGTGTGGATGTGCTCAGCCACGGCACGCACGTGAGTGTCGGACGTCCCCGACGCGATAACAAAGAAGTCGGTCATGTCCGTCACTCCCCGGAGATCGAGGACCACGATGTCGGTGGCCTTGAGCTCGCTCGCCAGTTCGGCGGCGCGGCGGGCGATGGGTTCTCCAGGGCTGGGTGGTCGGTCGGCCATGTCTGCAGGGAAGGGGAGGGCACGGGAGCCCCTCATGGGCCGTACCCGCGCGTGATAGGAAGGTTGCGCCTCCGGAGGGGGGAAACGCAACGAGGGGAGCCACATCGGGCCCCCCTCGTGGTACCGCGGTACAGCGTTCCGGACCGGGCTCCGTGACGGGAGCCGACACCGGCGCCGCGCCTTACTGCTTGATGACCCAGACCTTGATCTCGGGGTGCACGTCCGCGTGCAGGCGCACGCCGACCTTGTACATGCCGAGCGACTTGATGGGCTCGTTGAGCTCGATCTGGCGCTTCTCGACCTTGAAGCCCTGCGCTTCGAGCTGGTGCGCGATGTCGGCCGTGGTGACCGAGCCGAACAGCTTCCCCTCTTCGCCGACGCGCGCCGCGAAGGTCACCGAGACCTCGGCGAGCTTGTCCGCGATGGCCTTGGCCGCTGCGATACGCTCGTTCTCGAGCGCCTCGAGGCGGCTCTTCTCGAGCGCGATACGCTTGCGGTTGCCCGGCGTCGCCTCGTAGGCCATGCCGCGCGGCAGGAGGAAGTTGCGGGCGTACCCAGCCGACACCGAGACGATGTCACCGGGATGGCCAAGCTTGTCGACGGCGCTGCGAAGGATGACTTCCATGGGCACTCCGGACTCCGCCTGGACGGCGGCCGATGGGGAAACAGGAACGAACGAAACGACGGGAAACCGGGCTACGACGTCCGGCGACGCGCGCGCGCGCCGGCCCGGAAATCCCGCCAGGTGTCCCCAAGACCAAGGGCGAAGGTGACCGCCAGCAGTGCCAGCAGGAACCACATCGCCCCGAGCAGGGGGACAAGCAACACCAACCCCAGCGGCACCCACCCCGCAAAGCGGTCGGGAACCCACCAGGTCACCACACCAGCACCGCGCAGCGCGTACAGCGTCCCGAAGAACGCCACCAGGTTGATGCCCGCTGTCCGCCATGCCGACAGCGTCGGCAACAGCAGGATGGTCGCACCCACCACCACGCCCCACACGAGCTGATCATTGAACCGCAGGTCTCGCAACGCACCCAGCGGCGGGCCGATGCGCGCCCGCGCCAGTCGATGATACGCCGCCCACCCGAGCGCGAGCGCCATCAACGATTCGAGTGCGAGGAGCGCCGGCGCCAACCGCACCAGCGCGCTGGCCCCCGACCCCGCGCCACTCGTGGCCGGCGCCGGCTCGGCGAGGGCCACCAGCACCCCCTCCATCCGTCCCGCGCGCGCCGCAGCCTCGGGAAAGCGCTCGGCGAAGCCGCGCCACGTCGGCGAGGCGGCGCGTTCACGCCAGTCCTGCAACGAACCATCCAACCGCTGCTGGTACTCACGCACCAGCACCTGTGACATCGGGGCGAAGGGCTCTCCAGCCACCCCCTCACCTGCCGTGACACCGAACAACGTGACCGTACCGGCGAGCAGCAGGGCGCCGAGGGCGCGCGAGAGGAGCGCACGCGCCGGTGACGCCAGGCACACCAGCCCGAAGGCCGCGGCGAGGCACAGCGCCCATCCGCGGACGAACGCGCCGTAACCGGCCGCAGGCAGCGGCGCACGCCACAGCACCCACCCGGCCGCTCCGGCCCACAGCAGGGCCATCAGCAGCGTCCCACCACTCCACCAGCCGATTGCCGCGCAGGCCGCAATGGCAGCCAGCACGAGCAGCGCGAACTGCTCGACGGGGAGCAGGAGACGGACGGCCGCACCGGGAAGCGCGAGGGCACCCGGCCACGCCGGCGCCGCGGTCACCAGGACCATCAGCACCAGCCCGACCACGAACCACCCCCACCCCCGTTCCTGCGGAGCCGCTCCCGACGGAGCAGTCGCGGCGGGGCCCGACGCGACTGCTCCGGGCATGATCAGCCCGTCTGCCCCTTCACGTACGGGAGCAGCGCGAGATAGCGCGCCTTCTTCACGGCCTTCGACAGCTGGCGCTGATGGCGCGCGTCGACGCCGCTCAGCCGGCTCGGCAGGATCTTGCCGTAGTCCGTGATGAAGCGGGCGAGCAGGCGGTCGTCCTTGTAATCCACATAGCGAATGCCCGCTTCCGTGATCGGGCAGGGCTTCTTCTGGCGGCGCATGGCTTACTCCTCGTCGTCGTCGTCGTCATCGCTCGCGCGACGGCGCGCCGCGAGCTCCTCGTCGCTGAGCTTGGGCGCACCCAGCTCATGCTCGTACAGCGTCACCAGGTAGCGCACCACACCCTCGTCGAGCTTGAGCGCGCGCTCGAACTCCGGCAGCACGGCCGGCACGGTGGTGAAGTGGCTGATGACGTAGTAGCCGGCCTCGTGGCGGCCGATCTTGTACGCCAGCTGACGACGACCCCAATGCTCCATCTCCGCCGGGTCGGCGAGGTTGAGCAGCGCCTGCAGCTTCTCCAACTTTTCTGCGATGACCGTGTCTTCGAGCGCGCTGTCGAAGATGTACACGGCCTCATACCGGCGCGTCGGAGCGCGACGGATCTTGAGCTTGGCCATGCGGCAAGACCTCCCTATGGTCTGAGTGCCACCCCATGGTGCCGATCCACGAGGCGGAGGGTTGTTGCAGTTGAGCCCTGAAGCCTAGTGGAGCAGGGGGCGGTGGGCAACTCCGCCCATCACCTCCGACGTCCCTCACCCCGACCGGACATGTGCGGCCGCTACGGCATCGCCAATCCCGCCCGCCTCACGGCGCTCCCCCTCGGGGTGACCCTCCCGGATTACCTCGAGGCCCGCTTCAACATCGCGCCGTCCAGCGCCGTGCCCCTCCTCACCGAGGAGCGGGATGGTCGGCACCTCCGGGCGGCCCGCTGGGGACTGGTCCCGTTCTGGGCCGATGACCCGGCCATCGGCAACCGCCTCGCCAATGCGCGGGCCGAGTCGGTCGCCACCAAGCCGTCGTTCCGGCAGCCCTTCCAGAAGCGGCGCGGTCTCATGCTGGCCGACCTCTACTACGAATGGCAGGTCGTCCCGGGGCGCAAGAGCAAGCAGCCCTGGTGCGTCCGCCTTCCGGGGGACGCCCCCTTCGCCATGGCCGCACTCTGGGAACGGTGGCGCCCCAAGACGCAGCCGGACGCCGAGCCGCTCGTCACCTGCTGCGTCATCACCACCGACGCCAACGAGGCCATGCAGGTCATTCACGATCGCATGCCCGTGATCGTGCACGAGCGTGACTACGCCCGCTGGCTCGACCCGGACACGCCCGGCGAGGAGGCGCAGGCGCTGCTCACGCCGTGGACAGACGCGCTGGTCACCTGGCCGGTGAGCACGCGGGTGAACATGCCGTCGTTCGACGACCCGCAGTTGCTCGAGCCGGTTACGCCTCGTGCGGCGCGACCGGGTGACGACACCGGTGACACGCCGCCGGACGTGCAGCCTACCTTGTTCCCGTAGCCTTGCGCAGGAACAGGTTGAGCGAGCCGATGCTCAGCTTCGACTTCATCTGCACCATCATGCGCCGCGCGTCGTCGGTGATCCACACCTCGGCCTTGCCGTTCTGGCTGAAGATCCCCTTGCTCTGGAACGTCGGCTGCAGCACGACGGTGTTGAACGTCCCCGCCGGCGTGGTGATGGTCTCCTTGCGCAGCACACGGATGCGCACCGGATTGCCCTGCGCCTTGAAGTAGCGCGCGTACTCGTAGGTCGCGCCCACCTCGAGCGGCAGCGTGCGCACGAAGTACAGGAACGACCCCTCGTCGAGCGGGTTCGCGACCGTCGGCTCCTCGTCGCGATCGTTCTCCTTCAGCATGCCGCGTTCGGGGAAGATCTCGTAGCGGCGCGTGCGCTCGTAGCTCCCCTCGTCGACGTCCTGGTGGTAACGCAGGGAATTGAGCGTGACCACGTCGAACCACGACTCGTACAGGTCGTTCACGCGGTAGAGCGGGATGCCGCCGGTGATGCGGAAGGTCGTGTGCCAGGTGGTCTTGCCGCGCACCTCGGTGATCTCCTTCACCTCCATGCTGCCGCTCCCCACCTTGACCGACCCGAAGCGCACGTCGTACTCGAGGCGCTCCCCCACCGTGAACGGCACCACCGCGGCATTCGCCGGCAGCCGCGCGGCCGCATCACCCTGCACGGACGGGGGCGTGACGCCCCCGGGCTGCGCCTGCGCGCGCGTGACCAGCGGGGCCAAGGCCAACAGGGACAATCCGCCAACGGCCAGCAGGGTGGCGACTGCGGCGGGGGCTCGGCGGTCGGTGGCCGGGCGCGTGGAGGTCAGGAATCGCCGCATGGTCGGAGCGTACACCCGAGGGTCCGAAAAGGTCGCGCCTGCACGGTCAGACGTTGAAACGGAACAACAACACATCGCCATCCCGCACCACGTACTCCTTCCCCTCCGAGCGCACCGCACCCTTTTCCCGCGCGCCCTTCCAGCCGCCCATCGTCACGAAATCGTCGTACGACACCGTCTCGGCCCGGATGAAGCCCTTCTCGAAGTCGGTGTGGATCACGCCGGCGGCCACCGGGGCCGTGTCGCCGTGATGGATCGTCCAGGCCCGCACTTCCTGCTCGCCCGCGGTGAAGTACGTCTCGAGGCCGAGGAGGGCATAGCCGGCGCGAATCAGCCGGTCGAGCCCCGCACTCTCGATGCCGAGCGACGACAGGAACTCGCTGCGCTCCTCGGGCGGCAGCTCGGCCAGCTCCGCCTCGATCTTGGCCGAGAAGGGGACGATCTGCGCATGCTCGCCGCTTGCGGCCACCGCCTCGCGCAGCGCCTTCACGTACGGCCCCTCCTCGCCCGAGAGCTCCGCATCGACCACGTTGGCCGCGTAGAGCACCGGCTTGGCGGTGAGGAGCTGCAGCCCGGCGAGCTTTGCGAGCTGGTCGGCGTCGAGTCCGGCGCGCCACAGCGGCTTCCCCTCGGACAACGCGGCGTTGGCGGCTTCGAGCGCCGGCAGCTCCGCCTGTGCCTCCTTGTCGGCAGCCTTGGCCGCGCGGCGCGCCTTGTCGAGGCGCTTCTCGACCTGCGCCAGGTCCGACAGCGCCAGCTCGAGCTCGATGATCTCCTTGTCGCGCGCCGGGTCGGGCTGCCCCATCACGTGCGTCACGTCGTCATCGGCGAAGCAGCGGATGACGTGCACGATCGCGTCGGTCTCGCGGATGTTCTGCAGGAACTTGTTGCCCAGCCCTTCGCCCTGCGACGCGCCCTTCACGAGCCCGGCGATGTCGACGAACTGCACCGCCGCCGGCACCGTGCGCTTCGGCTGCACCACCTCGGCCAGCTTGTCGAGGCGCGGATCGGGCACCTCGACCATGCCGACGTTCGGCTCGACGGTGCAGAACGGATAGTTCGCTGCCTCCGCCTTGGCGGCGGTGAGTGCGTTGAACAACGTGGACTTGCCGACGTTGGGGAGGCCGACGATACCGAGACGGAGCATGGACGCTTGTTGAGGCAACCCAAGGGCTGACCGTGAACCGATCAGTGGTGGGTCTTGGGTTCGGGTATGGGGTGTCGGGTGAGATACCCGATGCGGCGAAATGTAGTGGGGGTGCAGAGGAATGATGGCGGTCCCGGCCGGCGCGTCGGCTACAATGCTGGGGTGCAGGATTTTCGACGACTCGACGTCTGGCAGGCCGCGCAATTGCTGGCCGTGGCGGTACACGGTGCGACACGCAGGCTCACCGGGCCTGACAGCGCCGGTCTTCGCGCCCAGATGCGCAGTTCCGCGCAATCCATCGGCGCAAACATTGCCGAAGGCGCAAGCGCGGGTGGCGCCGTGCAGTTCGCGCGCTACCTGCAGATGGCCATTGGCTCAGCCTCGGAGACTGAGAGCCACTTGGATCTCGCAGCGCGCCTGCGCCTCCTCGATGGAGACGACTCCATTCGCCTGCAGGAAGACGTCGTCCGCATTCGCCGACGGCTGATCGCGCTGCGTAAGCGCGTCCTCGAGGCATCGGCGTACCCACGAACGCGAAACCCGAACCCACCACCCACGAACTGATCAGTGAGCGGTGGCGGGTTCGGGTGTGGTGTAGCCGGTTGATCTACTGCTTGCATTCCCCCCGCGGATCCATCCGCGCGCCGTCCACCTTCACGCGCGTCGTGCGGTTCCCCAGCTCCACGGCGATGTCGGCGATCAGCCGCGCGACCTTGGTCATGTGCGGATAGTCGATGTACTGCGCTTCGTCGGTGAGCTGGTGGTACGCCGAGTGGCCACCGGTGGTGAAGAACGTCACCGGGATGTTCCACTTGGCATACTCGTAGTGGTCGGAACGGCAGTAGATGTTCATCGGGTGCCCGTTGGCATCCATGCCATAGTCGAACGTCATGCCGTGTCCCTTGGCGGTGTTCACCTGCTCGACCAGGTCACCCAGCTCGGTCGAAAGGCGCCGCGAGCCGACGAGCTGCACATAGTTCGGGCCACCATACAGCGGCTTGCCGTCCTTGCTCTTGCCCGTCTCGTCCGTCGCGGCACCGCGTCCGACCATGTCGATGTTGAGCTGCGCGACGATTGAGTCGCGCGGTACGGTCGGATGCTCCGTGAAGTAGGCCGAGCCCCACAGCCCCTTCTCCTCGCCCACGTGCCAGACGAACAGCGTCGAGCGCTTGGGCTTGGTCTTGAGCGACGCCATGTACTCGGCGATCTCCTGCACGCTCACCGAGCCCGAGCCGTCGTCGTCGGCGCCGTTGAAGATCGAGTCCGGGCGCGACGGTCGCGTGGCACGCAGCGCGGCGAGCTCCTGGTTGATGCGCGTGAACTGCTCCGGCGTGCCGAACTTGTCACTGTCTTCCGCACCGCCCGGGCGCACGATGCGATTGAAGATGAGGATCGAGTCGTGGTCGGCAGCGCGGCGCACCATGCCCACGTGGTCGCTGTGTGCGCCGACGGCCACATACGTGTGCTTGAGCACCGGATCGCTCCCGGGAAGGATGGCGACCACGTTGCGCGCGGCGAACGGCGACGGCGCCGCGCTCACCTTGGCCTCGACGTCGATGGGCGTACCCATCGCGCCGGGCGTCAATTCCCCCACCGGCTTGCCGAACAGCGCCTGCGTGGCGGTGCCCAGCACCAGCACGCGGGACTCGGTCGCCGCCGCCGGATCGTCCACGAAGGGGCCGTTCTGCATGAGGTAGCCGATGATGCCGCCACCGTTGCCGGGAAGGATCACGAGAATGCCCCGCGCGCCCGCCGGCAGGAACTTCTTCGAGCCGACCACGAGTTGCACGCCTTCCTGTGACAGCGGCATGGTGAACGCCACCACCTTCCCCGCCACCTGGTCGGCCGGCAGCGACGCCTTGCCGAGCTCACCGGCGAAAATGAGCGGCGCACCCTGCAGCGACATCGGCGACGCGCCGGAGAAGCCCCATTCGCTGCGCAGCTTGAGCGTCGTGCTCCCCGCGCGCAGGAACGACGCCGTGTCAATGCGCTTGGTCTTGAGCGGCAGCACCTGGAAGTAGGTGCCGTTCTCGCCGGCCGGCTGCAGCCCCAGGCGCTGCGCCTCCGCCGCGAGCATGGCGGTCGCCTTGAAGCTCCCCTCGGTGCCCGCGTCGCGTCCCATGAGCGAGTCATCGGAGAACGCATAGAGGCGCGACATCAGGTCGCCGGCGGAGATCGCGGCACTGGTGGGGCGCGGCGTGTACTTGAGCGGCAGGGCGCCGCTCACGGGCAGCGTGAATGCGGACGCGGCGGGCGCGCCGCCCGCGGCGGCGCCAGCGCTGCTGCCACTCGACGCACATGCCCCGAGGAGGACGATCGTAGCCAAGGACAGCGTCGGCGCGGCAACCGCACGCGAAAGAACCGGGAAGGTCATGGTTGGTGAGTGCGAGGAGGACATCGATCAATCGAGCTGGACACGGGTGAGCCGCACGCGTTGCACGGGCTGCACACCGGTGAAGGCGAGGTAGAGATGGTTGCCCATGCGGGCCACGCGCGGGAACCCGCTCGCGCGCGCGCCGCTGGTACCGCCCACGCTGGCGACGGGGCCGAGCCGACCGTCGTGCACACGACGCACCAGCACCGCGGCATCGGTCGGCGTGCGCTGCTCGAGCCACACGACGAGCGGCACGTGGGCCGCGTCCAGTGCGAGCGCGATGCGCCCCACGGGTGCGCCCTCGTCGACGCGCACGGGCGCGCCGAACGACCGGCCGCCGTCGGTGGAGGTGGCGACCAGCACCTTGGCGGTGTCACGCGCTCCGGTGAACCAGGCCACGGTCACCGTATCGCCGGCCGCGACCACCTGCGGTCCGTTCACCGGGCAACCGGTCATGTGCCACTCGTCGGCGTGCACGCGCTGCGGCGCGCTCCATCCGCTGCTGTCGCGTCGGACGATGGCGATGTCGCGAATCTCGTCGGGTGAGCGATCGCGGTACACCACGATGCGTCCGCTGCGTGCGAGGGCGGTGCCGGTCTGGCAGCAGTCGCACGTGCGGGCATCGAGCACCGTCTCGTCGGCCGCCGTCGCATCGGGCGCGAGGCGTCCGGCACGCACCGTCATTTCGCGCGTGCTGTCGGGCATCGCGCTCTTGCGCCCGTCGAGCCAGGTGAGGCCGACGGCACCGTCACCATCATCCCACAGCGACACGAAGCCGTGCTCGGCGGCGAGTCCATCGGCGTGCGGGGTGACCGGTGCGCTCCACGTGCGCCCCTGGTCGCGCGAGCGCACGACCCGCACACCATACGCGTACTTGCCCGCGCCGTCGCGTTCGAGCCAGTGGGCCACGAGGTCGCCGTTGGCGAGCGCGAGCACCGCGGGGAAGTCGGCCCAGTTGTCGAACAACGGTCGGCCGGTCGCCACGGTGCGTGTGCTGTCCCACCGGCCACCGGCAAAGCGGGCCAGGCGCACATGCGAGCCGCTGGCATCACGCTCGGTCCAGCTCAGGAGCAGCGCGCCGTCGGCGGCGACCTCGAGAAACGGCGTGTGGCTGCTGTCGGCGGCGGGCACCGACACCGTATCGATCGCCCCGAGGGCGCGCGGCGTGGTGGCGTCGGGCGTTGCGGTCGCACCGTCACATGCGCCGAGGAGCAGCGCGTGCGCGAGCACGCCGGTGACCGTCCATGTGCGCCAACTGCCGTGTTGCTTCGTCGACATCGCCTCTCCCGCTGTGAGATGAACGAGCCCACCCGCTCGACCGGCTGCCGAGCGATACCCCGATGGGCGCCTCAGCGTCCCATCGTGCTGACGGCCTTCTCGGTGCCCTGGGTGATCCACAACTCGACCGCATCGCGGAGACGAGGCCAGAGCGCCTCGACCAACGCGCGCTCGTCACGCGGCATGGTGTGCAGTACGAAGTCCGCCAGGTCGCCCACCGTTCGCCGTTCGTCCACAGGCCGGATGCCGATGCGGAGCCGCGGATAGGTGGGGGACTTGAGATGCGCCTCGATGCTCTTGAGGCCGTTGTGTCCGCCGGGGCTCCCGGCCGCCCGCAGCCGGTACTCGCCTGCGGGTACGGCGACTTCGTCCACCACCACCAGCAGATCCTGCGCGGCGCTCCACCCCTCGCGCTTGAGGTAGGGGCGCAGGACGACACCGCTCAGGTTCATGTAGGTTTGCGGCTTGACCAGCTTGACCTTCTTGCCGCTCACCATGCCACTCGCCGTGAGCGCCTCGCCGTCCTTCTTCCAACCGTCGAAGTGCCACGCGGCGTGCAGGTGGTCGACGAGCCACCACCCCACGTTGTGTCGCGTGGCCTCGTACTCGCGTCCCGGGTTGCCGAGGCCGACGATGACTTTCATGTGCAGGGGAAGACGCGCGGGGCGCGGAATGCGCCAGCGTGGGGTGACCATGCTGTGCGGACTCCGCGCCCCGCGAATGGATCGAGTCGCTTACTTCTCGTCGTCCGGCTTCGGCTTGCGGATGAGCTCCGGCTCCGGCGCGCCCTCGGCGGCCGGCGTGTCAGCGTGCACCTTCGGCGCCGCCACGACGCAGATCGTCGCGCCCGGCTCGTCCAGCACGGTGATGCCGGCCGACAGCGTGAGGTCGGAGACGTGCATCGACTTGCCGAGCTTCACACCCGACACGTCCACGTCGATGTGATTCGGGATGTTCGACGGATCGACCTCGATGTGCAGCTCGTGCATGATCTGGTCGAGGATGCCGCCCTCGAGGCGGACACCTTCCGGCGTGCCCACGTACACGATCGGGCACTTCACCGACACCGTCTCACCGGCCACCAGCTCCTGGAAGTCGATGTGGAGGATGGAGCGCTTGAACGGGTGGCGCTGGATCTCGCGGATGAGCGAACGCGCGACCTTGCTGTCGATCGCCAGGTCGATCACGGTGCTGCTGGTCGCGATGCCCTTGAGCAGGCGCTCGGTTTCACGCGCGTTGAGCGTGAGCGACTGCGGCTCGCGGCCGTGGCCGTAGATGACCGCCGGAATGTTGCCGGCCTGACGGATCTTGCGCGCCGCGCCCTTGCCGGACTCGGCGCGGACGGTGGCGTTGAGGGAGACGGAAGCCATGAGAACCTCTGCTGATGATGTTGGTTCGGGAGTAACCGGACTGGTCGTCCCGGCCAGACTGCATGCTGCGTGCTGCGTGCTGCGTCCTGCGTCCTGCGTCCTGCGGTCCTGCGTCCTGCGTTGCCCTACTCGAACAGCACCGACACGCTCTGGTCGGCGTGCGTGAAGCGGATGGCCTTGGCGATCAGGTCGCCGACACTCAGCACGCGGAGCGAGTCGAAGCGGCGCTCGGGCGGCAGGTTGATCGTGTCGGTGACGACCACTTCCTTGATGGGCGCGTTGCTGAGGCGCTCGACGGCGGGGCCACTGAACAGCGCGTGTGTGGCGCACACGTAGATGTCGTTCGCGCCCAGGTTCTTGAGTGCGCGCGCGGCCTCGGACACGGTCCCGGCGGTGTCGATCATGTCGTCGGGGATGAGGCAGTCACGCCCCTCCACTTCGCCGACGACGTTCATGACTTCGGCCACGTTGGCCTTGGGACGACGCTTGTCGATGATTGCGAAGGTGGCGTCGAGGCGCTTGGCGAAGCCGCGCGCCATCTTGGCCGAGCCGACGTCGGGCGCCACCACGCACAGGTCCTTGAGCTCCTTCTTGCGGAAGTAGTTCGTGAAGACCGGCGCCGCGTACAGGTGATCGACGGGGACGTCGAAGAAGCCCTGCAGCTGATGCGCGTGGAAGTCGAGCCCGAGGACGCGATTGGCGCCGGCGGTCTCGACGAGGTTGGCCATGAGCTTCGCGCCGATGGCGACGCGCGGCTGGTCCTTGCGGTCCTGGCGGGCGTAGCCGTAGTACGGCAGCACGGCGGTGACGCGGGCCGCCGAGGCGCGCCGGGCGGCGTCCACCAGCAGCAGCAGCTCCAGCATGTTCTCGCCGGGCGGATTGGTCGGCTGCACCACGAAGACATCAGCGCCGCGGATGTTCTCGTCGATGCGCACGAACACTTCCCCGTCGGCGAAGCGGGTGCAGGTGACCTTGCACAGCTCGACGCCCAGCGAGCGGGCGACCTCCTCGGCGAGGGGCCGATTGGCCGTGCCGGAGAGGATCTTGAATCCGCGGGTGGAGACCGGTGCCGGTCCGTCCGGGGCGGCGTGCATGGGGCGCTCGAGAGAGTGAGGGGTCACGGCAAACGGGGCGGAGTGTCGCCGGTACCCCATGAGGCGCGGCGTCTCCGTCCCGGATTTCTGGACAGCCCTTTAACGTAACTGCCTTTGCTGCTGGAGGAGTAGGCCCACTTGGAATCGAACCAAGATCTCCGGCTCCAAAGGCCGGGGTAATAGCCGTTATACGATGGGCCAGCAGGGGCGGGCGACCGGCGTCGCCCGTACCCGAATGCTATCGGCGCTCCGGAGCCCCGACAACCGCCGGCCCCGACGCGGCCGCGCCGTCTGACGCGCCAGCGCGCGCCGCCCGCTCCCAGTCGTGGAGCGGCAGGGCATCCCGGGCCCGCACCCCCTCACTGAAGGGGCCCAGCAGGTGCACGATGCTGTTCGCGTAGTAGGTCACCAGGGGCCGACCGCGGGGGAGCAGGACGTACCCGTCGCCCACCCGCGCCACCATGCGGCGCAGCCGCAGCATGCGGTATGCCCGTTCGAACACCTCGGCGATGTCGCGGTCGGCGCGCACCACGCGCCCATTGAACTCCTGCAGCACGCTGCGCATGGCATCCATGCGGTCGAGGAGCGCTACCCGCGAGACATAGTCGGCGTCGAAGCTCTGGAGCGCCGCACAGGCGAGGGGCACGCTGGTCACCGGCACGATGGCGCCGATGTGGCGCAGCATCTCGTCGCAGAACGTCTGTACATGCGGCAGGCGCTCCTCGCGGGGCACGTCGAACAGGGACACGCCCTCGGCTTCGAGTCGGTCCAGCCACGCGCGGACGGGCACCGGGGCCCCGATGCTCACGGCCGCCTGTCCGTAGCGACGCCAGCGCCTGGTGAGGAGCCGCCCCAGATTGAACGCCAGGAAGCGCAGCACGCCGGCCGCCTGCTGCACGCGCTCGCGCGGCCGAGCAGGCGCACGCGTCTCGAGCTCCCGCAGCAGCGTGCGATCTTCGAGCACGCGATCGTAGTTGATGCCCACCGGCACCACGTACAGCCGTTCGCGCAGCGCCGGGTCGCGCGCGACCCCCAGCGCGTAGTCGAGCAGGCCGATCTTGGCGGGGCGCAGGACGCCGTCGCGCGTGAGACCGCCCTCGGGGAAGATCCCCTGCGTGACCCCCTGCCGCGTGATGAGCTGCACATAGGCCTGCAGTACGGCGTGGTACAACGGTTCGCGATAGCGGCGGCGGATGAAGTACGAGCCGAAGCTCTTGAACAGGTACTCGAGCGGAAAGGCGCGCGCCCACTCGCCCACGGCATACGAAATGGACACGTCGCCCATCATGACGTAGGCCACCAGCACGTAGTCGGCGTTCGAGCGGTGGTTCATGAGGTACAGCACCACCGCGTCGCGAGGGAGCGCGCGGAACGGGTCGGCCACTTCGTGCTCGACGCGCACCTTGTAGAAGAGCCCGAGCGCGGCACGTGCCACCCAGTAGCCCAGCCGGTAGTACGCGAGCACGTTGAAGAACGGGACGATCTCGTGCAGGTAGCGCTGCACGCGCTGCCACGTGACGGCCTCGTCCTCGCCGTGTGTGCGGGCATGCGTCGCCACGGCCGCCGCGACGGCGGGGTCGTCCAGAAGGTGCGCAATGATGTTCGACTTGCGCGTGAACTTGAAGCGGTCGACGCGCGCCCGAAACCGCAGCAGGGTGCGACGCCCGGAGCGCGCTGCGAGGCGGCGCCCGGTCCAGGTCACGCCGACGATCACCAGCCCCACCGCGAGCAGTTGCAGCACGCGAGTGAGGAGCTCCGGGGACGAGAGCCTCAGGGCGTCCACAGCCACGCGGCACCGCGCACGCCGCTGCTGTCACCGTGCCGGTTGCGCACGACGGGCGTGGTGACGGTGTCGGAGAACACCCACGGCGGCAGCGCCTGCGACACCGACTCGGCGAAGCCGGGCAGGTTGGAGACGCCGCCGCCCAGCACGATGACATCCGGGTCGAGCACGTTGACGATGGTGGCCAGCGCGCGCCCGGTGCGCTGCACGAGGCGTTCGAGCGTCTCGCGCGCGTGCGCGTCGCCTGCGGCCGCATGCGTGACGATCTCGGGAAGCACCAGCGTGCCGCCGTGTCGCCGGGCGTGGTCGGCGGCGACGCCCGGGCCGGAGATCCACGTCTCGATGCAGCCACGCCGGCCACAGTAACAGGCCGGTGCGAGCGCGTGCTCCTCGTCGGTGGGCCACGGGAGCGGATTGTGCCCCCATTCACCACCGATGAGGTTGCGTCCCGTGTGACAGTGACCGTTCACGACAATGCCGCCGCCCACGCCGGTGCCCATGATGACGCCGAACACGACGGACGCACCGGCGGCCGCGCCGTCGACGGCCTCGGAGAGTGCGAAGCAGTTGGCGTCGTTCTGGAGGCGCACCGGGCGCTCGAGCTCACGCTCGAGGTCGGCGTGCAGCGGCTGCCCATTGAGCCAGGTGGAGTTGGCGTTCTTCACCCGCCCGGTCTCCGGCACCACCACGCCGGGGATACCGATGCCCACGGTCGCGCACTCCGGCCCTTCGGTGGCACGCTCCAGCGAGCCCACGAGTGCGACGAGTGCATCCACCGTGGGCTGGTAGGCGCGCGGCGTGGCGACGCGCTCCCGGGCGCGTACCGTCCCATCGAGCGACAGCGCGACGCCCTCGATCTTGGTGCCCCCAAGGTCGATGCCGATGCGGACGGTGGAGGCGGAAGGCAGGGATGGGAACACGGACATCGGGCGATCATGCCGGCGAGCGGCGCGGGCGGCAAGGGCCGCGTGAGCCGCGTACACCCCACCGACAATTGCCGCCGCGCGACGCGCCGCTCAAGTTGCGCGAGACGTTGCTCCCTCCCGCCGCTTCGAGGATCCCGCCTTGGCCCGTTGGTCGCACCCCTCCCGTCTGCTCGCGCTCGCCGCCCTCGCCGCCCTCGCGGCCTGCGGCGATTCCCCCACGTCGCCGACTGGCTCGACCGGAGGCACAGGCGGGACCGGAGGCACCGGCGGAACCGGTGGCACGGGTGGCACCGGCGGGAGCGGGACCCTCACCGTGCCGCCCATCAACCGCGAGTTCCGCGGCATGTGGATCGCGACCGTGGCCAACATCGACTGGCCGTCGCGCAACACCCTCACGGTGGCGCAGCAGCAGGCCGAGCTCAACACGCTGCTCGACGCGGCGGTTGCGACGGGGCTCAACGCGGTCGTGCTGCAGGTGCGTGCGGCCGGCGACCTGCTGTATCCGTCGAATCTCGAGCCGTGGTCACGCTCGTTCACCGGCACGCAGGGCGTCGATCCGGGATACGATCCGCTCGCCTTCGCGGTGCAGGCGGCCAAGCTGCGCGGACTCGAACTGCACGCCTGGTTCAATCCGTTCCGCGCCGGCAACCTGAGCGACACCGCGCGCCTTGCCACCACGCACTTCGGCCGCAAGCGCCCCGACCTGCTGCGGCGCACCTGTCAGCAGCTCTGGTTCGACCCGGGTGAAGATGCCGTGCACGACCAGGCGATCGCCGTGGTGACGGAGGTGCTGCGGCGCTACGACGTCGATGCGGTGCATCTCGACGACTTCTTCTACCCGTACCCTGAGACCGGGTGCACGCTCGAGTTCCCGGACACGGCGGCCTTCGGTCGCTACCAGCGGGGCGGGGGCGCGCTCGCGCGCGCTGACTGGCGCCGCGACAACGTCAACCGCTTCGTGCGCCGGCTGTACCAGGAGGTGCGCGCGGTGTCGACCTCGGCGCGCGTGGGCATCAGCCCGTTCGGCATCTGGCGTCCGGGCAATCCGGCCGGCATCACCGGACTCGATGCCTACACGGCCATCTACGCCGACTCGCGCCTCTGGCTGCAGGCCGGGTGGGTGGACTATCTCGCGCCGCAGCTCTACTGGGCGACGACCTCCACGGGACAGAACTACAACAACCTCATCACCTGGTGGGGGCAGCAGAACACCATGCGGCGGCACCTGTGGCCGGGGCTCGCGAGCTATCGCATCAACGACGGCTCGTCGTCGCCGTTTCCCGCGAATGAGATCGCGACGCAGATCGGCATTGCGCGGCAGCAGGCCAACAGTGCCGGCGGCGCCACGGGGACGATTCTCTACAACGGCAGCAGTGTGCGCGACAATCGCGGGGGCTTTGCCGCCTCACTGGGCGCGGGGTTGTTCGCCGAGGGCGCGCTCGCGCCCGCCACGACGTGGCTCGACGCGACGCCGCCGGCCGATCCCACGGTCGCGGTGAGCACGAGCGGCGATCAGCTCAGCGTCACCATCAGCGGCGATGCGACCGACGTGCGCTGGTGGTTCGTGCGGTGGCGCAGCAACGGCACCTGGCGCTCCAAGACGTTGCCGTCGGCCAATCGCGCGACGACCGTGCCCGGCACGGGCACGGATGCGGTGGTGGTGAACGCCGTGGATGCGGTGAGCAACGCGAGCGGCAACGCGGTGTGGCGGCGGTAGCGGCGGCCGCGCGTCACCCACAACCCGGCAGGAACACTCACGACTCGAAACCCCGCAGCCCGGAACCCAGAACTGATCAGTTTGGGGTTCCGGGCTGCTGAGTAGTGGGTGTTGGGTAGAATGGCCGGGTTGTGGGTTGTGGGTGCTCGTCATTCCCCCATGTGCCCGATGCGGCTCGATTCGCGCATGGTGGCGTACACGACGAACGATGCGGCGATGCAGGCGCTCACGTACCAGTAGAACCACTCCTCGTGGCCGGCGTTCTTGAACCACAGGGCCACATACTCCGCCGTGCCGCCGAAGACGGACACGGTGATGGCGTACGGGAAGCCGACGCCGAGCGCGCGGATGCCGGTGGGGAAGAGCTCCGCCTTGACCACCGCATTGATGGCGGTGTAGCCGCTCAACACGGTGAGTGCGCAAAGCAGCAGCAGAATGGCCTCGGTCTCGCTCGTCGCGCCGCCAAGCGCGCGCAGCAGCGGCACCGTGCCGATGGCGCCGACGAGGCCGAAGGTCATGAGCACCGGACGCCGGCCGATGCGGTCGGAGAGCGCGCCGACGAGCGGCTGCAGCAGCATGTAGACCGTGAGCGTCACCGCATTCACGAACGTCGCCTGCCTGGCGGTGAAGCCGGCGGTGTTGACCAGGAACTTCTGGGCGTAGGTCGTGAAGGTGTAGAAGGCGAGCGCGCCGCCGGCCGTGAGACCCACCACCGTGGCCACCGCGCGCGGATGCTGCGCGAGGCCCCGCAAGGTGGCGCGGGTCTTGGCGTGGCTCGTGTCGGCCACCTCGTGCTGGAAATCGCCCGTCTCCTCCATCGAGCGTCGCAGCAGGATGGCCACCAGCGCGCACAGCGCCCCCACCACGAACGGCACGCGCCACCCCCACGCGTTGAGTTCCTCGGTGGTGAGCGTGCGTTGCAGTACGAGCAGCACCGACAGGGCCAGCAATTGCCCGCCGATGAGCGTCACGTACTGGAAGCTCGACCAGAAGCCGCGGTGCTTCTGGCCCGCCATCTCGCTCAGGTAGGTCGCCGAGGCGCCGTACTCGCCGCCCAGGCTGAGCCCCTGCACGAGGCGCGCGAGGACGAGGATGGCCGGCGCGAGCGGTCCGATGGTGGCGTAGCCCGGTGTGATGGCGATGAGCAGCGACCCGCCGCACATGAGCAGCACACTGAGCGTGAGTGCCGCGCGACGTCCCGCCTTGTCGGCGTAGCGCCCCATGATCCAGCCGCCCAGCGGGCGCACGAAGAATCCCACCGCGAACACGGCGGCGGCGTTGAGGAGCTGGACAGTCTGGTCTGCCTGCGGGAAGAACGCCTTGGAGAAGTAGAGCGAGAAGGCGGAGTACGCGTACCAGTCGTACCACTCGACGAGGTTGCCGATGGAGCCGCCGAGGATGGAGCGGAGGCGACTCGCGCGGGGGCGGGTGACCGGCTGCGTCGTGGCCGATGCGGTCACGCGCGCTCCGTGGCGCGGGTGTCAGCCGTCCTTCCTGCGGGGCCCTGCGCATCCACCGTGCGCGCGAGGAGATCGAGCAGGTCGCGCTCGTCGCGCACGTGTGCGACATCGGCCATCTCCACCACGTAGCCGTGCTGCGCGGCGATGGCCTCATACAGCGGGATGCGGTGGTGCAGGAGCTGCTCGAACCCCCACACGGCGAAGTCGTCGGGGTCGACGGTGTCGTCGTCGGTGATGGCGCGCGCCGTCTTGTAGCCGTCCCACAGGCGCAGCAGCAGCGCCGGGTCGTAGTACATGGGTTTGGGGTGCCGCTTGAAGCGCGCCACCAGCTCCTCGGCGTGCGCTGCCGTGCCGCGGATGTACACCAGCATCGTGTGCTGGGCGAGGCAGGTGAGCACCGGGTCGTGCGGGTCGGCCGCGTCGACCACTTCGCAGAGGCTGCCGCCGGCGTCGCACACGAAGTGCGCGTAGCCGTAGATGTCGCTCGCGCGGCCGATGAACTCGGGGACGTCGAGCAGCGCGCGCACCTCGGCGTCGCGGTGCTGCGCCTGGCGCCGACGGTACTCGTCGAACGGAATGCCGCCGCGCGACGGATCCCCGGGCTTGCCCAGGTAGGTGGAGAGCGGGCTGAGGTTGTCGAAGGTGATGTTCGACCGGATGTAGATCGAGTCCGAGCGCAGCAACTGTCGCAGGAACGGCACGCGCATGGCTTCGCGCTTGAAGTTGTCGACGATGTGCTCGTCCATGTAGCGCGTGCCGATGCGGTAGTCCACCGAGTAGTGGAACCAGTCGTCGCGCTGCAGCCGCGCGGCCAGCGAGGTCTTGCCCACGCCGGACATGCCGAAGAGGGTGACGGCGTGCGCAGGGCGCGCTCGGAGGGCCTGTCCCGAGGGGAATCGCATGGCGCTAACTTCCCTGCCGGCGCACCGTTCCTCAACCCCCGGCCCACTCCCCATGCAGGTGTTCCAGATTCCCGTCGTGGTGCGCCCCGACGACATCGACGACAACGACCACGTGAACAACGTGGTGTACCTGCGCTGGATCTTCGACGTCGCGCTCGCGCACTGGGAGGCGAGTGCCGATGACGCGATGCGCGCCACCTACGGGTGGGTGGCCACGCGTCACGAGATCGACTACCGCCGCGAGGCGCTCATCGGCGACCCGATCGTGGCCCGCACGTGGATCGGCGGGGTCGAGTCCCGGAAGTTCGAGCGACTCACCGAGATCGTGCGCACGAGCGACGGGCAGGTGCTGGCCCGTGGACGGAGTTGGTGGGCCCTCATCAGCCGCGAGACGGGGAAGATCACGCGGATTCCGCCGGAGATGGTGGCACTGTTCGAGGCGTATATGGCTCCCGTGGGGGAGGGCTGACGATGGGATGGCAGACGACGGGAGCGGAACCACGGGAGCAGAGGAAGACGGGAGCCGAACGACGAGACCACGGGTACGCCGGGAAGCACGCCGCCGTCATTCCCGAGGTTCCCGTGGTCTCGCAGGTCCCGCTCCCGCTCCCCTCGCTCCCGTCGTCGAGCTTCCGTCGTATGCCCTACCAGTCGACACTCACCTTCACGACGACATGCCGTCCCGCCGCGTCGGCGAACTCCTTGTAGCGGCTCATGAAATCGCGGTAGCGCACATCGAACACGTTGCGCACACTCACGTCCACGTGCAGCAGGCCGCGCGGCGTGAGGCGACTGAGGCCCGCACTCGCGTGCAGCAGGCCATACGAGGGTGGCGCGAAGTCCTGGCGGAACACTCGCGTCTGACGCGCCACCCATTCGCCGTTGAGCGCGACGAAGCGGCCGGGCGCACGCTCGTCCCAGCGGAGCGTGGCCGCCGCGCGCGCGGGTGGCACGAAGGGCAGGGCGGAGTCATCGCTTGTGCTGGTGGCGTACACGATGTCGGCCACGGTGCTCGCACTCAGGCCATGCGCGAGCGGTACGGTGAGCGCGGCTTCGGCGCCCACGAGTCGCGCGTGCCCCTGCCGCACCTGCAGCGAGTCGAGCGCGCGCCCGGCGCCCCCCACCGGCGCCAGGTAGATGTAGTCGCGAATGCGATTCACGTAGCCGGTGAGTTCACCGCTCGCCCGCGCCGTGCGCAGGCGCAGTCCGAGGTCGGTGTTGAGGCTCGTCTCCACCGCGAGGTCGCGCTGGCCGATCTCGAAGGCGCGGGTCCCTTCGTGGAAGCCGTTCGCGAAGAGGTCGCTGGCGCTGGGCGCGCGGAAACCACGCGCGACGTTGAGCGCCACGGACACGGGTGACTCGGCACGATACACCGCGCCCACGGTGCCGGTGAGAGCCGAGAAGGACAGGCGCGTCGGGGCGACCTGAATGGTCGCGCTCCCCGGCGTCGTCAGCGTGCGCCAGTCGTGACGCAGGCCGGCGGACAGCGACCAGTCACCGCGCACCATCTGCTCGAGCGCGTACACGCCGAGGCTTCGCGCCGTGTTGTCGGGAATGAGCGTCTCCTCGCCGAACGTGCGGAAGCGCGTCTCCTGCGCGGCGACGCCGAGTACGCCGGTGAGACCGCGCCACGGCGCGTGGTGCCAATTGGTGAAGCCGGTGAGCGTGCGCGAACGCAGCCCGAGGTCGACGCGTGACGTCACGGCATCGCCGTACTCCGCGCGGCGATTGTCCTCGGCGCCGAACTGCGCGTGGATCCGTGCACCCTGCACCTCGTCGGCAGCGCGCAGGCGCCACGTGCCGTCGAGCGTCGCGCGCGTCGTGCGAATGCGCTGGCGGCCATCGTACCCCGGCGAGGTGACCGGGTCGTCGGCGATGCGGATGGTCTCGTCACGGCGGTTGACCGTGAGCTCGACATCGAGTGGCGTCGTGCGCCAGGCGGCCGCGCCTTCGATGAATCCGGTCCCGTTGCCCGTGTTGAACACCGTGCCGCCCGGCGTGCGGAGGTCGCGGGCGCGCCGCAGGGTACCGTTCACCCGGGCCGCAAAGGCGCCGCGCGCGCCTTCACCCACCAGCGTGGTGGACGGTGCGAGGTTGGCGGAGTTGTAGGCCATGGTCGCGCGACCACGCAGCACGGTGCCGTTGTCGCCACGGGGCAGCGCGCGCCGCACCACGTTCACCACGCCGCCCAGCGCGTCGGAGCCGTAGAGCACACTGGCGGGCCCCTTCACCACCTCGAGACGCTCGGCGTCGGCGCTCTCGACGTTGGGGGAATGGTCGTGCCCCCACTGCTGCGTCTCGGTGCGCTGGCCGTTGGCCAGCGTGACGACGCGATTGTTGGTGAGGCCGCGAATGACCGGCTTGCCGATGCCGGTGGTCATGGAGAGGGAGCGCACCCCCGGCAACTGCTCGAGCGTTTCGCCCAGGGAGGCGCCCTGCGCACGACGGAGCGCGGCGCCGGCGAGCTGCGCGGTGGGCTGGGCCACGCGGCGGGCGTCGGTGGCGACGGCCGTGGCGGTGACCTGCAGCGTGGTGAGCACGCGGGCGCTGTCGCTGCCGGTGGAGTCGGGGCGCGGGCGCGCCGGCGGTGTGCCCTGCGCCGCGAGGGCGGCGGGGAGAATTGAGCCCAGAAGGAGAACGGGAAGTCGGAAACACATAAAACAAAGTTAGGCAAGCCTAAATCAATGGCAAGCCCCGGCCTTCAGGTGGCCGCTCAGCGGGACGGGCGCATCTGGGGCAGCCGCTCCGCGTTGGCCGAACAGGCGATGAGTGTTTCGAGTCGCCGCCGCCGGGTCGCTTCCTGCTTCGCGGTGATCACCCACCACACGGCGGCCTTGCGATAGCTCGGGGCCTGCGCCTCGAACCAGGCGAAGGCCGACGCGTGGCGCGCAAAGGTGGCGCGGTAGGTGGCGGGGAGCTCGACGGCGCCCTGCTCGAACGAGTAGACCCCGACCTTGTGCGCCTGCCGCGCCTCGAACGCCGCGTGTCCGGCCGGGAGCATGCGCCCCGCCGCGATGAGTTCCTCGGCGTGGCGCACGTTCACCGCACTCCAGATGCTGCCGGGTTTGCGCGGCGTGAAGCGGATGCTGTAGGTCGCGTCGTCGATGCGGCGACGCACGCCATCGATCCAGCCGAAACACAGCGCCTCGCGCACCGACTCGGTCCACGTCATGCTCGGCACGCCGGTGCCGGCCTTGTGAAACCCCACGAGCAGCGCCGTGGCCGTCACGTGGTGCGCGACGAGCCAGGCGCGAAACTCAGTGGCGGAGGCGAAGAAGGTGGGCGTCAGGGAACGATCGCCGCCTTCGCCGGCTCCACCTTCTTCCCCTGCTTCACGTGGACGTCCATCCACGCGACCCAGCGCGCCCAGAGATCGAGGTCGCTGGCGTAGGTGGCCACCGAGTGATCCTCGTACGGGTACATGTAGAGTGCCGCCGGCTTGCCGAGCCCCTGCAGCGCCGCGAACATGCGCGTCGACGACATGGGCGCGGTGCCCTGGTTCTGGTCCTCCCAGGCGTGGTACAGCAGCAGCGCCCCCGCGATCTTGTCGGCCCGCAGGAACGGCGACATGTCGAGGTAGGTGTCCTGCGCCTGGAAGAAGTTGCGGCGCTCGCTCTGGAAGCCGAAGGGCGTGAGCGTGCGGTTGTACATGCCGTCACCCGCGATGCCCGCCTTGAAGTTGGGCATGAGGGTCATCGCGTTGACCGTGCTGAACGCGCCGTAGCTGTGGCCGCCCAACCCCATCTTGTCGCGATCGACGAAGCCCGAGTCGACGACGGCATCGAGCACGGCGTCGAGGTTCTCCTTGAGGTCGCGCGTGTAGTTGTCGTTCATGCGCCCGGCGTCACCGTAGATGGGGATGTCGGGCTGGATGAACGCGTACCCCTGTGACACCCAGATCTGCATGCTCGACGCGGGGCGCGCGCTCGGCACCGCCGGGAAGGCGTTGATGTTGGTGGTCCACCGCGTGCGGTCGTACTCGGCGGCGGTGGTGTACTCGCGCGGATAGAACCAGATGATCCCCGGAAGGCGCTGCCCCGGCTTCCAGTCGCGCGGGAGGAGCACATCGGTCCAGTACTTCGTGCCGTCGCGCGGCCGCGTGACCTGGATGCGCTTCATGATGGCGCCGCTCACCTCGGGGCCCACGTCGACGTTCTTCGTGAGCTGCTTGGCGTCGGTGGTGCCGGCGGTGCGCAGCCATGCGTCGGGAATGACCGTCGCCGTTTCGCGCGTCACGATGAACTGCGCGAGATCATCGTCCACCGGCGCCACGAACGATTCGTACATGTCGGCCGGCGAATCCATGAGCCGCATGCGCGTGCGCGACGTGATGTCCATGCGGTCGAGCCACGGACGCGGTGCCTGCTTGTGCCAGTTGGCGCCGGGCGTGCGCGTGCCGGTCAGGGCCACGCTCTTGCCATCCTTGCCCAGTACGACGTAGTTGCGCCCCGCCACGTTGCGCATGACGAGCGCGCCGGCCGTCGAGTCGGCGCCGGCGCCCCCACGTCCGCCACCACCACCACCGCCGCCAAAGGCAAAGCCGCCCGCGGGCAGCGAGACGTTGCGGCCGAGGTTCCACCGCTGCGTCGGGTCCTTGACGCGCACGGCGATGACGGCGCCCGAGTCGCTCACGAACAGCGTGCTGCTGTCCGTGCTGTAGGCGAACGACGAGAACTGCGGACCACCGCGATAGAGCACGGTGGTGTCATTCGGGCCGTAGGGCGCCTTCCAGTGCACGAGGCGGGCATGCTGCGCCTGGACGCGCACCGGCGCGCCGGCGGCATTCGGTCCACCCGCGCCACCAGGGCCACCCGCACCGCGACCACCACGACCTGCGCCGTCAGCGGGGGGCATCGGATTGGGATTCGGATTCGGGTTCGGCACCGACTGGATGTACAGCATACCGGGGCCAACCGGGTTCCACTGCAGGTTGCGCTTGCCGGTCGTGTCGGCGGCCGGCGCGAAGGCCGCCGGCGCGTCATCGCCGCGGCCGCCTTCACGGAGGGGCGTGGTGGCGAGCGTGGTGACCACCTTGCCGGTCGCGTCCCACAGCTCCTGCACCGAGCCGAACGACGCGACCGGCACGAGATAGCTGAACGGCTCGGTCATGCGCGTCACGCGCAGGTGCGCGCCGTCGTATGACGCATCGACATCGCGGACCATCGTGGGCGCGCCGATGGGCTTCACGGCACGCGTCTTCACGTCGAGCAGGGCGACCTGGCCCGTGGTGTGGTAGCGGAGGCGCGCCTTGTCGTTGGGGTCCTGCAGCAGCGAGAAGTGCACCGGCTGCGGCACGGCGCGCGATTCGGTGAGGCGCACCTGCGGGCCATCCTCGATGCCGTCGCCGCCGTGATTGGGCTCGGCGCCGCGATCGGCGGGCACGAGCACCGCCACCAGCGCCCGACCGTCACCCGTCCACGCGAGGTCGGTCACGAGCGTCGCCAGCAGCGGCCGCTCACTCACGCGCGTGCTCTTGCCGCTCGCGACATCCACCACGTAGGCGTAGCTCGCGGTGGGAAAGTTGGCCATGTACGCGATGTGCGTGCCCTTGGGCGACCAGACCGGCGACGAGATCGTGATGCCGGCCGGCACGTCGAGCGCGCGCGTGGCGCCGGTCTTCGGGTCGACGAGCTGCAGCCCGGTGCGGGTGCTGGTGGTGACGCTGCGATTGCGGTTCGCGCGCGTGTCCACCTGCAGCCCGCCCAGCCAGATGTGCGGCGCGCCGTACGCCTTGATGTCGCCGCGGTCGGTGCCGGTGGCGCGCAGGAACCAGCGCTGGTCGGGGCTCGGATTGGTGAACGAAATGTCCACGCGCGGCGCCATGATCATCCGCTCGATGTTGGCGGGCGGCTTGACGAAGGCTTCGGTGCGGAGGACTTGCTGCGGGTCCCAGGCGCCGTTGCCGTTCGCGGCGTTCTGGGCCGTGAGGGAGGCGAAGGGCGCGAGGGCGGCGACGGCGACGAGGGAGGCCAGCGACGCGGTCAGGACGACCGCAGGCCGGGACGACACGGACATGGAGGCTCCGAATGGCAGGGACCCGAATGGCGGGGACGTCGAAATTACGCGCAGGCGGGCGGGGGTGTTCGGCCGGGGCGCCCGCGCTACATTCGCGCCATGACCCCACGCCCGCTTCCCCCCGTCGGCCGCCGCGACTTCCTGCGCCTCACCGGCGCCGCCGCCCTGCTCCCGCTCGTGCCGGCGCCCCTGAGCGCGCTCGCCGCGGCCCCGGTGCCCGCCGGCCAGCTCTCCCGCATTGGTCTCGAGCTGTACGCCGTGCGCAAGGCCATGCGCGCCGACCCGGAGAAGACGCTCGCGGCCATCGCCTCCATGGGCTACACCGATGTCGAGCTGCTGTGGAGCTTCAAGAACTTCGACCGCACCACGGCGCAGGTGAAGGCGGCGCTCAAGAACACGGGCCTCAAGGCGCCGTCCGCGCACATGGCGCCGGAGACGATGCTGACGGCGTGGGGCGACCGGCTGCGCGAGGCGAAGGAGCTGGGACACGAGTACCTCATCGTGCCGAGCCTGCCGGGCGAGGCGAACAGCTCGATTGCGGCGTGGAAGATCTGGGCGCAGCGCTTCAATGCCGCCGGCGAGGAGGCGCGGCGCGCCGGCATCTGGCTCGCGTTCCACAACGAGCCCAATCACGAGAAGCGGCTGCAGGGCGAGCATCCGCTCGAGGTGTTCCTGGCCGAGACGGACCCCAAGTACGTGCGCTTTCAGCTCGACGTGGGGAACATGCTGATGGGCGGCGGCGACCCGATGGCGTTCCTCGCGAAGCACGGCGACCGCTGCTGGAGCTTCCACCTCAAGAACGTCATCGCCGATCGCAGCAAGGACACCGAGCTGGCAAAGGGCGTGTTCGACCTCGGGAAGTTCCTCGCGCAGGTGAAGGATCTGGCGAAGAAGCCGTGCTTCGTTGAGCAGGAAGGGTCGGGGGATGAGCTGGCGAGCGCGCGGGACAACGTCGCGTACCTGAAGGGGCTGCGCTGGTAGGATGAGGAAGAAGGGGGAAGGGGACAGGGGGAAGGAAGACGAACGCATCGTCCACCTTCCCCCTGTCTCCTTCCCCCTTCTCCCTGTTCCTGCCGCTTCATGCCGACCGCCCGCTACCAATCCGTCGGCTTGTAGTCCTTGAGGAACTTGCCCCACACATGCTCGCCGGTGTTCATGCCGTCGATGATCGGGTCGACGATGCGCGCGGCACCGTCGACGATGTCGAGCGGCGGATGGAAGCGATGCTCCTCGACCTTGCGCTCGGCGATGTGCACCGGGTCCTCGTCGGTCACCCAGCCGGTGTCCACGGCGTTCATGTGGATACCGTCCACCTGGTAGTCGGCCGCACTGGTACGCGTCATCATGTTGAGCGCGGCCTTGGCCATGTTCGTGTGCGGGTGGCGCGTCGTCTTGAACTTGCGGTAGAACTGCCCTTCGACCGCGCTCACGTTCACGATGTGCTTGTCCCGCTCCGGCGTGCGCAGCATGAGCGGCTTGAGGCGCGCGTTGAGCAGGAAGGGCGCCACGGCATTCACCAGCTGCACTTCGAGCAGCTCGACGCTCGGCACCTCGTGCATGAGCAGCCGCCACGAGTTGCGGTCGCGCAGGTCGACCTGCTGCAGGTCCTGGTCGAGCCGCCCCTCGGGGAAGAGATGCGCCTGCCCCTGCGTCTCCTCGGCCAGCAGCGGCACCTGGCTCAGCTCTGCGGCGTGCGTGATGCCTGCCACCTCGGCCAGCGCCCGCGGCAGCGTGGCCGGCGAAAGCGTGTCCTCGTCACGCGACGCGCCCGCCTCCGGCAGCATGTGGTAGCCACGCACCCCCTCGTACGCGCCCAGCAGCTTGCGCGCGTGCGCCGGCATGTCGCTCAGCGACGCGCGCTCGAGCTCCATCATGTGCCGATAGAAGTCGGGCGGACGCCGTACGGTCTGGCAGGCGTTGTTCACGATGTAGTCGAGGCGCGTGTGCGTCTCCATCAGGTGATGACAGAAGGCTTCGACGCTCGGCGTGTGACGCAGGTCGAGCCCGTAGATCTCGAGGCGGTGCCCCCACTCCGCGAAGTCGGGTTCGGCGGCGTAGCGCTGCGCCGAATCGCGCGGGAACCGCGTGGTGACGATGAGGTGCGCGCCCGCGCGCAGCAGCTTGATGCCCGCCTGATAGCCGATCTTCACGCGGCCACCGGTGAGCAGCGCGACGCGCCCCGACAGGTCGGCCAGCTCGGTGCGCTTGCGGAAGTTGAACGCAGCGCAGGGCGGGCAGAGCTGGTCGTAGAAGTGATGGATGACCTCATAGCGCTGCTTGCAGACGTAGCAGTGCTGCGGCTCGAGCGCCTCGCGGAACTCGGCGTCATCCACCGTCTCCTGCGCGTCGGTGCCCGGCGGCAGGTAGTTGGGGGTGGTGAACACCGTCTGCCGCCGCAGCCGGCGGATGCCCGTCTCCTGGAGCTGGCTCTCGGCTTCCTTCACCTTGAGCGTGCGCTCGGCCTTCTTCTGGCGCTTGGTGGCCTTGACCATCTGCCGGCGCAAAATGGCGTCGGGGCGCGACACCTCACCGGCGGCCTTGAGGAGGCGGGTGCGCTCGGCCTCGGGGATATCGAGCAGCCCCGCACGATCGCCGGCGAGGCGCTCGAGGAGGGCGGTGGCGGCAGCGATCTGCTCGGGCGAAACGGTGTGCGGTTCTGGCATAGTCTGAAAAGGTAGCCGCTGCCGGAAGCCAAGCAGGAGCGTGATGGACACCCGCCACCCTGAACCCTGACTCACCACCCACGAACCGATCAGTTCCTGGGTCGTGGGTGCGGGTGATGAGTTGTGGGTTCGCTGCCATATTTCGTCGCATGTCCATCGTCGACGAACTGCTCTCCCTGCTCGAGCTGGAGAAGCTCGAAGTCAACATCTACCGCGGACAGAATCGTGATCTGGGCACCGGACGGGTGTTCGGTGGCCAGGTGTTCGCGCAGGCGCTGGTGGCCGCCCGGCGCACCGTGGACGCGCCGCGCGAGGCGCACTCGGTGCACGGCTACTTCCTGCGTCCCGGCGACCTCGCGGCGCCCATCGTCTTCTTCGTCGATCGGCCACGGGACGGCGGCACGTTCACCAGTCGGCGCGTGACCGCGATCCAGCACGGCGAGGCGATCTTCCACCTCTCGGCGTCGTTTCACATTGAGGAGGACGGGCTCGAGCATCAGGCGCGCGAGATGCCGCCGGTGCCGCAGCCCGACACGCTGCGCCCCGAGCTCGAGCACCTGCGCGAGAAGGCCGATCGCCTGCCTCCCGAGCTGCGAACGGTACTCACACAGGACCGTCCCATCGACTTCCGCTCGGTCGACTCGCTGGTGCCCGGGTTGCACCCGCCCAGCGATCCGCACCGGCAGTCGTGGTTCCGCGCGATGGAGCGGCTCCCCGACGACCCGATCATCCACCAGGCGGTGTTGGCGTACACGAGCGACTACGGCTTCCTCCCCACGGCGCTGCTCCCGCACCAGGTCACCTATCGCGACCCGCGCCTGCAACTCGCGTCGCTCGATCACACGCTGTGGCTGCACCGGCCGTTCCGCGCCGACGAGTGGTTGCTCTACGTGATGGACAGCCCCGTGGCATCGGGCGCGCGGGGGTTCGTGCGGGGGCAGATCTACCGGCAGGATGGCACGCTTGTGGCGAGCGTGGCGCAGGAGGGGCTGCTGCGCCTGCGCAAGCCGCCCACGCCCACGTCGTTCACCGCCGACTTCGAGGTGCCCGATGGGCGCGCGTGACCCGCGCGTCGACGCGTACATCGCGAGCGCGCAGCCCTTCGCGCGCGACATTCTCTCCTATCTGCGGGAGCTGGTGCATGAGACCGTGCCCGCCGTGCAGGAGGAGATGAAGTGGAGCCGACCGCACTTCTCGTACAACGGCATCTTCTGCGGCATGTCGGCGTTCAAGGCCCACTGTGCCTTCGGCTTCTGGCTGCACGACCAGGTCATGGAGGGCGAGGCGAAGACGGGCGCAGCCGGTGACCTCGGGCGCATCACGTCGCGTGCCGACCTGCCATCGAAAACCAAGCTCAAAGGCTGGCTGAAGAAGGCGAAGCAGTTGCAGGACGCCGGCGTGAAGCGCTCGCCCGACGCGCAGAAGGCGCCGAAGAAGGACCGCCCCATCGTCGTGCCGCCGGTGTTGGCGCAGGCGCTGGCGCGGGAGCCGGCGGTGCAGGCGCGCTTCGACGCCATGCCACCTTCGCACCGGCGCGAGTACTGCGAGTGGATCGCCGAGGCCAAGCAAGAGGCCACGCGGGAGCGCCGCGTGGCCAAGGCCCTCGAGCAGATCGCCGAGGGGAAGTCGCAGAACTGGAAGTACGAGACGCGGAAGGGGTGACCGACCGCGCCTCGCACGTCGGTCACACGCTCACTTCAGGTTGCTCTTGAAGAACGCCACGGTCTTCGCGAACGCGTCGTCGGCGGTGGCCTTGTCGTACGACTGCCCCGTCGGATTCGCAAAGGCGTGGCCGGCGTTCGGATACACGATGATGCTGGCCGCGCGCCCCGCCTTCTTGAGCGTCGCCTCCATCGCGCGCACGCTGTCCACCGGAATGCCGGTGTCCTTGCCGCCGAAGAGGCCGAGGAGCGGCGCCTTGAGGCGCGAGAGGCCCGCGGCGTCGGTGATCGGTGCGCCGTAGTACATGACGACGGCGTTCACCTGCGCGCCCCCGGCGAGGCCGGTGCGCAGGCTCCAGTGGCCGCCGAAGCAGTAGCCCACTGAGCCGACACTCGTCGCGCCATTCTTGCGCAGGTACTGCACCGCCGCGGCCACGTTCTGCTCACCGGCGGCGATGTTCGCCATGCCGGCCTGATAGAGCTTCATTGCCTCGTCGGGCTTGGTCGCCACCTTGCCGTCGAACAGGTCGACCGCGAGCACCGTGTAGCCTTCGCCGGCGTAGCGATCGGCCATGGCCTTGATGTTGTCGTTGATCCCCCACCACTCGTGCACCATGACCACGGCGGGGCCGGGCTTGGCTGCGCCCGCCGGTCGGGTGATGTAGCCGCGCAGCGTCTTGCCGCTCACGGTGCCGTAGGTGACCATCTCGCCCGCGACCGGCGCGCGCGGGGCGATGCGGGCGCCGGGCGAGGGCGCGGCGGTTTCGTGCGCGTGCGCGGCGGCCATGCCGGTGGCGTAGGTGGGCTGCTGAGCGTGCGCGGTGGCCGAGAGGGCGGCGAGAGCGGCGAGGGCGGCGGCGGGGAGGCGGAGTGAGGTCTTGGTGCGCATGATGATCGCTCGGCGGTCGTGAGTTGTGCGCGATGAGGAGCCGCGCCGTGGGTTCTGCGTTCTGAGTCGTGAGTCGGTTCGGCGCGACGACCGCATCAGGAAAAGCTGAGGGCGCGGGAAAGTATTCCGGGGTCGATGTTGCCGCCGGTGGTGACCACCAGCGTCGTGCGTCCGGCGGTCTCGATGCGTCCGGCGAGCAAGGCGGCCAGCGCTGCCGCACCACCGGGCTCGACGACGAGCTTGAGCTCACGCACGGCGAAGGCGATCGCGCGCAGCACCTCGTCGTCGGACACACGCAGACCGCGTCCGACGCGCGGCTGGTTGATGCTGAAGGTGAACTCGCCCGGCTCGGGCGTCACGATGGCGTCGCAGATGGAGCGGTGCGCCGGATCGTTGGACACGCGATGGCCGGCCTCGAGGGAGCGCGCCGTGTCGTCGAACAGCTCGGGTTCGCACGAGTGCACCACGGTGCGCGGCGACACCGCCTCGGCCGCGAGCGCACAGCCGGCCAACAGGCCGCCGCCGCCGCAGCAGACCAGCATCGCGTCGGGCACATACCCCATCGCCGACGCCTGCGTGAGTGCTTCCAGCGCGAGCGTCCCCTGGCCGGTCACGACGTACGGATCCTCGAAGGGCGGTACGACCGTCGCACCCCGTTCGGCCGCGATCGACCGGCCGATGGCGACGCGATCTTCCGTGTAGCGGTCGTACAGCACGACCTCCGCGCCAAACGCGCGCGTGCGCTCGATCTTGATGGGGGGCGCGTCCTTCGGCATGACAATGACGCTGGGCATGCCGAGCAGCGTCGCGCTGAAGGCGACCGCCTGGCCATGGTTGCCTGAGCTGAACGCGACGACGCCGCCGGCGCGCGCGTGCGGTTCGATCTGCAGCAGGCGATTGAGTGCCCCGCGCAGCTTGAACGAGCCGGTGTGCTGCAGCACTTCGGCCTTGAGAAGCACCGTGCCACCGGCGGCGGCGTCGAGTGCGGGCGAGTGAAGCAGCGGGGTGACCGCGGCGTGCGGTGCGATGCGCGCGGCGGCGGCGCGGATGTCGTCGATCGTCGGAACCGCGAAGGTCGTGGTCATGCCGAAAGATCCGGCCACGCACGGAGCTTCGGAAGCGTCCGACATGCAGATCTCCGAATCGCCGCGCCGCACGGCTGGGGCCGGGTGCGGCTTCCCCGCACGCGGGTGCGCAGCTTCCCCCGATGGTGCGCGCGCACGGGGCGTGACAGTGTACCGGCACCCCAGCAACACGCGCCCGGAGAGGCGCAGGAGGTTGGTATGTCGACGCTCATTCGCCGTTCGCCCAGCGCAGTGTCGACCGACGACCCGCTCGGTGGGCTGGTCCGCCGGCTCTTCAACGAGCCGCTGTTCACCCCCGCCATGGCGCAGAGCCCGTGGCTGCCGGCCATGGAAGTGTCGGAGAACACCGACGCGATGATCCTCACGGCCGAACTGCCCGGCATCGACGAGAAGGACATCCGTATCAGCATCGAGAACAACGTCCTGACGGTGGCCGGTGAGAAGGAGCAGGAAGTCACCGATGCGCCGCCGGCGAAGGCGTTCTACCTCGCCGAGCGGTTCTACGGCGCGTTCCAGCGCTCGTTCTCGCTGCCGCGCTCGGTGGACGTGGAGCACGTGAAGGCGGTGTTCGAGAAGGGCGTGCTCACCATCACGCTGCCCAAGCTCCCGCAGGCCAAGGGGCGGGTGATCGAGGTGCAGGCGCGGTAGGCAGGCGACCCGGCGGACTGGCCGGGCATGACCCGGTGAGACTGGCGAGTCGACGAGCGGGCATCGGAGCGCGGGGTATCTTGGGGGAGTCCTCCAACCCGACTTCGATGCCCGCTTCGCGTGTCGTCTCGCTGCTTCGTGCCACTGCGGCTGCGCTGGTCGCGCCGTTGCTCCTTGCCACTGCGGCGCCCGCGCAGGGCACGCGCGGAACCCTTTTCATCGTGGGCGGTGGCTCGGCGCCGCCGTCGGTCGCGCAGGAGTTCGTCGAGCTGGCGGGCGGGCGCGGCAAGGCGCGCATCGTGGTGTTCGCGATGGCGAGCGCGAGCGGTGCCACCAGCGGCGAGGCGAAGGCCCGCGACCTGCGCGCGCTGGGCGCGGACGCCCGCAATGTGTGGATCGACCACGCACAGGCCGACCTGGATTCGGTGGCGCGCCTGCTGGATGGCGCGACGGGCGTGTGGTTCGGCGGCGGCGACCAGAACCGCCTGCTCGCCGTGCTGCGGGGCACCCGCACGGCGCGCGCCATCCGCGCACGCTTCGAGGCTGGTGCCGTCATCGGTGGCACGTCGGCCGGCGCGGCCATCATGTCGACGCCCATGATCACCGGCGACGAACTGGGCACGCGGCGCGATACGACCGAGGCGTGGACCCGCGTCGAGCGCGGCAGCGTGGCGGTGGACAGCGGCCTGGCCCTGATCACCACGGCCGTCATCGACCAGCACTTCCTGCGCCGCAAGCGCCACAACCGCCTGCTCAGCCTCGTGCTCGCGGACACGCCGCACCTCGGCGTCGGCATCGACGAGGGGACCGCGCTCATCGTAGAGCCGAGTGGGCGTTGGCGGGTGATCGGCGTGAGTGCGGCACTGGTGATCGATGCGCGGCAGGCGATGCGCACGACGCCTGGCCAGAAGGTCCTCGGCGCGGCCGGCGTCACGATGCACCTGCTCCCGGCCGGCAGCACTTTCGACCCCGAAAAGAGCATCGCGACGCTGCCGCCCATCTGACTCCCGGCCCACGACCCACGGCCCACGGCCCACGTCGCCGCTACAGCGTCACCGTCTCCACCAGCCGGGCTCCGGCGCACACGGGCAGCTCCACCGCGACACCGACCGGCCGCAGCAGAAAGCACGTCGCGCCGCTGCCACTCATGGCACCGATGGCGGCGTGGCCCTTCGCCCGCAACGCGCGGGCTGCATCGCGCAGCACCGGCAGCATCGCCGCGACGCCGTCGTGCAGCGTGGGCACGACGCGTTCGAAGTCATTCGCGGAATGCGCCGCGATCGACGTCCAGCTTGTGAAGGTCTCGACGTCGTACGCGCGCGCCCGCGGCACGCCCTCGTCGTCACGCGCGTCGGCAAACGCGCCATACGCCCGCCCGGTGTGCACGCCCGTCTCGAACGCGACGAGTGTCACCGCCATCGGTGCGAGCGGGTCGAGTGGCAGCAGGCGATCACCGCGCGACCAGCCCCACGCGCGCGGGGCCGGATGCACGAGGAAGGGCACATCGGCGCCCAATGTCCCGGCCAGTTCGAGCAGCGCGGCTTCGCCCAACGGTGTCGGGCAGGCGCGCTCCAGGAGACGCAGCGTGGCGGCGGCGTCGGCGCTGCCGCCGCCGAGCCCACCGCCCACGGGGATGTGCTTCTCGATGGTGATGTGCCAACCGGTGTCCCAGGCCGCCGCGCGGGTGTAAGCCTCGGCGGCGCGCCAGGCGAGGTTGTCGTGTGGCGCACCGATGCCGGCCGGAGGCATGGCTGGCCCGTCACACACGAGCGTGCGATCGGTGTCGTGCAGCGCGAGCGTCACCACGTCGTGCAGCGCGAGCCGCTGAAAGAGCGTCTCGATGCCGTGATACCCCGACGCTTCGCGGGCGAGGATGCGCAGCAGCAGGTTGAGCTTCGCGTGGGCACGGGCGCGCGCGCTCCCCTCGCCCGCGCCTCCCGCACCAACGCTCACGTCGTCACCGCGAGGTCGAGCAGGTCGCTCAACTCCTCGAACAGCGCGTGAGCCTCGGGCTGCGCGAGCGTGCCGCGCTGCCAGTGCACGGTGAGTTCGTCGCGCACGCTGCGCGCCCGTGCGATGGCGCTCTTGCCCCGATAGAGCAGGGACTCGATGGGCACGACCGCGGGCTCCGGCGGCGGCGCCCCGGCCCATGCGACGCCGGCTTGCTTCACCTGTGCGGCGAGCTGGGCGTCGGGGAGTTCGCGGTCCATGAGCAGGCGGGCGAAGGCCTGCACCGCCGCCGTCTCCTGCGCCGCCGCCAGCGGTGCGCGCGCCATGCGCGTCGCGAGCGCGGTGATGCTTGCGGCGCCGTAGCTGTCGCCCACGTCGGCCAGTCCGAGCAGGGCGCGGCGCACCCCGTCGGCCACCGCGAGTCGCGCGGGGCCGGCGGTGCTGGTCGCCAGCGTGGCGGCTTCGCGCGCGACGCCGTCGGCGGCTGCCGCGATGTCGATGCGGAAGCGCTGTGCGAGTGTCATCGGCGGCTGCGCATTGCGCTCGAGGATGGCCGGCATCCCGTCGTCGGGGAAGAAGCGCGCGATGGGCAGCACCTGACCGGCGGGCGCATCGGGCGCGGAGCGTGTGGAGAGGTAGCCGGCGGCGACGGCCGCCAGCGCGACACTCTGCGTGCGGCTCCGCCGGATGTCGCCGTCCGCCCAGAGCGGCGTGCGCTCGACCAGCGCGCGCAGCTCCGCGAGCGCGCCGCGCACGGCGAAGTGCAGCCGCTGATCCCAGCGGAGTTCATGGTCGCGCAGGCCGATCGCGATGCGCTCCACGGTCGACGCAAGGTCGGGGAGCCCCTCGAGGCGCGTCATGCTCGCGCTGCCACGCAGCGCGCGGGCGCTCGCGAGAAGCGCGGCCGCGTCGGGCGCGCTGTCGTCGCCACCCGCGAGGACCTGGTCGAGGCGGTCGAGATACTCGGCCGCCTCCTTCCGGAAGAACTCGATCAGCGCCTGCGGTGCACTCATGCGTCTCGACTCCGTGTGTGCTCGGCCGTCTCCATCGGTCGCTTCCGAACGTCAGCGCCCGCCGGTGGTGCGCGCCGCGTCCATCGCCGCGCGGATCTCGCGCACCGCGTGCGCGAGTCCCACGAAGATGGCGCGTCCGACGATCGCGTGCCCGATGTTGAGCTCCTCGATGTCCGGGATGGCGGCCACCGGTGCGACATTCTGCACCGACAGCCCGTGCCCGGCGTGCACGGCGATGCCGAGCGACGCGCCGAGGGCGGCGGCGTCACGGAGCGCCTGGAGCGGGCGGGGATCGAGGAGGACGCCGGTGGCGTCGCAGGCGTGGGCGTACTGCCCGGTGTGAAGCTCGATGGCGTCGGCGCCGAGGGCGTGCGAGCGCCGCACGGCGTCGGGGTCCGGGGCGATGAAGAGGCTGGAGCGAATGCCCGCGGCCCGCAGGCGGGCGACGGCGGCGCCCAGCATGGCCTCGTGGCGGGCCACGTCCAGCCCCCCTTCGGTCGTGATCTCCTCGCGTCGCTCCGGCACCAGTGTCACCTGGGCGGGGCGAAGTGTTTCGGCGAGGGTCAGCATGTCGTCAGTAGTGGCGCACTCGAGATTCAGGAGCGTCGTCACCTGCGCCGCGAGGCGGTGGATGTCGTCGTCCTGGATGTGGCGCCGGTCCTCCCGCAGGTGGGCCGTGATGCCATCGGCACCGTGCTGCTCACAGAGGAGCGCGGCGGTCACCGGATCGGGCTCGCTCCCGCGCCGGGCCTGCCGGACGGTGGCGACATGATCGATGTTGACGTACAGGCGCTGGTATCGCAGGGCCATCGCTGGGGTACCCGATTCACGAACGGTGAAGGGAAGCGACCACGGTCACGAACAGGCAAGGAGGCCGTCGTGCGGCGAAGTGTATACGGACGCAGGTGGGTGGCGGGATGGTGCGGCGCGTTGGCGCTGCTGGCCGGGTGCTCGCGCCAGGTGGTGTCGACGGAGTCGTCGCTCCCCGGCGGCGCACCGCGACCGTCGGTGGGCGCCGAGGTGACGGGGGCCATCGGGGCAGCCACGGCTCGCGGGGCTGTCGAGGGGTTTCTCAAGGCGGTGAACGCCCAGGACCTCCAGACGATGTCGACGCTGTGGGGGAACGCGCAGGGGCTCGTGCGCGAGCAGATCAAGCGCGAGGACCTGGAGAAGCGCCTGGTGGTCATCCAGTGCCTGCTGCAGCACGACAGCTTCCGCTACACCGAGGATCGCCCGCGGCTGAGCTCCGAGGGGCGTCAGCAGCAGTACCTCGAGATCGTGCGGGGCAGCACGCGCAAGGTCACCCACTTCACGCTGGTCGCCTCACGCGGGGGCCGCTGGGTGGTGGAGAACATCGACGTGGGCCCGCTGCAGGAGCTCTGCCGCTGACGGTCACCGCGCCGGTGGTCTCCAGGCCGGTGGCGCGGTGACCGGTGCAGGGAATGGAACGGGAACGGCGACGGGAACCGGGGCTTTACATCCCGACTAATATTCGGACAGCTCGACGAGGACACCCCCGGTCGAGGTCGGATGGAGGAACGCGATGCGTTTCCCCTCCGCACCCAGCCGGGGTTTCTCGTCGATGAGCCGGAGTCCGGCCTCCCGACAGCGCTGCAGCATGCCGTCGAGGTCGTCGACGGCGAAGCAGACGTGATGGATGCCGGGCCCGCGCTTGGCGATGTACTTGCCGATCGGGGTGTCCTCGGCGTTCGCCTGAAGCAGCTCCACGAGCGACTCGCCGCTGGCGAGACCGACGATCGTGGCGCCGTCCGAGTCGCCCAAGGGCACTTCGGGCATGCCCAGCACGTCGCGCATGATGGGCAGCAACTCGTCGATGGCGCGCACGGCAATGCCGATGTGGGCGATGCGCGTGCCGCGGCGGTTAGGTTCAGTCATGACGGTCGGGACGTGGTCGAGGTGGCCAGCCCCGAATTCTAAATCCTGCACTCGGGCACCGGTGCGGCGGCGGTGAGCCGTCGCCGAGGGCCGGCGCCCACGGAGCACATGATGGCCAACGCAGTGGAAGTCCGGGACGACAGCTTTGCGACGGAGATCGAGCAGCA
This sequence comes from Gemmatimonadota bacterium, assembly GCA_020161135.1. Classification (GTDB taxonomy): domain Bacteria; phylum Gemmatimonadota; class Gemmatimonadetes; order Gemmatimonadales; family Gemmatimonadaceae; genus Gemmatimonas. The sequence goes on along the minus strand of JAIUOB010000004.1, from coordinate 35,633 downwards.
CCAGGGGCTCGCCGTCGTCGACTTCTGGGCAACGTGGTGCGCCCCCTGCCGCATGATCGCGCCGATCGTCGAGCAGCTGGCGGGTGAGTACGCGGGCACGGTGAAGGTCGCGAAGCTGGACGTCGATTCGAACCAGCAGACGGCGATGCGCTTCAACGTGCGGTCCATCCCGACCATCCTGTTCTTCAAGAACGGGAAGCTGATCGATCAGGTGGTGGGCGCGGTCCCGCGTCCGGCCCTCGAGGCGAAGTTCAAGGAGCACGCCTGACGGACCGCGACGCGCCCGGTGACGTCGGTGCGGAGGAGGCGGCAGCCGCTGCCCCTGCCGCCCTGGCGCACCGGGCCGCGTCGCTGTGGCCCCACGCGGCCACCCCCGGGGCGCTGCATATCGTCAGCACCCCCATCGGCCACCTGGCCGACATCACGCTGCGCGCCCTCGCGGTGCTGCAACAGGTCCAGGCCATCTGCTGCGAGGACACGCGCCACAGTCGCGCGCTGCTGCAGCACTACGGCATTCGCACGCCGCTGCTCGCCGTGCATGAGCACAACGAAGCGAGTGCCATCCCGGGGCTGGTGGCGCGCCTCGCGCGGGGCGAGTCGCTCGCTCTGGTGAGTGACGCCGGCACCCCGCTGGTGTCCGACCCGGGTGCCCGCCTGGTCACCGCGGTGCTGGACGCAGGCCTGCGGGTCGTCCCGATTCCCGGCGCCTCGGCCGCGCTCGCCGCGCTTGTGGGGTGCGGGCTCGTTCCCCACCCGTTCACGTTGCTGGGCTTTCTGGCCCGCCGGGGGCGCGAACGCGACGAGCAGCTGGCACTGGCGGTCCGCCTGCCGCACGCGGTGGTCGTGTACGAAGCCCCCACCCGCCTCGTGGAAACGCTTCGGGACGTTGCGGCTGTCACAGGAGCGGGGCGGCAGGCCGTCGTGGCCCGTGAGCTCACCAAGCACTTCGAGGAGTTCCGTCGCGGAACGCTCGCCGAACTGGCTGCGTACTACGAGGAGACGCCGCCGAAGGGCGAGGTGGTGGTGGTGCTCGAGGGCGCGCGGGACGAGGCGCCCGCCGAGGACAGCCTGCGGGCCGCGGCGCTCGCGTGGCGTGCCGAAGGCTTCCGTCCCCGTGATATCGTTCGCATGCTCATGGACGAGCACGGGGCCAGTCGCAACCTTGCCTATCGCCTCGCGCACGACGCCTGATTCGCACCAGCCCCACCGGCGTTTCCTCCCCACGTTCTTCCCGCCTTCCTGCATGCGTCGTTCGCCGCGTCCGGCTCGTCTCGTTCTCGTCGCGGCTACCGTGCTCGCGCCGTGGCTGCTGCTTGCGGCACGTCCCGCGGCGGCGCCCGAGGCGCCAGCGGCGGCGGGCCCCGGACGGCTCGCCCTCGCGCGGCTGCACTACGACGGCGGCGGTGACTGGTACGCCAATCCATCGGCGCTGGCCAACCTCATCCGCGCCATCGCCGAACGCACGGCGCTGCCCATCGAGCGCGGCGAGGCGACGGTGCGGCTCACCGACTCGGCGCTGTTCGACTTCCCCTTCCTGCATGCGACGGGGCACGGAGAGATGCGGCTGACCGAGACCGAGGTGCGACGCCTGCGCGAGTACCTGCTGCGCGGCGGCTTCCTGCATGTCGATGACAACTACGGCCTCGACGAGAGCTTTCGGCGCGAGATCGCGCGCGTCTTTCCCGATCGCCCGCTCACCGAAGTACCGCACGCCCACCCGATCTACCACCTCGTGTACGAGTTTCCCGAGGGCGTGCCCAAGATTCACGAGCACGATGGCAAGCCCGCCAAGGGCTACGGCATCTTCATCGGCAATCGCCTCGCCGTGTACTACACCTACTCGGCCGACCTCGGCAACGGATGGGAAGACGTGGGCACGTATCCGGATCCCCCCGCACTGCACGAGCAGGCGCTTCGCATGGGCATCAACCTCTTCACCTACGCGGTCACGAGCCGGGTGACGCCATGACCGCTCCTGCCTGCACGCCGGGCGGCGCCGGGAACGCCGGCACGCAACTGGCCACGCGACTGCAGGTCGAGCGGACGCGCCTCATGCGCGCCTCCTTGGGCGCGCGCCTGCTCGCGGGCGCAGGTGCGGCGGCGCTGGTGCTGGCGGCGGCGGGCTTCCTGCTGGCCGACGGGCGCTGGATGTCGCTGCCGCGCGCGCTGCCGATCGCCGCGTGGCTGCTCGCCGCGGGCCTCGCGGCGCTGGCGGTGCGGTGGTGCCTGCGACGCGACGCGGCCGTGCTCGACACGCGCGCGCTCGCCACGCGCATCGAACAAGAACAGCGACTGCGCGACGGATCGCTGCGCGGGGCGCTCGAGGTGGCCGGCAGCGGCGAGCTGGGCGCGTACGCGGCGGCGGATATCGCACGGCGCCTCGGTGCGGGCGTGCTCGCGCCACAGGCTGCGCTCGATGTGCGCCGCACGCTGCTCATCGGTGGTGCGATGGGCGTTGCCGGGCTGGCGTTGCTGGGTGGCGCCGGACGCGGACGCCCCGACGGCGTCGCGGCGGTGCTGCAGCCGGTCGCGGCTTGGCGCGGTACGCTGCTGGCGCCGCTCGCATTCGAGCGGGTGCCGCGCACGGTGCCGCGCGGCATGCCGGTGACGCTCACGGTGCAGGCGGCGGGGCGTCATACGCTCACCGTCTCGCGTCGCGTCGAAGGTGAAGCCTCGAGTGACACGACGCTGGTGGTCGATGAGACCGGCGTCGCGCGCCTCCCGATCGGACCCGTGCGCGCGAACATGACGCTGCAGGTCTCCGACGGACGCTCGACGCCGCTCGAGGCGGTGCTGGTGGTCGAGGATCGCGGCTGGCTGGGTGATGTCGCGCTGCGGGCGTCGTTCCTGGCGTACCTGGGCCGCGCCGACGAGACGCTCGAGGCCGTGCCGCCGGTGCGCGTGCCGCGTGGTACGCGCGTGCAGGTGCGGGTGGTGCAGCGCGGTGGCGCGCGCGACGCGGCGCTCACCAACGGCACGGATACGGTGCGCTTCACCGAGGTGCCGGGCGCACGCGGCGACGGCACGGTGGCGCAGGGTGTGGTGACGGTGGACAAGGAAGGGAGCTGGCGGTGGCTCGCCGCGGCCACGCCGCGTGCGGACGGCGCCGTGCTGCCCCCCGAACTGCCTGATGCGCTGTCATTCGAGATTGTGCCGGACCAGCGCCCCGAAGTGGAGATCATCGCGCCGGCGTCGGACACGGCGATCGGGGTCACGGGCAGTGTGCCGGTGGAGATCGCGGCGGCCGACGACCACGGCGTGGCGCGGGTGACGTTGCAGCTCTGGCGTGAACAGGTCGGGGGAGACCTCGGCAATCGCGAACAGGTCGATGTCGCGTCGCCGGCCATGCCGCTCTTCGAGGGCGGCACGACCATCACGCTCGACGGGCGCGGCCTCGAGCCGGGCGACCGGTTGCACGTCGTGGCCATCGCGACGGACAACTCGCCGTGGGCGCAGGTGACGCGCAGCGCCGAGGTCATCCTGCGCGTGCCGACGCTCGTCGAGCAGCGCGCGATGGCGCGGTCGCTCGCGGACTCGCTGGCCGCGCAGGCCAAGGCGCTCGCGCAGCAGGAGCGCCGCCTGCAGCAGAACACCACCGATGCCGCGCGCAACCGCGACCTCAAGGGGAACGCCGCGGGGCAGCAGCAGGGGGGCGCCAAGTCGGACAACGCGAAGTCGATGAGCTTCCAGAACGCCGAGAAGGCGAAGGAACTCGCGCGCGACCAGCAGCAGCTCGCGTCGCGCGTCGACTCGCTGCGGCAGAACGCGAAGGAGCTGGAGAACCGGCTCCGCAACGCCAATGCGCTCGACACGACACTGGCGTCGCGCATGAAGGACATCCAGAAGCTGTTGCGCGACGCGATGACGCCCGAGATGCAGAAGCAGCTCGAGGAGCTCAACAAGAGCACCGAGCGGCTGAGTGGCACCGAGGCGCAGCAGTCGATGCAGCAGTTGGCCGAGCAGCAGAAGCGCATGCGCGAGCAGCTCGAGAAGAGCGCGGAGATGCTGAAGCGTGCGGCGCTCGAGGGCGCGATGCAGACGCTGCGGGACGATGCGCAGGATCTCGCGAAGGCGCAGCAGCAGATGGCCGAGCAGCTCGATGGCGCGCAGCGACGCAGCGGGCAGAGCGGCAAGACCGAGGCGGGGCGTGAGCAGGGCTCCCGGACGCCGAGCGATGAGGCGAAGTCGCTCGCCGATCGGTCGCGCGATCTCGAACGCGAAGTGCAGGCGCTGGCCAAGCGCCTCGAGGAGTCGGGGGCCAAGCCCGGCGCGAGCAAGACGCGCGAGGCGCAGCCCCTGGTGAAGCAGGCCGGCGACGCGATGCAGCGTGCAGCGCAGCAGCAGCAACAGCAGCAGCAGCGTGAGGGCCAGCAAGGCCAGCAGGGTCAGCAGCAGCAAGGCCAGCAGCAACAGGGCCAGCAAGGCCAGCAGCAGCAGGGCCAGCAGGGGCAGCAAGGCCAGCAGGGCCAGCAGCAGCAGGGCCAACAGGGGCAGCAGCAGGGGCAGCAGGGCCAGCAGGGCAGCCGGCAGAATGCGCAGCAGGGCGCGCGTCAGCCTGGGCAGCAGGGGCAGGCGTCGCCACAGGGGCAGGGCCAGCAGGGGCAGCAAGGGCAGCAGGAGTCGCGGAGCGGCACGCCGCAGGCCGGCCAGAACGGGCAGCCGGCAAGCGCCGACGACGCGCGCCGCGCGGCCGATGCGATGAACCAGGCCGCCAAGCAGCTCAGCGATGCGCGCAACGCGCAGGTCGATGCCTGGAAGGGCGAGCTGTCCGATCAGCTCGACCAGTCCATCAACGAGACCATGCAGCTTGCGCGGCAGCAGGCCGATCTCGAGCGGAAGGCGCGGCAGCAGGGGGCGCAGGGCATGCAGGGCGAACAGAGCGCGTTGCAGCAGGGGGTGCAGCAGGCGGCGCAACGCCTCGAGGAGGCGGGTCGCTCGTCGTCGCTGCTGTCGCAGCGCTCGCAGAAGGCGATGGGCGAGGCGCAGCGCCGGGTGCAGCAGGCCACGCAGGCAATGCAGCAGAGCGGCCAGCCCGGCGGCAACGAGCAGGCGCAGAACGCCATGAAGGACGCCACCGAGGCGCTCAACCAGGCGCTCAGTTCGCTCGTGCGCGATCGCGAGAAGGTCAACAACGCGAGCAGCGCCTCGGGCTTCACCGAGATGATGGAGCAGCTCAAGCAGCTCGCGCAGCAGCAAGGGCAGCTCAACGGGCAGATGCAGGGGCTCAACATGATGCCGGGCGGCGCGCAGGGAGACGCGGCGCGGCAGCAGGCGCGTGTGCTCGCGCGGCAGCAGCGGGACGTGGCGCGCAGCCTCACCGACGTCTCCGACGCCGACGAGACGGGCCGCACGGATGCGCTGGCCAAGGAAGCGCAGCAGCTCGCGCAGCAGATCGAGCGCAACGGCCTCGATGCGAACGTCGCGCAGCGGCAGCAGCAGCTCTATCGCCGCCTGCTCGATGCGGGGCGCTTCCTCGAGCAGGACGAGCGCGACGACCAGGGGCCGCGTGAGGCCAAGGCCGGCACCGGCGCGGGCGCCGCCGGGCGCGTCGACGGTGCGCAAAGCGGCAAGGCCGCAACGAAGTTCGCGCCGCCCACGTGGAACGAGCTGCGCGGACTCGGCGCGGAAGAGCGCCGTCTGGTCATCGAGTACTTCCGACGCCTGAACGGCGGCGACAGGCAGCCGTGAGATCTCGCGGCGCGTGGCTGGTCGCGCGGTTCGCCGTCGCGACGTGCGTGGCCGTCGTTGCACCCGCGGGCGCGGCCGCCCAGGCAACGGGGCAGGTGCCGCCCCGCAGCACGGCCGGCAGCGCGCCGCGCGATTCGATGACCGATCCGCTCGCGCGCGCGCTCGATGCGGAAGACAAGGGGAACCTCAAGGCGGCGGCCGTCGCGTATCGCGAGGCGATGCTGCAGGCCATGCAGGGCCCCAACGTCGACGGCGACAAGATCGCGTTCGCGCTGCTCGGCCTCGAGCGGGCGTGGGTGGAGCAGGGGGTGCTGGATTCGCTCGTGCCCGTGGTGGGGCGCGTGCTCCAGCTCCGTCCGTCCGATCCGGTCGCGCGCGGCATCCAGTTGCGCACGCTGGTGGCGATGGGGCGCGATGACGAGGCGCGGGCGTCGTTCATGTCGTGGCGTCGCGCCGCCGGCGCCGACGGGCAGCCGTTTCGGGAATACGCGCGCCTGCTCATGCAGCAGGGGCGCACACTCGCCGCCGACAGCCTGCTGAATGATGCGGCCCGCCTGCTGGGCCCGGCCGGCGCGCTGTCCGGGGAGACGGCCCAGCTCCACGTCGCGTTGCAGCGCTGGAACGCCGCGGCCCAGGCGTATCGCGAAGCGTTGCGCGACCAGCCGTGGATAGAAACGACGGCACTGTTCGGCCTGAGTCGCGCGCCGGCCGCGGCGCGGGATTCGATTCGCATCGTGCTGTTGGCACCGCCCATCACCTTGCCGCCGCGCCGGCTGCTGTCGCAGCTCGAGTTTGCGTGGAGTGAGCCGCGTCGTGCGTGGCAGGCCATCGCGGCCGTGAAGGGCGACGACTCGACGGCGGCCGCCTGGCGCGCCTTCGGCGAGCGCGCGGAGCTCAACGAGTCGTGGCTGGTGGCGCGTGATGCCTGGACTGCCGTGTTCACGTTGCGTGGGGACCTCGAATCACAGCGCCGCGCCGCCGAGGCGGCGTTGCGCGCGGGTGATGCGGCGGGCGCGCTGGCCATGGTGCGACGTGCGGGCACCGGCGACGCGGCCGCTCGCGCGAAGGCGCTGCTGGCGCTCGAGGTGGCGGCGCTCGCCGAGGCGGGGCAGGTGGACGAGGCGCGCACGCTGCTCGACAAGCGCGGCAGTGCGCTCGACGCGGAGGCGCGGGCTGCGCTCTCGCGTCCGCTGGTGAGCGCGATGTTGCGCAGCGGTGACCTCGCGCGGGCGCGTGCCGCGATGCAGGCGGGCGACCTCGACGACGACGACGAACTCGCCGGCGTGCTCGCGCTGTACGAGGGCGATCTCGCGACGGCGCGCAAGCGCCTCGTGCGGGCGGCGAGCCAGCGCGCCGAGCTGGTCGACGCGTTGGGCATCCTGGCGCGCGTGCGCCTCGACCACTCGCCGGCGCTGGGGGCGGCCTTCCTGGCCCTCGCGCGGCGTGACAGCGCGGCGGCGGCCACGCAGTTCACCCGCCTGGCCGACTCGGTGGGGACGGCGGCGCCCGCGCTGCTTGCGCAGGCGTCGCGGCTCCGCCCGCCCGCGCAGGCAGTGCCGCTGTGGGAGCGCATCGTGCGAGACCATGCACGCAGCCCCGAGGCGCCCGAGGCGCTGCTCGCATGGGCGCGTCACCTGCGCGACGGCAAGGACGCCGCCGGCGCCACGGCGCGACTGGAGCAGATGCTGCTGGACTATCCCACCAGCGCCCTCGCGCCGCAGGCGCGGCGTGAGCTCGAACAGCTCAAGGGGCGGGTTCCGCCCGCGCCCGCCATCTAGATTTCCCGCATGCATCGTCGCGCAATCGCTTCATGGCTCCGGACCACCCTGGTCGCGGGCATCCTGCTGGTGACCTCCGGCAGCGCGTCGGTGCTGCGCGCGCAGCACCTGCTGCTGCCCATGGATGACGCCCAGCGCAATCACCTCAAGGCGTACGGCGTCACCTATCAGGCCATCAAGGCTGGGCAGAAGGCCGAGTGGTTCCTCAACTACCGGGGCGGCGCGTTCCTCATTCCCGACGTGCCGGACCTGCGGCGCCGCGCGGCCCTCGATGGAGTGACGGTCGAGCCGCTCACCGACGCCGGCGTGGCGGCAGCGCGCGCGGAGATCGCGGGTGGCAACATGGACGCGGTGGTGCTCGAACGGGCACCGCGCATTGCCATCTATCGCCCTGTCGACCAGCCACCCTGGGACGACGCCGTCACCCTCGCGCTCACCTACGCCGGCATCGACTTCACGTCGGTGTGGGACGACGAGGTGATGCGCGGCGACCTGTCGAAGTTCGACTGGGTGCACCTGCACCACGAGGACTTCACGGGGCAGTACAACAAGCTGTACCTCGCCTATCGCGATGCGCCGTGGTTCGTGGCGCAGCGGGAGCGGGACATGGCCACCGCGCGACGCTTCGACCGGCACGACGTGCCCGGGCTCAAGAAGGCGGTGGCCGACAACATCCGGCTGTTCGTCGAGCGCGGCGGCTTCCTGTTCGCGATGTGCGGCGCCACCGAGTCGCTCGACCTGTCGATCGCGTCGTTCGCCGTCGACATCGCCGGGCCGTTCAGCGACGGCACGCCGCCGGCGCCCGATGCCGACGCACGCATGGACTGGACGCGCGCCCTCGCGTTTCGCGGTGCGCACGTCGAGCCCAGCCCCTACGTGAACGCCCTCAGCGACATCGACGGCCACCAGGTGAACGTGCCGTCGCGGCGCCAGCCGCTCGGTGCCTTTGCACTGTTCGGCTTCTCGGCCAAGCTCGATCCCGTGGCGACGATGCTGGTGCAGGATCACCGCACGGTGGTGCCGGACTTCTACGGCGTGACCACGAGCTTCAATCGCGCGGTCATCAAGCCGGGCGTGACGATCCTCGCGCAGGAGGATGGTGCGCCGTGGGCCAAGTACCTGCACGGTGACTACGGCAAGGGCTCGTGGACATTCCTCGGTGGGCACGATCCCGAGGATCCGCAGCACGCGATCGGCAGCGCGCCCACCGACCTCTCGCTGCACCCCAATTCTCCGGGGTATCGCCTGATCCTGAACAACGTCCTGTTCCCGGCCGCGAAGAAGAAGCCGCGCAAGACGTGAGCACGGCGACCGCCGGTGAGCCGCGGCTCGCCCGGGCGGCCGCCGCGGCCATTCGCACGCAGATCCGCCTGCATGGCGGCAACGAGGTGTGCTTCGTCTGCACCGTGGACGACAGCGGCATCATCGTGACGGCACGCAAGGTCGCCGCGGGCGACATCGGGAGCGTGCTCGCGCTCCCCGGGGTGGCCGATCGCGGCGAGATGCTGCTGCACAACCACCCCGGTGGCGACCTCACCCCGAGTCAGGCCGACATGGAGGTCGCGTACCGCTTCCACGGCAACGGCATCGGCTTCGGCATCGTCGACAACGACGCGACCCGCGTGTACGTCGTCGTCGAGGTGCCGCGCGAGCGCGCCGTGCAGCCGCTCGATGTGGACGCGGTGGACGTGGCGCTCGGTCCGTACGGCAAGGTCGCGCAAGCCATGCAGCATGCGCTCGGAGGGCGCAGCTACGAGGACCGGCCGAGTCAGCGGGCGATGGCGCGCGCGGTGACCGACAGCTACAACGACGGTGGTGTCGCGCTGCTCGAGGCGGGCACCGGTGTCGGCAAGTCGCTCGGCTACCTCGTGCCGGCGCTGCGCTGGGCGGCAGCCAACGGCGAGCGCACCATCGTGAGCACCAACACGATCACGCTGCAGGAGCAGTTGGTCGCCAAGGACCTGCCGTTCCTGCAACGCGCGCTCGACGACCAACCGGTGCGCTTCGCCCTGCTCAAGGGGTGGCGCAACTACGTGTGCCTGCAGCGCCTCGAGCAGGCGCAGGGGGCGGGCGCCGCGCTCTTCGAAGATGATGTGTCGGTCGAGGTGGTGCGGCTGGCCGAGTGGGCGACGCGCACGACCGACGGCTCGCTCGCCGACCTCGCGACCCCACCGCGCCCCGATGTGTGGGACGAGGTGGCCGCCGAGCCGGACCTGTGTACGCGCATGCAGTGCCCGCACTACGCGAACTGCTTCCTCTTCGCGGCGCGACGGGATGCGGCGGTGGCCGACGTGGTGGTGGTGAACCATCACCTGCTGCTTTCCGACGTCGCAGTGCGGCGCCAGGTGCAGAACTGGGACGATGCCGCCGTGCTGCCGTCGTATCGGCGTCTCGTCATCGACGAGGGTCATCATCTCGAGGATGCGGCGGCGGCGCACCTTGGCAGCACGATCACGCGGCGCGCCCTCATGCGCCTGTTCGGTCGCCTCGAACGGCGCGGGCGTGGCCTGCTGCCCGCGCTCGAGCTGCGGCTCATGACGCAGCGTGACCTGCTGAGTGTCGCCAGCACCGACCTGGTGCGCGAGCGGCTGATGAGTGCGACGGCCACCGCGCGGGATCGTGCGCAGCTCCTGTTCGAACTGCTGCGCGACGTGCTCGAACAGCATGGTGCGCCGGTGCTGCGACTCACGCCGGCCTTCGAGCAGCATCCGCTGTGGGAGAACGGCATCGCCGAGACGCTGGGCGAGCTGCTCAACGAGATCGACGCGATCGGCGCCGGGCTCGAGCTCGTGCGCGAGCGCCTGGAGACCGATGAGAAGCGCGCCGAGCAGTTGGCGCCGCTCCTCAACGAGGTACGGGCGGTCACGCGACGGCTGCAGACCGCGGGCGATTCGCTGGCCAAGGGGCTGCGCACGCCGACCGATGGCCCGGCCTCGGTGCGGTGGATGGAGTTCCAGGGAAAGCCGACCCCGCAGGATCGCAACGTCGCCGTGCACTGTGTGCCGCTCGACCTGGCGCCGGTGCTGCGCGACGATCTCTTCGCGCGCGTCCGCACCGCGGTGGTGACCAGTGCGACCCTCGCGACGCAGGGCGGCTTCGGCTTCCTCGCGGAACGGCTCGGGCTCGACCCGCGGGCGGCGACGACACGCAGCGCCATGTTTCCGTCGCCGTTCGACTATCCGCGACAGGCGGTGCTGGCGGTGCCTACCGACCTGCCGGCGCCCAATGAGGACGCCGGCGCGCACTTCGCGGCCGTCGAGCGGCACCTGAGCGACCTGGTGCGGGCCAGCGGCGGCGGTGTGTTCGCGCTGTTCACCAGCCATCGCGACGTCCGTCAGATGGCCGAAGCGCTGCGGGCGTCGGGGGCGGTGTCGGGGTTGCCGCTGCTGGTGCACGGCGAAGAGCCGCGCGATGTGCTGCTCGAGCGTTTCCGCGACGCCGGAAGCGCGGTGCTGCTGGGCACGGCGACCTTCTGGGAAGGCGTCGATGTCCCGGGCGATGCGCTGCGCGGCCTGCTCATCGCCAAGCTGCCGTTCCGGGTGCCGTCGGAGCCCATGGTGGCCGCCCAGTGCGAGGCCATCGAGGCGCGCGGTGGCAACAGCTTTGGCGAGTACATGCTGCCGCACGCGGCGCTACGCCTCAAGCAGGGGTTCGGGCGGCTCATTCGCAGCGGCACCGACGCCGGCGTGGTGGTGTTGAGTGACCCGCGGGTCACCACCAAGCGCTACGGTCGCGAACTGCTCGACGGATTGCCCCCGGCCCGCCGCCTCGTGGGCCCATGGGGTGAACTGCGGGCCCAGGTGTCAGCGTTCTACCGAGCGCGACGTTAGGGCAGGCAGTGGCCCTCCCGCAGTGGCCGTTCGGCACCGGCCCTGCCGTCACCCTCCACCGACTCCTCCACGTCCTCATGTCTCACGCGCCCTCCGCCACCCCCAGCAAGATCATCTGCGTCGGCCGCAACTATGTCGCCCACGCCAAGGAGATGGGCAACGACGTGCCGAAGTACCCGCTCCTCTTCCTCAAGCCGCCGTCATCGCTGGTGCGCGAGGGGCAGGCGGTGGTCCTGCACCCGGTGTCCACGCACATCGAGTACGAGGGGGAGATCGCGGTGGTGATGGGCGCGCGTCTGTCGAAGGCCGCGAGTGAGGCGGAGGCGGTGGCCGCCGTCGGTGGGGTGGTGGCGTTCAACGACGTGACCGCCCGCGACCTGCAGAACAGCGACGGACAGTGGGCCCGTGCCAAGGGGCTGGACACCTTCGGCGCCATCGGCACGGTGGCCCCCGCGCCGGCCGACTTCGACGCCATCGAACTCGTGACCCGCCTCAACGGGGCGGTGGTGCAGCACGGCCATGGGCGGGACATGGTGTTCCGCATCCCCTTCCTCGTGCACTACATCTCGCAGTACTTCACCCTCGAGCCGGGCGACGTCATCGCCACGGGCACGCCGGCGGGGGTGGGACGACTCGCACCGGGAGATACGGTCGAGGTGGAACTCGTGGGGCTCTCCCGGGTGAGCAATCCCGTGGTCGCAGGCACCTGAGCGCCTCCATCGGGTAGATTCCAGCATGCCGCACTCCCGCCCCCCCGTGCCGCCCGCGTCCCCGCCGCCCGCCGAGCCCCGGCCGCCGCGCCGGAAGCGTGTGGCCGTGCAGGGGCTGCCGACGGCGCGGCCGCGCAACGCGCGCGCGCTGGCCATCGCGGTGCTCGTGCACGTCGTGCTGGTGGTGGCGGTGATGCAGTGGATCACCTTCGGGCACGGCCTCCCCAACTGGATGCGCTTCGGAAACGAGCAGCGCCCGCGGGAAGAGCGGTTGCAGTACGTCGCCACACGCGACGTGGCACCGCCGGTGTCGCGGACGCCCGCGGCCACGCGCCCGAACGCTGCGCCCACCCAGCCCGCGCCCGCGCAGCCCGCTCCGGCAGCGCCGGCCGAGCCGCCGGCGGCCGGTCCGCCTGCCATCCCGACGGCGCCGCGTGACACGGGCGCTGGCGCACCCCCGGGCAACGGCATCGGCGCGCTCGACCCGCGGGTGCGCGGTGTGCGCCCTGGCTACACCGACGAGCGCGTCTGGCGCGGTACGGGCGGCGGCGCTGGCGGCACGGGCGCCGCATTCGGCGGAGGGGGCACCGGCGCCGACAATCTCGACAGCATCATGGCGGGTGGCATCATGGCGGCCCGCGATTCGCTCGACTCGCTGGCGCGGGCGCAGGGCAAGTATGGCCGCGCTCCCGGCGACTGGACCCGCACCGACAAGAACGGCAACAAGTGGGGGTGGGATCAGGGCGGCATTCGGCTCGGCAAGGTCGTGATTCCCAACGCGCTGCTCGCCCTGTTGCCGCTCAACGCGGCCACGGCGGCCAACATGTCGGGGAACATGGCGATGATCGAGTCCGGCCGACGCACCGCCGCTGCCACCGCCGACATTCAGCGCATGTCGGCGCGCGGAGCCGGCGATGCGGAGTTCCGCCGCATCGTGAAGGAGATGGACGCGCGGCGTGACACCGAACGGCGCGCCCGACTGCGTGCACCCAGCGCAAGCGTCGCCGCACCGCTCAAGGACGCGGGCAAGAGCGAGAGCAAGAGCGGCCCGCCCTGACGGGCGCCGCTCAGGCCGTCAACTCAGGCAGGACTGCGCAGGTAGCCGACCGCGGCGAGGATGCGCGCGAGTGACCGCTCGCGCCCCACGTAGAGCAGCACGTCGAAGATGCCCGGGCTGACCGTGAGCCCCGTGAGCGCGACGCGCAGCGGCTGGAACACCTTGCCGCCCGAAATGCCGCGCTGCTCGGCCAACTGCCGCAGCGCCTCTTCCATGGCTGCTGGCTCCCACGTCGCGAGCGCCGCCAGGGCGTCGTGCGTGGCCTCGAGCACGTCGGCAGTGGCCGCCGCATCACGCCACTGCTTCGCCACCGCATCGGCGTCGTATTCCACCGCGTCGGTGAAGAACGGCCCGGCCTGCGCGACGATCTCGTCGGTGAGACGCGCGCGAATGCGCAGCAGTTCGAGCACGCCGCAGAACCATTCGTGACGTGCGGTGAGGTCGGCCACCGTGGCCAGCCCCGCGCGCTCGAAGAGAGGCGCCATGAGCGTCGCCAACTCGGCGATGGGCAGCCGCGCGAGATGCTGCCCGTTCATCCACTCGAGCTTCTTGGTGTCGAAGATCGCGGCCTTGGCATGCAGGCCACGCGTGTCGAAGCGCGCGACGAGCTCATCGAGCGTCATCACCTCGGTGTCGTCGCCCGTGCTCCACCCCAGCAGCGCGAGGAAGTTGAGCATCGCCTGCGGCAGCATCCCCTGATGCTGGTAGTCCCCCACCGCCGTCGCGCCGTGCCGCTTCGACAGCTTCTTGCCGTCGGTGCCGTGGATCATCGGCACATGGGCGAACTCGGGGACGTGTGCCCCCAGCGCGCGGTAGAGCAGGATCTGCTTGGGCGTGTTCGAGATGTGGTCGTCACCCCGCATGACGAGGGTGACGCGCGCGGCGATGTCATCGGACACGACAGCGAGGTTGTACACCGGCGTGCCGTCGCTGCGGAGGATGACGAAATCCTCGATGTCCTTGTTGGGAAACGCGATGCGACCGTGAACCAGGTCGATCCACTCGGTGTGCCCCTCGGGCACGCGAAAGCGGATCGCGTACGGCTCACCCGCGGCGAGTTTGGCCGCCAGTTCACTCTCGCTGTAGGCCGCGAGGCTGCGATCGAACCGAAATCCCTCGCCCTTCGCCTCGGCCTCGGCGCGCAGCGTCTCGATCACGCTGGGCGGCGTGAAGTCGCGATAGGCCGCGCCCGTCTCCAGCAGGCGATGGGCATCCGCATAGTGCTGCGCGACGTTGGCGCCCTGGTACACGACCTCCTCGTCCCAGGTGAGCCCCAGCCAGGCGAGACCGTCGAAGATGGCGCGCGTGCTGTCCTCGGTGCTGCGCTGACGGTCGGTGTCTTCGATGCGGAGCAGGAAGTCGCCGTCGTACTTCTTCGCGTAGAGCCAGTTGAAGAGCGCCGTGCGAGCGCCACCGACATGCAGGAAGCCGGTGGGCGACGGAGCGAAGCGCACGCGCGGACGCGATGCGGGGGACGCAGAGGTCATGACGACCGAAGCTCGCGAAATACCGGGTGAAATGACACGCGGGCCCGCCGGAATCCGGCGGACCCGCGGAACGGAGAGAGCGGGATTCGAACCCGCGATAGGGGTTGACCCCCTATGCCGGTTTAGCAAACCGGTGCCTTCAGCCTCTCGGCCATCTCTCCCAACCCCGCGACGATCGCTGGAAGCCCTTGAGATCCAACAGCTTGACGATCGTGCGCGCCGCCGCAGCCCGGCTGGACCGCAGCGAGGCGGAAATGTAGCGGCAGGCGCACCGCCGGGGCAATCGGGGGCCGCGTTCGAGGCGGATGTGACCGCCGTCTCCCGTGTCGGGGAAGCACGGATCGCGAGGGCAGGCCGGCCGAGTATTCTCCAGACGTGTATCACCGCCGCAGTCCCATGATCGACCCTCTCTCCGCATCAGGAGCGCCCGTGCCCCCGAAGAAGAAGCTCACGACGCCGTTCCACAGCCGCATCGACCTGCCCGAGGACACCCGCAATGCGATCGGCCTCATTCTCAACGAACGTCTCGCGGACTTCCTCGACCTCGAGCGGCAGGCCAAGCAGGCGCACTGGAACGTGAAGGGACCCAACTTCGGCCCGCTGCACGCGCTGTTCGACGAGGTGGCCGCGCTGGCGGTGGGGTGGGCCGACGACCTCGCCGAACGTGCGGTGCAACTCGGATGCGTGGCCGAAGGCACGCTGGGGGTGATCGCCAAGCGCAGCCGCCTTCCCGAGTGCCCGCTCCAAGCGCCGGACGCCACCGCGTGGGTGCATCAGGTGGCCGAAGCGCTGGCCTTCTGCGCCAACGCGGCGCGCGCCGACATCGAGGAGGCCGACGCGGCCGATGACGCCATCACCGCCGACCTCCTCACCCGCATCACGGGTGAGGCGGACAAGCAGCTCTGGATGGTGGAGTCACACCTCGCGTAGTCCGTGCTACTTGCGGCCCAGCACCGAGTCGCGCTTCGCCTTGAACTCGGTGCCGGGCTTCCAGGTGGGCCACGTGTCGGTGGTGAGCACGCGGTAGCCGACCGCGAGCAGCACCTTGGCGTCTTCCACGGCGCCACTGAGATCCCAGTCGGGCTTGATCTCGTCGCTGGGCTGATGGTAGTCGCGCGTCGTGTACTCCTCGCGCTTGGTCATGCCGTAGGTGGAGTCCTTGCCGATGAAACGGGTGCCGGCCTCGGTGTAGAGCGCCGGCACACCCATCTTGGCGAACTCGAAGTGGTCGCTGCGATAGAAGAAGCCCTTCTCCGGCTCGGCGTCGCCGACGATGGTGCGATTGTGCGGGCGCAGGACGTCGGCCAGCACGTCGTCGAGGGTGCTGTTGCCGAGGCCGATGACCACGAGGTCGCTCGTGCGCCCCCACTGGTTGAAGCCGTCCATGTTGATGTTCGCGAGCACCTTGGACAGCGGCACCGGCGGGTTCGCGGCGAAATACTTCGCGCCCAGCAGCCCCTTCTCTTCGGCGGTTACGGCCACGAACATCACCGAGCGCGCCGGCTTCTGCGCGAGTTGCGTGAAGCCCTTGGCGATCTGCAGCAGCGTGGCCACGCCCGACGCGTTGTCGAGCGCGCCGTTGAACACCTGGTCACCCGTCAGGGTGGTATCGCGCCCCATGTGATCCCAGTGCGCGGTGTAGATGACGACCTCGTCCTTCTTCACCGGGTCACTGCCGGGGAGCATTGCGACGACGTTGCGCGAGTTCACGGTGGCGATGTCGCTGCGCAGATGCAGCTTCGCCTTCGCGGAGAGGGTGACGGGCTTGAAGTCCTTCGAGAGGGCGGCGCGCTTGAGCGCCGCGAAGTCCTGGCCGCTCGCCGACAGCAGCTCCTCGGCCTTGGGCTGCGACAGCCACGCCTCGAACTTCACGCGGTTCGCGTTGCCGTCGGCCGCCTTGATGTCGAAATTCTCGAGCGCGATGTTGCTCAGCGCCTGCATCGGATAGCCGGCCGGCCCCGTCTCGTGGATGATGATCGCGCCGGCGGCGCCCTTGGCGGTGGCGATCTCGTACTTGTACGTCCAGCGGCCGTAGTACGTCATTGCCCGGCCCTTGAACATCGTGCTGTCGAGGCGCGACGAATCGTTCGGGTCGGGAATGGCGGGGTCGTTGACGAGCATGAGGAGCACCTTCCCCTTCACGTCGACGTCCTTGTAGTCGTTCCAGCCGTACTCGGGTGCGTCGACGCCGTAGCCCACGAACACGATGTCCGCGTTCACGTCGATGACCGGCTGCTCGATGCGCGTGCGCACGAGGTAGTCGGTGGCGTGGGACAGCGGCAACGTGCGGCCCCCCACGAGGAACTGCATCTCCGGGTGCGGCACGTTGCGCACGAGCGACACGTTCTGCACGAACGAGCCGTCGGGCATCCCGCCCACGAGACCGAGCGCCTTGAACTGTGCCTCGAGGTAGCGGACGGTCTTCTCTTCGCCCGCGCTCGCCGGCGCGCGTCCTTCGGTGGAGTCGTGGCTCAGGTCCTTCACATGCGCCATGAGCCCATCGGCCGTGATGGCGGCGTAGGCGGGGGCGAGTGCGGCGTCGTCGGCGGCGCCGTTGGCGGGCGCGGTGTCACCGCACGCGGTGAGGCTGCCGGTGGCGATGGCGCCGACGAGCAGCCGGCGCATCGCGGAACGTGGGGAGAGGTTGGGAGAGCGCATCTCCCAAACTGCGTCGCGAGCTACGGAAACGCGACTCGGTAGATGACGCCCCGCCCGCCGAGCCACGCGACCTTCCCGGCGCTCGTCACCCCGGCGGAGGCGGCGGTGTTGATGGCGGTCCACGTCCGGCCGGCGTCGTGCGTGTAGGCGGCCCCGCCGTAGCCGGAGACCACCGCCGTCTCGGCGCTCGCGCCCGGTACCCACACGATGCCGGCGAGTGCGCCGGCAACCGGAGGACGCTTGCGCATCTCCCACGTGCGGCCTCCGTCGGTGGTGACGCCCACCACGCTGCTGCTGGTGTCGTTGCGCAAGCGGTTGATGTCGGCGCCAACCGCGATGCCGCGCTGGGCGCTCTGGAAGGCCAGGCCGGTGAGCCCGGCCGCCGTACCGCGCACGAAGGGCGTGTTCTCGACGGCCCAGGTACGCCCCGCGTTGCGACTGACGAACAGCCGGGCTCCCGGCGCTCCAGTGGCGATGTACACCGTGTTCGCGTCGCCGTGCATGACGCACTGCCCGCTCGCCGCGAAGGCGCCTTCGTCCTGCAGTGGAGCGGGGACGGCGGCGGGCGGCAGCATGCGCCACGTCGCACCACCGTCCTCGGTGCGGAGGATGCTGGTGCGGCGCTGGTCGGCCGTGCCACTCGCGTCGCCGAACACCACGGCCTGTCCGCGCGCGCCCACGCTCAGGCAGTCGAGGAACACCGTGGTGTCCCGGTTGATGAACTGCGGCGTCCACGTCGCGCCGGCGTCGGTGGTGTGATAGATGCGCGAGGCACTGCCGTTGCCGATGGAGAGGATCCACGCCTCGGTGTCGCTGGCAGCGTGCACGTCGCGATACTGCAGCGAGTCACCGCCCGGCGCGGGGAGCCGCGTCCACGTGCTGCCGCCGTCGATGGTGCGCAACACGACGCCATTGTTCGCCGCCGCCCACACCACGCGGTCGCTCACGGCGTGCATCGCCTGGACCAACGTGTTCACGCCGAACGGCTGTTCGGTGACCACCGGTGCCTGCGCGCGCAGGGCCGTGGGGAGCATGGCGATGCCGGCAACGCAGGTCGAGACCGCGGCACGGCGCAGGGCGGGGGGCAGCATGTCGGAGCGGGTCAGCGTGGCGCGCGGCGGAAGCGCGTGGGGCCGCCGGTGTCGAAACGGCGGTCGTAGGTGCCCACCAGAGTGTCACCGGCGAGCCGTCCCGTAAAGAAGGCAAGCGTGTCCGCACTCGACGTGCCCGCGAGCGTCGCGAGACGCACCGTCTCGCCGGTGAGGATGCCGAGGATGTAGCGACGCGGCGCGCGCTGACGTCCGCTCAGGGCCGATGCGGTCGGTCCCGGGTCGTCCACCCAGAGGTCGAGGTCGACCGTCGCGCCAGTGGCCGCCGTGCCGGTCCAGCGCGCGTCGATCGTGGCGCGATCGTCGCGCGTGGTCGAGACCTCGTACGTGCCGAGCACCACGAGACTGCCGAAGAGCCCGAGCCCGCCCGTGACGCTCGAGATGAGCCCCGTGCCGCCGAACGGGTCGTTCCCTGAGCGGTTGTAGTCGTAGAAGTTGCGGTCGACCGAGGTGATGGAGAGCGGCTGCGTGAACCCGGGCAGGAACACGTGCGGCAGCCCCGGCGCGAGGAAGTTGCGCAGCGCTCCGCTCAGGGTGAATGCCGTGCTGTCGGAGAAGAGCGCCCACGGCCCGAAGGGTGTCTCGACACGCACCGCGTAGATCCGACCACCCGCGGCGCCGGTCCAGGCCAACCGCAGCGCGTCCGCGTCGCGATTGAATGGCAGCGGCTGTGAGGTGAGCGCAGCGGTGGCGTTCCAGCCCGCCGGCGCACCGGGCACCGTGGTCGCCCCGGTCACGACGCGCCCGTCGCGCGTGCGGATGCGCAGCGTGTAGGGGGTACCCGGGACGATGGCGAGCTGTGCACGCGACACCACGTAGCGTCCCGTGCCGCGTCCGCGGACGCGTGTCTCGCTCGCCAGGACGCCCACGGTGTCTGTGCCCGACGCAAGCCGCACCTCGGCCCCCTCGACGGGTTCGCCGCCCGCCGTGCGAATGGGGTCGAGCGGATCGAAGGCCAGCGAGTCGTCGACCGCCACGCGCCCTGTGAGCGACGACTCCAGCAACACGATCTGCTCGGCGGCGCCGGCATTGAGCACCGCGTGCACGACGAGGCGCGGCGTGGGGGTGGGAATGACCGCCTTGCCGAACTCGCACCCGGCCAGCCACGCCGTGGCGGCGAGCAGGGTAGTGGCGTGCGCGCGCCGCGCGCGTCGATCACCACGCAAAGGAGACACCCACGGTGGGCAGGAACGGGAACTGCGAGAACGCCGAGCGCGTCGGCGGATTGTCGGTGTAGTCGAAGACGTACGTGAACACGTTGCGCGCGTTGTACGCGTTGATGAGCGAGAGGTAGGGTGTCACCTGCCGCGCACCGGCCTTGACGTACGTCGCGCTCAGGTCGAGCCGCTGCACGAGCGGGAAGCGCGCGCCGTTGCGCGTGCCACCAATGGGCTCGCGCTGCACGGGGAGGTTGTCGGTCACGTAGCTGTTGGTCACCGGATCGAACCGGCGCCGCACGAGCTGCCCCTCGATGTCGGTGAACGGCGTACCGGTGCCCACACCCAGTCGCGCCCCGTAGCTCCACTTGCCGCCGGGACGCCAACTCGACACCACGTTGAGGTTGTGACGCCGGTCTTGCACCGGCGCAAACCGCCCCTCGGGGGCATCGCGCCAACTGCGCTGGAACGAGTACGCCACCCAGCCACTCAGCTTTTCGCGCTCGAGCTGCCGCAGCAGCACGTCCACGCCGTACGAGCGGCCCGTCGTGACGATGAACTCGTCACCCAACACGTCGGGGTCGTTGAAGAGATTGCTCGAGGGCAGGCGGTCATAGTCCTTCACCCACGCCTCGGCGCGCACGAAGCGTGCGCCGCCGAACCAGCGCTCGACGCCAAGCCCGCCCTGCCAGGCGTTGGCCACCGGTGTGGTGCCGTTGGCGATGAGCCAGAAGTCGAAGACGCGCACCGGCGCCTGCTCGTTGCGCAGCGACGGCGTCCACTGCGTCGTGCGCCCTGCCGAGGCGGTGACGGCGAGATCGCGCCCGGCGAACCACTTGAGCGACGCGCGCGGCGACAGGGCGCTCCAGCCGGCGCCCGTCACCGTCTCGCCGCGCAGGCCGACGCGCGCGAGCACGGCGCCCATGCGCTGGCTGCGATCGATGTAAAAGGCGGCCGCACTCGGCCCGTCGCGCGTCGCCAGCAGGTTGGGCGTGCCGGCCGCGCGCGCGTCCACGTCGTAGGTGAGCCGATAGCTGCTCCACTCGTACCCCACCTGGGTCGCCCCCGCGCCGGCATGACGCGTGAGCTCGCCCCACGCGCGAGTCTCTCCCAGCCGATTGCGGAACGTGAGGGAGCCGCTGCCCAGGTCGAGTGTCGTTCCGAAGCCGGTGTACGAGAGACGCTGCATGAACCGTGCGGAGTCGCCCCCCAGTGCGCGCGCGAGCGGCTGCTCCCACGCGAGTCCCACGAGCCGGTTGCCCCAATCGAACTGCAGGCGGCCGCCGCCGGCCTGCGGCGAGTCGCCGAACGTCGCGAGCGATGCGTCGAGCACATCGCTGCCCCAGTAGCCCGTGAGCGACAGCGCGCCGCCCCCCGGCAGCGCGTGCCGCACGTGGGCCTGCAGATCGGTGAACCAGTACGGCAACTGTCGATCGGAGAAGAGCGCAAGGAACTTGTCGGCGTAGGTGCGGCGCGCCGCCACATTCCAGCTCGTCTTCCCGCGCACCGTGCCGCCCAGCGCCAGCGTGCTCGCCAGCAGTGACACCGACGCCTTGCCGTGCACCCCACTGCGCTCCTCGGCCTTCGGCTGCACCGTGAGCACGCTGGAGAGGCGACCGCCGTGCCGTGCGGGAAACACGCCGGGCATGAGTTCGAAGCTCGCGACCGTCTCGTCGATGAACGTGCCGAAGAGGCCGCCCAGGTGAAACGGGTTGTAGAGCGGGAAGCCGTCGAGCAGCACGAGATTCTGGTCGCTTTCGCCGCCCCGCACGTTGTAGCCGGCGGTGAAGTCGTTGGTGGCGACGACGCCGGGCAGCAGTTGCACCACGCGCAGCACATCGGGTTCGCCGATGACCGGGAGTTGCCGCACCACCTGTCCCGTCACACTCACCACACCGGGCGGCGCGTTGCCCAGAAATTGCGCTCGCTCGGTGGCCTGCGCTTCGACACGCACCGCGCGCAACTCGGTGGTGGATGCCGTGAGGCGCAGGAGGAGCGGGGTGGCCGCATCGCGCGGCAGTTGCAGGGTGCGCTCGGTGCTGGTGTAGCCGATGCGACTCGCCACCAGCGTGACCGACCCGAAGGGCAGGTCCCGAATCTCGAACGCGCCTGCCGTGTCGGTGATGGCGCCCTGCCGCGCGTCACGCCGTCGCACAGCGACGCCCACCACCGGCGTGCCGCTCGCGGCATCGACCACCCGGCCGCGCACCGTCGCGACGGAGTCCTGGGGTTGCAGCAGCGCCGTGGCGAGCGCCAGCGAAATGAGATCGATCATACGTGCCGCCAACACCCCGGATGTGCGTGTGGGTTCCGAACGCGATGTCCGGAACCCACAGCAGCGTGTACGGGGGGAGTGGGATTCGAACCCACGGTACCGTTGCCGGTACGCCGGTTTTCAAGACCGGAGCGATCAACCACTCTGCCATCCCCCCAGAAGGTCGGTCCAAGTCTAGCGGGCGGGCCCGCCGCTCTCCAAGGGCACCGGAGGCGGGCGGCTCGTGACCGCCAAACGCAAACGGGGGACGCGCGATGCGTCCCCCGCTCGACACCCGCCACCTCCGATCAGAGCGCCGCGAAGATCTCGGCGTCGGACTCCTGCTCCGGTGCCCACACGCGCGCGTGTCGTCGCGGCGCCTTGCCGCCACGCGCGCGCGAACGCGACGCACTCTCGACCCGCTGCTCGAGCACGAAGGCGGCCACCTGCGTGCGGAGCGTGCCCGACTGTTGGTCGAGTGACTGACTCGCCGCAGACAACTCCTCGGCCAGCGCCGCGTTCTGCTGGTTGGCGCCGTCCATCGTGCTGACGGACGCATTGACCTGCTGAATGCCGGCGGCCTGCTCCTGCGCGGCCGTACTGATGCGGGCGATGAAGTTGGTCACCTCCTCCACCTCGGTCACGATGCCGTCCAGCGCAGCGGAGGTCTCGCCCACGAGGCGGCCGCCTTCAGAGACGCGCCCCATGGTCTCCTCGATGAGGGCACTGATCTCCTTCGCGGCGGTCGCCGATCGCAGCGCCAGCCCACGCACCTCATCTGCCACCACGGCGAACCCGCGACCATGATCGCCGGCGCGCGCCGCTTCGACGGCGGCATTCAGCGAGAGCAGGTTGGTCTGGAACGCGAGGTCGTCGATGACACGCGTGATCGCGCCGATGCGCTTGCCGCTCTCCGTGATGGCGGACATCGCGTTCAGCGCCTCGGCCATGAGGCTTCCGCTGCGCTGCGCTGCGACGCGGGTGCGACGACCGACTTCGTCCGCCGCCCGGGCGTGCTCCGCGTTCTGGCGCACGCTCGCGGTCATCTCCTCCATGGCCGCGGCCGTCTCCTCGAGCGCGCTCACCTGTGCGCTGGTGCGATCGGACAGGTCGACCGTTCCCTCCGCAAGCTGGGCGACCGCCTCCTTCATGTCGTCGGCGACGGCGCTCACGTCGGACAGGGTGGCGGTGAGCGACTGCGCCGTACGATTCAGCGCGGTCGCCATCTGGCCCAGCTCTCCCGGGTAGTCGCCGTGCACGCGGCCTGTGAGGTCGCCGTTGGCCATCCCGTCGAGGACCGCGCCCGCCTCACGCACCAGCGACTGCAGCGCGCGCTCCGACTCGACCTGGGCGGTCACGTCGATGCAGGCCTTCACCACGCCGATCACACGTCCTCGGGCATCACGGAGCGGGTTGTACGAACCCTGGATCCAGATGACGGTGCCGTCCTTGCGCACGCGCGGGTAGCGGCCCGTGAACGTCTCACCGGCGCCCAGGCGCTTCCAGAACGCCGCGTACTCCGCGGACGCAGTGAACTCCGGCTGACAGAAGAGGCGATGGTGCTTGCCCACCACCTCCGGCGCCTGATAGCCCATGGCGCCGAGGAAGTTCTCGTTGGCCTGGATGACGGTGCCGTCGAGCGAGAACTCGATGATGGCCTGGCTGTTGTTCATCGCCGCCATGCGCGACGCCGTCGCGGCGACCTGACGCTGCTCCGCCGTGACATCGGTCGCGAACTTGATGATGCGCGTGACCCGCCCGAAACGGCGGACGGGGTTGTACGAGGCCTGTAGCCAGATCTCGCGACCGTCCTTGGTGCGGCGCGGATAGACGCCCTCGTCGTGCTCGCCACGACGCAAGCGCTCCCACAGTGCCGCGTACTCTGCGGACTGCGCATACTGCGGGTCGCACAGCGTGCGATGATGCTGCCCGACCAATTCGCGTCGACTGAAGCCGACGGCTGCCAAGAGCGTGTCGCTCACCGCGAGCACGATTCCTTCAGGAGAAAACTCGATCCACCCTTGCACCCGCTCGATGGCGGCCAACTTGGTGGACGCCGCCGACCCGCGACGGAACAGCGCTGACAGCATCATGACCTCGTGATCAGGGCCGACGACCGCCAGCTTCGGGGGTCGCTCGGAATCAAGGGCCCGCAGGCCCAGGCCTCCCGCTGTTATCGTCCCGTCATCTTGGGCACTTGAGCGGTGATGCGCGCGGCGGGATCTTTCATCATGCCCACACTTCGCAAGCCCTATTTGCTGTATCTCGGGGACGCGCAGCACCCCACCGATGCCAAGACGGCCTGTGGGCTCCGTGACTGGTGCAATGCTGACGTGATCGGTGAGTGGAGCCTCCCCGAGGCCACCGTGTCCGTTGGCCTCGAACGCGTGGCGCCCGCCGACGCGGCCGCGCGGGGCGCCGGGAGCCTGGTCATCGGCATCGCGAGTGTGGGTGGCAAGCTGCCGGACACGTGGCTCCCCGATCTCGAGGCGGCGATCGCGGCGGGACTCGACATCGTGAGCGGCATGCACACGCGGCTCACCTCGTTCCCGACGCTGGTGGCGGCGGCCGCGCGCCACGGCGTGCAGTTGCACGACGTGCGCCACAGCAGCCAGACCTTTCCCGCGGGCACCGGACGCAAGCGCAGCGGCCTGCGTGTCGCCACCGTGGGCACCGACTGCGCCCTCGGCAAGAAGTACACGGCGCTCGCGCTCACACGCGCGCTCGCCGCTCGCGGCGCGAAGGCCACGTTCCGCGCCACCGGGCAGACGGGCATCATGATCGCCGGCGAAGGCATCGCCATCGACGCGGTGGTGGCCGACTTCATTGCGGGCGCGGCGGAGGTGCTCTCGCCGGACAACGACGCCGATCACTGGGATGTCATCGAGGGGCAGGGGAGTCTCTTCCACCCCGCGTACGCCGGCGTCACCCTCGGCCTGCTGCACGGGTCGCAGCCGGACTACCTGGTGCTCTGTCACGACCCCACGCGGAAGACCATCGAGTACCGCCCGGACTTTCCGATTCCGGCCCTCACCGACGCGGCGGCCCAGTACCTGCAAGCCGCGCGCATCACCAACCGCGGCGTGCGGCTGGCGGGGGTGAGCATCAACTCCTCGTCGCTGGACGACACCGCGTGGGCGGCCTATCGCGCGCAACTCGAGGCGGAGCTGGGGGTGCCGGTCGGGGACCCGATTCGCGACGGTCTCGGAGTGGTGGCGGACCGCCTCCTGGCGCTCCGGCGGGGCTGACGCCGGCGAGGCGTCCGGCGCCGCGCTGCGGGGGGCGGCAGCCAACGACCGCCGGCCGCCTGCGTGACGTCACCTCGCGAGCGCCGCGGTGTATCATCCATGCGTCGGACCCTGCGCCACGTCGTCCTTCCGGACCTGTCCCGCACGCGGCGCTTTCCTTCTCAGTTCACGCCATGCGCAGCTCCAATCCCGTCCTGACGCGGTTCGCCGAAGCGGCCCGCGCCACCATCGGCACCGACGCCGGCGCGATGACCGTGACCGGCACTGCCGGCAAGGCCGTCCTGCTCCTGCTCGTCCTCGCCTTCTCCACCGCGATCACCTGGCAACAGGTGGCGGCCGGCGCCGTCTCGCCCATGCTGGCCATGGGTGTGGGTGGCATCGGCGGCTTCGTGTTCGCCCTCATCGCCAGCTTCCGTCCGCAGAGTGCGAGCTGGGCGGCGCCCATCTACGCGTCGCTCGAAGGCATCTTCCTCGGCGCGCTGTCAGCCGTGTACAACGCGCGTTTCGCCGGGCTGCCGCAGCAGGCCGTGCTGCTCACCATCGGTGTGGCGGCGGGCGTGTTCGTCCTCTACCGCGCGCGCGTGTTGCGGGCCACCGCCGGCTTCCAACGCATGATGGTGGCGGCGATGATCGGCATCGGCCTCTTCTACCTGGGCTCGATGCTGCTGTCGCTCTTCGGCGTGTCCATCGGCTACTTCACGTCGAACGGCCCGGTGGCGATCGGCATCAACCTGCTCATCGCGGGTGTCGCCGCGCTCAACCTCGTGCTCGACTTCGATCGCATCGAAGAGGGCGCCCGCATGGGCGCGCCGAAGGCCATGGAGTGGTTCGCGGCCTTCGGACTCATGGTCACGCTGGTGTGGCTGTATCTCGAACTGCTGCGCCTGCTGAGCCGCCTGCAGGGTCGTCGCGACTGACCGTCGCCTGACTCGCAATGCACACGGGGCGGTGACTCACGCGAGTCACCGCCCCGTTGTCGTTCGCCGCCCAGCGCCGTGCTACTTCGGGAAGCCCGGCACGTTGATGGCCGGCATGATCCGCAACGCGTTCTGGTAGTAGATCTTCTTCAGCACCACGTCGGGGAGATCGATGCCGTACAGCTTCCAGAACGCGTGGTAGTCGCGGTAGTAGTCGAAGTAGTCGTCCTTCGTCTCGAACACGCGCCAGTAGTACGGATACTCCTCGGGCTGGAAGCTGTCCTTGCCGAAGAGAATGCGGTCCTGGTACTTCACGAAGAAGTCGTGGGCCACGCGCGGCTGCCGGCCGATGTCATAGAGCACCGCGCCCAGCTCGCCCAGCACGTTGGGCATGCGGTCGAACATCCGGCCGAGGCGCGGCAGGTCGTTGGCGTGCCACCCCATGTGCGCGGCCACGAACGTCGTCTGCGGATTGGCGAGGAACAGGCTGTCGCGTTCCGCCATGAGCGTCTCGAAGCTCGGGAACCGATCCTGCGGGTAGCGCCGCTCGGGGAACAGCGCCTGCTCGAGCCACCGCTCGTTCGTGAAGTCGTTGTCGCGGAAGAACTCCTGCGGGTCGGCCGTGTGGATGAACACCGGCAGCTTGAGTCGCGCCGCCGCCGCCCACACCGGCTTGAGCTCGGGGTCGTTGAGGCGTAGCCGCGAGCCGTCCGCCTTGCGCGTCGAGAGCCCGAAGCCCTTGCCGATCTCGCCGATCCCGACGGCGCCCATCTTCGCGTCGGCTTCGAGCTGCGCCACGGCCTTGTCGGCCCACCCCGGCGTGCCGACGCCGGAGAAGCTGATGCCGGTGAGGTAGCGGACACGGTCCTTCATCGTGGGCGAGGCCTTTACCAGCGCGATGCCGCGCTCCAACGCCGCGCCCGACGTGTTCCCCGCCGAGATCATGAGGCGCACGTTGATCGAGTCGAGCGTGGGCCCGAAACGCTCCAGAGCCTCGGCGCTGCCGAGCTGCGCGTTGGTGGGGTGCCCGTGGAAGTCGATGACCGGGAACTTGGCCTTCCGGCGCAGCCCGGTCGCGGGGACCACGAGTGTCGACTTGGGTCGGTAGTCGACGATGCTGGGCACGGGCCCCTCGGGCGCGAGGCAGCTTCGGGGGCGGATCTCGGTGGTGCCCGGCGGGCACTGCTCACCGGGC
Organism: Gemmatimonadota bacterium; assembly: GCA_020161135.1. Lineage (GTDB taxonomy): Bacteria > Gemmatimonadota > Gemmatimonadetes > Gemmatimonadales > Gemmatimonadaceae > Gemmatimonas. Next base: position 8,545 of record JAIUOB010000004.1, on the reverse strand, counting down.
TGGATCTGCGTGCCACCACGGAACCCACCGCCGGCGCCGCGGCCTGCGGGCGGCTGTCCACCGGCGGGCGGCTGCTGCGCGGCGAGCAGGGTCGGTAGCGCGAGGAGCAGCGCGCCGACCCGCGCGGGGCCGGCAACGAGGCGAAGGGCAGAACGAGCCATCACGGACCTTCCGGGAGTGCGGGAGAGCGGGACGGTGAGCGGCTTACGGCCGCTTGGGCGGAGCCGTTGGGGTCACGGGCGCGGACGGCTTGGCCGCCGTGTCGCCGCCGAGCAGTTCGGGGACCGGGGCGGGCTGGCGGTCGAAGCCGAACACCTCGACGCGGCGCATGGCCGTCGCGATGCGCTTCGACTCCTGGTAGACCGAATCCGACAGCGCCATCTGACCAGCCTGCGCGAGCGCCTCGGCCAGCGTCACGCCGCTGATGACGTAGAGGTCGGGGATGCCGACCGACGCGTCGTCCACCCAGCCGTTGCGGGCCGCGAGCGACTTGGTGGCCGTGAACACCTTCGTCCACAGGTCGTAGCTGCGCTGCACGTCCACCAGCCCTTCGCCGGGAATCGCGGCGATGCCGCGGCCGGGCGCGACCTGCGTGGGGAGCAGCTTCTTGGCCATCCCCTGCGTGACCACATAGCGCTCGAGTCCGAGCTCGTACGGGTACCCGCCGGCGGTGCGGCTGAAGTAGATCGGGCGGGCGGGGTAGGCGTCACGGATCATGAAGTACACGAGCTGGTCGGCCTTCATGAGCTGCGGCGTACGCGGCACGGCGATGATCGAATCCTTCTGGAAGGCGGCGTTCTGCGGCGTCGGAATGGCCAGCGGCAGCGCGTCGGCTTCGTCGAAGGTCATGATGAACGGCGGGCCCTTGGGCTTCGTCCATTCGCGGTCGTTGTAGATGGCCGGTCCCTTCGCCTTGTCGTACTCGTACACCGGACGGCGCAGCATCTGGCGCACGTACCAGTCGGTGTTCATGAGCGACGTGTTGGCGACGATGACGTCCTTGCGGATGCCCTCGACCTCCTGCGCATACCACAGCGGGAAGGTGTCGTTGTCGCCCACCGTGATGAGCACGCCGTACGGCTCGACCGAGTTGAGCAGGTCGCGCGCGAAGTCGGTGGTGTCGGTCTGGCCCGCACGCGAGGCCTGCGTCCAGTTGCCGAAGAGCGGCACGAACGCGATGGCGAGCACCGGCGATGCAAAGGCGAAGCTGCGCGGACGCGGCTCGGTGACCGTGCCACGCCCGAGGCGCACATCGTCGGCGCCGAACAGCGAGGCCACCGTCTCCCAGAGATAGAAGAGCCCCAGTGCGGCCCACACGGACAGCGCCGAGAAGCTCCAGAGATAGAAGTAGTCACGGTCGCGCACCTCACGCGGGACGCTGTCGCCGAGGTCGGGCGCCTGACTGTGGCCGTACTTGAAGTTGAGGTAGAAGATCAGCCCCAACGTCATCGTGAACACGAGCGGCCCGAAGAACCAGAAACTTCGTCGGTCCTTCTGGAAGTGCATCCAGCCGCCCAGCAGGCAGAGGATGAAGAAGAAGACGGCGAGCCCGTTCTGCGCGCCCGGGTGCTCGTGATAGGCGTCGCGCAGCCACTGCCACTTGAAGTACAGCCAGTACATCCCCAACTGCGCGGTGAACGGCGCCTGGCGCTCCCCCAGCTCCGGCTTGCCGTACTGGCCGCGGTTGAAGTTGTACATGAAGCGGTCGTACGTGAGCTTGCTGAACGTGCAGTCCATCTTGAGTTCGGTCACGCACCCGGTGGGCTCGCCTTCGTTGATCGCCGGGAAGTGCGCGGCGCGAATGGGCTGCGTGGCGAAGGGCGTGAGGCCGAACAGGCCGGCGGCCACGAGGGCCACCAGCAGCTTCCAGCGGAGCAGCGTCTGCGGGCGGCGAATGAGCACCGCGAAGCCCACGGCCGGTGCCGCCAGCATGCCGGCCATGTGGTTCGTGTAGCCGAGCCCCAGCAGGTACGCGACGAGCACGAGCAGGCGGTCGGCCACGGGGCCTTCCGGATCGTCGCACCAGCGCACGGTGAGCCAGCAGATGACCGCGAGGCCGACCAGCGAGACCGTGTACACCTTCTCATTCACGACCGACTGGTTCCACACGGTGAACGCCGTCGCGCCGATGAGCACCGCGAGCGACCCGCCGAGAATGCGCTGCCAGCGCCGGGGCATCCAGCCGACGAGCACGCGTTCGGTGACGAGGAACCAGAAGCCGGCCGAGACCGCGCTCGAGAGGGCGGCCAGCACATTGATGCGCATCGCCACCGTGGGCGCGATGGGCAGGATCGAGAAGACGCGCCCGATGAGGACGAAGAACGGATTCCCCGGCGGGTGCGGAATGCCGAGCACGTAGGCCGCCGCGATGTACTCGCTGGTGTCCCACATCGACGTGGTCGGCGCGAGCGTGACCAGGTAGAGCAGGAATGCCACGGTGCCCGCGATGGTCGCCGCCAGGTACGACGGGCGGTAGTCGAGCTCGGTGGCAGTGGCGCTGGAAGCGCCGGCGGTGCGTGCGGAAGTCGCGGAGGCGGCTGCGGCGACGGTCATGGGCGGGGCAGAGGTCGTGGCGCCCCCAGGCCGCCAGTCGGGCGGCCGTGGGCGAGGCAAGCCCGAAAGCTCGCCGGGTGGCCCGCCCGGAGCTAGTGCCGGAAGAGCCGCTCCCCAGTGAACACCATGACCATGCCGTGCGCGTTGGCCGCCGCGATCACTTCGGCGTCACGCACCGAGCCGCCGGGCTGCACGATGGCCGTCACGCCCGCCGCGGCCGCGTGATCGATGCCGTCGCGGAAGGGGAAGAACGCGTCCGAGCCCAGGGCCGCGCCCGCAGTCGTGTGCCCCACCGTTGTGGCCTTGTGGACCGCCAGGAAGCTCGCGTCCACCCGGCTCATCTGCCCGGCGCCGATCCCGATGGTCGCGCCGTCCCGGGCCAGCACGATGGCGTTCGACTTGACGCTCGCCACGGCCCGCCACGCGAAGCCCAGGTCGATGGCCTGCTGCGGCGTGGGCTGGCGCTCGGTCACCACCGTCCACTGCGCCGGCGACGAGGGCACCGGAGCGCGATCCTGCACCAGGAGGCCACCGCGCACGCGCTTGTAATCCATGCTCCCCGCGGGCCACGGGGCGCTCCCCTCGAGCACCCGCAGGTTCTTCTTGCGCCCGAGGATCTCCACTGCCTCCTCGGCGAACGCCGGCGCGACGATGCACTCCACGAAGAGGCTCGAGATGGCCTCCGCCGCCTCCGCATCGACCGGCACCGAGAAGGCGATCACGCTGCCGAACGCCGACACGGGATCGCACGCATACGCCTTGCGGTACGCGTCGAGCGCCGACGTGCCGATGGCCAGCCCGCAGGGCGTGGTGTGCTTGATGATCGCGCACGCCGGCTCTCCCGCGAACGGCTCGATGGCCAGCATGGCTCCCTCGAGATCGAGGAGGTTGTTGAACGACAGCTCCTTGCCGCCGCGCTGCCGCAGCGCGCCCAACCCGGCCCCCGCCTTCTCGACGTAGAACGCGGCGCGCTGCTGCGGATTCTCCCCGTAGCGCAGCGCCTGCTGGTGCTCGAACGCCAGCGGCATCCGCTGCGGGAACGGCTCCCCGCGCTGCTGGGCGAACCACTGCGCGATGGCGGCATCGTAGCTGGCCGTATGGGCGTACACCTTCTCGGCCAGCAGACGACGGAAGACCGGGTCGTCGGCGCCGCTGCGCATGGCCTCCAGCACCGGCGTGTAGTCGGCCGGATCGACGACCACGTACACCGCCTCGAAGTTCTTCGCGGCCGAGCGCAGCATCGACGGCCCGCCGATATCGATGTTCTCAATGACCTCCTCGGCGTGCACGCCGGGCTTGGCCACGGTCTCGCGGAACGGGTAGAGGTTCACCACCACGAGGTCGATGAGCCCGATACCGTGCGCGGCAATGGCCGACATGTGCTCGGGCAGGTCGCGCCGCGCGAGCAAGCCGCCGTGCACCACCGGATGCAGCGTCTTCACGCGCCCGTCGAGCATCTCCGGAAAGCCCGTCAGCTCACTGATGTCCTGCACCGCGAGGCCGGCGTCGCGCAGCGCGCGCGCCGTGCCACCGGTGGAGACGAGCTCCACGCCAAGCGCGGCGAGCCCCTGGGCAAACGGGACGAGGCCGGACTTGTCGGAGACGGAAAGAAGAGCGCGCATCGGAGTGGCGGAAAGGAAAGGGTGGAGCGGAACGGCGGGAGCGGAACGACGGGAGCGGGGACGGCGGAACTACGGTTGCTGCGGGAACGACGGGCCGAAGACCGCGCCCAGTTCGTGGCTCGTCGGACCCGACGACTGCGCCACGGCAAAGCGCACGGCGCCGCTCTTCTCGGCGGCTGCGAGGCCAACGCGTCCGACCACGCGTCCGTTCGCATCGAGGCGCAGGGCGCCGGTCGCGACGGCCTCCACGCACGGCGGATAGAGCGCGTGCTCCACAGACAGCACGCGCGCGGCGAGCGACTCCACCGTGTCGGCCATCAGCACGGGCACGGGCCACTGCGCGACGATGGGGCCGCGGTCGAACTCCTCGTCGACGAAGTGCACCGTCGCGCCGGTCACGCGCGCGCCGTGTGCCAGCACGGCCGCGTGAATGCGGGGGCCCCACATGCCCGGGCCACCGAACGAGGGCAGCAACGCCGGGTGGATGTTGAGCATGCGGCCGTGATACGCGCGCACCACCTCTGGCGGGACCAGCTTGAGATAGCCGGCCAGCACCACCACATCGACCTCGAGCGCCTGCAGTTGCGCGCACATGGCGGCGCCGTCGAGCGGTGCGTGCACGAGGCCGTGGGGGACGCCCGCGCGCGCCGCGCGCTGCAGCGCGCCCGCGTCCTCGCGGTCCGAGCCCACCCACGCAATGCGCGCGGATGCTGCCGCCGGACCGGCGAAGTGGCCGAGCAGCGACTGGAGATTCGAGCCGCCACCCGATGCGAGCACGGCGATGTTGGCGGGGCGCGAAGGCGAAGACGGAACCGTCATGGCGCCCAAGCTAGCGGGACCGGGCAGGTCGCTGCAGGGGCGCCGCAGTACACCGTCAGCCGTGCGCGGCGAGGACGATCGACACCGCTTCGGCGAGCGCGCGCGCGATATGAATGCGCGGGCCGAGCGCCTGCCGTGTGGTGCGGACGTCGCTCTCCGGCGTCTCGACGCCGGGCACCAGCACACCCACGCCGCCGGTGGCCTGCGCGGGGGCCACGTCACGCCAGCGGTCGCCCACATACCCGGAGCGAGCCAGGTCGAGCCCATACCGCGACGCGGCGTCGCGGTACAGCCCGAGCCCCGGCTTGCGACAGTCACAGGGCCCGCTCACCTCGGGCCAGTGCGGACAGTGCACCGTAGTGAGCACCGTGGCGCCGGCCGCCGCCAGCAGCGCCTCGGTGCGGGCACGCACGGCATCGTACTGCGCCTCGGTGATGAGCCCGCGCGCAATTCCCGACTGGTTGGTGACGATCACCACCGGCAGTTGCGCCGCATTCGCGGTGCGCACCGCCTCCGCGGCGCCGGGAATGAGGCGCACGCGCGATGCATCGCTCAGGTAGTGCGCATCCTCGATGAGCGTGCCGTCGCGATCGATGAACAGCGCCGCGCGCGCCGACGTTTTCGCGGCTTCGCGCGCGGCCTCGCGCGCGGCCTCCGGCTCTGCATGACTCACCGGCTGCGTCCCGGCGGGGGGCGTCGCACGGTGCTGTCACGTTTGGTGGTGTCGGTCGGCGCCGGCTTGGGCGTGGTGAAGTTGCGCGCCGGTGATGTCACGGTCTCGTTGAGGCTCCGCATGCCGTTGAACTGCACCCGAAACTGCGTGCCCGGTGGCAGCGGCGTGTCGACGGTGAGATAGACGTCGGGGTACACCTTGGGGCGCTGCAGCTTGGGCGGCGGCGTCGTGTCCGGCGGCCCCAGCGGACGGCGCGCGCCCCCGCGCGCCCGGGCGGCTGCCTGTGCGGCCTGCTGCGCCGCGAGCCGGCGCGCGCGGTCCGCGGCGGCCACACTGTCGGCCCGTCGCACCGCGAGAATCGAATCGCGGCGTGCCGCCAGCCGCGGATTGGTGTCCTCCGGCGTCGGGTTCGCCCGCCTAATGGAGTCGGCACGCTGCACGGCCTTGAGCGAGTCGAACAGCAGCTTCTGCGCCGCGCCCATGACCAGGCGGATGGGGATGCGCGTCGAGTCGGTGGCCGTGATGCGCGTCAGGGTGATGGCGTCGACGACGAACAGCTGGACCGGCGAGTACGGCTTGTCGAACGTCACCTTGAGCACGCGACTGCTGTCCTGCACCTCGACGTTGGCGATGCGAAGCCCAAGCGTGTCGCGCGCGATGGCGTAGAGGTCGGCGGTCGCGTTCTGGGTCACCGTCACGCGCGCCGAGTCCCACACCTCGAGCGGGTCGAGATCGCGATTCTTGTTGCGATCATCGAACGCCCGCACGAGGTACGGCCCGGGCGGCAGGTGCCGCAACGTGTAGCGCCCCGACGAGTCGGCGCTCACCTGATATGTCGTGCTGTCCTCGGCGATCGCTTCGACGACGCCGTTCGCGAGGCCCTTGAACTCCTTCCAGTCGAACACGGCGCCGGTGATGCGCGTGTCGGGGATCGCGCCGCCCGTGCTGAACACCACCCGAATGGCGGTGTCGAGCGCGTTGCCGCGGAGATCCTGGACGCCGGGACGAATGAGGATCGAATACACCGTGTTGGGCTTCCACCCCTTCGACGGTTCGATCGTGAGGCGCGTCCGGTGCCAGTCCACGCGCGCCCGACCGCTCTTGGGGCTGATGAACACCAGCTCCGACAGGTCGCGCGCCCCCAGCGGAGTCTCACTCACCACCTCGTCGAAGCGCAGCTCCACGCTGCGCGGCTTGGTGATGCCGGTGGCCTGGTCCTTCGGCGTGACGGCCAGCACGAGGGGCGGCGCCGCATCGGGCGGGCCACCCGGCGGCACGGTCTGGTTCGCGCAGGCGATGCCGGCCAGCGTCGCACTCACGACACCGGCCAGCCGCCATCCCGCGCGCGTGGCGATGGACAACCTCACGCCCCCAGCGACGCCAGCTTGGCACGCAACTGTGCCGCGCGCGACGTCCAGTCGGCGAGCTTCGCACGCTCCGCCTCCACGACCGCCGGCGGTGCCTTGTCGACGAACGCCGCGTTCGCGAGGCGCCCTTCGAGCGCGCCGATCTGCTTCTCCAGTTGAGCCAACTCGGTCTCCACGCGCTGTCGTTCCTTGGCGAGGTCGATCATGCCGGCGAGGGGCACGATGACATCGATCCCGCCATCGATGATGACATGCGCGGCAGCGCCCGTCGGCGCGTCGGTGGCCGCGGACACCCGCGCCCGCGACAACGCGCCCACCGTGGCACTGCCGGCCGTCAGCGCCGCCAACACGGCGTCGCGATCGCCCGATACCCCACTGCCTGCCACAAGGGTCGCCTCGACCCACGCCCCGGGTTGCACGTTGTACTCGGCCCTGACCTGCCGGATGGCCTGCACGGCGGCGCGAATCCGCTCGAAGTCGGCCGCGTCGGCCTCGCCGCGCGACGAAGCGCGCGGCCACGGCGCCGTCGCGAGGAACGCGCCGGCGGTGGTAAAAGCCCCGGTGAAAATGCCTTGCCCGGTAAATACGAGCGCGGTCTTGATGGCATTCTCTTCGGTGGCGCCGTGGCGCAATTCTTCTTCGTAACGCGTCACCAGATGAACTCCGAAATCAATGGCGATCCCGATCAGAATGGGCACGAACGTGATGGTGAGAATGTTCAGATGCCCGACGACCAGCGTGGTGAAACCCATCGTGTAGCCGACGCCGATGACCAGACACGCAGTAGCTTTCAAAGGCCGTCCTGTTTCATGATAGCCGTAGATGAAAATGGCCGCGCAGATCAACAGTGCCACAATGCTTGCGAGCGTGGTGTCCTTCTGCGATTGCTGGAGTTCGTCGAGTTCCAAAACAGATTCACCGGTCAACCCCGCATTGACGCCGGGCACTTCGCGCTTGGTTTCTGCGAGCAACTGCCGCATCCGGCGCACGGCTTCGGAGTTGACTTCGGAATTCAGTGGCTGGGCAGTGGCCAGGTAAATTTGCCCGTCCGCATAAGTGATATAAACGCTCTGCTCCGCTTCCCGACTCGGATCGAACAAGGCGAAAACTCCAGGCGACGGCGGGACGCCACCACGTTTCAAGCTGGCCGTGGCTTGCACGAAAATGCGTTCCAACGCGGGGAGCGCTTTCACCAACGCATCATTCTCCGCGCTTTGTTCCCGCTTGGCGTTGGTGAACCGATTGTTGACGAGACTGATCAATGAAATCAGGTTCGTCGTCTGCGTGAACGGCTGGATCAGCGGGCGATATTCTTCGAGCTTTTTTTGCAGCTCCACCAGCTTGTCCTCGGGCACGAACAACAACGCTTTTGCGCCGAGCATTTTCAAGTCGCCCTTGTAAAAGATGCGGGCGTAGAGATTGGTCTCGATCTTTTCCTTTGAACCGGGTGCGACCGGAATTTTCACCCGCGCGGCTTCGATCTTCGCACCGAGTCGCTCGATGAACTGCCG
>JAIUOB010000003.1 GCA_020161135.1 Gemmatimonadota bacterium | reverse complement strand
TCTGCACGGGAACACCAGCGACGGCGTACACGTCGCGTCCACCGGTGGGGTCTGGAATGCCTTGGTGTACGGGTTCGGCGGAATGCGGGACTACAACGGCGTGATCGCCTTCGATCCACGGCTGCCTGTCGACTGGGAGCGGCTGGCCTTCCGGATCACCCTGCACGGGGTGCGGCTGCGGGTCGAAGTCGTCCACGGTGCGATCAGTTTCGAGGTCGAGGACGGGAAATCGGCGGTGGTGGCGGTACGCGATCAGCCGGTCACGGTGATGGCGGGGGAGCCGATAACTGTGCCGCTGCTAGGCCAAGGGCCCCAGCTGGACGGCGAACCGGCTCTGCACTCGGGCGATCGTCGCCAAGATGGCACCTTGATCATCGCGACCGTGCCGAATGCGCGTACGGGTCGGCGTTGATCGGCGCGTCGCTCAGTCCCAGGTCGATGTGAGCGGCCTCACGCTAACTGAATCACGCATCTGCTTGCAATTGCAAGCAGATGCATGCACCATGGATCCATGGCACGGATCAAGACCCCGAATCTGGGAGAGCAGTTGGGCACGCTGGGCGAGTTCATCGCCTCGCAGCGGCGGGCCGCAGAGCTGTCGCTGCGCCAGCTGGCGGAGCAGACCGGGGTGTCCAACCCCTACCTGAGCCAGATCGAGCGCGGACTGCGCAAGCCGTCCGCCGAGGTGTTGCAGCAGCTGTCCAAGGCGCTCCGGGTCTCGGCCGAGACCCTCTACGTCAAGGCCGGCATCTTGGATCCGGACGACCATCCGGCAACCACGGTGGAGACCGCGGTGCTGGCTGACCTCGCCATCACCGAGCGTCAGAAGCGTGTGCTCATCGACGTTTACCAGTCCTTCGTCAAGGAGAACGAGAAGGACGGTGCTCCGGCTCAAACCGAGAGCGGATCCGATGAGCCCCAGCCCGCACCGGGCGAACCCACCTCGGGTGACATTTACCCACCCACCACGGGTAACACTTACCCACCCACCACCCACGACCACATCCCGAACGAAGGAGAACAGAAATGACCACCACGACCACCCGCAGGCCGACGCCGGCACAGGACCGCAAGGCCGCCATCGAGTCGGAGTATGCCCCGCTCTACGCGGCCGCCGGGCTCACCGACCTGGCCGTCGAGTCGATCAAGAACCTCGTCCTGGCCACCCAGGAGAAGGCCACCAAGCAGCTGACCGAGTGGCAGGGCAGCTTCGCTGGGCTGCAGAGCAAGGGCAGCGAGCAGGCCAAGCACGCCGGCGAGTTCGTCCGTGCCCTCCCTGAGCAGGTCAAGGCTCTGCCGGAGCAGTTGAAGACCCTGCCGGAGACCACCAAGGCCCGGATCGAGGAGCTGGACAAGCAGCGCAAGGAGTTCCTGGCCGAGGCAACCGTCACCTACGGCGATCTGGCCGGCCGGGGCAAGAAGGTCATTGACGACAGCGTGATCGCGGTGCGCGACAGCCTGCACGACCTTGTGCCCGCGCCGGGCGGCGGCTGGTACGAGCGCCGACGCATCGACCTCAGGTTGCTCGCGGCGCATGACGCGGTCATCGTGGCGCGCGGGCAACCCGCGTCGATGCAGATCGACTCGCTGCGTGGCACGGTGAGCGACCCGCCGGTGCCGGTGCGGCAGGCGCGCGGGACGATCACATGGACGAGTGACTCGCTCATGCTCGACCTGCCGCAGGTGGCGCTCCCCGCGTCCACGGGCAGTGCGCGCGGCACGATCGCGTGGAACATGCCGGGACCGGTGCGCATGGACGTCACCATCCGTGCCGACGCGGGGCTCTCCGACCTTGGCTGGATCTGGGATGCGTTGCCCTCCGAGGGGCGCGGGCGCGCGGTAGTGCGCATGCGCACGCTCGCCAACCCCGACGACGTCGACTATGCGCTCGACAGCCTCGAGGTGCAGAGCGCCGGGTCTGCCGTGCGTGGCCGTGTGTCGGTGACGGTGCGGCCGGCCGACCTGCTGCTCCACCGCGTCGACCTGGCGTTCGTGCCGCTGCGCACCGACCTCGCGCGGCGCCTGAGCGCCGGGGCATTGCCCGACTCGGTGCGTGGCACCATCACGGGCCGGCTCGTCGCCGAGGCGGGCGGTCCGCTCACGGCGTTCCGCATCGATCGACTGGACGCGCAGTTTGCCGATGCGGCGGTGCGAGGCCTTGATGGACGCGCGGCCACCTCGCTGCTGCGCCTGCGTGGCGAGATCGGGTTGGGCGTGGCGCCGCGGGCGCGCAACCTCATCATCGACACCGTGTCGGTCGACCTCGCGACGGTGCGGCGGCTGGTGGCCGAGGCGCGCGACCTCGATGGCGTGGTCGCGGGGCGGGCACAGATTGCCGAAGCGCAGGGCGACGCATTCGTCCTGCGGGAGGCCGCGTTGGCGTGGACCGACGCGGAGGGCAATCGCTCTGTGGTGCGCGGTGAGGGGCGCGCGCGCTTCGGGTCCAACGTGAGCACGGTGCAGGGGACACTCGCGCTCGAGCCGCTCTCGATGCGGGCGCTGGCGCGCATCGACACGACGGTGCCGTCGCGGGCCCTGCTGGCCGGCACCCTCAGCGTGCAGGGGCGCACCGATTCGCTGGCGTGGGAGGCGCGCGTGCGCCCCGTGGCGGGCGCGGACAGTGTGGGAGGCGTGGTGTCCGCGAAGGGACTCGCCTCCGTCACCGATGCGCGGTGGCGCGTGCAGGCGGATGCCACCCTCGCCGATGTCGACGCACGTGCGTGGCTGGCGCGCGACGATGTGCCGAGCTCGCGCGTCGGTGGTACGGTGCAGGTGGCGGCCACCGCGTCACGCGACACCAGCGTGCGGGACCTCGAGGCGCGCGTCGGCGCGACGCTGCAACAAGAGGCCGGGGCGCAGTATCCGGCCGCAACGCTTGTGGCGAGTGGACAGCTCGACGCGCGGCGCCTGCAGGTCGACTCGGCGTTGCTCACCATGGGCGGCGTCGTGGCCGAAGCGCGCGGAGGCCTCGCGCGCGACAGCATCGCGCAGGCAGCACGGTTGCGTGTGTCCGCGACTGACAGCGCGGTGCGGGTCGACACACTGACGGTGTCGGTGCGGAGCGATTCGCTCGACGCCGTGCGCGCCGACCTGCGTCGCGTTGCCGCCATGCTCGCGCCCCTGGACACGGCCCTCGCAACGACGGTGCGCGACCTCGCGGCCGACACGCTGACCGGCGACGCGTCGGTATCGGGCTATCTCACGGGCAGCCTTGCGAGGCTCGACGCGACGTTGGCGGCCGGCGGACGCGCGCTGCAGGTGGGGGCAGTTCACGTCGGCCGCCTCTTTGGATCGGTGCAGGCGCGCGACGTGACGGGCAAGACCGCCTTCGAGGGCGCCGCATCGCTCGACGACGTCACCGGCGTGGGCGCTGTGCGGCTGCAGGGGGTGGCCTTCCGCATGAGCCAGGCGTCGCCGGACAGCGGCGTGCTGGTGCTCGATGTGAGCACGGTCGCCAACGCGCACCTCGGCGCGCGGGGGCGCTACCAGGCGGCCGGCGCACGCACCGTGGTCACGCTCGACTCGGTGCGCCTCGCCTACGACGACGAGGAGTGGACCGCGCCGCGCCCCATCGGCATCGAGCGCGACTCGGCGATGCTGCGCATCGCGCCCAGCGAACTGCGTTCGACCCGCGGCGGGGTGCTCGCCCTCGAGGCCGACCTGCCACCCCGCGGACCGGTGCGGGCGGCGTTGCAGGTGGCGCGATTCCCCGTGGGTGAAGTGGCCGCCCTCGTGTCCGACGTGACACCCTTCAACGGCCTGCTCACCGGCGAGGTCCAGATGCAGGGGACGCGCGCGGCCCCTGCCATCACGTGGACCATCGAGGCCGACTCACTCGGGCTCGAGGGGTGGCGCCTGCCGCGCATCACCAGCACGGGCGACTACGCCGACAGGCGGCTGGTGGCGATGGCGGAGTTGCTCGACGCGGCGGGCGGCGCGCTGCGCGCCACAGCGCAGGTCCCCATCGATCTCGCGCTGCAACGCGTCGAGAAGCGGCAGTTGAGCGATGTGCTCGAAGGGGAGTTGGTGGCCGACTCGCTGCGTCTCGACGCGCTCCCCATCGCGGTCACCGGCGTGAGCCGACCGCGTGGCGTCCTCGCGGGACGTGTGGCCCTCTCCGGCACGTTCGACCGTCCGGCAGCCAACGGCGAGGTGCGACTCGAGGGGTTCGGCGCGCGTCTCGACGACCTCGGGGTCGAACCGAGCGACGGACGCGCGGTGCTGCGCGCGAAGGGCGATTCGCTCTTTGTCGAGGGGCTGTACCTGCGCAGCGGCGGCATGCGCGACACCCTCGGGGTGAATGGCGTGGTGGTGCTGCCGCCCAAGGAGAAGGGGCGCATCGCCCTCGACGTGACCGCGAGCAACTTCCAGGCGGCACGCCAACGCGACGGCACCGACCTCGACGTGAGCGGACGGGTGCGCGTGGAAGGGGCGCTCGACCGTCCGGCGGTGCGGGGGAACATCGCCATCCCCCGCGCGAACCTGGTCATCGACCCGCTGGGCGCGCGCAGCGCGCTCGACCTCACGTCCGCCACCGCGCGCGAGCTGCTCGGCGTCGATGAAGTGCCCGTCGCCGAATCCGCGGCGCAGACGCTCGCCAACCTCGGGCGCTTCATCACCGTCGACAACGGACGCGTGGACCTGGGCACCGACGTGTGGGTGCAGACGCCGGAGGCGCGCGTCAAGCTGTCGGGCGGACTCGGCGTCACGATGAGTGGGGAGAAGCTCGCGCTGCAGGGCGAGATTGCCGCCGATCGGGGTCAGTACCGCCTCGACCTCGGTGTGGTGAACCGCAGCTTCACGGTCGACTCGGGACGCGTGCGCTTCTTTGGCAACGATGCGTTGCCGCCCACCGTGGACATCACGGCCACCAACGTCGTGCGTGTCGCGGGGGGGAGCGAGATCCCGGTGCGCGTGCACATCGGTGGCACCTACGACAAGCCCATCCTCACGCTCACCAGCACCGATCCGCTGTACGCGAGCGCGCCGGAGAGCGAGATCATCTCGCTGCTCATCTTCGGCGCGCCCACCTTCGCGCTGGATGGCCAGAGCCAGAGCACGGTGCGTGCTGTCACTGGCGTGCTGCTCCCCACGGTGGGCGGCGCGGTGGAAGGCGCCTTGCAGCGCCTCCTGCCCGTGTTCAACACGGTGCAAGTCACGACCGCCGGCTCGCAGACCTCAGGTGATCTCTCGGCGGCGTCGCTGCTGAACAATCTCTCGATCAGCGCGGGCAAGCAGATCGGCGAACGCACGTTCCTGCGACTCAACACCGGCATCTGCCGCGGGGCGGGGCAGGCCGCGGCGCGCGGCGCGTCCATCTGGGGCGGCGTCGCTGCCGAGTACCGGCTCGGGCGCAACTGGTGGGCGCAGGTCGGTGTCGATCCCGGCTCGACGCCCTGCTCGCGGCCGAGCGGCGACGCGTTCCCTCGCCTGCAGTTCGGCTTCGACCTGTTCAAGGAGTGGATCTTCTGATCCACGCCACGTCGACGCCGGCCGGTCAGGCCTGCGCGTCGGCGAGCGCGCCGCGCAGGCGCCGTCCCATCGACTGCATCCACCCGGCGGCGGACCCCGCGAGCGCGCCAAGCGTTGCGGCCCAGGTGATGATGGGCTCGCGGGTGCCGCTGTCGCCAAGGAGTGCCGCCAGCAGTTCGTTGCGAAGGCGCAGCACGATGGGTGACGCGACCTTGATGCTGTTGAAGAACGGGTCGTAGTGCGCGCCCACGCCCTCGATGAGGGCGGCGGTGCGCGCGAAGTAGACCAGTTCGCCCGGCAGCACGATGGGCCACGCGAACAGTTCGCGCATGACCCGCTCGGCCAGCACGCGTGCGCGGTCCACCGTGCTCGTGTCGCTGTACGCGAGGTCGAGCAGCACCGACACGAGGTCCTGCATCATCTGTGGGTCGGTGCCCGGCGCGACCAGACCCAGGCGGAAGAACCCATCGGCGGTGCCGGGGCCATCGCGCTTGACGGCCGCGATGATCGTGTCGAAGAGCGCCTTGCGCGTCTCGACGGTCACGTCGATGACCATGCCGAAGTCGAGCAGCACGAGGCGTCCCGCCGCGTCGACCAGCAGGTTGCCCGGGTGCGGGTCGGCGTGAAAGGTGCCGTCGCGCAGCATCATGCGCGCATACACCTCGATGAGCGTCTCGACCAGCGCGCGCGGCGACACGGTGCCCGCAGCGATGCGCGCGTTGAGCCGGTCGATGCGTGTGCCGTCGAGGAACTCCATGACCAGCACCGTGCGCCGCGTGAGGTCGCCTTCCACGTGCGGAATGCGCAGGCGCGGCTCGTCGCGGAACCGTTCCCGCATGGTCTCGCAGCGCGCGCCCTCGCGCACGAAGTCCATCTCCTCGCCCACATGGCGGGAGAACTCGTCCAGCACCACGCGAAAGCCAAGCACGTGGTGGTGCGGAAAGCGCGCGTAGATGCGGTCGACGATGGCGCGCGCGAGCCGCACATCCTGCGCGATGACTGCCTCGACGCCCGGGCGCAGCACCTTGACCACCACCTCGCGCCCCTGCCGTCGTGCGCGATGCACCTGGCCCAACGAGCCTGCGGCGAGCGGCGTCGGGTCGAGTGCGTCGACGACGGTCTCCGGCGCAGCCCCCCACGCCTCGACGAGCACGCGTCGCACCGCGTCCCACGATACCGGCGGCACCCGATCGGTGAGCGTGGCCAGCGTGCTCACGTACGGCTCCGGCACCAGGTCGGCGCGCGTCGCGAAGATCTGTGCGAGCTTCACGAACGCGGGACCCAGCGCCGCGATATGGTGCACGAGCGACTTCGCGCGGGCGACATGAAACGCGTCGCTGCGCGGCACCGGTCCGCCCCACCGCACCCAGCGGCGCCGGTCGCGCAGGAACGACACCACCAGCGGCGTGGCGCGCAGCAGGATGACGAGCAGGCGCGGCACGTCGCGCCACGCGACGCGGGTGGACAGCGTGGGGATCGTGACGGCGCTCATGCGCGCAGCTCGGCGGGCACGAGCGTGGCGGCATCGAGCTGGGCGAGCGCGAGGCTGGCCGTCCAGTGCCGCGCGCGCATGCCGTCATGTCGCGCGGTGCGTGAGGGCGTCACGGCGCGCCGCTTCACCCAGTAGCCGCCCGTGCTGGCGGACGCCTCGGCACTCTCGGCCAGCCAGACGATCGTGTCGGCCCCCTGCTCGGGTGTCACCGCGCGGAGGTCCATGACGCGGCGCAGGAGACGGCCCAGCGCCCCGTTGTTGGTCGCAAAGCGCGTGCGTACGACGCCCGGGTGCATGGCATGCACGACCACCTGCGTCGGATCGAGGAGGGCGCCCAGGGTGCGTGCCGTCCACACGTTGCCAAGCTTCGCGTTGGCGTACGCGCGCCAGCCGCGGTACCGCCGGGTCATCTGCAGGTCGTCGAGGTCGATGCGGGCGTCGTGATGCGCGCGGCTGGCGACGCACACCACGCGCGCCGGCGCCTGCACGCGTGCCCCGCGCGCGAGCGCCGGGAGCAACCGCACGGTGAGCAGCAGGTAGCTCAGGTGGTCGAGGGCGAAGGTCCGCTCGAGACCGTCCGCGGTGACCATGCGTTCGAGGAACAGCGCGCCCGCATTGTTCACGAGCACGTCCACCGCGTCGTGCCGCGCGAGGATCGTGTCGGCCACCTCGTGCACGCCGTCCAGGCGCGAGAGGTCGGCGATGTGCCAGGTCACGCGCCGCGATCCGGTGGCGGACATGATGGCCCGTGCGGCCGCAGCCGTCTTGGCCTCGTTGCGCCCCAGCATGACCACGTCTGCGCCGCGTTCCGCGAACGCGCGCGCGGCCGCGCGGCCGATGCCGTCGCTGGCGCCACTCACGACCACCGTGCGCCCGGCGAGCGACGACGATGACGGGGACAGCGACGATTCACGCACGCTCATGGCGGAAAGGTAAACGGGGAGTGGCGCGCGTTGCGTCACTCCCCGAACGCCTGCGATGCCGCGGCCGTGCGGTGCGCCCTACTGCGCGACGGCGGAGATCATCACCGGCCCGATCGCGCCGGCCGTGGCCGTGGCCGTCTGCAGCCCGGCCGTCGGGCCGAGCGTCCAGCGCACCGTGACTTCACCGAGCGCGTTGGTGACCGCCGACTGCGGCGAGATGCTCCCACCACCCTGCGTGATGGCGAACGCCACCGTCTGGTTCGGAATCGGCAGGTTGTTGTTGCCCGTCACGCGCAGCACCAGCTGCACCGGCAGGGCCGTGCTCACCTTGGCCGACTGGTTGTTCCCCTGTGCGATGACCATGTCCGTGGGCAGCACGCCCAACGCGCTCAGGGTGACCGGGTCGACATTGGGCGCGGTGCCGACGACCGTCTGGACCTGTGAGGCCGGACCGAGCGTCCACTTGGCTTTCACCTCGCCGTTGGCGTCACTCACCGCCGTCGCCGGGTCGACCGTCCCGCCGCCGGCGATCACCTGGAAGCTGATGGGCACCTTGGCCATGGGCGCGCCGTCCGTGCCGTACACCCGCAGGATGACCGGCGTGGGCAACAGGGTGCCCACTGCGGCCGCCTGCAGGTGCCCCTGCACGATGGTCAGGCGGGACGCCGCAGGCGCCTCCACCGTCTCGGTGCAGCCAGGGAAGGCCAGCAGCGTCGGCACCGCCGTCAGGAGGACGGCGAGCAGGTGAATCGGGCGCGGTGAGCGCGTGGTGGAACGGGCGACGGAACGCATCGGGTCGATCGGCGGTCAGGGTACTCCTCTCCACTGAGCAGTATCGGCCGGGTCCGGCACGAAGTTGAGCGGCGGCGTGATGGCCGTGCTTGAGCGGTGACTCCCCCCCGCCCCTAGATTCCGGATCCCATGACCGTCACCCCCCTCCACGCCGCCCGTCCCGGTCGGCCGGCCGACAGCCCCGCCGCGGTGCGGTGGCCCTCGGGGCTCGCCCCCGACGAGCACCCGGCCCGCAACCCCGGCACGGCGCTCGACCTCGCACTCGTCCGCGCCACCCGCGTCAACCGCAGCGCGGTGGAACGACGGGTCGCCACGCTGCCTGCGCGCCGAACCGTGAAGAAGGAGTGGCAGGCCGCCTGGCTGCTGCGGGCCATCACCTGCATGGACCTCACGACCCTCTCGGGCGACGACACCGAGGGGAACGTGCGCCGGCTGTGCGCGAAGGCGCGTCATCCGCTGCGGAGCGATCTCGTGGAGGCGCTCGGGGTGGCCGACCTGCACGTCACGACGGGTGCGGTGTGCGTGTATCACCAGTACGTGGCGACTGCCGTGGACGCCCTGCGCGGCAGTGGCATTCCGGTGGCGGCCGTGTCGACCGGCTTTCCGGCCGGCCTGTCCCCGTTCGAGCAGCGTCTCGCGGAGATTCACGCGTCGGTGGCGGCCGGGGCGCAGGAGATCGACATCGTCATCACCCGTGCGCACGTGCTCACCGGCAACTGGCAGGCGCTCTACGATGAAGTGCGCGCCTTCCGCGAGGCGTGCGGCGACGCGCACCTCAAGACCATTCTGGGCGTCGGCGAACTGGCCACGCTCACGAACGTCGCGCGCGCGAGCCTCGTGTCCATGATGGCCGGCTCCGACTTCATCAAGACGAGCACGGGCAAGGAGACCAGCAACGCGACCCTCCCCGTGGGGCTCGTCATGGCGCGCATGATTCGCGAGTACGGGAGCCGCACCGGGTTCGAAGTGGGCTTCAAGCCCGCCGGGGGTATTCGCACTGCCAAGCAGGCGCTCGACTGGCTCATGCTCATGAAGGAGGAGCTCGGCGACCGCTGGCTGCGTCCGCATCTCTTCCGCTTCGGCGCCAGTGGCCTGCTCACCGACGTCGAACGGCAGCTCGAGCACTTCGTGACCGGGCGATACGCCGCCGCGCATCGCCAACCGATGGTGTGACCCCGCAATCCATGGCCACGACTTCCACTCCCTCGGTGCGCGAGCTGTTCGAGCGCATGTCCTATGGTCCCGCGCCGGAAGGCGCCGCGCCGGCGCGTGACTGGATCGCGCAGCACGGCGGTCGATTCGGGCACTACATCAATGGTGCGTGGGTTGCCGCGCCGGAGACGTTCGCGGTGTTCGAGCCGGCCACCGGGCGCGAAGTCGCGCAGGTGGCGCAGGGCTCCGCCGCCCACGTCGATGCGGCCGTCGCGGCCGCGCGTGCCGCGCTTCCCGCCTGGCAGGCGCTCGACGACCACGTGCGCGCCCGCTGGCTGTACGCCATCGCGCGAGGCATCCAGAAGCATGCGCGCCACTTCGCCGTGCTCGAGACGCTCGACAACGGCAAGCCGATCCGCGAGACGCGCGACATCGATATCCCGCTGGTCGCGCGGCACTTCTACCACCACGCGGGCTGGGCGCAACTGCTGCAGAGCGAGTTCCCCGGCGCGCACCCCTACGGCGTGGTCGGACAGGTCATTCCGTGGAACTTCCCGCTGCTGATGCTGGCGTGGAAGGTCGCGCCGGCGTTGGCCGCCGGGAACACCGTCGTGCTCAAGCCCGCCGAGTACACACCGCTCACCGCGCTGCGGTTTGCGGAGCTGGTGCACGAGATCGGCCTGCCACCGGGCGTGTTCAACCTGGTCACGGGGGACGGCGACACCGGCGCCGCCATCGTGTCGCACGAGGGCGTGGACAAGATCGCGTTCACGGGCAGCACCGAGGTGGGGCGCGCCATTCGCGTCGCCACCGCCGGCACCGGAAAGGGGCTCTCGTTGGAGTTGGGCGGCAAGAGCCCGTTCATCGTCTTCGAGGACGCCGATCTCGACAGCGTCGTCGAGGGTGTCGTCGATGCCATCTGGTTCAACCAGGGGCAGGTGTGCTGCGCCGGCTCCCGCCTGCTGGTGCAGGAAGGCATCGCCGAGCGCCTGTTCGACAAGCTGCGCGATCGCATGGAGCGGCTGCGTGTGGGTGCGCCGCTCGACAAGGCCGTCGACATGGGCGCCATCGTCGCGCCGGTGCAGCTCGATCGCATTCGCGCGCTCTGCCAGCAGGGCGTGGACGAAGGCGCGAGCATCTGGCAGCCGTCATGGGCCGCGCCGCAGGATGGCTGGTTCCACCCGCCCACGCTCTTCACCAACGTCGCGCCCAGCGCCACCATCGCGCAGGTCGAGATCTTCGGCCCGGTGCTGGTGAGCATGACCTTCCGCACGCCGGCCGAGGCGGTGGCCCTGGCGAACAACTCGCCGTTCGGGCTCGCGGCCAGTGTGTGGAGCGAGAACATCAATCTCGCGCTCGACATCGCACCGCAGCTCAAGTGCGGCGTGGTGTGGGTGAACAGCACGAACCTGTTCGACGCGTCGGCGGGGTTCGGCGGCTATCGCGAGAGCGGGTTCGGGCGAGAGGGCGGACGAGAGGGGATGTGGGAGTACTTGAAGCCGGGACATCCGGTGGGTGGGGCGGCGCCGGTTGTGCAGGATCAGGAAGAAGGGGGAAGGGAGGAGGGAGAAGGCGGTCGGGATGGACTGCCGGCCATCGATCGCACCCCGAAACTCTTCATCGGCGGCAAGCAGGCGCGGCCGGACAGTGGGTACAGCCGCGTCGTGCGCAGTGCACACGGCGTGCGTGTGGGCGAGGTGGGTGACGGCAACCGCAAGGATGTGCGCAACGCCGTCGAGGCGGCGCACGCGGCGTCGGGGTGGGCCAAGACCACCGGGCATCAGCGCGCGCAGATCCTCTACTACCTGGCCGAGAACCTCGCGGCCCGTCAGGGCGAGTTCGCCGCCCGCATCGCCGCGATGACGGGCGCCGCGGCGCACGATGCGGCCGCCGAGGTGGATGCGAGCATCTCGCGACTCTTCACCTACGCCGCGTGGGCCGACAAGCACGACGGCGCCGTCCACGACGTGCCGGTGCGCGGCGTGGCGCTCGCCATGCACGAGCCCATCGGTGTGGTGGGCGTGGCCTGTCCCGACCCGTATCCGCTGCTCGGCCTCGTATCGCTGGTGGCGCCGCTGGTGGCCGCGGGCAATCGCGTGGTGGCGGTGCCCAGCCAGCGGTACCCGCTGTCGGCGACGGACTTCTACAGTGTGCTCGAAACGTCGGATGTCCCGGCGGGCGTCATCAACCTGGTCACCGGCGAGCGCGATGTGCTCGCGAAGGTGCTGGCCGAACACGACGATGTGGACGCCGTGTGGTACGTCGGCAGTCACGCCGGCGCGACGGCCGTGGAACGGGCGTCAGCCACGAACCTCAAGCGCACCTGGACCGAGTGGACGGGACGCGAGTGGCTCGACCCACGGGCGGGCGAAGGGCGCGAGTTCCTGCGGCGCGCCGTGCAGGTCAAGAACATCTGGATCCCGTATGGCGAGTGATCCGCGCCATCGTGGGTCGCGACGTACCACGCCACCGGGCACGCGGCCGATGACG
Source organism: Gemmatimonadota bacterium (assembly GCA_020161135.1). Classification (GTDB taxonomy): domain Bacteria; phylum Gemmatimonadota; class Gemmatimonadetes; order Gemmatimonadales; family Gemmatimonadaceae; genus Gemmatimonas. Next base: position 689,160 of record JAIUOB010000003.1, on the reverse strand, counting down.
CGGCGCTTACGCTGCCCCGTATCGTGCCGGGCATGACTGAACTCCTTCTCCCGATGATCGAACTTCCCGCCTCTCCCGAGGCGTTTCGTGATGCTGGCTGGGACGACGTGCGCCCCTGGTACGACCAGTTGGCCGAGCTGCCGCTCGCCGGAGACGGCGGCGACATCGAGCGCTGGCTCGCCACTTGGTCCCGTCTCGACACGCTGGTCGGCGAGGCCGGCACGCTGGCGATGATCGCCTACACCGGCAACACGGCCGACGCGGACGCCGAGAAGCGCTATCTGCGCTTTTCGACGGAGATCTTTCCGCAGCTCGACGAGCAGCAGGTGCGTCTCGCCACGCGCCTGCTCGGGCTGGGTTGGTCGCGCGACGACATGGCCACCACGCTGCGCCGATTCCGTACGGACATCGAGATCTTCCGCGAAGCCAACGTGCCCCGCTTCGCGCAGCTCGAGGAGCTGTCGGCCGGCTACCAGAAGCTCACCGGCGGGCTGAGTGTCGACTGGGACGGCGAAGCGAAGACCATTCCTCAGCTCCAGCCGTATCTCAAGGCGCCCGATCGTGCGCAACGCGAGCGCGCCTTCCTGCTGGGCGCGCGCGCCTATCTCGACAAGCGCGACGAGCTGGCCGACCTGTTCGACCGCATGTACGCCCTCCGCGTCGACGTGGCGCGGGAGGCGGGCTTCGCCGACTTCCAGCAATACTGTTTCACGGCGAAGCATCGGTTCGACTACACCCCGGCCGACACCGCGGGCTTCCACGATGCCGTGCGCGAGACGGTCACGCCGGCCGTCGCACGGCTCATGGCGCACCGCAAGCAGAAGCTGGGGCTCGACGTGCTGCGCCCGTGGGACGTCACCGTCGACCTCGACATCACCGAGCCGCTCAAGCCGTTCGACACCGTCGAGACGTTCGTGTCGCGCGCGACGACCGTGTTCGATCGCGTGGACAGCGAGCTGGGTGGACAGTTCCGCCTCATGGCGAGCGAACGACTGCTCGACCTCGAGAGCCGCCCGGGCAAGGCGCCCGGCGGGTACTGCACCGACCTCTCGTTCCGCGGCCGTCCGTTCATCTTCATGAACGCGGTCGGGGTGCCGGACGACGTGCAGACGCTCGTGCACGAGGCCGGGCATTGCTTCCACGACTTCGCCACGCACGCGCTCCCCTTCACCTGGCAGCGCCGCACGGGACACGAGGCCGCCGAGCTCGCGAGCATGAGCATGGAGCTGCTCGCCATGCCGTACCTCGTGCAGCCCTCCGGTTACTACACGCCCGACGAGGCGCGCGTCGCCTGGCTCGAGCATCTCGAGGACGTGCTCGGCGCGCTGTCTCATATCGCCAGCGTCGACGCGTTCCAGGCGTGGATCTACACCCACCCGGACGGCGCCGATCGCGATGCCCGCGACCGCGCGTGGCTGCGCCTGCGCAACGAGTTCGAGTCGGGGGTCGACTGGTCCGGACTCGACGCGGAGCGTGTCGCGCGTTGGTATCGCCAGCTCCACATCTTCGAGCTCCCGTTCTACTACATCGAGTACGGCCTCGCACAGCTTGGCGCGCTGCAGGTGTTCCGCAACGCCGTGCGCGACCCCAAGGGGGCCGTCGCCGCCTACAAGCAGTTCCTCTCACTCGGCGGAACCCGCCCTCTGCCGGAGCTGTATGCGGCGGCAGGGGTGAAGCTGGTGTTCGACGCCGAGACGATGGCGGAGCTCGTCGCCTTCACCGAGGAGCGCATCGAGGCGCTTCGTGCTGGTGCCGACGCCCCGTTTGCGGGAGTTGTGCCTGCGTGACACCAGTCACACGGGTTGTTCGGACGTTACGAAGCCACTGAAACCCGCCGCGACTCGTCCCGCGTAGTTTCGCTGCTGGTCACGTTATCCCTACTTCCGGAGTATCGATGCGTCGGACGATGATGGCGGCTGCGGCCGCCGTGCTGGTGATGGGCGCAGGGCGCGCGGAGGCGCAGTTGCCGACCGTGCAGCAGGTGTATGACAAGTTCGCCGAGGCGGTGGGCGGGCGCGCGGCGTGGGCGCCGGTGCAGGGGCGCACGGAGAAGGGCACCGCGGACATCACGTTCGCGAACCTCTCGGGCGCCTACGAGCGGCACTCGGCGCTCCCCAACAAGCTGCGCATGATCATCGACCTGGGCGTCGCGCGCATCGACCAGGGCTTCGACGGCACCAAGGGGTGGGCGGACCAGGGTGGTGGCCCGCAGCCCATGCCGCCCGAGCAGGTGAAGAGCGTGTCCGAGGTGGCGAAGGACGGTGCCTCGTTCCTCGACCCGACGCGCTACACCAAGGCCGCGGTGACGGGCAAGGACATCTTCGACGGGCAGGAGGCCTACAAGCTCGAGATCACGACAGCCTCCGGCATCTCGGCCACCGAGTACTTCAGCACCGCGACCGGGCTGCGCATCGGTCAGGTGTCGCAGGGCGCCGCCGGCGAGCAGCGCATCCTGTACAAGGAGTACAAGGCGTTCGAGGGGAAGAAGGTCCCGTCGAAGGTCGTGCAGGTCACGCCGCAGGGCGATGTGGTCATCACCGTGAACAGCGTGACGTTCGGCGCGCCCGACGCGGCCATGTTCAAGTCGCCGATCGGCTGAGCGACTGACTGCGCTTCACAACCGGCTGGTGCCTTCGGGCACCAGCCGGTTTGTGCATTCAGGGGCGTCGCACCACCGTGCCGCCCTTCATCACGAAGCGCACGTCGCGCAACGCGCCGATGCGTGAGGTGGGGTCGCCAGCCACCGCGACCAAATCGGCCAGCAGCCCCGGGGCCACGCGGCCGAAGTCGTTCTCGCGGTGCAGCAGCTTCGCGTTCACGCTCGTTGCCGCCCGGAGCGCGTCCACCGCGCGCATGCCGTACTCCACCATGAGCTCGAGTTCGAGCGCGTTGGTGCCGTGCGTGAACACGCCCACGTCGCTGCCGTTGCACAGCGTCACGCCACTCGCGAGCGCGACGCGGAACATGGCCTTCTTGGCCGTGATGGTGGCGGGCTCCGGGTCGACACCCTTCTTCCAGCCACGGTAGCGCGTCGTGCTTTCGGTGGCCGAGAGCGTGGGGCAGAAGGCGACCCCGTGCTGCTTCATGAGCGCGAACGTCTCGGCCGTCGCGCCGTCGCCGTGCTCGATGGTCTCGACACCGGCCAGGATCGCGCGGCGCATCCCCTCCTCGGTGCTGGCGTGCGCCACCACCGGCCGGCCACTCGAGGCCGCGGTGGTCACGATGGCCGTCCACTCGGCCGGGGTGAACGTGGGGCGCGCCTCGCCGCGCGGCCCCCAGCGGTAGTCGGCGTAGATCTTGATCCAGTCGGCGCCATGACCGATCTGGTCGCGCACGACCCGCGTCACGCCGTCCACACCGTCGGCCTCCTCGGCGCCCTGTGGCACGCCGATCTCGGCGCCGAACCCCTTGGGGCCATACGAGCCGGTGGCCACAATGGCCTTGGTGGTCACCAGCAGGCGCGGCCCGGGAATGATCCCCTGGTCGACGGCCTCCTTGAGACCGACGTCGGCGTAGTCGGCGCCTTCGGTGCCGAGGTCGCGCAGCACGGTGAAGCCCGCGTCGAGCGTGGCCTTGAGGTGATTCACTGCGCGCGCCGTGCGGAGGGCGAGCGACTCGCGCAGCACCTGGTCGTTCCAGGGCGTCTCGTCGTACGGATGCAGCAGCACGTGGCTGTGCAGGTCGCTGAGCCCCGGCAGCAGCGTGGTGCCCGGGAGCGCGATGCGTTCGGCGTCGGCGGGCGCGCCGAGCGACGCGACGGGGCCGACGGCGGCGATACGCTGGCCGCGCACCAGCACGCCCCATCCGCGCTGCACGGTCTCGCCCACACCATCGAACACCCCATCGGGCAGGAGCAGCACGGCGCGGGGGGCGGGCGCGTTCGCGGTGCGTGGGGGCGTTGCCTGCGCGGCGGCGGGCACGGCGCCCCACGGCATGATGGCGGCGAGGAGCGCGAGGCGGAGACGCAGCGTGGACATGCGGGATGGCCTCAACGAGGGGGAAGGGCGGTCGGAAACTCGCCGGTCGACAGGGCGGCGGGGACGAGGCCGGACACGCCGCCCGATACCACGAAGGCCATGGCGTCGGCGCTCGAGACGTCGAGCGGCTCGACCTGCGCGGTGTCGACCACGTAGAGCTGGCCGGAGAAGTTGTACGAGTGCGGGCAGTAGACGGCGACCTGTCCCTCAATGCCGATGTGGGCGAGCGACTGTTGCGTCACGAAGCCCACGAGGCGCACGCTGCGGTCGGCGGTGAGCGCGACCAGCACGGGCCGGTCGAAGCGGCGCTTCTCGCCCACGAAGGCGTTGAGCAGGTCCTTGGTGGAGCCGTACAGCAGGCGCACGAAGGGCAGGCGCGTCATGAGCGCCTCGAACGCCCCGACGGCCGAGCGGGTCAACAGGCTGGAGCCCAGGAAGCCCACCACCGTGATGAGCGCGAGGGTGGCCACAAAGCCGACGCCCGGAATGGGGAGGCCGAGCCACCCGTCGACGCGGGTGAACACCAGCCAGCAGACCCACACCGTGATCGCGATCGGGGCCAACAGGACCAGCCCACGGGCGAAGTAACCGACCAACCGTCTCATCCACTCCCTCGCGCGGCGGGCGACAAACCGCCAGAATCGTGATGCTGCGGGTCCCGCCCAACTTGGCGGCGGCAGCGCGGCGCGACCAGTCCACACCCCCAGCCGTTTCCCTCCATGCGTTCCTTGGTGACACCTTCCGCCGGTCGGCGCCCGTCGCGACCGGCCCGCGCCACGCTCGCGCTCGCCCTCTCCGCGTTGGGCATACCGGCCGCAACGCACGCGCAGCCGGCGGCGGGGCAGAACGCGCCCGCCAACCCGTACACGGCCGTGTCCCGGTGGACGCCACCCCCGGCGCCGGCGGGCAAGCGCGCCATCACGCAGGACACCTACGATGAGTGGCGTGGCATCAGTGGCGCCACGCTCACGCGCGACGGCAAGTGGGCTGTCTACACGGTCAGCCCGGTCGTCGGCGAAGGCGAGCTCGTGATCCGCTCGACCAGCAGCTCCACCGAGTACCGCGTGCCGCGTGGCTACACGGGTCGGCCGCAGTTGCAGGCCGGCGCCGGCGCCGGGGGCGGTGAGGAGGCCGCGCCGTCCTTCAGCGTGCAGCCGGCGCAGGCGAGTGCCGACTCGCGCTTCGTCGTCGTGACCATCTACCCCGCACGGGCCGATGTGGAGCGGGCACGCACCCGTCGCGGCGCGCCGCAGCCGCGCTCGACGATGGCCGTCATCAACCTCGCCGACGGTGCGGTGACGCGTGTGCCGAACGTGCGGAGCTGGAGCCTCGCGCGGAACGGCGGCCGCTTCCTCGCCTATCAGCTCGAGGACACCACCGCGGCGGCGCCGGGCGCCGGGCGGGGAGCTGCGCCTGCGGCCGGTGCACCCGCCGCGCCGGCCGGCCCGCGCCGCGACTACGGCAACGTGGTCGTGCTGCGTGACCTGCCCGCCGGCACCGAGACGCGTCTCGAGGGCGTCACCACGTTCACCTTCGACGACGACGAGAAGTGGTTCGGCTACGCCGTCACCACGCGCGACGGTGCCAACAACGGCGTGTTCGTGCGTGCCCTCGCGACGGGCGCCGTCACGCCCCTCATCACCGGACAGGCCACCTACCGCGGCTTCACCTTCGACCGCAAGGGCGAGCAGGTCGCGTTCGTGTCCGACGTAGGCGATACGACACGTACGCCGCGCATGACGCTGTATCACGCGTCGCTGGTGCCGGCCAAGGGCAAGACGGTGGCGGCGCGCAAGCTGGTCACCTCGGCCGACGTGCCGACTGGCCTGCTGGTGGCGGAGCGTGGCGCCGTGAGCTTCGTGCGCGAAGGGGGCGCGCTCACGTTCTCGTTGGCGCCCGTGCCGATGGACAGCATTCCGGCCGATTCGCTGGCCGACAAGGCCATCTACGACCTCTGGCACTGGAAGGACGCCGCCATCCAGCCGCAGCAGAAGTTGTCGGCGGGGCGCGACCGCAACCGCACCTTCACGGCGCTGTACACACTGGCCACCGGCAAGTGGACGCAGCTCGCGAACGACAGCCTGCGTGTGACGGTGAGCGCCGACGGCAAGCGCGTGCTGGGCGTCAACAGCCTCGAGTATGCGATCCCGCAGTTCTGGGGCGAGGGTGCGAGCGATGTGTATCTCATCGACCCGGCCACGGGCGCGCGCACGCTGGTGGTGAAGGGGCTCGATGGCAACGCGCAGCTCTCGCCGGCGGCCAACTACGTGACGTGGTTCGCCGACGGGCAGTGGAAGGCGTACGCCGTCGCGACCGGAAAGACCGTCACGCTCACCGACAAGCTGCCGGTCAAGTTCCAGGACGAGGAGTTCGACTCGCCCGACGTGCCGCCCCCGTACGGCCTGGGCGGCTGGACGCTGGGCGACAAGCGCGTGCTCGTGTACGACCGCTTCGATGTGTGGGAGATCGATCCGAGTGGCGTGGCGGCGCCGCGCAACGTGACCGACGGCGAAGGCCGCCGCGCCGGCATGACCTTCCGTGTCGTCGACCTCGATCGCGAAGACCTGTTCCTCGACCCGGCGCAGCCGCTGCTGCTGCGCGCCGTCGACTCGCTCACCAAGTCGACCGGCTACTGGCGCGACAAGCTCGGCGTCGACAGCAAGCCCGAGCGCATCGTGATGGCCGACAAGGCGCTCAATGGCCTGCAGAAGGCGCGTGACGCCGAGCAGTACCTGCTCACGCAGAGCACCTATCGCGAGTTCCCCGACCTCTGGACGGGGCCGAGCATTGCGCAGACGACGAAGATCTCGAACGCCAATCCGCAGGACGCGCAGTATCCGCGCGGCACGGTGGAGATGGTATCGTGGCTCAACGGTGATGGCATTCCGCTGCGCGGGCTGCTGTACAAGCCGGAGAACTTCGACCCGTCACGGCAGTGGCCGATGGTCGTGTACTACTACGAAAAGCTCACCGACGGCTTGCACGGCTATTCGGCGCCGAGCGGCCGCAACACGGTGAATCCGCTGGTCTACAACGCGCTCGGCTATCTCGTGTTCATGCCCGACATCGTCTACACCGACGGGCAGCCCGGACCGAGCGCGGCGAAGGCGGTCATTCCCGGCGTGCAGTCGCTGATCCAGAAGGGCTTCGTCGACCCGAGGCGCATCGGCATCACGGGGCAGTCGTGGGGTGGCTACCAGTCGGCGTACCTCATCACCGTGACCAACATGTTCGCGGCGGCGGTGCCCAACGCCACGGTCGTGAACATGACCAGCGCGTACGGCGGCATCCGCTGGGGCTCGGGGCTCGCGCGCACCTTCCAGTACGAGCACACGCAGAGCCGCATTGGCGGGTCGCTGTGGCAGTACCCGGAGCGCTTCATCGAGAACTCGCCGCTCTTCCGCCTCGATCGCGTGACGACGCCGGTGCTGTTCATGGCCAACGACAGCGACGGTGCGGTGCCGTGGTACCAGGGCATCGAGTTCTACGTCGCCATGCGTCGCCTGCAGAAGGAGGCCTACATGGTCAACTACAACGGCGACGAGCACAACCCGACGAAGCGCGCCAACCAGAAGGACATCGACAAGAAGATGCAGGAGTTCTTCGGCGTGAAACTTCTCGGCCAGGATCCGCCGTCGTGGATGCAGCGCGGCATCCCCTACCTCGAGAAGGGCCGCGACCAGGTGAAGACGACCGCCCCGGCCGTGCGTGGACCCACGCCGCAGGGGCCCAACGGAGGACGGTGATGGCAGCGGACGAGATCGATTACCAGATCATCGGCGACGACCTGCAGGCAGTGATCATCACGCTCGACCCCGGCGAAGCGGTCTTCGCCGAGGCGGGCGCGATGATGTTCATGCGCGACGGCATCACGATGGCCACCACGCTCGATCCGAACGCGAAGAGTGGCTCGCTGTTCGACAAGCTGGTGGGTGCCGGCAAGCGCGTGCTCGCGGGTGACTCGTTCTTCGTGACGCTCTTCGGGAACGCGGGCGCCCGTCGTGCCGACGTGGCCTTCGCGGCGCCGTATCCGGGCAAGGTCGTGCCGCTCAACCTGCGGGACTGGGGCGGCACCGTGCTCGCGCAGAAGGACAGCTTCCTCTGCGCGGCGCGCGGCATCGACGTGTCGGTGGCGTTCACGCGCCGCATCGGCGCCGGCTTCTTCGGCGGTGAAGGCTTCATCCTGCAGAAGCTGCAGGGCGACGGGCTCGCGTTCCTGCACTCGTCGGGGACGCTGCACGCCATCGACCTCGCGCCGGGCGAGCCGCTGCGGGTGGACACGGGCTGCCTCGTGGCCTTCCAGCCGACGGTGGACTACGACATCCAGCGTGTCCCCGGCATCAAGACGGCACTGTTCGGGGGCGAAGGGCTCTTCTTCGTCCAGCTCACCGGCCCCGGTCGTGTGATCCTCCAGACGCTGCCGTTCTCGCGCCTCGCCGATCGCATCATTGCCGCCGCACCACGCGCCGGTGGACGCGGCCGCGAGGAAGGTTCCGTGCTGGGTGGGCTCGGTCGCCTGATCGACGGCGACAACTGACGCCGACGCGGTGACCGCCCGGCGGGGAGTCGTCACACGGGTGGCGACTCCCTGCAGGGGGGCGTATCCGATAGCTTTTTCGCCCTATGGCCACCCGGACCCAGACTCTCGCCTCCGCCCCCGCGCCGACCCCCTGGTCGATCGACGCGGCGCGTGCGCTCTACAATGTCGAAGGCTGGGGGGCCGGCTACTTCGACGTCAATGATCGCGGCCACGTGGTCGTGCGCCCCGATCCCGATCGTCCGCATCTCGCGCTCGACCTGCGCGACCTCGCACAGGATCTCGAAGGGCAGGGCATCCAGTTGCCCATCCTGCTGCGCTTCTCGGACATCCTCAAGTCGCGCATCGAGACGCTCAGCGAACGCTTCACGCAAGCCATTCGCGAGTTCGACTACACGGGCGGCTACACCACCGTCTACCCGATCAAGGTCAACCAGCAGCGCCACGTCGTCGAGGAGATCGTCCGCTTCGGCAAGACGCACGGCGTGGGGCTCGAGTGCGGCTCGAAGCCGGAGCTGCAGGCGGTCCTCGGCCTGTCCGAGAGCACCGAGCACCTGATCGTCTGCAACGGCTACAAGGACCACGAGTTCATGCGGCTCGCCCTCATGGGGCAGAAGCTGGGCCACCGCGTGTTCATCGTGCTCGAGCAGGTGAGTGAGCTGGACGTGCTGCTCGAGGTGGCCGACGAGCTGGGCGTGCAGCCGAGCGCGGGGGTGCGCATCAAGCTGGCCAGCGAAGGGGCCGGCCGCTGGGCGCAGAGTGGTGGCGAGAAGAGCAAGTTCGGCCTCAGTTCGGCGGAGCTCATCAAGCTCATCGACAAGCTGCAGACCGCCGGCCGCCTCGACATCCTCAAGCTCATCCACTTCCACCTCGGCAGCCAGATCACCGACATCCGCTTCATCAAGTCGGGGCTGCAGGAGGTCGCGCGCTTCTACCTCGAGCTGCGGGCGCTGGGCGTCGACATCACGCATGTCGACGTGGGCGGTGGGCTCGGCATCGACTACGACGGCACCAACTCCACGAACAACGCCAGCGTCAACTACACGCTGCAGGAGTACGCCAACGACGTGATCTACACGATCGCCGAGGCGTGCCGCGAAGCCGAGCTGCCCATGCCGCACGTCATCAGCGAGTCGGGGCGCGCCCTCACGGCGCATCACGCGCTGCTGCTGCTCAAGGTCATCGACGTGGAGTCCCAGGCCGCGCAGCCGGTGCCCGCGCTCGACGACGAGGATCACTCGCTCCTGCACGAGATGCACGAGGACTGGCGCACGCTCACCGAGCGCGACCCGCGCACCCGCAAGGTGCTCGAGGTGTTCCACGATGCGTCGTTCGACAAGGACCGGGCCCGGCAGTTCTTCAACTCGGGCGTGCTCAACCTGCGGGGCCTCGCGAAGGCGGAGGTGCTGTGGCTCGCGACGATGAACGCGATCTACCGCATCGCCAAGGCCGATCCCGACACCTACGAGGACATCCTCCCCGAGCTCGAGTCGGCGCTGTGCGACCGCTACTTCTGCAATTTCTCGCTGTTCCAGTCGCTGCCGGACAGTTGGGCCATCGACCAGCTCTTCCCCATCATGCCTATCCACCGGCTGGGCGAGGAGCCGGTGCGGCGTGGGACGTTGCAGGACGTCACCTGCGACTCGGACGGCAAGATCGACCGGTTTGTCGGTGACAAGAACGGCCGTCCCAGCCTCGAGCTCCACGAGTTCCGCGACGGCGAGGACTACATCCTCGGCATCTTCCTCACGGGCGCCTACCAGGAGATCCTCGGCGACCTGCACAACCTGTTCGGTGACACGAACGCGGTGCACGTCCGTATGAATGATCACGGCGGCTACGACATCACCGACCTCGTCGAAGGGGACACGGTGACCGAGGTGCTCAACTACGTCCAGTTCGGGGCCTCGCAGTTGCTGGCGACCTTCCGGCGCAAGGTGAACAGCTCCACGCGCATCACCCGGGACGAGGCGAATGCGTTCATCGCCGACTTCGTCGCGGGGCTGGAAGGCTACACCTATCTCGAGGGAGAGGCTGCACGATGAGTGATGCCATGACGGGCACGAACCCGACGTTCGGGCAGGTCACCGAAGACCTGCTGGAGACGTTGTGGGCTCCCGGCGCCGTGGGCGCGCGGGCCCGCGACCGTCAGCTCGGGAAGTACCTGATCATCCTGACCGTGATCACGGCAGTGTGTGCGATCGCCACCAAGGGGCTCATCCAGCCCTGGCTCGACGGCACGTTCGAGCTGCAGATGCAGGCCGCCGCCGCCAAGGGGCAGCCCATGCCCGAGGGCGCGGCTGACACCGCGGCCACGATGGGTGGCATCGGCTACCTCGTGTCAGGCGTGCTCATGGCGCCCTTCGCGGCGCTGTTCTCCGGCCTCTTCCTGTGGCTCGCCGGCAAGATCGTGAAGGCGCCGATGCGCTTCGGGCAGGCGGCGCTCGTGGCGCTGCTTGGCTTCGTCCCGCGCGTGCTCAGCTTCCTCGCCGGGGGCATACAGGGCGCGCTCATGGACGGGTCGCAGGCCGTCTCGCTCTACGACCTGTCGCTCGGTCCGGCACGGTTCATGGACGCCAAGACCGTCAGCCCCGCCGTCATGCAGCTCGTCGCCGGCCTCGACCTGTTCAGCATCTGGCAGCTGGTCATCTACGCCGCAGCGGTGGCGGGGGTGGCGCGCGTAACCCGCTCGACGGGTATAGTTGCGGCTGTGGTCGCCTGGGCCATCGGCGCCGCGGTCTCCCTCGTCCCGGCGGTCATCTTCGGCTGAGTCGCCGCCGCTCCCGTCGGTGTCGGACGCCGGGTGTGCCCCACAGGTGCGCCCGGCGCGTTGTATCCCTCCCTCCCATCCCCACCGGACATGTCCTTCGACGCCAAGCAGTTGCTGTTGGGTGCGCTCGCCCTCGTCACCCTCTATCACATCGCGTCGCTGGTGGTGGGGCTGCGCGGCCGGAAGCCGCTGACCCCCACGCCGACACTGCTTGTCATCAGCTTCGTCGCCAACTTCTTCGACACGCTGGGCATCGGGTCGTTCGCGACGACCACCGCGGCGTTCCGCGCCACGAAGACCGTGCGTGACGATGTCATTCCCGGCACGCTCAACGCCGGCTACACCATGGCCACGCTGCTGCAGGCGGTCATCTACACGCAGGCCGTCGATGTCGACCCGACGACGCTCATCGGCATGATCGCGGCGGCGGTCGTGGGCGCGTGGCTCGGCGCCGGCGTGGTCGCGAAGTGGCCCATCAACCGCATTCGGTTGGGCATGGGGCTCTGCCTCGCGGCGGCAGCAGCGCTCTTCATTGCACAGGCCCTCAATATCCTCCCTGGCGGCGGAACCGCCACGGGTGTCACGGGGGTGAAGCTCGGCATCGCGCTGGCCGGCAACCTGGTGCTTGGCGCGCTCATGACCATCGGCATCGGCCTGTATGGCCCGTGCATGCTGCTGGTGAGCATGCTCGGGATGAGCCCGGTCACCGCCTTCCCCGTCATGATGGGCTCGTGCGCCTTCCTCATGCCCACCGCGGCCACGCAGTTCCTGCGCGCCGGGCGCGTGAACTACCAGGCAGTCACGAGCATGATCATCGGGGGCATTCCCGCGGTGCTCATCGCCGCGTTCCTCGTGAAGTCGATGCCACTCAACGTGCTGCGCTGGCTGGTGGCCGCGGTGGTGGCGTACACCTCGTTCACGCTGCTCCAGAGCGCCCGCCAGGCCAACACGCAGACCGAGCCTGCCGCCGTCTGAGCGCACACGCGCAGCACTGACCCACGGCCCACGGCTCACCACCCACGGCCCGGCAGCCTCACAGCTCACAACGCACGACAAGAAGCGCCCCGCGTCGGACCGACGCGGGGCGCTTCTTGTTGCCGTTGTGTGTCGCCGAGGCCTAGAACCGCTTCGCGACCTCGCCCCAGTTCACGACGTTCCAGAACGCCCCGAGGTAGTCCGCGCGACGGTTCTGGTACTTGAGGTAGTACGCGTGCTCCCACACGTCGACGCCGAGGAGCGCGTGCTTCCCCTCCATGAGCGGATTGTCCTGGTTCGGCGTGCTCATGATGGCCAGCGAGCCGTCGGCGTTCTTGATGAGCCACGCCCAGCCACTGCCGAAGCGCCCCATGCCGGCGGCCTGGAACTGCTCCTTGAACGTCGCGAACGAACCGAAGGCCTTGGTGATCGCGTCGGCGAGCGCACCGGTCGGCTCACCACCCGCGTTGGGGCCCATGAGCTGCCAGAACAGCGCGTGGTTCCAGTGGCCACCACCGTTGTTGCGCACGGCCGTGCGCACCGCCTCGGGCACCTCGTTGATCTTGCGGCACAGGTCGTCGAGCGACCACGACGCGAGCTCCGGCGCCTTCTCGATCGCGGCGTTGAGGTTCGTCACGTACGCCTGATGATGCTTGCCATGATGGATGGTCATCGTCTGGGCGTCGATGTGCGGCTCGAGCGCCTCGGGGGCGTACGGCAGCGGCGGCAGCGTGTGGGCCATGGAGAGACTCCGAAGTGTGGGACGATGGGAAATGGCGAGGCAGCTCAGGCGGCCGACGAGCGCGCCTTCTGGCGCTCGCGCAGCCACGCGATGATCCCCGGGAGGATCGACAGGAACACGACCAGCAGGATGACCTTCTCGACGTGCTTCGCGACGCCGGGCACGGTGCGCGCCAGGATCCACCCCGTCAGCAGCATGCTCCAGATCCACAGCACGCCACCAACGACGTTGTACGCGAGGAAGGAACGGTACTCCATGCGGCCCACGCCGGCCACGACCGGCGCGAAGGTCCGCACGATGGGCATGAAGCGGGCGATGATGATCGTCTTGCCGCCGTGCTTCTCGTAGAACGCCTGCGCCTTGAGCAGGTGATCCTTGTGGAAGAACAGCGAGTCCTCGCGCCGGAAGATCCGCGGGCCCGTCGCCTTGCCGACGTTGTACCCCACCGTGTCGCCGACGATTGCCGCGACGGTGAGGATGGCACCGAGCAGCCACAGGTTGAGCCCGAAGGCGGGGTCAGCCGCAAGCAGCCCGGCCGTGACCAGCAGCGAATCGCCCGGCAGGAAGAATCCCACCAGCAACCCCGTCTCGGCGAAGATGATGAGCGTCAGCCCGACGTATCCGGCCCATTGCACCAGGGCGGGAAGATCGCGCAGCCGATGAAAGAACTCGGTCAGGAATTCCAAGCAAGCGTCCGGAGTGGGGGCGGGGAGGTGAGCCGGTGGCGGCTCGGAGAAAGCTCGACGGACGCGGCGAAGGGGTCAACCGCGGAGTCTGCTCCCGACGCTGGGCCCGACTAGCTTGTCACGTATGACCGAGAGGCCGTTCGCGGACACGCCGCTCACCGTCTGCGTCGTGTCACACACGCACTGGGATCGTGAGTGGTACCACGGGGCCGCCCGCTTTCGGCAGCGTCTGGTCGCGCTCGTCGATGCCGTGCTGGCGCACCCCGCGCCGGGGCCGTTCCTGCTCGATGGCCAGGCCATCGTGCTGCGGGACTACCTGGCGGTGCGCCCGGAGGCCACGGACGCCATGCGTGCGGCGCTGCACGAGGGGCGGCTCGAGGCCGGCCCGTGGTTCGTGCTCGCGGACACGCTCATCCCCTCGGGTGAGGTACTCGTGCGCAACCTCGCCGCGGGGCGACGCGTGTTGCGCGCGCTGGGCGCCGACGCGCCACCGGTCGCCTGGTGCCCGGACACGTTCGGTCACCCGGCGGCGCTTCCCACCATCGCCCACGGCTTCGGACTCGACGTCGCCGTGGTCTGGCGCGGCCTCGGCGGGGCGGGGCATCCCGTGGCCGACGCGGTCTGGTGGGAGGCACCCGATGGCACGCGTGTCGCCACCGCGCACCTGCCCGCCGACGGATACGAAGTCGGCAGTGCGCTCCCCGTCGACCGCGACGCGGCGCGGCTGCGGTGGGAGCGACTCGCCGCGCACTGGCGGGCGCGCCACACCACCGGTGTCGTGTTGCTGCCGAACGGCGCCGATCACCATGCGCGTCAGCCCGACGTCACCGACGCGGTGGCCGCGCTGCGCGAGGTCGCGGGGGCCTCGCACACCGTCGAGCACATGCCGCTCGCCACGTGGGCCGCACGGCTGCGGGCGCGCATGACACCCGACGTGCCGGTCGTTCGCGGCGAGCTCCGCGACTCGTACGGCTACACGTGGACGTTGGGCGGGGCGCTCGCGACGCGTGCCGCACAGAAGCGGCGCAACGCCTGTCTCGAGCGCGGGTTGCTGCGCGATGTCGAGCCGTGGCTGGCGCTCGTGCGCCTGCACGACCGCTCGCGTACGGCGCATGCAGTCTCGCCGTATGGCGCGCTCACCATGGCGCAACTTCCCACGCTGCTGCACGTCGCGTGGGAGACGCTGCTCGAGACGCACCCGCACGACACGCTCTGCGGTTGCAGTATCGACGAGGTGGCACGCCGCATGGATGGCGCGCACGATGCCGTGGCCTCGCAGGCCCGCGGGCTGCGCGAGGCCGCGCTGCAGGCCGCGCTCGGGCATGATGCCGTGGCGGCACGCAGCCGCGCGCCACGTGCCACCACACACGTCGTGCTGCGCAACCGCACCGCACGCCCACGCGGCGGGCTCGCGCACCTCTGCCTGCACGAGACGCTCGGCGATGTCCCGGTCGGTCCCGGTAGCGCTCACGCCGCGCCCATCCCGCGCGCCGGTGCCACGCCGCCCTCGCTCGGCACGTGGCCCGTGCAGTGGCTCGGGCCGGCGCGTGAGCGTGACGTGCGTCGTGAGTCGCCGCAGCACTATCCGGACAACGATCGTGTCGCCGAGTGGCGCGCGCTGGCGTGGGTGCCCCCCGTGCCTGCGTGTGGCCTGCTGGCGGTCGATGCCGCTGCGCAGGACGCCGGCGACGCCGCGCCACCGCCGCTGCCACCGCCCGCACGCGGTATCGAAGTCGTGCCAAAGGCGACACGCAGCACGCGGGCGCGCAGCGCACCGCCGACGCAACGCGTCCAGCTCGACAACGGCATCGTGCAACTCGAGGTCGACGCCGGCGCCGGTCGCATCGACGTGCGCGTCGGCACGCGAGCGATCGTCGATGCCCTCGCGATCGTCACACGCGACGACGACGGCGACACGTACACCCCCGCGCCACGGGGCACGCCGGAGCGGCTCTCCCTCGTCCGCGCGCGGCTCCTGCACGCGGGCCCGCTGCGCGCGACGGTGCGTGCGGTTTGGCGCACGACGGCGGCGACGGCGTCGCGTGGCACCGTGCGGGTGACCACCGACCTCTCGCTCGACATCGCGTCGCCGCTCGTGGTGGTCCACGTGCGCGGCGTGAACACGCGGCGGCAGCACCGGCTGCAACTCGTCATGCGCACCGACGTGCCGGTCGGCCGCGTCGAAGCCGATGCCGCGTTCGGGCCCGTCTCGCGCCCCCCCATCGTCGCGGCCGACGGCGCGCAGGAGGCGGTGCCGCCCGGACAACCCATGCATCGCTGGCTCACGCGGCACGATGTGAATCGCGGGGCGACCCTCATCGCCGACGGCCTCGCCGAGGCCGAGTCCCGCGACGAGGCGGAGGGTGGCACGCTCGCGCTCACCCTGCTGCGTGCGACGGGCGCACTGTCGCGCGCAGACCTGCCCGAACGTCCGGGGCACGCAGGCTGGCCCTCGCCTACCCCCGGCGCACAGAGCCTCGGCGTGTTCCGCGCACGCTGCGCGCTCTGGCTGCACGGCCCGCTCGACGACGCGGTGCGCAGTGTGCGACGCGATCTCGTGGACGACGTGCTGCTGCCGCTCGTCGGCGAGACGTGGCGTGATCTCGACCTGGGTGACGGCGAGCCGCAGGACACCGGGCACGCGCGCCGGCGTCGTGTGGCCGGGCCCGTGCTCGAGGGGCCGGCGTTCGAGATGTCTGCCGTCACGGTGAGCGAGACCGACGCATCGGCCGTGGTGCTGCGTGCCGTCAACCTCACGGCGCATCGCGCTGCCGGGAGCTGGCGGCTGCCGGACGACGGGCCGTGGTCCGTCACGGCCTGTCGCCTCGATGAGACGCCGCTCGGCGAGAGCGTCCTCTCGGCGGCGCGCGTGCCCTTCGTGGCCGAGCCCCGTGGGGTGGTCACGCTGCTCGTGCGTCGCGTGGAGCCCTCAGCGGCGCGGTGACGCGGGCGCGGCGCGCGCTACGGCGCGCGTCGGGTGTTCGACTCGCGGAGCCCCTCACCGAGTAGCGTGCACGCGACGACGGTGACGAGGAGCAGCACGCCCGGCAGCAGCGCGATCCACGGCGCGACCTGCAACCACTCGCGGCCGCCGGCGATCATGTTCCCCCAGCTCGCGGTGGGCGGCTGCACACCGAGGCCCAGGAACGACAGGCCGCTCTCGAGCACGATCGCATTGCCGACGCCCAGCGTGAGCGCGACCGACGCGCCGGCGAGCGCGTTGGGCAGCACGTGCCGCCACAGGACGCGAGCTGCGGGCACGCCCAGCGCCTGCGCCCCTTCCACGAACGCGAGCCGCCGCACGCCCTGCACGTCGGCGCGCACCAGGCGCATGACGGCCATCCACCCGGTGAGGCCGAGCACCACGATGACCATCGTCACGCCCGGCCCCCACAGCGCGGCGATGACCAGCAGCAGCACCAGTCGCGGCACCGCGAGCAGCATGTCGCCCAACGCCACCACGGCGCGATCGACAAGACCGCCGCGCCACCCCGCCACCGCACCCAGCGCGATGCCCAGCGCGGCCGACAGCACGGTGCCGGCAATGCCCACCGCCAGCGAGACACGCGCACCGCTCCACAGCCGCACCGCGAGGTCCCGTCCGAAGGCGTCCGTGCCGAGCAGGTGGAAGCCGCCGTTCGCATCGTGACCGAACGGCGGAACGAGGCGCATCGCGAGCACGTCGCCGATGTCGCGTTGCGCCGGTGCGGCGAGCAGCGGGATCAGGAGCGCGAACAGCAGCAACAGCGCGAGCGTACCGGCGGCGACGACCACGCGGCGGTCGCGCGGCGGCACGGTCGCCAGCGCGGACGCGGCGCGTACGGGGAGCGCGGTCACGTCAGTCCCGTCGGCGTGCATCGAGGCTCCAGAGCGCGACGTCGGACAGCACGTTGGCCGCGATCACGGTCGCCGCGTAGACGAGCGTCAACCCCAGGACCACCGGGTAGTCGCGCGCGCCGATGGCGGTCAGCATGGTGCGTCCAAGCCCCGGCCACGCGAACACCTGCTCGACGAACACCGAGCCGGCGACCACACCCGGCAGCGTCAGCCCGAACAGCACCACCAGCGGGGTGAGCGCGTTGCGCAGCACGTGCCGTGTCGCGACGCGCATGGCCGAGAGTCCGCGGGCCTGCGCGGCGGAAACATGCGGGGCCGCGCCCGCGTCGCGTAGCGCTTCCCGGGCATATCGTGCGACCCCCGCGGCGCCCGGCACCGAGAGCACCAGCAGCGGAAGCACCGCATGTCGCCAGCGATCGATCCACGACACATCGAGCGCGGCGGGATCCTCCATGCCGAACGCCGGCAGGCGGAGCCAGAGCGGCAGCCCCCAGGTCGCAGCGCCACTCGTGAACACGGCCACCAGTGCGAGTGCAAGCCAGAACCCCGGCGCGGCGAACGCGATGGTACTGAGGACCGACAGCGCACGATCCACCCGACGCGACGCCCAGCGCACCTGCAGCAACCCCACTGCCGTGCCCAGCACGAAGCTCGCCACCAGCGAAACCCCGCCCAGGAACAGCGACACCGGCAGCGCCTCGAGAATGAGGCGGGACACCGGCTGCGCGCGCACGAGGCTGTCGCCCAGGTCGCCCTGCAGCACCCGCCCGATCCACCGCGCATATTGCACGGGCCACGTGGCATCGAGCCCCAGCGTGGCGCGCAGGCGCGCGGCCTCCTCGGCGGTCGCGGTGGGTGCAATGAGCAGCGTCGCCGGATCACCCGGCGCCAGGTGGATCAGCGCGAAGGTGAGGGTGGTGACGAGCCAAAGCAGGACGAGTGCGTCCATGAGACGCAGCGCGAGTCGGTGCACCGCATCATGATCGCTCCCGGCCGGCGCACGTCAACCCGGCCGGCCTCGGCGCGTACGCGCGATGCCGCGGCGCGCGTCGTGCGAGGCGTGCGTACAACGCTGCTGCTGGTTGCGGGGCTCGCCGTCAGCGCCTGCCGAGCCCCGGAACGCCCACCGGGCACCGCCGTGCTCGCCTCCGGCGCCGATCTTGAGAGTGGCAACCCGCTCGTCACGGTGCATCCGCTGTCGCGCCAGGTGCAGCGGCACGCGCTGTACGTCACGCTGGTGCGTCTCGACAGCCTCCTGCAGCCGCAGCCGTATTACGCGCAGTCGTGGACGTGGCGCGCAGATCGACGCGCCGTGACCTTCGCCCTCGCACCCGACTTGCGCTGGCACGACGGCACGCCGACCACCGCCTCCGACGTCGTCTTCACCTTCGACGCGGTGCGGGACTCGCTGCTCGGCAGCCCGCGTCGCGCCGATGCGGCCGTGGTCGACAGCGTCCGCGCGATCGATGCGCAGACGGTGCAGCTCGTGTTTCGGGCCCCCCTCGCAACCTTGCCGCCGCTGCTTGCGGAGCTGCCGCTGGTCCCCGCCCACCTGCTCGACACCGTGCCCCGCGATCGGTGGCGCGCGCATCCGTTCTCCACCGCACCTGTCGGCAACGGGCCCTTCCGCTTCGTGTCGCGCGACCCGGGCCGTCGTTGGCGCTTCGCGCGGAACGCCGACTTCCCCGCGTCGCTCGGCGGGCCGCCCACGCTGTCGCAGCTCGTGGTCACGGTCGTCGACGAGGCGGCCACCAAGTTCGCCGGCCTCGTGAGCGGCGAGCTCGATCTCGCGGGCGTCTCGCCGGCGATGGCCCATCTGGTCACGCGCGACTCGACGTTGGCCCTGGTCACGCCGCCCGCGCTCTTCTCCACCGTGCTGGCGTTCAACACCACGCGCGCCCCCTTCGACGATGTGCGTGTCCGCCGCGCCATCGCGCTCGCCATCGACCGGCGGCGTTTGGTGGAAGCGGCCGTGGCCGGCTTCGGGACACCCGCCGCGAGCGCGATTCCCCCGGGGCTTCCCGCGTCACCGCGGCGCGAGGCGCCGCAAGGTGCCGCACTGCGCGAGGCGCAGCAGCGGGCCGACAGCCTCCTCGATGCCGCCGGCTGGCGACGAGGCGAGCGAGGCGTTCGCGCGCGTGACGGCCGTCCGCTCGCCGTGGAACTGCTCACGGTGGGCGGCGGCGATCAGGCGGTCGAGCAGCTCGTGCAGGCCGACCTTGCCGCGCGCGGCATCACGCTCACCATCCGCGTGCGCGAGCTCGCGTCGTTCCTGGCCACGCTCCGCGCCGATGCCAAGGCGTTCGACCTCGCGTTCACGGGCATCCCCGGTGACATCGCTCTGGGGCATCTCTCCGCGCTTTTTGACGGCGCCCAACGGGGCGGTGCGCTCGACTACACGGGCTATCACCACGCGGCCCTCGATGCGGCGCTCGCCGCCGCGCGGCGCGCCGAACCGGACCAGGCCGCAGGCGCATGGCTCGCCGTCGACATGCAGCTCGCCGAGTCCGCGCCGGTGGCGTGGCTCTACCACGCGCGCGGTGTGCAGGGCAGGGCGCGCCGCCTCGAGGGTGTCACGATGGACCTGCGCGGCGAGCTCGTGACGGTGGCGCGGTGGCGCCGTCGCGAATGAGCGGCGCGTTCGTCATCATGCACGCATGACGCTGCTGCTCCCGTTCGATCCCGTCGTGCGCGCACGCGAAACGGCGCCCGGCACCTCGCTCGCGCCCCTGGCCGACGCCCTCGCGCACGAGCTGGCGCCGCTGCACACGCGCCCGCTGCCCATACCGGACCAGAAGGCGCGCCTCACGCGCGGCGGCGGGCGCTGCCCGGTGCACGGGACGCTGCTCCGCTTCGATCCGTGGTCACCACACGCCCACCACTGCGATCGCTGCGCGGTGGACTACGTCGGACAGCACCACCACGACTGGTGGGTCATGGGTGCGCAGCTCTGGACGGTGGAGCGCGCCGTGCATGCGGCCGCGCTCTACGCCCTGCGAGGGGACGCGGCACACGCGCAGCTCGCCGAACGCATCCTGTCGGAGTTGGCACTCCGCTACGAGCGCTGGCCGGATCGCGACAACGTCCTCGGGCCGTCACGTCCCTTCTTCAGCACCTATCTCGAGAGCATCTGGCTGCTCAACGCCGCGCACGCCCTCGCGCTGCTCGAGGCCAGCGGGCGCCACGATGTCGGTGCGGTGGTGCGCGACCGGCTCCTCGCACCGAGCGCGGCGCGCATCGCGTCGTATCCGGAAGGGCGATCCAATCGGCAGGCGTGGAACGCCGCGGCGCAACTCGCGGCAGCGGTGCTCCTCGACGACCGCCGTGCGGTGGAGGCCCAATGCGGCGGTGGCGAGGGCACCACGACATGGCTCCTCACGCACGCCCTCCTCGACGACGGAAGCTGGTACGAAGGGGAGAACTACCACCAGTTCGCGCACCGGGGCCTCTGGTACGGCGTGCAGATGCTGCGCGCGCTCGGCCGGCCGGTGAGCGCCGCGCTCGATGCGCGGTTTCAGGCGGGCTTCGGCACGCCGTTCGTCGGGCTCCTCCCCGACGACACGATTCCCGCGCGCCGCGACGCGCCCTACGCGGTGTCAGTGCGGCAGTGGCGCATCGCCGAGTGGTGCGAGCTGGGGCTCGCACACGGTGCGGGGCGTTCCCCCACGGATCGCCCGCTCGCCGCCTTGCTCGCGCGCCTCTACGACGGCACCGGTGCGCACAGCGATGCGCGCGCGCGCTCGACCGCCGACGCCGAGCGACCCGAGCGCGCGCAGTGGCTCGCGCGCAGCGAACTGTCGTGGCGGGCGCTGCTCATGGCGAACGCCGAGCCGGTGGCGGGGGGTGCATGGAGCGCCGGCAGCGCGTTGCTGCCACGGCAGGGTCTCGCGGTGCTGCGTCGTGACGGAGGACGGGTGTACGTCGCGCTCGAAGGCGGCGTGAGCGGCGGCGGACACGGGCATCCCGATCGACTGGGATTCACCCTGCAGTGCGGCCCCCAACGGTTGCTCGACGACCCCGGCGCCGGCAGCTACACCGAACGCACGCTGCACTGGTATCGCAGCACGCTCGCGCATCACGCACCGCTCATCGACGGTGCCTCGCAGCAGCCCACCGACGCGACCCTGCGCGCGTGGGATGAACGCGGCGGTGCAGGTTGGGTGCAGTGGTCGGCAGACGGGCTCGCATCGGGCGTCTCGGCCGACCGCGCGGTCGTCGTCATGGACAGCTACTGCGTGGACCAGCTCACCTGGCACGCCGACCGCGAACGCACGCTCACGTTGCCGCTGGCGGTCGATGTCGACCTGCACCACGCCGGCGTGCAGTGGCGTTCGGCCACGGTGCGCAGCGCCGGCGGCCTCGAGGACGGCTTCGACTTCCTCGCCCACATCGAGGAGGCGTGCGACGCGCACGGCCTGCCGCTCGCGCCGCCCTTCGTGCTTCATGCGGCTGGCGGCGCGCGCGCGTGGTACGCCGCGACCGGTCAGGTGCGACTGTGTCGTGCGACCACCCCCGGGCCCACCGGCCAGCCACCGCAACTGCGTGTCTGGCTGGAGAGCACGGCCGCGGGCGGTGCGGTCGTGGGTGTCTGGACTTGGCGCGAAGAACCGACGGAGGACGCAAGCACGTCGCGCGACGCCGTGGTGTCCGTGACCCTCGACGCGGCTGCGGCGCGCACGGAGAGTGGCGGCGTTGACGGCGCCGGTGTCGTCGCCCGCGTCGTGACGCACGATGGCACCACGGCCGCGCACGGGCCCGCCGAGCACGGCTGGCACATCGAGCTCCTCGCCGGCGGTGCTCGCAGCAGCATCGACCTCGAGGGGCGCGTGGCGCCCGATACGCCGCCGCCGCCCGAGCCAACGCGCCGCCCGGCATCGCCCGCCGCCAACGGCGTGCACCTGCCACTTCGCCGCACGCTCGGCGCCGCCCACTACGTCCGCACCGAGCAGACTTGGGAGGAGGCCGGATGTCCGCAGGCGACGATCGACATCGCGTGCACGGAGCAGGACCTCGTCGTGACGGTGGAGGCGCGCACCGGCCCGGTTGTCGTCGACGGCGCGGCCTCGGACGCGATGCCCGACAACCCGCTCGACAACGAGCGGGCCGACGTCAATGCCGACGGCCTCCAGTGGTACTGCGCGTCAATGGCAGACGCGTCACCGCCCGCCTGGGCCGCGGCCGGCCTCATCGTGCCGGTGCGGGATGGCGCCGTGCGGGCGACGCCGTTGGTGCCGGGACAGACGCTGACTCCTCGTGTCAGCGCGGCGTGGCTCCCCGATGCGGCGGGCTGGCGCATGACCCTGCACTTCCCGCGCCGGGACCTGCCGGGCGGCGGCATCGGGGCGGTCCGCTTCGATTGCATCGTCAACGAGCGTCCGCCGGAGCGCGAACGGCGTCGCGGCCAACTGGTCCTGTCGGGGGGCGGAGGCTTCGGCTACCTGCGTGGCGACCGGCACGACGCCAGCCGGGGGCTCACCCTGACCCTCCCTGAACAGCGACCGGAGACGTCGCGCTGACGCTCGGCGCTATCTTGGGGGCATGTCCGAATCCCGCCTGGCCGCCGTGACGGTGGTGCTGTACGAATCGCAGGACCCGATCAACATCGGGGGCGTGGTGCGCTCCATGAAGAACATGGGCGTCCACGACCTCCGGCTCGTGCGCCCGTGCCCGTACGATCCCAACCGCATCGAGCAGGTCGCGCACGATTCCCGCGACCTGGTCGCCGGCATCCGGCACTTCGAGACCGTCGACGAGGCCCTCGCCGACTGCGTCTACGTCGTGGGCTTCAGCGGCCGGCGTCAGGCCACCCGCTGGGCGCGCCATACGCCACGCACGGCCGCCGAAGCCATGCTCGAGCGGGCCGCGGAGGGGCGGGTGGCCATCATGTTCGGCCGCGAAGACCACGGACTGCCCAACGACGCGCTCGATCGCTGCCACGCGGTCTGCACCATTCCCACCACCGACCACTTCTCGCTCAACGTGGCGCAGGCGTGCCTGCTGGCGTTGTACGAGTTGCATCTCCTCGCCGGCGACGCGACACGACGGCTCGACGGGCCGCGGCACGCCAAGGGCGCGCCCAGCATGGAGGAGTACGAGCGCACGTTCGCCGACCTCCGCAACGCGCTCGAAGCCATCGCGTACTTCAAGACGCGCAACGAGGAGCTCATCATGCGCGCCTTCCGCTCGCTGGTGTTTCGTGCCGAGCCGGATGCGCGCGAACTGCTGCTGATGCGCACGGCGAGCATCGAGGTGCTGCGCACGATCGAACGCGAATCGCGGCTCGCCGTGCAGCGGGCCCTCGCGGAGCAGCCCTCGTGAGCCGCGCCATCGCCTTCAGCGGCCCGCCGGACGACGATTGGCGCGCCCGCGCCGCCGATGTCATTCCCGGGGGCAGTTCGACGGGCAGCAAGCGTCCCGCCGCCCTGTACGGCACACGCGCGTTCGACGTCGCACTCCCCACGCACTTCGAGAAGGCCGACGGCTGTCGGCTCTGGGCGCCCGACGGACGGCGCTTCATCGACCTCGGCATGGCGCTCGGCGCGGTGGGCCTCGGCTACGCCGACGCGGCCGTCACGCGGGCGGTGCAGGGCGCTGCGGCCAACGGCGCCGTCACGTCGCTGCCGCATCGCCTCGAGGTCGAGGTCGCCGAGGCACTCGTCGAGGTCATCCCCTGCGCCGAACAGGTGCGGTTCCTCCGCACCGGCGCCGAGGCGACGGCCGCCGCCGTCCGCATTGCCCGCGCGCACACCGGGCGCGACCGCGTCATCGCCTGCGGATACTTCGGGTGGCTCGACTGGACGAGCGACGCGCGCGGCGTGCCGACGGGCGCCCGCACTGATGTGGTCACGGTCCCCTTTGGTGATGTCGCCGCACTCTGCGCGGCCGTCGACGAGGCGGCGCCTGCGGCCATCATCTTCGAGCCGCTGGTGCACGACGTGGCGCCGCGCGACTGGCTGCTCGCCGCGCGTTCCGCCGCCGATCGCACGGGTGCTGTGCTCATCTTCGACGAGGTGAAGACGGCCTTCCGCGTGCGCACCGGCGGCGTGCAGGAACTCCTCGACATCGTGCCCGATCTGACCACCGTCGGCAAGGCACTCGCCAACGGCTACCCGCTGGCCGCTGTCGTCGGCCGCGCCGGCATCATGCATGCTGCCGAAGCAACGTGGATCTCCTCCACCGCCGCGGCCGAAGCCACGGGACTCGCGGCGGCGCAGGCGGTGCTGGCGTGGCACGATCGTGTCGACGTCTGTGAGCACATGGCGGCCGCAGGCGGCCTGCTGCGCGAAGTGGTCGGCAACGCCTTGGCCGAGGCGCCGTGGACCGGCGTCGCCGTGGCGGGTCCGCCGGTCATGTGGCGACTCGAGGCCGAGCAGCCCGAAGCGCTCGACGCGCTGGTGGCCGCCGCGGCGCGCGAAGGCGTCCTGCTCAAGCGCGGCGCATATCAGTTCGGCGCCGTCGCCCACGACGACGTCGCCATCGATGAGGTCGCACGGGTCATGCCCGCCGTCATGCGCGCGCTCGTGCCCGGCCCTCGGCGACTGGGTGACTGACATGCACGCCGCACGCACCGGGCAGCACGAGCCCCCCGTCGACTGGCACGACGCAACACCAGCTCCGTGGCCCGACGCGCTCGTCGACGTGCCTCTCATCGATCCGCACGCGCACTTCCATTCGCCGCTCACCAACCGTGGCGATTGGGAGCGATACAATGCCTCCCGCCTCGCCGCTGGTGCGCGCATGGGCGTGCGGTGTCACGTCGCGTCGATCCTCGGCTCGTGGGGCGCCACGTCGCCCACGTACTTCGCCTCGCCGAGTGATCAGACCCGGGCCAACGACTTCATGCGCGACCTGGCCGCTGCGCACGCACCCACGGTGCGCGCGTATGTCGCGGTGAATCCCAACTTTCCCGCCCACGCGCTCGAGGAGATCGAACACGGCATGCGGGCGGGTGCGGTGGGCATCAAGCTCGCGGCGGGGCGCCGTGCCGACGATCCGCTGCTCGACGAGATCGCGCGCGCGGCATCCGACTTCGGCGTGCCCGTGCTGCAGCACATCTGGCAGCACCGCCGTCGCGACTGGCCGGGGCAGGATGCCTCCGACGGTGTCGAGCTCGCACGCCTGGCAGCGCGCCATCCGCGCACGACGTTCATCCTGGCGCACATCGGCGGCGGTGGCGATTGGGCCCACACCAGTCCCGCCGTCGTCGAGTGTCCCAACATCGTCATGGATCTCTCGGGGAGTGGCATCGACCGGGGCATGATCGACGAGGCACTGCAGTGGGTGGGCGCCGCGCGCCTGCTGTGGGCGGCCGACCTCACTCTCTGCACCGGGCTCACCAAGGCGCGGGCGCTCGTGCACACCGGCGCCAGCGCAGACGACATTGCCGCCATGGCGTGGCGCAATGCGGTCCGCATCTTCCCGCCCGGCACGTTCGACGCGTCGCTGCACGCACCCCCGCCGAAGCGCGCGGCTCCGGAGGATGCATGACGCAGCGACCGATCTGTGTCACGTCATGGATTGGCGGCTATCCCTTCCGCGATGTGCCGCACCCGGAGCCGGCCGTGCTGGCGCGCGTGCTTGAGCGGGAGGGGTTCGCGGGCGCGTGGGTCGGGCACCTCCCCGGCACGTTCCATCGGGACCCCGTGCCGTCCAATCGGGCGCTCTTGGCCGCGCTGGCGCCGCATCGCGACCTGCTGCACCCGGCGCCGCTCGTGCGCCCCGACTGGCCCGGGTGGGAGCGGCAGCTCGGCATGGCGCTCGACGCGGGCTGTCCCGCCGTGCGCGCCTGCCCGCCGCAGTGGGGGCTGGGCGCGTCTGGTCCCATGACGGAACTCACCCTCGCCTGTGGGGAGGCGGGTGTCGCGCTTCACCTCACGGTGCGCTTCGAGGATCTCCGCCAGCGCCATCCGCTCGACGGCGCGGGTGACGTGGCGCCCGCGTTGGTGCGACAGCTGGCTCGCATCCCCGGGTCTCGGGCGCAGCTCGTGGTGGCGGGCGCCTCACGGGAGTTCATCGAGGAGGTCCACTGGGGCCTCACCGTCGACGAGGCGGCCCGCGTGTGGTTCGACTGGCACTGGCTGTGGGGGCCGCCGGAAGACCATTTCGCGCATCTGGTCCGGACCGTGGGCGCCGCGCGCCTCGCCTGGAGCACGTGGTGGCCGCTGCGCCTCACCCAGCAGGCGCGCGCGCTCGTTGATCTGCTGCCGCCCGGAACGCCTGCGACTGATTTCGCGTTCGCGGACGGACGCTCGATCGCCGCCGCCGCCCGCGCGTCGGCAGGACGCGCGTCGACACCGTAGCCGCCACACGGCATCCCAGTCCGCGCTGTGTCGCGGTCGTTTTTTGGCTCTACGGACGCTTGCGCATTACGTCGGACCAGCAGGTACAAACGCACGACGTCCCTCACTTGCGTACAAATACGGTGCCGGACATACTTCGCGCTTGCAAAAAACGGGTTGACAGCGACTTACGCCGTCGCATCCGCCTCGCTCCCTACGCCTTCCCGGCCCAAAGTCGATGACGGTCAAGAAGAAGTGGACGGTGATCCCTGGGTTCCTCGCGCTCGCAGCGGCCGCTGGGCTGCTGTCGGCCTACAGCGGCGCATCGACGTCGCAAGGCCTGCGTGTCGAACAGCCCGTCAAGTTCGTGCATGCCCCGCACGTCGCGAAGGCGGGCATGAACTGTCTCTATTGCCACAGCGCGGCCAACAAGGCGCCTGATCCCGGCAATGCCTCGGTCGCCACGTGCATGGGCTGCCACACGCTCGTGAAGGGGCAGTCGGCCGAAATCAAGAAGGTCGCCGCGTATTACCAGAAGGGGCAGCCGATCCCCTGGAACCGCGTGCACAAGGTGCCCGACTATGTGCAATTCCCGCACATGCGGCACGTCAACGCCGGTGTCACCTGCCAGACCTGCCATGGCGAGATCCAGAAGCAGGGCGCGCAGGGGCCTGACACCAACTACGTGCCTGTGCAGCAGGTGAACTCGCTCAACATGGGCTGGTGCATCAACTGCCACGTCAACGGCTACAAGCCGGCCGACGGGGCGCGGGCCGCAGGACAGCCGGTCACGCCGGAGCTCGAGGCGATGCCCGCGAAGAAGGCGCGTTACGACTGCGCCGTCTGCCACTACTGATCATCGACCCCCGAACACGATGAGCACAGAAGCGGGGACCGGCGTCAAGCGTCGGGAGTTCCTCAAGATCCTTGGCGCCACTGGCGCCACGACGGCCGTGGTCGGCTGCTCCTCCGAACAGGTGGGGAAGCTCATTCCGTACGTCGCATCGCCCGACAACACGGTGCCGGGCGTCTCGCAGTACTACGCCACCACGTGTCGTGAATGCGCGACCGGGTGCGGCGTACTCGCCGAGGTGCGCGACGGCCGTCCGATCAAGCTCGAAGGCAATCCCGAGCACCCCCTGAACCGTGGCGCCATCTGCGCCACCGGTCTCTCGGCCATGCAGGGGTTGTACAACCCCGACCGGTTCCGGTCGCCCATGGTGCGCGAGGGGAACGCCCTCAAGCCCACCACGTGGGACAAGGCGCTCGAACTCCTCGCGCAGAAGGTGGGCGAGGTCAAGTCGAAGGGCACCGCCGGCAACGTCGTCTTCATCAACAAGCACGAGACGGGCACCGGCGCAGGCTTCATCAGCGAGTGGCTCGCCGCCAACGGCATGGGCGCGATGTACAGCGTCGACAGCACGGCGCCGCTGGCGACCGTCGCGGCCAATCGCGCGGCCTACGGCGCGGACTGGCCGGCCCTCGACTTCGGCGCGGCCTCGCTCATCGTGAGCTTCGGCGCCGACTTCCTCGACGGCTGGGGCCACCGCGTGCCGCAGCAGCTCGACTGGGCCGACGCGCGCGCGAAGATCGACGGCGCGCCGCGCCTTGTCTACATCGGCGCCCGCCGCTCCCTCACCGGTCTCAACGCCGATCAGTGGATCGCCGCCAAGCCCGGTAGCGAAATGGCGCTCTGCGCCGCGCTGACCGGGGCCGGCACCGTGGCCGCCGCATCCGAGGCATCGGGTGTCCCCGCCGCCACCATCGAGGCGCTCGCCGCCGCGATCAAGGCAGCCGGCAAGGGCGTCATGGCGCTTTGCGGCGTCACCTCCGCCGATGCGGTCGAGTGCGGCGTCATGGTGGCGAACATCAACAAGGCCGCCGGCTCGGTCGGCGTGACCATCAAGCCGGCCGACAGCCATGCCGGCTTCACGGGCATCTCCTCGGCAGCGGCGCTCGCGCAGGCCGCCCAGAAGATGGATGCCGGAACGGTGCCCCTCGCCTTCGTGCGCGGCGCCAATCCGGCGCACTTCATGCCCAAGGCCAGCAAGTTCGCCGAGGCGTTCGCGAAGGTGCCGTTCAAGGTGTCCTTCTCGACCGTGCCCGACGAGACGACGCAGCTGTGCGATCTCGTCCTGCCCGACAATCACTGGCTCGAGAGCTGGGGTGACGCCGTCACGACCAACGGACAGCTCGGACTGCAGCAGCCGACGCTCGATCCGGTGTTCGACACGCGCGCCACGACCGACGTGCTCCTCGAACTCGCCAAGAAGGATCAGGCGATCGCCGCAAAGTACACGGCGGCCAATTTCCGCAGCTGGTACGCGAGCAAGTTCCCGGGCGGCGGTGCGGCCTTCACCACGGCGCTCACCAAGGCGTCCGTGAGCGGTGCGCCGCTCGCGAAGGCCACGACGGTCACCGCGGGTGCGACCGCCGGTGCCGCCACGGAAGGCGTGGGCGACACCTTCGTGCACATCACCATCTCGCCCACGCTCGGCGATGGTGAAGGTGCGAACAAGCCGTGGCTCCAGGAGCTCCCGGACCCGGTCACCAAGATCGCGTGGCAGTCGTGGGTCGAAGTGCACCCCTCCACCGCCAAGAAGCTCGGCGTGAAGGAGGGAATGCACCTCACCGTGGAGACGTCCGCAGGCAAGGTCACCGCGCCGGCGTACATCTACATGGGCGTGCGCCCGGACACGGTCGCCGTGTCCCTCGGCCTCGGTCACACCGCGTACGGCCGCTTCGCGCAGAACATTGGCGTCAACGCCTACGATCTTGTCGCGCCGCGCTTCGACACGGCCGGCGCCATCGCCCTCGGTGGGCTGAAGGGCAAGGTCACCGTCGGCACCGATGAATCGCGACTGGTCACCACCGAAGGCTCGGCCCGTCAGCACGGCCGCGGCATCGGGCAGGCGGTGCCGGTCGGTGTGCTGCTCGGCACCGAGCAGGCCGACGAGGAGCATCACCACAACATCCCCGGCCTGCCGTCGCAGGACTTCAAGAGCGGGCTCAAGTCGCCCGTGGCCGCCGATGCGCAGGGTGAGTACGCCAACCCCGACGCCAAGGACAAGGGACTGTACGCGCCGGACCACAGCAGCAAGATGGAGAAGCGCCGCTGGGCGATGACCATCGACCTGGCGCGCTGCACCGGCTGCTCCGCCTGCGTCACCGCCTGCTACAGCGAGAACAACATCCCGACGGTCGGCGCGCCCTATCAGGGTCGCGCGCTGAGCCCGTCGCAGTGGGATGAGCGTCCCGGCGCGAACATCGTGAAGGGCCGCGAAATGGCCTGGATCCGCCTCGAGCGCTACTACGAAGGCAACGAGAACACGGAGAACGAGTTCTCGCCCGACTTCGACACACGCTTCGTGCCCATGATGTGCCAGCACTGCGGCAACGCGCCGTGCGAGCCCGTCTGCCCGGTGTACGCGACGTACCACGCGCCGGACGGCCTCAACGTGCAGGTCTACAACCGCTGCGTCGGCACGCGCTACTGCAGCAACAACTGCCCGTACAAGGTCCGCTACTTCAACTGGTTCGGCTACGGTGAGCCCGAGCGGCGCCAGTATGCGTGGCCGGAGCCGATGCACTGGGGCCTCAACCCCGACGTCACCGTGCGTGGCAAGGGCGTCATGGAGAAGTGCACGTTCTGCGTGCAGCGCATCCGTGAGGCCGAGCACCGCGCCCGCGCCGAAGGGCGCGAGGTCAACGCCGACGAATTCACCACGGCGTGCGCGCAGGCCTGTCCGTCGCGCGCGATCGTCTTCGGTGATGCCGCCGACGAGAACTGGACCGTTGCCAAGCTCGCGTACGACCGCCGCGCGTACCATGTGTTCGAGGAGCTGAACACGTACACGGCTGTCGTCTATCTCAAGAAGGTCTCCTATCCGGCGCCGGCTGCACCGGCGTCGGCCTGAGGACAGCACGCATGGCATCCGTCGCTCATCCGGTGCGCGAGGGCATTCGCGGACCGAACATCGCCTCGGCCGACGTCCAGCTCCCGGCGGTCAAGGATTACGAGCAGGTCGATCGCGAGATCATCGCGACGCTCGGCTTCACCAAGAAGTGGTTCATCGGGCTCGGCGTCGCCGTGCTCGGCATGCTGATCGGCGCGAGCGCGTGGCTCTACCAGATCTACTGGGGCCTCGGCCAGGCCGGCTACGAACCGCCGGTGATGTGGGGCAACTACATCATCACTTTCGTCTTCTGGGTCGGTATCGGTCACGCCGGGACGCTCATCTCGGCCATCCTGTACCTCTTCCGCGCCGGCTTCCGCACCTCGATCTACCGCGCCGCCGAGGCGATGACGGTGTTCGCGGTCATGACGGCCGGGCTCTTCCCGATCATCCACATCGGGCGCCCGTGGAAGTTCTTCTGGCTCATCCCGTATCCGAACTGGCGCCTGCTGTGGCCGAACTTCAAGTCGCCGCTGGTCTGGGACGTCTTCGCGATCTCGACGTACCTCACCATCTCGACCACGTTCCTCTTCATCGGCCTCATCCCGGACTTCGCCGTCCTGCGTGACAAGGAGACGAACCCGGTCCGCAAGCGCATCTACGCCATCCTCTCGCTCGGCTGGCGCAACAGTGATCGCGAGTGGCGCCATTTCGCGAAGGCGTACCTGTTCCTCGCGGCCTTCAGCACGCCGCTCGTGCTCTCGGTGCACTCGGTCGTTTCCTTCGACTTCGCGATGGCCCTTACGCCGGGCTGGCACGCGTCGATCTTCCCGCCGTACTTCGTCGCCGGTGCCATCTTCTCCGGCTTCGCGATGGTGTGGACGATCGCGATCCCGATGCGCAAGTGGTTCAAGCTCGAGCACTACATCACGCTCAACCACCTCGACGCGACGGCCAAGGTCGTGCTCTTCACGTCGATGGTCGTCGGCTGCGCGTACCTCATCGAGTTCTTCATCGCCTGGTACAGCGGCGTCCGTGCGGAACAGGAGTTCTTCTGGAACCGTGTGTTCGGGCAGTGGTGGTGGGCCGCGTGGATCATGCTCCTGTGCAACATGGCCCTGCCCATGTCGCTCTGGTCGCAGAAGCTGCGCCGCAATCCGACCTGGCTGTTCGTGCTGTCGCTGTTCATCAACCTCGGCATGTGGTTCGAGCGCTTCGTGATCGTCGTGCCGTCGCTCTCGCATGAATTCGAGCCGTGGCAGTGGGGCAGCTACACGCCCAGCTGGATCGACATGTCGTTCCTCGTCGGCTCGTTCGGCTGGTTCTTCATGTGGTTCCTGCTCTTCGTGAAGCAGATGCCGGTCATGGCCATCATGGAGCTCAAGGAAATCGTGACCCCGCGCTTCAAGAACGCGCACGGCCACGGAGGGCATCACTGATGCAGGGCGTGCTTGGAGTCTTCCATCACCTCGACACCACCGTCTCGGTCATCGAGGAGCTGAAGAAGAAGCGGTTGGGCGATGTCACCGTGTACTCGCCCACCATCCGCCATGAGCTCGAGGAGGCCATCGCGGCGCCGGTGTCGGTCGTGCGGCGCTTCACCCTCATCGGTGGCCTGCTCGGCGTCAGCTTCGGCTACTGGATCGCGATCTGGTCGTCCGACTACTGGCCGCTGGTCACCGGCGGCAAGGCCATCGCGAGCTGGATCCCCTACACCATCATCGGCTTCGAGGTGATGGTGCTCGTCGGCGCCCTCTCGACGGTCGCCGGCATGTTCATCAACTCGCGCGTGCCGCGGCTCACCTCGACGACCGGCTACGACGACCGCTTCTCCGCCGGGCACTTCGGCGTCTTCATCGCCTGCGATGCCGCCAAGGCCCCGCAGGCCGAAGACCTGCTGCGCCACCATGGCGCGGAGGAGGTGCGGCGTGAAGCCTGAGCGTTCCTTCGCCATGACGAATCTCCCCACCCGCGCCCTGCGCGCGGGCGTGGTCCTCGTGCTGCCCGTCGCCTTTGGCGCCTGCAGCTGGTTCACCGACTTCAAGCGCCAGCCGCAGATCGAGCCGTGGGAGCCGGTGTCGCAGAACGACGCCGACAGCACCACGCCGCCGCGCGGCAACCCGCAGTACTCGGTGCCGGTGCAGGGCACCGCGGTGGCCGGATGGCAGATCGGCTACCAGCCGCTCCCGCAAGTGGTCGACTCGTTCACGCCCATCCCGAATCCCACGGCGGTGAGCGAGGCGTCGCTGGCCAACGGCAAGCTGCACTACCAGATCAACTGCGCCGTCTGCCACGGCGCGGCCGGCGACGCCAACGGTGGCCTCAAGAAGGTCAACCCGGCGTACGGGTTCAGCCCGAGCCTGCTCACCGATCAGGCCAAGGGCCGCTCGGACGGCTACCTCTACGGCATGATGCGCAACGGGCGCGGCATCATGCCCAGCTACAACCGCATCGAAGAGCACGATCGCTGGGACGTGGTGAACTACGTCCGGGCGCTGCAGGGCAAGACGTCGCAGCCGGCTGATACCCTGCCGGCTGGCTACCCGGGACAGAACGGCACCACCGTGCCGGGACCGTCGCTCACGGCGCCCACGCGCCCCGCGCCGTTCCTCAAGCCCACGCAGCAGCCCACCGTTGGCTCGCCCGGCATCAACGCGGCCACGTTCAAGGGCAACAACGAGAACGACACGATGCGCAAGCTGCATGGCGCGCCGCACGCCGAAGGCGCCGCGGGCGCTCCCGCCAAGGAGAAGCACGAGTGAGCCAGCACTATCACTATCCGACGCGCGAGGAGTTCGCGAAGCGCCTCCAGGGCAAGCCGGTGCCGGCCTCGCTCAAGACGGCCGCCCTCGCGGCGGCGGTCCTCGGCATCGCGGTCTTCGCCTACGGCCTCTTCACGAACGCCGATCGTGCGTGGCAGGCGGTGCACTTCAACTGGATGTACTTCGCCGTGATCTCGACGGCGGGTGCCGCGTTTGCCGCAGTGCAGCGCATCGTCACGGCGCGCTGGTCGCGCCCGATCGTCCGCTTCACCGAAGGCTTCTATGCCTTCGTGCCGGTGGCGTTTGTCATCCTGCTCGGCATCCTGTTCTTCTCGGGCGACCACATCTTCACCTGGGCCGGCCGCGAGGCGGTGCCCACGGCCGAGAAGGCGGCGTACCTCGAGCCGATGTTCTTCCGCCTCCGCGGCGTGTTCTTCTTCGGCGCCATCACCGTCCTGCAGTTCCTCTTCATCCGCAACTCGGTGAAGATGGACGTGGCCGTGCTCCCCGAGTATGGCGCGAAGTGGGCGGCCGGCATGCGCGCCACCATGCGCGCGGCCTGGAGCGGCGATGAGCGGCGCGAGCTGCACACGCAGCACAGCACCCAGGGCAAGCTGGCGGTGGCGGTCTGCATCGCGTTCGTGGTGGGCTGGTGCTTCATGGCGTGGGACTACTCCATGAGCATCTCGCTCCACTTCCAGCAGACGATGTACGCCTGGATCGTGTTCATGACCGGCTGGGTCAACATGATCATGCTCACGTCGCTGCTGGCCATGTGGTGGCGCAACCACCTCAAGGTCGACGACATCGTCACCATCGACCACTTCTGGGACCTGGGTAAGCTGGGCTTCGCCTTCACGGCGTTCGTCGGCTACATCAGCTTCAGCCAGTACCTGGTCATCTGGTACGGCAACATGCCGGAAGAGACGCACTTCTACCGGCTGCGGCTCTCGGGTGTCTGGAAGACCTTCACCACGCTCATCCCGATCTTCGGCTTCGTGCTGCCGTTCTTCGGCCTCATCTCGAAGGCGGCGAAGGTCTACCTGCCGACGTTCGTGCTGTTCGCGGTGTGCAGCCTCATCGGCGTGTACCTCCACCGCTACATCGAGATCTACCCGAGCATCTACGGTGAGGCGACGAGCCTGCCGTTCGGGCTTCAGGAGATCGGCACCACCATCGGCTTCATCGGTCTCTGGGCGTTCTGCTACTTCCAGTTCATGGACGCCTTCCCGGTCATGCGCGTGTTCATGATGACCACGCCGACCAAGGACGAGGTGCAGGTCCCGGTCGACCCGCGCACCATGGAGCCGCTCCCGGCGCACGAGTAGGCGCAGCGGGCCGTGAGCAAACGACAAAGGGCGGACATCGCGATGAT
Source organism: Gemmatimonadota bacterium (assembly GCA_020161135.1). Classification (GTDB taxonomy): domain Bacteria; phylum Gemmatimonadota; class Gemmatimonadetes; order Gemmatimonadales; family Gemmatimonadaceae; genus Gemmatimonas. Next base: position 654,325 of record JAIUOB010000003.1, on the reverse strand, counting down.
GTCCGCCCTTTTCACGTTGGTCAGATCGGCGGCACGGGTCCGCGTGGGCTCGCCACCCGCGGATCCTTCTTCCACTCCTCGTTGTCGGCGCGGATCACGCTCTTCGGCCGCAGGTTCCACTCGAAGAACGTCCACGTCCGGTTCCACGAGTCGATCTGCTCCGGCGTGTCGTCGCGCTCCATGCCGGAGGCCGTGACGCGCCGGTTGAAGGTGTGTCCGCAGCCACCGCCACCCTGCGGCGGGTTCACATAGATCTTGGTCTCCGCCAGGTCCGGCTTGAGCGCCCGCAGCGTGTACACGAACTGCTGGTTCTCGCGGTAGAACACGTCGCAGTCGTTGGTGGCCACGTGCACCAGGAGCGGGACGTCGAGCTTGTCGAGATGGAAGACCGGCGAGCGGCGGATGTACTCCGGCACGTTCTCGAAGGGCATCCCCTGGATCCCCGGCTCCGGCGCGAAGGCGCGTCCATAGCTCGGCGCGTGGTCCGAGAGCCGGAAGATGAGGTTGGTGACCGGCACCATCGCCGCGCCGGCGCGGAAGGGGTGCGGCCCCCGCACCAGGTTGAGGGCCGTGATGAAGCCGCCATGGCTCCACCCCATCATCCCCAGGCGGTCCATGTCGACGTAGGGGAGGGTCTTCAGGAAGTCGACCGACGACAGGGCATCATCCACTTCCTTGCCCCCGTAGTCGATCATCCGGTGGAAGGCGTCGCCATAGCCGGTGCTGCCGCGGTAGTTGGGGGTGATGACCACGTATCCCTTGCTCACTGCCTCGCGCACGAACGGCCACATCTCCAGCGACCAGTTCGAGTGCACGCCCCCGTGCACCCACACCAGCGCCGGGTGCTTCTCCGCCTTCTTCGTGAGGGGCGCAAACAGGTACGCCGGGATCTCGAGCCCATCGGGCCGGCTCTTGTAGGTCACCATGCGGAACTCGAGGACCCCCTTCGCGCGGGCGGCATAGGCGCTGTCGGTCGCCTTGCGCGCGGCCATCTGGCGGTCGCAGTTGGCGCCGCACCCTTCGAGGTCTGCCGGGTTCTTCGACACGTAGAGCTGGCGCACGCGGGCCGAATCGAGCGGCGGGCCGCCGCGACCTGCCTGCGCGTGGCCAACGAGGGGCAGGCAACTGGCGGCCGCGACTGCGGCCAGGGCCAGGCGATTCATGCAGAGCCTCCGGTGGGGCGGGTGAAGAAGGACACGCTGCGAGGATGTGTCCTAGAACGTGGCAACGCGGCACGATGCTGGGCTCGTGTGCGTTGATGCGCGGAGAATCGACGCCCCCGTCGCGAGATGCGAAAGCCCCCGCTACATTGTGCCAGCGCGGGGCGTTAGCTCAGCTGGGAGAGCACCTGCTTTGCAAGCAGGGGGTCGCCGGTTCGATCCCGGCACGCTCCACTACCGATGTGCCCGGGGATCCTCTCCGGGCACATCTCACATTCTGGACTCATCCACATGACTGCTTTCACGCCCAACGTCGCAGCACCGATCGCGGTCGGCACGCTGGCGCCCGACTTCACGCTGGCGTCGACGGCCGGCGAACAGGTCACCCTCTCCGCCTTCCGCGGCAAGCGCCCCGTGCTGGTGGCGTTCTTCCCGCTGGCCTTCACCAGCGTGTGCACGGCCGAGCTCTGCGCCTTCGGCGACGACTTCGACATGTTCGCACAGGCGAACGTTGAAATCCTTCCTGTATCGGTAGATGCGATCCCGTCGCTCAAGGAGTTTCGCACGAAGTACGACATGAAGGTCGCGCTGCTCTCGGACTTCAAGCGCGAAGCCTCACGCGCCTTCGGTGTCCTCAATGAGGAGACCTTCTTCGCGCGTCGCTCGTACTTCCTGGTCGACACCGACGGCGTCGTGCGGTGGTCGCACGTCGAGGAGCACAACGGGCTGAGCCGATCGAATGCGGAAATCCTCGATGTCGTCAAGAATGTGATCGCTGCCTGACGGTCCGTTCTCCACACGCACCACCCGGCAGCACAACGGGGCGCCTCGCTTTGCGCGAGACGCCCCGTTGGCATTTCCCGAGCCACGGAGCGATGCCCGTCGCCTGCCGGCGGCCTAGCGGTTACTGCTGCACTTCCACCGGCACCCGCTTCGGCTGGGCCGGCGTCAGCTTCGCCACCCGCACCGTCAGCACCCCGTGCGCATACTGCGCACTCACGGCCTGGAGGTCGGCGCTCTTGGGAAGCCGGAACTGCCGGCTGAAGCCCCCGCGCGCGCCCTCACGGAACAGCGCCTTCTCCCCCTCGGCCAGCTCCCGGTCGGCACGGCTGCCACGCACCGTGAGCACGCCGTCCTCGGCCACGACTTCGAGCGAATCCGGGGAGACACCGGGGACATCCAGCGCCACGGTGAAGCCGGTGGCGTCCTCGCGCGCCTCGGCCGCCGGCTGCCACACGGCAGCGCGCGGCGTCAGGACGTCATCGAAGAAGCGGTCCATCTCGCGGCGGAAGGACATGGCGGGGAGGGCTGCCGAAATCGGAAACGCACGAATGGTCATCGTCGGGTCCTCTCTAGGTGTGTCGTGGCGCTGCATCTGGACATGAGAGCGGCCGCAGGGTGTCGACCGCCGGCGGTATCTCACCGCGCTCGACGGGGTACTCGTGCAGCCGTCATGCCCGCTCGCGGCGGTCAACGCGGCCGAACAGATTCGACCTCATGCTGTCATATGGGCACAGTACTGCCGAAAGGGCTTGCCGGTGTGCGTCGTCGGTCATGTTGCCCGAACCGCTGCGACACCACTACCTTCCCACTCCACCCACTCGAAACGCACTGTGCCCCAACCGGCATCCGGCGATCGTCTCGCCTCCCTCATCGCCAGGCTCGCCGATGCCCCCGACGACACCTCGGGGCTGACGACCCTGCTTGCAGGCATCGGTAAGGCGCTGCGGGCGTCGTGGGTCGAGTTGCGACCCGTCTACGGCGACGCCATCCATCGATGGGGCGCCCCGGCGGACCATGAGCCTGCGATCATCTCGGAGCACCGCTGTGAAGCCGCGGGCGCGTGGATCGCAACCCTCGTCATTGGAGGCGGGCCGGAAGGCGACGCCCGCTCGGCCGACGACGTCGCGATGGTGAATGGCGCGGCGCGGCTGCTCGCTGTTCTCTGCACGCGCGACGCGCACCGCCAGGCGCTGGAGGCCGCGCTCACCGCGCGAGTGCGTGAAGTGGCGGCGCAGCGGGCGTTCATGGAGACGGTCATCGATTCGCTCCCGATCGGCCTCTACGTCGTCGATCGTGCCTATCGGATCCAGGCGTGGAACCACAAGCGGGAGACCGGCGCGCAAGGCGTCTCCCGCGGCGAGGCGCTCGGTCGCCCCATCTTCGACGTGCTCTCACGGCAGCCGGCCGACCGGATCCGGGCCGAGTTCGACGAGGTGTTCGCGACCGGGCGGCTGCAGCAGTTCCAGATGGAGAGCGACGCCTTCGGTGAGCCGCGCACCTTCCGCATTTCGAAGATCCCCATGCGCGTCGGTGGTGACGAGGTCACGCACGTCATCACGCTGGGGGAGGACATCACCGACGTGCGCGCGGCGTTCGATCGGTCGGCTCGCACCGAAAAGCTCGCTGCGCTCGGGCAGCTCGCGGCCGGCGTCATGCACGAGCTGAACAATCCGCTCGCGACCATCGCCGCCTGCGCCGAGTCGATGGCGCCACCGGGCGGCGAGGTCGTGCCGTCGCGCGAGCTGCTCGGCATCATCGACCTCGAAGTGCAGCGGTGCAAGAAGATCGTGAACGGCCTGCTCGACTTCGCGCGACCACAGAGTGCGGGGCGGGCCCTGCTCGATCTCTCCGATGTCGTGCGCCGCGCGGCCTTCCTGCTGGAGCATCACCCGCGGCGTCGACGCATCCGGCTCGAGACTGCGCTGGCCGAGGCGCCGCTGCTCGTGTACGGAGACATGGACCAGCTCGTGCAGGTGGTCATCGCGCTCGCGATGAACGCCATCGACGCCACGCCCGAGGGCAAGCGGGTGCTGCTGCGCACGCAGGAGGCAGCCAACGGTGGGGTGGGGCGCGCGCATCTCGAGGTGGCCGACGAGGGGCCCGGCGTGCCGCGGGCACTGCAGGCCAAGGTGTTCGAGCCCTTCTTCACGACCAAGCCGCCGGGGCAGGGGACCGGCTTGGGCCTCGCGATCTGCTACGGCATCGTGAACGAGCACGGTGGTGCGCTCGAGCTCTCATCGCCGGACGGTGAGGGCGCGACCTTTCGTGTCGCCCTCCCCACGGCGGCCCCGGGCGCCGCGCAGGCGGAGTCCGCATGACCACCCCGATGACCGACGGCGTCGAGCGCGCGTCGACGGGCGTGCGCGTCCTCCTCGCCGACGACGAGCCGCATCTCGGCTACGTGCTGCAGCAGTACCTGCAGTCGCGCGGACACGACGTGACGCTGGTGCGCGATGGGTTGGCCGCGCTCGAGGCGCTGCAGCGTGAACCCTTCGACGTGGCATTGCTCGACGTGGTGATGCCGGAGCTCGATGGCCTCGAGGTGCTTCGCCGCGCGCGGGAAGAGTCGACGCCGCCGGAGATCCTCGTCATCACCGGCAACGGCACGGTCGAGACGACGCTCGCGGCGCTCGGTCTGGGCGCGTACGACGTGCTGAGCAAGCCGTATCGCATGGCGGAGATCGATGCGCGCATCCGGCGCGCCTGGGAGAAGCGCCTCCTGGTGCAGCGCGTGGCGCGCCTGCAGCGTCGCGTCGACGTGGCGGCGGCGCACGAGGACGCGTCGTTCATCACCGCCTTCGCGCCACTCAAGGCGGTGCTCGACGCGCTCGCGCCCGTTGCGACCGGTGCGTCACCCGTGTTCATCACCGGCGAACGCGGGAGCGGGCGTCGCGCGCTCGCGCGGTGGCTGCACGCCCAGAGGGTGCAGGCGCCCGGTGACCGGCCGGGCCCCTTCGTCGAGCTCACGCGACCCACCGCCGCCACCCTGGCGGGGCAGGAGGGAGGCCGTGCGCGCACGGACGCGGGGGCCAGCGGCGCGCTCGACGCTGCAGCCGGCGGCACTCTGTACATCCCGGAAGTGGCCGCGCTCGATCCCCAGGCCGCCGCGTGGCTCGCCGGCGTGCTGGAGTCGGGGCTGGTGCGGCGTTTGGGCGGGCGGCAGCCGGTCGCGCTCACCGCACGCGTCGTCGCGGCGTCGGTGCACAGCGCCGACGTGTTGACGCGCGAGTTCGCCGTGCCGCCGGCGCTGCTGGCCCGCCTGCGGGCGGTGGATGTGGAACTGCCGCCGCTGCGTGCGCGTGCGATCGACATCGGACCGATCGCGCGGGCGCACCTCGCGCGACAGGCGTCCGACGTCCGCCTGGGTGATGACGCGCTGGCCGTGCTGGAAGCGCACCGCTGGCCGGGCAACGTACGAGAACTCGTGGACGTGCTCGACGCCGCGCACGCGCGCACGCGCGCCGGGGTACTCGATGCCGCCGCACTCACGATCGGCACGGCCTCCGCGCCGGCGCCGATCGACCCACGCACCAGTCTCGCCGACCTCGAGCGCCGGCACATCGCCGCGGTGCTGGAACAGGCGCACTGGCACCAGGGGCGCGCCGCCGAGTTGCTCGGTATCTCTCCCAAGACCCTCTACCGCAAGATTCGCGAGTACGGCTTTCGCCGCCCGTCCGGGCGCGGGGCGTTCGCGGAGCAGGCACGGACTCCGTCATGAAGATCCTGGTCATCGAAGACGATCCCACTGTCGGCGAGTTCGTGCGACGCGGGCTCGAGGAGCAGCGCTGGCACACCGACCTGGTGGCCAACGGGCTCGAAGGGGAACGCCTCGCGCTGGCGCAACCGTACGACCTCATCGTCCTCGACATGCGGCTCCCCGGGCGCAACGGACTCGACGTGCTGCGCACGCTGCGGGCGCGCGGCTTCGAGCGGCCGGTGCTGGTGCTCACGGCGCAGGACGCGGTGGATGCGAAGGTGGAGACGTTGCGCGCCGGTGCGGACGACTACGTCACCAAGCCGTTTGCCTTCGAGGAGCTGCTGGCGCGCGCCGAGGCGCTGCTGCGCCGCCCACGGGCCCTGGCGTCGCCGATGCTCAAGGTGGGCGATCTCGAGCTCGACCAGGGGACGCGCGAGGTGCGCCGTGCCGAGGAGCTCATCGAGCTCACACCCAAGGAGTTCGCGGTGCTGGAGTACCTCATGCGTCACGCCGGGCGCGTGATGAGCCGCACGCTCATCACCGAGTATGCGTGGGGGTATCACTTCGATCCGGGCACCAACATCGTCGACGTGGTCATCAACCACTTGCGCAAGAAGATCGACGCGCGGCACGAGAAGAAGCTCATCACGACGGTCCGGGGCGTCGGCTATATGATTCGCGCGTAGTCCTGGCCCGTGTCCTCGATCCGCGCACGGCTCACCACGGCATGGACGGCTGCGTTCCTCGGGACGCTGCTGATCTTTTCGCTCATCCTGCTCACGGTGCGGCGCGAAATCCTGTTCCGCGAGCTCGAGGATCGCGTGCAGGTCGAGGCCGACAAGGTCGTGCGTGCCGTCAACCTCGCGCGGCGCACCGGGACCGAGCCGGTGGTGGCGCAGTTCGACCCCCTGGCGGCGCGCTCGGTGAGTCTGCGCATGAGCGCCTTTCTCTCGCTGCTCGAGGGCTACGTGCTGGTGCAGGACAGCACCGGGTACGACCTCTATGCGTCGGGGCCCGTGCGCGTCCTCTCGGCCAGCGATCGCGACGCCTTCAGCGCGGCGGCCCGGGAGGCCGCGCCCGATCGCAGCGTACGGCGCGTGGTCATGCGGGTCGACGAGGTCATGCTCGCCACGCGGGTCGTGCCCCTCTCGGACAAGGACAACTACCGCGTCTACGCGGCGATGAGCACCCGCGACATCAGCTTCACGCCGCGGGAGCTGGTGGGCACGATGCTCATCGTCACGCCGTTCCTGCTCGCCATGTCGGCGCCCTTCGCGTACGTCATTGCCGGTCGCGCCTTCCGCCCGATCGATCGCATCATCGACCAGGTCGAGGCCATCACCGACGGCCGGTCGTTGCATCGCCGCCTGGCGATCGGCGCGGCGGGCGATGAACTCGCGCGCCTGTCCGCCACGCTCAACGCGTTCATCGAGCGCCTCGAGACCTCGTTCGGGGCGCTGCGCCGCTTCACCGCCGACGCCAGCCACGAGCTCAAGACGCCCCTCGCCGTCATGCGCGCCGACCTCGAACGCGCCATGTCCCCGGTGCCGCACGAGCAGGAGCGGGCCGAGGCCTTGGAGGAGGCGCTGCAGCAGGTGACGCGCATGGCCGACCTCGTCGACTCGCTGCTCACGCTGGCGCGCGCCGACGAGGGGCGCTTCGAGGTGTTCCGCGAGCCGATCGAGTTGGCGCCGCTCACCCGCGAGGTCACCGAAACGGCGCGCCTGCTGGGCGAGGACGCCGGGCTCACCATCGAGGCGTCGCAGCTCGACAATGCCGAGGTCCTGGGCGACGCGACGCGCCTGCGGCAGCTGTTCCTCAACCTTGTTACCAACGCGATCAAGTACACGCCGCGCGGCGGCACGGTCGAGTTGTCGCTGGTGCGCGAGGAGGCCGTGGCGCGCTTTGCCGTGCGGGACACCGGTATCGGCATCGCGGCGGCCGACCTCCCCTTTGTCTTCGAGCGGTTCTGGCGGGCCGACCGGGTGCGGTCGCGTGCCTCCGAGCGGGGGGGCTTCGGGCTGGGGCTCGCGATTTCGCATTGGATCGCGCAGGCCCATGGCGGCACCCTCGAGGTGCAGTCGCGCCTGGGGCGGGGGAGCACGTTCACGGTCACGCTGCCCCTGGCCGGGCACCCGGGATCGGGCATGACCGGCGAATACGAGTCCATAGTGAATGGGACTTCAGAGTCCGAGCCGTCCGGACTGCTCGCGGCGGATTAATCAGAACCTAATCTTCCCTCCATTGCTGGCTCATGTCCGGGGCGTAGAATCGCGTGGTCAGCTCACGGGCACCCTGCCCGGGGGCTGCGCGTACAGCCCGTACCCCGGACCAGCGAGATGTTCAACAACCTGATCGAGTCTCAGGCCAAGAAGCAGAAGCGCGCTGGCGGTGGGCTCATGTCCATCCTTCTCCACTCGGCTGTTGTGGTGGCGCTGGTGATCGTGACGAAGAACGCCGGCATCGTCAACGAGAAGCCGAAGGAGGAGAAGGTCGACTTCGTCGAAGTCAAGAAGGACGAGCCCAAGCCACCCGAGCCGGAGAAGCCGCCGCCACCGCCCGATGTGGTCGCTGCGCCCCCGCCGCCGAAGGGATTCCAGGTGCTGTCGGCACCCATCGAAATCCCGAACGTCATCCCGGAAATCGACCTGTCGAAGAAGGTGACCGACGAGGCCGACTTCTCGGGTAAGGGCGTTGCCGGCGGTATCGCGAAGGGTGTCGAAGGTGGCAAGGGCCCCGTGGTGCAGAACAACGACCAGCCGTTCTACGACTTCCAGGTCGAGAAGCCGGTCGTCATGGCACCCGGATCGCAGGGCCCGGCCTACCCGGACATGCTCCGCAGCGCGGGCATCGAAGGCACGGTCCTCGCGCAGTTCGTGGTCGACACCACGGGCCGCGCGGACATGTCGACGTTCAAGGCGCTCAAGTCGGACAACGATCTCTTCACCACCGCGGTCAAGAATGCGCTCCAGCGCATGCGCTTCCTCCCCGCAGAAGTGGGTGGCAGGAAGGTGAAGCAGCTCGTGCAGCAGCCGTTCCAGTTCTCGCTCAATCGCTGAGCCCCCACCCCCCGTTTCGCGGAGACCCGTTTCATGAACATGTCGCTGATGGAGCTGTACGAGTCGATGGGCTGGTTTGCCAAGGGCATCGTGTTCACGCTGCTTGGCATGTCCGCCTTCTCGTTCACGGTGCTCATCCAGAAGTGGTGGGCGATGCGCAAGGCGCAGGCCGAGACGCGTAAGTTCGCCCCGGAGTTCTCGCAGTTCCTCGAGGAGGACAACCTCAACGAGGCCATCAAGCTCGCCGAAGGCTACAAGAAGTCGCACGTCGCCCGCGTCCTCGGTGGCGCGCTCTCGGAAATCCGTCCGCTGATCCAGGATGGCTCGGTCACGGTGGCCGACATCAACTCGGCCGAGCGTGCGGTCGAGCGTGAGATGCTCATGACGGTCGTCGACCTGAAGCGTGGTCTCGGCATCCTCGCGACGGTCGGTGCCACGGCGCCGTTCGTCGGTCTCCTCGGCACCACGATGGGTATCGTCAACTCGTTCACGGGCATGGCCACGTCGGGTGCGGGCGGTATCTCCGCCATCGCGGCCGGTGTCGCCGAGGCGCTCATCACGACGGCCATCGGTATCGGTGTCGCCATTCCTGCGGTGTGGGCGTTCAACTTCTTCCAGACGAAGATTGACAACCTCACGGCCGAGATGACGTACACGTCGAAGGAAATGATCGACTACCTCATCAAGGGTGTCTCGGGTGAGTTCGGTCGTTCGCGCTTCACGCGCGAGTTCAACACGGCCGGCGGCCAGTCGATCTCGCAGTAAGCCAGTCTCCGTCGGTTCGCCGGTCGGCGCCCACACGGGCGCCGCGCCGGCCGACGGTCCCTAACCACGGAGAAGCACCATGGGCATGAGTGTAGGCGGCGGCAGCGGCGTCAAGGCCGAGCCGAACGTCACTCCCATGATCGACGTGATGCTGGTGCTCCTCATCATCTTCATGATCACGATCCCGCAGATCAACGCGGGGTTCACGGCGGTCCCACCGGAAGGGCAGAACCTCAAGCCCCACCCGGAAGAAGATGGTGATCAGGTGCTCGGCATCGACGATCAGGGACGGTACTACCTGAACAAGAAGCCCGTCCGCAACGAGGATCTCGAAACCCTCGTGCGTGACATCTACGGCAAGGAGCGCGAGGACTACATCATGTACGTGAAGGCCCACAAGGACCTTCAGTACCTCAAGGTGGTCGATGCGCTCGGGACGCTGTCGCGCGGCGGTGTGCGCGTGGCCGCGCTCATCACCGAACAGGCGCCGGGTACGGAATCGCTCGTCGAGTCCGATCGGATCCTGAAGTCGGGAGGGCAGTAACCATGGGGATGTCAACCGGTGGCGGTGGCTCGAGTCTCAACAACGAGATCAACGTCACCCCGATGATCGACGTGCTCCTCGTGCTGCTCATCATCTTCATGATGATCATCCCGATGAGCCGCAAGGCGATCGATACGCAGTTGCCCGACCCGAACCCGCAGCCTTCGCAGCCGAACGTCAACCCGGATCAGATCGTCCTCGAGATCCTGCCGGATGACAAGTACGCGATCAACAAGCAGGCCGTGGAGAAGGCGGATCTGTTCAATCGCCTGAAGTCCATGTACGACCCGCGCCCCGAGAAGATCATCTTCGTGAAGGGTGACACGACCGTGAAGTACGCCAACGTCATCTGGGCCATGGACCAGGCTCGTGGCGCCGGCGTGAAGGTCATCGGCGTCGCGCCGAAGTGACCTGACGGTGGTCTGCCGGGCGCCCTAGGGCACTCGGCTGGTGGGTCTGGTGTCTGACACGGCGGGCGAACCCCTTTGGGCTCGCCCGCCGTAGTATTTTTCATCGTTTGCCGGTCTGCGGATCGGCCCGGTCCCGTTCCCGCCCCTCGATGACGGTTTCGCCTCACTCGGAGTTCAGCGAGACGCCGCCACCGGAGCGTCCGCGCTACCGCCCCCCCATCGGGATTCCGTTGGGGAAGAATCGGCGCGTCGGCAGTCTCGTGATGTCCATTCTGCTGCACGCGCTCATCATCGCGCTCCTCATCGTCCCGTTCACGTCGCCCGAGCTGATGAAGGAGGTGCTCGGCGCCGGTGGCGTCGGCCCGGCCGGCGGGGGCGGCGGCGGCAGTCGTGGTACGGGTGGTCAGCCCAAGCAGGAACGCGTGCAGTTCGTGCGCGTGGCGCCCACGCCACCGCCCGTTCCCACGCCGCAGATCAAGCCGCCCGAGATCAAGCCACCGGAGATCAAGCCACCGGTCCCGCCGCCGCCCACGCCGACGCCGCCGCAGCCCACCCCACCGCAGCAGACCGCGGCGGCGGATGCGGCAGAGACCAAGTCCGCCACCACCGGCACCGGTGGTGGCAGCGGCAACGATGGTTCGGCCGGCAGCGGTCCCGGCACCGGCGGCGGCGTCGGCTCCGGCGTCGGCACCGGCCGGGGTTCGTCCGTGGGGCCTGGCACCGGCGGCGGCCCCGGGAGCGTCTATCCGCCGGCACCCACCGAGCTGTTCCTGCCGCCGCTCCCGGTTCCCAACAAGGCCAAGGGCACGGTGGTCGTCGAGTTCGACGTCGACTCCACCGGCAAGGTCATCGACCTGCAGTTCACGCCCACCAAGGACGGCGCGTACAATCGGAAGCTGCGCGATGCGCTGGTGGCCATTCGCTTCCGTCCCGCTGTCGATGCGCGCGGTGTCCCCGTACGCGCCAAGACGCAGATCACCTACTCGCTGTGATCGCGCACGCGCGCTAGCTTCGCGCGCTGGCTCCCCTGCGGCACCGGTCTCCGTGCCGCCACCTCCCCTCCGCCCACTCCCCCATGGGCTTGTTTGACCGGAAGCCGATCGTCGCCAGCGACGACGGTGAACACGGCATGCGTCGGACCCTCGGTGCCGCCGACCTCGTCATGTTGGCCATCGGCGCCGTCATCGGTGCCGGCATCTTCTCCTCCCTCGGCACGGCCGCTGCGGGCGAGACGCTCGCAGACGGCACCGTGGTGCGCTACGGGGCCGGCCCCGCCCTGGTGCTCTCGTTCGTGCTGCTCGGCGCGGTGTGCGGGCTCGCCGCGCTCTGCTACGCCGAACTCGCGGCGATGATTCCGCAGGCCGGCAGCGCGTACGCGTATGCCTACGCCACGCTCGGCGAGATCGTCGCCTGGATCGTCGGGTGGGCGCTCATCCTCGAGTACGCGGTGGGCAATGTCGCCGTCGCCATCGCGTGGGGCGGCTACTTCAACTCCCTGCTCACTGGATTCGGCATCAGCCTCCCTGGGTGGTTGACCCACGGCTACTGGAATGTGAAGGCGAGCAGCGACCCCGCCATCCTGCAGTTGCTCGACACGGCGCCGCGCCTTGGCCCGATCCCGATCCTCATCAACCTGCCGGCCTTCGCCATCGTCGCGGCGATCACGGTGCTGTTGCTGCAGGGGGTCAAGGAAAGCACGCGCGCGAACAACATCATGGTCGTGGTGAAGCTGCTCGTGCTCGCGCTGTTCGTGGGCGTGGGCGCCATGCACATCGACACGGCCAACTACACCCCGTTCGCGCCGAATGGCTTCCGCGGCATCCATCAGGGTGCGGCGATCGTCTTCTTCGCCTACATCGGCTTCGATGCCATCTCGACCGCGGCCGAAGAGACGCGCAATCCGCAGCGCAACCTGCCGCTCGGTATCCTCGGCGGTCTGGGGGTGTGCACGCTGATCTACGTGATCGTCGGCTTCGTGGCGACCGGGCTCGTGCCGTACGACCAGCTCAAGAGCTCCGATCCGCTGGCGAAGGCGCTGCAGATCGCCGGGCTCGGGACGGCGAGCTGGATCGTCGCGGCCGGCGCCGTGGTGTCGATGGCGGCGGTGTTGCTGGTCTTCCAGTACGGGCAGCCGCGCATCTTCTACGCCATGGCCCGTGACGGCCTGCTCCCCAAGTTCGCGGCCAAGCTGCATCCCAAGACGCGGACGCCGCACGTCACGACCACGCTCACCGGCATCTGCGTCGCGCTGGGTGCCCTCGTGGCCGACGACGCCGCGACGTACGACCTCACGAACATCGGCACGCTCGCCGCCTTCGCGGTGGTGTGCATCGGTGTGTTGGTGCTGCGCCTCCGCGAGCCCGATCGTCCGCGGCCGTTCAAGGTGCCATTCTTCTGGCTGGTGTGCCTGGGCGGCGCCGGCGCCTGCGTCTTCGTCATGCAGGGGCTTCCCGCGAGCGCCTGGATCGCCTTCGGCGTCTGGATGGCGATCGGTCTCACCGTCTACTTCGCGTTCGGCTACCGCAATTCCGTGCTGCGCTCCCGCTGAGCCGTCGGCATCGACGCCACTCGTTCCTCCCGCCTCCCGTCTCCCGCCACATGGCTCACTCTGCCGCCTCCACGCCCGCGCCGTCGCCGTCGAAGGGCTTCCTCGGCATCGGCTTCTCGCAGTGGATCCTCATCTCGATGGTCGCCGGCATCCTCGTCGGCTGGCTGGCGCCCGACTTCGCGCCGAACCTCAAGCCGTTCGCGAACATCTTCCTGCGGATGATCAAGTCATTGATCGTCCCGCTGCTCTTCTCGACGCTGGTGGTCGGCATCGCCGGCCATGGCGACGACATGAAGAAGGTCGGCAAGCTGGCGCTGCGGTCGATCATCTACTTCGAGATCGTCACCACGCTGGCGCTCGCGATCGGTCTCATCGCGGTGAACGTGGTGAAACCCGGCGTCGGGATCGGGCTGTCGACGGCGGCCAGTGCCGGCACCGACGAGTTCAAGGCGCTCGCGGCCAAGACGCCCACGTTCGCCTCGGTGCTCGAACACACGGTCCCGCAGAGTTTCTTCGAGGCGGCGGCGGCCAATGAAGTGCTGCAGATCGTCTTCTTTGCCATCATCTTCGCCGTCGCCCTGGCGCGCGTGGAAGGCCCGTCCAAGAAGATCGCGCTCGACGGCCTGCAGGCCATCAGCGACATCATGTTCAAGTTCGTCGGCATCGTCATGGCGTATGCGCCCATCGGCATCGGCGCGGCCATCGGCGTGACGGTGGGGAAGAGCGGCCTCTCGGTGCTGCTGAGCCTCGCGAAGCTCGTCGGGACGCTGTACGTGTCGCTCATTGTCTTCGTGCTGTTCGTGCTCGTGCCGGTCGCGCTCATCATGCGCATCCCCATCAAGGCGTTCTGGAGCCACGTGAAGGAGCCGTGGCTCATCGCCTTCTCGACCGCCTCGAGCGAGGCGGCGTTCCCGCAGGCCATGACGGCGATGGAGAAGTTCGGGGTGCCGCGCCGCATCGTGTCGTTCGTGCTCCCGACGGGCTACTCGTTCAACCTCGACGGCAGCACGCTCTACCTGGCGCTGGCATCGGTGTTCGTGGCGCAGGCCGCGGGCATCGACATGCCGATTGGCCAGCAGCTGCTCATGATGCTGACGCTCATGCTGACGTCCAAGGGCGTCGCCGCAGTGCCGCGCGCGTCGCTCGTGATTCTCTCGGGCGCCCTGGCGCAGTTCGGCCTGCCGCTCGAGGGTATCGCCGTCATCCTCGGCGTCGACGCCATCATGGACATGGCGCGCACGTCGGTGAACCTGCTCGGCAACTGCCTCGCCACCGCCGTGATGGCGCGTTGGGAAGGGGAGCTGAAGGCGCCCGGCGACGCACCGGTCGCGGCGTAAGCGTCGCCGCGCAGGCGTCGCCGACGTCGTCGCGCGCGCCTCGTGCGCGCGCGACGCGCTCAGTCGGGCTGGTCGAGTCCGCGCAGCTTCTTGTAGAGGGTCGTGCGGGTGATGCCGAGCACCCGCGCGGCTTCGCTCACGTTGCCGCGCACGGCGTGCATGACCGCCGCGACGTGCTCCCGCTCGACCTCGACGAGCGTACGCAGCGAGGTGGGCGTCACCGTGGCGACGCCGCCCGCCGGGGATGTCGCTGCGCGTCCCGCAACGCGTCGAAGGGCGCGGCCAGCACCGCGTCGTTGGGTAGCGCGGCATCGCCGAGGGCCGCGTGCACGTGCGCCGCCGTGAGCGTGTCCGCGTGGGCGCCGTGCACCAGCGCTGCCGACACGATCTCCTCGAGCTCCGTGAGGTTGCCGGGCCAGCGCTGCGCGACCAGGACGTCGAGGGCGTCCGGTGCCAGTCCCTCGGGGCCGGTCCCGCTCGCGATGAACCCGGCGCGCACCGTGTGCGCCGCCAGCGCCTCGATCGTGTCGCGGTCTCGGTCGCGCAGCGGCGGAAGCTGTACGGGGAGCGCGCCGAACAGGTGGATGAACGCGCGCGTGAGCGCGCCGCTGGCGGCCGCCTGGGCCGGTGACATGGCCGAGATCGCGATGAGCCGTGCCGGCGCACTCCACCCACCATCCGGGCGGTCGGCCTCGCTCCCGTCTCGCTCGCCGAACACCCGCACCAGTCCGTCCTGCAGGGCGGGGGTGAGTGCCTCGATGTCGCGGAGCACCAGCGTGCCGCGCTGAGCGAGGCGCACGAGCCCGGGCGTCCCATCGCCGCCGAAGAGCAGACGCCGCACGTCGGCCTCGTGACGGTCCTTCACGGAAAGCTGGAGCAGGGGCTGATCGGCGCGATCCGACAGCCGATGCAGCAGGGTGGCCGCGAGTCGCCGCCCGGTGCCACGCTCGCCATGCAGCAGCAGCGGCGACCGCTTGCGCGCCAGGATCTGCAGCAGCCGGGCGACAGGGCGCGAGAGCACCAGCTCCGCCGTCTGTTCGTCCGCGCGCACCTGCGCACTGCGCAGGCGATGGCGACGACGGAGCTCTGTCTGCTCGAGGGCGCGTTCGACCGTGATGAGCAGATGCTCCCGATCGAACGGCTTCGTGAGGAAGTTCTCGGCGCCTGCCCGCATGGCCCGCACCGCCGACTCGATGTCGCCGTGCCCGGTGAGCATGAGCACGCACGCGTCCGGGTCGATCGTGCGAATCTCATCGAGCACGGCGAAGCCGTCGTGCTCGGGCATCGACACATCCAGCAGCACGGCATCCGAGTCGTGGGTGCTGTACAGGGTCGCTGCCGCCCGCGGGTCGGTGGTGCTGCTCACCTGATAGCCGGCGCGGGTGAAGATCCCCGACAGCATTGCGACGATGCCGGGGTCGTCGTCGACAACGAGCAGACGCGCCCCGGCCACTGGACTCACGCGTCGACGCCCAGTAAGCGCCGTGCGCGACGCACGGCGCCTCGTGCCGCATCGACATCGTCCGCGCGGATCACCGCGCCGGGCACCGCCGTACGGAGTCGCTGCTCGAGACGTTTGCGCACGAGCGAGCCGCGCGACAGGAGGCCGCCGGCAAAGGCGACGGGAACGCTGGCGCGCTCGTCGGTGAAGCACCGCCGTGCAAGGGTCCGCACGTGCAGCGACAGCTCCTCGACACAGAAGCTGAGCAAGGCATTGGCCCGCAGGTCGCCGGTCGCGGCCACCTGCGAGACCACCGGGGCGAGCTGCGCGAGCGCTCCCGGCGTCGCGGCCGCCGCCCACGGGATGAGGTCGTCCATGTGCTCGAGCTCCAGCGCGGTCAGCAGCGCGCCGGTGAGCGCCGTCTCCGGCTCTCGCCCGTCGTGCGCCGCGGTGACGACACTGAGGGCACGACGGCCCAGCCACGCGGCGCTGCCTTCATCGCCGATGTTCGGGCCCCAGCCCCCGCAGCGCTCGAGTCGGCCGTCAGGCGCGCGCGAGAACGCCACGCTCCCCGTGCCGGCGATGAGCAACACGCCGGCGCTGTCGCCGAAGGCGTCGTCCATGGCGATGGTGGCATCAGCCTGCACGGACACATCATCGGCGACGCGGCGCTGCGCCAGCGCGGACCACAGTGCCTGGGCGGCGCGCTCCTGACCGGCGCCCGCGACACCAACGACGCAGACCGCGGGGCGGGTGTCGCTGCGATCCGCAGCAGCGAGGGCCTCCTGGATGAGTGCCTTGATGACGTCAGCCGCCACCGGTTCCTGTCCGGGCTTGAGCGCGCTCGCGCCGCCTTCCACCCTGGCCAGTACGGCGCCGGTGGCATCGGCGAGCACGACACGCGTGCGGCTGCCGCCACCGTCAACCCCAACGACCAGCGGCATCGGATCGAGCGGACCGGCGGTCATCGCGTCGCTCCGCGCGACGTCGGTGGCGGTGCCGGGTGCGTCAGGGAAGCAAGCACGCCGGTGGTGACGGTGAGGGTGGTGCCGATGAGCACGTACCAGGGCCAGGCAATGCCGGCGACCCCGCCCAACGTCGACGTCAGGGCAGGGTAGGCAGCGGTGAGTTGTTTCGCGAACACGATGAACGCCATGGCGCCGATGCCGACGCTCATGCCGATGATGGCGTCGCGCTGGATGGCGCGCGGCCAGAAGATACCGAGGAAGAAGCCGCCCAGCAGGCCACCGTAGGTGAACGACGCGATGGAGAGCGCCACGACCACGACCGGCGTGCCCTGCTGCTTGAAGAGCAGCGCGCCGAACGTGAGCGCCAACCCCCAGCCGAGCGCGAACAGCTTGCCGACCCGGAGCGTGCGTGGGTCATCCGGCGCGCGCCCGGTGAGCGGGAGATAGATGTCGTGGGTCGTCGCTGCCGCCAGGGCATTGATGGTGCCCGAGTGGGTGCTCATGGTGGCCGCGACGATGGCCGCCACGATGAGGCCGATGAGCCCGTGCGGCATGCGCTCGACGATATACTTCGGGAAGATCTGGTCGGCCGCCGCGAACGGACGCCCCTCGTAGAGCACCCAGAGCCCGATCCCGACCGTCAGGAACAGGGTGAACTGGATGAACACCACGAAGCCGCTGCCGATGAGCGCGCGTCGCGCCTCGGTCAGCGAACGGCTGGAGAGCAAGCGCTGCACGATGAGCTGGTCGGCGCCGTGCGAGGCCATGGCGAGGAAGGCGCCACCGAGCAGCCCCGCGAACACCGTGTGCGGGCGATCGAAGCCGGTGTACCAGTCCAGGACCTGCAGCTTGCCCGCCGCATCGGCCTGCGCGAAGATCTGCGTCCAGCCGCCCGGCATCGACTTGCCGATGAGCACGATGGCCGAGATGCCGCCGATCACGTACACCGTCGCCTGCACGAGCTCCGTCCACACGACGGCCTTCATGCCGCCGCGATAGGTGTACAGCACGGTGAGCAGGCCCAGCACGAGGATCGACACCGGCATCGCGTACTGCTCGGGCAGCGCGGGGCCAATGATGAGCGCCACGGGAATCGCCGTGGCAAACACGCGCACGGCGTCGGCCAGCGCCCGCGTGCACATGAACACGATGCTGGTGAAGCGTCGCGCCCCGAGCCCGAACCGCGTCTCGAGCAGCGCATAGGCCGTGACGAGGTTCCCATCGAAGTAGCGCGGCAGCAGCGTGTACGACACCACGATGCGCCCGATGATGTAGCCGGTGACGACCTGCAGGAAGCCGAAGTTGCCGGTGTAGGCCAGCCCGGGGATGCTGATGAACGTCAGCGCGGAGGTCTCGCTCGCCACGATCGAGAAGAGCACCGCCCACCACGGGATCGCCCGCTCGGCCACGAAATACTCCGTGGCCGTACGCTGCGAGCGCCCGATCCACATGCCCAGTGCGGTGGTGCCGCCCAAATACAGCAGCAGCACCATCAGGTCGAGGAGATCGAAGCGGCCGGTCATGCGGACACCGCCGGGCACGCGGCGCGCGTGCGCGCGTCAGGCGATGACATACGCTTCCATGGCGAAGTACTCGGCGAGGCCGAGGTCGTCGAGCTGTCGCGCGGTCGTCTTGTTGCGCTGTTCGACGCGCTGCCAGAACTCCCGCTCGTCCTGACCCGGGAACGGCGCCGAGTCCTTCTGCGACTGGTGCTTGAAGATCGCCTGGATCTTGAGCGTCAGCTCCTCCTGCGAGAGCGGCACGAGCACCGTGGCCTCGGTTACCGGCCACTCCTGCCACGCGCCGCGATACAGCCACACCTCCGGGCGTGACGCCGCCGCCTGACCGCCATACACCTCCTCGAGGGCGCGGTCGATGGCTTCCTTGCACATGCGGTGCGTGCCGTGCGGGTCGGACAGGTCACCGGCGACGAAGATCAGCTCGGGCTGCAACTCGCGCAGCAGGTCGGCGACAATGGCCACGTCGGCCGGGCCGATGGGGTCCTTGCGCACCTTGCCCGTCTGGTAGAACGGGAGGTTGAGGAAGCGCGCATTCGCGCGGGAGAGTCCCATCACCTCGATGCCGCTCACCGCCTCCGACTCGCGGATGATGCGCTTGATGTCCTGCACCTCGGGGATGTCGACTTCGCCGGCATGCTTGCGCGCCAGGAAGTCGTGCACCGTCGCGGCCAGCGTGCGCACCGACTGCGACGATGTCTCGCCGCCGTGCAGGCGCTCGCTGTCGAGTCGCTCGAGGAAGTCCATGTATCGCCGCACATCGTGGTCGAACACCGCGATGTTGCCGCTCGTCATGTACGCGACGGTCATGTCGTTGCCGTTCTCCACGAACTTGCGGAGAATGCCGCCCATCGAGATCACGTCGTCGTCGGGGTGCGGCGAGAAGCAGATGGTGCGGAGCCCACGTGGCAACTTGCTCTTCCCGCGGATCTTCGCGCCCAGGATGTTGAACACCAGGCCGTTCACGGCGCCGGGCGAGCCGTGCTGCAGCACCAGCGAGTTGAGCGAATGCTCGGCATAGTCGTGCTGCGTGAGCTTGAGGATCGCCTTGCCCACCTTGCCCGCGAGCCACGTCACCGCGCGCACGGCCAGCGACTCTTCCCACACCACTTCGTCGATGAGCCACGGCGTGGCCACGCGCGTGAGGTCGACCGCGGCCGCCTCGTCGACATAGAACGTCGTGTTGGGATGGCGCTGGAGGAACGTCGCGGCGACGGCGCGGTCGATCTCGCCCTCGACCGAGCGGCGCACGATGGCGCTCTTGTGCTCGCCGGTCGCGAGGATCGCGATCTCACGCGCGCCCATGATGGTCGCGATGCCCATCGTGATCGCTTCACGCGGGACGTTCTCCTCGCCGAAGAAGTCGGCGGCCGCGTCGCGACGCGTGATCGTGTCGAGGTGCACGAGGCGCGTGCGGCTCGTCTCCCCCGAGCCGGGCTCGTTGAAGCCGATGTGGCCCGTCTTGCCGATGCCGAGCAGCTGGAAGTCGATGCCTCCGGCCGCCTCGATCGCGGCCTCGTACGCCGCACATGCCGCGTCGACATCCGCCCGCGCCAGCGCGCCGTCGGGGATGTGCACGTTCGCCGGATCGATGTCCACGTGCGAGAACAGGTTCTCCCACATGAACCGATGGTACGAGTGGATGCTGTCCGGCAGCATCGGGTAGTACTCGTCCAGGTTGAACGTCACCACCCGACGGAAGCTCAGCCCCTCCTCGCGATGCAGGCGAATGAGCTCGCGATACACGCCGATCGGCGTCGAGCCGGTGGCGAGCCCGAGGACGACGGTGCGTCCCTCGCTGGCCGCCGTGCGGATGAGGGTGGCGATGCGCCCCGCCACGACGCGCGCCATCGCCTCGTGTTCGTCGATGATGACGGTGGGGATGCGCTCGCGGGCAGTGCCCGTGACGCCGGGGTGAGCGAACGGCGACCGACTGACGCGCACAGGCCCGCCGCTCGCGCCGAGCGGACGGGCCTGGATGGCATCAGTGGCCGCCGGAGTGACCGTGGCCATTGACTGGGGAGGTGTGAAGGTGGGGACCTGCGACATCCGGCACGCCGGGTCGCCGAGCGACCCGGACGCGCAGGACGGTTACGCCGAGAACGAGCTGCCGCAGCCGCAGCCGCCGGTGCTGTTCGGGTTCTTGAACGTGAAGCCCGAGCCCTGCATCGACGAGACGTAGTCGATCGTCGTGCCGCTCAGGTACTGCGCCGAGAAGGGATCGACGAAGATCTTGATCCCTTCCACCTCGAGGGTGAGGTCGTCCTCGGCGTTCTTGTCCTCGATGACGAGGCCGTACTTGAAGCCGCTGCACCCGCCGGGCATCACCGACACCCGCAGGCCGCCCTGGTCCGGGGTGACGCCCTCGGCGTCCATGAACTTCCGCACTTCGCCCGCGGCCACAGGCGTCAGGATCACCATCACATCCGGCTGCTGCATCGTGCTCATCGCTGTCCTCCAGGTCGACCGAGGCGTTGCCCGGCCTGATAGACGGACCGGCCCGCCAGCCGTCGCCCTCGCGAGCGGCTACGCGACCCGTGTCCTGTCCTGCTGCGAGAAAAATAGCGAGCGGATCGCTCCCCTTGCAATACAGCACACAGGGCTCCTCGGGCGTCGGGGCGGGCAGTAGGAGCTGCGCCCCCCGCGGCCGTGGAGCCGCGCCCGTCACCGCGCGCGCCCCCCGGCGGCACCCGCCGCGGGAAGGCCACCCGCCCGTTCGACGGCGCCCACCACCGCGTCGGCCAGCGCCGTGCGGACGCCCCCCACCTTGGTGTTGTTGCGGGTCGGATTCACGCGGTTGGTGAGCAGCAGGACGAAGACGCCGCGCTGGGGGTCCATCCAGAGCGACGTGCCGGTGAAGCCGGTGTGCCCGAACGCCACCGGGGAGAGGCGCGTGCCGGCAGAGTTCCGCCCGGTCGGCGTCTCCCAGCCAAGCGCGCGCTTCGACACCGCGGGATCCTGCACCCGGGTGAACGTGGCCACCGTGGCGGAATCGAATACGCGCGTGCCGTCCAGCACACCGCCGTTGAGGTAGGCCCGCGCGAAGCGCGACAGGTCCTGCGCGGTGGAGAAGAGCCCGGCGTGGCCGCTCACGCCCTCGAGCCGCGAGGCGTTCTCGTCGTGCACCTCGCCGCGCAGGTGGCGCTGGCGCCAGGAATCGATCTCCGTCGGCGCAACGCGGGCCCGCCAGTTCGCGGGCGGCAGGTAGCGGGTGTCGCGCATGCCGAGCGGCGCGAAGACGTGCTGCACCACATAGCGATCGAGGGGCTCGCCGGACACGCGCTCGACGAGCTGGCCCAACAGGATGAAGCCCAGATCGCTATAGAGGAACCGGATGCCCGGCGCGGTGTCTGGAGGAGTTGCGAACAGTTGCGCGAGTGCCTCGGGCTTCGTGTCGCTCTCCTTGTACAGGGCGCGCCACGCCGGCAGCCCCGACGCGTGCGCCAGCAACTGACGCACGGTCACGCGATCGGCGCCGCGGGCGCGCCAGTCGGGGAGGTACCGCACGACCGGCGTATCGAGCGCCACGCGCCCACTCCCGACGAGCTGCAGCATGGCACTGGTGGTCCCAACCACCTTGGTCAGCGACGCGAGATCCCAGACCGTGCGGGCGCTGGGACGGGTGCGATCGGCGGCATCCAGCTGGCCCACGCCATACTCGGCCAGCACGCCGTCAGCGGTCCCGACGACCGCGTAGGCCCCGGGGAACGCACTGTCGGCAACGGCCCGCGCCAGGACCGCGCGCACGCTGTCGAGGACCGCTGCGCGGGCGTTGGCCGGCACGGGGGCGACGGGGCGGATCGCCGCACGGGGCGCGCAGCCGACGCCGAGGAGCAGGAGGGCGACCGTCACGGCGCGTGCGGGCGCCTTGAGAAAGACGCGGCGGGGTGCGTTCATGTCGAAGCGCCAGGCGGCGCGATATGGGGAACCGGGCGGTTCATGTGTTGGCGGTGAGGGCGCGGACGCGCCGGAAACCTAGGGAGAGATCACGCGTGACGGCTACCAGAGCGCAGGATTCGATGCAGCCACCTCGAACAGGCACCGCGAGCGGTCCGGCTGCCGCCGCGGCGCCACGCCGTGCGGCGCGCTGGGCCCGCGCCGCCCTGCTCGTGCTGGCCGCCGCCGCGTGCGGGCCGCGTCGTCCGGCCGCACCCCCACCCGGTGACGACGACGGTCCGATGATGTCGGTCGCGCGGCTCCGTGACCGCAAGGTGCGACCGGGCATCACCGTGCTGCTGGACGATAGCATCAAGCTCGTGGCCGGCAAGCGCGTCGCGCTGGTCACCAACCACACCGGTGTCGACGAGAAGGGGCGCCGCAGCATCGACCTGCTCTTCGCCGATCCGCGGGCGCAGCAGGCTGGCGTGCGACTCGTCAAGCTGTTCGCCCCCGAGCATGGCGCCACGGGCAGCGCCGACCGGGAGGATCTCGCCGACGAGACCGACGCCAAGACCGCGCTTCCGATCTACTCCCTCTATCAGCGCCGCACGATGGCGCCCCCCGACAGCCTCTTGCGCGATGTCGACGTGCTGGTGGTGGATCTCCAGGACATCGGCACCCGCACATGGACGTATGTGGGTGTGGTGCTGTACGCCATGCAGGCCGGGGAGCGACGGGGGATCCCCGTCGTGGTCCTCGACCGGCCGAATCCGCTCTCCGGCGCCTACACGGAGGGCCCGCTGCTCGACTCGGCCCTGGCCAATCCGGCGTACCCGACCGCCACGGGTACCATGAATGGCTTCGCGCTGTACCCGATGCCGCTGCGCCACGGGCTCACGATGGGAGAACTCGCCCGCCTGTTCGTCGGCCAGTTCAAGATGAACACCCGACTCACGGTCGTGCCGATGCGCAATTGGCGCCGGACGATGTGGTTCGACGATACCGAGCTGCCCTGGGTGAAGCCATCGCCCAACATGCCCAACCTCACGAGCGCCATCTTCTATCCTGCGCTCGTGCCGTTCGAGTCCAGCAACGTCTCCGTGGGGCGGGGGACTGGCGAGCCCTTCCAGCGCATCGGGGCACCCTGGTTCCGTGCCGATTCGCTCGTGCGGCTCCTCGAGGATCTCTCGTTGACCGGGGTGAAGTTCAAGGTCGACCGGTTCACCCCGCAGAATCCCGGCGATGGCAAGTACGCGGGCAAGGCGATCCCGGGCATTCGCCTCGAGCTCCTCGACCGGGAGCGTGTGCAGCCCGCCCGCATCGGTGCCGCGCTGCTCTGGGCTCTCACGCGCGTGCATCGTGACTCGCTGCGTCTCACGCCGGCGGGCTTCGACCAGCGCATGGGGAGCACCCGGGTGCGCGAGGCGCTGCAGGGCGGCGCCGACCCCGACGCCGTGCTCGATCGCGTGCTGCCGAACGTGATCGCCTTCGAAAAGGACGTTCGCCGGTACCATCTCTACCGTTGATCCCCGGCGGGGCCTAGCTTTCCCGGGCTCGTGACCAGTCGCGTCCGCTTCCCGTCCACGCCGTCCTGATGCAAGCACTCTGGAGCGCCATCCAGCGCGGGTACCTCGCCGTCATCGCCCCCGTGGCAGACTGGCTCGTGGCCCGGCGGGTGCGCCCGAACACGATCACCACGATCGGCACGTGCTGCACCTGCATCGCGGGGGCGATCTTCGCGACGGGGCATATCCGCACCGGGGGCTGGTTCCTCGGCTTGACGGCGCTGTTCGATGTCCTCGACGGCACCGTCGCGCGACGCACGGGGACCACCTCGACGTTCGGCGCCTTCTACGACTCGACCCTCGATCGTGTCGCCGATGGCTTCCTGCTCGGCGGCCTGGTGGTGTTCTACGCCACGCATCCGGTCCACGGACGCCATGACATGGTCGTCGTCTCCGTGCTCGGGCTCATTGCGACGTTTCTGACGTCGTACACCAACGCGCGCGCCGAGGGGCTGGGCTTCTCGGCGCGCGTGGGCATGCTGCAGCGGCCGGAGCGCATCACGCTGCTGTCGGCGCCGCAGGCGTTCTTCGGCCTCGCGCTGCACGGCTGGATTCTGGCCGGCATCGTGTCGCTGCTGGCGGTCACCGCCTGGATCACCTTCTTCCAGCGCATGGCCTACGTGCACCGCATCACGACCGCGGCGCCGCCTTCAACTACCTCGGGAGACTAAACGCAGTGTCCGACTCGACCCGCGGCACCCCCGCGTCCATCGCCCCTGCGACGGGCAAGCTCGCGATCTTCACGCCGGGCCTCGGCGCGGTGGCGACCACCTTCATCGCGGGCGTCGAGCGTGTGCGCCGCGGCCTGTCGGTGCCCATCGGTTCGCTCACGCAGATGGCGACCATCCGCCTCGGCAAGCGCACCGACAACCGCAGCCCGCTCATCCGGGACTTCGTGCCGCTCGCGTCGCTCGACGACATCGTCTTCGGCGCCTGGGACCCGATCCCGGATGACGCCTACACGGCGGCCACCAAGGCCGGCGTGCTGGTCAAGGACGACATCGAGCCCATCGCCGACTTCCTCAAGGCCATCAAGCCCATGCCGGCGGTCTTCGAGAACAAGTACGTCACGCGCATCACCGGCGCGACGAACGTCAAGTCCGGCAAGACCAAGCGCGACCTCGCGGAGCAGATCCGCGCCGACATCCGCAAGGTGATGGCGGACAGCGGGGCGACGCGCGGCGCGATGGTGTGGTGCGGCTCGACGGAGATCTTCATCAAGGCCGGCCCGCAGCACCAGACGATCGAGGCGTTCGAAGCCGCGATGGACGCCAATGACGAGGCCATCGCCCCGTCGATGCTGTACGCCTACGCCGCCATCATGGAAGGTGTCGCCTACTGCAACGGCGCGCCGAACCTCTCGGCCGACTTCCCGGCACTGGTCGACCTCGCCAACCGGAAGGGCGTGGCGATCTCCGGCAAGGACTTCAAGACCGGCCAGACCTGGATGAAGACCGTCATCGCGCCGGGCATGAAGGCGCGCATGCTCGGCCTCGAGGGCTGGTACTCCACCAACATCCTCGGCAACCGCGATGGCGAGGTGCTCGACGATCCCGCGTCGTTCAAGACGAAGGAGGAGTCGAAGCTCAGCGTGCTGCACACCATCCTGCAGCCCGAGAAGTACCCCGAGCTGTACAAGGACTTCTCGCACGTCGTGCGCATCAACTACTACCCGCCGCGCGGCGACAACAAGGAAGGTTGGGACAACATCGACATCAAGGGGTGGCTCGGCTACCCGATGCAGATCAAGGTCAACTTCCTGTGCCGCGACTCCATCCTCGCGGCCCCGCTCGTCCTCGACCTCGCGCTGTTCTCGGACTTCGCGCAGCGCGCCGGGATGAAGGGGATTCAGGAATGGTTAAGCTTCTATTACAAGTCGCCGACGGTTGCTGCGGGACTGCAGCCGGAGCACGACCTTTTCATCCAGCAGACGAAGTTGAAGAACACGCTCCGTCACCTCATGGGTGAGGAGCAGATCACTCACCTCGGGCTGGAATACTATCAGTGATGCTCACGCGCACGCGTCGGCTCGGCGCGGCGATCACCTGCGCAGTCGGCCTCCTGGCCGGCTGCGATGCAGGGACGCCGCCGAAGAACGAACTCCGGCTTCGCACGGAGGACTTCACCATCCGGGTGTCTCCGGAGACCAAGCCGACGCGCGCGCTGGAACCCATCTACTGGCGGGTGACGGTGCACGATGCGAAGACCGGCACCCCCATTCAGGCCGGGCAGGGCCGCATCTTCGCGACCAATCGCGACATGAAGACGGTCGCGAACGGTCTCGAGGAGACCGGCGAGCTTGGCACGTACCGCAGTCACCTGATGTTCGTGACGGCCGGCATGTGGGCCAT
Organism: Gemmatimonadota bacterium; assembly: GCA_020161135.1. Taxonomy (GTDB): domain Bacteria; phylum Gemmatimonadota; class Gemmatimonadetes; order Gemmatimonadales; family Gemmatimonadaceae; genus Gemmatimonas. The sequence continues at coordinate 628,301 of JAIUOB010000003.1, read as the reverse complement.
GGCCATCCAGTTCCGCCGCGACTCGTTGCAGCCGTTGCAGAAGACGCAGGATTGGACGCAGGACATCCTGTCGGCCGATGAACCGGGTGACTTCAGCGTGCCGCAATCGTCGCGCCCCGCGGTGTCGCCGGGGGCAGCGCCGACCGTCGCGCCGCCCGACAGCGGCAAGCGCAAGACTCCGTAACCCCGTCTCACATGCAGCATTTCCATCGGACCTCGCTCACGCCGGACCAGGTGCTCGAGGCAGCCGATCGACACTTCGGCGCCCTCGGACTGACTCCCGGGGGCGCCGAGGCGCGTCTGCGCGCCTTTGCGGGATCGCTCGGCACCCTGCGCGTCACCGTGCGCATGGAGGGCGGCCACTACACCCTGGTCGAGGCATTCACCGATCAGGTCGGTGAGAGCCGTCTCGACAAGCAGGTCAAGCGCTTTTTCAACGGCTTGCACCGCGCAGCGGACCCCCGGCACCGCATCGAGGCCGGCTACTGATGGTTCCGCCTCCGGTACCCGGCGCGACGCCCCTCCCGGAGGACCGGGTGGGGCGGAATATCGGCGTGGGATGCTTTACGTTCTTCATCGGCGCGGTGAGCGGCGCCATGGCCGGCGTCGCCGTCGGCAAGGTCGCCGGTTTCTTCGCCCGCTGCACGCCCGCCCCTGGTCTGCCTGCCTGTGAATGGTGGGTGTTCGCGGGGTGGGGGGCGGCGATCGGTGCCGTTACCCTACCAGTTCTAGCGTTGTGGCGTTTGCGTCGCGCAGATCGCGCCGCCGACGCCGCATTCACCGACCGAGGATGAGCGAGTGGCCCGTATCGACGTGATCATGCCGCAGATGGGAGAATCCATCGCGGAAGGCACTGTGTCCCGCTGGCTCAAGAAGGTCGGCGACAGCGTGAAGCGCGACGAGCCGATCTTCGAGATCTCCACGGACAAGGTGGACGCCGAGATCCCGTCGCCGAACGCCGGTGTGTTGGTGGAGATTCTCGTCGGAGAGGGGCAGACGGTGGGCGTCAACACCGTCGTGGCGCGCCTGGAGACCGACGCGGCCGCCGCTGCCGCCGCCCCTGCTGCCACCCCGTCGGCGCCTGCCGCTGCGCCTGCCGCGACGGCACCGGGTGCGACCGCACCCGCCGCTCCCGCGCCGACGCCCTCCGCCGCCGCCGCGGAGAAGTCGACGCCAGTGCACTCCGCGTCCTCCGCGTCTCTCGAGGAGCGCCTGCGGACCAAGTCGTCGCCGCTCGTGCGCAAGATGGCTGCCGAACATGGCGTCGAGATCGGCGCGCTGTCGGGGACGGGCATCGCGGGGCGCGTGACCCGCAAGGATCTCGAGGCGTTCCTCGCCGCAAAGCCGACGCGCCCGGCCGCGTCGATGCACGCGCCGGCCGGCGTCGATGCGCACGCCCCCATGCCCACCGCATGGCCGGGTGACGTGATCGAGCCGATGAGCAAGATGCGCAAGGCGACGAGCGAGCACATGAGCCTCGCCCGTCGTGTCGCCGCGCACGTCACCACCGTGTGGGAAGTCGATCTCACGCGGCTGTCGCGCATCCGCAACGCGATGCGCAAGGACTTCGAGGCGCAGAGCGGGCAGAAGCTCACCTACCTGCCGTTCATCCTGCAGGCGGTGTGTCAGCAGCTGCAGCGGCACCCGGTGCTCAACGCCGCCGTGGCGGGCACCGACGTCATCTATCGCAAGCAGATCAACCTCGGCATCGCCGTGGCGCTCGAACCCACCGGACTCATTGTCCCGGTGCTCAAGCGCGCCGACGAGCTCTCGCTCACGGGGCTCACGCGCGGCGCCAACGACCTCGCGTCGCGTGCACGTGGCAAGAAGCTCGGCCCTGCGGACCTGCAGGATGCGACGTTCACGGTCACCAACCCCGGCGTCTTCGGCTCGCTGTACGGCACGCCGATCATTCCCGTCGGGACGACCGGCATCCTGTGCCTCGGCGCCATCGAGAAGCGACCGAAGGTGGTGACGGGTCCGGATGGCGAGGACACGATCGCGATCCGCACCTGCGCGTACTTCGCGCTCTCGTTCGATCACAAGGTGGTCGACGGGGCCGACGCGGATCGCTTCATGAGCGACCTGCGCCGCGCGCTCGAGACGGTGCCCGAAGGCGGCGCGTGATGGCTCGCGTGCTGCACATGCAGGAACGGCGGGTCAGCGCCGAGGAACGCCCCGCGTATCGCGCGGGGCTCGACGCGCGGCGTGCGCAGGCGGCGGCGGCGCAGGCGCACTTCTGGGTGTTCGAGCACGCCGCGGACGAGGCACGCGTCCTCGAGTTCACCGAGGCCGCCAGCGCCGACGTGCTGCGCATGCTGGTTGGACAGGACATCGACGCCGATCACTGGCGCGCGCTGCCGGGAGCCTGACATGCCCGCACGACGCCTCATGATCGACGGACGCGAGTGGCAGGTGTATCCGTCCGGATTCCTCACGCAGTACGTCGGCGACGAATTCGGCCTCATCTTCGTGGCGGGCGCCGACGCCGAGCGCGAGGTGCGCGTCACGCGGTACAGCCCCATGGGGGTGCGCAGCCGTGAGCAGGCGCTTGCGACGCTCGACGACGCGCAACTGACGCGACTGTTCCGGCTGGCGCAGACGGGCGAGCGGTCGCCCGAAGCCGGCTATCGCGCGTGACCGACGCGAACGCGCCACGCTTCGTCGACCTCCAGGTCCACACCACGGCGTCCGACGGCGCCCTTGCACCGGCGGTGGTGGTCGAGGCGGCGCATGCGGCCGACCTGCACGCCATCGCCATCACCGATCACGACACGATCGACGGCGTGGCCGAGGCGGAGGAGGCGGGCGCGCGCCTCGGGGTGCGCATCGTGTGCGGTGTCGAGCTGAGCACCTGGTTCGAGGGCGAGGAGCTGCACCTGCTGGGCCTGCACCTCGCGCGCCCGGAGACCATGCGCAGTGCGCTCGCCGCGTTGCGGGACGCACGCATCACGCGCGCGCAGCGCATCGTCGACATCCTGAATGCGCGCGGCGTGCCGGTCACGATGGACGCCGTGCTCCGCGAAGCGGGCGATGGCGCCGTCGGACGCCCGCACATCGCGCGGGCGATGGTGGCGGGAGGCTGGGTGGCCGAGTTCCGTGACGCCTTCGACGTGTGGCTGGGATTCGGCCGGCCGGCCTACGCGCCCAAGGACCGATTCGAGGTGGCCGATGCCATTCGGCTCGTGCACGACGCCGGCGGGCTCGCCATCTGGGCGCATCCGGGCGATCTCGCGACTGTCGCGCGACTGACGCGCCTGCATGCCGCGGGCCTCGACGGGGTCGAGGTCTTGCACCCGAGCCATCCGCCGTATCTCGTGGAGCGACTGGTCGGCAACGCGGCGCAGGTGGGGCTCCTGTTGAGCGGCGGCTCCGACTGGCACGGCAATACCGACGGACACCGGCGCCTTGGCGGCCAGCTCGTCCCGAAGGTCTGGCTCGATGCGCAGGACGCGCGCCTCGCGACCGCCGCGTCCGCGGCGTCGACGTCGCACTCGTGAACTCACGCGATTTCTCGGAGGTCCCATGACGCCCGTCTCCGCATCGCCCCGCCGCGTCGCGCTCATCACGGGCGGCGCACGCCGCCTGGGCGCCGAGATCACGCGCAGCTTTGCCGCGCGCGGCTACGACGTGCTGCTGCACTACGGCCGGAGCGAAGAGGAGGCCACGCGGCTCGCGGCAGACCTGGCGCGCCTCTACAACGTGACGGTCACGCCGTTCGCCGCCGATCTCGAGGACGCCAGCGCGCCGGCGAGCATCGTGCGCGCCGCCATCGACACGTTCGGCGCGCTCGATGTGGTGGTGAGCAGCGCGTCGCTCATGCAGGCGCGCGCCGTCAACGACGTCACGGCGGACGACTGGGATCGCACCGAGGCCATCAACCTGCGTGCGCCCTTCTTCCTCATGCAGGCCGCCGGCAAGGTGATGGGGAAGGGCGGGGTGATCATCCAGATGGCCGATCACCTCGCCGAGGAGACGGGCTTTCCGCATCTCATTCCGCACCAGGTCACGAAGGCCGCCATCCCACAGCTCGTGGCGACCATGGCGGCCGTGCTCGCGCCCGACGTGCGTGTCTGTGCGGTGGCGCCCGGCCTCGTGCTTGCCCCCGATCATCTCCCCGAGTCCACCATCGCCGCGTTCCTCCGTGATGTGCCGCTCGCGCGCAGCGGTGTCCCCGCGGATGTCGTGCAGGCGATTCACTATCTCGTCGAAGCCGAGTATGTCACGGGGTCGGTGCTGCGCGTCGATGGTGGGCGGCACCTGCGCCGCTGAACGCCGTCGGCCGGGACGCAGGCTGCACACGCCGCGCGGCCGCGACCATGCCTGATCACGCGCCGCAGCCTGACGAGCGCGAGACGCTGCGCTTCCGTCGCATCGTCGTCATCGGCGGCGGCTGCTACGGCAGCTGGTACACGCAGCAGCTCGACCGCGCCGCGGCCAAGGGGCGGCTCGTGGCAGACGAGGTGGTGGTGGTCGACCGCAATCCGGCCTGTCGCGTCGCGGCGCGCGCCGCGGCGGGCGACTATGCCACGCTGCCATTGCGGGTCGAGCGCACCACGTGGGCCGACTACTGCGCCACCTGGCTGGGCACCGGCCCGGACGCCCTCGCGCGCGACGCGATGGTGCCGTCGCCGCTCATGCCGCATCTCTGCCTCGACTGGCTGTTGTCGCGGCTGGTCACGCGCTGGCCACACCGCGCGGTGCGCGTGGAGCCGTTGGACACGACGCCCCCGACGCCCTGGGAGCGGGCCGCACCCGACGGACGGCATTACGTGAGCTTTGCCACCTGGACCTGCCCCGTGAACTGCATCGAGCCGGCGCGCTGCCCGGCCACGCGGGACGTCCGGGACTGGAGCATGCCGGCGGCGATGACCACCTTCGCCGAGCGGGAACCGACACTGGGACGCGCCGTTATCTTTCCCTGCATCCACCGCACGCACGGGGTCGGCATGATCGATGCGGCGCCCATCGCCGCCGCCGAGTCGCGTGTCGCTGCATGGGCCGAGGGCGCGTCCGCCCGCGTGCTCGTCGGCACGGTGTCGCACTGCCACGGCGCGCTCGGCGTCCTGGCCATCGACTGACACTCTCATCGTCTTCGCGTCATGTCCGATTCGCGCCCCGAGAACGTCGTCATCATCGGCTCCGGCCCCGCGGCGTGGACGGCAGCGACCTATGCCGCGCGCGCCAACCTCTCGCCGCTCGTCTTCGAAGGCGAGCCGGTCGGAACCGAGCTGCCAGGTGGCCAGCTCATGCTCACCACCGACATCGAGAACTTTCCCGGTTTCCCCGAGGCCATCAGTGGCCCCGCGCTCATGGAGCGCATGAAGGCGCAGGCCGTGCATCATGGCGCGCGCGTCGTCTCGGAGCTGGTGCAGTCGGTGGATTTCTCGCAGCGGCCATTCGTCATTCGCCCCAACTACTCGCCCGCTGTGACGGCGCACACCGTCATCGTGGCCACCGGCGCGGCGGCCAAGTGGATCGGACTCGACAGTGAACTGCGGCTCGCCAAGCAGGGCGGGGGCGTCTCGGCCTGCGCCGTGTGCGACGGGGCAATGCCCTTCTTCCGCAATCGCCGTCTCGCCGTCGTCGGCGGTGGTGATACCGCGATGGAAGAGGCGATGTATCTCACGAAGTTCGCGAGCGAAGTGGTCATCATCCATCGGCGCGACAGCTTCCGCGCGTCCAAGGTCATGGCCAATCGCGTACTCTCGCACCCCAAGGTCACCGTGCGCTGGAACAGCCAGGTCACCGAAGTGCTTGGCGACGACTTCATCACCGGCGTGCGCATTGCGGACACGACCACCGGCGCGTCGGAGGTGCTCGAGGTGGGCGGTCTCTTCGTGGCCATCGGCCACACGCCCAACACCAGGTTCCTGCAGGGGCAACTCACCACCACCGAGCACGGCTACATCACGGTGGCCCCGTGGCGCACGGCGACGAACGTCGATGGCGTCTTCGCGGCCGGCGACGTGATCGACGACTACTACCGGCAGGCCATCACGTCGGCGGGCACCGGGTGCATGGCCGCGCTCGAGGCCGAACGCTGGCTCGCGCATCACGGCATCGGGGAGTCGCCCGTGCTCGAGACCGCGGAGACCACGATCGGCACCGCAACCGCCTGAGGCCCGCACTCATGCCGCCCGTCGTGCCGCACCTCACGGTCCGCCAACTCACCGTCGGCCCACTCGAGGAGAACTGCTGGCTCCTGGCCGATGAGGCGCGGCGCGAGGCGGTGCTGGTCGATCCGGGGGACGAAGCGGAGCGATTGGTCGACGCCGTGTCCGCGTCGGGGTGCACCCTCACCGCCATCTGGCTCACCCACGCCCACTTCGATCACATCGGCGGGGTCGCGGGCGTGCTGCGGGCGCACGCGGTGCCGGTGTACCTGCACCCCCTCGACGCCTTCTTCTACGCCAACGCGTCCTCGACGGCGGCCCGGTGGGGGCTGCAGGTGGAGACGCCGCCGGCCGGGACCCGGCCCCTCGCCGAGGGCGACACGGTCTCCGTGGGCGGGGCCGAGTTCACCGTGTGGCATCTCCCGGGACACGCGCCGGGACACGTCGCGTTCCTGGGGAACGGGCTCTGCGTCTCGGGCGACGTGCTCTTCGCCGGGTCGATCGGTCGCACCGACCTGCCGCTCTGCGATCCCACGGCGATGCAGCAGTCGTTGGAACGTCTGGCGACGTACGACCCCGAGGCTCGGGTATTGCCCGGACACGGTGTTACCACCACGATCGGTCGCGAGCTGACCGTGAACCCCTTCTTGCGGGGGAGCGCGCGCCCGATCGGGGCGTGACGCTCCCGCGCGTCGTCACCGCGAGCCCCCTCCCGCCCATGCGCCCTTCATCCCGCATCACCCCCTCCCGCGCCGTCGCGCTCGTCGGCGCGTTCCTGCTCTCGGCGTGCGGCTCGCTCACCGAAGCCGTGGCCCTGTCGCAGTACGGCTCGATCAGCATCAGCGGACGGAGTCAGGGCACCGCGCAGGCGCGTGCGACTGCCACGGCCATCTTCTTCGAGTCGGGGAATCTCTCGGTCCCCAACAGCGCGCGGCAGCAGAGCGATCAGTGCCTCATCGCAGCCATCGACACCGCCACGTCGGTCGTTCGCGGGCAGAAGAACGTCGGCAACGTGACGGTGACGAGCGCGGGCGCCACCCTGCCGCTCGCCTTCGCCGATGCGTTCGCGCGCTACGAGCTTGCGACCACCTCCTCGCTCACGTACCGGCCGGGGGACAACGCCGTGGTGACGATCCCGGGCGGCAGCGGGTTCCCGTCGACGTCCATCGCAGTGCGTCTCGCCGAGCCGATCGTCCCGGGCGCGATCACGGTTCCTGCCGCCGGACAGCCGATGACGGTGACGTGGAACGCCACCAACGACACCACGTCCGCAGTGATCGTGGCGCTCCGGTACGCCTTCCCCGCCACCAGCACCTATCCGAACGAACAGGTGTACTGTGCCGTGCGGGATGATGGCACCTTCGAAGTGCCGGCCGCAGCGATGACGGCGTTCCTCGGGAGCCCCAATGCGCTGCGCTCGCTGCGCCTCACGCGGTGGCGCACCAACTTCCTGCAGCCCAACCTCGCGACCACGCTGCATGTGGCCACGTCGGTCGACACGGTCGTGGTCTTCCCCTGACGCGCCGCACACGCGCCTGATCGCGTGCCTGCGCCGCTGGTGACTGGCATGCCGAACACGCCGCACACGCGCCTTGAGCGCGATCCGCTGGGCGAGTTGCCCGTGCCCGCCGACGCCCTGTACGGCGTGCAGACGGCGCGGGCGCTGATGAACTTCCCCATCAGTGGGCTTCGGCCGCTCACGCCGTTCGTCATCGCGCAGGTCTGGATCAAGCGGGCGGCGGCGGTCACCCATCGCACCACCGGACGGCTCGACGCACGACGGGCCGACGCGATCATCGCGGCCGCCGATGAGGTCCTCGCGGGGCTGCATCGCGAGCAGTTCGTCGTCGATCCGTACCAGGCCGGTGCAGGCACGTCGCACAACATGAACGTCAACGAGGTGCTCGCCAATCGCGCCAACGAGCTCCTCGGCGGAACCCGCGGCAGCTACACGCCCGTGCATCCGAACGATCATGTGAACATGGCGCAGAGCACCAACGACACGATCCCGACCAATATCCGCCTCGCGGTGCTGGGTGAACTGCCCGCGCTGCTCGCTGCCGTCGATGGCCTGATCGACGGCCTCGCCGACAAGGGGCGGGCGTTCGACGGCATCGTGAAGGCGGGGCGCACACACCTGCAGGACGCCATGCCGATCCGGCTGGGGCAGGAGTTCACCGCCTACGCCGGTACGCTCACCCGATGCCGCCGGCGCCTGGTCGATGCGGCGGAGTACCTCAAGGATCTCGGCATCGGCGGCTCGGCCGTTGGTACCGGTGTGACCGTCGAGGCGTCGTACCCTGCGCTGATGGTCGACGCCCTGCGCGAGGTGAGCGGCATCGCCGACCTGCGCGTGGGTGCCGACCGCATCCAGCTCATGCAGAGCATGGGGGACGCGGCGGCGTTCAGCGCGGCGTTGCGCGGCCTTGCGCTCGACCTGTCGAAGATCGTCAGCGACCTGCGGCTCATGGTCTCGGGCCCGCGCACCGGGCTCGACGAAATCGTGCTGCCCGCGGTCCAGCCCGGGTCGAGCATCATGCCGGGGAAGATCAATCCGTCGATCCCGGAGATGGTCAACCAGGTGTGCTTCCAGGTGATCGGGTGCGACACGACCGTTGCCATTGCGGCCGAGCACGGTCAGCTCGAACTGAACGTGATGATGCCCGTCATCGCCCACAACGTGCTGCTCGCCATGCAGCTCCTCACCAATGCGACGTGCACACTCGACACTCGCTGCGTGCGGGGGATCGAGGCCAACGCGGCGATGTGTGCCTACTGGGTCGAGCGGTCCGCCGCGCTGGCGACCGCGATCATGCCGCGCATCGGCTACGCCGCCGCTGCGGAGCTCGCCAAGCGCTCGGTGGCGGAGGGGGTGCTCATCCGCGACCTCGTGCGCCGGGACGGCGTCGTGCCACCCGGGGAGGTCGACGCCGTGCTCGACCTCCGCCGGATGACGGAGATCGGGGTCCCCGGCGTGCTTGTCTCCGACGGACAGGAGCCCTAGACTCGACACATGCGGATCACGACCTGGGCGGAGTACGGGCTCATTTGCGCCCTGCATCTGGCGCGGCGGGCGGGCAGTGGCCCGGTCACCGGTCGCGACGTGGCCGGGCGCGAGCGGCTGCCGGGCGACTACGTCGAGCAGATCCTGTTGCGCATGCGTCGCGCCGGCATCGTGAGCAGCACACGCGGGGCGCGGGGCGGCTATATGCTCGCCCGCGCGGCAGAGGACATCTCCGTCCGCGACGTCATCCAGGCGTCGGAGCTCACCACCTTCGACCTGCACTGCGTGTCGCACCCGGTCGACGCCGCGCGGTGCGCCGAGGCGGAGAACTGCAGCATCCGTCCCGTGTGGATGCTGCTCCAGCAGCGCATCGACGAGGTGCTCGAAGGGGTCAAGCTGAGCGACCTGCTGGCCGATGAAGCGGCGGTCCGCGGTCGCGTGGGGCTGCCCGCCCTCGAGCGCAGCGACGACGTGCCCGGCGGCCTTCCGATCCTGCAGGGCTGAGCATGGGCCTCTGGAGCGACTGGCAGGCCGCACGCGATCGTCGGCGTCGTGTCGACCAGTATCTGGCGCGGGTCCTGCACGCGCCGGCGGCGGTCGAGGTGGCCTGGCTCGAGGGCGCCGGCGTCGCGCGCGCGGTCGCGCTGCGGGAGCTCGAGTTCGCGCGACGGGCCATCGGCCTCATCGTCTCCGAGCGTGATGCCCTCGATGACCAGACGGCGGCCGATGTCGCGCACCAGCTCGCGCCCGCCCTCGGCGTCGAGGCACGGCGCGACCCGGACATGGCCCGCCTGTGGAACGAGCGGTGGCGCAGCTACACGGGTGCGCTGGCGGTGCGAGGAATCACCGAGGGGCCGGCGGTGCGCCTGGCCCGCGTGCTGTTGGCGGCGGCGGGGATCGACACCCCGGCCGAGCCCCTCCTCCAGCGGGCCGCCCGCTACGTGATGGACGTCCGCACCGAGCTCAACGAAGTGCTGCGCGCCACCTTCGGTGCCGTGTCGCTGCCGGACGACGTCCGCCCCTCGGCGTTGCGCTCCTGACCCGCAGGCGGCAGGAACGACAAAGCGGGCTCCGGTCGAAACCGGAGCCCGCTTTGTGTACCGAGTGCCGAAGGCCGGACTCGAACCGGCACGTCCTTGCGGACACTGCGCCCTGAACGCAGCGCGTCTACCAATTCCACCACTTCGGCGATGGACCCGTCGGAAACCGTTCCGGGGCGGGCAGGGTCGGGAAGAATAGACGGGCGCAGGTGGGGAAGTCAACGCCGAATCGCACCGTCCTCTGATTACGTTTCAGGCGTATGGTCACCAAGCAAGCGACGCAGGACGAGGACGGCACCGAGCTGATCGCGCGGAACAAGCGCGCGCGTCATGACTACGAAGTGCTGGACACCTGGGAGGCGGGCATCGTCCTCACCGGCACCGAGGTCAAGGCGCTGCGTGACGGGCGGGCCAATCTCACCGACGCGTTCGGAATCGTGAACGCGGGCGAGGTCTACCTCCTCAACCTGCACATTGGGGCCTATGGACAGGGGAACGTCTTCAACCACGAGCCCACGCGCACCCGCAAGTTGCTGCTGCATCGCCGCGAGATCCGGCGCCTGATCGGCTCCGTGGAGCGCCAGGGGCTGACGCTCGTCCCGCTCGACCTGTACTTCCGTCGCGGGCGGGTGAAGACCCGGCTGGCGCTGGTGCGGGGCAAGCAGCAGCACGACAAGCGTGAGGATCTCAAGAAGCGCGACGCGGAGCGCGAGATCGCGCGCGTGCTGCGTTCACGGTGAGACGACGGTGAGCGTGCTGCTGTCGCTCTCCATCGCGTTGCAGGTCGCCGCCGCCGTTCCGACGCCGCTCACCGTGAAGGTCGGCGATCGCGTGCGGCAGGTGCCGGTCGCGGTGCATCCGGGCGGTGGCTTGGCCGTGCGCGCCGATGCACTGGCCGAGGCCTTGGGAGGACAGCTGGTGGTCGACGCGCGACGTCCGCGTCGCACGCGCTTCGAAGTCGGCACGCTGGGCGTGGACCTGGAGGCGGGGAGCGCGCTGGCGATCGTCGCGAATGACACCGTGCCGCTGCCTGTGGACGTGGTGCGAGTGGGCGCCACGCTGCTGGTGCCCATGATGGTCGTCACCGACCTGCTGCCACGACTCGGTTCCGGGCTCCTCTACGACGCACCGCGCGGAGAACTCCGCCGCTTCAGCACGACGGTGGCGGGCACGGCGTCCGCAGGGCGCGGCGCGGCGGCCTCGCCGCGGGCCACGCCGCCGCGCTCGGCGCCCTCGCCAGCCGCCACGCTGCCGGCTGCCACACCGCCGGTTTCACCTGCGGGTGTCTCCACGCCAGCCAACGGCGGCACCCGTCAGCGCGTCGTCGTCGTCGACGCGGGTCACGGGGGGCCCGACCGCGGCATGTCCGGCCCCATCGGCGCCGGGCCGCGCATCTTCGAGAAGAACGTCACGCTGGATGCCGCCAAGGCGCTGCGCACCGCCCTGCAGGCGCGCGGCGTGCGCGTCGTGATGACGCGCACCACTGACACCCTCATCGCACTCTCCGATCGCGGCAGGATCGCCAACCAGGCGCGCGGCGATCTCTTCGTGTCGCTGCACGTGAACGCGGCCAATCCGCGCTGGAAGAACCCCGGCGGCGCGCGGGGCTTCGAGACCTACTTCCTCGCCGAAGCGAAGACCGAGGACGAACGTCGTGTCGAGGCGATGGAAAACGAAGCCATTCGCTTCGAGGCGCCCGTCGATGCGTCGCGGGACGATCCCCTGGGCTTCATCATCCGCGACATGGCGCAGAACGAGCACCTGCGCGAGTCGTCGCGTCTGGCCGAGTTGATCCAGGCGGGCATGCGCAGCGTGCATCCGGGGCCGAATCGTGGCGTCAAGCAGGCGGGGTTCCGCGTGCTCGTCACCGCGTTCATGCCCGCCGTGCTCGTGGAGATCGGCTTCGGCACCAATCGCACGGAAGCCGCCTGGATGACCAGCACCGAGCAGGTCAACCGCCTCGCTGCGACCCTGGCCGACGCGATCGTGGCGTATCTCGCGCAGTACGAGCGCAAGGTGGGCGGATGACACCGCGCGCGTCGCAGACACTGCGCAGGATGGCGCTGCTCGCTGCCGTCTGGGGCGTGACGGGATGCGTGTACTACAACGGCGTTTACAATGCGCAGCGGCAGGCCGCGGCCGGCGACTCGCGACTGCGGCGAGGCGAGGAGTCCGAGGCCGAGGTGCGCTTCCGTCGCTCGGCGGAATCCGCGGAAAGCGTGCTCGTACGACATCCCGCGTCGCGTTGGCGCGAGCGGGCGTTGTATCTCGCGGGGACGAGCGCGGCGCTCGGCAACAGTTGCACGGCCGCACTGCCGCGGCTCACCGAGTATCTCGCGCGGCCCGGCACTCCCAGCGGCGATCGCGATCGGGCGCGACTCGCGGTCGCCGTGTGCGACGTGCGGGCGGCCCGCCTCGTCGACGCCCGCCATCGGCTCGACTCGCTCGTGGGGCTGCGTGACGTGACCACCGCCCGTGCCGCCCGTCGATGGGCCGCGCGTGCGGCGCTGGCGCAGGGTGATTTCGCCGCCGTCCCCGGCTATCTGGGCGACGACGACGCCGGGGCGCTCCCCTGGGAGCTTGTCGGGGCCTCGGTCGGCGCACGGGTGTTCACGCGCGTCGAGTCGCTGGTGGTGGCGCGCGCCCGCGTCGGGGAGTATCGCGACGAGGCGCTGGTGGCCGTGCGCGAACTCGCCGCTGCGGGAGAGCTCGACGGCGCCGCGCGCATCGTGGCCGCCTACGATGCCGTGCGCGTGCGCGACCAGGCGCGCGGTGCCATGCACCACGCGCTCGGTGAGCAACTCCAGCGCGTCGGTCGCGACTCACTCGCCCGCCTGCACCTGCAGACGGCGCGCGAGCTCGCGGTCCGCGACACGATCGTGGCGCGTGATGCCAGCGCACGCGTGGCGCTCATCGACGTCCGTCGGGCAGACACGCCGCGCGCCGTCGATTCGACGCTCGCGCGGCTCGACTCGGCGGTGCTGCGCACAGCTACGGCACGGCGGCTCACCGATCCGCTGTTGCTGCTGCGCCTCCTCGCAGAGCGTGACGATCCCACCGGCGCATCGCTGTTCCTGGCGGCCGAGGTGGCGCGGGATTCGCTGCGCGCACCCTTGCTCGCGCGGACGATGTTCGTACAGGTCGCGCGCGAACACAGCGGCGCGACGGTGGCTCCGACGGCATGGTACGCGGCCAGCCTGCTCGATGCCGACAGCGCGGAGGTCTGGCGGCGGCGCGTCCTCATCGAGTACCCGGCGTCGCCCGCGGCCGCGAGACTGCGGGGCGAGGATCCCGCCGCGCTGCCGGACTTTGCCGCCAGCGGCGAACTGCTGAGATTGCGCTGGACCGAGGGGGTGCGGGTGTGGAGCGACAGTCTCCGCCGCCTGCGCGCCGCCACGCGCTCCGGCACCCCGTGAGCGCCCCGTCGTCTCACGCTCAGGTTCCGATGCCGGCCGCTTCGCCTACTGGTCACGCGCACATCGTTGGCTCGCTCGCCTTTCGCAATCCGATCGTGCTGGCATCTGGCACGGCCGGCTTCGGGCGCGAGCTGGATGACGTCATGGACCTCTCGGCGCTGGGGGGACTCTCCACCAAGGCGGTCAGCGTCGAGCCACGCAAGGGCAATCGCCCGCTGCGCGTGAGCGAGTTCGCCGGCGGCATGATCAACGCCATTGGCCTGGCCAATCCCGGGCTCGCCGCAGTGCGTGACGAATTCCTGCCGTGGCTGCCGACGCACCATCCCGGAACGCGCGTGTTCGTGAACGTGGTGGGCAACAGCGTCGAGGACTTCGAGACGGTCGTGAGCGGTCTCGACGCCGTACCGGGCGTGGATGCCTTCGAGCTGAACGTGAGTTGCCCCAACGTGAAGGCCGGCGGTCTCGAGTTCGGTGCCGACCGCGAGATGCTCGATGCGCTGGTGCGCGCGGTGCGTGCATGCACCACACGCCCGCTGTTCGTGAAACTGTCGCCCACGCTTGGTCCGTCGCTCGTGGCGACGGCGGAGTGCGCCGTGCGTGCCGGTGCCACCGGGCTTACCCTCGTCAACACCATGCCCGGGCTGGTGATCGATACGGCGAACCGCCGGCCTCGCATCGGCTTCGGCAGCGGCGGCATCAGCGGCCCGGCGCTCCTGCCCATCGGTCTCCTGGCCACCTGGCGCGTGAGCCGGGCGCTCCCCGGCGTGCCCATCGTGGGGCTCGGCGGCGTGAGCACGGCGGACGACGCCGTGCAGTACCTGCTCGCCGGTGCACAGCTCGTGGGCGTGGGCACCGCGGCCTTGCGGGATCCGCGCGCGCCTGAACGCATCGCGCGTGGCGTTGCCGCCTGGTGCGCGCGCCACGACGTGCGCGACCTGTCCACCATAGTCGGCACCCTGGAGTGGCCTGCATGACGTCGCCGTCCTCGCCCGCCGGTCTTCGGGCCACCCCCATCGTCGCGCTCGATGTGCCGGATCGCCGGGCCGCCGAGGAGCTCGTGACGCGCCTTGGCGCGCACTGTGACTTCTACAAAGTGGGGCTCGAGCTGTTCACCGCCGAGGGACCCGCCATCGTGGCCTGGCTCCGCGCGGCGGGGAAGCGGGTGTTCGTCGACCTCAAGCTCCACGACATCCCCAACACGGTGCGGGGGGCGGCGCGCAGCGTGGCGCGGCACGGGGCAACGCTGCTGACCGTGCACGCGTCGGGCGGCGAGGCGATGGTGCGGGCGGCCGTCGAGGGGGCGGCCGAGGGGGCCGACGGCGGTGCGGTCGACGCCTGTGGCATCCTCGGCGTGACCATCCTGACCAGCTTCGATGCGGCGGGGGTCGGGGCGGCATGGGGGCGTACCGACGTGGACGTGTCGGCCGAGGTGCTGCGGCTGGCGGGCCTCACCGCGTCGGCCGGCGCGGCCGGCGTGGTGTGTTCGGGGCACGAGACGGCGGCGGTCCGGGCGGCGCAGGCGGGGCTCGGCATCCTGGTGCCCGGCATCCGGCTGGCCGGGGGGGCAACCCACGATCAGGCGCGGGTCATGACCCCCGAGGCCGCGGCCGCTGCCGGGGCCCGCTGGCTCATTTTGGGGCGGGCGGTGACGGCCGCCGACGATCCGGCGGCAGCGATTGCCGCGGTGCGGGCGGCGCTGAGCTGACCCGCGGGAGGAGGGGCGCTACCTGCTGTCGTGCCTTGCACTTGCGCCCGGTTCCTGCTACGCTTGAGGTCTTGTCCGTTTTCGGGCCGTTTTCTGGCGGCCCGCCGGCGGACATTTCGCTGGCCAATCCGCTGGCCACACTCGCTTCAGTCGGGCGCGGAATCGGACCCTCAGGGCACGATGCATCCCGATTGATGAACGCATGGGGAGTCCAGCCGGCCGCCGATTGATGGCGGTGCGGGAGACTCCGTCGGCGCAGCCGCGCCGAGGTGACCCGTGAAAGTTCGTAGCAGCGTGAAGCCGATTTGCGAGCACTGCAAGGTCGTCAAGCGACAGGGCGTGACTCGCATCATCTGCAAGCGCAACCCCAAGCACAAGCAGCGTCAGGGCTGAGGGGAGCGCACACATGGCACGTATCGCCGGCGTGGATTTGCCACGCGAGAAGAAGATCGAGATCGGCCTTACCTACATCTTCGGCATCGGTCGCAAGACGGCGCAGAAGATCCTCGAGGCCTCGGGTGTGTCGAGCGCGCAGCGCGTGCGCGACCTCAACGACGCCGATCTCAACAAGCTCCGTCAGGAGATCGAGCGCAATCATCGCGTCGAGGGTGCACTGCGCACCGAGGTCGCGATGAACATCAAGCGCCTCATGGATATCGGCTCGTACCGTGGCACCCGCCATCGTCGTGGCCTCCCCGTGCGCGGGCAGCGCACGCACACGAACGCGCGCACCAAGAAGGGGCCGCGCCGCGCCATCGCGGGCAAGAAGAAGGTGACCAAGTAAGCCATGGCTACCGCGAAGAAGACCAAGCGCGTCGTCGAGGCGGAAGGGATCGCCCACGTCAGCGCCACGTTCAACAACACGACCATCACGATCACCGACCTGCATGGGAACGCGGTGTCGTGGGGCTCGGCCGGCAAGGCGGGCTTCAAGGGGTCGAAGAAGTCCACGCCGTTCGCGGCGACCGTCGCCAGCGAGCAGTGCGCGCGCGAAGCGCTCACGCTCGGCGTGCGTCGCGTGCATGTCCGTGTGCAGGGCCCCGGCTCGGGTCGCGAGTCGGCCATCCAGGCGCTCGCCGCCGCGGGTCTCCAGGTGAAGTCCATTCGCGACGTCACCCCGATCCCGCACAACGGCTGCCGTCCCCCCAAGCGCCGGAGGGTCTGATCCATGGCCCGTTACACTGGTCCCAGCTGCCGTCAGTGCCGTCGCGAGGGCGCCAAGCTCTTCCTGAAGGGCACCAAGTGCTTCACCGAGAAGTGCCCCGTCGAGCGTCGTCCGTACGCCCCGGGTCAGCACGGTCAGGCCACGGCGCGTCGCAAGAAGATGTCGGAGTTCGCCAAGCAGCTGCGTGAGAAGCAGAAGATCAAGCGCATCTATGGCATCTCCGAGAAGCAGTTCCGCAACACGTTCGAGCGTGTCGCCACGCAGGCCGGCATCACCGGTCACAACCTGCTGGCCGCTCTCGAGACCCGGCTCGACAACGTGGTGTATCGCATGGGCTTCGCGCCGAGCCGCAAGGCGGCGCGTCAGCTCATCCGTCACCGCCACATCGAGGTGAAGGGTCGCCTCCTCGACATCCCGTCGTACCAGGTGCGTCCGGGCGAGGAAGTGCGCGTGAAGCAGTCGTCGCGTGAGCTCGCCCTGGTCATGGGCGCGATGGAGCAGGCGGCGCGTGGCGCCTCGCCGTCGTGGATCGCGGTGGACAAGGACACGTTCAGCGGCCGCGTGCTCGAGAAACCGCAGCGCGCGTCCATCGCTCTCGCGGCGCAGGAACAGCTCGTCGTCGAGTTGTACTCGAAGTAAGGCGTTCGCAGGGTCGGGGCCCGAACCCCTCTACGGGGCTGCCGCGCGTTCGGGGCGGGGCAGCGCGTCGCGGGTGGCACCACGCCACCCGCGTGACCTCATCTCTCAGACATCATGGCAACGATCGATCTCTCCGGGCTGGTCCGTCCGCAGCTGGTGGAAGCCACCAAGCGCGAGGACAATCCGAATCTGGCCGAGTTCCGCCTGCAGCCGCTCGAGCGCGGCTTCGGGCACACGCTGGGCAACGCGATGCGCCGACTGCTGCTGTCGTCGCTCCGCGGCTCGGCCGTGTGGGCGTTCCGCATCGACGGGGTGGTGCACGAGCACCAGACCATCCCCGGCGTCGTGGAAGACGTGCACCAGATCATCGGCAACCTCAAGACGCTCACGCTCGCGCTGCCGGACGAAGTCGACCAGGCGGTTCTCCGCCTCGCGAAGTCGGGTCCGGGCGCGGTGACGGCGGCGGACATCCAGGCCGCAGGTGGCGTGCGGGTCGTCGACCCGTCGCACCACCTGTTCACGATCACGGACGAGCGCGACTTCAACGTCGAGCTCTACGTGAACAAGGGCCGTGGCTACGTGGAGAGTGATGCTCACACCCCCGACAAGGCCCTGTCGGTGGATGTGGTGCGCATCGATGCCATCTACAGTCCGGTCCGTCGGGCGAACTTCACCGTCGCGGAAACCCGCGTCGGTCAGCGCACCGACTACGACCGGCTCACGCTCACCGTCGAAACCAACGGCACGATGTCGCCCGAGGAAGCGGTGAGCTACGCGGCGGCGCTCGCCCAGACCCACTTCCAGTATTTCGTGGGCTTCGGGTCGTCGGCCTCCGCACAGCCCGGCGCGGCCGGCGACGGTGCCAACGCCGACGCGCTCCGCCTCGCCGAGCTGTTCCGCACCCCGATCGACGATCTCGAACTCTCGGTTCGTTCGGTCAACTCCCTGAAGAACTCGAATATCCGCTCGCTCGGCGATCTGGTGCGCCAGACCGAGGCGCAGATCCTCCAGGTCAAGAACTTCGGCAAGAAGTCCCTGCAGGAAATCGCCGCGCTGCTCGAGAAGGAAGGGCTCAATTTCGGCATGCGTTACGAGGAAAGCACCGATGGGGTGCGCATCCTCGACATGGGCACCCCGCCCAGCCGCGCCGCCGAGAACGCGCCTGACGACGACGAAGACGAGGATTGATCTCCCATGCGCCACCGTAAGGCCCACCGCCAGCTCCGGCGGACCAGTGAGCAGCGTCTCGCGCTGCTCCGCAATCTCGCCACCTCGCTCATCGAGCAGGGGGCGATCGAGACGACGGAGGCGAAGGCCAAGGAACTTCGCCCGTTCGTCGAGAAGCTCATCACCAAGGCTCGCTCGGGCACGCTGCATGCGCGCCGCCTGGCGGGTCGGCACGTCCACAAGCGTGAGGCGGCGGACAAGCTCTTCCAGGAGATCGGTCCGAAGTTCGTCACGCGTCCGGGCGGCTACACGCGCATTCTCAAGACCGGCCACCGCAAGGGTGACGGCGCAGAGATGGCGCGGATCGAACTGATCCTCAGCTGAGGCACCCACCCATGGCCATCAATCGCAACCGCTGCTACAGCTGCGACAAGGGTGTTGCCTTCGGCAACAACGTCTCGCACGCGAACAACAAGACCCGCCGCACCTGGAAGCCCAATCTCCAGGTGGTCCGCACCCTCGCGGACGGCAAGGTCATCAAGGTCAAGGTCTGCACCCGCTGCCTCGCGGCCGGCAAGGTGCAGCGCGCGCCGCGCGGCCAGGTCGCCGTCGCCTGATCTCCTGCCTCGGCAGGCACACGCGGGGAGCTCGCTGCATGGCGGTCTCCCCGCGTCGTGTATCCGATGACGCGAATCGGGAGTTGGTGAGTAGCACCATGCACACCCGACACCATCACCCAGCCCATGACTGATCGGCCCGTGTCCAGGACAGCGCTCATCACCGGCATCACCGGCCAGGACGGTTCCTACCTCGCCGAACTGCTCCTCGCGAAGGGGTATCGCGTCGTCGGCGTCGTGCGTCGCTCGTCGACCACGCCCTACGAGCGCATCGCCCATCTCGTCGATCGCGTGGAGCTCGTCTCCGCCGACCTCCTCGACCAGACGTCTCTCACCGACGTCGTGGCGGAGACCGCGCCCGACGAGATCTACAACCTCGCGGCGCAGAGCTTCGTGCAGACCTCGTGGAACCAACCGGTGCTCACCGGTGAGTTCACCGCGCTGGGCGTCACGCGCATGCTCGAGGCGATGCGCAAGGCGGCGCCCACCGCGCGCTTCTATCAGGCCAGTTCGAGCGAGCAGTTCGGGAAGGTCGTCGAGACGCCTCAGCGCGAGAGCACGCCGTTCTATCCGCGCTCGCCGTATGGCGTGGCCAAGGTGTATGGGCACTGGATCACGGTGAACTACCGCGAGAGCTTCGGCCTGTACGCGGTGTCCGGCATCCTGTTCAATCACGAGTCGCCGCGCCGGGGCCTCGAGTTCGTCACCCGCAAGATCTCCGATGGTGTGGCGCGCATTCACCTCGGTCTGCAGCAGGAGCTGCGTCTCGGCAACCTCGATGCCCGCCGCGATTGGGGCTTCGCCGGTGACTACGTCGATGCGATGTGGCGCATGCTGCAGCAGGACACGCCGGACGACTACGTCATCGGCACCGGCGAGACGTTCAGCGTGCGCGACTTCTGCGAGGCGGCGTTCAACGCCGTGGGCCGCGACTATCGCGACCACGTGGTGCAGGACCCGCGCTTCTTCCGCCCGGCCGAGGTGGACCTGCTCGTCGCCGACCCGAGCAAGGCGCGGGAGCAACTCGGCTGGACGCCCGCCGTGCAGTTCCCCGAGCTGGTCGCGATGATGGTGCAGGCCGACCTCGAGCGGTACGCGCGCGCCCGGTGAGCCGGGTCCTGGTCACAGGCGCCGGCGGGTTCGTCGGCCAGTGGCTGCTCCCCGCACTCGCGGAGGCGGGGCACACCATCGTCGCGCTCGCCTCGGAGCCTCCGGCGGCGGTGCCGCCCGGGGTTCCGCGCCGTCCCGAGGCCAACTGGATCGTGGGTGACCTGCGCGACGACGCGCACGTGGCGGACGCCGTGGCGTTGGCGCGTCCGGAGTGGGTCATCCACCTCGCCGCCATCTCCCATGTGCCGACGGCCGAGGCCGACCCCGTGCAGGCGTGGGACGTCAACGTGACTGCGACGGCGCGCCTGTTGCAGGCGCTCGGCGCGGCCCGTGACGCCGGCGAGATCGATCCGCGCGTCCTGATCGTGGGCAGCGCGGAACAGTACGGTCGCCACGAGGAGCCGGCGCCGCTCACGGAGGAGACGCCGCAGCGTCCGCGCACCGTGTACGCCGCCACCAAGGCCGCCCAGGAAGTGCTGGCGTTGCAGCAGTGGCGTGCGCGCGGGCTGGCGGTGGTGTGTGCCCGCAGCTTCAACCACAGCGGCGCGGGGCAGCCATCGCGCTTCCTGCTGCCCGCGCTCGTGGCGCGCGCGCGCACGCTCGCCGACGCGCCGGCGGGCACGCCGTTTCCCGTGGGCAATCGCGCACCGATACGCGACTTCCTGCATGTAAGCGACGTCGTCTCCGCCTATATTTCGCTGGTCCGGCATGGGGTGCCGGGTGAGGCGTACAACGTGTCCAGCGGCATCGGGTTTTCGGTGCAGCAGGTGCTCGACCGGGTCATGGCGCGCGCGGGCTCGCGCGCGGTCCCGGTGGAGGATCCCGGCCTCGTGCGCCCGGTGGACGTGCCGGTGCTGGTGGGCGATGCGCGCAAGCTGCAACACGCGACCGGTTGGCAGGCCCGCCGCTCTTTCGACGACATTCTCGACGATCTCTTCCGATATGCCGAAGCGCACTGACCTGCATCGCATCCTCGTCATCGGCTCCGGGCCGATCGTGATCGGGCAGGCCGCCGAATTCGACTACTCCGGGACGCAGGCCACCAAGGCGCTGCGCGAGGAGGGGTACGAGGTCGTGCTCGTGAACTCGAATCCGGCCACGATCATGACCGATCCCGAGTTCGCCGACCGCACCTACGTGGAGCCGGTGACTCCGGAGTACGTCGAGAAGGTCATTGCCAAGGAGCGGCCGGACGCCGTGCTGCCGACGATGGGCGGCCAGACCGCCCTCAACGTGGCGCTGGCGCTGCATGAGTCGGGTGTGCTGGCGAAGTATGGTTGCACCCTCATCGGCGCCAATGCCCGCGCGATCCGCGTCGCCGAAGACCGCAAGCTCTTCGCCGAGGCGATGGAGAAGATCGGGCTCAAGTGCCCGACCGGGCGCACGGTGACGTCGTTCGAGGAAGCGGTGGTGGCGGTCGAGCAGACCGGCTATCCCGCGATCATCCGCCCGTCGTTCACGCTCGGCGGCACGGGCGGTGGCATCGCGTACAACCGCGAAGAGTTCGAGACGATCGTTCGCCGGGGGCTCGACCTGTCGCCGGTGCACTCGGTGCTCATCGAGCGGTCGCTGCTCGGCTGGAAGGAGTACGAGCTCGAGGTGATGCGCGACTGTGCCGACAACGTCGTCATCGTCTGCTCGATCGAGAACCTCGACCCGATGGGCGTGCACACCGGTGACTCGATCACCGTCGCGCCGGCCATGACGCTCACCGACCGCGAGTATCAGGTGATGCGCGATGCCGCAGTCGCGATCATCCGGGAGATCGGCGTCGATGCCGGCGGCTGCAACATCCAGTTCGCGGTCAATCCGCAGAACGGCGAGCTGATCGTCATCGAGATGAACCCGCGTGTCTCACGGTCGTCGGCGCTGGCCTCGAAGGCCACCGGCTTCCCGATCGCGCGCATCGGTGCCAAGCTGGCCGTGGGCTTCACGCTCGACGAGGTCCCGAACGACATCACCAAGACGACGCCGGCGAGCTTCGAGCCCGTGCTCGACTACGTGATCGTGAAGTGCCCGCGCTTCGCCTTCGAAAAGTTCGCGGCCGCCGATCCCGGACTCACGACGCAGATGAAGTCCGTCGGTGAGTCCATGGCCATCGGCCGCACGTTCAAGGAGGCCTTCCAGAAGGCGCTGCGCGCCCTGGAAACGGGCCGTACGGGCTGGGTGGTCGGCGAGCGGCTGCAGGACGATCGCCTTGTCGACGGCTCGTTGCAGGAGCTGCGCAGCGCGCTGCGTCGGCCGACGCCCGAGCGCATCTTCCAGCTCAAGCGCGCGATGCAGGCCGGGCTCGAGACGGCCGAGCTGCACACGCTGACGGGGATCGACCCGTGGTTCCTCGACCAGTTGCGTGAGCTGCTGGATGCGGAGGCGTGGTATGGCGCCCTCCCGACGGTCGACGCGCCGGCGATGCGGCGCATGAAGCGGCTCGGATTCTCCGATCGCCAGTTGGCCGCCGCGCGCGCGCAGACAGAGGCCGAGGCGCGGGCATTGCGCTGGTCGCTGGGCGTGCGCCCGTCGTACAAGATGATCGATACCTGCGCGGGCGAGTTCCCGTCGAGCACGCCGTACCTGTACGGCAACTACGACGAGGAGAGCGAGGCGGCCACGTCGGGGCGCAAGAAGGTGGTGATCCTCGGGTCCGGCCCCAATCGCATCGGGCAGGGCGTCGAGTTCGACTACTGCTGCGTGCGCGCCGTCCTCGCGCTCCGGCAGCAGGGATACGAGACCATCATGGTGAACTCGAATCCCGAGACCGTCTCGACCGACTTCGACATCTCCGACAAGCTGTACTTCGAGCCGCTCACGCTCGAGGACGTGCTGGAGATCGTGCAGCGCGAGGCGCCCGAAGGGGTCATCGTGCAGTTGGGTGGCCAGACCCCGCTCAAGCTCACGCGCCCGCTCGAGGCGGCGGGGGTGCGCATCCTCGGCACCTCGCCCGATGCGATCGATGCGGCCGAGGATCGCCGTCGCTTCGAGGCCATCGCGCGCGAGTTGGGCATCGAGCAGCCGGCCAACGGCACGGCGACCAGCGTGGAGGAGGCGGTGCGCATCGCCGCCACCATCGGCTTCCCCGTGCTCGTGCGTCCGTCGTACGTGCTGGGTGGGCGCGCAATGGAGATCGTGCACGACGAGGCGTCGCTGCGCGACTACTTCGAGCGTGCTGCGCGCGTGAG
Source organism: Gemmatimonadota bacterium (assembly GCA_020161135.1). Classification (GTDB taxonomy): domain Bacteria; phylum Gemmatimonadota; class Gemmatimonadetes; order Gemmatimonadales; family Gemmatimonadaceae; genus Gemmatimonas. The sequence continues at coordinate 605,146 of JAIUOB010000003.1, read as the reverse complement.
CGAGGACCGGCCGGTGCTCGTCGATCGCTTCCTCGAGGATGCGTTCGAGGCCGACGTCGATGCGTTGAGCGACGGCACCGACGTCGTCATCGGCGCCGTCATGGAGCACATCGAGAGCGCGGGTATTCACTCCGGTGACTCGGCGTGCGTGCTGCCGCCGTACCTCATCCCGCCGGCCGCGGTCGCGCAGATGAAGGCCCATACCATTGCCTTCGCGAAGCGGCTCGGCGTGGTCGGGCTCATCAATGTGCAGTATGCCTACAAGGACGGCACGGTCTACGTCATCGAGGTGAATCCGCGCGCGTCGCGCACCGCACCGTTCGTGTCGAAGGCCATCGGTGTGTCGCTGCCGTCGGTCGCGGCGCGCCTCATGCTGGGGGAGACGCTGGCGCAGGTGGGCTTCACGCAGGAGATCGTGCCGCCGTACGTGAGCGTGAAGGAAGCGGTGTTCCCGTTCAACAAGTTCCGGGAGTTCGACCCGGTGCTGGGGCCCGAGATGCGCTCGACCGGCGAGGTCATGGGCATCGATGACGACTTCGGCATGGCGTTCCTCAAGTCGCAGCTGGCGGCGGACAACGCGCTGCCGCGCGAGGGGCGGGTCTTCTTCACCGTCAACGACAGCGACAAGCCGACTGCGGCGTCGCTCGCCGAACGTCTGCACGGCATGGGCTTCGCCATCAGTGCCACCAGCGGCACAGCGTCGTATTTCGAGGCGCGGGGGATCCCGGTCACCAGCGTGCTCAAGGTGCACGAAGGGCGCCCGCACGGTGTGGACATGATCCTGAACGGCGACATCCAGTTGCTCGTCAACACCCCGCTCGGGAAGGAGGCGCAGGTCGACGATGAACGGCTGCGCCAGGCGGCCATCGCGAATCGCGTGCCCTACACGACCACGCTCACGGCGGCGAGCGCCGCGGTCGAGGCCATCGCCGCGCGCCGCACGCGCGACCCGGGTGTGCGTTCGCTGCAGGAGTGGCACCAGATCCTCGCGGCGGCCGGCGCCACACCGGTCGGGGCCGCGTGACGACCGTGACAGTGCCCGCGGGCATGGTGGCGCGCGCCGGTGAGGCGCATGTCTCGCCCGAGGCGCGTCTGGGGGCGGGTGCCTTGGTCCACGAGTCCGCGTACGTCGACGCCGACGCCGAGATCGGCGCGGCTTCGCGCATCTGGCACTTCTGTCACGTGAACCCCCGCGCGCGGGTCGGTGCGCGCTGTTCGCTGGGGCAGAATGTGGTGGTCATGCCCGGCGTGGTCATCGGCGACAACTGCAAGATCCAGAACAACGTGTCGCTGTACGAGGGCGTGACGCTCGAGGACGACGTGTTCTGCGGCCCCTCGATGGTCTTCACGAACGTGATGAATCCGCGGAGCGCGGTCTCGCGCAAGGACGAGTATCGCGCCACGCGGGTCGCGCGCGGTGCGAGCATCGGCGCGAACGCCACCATCGTTTGCGGCGTCACGATCGGTCGCTATGCGTTCATCGGCGCAGGCGCGGTGGTGACGCGCGACGTCCCGGACTACGCGCTCATGGCGGGCGTGCCGGCGCGCCGCATCGGGTGGATGTCCGAGGCGGGACACCGCCTCGAATCGGTCGGGACGGACGGCGCCGGAGTCGAGGTGCTGCGTTGTCCGGGCACGGGCGCCACGTATCGTCGCGTGGGCGATGTGGTCACACCGATGGAGGGCGGGGTATGAGCGCACCGCTGATTCCGACGGATCGGCCGATCCGTGTGGCCCTGGTGGGCTGTGGACGCATCGCGCGCAATCACTTCGACGCCATGGCCAAGATCCCCGACCTGCAACTGGTCGCGGTGTGTGATGTGGTGCCCGAGCGCGCCGAGGCGGCGGGGCGCGAGTTCGGCATTCCGCACTTCACCAGCTACGAGCAGATGCTGGCGGAGGTGCCGTGCGACGCCGTGACCATCGCCACGCCCAGCGGGTTACATCCACAGCATGGCATCCTCGCCGCGCGCGCCGGGCGGCATGTCATCAGCGAGAAGCCGATGGCCATCTCGTTGGCGGCGGCGGACGCGTTGGTGCAGGCGTGCGACGATCATCACGTGCAGCTGTTCGTCGTCAAGCAGAACCGGCTCAATCCCCCCATCGTGCTGCTCAAGCGCGCGATCGATCGTGGGCGCTTTGGCCGCATCTACATGGCGAACTGCACCGTCCGCTGGACGCGACCGCAGGACTACTACGACCAGGCGCCGTGGCGCGGCACGTGGGAGTTCGACGGCGGGGCGTTCATGAACCAGGCGTCGCACTACGTCGACCTCATCCAGTGGCTGGTGGGGCCGGTGGAGAGCGTGATGGCCAAGACCGCCACGCTGGCGCGGCGCATCGAGGCCGAAGACAGCGGCGTGGCCGTGCTGCGCTTCCGGTCGGGCGCGCTGGGCACCATCGAAGTCACGATGCTCACCTATCCCAAGAACCTCGAAGGGTCGATCACGATCCTCGGCGAGAAGGGAACGGTGAAGATCGGCGGTACCGCGGTGAACAAGGTGGAGCACTGGCAGTTCGCCGACTACGACGACGACGACAAGCTGGTCGACCAGGCGAACACCAATCCCCCCAGCGTCTACGGGTTCGGGCACGAGGGCTACTACCGCAACGTGGTGGCGGTGCTGCGCGGCGAGGCGCGCCCCGACACCGACGGGCGCGCCGGTCGCAAGTCGCTCGAACTGATTCTGGGCATCTACGAGTCGGCGAAGACGGGGCACGACGTGCCGCTGCCGCTTCGCGTCAGCCTCTGACCTTCTTTCGGACGTTTCCATGGCCGTTCCCCTGCTCGACCTGAAGGCGCAGCACGCGACCATCCGCGACGACGTGGTGGCGGCGCTCATGCACGTCGTCGACCAGCAGACGTTCATCCTCGGCGAGGAGGTCGGGCAACTCGAGTGCCAGGTCGCCGGGCTGTCGCAGTCGCGCTTCGCCGTCGGGTGCGCCAATGGCACCGACGCCCTGCTGCTCGCGCTGCGGGCGCTCGGTGTGGGGGCCGGTGACGAGGTTGTGACGACGCCGTTCACCTTCTTCGCCACGGCCGGGGCGGTGCACAACCAGGGCGCCCGTCCCGTGTTCGTCGACATCGAGCCCCGCACCTTCAACATCGCGCCGGAGCAGGTGGCAGCAGCGATCGGACCGAAGACCAAGGCCGTCATCGCGGTCGACCTGTTCGGTCAGATGGCCGCCATCGAGCAGATCACGGCGGCCGCCGGCGGGGTGCCGGTCATCGAGGACGCGGCCCAGTCGATCGGCGCCAGCCGGGTCATCGACGGCCGGACGGTCATGGCCGGGGAGGCGGCTGCCATCGGCACGTTCAGCTTCTTCCCGTCGAAGAACCTGGGTGGCTACGGGGACGGCGGCATGATGGTCACGCAGGATGAGGCGCTCTTCGAGACGCTCATGAAGCTGCGGACCCACGGGGGGCGCCGGACCTATTTCCACGAGATGGTAGGCTACAACAGCCGCCTGGACACCCTGCAGGCGGCGGTGCTCAAGGCCAAGTTGCCGCACCTGGCGGGCTGGAGCGCCGCCCGGCGCAAGAACGCGGCATTTTACGATGCGGCCTTCGCGGACGTCCCCGAGGTGACCACCCCGTGGGTCGAGCCGTCCAATACTTCGATCTACAACCAGTACACGATCCGGGTGTCCGACCGCGATGGCCTCCAGGCGCACCTGAAGGCGCGCGGGATCGGGCACTCCGTGTACTATCCGCTGGCGCTGCACCTGCAGCCGTGCTTTGCCTATCTGGGCTACCGCGAGGGGCAGTTCCCCGAGTCGGAGCGGGCGTCGCGCGAGGTGCTGTCGCTCCCCATCTATCCGGAACTGACCGCCGCCCAGCTCGACGAGGTGGTGTCGGCGGTCCGGTCCTACTACGCCCGGTGAGGATTTGTCCGTGAGTCAGTCGTCGTCCATGAAGGACCAGCTTCGCGCCCGCATCGCCGATCGTTCGGCGGTGGTCGGGGTCGTCGGCCTCGGCTACGTCGGCCTGCCGCTGGCGATGGAGTTCGTGCACGCGGGCTTCCGGGTCATCGGGTACGACGTCAGCCAGCGGGTCATCGACCTGCTCATGGCCGGCGAATCTCACATCCAGGACATCCCGGCGTCGGTCGTGGCCGAAGCGGTGCGCGACGGCAAGTTCGTCGCCACCAACGTCGAAGCGCGGCTCAAGGAGTGCGACGCGGTGTCCATCGCGGTGCCCACGCCGCTGTCCAAGACGCGTGACCCGGACATGGCGTTCGTGCTCAGCGCCGCCGACGCCATCGCGCGCCAGGCGCACCCCGGCATGTGTGTGGTGCTCGAAAGCACGACGTATCCCGGCACGACGCGCGAACTGCTGCAGCCGCGTCTCGAGGCGCAGGGGCTCACGGTCGGCACGGACATCTTTGTCGCGTTCAGCCCCGAGCGCGTCGATCCGGGCAACGCCGTCTACAACACGAAGAACACGCCCAAGGTGGTTGGTGGCATCACGTCGGCCTGCGTCGAGGTCGCGCAGGCGCTCTACGCGAGCTGCATCGACACCGTGGTGCCGGTGGCATCGCCCGAGGCGGCCGAGCTGGTCAAGCTGCTCGAGAACACGTTCCGGGCGGTGAACATCGGCCTCGTGAACGAGATCGCCATCATGTGCGACAAGCTCAACGTCGACGTGTGGGAGGTCATCGACGCCGCGGCCACCAAGCCGTTCGGCTTCATGAAGTTCACGCCGGGCCCCGGCATCGGCGGTCACTGCATCCCGCTCGACCCGCACTACCTCGCGTGGAAGATGCGGACGCTCAACTACAAGACGCGCTTCATCGACCTGGCCAGCGAGATCAACTCGCACATGCCCGAGTGGGTCGTGCAGAAGGTGGCCGACGCACTCAATGCCGTGCGCAAGGCCGTGCATGGCAGCCGCATTCTCGTCCTCGGCGTCGCGTACAAGCGCGACATCGATGACGTGCGCGAGAGCCCGGCGCTCGACGTCATCCGCCTCCTCGAGGAGCGCGGCGCGCACGTCGAGTTCCACGATCCGTTCGTGGCCTCCTTCCGGGAGGACGGGCACAGCCGCGCCGGCGTCGACCTGAGCGATGAGATGCTGCGCTGGGCCGATGCCGTCGTGGTGGTCACCGACCATCGCAACGTCGACTACCAGCGCGTGCTCGATCGCGCCTCGCTCGTGGTCGACACCCGGAACGTGACCGCCGGCCTGACGCCGGGCGCGGCGCGCGTGGTCACGCTGTCGTCGGGCATCAAGGTGTTGGGGGCGGGGGCGTGAGCGTCCCGCGCGCCCCGCACTCGTCCCCAATGGATCCCGCATGACCGAGCCGGGTACGTCCGGGCGCATGGGTACCTCGCGCACTGCGCGCCTCGACTGGCGCTTCCTCGTCCTTCTGGGCTTCGCCGCCACCATGGTGGGGTGTGGTCGCGGCTTCCAGCCGCGCGACTTCGCCACGCCGGAGGCGCTCTTCCGGGCGTCGCTGCTCGAGTTCGAGCGCAAGCACTGGGAAGACGCCCAGGCCGGGTTCGAGAAGCTCACCAACGACCTCTCGGCTCGCGACCCGTTGCTCGCGCCGGCGTTCTACTGGCTGGCGCTGACCCACGAGCGGCGCCACGAGTACCTGCTGGCGGCGCAGGCGTTTGAACGCCTCACCGATGGCTTCCCGGAAGACACCCTGGCGCCGGCCGCGATGCTCGGCACCGGGCGCGCCTACCAGAGTCTCTGGCGACGCCCCGTGCTCGACCCGGAGCAGGGGCAGAAGGCTGCGTCGATCCTGCGCGCGCTCCTCTCGTCGTACCCGGACGCGAAGGAGGGTGAGGAGGCCAAGCGCCGCATCGCCCAGCTCGAGGAGTGGTTCGCCGAGAAGGACTACCTGATCGGCGTGCACTATCAGAAGGTTCGCCGCTCGGTCGACCCGGCGATCATCTACTACAAGGACGTGGTGCAGACGTACCCGTCCACCAAGGCGGCGCGTCTCGCGTGGCTCCGCCTGCACGAGCTGTACAAGAAGATCCGCTGGACCGAGGACGCCGCCGAGACCTGCACGGCCATGTGGAAGGCCTACCCCGGCGACGCCGAGGTCACGGGCGCCTGCGGCAAGGCGCCGGCCGACACGACCGTCCGCGCCACCGGGTCCCCGCAGGGGGCACCCGGCGCCGTCGCCGCGACCCTGCCGCGCCCCGCCCCGCGCGGGCGCTGACCCACCCCGCGCCTCCCGGAGGCGACGTGTCCCAACGCATCGGCCTCCTCGGCGGCAGCTTCGATCCGCCGCATGTCGGGCACCTGCTGATCGCGCAGGATGCGTTCGAGGCCCTCGCGCTCGATCGACTGCTGGTGGTGCCTGCCGGCACGCAGCCGCTCAAGCAGGGACAGCAGACCCCGGCCGCCGATCGTCTTGCCATGACCCGCGCCTGTTTCGCGGATCTGCCGGGCATCGAGGTCGATCCGGTCGAGGTCGAGCGGGGCGGGTTATCTTTCATGGTTGACACCGTGGAGGATGTGCAGCGTCGTCACCCCGCTGCGCGACTCCACCTGCTGGTCGGCGACGATGTGCTGCCGACGCTGCCCCGCTGGCGGGAGCCGGCGCGCCTGCTCGCGATGGTCGAGCTGGTCGTGCTGACCCGGGGCGAGGCATCGACGGCACTGCCGGCTGGCGTGCACGCCACGGTGCAGCGTCTGCCCACACGCCGGGTCGACGTGTCATCAACCGAAATCAGGGCACGGGTCCGTGCCGGCCGATCCCTTCGCGGGTTCGTCCCGGACGCCGTGGCGGCGTACATCGCATCCACCGGGCTGTATCTGGAGCATTCCCGGGCATCGGTACTGGAGTCTCCGCACGCGGGCGCCTGACGGCGCGAGGCGAGCGGTCCGGTCCGGGCCCTCGTCTTGAGGTCGTCGAGGTTTCCATGCTGAAGGGCTTGATCAGTAAGGTGTTCGGCACGCGTCACGAGCGTGAACGGCGTCGTGTGCAACCGATCCTGGATGAGATCCACACCATCGAGGAGCGGCTGGCGTCGCTCTCCGACGCCGACATCCAGGCGCAGACCGCGAAGTTTCGCGGCATCATCCGCGAACGGACCGGCGAGATCGAGGCGCGCATCACCGCCCTCAAGGCGGAGAAGCACGACACCGCCGAGGCGGCCGAGCGCGAGCGCATCGACCTCGAGCTGCAGGGGGCAGACGGGCGCGGTGGCGTCGAGGGCGAGTTCCGCACCGCCCTCGCGGAAGTGCTCGACGACATCCTCCCCGAGGCCTTCGCCACGGTGCGTGAGGCGTGCCGTCGCCTGCGTGGCTCCTCGGTCATGGTCACGGGGCACGCGCTCACCTGGGACATGGTCCCGTACGACGTGCAGCTCATCGGCGGCATCCAGCTGCACCTCGGGCGCATCGCCGAGATGGCGACGGGTGAGGGCAAGACGCTCGTCGCCACGCTGCCGATGTACCTGAACGCGCTGCCCGGACGCGGCGCGCACCTCGTGACGGTCAACAACTACCTCGCGCGGCGCGACTCGCAGTGGATGGGGCACCTGTACGGCTGGCTCGGCCTCACGGTGGGGTGTCTCGACGACACCGAGCCGGGGACGCCGGACCGTCGCGCGGTGTACGCCTGCGACATCACGTACGGCACCAACAACGAGTTCGGCTTCGACTACCTCCGCGACAACATGGTCGTGTCGCTGGAGCAGCGTGTGCAGCGCCCGCACGTGTTCGCGATCATCGACGAGGTGGACTCGATCCTCATCGACGAGGCGCGCACACCGCTCATCATCTCCGGCCCGGTGGGGAACGAGAGCGACGGCCAGTACGCCGAGTTCAACACCGCCGTCGAGCGACTGGTGCGCCGGCAGAACGAGCTGGTCAACCAGCTCGTCGGCGAGGGGGAACGGCTCGCGGAGGCGAACGACGAGGACGGGGCCGCGCTGCAGTTCTACAAGGCGCAGTTGGGCGGTCCGAAGAACAAGCGCCTGCTCAAGGTGCTGCAGGAGCAGGGCGTGAAGCAGCTTGTGCAAAAGGTCGAGCTGGAGGTGATTGCCGACAAGAAGCTGCCGATGAGCAAGCGGCGCTTCCGCGACCTCGAGGACGACCTGCTGTTCGTGCTCGATGAGCGTGGTCACACCGTGCACCTCACGGAGCAGGGGCTCGACTACCTCTCGCCCGACCACCCGGACACGTTCGTACTCCCGGATATCGCGACCCTCATCGGCCAGATCGATCGTGCCTCCGAGCTGACGCCGCCGCAGCGGCTCGAGCAGCGCGGCGCGGTCGAGCGCGAGTACGCCGAGAAGAGCGAGCGCCTCAACATCATCCACCAGCTCCTGCGTGCGCACGCCCTGTACGAGCGCGACGTCAATTACGTCGTGCAGGAAGGGCAGGTGCTCATCGTCGACGAGTTCACCGGCCGCACCATGCCGGGGCGGCGGTGGAGCGAGGGGCTGCACCAGGCCGTCGAGGCGAAGGAACGGGTGCAGGTGAAGGGCGAGACGCAGACGCTCGCCACCATCACCATCCAGAACTACTTCCGCATGTACGAGAAGCTGGCCGGCATGACCGGCACGGCCGAGACGGAAGAGACGGAGTTCCACACGATCTACGGGCTGGAGGTGTCGGTCATCCCGACCAACCGGCCGATCTCGCGTGAGGATCGGCAGGACCTCGTGTTCAAGACGCGGCGCGAGAAGTACAACGCGATCGTCGAGGAGACGCGGCGCCTGCACGAGCTGGGCTACCCCGTGCTCGTGGGTACGGCCAGCGTCGAGGCCTCGGAGACGCTCGCGCGCCTGTTCGCGCGCGGGGGGCTCAAGCACAACGTGCTCAATGCCAAGTATCACCAGCGCGAAGCCGAGATCGTGGCGATGGCCGGCCAGCCGGGCGCGATCACGATCGCGACCAACATGGCCGGTCGTGGTACCGACATCAAACTCGGCGCGGGGGTGACCGAGGCCAAGCCGTCGACGGTGCAGGATCCCGACGGCAAGCCGATGGACGTCACCGAGTGCGGCGGGCTCCACATTATCGGCTCGGAGCGTCACGAGTCGCGTCGCATCGACCGGCAGTTGCGCGGACGCTCCGGGCGTCAGGGCGACCCGGGCGCCTCGCAGTTTTTCCTGTCGCTCGAAGACGACCTGATGCGCCTCTTCGGGTCCGAGCGCATCGCCCGCCTCATGGATCGCATGGGCGCGCAGGACGGCGAGGTGCTCACGCATCCGCTCATCACGCGCTCCATCGAGCAGGCCCAGAAGCGCGTCGAGCTCCAGAACTTCCAGTCGCGCAAGCGGCTGCTGGAGTACGACGACGTGATGAACCAGCAGCGCGAGGTCATCTACTCGCTGCGGGCCTTCGCGCTCGAGGGCGGCGCCGAGCTGCGCGGCGAGGCGCTCAAGATGCTCGAGCGCGGCGTGCAGCGGCGTGTCGAGCAGGCGCTGGCCACCTTCGATGATCCGCGCGAATGGGACTTCGGCTACGTGCAGGAGGACCTCCTGCTGCACTACATGCTGCAGGTGCCGGGGCTCGTCGACGACGCGCCGGCGACGCTCGAGGATGCGCAGGCGCGTGCCGTCGAGGCCGTGCGCGAGGCCTTCACGGCCAAGCTCGAGAGCCTCAACACCGTCACCGACGAGACGGGGCAGGGCTTCGCGGGGCGTCTGCTGTCGCTGGTGATGCTCAACGTGATCGACGAGAAGTGGAAGGATCACCTCTACGATCTCGACCAGTTGCGTGCGTCGATCCACTACCGCTCGTGGGGGCAGAAGGACCCGCTCGTCGAGTACAAGCAGGACGCGTACACGATGTTCGTCGACCTCATGCACGATGTCGCGAACACGTTCACGGAGCGCTTCCTCAAGGCGCAGCTCGTGTTCGAGCAGGCGCCGGCGGCGGAGTACCTGCCGCCCGCGCTCCCCGCGGCCGACGCCGACGCCGGGCGTCCGGCCGGTAAGCCGACGAAGCGCTACAACGCGTTGGGGATCCTCGAGGACATTCCGGCCGAGGAGATGTTCGACGACGCGCCGGCACCCGCCGAGGCGAGCGCGGAGGCGCGCCCGGTGGTGACGTCGGCGCCGGCGGTGGTGGGGGCAGGCTCCGTGCGGTCGCTGGCGGCCGGTGGCGGCGCGCTGCCCGCGGGCTGGGAGCAGACGCCGCGCAACAACGCCTGCCCCTGCGGTTCAGGGAAGAAGTTCAAGAAGTGCCACGGCGCGCACCTCTGAGTCCGAGATGGGTCGGCGGGTGGCGCGTCATCGCGCCGCCGCGGATTCCAAAGCCATGAGGTCCACGGGGCGCTCCACACGGGGCGCCCCGCTGACGTTTGGGTGACGGTGCTGCGTAGGCTCGCTCAGGCTGGGACCGGACGTCCCGGCGTGGCAGAGCGGAGCGGGCCGGCCGGAGCCGGCGTGGAAGGGCGCCGCGCCGGGACGTCCGGGGGAGCACATGGGACGACGTGACGGCCAGGAAGGGCCAACTGGCTATTGACGGCCGCCCCGGAACTCACGGTATTGCAGGGGTACGCATCCGCAGGATGCCAGCGACGTCTCCCTCAGGAGGCCCAAATGCGCAGGTGCTCCACCGTGGCGACACTGGTCGCCGCACTCACGGTGCTCTCGAATGTTCCCGTCTCCGCGCAGCAACGCGGTGGTGACGGGTACCTCTTCACCCGCCCGAAGGGCACGCTGGCGCTGCGCGTCGGCGCGAGTCGCCCCAACGCGACCGGCAGCGTCTTCGACTTCGCGTCGGAGCAGCTCACGCTCGGGCCCAACAGCTACCTCGGCCTCGCCTACGCCGCGGATATCGGCGTCGCGGTCACGTCACGCGCCGAGGTCGTGATCGGCGTCGGGGTGAACAAGCGGCGCACCGGCTCCGAATACCGCGACTGGGTCGACAACAACGATCGCCCCATCGAGCAGCAGACGCGTTTCGATCGGGTGCCCGTCACGCTGGGCATGCGCTGGAACCTGCGGCCGGCCGGACGATCAGTGGGGCGTTACGCGTGGGTGCCGAGCCGCATGGTCCCGTACGTCGCGGCAGGTGGCGGCACGATGTACTGGCGTTTCCGCCAGGAGGGGGACTTCGTCGACTTCGGGAGCGAAACACGCCCGGTGTTCCGGTCGATCATCGAGGACAACGGGTGGACCGCCATGGGCTACGCCGCGGGCGGCGTCGCCTTCTCGCTCTCGCCGCAGGTCGCGCTCAACACCGAGTTGCGCTACGACGTGAGTCAGGCGCCGCTCCGCGGGGACTTCGAAGGCTTCAGCAATATCGGACTTTCCGGCGTCGGCCTCACGGCCGGTCTCGCCTTCCGCTTCTAGGAGGAACACAGCATGTCCTTCACGCGACTCTCCCTGACAGCGGTCACGCTGCTCTCCGTACTTGGCGCCGCGCGTCTCGATGCGCAGACGCCCGGGGCCACCGACCCGCGCTTCCGGCCGTGGATGGGGTGCTGGCGCAGTGTGGCGCCCGCCACGCCCGATCCCACCGTCCCCACGCACGCGTGCGTGGTGCCGTCGCGCACCGTGCCCGGCAGCGTGGACATCCGCCAGTATGTGCGCGACACCGTCCTCGCGACAATCGCGATCCCGGCCCCCGGCCGTGCGGCGCCGCGCACGCTCGATGACTGCACCGGCTCCGAAACGAGCCAGTGGGTGGCCGGCGAGACGCGCCTCGTGCTGCGTGCCGATCTGCGCTGCGCGCGCGACATCAAGCGCACCGAGGCCGCCCTGATGACGATCACGCCCGAGGGGCAGTGGTTGCAGCTGCAGCACATGGACGTGGGCACCAACGCGATGACCACCGTCGCGCGCTTCCGCTTCGATACCGAGGCCACGGAGCGACTCGCGGGCGAGCTGGGCGACGCGGCGTCGTCGTCCACGGCCCGTCTCGCGGTGAGTGGTCGTGTGTCGCCGACGCACGTGCTGGAGCTGTCCAAGGTCGCGCCGGTCGGCCTCGCCGAGGCGTGGCTCACCGAGATGCGCCAGCCCTTCGCGATCGATGGCAAGCAGCTCGTGGCGCTCGCGGACGCGGGGATGTCGCCGCGTGTTCTCGACCTGATGGTCGCGTTGTCCAATCCCCAGACGTTCTCGGTGGGCAGCCGCGGTGCACCGGTGGCCGATCAGCAGTATCTCGGCGAGCCGATTCTTGACCAGACGCGTGCGGCGGGCGTGGCGAGCGTGCCGGGGCGTGATCGCCGCTGCCGCCTGGATGACGATTTCTGCTACGGCCCGTACGGCTACGGCGCGTATGGGATGGGCTGGTGGTCGGGGCTCGATCCGTGGGGGCCCACGTACTGGCGGAACGGCCTCGCCTTCTCTCGCTTCGGCAATGGAGGCCTGGGCTGGGGCTACGGCGGCGGCTATTACGGCAACTACTATGGGTCGCAGCCGGTCATCATCATCGAGCGGCCTTCGGTTGACCCGAATGCGCCGGTCCGCGGCCGGGCCGTGAACGGCCTCGGCTACACGCGCGGCGGCAGCTCCACGTCGACGCCGCGTACCACGACCAGTCCCTCGTCAGGATACGGCCGGGGCAGCTACTCGGCGCCCTCGTCTGGCGGCGGGACCTCAGGTGGCGCGAGTTCCGGCGGCGGTGGCGTCGGCGGTGGCGGCGGCGGTGGCGAGGCGCGCACAGCCAAGCCCCGCGGCGGCGGCTGAGCGGCTCCGCGACAGTTCGGTCGGCGCTGCACGCTTTCGATGGCAGCGATCCCGCCCGGTCTCCACATGCTGTGGGGATCGGGCGGCGTCGTTGGGGCCTCGGGCCGCGTCGCCCCGCATCCCGCCACGGAGTTCGTCCATGCCACCTCACACGAGGCGTCGCCCGCGCGCGGCGCGACTGCTGCGCGACCACGGTCTGACTAGCCAGTCCCCCCCGCACCGTCATACAATGCGGGAGATGCCGGTCACAGATCGGCCACGTGAGCGGCTGCGTGCCCTGGGACCACAGGCGCTCAGCGTGCCTGAGCTGCTGGTGATGGTGTTCGGGTCGGGCTCGGGGCGCCATTCGGTGCTCGCCAGCGCCCAGTTGGTGTACGAGCAGTGTGGCGGATCGCTCGGGCGACTCGCCGCGATGCCGGCGGCCGCGCTGACGCGGGTGCCGGGAGTGGGAGCCGCTCGCGCGGCGTCGGTGCAGGCAGCGCTCGAACTTGGGCGTCGCATGGCCGGCGAAGCACGGGAGGCCGGGGCGCCGTTGCGTGGCCCGCGGGACGTGGCGGCCGTGTTCGCGCCACGCCTCCAGGATGCGCCGGTGGAGGAGTTCCATGTCGCCATCCTCGATGCGCAGCATCGTCTCGAGCGCGACGTGCTCATCACGCGCGGGCTGCTCGATGCCTCGCTCGTGCATCCGCGGGAGGTGTTCCGGGAAGCCATCGCGGAGCGGGCCGCCGCGGTGATCCTCGTGCACAACCACCCGAGTGGCGACCCGACGCCGAGCGCCGAGGACCGCGCGGTGACGGCGCAGTTGGTGGCGGCTGGACGGTTGCTCGACATTCCCGTGCACGACCACATCATCGTGGGGCGCGGGCGCTACGTGAGCTTTGCGGAGGCAGGACTGCTGTGACGACGATCGCGCTGCACGAGATGATTCCGGGGTTCGGGCCGGGCGCCGAGGGCGCCTACGAGCGGCTCGACCATGAACTGCTCGTGCGCGCCTATCGCTTCTCCGACGCGGCGCATGCCGGGCAGGTGCGCCATTCGGGGGAGCCGTACGTGTCGCACTGCATCGAGGTCGCGCGCATCCTGGCCGACTTGCAGCTCGACACGACCACCGTCACCTGCGGGCTGCTGCACGACATCGTCGAGGACACCGACATCACGATTGGCGACGTCGAGCGGGAGTTCGGCGCCGAGATCGCCCAGATCGTCGATGGTTTGACGAAGATCGCGAACCTGCCGATGTCCTCGCGCGAGGAGCGGCAGGTCGAGAACTACCGCAAGCTGCTCCTCTCGATTGCGAAGGACGCGCGCGTCATCCTCATCAAGCTGGCCGATCGCCTGCACAACATGCGGACGCTCGATTGGCTGGCCCCGGAGAAGCGGCGGCGCATCGCGCAGGAAACGCGCGACCTGTACGCCCCGCTCGCGCACCGCTTCGGTATGGCCAAAGTGCGCTGGGAGCTCGAGGACCTGGCGTTCAAGCATCTCGAGCCGGACGCGTACAAGTCGCTGGCCAAGCTGGTGGCCGCCAAGCGCGGCGAGCGCGAGGCGCTCATTGCCCAGATGCGCGAGCCGCTCGAGCAGCGGCTGTCGGAGGCAGGCATCGCCGACGTCGAGGTGACCGGGCGCCCCAAGCACCTGTGGTCGATCTACAAGAAGATGCAGCAGCGGGATCGCCCCTACGAGGACATCTACGACCTGCTCGCCATCCGCGTGATCGTCCCCAATGTGCTCGAGTGTTATCACGCGCTCGGCGTCATTCACGACGGCTGGACGCCGGTGCAGGAGCGCATCAAGGACTACATCGCCCAGCCCAAGAGCAACGGCTACCAGTCGCTGCACACCACGGTGTTCGGGCCGGGGCGCCAGCTCTTCGAGATCCAGATCCGTACGCGCGACATGCACCGCACGGCCGACTACGGCATCGCGGCGCACTGGCTGTACAAGGAGAACTCGCGCAACGCGGACGAGCTCGATCGGCACTTGGCCTGGTTCCGCCAGGTGCTCGAGCTGCAACTCGACGCCGAGACGCCGGGCGAGTTCCTCGAGTTCCTCAAGCTCGACCTGTATCAGGACGAGATCTTCGTCTTCACACCCACGGGCGACGTCATTCAGTTGCCCAAGGGCGCGACGCCGCTCGACTTCGCCTTCGCGGTGCACTCGCAGGTCGGTGCCCGCTGCGCCGGCGCGAAGGTCAACGGGCGCATCGCACCGCTCTCGCGCGAGCTCAAGAATTCCGAGACGGTCGAGATCCTCACCAGCCCGAACGCCAAGCCGAGCCGCGACTGGCTCGCGCATGTGCGCACGGGCAAGGCGCGGCACAAGATCCGCCAGCTCCTGCGGCTCGAGGAACGCTCGAGCGCCATGCGCCTCGGGCGGGAGATCCTCGAGCGTGAGTTGCGCCGTCGCCGCCTGCCCAAGGTGGACGACGACAAGCTCCTGCCGGTGGCCAAGGCCCTCAAGCTCAAGGACGCGGGGCAGCTCATCGCGTCGGTGGGGGCCGGGGACATTCCCGTGCTGCAGGTGCTCAAGACGCTGCACCCGGACCTCGACACCTCGCCGCCGGAGCCGGCCGAGAAGCCGAGCACGTTCGAACGCATCGTCGATCGCGTGCGCGGCACCGGCAAGGGCATCAAGATCCAGGGCGCCGACGGGCTGCTCGTGCGCTACGCACAGTGCTGCCAGCCGGTGCCGGGCGACAAGGTGGTCGGGTACGTCACGCGCGGCCGCGGCGTCAGCATCCACCGCGGCGATTGTCCCAACCTGTTGCTGCTCGCGCACGAGCCCGAGCGTCGGCTCGAGATCGACTGGCAGGAGATGGCGGGCGAACGCTTCCACGTGCGCCTGGCGCTGGAAGGGGTCGACCGCCGCGGGCTCTACGCCGACGTGGCGGCGGCGGTGAGCGCCACGGGCACCGATATCCGGAGCCTCGAGCTCAAGACCACCGACGGCAAGGTCACGGGCTCGGCGATGGTCGAGGTGGAGAACCTCGCCCACCTCGAGCGCATCATGAAGGCGGCGCGGCGCGTGAAGGGCATTTCCGTCGTCACGCGCCGCGAGAAGATCACCGCCGACGAGTGAGCGGGAGACGGGCTTCGGTCGCCCTACGGAACTCGATACACCGAAACGGCTGGCGCTGGCGCCGGATGCAGCACGTAGACTTCGTCGCCGGCGGGTGCCACGCTGAGTGCGAGCGCAGGGCGCGGCAGGCGATATCGGCGCAATGTCGCCCCGTTCCAGTCGATCACGTGCAACTCGTGCCCCAGCGCGGCGACACCCTTGCCCGCCCGCCGCGTGAGTCCGGAGTAGAGTGCGACGATCCGTTCGGATGACGACGAGACGTCGATGTAGCCAAAGCGCAGATCTGGCCCGGTTGCCATGACCGGGCTGTTCCGACCGCGCCCGATGGTGTAGGTGGGCTCGAAGTTCGCGGGGCGAGGCGCAATCGCCACGCGCTGTCCCCCGAATGTGAAGATCTCGAGGCGATCCGCATGTCGCGTCGCGAGCGCCAGCTTCTGGAGTCGGCTGTTCGATGTCGCAGTGGATCGGTACGCCTCCTGGCGGACCGTCGTCGGATCGTCCTGCTTCCCCGGCAGGTCCACGAGCGCCTGCACCACCCGCCCCGACGTGTCGATGCGCACGAGTCGCGTGTTCGCGAGAATCCCCGTCGCCAGAAACTCCTGCTGCGGCGTCGCGACCAGCGAGAAAACGGGTAACGTGGCGGGTAGCGACCGCGTCGTCGTGCGAATCGGTGCAGTCGCCGTGGGCGCGCCAAAGGACATACGGACCATGCGCATCTGTCCGACATCATGCACCCAGAAGCTGTTAGGCGCGTCACTGTCCAAGACGAGGGAGCCGGGGGCGAGCAGTTCGGTAGTCGCACCACCAACGATGCCTGTGCGTCGCAACAGCGAACCTCGGCTGCGTGAGTAGACAAGCAGCGCCTGCGTCGACGACTCGTCCACGACAACCACGAGGTCCGTTGAGGCGAGAACGCGTCGAGGCTTGACCAATTCGCCGGGCGAGCCAATCGTGCGTTGCGGCGCAAGCAGCGCCATCTGACGGACACTTTGGGCTTCGATACTCGTCGAAGCGAAGATCCACGCGACGAGCGGAGCGACAAGTACGATCCGCACTGCGATCTACCTCACTGAGGGCAGGCGATAGACCAGAATCGCCGGTTCAGGGTCATGGCGGGTCGCATATAGTCGCGAGTCGTCTGGCTCCACGGCGATCGACGCCACAGGACCCTGAAACTTGTATACGCCACGACTCTTGCCCGCGTAGTCGAACACGTGCAAGTAGGCACCGTAGGTCGCTGTCATGGACGCGCCCGTGACAGTTCCCGAGAACAGTGCATAGATGAACCGGTTCGAGAGGGTCAGTGACACGTAGCCGATGCGGGTGTCATCCCCCTGCGCCATGACGACGCGATCTCCAGCGCTCGCAATGCTCATGGCGCCCCTCTCGAAGCGAGGCTCGAACGCGAAGAATCGTTCTGCTGTGCCCACGGGGCGCCCGCTGTCGTCGAAGATCTCGATTCGGTCTGCGTGTCGGGATGCCGTTACGACCTGGCGACGGCTGGGAGCCACCGCGATGTGCACTTGCTGGGCCTGTTGCCACACTCCGAGGGGAATGTCTGCGGGTCTCGGCGGAAGCGGAGCGAGGTGCGCGCTCACGTCGCCGCCCGCGGAGAGGACTGTGATCCGCGCTGAATCCGCCGCAGGGTTAGCTCCAAGGAAGAGACCGGAGCGAAGCGCAATGACTTCGGTCAGTGATCGATTCAGGGCATGCGTCTCCGCCTTCGGAAATCCCGGAGCCAACGGAAGGCGACCGACGTCGACGCTGGTGAGTCGGCGCAGTTGTCGATCGAACACCCAGAGCCTGCCCTTCCGAGCCGGATCCGCGCTCACCGTCCACGGCGCCCTGTACTCTCCTGGACCACTTCCCTTGATGCCGAACGAGCCGAGCAGGTGGCCCGTTCGCTTGGAAAAGATCGACAGTTGCTTGTCGTTCTTTCGGTCGATCACGACCAGTAGCGAGTCGACGATGAGGATGCTTCCTGGCGTTGCGAGCTCGTCTCCGCTGCCCCAAACGTCCCCCTCGAGCGGGAGGACAGGCATGCGGTAACGATCGAGGATTGGCTGCGCGGGCAGGTCGACGTGTACTGTCACACACAGCCCGAGCGAGAGGCTCGCGCGGAGCCACGCGGCGCGGTAAGTGGGCATGAGTCGTAGCCGGAGAAAGGCTGACTGAAGTGGCACTGACTTGCGGCTGGCAGCGTAGTGGCAGCGATGCTGCCAGCCGCAATGAAGGCGGTCTCAGCAGTTCCCCGATTCGCTGTAGAAGTGGTTGTCGACCGGAAAGCTGTTGAGCATGCAGAGCGACCCGGGTTCATCACAGCAGCGAGCGACGCCGGGCATGCTATTGCAGCTACCCGAACTCTTCTCATAGTAGTCGGCGACCTCAAGCAGTTCACAGTACGATCCGTACGATGGACAACAGGTGCCCGATTGCGCGCAGGCATCGTTGAACTCCACCACGGAGCGCTGCGAGAACGCAACGGGTGCGCTCATGAATAGCACCACGATCGACGAAAGCAGGGCAATTCGACGGGTACGGGACGTGTTCGCCTTCACGAGATCCTCCCTGAGGTTGGGTGGGACAATCACCGCCACTCGATCATCGAGCGCGGGCTATGGGGCAGTCCGTCGCAAAATCGAACGGACCGAGTCGGCCACTCGATCAATTGGGGTTCCGGGCTCGAACAGAACGTCGTTCACGGCGAATGTTGGTGTGCCGCGCAGCCGAAGGCTTGCGGCATGTGCCAAGTGACGCTCGACGCGAGCGCGCCCACGCTCCTCCTCCAGGCAGGTACCGAACGTGGTCGCATCCTTTACAGCCGACGCGCTGGCCCACTCGGCCGTCGAGACGGCGCCGAGGTTGGCTCCGGCGCTGAAGAGCGCCTCGTATGCTGCTTCGAACCCTCCCTGTTGCGCTGCGCACTCAGCCACAAGCGCCGCGCGATAGGCGTGCGGATGGATACGGCTGAGCGGAAAGTGGACGAACGCTACGGCGATCTGTCCGGGCGCGCTGGCTCGAATGGAGTCAACCGCCGACTTGAGTCGCTGGCACACGGGGCACTCGAAGTCGGCAAACTCGGTGATCACGATGGGAGCGCTCCTTGGACCTATCCAATTGGCTTCCCTCCGAATGGAAGCCAACGCGCCCTCGCGGCGCGCGCCATCTGTCGGCGCTGCCGACGCGGGAGCACCGAGAAGGCCTGCATTTCGCGCGGCGAGCCCGGTTACGGCAAGGGCACACCCCGCAATCACGACGATTGAAGCATCGACGACACGCGTGGACCACGGCATGGTCAAATACCCTACGCAGAAGGTGAGCAATCGTTAATGGCTACACTGCCCCCCCCCCCCTCGATTCTGTCAAGGGTCAGTATTGCCGGGGCGAGCGCGTCCATACGCAATTGACGCTGACGAGATCGAACGGCGCGACTTCCACGCCGACGCGGCCCCGGCGTCGCGCGAGCTCGGCACCGCCATCCGCTGTGCGGCGCGGCGCGGCGCGTGAAGGGGATTTCCGTCGTCACGCGCCGCGAGAAGATCACCGCCGACGAGTGAGCGGGCGCGCCGCCTCGAGGGTGAATTCCCCCACGAGGCGCGTGAGCTGGTCGGCCTGGCTGGCCAGTTCGGTCGCGGTGCTCGACGACTCCTCCGCGCTGGCGGCCGTGCGCTGCGTGATCTCCGTGAGCGACGCCACGGACTCGCGCACCTGGCCGATGCTGCGACGCTGTTCGGCCGCGCCCGCAGCGATGTCGAGCATGCGCTGCCGCGAGTCGTTCACGCGCTGGTTGATCGTGGCCAGGACCGCCGCGACCTCGCTGCTCACTTCGACCGACCGGCCCGCGTTGGTGACCGCGGTCTCGATGAGGTCGGCCGTCTGCTTCGCCGCCACGGCCGAACGCCCCGCCAGCGAGCGCACTTCCTCGGCGACCACGGCAAACCCGCGCCCCGCGTCGCCCGCCCGCGCCGCCTCGACGGCGGCATTGAGCGCGACCAGGTTCGTCTGGAACGCGATTTCGTCGATGGTGCGCACGATGCGTGACGTGGCGTCGGCCGCCGTCTGCATCCCCTGCAGCACCTGCGTGAGCTGATCCATCTGCCGAATGCCGTCGGCGGTGGCCGTATGCGCGGCCTCCGCCGCCGCGCGGGCGAGCCCGGACTGTTCGTCGGTCGAGCCGGCAACCGAGGCCAGCTCGGTCACGGATGCGCTGATCTCCTCCAAGGAGGCGGACTGCTGCGACGCGCCTTCGGCGAGGTGCGCGGACGCGTCGGCGATGTGCGTGGACGCGCCATCCACCTGCGCGGCCGCCTGCCCGACATCGAGCAACGCATCGCGCAGCGCATCCAGCGAGTGGTTGAACGACTCGGCCAACTGCGCGTAGCGGTTCGCGAACGTCCCCTCGACCCGCGTCACGAGATCCCGCTCGGCGAGACGCGCGACGGCCGTGTCCAGCGCGTCGAGGAACTGCTGCGACTCGGCGAGTGTCGCGTTGAGGCGCCCCTGGCGCGACGACGTGAGTGCCGTGATGACCACCGCGATGTCGAGCTGGAGGAGGCGCCCGAAGCTCGCCGCGAACTGCTCACGCGCGGCGTTGGATGGGGTGGCCCGCCGGACGGCGTCGAGCATGTGCTCGCGAATGACCTCGTACATCGCCACGAACCAGTTCGAGTCGAGGTCGATACGCTCGTGGATCTGCCCCACCTTGCGACGGTAGGCGAGGTAGTTGTCGTCCACCACCCCATCGAGCATCGTCTGCAGGTAGCGGGTGATCATCGGGCGCTGCCGCTCGATGGTCGTGTGCTCGGTGATGATGGCCTTCGTGTCCCGCTGGCCCATGATCTTCGCGTAGAACGCGTCCACCATGGCGTCGCAGGCGACCATGCAGGTCGCGCGCCAGTGCCGCACCACGCCGAGATCCTGTTCGGTGAGCCCCATGAAGGCGACGCGATCGCGCACGCTGGCGTCGGTAACGGCGATCTTACCGGGCGTGACCGTGAGCGGCGCGTCGACCGGGGCGGGGCGGAGGCGTGCGAGCATGATGGCGAAAGGCGTTGAGGTGGTCGGAGTAGTCGGGATGTGGGACGAAACGACTGATGCCGACCGTGATTGTCGGCGATATCGCCATGCGCTTGAGTGCGATCGCCGCGATCCGACCCGCCGTTCCTATGGGATCCGTGAAATTGTGACAATGTTGCGGTGGTTTCCGAACAAATCCCGGCAACGCACTATCTTTCTACCATGAGCGCTCCCTTCCGCCTCCAGTCGCCCTTCGCCCCCGCCGGCGACCAGCCCCGGGCCATCGGCGAGCTTGCCGCCGGCCTGCGCCGCGGCGACCGCCACCAGACCCTCCTCGGCGTCACCGGCTCGGGGAAGACGATGACGGTGGCCAACGTCATCGCGCAGTGGGGGCGGCCCACGCTCGTGCTGTCGCACAACAAGACGCTCGCGGCGCAGCTCTACGGCGAGCTCAAGTCGTTCTTCCCCACGAATGCGGTCGAGTACTTCATCTCGTACTACGACTACTACCAGCCGGAAGCCTACGTCCCCTCGAGCGACACGTATATCGAGAAGGACGCGAGCATCAACGAGGACATCGATCGGCTGCGCCTGCGCGCCACCTCGTCGCTCATGGAGCGTGAGGATGTCATCATCGTCGCCACCGTGTCGGCCATCTACGGCCTCGGCGATCCGGTGCAGTACCGCGAGCGGCTGCTCGCCCTCACGCAGGGGCAGACGATCGCGCGCGATGACATCCTGCGGGCCCTGGTGGGCATCCAGTACCTGCGCAACGATGTCGCGTTCGAGCGGGGCACCTTCCGCGTGCGGGGCGATACCGTGGAAATCTTCCCGGCCTACGAGGAGCAGGCGGTGCGGGTCGAACTGTGGGGCGACGAGATCGAGCGCATCTCGAAGATCGATCCGGTCACGGGCGACACGATCGCCGTGCTGGAGCGGATGGCCATCTACCCGGCCAAGCACTTCATCACCAACCGCCCCACGATCGAGCGCGCCACCAAGGCGATTCGCGATGAACTCGCGATGCGACTGGCCGAGTTGCGCATGCAGGGGAAGCTGCTGGAGGCACAGCGGCTCGAGCAGCGCACGAACTTCGACCTCGAGATGCTCCTCGAGATCGGCACCTGCGCGGGCATCGAGAACTATTCACGCCACATCTCGGGGCGCGAGGCGGGGGAACGCCCCGCCTGCCTGCTCGACTACTTCCCCGACGACTATCTCGTGGTGGTGGACGAGTCGCATGTGACGCTGCCGCAGGTGCGCGCCATGTACAACGGCGATCGCGCCCGCAAGCTCACCCTGGTCGACTACGGCTTTCGCCTGCCGAGTGCGCTCGACAACCGGCCGCTCGTGTTCGAGGAGTTCATGGCGCTCGTGCCGCGCATGATCAACGTGTCGGCCACCCCGGGCGAACTCGAACTGGGCATGTCGGAGGGCGTGGTGGTGGAGCAGGTCATCCGCCCGACCGGGCTGCTCGATCCGGTGCTCGAGGTGCGCCCGGTGCGTGGCCAGGTGGACGACCTGCTGCACGAGATCCGCACGCGCGAGCGGCGCGGCGAACGCGTGCTGGTCACGACGCTCACCAAGCGCATGGCCGAGGATCTCACCGACTACCTGCAGCAGATGGGGGTGCGCGTGCGCTACATGCACAGCGACATCGACGCCATCGAACGCATGGAGATCGTGCGCGGCCTGCGTCTCGGCGAGTTCGACGTGCTGGTGGGCATCAACCTGCTGCGCGAGGGGCTCGACATGCCCGAGGTGTCGCTCGTCGCCGTGCTCGATGCGGACCAGGAGGGCTTCCTGCGCAGTGACCGGTCGCTCATCCAGACCATCGGTCGCGCGGCGCGCAACCTGCATGGCATGGCGATCCTCTACGCCGATCGCATCACGGGCTCGATGCAGCGCGCGATGGACGAGACCGACCGGCGGCGCACGATGCAGCGCGAGTTCAACGAGGCACACGGCATCGTCCCCAAGGGCGTCACCAAGAGCGTGGACGAGGTGCGGTTCATCACCCGCGTGGCCGACGCGCGCGAGGAGCGCGAGGGCGGCGGGCCCGCGCCCAAGCGCCTGCCGGCCGAACGGACGGCCCGCACCCGCGAGGAGCTCGAGACGCTGGTGAGCGAGTTGGAGGTGGCGATGCGCGAAGCGGCGGTCGCGCTCGATTTCGAGGCGGCAGCGCGCCTGCGCGACCAGCTCTTCGAAGTGCGGACGGCGTTGGGGCAGTCGCCCGCGCAGGCGCGCGGGAACGCCCCGGCACCGCGCGTCGCGCCGGGGAGCGCGCCCAGTGCCCGCGGCGCTGCCGGTCGCCGAGGCGGGGGCGGACGTCGTGGCCGCTGAGGAGCTGGCGCACCTCCTGGGGCGTGGCGCGCCGCGCGCGCCCGATCGCGACTCCCTCGAGGCGTGGGGGCGTGCCGTTGGCGCGCTGCTGCCGCGCCCGGCCACGATCGCTCTCGAGGGCGACCTCGGGGCCGGCAAGACGACGCTGGTGCGGGCATTGGCGCAGGGGCTCGGCGTCCTCGATCTCGAGGCCGTGACCAGTCCCACGTTCGCGCTGGTCCATCGGTACGACGCGCCGCGCGGGCCCGTGGTGCATGTGGATCTCTATCGTCTCAAGGGGCCGGAGGAGCTGGATGCCCTCGGATGGGACGAACTGGTCGACACGAGCCCCGTGCTTCTCATCGAGTGGCCCGATCGCGCGGCCAACAGCCTCCCGCGCGACACGATCACCATCGTGCTGTCCCATGATCCGTCGGAGCCTGGCCGGCGTAGTCTGCGGGTCCTCGCCCCGGCGCATCGATGAGGTGCGCCCCGTCACCAACGGGGCGTTGAATCGTCCGGGGAGAGGTATCGAAGCTCCTCCCGCCCCGTGTCTGCGTGTCCCTGCTCGTCTTCCCCGATCGGTCGCCTGACCGCACCCCGCTCGCCGGCGTGCGGTTGGCCGACGTCATTTCGGCGCTGACCTTCGCCCTCGATCTCACCGAAGGGCAGCGGCCGGGGCACACCCTGCGCACGACGTTGCTGGCCATGCGCCTGGGACAGGAGCTCGGGCTCGATCGCACGACGCTCGGCGCGCTGTACTACGCGGCGCTGCTCAAGGATTCCGGCTGTTCGAGCAACGCGGCGCGCATGGCCGCGCTCTTCGGAAGCGATGACCAGACGCTCAAGCGCGACATGCGCCTCGTCGACTGGCACGACCGCTGGAAGATGGCGATGCGGACGGCGCGGAGCTGCGGGGTGGGGCTCGATCCCCTGAGCCGCGTGCGGCACTTCCTGCGCGTGGCCCGCACGCCGGCACTCACGCGAGAGATCATCGCTGTGCGCTGCGAGCGCGGTGCGCAGATCGCCCAGGTGCTCGAGTTTCCCGCGGCCTCGAGTGAGGCCATCATGCACGTCGATGAGCAGTGGTGCGGGCTGGGGCACCCCGCCGGACTCGCCGGCGACGAGATCCCGCTGCTGTCGCGCATCCTGCTCCTGTCGCAGACGGTGGAAGCCTTCTGGAGTGAGCACGGCCTGCGCGGCGCGCTCGACATGGCGCGGCGACGTCGCGCGACGTGGTTCGACCCGACGCTCGTCGATCGCCTCGTGGCGTGGCGTCACGATCGGGGCTGGTGGAGCGCGCTGGCCAACGACCGGACACTCGACGCGCGGGTGCTGGCGCTCGAGCCGGGCGAGACCCCCCTGCTGGCGACCGACGAGCGTCTCGATCGCATCGCGCGCGCGTTCGCGGCCGTGATCGACGCGAAGACGCCCTTCACGGCGCGACACAGCAGCAACGTGGCGCGCTATGCCGTGGCCATCATGACCACCCTGGGCGGCGACGCGCAGTCCGCGCGCGATGTGCTGCGCGCAGGGCTGCTGCACGACGTGGGCAAGCTGGGCGTCTCCAATCGCATCCTCGACAAGCCGGGGAAGCTCACCGACGCGGAGTTCGGCGAGATCCGGAAGCACCCGCGCTGGACGCGCGACATCCTCGAACGGGTCAACGTGTTCAAGGCGTTTGCCGACGACGCGGCGCAGCATCATGAACGGCTCGACGGCCGCGGCTACCCGTGGGGCGTCCCCGCGGCGCGTCTCGCGCTGCCGGCCCGCGTGCTGGCCGTGGCTGACGTGTACGAGGCGCTCACCGCCGACCGGCCGTATCGCGACGGCCTCCCGGTGGCCACCGTGAAGGACATCATGACGCGCGACACGGGAACGGCGTTCGATCCGGTCGTCCTCGATGCCGCCATGTACCTCGCGGAGCAGGGGACGTTCGCGACACTGGCGTCGGTGGTCGACGATGGCTTCGAACGGCTGCAGGCGGTGGTGCCCGCCAGCGAGGCGCGCGTCCTGGTGGCCTGAGGTGCGCGTGTTCGGCTAGCTTGCAGTGTGCACGCGCTCACCTTCGCCGACCCGGTCCTCGCCCTCGACGCGTCGACGACGCAGGGGAGCGTCGCGCTGTTGTTGCCCAGCCGCGTCGGAGGCGCACCGTACGAGCGCACGGTGACACTCGGTGTCGGCGCCGACGATGTGCTGTTCCCCGCAGTCACCGCGCTGCTCGCGGACGCCGGTCTGTCGGTCGCCGACGTCTCTGCGCTGGTGTGCGGGGGCGGGCCGGGCAGCTTCACATCGCTCCGCATCGCGGCGTCGCTGGCCAAAGGTCTCGCCCACGGCGCCCGGCGTCCGTTGTACGCGGTGCCGTCGCTGCTGCTGGCGGCCGCGTCGCTGCCGCCTGACGCCCCGGCGGGCCGTCTCTGCGTGCATGCGGACGCGCTGCGTGGCGAGCAGTACGCGCTGTGGGTCGATCGCGAGGCCGACGGACGCGTCTCCGCCGCCAGCGCGCTGACGCGTGTGCCGCTCGCGCAGATCGAGGCGCTCGGTCCGTCGGTCGCCGTACAGGCCGCGCCAAGTGCCGCGCGGCTCGCGTGGGCGCTTGGCTCGTGGCGCGATGCGCCGGTGGCGCTCCACTCGTGGGAGC
This sequence comes from Gemmatimonadota bacterium, assembly GCA_020161135.1. Classification (GTDB taxonomy): domain Bacteria; phylum Gemmatimonadota; class Gemmatimonadetes; order Gemmatimonadales; family Gemmatimonadaceae; genus Gemmatimonas. The sequence continues at coordinate 579,477 of JAIUOB010000003.1, read as the reverse complement.
CGGACTACGGGCGCAAGGCCGAAGCCCAGGTGAAGTGGGAAGCCACACACGGCATTACCCTGCCGACCTCGGCGCCATGACCTCGGGAGCGGGCCTGCCCTTCGCACTGCGAGCGATGCGGCCGGACGATGTCGACGGCGTCGCGGCCATCGAAGGCGAGGCCTTCAGCGATCCGTGGCCCGCCCGCGCCTTTCGCGACCTGCTGCGTCATCCGTCGGCGCGCCTGCGCGTCGCCCTGGAAGGCGGGACCCTGCTGGGCTACTGCGTCGTGATGCGCGCGCTCGATGAGGGTGAAGTGGCCAACATCGCCACGGCCCCCACGGCGCGACGCCGCGGCGTGGCGGCGCTCCTGCTCGACGATGCCATGTCGGCGCTCGCGCGCGACGGCGTGACGAGCCTCTTTCTCGAGGTACGCGAATCGAACACGGCGGCGCGGGCGCTCTACGCCTCGCGCGGCTTTCGCGCCGTCGGTCGGCGGCGCGGCTACTACCGCCTCCCGGACGAGGACGCACTGGTGCTGCGGTGGTCCGCACCGCCCGTCGAGCCCGTCGCGACGCCGACTGTGCCCCCCGCAACATCGTGATACGCGCTGCGTGGAATTGGTTTGGTGGGCCGGACGCGACCCGGTAGCTTTCCCGCTGTCCGACCACCCCACCATTGCCCTACGAGGAGGCACCGTGAGCCGCAGTCTGAACAAGGCCATCCTGATCGGAAACGTCGGGGGCGACCCCGAGATCCGCACCATCGGCAGCGGCGCCCGCGTCGCCCAGTTCTCCCTCGCCACCGGCCGTACCTGGAACGACCAGAGCGGCGCGAAGCAGGAGAAGACCGAATGGCATCGCTGTGTCGTCTGGAACAACGGGCGCGGCAGCGGCCTCGTCGACGTCGTCGAGAAGTACGTCAAGAAGGGCGAGAAGATCTACGTGGAAGGCGAGATCGAGTATCGGCAGTGGCAGGACAAGGACGGTCAGACTCGCTACACCACCGAGATCAAGGTCCGCGAGCTCATGCTGCTGGGCGGCGGCGGCCGCAGCGGCGGTGGCGATGACAGCGACGGCCCGCCGCGTCGGTCGGCCGCGCCCGCCCGCCCGAAGGCCGCTGCCGCCGGCGGCGGGGGCGACGACTTCAACGACTTCCCCGGCGCACTGGCGGACGAGGACGACGACCTGCCGTTCTGAGGTCGTCCAGCGGGGGCGGGTGGGGTCGGCGCCGCGCGCCGCGTCGTGACGGCGCGCGCCCGCCCCGTGATGCCGCCGCGGTTACGCGGCTCGCGGCGCGGGCGTCTCCCTCGTGGAGACACCGTCCGAGGGGACGGGGTCTCCTGGTGCGCGGGCAACACGCGCGCCGACCCCCATTTTCATCGAGGAGTGCGGATGCGCGCGTTCGACCAGGCGCACACAGCGCGGGAGGCCGTCGTGACCCAGAAATCGGCCGATCGAGCCCTGCTGATGCTGCTCGTGGCCACCGTCTCGCTGCTTCTCGTTTGGCGACCGAGCGTCGTCCACGCACAGGAGTCGCGCACCGCCGCCAAGGCAGATGCATCCGGTACGCAGCCACATGTCGTGCGCGCGTCGGAGACGCTGTGGAGCATCGCGGCGCGCTACTACGGCGATGGCCACGCGTGGCGCGAACTCGCGCGCCGCAACGGCATCACCGTGAGTGGTGACAAGGCACCCATCACGGTCGGCCAGACGCTTCGCGTTCCCGCCAAGTTGCCGCCGCGTGGCCCCAAGGCCGCCGCGGTTGCCGCGGCACCCGCCGACAGCACCGTGCCCCGCGCCGCAGTCGCGCGCGCCGGCGAGGGGACCATGCCGGCCCCGCCCGCCGCGCCTGCCACCGCCGCGTCAGCTGCGACCTCGCCAGCCGGTTCGCTCGCGGCGCAAACCGCGGGGATCGCGCGGGACAGCACCGAGCGTGCCGCCGCACGACAGGCTGCCCGGCAGGCCGTCCGGCCCTCGGCAGACGACAGCAGCACACGCGCCGCTGCCGCCGGCGCCGCCGCGGGGGCCGTCGAACCCGCGGGGCTCACCCCGCAACGCGGCACACTCCTCGGGACGCCCTCGCTGGTGCGCATCGGGCTCGCCTCGAGTGCGGAACAGGCGGCAAGCCGCAAGCCCAACGACGCGCCCACCATCTTCCATCGCGACCTGCCCGACGCGGCCGAAGCGGAACGCCGCACGCGCGCCGTCCTGCGGCCCAATACACCGGTGCCGCGCCAGGGCGAACTGGACGCCGCCCCGTTCCTCGCGGCCGGCAAGACACCGCCCGCAGGCGGCGCCATTCTCGCGCGCGTCGACGCACCGTCGGCAAACCCGTCGATGCTGTCCGACGCGATGCCCGCATCCCTGACCCTCGCGACGTACGTCGAGCTGCGTGCACCGGCCGGACGCACGCTCGCAGTCGGCGACCGACTGCAGGCCGTCAGTGCCACCCTCGTCCCGTCGCTCGGCAAGCACGTCGTCGTCCCCACCGGCATCATCGAGGTGACGCAGGTCGAGGGCGCCCGCGTGGTCGGGGTCGTCCGACGTGTGTCCGGGCGGCTCACCGTCGGGCAGACGCTGCTCGCGGCCCCGCCGACAGTGGGCGATCGTGGCGATGTCACAACTCTGCCATCGTCAGATCTTTCCACGTCGGTGCAGTGGGTCGATCTCACGGAGTCGATGCCGACCATCGGCAGCTTCGTCGTCCTCACGGCCGGCACGGCTCAGCAGGTGCGTGCCGGCGATGAGTTCGCGCTCGGCGCGGGAGCGACCACCATTGCGCGCGCGCGCGTTGTGCGCGTCGATGCCACCGGCGCCACGGCCGTGGTGGTCCAGCAGAATGCCGCCGGCATCACCACCGAGCTCGCCGCGCGGCGTGTGCGTCGAGCCCCGTAGGGAGACCGCGACGGGCGCGTTCCGCCCGTCGCACTGACACGCTCGCAGCACACACACTCGCAGCCCATGCGCGCCGGAGCCCCGTGGCTTCCGGCGCGCGTGTACATTGCGGGACTTCCTGCACTCCTTCCGAGGCCCCTGACGACATGGCGCAACGACTCCTGGTGACGGGGGGAGCCGGCTTCATCGGCTCCCATGTGGCTGACCGCTTTCTCGCCGAAGGGTGGGATGTCACCGTGCTCGACGACCTGTCGAGCGGTCGCGAGGAGAACATCGCCCCCGGCGTGACGTTCGTGCGCGGGGACATCGGCTCGCCCGAAGCGCATGCCCTCGTGCGCGACGGCCGTTTCGACGTGCTCTGTCACCTCGCCGCGCAGATCGACGTGCGCCGCAGCGTCGCCGATCCCGCGTACGACGCCACCAAGAACATCCTCGGCTCGCTCAACCTGCTGGAGGCCGTGCGCACGAGCGGGCACGCGACGCGCGTGATCTTCTCGTCCACCGGCGGTGCGTTGTACGGCGACTTCGATCCGCCGCCGAGTGGTGAGACCAACAGCAAGGACCCCGAGTCGCCTTACGGGATCGCCAAGCTGGCCGTGGAGTACTACCTCGCGTACTACGGCCGCGTGCACAAGCTCGATACGGTCGCGTTGCGCTACGGCAACGTGTACGGACCGCGGCAGGACCCGCATGGCGAGGCTGGGGTGGTGGCGATCTTCTGCACGCGACTGCGCGACGGCCGCGCGCTCACGGTGTTCGGTGATGGCAGCCAGACGCGTGACTACGTGTACGCCGGCGACGTGGCCGGCGCCAACTTCGCCGCCGCCACGACCACGCTCCCCGAGCGCGGCCGGCTCGACGCCCGCGCCTTCAACATCGGCACTGGCATCGAGACGACGGTCAACACCCTCGCCACGACGCTCAAGCAGGTGTCGGGGAGCGCGTCGGCCATCGAGTACGCCCCGGCGCGCCCCGGCGAGCTCGCGCGCTCCGCGCTCGACACCACGAAGGCCCGCGCGGTGCTCGGGTGGAAGCCGGTGGTGAGCCTCGCCGAGGGGCTGGACAACACCTACCGGTACTTCGCGGCCCGTCGCCCGGAGGCGGCGCGGTGAGCGGCGTTGTCGCCGCGTCGCTGCTTCTGCAACTGTCCACCGTCGGTGGCGCGACGCCGATGTCGCTCACCACGCTCATCGCCACGAGCGACCTCGTCACGAAGGCGGTGCTGGGGCTGCTTGCGGTGCTGTCGCTCCTGTCGTGGGGCATCATGTACGCGAAGTGGCGCGCATTCGTGACGGCGGAGACGCGCGCGGCGGCGTTCATGAAGGAGTTCGAGCGCACGCGCACCCTCGACGAGGCCACGCAGCTCGCGCAGCGTTCGAAGCCGAGCGCCAATGTCGCGGTGATTCGTCGCGCGGTGCATTTCCTCGCTGACACCAAGCCGGCCCTCGGTGCCACGCCCGACCGCACGGCGCGTCTCTCGGGCTCGCAGGTCGAGGCGCTGCATCTCGTGCTCGACAGCGAAGCGGTGCGCGCGCGTGAGGAGCTCGGGCGATTCATTCCGTGGCTCGCCACGGTCGGCAGCGTGAGCCCGCTCATCGGGCTCTTTGGCACCGTGCTTGGCGTCATCGAGGCGTTCCAGGGGATCGCCACCAAGGGCTCGGGGAACCTCGGCGCGGTGGCGCCGGGCATCTCCACGGCGCTGCTCGCGACCGCCGCTGCGCTGGCCGTGGCCATTCCGGCGGCGTTTGCCTACAACGTGTTCGCGGCGCGCCTCAATCGCTTCGACAACGCGCTCGAGGGCTTCGGCTCCGAGCTCATCGCGCTGCTGGTGCGCGAGGGGCGCATCTAGCATGCGGCGCGGGCGGCGTGGCGAGCGGATGGCCGTCAACGGCGAGATCAACGTGGTCTCGCTCATCGACGTCATGATGCTGCTCATGGTGATCTTCATGATCACCGCGCCCATGATGCAGGGGGGCGTCGACATCGCGCTCCCCACCGCGGACGTGCGGCCGCTCGAGGCCAAGAGCGGTGTCAACGTGACCGTCGACCGGCGCGGCCAGATCTTTGTCGACGACGTGAAGCTGACCTTCGACGAGTTCGCCGGCAGCATCAAGGCGCTGGCCGAGAAGAAGGGCGGCGGGGGCGTCTACCTGCGCGCCGACGAGGCGGTGCCGTATGGCACGATCATGCGGGTGGTGGCGGCCATGCGCGCGCGCGGCATCAGCGAGGTCGGACTCGTGGCCAACCCCGAGGACCCCCGGTGATGACCGCGCAGCGACCGGGCGCGGGGCTGGGCAGTGGCCTGGCCGTCTCGCTGGTCGTGCACGCGACGCTCGCCAGCGCCTTGCTGTGGTGGGGCACGCGGGCGGCGCCCGTGCGGCCGCCGGTCTATCGCGTCGAGTTGGTGGGACAGGCCGGCCCGCGCCGCGCCGGACTGGAGCAGGGGAGCCCTGAGGCGGCAGCGGCACCCGACGTCAGCGGGGCCGAGCGCGTGAAGGAGGAGAAGGTAGCCCCGCCGCCCAAGGCGAAGGCGACCCGCGCGCCGGCACCCAAGGCGACCCCCACGCCGGCCAAGGGCAAGCAGGCCGGGAGCAAGGCCGCCGCGCCCACGACCGCCTCGGCAGCGCCCAAGTCCGGCGCTGGCGCCACCGGCACCAAGGGCGCGGATGTGGCGAACGTCCGCACCGACGGGATCGAGTTTCCGGATCCCGGGTACCTGCGCAACATCGTCCGGCAACTCGCGCTCGAGTTCAAGCCGCGGCAGGGCGCGGCATCGCTCTCCACCGAGATCCGCTTCCTCATCCGTCGGGATGGCACCGTGGTGCAGATGGACATCGTGAAGCGGTCGGGCGACCGCCTCTACGATCTCGACGCGATGGGCGCCGTCGAGGCGGTCGGCAATGCCCGCCGCTTCGGGCCGCTCCCGTCGGTGTGGAGCGATGACGTGCTCGTGGTCTACTTCACCTTCGACTATGCCATCAGGCCATCCTGACCGTCGCGGCGTGCGCCGCATCCTGTCCACCGCGTCCGCGGTGCTGCTGCTGGCGCTGCGCGCACACACGGGGCAGGCGCAGGAGCGGGGCGTGAGCCTCGGCCTCAGCGTCACCGGTGGCCAGCGACAGCCCACGCTCATCGTCCTGCCGGTCAGTGGTGCGCAGGGCGACTCGGTGGCCACCATGGTCGCGCGGGACCTCCGGTTCAGCGATCGCTTCACCATGGTCGAGACCTCCGCCGCGCCCGCGGTGAGCGGCCCGCCGAATTACCCGCTGTTCACCAGGCTCGGCGTGGACGGCATCGTGCAGATCACCCTGCTCCCCTCGGGGTGGGCACGGGTCGCCCTCCACGACGTCGGACAGAAGTCGGTCCGCAACACGCGGGACTTTCCGCTGCCCACCCCGGCGCTCTCACCGGCATGGCGCATGGCGGTGCATGGGCTTGCCGACGCGACCGAGGAGTGGATCACGGGGCAGCGCGGAATTGCGCAGACGCGCATCGCCTTCGCGCGGGGCGGGCGAGTCTGGACGGTGGACTTCGATGGGGCGAATGCGACACCGGTCACCCCGGTGGGGCTGTCGCCGGCATGGGTGCCGTCGGGACGCGGTATCGTCTACAATGTCGTCGACGGCGATCGGCATCCGGTGTTCTACACCGACCTCGTCACGGGGGCACGGCGCACCCTGGTCTCCGAGCAGGGGTTCGAGCACGCGGCCCCGGTGGTGTCGCCGGACGGCCGGACGCTGCTGTATGCGCGGGGCGGGGAGAGCGGTACCGACCTCTACGCGCAGCCGATGGACGGCGGCATGCCGCGACGTGTCACCGTGTCGCGTGGGCGCGCCTCGACGCAGGCGACGTTCAGTCCCGATGGACAGCGAATCGCCTTCATGTCCGACCGATCGGGGCATCCGGAAGTGTATATTTCCAGTCTTGATGGCACCGACGCGGAGTTGCTCACCGATGGCGCGTTCGGTGACAACGACTATCGCGCGGCACCGGACTGGTCGCCCGATGGACGGCTCATCGCCATCCAGTCTCGCAACAACAAGACGTTCCAGATCGTGCTGATCAATGTGCGGGATCAGTCGATGCGGCAGGTGACCAACGAGGGAGCGAACATCGATCCGTCGTGGGCGCCCGACTCGCGTCACCTGGTGTTCACGTCCTCGCGGTCGGGGATCCGGCAGTTGTGGGTGGCGGACACCGAGAGTGGTACTGCGCGGCAATTGACGTTTGGCCAGGAGTCGCGGCTTGCTGCGTGGTCGCCGCGACTCAACACCCCGTGATGGTTCACCCCGTTCGTTCGTGCGCGCTGTCGCGCCAGACTTCCTCCACCACCCGTCTGGAGCTCCCGAGATGATGGCTACTTCCCGTTCGCTGCTGGTCCTGGTGTCCGCCTCGCTCGCCCTCGCGGCCTGCAAGAAGAAGCAGCCGCCCGCGCCTGCGCCGACGCCCGTTCCCCAGGCGGCGGAGCCGGCACCGGTGCGCAACACCACGCCGCCACCGGCGCCCCGCGACACCATGGGGGCGTACATGGAGAAGGTGGCTGCGGCGCGCGCCAGCCTGCTGTCGACCATCTACTTCGAGTACGACTCCGACGAGCTGCGTGACGACTCGAAGGCGATGCTCGACGCGAAGATCGGCATCCTGAACGCGAACCCGGGTGTCCGTGTGCGCATCGCCGGCCATTGCGATTCGCGTGGCAGCGACGAGTACAACATCGCCCTCGGCCGTCGTCGCGCCGAGGCGGCCAAGCGCTACCTCACCGATCGTGGCATCGACGCGTCCCGCATCGAGACGTCCAGCTTCGGCGCCGAGCGCCCGGCGGTGCAGGGAGACGGCGAAGAGGCGTGGTCCAAGAACCGGCGTGACGAGTTCGAGATCGTCGCCGGCGGCGAGCAGCTCCGGCCGGCGCGCTGATCATGACGGGCGTGGCACTCGATCGGCCGGTGATGGCGTCGCGTCTCGGGGTGCGGCGCGGCCTGCGGCGCACCCTGCGCCTCGCGCCGTTGCTGTTCCTTCCCGGTGCGGTCGGGTGCTTCGCCACGCGCGGCGACGTGCGCGTGCTCCAGGGCGACATTGCCACGGTCCGCGCCGATCTCATGCGCAGTCAGCAGGAACATCGTGACGCGTTGGCGAAGGTCGCCGCGTCGCTGCAGGTCGTAAGCGATTCGCTCGCCCGCGTCGGCGCACGCACGGTGAGCATCCAGGGCGACGCGCGCGGCGACATGCGCGCGATCCGCGACCAGCTTCTCCAGTTGCAGCAGTTGCTCGGGCAGAACCAGGCCACCATCGCCCGGTTGCGCGCGGAGATGGAGGCGCGCACGAACGCTTTGGCGGCGCAGCAGCAGGCTCCGCCGGTTGGCACGCCACCCGCCGGCGCACCGCCGGCGGGGACGGTGCCGCCCGGAACCGTGGCGCCGCCAGCGGGCAGTTCGGCCACGGGGACGGTTCCGCCGGCTGGCGGTGCACGTCCTGACAGCAGCGTCCCGGCCGCCAACCAGCCAGGGCCGAACCAACTGTACACCGCGGGGCTCGACCTGCTGCGGCGAGGCAGCACGGCCACGGCGCGCGCGACCTTCCAGGAACTGCTGCTCACCTATCCGCAGTTCGACCTCGCGGCCGACGCGCAGTTCTACATCGCCGAGTCACTGGAGCGCGAAAAGAACACGGCGGCGGCGGAGACGGCGTACGCGGCCGTGGTGGCCACCTATCCGACGGCCAACATCGCGCCACGGGCGTTGTACCGCCGCGGGCTCATGGTGTTGGAGAAGGGGAACACCGCGCAGGCCAAGCAGCTCCTCGAACAGGTCATCGCGAAGTACCCGCGCAGCGATGAGGCGACGCTTGCCGCCGATCGCCTCAAGACCATCCGCTGACGTTCTTCCACGGCATCCCACGCTGACGCGGACGCACGACGCATGACTGCCGAAATGCCCTTCCTCGAACACCTCGAGGAGCTGCGGTGGCGCCTCTTCCGGTGCGCGCTGGCGCTGTTCATTGGCGTGATCACCAGCTTCACGGTCCTGTACGTCTTCAAGATCGACGTCGTCGGGATCCTGTCGGAGCCGATCCAGCCGTATCTGCCGGGCGGCAAGCTGGTGGTCACCCACGTCGGACACCTGTTCGACATTTTCATGAACGTTGCGCTCACGCTGGGCGTGATCGCGGCCTCGCCGGTCATCATCTGGCAGGTCTGGGGCTTCCTGTCGCCGGCGCTGTATGGACACGAGAAGCGGGTGGTCATTCCCTCGCTGATCTTCGCCGCGTTGCTGTTCCTGGCGGGCATGGCGCTGGCCTTCGAGTATGTGATCCCCGTCTCGATCCGGTTCTATCAGAGCTTCGAAAGCGCATCCACGACGAACATTCAGACCGTGGACGCGTACATGGGGATGGTCATCTCCATGTGCCTCGCCTTCGGAGCCGTGTTCGAACTTCCCGTCGTCATCGCGCTGCTCAGCGCCCTCGGCATCGTGCAGCCGCAGTTCCTGGCGAAGTTCCGCCGGCACGCGCTCGTGGGCTGCATCATCGCCGCGGCGCTGATCACGCCGGGGAGTGACCCGACGTCGCTCTTCCTGCTCACCGTGCCGCTGTACTTCCTGTACGAGGCGTCCATCGCCGTCTCGCGCATCATCGTCCGCCGCCGCGAGCACCGGCTCTCCGCCGAGGTGGCGTGAGTCACGGCGCCGCGCGCTGGCGCCGACTTGCCGGGCTGCTCCTCCTCGTGGGTGGCGCCGAGGCCGCGCGGGCACAGGGCGGTGTGCCGCCCGTGGTGGGGCGCCCGCCTGCCGGGGGCAGTACGCGTGGCGCACAGCCGCCCGCGCGTGCCGGCAACGCCGATTCGACGCGCAGCCTGAGCAAGGAGCGGAAGGTCTTCACCTTTACCGACCCCGACTCGGCGATGCGCGCGCTCATGGAGCGCGAGGGGTACCGCAAGGTCCTTTACCAGGGTGACACGGTGCGCTTCGATGCGGCCCGGCGCACGCTCACCCTGCGTGGCAAGCCCTCCGGGGTGCAGCGCGACGAGACGATGCTCGTGGGCGACACCATCGTCTACGACGACTCGACCAAGCGCGTCGTCGCGCTGGGCGACACGGTGCTGCTGCGCGATCCGTCGCAGCAGGACGCCGACGACTTCATCGCCCACGGCCGCATCGAGTACGACCTCGAGGGGCGACAGGGGACCACGGGCGCCTTCTCGACCTCGGTGGTGTCGGGGCAGCGCCTGTTCCTCTCCGCCAAGCGCAGCGCGATCCTCGCCGACACGGTGATGTCCGGGCGCCACCTCGTGTTTGCGCGCGACGGGTCGTTCACGTACTGCGATCACGCCGAGCCGCATTTCCACTTCACCACGCGGGAGATGAAGTTCGTCTCCGAGAACGTGATGGTGGCGCGGCCGGGCGTGCTGTACATCGGCGAAGTGCCGGTGTTCTGGATTCCGTTCTTCTTTCAGGACGTGCGCAGCGGCCGTCGCTCGGGCATGCTCACGCCCAACTTCGGCATCGCGGAGTTCTTCCGGAACAGCCCATCGTACCGCCGCAGCGTGTCGAACATCGGCTACTTCCTGGCCATCAACGACTACATGAACGCCGAGGCGTCGTTCGACTGGCGCAGCGGCGCGCGCAGCACGACCAATGACCCGGGTTTCGTGCGCGGCAACGCCGAGCTGCGCTACAAGTGGCTCGACCGCTTCATCAACGGCGAGCTGGCGGTGTCGTATCTCGACCAGCGGAACGGCACCACGAACACCTCCTGGACGCTCAATCACAACCAGGACTTCTCGCGCGACACCAAGCTCACCGCGCGCCTCAACTGGGTGCAGAACACGTCGGTGCAGCGGGCGACCACCGTGAACCCGGTGGCGGCCAATGCGACGATCCGCTCGCAGCTCAACTACCAGACCAAGGTGGGTCCGGCGCAGGTCAACCTCGGCGGCTCGCGGGTGCAGTATCCGGGGCGCACGCAGGTGGACATGGATTTCCCGTCGCTCAACGTCACGGCGGGGGTGCTGGAAAAGGGGCCGGTCACGTGGACGCCCACCATGCGCCTGGCCATCTCCGGGCAGTCGCGCATCGACCAGGGGATCCAGTTCCCCTTCGTGTACAACGGACGCCCCGGGGGCGGTATCGACAGCAGCCGGTTCAATGCGAGCCGGCGCAACATGCAGTTCAACTTCGATACCCCGATCAAGATCGGCGACTTCCAGTGGCAGAACAACATCACCATCAACGAGTCGGTGCGGGACTTCCCGGAGCAGCGGGAGATCATCGGGGTTCGTGACACCTCGCAGCGGTCGACGCGCATCTACGCGAAGACCTTCGAGACCAACGTCGACTGGACGACGTCGTTCAACCTGCCGCGCTTCTTCCAGGGCACCTGGAACCTGTCGCCGTCCATCAACGTGCAGAACGTCGACCCGGCGTCGGGGCTGTTCGTGCGCACCGAGCGGAGCGGGGGACGGTGGGTGCAGCAGAACAAGCGGCTCAGCTACGCCATGAGCGCGTCGCCCACGCTCTACGCGATGTTGCCCGGCGTGGGGCCGGTGGCGGCGTTTCGCCACACCATCAGCCCCGGAGTGAGCTGGAGCTACTCGCCGGCCGCCTCGGTCAGTGACGAGTACCTGCAGGCCCTCGGCCGCACGCGGGTCGGCTATCTCGGCGCGTTGGCGCAGAACCGCATCGCGCTCTCGATGAACACCAATCTCGAGGCCAAGCTGCGCGTCCCGGCCGACTCCGCACCGGAATCGGGGCAGAAGATCAAGTTGCTGTCGCTCACCTTCTCGTCGCTGTCGTACGACTTCGTGCGCGCGGACAGCACAGGCAAGGGCTTCACCGACAAGATGTTCACCATCTCCGGCCGCACCGACCTGCTGCCGGGGCTCGACTTCCGTACCAGCTACGACCTGTTCCAGGGCGATCCGCTCTCCGATACGGCGACCTTCAGCCCGTATCGCACCGACTTCGGCGTCACGTTCGCCCTCGATGGCAAGTCGCGCATCTTCGGGTTCCTCGGCCGGCTGATGGGGCGCGGCACCGAGCTCGCGGTCGACTCGGCGTCGGCCGCGGTGATCGGCTCCACCGGCAACGACATCGGGCGCCAGTCTCGGCAGCAGAACGCGGCGGGCGGCGCCAACATGCGCGGCCTGCAGATGGCGCTGCCCAGTGGGCAGGGCTGGCGCATGAGCCTTCAGTACAACGCCGCCCGGCAGCGGCGACCACGTGGGGGCACGCAGATCGAGAACGACCCGGCAGCCCTGTGTGAGTCGCAGAAGATCAACGGTGTCTTCGCGTATGATCAGTGTGTGCTCAACGCGCAGAGCGCTCCGGCGACCGGCCTCACCTCGGGGCAGAGCGCGATCGGTGCGCCGGTGTTCATCCAGCCGCCCACCCAGAACGTCAGCGCCAACCTGTCGTTCAACATCACGCGGAACTGGGCGGCGCAGTGGACCACGCAGTACGATGTGGTGCGCTCCCGCTTCTCGAGCCAGCAGGTGGGGCTCCAGCGGGCGATGCACGACTGGAACGCCGTCTTCGCGTTCTCGCAGACGCCGAACGGCAACTTCGCGTTCAACTTCTTCATCGCGCTCAAGGCGCAACCCGAACTCAAGTTCAACTACGACCGGCAGACATACCGGTCGAGTGGGTTCTGACCGCCCTCGGGCACAGGAGAGTCCCGCAGTGCCTTCGCTCGACGGTCGTTCCCTCACCATCGCCGACGTGGTCGCCGTGGCAGACGCGCGGCAGCTCGTGCAGCTCTCGGCCACGGCGCGTGCGCGCATGCAGACCACGCGCGACATCGTGGATGCGGCGGTCGAGCGAGGGGCGCCGGTTTACGGCGTGAACACGGGGTTCGGCAAGCTCAGCGAGGTCGCCATTCCGCGCGACCAGCTCGAGGCGCTGCAGCGCAATCTCGTGCGCAGTCACGCCGCGGGCGTCGGGGCGCCGCTGCCGGAGCGCGAGGTCCGTGCGATGATGCTGCTGCGCGCCAATGTGCTGGCCACCGGCTACGCCGGGGCGCGACCCGCGGTGGTCGATGCCGTACTGGCCGCGCTCAACGCGGGCGTCTGGCCCGTGGTGCCGGAGCAGGGCAGCGTGGGCGCCAGTGGCGACCTCGCGCCCCTCGCGCATCTCGCCCTCACGCTCATCGGCGAAGGCACCGCGACGTACGCGGGGCGTCAGGCGCCCTCCGCCGAGTCGCTCGCGGCGGCTGGTCTCGCGCCGCTCTCGCTCGAGGCGAAGGAGGGGCTCGCGCTCATCAACGGCACGCAGGCCCACACCGCGGTCGCGGCGCTCGCCGCCGCGGAGCTGGAGCGCCTGTGGCGCGCGGCGCACGTCGCCACGGCGCTGAGCCTGGAGGCGTTGCTCGGTACACCGGATGCGTTCGATGCTCGCATCCAGGAGGCGCGCGGGCAGGTCGGCCAGGCCGAGTCGGCCGCACTGCTCCGCGCGTTGCTCGCGGGGAGTGCGCTGCGCGAGTCCCACCGCTATGGCGACCCCCGCGTGCAGGATGCGTACGCCCTGCGCTGCGTGCCGCAGGTGCATGGCCCCGCGCTCGACGCGCTGCGCTTCGCGCACGGTGTCATCACGCGCGAGCTCAACGCCGCGACCGACAATCCGCTCGTGCTCGACAGCGGCGAGTTGCTGAGCGGCGGAAACTTCCATGGCCAGGCGGTCGGCATGGCCGCCGACTTCCTGGCGATCGTCGCGGCGAACCTTGCCGTCGTGAGCGAGCGGCGCATCGACCGCCTGGTGCACCCCGACTTCAACCAGGGGCTGCCGGCGTTCCTCGCTGCGCAGCCCGGGCTCGAGTCGGGACACATGATGTCACAGGTGACGGCGGCGGCGTTGGCCAGTGAGTGCAAGCAGCTCGCGCACCCGGCCAGTGTCGATTCCATCGCCACTGACGGCAACAAGGAAGACATCGTCCCGATGGCCATGGGCGCCGCCACCAAGCTGCGTCGCAGCGTGCAGAACCTGCGCCATGTGCTGGCGGTCGAGCTGCTCGTCGGCGCCGAGGCGCTCGAGTATCGCCGCCCGCTACGCAGCAGCGACGCGGTCGAGGCCGCCCACGCGCGCATCCGCCAGCACGTGCCGCGGGCGAGCGGTGATCGCCCACCGGCACCGGACATCGCCCGGCTCGCCACCTGCATCGCCGACGGCCTCTTCGACGACCTCACTGCCTCCGTGATCGTATGAGCTCCAACGGACCCCGCCCCGTCCGTGCGCCGCGCGGCGCCACCCTTCGCTGCCGTGGTTGGGAGCAGGAAGCGGCGCTGCGCATGCTGATGAACAACCTCGACCCTGAGGTGGCAGAGCGTCCCGACGACCTGGTTGTGTACGGCGGCACCGGGCGCGCCGCGCGCTCCTGGGACGCCTTCGACGCCATCGTGCGCACACTCGAGACATTGGCCGACGACGAGACGTTGCTCGTGCAGAGCGGCAAGCCGGTGGCGGTGTTCCGCACGCACCCCGACGCCCCGCGCGTGCTCATCGCCAACGGCAACCTGGTCGGCCGCTGGGCCAACTGGACCGAGTTCCGTCGCCTCGAGCAGCTCGGCCTCACGATGTACGGGCAGATGACGGCCGGCAGTTGGATCTACATCGGCTCGCAGGGGATCGTGCAGGGCACGTACGAGACGTTCGGCGCCGTGGCGGCCCAGCACTTCGGCGGCACGCTCGCAGGGCGTCTCGTGGTCACGGCGGGGCTGGGCGGTATGGGCGGCGCACAGCCGCTGGCGGCGGCGATGCATGGCGCGGCCGTGCTTGCCGTCGAGGTGGATTCGTCGCGCATCGACATGCGTATCCGCACGCGCTACTGCGATCGTCGTACGGCCTCGCTCGATGAGGCCCTCGACTGGCTGCGCGCAGCGCAGGCGTCCGGGACCGGCCTGTCGGTGGGCTTGCTCGGCAACGCGGCTGAGGTGCTCCCGGAGCTGGTGCGGCGGGGCATCACACCCGATGTGGTGACCGACCAGACGAGCGCGCATGACATGATGGTGGGCTACATCCCCGCCGGCATCGACCTCGGTCGCGCGGCCGCACTGCGGCGCGACCAGCCTGAGCGCTACCTCGCGATGGCGACGGCCAGTGTCGTCGAGCATGTGCGCGCCATGCGGACGATGCAGGACCGCGGGGCGGTGGCGTTCGACTACGGCAACAACATCCGCACCGTCGCCTTCGACGCAGGGCTCGAGGATGCGTTTCGCATTCCGGGCTTCGTGCCGGCGTACATTCGCCCGCTGTTCTGCGAGGGCAAGGGGCCCTTCCGGTGGGCGGCGCTCTCCGGCGATCCCCAGGACATCGCGCGCACCGACGCCCTCGTGCTCGAGCTGTTCCCCGAGGATGCGCAGCTGCGCCGCTGGATCACGCTCGCGCAGGAGCGCATCGCCTTCCAGGGGCTGCCGGCCCGCATCTGCTGGCTGGGGCAGGGTGCGCGTGCGAGGTTCGCGCTCGCCCTCAACGACCTCGTGGCGCGCGGCGAGGTGTCGGCGCCCATCGTCATCGGTCGCGATCACCTCGACACCGGCAGCGTGGCGTCGCCGTTCCGCGAGACCGAGGCGATGCAGGACGGCAGCGACGCCATCGCCGACTGGGCCATCCTGAACGCGCTGCTCAACACGGCGAGTGGTGCCAGTTGGGTGTCGTTCCACCATGGTGGTGGCGTGGGCATCGGCAACTCGCTGCACGCGGGGCAGGTCATCGTCGCCGACGGCACCGAGCGCATGCGGCGTCGGCTCGAGCGCGTGCTCACCAACGATCCAGGCATCGGCGTTGCCCGTCACGCGGAGGCCGGCTACGACATCGCGATCAGGACGGCGGCGCGCGAAGGCATTCGATTGCCCATGCGGGAGGGGTAGCGGCGGATGCTGTCCAGCCGCTATCGCCCATGGCACATCCCGCTGTTCCTGGCCAAGTACGGCTGGCTGCGGCTTCGCAAGCGTCCGGTGCTGCTCAACTTCGAAGTCACCATGCGCTGCAATGCGCGCTGTGGCTTCTGCGACTACTGGCGCACGCCCGACTCGGCGCGTGCCACCGAGCAGGCGGACTTTGCCGCCATCGCCGCGCATTTCCGGCCGATGCTGGTCACGTTCACGGGGGGCGAGCCGCTGCTGCGGCGTGACCTCGAGGACATCGTGCGGCGCGTGCGCGCGGCATCGAAGTACACCTATGTGCAGCTCATCACGCACGGCGCGATGCTGACGCTCGAGCGTGCACAGGCGCTGTGGGATGCCGGTGTCGACCAGTTCAACATCTCGCTCGACTACCTCGACGGGCGGCACGATGCGGCGCGAGGCATCCCGGGGCTCACCGCCAGGCTGCTGGACGTCGTGCCGCGCATGCGTGCGGCCGGCATCGGTGGCGTGCGATTCAACACCGTCATCAAGAACGACAACCTCGATCAGCTCATCGGCATCGTCGACACGGCCGCGCGACTGGGCGGTGGCGTCAATTTCTCCGTGTATACGGCGCTCAAGAACGGCAACGACGCGTTCGCGTTGCAGGGCGGCGATACCGCCGCGCTCGAGGCCGCGATCGCGTCGCTGCTGGCCTACAAGCGTCGGCGCGCGGGGGTCATCACCAACTCGGACTGGTATCTCGAGCAGATCCCACGCTGGGTGCGGGGCGAACTCACCGAGCCCTGCGAGAGCGGCACCACGACGATCCACATCGACCCCCAGGGACGGGTGCGCCGATGCCCCGATTTCCCGGCGGACGGGCCGTGGCAGTCGTATGCGGGCTACCAGCCGATCTCCTGCGACGCCTGCTACTACGCCTGTCGTGGCGAAGCGCAGGCGCCGTTACGCATCGCCTCGCGCGTGCGCGATGTCTTTGCCACCGTCACCCCAGCCGCCCATGAGTGACACGCTCCTGTTCGTGAATGCCGCGCAGACGGTGACCTGCGCCGGCCCCCCGCGTGCGCGACGCGGCGGCGAGATGGCCGATGCGGCCGTGCGGTCCGGTATCGGCGTAGCGGTGCAGGGTGCGGAGATCGTCGCGGTCGAGCCCGACGACGTGCTGCGCGCCCGCTTCCCCGACGCGCGCGAGGTCGATTGCGATCGTGGATTGCTCGCGCCGGGCTTCGTCGACTCGCATACGCACACCGTGTTCGGCGCGGCCCGCTTTGCGGAGCACGAGCTGCGGGCCACCGGGGTGCCCTATCTCGAAATTGCGCGGCGGGGCGGTGGCATTCACAGCTCCGTGCGCGACCTCCGAAGCCGCAGCGATGATGAGCTGTTCGCACTGGCGGGTCCGCGGCTCGCGCGCCTGGCCGCTGGCGGTGTCACCACCGTCGAGATCAAGTCGGGCTACGGACTCACCGTGCACGATGAGCTGCGCACGTTGCGCGTGATCCGTCGCCTCGCCGACGCCGGGCCGTGCCACATTGTCGCGACGTGCCTCGCGGCGCACGAGGTGCCACTCGAGTACCGCGATGTGCCCGGAGGGCGAGAGGCGTGGCTCGACGCCATCGTGCACGAGTTGTATCCGCAGGTGGCGCGCGATCGGCTGGCCGCATTCGCGGACGTCTTCTGCGAGCCCGGCGTCTTCGGCGTCGAGGAGGCGCGCCGTGTGCTCGAGGGCGCACGGCCGCACGGCATGCGCCCCAAGCTGCACGCGGATGAGTTGCATGACGGCGGCGGGGCGGCCTTGGGGGCCGAGCTTGGCGCGGTCAGCGCCGATCACCTCGCGGCCATCTCGGCCGGCGGCGTGGCGGCCTTGGCCGCGAGCGAAACGGTCGCCACGCTCCTCCCTGCGACCATGCTCTTCCTGGGTACCGGCCGGCACGCGCCTGCGCGCCGGCTCATCGAGGCGGGCGCGGCCGTGGCGCTCGCCAGCGATTTCAACCCGGGCACGTCTCCGCTCCAGAGCTTCCCGCTGGTGCTCACCCTCGGCGTGAGCGAGCTTCGGTTGTCCGCCGCCGAGGCGTGGATTGCCGGCACGGTAAACGGTGCAGCGGCGCTGGGACTCGCCGGCGTCACCGGGCAACTCGTCCCCGGCTTCCGGGCGGATCTCGCCGTCCATGCGGTGGACGACTATCGGGCGTTGCCTTACTGGTTCGGCGAGCGTCTCTGTGTAGGGTCCTGGGCGGCCGGACGCGCGTGTCACGCCCCGCGCTGAACCGTCGTCGCATCTCATTTCGCCCCTCGGAGAATCCCTCGAACGCATGTCCAACGCCGCAAAGCACCGGAAGAAGGCGGCCGAGTTCGAGCACCTGAGGCAGATCGATCGCGCCATCGCGTCGTACATCAAGGCGATCGAGGAGGGCGAAGCCGAAGGCGAGGACATCGACGTCGCGCTGTACAACAAGGTCGGCGACCTCGCACTGCGTCAGGGGCGCGTGCCCGACGCCATCACGTACTACGAGCGCGCGATCGAGCACTACGCGACATCGGGGTTGTTCAACAACGCCATCGCGCTGTGCAACAAGGTGCTGCGCAGCGCTCCCGGTCGTACCAACGTGTACTTCACGCTCGGACGCATCTGCGCCCGGAAGGGGCTGCGCGGGGACGCTACGCGCAACTTCCTCGAGTACGCGACGCGCATGCAGCAGGAAGGCCGGCTCGAGGAGGGCGTCCGGGCGCTGGCCGAGGTGGCGGACCTCATGCCCGAGATGAGCGAGGTGCACGCGCTGGTCGAGGAGTTCGCCGATCGCGCCGGGATCGCGCTGCCGCGACGCCGCACGCCCGCCATGGCGTCGCGCGCCGAGCAATCCGATGACGTCACGGTCCGCGACCCGCGGTCGCCCGACCTGGTGTTCATTCACGTCGACTACGGGCAGGCAGCCGCCGCCACGACACCGGCGCCCGCCTCGCCGCCGGCTCCGTTGGCTGCGCCGTCACCGGTGCTCGCGCCGCCGCCTGCTCCCGCGCCTGTCGTGCAGGCCCCGCCCGTCGTGCACGCCCCGCCTGTCGTGCAGGCCCCGACCGTCGTGGAGCTGCCGCCGTTGGCGATCGTGCCGCTGGTCAGCGACGAGCCTCCCGTGGTCGAGGCCGACGTCACGCCGTTGGCCGGACTCGAGCCGACCGGTGACTACGCGCTCGACGGTATCGCGCTCGTGGACGGCTTCTCGTCGGAGGAGCTCGGCCCTCTGGCCACCGAGTCGCTCGACCTGTCACTGGAGGTGTCGGCCGCGTCGCATGACCGGTCGGATGATGTCGAGGTTGGCGTCGAGTTCGATGTCCCGACGGAGCTCCCGTGGCTCGAGCCCGAGGTGCCGTCTGCAGCGGCGGAGCAGGACATGCGCGCAGACGACGCACTGGTCCTCGAACTGCTCGAGCTCGAGCCGGTGCCTGAGTTGGACGCGGCGCAGGAGGACGGGGCGCGCGCCGCCATGTTGGGTGCGCGCGCTGAGCCGATGGTCGAAGAGCGTGAGACGTTCCACATCGATCCGCACGACTTCATCCAGGTGGGTGAACTCCCGCCCCTCGTGCTCGACGACGCGATCGTCGATGAGGGCGCGATCGCCGCACAGCAACGCGCGTGGGATGTCGTCGATGCAGAGGCGATCACGCCCATCGCCGAACTGGCGACGGTTGCGTGGCCCACCCCGGTCGGAGCGGCGCCAGCGGTCATCCCGACGCCGATCGACGCGGCGCCGGTGGTGATCCCGACGCCGATCGATGCGACGCCGGTGGTGATCCCGACGCCGATCGATGCGACCCCGGTGGTGATCCCGACGCCGATCGACGCGACCCCGGTGGTGATCCCGACGCCGATCGATGCGACCCCGGTGGTGATCCCGACGCCGATCGACGCGGCGCCGGTGGTCATCCCGACGCCGATCGAGGAGGCGACCACCGTCGAGCCGATCGACTCGACCAGCGACGCCGACGAGCAGGTGGACGCCACGCCGATCGCTCCCGCCTCGGTCGTGCGCCCGACGCCGGCGCTGCCCATCGCCGCGGTCGCCGTTGAGGCGGCGGCCGTCGCCTCGTCTCGGCGCGACGCGCTACGGGCTGCGGTCCAGCGGCTGCCGTCCAACTGGGCGCTTCGTCGGCGGCTTGCCGAGGCGCTGCTGGAGTCCGGTGACCGGGAGGCTGCGCTCGCCGAGCTCGAAGTCGTGCGACAGGGGATGGCCGACGCCGGTGATCTCGCGGGATCGGCGGAAGTCAGCGACGAGATGGTGGCGGTCGGTCCGGACCGCATCCCCTTCCATCAGCGTCGCGTCGAACTCGCCATTCGCCTGCACGATCTCGAACGTCTGCAGTATGCGTACCTCGACCTCGCCGACGCGCTGGTGCGCATGGGCGAGGAGGCGCGCGCCCGGGCGGTCTATGTGCGCGTGCTGGAGCTCGATCCGCACGACATGCGGGCCCGCACGGCCCTGGGTGCGGCCGCGCCGCCGCCGCCCCCGCCGGTGGCCGATGGGTACGTCGATCTCGCCACCTGGCTGCGGCACGACGACGAGCCCAGCTCGACGCGGCTGCGCATGCACGAACCCGAGGTCACCGGCAACGAGCAGGCCGACTTCGAGGCATTGCTGCGGCACTTCAAGGAGGGGG
This sequence comes from Gemmatimonadota bacterium, assembly GCA_020161135.1. GTDB lineage: Bacteria > Gemmatimonadota > Gemmatimonadetes > Gemmatimonadales > Gemmatimonadaceae > Gemmatimonas. The sequence continues at coordinate 559,107 of JAIUOB010000003.1, read as the reverse complement.
TCTCACGCTCCCTCGGCGAGGACGACTTCGAGAGCCACTATGACCTCGGCGTCGCGTACAAGGAGATGGGACTTCTCGACGATGCGATCGCGGAGTTCCAGAAGGCCCTCCGCGGGCAGGGGAACCGGCTCCCGGCCTACGAGGCACTGGGCCAGTGCTTCGTGGAGCAGGGACGGTTCCAGGTGGCGGCCACGGTCCTGTCGCGGGCCCTCCACGAGCCGGGACTCGGCGACGACCAGCGGGTTGGGGTATTGTACCTGCTGGCAATTTCCTGTGAGTCCCTGCAGCGATGGGACGAGGCTCGTAGCTATTTTCATCGCGTGTACGCCACCGACATCACCTTCCGAGACGTAGCGGCCCGCCTGGCAGCGCTGGAACAGGCCGCACGATGACGTTGACCACGCGGACGCCGTCCGCGCTGGCTGCTGCACTGCGCGACATTCAGTCGCCGGTGCAGGGCGAGCTCGCGGCCGTCTCCGACGAACTGTGGCGCATCGTCAGCGCCGATGTGCCGCTCGTGGCCGAGGTGCAGGAGCACCTCATGCGCATGAAGGGCAAGCTCTTTCGCCCGACGCTCCTGCTGCTCGCCAGCAGCATCGAAGCGCCGCCGCCGCGCAAGGCCATCACGTTCGCGGCCATCATCGAGCTGATCCACCTGGCCACGCTCGTGCACGACGACTCCGTCGATCATTCGGCGTTGCGTCGCGGCATGCCGACGGTGAATGCGCTGTTCAGTCATCAGGTGTCGGTCATCATGGGCGACTACCTGTACCTGCGCGCGTTGCGTGAACTCGTCACGATCGGCGATCTCGAAGCGATGCGCAGCATCACCGTCGCCTCGAACGAGATGACGCTCGGCGAGATCCGGCAGTTGGCCGCGTTCGATGCGCTGGCCTTCTCGGAGCGCGACTACGAGACGCTCATCCGGGCCAAGACGGCGTCGCTGTTCATGGCCGCCTGCGATGTGGGCGCGCTGTGCGGAGCGCAGCGACACCGCGCCGCGTTGCATCGCTTCGGGGAGCGCCTCGGCATGGCATTCCAGGTGGCCGACGACCTGCTCGACTACACGGAAGGGCAGGAGATGACCGGCAAGCCGAGCGGGCTCGACCTCAAGGAGCACAAGGTCACGCTTCCGCTTATCGCGGCGCTGCGGGAGATGGACGGCGGCGCGCGCATGCGCGTCGAGGCGCTGTTCGCGGCAGCGGAGCCCGACGACGAGGCGATCGCCGAGGTGGTCGGGATCGTCCGGGCGCACGGGGGGTTGGATTATGCACGGCGTCGCGCGGACCAGTTCTCGCGGGAGGCCGAGGAGGCGCTCGGCGACCTTCCCGATGGGGCGGCGCGCGCCTCCTTGCTCGAGTCCATCGCCTACGTCGTGGAGCGCCGGTGGTGAAGGCGCGCACCGGCACGGCGAAGCATCGCCCGCTGTTCCATGTCCTCGTCCTGTCCGCGGGCTTCGTCGCGGGGGGGCTCCTCACGCAGGTGGCCCGGCGCTTCCTCCCCGCCGGCGCGGTGAAGGAATTCCTGACGACCGGCGTCACACCGGAGATCGGGCCCCTTCCGATCGACCTGATTATATTGAAGTTTGCGGTTGGACCTGTTGCCCTGGACGTCTCGCTCCTGAGCCTTCTGGGAGTACTGATCGCCTACCTCATCGCGCGCTCCCTGTTCTAGGAGTATCCCATGAACTTCGGCAACTTCGGCTTCGGCGAGATCCTGATCATTCTGGTGATCGTCCTGCTGCTTTTCGGGGCCAAGCGTATCCCGGAGATCGCGGGCTCGCTCGGCAAGGGCATCAACGAGTTCAAGCGCAATCTCAGTGACGCGCAGAAGCAGATCACTGAGACGCCGCGCAACGACCAGCGCATCGCGCAGGGCAATCCCATGGAGGCGCGCGAAGAAGAGCCGCGTCCCGAGCCCAAGCGCCTGCTCAACTGACCGCTGCGGGCGCGTGTGGCGCCCGATCGCACCCCCGAAGCACAACGCCCCCGCGACGATCGCTCGTCGCGGGGGCGTTTCGCTTCGCGCGGGCCGATCAGGCCGGGGTCTGACGCCGGAGCTGCGCCATGACCGCCTGGCGCTTGTCGTCGACCTTCACGCTCTCCCGGAGATTCCGGAGGAACTCTTCGACGCGCTGCTGACGGAGCTGCTGCATCATCTGCGCGCGCTGGATGGCCTTCTCGGCCTCGAACGTGCTGCGCTGGGCGTCGACACGGCTGTCCACGCGCATCACCACCATGCCATCGAGACCGCGGAAGGGCCCGCCCACCTGGCCAACCGGCACCGCGAAGGCGCCACCGACCGCCGCCGTGAACTGGCCCAGACCCGCCACCGCGTCGATGCGGGAGAACATCCCCGACTTCTCGACGGCAAGCTGGCGCTGTGCGGCAGCCGCTTCGAGGGAGCTGCTCTTCGCCGCGGCGACCAACTGCTCGGCCAGCGGACGGAGCTTCTCGACGCGCTTGTCGCGCGCCAGACGGCGCTGGATCTCCGCCTTCACCGCGCTCAACGGCTGCACACCGCCCGGCGTGAGCGAGTCGAGGCGCGCGAGATAGTACGCGTCCGGCGCGTCGAAGAGATCGCTCGACTCGCCCGGGCGCACGCCCGAGAAGGCCCAGCCGCTCACCGAGGGCACGTACCGACCGGCGAACGACAGCGGCTCCTTGTCGATGACGACCACCGAGGCCGGCGTGAGGCCAAGAGCCTTGGCCGCGTCATCGAACGCCTTGGGATCTTCCTGGCTCGCACCGCGCGTGGCCAGCGAATCGGCGCGGCGATCGGTGCGCATGGCGCTCGAGTCGCTCTGCGCGACCACCACGAGCAGGTGGCTCACGTCGATCGTGTCGCCCTGCTTGCTGTTCAGGCGGATGAGGTGCCAGCCGAACGGCGTGAGCACCGGCTGCGACAGCTCGCCCGGCTTGAGCGTGAACGCCACTTCCTCGAACTTCGGCGTGAGGGAACCCTTGGGGCGCTTGCCGAGCGATCCGCCCTGCGCCCCCGAGACCGAGTCGGCAGACTCGCGCTTCGCCACATCCTCGAACTTGGTGCCGCCGACGATCTCCGCACGCAGCGCGTCGATGCGCGCGCGTGATGCCGCCGAGTCGGCAGCGGTGATGCTGCGCGGTACCGTGACCAGCGAGACCACCGCACGCCCCGGCGCCTCGAAGCGCGCCTTGTTGCGCTCGTAGAACTGGGAGATCTCGGCGTCCGTGACGGTGACGGCCGTGTCCGTGAGGGCGGCCGTGCCCAGCACCACGTAGCTCACCGACGCGCTGTCGTGACGGTCGCGGTACATCTGCCAGAGGCGCTCATCGGAGAGGTACGCGCCACTCGCGATCTGGTCGAACAGCTTCTGCTTCGGGATTTCGGCGCGATAGTACTGCTCGAGACCGGCCAGCATCCCCGACTGACGTGCCATCGGGCTCGCGAGCAGGCGGCGGTACTTCTCGATGTCGAACTTCCCATCGGTCTGGAGATCCGGCGCCTGCTGGGCCTGCGGCGGCGGCGCGATGCGTGCCGCCTGCAGGATTTCGTCGTCAGTTACCGTGATGCCACGCCGCTTGTACTCCTGCTGCAGCAGCACCTCGTTGACCAGCTCCTCGAAGGCGCGATCCTCGAGCGTGCGACGCTCGTCCATGTTGACGCCGCGACCGAGCTGCTGCGTCTGCTGCTGCTCGAGCGCAGCGACCGCATTCTGCCACGTTGTGAGGAGGATGGCCTCCCCGTTAACGGACGCGATGGTGGTGGTAGTCGTGACTGGAGCACGGCCCGCGAGGCCGGAGGTTTCGTACAGCAGGAAGCTGCCGACGAACGCCGCGACGATCAGGATCCAGATGTACTTCGCGGCGCTCCGCATCGATTGCAGCACGGGGCGGCACTCCTCAGGTCAGGTTGGTCGAACGAACAGAAGGGCACCCGTCGGCAACTCAGCAGTGCGCGCGCGGACAGGGGTGCCAGCAGAGTCCGGAAACCTAGTGGGCGCGATCGTCTAAAGGCAAGGCAGGACACGACTTCGACCGCTTCATCACGATTGACATTCGACCCCCCGTCGGCGATACGTTCACGCGCACGTGCGCGCATGTGATGGCCGCCGCCGGGGATTCGCCGCCGGCGCTCCGTCCACGTGACGTCGGGCCGGGACACCACCAGAGGGCACCGTACGCATGAGCACCGCTCCCCGGATCGACGAGCTCCGGAAGAAGTTCGAGGAGAATCCGCGCCGCTTCTTCGCGCCGCTCGCCAACGAGCTGCGCAAGGCGGGGGACGTGGCGCAGGCGATTGCGCTCTGCCGCGAGCATCTGCCGAAGCAGCCCGGCCACATGAGTGGCTATATCGTGTTCGGACAGGCCCTCTTCGACGCCGGGGAACTGGCCGAAGCCCGGGCCGTCTTCGAGCAGGCGGTGGGGCTCGACCCCGAAAACCTGATCGCCCTGCGCCAGCTCGGTGACATCGCGCGGCGCGAGGGCGCCTTCGCACTGGCACGCCGCTGGTACGAGCGCGTCCTCGAGACCGATCCGCGAAATGAAGAGATCGCGGCCGCCATCGCCGAACTCGTCACCCCGGCCGCGCCGATGGCCGCCATCACGCCGGTCGACGCGGTCCCCGCGATTGCCGTGCCGACGCCGGTCGTGGCGGCCGCCATGACACCGATCGACGTCCCTGCGATCTCCGTACCGACGCCCGTCGTGAGTGCCGCCCTGACGCCGGTTGACGTCCCCGCGCTGCCGCCGCTCTCCGACCTCGAGCCGGCGGCGGCCGCGCTCGACGATCCGTTCGTTTTCGGCGACGCCGAGCTCGCGGCGCCAGACGCCGCCGACGCGATGAGCGCCCACTCGGGCAGGGATGAGGAAACCGGGGACGCCCACGGCGCAGGCGAAGACGACGTCCTGGCCGAACCGCTCCCCTTCGAGGAAGGGCTCGTCGCGCCCACATGGCCCGACACGGCCGACATCGTCGCGCGCTCGCTGTCCCCCCGCACCGCGACACCGCTCTCGACACCCGTCCCCCCCGAGGTGGCAGCCGCCTTCGGCCCGCTCCCCGAGGAGCGGCCGCCGGTGGTCCTGCCCGACCCCGAGCCGGAGCTCCCGGTCGACCTCGACCTGGTCGTCGCAGACGTGGAAGAGGCCGGCCCGCCGCTCTCGGTCGAGGAGGTCATTGCCGAGCGCGGACTCACGCCCCGCTACCTGACGCCGCTCGACACGCCGCTCGCATCGTCGACGGAGCTGCCGTGGATCGCCGAACCGGTGTCCGCGCCAAGCGCCGAGGTCGAAGCCATCATGGAGGCGATCGCCGAGGACGCCCGGGCCTCGGGGGAGCACGATGCCGTGCAAATCTTCGCGCTGCCCGAACGCCCCACACCGCCTGTCTCGGCGGCCGTGGCGTCGTTCGCCGACGTGATCACGGACGGCATGGATCCGGTCGAGCAAGTCCAGGGCGATCACGATGTGATCGAAACAGAGGCGGACGTCGTGATGGAGGACGTCGCGCTGGATGACCTGGCGCTGGAGGACGTGGTGTCGCACGACGTGGAGGCGGTGGACGAGGCGCAGGACGACGAGGCGCTGGATGCGCACGCCATTTTCCCGCCGGCGGACGACCACGCCTTCGTGACCGAGACGATGGGGGAGCTGCTGGTCGCGCAGGGCTTCACCGATCGGGCGATCACCGTCTTCGAGGAGCTGGTGCGGCGCGCGCCGTCGAACCCGGCGTTGGCCAACCGGCTGGCTGAACTGAAGGCCCGCCAGCTCAGCGAGAACCCGGGCCCGGTCCGCACCGCGCGGGCACAGTTCGCGGCGCTGGCGGCGCGTCGCGTCGAGCGGCCTTTCACCCCCCCGCGGGCGACCGTGGCCGTTGCGACGCCCACCACATCGGCGACGCCGACGCCCGCATCAGCGGCCCCCTATCACACGCCGCGCGCTTCGGAGTCGCTCGCCTTGTTGTTTGGCGCCGAGGTGGACCCGGCGTCGGATGCTGCGGCGCGTGAGCTGGCGGCGGCCTTCGCCGACGACGCGGAGACGCCCGCTTCTCCCGGACTGTTCAGCGGCGGCTATGCGGCGCAGCCCGCGCGCGCCTCGCGCCCCACGCCGGCAGTGCCGATCCTGACGCCGACCGAGACCCGCACTCCGCAGGCGTCTGCGCCGGTCGATCCGTTCTCCTTCGATCGGTTCTTCCCGGATCCCGCTGTCACGGCGTCGGCTGCGCCGACCGTCGCGACGCCAGGAGTGCCACAGCCGACGCCGACGACGCCTCCCGCCGGCGCGGATCCGCAGGCCATCGACGATCTCGCGCAATTCACCGCTTGGCTCAAGGGCCTCGGCACGCCGTGAACATCGGAATTCTCAGCGGTCCCAATCTCAACCTGTTGGGCACGCGCGAGCCCGCCATCTACGGGCGCGCCACACTCGACGACATTCTCGCGGCACTCGGCGTCGTCGCCGACGAGCTGGGCGTCACCCTGCGCCACGCCCAGTCGAACAGCGAGGGCGCGCTCATCGACACACTGCACGCCTGGCGCGGCGAGGTCGCGGGCGTGGTGGTGAACGCAGGCGCGTACACGCACACCAGCCTCGCATTGCGCGACGCATTCAGCGCGACGGCGATCCCGTTCGTCGAGGTGCACCTCTCCAACATCCACGCGCGCGAGCCGGAGCGTCGGCATTCGATGCTCGCCAGCGCGTCGCTCGGCATGGTGTGCGGCCTCGGCGCGGCCGGCTACGAGTACGCCTTGCGGGGTCTGGTCGGCGCGCTGCGCGCTCGCGGCTGATCCGTGCGTCGCGCCCGCGTCACCGCCCTGCGTGAGGCGGTCGGCAAGGCCGACCTGGACGCCCTCCTCGTCACCTCGCTGCCGAACATCCGCTACCTCACGGGCTTTTCGGGCAGTAGCGCGCTGCTGGCCGTCTCGGCACGCGACTGCGTGCTGCTGACCGACTTCCGCTACGCGACGCAGGTGGAGGAGGAGGTGGGAGCGGCCGCGACGGTGCGCATCGAGCCGTCCAACCTGTGGGCCGGGCTCTGGCCCCTCCTGACGTCGTGGTCGGGTGTGGAGCGCGTGGGCTTCGAGTCGGCGCACCTGCTGCATCGGGACTTTACCCGCCTGCTGGAGCAGGGGGCGCGCTGGCAGTGGCGCCCGACGGTCGACCAGGTCGAGACGCTCCGCGCCATCAAGGACGACAGTGAGGTTGCCTGCATCGAGCGCGCGATCGTCGTGGCCGAGACGGCGCTCCAGCGTACGCTGGACGCGCTGCACCCCGGGCTTACGGAGACAGCCGTCGCGGGCATCCTCGAGCGGCACCTGCGGGAGTGCGGCAGCGAGGCGTTCGCCTTTCCGACCATCGTCGCGTCGGGGCCGCGCTCGGCGCTGCCGCACGCGCGTGCAGCCGATCGGCTGCTCCAGCGGGGAGATCTTGTCCTGATCGACTTCGGAGCGGTGGTCGACGGCTATTGCTCGGACATCACGCGCACGGTGGTGCTCGGGCCAGCCACCGCGCGTCAGCGGGAGATTCACGGCATCGTTGCCGAAGCAAATGCGGCCGCTTCGGGCGCGATTCGGGTGGGAATGACGGGGATGGCTGCAGATGCGGTGGCGCGCGAGTACATTGACGCGCGCGGACACGGTGCGGCGTTCGGGCACTCGCTCGGCCATGGGATCGGCCTGGAGGTGCACGAGGCGCCACGCCTGGCCCGCACGGTCGAGGCACCGCTGGCAGCGGGCATGGTGGTCACGGTCGAACCCGGGATCTACCTGCCTGACTGGGGCGGTGTGCGCATCGAAGACGATGTGCTGCTGACGGCATCAGGACCCCGGGTCCTGACCGGCTTCCCACGAACGCTGCTCGAGCTCTCCTGACTTCCCCGCCGGCGCCTCAGTGGCGCCGCGTTTCATTCCAGCCGCTCCCCGCCATGATCGACTTGCGCTACGTGAAGAAGCTGATCGAGATGCTCGACAGCTCCACGATGGACTCCATCGAGATCTCCTCGGACAAGGGGATGAAGCTCCGGATCTCCAAGAGTCCGCAGCCGCGAGCCGCCGTCGCGATGGCGCCGGCCATGGTCGCGCCGGCGCCGGCCCCGTCCGTGTTGCCCGCAGCGCCTGCGGCGCGTCCTGCCGAGGAGGGGGCGGCATCGGCGCCGAAGGCCGAGGCACCGAAGGCTGCGGCCCTCGAGATCAAGTCGCCGATGGTGGGGACGTTCTATGGCGCTCCCGAGCCCGGTGCGAAGCCGTACGTGTCGGTCGGCGACCGCATCAGCAAGGGGCAGATCGTCTGCATCATCGAAGCGATGAAGATCATGAACGAGCTCGAGTCCGAGTTCGACGGCGTGGTGCGTGAGGTGAACGTCACCGATGCGCATCCGGTCGAATACGGCCAAGTGCTCTTCCGCATCGATCCGACCGGCTGAGACATGACGCGATGACGACGGCCACCGGCGCTGCACCCACTGCCCGTCCGGGCGGTGCTGCGGCGCCCGCGTTCGACCTCAAGGGCGCGCTGCAGACGATGGTCCGAGAGGGGGCGTCCGACCTGCATCTCAAGGTCGGGCGGCCGCCGACGCTCCGTCTCCACGGTGACCTCGTCCCGCTCGAGTTGCCGAGCCTGCGCCCCGAAGAGCTGCGCATGCTGGCCGAGCAGTTGCTGCCGCCGCCGCAGTTGCGGGAGTTCGTCGAAGTGCGCGAAGCGGACTTCGCCATCAACGTGCCGGGCGTCGGTCGCTTCCGCGTCAATGTCTACCAGCAGAAGGGCACCGTCGCGTTCGCCCTGCGCGCCATCGCGCACGCCGCGGCGAACATCCGCGATCTCAACCTGCCGCCGGTGCTGGAGCAGATCGCCATGCGCCCCCGTGGCCTCGTGCTCGTCACGGGCGTGACCGGCTCGGGCAAGAGCACGGCGCTTGCGGCCATGCTGCAGTACATGAACGAGCGGCGCAGCGCGAACGTGATCACGATCGAGGACCCGATCGAGTTCGTGCATCGCGACCAGCGCTGCCACATCAACCAGCGTGAAGTCGGCACGGACACGGCGACGTTCGCGCAGGCGCTGCGGCGGGTGCTGCGTCAGGACCCCGATGTGGTGATGATCGGCGAAATTCGCGACCTCGAGACGCTCGAGGTCGCAATGAAGGCCGCCAGCACGGGACACCTCGTGCTCTCCACGCTGCACACGATCGACGCGACGCAGACCATCAACCGCATCCTGTCGTTCTACGCGCCGGACAAGCAGGCCGACGTGCGCTTCCAGCTCGCGAGCGCCCTCACCGCGGTCATTTCCCTGCGGCTCGTCGCGCGCAGCGATCGTCCGGGACGTGTCCCGGCCTGTGAGGTGCTGGTGAACACCGAGGCGGTGCGGGAGCAGATCCGCGATGTCTCGACGGCGCTCAACATCCCGGACCTGATCCGCGAAGGCAGCGTCGCCTACGGCATGCAGAGCTTCGACCAGTCGCTCATGGACTGGTACTCCCGCGGTGTCATCTCGTACGAGCACGCCCTGTTCAACGCCAGCAGTCCGGCCGAGTTCGCGCTGCGGACGCAGGGGGTCGACAGCGCGAGCGACACGTCGTGGCAGGACTTCCAGCAGGGGCGCACGGGCGCGTAGCCGGCGCGGGACCGCCGGTGCAGGGCTGGCGGGCTGGTGAGGACATCGCCACCATTACGGGATGTTCAAAAAGGTCCTCATCGCCAATCGCGGGGAGATCGCGCTGCGCGTGATTCGCGCCTGCCGCGAGCTCGATATCCAGACGGTCGCGGTGTATTCCGAGGCCGACCGCGAGTCGCTCCACGTACGCTTCGCCGACGATGACGTCTGCATCGGCCCACCGGCCGGTCGCGACTCCTACCTGAAGATCCCGCGGCTCATCGCCGCGGCCGAGATCACCGGGGCCGACGCGATCCACCCGGGCTACGGGTTCCTCGCCGAGAACGCGGAGTTTGCCGAGACCTGCCGTGCCTCGGGCATCACGTTCATCGGTCCGACGCCCGACCAGATCCGCGTCATGGGCGACAAGGCGTCGGCCCGGCGTGCGATGCAGGAAGTGGGTGTGCCCATCGTCCCCGGCTCGCCCGGCCCCGTCGAGGACCCCGAGGAGGCGCTCGAGTTCGCACGCAGCATCGGCTTCCCGGTCATCATCAAGGCCGCGGCTGGCGGCGGTGGCAAGGGCATGCGCGTCGCGCGTGACCCCGACGACTTCCTCCGCTCGTTCCAGCTCGCGCGGTCGGAAGCGCTCTCCGCGTTCGGGAACGGCGATGTGTACGTCGAGAAGTTCCTCGAGCGGCCGCGCCATGTCGAGTTCCAGGTCCTTGGGGACACGCACGGCAACGTGCTGCATGTCGGCGAGCGTGATTGCTCCGTGCAGCGGCGGCACCAGAAGCTCATCGAGGAGGCGCCGTGCCCCGTCATGACGCCCGAACTGCGTGAGCGCATGGGCGAGGCGGCCGTGCGCGGCGCCAAGGCCATCAACTACGTGGGTGCCGGCACCATCGAGATGCTGCTCGACGAGGATGGCTCGTTCTACTTCATGGAGATGAACACGCGCATCCAGGTCGAGCATCCGGTCACGGAGCAGCTCACCGGCGTCGATCTCGTGAAGGAGCAGATTCGCGTCGCCGCCGGGCTGCCGCTCTCGATCACGTCCTTGCCGCCGTTCCGCGGTCACGTCATCGAGTGCCGCGTGAACGCCGAAGATCCGTCGCGCAACTTCCAGCCGTCGCCGGGCAAGCTCGAGGTGTTCCATCAGCCCGGTGGCCCGGGCGTGCGCATCGACACGCACGCCTACGCCGGCTACACGGTGCCGCCCTACTACGACTCGATGATCGCCAAGCTCATCGTGCAGGGCGCGACGCGCGAGGAGGCACTCAAGCGCATGCAGATCGCGCTCGAGAGCTTCGTCATCGAGGGGGTGAAGACCACCATGCCCTTCCTCGCCCGTGTCATGCAGCACCCGGGCTTCCAGGCCGGCAAGGTGCACACGAAGTGGCTGGAGTTCGAGGGCGCCGACCTGCTGAAGGATCCGGGCTGACCGCGGAGGCGACGTGGATCGACAGCTCCTGCGTCGCGAACTCTCCGCCGTCGCACTCAGCCTGCTTGCGGTGTTCCTGCTGGGTGCGCTGGCGTTTCAGCGCAGCACCAGCGACGCGTGCTTCGACGCGACCGGCCCGTTCGGGCCGGTCGGCACGCTCGCGCGCTGCACACTGGTGGGAGCAGTCGGTGTGCCGGGCGCGGTGCTCATTGCCACCGGCTGTCTCGTGGTCGCGCTCGCGCTGTTCGGGCGCTTGCGCCAGGCGAACGACGCGAGCGATTGGAGTGTCCTGTTTGCCGGCGTCGTCGCGCTCGTGCCGGTCGCGATCGGTCTGGCCGAGGGCGGCGAGGCGAGCGCCTCGTCACTCGCCGGCCTGTGGGGCGGCATCGTCGCGCACTACCTGCGCAAGGCACTCGGAGCGGCAGGTGCGTGGATCGCGTTCCTGCTCGCGACCAGTGCCCTCACCGTGGCCACGCTGCGCTGGAACCCCATTCGGCTGCTGGTCGGTCAGCCCCGTAGTGACGACGGTGCAGGGGCGTCCAGCGCCGCCGCGCTGACCCTGGCCGAGCGGCTCGCGCCGGATCCCGACGAGCTGCCGGCCATCGACCCTGCGCTCGCGCGTGACGTGCTCGCGCACGACCTGAGGGGGCGTGCCGAGACGCCGCCGCGCACCGAGGCGCGTGCACCAGACGCCAGCGAACGGACCGGGCGCAAGACGCGCGCGTCCAAGGACGACGGTGTGCGTGCGCGCGATGCGGCCGTGGGCGCTGCGCTCGAGCAGACCGCCGAGCCCGAGCCGTTTGCCGACGACCTCCCGCCGACGTCGCTGCTGTCGCCGCCGGAGGTGCGCGAAGGTGACGCGGGCAAGCGCGAGCTCGATCTCGCGGGCGAGAAGCTCCTTGCCACGCTGCGCACGTTCAAGGTCGAAGGGGAGCTGGTCGGGCGCACCACCGGGCCGACGGTGACGCAGTTCGAGATCGAACCGGCGGCCGGAGTGAAGGTGCGCCAGATCGCCGCCCTTGCCGACGACCTCGCGCTCGCGATGCGTGCCCCGAGCATTCGCATCGTCGCGCCCATTCCGGGACGCGGTGCCGTGGGAGTCGAAGTGCCCAATCCGGTGCCGGAGATGGTGGGGCTGCGCGAAGTGCTCGAGAGCGCCGACTTCCGCCAGGCACGCGCCGCCCTCCCGATCGCGCTCGGCAAGGACCTCGAAGGGCGTCCGGTCGTGGCCGATCTCGCGCGCATGCCGCACCTGCTCATCGCCGGCGCGACCGGCTCGGGCAAGTCGGTGTGCGTCAACACCATCATCACGAGCCTCGCCTACCGGCATACGCCGCGCACGCTGCGCTTCCTCATGGTCGACCCGAAGATGGTCGAGCTGAGCGTGTACAACGTGTTGCCGCACCTGCGACACAAGGTGATCACCGACAACCGCGACGCAGCGGCGGTGCTCAAGTGGGCCGTGTACGAGATGCAGGACCGCTATCGGCTGCTCGAGGCCAACGCCTGCCGCAACCTGCAGGAGTTCAACAAGCGGGTCACGCAGCACGCGGCGGGGGAGGGGCCGCCGGTGCAGAAGCCGCGCAGCCCCGATGTCGCCTTCGAGGATCGGACCTACACTGCCGGGGTGCTGCCGTACATCGTCGTCGTCATCGACGAGATGGCCGACCTCATGATGACGGTGCAGGGAGAAGTCGAGACACCCATCGCGATGCTCGCCCAGAAGGCGCGCGCGATCGGCATCCACCTCATCCTCGCCACGCAGCGCCCCAGCGTGAACGTCATCACGGGGCTCATCAAGGCGAACTTTCCGTGTCGCATCGCGTTCCGCGTGGCTTCGCAAGTCGACAGTCGCACGATCATCGACGGGGCGGGAGCCGAGGCCCTGCTGGGCAACGGCGACATGCTCTTCATTCCGCCCGGGAAGAGCGAGGCGTCGCGCCTGCAGGGGGCATTCCTTTCCAGTGAGGAAACGGAGCGGCTGCTGGGCTGGTATCAGGCGGCGCGCGAGCGTGCCGCCGCCGGCGCGCTCGCGCCGACCGTGCCGGAGCCGGACATCCTCGAAGCGGTGCGAGCCCTCGAGGCGAAGGACGCCGGCGATGGCGGCGACGATGACGAGGGTGGCTCCGACGAGCGTGATGCGCGTTTCCGGGAAGCCGCCGAGGTGGTCATTCAGCACCGCCAGGGCTCGACGTCGCTGCTGCAGCGGCGCCTCAAGATCGGGTACGGCCGAGCCGCGCGCATCATCGACCAGCTCGAGGCGGCCGGCGTGCTGGCGCCATCGGAAGGGGCGGCGCGTCCCCGCGATGTGCTGGTCGGCGTGCAGGATCTCGATCGGATCTGCGGCGGCGGCGACTGACGCCAGCGCGCCCGGCGTGCAGGCCGCGTGCAGTCCACGTGAAGTCCTCGTGAAGGCGGCGCAAACGTCGCATTTCCCGTATTGACGGCGTCGGCCGCCCCGGCCACAATTTGTGGCACCATGCGCCCCGAAATCTGCGGGTCGCATCCAGCCTTGTCCCGCGGACCCATTGTGGTGCGGGTCCCACGAACCATCGGTTCGACTTCCTCCCTCCCGAGGTGTGTGATGTCCGTGCCTTCCCTCCGACGCTGGTTCCTCCTGGCCGTGGCGGCTTGCGGGCTCGTGCCCGCGATGGCCGGCCGCCTGGATGCCCAGTCCGGTATCATCTCCGGTCGGGTGACTGACGGTGCGAGTGGCCGCCCGCTCGAGAACGCGCAGGTGCAGGCGCGACTCGCGGGCGGTTCGTCGTATGGTGCGGTGTCCGGTGCCGATGGCTCGTTCCGTATCGTCAACCTGCCGGACGGCAGCTACCTCGTCACGGTGCGCGCGCTCGGCTTCGAGCCCAAGGAGTTTCCGAACCAGCGTCCCGGTGCGACGATCACCGCAGCGCTGACCGAGCGTCCGACGCAGCTCAACCAGACTGTCGTGACGGCCAGCCGCAGTCGCCCCGAGAAGGCGCTCGATGCACCGGCGCAGATCTCGGTCATCTCGAGCGAGCGCATCGAGGAGCGTCCGGCCGTGACGGTCACCGACCACCTGCGCTCCACGCCGGGCGTCGACATCAATCGCGGTGGTCTCGCCCAGTCGAACGTCGTCGCGCGAGGCTTCAACAACGCCTTCAGCGGCGCGATGCTGATGCTGCAGGACTATCGCTTCGCCGGGGTTCCGTCGCTGCGCGTGAACGTGCCCTTCCTCTTCACGGGCACGAACGAGGACATCGACCGCATGGAAGTGCTGCTCGGCCCCGCGTCCGCGCTGTACGGACCGAACAGCTCCAACGGCGTGCTGCACGTCATCACGAAGTCGCCGTTCGCGTCGCAGGGCACCATGATCTCCGTGGACGGTGGCGAGCGCTCGCTCATCCGCACGGGCGTGCGTCATGCCGGCAAGCTCAATGACAAGCTCGCCTACAAGCTGTCGGGCGAGTACATGCAGGGGCGCGACTGGGAGTACAAGGATCTCAGCGAGCCCACGACGTTCCCGACGACCGCCAACGTGCCGGCCTCGCGTCGCGGCCAGGCCAACCAGCGCGACTTCGACCTGCAGCGCACCACCGGCGAAGCCCGGGTCGATATCCGCCCGCGCGAGGGGATGGAGGCCATCACCACGCTCGGCTACACCAAGGTCGGCAGCGGCATCGAGCTCACCGGAGCCAATGGCTCCGCGCAGATCAAGAACTGGACGTACATGAGCGCGCAGCAGCGCCTCCGCTGGAATCGCCTGTTCGCGCAGGTCTTCCTCAACGCGAGCAACGCAGGCAACGAGAACTCCAGCGACGGCTCGGGCACGTACTTGCTGCGTTCCGGCCAGCCGATCGTCGACAAGTCGCGCGTGGCGGCGGCGCAGTTGCAGCACGGCTTCGACATGGGCGCCAAGCAGTCCTTCACGTACGGCCTCGACTACATCTGGACCAACCCGCAGACCGGCAACACCATCAACGGGCAGAACGAGGACGACGACAACGTCACCGAGTACGGCGCGTACCTGCAGTCGTCGACCAAGCCCAACAAGCACCTCGAGCTGCTGCTGGCGGCGCGCGGCGATGCCAACAACGTCATCAAGGGGCAGTTCTTCTCCCCGCGTGCGGCCCTCATCCTCAAGCCGACCGAGACGCAGAACATCCGCCTGACGTACAACCGCGCTTTCTCGACGCCGGCCAACTTCTCGTTCTTCCTCGACCTCATCCAGTCGCCGAACGTCGGTGGCTCGGGCTTCGACGTGGTCGCGCGCGGCAACCCGCCCAAGGAAGGGTTCCAGTTCAACCGCTCGTGCGCGACGGGGAGCGCCTTCGGCAGCTACTGCATGAAGTCGGCCTTCTCGGGCGGCGGACAGTTCGTCGCCACCTCGGCTGCCTCGGCGTTCCCGGGCGCCATCCAGGCGCTGGCGTCGCGTCTCACGCCGGGTATCGCCGGCGCGCTGCAGCAGGCCGGTCTCCCCGCTGCGGTGGCCACCCAGCTCGCCACCGGCGCCGTGCAGTTCCTCGGCACGCGCCAGCCGACCAACGCCGACCTCGCGACGCGGGTGTCGTACCTGACGAGCGCGACCGTGCCGCTCGCGACCGGCGATGTGGCGGATATCGCGCCGCTCTCGGCCTCGTTCAATGACACCTACGAGGTCGGGTACAAGGGGATCATCGACAATCGCTTCCGCTACGACGTGTCGGTGTGGCGTCAGCGCCGTGGCGACGTCGGCACCTCGGCGGCCCTCTCCACCCCGAACGTCTTCTTCGGCAACCCGCAGCAGCTTGGCGGCTATCTCGGCGCCCAGCTCGGCGCCAACCTCGGTCCGCAGCTCGCGCAGCTCGGCCTGACCCCCGCGCAGATCAATGCGATCGTCTCGGGCGTTGCCGGTGCGTTGACGCCGAGCGTGGCCGCGGTGCCCCTGGGCGTGGTGACCTTCGCCAACCAGACCACGGCGCCGAACGCGATCTACGCCACCTACCTCACCAGCAAGGGCGAGATCTGGGTGAGCGGTCTCGATGCAGCGGTCGACGTGGTCGCCAGCGACCGCCTGACGTTCGACTTCGCCTACTCGTACCAGAACCGCAACGTCTTCAACGGCGTCGCGGGCGGCAACGCGCTGCCCCTCATGTCCAACGCGCCCAACTCGCGCGGCTCGATCGGGATGCGCTACCGCAACGAGACCAACGGCATCGGCTTCGAGCTGCGGACGCGTTACAACGAGGCCTACCCGGTCAACTCGGGCGTGTATGCGACCAACTTCGCCTTCCCGCTCGCGGCGGGGCAGACGGGCTTCACGGCCAATGCCAGCGGCGGGCCGAACCGCTGCGCGCCCGTCCCCACCGGCACCTTCTGCTACGAGAACGTTCCCGAGGCCTTCACCTTCGACGCACAGGTGTCGAAGAAGTTCGACCTCGGCTCGCAGAAGCTGCTCTGGTCGCTCAACGCGCAGAACATGTTCGACAACCGCATCCGCACCTTCCCCGGCGTGCCGGAGATCGGCCGCATGCTGGTGACGCGCCTGCAGTACAGCTTCTGATGGTCTGAACAGCCGGCCGCCTCGGCGGCGGGACAGGCGAGCGGACGGGGCGACACCACCACGGTGTCGCCCCGTCGTGCTGTTGGCCGATTATGCTTGACGCATGATCCTCCTCGATCCGGCCGCCCATCCGGTCATCGGGCATCGTGGCAACCGCGCGCACGCGCCCGAGAACACACTCGAGGCGCTGCAGGAGGCCGTCGCGCTCGGTGTCGATGCGGTGGAGTTCGATGTGCAGGTGACCGCCGACGGCCACCTCGTGCTGATGCACGACCTGACGCTCGATCGCACCACCGATGGCCGCGGGGCCCTCGCGCCGCGCACGCTCGCGGAGCTGCGCGAGCTGAGCGCCTCGGCGCGCTTCCGCCGGTTCCACGACGGTGCGGACACGTGGCGGGGGCGCACGGCGCGCATCCCGACCTTCGACGAAGTGGTGGAGTCGCTGCCGAATACCCTGCCGCTCATCATTGAACTCAAGACCCCCGCCGCGACCGCCGCGCTGGAGGTTGCGATCGCGCGCCACGGACTCCAGGACCGCGTCATTGTCGCGGGCTTCGAGGCGGCCAGCACGCTGCCCATGCGGGGCGGTCGCGTGGCGTTGGGCGCCAGCACCCCGGACGTCGCGCGACTCCTGCTCCCCGCGCTGCTGCGCCGCCCTGTGGCGCGTCCGTGGTTTCAGGCGTTCTGCATCCCGCCGGTCTACCGGGGCATTCCGGTGCCGATCGGCGGTCTGGTGCGGGGCACCCGCGCCCATGGTGTGGTGACGCACATCTGGACGGTGAACGATGAGCGGCAGGCGGAGCGGCTCTGGGCGAAAGGCGTGAACGGCATGATCAGCGACGATCCGGCGCGCATCCTCGCGCTCCGTGATCGTGTCTTCGGCGGCGCCGCAACGAAGTGATGCCGCGCGCAATGATTCGGTGACAGTGCAGCGCGTGCGTGGCGGTACCATCCTGCCATGACACGACAGCGACAGGCGTTGGGGCTGCTGGGCGAGCGCATCGCAGCACGTTGGCTGCGTCGCAGTGGATGGGAGCTGCTCGCGCATCGCTTCCGCAGCGGACATCGCGACATCGACCTCGTGGTGCGTCGGGCGGAGCAGGTGGCCTTCGTGGAGGTGAAGGCCCGGGGTGGTGTCGGCTTCGGGCACCCCATCGAGGCCGTGACCGCCCGGAAGCGGCGAGAGCTCATCCGCAGCGCGCTGGTCTGGGTCGATCGGTTCGGGACGGCGGGCGAGACCTACCGGTTCGACGTCATCGGGGTACTCGTGGTCGGTCAGAATGTCCGGATTCGGCACGTCGAAGGGGCGTTCGAGGTTCGCTGACGCCCCCCTCTGGCGCTCCGGGCCGCAGTTGTCCACATTGTGGTCGGTTCGCAGTTTCTTCGGGTCTTGGTCCTTCCTGCGGTTTCCCTAGATTCTCGCTGGCCAGGGCATGGCAGCTCCACCCTCATCACGGCGGTACTCATGGCGGGCACAGTGATCACGGATGACAAGCGCAAGGCCCTGGCGCTCGCGGTCGCGCAGATCGAGAAGAGCTGCGGCAAGGGGTCCATCATGCGTCTCGGGACCGACTCGAAGGTGCGTGTCGAGTCGATTCCCACCGGCGCGATCAATCTCGACGCGGCGATCGGCGTGGGCGGCATTCCGCGCGGTCGCATCACCGAGATCTACGGACCGGAGTCGTCCGGCAAGACGACGTTGTGCCTCCACGTGGTGGCCAATGCGCAGCGCGCGGGCGGGGTCGCTGCCTACATCGACGCGGAGCATGCGCTCGACACCGAGTACGCCAAGAAGCTGGGCGTCGATGTGGAGAACCTGCTCATCTCGCAGCCCGACACCGGTGAGCAGGCGCTCGAGATCTGCGAGATCCTGGTTCGCTCGGGGGCGGTGGATGTGATCGTCATCGACTCGGTGGCGGCGCTGGTGCCGAAGGCGGAAATCGAGGGCGACATGGGCGACTCGCACGTCGGGTTGCAGGCGCGCCTCATGAGCCAGGCGCTGCGCAAGCTCACCGGTGCGATCGCGCGGTCGAAGGTCTCCGTGGTGTTCATCAACCAGCTGCGCGAGAAGATCGGCGTCATGTTCGGCAACCCCGAGACGACGACGGGCGGCAAGGCGCTCAAGTTCTATGCCTCGCTGCGCCTCGACATCCGTCGCATCGGGCCGGTGAAGGAGAAGGAGGATGTCATCGGGTCGCACGTGCGCGTGAAGGTCGTGAAGAACAAGGTCGCGCCGCCGTTCAAGCAGGCCGAGTTCGACATCATGTACGCCGAGGGGATCAGCCATACCTCGCTGCTGGTGGATATCGGCGTGGAGGCGGGGATCATCGACAAGGCGGGCGCGTGGTACAGCTACGGTGCGCAGCGCATCGGCCAGGGTCGTGAGAACGCCAAGCTCTTCCTCAAGGACAACCCGGCGCTCATGGCCGAAGTGGAGGAGAAGGTGAAGGCGGTGCTCGGGGTGCGTGGCGAAGCCGTCGCGACCGGTGAGGACGCCGACGAATAGGTCCTGATCCAACCTGTGAAAAAGGGCCGAGGGGTGGCTCGCGGTGGGAAGTGGTGCCCGGATCACCACGGCTCAACGTGAGTAGCCCCTCGGCTCTTTTCACGTCCGCGATGCTCACCATTGCCTGCTGAGGACGCGCCCTGATGCGCCGTCATGCTCCATCCGCACCATCGGAGATCGCGCCCGATGCGCCGGCGGTCGTCCGTGCGTTCACGGAGTCGCCGCGCCGCCCGGGGCGTTGGGTCATTGTGCTCGAGGATGGCAGGAAGTGGGTGGTCGGGGCGGCCGTGCTGGGCGAAGTGGGCATCCCCCGCGAGGGGCAGCACTTCACCACGGAGCAGGTCATCCGGCTCACGCGGGAGAGCGAGGTGACCGCAGTCGCGGACCGGGCGCTCGACGCGCTGGCGCGAGGGCGAAAGACGCGGCGCGAGCTCGAGCGGCGCTTTCAGCGCGCTGGTCGCGAGGCGGAGGTGGTGCGTGTGGCGCTCGATCGGCTGGCCACCGCTGGGCTCTTGTCCGACGAGGAGGTTGCGCGGGCCGAGGCGTCGTCACGGCTACGGCGCGGCGAGGCGCCTGGCCGGGTGCGGCAGCGGCTGCGGGCGAAGGGGGTAGAGCCGGGGGTGGTGGCGTCGGCGCTGCAGGAGGCGACGGCGGAGGACCGTTTCGATGAGCTCGAGGCGTGCCGTACGGCGGCGCGCAAGCGGGTCCGGGCGATGGAGGGGCTCGAGCGTGTGGTGGCGTATCGACGCCTCATGGGCTTCCTGCTGCGTCGGGGCTTTGGCGGCGCCACGGCAGGACGGGTGGCGCGCGAGGTGTTGGGCGATGGGGGAGACGCGTCCGACGCGGACTAGGCGCCGTTATATTGCGCGACTATGCTCGCATCCGAGATCCGCGCCCGCTTCCTGGCCTACTTCGAGAAGAACGGCCACGCTGTCCGCCCCAGCTCTTCGCTGGTTCCTGCCGATGATCCGACGTTGCTGTTCACCAACGCCGGCATGGTGCAGTTCAAGAAGGTCTTCCTCGGCATGGAGGACCCGCCGGAGGGGAAGCGCCGTGCGACGACCTCGCAGAAGTGTGTGCGTGCGGGTGGCAAGCACAACGACCTCGAGCAGGTCGGCCACACGGCCCGGCATCACACCTTCTTCGAGATGCTGGGCAACTTCTCGTTCGGCGACTACTTCAAGCGCGATGCGATTCGCTTCGCGTGGGAGTTCGTGACCGAGGAACTCAAGATTCCGCGTGAGCACCTGCGGGTGACGGTGTTCCACGAGGACGATGAAGCGCGTGCGCTCTGGCAGGAGGTCGCGGGCGTGCCCAACAGCCGTATCTACGGGCTGGGCGCCAAGGACAACTTCTGGCAGATGGCGGACACCGGTCCGTGTGGGCCGTGCACCGAGATTTACGTCGACCTCGCGCACATGGCACCCGACTGGGCGTTCCCGAAGGATGCCCACGGGGAATGGACGCGCACCGATCTCACGGACTACTCGCTCGACGCTTTTGTGGAGGGCGCCGAGGCCGGGCGCTTCCTCGAGATCTGGAACTTGGTGTTCATGCAGTTCGATCGGCAGTCGGATGGCACGCTGGTGCCCCTGCCGAAGCCGTCGGTGGACACGGGTGCGGGGCTCGAGCGCATCGCGGCGGTGCTGCAGGGGGTCACCAACAACTTCCACACCGACCTGTTCCGCCCGCTCATCGCGAAGGTCGAAGAGGTGGTGGGGATCGGCTATCCGTACCGCCCCGGCGTGGGGCTGGGCACGGCGTATGGCAAGGACGGCAAGGAGATCGATCCGGCGTCGTTCCGCGTGCTCGCCGATCATGCGCGCGCGGTCGGGTTCCTGCTGGCCGACGGGGTGTTTCCCAGCAACGAGGGACGCGGTTACGTGCTGCGCCGCATCCTGCGTCGTGCGGTGCGTCATGCGTGGCTGCTCGGCCGTCGTGAGCCCACGCTGGTGCATGTGGTCGAGGTGCTGGTCGAGACGATGCGCGACCTGTATCCCGAGCTGCATGTGCGTCGCAAGCACCTGATCGAGACGACGCGCGCCGAAGAAGAGCGGTTCCTCGCGACCATCGATGCCGGCATGGCGCGTTTCGACGAGCTCGCGCCCACAGCGTCGACACAGGGCTCGAGTGCCGTTCGCGGCACGCTGGCCGGTGAGGACGCGTTCCGTCTGTACGACACGTTCGGCTTCCCCATCGACCTCACGGAGCTCATGGCGCGCGAGCGCGGCTACCTGGTCGACATCGCGGGTTTCGAGCAGGCGCTCTCGGCGCAGCGGAAGCAGTCGCAGGACGAGCGCAAGTCGCGGCAGATCGCGGTGAGCGCCGACGACCTCGCCGACCCGACGCGGTGGACGCACGATCAGCAGCACGCGGCGGCGCTCGGGCGATTCGTGGGCTACGAGACGGTCGTGGCCGATACCGTGGTGACGGCGGTCCGTCAGCTCGGCGACGGGCGTGTCGCGGTGATGTTGCGCGAGACGCCGTTCTATGCGGAGTCGGGCGGCCAGGTGTCCGATCAGGGCACCATCACCGGCGACGGGTGGAGCGTCGCGGTCGACGAGGTGCGCAAGATCGACGGGCGCATCGCGGCGATCGGAGTCAACGCGGGTGACGTGGCCTTCGGTCGCGCGCATGCGGAGGTGCCTCGGGAGCGTCGTCAGGACACCGAGCGCAATCATACGGCCACGCACCTGCTGCACGCGGCGCTGCGCAAGCAGCTCGGGGAGCACGTGCACCAGGCGGGCTCGCTGGTGGCGCCCGACCGCCTGCGCTTCGACTTCACGCACCATGGCCCGCTCTCGCCGGAACAGCTTGCGAGCATCGAGGCCGAGGTGAATGCCGGTGTGTGGACCGCAGCGCCAGTGACCACCAAGGAGGAGTCGTACAACGACGCGGTCGCGCGCGGCGCGATGGCGCTGTTCGGCGAGAAGTACGGCGACGTGGTGCGGGTCGTGGAGATCCCGTCGCTGTCGGTCGAACTGTGCGGCGGCACGCATGTGCGGAACACCGCCGAGATCGGGCTCATGCGCATCGTCTCCGAGAGTGGTGTGGCGGCGGGGGTGCGGCGCATCGAGGCCGTTACGGGGCCGCGTGCCTTCCGCTTCATGGCCGACCGTGAGCGCGCGCTGCTGCAGGTGGCCGCACGGCTCAAGGTGCCCATGACCGGCATGACCAGCGGCGCGGAGCAGATCGAGAAGAAGCTCGAGGCGCTGGTCGACGAGCGTCGTCAGCTCGAGAAGCGTCTCGAGGAGTCGCTGCGCGGCGGCGGGAGCGGCGGCGGGCTTGCGCAGCGCGTGGTGGAGGCCGCGGAGACCGTGAACGGCGTGCGGGTCGCTGTGTCGAGGGTCGACATTCCCGACGTGAAGGCGCTCCAGACACTCGGCGATGCCGTGCGGGAAGCCCTCGGGTCTGGCGTCGCGGTGTTGGGCGCGGCGCTCGCCGACGGCAAGGGCGCGCTCCTCGCCGTGGCCTCCGACGATGTGCGGGAGCGTGGGCTCAAGGCCGACGTGCTCGTGCGCGAGGTCGCGGCCACCGTGGGCGGTCGTGGCGGCGGCAAACCGCACATGGCTCAGGCCGGGGTCGAGCCCGGCCAAGTGGACGCGGCGCTGGCGGCCGTTCGTGGCGTGGTCGCCCGTCTTGCCGCCGGCTGAGCCGCCCATGACGGCGACGCCGGCCACCGTGGGTGCGTGGATTGCGGGTCGGGATCCGGCGCCGCCGTCGGCGCTGCACGCTCGGCTGCAGGAGCTGCTCGCGCCGTGGGGCGATCGTCCCGCGGCGGAACTGCCCGAGGCGTGTCTTGCCGTGGGAGAACGCATGCTCGACCAGATGCTCGCGGCTGGCTCGACGTCACGCGCGGCCGCGCTGGATCTCCTCGCGGTGGACGCGCTCATCACGTACGCGTTCGAGGTCGCCGCGGACGCGCCGGAACGACTCGAGGCACGCGCAGCGGAGGCCATGCGCCGCATCGCCATGATTCCCCGCGGATACGACCCACGCTAGCCGGCCCGTCGGTGCCTGCCGACGTCCGCACACGGGGTGGCCTCTCCCTCTCTGCCCGGCCATGATCGACCTGCACACCCACCTCCTGCCGGGGGTCGATGACGGCTCGCCCTCGTTCGAGGTGTCCGAGCCGGTGCTCCGCTCCTTCGCTGAGGGGGGCGTTGCGACGGTGGTGTGCACCCCGCACCTGAATGCGTCGCAGGCCGGCTCGGCGGCCGAGCGTCGGATGGTGCATGAAGGGCTGCTGTCGCAGCTGCGCGCGCGCGTCGGCGAGCAGCTCACGCTGCTCCTGGGGTGGGAGATCATGCTCGACGCCCCGAACGTGGACCTGAGGGACCCAGCGTTCGCGCTGGGCGAGTCCCGGGCGTTGCTGGTCGAGTTCACGCGCGGGGGGCTGCCGCCCGGCGCTGGCCACGAACTCCGGCGTATCGCCAGACTGGGGCGCACGCCGGTGCTGGCCCATCCGGAGCGCTACTTCGGCTGCACACTCGACATGGTGCGGGAGTGGCGTCGCTTCGGCGTGGTCATCCAGACGGACGCCTCGGTGCTGATGGGGCGGGGCGCTCCGTCGGAGCTGGCGCGCGCCATGCTGGCAGAGGGGCTCATCGACATCCTGGCCTCCGACAATCATGGCGATCACCGAACACTCGTGGATGCGCGCGCCTGGTTGAGCGAGCGCGGGGCCAGCGAGCAGTTGGCCTTGTTGACCGCCGAGAACGCCTCGCGGGTGCTGGCTGACGAGGACACGTTGCCGGTGCCACCCCTTCCTGCGGGCCTGATGGACCGGGTCCGACGGCTGTTCGGTCGCGGTTGAGCGAGTGCCTCGCCCATTACCGTGCACACCACTCTCACGAACATGACCAATCCACAACAGGGTTCTCCGGTCGCCCCTCTGCTTGCCGCCCTGCGCGATCTCGCGGAGACCGCCGAGCGATCGGCGCGCCTCCTGGAGCAGGATATCGCGACGGCGCTGGCGATGGTGCAAGCCACCGTGGCCCGGGGCGGAACGCTCTTCTTCTGCGGGAACGGCGGCTCGGCCGCCGACGCGCAACATCTCGCGACGGAGTACGTCGTGCGGTACATGCGCAACCGGCGCGCTTACCCGGCCATTGCGCTGACCACCGACTCGTCGCTCCTGACGGCCACCGGCAACGACTTCGGGTTCGACCACATCTTTGCGCGCCAAGTCGAAGCGCTGGCAAAGGTTGGAGACCTCTTGCTCATCCACAGCACGAGCGGCAATTCGCCCAACGTGCTGCTTGCCGCCGACGCCGCGCGTGCCAAGGGGGTGCAGACGCTCGCGTTGACGGCGAAGGATGGCGGCGCGCTGCGCACCCGCGTCGACCACTGCATCGTGGTCCCGACCGACCGCACCGACAGGGCGCAGGAGCTGCACCTGTGCATCCAGCACGCCATCTGCGACGCGATCGAGGTCACGCTGTGATCGACCTGTCGGGCAAGGTCGCGCTCGTGACGGGAGGGTCGCGTGGCATCGGGGCGGCGTGTGCGGAGCTGTTGGCGGCGACCGGCGCGACGGTCGGTATCGGCTATCGCTCGCGGGAGGCCGAGGCACATGCCGTGTACACCGCGATCACAGAACGTGGTGGCAAGGCATTTGTGCACAGCGGTGACTTCGCGACCGCGGACGCCAATCGCGCCTTCGTCGGGCGCGCTGTGGCGGACTTCGGACGCGTCGACATTTTCGTGGCGAATGCCGGCGTCTGGCCGGACGTCCCGGTTGGCGCCGAACATCTCGACGGCGACCGGTGGCGGCATACCCTGGCGCTCAACCTCGACGGCGTCTTCCACGGCGTGCAGGCCGTCGTGCCGCACATGACGGCCGGCGGGCGCATCATCGTCATCTCGAGCACGGCCGGCCAGCGGGGCGAGGCCGGCCACGCCGACTACGCCGCGTCGAAGGGGGCCGTCATCTCGTTCGTGAAGTCGCTGGCCGTGGAGCTGGGCCCGCGCGACATCACGGTCAACAGTGTGGCCCCGGGGTGGGTCGACACCGACGCGGTGGCGCGTCCCTTTGCCGGCGAGGGGCGACAGCGCATTGCGGCGAACATCCCCCTGGGCCGGGTCGCCACGGCGCAGGACATCGCCGGGCCCGTGCTGTTTCTCGCCAGTCCGCTCGCCCGGCACGTGACCGGTGAGATCCTCAACGTGAACGGCGGCAGCGTCCTCTGCGGGTGACCGCGCCCCACGCCGCCGCCCTGCGTCCGCCGGACGCTGTCACCGACCTCGCCCGACGCCTGCGCGATGCCGGATTCGAGGCGTGGTGCGTGGGTGGTGCCGTCCGCGATGCGTTGCTCGGCGTCGAGACGCTGGACTGGGACCTCGCCACGTCGGCCACCCCCGATGTCGTGCGCAAGCTGTTCCGACGCACGGTGCCCGTCGGCATCGAGTTCGGCACGGTCGGCGTGTTCGACCGCGAGGGGCACATGCACGAGGTGACCACGTTCCGGCGCGATGTGCAGACCGATGGGCGCCACGCGGTGGTGGAGTTCGGCGCGTCGCTCGACGACGACCTCGCGCGGCGCGACTTCACGATCAATGCGATCGCCTGGGACCCGGTCGATCGCCAGCTCCGCGACCCGTTCGGAGGCCAAGCCGATCTTGCGGCGCGCACGCTGCGCGCGGTTGGCGTGGCCCGCGAACGCATGCTGGAGGACCGGCTTCGTGCCCTGCGCGCGCTGCGCTTTGCTTCGCGCTTCGACTTCACCATCGCCCACTCGACCTGGGAGGCGATCGTCGAGAGCGCCCCGCACCTCACGCGTCTCTCCCCCGAGCGGGTCAAGCAGGAGATCGAGAAGACGCTGGAGCAGGTCCGCTGCCCGTCACGGGCCTTCCGGCTCTGGCGCGACGCGGGTGCGTTCGCGACGCTCGTGCCTGCGCTGGCCGGGGTGTCCGATGCGGTCCTCGCCGCCGTCGATCAGGTGCCGCGACCGCAGGGGCCGGGGGGACGCGGGCGGACGGTGCTGCGCTTGGCGCTGCTGTGCAGCGCCGCCCCGGCGGCGTCCGCCGAGTCGATGTTGCGCGCCCTGCGCTTCTCGAACCAGCAGATTGCCGCGGTGACGGCTTTCGTCGACCGGTGGCATCGTCATGGCGACGCGCTCGGCGCCACGCTCGCGGCAGGTGCGATGCCGGATGATCGCGCGCTCCGGCGCACCGCGGCATCGGTTGGACGTCTCCGCGTCGGGGGGTTCATGCGGGTGTGTGCCGCGCGATGGGCCACCGCACCGGACAGCCGCGTGGCCCCGTCGCAGGTGCGCGCGCTGCACCGCCGTCTGCTGGACCTGGCCTTCCATGCACCGCTCGACGTGGGTGATCTCGCGGTCGACGGTGACGACCTGCGTGCGGCCGGCGTGCCGCCGGGCCCGCGGCTGGGGCAGCTGCTGCAGGTGCTGCTCGACGCCGTGCTCGACGAGCCGGCGCTCAACGAGCGGGCGCAACTGCTGGCGCACCCCAGCGTCCGTGAGGCCTGCGCATGAGTGGGCGCCCACGTGCCGGTCGTGAGGCGGCCCGCGACGGCGGCGACACGCTGTTCTCCAGCCGTGTGCCTGAGCCGCTCGCCAATCGCCTGCGACCGCGCACCCTCGACGAGTATCTCGGGCAGGCGCACCTGCTGGCTCCGGGCCGTCCGCTTCGGGAATCGCTGACGCGCGGCATCGTCGACTCGATGGTCTTCTGGGGGCCACCGGGCGTGGGGAAGACCACACTGGCGCGCCTGCTCGCAAACTCGATCGACGCGGCGTTCGTGAGCTTCTCTGCCGTCAGCGATGGCGTCGCGCGGGTGCGCGAGGTGGTGACCGAGGCCGAGGGGCGCCGTGCCGCAGGACGCGGTACGATTCTCTTTGTCGACGAGATCCATCGCTTCAACCGGGCGCAGCAGGACGCGTTCCTGCCGCACGTGGAAGCGGGCACCGTCGTCCTCATCGGCGCGACCACCGAGAACCCGTCTTTCGCGCTCAACGGCGCGTTGCTGTCGCGCATGCGGGTGCTGGTGCTGGAGCCCATCCCCACCGCGGCGCTCGAAGCGCTTGTCGATCGCGCGCTCGCGGACGTGACGCGTGGGCTCGGCGCGCGACAGCTGCGGATTGCCGACGATGCGCGCGCCCTCCTTGCCACCGCTGCGGATGGCGACGCACGGCGCCTGCTGGGTGTGCTCGAGGCGGCGGCGGCGCTCATCGATGATGGCGCGACGATCGATGTGGCCGGGGCCGAGGCGGCGCTGCAGCATCGCGTCGCGCGGTACGACAAGAGTGGCGAGGAGCACTACAACCTTATCTCGGCGCTGCACAAGGCGCTGCGCGGCAGCGACCCACAGGGTGCCCTCTACTGGCTCGCGCGCATGATCGCGGGCGGGGAAGATCCGCGCTATGTGGCGCGGCGCATGGTGCGGATGGCCGCCGAGGATGTGGGGCTCGCCGATCCGCAGGCGCTGACCATCGCGCTCACGGCGGCGGAGACCTACGAGCGCCTGGGGTCGCCGGAGGGCGAGCTCGCGTTGGCGGAGGCGGCAGTGTACCTCGCGACCGCACCCAAGTCGTCGCGCGTGTACGAGGCATGGAGTGCAGCGCTCGAGGCGGCTCGCGCCACGCCGGCGGCGCCGGTCCCCAAGCACCTCCGCAACGCCCCCACGCGGCTGATGAAGGAACTCGGGTATGGCGATGGGTACCAGTATGCGCACGCGGTCCCCGAGGCCTACCTTCCGCAGGAGTACCTGCCGGACGAGGTCCGCACGCGCACCTTCTACGAGCCCGGGCCGTTCGGCTTCGAGAAGGACATCGCGCGACGGCTGGCCTGGTGGGCGTCGCTGCGCGCGCGCGCCGACGAGGGCGCCACGGCAACCCCCGAACCCGATCCTGGAGAGTCCCGTTGATGGTGAATCGTCTGCGTCGCCGCACCATGGTGCGGCGTGTGCTGGGTGTCGCCGCTGCGCTCGTCGCGACGGCGTCGATCGGCGCCTGCTCCCTCATCGGACGTGGTTCGTTCAAGGAGCCGGTCGTCACGTTGCGCGAGGTCGCGGTGACCGGTTTGGGCCTGTCCGGTGGCAGCGTGGACGTCGTGCTGTCGGTCTACAACCCGAACGGCTACAAGCTCGACGCCCTGCGCATGACGTACAAGGTCGATGTCGACAGCATCCCGCTGGGCGATGGTGCGCTCGATTCGCGCTTTGTCGTCGCCGGCAACGATTCGTCGACGGTGCGCCTGCCGGTCCGCTTCACGTATGCCGGGCTGGGGCAGGCCGGACGTGCGCTGCTGCAGTCGGGCACGGTCAACTACCGCGTGCGCGGCGACTTCACCGTCGCCACGCCGATCGGCAATTTCACGCGGCCGTATGACCAGCGCGGCCGCTACTCTTCGATGTCGCGCGATTCGCGCTGACGTCGTCCACCGCGGAGCGTTCTCATCGGTCGCGATCCCATTTCGCTCGTCGCGCCCGTCGAGCGCGCCATCCTCGTCAGTGCGCCGTCCAAGCGGGGTACGGCGAAGCTGTTTGTCGACGAGCATCTCGAAGAGCTGGCCCGCCTGGCGGACACCGCCGGTGCGCAGGTCGTCGGCACGCTCACGCAGCAGCTTGATCGGCCGCACCCCGCCACCTATCTCGGCTCGGGCAAGGTCGAGGAGCTCAAGGTGCGCATCCAGGAGCTTGGCGCCACGCTCGTGATCTTCGACGACGAACTGTCGCCGGTGCAGGGGCGCAACGTCGAAGAGGTCGTCCGGACGCGCGTCATGGATCGTGCGGAGCTCATCCTCGACATCTTCGCGACGCGAGCGCGGTCGAGCGAGGCGCGCATGCAGGTGGAGCTGGCGCAGCTCGAGTACACCTTGCCGCGCCTGACGCGCATGTGGACCCACCTCGAGAAGATGCGGGGTGGCATCGGCATGCGGGGACCGGGTGAAACGCAGCTCGAGACCGACCGTCGGCTCATCCAGCATCGCATCCGCGTGTTGCGCGAGCGTCTGGCCGACGTCGAGCGCGCGCGTGAGGTCCAGCGACAGGGGCGTCGGACACACTTTCGGGTCGCCCTCGTGGGCTACACGAACGCGGGCAAGTCGTCGATCCTGCGGGCGCTGGCGGGCGACGACGCCGTCTTCGTCGAAGACCGTCTCTTCGCGACCCTCGATCCGCTCACGCGCGAGGTCGACATCGGCGATGGCTACACGGCGCTGCTCACGGACACCGTGGGCTTCATCCGCAAGCTGCCGCATCACCTGGTCGCCTCGTTCCGCGCCACGCTGTCGGAGGCGCGGGAGGCCGACCTGCTGCTGCACGTCATCGATGCCAGCCACCCCGCATGGGAGGAGCATCGGGACGTGGTGGACGGCGTGCTCCACGAACTCGGGTTGCACGTGCATCCGCTGCGGTACGTGCTGAACAAGATGGACGCCGTGCCGGCGGACATGGTCGACGCGGTACGCCAGCGCGTGAGCAACCTGCTGCCATCGTCGACCTTTGTGTCGGCCATCGAACCCGGGGGGCTCGAACCGCTGCGCGAGGTGCTGCGCGAGGGCATGCGCCAGGCGCGTCCGGTGCTCGAGGTGCGCATTCCCGCCGCGGACGGGCGTCTCATCGCCGAAGTCCACCGTGACGGCGAGGTGCTCGACCAGCGGCACGACGAAGATGTGGTGATCCTGCAGGCGCGGCTCGACGAGCGGGCCATCGGGCGTCTGCGCCAACGGGGCGCGCGCGTGACGGTCACGCGTGCGGCGCACGCGCCGTCGCGCTGATCCGCATACGCGCTGAGTCGCGATCGCGCCAAGCCCCGCGCAAGACAAAGCGGCCGGCATCCTCAGGGGATGCCGGCCGCTTGACAGTTCAGTGGGCGCGCAGGGACTCGAACCCCGGACCTCTGCTGTGTGAAAGCAGCGCTCTAACCAGCTGAGCTACGCGCCCGATCGCCCGACTTCGACGACGGACAGGCAACGTAACGGCGGGGCCCGGACGATGGAAGGGCTCGCGCATTGGGCCGAAACGGCGCACGCCCCGACAGGGCCGGGGCGTGCATGGTCCGGGTGGGACTTGAACCCACGATCCTTCGATTATGAGTCGAGCGCTTTGACCGGCTAAGCTACCGGACCGCTGGAACCCGAAGGCTCCGTGGCAGGCGTATCCAACAGTATCGCGCGCCCGATCGTCGCACGCGAGGGGGGCCGGGTCAGGCGCCGTGATGTGCGTCGAACGCCGCCAGGACCTCGGCCGGAGACACGGTGGCTGCCCCGAGCTTGCCGACCTCGACGCCCGCGGCGTAGTTCGCGATCATCGCGGCCTCGAGCACGGTGGCGCCTGCGGCGAGCATCGTCGCGAGGTATGCCGTCACCGTATCACCCGCGCCCACCACGTCGTACACCTCGCGCGCGGTCGTGGGAATGCGATGCACCTGCGCCTCGGGTGACACCAGCGCCATGCCGTGCTCACCGAGCGTGAGCAACAGGTGGTCGGCGCCCAGTCGAGCGAGTGTCTCGGGCAGTGCGGCCGGGTGCTCGAGGTCGACCGCCGCGCCCAGCGCACTCTCGAGTTCGCGGCGATTGGGCTTGAACACCGTCGCGCCGCGATAGGTGAAGAAATTGCGGAACTTGGGGTCGACGATGACGGGCAGGCCGCGCGCGCGCGCCATCGCGATCGCGCCTTCGATGACGGCGGGCACCAGCACGCCCTTGTTGTAGTCTTCGAACACCAGCGCACCCGCTTCGGGAAGGGCACGGGCCACCGCATCGAGGACCCGCTGCACATCGTCGGCGTGCAGGTCGCGATCCTCCTCCTCATCGAAGCGCACCAACTGCTGTGCGCGCGCCATCACGCGGGTCTTCGTGGTGGTCGGGCGGTCCACCGGCACGAGCGAGCGGGACTCCATCCCCCCCGCCTCGAGATGCGCGCGGAGCTGTGCGCCGGCCAGGTCATCGCCCACCGCGGCGACCAGGTCGCAGCGCGCGCCCACCGCCGCGACGTTCTGCGCAACATTGGCCGCACCGCCGAGCGCGAGACGTCGCTCGCGGACCCGCACCACCGGCACGGGCGCTTCCGGGGAGATGCGCTCGACATCGCCGCGCAGGTACACATCGAGCATCGCGTCGCCGATCACCACCACGTGCTGGCCGCGGGCCGCGTCGAGCAGCGCCGCCAGGCGTGCCCGGGAGATCCAGAAGGTCATGCGCGGAAGCTACACCCGCCGGACGGTCCGGGGCATTACCTTCGCCGCGTGCACTCTCCTTCTGCTACCACCGCCCCAGCGACGCCCACGGGGCGCGCGTCGCCGATGCTGGTGCTCGCGGCCGCGCTCGTGGGCATCTCGTTCGCGGCGCCGCTGGTCCGGCTCTCGGCCGCCGATCCGCTCGTCATCGCGACGTGGCGCCTCGGCTTCTCGCTCATCATCGTCGCCATCGCGCTGGCGATCGGCGGCGGATGGCGGGAGTGGCGTCGTCTGGCGGTGCGCGACTTCGCGTTCGCGGCCGGAGCGGGCGTGCTGCTCAGCCTCCACTTCTGGGCATTCAACGCGTCGCTGCGCTACACCTCGGTGGCGGCGTCAGTGGCGCTCGTGAACCTGCAGCCGGTCATCATCGCTGCGGCGTCAGCCTGGTGGCTGCAGGAGCCGCCGTCACGCCGTCAGTGGATCGGTGTCGCGATCGCGGTGTGCGGTGCGATGGTCGTCGCATCCGCCGACTTGCCGGGCGGCCTGTCGGGCTTCGCGTCGGCATTCTCGACCGGCGGCTCCACCGCGCTGTTCGGTGACCTGTTGGCGCTGCTCGGGGCCATCACGGCCGCCGGCTACTATGTCATTGGCCGGCGCCTGCGGCAGGGTCTCGGACTCTGGCCGTACGTCGCGCTGGTGTACGGCGCGGCCTTCTGCACCTGCCTCCTGCTGGCGCTCGCGACCGGACGGCCCGTGGGCGGTCAGCCGCCGCGCGAACTCGCGATCTTCGCGGGGCTGGCACTGGGGCCGATGCTGCTGGGACACACCGGCATGAACTGGGCGCTCGGGCACCTGCCGGCCTTCGTCGTGAACCTCACCACGCTGGGCGAGCCGATCGGCGCGACGCTCCTGGCCGCGCTACTGCCGGGCATCGCGGAGGTCCCCGGGCCGATCACGCTCGTTGGCGGGGCACTGGTGCTGGGCGGCGTGCTTCGCGCGGCGCGGCGCTGACGGTTCGCGTCGGCAACGGTTCGTGTCGGCGTCGGTCGCCGACGGCCGTCGCTCCCCGGTCCCGGTTATCTTCCCGGGGTGTGGATTCCCGATTTTCTCCGCCCGCAACCTGTGACACCCGCGCGCCCGGCTCCCGTCGGCCACGGGTTCAGTGCGCCGCTGGCCCAGTACGCGGTGGACGTGGTCGTCACGCGCAACAACGCGGTCGAGTCGCGTCATCGCGTCCATGCGGCGGTCGTGGACGCCGATGGCCGACTGCTGGCCGGCGCGCGCGACCCCGAGTTGCCGGTCTGGTGGCGCTCGTGCGCGAAGCCGTTTCAGGTCATGCCGCTGCTGCGGAGCGGCGGCCTGGATGCGCTGGGGTGGGACGCCGAGGCGCTGGCACTCGCCTGTGCGTCGCACGGCGGAGAGCCGGAGCACGTTCGCCTCGCCGCGAGCATGCTGGCGTCGCTGGGGCTCGAGGAGGGCGACCTCGCCTGTGGGCCACACGAGCCGCTCGCGTTGCGTGGGGTGCGCGCGATGCAGCAGGCGGGAGAGCGGCCCACGCGCCTCCACAACAACTGCTCCGGCAAGCACGCCGCCATGTTGGCGCGGGCGCAGCAGCTCGGTGCGGCTACGGCGGGCTACGAGCGTCCGGAGCATCCGGTGCAGCAGGACTGCTTCGACGCCGTTGCGGCATGGACCGGTCTGCCGCGTGCGGAAATCGGCGTCGGCGTTGACGGCTGCGGTGTGACGGTCTTCCGACTGCCACTCGCGAACATGGCGTGGTCGTACGCGCGGCTGGTGCGCGCGGCGGCGGCGGGCGACCTGCCCAGCCGTCGGGTCGTGAGTGCGATGACACGGCACCCCTTCCTCGTGGGTGGCACCGATCGCTTCGATACGCTCCTCATGCAAGCGTGCGGCGGCAACGTCGTGTGCAAGATCGGCGCGGAGGGGGTGCACACGTTCGCGATTGTCGACCGGGCCATCGGAGTGGCGCTCAAGGTCGAGGACGGCTCACCGCGCGCGCAGTATCCGGCGGTGCTGGCACTGCTCGACGCATGCGGGGCGCTCCCCGATCCATTGCCCGACGCCCTGCGCGACCTCGTGCAGCGCACGGTGCGCAACACCCGCGGTGAACCGGTGGGGGTGGTGACGGTGGGGGCGCTGGATGTCGGGGACGCGTGGACGGTGCCGTCGTGACGCGTCAGCGAACCGTGCCGACGCACACCCGCATGACGCTCTGCAGCGGAATGATCACGCGGGCGAGGATTCGATGACGCGCGACGGAGCGGACGCTCCTACGTTGTCGCCGGCCATTGTGCTCGACACGCTCGACCCGGAAACGGGGCTGCTGGTCGAGCTGGCGGCCATGCTGGCGGGGGGCGGCGAAAGCGACGTGCGTGACGCACTGGCGGCAGCGTTGCCGGTTGTCCGTCCGGCGTGGGTGGAGGAGGTTATCCTGCAGACGTACCTGTTCGCGGGGTTTCCCCGGGCGCTCAACGCGGCGCGCGAGTGGCGCCGCATCTCGGGGCGTGAGGCGCCGGCCGTCGACGCGGATGCCATCGATGCACCCGGGGCGCGGCAGGCGTTGGGGCAGGCGACCTGCGCCACCGTGTACGGCCGGTTCTATACGCAACTGCGCGCGAACATCCGTGCGCTGCACCCGGCGCTCGATCAGTGGATGATCGAGGAAGGGTATGGCAAGGTGCTCTCCCGCGCCGCGCTCGACCTCACGCGTCGCGAGCTGTGCATCGTGGCGGCGTGCGCCATCGCGCGGCAGGAGCGCCAGCTGCACTCGCATCTCCACGGGGCGCTCCACGCGGGCGCGTCGGCGGCCGTGGTATCGGCCGCGCTCGCGCGGGTCACCCCACGTCTCGCTGACGACGATCGTCGGCGGGTCGAAGGGCTCTGGG
The DNA here is from genome assembly GCA_020161135.1 of Gemmatimonadota bacterium. Taxonomy (GTDB): domain Bacteria; phylum Gemmatimonadota; class Gemmatimonadetes; order Gemmatimonadales; family Gemmatimonadaceae; genus Gemmatimonas. Next base: position 525,030 of record JAIUOB010000003.1, on the reverse strand, counting down.
CGCGCGTCCAGGGCAAGTAGTCCGCTCACACTTCCAACGGGCGCGCGCTGCGCGTTTTGCTCATGTCCATGTTCGTCGATCGCGTCCTCGTGAAGGTCGAAGCCGGCACCGGAGGCTCCGGGCAGGTGTCGTTCCGGCGCGAGAAGTTCGTCCCGATGGGCGGCCCGGATGGTGGTGATGGCGGGCGCGGTGGTGATGTCATCGTGCGGGCCGACCGCAACCTCACCACGCTGCTCGACTACACCTACCGCGATCAGTGGACCGCCGAGCGTGGGCAGCACGGGGAGGGGTCGAATCGCACCGGTCGCTCGGGGCTCGACGTGGTCCTCCCTGTGCCGCCGGGCACCGTGGTGCGCGATGCCGGGACGCGCGAGCTCATCGGCGAGGTCATCGAGCACGATGACGCGCTGCTCGTGGCCAAGGGAGGGCGCGGCGGCAAGGGCAATGCGTTCTTCGTCACCGCCACGCACCAGTCGCCGCGCGAGTGGCAGCCGGGCGAGGAAGGGCAGGTGCGCACCCTCGAACTCGAGCTCAAGCTCATCGCCGACGTCGGGCTCGTCGGACAGCCGAACGCGGGCAAGAGCACGCTGCTGTCGGTCATCTCGGCGGCCCGACCCAAGATCGCCGACTATCCCTTCACCACCCTGTCGCCCAATCTCGGGGTGGTGCCGCTCAGCGATCATCGCTCGTTCGTCGTGGCTGACCTTCCCGGCATCATCGAAGGGGCGCACGAGGGACGTGGACTGGGCTTCCAGTTCCTGCGCCACAGCGAGCGCACGCGCCTGCTGGCGTTCCTCATCCCGATCGACGTGGACGATTGGCAGCAGGAGCTCGATCAGCTGCGCCACGAGGTCGCGTCGTATTCCGCCGAGTTGGCGGCGAAGCCGTGGTGCGTGGTATTCACCAAGCTCGACCTGCTGGGCGAGTCGTGGATCCCCGACATCGAGGCCAGCGGCGCGTTCGGACGGTTCGCCATCAGTGCGCCGGGGCGGCAGGGACTCGACACGCTCCTCGACGCGTGGTGGCGTGAACTGCTCGCGCTGCGCGTCGCGGCCGAGAAGCCGCTTCGGGATGCCCAGCTTCTTCCCTGACGAGGGACTCCGCGCGCTGACGCGGGAGGACGCCGACTACCCGGCGCGGCTGCGTGACCTGCACGACGCACCAGGCGTGGTGTACGTACGCGGACGCCTTCTCGCGGCGCATCCACCGGCCGTCGCCATCGTCGGGACGCGCAACGCCACGCCGTACGGGCTGCGCATGGCCCGTGCGCTGGCCACCACCTGCGCGCGCGCCGGCGTGACCGTCGTGAGCGGACTGGCGCGCGGCATCGATGCGGCGGCCCATGAGGCCGCGCTCGTCGCCGACGGACGCACCGTGGGCGTGCTCGGGACGGGTCCGGACGTCTACTACCCGCGCTCGCATCGCACACTGCAGGAGCGCATTGCGAGTGAGGGGATGCTGCTCAGCGAGCTGCCGGCCGGCAGCACCGGGCACCCGGGCGCCTTTCCCCGCCGCAATCGGCTCATCGCGGCGCTGGCCGACGTCACGGTCGTGGTCGAAGCGCCGCGCGAAAGCGGTGCCCTCATCACGGCGCGCGTCGCGGAAGCGCTGGGGCGCGACGTCGCCGTCGTGCCCAACGCGATCGACGTGCCCCAGGCAGCGGGATCGAACGCCCTGCTGCGCGATCAGGCACATCCGCTCCTCGATCCGGATGACGTCCTGCGCCTGCTCGGTCGCGAAACGGCGCCACCGCAACTGCCCGCGCTCGATGGGGATGCGGCGCGGTGCTGGGATGCGCTGCAACAGGGCGCCGACGAACCCGCCGCGATCGCGGCGCACACGGGACTGACCTTCACTGCGGTGCAGGGTGCGCTTGCCCTGCTCGAGATCGACGGACTCGTGAGTTGGGATCTCGGGGGTCGGGTGCGCGCCTGGTCGGCGACCGGGTGACCGCGCTGCGCGTCGAACACGTGTACGTGCACGTGCCCTTCTGTGCACGACGCTGCACCTATTGTGACTTCTCCATCGCCGTGCGACGCAGCGTACCGTGGCGCGCGTTCGCAGAGGCCGTCGACGCGGAGTGGCGCGTACGCGATCTCGTCGGCACGACGGCGCCGCTGCGCGGACTGTACCTCGGGGGCGGGACGCCCTCGCACCTCGGCGGCGAGGGCGTGGCGGCGTTGCTCGACACGCTGCGCCAGCACGTGGTGCTGCGCGCGGACACCGAGGTCACCATCGAAGCCAACCCCGAGGACATCACCCCCGCCGCGCTGCGCGCGTGGCGCGCCGCGGGGGCGAATCGCCTCAGCATTGGTGTGCAGAGCTTCGATGACCGTGTGCTCGCCTGGATGCATCGCGTACACGATGCGACGGCCGCGCGCGTCGCCGTGCAGGCGGCACGCGACGCGGGCTTCGACAACCTCTCCGTCGACCTCATCTTCGCCCTCCCCGACGGCATCACCCGCGATTGGGATCGCGATGTCAACGAGGCGCTCGCGTTGCGGGTCGAGCACGTCTCGCTGTACGGACTGACCGTCGAGCCGCAGACGCCGCTCGGCCGGCAGGCGCAGCGCGGCGCGATCGACGTGGCCGACGATGAGCGCTACGCGGGGGAGTTCCTGCGCGCGCACGACGCGTTGACCGCAGCCGGCTTCGAGCACTACGAAGTGTCGAACTTCGGCCTGCCCGGGCGTCGCGCGGTCCACAATGGCGCGTACTGGCGTGGCGTGCCCTACCTCGGCCTGGGCCCGTCGGCCCACGGCTTCGACGGTGCGATACGGCGCTGGAACACGGCGGCCTACGCCGCCTGGCACGACGCCGTTGCGGCCGGACGCGATCCGGTTGCCGGACAGGAGACGCTGGATGCGGGCAATCACCTCGCGGAGGCCGTCTATCTCGGCTTGCGCACCAGCGACGGGCTCGCGGTCGATGCGCGGGACCTTCAGCACGTGCAGCGGTGGATCGACGCCGGTTGGGTGCGCGTGCAGTCCGCCGACGGTGACCTGCGTCTCGTCTGTACCGCGCACGGCTGGCTGAGGCTGGACGCGCTCGCCGCCGACTTGACAGCGTTTCGAAGCGGTTCGTAGCGTTCGCCTCATGGCGATGAGCGGCGAGTTGTCCGAGCGGGAACGACAGGTGCTGGAAGCGGTGATCCACAGCTATGTGGCCACCGCCGAACCCGCCGGGTCGCGCACCATTTCGCGACGCTTCGGCCTCGGCATCTCGCCGGCGACGATTCGCAACACGATGAGTGACCTGGAGGAGAAGGGCTTTCTCTTCCATCCGCATACGTCGGCGGGCCGCATCCCCACCGACAAGGCGTATCGCACGTACGTCGACGGTCTCATGCGCGTCGATCCGCTGAGTGGCGCTGAACAGCGTCGGCTTCAGGAGGAGATCTCCGCCGGCGGCTCCGCGATCGAGACCATCCTGCGCCGCGCCGCGCAGTCGCTGGGCATTCTTTCGCAGGAACTGGGCATCGCCCTGGGTCCACGGCTGGCGCGTGCGACGCTCCTCAAGGTCGAGCTCGTCCGCGTGTCGTCCGACCGCCTGCTCATGGTGCTCAGCCTCTCGGGCGGCGCGGTGCGCACCATCTTCGTCGAAGTACCCGGGAGCATCGCCGACGACGCGTTGGTCGGGGTCACCATCGTGCTCAATGAGCGGCTGGCCGGCCTCACCCTCGACGACGTGCGCGCCTCGCTTGCGGCCCGTCTGCGCGATGTGCAGGCCACGCCGCAGGCCGCCGAGTTGCTCAACATCTTCCTGCAGGAAGGCGACCAGGTGTTCGGCCGCGCGGCCGAGCCGGTGGGGGGTGACGCCATCGTCATGGGACAGCCGTCGCTGCTGGCCGATCAGCCTGAGTTCGCCTCGGGTGAGCGCATGCGGCAACTCATGGAACTCACCGAGACACGCCAGCGGCTCGCGACGCTCCTCGCCGATCGTCCCGAGGGGCCCGGGATCTCCATCACCATCGGCAACGAGCACGCCGACCCCCGCCTCGAGCCGTTTACGGTGGTCACGTCGGCATACCACGCCGGATCGCTGAGCGGCGTCATTGGGGTCATCGGACCGACCCGGATGCCCTACGACAAGGTCATTGCGCTCGTGGAACACACCTCCCGCCTGGTGTCCGACCTCCTCTGACGGGCGGGGCACGGGACGGCAGGCGGCGGTGCCCCCCTCCTCGCGGCCCCCGGAGAGGTCGATATTACAGGGCTGTGGCGGCGCTTTCGGAGGCGCTGCCGGGTTCCTGCGACCGGATTCGACATGGCGGATTTCTACGCCGTCCTGGGTGTGCCCAGAGACGCCTCGGACGACGATCTCAAGAAGGCGTATCGCCGGCTGGCGACGCAGTGGCATCCCGACCGCCACGGCGGCTCGAAGGATGCCGAAGAGAAGTTCAAGGAGATCACGGAGGCCTACGACGTCCTGCGTGACGCGCAGAAGCGCGCCGCCTACGACCGCTATGGCGAGGCGGGGCTGCGCGGCGGCGGGCAGGCCCAGTACCAGCACGTCGATCTCTCCGAGGCGCTCAACATCTTCATGCGCGACTTCGGCGGGCTGGGCGACCTCTTTGGCGGGGCGTCAGGCGGTCGCCGTGGACCGCGTTCCGGCGCCGACTTGAAGCTGCCGCTGCGCCTGACCCTCGCGGAGGTGGCGTCCGGGGTCGAGAAGACCGTGGTGCTCAAGGTGCTCGACGCCTGCGACAAGTGCGAAGGGAGCGGGGCCGAGCCTGGCACCAAGCCGCAGAGCTGCGGCACCTGCGGCGGGGCGGGTGAGGTGCGTCGTGCGCAACGGTCGTTCTTCGGCCAGTTCGTGTCGGTGGCGCCGTGCCCCACGTGCGCCGGCGAGGGCGTGGTGGTCTCGAGTCCCTGCAAGAAGTGCCGGGGTGAGGGACGCGTGCGCGCGGAGCGCACGCTCAAGATCCAGGTGCCGCCCGGTGTGGCGACGGGGCAGTACATGACGTTGCGCGGCGCCGGCAATATCGGACCACGCGGCGGCACACGCGGCGACGTGCTCGTGGTGTTCGAGGTCGAGGATGACGAGCGGTTCGAACGCGACGGGGAGGACCTGTTCTGCGAGGCGCTCGTCACCTACCCGCAGTTGGTGTTCGGTGCCGATGTGCGCGTGCCCGGTGTCACGGGTGAGCTCACGCTGCGCGTGCCCGCGGGCACGCAGAGCGGCACGGTGTTTCACCTGCGGGGACGCGGACTGCCGCGCGTGAACGCGAGTGGTGTCGGCGACCTGCATGTGAAGGTGCAGCTCTGGACCCCGCAGGATGTCGACGGGGAGCAGCGTGCGCTCATCGAGCGGCTGTCGACGCTGCAGGGGGCGGCGCCGGCCCAACGCGAGAAGGGCTTCTGGTCGAAGATGAAGGAAGCGCTCGGTGCCTGATGCCTCCGCGCGTTGGACCAGTGTACGCGTGCGTCCGAGCGACGAGGGGGCGGCGCGCTCGGCCTGTCTCGCGGCGCTGTTCGGTGTCGGCGCACAGGGTGTGCACGAGGACGGGCCGTCGCTCGTCACGCACTTTCCGCCCGCCACCGATCTCGCCGGCGTGCATCAGGCGCTGACGGCGGCCGACGACGGCGTCGTCATCGAGACGTCGCTCGTGCCGGACGTGGACTGGTCGGAGGCGTGGAAGGCGCGCATCGGTGCGCACCAGTTGGGGAGCCTCACCGTCGCGCCGCCGTGGTTGGCGGAGGGACGCGACCCCGCGGCGCTCATCGTGATCGAGCCAGGAATGGCCTTCGGCACCGGTGAGCATCCGACGACGCGCGGCGTCGTGCGGCTGTTGCCGCGCGTGCTGCAGCAGGGTGACGTCGTGGCCGACCTGGGCGCGGGTAGCGCGGTGCTCGCGATTGCGGCGGCCAAGCTGGGCGCCGCACGTGTGTATGCCATCGAGCTCGATCCGGACGCGATCGCCGACGCCGAGGCGAATGTCGCCCGCAACGGCGTGGCCGATCGGGTGCACGTGTTCGAGGCCGACGCGGCGGCACTGCTCCCACTCGTCGCGCCCGTGCGCGTGGTGTTGGCCAACATCATTTCGTCGGTGCTGGTGGAGCTGCTTCCCGTCATCGCCATGGCGCTCGACGAGGGCGGCGCCGCCATCCTGAGCGGCATCCTGCTCGAGGAGCGCGCGAGCATGCTCGACGCGCTGCGTGACAACGGCTGGCGGGTGCGCGCGGAAGATCAGGAGGAGATCTGGTGGACGGTCGCGATCGACCGGGGGTAGCCGCCGGGCTGCCGCAGTTCGTGGTCGCCGAGGGGATCGTCGTCGGCGGCACCTGCGCGCTGGATGATGCGGCGGTGCGGCATGTGCGCGCCCTTCGTCTCGCGGCCGGTGCGCTCGTCGGCGTGCGCGACGGCGCCGGGCGCGTGGGCGTGGGGCAACTGGTGTCGCTCACCAAGTCGCAGGCGCACCTCGAGATCACCGACGCGACCGAAGTGCCACCGCTCCCCGCGGTCCACCTGCTGGTGCCGGTGGCCGACCGTGACCGCATGCTCTGGCTGGCCGAGAAGGCGGCCGAGCTGGGCGCAACGAGCTGGCGGCCGGTGTTGTGGCGTCGCTCGCGGAGCGTCGCGCCGCGTGGTGAGGGTGTGGCCTTCCAGGGGCGGGTGCGCGCCCGCATGGAGGGGGCGCTCGCCCAGTCCGAGGGGGCCTGGCTCCCGCAGCCGTTCCCGGAGGCGACGCTCGAGCGCGCCGTGCTGGCGGCTCCGCCGGGCGACCGCATCGTCCTGGACCCGGGTGGGCCGCCCCTCGTCGGTCATGACGCGGCGCCACTCCGCGAGCCCGTGGTCATCGCGATCGGTCCCGAAGGGGGGCTGGAGCGGGACGAACTGGCGGCGCTCGGCGCGGCGGGCTTTCGCGCCGCGTCGCTGGGGCCCACGATTCTGCGCTTCGAGACCGCCGCTCTCGCAGCCCTCGCCATCGCCCGCACGAGCCTGGGTGTGGGGCAGGGCAACCCACCCACCGAGTCCACCGGAGCCGCCTGATGTCGAACGCCGCCGAGACGTGCGTCTTCTGCCGCATCGTGGCCGGGGCAATCCCCGCGACGATCGTGGGGGAGAACGCGGACGCGATCGCGTTCCGCGATCTGGCGCCGCAGGCGCCGGTGCACCTGCTCGTCGTGCCCCGCGCCCATACCCCGAGCCTCGCGACGGCCACCGACGCGGCCGCCCTCGCCGGTGTCCTGTCGCTGGTGCGGGAGGTGGCGGCCGCCCACGGGGTGGCGGAGGCAGGCTACCGGGTGGTGACCAACGTGGGCGCCGATGGTGGGCAGACGGTTCCGCACCTGCACTTTCATGTGCTGGGCGGGCGGGCGCTCCACTGGCCACCGGGCTGAGCCGCGACGCGGCTAACTCTCGCTTGGGTCGGCAATTAGACCGTCCCCTCGCTTGACCCCAGCGCTTGGGTCACCTAGGATACAAGGCTGCCCGGTGCAGGCCGATACTCTGATCGGCTGGCCACCGCGTTTCCCGACCCTTTTCGCGACCACTCCGAGGCTCAGTTTGTCCGAAGTCATCATCCACGAGGACGAGAATTTCGAGCGTGCCCTCAAGCGCTTCAAGAAGAAGTGCGAGAAGGCCGGCATTCTCTCCGACCTGCGCAAGCATCGTCACTACGAGAAGCCGTCCGAGCGTCGCAAGCGCAAGATGAACGCCGCGGTCCGCAAGAACCGTCGCACGCGGCACGGGTGAGCGATTCCGTGGACGCCGGCGGCGCAACGCTGCTGGCGCGACTGCAGGGCGATCAGGCGACCGCACGTCGCGAGCAGGACAAGGATCGCGTCATGCTGCTCGGAATGATCATCGCGGAGGCGCGCAACCGGGAGATCGAACTCCGGCGCGCCCTCACCGATGACGATGTCATCGACGTGGTGCGGAAGGGCATCAAGAAGCGGCGCGAGTCGATCGCGTTGTACACGCAGGCTGCGCGCGCCGAACTCGCGGCGAAGGAGCAGCGCGAGGTCGGTCAGCTCGAAGGCTATCTGCCCGCGCAGGTCGATCCGGCCGAGCTGCGGGCCGCCGTCGAGCAGGCCATCGCCGCCGGCGCGGGAACCATCGGGGCCGTGATGGGGAAGGTGATGCCCGCGTTCAAGGGGCGCGTGGACGGCTCCACGATCAACGCGATCGCGCGCGAACTGCTCGCGCGACCGTAGGCGCCCGCGGTTCCGCGGCGGCGCCGCAGGAACTCCGCCATGAACGCGCACGCCCTCGGCATCCTCGAGTACCCGCGACTCCTCGCCCACGTGGCAGGACGCGCATCGTCCGCCCCGGGCGCCGCCGCCGTTCGCGCGCTCGCGCCGCGCACCGACCGCGGCTGGATCGAGGCCGAGCATACGCGCGTGGGCGCGGTCCGCGCGCTCATCAGCTCGGAACTCGGCTGGCCCACAGAGCCCATCCCCGACCTGGGCGAGCCGCTGCGCCGCCTTCGCATCGAGGGACTCACCTGGACCGCCGTCGAACTGCTGCACGGCGCCACGCTGCTGCGTTCGTCGCGGCGGGTGCGCGACGCGCTCCGTGACCCGCGTCGGCCAGGCATCACGCTCGCCATCCTCGCCGATTACGCGGCGGCGCTGATCGACCTGCGCGCGCAGGAGGAGGCCATTGGTCGCGCGATCGCCGACGATGCGACGGTCCGCGACGAAGCCTCACCCACCTTGCGTCGTGTGCGTCGCGAACTGCGGCAGGCAGAAGGCGAACTCGTCCGCCTTCTCGAGCGTGAGATGGGAAAGCTCGAGCCGCACCATCAGGTGAGCGACCTCTCCGTCACCATGCGCAACGGACGCTGGGTGATGCCCGTGCGCCGTGAGGCCCGCGGCTATGTGGGCGGCATTGTCCACGACAGCTCGGGTACGGGCGCGACGATCTTCGTCGAGCCGCCGGCGGCCGTCGAGTTCGGCAATCGCGTGCGCGAGCTCGAGCTCGAGGAGCAGCGTGAGGTCGAACGGGTGCTGCGAGCCCTGACCGAGTCGCTGCATCCGTACCATGAAGCGATGCAGGGCGCGTTCGCAGCGCTCGTGGCGCTCGACGCACTCTACGCCCGAGCGCGTTGGATGCTCGAGGCGCAATGCGCGCCGGTCGCGTTCGGCGCACCGGCGGACGGCCTGAGCATCGTCGATGGGCGACATCCGCTGCTGCTGGCGGGCGGCACGACGGTCGTGCCCTTCGATCTCACGCTCACGGCTGACGAGCGGACGCTGCTGGTCTCCGGCCCGAACACCGGTGGCAAGACGGTCCTGCTCAAGGCGGTCGGGTTGCTGGCGGCGCTCGCGCAGAGCGGCGTACCGGTGCCGGTCGGGCCCGACAGTCGGCTCCCCGTGTTCGACGACATGTTCGCCGACGTCGGTGACGAGCAGAGCATCGAGGCGAGCCTCTCGACGTTCAGCGCCCACGTCAAGAACCTCGGCGAGATCCTGCGCAGCGCCACACCCGACTCGCTGGTGCTCATCGACGAGTTGGGCAGTGGGACCGATCCCGCCGAAGGCGCGGCGTTGGGCGGGGCGATTCTCGAGACGCTCACGGCGCGTGGCACGCTCACATTCGCCACGACCCATCTCGGGCAGCTCAAGTTGCTCGCGACGGAGGTGTCCGGCGTGGTGAACGCATCGCTGCAGTTCGACGCCGTGCAACTCGCGCCCACCTATCGCCTCCTCAAGGGGGTGCCGGGCCGCAGCTATGGCCTGAGCATCGCGCGCCGCCTGCAGTTGCCGGAGCAGGTCATCTCGCGCGCCGAGGAGCGCCTGCCGACCGGGGAGCGCGACCTGGCCGTGCTGCTGGCCGATGTCGAGGCACGCGAAGCGCTCCTCACCGACCGCGAGCGGCTCGTGGAGCGTGAGAACGACAAGGCGCGCTCCCGCCTGGCCACCGTCGCCGATCGGGAACTCAAGGTGCGCGAACGCGAGCGGGAGCTCGAGCGCACCGCGCGTCAGGAGGCACGGCGCTACCTGCTCGATGCGCGCGCGCAGGTCGAACAGGCGATCGCGGCCGTACGTGCCCAGGGTAGCGCGAGCGAGGCCGCCTTCGACGAGGCCGCGCGTGCAGCCCGTCGTTCGATCGAGGAGGCTGCCGTCGCGCAGCACGAGGCGGCCGATGCGGTCGTGGCGCGTTCCGCGCGCGATCAGGCACGCGCGCAGCAGCGGGCGACGGTGCGTCACGCGGAGGCCGCACCGCGCGGGGCCCGCGCGGAAGCGCCCTTGGCGGCGGGCGATGCCGTGCTGGTGGGCACGTTGGGCGGCAAGGTGGGACGCATCACGCAGGTGCGGGGCAGCGAGGCGCGTGTGATCGTGGGGTCGCTCACCCTCACGGTGCCGGTGACGAGCCTCACGCGCACTGCCGCCGCGCCAACGCCCACGGTGCGCGTCGCGCTTTCGGGCGACGTCCCCGACGTGGAGCCGGTACGTGAGGTCGACGTGCGGGGTCTTCGCGTGGACGAAGTGGACGATCAGGTGGTGCAGGCGCTCGACGCCGCGGTCCGCAACGACCTCCGCGAACTGCGCATCATCCACGGGAAGGGCACCGGCGCCCTGCGTGCGCGTGTCGCCGAGATGCTCAAGCGGGACACGCGGGTCGCGGGCTTCCGGTTGGGCGCATGGAACGAGGGGGGCGCCGGCGTCACCGTCGCCGAGCTGGCATGACGTGCCGGGAGCTGGCTGGCGCGTCACGCGTCGCGGCGGGATGATTGCCGTCATGGATGCCATTCGACCTTCCGCAGGCTGCGCGGCATGATTCCCGACGAGACGGTCGAGCAGGTCCGCGCAGCAGCGGACGTGGTCGCGATCATCGGTGAGTTCGTGCCCCTGCGGCGCTCGGGAGGGAGCTGGCGCGGCCCCTGTCCGTTCCATCAGGGCAAGAATCCCAACTTCTCGGTCACGCCGTCGACCGGCACCTATCACTGCTTCGTCTGTCACGAGAGCGGCGATGTGTTCACTTTCGTGCGCAAGCGCCTCGGGCTCGACTGGCCGGCGGCGGTGAAGCTCGTCGGAGAGAAGGCCGGCATCGAGGTGGTCGATGTGCCCCGCGGACGGCCCGTCGAGGATCCGCTCGCGCGTCACCACGAAGCGCTGACGGCGGCGGCAGAGTGGTTCATGCGCCAGTTGCACGAGGCACCCGGCAGCGACGCCGCGCGCGCCTACCTGGCCTCGCGCGGGCTGGATGAGGCGGTGTGGCAACGATTCGGCATCGGGTTCGCGCCGCGTGACGCGCAGGCGCTGGGACGCTATCTCGCGTCACTCGGGTTCGACGAGACGCTGCAGCTCGAGGCCGGGCTGTCGATGCTCCGCGACGGCGAGACCACGGCGCGCGCGCGCTTTCGCGGGCGCATCATGTTTCCGATTCACGACGAGATCGGTCGGCCCGTGGGCTTCGGCGGGCGTGCCCTGGGTGACGAGCAGCCGAAGTACCTGAACAGCGCCGAATCCGCGGTCTTCCAGAAGCGGCGCACGCTGTACGGCCTGCACACCGCCAAGCAGGCCATGCGCCGCGAGCGCCGTGCGATCGTCGTGGAAGGCTATCTCGACCGCATCCGCCTCGCACTTGCCGGTATCGAGGAGGCCGTCGCGCCGCTCGGCACGGCGCTGACGACCGAACAGGCGCAGTTGCTGGTGCGCTACGCCTCGGAGGTGTTCCTGCTGTACGACAGCGATGAGGCCGGGCAGAAGGCGACGTTCCGGTCGGGGCTCGAGCTGTTGCAGCAGCAGGCGACCGTGCGTGTGGTGTCGCTGCCGGCCGGCGAGGACCCCGACACGTTCGTGCGGGCGCACGGCGCCGCAGCCATGACCACGCACCTGCAGGATGCGATCGACCTGTTCGACCGGCAATTGCAGCTCATCGCGCGCCGGGGCTGGTTCGGTGACCTGCGCCATGCGCGGCTCGCCGTCGATCGCCTGCTGCCGACGATCGTGGCGGCCAAGGCGCCGCTCACACGGGCGCTGTATCTCGCCCGGCTTGCCGAGACGTCGGGGGTGGATCGCGACGCACTGGCGCGCGAGGCGGACGAACTCGAGCGCGCGGTGCAGCAGCGGCTGACGCCGCAGCGCGGGGCGCCGCAGCGGGGGGCGTCCGGGCGCGCGCAGCGTGATGCACGCCACGCGGACGTTTCCATGAGCGACGGGCCGGACGCGGGGGACGCGCCCTTCCCGGAACGCGATGTGGAGGCCGAAGCGCCACTGCCCCCGCCGCCGGGCGAGCAGCGGCCACCGTATCGTGGTCGCCGCGGCCAGCAGGGGCCGCAGTGGAAGGTGACGGCCATTCCGCCGCGCCCTCGGATCGATGATCCCATCGAGCGGGCGCTCGTGCGGGCCATGTTGCATGAGCGCGGGGTCGCCGAGCGCGTGGCCGACAAGGGATTCCCGCCCGACGAGTTTGCGTCGGAGGGATACCGTGACATCTTCCGGGTGTTGCTCGAGGCGAAGCCGGATGCCGGTTTCGACGCCATCGCGGCCGAGCTGACCGGCGACTCACTGCGTCTGTTCGTGGATCTCACCGAGGCGAGCCAGCTGGCGCCCGAGGCGGTCGACGTCGAGCTTTCGATCAAGAAGCTGATCGTGCGTCGCATCGACGACACGATCGGGGAGCTCGAACGGCGCGCCAACGAGTCCGAGGACGAAGGGGAACGCGCAATGATCCTTCGTGAGAAGCAAGCTCTTGTGAAAGAACGGAATTCGGTGTGGCCACGCTGGGGCGGGCGCACCAACAAGCGGTAGTGGATTCGCCCAGGCCGACAGACGCCGAATCCATACACACGGACCCCTCCGGAGGACGCGTGAACCAGGAGCTGCAGGCGCTGTTGGTGGTGCAGGACGACGACGCGGAGATCCGCGCCGTCGAGGCGCGGCTTGCCGAGCTCACGCCGCGACTGGCCACGCTCGACGCGGCCGTGCGCCGCGTGCGCGACGAGGCGGCGCGCCTCGCGGCCGCGCACGCGCGCGACGCGCAGAAGCTGCGTGAGCTGGACGGGCGCATCGTCGAGCATCGCGAGCGGCACGCCAAGAACGTCGCGATCCTGGAGCGGTCGCAGAAGATCAAGGAGGCCACCGCGGCGGCGGCGCAGGTCGAGGCGGCGCGCAAGCTGCTGGCCGACGAGGAGAGCGAGCAGCTCTCGGCGACGCGTCGGGTGGCGGACCTCGCCGCGGCACACGCCGCGCACGTCGAGCAGGTGGCGCAGCTCGAGGCCCAGCAGGCCGCGCTGCGCGCCTCGCTGGCGACGGAGCGCGCCGCGATCGAGGCGGAGCTCACGGCGCTGCGCGAACGGCGGGCGCAGTCGGCGCGCGGCGTGGGCGCCACGCTGCTCTCGCGCTACGACCGCCTCGCGACCCGCCGGCGCGCGGCGGCCCTGTTCGCCATCAACGAGGATTTCTCCTGCGGCGCCTGCGACACGGCGCTGCCGTTGCAACGGCGTCCGGCCATGAGCGGCGGCACCATGGTCGAGCCGTGCGAGGCCTGCGGGGTGCTGCTCTATCGGCGCATGGCGCAGTGAAACGGCCGTGTGGTGCGTGCGTCCTGCTGCCTGACGGAGTGTCCGCCGTCTAGATTGACGGGTGTGTCCTCTCCCGCACGCCCCCTCGGTTCCACGCGCGCATCCCTCGCTGCGATGACGCGCGACCGTGACGGTGCCGCCGGCACGGCTGCACGACAGAAACCGGCGGCGCGCTGGTCGCTTGTCGCGCCGCCCGCCGCCGACGTGGTGGCGCACCTCGCGCAGGCATTGCAGTTGCCACCCACCGTGTGTCACCTGCTCGCCGTACGTGGACACACCGACGCCGAGGCAGCCAAGCGGTTCCTTCGCCCGCGACTGGAACATGTCGAGCCGGCGACCACGCTGTTCGATGCCGATCGCGCCATCGCGCGTATCGCCGACGCCGTGCGCGCGCAGGAAACGATCTTCCTGCACGGCGACTACGATGTCGACGGGATGTCGAGCACGGCGCTGCTGACGCGTGTGCTGCGTGGACTCGGGGCGCGCCACGTGGTGCCGTTCGTGCCCAACCGTCTGACCGACGGGTACGACCTCGGGCCCGCTGGAGTGGCCGCCGCGCGTGCGGCGGGCGCCACGCTGGTCATCACCTGTGACTGCGGCACGAGCGCTCACGACGCCGTCGCCACGCTGATGGGCGCTGGCATCGACGTGATCGTCACCGACCATCACCTGCCGGGCCATGGGTTGCCGCCTGCCTATGCGGTATGCAATCCGCGTCATCCTGCCTGCACCTCGGCGGACAAGGATCTCGCCGCCGTGGGTGTCGCATACAAGTTGGCGCTCGGACTCTGCGAGGCGCTTGGCGGATCACCGGGCATCGCGCACCAGCAGCTCGACCTCGTGGCGTTGGCGACCATCGCCGATGTGGCACCGCTGCGGGGCGAGAATCGCGTGCTTGTCCGCTATGGGCTGCGGCTGCTGGCGGAGACCACGCACCCGGGGCTGCGCGCGCTCATGCGTTCGTCGGGGCTCGACGGCAAGGCGCTCACCGCGGGGCGGGTCGGGTTCGTGCTCGCGCCACGTCTCAATGCCGCAGGGCGCATCGCGGATGCGAAGCTGGGGTTGCAGTTGCTGCTGGCCGAGCGGGACGACGAGGCGAACGTGATTGCGCGTGAGCTCGAGGAACTCAATCGCGCGCGACAGGCGCTCGATCGCGACGTGCTCGACGCCGCCATGCGCCAGCTCGAGGCGCCCGGCGCGGCCGATCGCTACGCGCACGTGCTGTCCGGCGCAGGATGGCATGCCGGTGTCATCGGCATCGTGGCGTCGCGGGTGGTCGAGCAGACCGCCCGTCCAGCGGTGCTGGTCGCGGTCGAGGATGGGGTGGGGAAGGGCTCCGGGCGCTCGATCAGCGCCTTCGACCTGCACGCCGCGCTCGGCGCCTGCGCCGATCTTTTCGTGCGCTTCGGGGGGCATCGGGCCGCCGCCGGCCTCACGATGGACGCGCAGCATCTCCCCGCATTCGCCGAGCGCTTCGACACCATCGCGCGCGCGCGCCTGACGCCGGACGACCTCGTGCCCGACGTGCGCATCGAGCTCGAGCTGCCTCTCGACGCCATTGACGACGCGTTCGAGCGGCTGGTGCGCCATTTCGAACCGTTCGGGATCGGCAATCCGTCGCCGCAGTTCCAGGCGCGCGGGGTCCGCCTCGTATCGCCGCCGCGCCGCGTCGGCAGCGATGGGCTGCGCTTCGCCTTCGACGTGCCGCGGGGGGCGCTGGAGGGAATCGGGTGGGGGCTGGCCGATGGCGGCAGTCGGTTTGGGCCGCAGGAGGCGGTCGACGTGGCGTTCCGTATTGAACGCGATGAGTACCGCGGCAACGCACGGCTCCAGCTCAAGGTGGCCGACCTGCGACCGACCGCCATGCGGGGCAGCTGACCATGCGCATCATCGCCGGACGCTGGAAGGGGCGTCGCATCAGTGCGCCGCCGGGCGACGTCGTTCGCCCCACGCGTGACCGCATTCGCGAGGCGTGGATGTCGATCGTCCACCCGTTGCTCCCCGACGCCCGCGTGCTCGATCTCTGCGCGGGCAGTGGCGCGCTCGGCCTCGAGAGCCTCTCGCGGGGGGCCGCCGAGTGTGACTTCGTCGAGCAGTCATCCCGGGTGGTGCGTGTGCTCGAGACGAACCTGGCGGGCGTAGGCGGGCATCCGGGCGCGCGCATCCACCGTGCGGACGCCCTGTCGTTCGTCGGGCGCCTCGAGGCGGGCCAGTACGACGTGGCGTTCGCCGATCCGCCGTACGACAGTGGGCTGGCCGCCCAGCTCATGGAGCGCTGGCTCGACGTCCCTTTCGCCGCCGTGTTCGGCGTTGAACATTCGTCGGAGATGCCGCTCGCCGCCGGTGGCGAGACCCGCCGCTATGGCACGACCGCCCTGACCTTCTTCCGCACGACCGCGTGAGCTCCCCCTCCGGTGCCGCCAGCGGCACGCCGTTGCTGGCGCTCTACGCCGGCTCGTTCGATCCCATCACCAATGGGCACGAGGACCTGATCAAGCGGACGCTCACGTTCGCCGATC
This sequence comes from Gemmatimonadota bacterium, assembly GCA_020161135.1. Lineage (GTDB taxonomy): Bacteria > Gemmatimonadota > Gemmatimonadetes > Gemmatimonadales > Gemmatimonadaceae > Gemmatimonas. The sequence goes on along the minus strand of JAIUOB010000003.1, from coordinate 509,034 downwards.
GGCTCATCGTGGCGGTGGCGAACAACATGAGCAAGCAGCCGCTGTTTTCCGTCGACGAGCGCTTGGCGTTCATCCACACGGTCACCCAGGGCGATCCGCGCATCGAGGTGCGGGCATTCACCGGCCTGCTGGTGAACTTTGCGCGCGACGTGGGCGCGCGCGTCAACGTGCGCGGTCTCCGCGCCGTGAGCGACTTCGAGTACGAGTTCCAGATCGCCCTCATGAACCGGCACCTGCATCCCGAACTCGAGACAGTGTTCATGACGCCCTCCCTCGACACCACCTACATCAGCTCGAGCATGGTGCGCGAGGTGGCGCGCTTCGGCGGGGATGTGTCGGGGCTCGTGCATCCGCGCGTCGCGGCCGCGCTGGTCGAGCGCTATGCGCAGGCCCCCCGATGACGCCCGCCACGCCAGCTGATCGGTCGCCCGCGGCCGACTTCCTCGCGGCGCTGCATCGTCGCGCGGGTGAGGCACCTCGCACGCTGCTCTTTCCCGAAGCGACCGATCTGCGCACGGCGCAGGCGGTGCTCGCGCTGCAGAAGCGTCGCTCCGTGGTGCCGGTGCTCGTGCGGCGAGGCGATGCCTCCACGGGGGTCGTCCCGGCGGGCGCCATGATTCTCGATCCGCTCGCCGATCCGCGCACGTCGCGGGTCGTCGATCACCTCATGGCACGCCGCGGCGGCAAGGGTTTGGGGCGCGAGGATGCGGAGCGTTTGGCGCGTGACCCGCTGTACTTCGCCGACGCCCTGGTGGCGATGGGGCTGGCCGACGGCTGTGTCGCCGGCGCGACGCACACCACCGCCGACGTGCTGCGTGCGGCGCTCTGGACGGTGGGAGCGGCGCAGGGGGTGCGCACGGTGTCGAGCGCCTTCTACCTCGTCTTCCCGGACCGGGCGGGGCGGGAGAGCGCCGTCCTCACCTTCACGGATTGCGCGGTGGTTCCCGATCCCACGGCACGGCAGTTGGCGGACATCGCGCTCGCCGCGGCCGCGGACCGTCGCCGCATCGTGGGAGACGAGCCGCGCGTGGCGTTCCTGTCCTTCAGCACGATCGGCAGCGCCGACGGGCCCTCGGTGAGCAAGGTGCGCGAGGCGGTGGCGCTGGTACGGGCGGAAGCGCCCGAGCTCGCCGTCACCGGGGAGGTCCAGGCGGATGCGGCGCTCATTCCCGACGTCGCGGCGCGAAAGGCGCCAGGCGAGCCGGTGGCTGGCAGCGCGAACGTCCTTGTGTTTCCCTCGCTCGACGCCGGCAATATCGCCTACAAGCTCGTCCAGCGGCTGGCCGGCGCCACGGCCATCGGGCCCATCCTGCAAGGGCTCGCCCGACCGTGCAGCGACCTGTCGCGCGGCGCGACGGCTGACGACATTGTCCATGTCGCCGCGATCACCGCGCTGCAGGCGACGGCACCGCACGCGCCACCCCTCGACGCCCCCTGATCCACCAATGCGCCTGACCCTCGAACGCACCGACGACGCCCTCCTCGTGGTCGTGGACGGGCAACTGGTCGTCACCAACCGTCAGGAGTTCAAGCAGGCGGTCCTCGATGCCATGGCGCAGGGGGTCACGCTGGTGGTGGTCGATTTCGCGGCCGCACCCTACATCGACAGCTCAGGGCTCGGCGCGCTCGTTTCGCTCAGCCGACGCCTGCGGGAGGCCGGTGGTGACCTGCGCCTGGTCGGGCTGAACGACGACCTGCGAAGCCTGTTTGAACTCACCCGGCTCGATCAGCTCTTCCCCGCGTATGCGTCGCGCGCCGACGCCCTCGCTGCCCGCTGACCGCGCCGCGCGTGGCCACCCGTGTCGCCGCCAGTCCACGTTTCGCCACGACCCTGATGGTCACCGAGCGCGACTGGCAGATTCCGTCTGAGCTGGCCCACGTCGAGCGCGTCGTCGCCGAGTTGGTCGCGTTGTGTGAGGCCGCAGGGCTACCCGCACGCCTGTGCCGCTTCAACGTTCCCATGGCCGTGACCGAAGCGCTCGCGAACGCGATCCTGCGCGGGAACGGCGGTGAGGCCGCCAAGCATGTCCATGTGCACGTCGAGCTGTCGGCGCACCGCCTGCTCGTGGACGTGACCGATGAGGGGCCGGGGTTCGACCTGGGCGCGCTGGAGCAGGGGCCGCACGAGGCCACGTGGCTCGAGCGGGAGCAGGGGCGCGGCGTCTTTCTCATGCGCGCACTGATGGATGCGGTGGAGAATGCCGGTCCCGACGAGCGCGGCGGGCATCGGCTGCGCTTGACGCTGCACCGTCCATGACCGAGATCAGCGCCCTCATGGCCGCGTTCCTCGAGGCCACCGGGCGCGACGCGGTGCTCTGGGAACGGCGGGAAGGGCAGGTCCATGCGCGCGTCCTGGCCGCCTCCTCCGATGCCATCGTCGAACGCACGCGCGGGTGTGTCGAAGCGTGGGACGTGGCGGCCAGCGCACGAAGCCACGGGTTCGCGGCGCACCTGGTGGCCACCGGTGACAGCGTGGGCTGGTTGCTCACGCCGCCCGGCATCGACGATGCCGCCGAACGCCTCGTCGGGCGCGTGGTACCGCTCGTGCGCCGCCTCGTCAACGAACGCGATGGCGCCACGAAGGAGCTCGTGGAGCGCTACGAGGAGATCAACCTCCTCTACGCCATCGGCGAGCTGCTCGGCAGCTCGACGTCGGTGGAGAGCGTCGCGGACACCTTGCTCGTGGAGTTGGCGACGACGATCGGTGCGCGTCGCGCGGTGTTTCTCGAGACGCGTCGCGCGCAGGGACAACTCGTACCCATCGCATCGTTGGGGCTCGAGGGCACGACGTACGACGCGGTGCCGCTCGATGCGCACAGTCACATCGCCGTGCGGGCCTTCCGGAGTGGTGGCGCCTGCACGGAGGATGGCGCGGGCGCGCATGCGGCCGATCCGTGCCTTGCGGCGGGCGACGTATCGCTCCTCGCCGTGGCCATCGCCCGACCGACGTCGGGGATGGGGGTCACGGGCAGCTACCCGGTCATCACCCGTCGCACGCTCGACGCCGCGGTACCGGGCTTCGCGCCGCCAACCGGCACAAGCAGCGGCGCGCCGCTCGGGGTGCTGGTGCTGGCCGGGCGTCCCGGCGGGGGCGCGTTCACGGCAGGCGACCGCAAGCTCGCGCTCGCGGTGAGCACCCAGGTGGGCACGGCGATGCACAACGCGTCGCTGGTGCGCGCCGCCATCGAGCGGCAGCAGCTGGTGCGTGAGATGCAGCTCGCGCAGGAGCTGCAGCTCAAGCTCCTTCCCGATCCCGGCGTCGTTGCACCGGAAGCGCGTGCGGCGGCGCGCGTCGTGGCCGCCGAGAGCGTCGGGGGAGACTTCTACCTGCTGGCGCGCCTCGACCGCGATCGCACGGGCGTACTCATCGGTGATGTGTCAGGGCACGGGTACCAGTCGGCGCTCGTCATGGCGCTCGCGTTGAGTGCGGCGGCGATTCACGTGCAGGCCGCGTTCGATCCGTCCATCGCGGTCGAAGCGGTCCAGCGGTCGCTGCAGGAGGAGCTCACGTCGACCGAGATGTCGGTCTCGCTCTGCTATGCGGTCATCGACAGTCGGGCCGGCGAGTTGCGCTTCGCGAATGCGGGGCATCCGCACGCGTTCCGGCTCGGCGCGGACGGCGCGTTGCTGCGCCTGGCCGCGGTGGCGCCGCCGCTTGGTTTCGCGGACGGCGGCGTGGAGGAGTACGTGGCCAGTTGGCGTCCCGGCGATCGCCTGGTGTTCCTCACCGACGGTGTGGTGGACGCGCGCGACGCGGAGCATTGCCGGCTTGGCGAGCCGCCGGTGCTGGCGCGCCTCGGCGCCATGCCCGCGAGCGCGACGCCACAGGAGATCCTCGACGCGATCTTCGCGGATGTGCAGGCGCACATCGGACGCACACCCCTCCGCGACGACTGCACCGTGGTCGTTGTCGATCGTCCCGTTCCGCAGGGCTGAGTCCATGGCCAGGTCGAGCGACGATCGCCTCCCGGCGGCCCGCAAGCGCTTCGGGCAGCACTTCCTGCGCGACGCGCAGGTGCTCGACGCCATCGCCGACGCGCTTGGCGACGTGTCGCAGTCGACGGTCGTGGAGATCGGTCCCGGACGCGGCGCGCTCACCGATCGCCTGGTGAAGCGGGCGGCGCGAGTGGTCGCCATCGAAGTCGATCGCGACCTCGTGCGCCACCTGCGTGCGCGATACGCCGCACTCGATCACGTCACCATCGTCGAGGGTGACGTGCTCGCGACACCGCTCGCGAGCCACGTCGATGGCCCGTTCGTGCTGGCGGGGAACGTGCCATACTACATCACCACGCCCATTCTCTTTCATGCGCTCGAGGCGCCGCGTCCGTCGCGGGCGGTGTACCTCGTGCAACGGGAGGTGGCCGAGCGCATGGCGGCGCCGCCGGGCAGCAAGACCTACGGTGCGCTCTCGGTCAACCTGCAGGCGCTTGCCACCGCGCGCACCGTGCGCCGGGTCCCGCCCGGCGCGTTCCAGCCGCCCCCCGCGGTCGACTCGGCGGTCGTGGTGGTCGAACCACGCGCCACGCCCGTGATCGATGCGGGCCAGGAGACCACGTATCGCCGCTTCGTCCAGGCCGCCTTCGGCTTGCGACGCAAGCAGTTGGTGCGCGTGCTGCGCACGGTGCGCGGGCTGGAGAGCGCGGAGGCCGAGCGGGTGATCGCGGCGTGCGCGCTGGAGCCGACGGCGCGACCCGAGACGCTGTCACCGGAGGATTTCGCGCGTCTCGTGCGTGCACTCGACGCGTCAGCGCACGAGCCCGAGCTCCCCGATCAGGCCGCGCCCTGATCGATCAGTTCGGCGTTGGTGAGGGCGAAGGAGAGCCCTTCGAGCTCCATCGCCATGTTGACGGACTTGAGCGACACGTGCGGCGGCACGGTGATCTGTGTCGGCGCAAAGTTGAGGATCGCCCGGATGCCGGCGCCGACGATGGTGTCGACCACCGCCTGGGCGTTCTCGGACGGAATGGCGAGCACGGCGATGCTCGCACCCTCGCGCGCCACGTCGGTCGTCAGGTCCTGCATCGCGCGCACCGTGGACGCGCCCCAGGGCGTACCGACCTTGGCGGGATCGCTGTCGTAGACACCGACGACCGTGAAGCCTCGCTGCCGGAAGCCGCGATAGTTCGCGAGCGCCGCACCGATCTTGCCCGCCCCGACAATGATGACCTTCCACTCCTGGCCCAGGCCGAGAATCTCTCGGAGGTGAGCCGTCAGCTCGTGCACCGGATATCCCAGCCCCCGCTTTCCGAAGGAGCCGAAGAACGACAAGTCTTTTCGCACCTGCGCGGGCGTGGTGCCGCAGAGGTGAGCGAGCTCGTCGCTGGAGGCGGTGGCTTGGCCGCGGGTATCGAGATCCTCCAGATAGCGGAGGTACATCGAGAGCCGGCGGACCGTGGAGTCGGCGATGCGCTTCACGTCGTCGGGGGGTGCTTGTGAAATCCTTCACAAAGCCTAAGCGGGGGGAGCACCGAGGACCAGCACCCGGGCTATCTTGCGACCGTGTCCGGACCTCCTGAGCGGGGCGCCTTCGGTGCCCGAACCGCGCCACGCCCCACCACCCTGTCGGCCCGCGCCGCCCGCAAGCTCGCGGACGGTCCGCTCGACGCGCTCGCCCTGATGCGGCACGTCTGTCAGGTGGATCGCCTCCAGGGGGAGGCGGCGGAGCGCATGGCCGTGGCGCTGCTGGGGTCGCACCCGGAGTTCCGGCGTCTCGCGAGCGGGCATTGGGCCCTGGTCGACCACGAGGCGGTCGCGACGCCGCCGACCGAGGCGCCGCCCCTCCTCGACGCGCCGTTCGCGGTGGTGGACGTCGAGACCACGGGCACCCGTGCCGGCGGCGGTGATCGCATCACCGAGATCGCCATCGTGACGGTGCGCGGGGGCGAGATCGTGGACCGCTGGAGCCGGCTCGTGAACCCCGAGCGTGCCATTCCGCCGGCCATCACGGCGCTGACGCAAATCAGCTGGGCCATGGTGCGTGACGAGCCCCCGTTTCGCGCGATTGCCGGTGAGGTCACGGCGCGACTCACCGGGACGGTGTTCACGGCCCACAACGCGCCGTTCGACTGGCGCTTCGTGAGCGAGGAACTGCGTCGTGGCACCGGGGCCGAGCTCTCCGGGCCGCGTCTCTGCACCGTGCGGATGGCGCGCGCGCTGCTCCCCTCGCTGCCACGTCGGTCGCTCGACCATCTCACCCGCTACTTCGGCATCACGATCGACGATCGGCACCGCGCCCTGGGCGACGCGTTGGCCACGGCGGAGGCGTTGCGCCGGATGCTGCGGATCGCGGAGCAGGAGGGCATTGGTACCTGGTCCGCCCTCGAAGCCCGCCTCGGCGCCTCCCGGGCGTCACGCGGTCGCACGGCCAGCGATCGTCGCCGTCGTGCCTTTCCCATGCCTGCGTCGGAGGATGTGCTCGCGTGACCGCTCCGCTTCCCCTGCTCGAAAGCCGCACCGTGGGACGGGTGCGGGTGCATGCCATCCAGGCCGGCGGCCAGCAACTCGATGGTGGTGCCATGTTCGGCGTCGTCCCCAAGACGCTGTGGGAGCGTCGTCTGACGGCCGACGCGAAGAACCGCATCCCGATGGGCATGCGGTGTCTCCTCATCGAGCACGACGACGCCTTGGTGCTGCTCGACACGGGATCGGGGAACAAGGAGACGCAGAAGTTCCACGACATCTACGGCATCGAGAATGCCGGCGCGCACGGTCGGACCGCACTCGAGGATGGCATTCGGGCGGCCGGGTTCACGCCGGAGCAGGTGACGCTGGTCGTGAACACGCACCTGCATTTCGACCACGCCGGCGGCAACACCTGGCGGGCGCCCACGGGTGAGGTGCTGCCGAGCTTTCCCAATGCGCGCTACGTGGTGCAGAAGGGCGAGTTCGAGTGGGCGACGCACACCAACGAGCGCACGGCGGCCAGCTACTTCGAGGCCAACTGGGCGTCGATCGCGGCGGCCGGGCGCCTCGACCTGGTCGAGGGGGAGGTGGAGTTGCTCGCGGGGCTCTCGGTCCGACCATCCCCGGGCCACACCCCGTACCATCAGAGCGTCCTGCTGCGCTCAGGCGGGGAGACCTGCTGCTTCCTGGGGGACGTGGTGCCCACCCAGCATCACCTGCCGCTGCCGTGGATCATGGGCTACGACGTCGAGCCGCTGGTGACCCTCGAGTCGAAGCGCGCGTTGCTGGCAGAGGCCCTCGGGGGCGACTGGCTGCTGGTCTTCGAGCACGACGCGCACGTCGGCTTCGGGCGGGCCGCCCACGACGGGAAGAGCTACGGATTGGCGTCCGCACCCTAGGGCTGGGCGGGGCTGGGCTGGGCTGGGCTCGGTCCCGCCCCTTGACCCCGGGATCGGTTCGCCTAGGTTTCGGGGTTCGAACAATCGAGAAGCGGGATGGCACCGATGCCTTCCCCACCCTTCGGCCCTCCGCACGGCGTTGTCTGTGGGAGGTGTGCTGCTGGAGTCCATCGACCGGCGGTCTGCATCACGTGGCCTCACGCGAGTGAGGAACGGGGTGACGGGCATCGTCGCGCGCGACGCGGATTCCATCACTGGGGTCCGCGTTTCTGTTTCTTCCCACCGGAGTACGCACGATTCAGGATTCGACGAAGCGTCCGCCACGGGTGAACCGGCAGATCCGGATCAGTCCCGTTCGCGTGATCGGTGCCGATGGCAGTCAGTTGGGGATCCTCGAGGTCGACGCGGCATTGTCGATGGCGCAGGAGCTCGGTCTCGATCTCGTGGAGGTGGCGGCAGCCGCTCGGCCGCCCGTGGTCCGCATCATGGACTACGGGAAGTTCAAGTTCGAACAGGCCAAGCAGGCGCGTCTGGCGAAGAAGAAGCAGCACGTGATCCATCTCAAGGAGGTCAAGTACCGCCCGGGGATCGACGATCACGACTTCGACACGAAGACCCGCCACGCGCGGAAATTCCTCGAAGACGGCAACAAGGTGAAGGTGACGCTCATGTTCCGCGGCCGGCAGATCGCCCATCCCGAGTTGGGACGCGCGGTGGTCGAGCGGGTATCGCAGGAGCTGGCCGACCTGGCGAAGGTCGAGAGCGCACCGACGATGGAAGGGAAGTCGATGACGATGATCCTCGCGCCGAAGTAGTCGGCGCGTGACCTGCTGCAGGGCCGTCCTAACATCAGGGCGGTCGACCGCATCCGTGAGCGAACCATGCCGAAGATGAAGACCCACAGCGGCGCCAAGAAGCGCTTCTCCGTGACGGGATCGGGGAAGGTGCGGCGCCTGAAGGCGTACAAGAGCCACATCCTGACCAAGAAGGACGCCAAGCGGAAGCGCAATCTCCGCCGTCCGGCCATCGTCGAGACCAACGGCGAGGCCAAGCGTATCAAGCGTCTCATCCTGGCCTGAGGAGCTCCGACTATGCCACGCGTCAAGTCCAACGTCGTTCGCCTCGCGCGAAAGAAGCAGATCCTCAAGCACGCCAAGGGCGCCTTCGGTGGCCGCTCGAAGCTCTGGAAGGCCGCCAAGGAGACCGTCGAGCGCGGTTGGCGGTATGCGTACCGCGACCGCAAGAACAAGAAGCGCGAGTTCCGTCGCCTCTGGATCATCCGTATCAACGCGGCGGCCCGCCTGCACGACATGTCGTACAGCGCGTTCATCAACGGGCTGCACGCCGCCGGTCTCGAAGTCGATCGCAAGGTGCTGGCCGACCTCGCGGTGCGCGAGCCGCAGGCGTTTGCCGCGATCGCCGAGCAGGCCCGCAAGGCGCTCGACGCCAAGACGGCCGCCTAACGGCGCGTACCGCACCGGCGTCGTGCACGCCGAGTGTCCGTTATGTTGAAGGGCCGGCGTCGCGTGACGCCGGCCCTTCGTGCACCCGAGCCCCCGCTGCGCCACCGCCTCGTGCTTCTCTCCGACTATCTCGCCCTCACCGAGGGCCTCGCCCGGGATTGCCGCGCACTGCTCGACGGCCTCGCCGCCGACACGCGACTCGATGTCGCCAAGGGGCAGCTCAATGCGCTCAAGGACGACCGGCTCGCCACGCTGCAGGGGGCGCTGCGCGCCCTGCCGGCCGACGATCGGCGCGCGGCGGGCAGTGCCTTCAACACGCTGAAGCTCGACATCCAGCAGGCGCTCGACGCGTTCGCCGCGCGCGCCGCCGGACAGTCGGCCGCGCGTGCCGTCGATGCCACCATGCCGGGCCGCCGCCACTGGGTGGGCGCCGTGCACCCCGTCTCGACCGTCATCGACGAGATCTGCGCCATCTTCCGCGAGCTGGGTTTCACGATCGCGCTCGGCCCCGAGGCCGAGACGGAGTGGTACAACTTCGGCGCGCTCAACTTCCCGGCCGATCACCCGGCCATGGAGCTGCACGACACGCTGTACCTCGGCGAAGACACACTGCTGCGCACGCACACATCACCCGTGCAGGTGCGCACCCTCCAGCGCTACGCGCCGCCAGTGCGCGTGCTGGCGCCGGGGCAGGTGTATCGCCGGGACTTCTTCGACGCGACACACGCCCCCGCCTTCATGCAGCTCGAGGGGCTCGCGATCGACGAGGGCGTCAGCTTCGTCGATCTCAAGGCGACGCTCGCGGCCTTCGCGCGACGCTTCTACGGCGGGAGCCGCCGCGTGCGCTTCGGCCCCTCGTACTTTCCGTTCGTCGAGCCCGGCGCGCAAATGGACGTCGAAGTCGATCTCGGTGACGGCAAGGGGCTCCGCTGGGTCGAGATCCTCGGCTGTGGCATGGTGCATCCGAACGTGCTCGAGTCGGCGGGCATCGACAGCGAGAAGTACACCGGGTGGGCGTTCGGGATGGGCCCGGCGCGCATCGCCATGTCGCGCTATGGCATCACCGATATTCGCGTCCTCTACGATTCCGACGTGCGCTTTCTGGAGCAGTTCGCCCGATGATCGTCTCGCATGCCTGGCTGAAGCAGTTCGTACCGCACCACCTGGACGCGGCGGCCGTGGGTGAGGCGCTGAGCCGTCACTGTGTCACGCTCGATGGCATCGAACCGATCGGCGCGCACCTCGCGCCGTTCGTGGTGGCGCAGGTGGTCGAGGCCGGACGTCATCCGAACTCCGACCACTTGTGGGTCACCAAGGTCGACGACGGCAGCGGCGCACTCCTCGACGTGGTGTGTGGTGCGCCGAACGTGGTGGCGGGCGCGAAGTACCCGTTCGCGCGCACGGGCACGGTGATGCCTGGCGGCCTCCGGATCGAGAAGCGCAAGATCCGCGGCGAGACGTCGAACGGCATGCTCTGCTCGGCGCGCGAGCTCAACCTCGGCGAGGAGCACGACGGCATCCTGACGCTCGAGACCGATGCGGCCCCTGGCACGCCGCTGCTCCAGGTGCTGCCGCTGGGTGATGCGCGTCTCGATCTCGACGTCCTGCCGAATCGTCCGGATCTGCTCTCGCATCGCGGTGTGGCGCGCGAGGTGGCGGCCATCACCGGTGTGCCCCTGCAGTCGGTGCCGGCGGACCTCACCACCTCGGTGCCGTCCCTGCCCGCCGTGCGCGGTGCGACGCAGGCCACGGGTGCGCACGCTGCAGTGACCCTCGAGTCGACCGCCGACTGCCCGCGCTACGTCGCCGTCGTCCTGCGCGGTGTGCGCGTGGGCCCCAGTCCCGCGTGGCTGGTCCAGCGGCTCGAAGCCATCGGGGCCCGCAGCATCAGCAACGTCGTCGATGTCACGAACTACGTGTTGCATGGTCTCGGACAACCCGTGCATGCGTTCGACCTGGCGCGGCTCGAGGGCGCGCGCATCGTCGTGCGCGGCACGCGCGCTGGCGAGTCGCTCGTGACGCTCGATGGCGTCACGCGGACGGTAGCCGACGGCACGACGGTCATCTGCGACGGCGCGCGTCCGGTGGGGCTCGCCGGCGTCATGGGTGGCCGCGACAGCGAGGTGACCGACGCGACGGTCGACGTGCTGCTCGAAGTGGCGCAGTTCGCGCCCAAGTTCGTCCGACGGGTGCGCAAGGCGGTGGGACTCGTGACCGATGCGAGCTACCGGTTCGAGCGCGGCGTCGATGCGGGCGACACGGTCGGCGTCGCGCGTGTGGCGGCCGCGCTGCTCACGCAGGTGGCCGGCGGTGAGGTGGTCGAGATCCTGGACGTCGGGGCCGATGCCGTGGCGCCGTCGCCCGTGCGCCTGCGCCCCGCACGGGTGGCGCGTCTCCTGGGAACCCCGGTCGAGGATGCGGCGATTGTGCATCATCTCGAAGCCCTGGGGTGCACGCTCACGCGCGAAGGCAGTGATTTCGTGGTGCAGCCGCCCACGTGGCGCCTCGACCTCGGGCTCGAGGTCGACCTCATCGAGGAGATCGCGCGCCTTGTCGGCTTCGACACACTGCCGGACGAGTTGCGTCCGTTTCGCCCGGGCACGGCGCCCGATCACCCGCTGCATCTCGCCTCGCAGCGGGTGCGCGACGTGCTCGTCGCTGCCGGGCTCTATGAGACGCGCCCGATGCCGTTCACGGCGCAGGGCAGCGCGGACACGCCTCGCGTGCGCAATCCACTGGCCGAGGACGAGCCGTACCTCCGCGCGTCGATTCTCGACACGCTCGCCCGCAGGGCCGAGTACAACCTGTCGCGTATGGAAGGCGACCTGCGGCTCTTCGAGATCGGGAACGTGTTCCACCCCGCGCCGGGCCGTCTGCCGCGCGAGGAGGTCCACGTGGGCGCCGTGCTCATGGGGGCGCGGCGACCGGCCCACTTCACCGAGCCGCAGCCCCCAGCGTTCGACGCGTGGGACGCGCGCGAGCTGGGCGAGCGGCTGCTGCGCGCAGCGTTCCCGGGCGCGGCAGTGGCCTGCGACCCGCGCGACGGTCGTCCCTCATGGACGCTCTCGGCGGACGGACGCGTGGTCGGGGTCATCGGCCCGGTGGCGCTCGATCGTCCGGCCTGGGCCAAGGAGGCCTGGGGCATCGAGCTGTCGCTCGGCGTGCTGAGCTCCGACGATGTCGCGGCGCCGGGCACGCATGCTCACGCAACCGTGGATGACCACGGTACGGCGGCTCGCCATGTGGCGCGTTTTCAACCGCTGCCGACGACACCCGCCGCGGTGTTCGACCTCGCGCTCATCGTGCCGGACGGCGTGGCGGCGGCGACGGTCGAGGCGTCGCTGCGGACCACGGCCGGCGAGTTGCTCGAATCCTGCGAGCTGTTCGATGAGTTCCGTGGCGCTGGCGTACCGGCCGGGGCGCGAAGCTTGGCCTGGCGTCTCACCTTCCGGCACCCCGAACGCACGCTCAAGGACAAGGAGATCGAGGGGCGCCGGGCCCGCCTGCTCGAGGTCTTGTCGCGTGAGCTGGGCGTCACCGCCAGGGTGGGCTGAGCCATGACCATGACGGCGGCCTTTCGCGAGCTCGAGGGGTTGGTGCGCAACCTCACCGAGCAGCTCGCGGCGTATCGCCGTCGCGCGCTGGCCGCGGAGGCCCGCACGCGGGAGCTGGAGCAGCGCGTGGCGAGTGCCGATGGCCAGCTGCAGGCCCTTCGCGAACAGACCGACGTCCTCTCCTCGTCACGCGACCTCTCCCTCCAGCGCGCCCGCGACCTGCAGGGCCAGGTGGAGATGCTGGAGGCGGAGTTGGCGCGCACCCGGGTCTCGCTGGCCGAGGCCGAGAGCCGGACGGCTCCGGGGGCCCAGGACGCCGCCTTGGCCCGCGAGAATGCCCGGCTGCGTTCGCGCCTCGACGACGCGCGCGAGCGGACCTCGCAACTGGGCGAGCGGGTGCGTTTTCTGCGGCAGCAGGTGGCCCACGGGGGTGACCGATGAACGACGCCCGGGCGGTCGTGCGGGTTCGCATTCTCGGGGAGGACTACACGCTGCGCACGGAGGCCTCGGCCGAGCACACGCGTGCGGTGGCCGAGCATGTGGATCGAACCATCCGCAGCATCATGTCCGGCAACTCCACCGTGGAGACGCAGAAGGCCGCCATCCTCGCCGCGCTGCACATCACGGACGAGCTGTTCCGCGAGCGGGCCGGGGCGGAGGCGATGACGGACGACCTGCGCCGCCTGGCCTCGGACATTCGGCCGCTGCTGCCTCCGGCGCTCCGCGGCGAGGACGGCGGGGGCTGATCGCGTTGGCCGGACGGTAGGGACCGCTCGCCGTGCGGCGGTGCCAAACCGTTGCGAGCCTTGCGGTTCGGCCATACGTTGCGAGACGGATGAGCGGGTGTGACACGGCGACGCGCGGAGCGCGCGCGCCTCTCCACGAACGCTCGTCGACGCTGACCGATAGATCCCGTCGTCCACGATCCAACCCGCGCGCCGCCGCGGTGGAGCAATAGATCACCATGGGAGAACTTCCTCTCGCGGCGCTGACCAGCGCCCTGGGTGTGGTTGCGGCTGTCGTGGCCTTTGTGGTCGGCCGATCTGCCGGGCGGCGCATCGAACTGGAAGGGCAGCAGCGAGCCAAGGCGACCGCCGAGGAAACGGCGACCCGCGTGCTCGAGGATGCCCGCCGCGAGGCCGACACCCTGCGCAAGGGCGCGGTGGTCGAAGGGCGCGAGGAGTTGCTGCAGCTCCGTGAGTCGCACGAAAGCGAGTTGCGCGAGCGCCGTGGCGACGTGGAACGCGAAGAGAAGCGCGTGATGGAGCGTGAGGCACAGCTCGATCGCGCGCGCGAGTCGCTCGAGGGGCGTGAGCAGGAGTTGCTCCGCCGCGGCAGCGAGCTCGGTCGGCGTGAGCAGGCGTCGGCGCAGCGGGAGCAGGAACTCGAGCGTCTGCTCGGGGACGAGCGCCGGAAGCTCGAGCAGTTGGCCGGGCTCAGCGCCGCCGAGGCGAAAGCCGAACTCGTGCGTCGGCTGGAGGATGAGGCCTTGGCCGACGCCGCCAATCGCCTCCGGGAGATCCGCGAAAGCGCCAAGCGCAATGCCGACCGCGAGGCGCGCAAGATCGTCGCGCTGGCGGTGCAGCGCGTGGCGGCCGAGACGACGGCCGAGACCACCGTCAGTGCCGTATCGCTGCCGAACGACGAGATGAAGGGACGCATCATCGGCCGCGAGGGACGCAATATCCGCGCGTTCGAGCTCGCGACCGGGGTCGACGTCATCATCGACGACACGCCGGACACGGTGGTGGTGTCCTGCTTCGACCCGGTGCGGCGCGAGACCGCGCGCCTGGCCCTCGAGAAGCTCGTGAGCGATGGGCGCATCCATCCGGGGCGCATCGAGGAAGTGGTCGCAAAGGCCCGCAAGGAGGTCGATGCGGCCATCATCGAAACCGGTGAGCAGGCGGCGTACGAGGTCGGTGTGGCGGGGCTGCACCCGGAGCTGGTGAAGCTGGTCGGGCGCATGCGGTGGCGTACCAGCTACGGCCAAAACATCCTCGCCCACAGCAAGGAAGTGGCGTGGCTGGCCGGCATGATGGCGGCCGAGCTGGGGCTCGATGTGGCGCTCGCCAAGCGCGGCGCGCTGCTGCACGACATCGGCAAGGTGCTCACGCACGAGCACGAGGGCACCCACGTGCAGCTCGGCGTCGAGGTGGCGACGCGCTACGGCGAGAATCCGCTCGTGGTCAACTGCATCGCGGCGCATCACGACGACGTGCCGCACGAAAGCGAGGTGTCCGTGCTGGTGCAGGCCGCTGACGGCATCTCGGGCTCACGGCCGGGCGCACGTCGCGAGGCCTTCGAGACGTACGTCAAGCGCCTCGAGGGGCTCGAGAAGATCGCGTCGAGCTACCGCGGGGTGGAGCGTGTCTTCGCCATCCAGGCGGGACGCGAAGTGCGCGTGGTCGTCACGCCCGAGCAGGTCGACGATGCGCGCATGACGGCGCTCGCCGAGGAGATCGCGCGGCGCATCGAGTCGGAGCTGCAGTATCCGGGGCAGATCAAGGTGATGGTCATTCGGGAGAGTCGGGCGGTGGACTTTGCGCGCTGAGCTGATCGACGGGAAGGCGATTGCCGCCACCATTCGCGACGAAGTCGCGGTCGAGGTGGCGGCCCTCACCGCCCGCGGGGTGGTGCCGGGACTCACCGTGGTGCTCGTCGGTGACGACCCGGCGAGCGCGACGTACGTGGGCGCCAAGGAGAAGGCGAGCGTCGCCGCCGGGATGCATGGGGAAACGATCCGGCTCCCCGCCACGACGACGCAGGCGGAGTTGCTGGCGCTGGTGGAGCGCCTCAATGCCGACCCCGCAGTGCATGGCATTCTCGTGCAAATGCCGCTGCCGCGGCACATCGATCCCGACACCGTCATCCGGCACATCAGCCCCGACAAGGACGTCGACGGCTTCCATCCGGTGAATGTCGGCAAGCTGCTCATCGGGCACACCGACGGGTTCGTGTCGTGCACGCCGGCCGGGGTCATCGAGCTGCTGGTGCGGAGCGGCGTCGACACACGGGGCGCCGAGGCCGTCGTGGTCGGGCGCAGCAACATCGTGGGGAAGCCGATGGCCGCGTTGCTCGTGCAGGGGCGCGCTGGCGGCGATGCCACCGTCACGGTGTGCCACAGCCGCACGCGCGACCTTGCCGCGCACACGCGTCGTGCCGACATCCTCATCGCCGCGATCGGGCGGGCGGAGATGATCACGGGCGACATGATCAAGCCCGGCGCCGTGGTCATCGACGTGGGCATGAACAGTGTGGCCGATGCCTCGCGGGCCTCGGGACGTCGCCTGTGCGGTGATGTGCACTTCGAAAGCGCGGTGCAGGTGGCGTCCAAGATCACTCCCGTGCCGGGTGGCGTCGGGCCGATGACCATCGCCCTGCTGTTGCGCAACACGGTGCAGGCCGCGGCGCGCACGCTGGAACGGGCGTCGGCCGCCGTCGGCTGATGCCGACGTCCCGGCGTACGGCGGCGCACGCCCCGCCGGGTATCGTCGAGAGCACGCCAGGGAGTACGCCCGAGGCGGCCATCGCCGTCCACACGCTCACCACCGCCGCCAAGGACCTGGTGGAGGGTGCGTTCCCGCCGCTCTGGGTGCGCGGCGAGGTGAGCAACTTCACGGCGCACCGGAACGGCCACTGGTACTTCACGCTCCGCGATGCCGACGCGCAGGTGAAGTGCGTCATCTGGAGTTCCGCCGCGCGTCGGCTACCAGCCCCTCCGGACGACGGGATGCAGGTGACGGCGTTCGGCCAGATGACGGTCTGGCCGGTGCGCGGCGACCTGCAGTTCTCGGTGCGCTTGCTCGAGGCGGCGGGGGACGGGTTGTGGCAGAAGGCGCTCGAAGAGACGCGGAAGCGCCTCGAGCGCGACGGCCTTCTCGATCCTTCCCGGAAGCGCCCGCTGCCGGCCTTCCCGCGTCGCATCGCGGTGGTGACCAGCCCCGACGGGGCCGCCGTGCATGACATCATCACCGTCGCCCGCGCGCGCGACGCGGCGGTGGAGCTGGTCGTGGTGCCGGCGGCCGTCCAAGGCGAGAGCGCCCCGCAATCCCTTGTGGAGGCCATGGCGCGTGTCGCGCGCTGGGGCGAGGCTGATCTGGTGATCATCGGTCGCGGCGGCGGATCGCGCGAAGATCTGTGGGCGTTCAACGACGAGCGTGTCGTGCGCGCGGTCGCGGCGTGCCCGCTTCCGGTGGTCTCGGCGGTCGGACACGAGACGGACATCTCGCTGTGCGACTTGGTCGCGGACGTGCGCGCCGCCACTCCGTCGGCGGCGGCTGAGCTCGCGGTCCCCTCGCGCCGCGAGACGGTGGCGCGCGTCGACGCCCTCACGCGTCGCCTCGTGCACGCGGCCCGACGTCGTGAAGCACGAGCCGCGTTCGCGGTGAGCCAGCTGCGGGAGCGGCTCCGGCTCGCGTCCCACCGGCTGGTCGAGCGTCGGTCCTCGGCGTTGTCCGCGCTCGCCGGACGCCTGGACGCGCTGTCACCGCTGGCCACCCTGGCGCGCGGGTACGCGGTGGCGCGGGACGACTCCGGCGCTACCTTGAGCAGGCGGGCACAGTTTACCGCCGGCGCCGCGTTCGATCTGTGGGTGCAGGACGGCATCGTGCCGGCGACCGCCGGGGTGTCGCGACCGCTCCCCGTGGGTCCCCTTCCGCCTGGAGACGCTGCATCGTGAGCTTCGAAGACGCCCTTGGCCGATTGGAATCGATCGTGCAGGAGCTCGAGCGCACGGACGTTCCGCTCGACGACGCGTTGCGCCTCTTCGAGGATGGCGTCGCACAGGTGCGCGCGGCGGGGCAGACGCTCCAGGCGGTCGACGCGCAGGTGCGTCGCCTGAGCGAGGACGCCGACGGCGCGTTCCGGCTGGAGGCCTTCCCCTCGTGAGCACCGGCAGCGTCGCCGCCGTCCCCTCCTTCCACGCCGAGCGCACGGCGGTGCAGCGCGCGCTCGATGCCTTTTGTGCGCGTTGGCTCGACACGCTCACGCCGATCACGGCCGAGGCGATCCGCTACGCGCTGCTGGGGGAAGGGAAGCGGTTGCGCGCGATTCTCCTCCTCGAGGCATACAAGGCGTGCGGTGGCCGGCAGGACGCGACGGAGCTGGCGGCGTCGGTCGAAGTGGTGCACGCGTACTCCCTCGTGCACGATGACTTGCCGTGCATGGACGACGATGACGTGCGCCGCGGACGGCCCACGGTGCATCGCGTGTACGGCGTCCCGGTGGCGACGGCGGCTGGCCTGGCCATGGTCCCCCTGGCCGCTCGGAGCGCGTGGCACGCTGCGCACGCGCTGGGTCTGCCGGCCGACGTGTGCGGCGAGATCGTCCGTGACCTGATGCAGGCCTCCGGCGCCAGCGGCATGATTGCCGGGCAGCTGCTCGACCTCGAGGCCGAAGGCGTGCGCCTGAGTCTCGACGCGATGGAGCGGGTGCATCGCCTCAAGACGGGCGCGCTGATCGTCTCGTCGGTCACCGTCGGGGCACGCGCGGCACGCGCGCCGGCGTCGCACATTGCCGCGTTGGCGCGCTACGGCGCCGCCATTGGCCTGGCCTTCCAGATCGCCGACGACGTCCTCGACGTCACGTCCACCACCGACGAACTCGGCAAGACCGCCGGTCGCGATCTCGACCTGCACAAGAGCACCTACCCGGCGCTCCTCGGCATCGACGGCGCCACCGCGCGTGCGGTGGCCCTCGTCGAGGACGCCTGTGAGGCGCTGCAGCGGGAAGCGTTGCTCACACCGACGCTCGAGCTGCTCGCCCGCTACATCGTCGAACGTCGTTCCTGATCATCTCACGCACTTCGCGTCCTTCCCATACTGCCATGGCCCTCCTCGATCGCATTCACCTGCCCGCCGACCTGCGCGCCCTGACGCGCGAGGAGCTGCGCGCGCTGGCGCCCGAGATGCGCGCCCGCCTCATCGAGGTCTGTGCAGACACCGGCGGCCACATCGGCGCCGGCCTGGGCGTCGTCGAGCTCACGATCGCGATGCACGCGGTGTTCGACACGCCGCGCGACCAGCTCGTGTGGGACGTCGGCCATCAGGGCTACCCCCACAAGTTGCTCACGGGGCGGAACGATCAGCTCCCCACGCTGCGCCAGGAGGGCGGGCTCTCGGGCTTCCTCAAGCGCACCGAGAGCGAGTACGACACGTTCGGGGCGGGGCACGCGGCCACGGCCATCTCTGCCGCGCTGGGCATGGCGGCCGGGCGCGACGTGCTCGGCGAGCAGTTCAAGGTCGCGGCCATCATCGGCGACGGTTCGCTGGGTTCGGGGCTCGCATATGAAGGCCTGAACAACGCGGGGCACTCCGATCGCGACATCATCGTCGTGCTCAACGACAACGAGATGTCGATCGCACCCAACGTGGGCGCGATGCACAAGTACCTCACCAGCATCCAGCGCAACCCGTTGTACAACCGGCTGCGCTCGCGCATCGGCGAGATCGTCGACCATGCGCCGGGACCGTTCGCATCCGCCGGGACGCTGCTGCGCAAGTGGGAGGAGAGTGTGAAGTCCTTCCTCACGCCCGGGGTGCTGTTCGAGGAGCTGGGCTTCCGGTACTTCGGCCCGATCGACGGACACGACATCGACGCGCTGGTGGAGACGTTCACGGCGGTGCGGGACATGAACACGCCGCGGCTCGTGCACGTCATCACGCAGAAGGGGCGCGGCTTCCCGGCCGGCGAGCACGGTGAGAAGTGGCACGCGCTGCCGCCCGGACACGACCCGTCGACCGGCAAGCAGCTCAGTGTGTCGGCCGGCAACCCGGCGTACACCGCGGTCTATGGCAAGGGCCTCGTCGAGCTGGGCGCAGAGCGCAAGGACGTTGCCGTGATCACGGCGGCCATGCCGAGCGGCACGGGCACGGCGGCGTTCGCGAAGGCGTACCCCGAGCGGTTCTTCGACGTCGGCATCGCCGAGGGGCACGGCGTGACCTTCGCGGCGGGTCTGGCGACGCGCGGCGTGAAGCCCATCGTCACGATCTACTCCACGTTCCTCCAACGCGCCTACGACAACATCATCCACGATGCCGCGCTGCAGCGTCTGCCGGTGGTGTTCGCGATGGATCGCGCGGGACTCGTGGGCGAGGACGGCGAGACGCACATGGGGCTGTACGATATCGCGTACATGCTCAGCATTCCCAACATGGTGGTGACGGCGCCGAAGAACGGCACCGAGATGCTCGCGCTGTTGCGGGCCGGTGTCGAGCAGAACCAGGGGCCGTTCTCACTGCGGTATCCGCGTGACGCGTCGCCCGACGTGCCGCCCGCCATGGCGGACATCGCTGCCACGCCGCACGCCACGTGGGAAGTGTTGCGCAAGGGACAGGAGGTCGCGATCCTCGCGGTCGGCACCATGGTGCAACCGTCGCTCGACGCGGCCGCGCTGCTCGCGGCGGAAGGGCTCGACGTCACGGTGGTCAACTGCCGCTACCTCAAGCCGTACGACGAGCTCACCCTGGCCGCGGTGCTGCAACAGCATAGTCACGTACTCACCGTGGAAGAGGGCACCGTCGTCAACGGGTTCGGTGCGGCCATGAGTGCGGTCATCCATCGCCAGGCGCCGCAGGTGCGGGTGGCCGTGCACGGCGTTCCCGATCGCATCGTGTACGCCGCGCCGCGACGCAAGCAACTGGCGTCGCTCGGCCTCGATGCAGCCGGCATCGCAGATCGGGTGCGCGCGTTGCACGAGACTGAGGCACTCGCCAACTGATGCGCGTCGGGGTCGTCGGACATCGCGGCTATGTCGGCTTGCCCTCGATTCTGGGCACGTTGCTGGACATCGCGCCCGACTTGGGGCTCACGCTGGCGTTCGAAGACGACCTGTGGGAGATCGCCGAAGAGGGCGACCGGCTGACGACGCCGGATACCGTCGATGCGGTCATCACGCTGGGGGGCGACGGGACATTGCTGCGCGGCGCCCGATTCCTCGACGGTCATCAGGTACCGATCCTCGGCATCAACCTGGGGCGCCTCGGCTTTCTCACGAGCTGTGGTGGCGACGAGTTCGAGGCGGGGGTGCGACGCTTCGCGTCGGGCGAGTACATCTCCGAGTCCCGCATGGCGCTGGCGTCCTGTGCCCTCGATCGCGACGGGCAGGAACGATGCTCGTGGCGCGCCCTGAATGACGTCGTGCTCTCGAAGGCCGGCGTGGCGCGCATGGTGCGCCTCACCGTGCTCGTCGATGGCGAACCCATCGGCGCCTACTCGGCCGACGGCCTGATCATCAGCACGCCGACGGGGTCGACCGCCTACTCCGTCTCTGCCGGTGGCCCGGTC
Source organism: Gemmatimonadota bacterium (assembly GCA_020161135.1). Taxonomy (GTDB): domain Bacteria; phylum Gemmatimonadota; class Gemmatimonadetes; order Gemmatimonadales; family Gemmatimonadaceae; genus Gemmatimonas. The sequence continues at coordinate 488,430 of JAIUOB010000003.1, read as the reverse complement.
ATGGTGCCCACGGTCGACAGTATCGTGCTCACGGCGGTCTCGCCGCACACGCTCGCAATCCGTCCGCTCGTGCTGCCGGCCGACGTGGAGGTGCAGGTGCGTGCGGATGATGGGCCCGACGAGCTTTTGGTGACGGTGGACGGCCAGGTCGGCACTACCTTCACCGGTGGGGAGACGCTCGTGGTGCGGCGGGCTGCGCAGCCGGTGCAGATCGTGCGCTTCCCCGGTACCACCTTCTTCTCGATCTTGCGTCGCAAGCTGGGCTGGGGTGGCCTGTCGGGGCGCGACGGCGTCGCCCTCTAGGCGCCACGCGCACCCAGGCACGCGCCACCGCGGTGGCCGCGCACCGTTCCCTCGCCATGCTCGTCGAACTTCGCATTCGCAACGTCGCGGTCATCGACACGGTCTCGCTGCCGCTCGCCGCGGGCCTGAACGTGCTCACCGGGGAGACCGGGGCGGGCAAGTCGCTCATTGTCGGCGCCCTCGGCATGCTGCTGGGCGACCGGGCCGCGGGCGACCGCGTGCGCGCCGGCACCGAGCGTGCGAGCGTCGAGGGCGTCTTCGACGTCGCCGGTCGCGAGACCCTGCACGCGTGGCTCGACGCCCACGGCCTCGAAGCCGATGAGGGGCTGCTGGTACTCAAGCGCGAGGTGCAGGCAGCGGGCCGGTCGCGTGCGTGGATCAACGGCGCGCCGGTGAGCGCCGGGCTGCTGGCCGACGTGGGCGCGCAACTGGTGAGCGTGCATGGCCAGCACGAGTCGCGGCAGCTGGTCGACACGTCGCACCAGCGCGACCTGCTCGATGCCTTCGCCGACGCAATGGCACTGCGGACGCGCGTGCGCGACGCCCACGCGGCACTCGCCGGATGCGTCGCGGATGAACGCGAGATGCTGCAACGCAGCGCGGACGCGCGGCGCCGGGCCGACTGGCTGCGGCATGTGGTCCAGGAAGTCGACGACGCGCGCCTGACCCCCGGCGAGGATGAGTCGCTCGACGCGGAGATCCGCCGGCTCAGTCATGCGGAGGAGTTGCGCGCGCTGGCCACGCAGGCCGCGCAGGCGATCGCGGGTGATGAGCGCGCGGCACTCGCGCGCCTCGCGCACGCGCGGCGCGCGCTGGCGGCGCTCGTCCGCATCGATGAGGCGGCGACGGTGCACGAGACGACGCTCGAGAGCGCGCGTCTCACGCTGGACGAGCTGGCGCGCGAGCTGGAGCACTACGCCGATGCGATCGACATCGATCCATCGGCGCTGCGAAAACTGGAGTCACGTCGCGAGCTGTTGCTGGGGCTCATGCGGCGTCACGGACCGACCCTCGCGGAGGTCATCGCGACGGGCCACGCCGCGCACGCCGAGCTGGCCCTGGTGGATGGCTCGGAGGCGGAGCTCGCGGCACTGCGTGCGGCACGGGACGCCGCCGAGGCCGCGCTGCGAGACGCAGCCTCGGCATTGACGTCCGCGCGACGGGCCGCCGCCTCCCGACTCGGCGACGCCGTGTCGGCGCTGCTGCCGGAGCTTGGCATGGCGCACGGTCGCGTGGAGGTGCGGCTGATGCCGTTGGATGCGATCGGCGCCGATGGCGCGGAGTCCGTGCTGTTCGAGGCCATGCTGAACGCGGGTGCTGAGCGGCGTCCACTGGGCAAGCTGGCGTCCGGTGGCGAGCTCTCGCGCGTGATGCTGGCCCTGTCCACGGTCCTCGCGCGCCTTCAGGCCGTACCGACGCTGGTGTTCGACGAGATCGATGCGGGCATCGGCGGGGCGGTGGCGTGGCAGGTGGGCGCGCTCATGCGCCGCGTGGCCGCGCATCACCAGGTGCTGGCCATCTCGCACCTCGCGCAGATCGCCGCCGTGGCCCATCGCCACATTGTCGTTGCCAAGGGGGCGGTGGGGGCAGTGACAACGGCCGACACGCAGGTCGTGGTCGACGAGGCCCGCGTGGTCGAAGTTGCGCGCATGCTGGGTGGTGATGCCGATCGCGACGTCAGCCGCGCGCACGCCCGCGAGTTGCTCGAACGCGGCGTGCAGTTGGACGACGCGGTGGCGCCGACACCACCCAAGCGCACTCAGCGCCGCGGGAAGCCCGTGTAGATCCGCACTTCGAGCCGGTCGATCGACCACGCGGGCATCTCGCCCGATGCCGCGAGCGGTACCGCGTGCGAGTAGAGCACCTCGGCCGCGATACGGCTGCGGCCGCGCACGTAGCTGGCCAGCGTCGAGAATGACGCGCCAAACGAGGCCGAACTCAGCGAGCGACTGGCGATGGCAATCTCCGGCAGTGACGCCGGCGCATCGCCCGCGGCGAGCGGACGGTACCGGTCATCGCTCCACCGCTGCCACGCCACCGCGCCCGACAGGCCGAAGAACTGGCCGAGTCCCACGCGGGGTGCGAACTCGACGTCGAGGCGTGACCCGAGCGAGCGATCCGCCGACACGACCGCGTAGGGCGCGAAGGGCGACGTCGACGCGACGGTGGGCAGGGCGAGCGCCACCTGATCGCTCAACGGCTTCACCAGCCGCACGGTACCGCTCGCCCACACCGACCGCGACCACACGAGGTCGGTCGTCGAGCGCAGGAGGAGTGCGTTGGCGCCGTCGCCGATGGGCACGTCGAATGGATCGTCGGTGCGGTCGGCGCCGGCGGTGCCGAAGCGCCAACCGGCCGTGATCGTGCTGCGCAGGCCGCGTCCGTTGTCGAGCAGCCGACGGCGCTGGTCGGCGCCGAAATGGTCGAACAGCAACCAGGTGGCGGTCAGGTCGATATCGCCCACCCCCGCACGCCGTGTGTTGCCGAGTCGGGCGAACCCCACGCCGAACAGGGTGTCCGTGCCGAGGCGTGGCGTGCCCCCGGGACCGATCACCAGCGATGATCCGGTCGGTGCGAGATCGCCGGTCATGGCGCCGACGCCGAAGCCCTGAAACGCGGTGCGGAGGGCGCCGACACGCGCAACGACTGCCTCCTGCTGCACCGACCCGGCGAGGGGCACCAGCGGTGCGCCGCCCTCGGCACCGCCGTACAGCGTGGCCAACGTCGCGCGGAGCGACTGCGCCGACGCGAGCAACGTCTGCGCGGCGCCCGGATTGGCGCGAATCGCGTCACAGCCCAATTCCGTGGGAACGGCGCAGCGCGCGAGCTCGCTTTCGAGCGCGGTGCGCGACGCATCGATCTGTGCGAGCAGCGCGCCATTCGTGGCCCGCACGCCGGCGCCGCCGGTCGTCTGGTAGACCGGGTTGAGCCCGACGTTGGCGCCAGCACCACTCCGATTGAGCAGCAGCTGCGACGCATCGCGCGACTCGACATACGGCAGTACGAGGCGCATCGAGAGGCGTCTCGTGATGCCATACTCCGCGCTGAGCGGCGCGATGCTCTGGTGCACTTCGCCAGACGCCTCGAGCGTGCCCAGCGAGAGACGGAAGGAGGTGTTGCCGGAGGCCGCGCGAATGGCCGATTCGACGCCCGTGAGCGCCGGGAACGCGCCGACCCCGGCGTCGCTCGCGGCCAGCGGCGACAGGATGCCGCGTCGCGACGTGCCCCCCGTGCTGTCCCGCACAAAGCGCTCGCGCGCGTCGTTCCAGCGCCCCGCGATGGTCAGCCGCCACGCGCCTTTCGCGAGGGGCACCGCATCATCGCCGACTCCCACGACCGCCTGCGCCCGAGCGGGCGCCGACGCGGCGAGCAGGGCAGCCAGCGCCAACGTGGTGGCCTCGACGAGACGCCGCGCGTGTGGGCGCGCGCGGGGTCCACGTGATCCGGGAACGGTGGAAGTGGAGCGGGGCACGTGCCTCGTCGCGAGAGAGTGCGGGGCCGGTTCGGAGAAGCGGCTGACGGGGGTCGAACCCGCTAGATTAGTCCTGCTGTGCATGGCGGTCAACGCGATCGCCCGATGGTCTTCTTCATCCCGCTCCTGTGCAGATCCCCTCCGTACCCTGGCAACTCACCGGCAACCACTGGATCGCGCTGCCGTGCATCGATCCCTCCGACGGCGCGATTCACGCCGTGGGGGTGCTGCACCGTGGTGCGCGCGCGGCCATCGAGTTCGCCGGGAGTTCGAATTTCGCGATGGGGCAGGGTACCCCGCTGCTGTGCCCGGTGTTGCGTGTCGATGGCGAGGTGCGGACGCTCGCGGCCGAAGGCATCGCCTGGGAGCGTGCGGTGGGGTGGCTGCCGACCTTCACGTGCACCGTCGGGTCGTTGATCGTCCGGGGGACGATCTTTGCGCCGTACGGCCGTGATGCCGACGTCGCCGGTGCGGTCTACACGTTCGCCGTCGAGAACCGCGGCGCGCAGAAGGTGACGGTCGAGGTCGCGCTGGAGGGAGCGCTGGGGCACCGGCAGCAACGCGTGCGGACTGCCCGTCCCTTCGACGACGCGCACGTGGTGGTGCCCGTTGCGGACGACGTGCTCATCCTCGAGGGCGCCGCGATTCCGGGGCTCGCCGCATTGGCGTTGGGCAGCGATGGTCCGGCGGTGCTGGAGGCGCCGCAGGCGCCGTCGCGCGACGTGCGTGCCTTCGCCATGCGTCGCACGCTCGAGGTGGCGGCCGGGGGCGTGGCCCAATGCGCCTTCTATCTCGCGGTCGGCCCCGAGCGCGATGGCGCGCAGGCCACGGTCGCGGTGTTGCGGCGGCGCGGCTGGCGCGCGCTGCTCACGGCGACCCGCGAAGCGTTGGGCGCGCTCGAACAGTCGACCGGCAACGAGGGCGTCGATCGTCTCGTCAATCGGAACCTGCTCTTCGCGTACTTCTACGCGGTGGGGCGTGGGCTGGACGACGCGCAGTACTACCTCGTGCGGTCGCGCGCGCCATGGCACGCGCTGGGCTGCACCGTGCGCGACTGGGATGCGCTCATGTGGACGCTCCCCGCCGTGCAACTGGCCGACGCGTCGCTGGCGCGCGAGCTCCTCGTGCGGGCCTGCGAGTTGCACGGCTACGCGCCGGGACAGGGGGTGCACTACCTCGACGGCACGCTCTTCCAACCCGGGTTCTGCGTGGAGGGACCCGCGGCCTTCGCGATTGCCACCGATCGCTACATTCGCGACACGGGCGACGACCAGATCGTCGAAGACCCCATCGTGGCGGATACGCTCTACCTCGCGGCGGACGATCTCGCCGCGCGACGCGACGAGCATGTGCCGCTCTACTCCACCGAGGTCCTCCCCTCGGGCGCGCCGGCGCCGCATCCGTTTCCGCTGCACGGCAACGCCGTCATTGCGCAGGCCCTTGAAGTCCTGCGACGGACGCTCGACGAGGAGGCGGCCAACAACGTCGAGGATCCGGCCGCGGTCCGCGCGGCGCTGCGCCGGCACTTCGCCGTCGATCGCGGAGAGCGGGCGCGGCTTGCCGCGGCGATCGACCTGGCCGGTGGCACGTCGCTCGACGACGACACGGTGGGCTCGGCCTTCTGGCTGCCCTTGTACGAGGCGTTCGCCCGCGACGACTCGCTGTACCGCCGCACGGTGCGTGCGATGCGGGGCCAGCAGGACGCCGACACCGGGGCGAACGGACAACCGCTGGTGCCACAACTGGCGCGTCTGCTCGGTCCCGAAGCCGGGCAATTGCTGGCGTGGCTGCGGCGCGCGCCGCTGGATCAGGGGCTCGCGGCCGAGATGGTGGACGCCGAGGGGCGCGCGGTGGCCAACGGGGCGGACGCGGCGCTGGCCGGTCTCCTGGCGCACACGGTCTGGTACGCTGCCCACGCCCTGGGCGTGCGGGAGTAGCCCGCCTCCCGGCGACTGCGGGTGCGCAAGCCGCAGCCCCGCTTGTCGCTGCGGGAGGCGCGCGCTAGACTCCGACGTGTTGCGGGAATAGCTCAGTTGGTAGAGCACAACCTTGCCAAGGTTGGGGTCGCGGGTTCGAGTCCCGTTTCCCGCTCTCGAAGGGCACGCGCGTCGTGCGCAGGATCGGTGCAAACGGGAGCACTTCGGTGCTCCCGTTTTGCGTTCGGCCCCCGGGGGGCGTAAGCTGGCCTGTCAGCCACTCCCGGGCCCGCGCGCCGGTCGTGCGCCGACGCTCGACCCGGATGGCGAAACCGGTAGCCGCGGGGGACTTAAAATCCCCTTCCTCTCGAGGAGTGTGGGTTCGAGTCCCACTCCGGGTATCCCACGCGATTCTTCGGCGGAGTGCAGCATGCGAACGGTGCGCGACAACGTAGGTGCGACATGGATCTGCCTCGAACTTCCCGAGGTGCCGGCCGACCAGGTCGCGCAGGCGGCGACGATGCCCGCGGACACCGTCGCCGTGGAGTGCAACTCGGGCGCCGCGCGTGTCATCGCCCTGCTGGCCCCCGGATGGGATGAGTCACTGACCGACGACGCCCTGGCGGCCGCCATCCGCAGCGCCGGCGCACTCTGAGCGGGGCGTAGGCGCGCCGCGCACCGCGGTGCATGTATCTTGTCGGCATGTCCGACGTCGTCGCGCTGGCCGCCGAACTCCTTGCCATCGAGTCCACGACCGGTCGCGAACGCGACGCGGTCGATTTCGTGGCCCGTTGGCTCATCGACCGAGCATGGAATGTGACGCTGCAGGAGGTCGAGCCCGGGCGCTCGAATCTCTGGGCGACACGACGCGGGGGAGGCGTCACCCTCTCGACCCACCTCGACACGGTGCCGCCGTTCGTCGCGCCGCGCCTCGACGGGACGCGGCTCTATGGCCGCGGTGCCTGTGACGCGAAGGGCATCGCGGCGGCCATGCTGATGGCGGCCCAGCGGCTGGTCGATGGTGGCGAGGAGCGCGTCGATCTGCTGTTCGTGGTGGGCGAGGAGAAGGGATCACCGGGCGCACGCGCGGCAAATCGGTTGCCCGCCACCAGTCGTTTCCTCGTGAACGGCGAGCCCACCGAGAGTCGGCTCGCCTCGGGCTGCAAGGGTGCGCAACGGCTCATCATCCGTGCCCGCGGCCGCGAGGCACACTCCGCCTATCCGCATCTCGGTGAAAGCGCGCTCGAGCACTTTCTCGACGTGCTGCCGCAGCTCCGTACCCTCGAGCTGCCGGTCGATCCTGTCCTCGGGGACACGACCTACAACATCGGGGTGCTGCGCGCCGGCACGGAGGCCAACGTCGTGCCGGGTCTCGCCGAGGCAGAGCTGATGATCCGCCTCGTGGGCGACATCGCGCCGGTACGACGCGCGTTCGAGGCGTGGGCGGGCGATCACGTCGAACTCGTGTGGGGCTCGCACATTCCGGCGCAGCACTTCCACGTGCTCAACGGGTTCGAGGTGGCGCCCGTTGCCTACACCAGCGACATCCCGCTGCTCGATCGCTGGGGTACACCGCTGCTCTTCGGTCCTGGCTCCATTCACGTGGCTCACACGCCGCTCGAGTACATCGACGTGGCGGAACTCGAGGCGTCCGTCGACACGTACGCCCGCATCGTTCGCACCCTGCTCGCATGACTGCTCCCGCTCTTCGTTGGCCGGTGGCCGTGCTCGGCGCGACCGGCGCCGTCGGTCAGGCATTCATCCGTCACCTCGACGGCCACCCGTGGTTCGACCTCGTCGAAGTCGCCGCGTCGGAGCGCAGCGCCGGGCGGCCCTATCGCGAGGCCGCGCGCTGGCTCGAGGGCGTGCTCCCGCCGTCGGTGGCCGCGCTCGAGGTGACGGCGTGCACCCCGGAGACGGTGCGTGCGCCGATCGTCTTCTCGGCGCTCGACGCGGGCGTAGCGGGCGAAGTGGAAGCGGCGTTCGCGGCCGCGGGGCGCCTCGTGCTGTCGAACGCGAAGAACTATCGCATGGCGCTGGACGTGCCCCTTGTCGTGCCCGAGGTCAACGGCGACCACCTCGCGCTGCTCGGACGGCAGCGGGCCGAGCGGGGATGGCGTGGCGGCATCGTCACCAACGCGAACTGCGCGACCACGGTCATCGCGGCCGCGCTCGCGCCGCTCCACGCGGCATTCGGCGTCCGTCAGGTGTTCGTCACCACCATGCAGGCGGTATCAGGTGCCGGCTATCCGGGCGTGCCGTCGCTCGACATCCTGGGCAACGTCATTCCCTACATCGGTGACGAGGAGCCCAAGATCGAGCGCGAACTGCTCAAGATCCTCGGCACCTGCGACGGCCACCGCGTCACCGATGCGCCGATCGTCGTGAGCGCCCACGCGAATCGCGTCCCGGTGGAGCATGGACACACCGCGTGCATCTCGGTGGGCTTCGAACGCAAGCCCACGCCGGAGCAGGCGCTCGCGGTGTTGCGTGCCTACACCGGCCACGAGGCGGTGCGCGGACTGCCCAGCGCGCCCACGCCGGCGCTCCTGGTGCGTGACGAGCCCGACCGGCCGCAGCCGCGTCGGGATGCCCACTTGGGCCGTGGCATGACGACGTCCGTCGGGCGCGTCCGCGCCGATCATCTCCTCGACCTGCGCCTCGTCGCGATGTCGCACAACGTGGTGCGCGGTGCGGCGGGTGGCTCCGTCCTCAACGCAGAGCTGCTCGTCGCCACCGGCCAGCTCGCGGGGCTCGTCGCGTCGTGATCGTCTGCAAGTTCGGCGGCACCTCGGTGGCCGACGCCGCCGCGATCACCCGTGTGATCGACATCGTCACGGCGCGGCAGGCCTCGACGCCGGTGGTGGTGGTGTCTGCCCTTGGCGGGGCGACCAACCAGCTCCTCGACTTGGCGCACAAGGCGGCGGCGGGTGAGCTGCTGGGCGCGGTGCAGATCATCGAGCAACTCCGCGACCGCCATCTCACCGTCGCGGCGGCGTTGCTCGGGGACTCGGCCGAGGGCCACGAGCTCGCGGTCGAGATCGGTGGGGCGTTCGACGAGCTCGCGCATCTGGCCGAGGCGTTCCGCACGCTCGGCTATCTCACGCCGCGGTCCCTCGATGCGGTGGCCGCGATGGGCGAGATCCTCTCGTCGCAGATCGTGGCGGCGGCGTTTCGGCGTCGTGGTGTCGATGCGCCCTGGGTCGACGCGCGCGACGTCATCGTCACGAACGACGTGTTCACGCGCGCCGAACCCGACGCGGAGGGCATCGCCGCGGCCTGCCGGGCGCGCCTGCTCCCGCATGTCCAGGCCGGGCGGATCCCGGTGCTCGGCGGCTTCGTGGGCGCCACGCCACAACGCATCACGACCACGCTGGGGCGCGGCGGCAGTGACTATTCCGCGTCGCTCGTCGGCGCCGCCCTCGACGCCACCGCCATTGAGATCTGGACGGACGTCGATGGCATGCTCACCGCCGATCCCCGCGTGATTCCCAACGCTCGCCTGATCGAGCGCATCGGCTTCGAGGAGGCGGCGGAGCTGGCGGCGTTCGGCGCGAAGGTGCTGCACCCGGCCACCATTGCGCCGGCCGTGCAGCGCGGGATTCCGGTGTACGTGTTCAACAGTCGCAACCCGGGTGGCACCGGCACGATGATCGCGTTCGATGCGCCGCGATTCCCGGTGCGGGCCATCGCCGGCAAGCGCAACACGACGCTGGTCAAGCTCCGCTCGACGCGCATGCTCCTGGCGCCGGGCTTCCTGCGCCGTGTGTTCGAGGTGTTCGAACGGCATCGCACCTCCGTGGACGTCGTGACGACGTCGGAAGTGTCCGTGTCGGTCACGCTCGACGACGAGGCGCAGTTGGGAGCGATCCTGCAGGATCTCGCCGACTTCGGCGATGTGGCCGTCAACCGCCGGGCCGGCGTCCTGGCCATCGTCGGCGCGGGCATCGCCGACAGCAGTGCCGCCATCGGGCGCGCGATCAGCGCCCTGGGCGACATTCCTGTCCACATGGCGTCGCTGTCCGCGACAGGCATCAACTTCACGCTTGTCATCGACGATGAGCACGTGGTGCCCGCGATGCAGCGGCTCCACGGCGCGTTCTTCGAGCAGGCGGTACCGGCCGCGTGAGCGACCCCGTGCCCATGCACGACGGCGTCCGCGTGGCGCTGGTGGGACTCGGTCGCATGGGCCAGGCCATCGACGCGCTCGCGGCGTCGCGGGCGTGCACCGTCGTCGCCCGTCTCGATGGCGCGTGCATGGCGCGCGGTATCACCGCCGCCGATCTGCGTGGTGCGCACGTGGCCATCGAGTTCACGACGCCCGATGCGGCCGCGGACAACATCGATCGGCTGCTGGGGCTCCGGTGTCCGGTGGTGAGCGGAACGACGGGCTGGTCGACGCCGCAGGCGACGCTCGACGCGCTCGTCCGCCGCCATCAGTGTGCGGCGCTCTGGGCACCCAACTTCTCAGTCGGCGTGCAACTGTTCCTCGGGGTCCTCGAGGACGCGGCACGTCGCCTCCGCGCCGTGCCCGGCTTCGACATGCACCTGGTGGAGACGCACCACACCGCGAAGCGCGACGCGCCATCGGGCACGGCCCTCGCGCTCGTCCAGGCCATCGAGCGCGCCGCGCAGCGCGTGGTCCCGATCACGAGCGTGCGCGTGGGGCACGTCCCCGGCACGCATGAGGTCGTCGCAGATGCCCCGTTCGAACAGCTCCGCTTCACGCACGAGGCGCGAGACCGCCGGGTCTTTGCTGACGGCGCGCTCCTGGCGGCGCGGTGGCTGGCGGCGGGGCGCGCGCCGGCCGTGTACGCACTGCGCGACGTGCTCGACGTCGACGCACCGTCGCCCTTCACCGACTCACCGACCGGCGCATGACCCGACCAGCGCTCCGCGGCTGCGGCACGGCCATCGTGACCCCCTTCACGCCCTCGGGCGACGTCGACGAGCCGGCGCTGCGCGCGCTCGTGGCCTGGCAGGTGGAGCAGGGGGTGCACATGCTCGTCCCCTGCGGCTCCACGGGCGAGGCCGCGACCCTCACGGCCGAGGAACACCGACGCGTGGTCGAGATCACGGTCGAGGAGGTGAATGGCCGCGTGCCCGTCATCGCCGGCGCCGGATCGAACGACACGCGCAGGGCCATCGCCACCTCGCGCGAGATGCGCGCCATCGGCGCGACGCATTTGCTGCACGTCACGCCGATGTACAACCGCCCGCCGCAGCGCGCACTCGTCGCGCACTTCCGGGCCATCGCCGATGCGGTCGACCTGCCGATCGTGCTGTACAACGTGCCCGGACGCACGGCGGTGAATCTCGAGGCCGCGACCTGCCTCGAACTCGCGGCGGACCGCCGTTTCGTGGCCGTCAAGGAAGCCTCGGGCAATCTCGGCCAGATGACCAGCATCCTGCGCGATCGACCGGACGGCTTCGCGGTGCTCGCCGGCGACGATGGCTTCACGCTGTCCGTCATGGCGCACGGCGGTGACGGGGTCATCTCCGTCGTGTCGAACCTCGTGCCCGCGATGGTGGTGCGCCTCTGCGAGGCCATGGCGCAAGGCGACCTTGTCGCCGCGCGTGCCGCGGACGCCGCGCTCGCGCCCGTCATCGATGCGGCGTTCTGCGAGGCCAATCCAATCCCTGCGAAGGCCATGCTGGCGATGCTCGGCCGCATGCACGACGTCCTGCGTCCCCCGCTGGTGCCGCTGGCCGATGCCTTCCGCGCGCGCGTGCGCGCCGCCCTCGTCGGCGCCGGCGCGCTCGCGTCGTGACGCGTCCCTGTTCCTCACGTCGTACCTTTTCCGGTTGCTCCCATGGCTTTCACCATCGCTGAGCTCGAAGCGCGCTTCGCCGATCCCCATCTGCTCGACAGCGGCGCGCCGCTCGTCCACGATGCGCAGCACCTCTTCGATCACGCGCTGGCCCTGCTGGAGCGCGGGGACATCCGCGCCGCGCAGCGCGATGCCGACGGCACGTGGCACGCCGTACCGTGGGTGAAGCGCGCGATCCTGCTCGGCTTCCGCCTGGGTCGTGTGGTCGAGATGCCCGCCGGCGGCGCGTTCTCGTTTCTCGACAAGCACACGTTCCCGGCCCGCGAGTTCCGCCCGGAGCATCAGGTACGCGTCGTGCCGGGCGGCTCCACCGTACGTCGCGGCGCCTATCTGGCGCCCGGTGTGGTGTGCATGCCCCCGATGTACATCAACGTGGGGGCGCACGTCGGCCGCGGCACGATGGTCGACTCGCACGCGCTCGTCGGGAGTTGCGCGCAGATCGGCGAACGTGTGCACCTCAGTGCGGCCGCGCAGATCGGCGGAGTGCTCGAACCCATCAATGCCTCCCCGGTCATCATCGAGGACGATGTCACCGTGGGCGGCAACTGTGGTGTGTACGAGGGAACCGTCGTGCGCAGCCGCGCGGTGCTCGGCGCCGGCGTGATCCTCACGCGCGGCACGCCCGTCTACGACCTCGTCCGCGAGACCGTCCACCGCGGCAGCGCGGACCGTCCGCTGGAGATTCCGGAGGGTGCCGTCGTGGTGCCGGGCGCGCGCCGGGTCACCTCGGCGTGGGGGGAAGGGCAGGGACTGTCGCTCCAGACGCCGGTCATCGTGAAGTACCGCGACGACAAGACCGATGCCGCCACGGCGCTCGAGGCCTGGCTGCGATGATGCAGCAATGAGTCGCCAGCCGTCACTGACGGTGCGCGGCACCGTACGCGCGCCCGGCGACAAGTCGATCAGTCACCGGGCGCTGATCTTCGCGGCCATGGCCGAGGGACGCACCCGCGTGCGCGACATCCTCGAATCGGCGGACGTGCATGCCACGGCCGGCGCGCTCCGGGCGATGGGTGTGCGCATTCCGGCGCTCGGACCGGACATCGTGGTGGAGGGGCGTGGGCTCGCCGCACTGCATTCGCCGGAGGGCGCGTTCGACTGTGGCAACAGCGGCACCACGACGCGTCTGCTCATCGGACTGCTCGCGGGACTCCCGGGACGCGAAGCACGATTCGAAGGCGACGCCAGCCTGAGCCGTCGGCCCATGCGGCGAGTCGCGACGCCGCTCGCGGCCATGGGCGCGGAGATCGCGTTCGAGGGTGCCCCGGGTCACGACGGTTTGCCGCTGCGCGTCACGGGACGCGCCCTGCAGGCGACGCGCTACGAGAACACCCACGCGAGCGCGCAGGTGAAGGGCGCGTTGCTGCTCGCCGGACTCGCGTCGGGTGCCGATGTCGTCGTGCAGGAGCCGCTGCGGTCGCGCGATCACAGTGAGCGCATGCTCCTGGCGCGCGGTGTGGCGCTCGCGGTCAGTGAGCAGGGGGTGCACCTGCCACCGCACCAGCAACTTCGTGCCGTCGATGTCGACGTCCCGGCCGATCCATCGTCCGCGACCTTCTTCCTCGCGCTGGCCGCGCTCGCGGGCGACGGCGAGCTGCATCTCACCGACGTGTGCCTCAACCCCACGCGCACCGGCGCGCTCGATGTCCTGCGGCGCATGGGGGCAACGATCGAGGAGCGCGACGTCCGCGACAGTGGCGGCGAGCGACTGGGCACGCTGGTGGCGCGCCCCGCCGCATTGCGTGGCACGCGGATCGGCGGTGCCGAGGTGCCGCGATGCATCGATGAGTTGCCGATGCTGGCCTGCCTCGCTGCACGCGCCGATGGCGAGACGCGCATCGCCGACGCCCACGAACTGCGCGTCAAGGAAAGCGACCGCATCAAGGCCGTCGTGGCCAACCTGCAAGCGCTTGGCGTCGACGCCGTCGAACACGACGATGGCCTCACGGTGCGCGGGAGCCGCGCACCGTTGCAGGGGCACATCGTCACGCACGGCGATCACCGACTCGCCATGGCGTTCGGGGTGCTCGGCGCGCTGCCCGGCAATCACATCACCATCGATGATCCGGGGTGCGTCGCGGTGTCGTATCCGACGTTCTGGCGCGATCTCGCGCGCGTCATCGGACCGGCGTCGGACGCAAACACCGCCGCGACCGCCTCGTCGCCGACCGCCTCGTCGCCGCTCGTCATCGCCATCGACGGCCCGGCCGCGTCCGGGAAGAGCTCGACCGCCCAATGGGTGGCTGAGCGGCTCGACGTGCGCCACGTGGACTCCGGGGCGTTCTACCGCGCGGTCACCTGGCTGGCCCTCGCCACCGGCGTCGCACCGGTCGACTGGACGCCGGCGCTGCTGCTCTCGTTGACGTCACGCATCGCGTGGCGACTGACGACGCGCTCGGTCCTCCCGCTCATCGACGGTCTGCCGCAGGACGAGGCGCTGCGGGACACCCCCGTCACCCGGCAGGTCTCTCTGGTGGCCCGCATGCCCGAGGTGCGCCGGTGGGTGAATGGGGTGGTGCGGGAGGCTGGCGCGGCGGTCGATGTCGTCGTGGACGGCCGGGATATCGGCACCGCGGTCTTTCCGCAGGCTGCCCTCAAGGTCTTCCTGATCGCCGATACCTGGGAGCGGGCCCGTCGCCGGCTCATTCAGCGACTGAGCCGGCGCCCCACCGACCCGGAGATCGCCGAGGAGGTCGAGGCGCTGGTGGCACGGGATGCGCAGGACGCGACCCAGAGCGCCCCGGCCCGGGACGCGATCACCATCGACACGACATCGGTGACGCAGGAGGAGCAGGTCGAGCGGATCGTGGCACTCGCCGAGGCCACGCGGGAGCGCCTTCGGCGGGAGCGGGCCTAGCCCCGGGGCGGTCGGGGGGGGGGCGACCGTCCGGCGGACGCTGCGCACCCCGTTGCCGGAAGTGCATGAGCCATCTACTTTTCCGGGTTCCCGCAGTTTCCTGCACGTCCAATCTCGACCCTTTTTCTCGGCGCGGCGAGGGCAGCTTCCGCGCATTTGGAGAGCACACGCATGAGTACCGATTTGAGCCCCGACCTGAGCCCCGAGCTCCCCGCCGACACTGAGGTGCCGGCGTACGGCAAGCTGACCGCGCGCGAGAAGCGCGACCTGCAGAAGAGCCAGCTCCGCCCTCTCGCGAACCGTCGCCCCGAGCTCTACGAGGAGGACGAATTCTCGTCCGACGAGTACGAGCGGATGATGGAGCTGTACAACGGCACCCTCGCCTCCATCGAGGAAGGCGAGATCGTCAAGTCGCGCGTCCTCGAGATCCGCGAGAACCTTGTCGTCCTCGACATCGGCTTCAAGAGCGAAGGCACGATCCCGCTCGAAGAGTTCAAGGACATGCCCGACCTCAAGGCGGGCGATGAAGTCGAAGTCCTGCTCGAGCATCTCGAGGACCAGGAAGGCTCGGTCGTCCTCTCGAAGAAGAAGGCCGACTTCATGCGCGTGTGGGAGCGCATCCGCGTCGCCTACGAGAGCGATCAGCCCGTCGAGGGCACGCTCGTCAAGAAGATCAAGGGCGGTGTGGTCGTCGACCTCATGGGCGTCGACGCGTTCCTCCCCGGCTCGCAGATCGCGCTGCGTCGCGTGCCGAACATCGACGAGCTGCTCGGCCAGAAGTACGAGTTCAAGATCATCAAGCTCAACAAGCGTCGCCGCAACATCGTCGTGTCGCGTCGCGTGATCCTCGAGACCGAACGCGCCGGCAAGCGCGAGAAGCTCATGAAGGAGCTCGCGAAGGACCAGGTGCGGAAGGGCGTGGTCAAGAACATCACCGACTTCGGTGCGTTCATCGACCTCGGCGGCGTCGACGGCCTGCTGCACATCACCGACATGTCGTGGGGCCGCATCTCGCACCCCAGCGAGATGGTCCAGATCGGCCTCGAGCTCGAGATCAAGGTCCTCGACATCGACTGGGAGCGCGAGCGCATCTCGCTCGGCCTCAAGCAGCTCCAGAGCTATCCGTGGAAGGACGTCGCGGCCAAGTACCCGGTCGGCACGCGCGTCTCGGGCAAGGTCGTCTCGATCACCAACTACGGCGCGTTCATCGAGCTGGAGCCGGGCATCGAGGGGCTCGTCCACATCTCCGAGATGAGCTGGACGCGCAACGTCCGTCACCCGTCCAAGATCGTCAGCATCGGCGAGGCCATCGAGGCGGTGGTGCTCAAGGTCGACGAGACGGAGGAGAAGATCTCGCTCGGCATGAAGCAGACCGAGCAGGATCCGTGGGTCATCCTCCCGCTCAAGTACCCCGTCGGCACGCGCATCAACGGCAAGGTCCGCAACCTCACGTCGTTCGGCGCGTTCGTCGAGATCGAGCCGGGCATCGACGGGCTCATCCACATCTCCGACATGTCCTGGACGAAGCGCGTCCAGCACCCGTCGGAAGTCGTGAAGAAGGGCGACGCGGTCGACGTGGTGATCCTGAACATCGACAGCGAGAACAAGCGCATCTCGCTCGGCCTCAAGCAGGCCGAGGAAGATCCGTGGCTCCGCATCGGTGAGACCTATCCGGTGGGCACCGAGCTTCCGGGCTCGGTCGTGCGCCTCATGGACAAGGGCGTGGTCGTCGATCTCGGCAACGACATCGAGGGCTTCGTGCCGGTGAGCCAGCTCAACCCCGAGGGCACCGTCACCAACCCCGCGGACTTCGCGTGGGAGACGATGAACCTCAACATGCGCGTGCTCGAGGTGGATCCCATCCACCGCCGCATCGTGCTGGCCGTGACCTCGGTGCCGGCGGAGCAGCCGCCGAAGCCGGACACGCCGAGCAAGGTGCACAGCTCGGAGGACGAGCTGGGTCTCTGATCCAGCGAGTCCGACGGTAGGAAACGCGAAGGCCCCGGCAGCGATGCCGGGGCCTTCGTCGTTCAGGGCGGCGCGCTCGGACGTGACGCGCGCCGTGTGGATTCGGTGCCTCGATCAGCGACCGACGATGAGCGCCGACGCGGGATCCTGCGTGCGCGCCGCCGCGCGACCGCGGGCGCCGCCACCCGGCGTGCGGAAGCCGGCCAGGGCGAGTACCGCGAACGCGATCACGTGCAGCCCCGTCACCAGCACCACGCGAATCGACGTCATCTTGAACTGCTGTTCAGCCTGCGTGCTCACGATGGTCTTGAGCTGCAAGGCGTCGAGGGCAAACATCGCGATCGAGGCGACAAGCACGAGGGCCAGCAACGAGGACACGACGCCGATGAAGCGCGCGGTGGCCTTGCTCTCCGTCAGGCGCGACAGCGCGAGCAGGAGCGTGAGGCCCACGTAGGGCAGGATGAGGACCGAGGAGAACGCATTCGCGGCCTGGTACCGCCACTGAATGTTGCCCACCTGCAGGGGAAAGCTCTGGGTGCCGGCCTGGAAGAACGGCACGACGATGAGCAGCAGCGCGGCGACCGTGAGCGAACGGCGGGCGGACGCGTCTTCCTGCAGGTCGAAGAGTTCGGACATGGGTAGCGTCGATTGAGGGGGCGGGCTACTTCAGCGACTCCGGCATGACGGCTGAGGGACCGATTGCGAAACACCCGGGGCGCCCGGGCGGGGTGTGCCGGCAGCGTGACAATGTAGCCGCCAGCGGTGAGGAACGCTTCAGCCACCGGACCGAGCGGACGATACGAGGGGAGGTACCGCGATTCGCCTCTCTTCCCCACGTCCGGGGCGAGCTGCCCCCGACGGAGGGGGTCGTGGGCCGATGACCCCATCCCCGCTTACCGAGGATTGCCGTTCCATGTCCAAGATGACGAGCCGTTGCGCGCTGCTCGCCGCCGTGCTGTGTGTTGCAGGTCCCTTCGTCCGTCCGGCCCAGGCGCAGGACGACAAGGTGTATCCGATCGCCGAAGTGACCAACCCGCCGAAGCTCGCTTCGCAGCAGATGGCCGCTCGCCTCATCCAGGAGTCGTATCCGGCCGACCTGAAGAGCCGTGGCGTCGGGGGCATGGTCGAGCTCCAGTTCATCGTCGACTCGAAGGGCAAGGTCGACCCGACCTCGGTCGAAGTCGTGGATGCGACGCAGACCGCCCTCGGTGAAGCCGCCAAGCGGGTGGTCTCGAAGCTCGACTTCACTCCCGGCAAGCTGAATGGCGCCGCGGTGAAGACGAAGGTCGTGCTGCCGATCATCTACAAGCCGCAGTGACCCTGGTGGGGTGACCCGACCGGGTCACCCCTGACGGCCCCGCTCTCGAGGGCCGACGCGCAGGCGGACTGACCCGAGCCCCCGGGTCGGCTCCGCCTTTTGCGTGCGCGGTGCTAGCTTCACGCGCCATGAGCCAGCCAGAGACCATGCGCGACAAGCTCGACCGCCTCGCGCGCGCCCGTGAAGCCTCCGAACTGGGTGGCGGCGCCGCCCGCATCGCCGCCCAGCACGCCAAGGGCAAGCTTTCCGCGCGGGAGCGCCTCGACGTGCTTCTCGACGAGGGGTCGTTCGTCGAGATCGACCGGTTCGTCACGGCCCGCTCCCTCGCCCCGGGCGAGGCGCCCATCTACGGCGACGGCGTCGTCACCGGGCACGGCCGTATCGATGGAACCCTTGTCTACGTCTTCTCGCAGGATTTCACGGTCTTCGGTGGCTCCCTGTCCGAGGCGCACGCGGCCAAGATCTGCAAGATCATGGACCTCGCGCTGCGGAACGGCGCGCCGGTCATCGGCCTCAACGATTCGGGTGGCGCCCGGATCCAGGAAGGCGTCGTCTCGCTTGGCGGCTACGCCGACATCTTCCTCCGCAACACGCTGGCCAGCGGGGTCATCCCGCAGATCTCGGCCATCCTCGGCCCCTGCGCCGGCGGCGCGGTCTACTCGCCGGCCATCACCGACTTCATCTACATGGTGCGGGGCACGAGCTACATGTTCGTGACCGGACCGAATGTCGTGAAGACGGTCACGCATGAGGACGTCACGATGGAGCAGCTCGGTGGCGCCGATACCCATGCCGGCACCAGCGGCGTGGCACACTTCGCCTGCGACTCCGAGCTCGCCTGCCTGCAGCACATCCGTGACCTGTTCCGGTACATCCCCGCGAACAATGTCGATGCCGCGCCGCGCGGTGCGGGCACCGATCCGCGCGATCGTCGCGACGAGGCGCTCCTCTCCGTCGTGCCGGAGAATCCGAACAAGCCGTACGACATGCACGAGGTGATCGCGCGCATCGTCGATGACGGGGGCTTCTACGAGGTGCAGCCCGACTACGCGCCCAACATCCTCGTCGGTTTCGCACACCTGGGCGGGCACAGTGTCGGCATCGTTGCCAACCAGCCCGCCGTGCTCGCGGGGGTGCTCGACATCAACGCGTCGATGAAGGCCGCGCGGTTTGTGCGCTTCTGCGATTGCTTCAACATTCCCCTCCTCACCTTCGAGGACGTGCCCGGCTTCCTGCCGGGCGTCGCGCAGGAGCACGGCGGCATCATCAAGCATGGAGCCAAGCTGTTGTACGCGTACTGCGAGGCCACCGTCCCCAAGCTCACGGTCATCACACGCAAGGCGTACGGCGGCGCGTATGACGTGATGAGCTCCAAGCACATCCGTGGCGACTACAACGTCGCCTGGCCAACGGCCGAGATCGCGGTGATGGGACCCAAGGGCGCCGTCGAGATCCTGTATCGCAAGGAGATCGCCGAGGCGACCGACCCACAGGCCGCGCTCGATGCCCGCGTCTCCGAGTACACCGAGAAGTTCGCGAACCCGTACAATGCCGCCGCGCGCGGCTACGTCGACGACGTGATCGATCCGCGCGACACGCGTCCGCGGCTCATCGACGCGCTCGAGTCGCTGCGTGGCAAGCGCGATCGCAATCCTGCGAAGAAGCACGGCAACCTTCCGCTCTGAGCGCGCATGTTTTCCAAGGTGCTGGTCGCCAATCGTGGCGAGATCGCGCTGCGCGTCATTAGGGCGTGTCAGGAACTCGGGGTCCGCACGGTGGCGGTGTACTCCGAGGCCGATGCGCACGCGCCGCACGTCCGCGAGGCCGATGAGGCCGTGCTCGTGGGTCCGCCGCCCTCGAGTCAGAGTTACCTGGTGGGCGAGCGGCTCATCGAGGTGGCGCAGCGGGTGGGCGCCGAGGCCATTCATCCCGGCTACGGATTCCTCTCGGAGCGCGCCTGGTTCGCGCGCGCGGTGCGCGACGCCGGCCTGGTGTTCGTGGGGCCGCCGGCCGAGGCCATCGAGGCCATGGGCTCGAAGACCGCCGCCCGTCAGCTCGCCATCGCCGCGGGTGTGCCGGTGGTGCCTGGAAACACGGAAGGCGTGAAGGACGCCGACGAAGCCATCGCGATCGCCGAGACCTACGGCTTCCCCGTGCTGCTCAAGGCGGCCGCGGGGGGCGGCGGCAAGGGGATGCGCATCGTGCGGGCGAAGGACGAACTGGCCGCGGCCCTCGAGAGCGCGCGTCGCGAGGCACGCAACGCCTTCGGCGACGACGCGGTCTATTTGGAGAAGTACATCGAAGGGCCGCGCCACGTCGAGATCCAGGTGCTCGCGGATCAGCACGGGACGGTGCTGCATCTCGGTGAGCGTGAATGCTCCGTGCAGCGACGCCACCAGAAGATGATCGAGGAGGCGCCGAGCGTCGCCGTGACGCCGGAACTGCGCGCGCGCATGGGCGCCACCGCCGTCGCGGCGGCGCGCGCGGCGGGCTATGTGAACGCGGGCACGTGCGAGTTCCTGCTCGATCGCGACGGCCAGTACTACTTCCTCGAGATGAACACCCGCATCCAGGTCGAACATCCCGTCACCGAGCTGGTGATGGGACTCGATCTCGTGCAGTGGCAACTCCGCGTGGCCGCCGGCGAGAAGCTGCCGTTCGCCCAGAAGGACTTCACACCGCGTGGGTGGGCCATCGAATGCCGCATCACGAGTGAGGATCCGTCCAACGGGTTCCTGCCCAGCACCGGGCGCATCGACTATCTCCATCTGCCGGGCGGTCCCGGCGTCCGCTGGGACGGCGGCATCGAGGCGGGGAGTGAAGTCGGTCTCCACTACGACCCGATGCTGGCCAAGCTCATCGTGCATGCGCCCACGCGCGCCCTCGCGATTGCGCGCATGAAGCGTGCGCTCCTCGAGCTGACCATCGACGGCATCGAAACGTCGCGCGGCTTCCACCTGCGTGTCATGGACGATCCGGAGTTCCAGCGCGGCGACATCAGCATCCAGTGGCTCGAACAGCACCTCGGGGCGCTCACGGCGCCGCGACACGATGCCGAGACGGTGCGCGTGGCAGCGATCGCGGCGGCGCTCGTCGCGGACGCGGAGCGAACCGGTGGACGGGTGTCATCGGGCGGGCCGGGCGCGCCATCGGCACCTGCAGGGAGTGAACCGATGTCCGCGTGGGCGGCGCTGGCACGCCGCGAAGGCTTGCGGCCGGCGTGACACGCTCGGGAGGGCCACGCGGGGGCGCGTCGCGACGCGGCGCCGGCGGCGGTGGGCGGCGGCGTGCCGCGGTCGAAGCGCCGGAGCAGGTGGCGACCGTCACCGTCGAACGCGTGGCCGCCGGTGGCGATGGCGTCGCCCATCACGAAGGGCGCGTGGTGTTCGTGCCGCGCACCGCGCCCGGTGACGTGGTGCAGGTGGCGCTGCGGGTGCAGGGGCGCTTTGCGCGCGCGCGGGTGCTGCAGCGTCTCGTCGCGTCTGCCGAGCGGGTCGACGCGCCCTGTCCGCACTATGAGCGCGAACAGTGCGGCGGATGCCAGTTGCAGCACCTGAGTGCTTCCGCGCAGCAGGAGGCACGTCGGCACATCGTGCAGGATGCACTGCAGCGCATCGGCAAGCGCGCCGTGCCACTCCCATCGCTCACCACCGGCGCGGCGTGGCGCTATCGCACGCGGCTCACACTGCACCTGCGGCGTGTCGGCACGCGGTGGATCGGTGGACTGCATCGCAGCGACGACCCCGCACGCATTTTTCCCCTCGACGATTGCCTCATCGCCCACCCCGCGCTCGTGTCGGCGTGGCGCACCGTGCAGGTTGCCGCGCGTACCCATCCCTTTCCGGATGCCCCGGGGTTGCGGCTGGCTCTCCGGCTCGGCGCGCGCGCCTCGGGCGGTGACGCCCAACAGCCCATCGACGACGCCGCACCCGTGACCGCGATCGTGTTCGGAGGCAGCAGTTGGTCGGCCGTGGAGGCGTGCGCCGACGCGGTGGCCGCGGCGCGCCCCGGTACGACACTCGCCTGGGTCGATGCGACGGGCCTGCTGCGCAGCGGCGGCGCCGACGCTGCGCTGACGGCATCCGAGGAGGCGGAGGTCGAGGGGCCGGGCGACGTGCGCTCCGCCGATTCGGGCGCGGCGCGCAATGCGCCGTCGGCTGACGAAGCGCTGGCCTTCGATCAGGTCAATGCAGGCGTGGCCGCCGCGCTCCGCGACCTCGTGGCGACGCAGGTGCGCGCCATGAGCCCGATGCGTGTGCTTGATGCGTATGCCGGGCAGGGTGTGCTCGCCGAGCGTCTGGCGCTCGACGGCATCGCCGTCACGACCATCGAGTCGGACGCGGCGGCGGTGCGCGCCATGGAGGCGCGTCTCGAGGGCACGGTGGCCGCGCGTCGGGTCACGGCATTGTGCGACTGGGTGGAGCGGGCGTTGGCCGCGCTGCCAGCGGCGTCCCTCCCGGACGTGGTCGTGCTCAACCCGCCGCGGCGTGGAGTGGACGCAGCCGTCACGCAGTGGCTCGAGGCGGCACCGGCGTCGGTGCGCGGACTCGTGTACGTCAGTTGCGACCCGGCCACCTTGGCGCGCGATGTCGCGCGGCTGCCGAGTTGGAGGGTGGTGCACCTCGAGTGCTTCGACATGTTTCCGCAGACCGCGCACGTGGAGAGCGTCTGCATCCTGCAGCGGGAGGCCGCATGAAGTATGTGGTGGATGTGAACGGTGAGCGGGTCACGGTCGAGCTCGATGGCGGCACGGCTCGCATTGGCGACGACGTCCTCGATGTGGCTCTGGCGAACGCGCCGGGCACCCCGGTGCGGCTGGTGCGTATCGGGGAGCAGGTGCATCGCGTCGTCGCCCGGCGTGGCGAGGTGCGCGGGAGCTGGACGCTCGACGTCGACGGCACGAGGGTGGTTGCCGAGGCGCTCGACGAGCGGCTCCGGGCCATCAAGGATATGAGCGCCGCCTCGGCGGCGGCGTCGGGGCCTGCGCCCCTCATCGCGCCCATGCCTGGGCTCGTGGTGCGTGTGGCCGTGGCCGTGGGCGAGGAAGTGGCCGCCGGTCAGGGGCTCGTGGTCATCGAGGCGATGAAGATGGAGAACGAACTCCGGAGCCCCTCGGCCGGTCTGGTCACGGCCATCCGGGCGGTGCCGGGTCAGGCCGTGGAGAAGGGGGCCGTACTCGTGGAGCTCGGCCCCCTCGCGGGGTGATCAGGCGCTCGGGGCGTTCCGCCGCATGCGATTCACACCCTTGATGACCATGAAGAGGGTGAAGGCCACGATCACGAAGGTGAGGATCTGGTTGACGAAGAGGCCGTAGGCGATGGTCGGCGCCCCGGCCTTGCGGGCTTCCTCGAGCGTGGTGAAGGGGCCGCCGTTGAGCGCGATGAAGCGGTTCCCGAAGTCGATGCCGCCCGTCAGGAGCCCGACGACCGGCATGATGACATCGTTGACCATGCTGTCGACGATCTTCTGGAAGGCGCCGCCAATGACGACGCCGACCGCGAGATCGAGGACGCTCCCCTTCATCGCGAATTCCTTGAACTCGGACATCATCGACATGCTGCGGTCTCCTGGAGGGCTGGGTGGTTGCGCGTGATTGGCCCGGGCGGATGCAGGGGCAAATCGCACGCCACGGGACAGTCGCCCCGGGACCCGGGGGCCGCAAGGCGGTCAGTTTCCTTGGGGCAAGCCGTGGATTGACAGGCACTTCAGGGCTGAGTACAATGCGAGTCTGTCCCGAATTCCCGTTCGGGCACCCGCCGTGCGCGGGTGTTCCGGGAGCCGCGGGCACCCGCGCAACCATTCGGTCTGCAGCGGCGGTGGCGACCCGCGCCACGAACCACGTCAGGGCATTTCGTCGAATTACGTCAGCGGATCACGTCAGCATGAAGACCTACAGCGCGACCCCGAAGGATATCGACCGTCGGTGGTACATCGTCGACGCGGAAGGGATGGTCCTGGGCCGGCTCGCGTCGGAAGTCGCGAAGATCATCCGCGGCAAGCACAAGCCCATGTTCACGCCGCACATGGACACGGGTGACTTCGTCATCGTGATCAATGCGTCGAAGGTGCAGGTCACTGGCCGCAAGGCGGAGCAGAAGACCTACTTCAGTCACACCGGCTACATGGGCCACGAGAAGCACACGCCCTTTGCGTCGGTGCTGGCCAAGCACCCGGAGCGGATCATCGAGAAGGCGGTCTACGGCATGCTGCCGAAGACGGCCCTGGGCCGTCAGGTGCTGCGCCGCAAGCTCCGCGTCTTTGCCGGCGCGGATCATCCGCACGTGGCGCAGAGCCCGACCGCGCTCACCTTCTCCACTGCCGAGGCCAAGTAATGTCGGAACAGATCCAGGCCGTCGGCCGTCGCAAGGAGGCGGTGTGCCGCCTCTATCTCACCCCGGGTTCGGGGAAGTGGGACGTGAACGGCCGGACGCTCGGTGACTACTTCCCGCGGCCGACGCTCGTGTCGGCCATCCAGCAGCCGTTCACGCTGACGGATTCGCTGGGGCGCTTCGATGTGAAGTGCGTCATCGATGGCGGTGGCGTGTCGGGGCAGGCGGGCGCGGTGCGCCTCGCGGTGGCCCGGGCGCTGGTCAAGCTCGATGAGACCAACCGGAAGAAGCTTCGCGAGTTCGGCCTCCTCACGCGCGATGCGCGCGAGGTCGAGCGCAAGAAGCCGGGCCGCGCGGGCGCCCGCAAGCGCTTCCAGTTCTCGAAGCGTTAAGCTCCGCCGGGGTGGCTGCGGCCACCCCACTGCAGGTCATCTCACACGCCGTCCGAGCGGCCGTCGGGTGCCACGTTCTTCCAGAACGGGTCGCCGGCCGCGATGACGACGGCGGACGCCCTCAAAAACCCCACGTACCACAGCAATGGCCAGTCCGACCCTCGAGCAGTTGCTCGCCGCAGGCGTCCACTTCGGGCACCAGACCCGTCGGTGGAACCCCAAGATGCGCCGGTTCATCTTCGCCGAGCGCAACGGCATTCACATCATCGACCTGCAGAAGACGCTCCGCCAGATCGAACTGGCGCAGAAGCTCGTCCGCGAGGTCGTGCTGCGCGGCGAGAACGTCCTCTTCGTCTGCACCAAGCGCCAGCTCTCGGCCATCGTTCGCGACGAGGCGGCCCGCTGCGGCGCCATGTTCGTCACGGAGCGTTGGCTCGGCGGCATGCTGACCAACTACCAGACGGTCAAGAAGCAGGTCAAGAAGCTCAAGGAGCTCGAGGCCGGCACTGAGGACGGGTCGCTCGCGAACTACACGAAGAAGGAACAGCTCCTCATGTCGCGTCAGCGCGAGAAGCTGTCCAAGTACCTGGCCGGCATCAAGACGATGAACCGTCTCCCGGGGTTGCTGTTCATCATCGACAGCAAGAAGGAGCGCATCGCCGTCTCCGAGGCCAACAAGCTCGGCGTGCCCATCGTCGCGATCGTGGACACGAACGCCGATCCTGATCTCATCTCGGTGCCGATCGCCGGCAACGACGACGCGATCCGCTCGGTCGAGCTGATCACCAAGGTGGTCGCCGACACCATCGACGAGGCGCGCCGCGAGGCGCCGGCCCGTCCGTCGGACGACGAGCAGGAGACGTACACGTTCTCGAGCGATCGGGGCGCGGAGCGCGCCGACCGTGGTGATCGTCGCGACCGTGGCGATCAGGGTGGTCGTGGTGGTGATCGCGGTGGCGATCGTGGCGGCGATCGTGGTGGTCGCCCGCGTCGTCGTCGTGCCAAGCCGGAAGCCATTGCGGCGCGCCTGAAGGTGGGTGCCGACGCGCCGGCGTCCGACGAGGGCGAGAGCAACGCCGAGCCGACTGCCGGGTAACCGACGGCCGCATGCAGCCGGGTCGCACCGCCAGTGCGGTGGGCCCGTCGAAATCGCGTGACGCCGCCGGCTCTCCCCGGCGGCGTTCGTGTAGGTCCCCCGCCCCCGCGGCAGGCAGTACGCCGCATCCGTTGTAGCTTGAAGCAACATCGTGCCGCCCCTCGCGCGGCGCACGTTGTCCGAACCCAGACCGCTTTCCCAGGAAATACCGATGAGCACCGCCATCTCGGCCAAGGCCGTTTCGGAACTCCGCCAGCGCACCGGCGCCGGCATGATGGATTGCAAGAAGGCCCTCGAAGAGACCAACGGCGACATGGACGCGGCGGTCGAGTACCTCCGCAAGAAGGGCATCGCCAAGGCCGAGAAGCGTGCCGATCGCTCCACGAGCGAAGGCATCGTGGGCGGCGAGGTCTTCAACGACGGGGCGTCGGCAGGCCTGGTCGAGGTCGCTTGTGAGACCGATTTCGTCGCGCGTAACGAGGACTTCGGCAAGGTGGTCGCGACGCTGGTCGCGCACCGTGTGCAGTCGACGGCGTCCGATCTCGATGCGTTCCTCGCCGAGCCGCTCTCCTCGAATCCGTCCGAGACGGTGGCCGAGTTCGTCAAGAGTGCGTCGGCGCGGACGGGTGAGGCCGTGAACCTCAAGCGCACCGCGCGGTTCGACGCGGGCGCGAACGGGCTGGTCGGCATGTATCGTCACCACAACGGCAAGCTCGCGACGCTCGTCGAGCTTTCGGCGTCGTCGCCCGAGGTGGCGCGCCACGAAGCGACGCGCGAGCTGGCGAAGTACATCGCTGAGCACATCGCGGCGTCGGCGCCGATGGCGGTCGATCGCACCGGTGTGCCCGCGGAGAAGATCGAAAGCGAGAAGCGCATTGCCGAGGAGCAGGCGCGCGCCGCCGGCAAGCCCGACGCGATGATCGAGAAGATCGCAACGGGCAAGGTGGAAGCGTTCCTCAAGGACGTCACGCTGCTGCCGCAGGCGTGGGTGCGCGATGCGGCCCTCACGATCGCGCAGCTCGTGGCCGAGCACGGCAAGCGCGCCGGTGGCACGATCACCGTCGAGCGGTTCGCGCGTCTCCAGCTCGGCGCCGAGTGAGCGAGAGCGCTCCCCCCGAGAGCGGGCCGCGCTATCGTCGCGTCCTCCTCAAGATCTCCGGCGAGGCCCTCGCCGGAGATCGTGGGGTGGGCTTCGACTTTGACCGCATCGGCTTTTTCGCGGAGCAGATCGTCGCGGTGGCGCGCAGCGGGGTCGAACTCGGCCTCGTGATCGGCGGTGGCAACATCGTGCGCGGATCGCAGCTCTCCCAGATGGGCATGGATCGCGTCGGCGCCGACTACATGGGCATGCTCGGCACCGTCATCAATGCGATGGCGCTGCAGGATGTGCTCGAGAAGCAGGGGCTCGACACGCGCGTCATGACGGCGATCCGCATGGAAGAG
The DNA here is from genome assembly GCA_020161135.1 of Gemmatimonadota bacterium. Taxonomy (GTDB): domain Bacteria; phylum Gemmatimonadota; class Gemmatimonadetes; order Gemmatimonadales; family Gemmatimonadaceae; genus Gemmatimonas. The sequence goes on along the minus strand of JAIUOB010000003.1, from coordinate 461,505 downwards.
CTGGCCGAGCCGTACATCCGCCGCCGCGCGCTGCGCCACTTCGAGAAGGGGCGTACCGTGATCTTTGCCGGCGGCACGGGCAATCCGTATTTTTCAACGGACACGGCGGCCGTGCTGCGGGCGATCCAGATCAAGGCGGACGTCATCATCAAGGCCACCAGTGTCGACGGGGTGTATTCCGCTGACCCCAAGAAGGACCCGAACGCCACTTTCTACGAGTCGATCAGCTACCGCGACGTGATGCTCGAAGAGCTTCGCGTGATGGACCAGACCGCCATCACGCTGTGCAAGGAGAATCAGTTGCCGCTGGTCGTCCTCAACCTCCACAGCCCCGGGGCCGTCGCCCGTGCGGTCCGCGGCGAACGCGTAGGGACACTCGTGTCATGAGCACCATCGCGCAGATCATCAAGGATGCGAAGGGCCACATGGAGAAGGCGCTCGAGAATTCGAAGCGCGAGTTCTCCGGCATCCGCTCCGGCAAGGCCTCCCCGAACATGCTCGACTCGGTCCGGGTCGAGGCGTACGGCTCGCTTGTGCCGCTCAACCAGGTGGCGTCGGTGTCGGCACCCGAGCCGCGCATTCTCCTGGTGACGCCCTTCGACAAGGGGTCGGCCAAGGCCATCGAGAAGGCCATCCGCGAGTCGGACCTCGGCCTCGATCCGGCGCATCAGGGCGGCATCATCCGTGTGCCGCTGCCGAGCATGAACGAGCAGCGTCGCAAGGACCTGGTGAAGGTCCTGCACAAGCTGGCTGAGGACGGCCGCATTGCCGTGCGGCACGCGCGCACGGATGCGCGCGACCGCGTGAAGAAGGTCGACGGCGTGTCGGAAGACGACAAGAAGCACGCCGAGAAGGACCTCCAGAAGCAGCACGACGAGTTCATCGGCAAGATCGAGACGCTGCTCAAGGCCAAGGAAGCCGAGATCATGGAGGTGTGAGCACGGCTTCCGTGCTCTCCTCCCCCCTCGTCGTTCCCGCTGCCCTTCATCGACATGGCTGACACCGAATCCGAACTGCTGGCGCGCATCCGCGTGCACGGGGCGGTGCCGCGTCACATCGCCATCATCATGGACGGCAACGGGCGGTGGGCACGGGCGCGGCGCATGCCGCGCCCGTTCGGACACCGGGCCGGCATGAAGGCGGTGCGCGCGGCGGTCGAGGGCTGCCTGCAAGCCGGCGTCGAATGGTTGTCGCTGTTCGCGTTCTCACAGGAGAACTGGCAGCGTCCCGAGAATGAGGTCTCCGCGCTGATGCTCCTGCTCGAGGAGTACATCGCGCGGGAGGCAGCGGAGCTGCGCGCGCAGGGGGTGTGCGTGCGTGTGCACGGTGACCTCGCGCGCCTGAGTCCTGCGGCGGCGTCGGCGGTCGATCGCGTCGTGCGCGAGACGGCGGGAGGCTCGCGGCTCGGGCTCAACCTCTTCATCTCGTACGGCGGCCGCGCCGAAGTCGTGCGCGCGGCGCGGTCACTCGCGCAGGCCGTGCGTGATGGCACCCTCGAGGTCGAGGCGATCGACGAGGCCGCCTTTGCGTCCCGCCTGTATACCGCGGAGTGCCCCGATCCTGACCTGCTCATTCGCACCTCGGGCGAGCAGCGCCTGTCGAACTTCCTGCTCTGGCAGGTCGCGTACGCCGAGCTGCACATCTCGCCCGTGCTCTGGCCCGACTTCGATCGGGCCGTGCTGTACGAGGCCATCAGCGATTTTCAACGTCGCGACCGCCGCTTCGGCAAGGTGAGCACATGACCCGTGCGTCCGGCAGCCGCGTCGCGTGAGTGAGCTGAGTCGTCGCGTACTGGTCGCGATCGTCGCGGCGCCCGTCGCCCTGGGGCTGATCTGGTTGGGCGGCGCACCGCTCGCCGCGCTCGCCGCGTCGCTGTCGGCCATCGCGTCGTGGGAGTTCTACCGGATTGCCCGGGCGGCGGGTCATGCGCCCCTGGTTCCGCTCGGCGTCGGGATTGCGGCGATACTCCCGCTGGTCGTGCATGCGGTGCAGCTCGGGCTCGTGCAGCCAGGCGTGGCGCCCATCGTCCTCGTACCGCTGGTCGTGATGGGGGCGACGTTGTGGGCGCGTGGTGCCGACGGACGCCCGCTCGGCGCGGCGTCCAGCACCGTGCTTGGCGTGCTGTACACGGCCGCACCGCTCTCCTTCGCCTACGCGCTCCGCTATCACCGGTTCGCGATCGGGGACATGGCGGGGGCCCTGATGGTCATCGTCCCCGTGGTGCTGACGTGGGCCAGTGACACTGGCGCGTACTTTTCCGGCCGACTGATCGGAGGGCGCAAGCTGATGCCGACTGTGAGCCCCGGAAAGACGGTGGCCGGTGCCATCGGTGCAGTGGTCGCCACGGTGCTGGCGACGTGGGCGCTCACGCGCGGTGTGCTGATGCCGCAGGCGCAGCTGGCGTTCACGCCATTGGGCACGCTGCTCTTCGGGGTGATCGTGAGCGTGGTGGCGCAAATCGGCGATCTGGTCGAATCGCTGCTCAAGCGTGAGGCGGGCGTGAAGGACAGCGGCACGCTGTTCCCGGGGCACGGCGGCGTGCTCGATCGACTCGACTCGGTGTTCTTCGTGTTGCCGGTCGCGTGGGTGCTGTACGATCTGCTGCTCATCCCGGCGCCTTCGGCCTTCGGTGGCGGGGCACCGTGAGTGTGACGCCCAAAGGTGTGGCGCTGCTGGGTGCCACGGGTTCGATCGGAACGAGCGCGCTCCGCGTGCTGGCGAGGCAGCCGGCGCGGTTCCGGGCGGTGGCGGTCACGGCCCACGCGAACCGCGACGCGCTGCAGACCATCGCCACCGCCGTCGCGCCCGCGTACGTGGGACTCGTGGAAGGCGGTGACACGCTTCCTGCCGACTGGGGCCGCGGTGCCGGATGCCTGATCGAGGCCGCCACGCATCCCGCCGTCGACATCGTGATCAACGCGGTGGTCGGCGCAGCCGGACTCCCCGCCACGATGGCGGCGCTCCGCGCAGGCAAGCGCGTGGCGCTCGCGAACAAGGAGACGCTCGTCGTCGCCGGCGCAATCGTCACGGCGATGGCGGCCGAGCACGGCGCCGAGCTTGTTCCGGTGGACAGTGAGCATTCCGCCATACTGCAGTGCCTGGCCGGCCGGCGTCCGGAAGAGGTGCGGCGTCTCGTGCTCACGGCCTCGGGTGGCCCGTTTCGCACCTGGGATGCCTCCCGCATCGCGGCCGCCACACGTGCCGACGCGCTGCGACATCCCACGTGGCAAATGGGCGCGAAGATCACCATCGACAGCGCGACGCTCGCGAACAAGGCGCTCGAGGTCATCGAGGCGCATCACCTCTTCGGGGTGCCGTACGAACGCATCGACGTCGTCGTGCACCCGCAGAGCATCATCCATTCGTTCGTCGAGTTTGTCGACGGCAGCGTCCTGGCGCAGCTGGGCACGCCGACGATGGAGTTGCCCATCCTGTACGCGCTGACATGGCCGGACCGCGTGCCCGATGCGGGTGTGCCGTCGTTCGATGCCGTGGCGTGGGGCGGCTTGACGTTCGAGTCGGTTCGGCACGACGCCTTTCCCATGCTGGCGCTGGGCATCGAGGCCGGGCGGCGGGGCGGGGCGGCACCTGCGGTGTACAACGCCGCCAACGAGGTCGCGGTGGCCGCTTTCCTGGCCAACCGCATATCCTTCGGAGACATCCCACGCCGCGTGGCCGAGGCGCTGGAGGAACTCGGCGGGCGGGCGGGGGATACCCTCGAGCAGGTGCTGGCGGCCGACGCGGCCGCCCGCGCGCAGGTCGAGGCGCAGGTTCACGCGCACGCTGGCTCCTGAGGACCATGGGTTCGTTGACTGTCTACATCGCGCCGTTGCTGGTGTTCGGGCTCGTGGTGTTCGTGCACGAGCTCGGGCATTTTCTCGCGGCGAAGCTCACGGGCGTGTATGCGCCGGTGTTTTCGCTGGGATGGGGACGCCGCCTGTTCGGCTGGCGCCGTGGCGAGACCGACTATCGCGTCTCGCTGATCCCGCTGGGCGGCTACGTGCGCATGGCGTCGCGCGACGACGACGCGCTGGCCGGGATCGAAGGGGGAACGGCCGATCGCGGCTCACTCGAGGATGCGCCACCGGCGCCCAGTGGCATTCCGGGGTCGTTGTGGGACCCCCAGGCGATGGCACCGTTTGGCCCGCGCGCTGTGCCCGCCGACCGCTGGGTGGAGAGCAAGTCGACGTCGGCACGGGTGTTCATCCTGTCTGCCGGCGTGCTCATGAACATCCTGCTCACCGTCCTGGTGTCGAGCGGGATCTACTACCGCTACGGCAATCCGTATCTGCCCGCCGTCGTCGACTCGGTGGTCACGGGAGCGCCTGCTGCCGCGGCCGGCGTGCTCGCGGGTGATCGGATCGTGGCCATCAATGGCGAGTCGGTGCGCACCTGGGAGGATGTCCTGAACCGGGTCTCGCCGGTCACGTCAGGATCGCTGCAGGTCGAGGTGGAGCGCGGTGCGCCCGGTGCCACGGCGCGCTCGACGCACACGGTGACGCCGCAGGTCGCCGACGGTACCGACCCCGTGACGGGCGCGTCCCGCAAGGTGGGCCGCATCGGCATCGCGGTGCGCGACTCGGTTGTGCGCGGTGACGTCGGGTTTGGCGAATCGATCGTGCTGGGTGGCCGCGCGACGGTGACGATGGCGCAGAACGTGGTGAGCGTACTGCGCGGCCTCTTCAGCGGCGAAGTGTCGGCGCGCAACCTGGGTGGTCCCATCCAGATCGCGCGCACCTCGGTGCAGGCGGCGCGGCACGGCGCGGAGACGCTCTGGTCGCTCATCGCATTCCTGAGCCTGAACATCGCGATCCTCAACCTCGTGCCGATCCCGGTGCTCGACGGCGGGCAGATCCTGCTCGTGCTGGCTGAGCGTGTGAAGGGCAGCGCGTTCAGCATGCGCACACGTGAGGCGGTCGCGCGGGTTGGGGTGCTCGCCGTGCTCGCGCTCATTCTGCTCGTGACGTTCAACGACCTGCGGTCGGCGTTCACGCGATGAACCCGGGCGGCGCGCGTCCGAGGCTGTATCGCTGGATGACGGGCCTGTTGCTGACCGCCGCCGCTGGAGCCTGCCGCAGCGCCGGTCCGGTGCGTGGCGTGTCGACCTCGCCCGTCGCGAACACGGCGCCCGCGCGTGCCTCCGACAACGCGCCCAGCGCGCGTGAGGCGCCGCACCGCATCCCGCGCGACGCTGCCCGCTTTCCCATTGAACGGGTCACCGACAGCACCGCCTCGTTCCGGCTCGAGGAGGCACGATGGATTCGCACCGGACTGCCGGCGTGGGTGGTCGATGGGGCGCGCGGCGACGCCCTCGTGGCGCGGCTCCGCGTCACCCGGCGCGACAGCCTCTCGGCGACGGCGCTGGTGCTGTCGCAGGCCGCCGTGGTGCGGCCCACGCACGTTCTGCTTGTCGCGCGCCCGACGCCTCCGTGGTGGAAGCGCGGCGTGTTCTGGTCTGGTGCGGCGCTCGGCGCCGCCGTGGGGTTGGGCGGCGCGTCACTTTCGCGCTGAGCTCCGCGCGCTGAGCTCCGCGCGCTGAGCTCCGCGCGCTGACTTCCGCGCGCCGCAGCTGCGCGCTCAGCTACAGATCATGCGCAGACGTCGCGTCACCGGACCGCCACTGTCAGGCGGCTTGACCTGCATGGTGTCGGTGATCGTGACGCAGCCTCGCGCGCTCGTGCGCACCTCGTAGCGCCCCAGCGGCAACTCGAACGCCTGCATGCTGTCCGCGCGCACTTCCGTGGGCGGGGCGGGCGCGCCGCGGACGGCATCGAGAGGCCGGAAGGCGACACGCGCATCGCGCGGCTCGACGTCGTAGCGCACGCCGACGCAGGCGCGCACGTCGAGTTGGAGACGTCGTTGATCTCCCGCACTGAATGGCGCGAGCACGGTGTCGCGACGGGCGGCGCGGCACCGCGCGCCGTCACCGATGGATGCGCGCACGGCGATGCGCGCGCCGGTGGGTACGACGCCCGACCACCGGCCGCGCGCCACGAGGCGGCCATCGATGCGTAGCTCTGCGGAGTCGTCGGTGAGGAGTTCCAGGCGCGCCGGCTTGGGTGGCGCGTTGGCCGCCGCCGCCCCACTGCTGCCGCCGTTCGCACTGCTGACCGCAGGCGGCGGCGCGGCGCCGGCGGCGCCAGCGGGAGACTGTGGCGGCTCCGCGCGCGCGGAATCGGCTGTCGAGTCGACGGCAACCGCTGTGTCGCTCGAGCTGGCCACCACGACAGGCGGTGCGGTGGGCTCGACTGCGGGTGGCGTGCGCCACGGCCCCAGCCACCAGGCCAGCGCCGCCACCACCACACCACCGCCCACGAGGGCGAGCGGTACGCGGCGCGCCGGGGCCCGTCGGGGCGCCGTGGCCGCGGCCGTGCTGCCCGCGGCCTCGGCCGACGGCGGCGCAGCATCTGCAATGGCTGCGGCAGCCGCCGGCGCGGGCGCCGCCATCGTGGGCGACGTGCTGAGCGCCGGGAGCGGAGCCACCAGCGTCACACCGGACAAGGTGACGGGTGTGAGCTTTCGCGCCGCCAGTGTGGGTGCCGCGGGGAGTGCCGAGAGCATGTCGGCGACGATGTCGCCGGTGGCGGGCCTGTCGTCGGGGGACTTGGCGAGGAGGCGGAGGATGACGGCTTCGAAGTCGGGCGAGATGGACGGCTGCAGCGTGCGCGGCGACGGCGGGGCGACCTCGATGTGCTGGCGTGCAATGGCGTACCAGTCGGACGCTTCAAACGGGACGCGCCCTGTCGCACAGCGGTAGAGCATCACGCCCAGTGCGTAGAGGTCGCTGCGACCGTCGAGCTCGAGCCCTCGCGCCTGCTCCGGGCTGAAGTACTGCGGCGTGCCCAGCACCTGACCGGTGCTGGACAGCGCGGTGCCGCCGGAGAAGGCGCGGGCCAGACCGAAGTCGGCGACCACCGCCTCGCCCTGCTCGTCGAGCAGGATATTGTCGGGCTTGATGTCGCGGTGGACTACGCCGTTGGCGTGGGCACACGCGAGTGCCTCGGCCACCCCGATGCCGAGGCGAATGCAGGCGGACTCGGCCAGTTGCGGTGCGTGGGCGAGGAGCCCGGCGAGCGACTGGCGGTGGAGATCCATCGCGACCCAGGTGTACCCGTCGGCGGAGGCGATATCGCGAACGGTGACGATGCGGGGGTGCCGGAGTCGGGCGGCGGTGGTGGCCTCGCGGCGAAAGCGCGCGAGGGCGTCCGGGAGCTCGGCCACATCCGGGCGGAGCACCTTGAGCGCGACGGGGAGCTCGAGGTCGGTATCGACGGCTTCGTAGACCCAGGCGAAGCCTCCGATGCCCAGGAGGCGTGTGACCCGGTACTTGCCGAGGGTACGTCCCAGAAGGCGATCGGGCACGCGGCGGGTTCGAGTCGGAGGGTCCTTTACAGCGCGGGGCGATGCGGGTAAGTTACCATGCTACCTGCAAATGCGCGCACAGAGGCTGCGATCGTCGCGGCTGCGCACGACGCGCTGAAGACGGCTGAGAATACTACGACGATGGCGTTCGACAAGGCTCCCACGATCGAGAAGTTCCGGGCTCACGACGAGGACTCCGGTTCTACCCGCGTTCAGGTTGCAATCCTGACGGAACGGATTCGCTATCTGACCAACCATTTCCGCGCGCACAAGAAGGATCATCACGGTCAGCGCGGTCTCGACAAGATGATCGGCAGGCGCAAGCGGCTGCTCCGGTACCTCAAGCGTACCGATGTGGCGCAGTATCGCGCGCTTGTCCAGGACCTTGGTCTCCGGTACTGAGCCGGATTCCGTCACGTCGTCGCGCGGGGGCAATGGTTGCCTCCCGCGCGATTTGCGTTCTCATGAGGCTTAACAGCAGATGATGCATCGAATCGAGCGTACCTTCGCCGGCCGTCCCCTGGTCATCGAGACCGGGCGCATGGCCAAGCAGGCGGCGGGGTCCGCCGTCGTCCAGTTCGGCGAGACCATGGTCCTTGCCGCCGTCACGGTGAGCGAGAACCAGAGCCCGCTGCCCTTCTTCCCGCTCACGGTCGAGTACAAGGAGAAGACCTACGCGGCGGGCAAGATCCCCGGCGGGTTCATCAAGCGGGAAGGGCGTCCGCACGATCACGAGATCCTGGCCGCGCGCATCATCGACCGGTCGATCCGTCCGCTCTTCCCCGAGGGCTTCAAGAACGAAGTCCAGGTCTTCATCTACGTCATCTCCGCCGACCAGGAGAACGACGCCGACGTGCTCGCCCTGGTGGCTGCGTCGTTCGCGCTGAACGCCTCCAAGATTCCCTTCCTCGGCCCGATTGCCGGCGTGCGCGTGGGTCGCGTGCAGGGACACTGGGTGCTCAACCCCACCTTCCAGCAGCTCGCCTTCTCCGACATGGAGCTGGTGGTCGCGGGCTCGAAGGACTCGATCGTGATGGTCGAGGGTGGCGCGCTCGAGGTGAGCGAAGAGGACGTGCTCGAGTCACTGCGCCTGTCGCACGACGGCATCCGCGAGCTCATCGCGATGCAGAACGAGCTGCTGCCCAAGGTCGCGCAGCCGAAGATGTCGTGGACCAAGGCCGAGTCGCCCGAAGGTGTCGCGACCAAGGTCAAGGAGCTCGCCTCGGGGCGCATCCGTGAGGCGCTGAACCAGAAGGACAAGCACACGCGCATCGAAGCCGTCGAGCGCACGAAGAAGGAGCTGGCGGAAGGGCTGCTCGCGGAGTTCCCGGACAACGCGAAGGACATCCACACGATCCTCGGCGACGTCGAGTATCACGAGCTGCGGGCGCAGGTGCTCGACACCGGCAAGCGCGTCGATGGCCGCCTGCCCACCGAAGTGCGCGCCATCAGCATCGACACGAGCGTGCTGCCGCGTGCGCACGGTTCGGCGCTCTTCACGCGTGGGCAGACGCAGGCGCTCGTCGCCGCGACGCTCGGCACCGCCAAGGACGCGCAGCGCCTCGACTCCATCAAGGAGGCGGGTGAGGTCACGCGCTCGTTCATGCTGCACTACAACTTCCCGCCGTTCTCGACGGGTGAAGTGCGTCCGATGCGCGGCACCAGCCGTCGCGAGATCGGCCATGGCAACCTGGCCGAGCGTGCGCTGCAGGGCGTCCTTCCCGACTTCGCCGATTTCCCCTACACGATCCGCATCGTCTCCGACGTGCTGGAGTCGAACGGTTCGTCGTCGATGGCGTCGGTGTGCGGCGGTTCGCTGTCGCTGTTCGACGCGGGTGTGCCGATGAAGGCGGCCGTCGCCGGCGTGGCGATGGGACTCATCATGGAAGGCAAGAAGTACGCGATCCTCACCGACATCCTCGGCACCGAGGATCACCTCGGCGACATGGACTTCAAGGTCGCGGGCACGAAGGACGGCATCACCTCGATCCAGATGGACATCAAGATCGAAGGGCTGTCGCTGAAGATCATGGAAGAGGCGCTCGCGCAGGCGAAGGATGGCCGCCTGCACATTCTCGGCGAGATGGACAAGGCGCTCGCGCAGCCGCGCGGCGACCTGTCGAAGTACGCGCCGCGCATCGTGACGGTGCAGATCCCGGTCGACAAGATCGGTGAGCTGATCGGACCGAAGGGCAAGAACATCCGCGGCATCCAGGAAGAGACGGGTGCCGAGCTGTCGGTGGACGACGACGGCACCGTGACGATCGCGGCGGTGGGCGGCGAGAGCATGGAGCGCGCGCGCCAGATGGTCATGGCCATCACGGCGGAGCCGGTGGTGGGCGAGACCTACGAAGGCACGGTGAAGACCGTGACGGCCTTCGGCGCGTTCGTCGAGATCATGCCCGGCACCGAAGCGCTGCTGCACGTCTCGGAGATGAAGTGGGAGCGTGTCGAGAAGCCTGAGGACGTGTGCAAGAAGGGCGATCGCGTGACGGTCAAGCTCGTCGATCGCGACGAGCGTGGCCGCCTGCGCCTCAGCATGAAGGCGCTGCTGCCGAAGCCGGAAGGCATGCCCGACGAGCCCGAGCGCCCGCGTCGTGAAGACGGTGACCGTGGCGATCGCGGCGACCGTGGCGATCGTGGTGGACGCGGCGGGCGGAACGGCGGTGGCCGCGATCGGCGCTGAGGCGTTGCGGGTCGTCCCGCCCACGTTGCATCGCACGGACCTGCCCAATGGACTGACCGTGCTCTCGGAAGCCGTTCCGGGAGCGCGGTCGGTCGCTTTCGGGGCGTGGGTGCGCGCGGCGACGCTGCATGAGCAGCCCGAGGAGATGGGGGTGTCCCATTTCCTCGAGCACATGGTGTTCAAGGGCACCCAGCGGCGGTCGGCGCAGCAGATCGCGCTGTCGCTGGAGACGCTTGGCGGCTCGCTCGACGCGTACACCGAGCGGGAGCACACCTCGTTCCAGGCGCGCGTGCTCGATGAGCATCTCGGCGAGGCGGTGCAGGTCATCGGGGAGTTGCTGTTCGAGCCGTTGCTGCGCGATGATGATCTCGCCCTCGAACGCAAGGTGATCCTCGAGGAGATCAGCATGGTCGAGGACACCCCCGACGACATCATCTTCGACGTGCACAATCGGGCGGTGTGGGGCGACCATCCGCACGGCTTCGCGATCCTGGGCACGCGCGACACGGTGCAGGCGCTGGACGTGCCGCAGTTGCGGTCGTTGCACTCCCGCGCCTATCACCCCGGCCGACTGGTGGTCGCGGCATCGGGACGCGTGTCGCATGACCAGCTCCTCGCGGCGCTCGAACAGGCGGGCTGGATGGACGTGCCGCGTGGGGACATGACGCCCTTCGCGCTCGACCCCGTCGAGGCCGCCGGCCCGCACGCCGAGCACGTCACCCGGCGCGACATCGGCCAGACGCACGTGGTGCTGGGTGGGGCGGGGCTGGCCCACGGTGACCCGCGACGCTGGGCCTTCGCGCTCGTGGACATGCTGCTGGGCGGCGGGATGAGCTCGCGACTGTTCCAGCGTGTCCGCGAGGAGTTGGGGCTCGCATACAGCGTGCACACCTTTTCCAGCGCGTACGCCGACACCGGGACCCACGGCGTGTACCTCGCGAGCGCGCCTGAGAGTGCGCAGGCGGCGGTCGATGCGGTCCGGGCGGTGCTGGGGGGCATGGCCGAGCTCGGGTTGTCCGCGGAGGAGCTGGAGGCGGGCAAGCGGCAGCTGCGCGGGCAGTTGGTGCTGTCCATGGAAGGCGTGTCGTCGCGGATGTATCGTGCAGCTTCGACGGCGCTGTACAACGAGCCGTACCGTTCCATCGACGAGCTGATGGCGCTCGTCGACGCGATCACCGCCGACGAGGTGCTGGAGGTGGCGCGCGAGTTTTTCGATCCGGACCGACAGATTCTCGTCAGTCACGGCCCCAAGGCCGTCCGCTGACGAACTCCCCTTTCCAGAGTCGACCATGCGCATCGGCGTACCGAAAGAGATCAAGACGAATGAGAACCGCGTTGCCCTGGTGCCGGCCGGCGCCGAGGCACTGGTGTCCGCGGGCCATGAGGTGTTCGTAGAGACCGGGGCCGGTATCGGCAGCGGATTCGAGGACGAGGCGTACGTTGGCGTTGGGGCACAGATCGTCCCGGACGCGGCCACGGCCTGGGGCAAGGCCGAGCTCCTGCTCAAGGTGAAGGAGCCCATCAAGGCGGAGTGGCAGTACCTCCGCCGTGACCTGACGCTGTTCACGTACTTCCATTTTGCGGCCGACGAGGAGCTCACCCGGGCGCACCTCGCGAGCGGCGCGACATGCATCGCGTACGAGACGGTGGAGCTGCCGACGCGCGAGCTGCCGCTGCTGACGCCGATGTCGGAGGTGGCCGGTCGCATGGCGGTGCAGGAGGGGGCCAAGTACCTCGAGAAGCTGTACGGCGGCCGTGGCGTGCTGCTGGGTGGCGTGCCGGGCGTGGCGCCGGCCAAGGTGGTCATCCTGGGCGGCGGCGTGGTGGGCGTGAACGCGGCGAAGATGGCGGCCGGGCTGGGTGCCAAGGTCGTCGTCCTCGACCTGTCGCTCGAGCGCCTGCGGTACCTGAGCGACGTGATGGCGGCGAACGTGCAGCTCATTCACTCGAACCGGCACAACATCCTCGAGCAGATCAGCACCTGCGATCTCGTCATCGGCGGCGTGCTGATCCCGGGTGCCAAGGCGCCGAAGCTGGTGCGCCGGGCCGACCTCGCGCGGATGCGTCCGGGCGCGGTGATCGTCGACGTGGCCGTCGATCAGGGTGGGTGCGTCGAGACCATCAAGCCGACGACGCACGAGAATCCGACGTACACGGTGGATGGCATCATCCACTACGGCGTGGCGAACATGCCGGGCGCCGTGCCGCGCACCTCCACGCTGGCCCTCACGAACGCGACGCTGCCGTACACCTTGCAGCTCGCCAACAAGGGCTGGAAGCAGGCGCTGGCGGACAATGGCGCGCTGCTCAAGGGGCTGAACATGAGCGCCGGGCAGGTCACGTATCAGGGTGTGGCCGATGCGTTCGGGATGCCGATGACGGCGCCGGCGAGCTTCGTCGGCTGACCGTCGCGGCGCGCGTCGGCAACAGCGCAGAGGGCCATCGGGAGCAGATCCCGGTGGCCCTCCGGCGTTCCGGCCACGGGGCGTGGTGAGTGGTCTAGGTCACGCAGGGACAACAGCTTGTCCGCACTCACGCGCACCGGTAGGTTACCAAGACGCGCCCGTCGACCTCCCATCAGGCCTTCGCTCCTCGCGAAGTGCCGCCCCGATAGTCCTGGATGTTCTGGCCCTTCAAGAAGGCGAACTCGTTGTTCCCGGCGAATGCCATCGCCGTCGACCTTGGCACCGCCAATACACTCATCTACGTGAAGGGCGAAGGCATCGTCCTGAACGAGCCGTCTGTCGTCGCGCTCGATCGCGAGACGAAGAAGATCAAGGGTGTGGGGCTCGAGGCGAAGCGCATGCTCGGGCGCACGCCCGATGGCATCATGGCGGTGCGCCCGATGAAGGATGGCGTGATCGCGGACTTCGACGTGACGGAACGCATGCTGCGCTACTTCCTCACGCTCGTCATCGACAAGCACGTCTTCAAGGTGAAGCCGCGCGTGGTCGTGTGTGTGCCGTCCGGGATCACCGAGGTGGAGAAGCGTGCGGTGCGCGATTCCGCGCTTGGCGCCGGCGCGAAGGAAGTGTTCATGGTGACGGAGCCGATGGCCGCGGCGATCGGTGTCGGCCTGCCGGTCGAGTCCCCGACGGGCAACATGGTGATCGACATCGGTGGCGGCACGACGGAGATCGCCGTGATCGCGCTCAGTGGCATCGTGAGCGACACGAGCATCCGCACGGGCGGCGATGAGCTCGACATCAGCATCGTGCAGTTCATGCGCAAGAACTACAACCTGCTCATCGGCGAACCGACGGCCGAGCAGATCAAGATCCAGATCGGCTCCGCGTATCCCGTGGGCGATGAGCGCGAGATGGAAGTGAAGGGTCGCGACCTCGTGTCGGGGATCCCGAAGACGGTGCGCGTGCACTCGAGCGAGATTCGCGAAGCGGTGCAGGAGCCGGTGCAGCAGATCGTCGACGCAGTGCGACGCGCGCTCGAGATCACCCCGCCCGAGCTCGCATCGGACATCGTCGATCGCGGCATCGTGATGACGGGCGGCGGCGCGCTCATTCGCGGCCTCGACGTGCTGCTGTCGCAGGAGACCGGCCTGCCGATCCATGTCGACGAGGATCCGCTCACGTGCGTGGTGCGCGGCACCGGCAAGATCCTCGACGACGAGGAGAAGTACTGGTCGGTGCTGACCACCTGAGGCGCCGATGACCCGTCGCACGCGCGGCGAAGGTCGTCTCGACATCGTGATGGCCGCCGGCTGCCTGCTGCTGTCGGCCATCGCGCTTCTGGCCCCGCGCACCACCCGCAATGACCTGGCGCAGGCGGTGCGCCGCACGGTGCTCGCCCCCGTGGTTCGCATCGAGTCGCGTGCCGCCACCATCCGCGCCGTGGTCCTGTCGCGCGACTCCGTGCTGCAGGCGCGCGGCCGCCATGTGTCCGACACCCTCGCCGTGCGCGCGATTGCCGACGAGAACGCGATCCTGCGCCGACTCATGGGACTGGGCGCACGGTTGCAGGATGGCTTCGTGCCCGCAGAGCTGTTGCCGACCGGCAATGGCGACGAGTTCACGCTGGGACTCACGGCGGGACGCAACGTGGGCGTGGTGCCGTTCCTGCCGGTCGTCACGGCCGATGGATTGCTGGGGATGATCGAGAGCGCCGATGCGACGACGAGCTTCGCGATCACCTGGGGGCACCCCGACTTCGCGGTGAGCGCGATGAGTGCCGACCAGCGCGCGTTCGGCATCGTCAAGCCGCATCTCGGACGCGGTGCGGAGCGCTGGTTGCTCGAGATGCGCGGGGTGCCCTTTCGTGCGCGGCTCGACACCGGTGCGCTCATCGTGAGCTCGGGGCTCGGCGCGACCTATCCGCGGGGCATTCCCATCGGCACGGTGATGGGGGAGCTCGTGACGCCGGAGAAGTGGGCGCGCACGTACCTCATCAAGCCCGCGGTGCTCCCTGACGCGACGGGTCCTGTGCTCGTCTTGCTGCCGTCGCGCGCGCAGCGCGGCGTGAACGGGGTCTGGACGACCGTGCTGGCGGCGGACAGCGCGGCGCGGGCGCTGGCCGCAGCAGGCGACTCACTCGCGAAGGCGGCCGCACTCGACGAGTTGGCGGCGCGACGGGCGGCGCTCGACACTGTCCCGGTGGACAGTCTCGGCCGACCGATCACGCCGGGGGTCGCGAATCCCCCGGTTGTGCCCCCCGGCACCACGCCCTCGCGTCCGGGCGCCAAGCCGGACAGCGGCCGCACGCCGCCAGCGGCGCGCGTTGGTCCGCCGCCGGCGCGCGTCGGTCCGCCTCCAGTCGGGGGGCGCCCGTGAGGCGCGCGTCGATGCCGGCGGACACGCGTGGCGGTGGTGCCTTCCTGGGCACCATCGGCTTCCTGTTGCTGGTGCTGGCGCAGTTCGCAGTCGCACCGCTGCTCGGCGGCCCGGTGCGCGTCGACTTCATCGTGATCGCGTTGCTGTTCGCGGCGGTGCGGATGCGTCCGGGGCTGGCCGCGTTGACCGGCCTGGCGCTTGGCGTCGTCATCGACGCGCTGGCGCCAGCACACTTCGGGGCCGCGATGCTGATCCTCACGCTCATCGGCGTGGGGGCCTCGTGGCTGCGCGCGGCGTTCTTCGGCGACAACCTGGGCCTCACCGCGCTGTTGCTCATCGGCGGCCGCTTCGCCTTCGATGTGGCGTACACGCTCATGACCGGCGCGACGATCGGTGGTTCGTTGCTGATGACCCTCGGCGTGTGGGCACCGCTGTCGGCGCTTGCGACCGGGGTGGCCGGCGTGGTGCTGCTCACGCTGTTCCGTCCGCTCTTCCGCGCGAAGGGCAGCTGAGCCATGGCGCTGCATCCCAACACCGTGCAGCGTCGCGCGCGCGTGGCGCGCGGCATCATCGCGCTGGTGTTTGCCGGCCTCGGTGGCGGGTTCTTTCGCGCGCAGGTGCTGCAGAATGCGGAGTACCGCCTGCAGGCCGAGACGAACCGGTTGCGTGAGGTGCCGCTCCCTGGCGCGCGCGGCATCATCTACGATCGGAACGGCGCGATCCTCGCGGAGAACCTGCCGGGCTACAAGGTCTCGGTGATCACGCCGACGACCGATTCCCTGCGGGTCACGCTCAAGGCGCTGGCGCGCATCGTACCGCTCGACAGTCTCGACCAGGAGCAGGTGGTGCGGCGGTTCCGTCGCGCGCCCACGCGGCCGGCCGAGATCTTCACGGATGCGTCGTTCGAGGTCGTGTCGATCCTGGAGGAACGGCGCGTCGAGTTTCCCGGCCTGATCATCCAGAGTGCACCCAAGCGCTACTACCCCGACGCGCGCGCGGTCGCCGCACTCATG
The DNA here is from genome assembly GCA_020161135.1 of Gemmatimonadota bacterium. Classification (GTDB taxonomy): domain Bacteria; phylum Gemmatimonadota; class Gemmatimonadetes; order Gemmatimonadales; family Gemmatimonadaceae; genus Gemmatimonas. The sequence continues at coordinate 445,660 of JAIUOB010000003.1, read as the reverse complement.
GGCTACACCGGCGAAGTGTCGGAAGAGGAGCTGACGAAGCCGCGCTTCGAGGGGTACAAGGCGGGGCAGCAGGTGGGGAAGGCCGGTATCGAGCTCGCCTACGAGGACCAGCTACGCGGGCGGGAAGGGCGTCGCTTCGTCGAGGTCGATGCCCGCAACCGGGTGGTGCGCGACAACGGCGTGCGTGAGGAGGAGCAGCCCGAGGCGCCGCCTCCGTTGCGCACCAACATCGACCTCGACCTGCAGCGTTACGCGCACGAGTATTTCGGCGACTCGCTGCGCGGCGCGGTGGTGGCGCTCGAGCCGCGGACGGGTGGGGTGCTCGCGCTGTACAGCGCACCGGCGTACGACATCAACCGCTTCATCGGTGGCGTGCCGCGCGCGTACTTCGACTCCCTCAACACCGACGTGCACACGCCCATGCTCAACCGGGCGCTGCAGGGGATCTATCCGCCCGCCTCGACGTTCAAGCTGGCCACGGCGGTGCTCGGCATGCAGCTCGGGCTCGTGACGATGGAGACGCGCATGCCCACGCCGTGCACGGGCGGCTACTACTACGGGCGCGTGTTCAAGTGCTGGGACAAGAAGGGGCACGGCGACATCACCCTGGCGCAGGCCATCGCGAAGTCGTGCGACGTGTACTTCTATCAGCTCGGTTTGCGCATCGGGCTGGAGCGCATGCTGGCCGGTGGCGTCTCGCTGGGCTTTCGTGAGCGGACCGGCATCGACCTGCCGAACGAGGTGCGCTCGCGCTGGCCGGAGAACACGTCGTACTTCGACAAGACGTACGGCCCGCGCGGCTGGAACAAGTCGGTGGTGCTGAGCCTCGCCATCGGGCAGGCGAACAATGCACAGACGCCGCTCAACATGGCGCGCTTCTACACGGCGCTCGCCACCGACGGCGCGGCCGCGACGCCGCAGATCGTTGCGCGTGCACCCGAGCGGAAGGACATCCTCGGCATCACGCCCGAGCAGTTGCAGGGCATCCAGCTCGCGCTGGCCGACGTGGTGTCGCGCGGTACGGCGGCAGGGGCGCAGATCCAGGGCCTGACGATTGCCGGCAAGACCGGAACGGCGCAGGTGCCGCCGCTCAAGGACTTCGCCTGGTTCGTGGGATATGCGCCCGCCGATGCGCCACGCATCGTACTGGCGATCGTGGTCGAGGAAGGCTTGCACGGGTCGGCGGCGGCGCGTGTCGCCACGAAGCTGATGGAGCGCTACCTCAAGCAGCGGCTCACGATGTCAGCCGTCACCAACGACTGAGGCGATCGCATGCTGCCGCTCGCCAATACCGGAGTCCTCCGGCGCCAGAGCATCGACCTGCCGCTGCTGATCGTGGCGCTGCTGCTCACGGCGTTCGGGATCGCGATGGTCTACTCGGCCGGCCAGGTCGACGCGCCCTCGCGCGCGGTGACGCATGCCTGGGAGCGCCAACTGGGCTGGTTCGGCGCCGCGATGCTGACGACGTGGATCGTGACACGCTCGTCGGTGCGCCTGATCGAGTGGTGCGCGTGGCCGCTCTACGCGTTGAGCGTCGCGCTGCTCGTGCTGGTGCTGTTCATCGGCACGGGGGCCGGCACTGCCGCGAGCGTCAAGGGATGGATCGCCATCGGCGGCGTGCGCATCGGGCAGCCCGCGGAGCTCGCGAAGATCGCCACGACCCTCATGCTCGCGAAGGTGCTGGCGGCGCAGCGCGACGAGGCCCGGTCGCTGGTGGACCTGTGGAAGCCGCTGCTCGTGGTGGGTGTGCCGTGGCTGCTGGTGATGAAGCAACCGGACCTCGGCACCGGCATGGTGTTCATCGGCATCTGCTTTGCGATGCTGTTCTGGGCCGGCGTGCAGTGGCCGCTGCTGCTCATGCTCGCGAGCCCCGGTATCAGCCTCATCCTCGCGTTCAGCACCGGGGTGTGGGGCGCGTGGTTCCTGGTCCTCGTGGCGTTGGTGCTGTGGTATCGCCCCTACCTCACCGAGGGCGTGGTGGTGGTGGTGGCGAATGTGGTCACGGGGGTTGTCGCCCCGATCCTCTGGGACGGGCTCAAACCGTATCAGCGCAAGCGCCTGCTGGTCTTCCTCGACCCCAGCATCGATCCGCAGAACAGCGGCTACCACGTCACGCAGAGCAAGGTGGCGATCGGGTCGGGCGGCCTGTTCGGCCAGGGGTTCACGCACGGCGCGCAGAAGCGGCTGGGCTACGTGCCGGAGCGTCACACCGACTTCATCTTCTCGGTGGTCGGTGAGGAGCTCGGGTTCATCGGGGTCGGCGTGGCCCTGTCGCTCTTCCTGGCGCTCCTCCTGCGCAGTACGCGCGTGGCGTCGCGGGCGCCGGACGCCTTCCCCAGCCTTGTGGCGTTCGGGCTGGTGGCCGCGTGGCTGGTGCACGTGCTGGTGAACGTCGGCATGACGCTGGGCCTCATGCCGGTGACCGGCATCCCGCTGCCGTTCTTCAGCTATGGCGGGTCGTTCCTGCTCGTCTCGTGGCTGGCCGTGGCGGTGCTGCTCCGCATCTCGGCCGAAGGGCGCGGCCAGGCCGACGCGCTCGGCCTGTAGTCGTCCCGCAGCGGCTCCCGGAGGGCCGCCGATCGCCGGCGCAAGGCCTAGACTGGCTCGCTCCGTCCCCCGATCTTACCCCGTCTATGGCATGGTTCCGGAAGGAGAAGAAGCCCCGCCAGCCACGTCGGGAGCGGCTCGAGATTCCCCCCGACACGTGGGAGAAGTGCGAGGCCTGCGATCACACGGACATCCGCGACAAGTTCCTGCGGAACCTCAACGTGTGTCCGTCGTGTGACTTTCACCGGCGGCTGCGCGCGTGGGACTTCGCGAACGTCATCCTCGACGAGGGGACGCTCGTGGAGGTCGGCGGCGAGCTCAAGTCCGTCGACCCCCTTCGCTTCCCGGACTATCCGGCGCGCCTCAAGAAGGCGCTCGCCAATGCGGGTGACCAGGACGCGATCCTCACGGCGACCGGACAGCTCGAGGGCATGCCCGTCGGGGTAGGGGTCATGGACTTCGCCTTCATGGGCGGGTCGATGGGCTCGGTCGTGGGCGAAAAGATCGCACGTCTCGGGCAGCGGTCGCTCGAGAAGAAGCACCCGCTGGTGCTGGTGTCGTCGTCGGGCGGTGCGCGCATGCAGGAGGGGATCCTCTCGCTCATGCAGATGGCGAAGGCGTCGGCGGTGCTGTCGCAGCTCGCCGAGCGTCGCATTCCGTACATCTCCGTGCTCACGAATCCGACGACGGGTGGCGTGAGCGCGAGCTACGCGATGCTGGGTGACGCGATCCTCGCCGAGCCGGGCGCGGTGATCGGCTTTGCGGGTCCGCGGGTCATCAAGCAGACGCTCGGGCAGGACCTCCCGGAGGGCTTCCAGACTGCGGAGTTCCTGCTGGAGAAGGGGATGGTGGATCGTGTGGTGCACCGGAAGGAGCTGCGGGCGACGCTGTCGCGGCTGCTGCGCCACATGACGGGTCGTCCGGCCGCCGCCGGCCACGCGCAGCAGGACACCTGAGTCGTCATCCGCTCGATCCCCCGCCGCTGGCCGTCGCATCGGCCGCGGCGACACCGGCCGACCCGTCGGGGGTGGGCAGTGACGCGACCTACCACCCGGCGCTGCAGCGGCTGTTCGCGCGGACCGGTGGGGCCTGGCGGCTCGGGCTCGAGCGCATGGGCACGCTGCTCGAGCGCCTCGGCGCGCCGCACCGCGCCTATCCGGTGTTCCATGTCGCCGGCACGAATGGCAAGGGAAGCACCGTCGCGACGCTCGACGCGTTGCTGCGTGGCGCCGGCCTGCGGGTCGGGCGCTACACCTCACCGCATCTGGTGGACTTTGCCGAGCGCATCGTCGTCGACGGGGTGGCCATGCCGCACGAGGCCATCACCACCTGGTTGAGCGCGCACGAGACGATGCTGGCGGAGCTGGGCGCGACGTTCTTCGAGTCGACGACCGCGATGGCCTTCGACCACTTCGCGAGCGCCGCGGTGGACGTGGCGGTGGTTGAAGTGGGGATGGGCGGGCGGCTCGACGCGACGAACCTGGTGCAACCGCTCGCTGCGGTCGTCACACAGATCGGCTTCGACCACATGGAGTACCTGGGAGAGACGCTCGAGGCGATCGCCGGCGAGAAGGCTGGCATCTACAAGGCGGGAGCCGCAGCGGTGGTCGGGGAGACCCGTCCGGCCATTCGCGACCTCCTGCTGGAGCGGGCGGCGGCGGTCGGCGCCGGTCCCATCCTCGCCACGGGCCGCGACTGGCAGGTACGCGACGTGTCGGTGCACGCCAGCGGGACGAGCTTCACGCTCGAGACGGCGGGGAGCACGCGTCGCCTGACCACGCCGCTCGTGGGGGAGTTTCAGGCCGACAATACGGCGGCGGCTCTCGCGGCGCTTCGCGGCGCAGGCGGGCGCTGGGCGGCGATTGAGTCGCGCGCGGAGTCGCTGCTGGCGGGGGTGCGGCTGGCCGGTCGGTTCCATCGCTCGCCCCCCTGGCTGTTCGATGTCGCGCACAATGCCGATGGTGCGGCGACCGTGGTGGCCAACCTGCTCGCGGTGGGAGTCCCGCGACCCCTCACGGCGGTCGTGTGCGTCCTGCGGGACAAGGACTGGCGCGGCATCCTGCAGGTCGTGGCGACGGCGGCGCAGCGCATCGTGGTGACCATGGCGCCCACGGCGCCGGCCAGTCGCATGTGGGACCTGGACGACGTCGTGTCCTGGGCCGCGGGCGTCGGCCTTCCGGTGGATCGCGTCGATGACTTCGGGATGGCGCTCTCGAGCGCGCGCACGGACGCGGCGACCGTGCTGGTGACCGGGTCGTTTCACACGGTGGGCGATGCGATGGAGCGGTTGCAGGTGCATCCGCTCGCCCGGTAACTTTGACGGATGTCGCCCAAGCCGCTCCCGGGATTCCGAGATTTCTATCCAGACGCCCTGGCCGAGCGAGCCCACATCTTCGACTCCTGGCGCCGCGTCGTGCGGCGCTACGCATTTCAGGAGTATGATGGGCCGCCGCTCGAACCGCTCGAACTCTACACGCAGAAGAGCGGCGACGAGATCGTCGGCCAGCTCTACAACTTCACCGACAAGGGTGATCGCGCGGTCGCCCTGCGGCCCGAGATGACGCCGACGTTTGCGCGGATGGTCGCCGCGAAGGCACAGGCGCTGCGCAAGCCGGTGCGGTGGTTCTCGATTCCCCAGCTGTTCCGCTACGAGCGCACGCAGAAGGGACGCTTGCGTGAGCACTACCAGCTCAACGTCGACCTGGTGGGCGAGACGGACGTGCTGGCGGACGCGGAGCTGTTGTCGGTCGCGATCGACATCATGCGCGAGCTGGGCCTCACCTCGCAGGACGTGCGCGCACGCGTGAGCGACCGGCGCCTGTTGAATGGGCTGCTTGCGCATCATGCGATCCCCGAGGCCGCGTGGCCGGCGGTGTATGCCGTCCTCGACAAGCTCGAGCGACAGCCGCGTGAGGTGTCGGCGGACGCGCTGGCGGCGGCCGGACTCGACGGCGCCACGCAGGAGACCGTTCTGGGCTTCGGCGCGCTCGACCTCGCCGCGCTGCAGGCGCGCTACGGCACATCGGCCAGTGCCGGCGAGGCCGTGGCGCGTTTCGCGGCCTACGTCGCGCACCTCGAGGCGTTGGGCGTCGGCGCGTGGGTGAAGGTGGACCTCACCATCGTGCGCGGGCTGGCGTACTACACCGGCATCGTGTTCGAGCTGTTCGACAACGTTGGCGAGTTCCGCGCCATCTGTGGCGGCGGGCGCTACGACAACCTGCTCGGGGCGCTCGGCGGCGTCGATCTGCCCGCGCTGGGTTTCGGGATGGGCGACGTCGTGCTCGGCGAGTTGTTGCGCGCGCGCGGCCTCATGCCGGCGGCCACGCCGTCCGTGGGCGTCTGGATCGCGCAGGCGCCCGACACGCCTGACGCGCCGCAGGCGCTGCTGCAGACGGCCACGGCGCTGCGCGCGTCGGGTGCCACGGTCGAGTATGCGCTGCGCCCGCAGAAGCTCGACAAGCAGCTCGAGGCCGGTCGCAAGGCCGGCGCGGGCGCGTTCGTCATCGTCGACCCGGCACACACCGACTCGCCATGGCGCCTTCGGCGCACCGGTCACGACGACCAGTCCTTCACCACCCTGCCGTCGCTCGTGGCGGCAGTCACTGCAGCCCGTGAGTCCGATCGATGAGCGACGACAAGAAGCTGACCACCCGCGCCGACAACTTCAGCGACTGGTACAACGAGTTGGTGCTGCGTGCCGAACTCGCGGACTACTCGCCGGTGCGCGGCTGCATGGTCATCCGGCCGCTCGGGTACGGCATCTGGGAGCGCATGCAGCGGGCGCTCGACGACATGTTCAAGGCGACGGGGCACCAGAACGCCTACTTCCCGCTCTTCATCCCGGAGAGCTTCCTGTCGAAGGAAGCGGAACATGTGGAGGGCTTCGCGCCCGAGTGCGCGGTGGTCACACATGGGGGTGGGAAGCAGCTCGAGGAACGGCTGGTCGTGCGCCCCACGTCGGAGACGATCATCTATTCGATGTTCGCGAAGTGGGTGCAGAGCTACCGCGACCTGCCGTTGCTGTACAACCAGTGGGCGAACGTGGTGCGCTGGGAGATGCGGACCCGCCTCTTCCTGCGCACGATGGAGTTCCTCTGGCAGGAGGGGCACACCGCGCACGCGACGCACGATGAGGCGGAGACCGAGACGCGCAAGATGCTCGGCGTCTACCGCACGTTCATGGAAGAGTACATGGCGATGCCCGTGATCACCGGGCAGAAGACCGACGCCGAGAAGTTCGCCGGCGCGCTCCGCACGTACTGCACCGAGGCGATGATGCAGGACAACAAGGCCCTGCAGGCCGGCACATCGCACAACCTTGGCCAGAACTTCGCCAAGGCGTTCGACCTGACCTTCCAGAACGAATCCGGGCAGATGGATCATGCCTGGAACACGTCGTGGGGCGTGTCGACGCGCATGATCGGCGGCCTGGTGATGACGCACGGCGACGACGCGGGGCTGCGGTTGCCGCCGCGCCTCGCCCCCATCCAGGTGGTCATCGTGCCCATCTGGAAGACGGACGAGGAGCGTGCCGCCACCGTCGAGGCGGCGAAGCGCATCGCCGAGGAGCTGGGGAGCTTCAAGCGCCCCGACCATGAGCGCATTCGCGTGCACGTGGACGACCGGGTCGGCATCAAGCCGGGTGCGAAGTACTACCACTGGGAGCTGCGCGGCATTCCGCTCCGCATCGAGATCGGTCCGCGCGACCTCGCGCAGCAGAGTGGCCTGCTGGTGCGTCGCGACACGCGTGAGAAGCGACCGATCGCGTTCGACGCACTGCGCTCCGAGTTGCCGGTGATCCTCGAGCAGATCCAGGCCGACATGCTGGCCGCGGCGCGCGCGCGTCTCGAGGCCAACAGCATCCGGGAGCGCATTTCGTACGAGCAGTTCAAGGAAGTGATGGAGGGACCGGGCGCATTCGTGTACGCCGGCTGGAACGGTGATCCGGCCGTGGAGGCGCGGGTGAAGGAGGAGACGAAGGCCACGATCCGCTGCATCCCCGATCCCGAGTTTCGTTCGCCCACGGCACCGACGACGTGCATGGTGACCGGCGAGCCGGCCAAGTACGAGGTCGTGTGGGCGCGGGCGTACTGAGCGGGAGCGCTGCGGACCCCTCCGAGGCGCCGGAGGGGTTCCACCGCGTGGGCGGCGCGCTGCATGTCGACGGCGTACCGCTCGCCACGATCGCGGGCGCCGTCCAGACGCCGGCGTACGTCTATGCGGCGTCGACGATCCGTGCGCGCTATACCCGACTGGCCCGCGCCTTCGCGGACGTGCCGCATCGCATCCACTTTGCTGTCAAGGCGAATTCGAACCTCGCGGTGCTGGCCCTGTTGCGCGAGCTGGGCGCGGGCGTGGACATCGTCTCGGGCGGCGAGTTGTACCGCGCGCAGCAGGCCGGCTTCGGCGGTCGTGATGTGGTGTTCAGTGGGGTCGGGAAGACGTCCGACGAGATCGCCCAGGCGCTCGATGGCGGCGTGCTGCTGATCAACGTGGAGTCCGAGGCCGAGCTCACGGCGATCGATGCCGTGGCGGCGTCGCGCGGCGTGGTGGCGCCCATTGCGATTCGGGTGAACCCCGAGGTCACGGTCGACACGCCGCACGCCTACATCAAGACCGGCGAGAAGGGCGGCAAGTTCGGCATCCCGCGCGACGATGTGACGCGCCTGATCGAGGTCGCGACGACGCTGCCGCACGTGACGCTGCGCGGCCTGGGGATGCACCTCGGGTCGCAGATCGGCAATGCGGACCCGCTGCGCGATGCGCTGCCGCGGCTGGTGCACCTGCTGGGGGTGGCCCGGGCGGCAGGGCACGACATCCGCTACATGGACGTCGGCGGCGGACTCTCCGTCCCGTACGCGCCGGGCGATGTCGATGCCGATGTCGAGGACTACGCGGCGCTGGTGCGTGCGGCGCAGGCGGAGACCAGGCTCGCGCTGGTGCTCGAGCCCGGACGATTCCTCGTCGCCGAGGCAGGCGTGCTCCTGACGACGGTGCTGTACCGCAAGCATGCCAACGGCAAGGACTTCGTCGTCACCGACGCCGGCATGAACGACCTCATCCGTCCGTCGCTGTACCAGGCATACCACGCCATCGAAGCGGTGGAGGCTGCGCCGTCGCGCATCACGGCCGACATCGTCGGGCCGATCTGCGAGTCGGGGGACTTCTTCGCCAAGGATCGCAGCGTCGACGATGTGCCCGCGGGCGGCCTGCTCGTGCTCCGCACGGCGGGCGCGTACGGCTTCAGCATGGCATCCAACTACAACTCGCGCCCGCGTGCTGCCGAGGTACTGGTCGACGGCGATCGGTATGCAGTCGTGCGACATCGCGAGACGCTCGACGACCTGGTGCGCCTCGAGCGCCCCCACCCGGACTGGAGAACTGCCTAGATGCGCATCGGACTGTTGTCGGACACACACGACCGTGTGCCGGCCATTCGTGCCCTGCTCGAACAGATGGTGGCTGGAGGCGTCTCGCTGGTCATGCACGCGGGCGACCACTGTTCACCGTTCTCGCTCCAGCCGTTCCACGACCTCTCGCTGCCCATGCTCGGGGTGTTCGGGCGCAACGACGGCGACCGGGATGCGTTGCAGGCCGCCGCGAAGAGCGGGTTCGGTGCGACCGAGCTGTTCGAGTCGCCACACAGTTTCGAGATCGGCGGCAAGTCGGTGCTGCTCATTCACGACCTCGCCGACGTGCACCAGCGGTCGATCGATGGGCACCAGGTGATCATCCACGGCTTCACGCACGTGCCGGAGATGAAGACGCGCGGCGACTCGATGCTGGTGAATCCCGGCGAGGGATGCGGGTGGCTGCATGGCGCGCCCACGGGCGCGATCCTCGATTTCTCGACGAACGCGGTCGAGTTCCTGAAGCTGACCGGACCGGAGTGGAAGCAGTGATGGCCGATGCCACGACCAGCCGCATCCTGATTCTCGACTGCGGGTCGCAGTTCACGCAGCTCATCGCGCGACGCGTGCGTGAGGCGCGGGTGTACTCCGAGATCCACCCGCCCACGGTGACGCTCGACTGGATCCGCGCGTGGCAACCGACCGGCATCATCCTCTCCGGTGGCCCGAGCTCGGTGACCGATGACGGTGCGCCGACGGTTGCGCGTGAGCTGCTCGAGCTGGGCACGCCTTTGCTGGGCGTGTGCTACGGCATGCAGCTCATCGCGCACCTCGAGGGCGGGGCGGTGGTGGGTGGCGGACGTCGGGAGTATGGCCGCGCGGAGGTCACCGTGGACGAACCGTCCGGGCTGTTCGCGGGCTTCAGTGCGGGGGAGCGCACCACGGTGTGGATGAGTCATGGCGATCATGTGGAGCAGGTGCCACCGGGGTACGTGGCCACGGCCCACAGCGGCACGACGTGCGCCGGCTTCCGTCACGCCACGCGACCCATTCACGCCATCCAGTTCCACTCGGAAGTGCATCACACCGCGCGCGGCGCCGAAATCATCCAGAACTTCCTGTTCGGCGTCTGCCACTGCACGCCGGACTGGACGCCCGGGCACTTCATCGACCAGGAGGTCGCGCGTATCCGCAACCTCGTGGGCGACCGGCAAGTCATCTGCGGCCTGTCGGGTGGGGTCGACTCGAGCGTTGCGGCCGCGCTGGTGCACCGCGCAATCGGCGACCAACTCACCTGCATCTTCGTCGACACCGGACTGCTGCGTCTCCATGAGCGTGAGCAGGTCGAGCGGACCATGGGGGAGCATCTCGGCATCCGTCTCATCACCGTGCGCGCGGAGGAGCGGTTCCTCACCGCGCTGGCCGGTGTCGGCGAACCCGAGCGGAAGCGCAAGATCATCGGTGAGCATTTCATCCGCGTCTTCGAGAGCGCGTCGGCCGACGCCGGGAAGGACGCGGCGTTCCTGGTGCAGGGGACACTGTACCCCGATGTCATCGAGTCGGTGAGCGCCAAGGGCGGACCGAGCGCGACGATCAAGACGCACCACAACGTCGGTGGCCTGCCCAAGGACATGAAGTTCGGGCTCATCGAGCCGCTGCGCGAGCTGTTCAAGGACGAAGTACGCAACGTGGGGCGCGAACTGGGGCTGCCCGAGGAGATGGTCGGTCGGCATCCGTTCCCCGGCCCCGGGCTGGCGATTCGCGTCCTGGGCGAGGTCACGCCACACGCGCTCGACATCCTGCGGCGCGCCGATGCGATCTATCTCGAGGAGATCCGCGCCGCGGGGCTGTACCCGGACATCTGGCAGGCGTTCGCCGTGTTCCTGCCGGTGCGCAGCGTCGGTGTGATGGGAGATGGCCGCACCTACGAGCACGTCATCGCGCTGCGGGCCGTCACGAGCACCGACGGCATGACCGCGGACTGGTTCGCGTTCCCGCACGACGTGCTGGCGCGCATCTCGAATCGCATCATCAACGAAGTCGACGGCGTGAACCGCGTCGTCTACGACATCAGCTCCAAGCCCCCCGCCACCATCGAATGGGAGTGATGGCCATGCCGGTCCTGCTGCGTCGTGGTTCGTCGCTGGTCGCGCGTCACCTGGCGCCGCTGCTGCTCGCGCTCGCGGGCCTGAGTGGCGTGGCAGCCGGCCAGGGGAATGCGCCGACGCATGGCGTGCGCCCCCGTCGCCTTGCCATTCGCAATGCGATGGTGATCGAGGGGAACGGCACGCCGGCTGAGGGACCGAAGGACATCGTGGTCGAGGGCAATCGCATCGTCGACATCGTCGCGCTCGACCCGGTGGCGGTGAAGGCGGGGACCGCGCGTCGTCCGCAGGCCGATGTGGAGATCGACGCGACGGGCCAGTACGTCATGCCCGGGCTCATCAACCTGCATGGGCATGTGCAGGAGGAACGGGGGGGCATCCCGCAGCCGCTCGACTATCAGCTCAAGCTGTGGCTGGGCATGGGCGTCACGACGGTGCGCGACGTCTCGAGCGAGACGGCCAAGACGCTGCAACTGCGCGAGCGCAGTGCCGCCGGACAGGTGGCCGCCCCGCGGCTCTACGTGTACGCGCGCTATGCCTACATGCCCGTGCCGCGCAACGAGGCGGAGGGGCGGCAGCGGGTGCGCGACCTCAAGGCGATGGGCGTCGACGGGCTCAAGCTGTTCGGCATGGACAAGGACGTGTATGGTGGCGTCCTCGACGAGGCGCGCAAGCAGGGGCTTCGCACCGCGCATCACATGGCGGTGGACGAGACCAATGCACTCGATGCCGCGTCGGGCGGGCTCACCAGCATCGAGCATTGGTACGGTGTGCCCGATGCGGCGATCGTCGATGGCGTGCAGGGCTTCCCGTCCAACTTCAACTATGCCGACGAGGGGATGCGCTTCCGCTACGCGGGGCGACTGTGGCGTGAAGCCGACCCGACGCGCCTGCAGAGCGTGCTCCAGGCGATGGTGAAGGGTGGCGTGGCATGGAACCCGACGCTCGAGATCTACGAGGCGAGCCGCGACCTGCAGCGCGCCGAGACACAGCCGTGGTTCACCGAATATCTGCATCCGACGCTCGAGAAGTACTTCCGCCCGGACCCGGCCAATCACGGATCGTACTTCTCCGGCTGGAGCAGCACCGACGAGGCGTTCTGGAAGGAGAACTACCGCATCTGGTTTCAGGCGGTGCGCGACTTCGAGCGGCTCGGCGGGGTGGTCGGGGCGGGTGAGGACGCGGGCTTCATCTACCAGGTGTACGGCTTCGGGCTCATCCGCGAACTCGAACTGCACCAGGAAGCGGGCTTTCCGACGCTCAAGGTGCTGCAGCACGTCACGGCCAACAACGCGAAGATCCTGGGCGAGGAGTCCCGACTTGGCCGCGTGCGCCCCGGCTATCTCGCGGATCTCGTGGTGGTCAAGGGCAATCCGCTCGAGGATCTCAAGGTGTTCTATCCGACGCGCGTCGGCGCCGCCGCAGGGACGCAGGCGGGTGTGTCGTGGACCATCAAGGATGGCATTCCGTACGACGCGCAGCGCATGCTGCGCGAGGTGCGTGACCTCGTGCGCACCGCGAAGGGACGCTGAGCACGCCCACGGCGTCGCGCACTCCGGACGCGCCACGCCGCACGCGGTGGGACGCGTGGCGGCGTGACCTGCGGGACATGGCGCAGGTCGCCGCGCCGATCGTGCTCATCAACGTCGGGATCCAGGCGATGGGGGTGGTCGACACCCTCATGGTGGGGCGCCTGGGGGGCGCTGCCATCGCGTCGGTGGCGCTGGGGAACTTCTACTTCTTCAACGTCGCGATCTTCGGGGTCGGGCTGCTGTACGCACTCGATCCGGTCATCGCGCAGGCCGTCGGCGCCGGCGATCAGGCGGCGGTGGCGCGTGGTCTCCAGCGCGGGCTTACGCTCGCGCTGCTGCTGGCCGTGCCGCTCATGTTGGCCCTCATGCCGGGCGAGTGGTTGCTGCGTCTCCTGCAGCAGCCGCCGGAGGTGGCCGCCGAGACCGCGGTGTATGCGAGACGCCGCGCGTTGGGCGCGCTGCCGTTCCTGTGCTTCAACGTGTTCCGGCAGGCCTTGCAGGCGCTGGGGCCCGTGCGCCCCGTGTTGCTGGCGGTGCTCGTCGCGAACCTCGTGAACGCGCTCGCGAATTGGCTGTTGGTCTTCGGGCATGGCGGCGCCCCCGCGATGGGCGTGGCGGGCTCCGGCGTCGCGACGGCGCTCGCGATGTGGGTCATGGCGGCGGTGGTGCTGGTGAGTGCGTGGCCGGTACTGCGTGTGCACATCCGGCCATGGCGCGCGGATACGCTGCGCCTGCGCCCGATCGGGCGCGTGGTCCGCATCGGGGCGCCCATCGGCGTGCAGTGGTTCTTCGAGAGTTTCGCGTTCGGGTTGACGGCGCTGTTCATGGGATGGATGGGCACGGCGTCGCTGGCGGGCCACGAGATCGCGCTCAACATGGCGGCGCTCACCTTCATGGTCCCGCTGGGCATCTCCGGAGCGGCGGCCGTCGTCGTGGGGCGTTCCATCGGACGTGGTGACATGGAGGCCGCACAACGCGAGGCCATCGCGGCGGTGGTGTGCGGCGTGGGCTTCATGACACTCAGCGCGGCCGTGTTCATTCTGGCCCCGGGCTGGCTCGCGGCGCGGTACACGACCGAGGCGGCCACCCTGGCCGTGGCCGTGGCGCTCATTCCCCTCGCGGGCTGGTTCCAGGTGTTCGACGGGCTGCAGGCGGTGACCAGCGGCATACTGCGAGGCACCGGAGACACGCGGGTGCCAGCCGTCCTGCATCTTGTCGCCTTCTGGGGGGTAGGTATCCCACTGGGCAGCTATCTCGGATTCCGCACCCCGCTGCGTGAGCGGGGGCTCTGGATCGGTCTCGTGGCCGGCCTGGCCGCGGCGGGGCTGCTGCAGGGGGGGCGCGTCCTGCGCCGGATGACTGGCCCGATCCGGCGTGTGATGGTAGACCACTGAGGTCGTCCTTATCGCAGGAAACGGTAGTATTCAGGGCCGGGCGACGACGCCCGGCGGGAGCCCGTCCGCGGGCTCACCCTCCCGCGTCGTCTCGATGAGTCTTTCGTCTGTCCTGCGCCCGGGTATCCGGCGCCGCCTGTTCGGCCTGTCGCTGGCGCTGACCGTGCCGCTCGCGCTTGTCGCGGCGGTGCGGGCCGTCGACCGTTACGGTTTCGAGCAGCGCCAACTGCGGGAGCGAAGCCGGACGGCCGTCGCCCACAACGCGCAGCTGCTCGACGGCGACCTGAATCGCGCGCGCACGCTGATCACCGCCGTGTCGCCCATGCTCGATGCGCGGACGCCACCCGCGCAGCTCGACTCGTTGCTCCGGGCCGTGTTTGCCGACGCCACGGACGACATCTCGAACGTGTGGGTGTCCGACACCACCGGCCGCGTCCTGGGCTCGCTGCTGCCCGTGCCAACGGGGCCGTCGGCGCCGGCGACGTCGCCGTCCCTTGGGGGACGCGAGTACTTCAAGGCCGCGCGTGCCTCCGGCACGTTCACCATCGGGCAGCCGGTCCGCTCGTTGATCACGGCGGGGGCGCCGTGGGTGATCCCGGTCGTGCAGCCCCTCCGTCATCCCGTGACGCACGCCCTCCGGGGATTCATCGGCATGGGGCTGCGCCTCGATCGGCTCGCGGCGATGCGCTACATGCAGAACCTCCCCGAGAACTCGGTGCTCACGGTGCTGCGCGACGATGGGCGTGTCTTCGTGCGCAACCGCGATCTCGACCGATGGATCGATCGCAACTTCGCCGCCGATCCGCGCTTCGAGGCCGACAACCATCGGGGCGACAGCCTGCAGTCCGTGCGGTCGCTCGACGGCACCGAGCGCATGGTCACGCTCGCCCGCCTCACGACCTTGCGTGCCACCGCCTATGTCGGCATCCCGGCAAGTGCCTCGCGCGCCGCGGTGCAATCGCAGTTCGTGCTCGATCTCATCATCGCCCTCATCGCGGTCCTCGTGTTTGCGGGCATCGCACTGCTGGCGGCGCGGTACATCGCGAACCCGCTGGTGGCACTCTCCGAGGTTGCGACGGCGCTCGCGGGCGGCGATCGCGACCGCCGGGCGCTCGCGTACGGCAACGACGAGGTCGCCGATCTCGCACGCGCGCTCAACGGCATGGCGGACGCCGTGCAGGATCGCGAGCGCGCGCTCGCGGCCAGTGAAGTGCGCTACCGCAGCCTGTTCGAGACGAGTCCCCTGCCGACGCTCACCTGGCGGCTGCGCGATGGACGCATCGAGCAGGGGAACCAGGCGGCTCGCGCGTTCTTCGGTGATGCCCGCCTCGATCGCGAGGGCGGCCTGCGCATCCTCGAGCTTATCGCCGAACCATCCCGCGCCGCGTTCGGCCAGGTGCCGTTGCCCACTGGCCCGGAGACGATGCACGTGGGGCGGTGGCAGCTCCGCGATGCCGTCGGCGCGCTCCGCGACGCCGAGCTGTTCGTGTCGCACATCCAGCAGGGAGACGAGACGAGCGTCGTCGGCGTCTTTCTCGACATCACCGAGCAGCAGCGGGCCGAGTCGGCGCTCGAGCAGTCGCGCGAGGCGCTCCGCCAGTCGCAGAAGATGGAGGCCCTCGGCGCGTTCGCGGGCGGCATCGCCCACGACTTCAACAACTATCTCTCGGCCATCGCCACCAACGCCGAGATGCTGCGCGACGAGCTGCCCGATGGCACGACGTCGCGTCGTGAAGCCGACGAGATCCTCGGCGTGGCGCAACGCGCAGCGGCGCTCACACGGCAGATCCTCGTCTTCAGCCGACGGCAGGTGGTGCACGAGGATCGCATCGACGTCAATGCGGTGCTGCGCGACGTCGGCACGTTGCTGACGCGCCTCGTGGGCGAGCACATTCGCGTGGACCTCGAGCTGCGCGAGGATGCACCGCCGGTGCTGTTCGATCGCGGACGCCTCGAGCAGGTGCTGATGAATCTCGCGGCCAACGCACGCGATGCGATGGTGCAGGGTGGCACGCTCACGGTGCGCACCGAGCCTACGCCGGACGGCGCGCTGCGGCTCCGCGTGCACGATTCGGGCGTCGGGATTCCGCGTGATGTGCTGCCGCGCGTGTTCGACCCGTTCTACACCACCAAGCCGCGCGACAAGGGTACGGGGCTCGGCCTCGCCATGGTCTACACGATCGTCACGGGCGCGGGCGGCACCATCGAGATCGACAGCACGGTGGGGGCGGGCACCGAAGTGGTGCTGACGTTGCCGGCCGCACCGGCGGCGAGCGCCACTCCGGTGAGCGAGCCGGTGGAGCCGTCGCGTCTCGGGGGGACCGAGCACGTGTTGCTCGTCGAGGACGAGCCGGCCGTCCGCGCGGCGACGGCCACGTTGCTGAGGCGCGCCGGCTATCGCGTGACGCAGGCGGGCGACGCCACGCAGGCACTGGAGCGCCTGGCGGAGCTCGACCGGACCCCCGACCTGCTCCTGAGCGATGTCGTGATGCCGGGGGTGTCCGGGCCGGCCCTGGCGGCCGATCTGCAGGAGCGTCTGCCAGGCCTGCGCGTGCTGTTCATGAGCGGCTATGCGGATGACGACGCGGTGATGCAGGGCATCGCGTCGCACTCCCTGCACTTCATCGCGAAGCCGTTCCGCGCGGCCGAACTTCTGGCCGCCGTCCGTGAGGCGCTAGACGCGCTTCTCCTCGAGGAGCGCCATGAATTCGCCGGGCGCGTTGAGCTCGAGCAGGCGTGAGGGCACATCACCCTCCTTGCTGAACTGCGCGATCTTGCCGAGCACCGGGAGGTACTGGTTGGAGACCTCGAGCGGCGGCGCGACGATCAGGAAGAAGAAGTGCACCGGCTTGTCGTCGATGGCCTTGAAGTCCACACCGTCGCGCTTGCGGCCGAACGCCACGCGCAGACGATTGACGACCAGTGACCGACAGTGCGGAATCGCAATGCCGCGGCCGATGCCGGTCGAACCGAGGTTCTCGCGGCGCTTGAGCATCTTGAAGAGCATGCCTTCGGACTTCTCGTCGAGCTTGAGCAGTCCGATGAGCTCCTTCAGGATGTCGTCCTTCGTGGTGCCCTGCAGCTCGAGCTGGACGGCATCCTCTGAGAAAAACTCGCGCAGTTCCATAGGCGGTCAAACTTAGCGGGGCGACGGGCCGCGTCAAACGTGCGCGTTGCCCGGCCGCCCCCGCCCCAATAGCTTCAAGTGCATGTCGCGCAAGACGTTCCCGTTCGCCGTGCCGCATCCGGTGCCGCTCTATCTCGCCCCCATGGCGGGCGTCTCGGAGTCGCCGTTTCGTCGGCTGTGCCACCGGCACGGCGCCGACGTGGTGGTGACCGAGTTCCTGTCGGCCGAAGGGATCCGCCGCGAGAACGAGGCGACCATCAGCAAGCTGCGGTTCGCCCCCGAGGAGCGCCCCATCGGCGTGCAGATCTTCGGGGCCGAGCCGGCGGCCATGGCGGAGGCAGCCGCACTGGTGACGGACCTGTTCGCCCCGGATTTCGTCGACATCAACTTCGGCTGTCCGGTCAAGAAGGTGGTCCGCCGCAACGGGGGGTCGGGGTGTCTGCGGGACCTCGATCTTGTGCAGTCGATCATCCGGGCGGTCTCGGCCGCCACGCCACTCCCCGTCACGGTCAAGATCCGGAGCGGGTGGAGTGAAGAGATGCGCGATCCGGTCGACATTGCCTTGCGGTGCCAGGACGCCGGCGCACGGGTGCTGGCGCTGCACGCGCGCACGCGCACGCAGATGTACAGTGGGCAGGCCAACTGGGACGAGATTGCCCGCGTGGCCGAGGCGCTGGACATTCCGGTGCTGGGCAACGGCGACATCAAGACGCCGCACGATGCCAAGCGGATGCTCGATCACACCCGCGCCGACGGCATCATGGTGGGTCGCGGATCGTTCGGTCAGCCGTGGCTGTTCGCGCAGGCGCGGGCGCTGTTCGACGGGCTGCCGATGCCCGCGACGCCGACCGTGGGGGAGCGGTTCGCGGTTGCGCTCGACCACGCGCGCATGGTGCAGGGATTCGAGGCCGATCCGATCGGGGCGGCGTTGGAATTCCGCAAGCACCTCGGCTGGTACGTGAAGGGGCTCCCGAACTCCGCCGAGCTGCGCGCGAAGCTGCATCAGGTGCGTGACTTCGCCGAAGTCGAGCAGATCTTTACCAACTACCTCGCGGCTTACGAGAGCTACGTGGCGCGTGGGGCGGTGGCCAGCGACCCGGACGTGTCGTCGCTCACCTGCGAGGCGGCCTGAACGCGACGCGCCAAGGTGTTGCCGGAACACCAGTTGCGCGTGTAGTGTACGATGTGGTTGCAGGACCGTTCGAACCCGGGGGTGACTGGCTTCGACGGGGTCGGTGAAATTCTGGTAGCGTGCCCAGGTCCTCGAGCACCTGGTAAAACACTCGGGAAAATTCCAATCGCGAACAACAACCTCGCGCTCGCTGCCTAACCTTCGGGTTACGTAGCAGTGCTCACGCGGCAGCCCGCCCGGGGCGGCACGTGAGTATCGCAAATCTGGGCTAGCCTCGGTGTGCGCCTTCCGCGCTGAGGTGAAACTCTAGAAGGCTTGTCCTGAGGTGGGCTTCCTCCTGGCCAGCCGATGGAGACCTCAATCAGGTGGATACGCACGTAGAAGCCGGGGTGGATCCAGTCTCGGACAGGGGTTCGATTCCCCTCACCTCCACTCGCAGTCGCAGTCGCCGTAAAACACAGCGCGGCACCTCGGAGCTCCGGGGTGCCGCGTTGTCGTTTCGGCCCGGCGCGCTACTTCTTCAGGTAGCGGGGCGGGATGGGGTTGTCGGGACGCTCGGCGTCCCAGTAGACGGAGACCACCCACCAGCGGGTGCCGTCGTTGAGGAGCTGGATGCTGTTGATGCCGCGCTGGAACGGCGTCGCATCGGCGAGGGTGCGCTTCGAGTCGTAGGCGCTGAACACCTGGGTGATGCGGCCGAAGGTATCCACGCTGCGGCCGATCTCCCGCTCGAAGAAGCCATCGCGCTCGAGGCCGACCGACGCGCGCTGCACGTACTCATCGGGACTCAGCACCGTGGCGCGCGCAGGCTGGCCGGCGGGGCCGCCGGTCGGAATGAGCCGCGCCCCCGGTATGAACAGGCTGCGGAATCGGTCCCAGTCGCGCTTCTGGCCAGCGGGGCCGGAAATGACGTCGTACAGGGCGGCCAGAATCGCGTCCATCGACGCGACGTCGGCGGGCTTGGCGGCCGGCGGCGTCTGTGCGGGCGTCTGTGCGGGCGCTTGTGCGGACGTCTGCGCGGCGATCGGTGCCGCGTGCAGCAGGAGGGCTGCCGCGGCGAGGGAAAGTGTCTTCATGGCGCCAAGAACTAGCGCGCGCCGGCCGTCTCCGCCAGCGCGGCGTGCGCAGCCGCGAGCCGAGCGACCGGCACGCGATAGGGAGAGCACGAGACGTAGTCGAGCCCCGCGCGGTGGCAGAAGCCGACCGACCTGGGCTCGCCACCGTGCTCGCCACAGATGCCCACCTTGAGCCCGGCGCGCGTCTCGCGTCCCGCGCGCACCGCCCACTCGACCAGCTTGCCCACGCCCTTCGCGTCGAGCACCTGAAAGGGATCGTCCGCAAGGAGACCACGGTCGAGATACTGCGGCAGGAAGCGCCCCGAGTCGTCGCGGCTAAGGCCGAACGTCGTCTGCGTGAGGTCGTTGGTGCCGAACGAGAAGAAATCGGCTTCGGTGGCGATCTCGTCGGCGGTGAGGGCCGCGCGTGGCAGCTCGATCATGGTACCGACGAGATAGGGGACGCTTTCCCCCATGACGCCCATGACCTGCTCGGCGGCGCGATCGATGAGCGCGCGCTGATGGCGCAGTTCGCTCACGTCGGCAACGAGAGGGACCATGATCTCCGGGCGCACGTCGACACCACGCCGGGACGTGCGGACGGCGGCCTCGAAGATCGCCCGGGCCTGCATCTCGGTGATCTCGGGGTACGTGATGCCGAGGCGGCAACCACGATGTCCCAGCATGGGGTTGGTCTCGCGCAGCGCCGACACGATGCGCGAAAGATCCTGCCGACTGAGCCCCAGCGACTTGGCGAGGTGCGCGCTCTCCTCTCCGCCGTGCGGCAGGAACTCGTGCAGCGGCGGATCGAGCAGGCGGATCGTGACGGGGAAGCCGTCCATCGCCTGGAAGATCCCCTCGAAGTCGGCGCGCTGCATCGGCTGGAGTTTCTCGAGCGCCCGGCGGCGGCCATGTTCGTCGCGCGCGACGATCATCTCACGCATGGCGGTGATGCGGTCGCCCTCGAAGAACATGTGCTCCGTGCGACAGAGCCCGATGCCCTCCGCACCGAAGTTGCGCGCGACGCGGGCGTCGCGCGGTGTGTCGGCGTTCGCACGCACACGCAGACGCCGGACGTCATCGGCCCACCCCATGAGCCGCGCGAAGCCCTGATACGTGGGCGCATCACCGGGCGGCAGCACGCCGTTGATGACGCGCATGACTTCGCTGGGCTGCGTGGGCAGGTCGCCGGCGAAGACGCGGCCGGTGCCGCCATCGAGCGTGAGCCAGTCGCCTTCGTTGACCACGGTGTCGCCGATGGTCATGCCGCGCCCCTCGTGCCCGATCTCGAGGGCGGTGCAGCCGACGATCGCGCACTTGCCCATGCCTCGCGCCACCACGGCGGCGTGACTCGTCATGCCGCCACGTGCGGTGAGCACCGCCCGCGCGGCGACAATGCCGTGAAAGTCCTCCGGCGTCGTCTCCTCGCGCACGAGGATGACCTGTTCACCCTGCTGCGCGCGACGTTCAGCCGTGTCCGGATCGAAGACGACGACGCCGCTCGCGGCGCCCGGGCTCGCGGGAAGGCCCGTGGCCAGCGGCACCGCCTGCGAGGTGGACGCGATGACGCGGTGCAGGAGCTGGTCGAGCTGGTTGGGCTGGAGGCGCAGCACGGCGTCGCGCTGCGAAATGAGCCCTTCGTCGACCATGTCGAGCGCGATGCGCAACGCCGCCTGCGTCGTGCGCTTGCCCGTGCGCGTCTGCAGCAGGTACAACGTGCCGCGCTCGACGGTGAACTCGATGTCCTGCATGTCGCGGAAGTGCGCCTCGAGGCGCGCCTGCGTCTCGAGGAGCTGCGTGTATGCGCCGGGGAGCTTCTGCGCCATCTCGTCGATGTGCAGTGGCGTCCGGATGCCGGCGACCACGTCCTCGCCCTGCGCGTTGACGAGGAACTCGCCGTAGAATCGGCGCTCACCCGTGCTCGGGTCACGCGTGAACGCGACACCCGTGCCCGAGTCGTCGCCCATGTTGCCGAACACCATCGCGACGACATTGACGCCGGTGCCGAGATCGTGCGGGATGGCGTTGACCTTGCGATAGTCGACGGCCTTCTTGAGCGTCCAGCTCTTCCACACCGCCTCGATCGCGCCCCAGAGCTGCACCTGCGGGTCCATCGGGAAGTCGGCACCCGTGCTGACGCGCACGAGCTGCTGGTACTCGCGCACCAGCGCCTGCAACGCGTCTGCGGGAAGCTCCGAGTCGGAGGTGACGCCGCTGGTGAGGCGCTTCGCCCCGAGCAGTTGTTCGAACTTGCCGATGGGGACACCGAGCACGACGTCGGCGTACATCTGCAGGAAGCGACGATACGAGTCGTAGGCAAAGCGCGGGTTTCCGCTGCGCGCCGCCAGCCCCTCCACGGTCGTGTCGTTGAGACCGAGGTTGAGGATCGTCTCCATCATGCCGGGCATGCTCACCGACGCGCCCGAGCGCACCGAGACGAGCAGCGGATCGCTGGGGTCCCCGAAGCGCTTTCCGGACACGGTCTCGAGTCGCGCGAGGGCTGCGGCGACCTCGTCCCGCAGTGCGTCGGCAATGCCGCCGTCCTGCAGGTAGGTGATGCAGCGATCGGCGGCGATGGTGAACCCCGGCGGCACGGGCACGCCGAGGTTTGTCATCTCCGCCAGGTTCGCCCCCTTGCCGCCCAGCACCGCCTTCATGTCTCGCGTACCGTCAGCCTGGCCATGGCCGAAGAAGTAGACGGAGCGGGGGGCGGTGGGAGCGGTCATGGGCCGGTCAGCCGACTGCGGCTGCGATGGGGGTGAGTGGAGGAGCGGCGTCGTCGGCTGCCGGGATCACCTCGCCACCCGCCCGCAGCGCTTCGGGCTCGGCCGGCGTGGCGGTGGGGTACCGCCCCGAGAAGCAGGCGTGGCAGTATCCCTGCGGGCCCTCGGGCATCGCCGAGAGCATGCCGTCGATCGAGAGGTACCCGAGCGAGTCAACGCCCAGATGACGCACGAGTTCCTCATGGGTCATCTGGGCCGCGATGAGCTCCTCGCGCCGCGGCGTATCGATGCCGTAGTAACAGGGGCTGATGATCGGGGCGCTGGACACCCGCATGTGCACTTCTCGGGCGCCTGCGGCGCGCACGAGAGACACGAGGCCCCGCGTGGTGGTCCCGCGCACGATGGAGTCGTCGACCATCACGACGCGCTTGCCCTCGAGGAGCTCGCGGACCGGGTTGTACTTGACCTTCACCTTCGCGTCACGGCCGGCCTGCGTGGGCTGGATGAAGGTGCGGCCGACGTAGTGGTTGCGAATGAGGGCAAGCTCATAGGGAATCCCCGACTCCTCGGAGAAGCCCAGTGCGGCCGAGTTCGAGGAGTCCGGCACCGCGAAGACGAGGTCGGCGTCGGGCGCCGGGCATTCGCGCGCGAGCTGCCGGCCGAGCGCGCGGCGTGAGCGGTCGACGGACCCGCCGAACACCTTGCTGTCGGGGCGCGCGAAATACACGTGTTCGAAGACGCAGCGGGTGATCGGCTCGGGCGCGATGGCCTGGGCACTCCGCATGCCGTGCCGATCGACGGCGACGATCTCGCCGGGCTTGATCTCGCGCTCCTGCGTGGCGCCCACGATGTCGAGGGCGCAGGTCTCGGACGCGAATACGATCCCGTCACCGAGCCGCCCCATCACGAGCGGTCGCCAGCCGTGCGGGTCACGCGCGACGAGCACCGTGTCGTCGAGCACCACGAGCAGGCAGTAGGCGCCTTCGACGCCGGCGAGCGCATTGGCCACCCGCGCTTCCGGCGTGGCCCCCGTGGCCCGTGCGATGCGATGCACGATGACCTCGGAGTCCATCGTGCTGGTGAAGATCGCTCCGTCATCCTCGAGCGCGCGACGCAGCTCGACGGCGTTGGTCAGGTTGCCGTTGTGCGCGAGCGCGATGTGGCCGCGCCGCACGCGCGCGAGGATCGGCTGCGCGTTCTCGATGACCGACGACCCGGCCGTGCTGTAGCGCGTGTGCCCGATGGCGATCGGCCCGGTGAGGGCCGCCATCTCGTCGTCGGCGAAGCCCTCGGAGACCAGCCCCATGGCGCGACTCACCCGCGCCGTGCCGACGCCGTCGACGGCGACGATGCCCGCCGATTCCTGCCCGCGATGTTGCAGCGAGTACAGCCCGAGCTGGGTCAGCGCCGCCGCGTCGGGGTGTCCGTAGACACCGAAGATGCCACACATGGGAGAACTCCCGCTCAGTCGGTGGTGGGGGCGTGCGAGGCGGCCACCGCGTGTTCCGCGGGCGTCTCGCCGTCCATGGCGACCGGAATCGCCTCGTGAAACGCGCGGGCCAACCAATCCACCGGCGCGGTGAAGGTGTCATCGGAGATGGTCACGCGGGCGCCTTCGCCCGCCGCCGTGACGACACCGATGTCCCGGGCCGGCACACCCCGCGCGGCCGCGATTGCCAGCACAGCCGCCGCGTCGTCGGTGCTGACCACGATGCGCCCATGCGCCTCGCCGAACAGCACGGCGCGGTGCGGAAGCGTCGCCCACGCCGAGAGATCGACCTCGAAGCCGAACGGCCGTGCGCGGTCGAGCATCGCACACTCGGCCAGCGCCACCGCGAGTCCGCCGTCGCTGCAGTCGTGCGCCGACCGCACCACGCCGCGCGTGATCGCCTCGAGCACGGTGTCGATGAGCGCCCGCTCCTTCGTTGGATCGCAGACCGGCGGCGCGCCGATCGTGAGCCCG
Source organism: Gemmatimonadota bacterium (assembly GCA_020161135.1). GTDB lineage: Bacteria > Gemmatimonadota > Gemmatimonadetes > Gemmatimonadales > Gemmatimonadaceae > Gemmatimonas. The sequence goes on along the minus strand of JAIUOB010000003.1, from coordinate 421,732 downwards.
TGAATGGCGAGCAGGTACTCACTGGCACCCAACTCCTCCGTACACTCGCCGAGCAGCACGATGCGATGCCCCTCCGCCTGGAAGGCACTCGGCGTCACATGCGCCATGGAGGCGACGAGACCGACCATGCCGATGGTCGGCGTGGGATGGATCGCGCCCTGCGGGTTCTCGTTGTAGAGCGACACGTTGCCACCGGTGACGGGCGTCTCGAGCACCGTGCACGCCTCGCCCATGCCCGCGATGGCCTCGCTGAGCTGGAAATACACCTCAGGCTTCTTTGGGTTGCCGAAGTTGAGGTTGTTCGTGATGGCCATGGGGCGCGCGCCCGTGCAGGCCACGTTGCGCGCGGCCTCGCACACCGCCGCCCGTCCACCGTTGCGTGGCGAGAGGGCCACGTGACGCCCGTTGCCATCGATGCACAGGGCGATGGCCTTGTCGGTGCCACGCAGGCGCACCACCGCGGCGTCGCTGCCGGGGCCCCGCACGGTGCTCGTGCGCACGGTGGAATCGTACTGCTGCCACACCCACCGCTTGCTGGCGATCGTGGGCGACGACAGCAGGCGCTCGAGCGTCCACGCGTGGTCGCGCTCATCCTCGAGCGGCTTCACGGCGTGCGGGTCCTGCGCCCGCGCGGCCTTGAGCGCCTCACTCTCGCGCGGCTCCAGCACGTACTGCGGGCACTCGGTGACGAGGCGTGAGCCGGGGAACTCGGCCACCACGCGATCGCCTTCGGTGACGCGATACACCGGATCGGCAATCACCTCACCGATGACCGCCGCCTCGAGGTCCCACTTCGCGAGGATCGCTCGCACCGCATCCTCATGCCCCTGCTTCGCCACCACGAGCATGCGCTCCTGCGACTCCGACAGGAGGATCTCGTAGGGCGTCATGCCGACTTCGCGCACCGGCACCTTGGTCACGTCGATCGTGACGCCGACGTCGCCGCGCTCGGCCATCTCGGCCGACGACGACGTGAGGCCGGCCGCCCCCATGTCCTGGATGGCGACGATGTGTCCGCTGCGGATGAGCTCGAGCGAAGCCTCGAGCAGCAGCTTCTCGGTGAACGGATCACCGACCTGGACCATCGGACGCTTGGCGTCGCTGGCCTCCGACAGGTCCTCCGAGGCGAACGAGGCGCCGTGAATGCCATCACGACCGGTGCGTGCTCCCACCGCCATGATCGGGTTGCCGACGCCGCTCGCGACGGCGCGCATGAGTTCGTCCTCGCGCATGAGGCCGACGCACATGGCGTTCACCAACGGATTGCCTTCGTACGACGGGTCGAACACCACTTCGCCACCGACGGTGGGCACGCCGACGCAGTTGCCGTAGTCGCCGATGCCCTTGACGACGCCGGCGAAGAGCCAGCGCACCCGCGCACTCGTGAGCGGACCAAAGCGCAGCGAGTTGAGCAGCGCGATGGGGCGCGCGCCCATCGTGAACACGTCGCGGAGGATGCCGCCCACTCCGGTGGCCGCGCCCTGGTACGGTTCGACAGCGGACGGATGATTGTGCGACTCGATCTTGAACGCCACGGCCCAGCCGTCGCCGACGGAGATGACGCCGGCGTTCTCGCCCGGGCCCTGCAGCACCCACGGCGCCTTGGTGGGCAGCGTCTTGAGCATGGGCCGCGAGTGCTTGTAGGAGCAGTGTTCGCTCCACAGCGCACTCACGACTCCGAGCTCAGTGAAGGTCGGCGTGCGGCCCAGCATGTTGACGAGCCGCTCGTACTCGAACTCGGTGATGCCGTGTTCGGCGACGAGCGCGGGCGTGATCGCGGGATCGCCCGGGCGCGCCTCGACCTTGGACGATGTCGTGCTCATGCCGCCACCCCCGTGTGCAGCGTGTCGAGGATGGAGGCGAACAGCGCCGCCCCGTCGGTCGAGCCCAGCGCCGGCTCGAGGGCCCGCTCCGGGTGCGGCATCATGCCGAGCACGTTGCCGGCCGCGCTCACGATGCCGGCGATGTTGCGCAGCGAGCCGTTCGGGTTCGCCGCTGCCGTGGGCTCACCCGCGTCGTCGACATAGCGAAACACGACCTGTCCCTCGCCCTCGAGGCGTGCCAGCGTGTCGCCGTCGGCGGTATAGCGTCCGTCGCCGTGGGCCACGGGAATTCGAATGCGCTGTCCGATGTGGTAGTGCGCGCTGAAGCGCGTGGCGATCGACTCGACGCGGAGGGTGACCGGCGCACTCACGAAGCGGAGGCTCGCATTCCGCAGCAGCGCACCGGGCAGGAGACCGGCCTCGCAGGCGATCTGGAAGCCGTTGCAGATGCCGAGCACGAGCCCGCCGCGCTTCGCATGCGCGACCACTTCCTGCATGATCGGCGAGAAGCGCGCGATGGCGCCGGCGCGCAGGTAGTCGCCGTAGCTGAAGCCGCCCGGCAGGATGACGAGATCGACCCCCTGGAGGTCGTGATCCTTGTGCCAGAGGTACACGGCCTCCTGCCCGAGATGGTCCGCGATCGCGTGGAACGCGTCCTCGTCGCAGTTGGAGCCGGGAAAGCGTACGATGCCGGCCTTCATGCCTTCGTCACCCCGGCGATCTCGAAGTCTTCGGTGACCGGGTTGGCCAGCAGCTTCTCGCACATCGCACCGACCCGCGCGCGCGCGGCGTCCTCGCTGTCCGCGGTGACATCGACGACCACGTACCGTCCCACGCGCACCTCGCCCACGTCGGCGAAGCCGAGCGAGTGCAGCGCGTCGGCGACGGCCTTCCCCTGCGGATCGAGGATGCCGCGGCGCGGCACGATGTGGACGGCGCAGCGAAAACGGGTCATGCCGAAGACTCCTCGCGACCGGTCTCGGGACCGGATTCAGGGCGGGGCGAGCGACGCCGCCGACGGCGACGTCGTGGGACAGCGTGCTCCTCGACGACATCATCGTCATGCTCCTCGCGGCCAGGCAGCCGGTCGAGGAGACCGAGGAACACGGTGCGCAGGATGCCGTACAGCACGTACGCCATCAGCGCGGGAAAGAAGAACTTCTTCGGCAGGAAGATCACGCCGACGAAGGTGCCGATCACCACCAGAAAGCCGAGGATGCCGCGCACCGAATGGAAGTTCACGGTGGGCACCTTGGCGTACTGCACATTGCTGATCATGAGCATGCCGAGGCCCATCATCACCCACCGCAGCATCTGGTGCCAGGGCAGGTCACCGATCATGGTCTCGGTGTACAGCGGGGTCTGGCTGAACCAGTAGTACGTGGCCAGCGTCATGCCCGCCGCCGGGCTGGGCAGTCCGGTGAAGTGCTTCACGCTGCGTCCCGCCTGCTCGACGTTGAAGCGCGCGAGGCGCATCACGGCGCAGGCGGTGAAGAAGAAGCAGAAGACCCACTCCCACCGCGTGCTCTGGAACACCGCGAAGTACATGATGAGCGCCGGCGCGGTGCCGAACGAGATCGCGTCGACGAGCGAGTCGAGCTCCTCCCCGAAGCGCGAGCCGCTCTTGGTGGCCCGTGCGATGCGCCCGTCGAGTGTGTCGGCAATCGCCCCGAACACGATGAAGCGCGCCGCCGCATCGAAGTCACCGCGTGACGCCGCCACCACGGCGAAGATGCCGAAGAAGAGGTTCGCGAGTGTGAAGCCGTTGGGCAGCGCCACGACCGCGCGCGGCCGCGGCCGCCGGGGTCGGTCGGCGGGCTCGGTCGTCAGGCGCGGGTCGGTGGGAGGCACCGGCTAGGTCGTGGGCATGTCAGCGATGACCGTCTCACCGGCCGTGGTGCGCTCACCCACGCGCACCCGCAACGTCGCCCCGGGCGGGAGGAACACATCGACGCGCGAGCCGAAACGGATGAGTCCCATGCGCGCCCCCTGCTCGGCGTGCGCCCCGGGCTGCGGATCGGTGATGATGCGCCGCGCGATGAGTCCCGCGATCTGCCGCACGAGCACGCGATGGCGGCCGGTGTCGATGCCGACCGATGCCTGCTCGTTGTCGACGCTCGACGCTTCGGTGATCGCGTTGAGGAACTTGCCGGCGACATGCACCACGTGCTGTACCGTGCCCGTCACCGGGTAACGGTTGACGTGCACATCGAACACGTTCATGAAGATCGACACGCGCTTGGTGGGGCCACCGACGTACGTCGGCTCGTCGATCTCCTTGATGAGCACGACGCGCCCATCGGCCGGTGCGATCGCCACTTCGGGGCCGCGTGGGCCGGTCCGCACCGGATCCCGGAAGAACCACGTGACCCACAACGCGATCACGAGCAGCAGGAACGCGGCGAGCCAGAGGGGCCACGAGCGCTGTCGCAGCGCGAGCGCGAAGCCAGCCGCGGCCAGCGCCAGCGCACCCAGGATGAAGGGGACACCTTCGCGAGCGACCATCAGTGCCCCTCCTCGAGGCCAAGCGCCGCGAGGTCGAGCGGCGCGCCGGTGATGCGACGGAACGCGTCGCGATAACGCAGGCTCGTCGCTTCGACGACCTCGGGGGGCAACGTGGGCGGCGGCGCCTCGCCGTTCCAGCGTCCGGCGCGACGCTCGGCGTCGAGCCAATCTCGCAGCGGCTGCTTGTCGAAGCTCGCCTGACCGCGCCCGGGCTCGTACTGATCCGCCGCCCAGAAACGTGAACTGTCCGGCGTCAGCACCTCGTCGATGAGCAGGAGCATGCCGTCGCGCCAGCCGAACTCGAACTTGGTGTCGGCGAGGATGATGCCGCGCGGCTCCGCCACATCACGGCCGAACTCGTACACCAGACGCGCCAGCCGCTCGAGCGTGGCCGCCGTCTCCGCGCCCTCCCGCTCGATGACCGTGGCAATGGTGATGTTCTCGTCGTGCCCGCTCTCCGCCTTGGTAGCGGGGCTGAAGATGGGTGGAACGAGGCGATCGCTTTCCCGGAGGCCGGGCGCCAACGGCTCACCCGCGAGCGTCCCCGACTCCTTGTACTCCTTCCACGCCGACCCGGACAGATAGCCGCGCACGACACACTCCACCGGCACCACGTCGGTCCGCAGGCAGAGCATGGCACGACCGGCAATCTGCGCCCGATACGGCGCCAGCGCCGGCACGTAGGCAATGATCGAATCGGTGTCGGCGGAGAGCAGGTGATGCGCGACGCGATCGCCGAGCTGCTTGAGCCACCACGCACTCAACTGCGTGAGCACCGCGCCCTTGTACGGAATGGCCTGCGCCATGACGACGTCGAAGGCGCTGATGCGGTCGGTCGTGACCAGCAGCAGCATGTCCTGCTCGACCGCATACACGTCGCGCACCTTTCCGCGCCGCACGAGCGGGAGCGGCAAGGATGTTTCGGAGACCGCGACCGCCGTCATACGCGCACCTCCTCGGCGTCCGTGCGCACGCGCTCGCGTGCCAGCCACGGCGCGACATGCTCGGCAAGGAACTCATCCACCTGCTCGGGCGCCCGGCCCACGAAGCGCGACGGCTCCGCCGCGGCCTGCAGGTCGGCAAGCGGGATGCCGAAGGCGGGGTCGGCGGCCAGCCGCTCGAGCATGTCGTTGCGGGGCGCTCCGTCCTTCACGGCGCGCGCGGCCGCGATGCTGTGCCCGCGAATGATCTCGTGGGCCTCCTGCCGGTCGCCACCCGCCCGCACGAAACGCACGATGAGTTCCTCGGTGGCCATGAACGGCAACTCCTCGTCGACACGGCGACGGATGCGCGCCGGGTGGACTTCGAGTCCCCTCACGACGTTGTGCAGGAGCACGAGGATCGCGTCGGTGGCCAGGAACGACTCGGGGATCGCGAGGCGGCGGTTGGCGGAGTCATCGAGCGTGCGCTCGAAGTACTGCACCGCGTGCGTCTGGTTCGCGTTGGGCTCGAGCGAGAGCACGAAGCGGGCGAGCGCCGCGATGCGCTCCGAGCGCATCGGATTGCGCTTGTACGCCATGGCCGACGACCCGATCTGCTTGCTCTCGAACGGCTCCTCGATCTCGCCGAACGCCTGCAGCATGCGGATGTCGCCCGAGAACTTCGAGGCCGACGCCGCCACACCGGCGACCACGCCAAGCACCTGCGCGTCGATCTTGCGGCTGTAGGTCTGCCCACTCACCGGGATCGACGAGGCGAATCCCATGGCCGCGCACACCCGACGATCGAGTTCCCGCACCTTCGCGTGGTCGCCCTCGAACAGCGTGAGGAAGCTGGCCTGCGTGCCCGTCGTTCCCTTGACGCCGCGGAAGGGCAGGGTGGCGATGCGATGCTCGAGGTCCTCGAGGTCGAGCAGGATGTCCTGCATCCAGAGCGTGGCACGCTTGCCGACCGTGGTGAGCTGCGCCGGCTGCAGGTGTGTGTAGCCGAGCGCCGGCAGGTCACGCCACGTGCGCGCGAACGCGTCGAGGGCGCTGAGCGCATCGAGCAGCTTGTCCCGAAGCAGGCCGAGCCCGCGGCGCATGAGCACCAGCTCGGCATTGTCGGTGACGTAGCAACTCGTGGCGCCGAGGTGGATGAACTTGCGTGCGGCCGGCGCGACATCGCCGAACGCGTGCACATGCGCCATCACGTCATGCCGGAACTGCTTCTCGTACGCCGCGACCGCCGCGAAGTCGATGTCGTCGAGATGCGCGCGCATGTCGGCGAGCGCCTCGTCCGGGATGGGCAGCCCGAGCGACTGCTGCGCCTCGGCGAGCACGAGCCACAGGCGACGCCAGAGGCCGTAGCGCTCCTGCGGTCCCCACAGGGTGAGCATCGCGCGCGACGCATAGCGCACGGCGAGCGGGGAACTGTATGTCGACGGATCCGGAGCGGTCACGTGGCGAAGCGAAGGGTCAGCGGAGGTAGAACGACGTCTGCAGGTACTGCCGGTTGCGTTCGAACACGAGGAGGACCGCGCCGCGGGCGCCGTAGCTCTCGATGGCTTGCGACGCGACCTCGGCCGAAGCGATGCGTGTGTTGCCGACTTGCGCGATGACATCGCCCTCCTGCAGGCCGATCTCGTCGCGGATGCGGTCGGACACCTTGTACACGAGGGCACCAACCGCCGACGCGACGCCTCGCTCCTGGCGAATGGCGTCGGTGAGCGTGATGAGTTGCAGCTCGCGGAGTACGGTCACCTTCTGGGCGCTCACTTCGGGCGCGTCGGCCACCTGCAGTGTGACGCGCACCTCGCGGCCGCCACGTCGGAGCGTGACCGGGAGCGACTCGCCGACGCGCAGGTCGAGCAACCGCGCTTCCCAGTCGAACGGATTCCGCACCGCACGCGTGCCGGCCCCGACGACCTGGTCACCGGGGCGCACCCCCGCCTTGTCGGCCGGCGAGCCCGGCGCGACGCGCGCGACGATGGCACCCACCGAGGCCGCCTCGCGCGCATTCTGCACCTGCGGCGTCTGCAGGCGGAGTCCCACCCACGGCTGCCGCACGCTGCCGTGCTCGAGCAGGTCTTCGACGATGCGCTTTGTCCGATCGATGGGGATGGCGAAGCCGAGGCCGATGGAGCCGCCACTCGGCGAGTAGATCGAACTGTTGACGCCGATGACTTCACCGGTCGCGTTGACGAGCGGTCCACCCGAGTTGCCCGGATTGATGGCGGCGTCGGTCTGGATCATGTCGACGTACATGCCGCCGCCTTCCGCGCGTCCCGCGAGGTTGCGGCCCACCGCACTCACCACACCCACGGACACGCTGGGCTCGCTGTTGCCGAGCACGAAGCCGAACGGATTGCCGATGGCGATGGTCCACTCGCCGACGATGAGGTCGCCCGACCGACCGAGCGGTGCGACCGGCAAGTCCTTCGCCTTGATACGCAACACCGCGAGGTCGTTGGCCTCGTCGACGCCCACGACGGTGGCGTCGTACATCGTGCCGTCGCGCATAGCGACCGACACCTTCGCGGCGCCACTGATCACGTGGGCGTTGGTGACGATGACGCCGTCGTTCCGCACCACGAAGCCGCTGCCGATGCCGGCGTTGCGGCGCTGGCCGGTGCGTCCGCCGGTGAAGTACTCGAAGACGTCCATCGGCACGCGCTCGACCGTCTCGGTCTGCACGGTGACCACGGCGGGTGCGACGCGCTCGACGGCCGTGGTGATGGCGGTGCGACGCGAGGCATCGACGACCTGCGCAGGTACCGGCCCGCCGGGTGTCGGCCGCGCGGGGGGCAGTGTGCGCGTCTGCGCGCCCGAGTCGGATGGATTCGCGCCTTCGCAGCCGACCAGCGCGAGCGCCACGAGCGCGACGAGCGTCGTGCGCGACGGGCGGGCGGAACGACGCACGGCGGGGGGAGCGGACACGTGCGTCACTGTGCGCCCACCCTCGCGTAGCACGCGTGCGGGTAGGTGACGCGTCGCAGGGAGAGTCCCTGCGGCGGGGCGGGCGGGGACGTCTCGGCGTTGTCGGCCGTGCCGAGCAAGCGCGCGATCGTGCCGCGCGGCCGGCGCCCCTGCGCCACGTCGATCATCGTCCCAACCAGGAATCGCACCATGTGATGGAGAAAGCGGTTCGCCTCGACCTCGAACACCCAGCCGCCTTCGCGAGGCACCCAGGCGGCGTGGTGAATCACGCAGCGGTGGTGGTCGTCGATCGGCGCCGTATGTGCCACGGCAAACGCGCGAAACGTGTGCTCTCCCAGCAGGCACGCGGCCTCGCCATGCAACGCCTCCGGCGCGAGCGGGCGGGGGACCGCCCATTCGTAGCGCCGTCGGAAGGGCGACCGGGCCGCGTCGTCCGTGCCGACAAGATAATCATATCGGCGGGCAATTGCGCTGAATCGCGGGTGGAAATCAGCGGTCATCCGATGCGCGTCGGCCACCCAGATATCGCCGGGGAGCAAGGCGTTCATCGCCCGCTGCAGTGCCGCTGGCGTCCACCGCGCCGCGACCCGAACGCCCACCCCTTGTCCGTGCGCGTGCACCCCGGCGTCGGTCCGTCCCGCGGCCACGGCCGACACCGGGCTGGCGCAGAGTCGGGTGAGCACGCGCTCCATCTCCCCTTGGACCGTGCGCTGGTCGGGCTGGCGCTGCCAGCCGGCGAAGCCGCCGCCGTCGTACTGTGTGACCAGAAGAATCGGTTCAGGGTCCATGCCCGGGGGAAGGTAAGCGGCGCCGCCATACCCCCTCAACGGGCGCATCGCGGGGACGGGGCATTGCGCCGCCACGCGCGCCGACATTTTGTCCACCTCCGCTCCCATGGCCCCACGCTCCCTCGCCTCCCTCGCCCACGCACTCGCGACCGCCGCCGATCTCGACGGCGCGCTCGTGGCGCTGGGCGAATCCCTGGTGGAGGCCGACCGCGGCGCGCAGCTCGCCCTCATTCGCTATGACGCGCGCCGGGACATGCTGCGGGAGCGCTTCGCGCCCAATGGCGCGCAGGTGGCGCACAGTGCCATCGAGACCACCTTCGATCACCTGCCGGAGTCGGTGCGGCAGAAGATCCTGGCGGGCGGACCCTTCCACGACATCGTCGACCGTTCGGCGGATTACCCGCGCCTGTTCGGATTCACCGCGAGTCTCGACGGCGGCGTGCTGGCCGTGCGCGGGCTCAAGGTGGATGGCGCGCTCGGCGCCGTGCTGGCGCTGTACGAGCCCCGCAAGATCTTCGGCACCCGAAGCACGGAGCGGCTCGCGCCGGCCATGGCGCTCTTCGACCTGGCGTGGGCGCGGCTGGCTGAGCGCGATGCCCGCGAGGAGGCGGTGCGCACGCTCGAGGACGTCACCCATCGGGTGCATGGGGAGTACGTCAAGAAGTTGGCCGCGCTCGAAGGCGAGTTGCGCGATGCGCGCACGACGCCCCATGGCGGCGTCGCCCTCCCGGAACCGGCGGCGCCTTCGGCCGAGGCGCTCACGTTGCGGGCCGAGTCGGCCCGTGCGGCCGAAGAGGCACGGCGAGCGGCCCGCAAGGCCGAGCTGGCCGAGCGGCAGGTGGCCTCGGCGGTGGCGCAGCTCGAGCAGGCGCACGCCGAGTTGCACCGGCGCGGCGAGTCGCTGCGGCAACGCACCCGCACGCTGTACCTCCTCGACAAGGCGCTCACGCTGGACGCGGAGACCACGGACCCACGCCGGCTCGTGGACAGCCTGCTGGCGCTCGTCGGCGACGACATGCAGGCGCAGCGCTGCTCGCTCATGCTGCGCGCCCCCGAGCCGGACCATCTCTATCTGGCCGCGGCCCGCGGCATCGCGCCCACCGTGGTCGAGGGGATGCGCATCCGCATCGGCGAGGGCGTGGCCGGACGCGTCGCCGCGGCCCGCCAGCCGCTGCTGGTGCAGGACGTGCGCGAAGCGACGCAACATCCGCTGCTCCGCGACCAGTACTTCACGACGGGTAGCTTCATCAGCTTCCCGTTGGTCTATCACGACGAACTGGTGGGGGTGGTGAACCTCACCAATCGCGCGCAGCGCGGCACGTACACCGAGGAGGATGTCGAGCGCGTGCGCCTGCTCGGACTGGTGATCTCGCTGCTCGCGTCGCGCCATGGCTTGTCCGAGCGCCTGCTGGAGACGATTCGTGTCGGCTGACGCGCTCGCGCAGGCCATTCGCCGGCTCGCCCTGCATCAGTCGCTCGACGGTGACGCGTTGCGGGCGGCGTTTGACGTGATCATGCGCGGCGAGGGGACCCCCACTCAGGTCGCCGCGCTGCTCATGGGGCTGCGCGTGAAGGGGGAGACCGCCGAGGAATTGGCGGGCGTGGTGCAGGCACTGCGTGACGCGATGATCGTGCTGCCGGCGGAGGCGCCCGACACGCTGGTGGACACGTGCGGCACCGGGGGCGGCACGCTCACGACGTTCAACATCTCGACGGCTGCCGCGTTGCTCGCCGCTGGCATGGGTGTGCGGGTGGCCAAGCACGGCAATCGCAGCTTCACCTCGCGCTCGGGCAGTGCCGATGTGCTGGAGGCACTGGGGGTGGTGGTCGAGATGACCCCCGAGGCGATGGCCGCCACGTTGCAGGAGGCGGGCATCGTGTTCATGTTCGCCCCGCTGATGCACCCGGCGCTGCGGCACGTGGGTCCGGTGCGTCGCGAACTCGCCGTCCCGACCGTGATGAACATTGTCGGTCCGCTGGCCAACCCCGCGCGGGCGGGCCGTCAGGTGGTCGGGGTGGCCGAACCGGCGCGCCTGACGCTGCTGGCCGACGCCCTCGCAACTCTCGGCGCGCGCCGGGCGATGGTGGTGCACGGCGAACCCGGGCTCGACGAGATCTCGCCGCTGGGCGTGACCCACGTGCGGGAGGCACGGGACGGGCAGGTGCAGGCCTGGTCAATCGACCCGGCAGCGCATGGGCTTGCGGTGCAGGACGCCGGCGGGCTGGCCGGTGGCGACCCGGCCGAGAACGCGGCGGTCATCGAGGCGGTCCTGCACGGGGGCGGGAGCGCCGGCGCGCGCGCGGCGGTGCTACTGAACGCCGCCGCGGCGTGGTACGTGAGCCGCGACGACGTGCCGTACGCCGAGGCGGTGGAGGCGGCGCGTACGGCGCTGGACGCCGGTGCCGGTGCCGAAGCGCTCGGGCGACTCCGCAAGAGCGCGGCTGCCGCGAACCTCGCGCACCCGCGGGTGCCGCGCACTCAGTAGCGGCGCAGCACCCCGACGACGATGCCCTGAATGCGGATGTCGTCTTCGTGGACAAAGAGCGGCTGCATGGTCTCGTTGGCCGGCTGCAGGCGGATGCGTCCGTCCCGCTCACGGTAGTAGCGCTTGACGGTCGCGCCAGCACCGTCGAGCAGGGCAATGACCATCTCGCCGTTGTCCGCCGCCTGCTTGTCGTTGATGACGACATAGTCGCCATCGCGGATCTGCTCCTCGATCATCGAGTCGCCGCGGACGCGGAGCACATAGTGACTGCCGCTCTTGCGCAGGAAACCGTCCGGCACCGCCATGGTCTCGCCGCCGTGTACCGCCTCGATGGGGGCACCGGCAGCCACACTGCCAAGCAACGGCAACTCGACCGACCGCTGGAAGATCTCCGACGGAAGGATCTCGATGGCCCGGCTCTCGTTGTACGAGCGCTTGATGTAGCCCTTGCGCTCGAGGTTCGTGAGATGTTCGTGGACCGTCGCCAGCGAGTTATAGTTGAACCGCGACGCGATCTCCTCGAAGCTGGGGGCGTACCCGTTGGCTTCCTGGTAGTCCGTGAGGAACGACAGGATTTCGCGCTGACGTTTGGTGAGCGGCATGCTGGCTCCACAGGGGGTGGTCGCGTGCGAGTCGGAGGCGGCCCGAAAACAGGCCGAATCCCCTCACCCGCCACGCTAACCGAAGACAGGCCGAAGTGCAAGCACAATCGTCGACCACGGTGTGGCACCCACCCACCGGGACCCTCGGCACCCTCACCGAACAGGCGCATCAGCGGGCCGACGCGGTCCAGTCGCAGATGGGCGAACTCCGGGCCGCTGCCCGGGACGCGCGTCCGGTGCTGCCGTTTGCGCCAGCGCTCTGCGGCACCCACGTCCGCGTCATCGCCGAGGTGAAGCGGGCGTCGCCCTCCAAGGGGGCCATCGCGCCGGGGCTCGACGCCGCGGCGCAGGCCCGCGCCTACGCCACCGGAGGCGCAGCGGCCATCTCGGTGCTCACCGAGCCCAGTCGCTTCGGCGGCCACCTGGACGACCTCGCGGCGGTGGCCGGCACCGTGGAGATCCCCGCCATCCGCAAGGACTTCCTCGTCCACGAGGTCCAGCTCTGGGAGGCGCGTGCCGCAGGCGCCTCGGCCGCGCTGCTCATCGTTCGGGCGCTGTCCCCGGACGCCTTGCCGCGCCTGGTGGAGGCGGCACGGCAGATCGGTCTGGCGACGCTGGTCGAGGTGCGTGACGAAGCCGAACTTGCGCGCGCGCTGGCCGCAGGCGCGGAGGTCGTCGGCGTGAACAACCGCAATCTCGAGACGCTCGTCATCGATCCGGCCACGGCGCCCGGTCTCATTCCGCGCATTCCGGCGGAGATCGTGGCGGTCGCCGAGAGCGGCATGCGTGAACCGGCCGACGTCCTCCCGGCAGCCGGCGTCGGCGCCGACGCGATCCTCGTCGGCAGTGCGATATCGGCCGCCGGAGACCCCGCGGAGGCGGTGCGGCGGCTGGGCGGCATCGCGCGCAGCACCACGCACCGCGTCCAGGTGCCGCGCTGATCGTGTCACGGCCGCCACGTTTCAAGGTCTGCGGCCTCACACGCGCCGAGGACGTCGCGATGGCGGTGGACGCCGGCGCGTCGTTCGTCGGCGCCATTCGTGCCGGCGGCCCGCGCCTTCTCGCCGCCGAGGCGTTGCCTGCGGTGCTTGGCGCGCCGCGGGCCGGCGTGCAGCGCGTGGCCGTGTTCGGTACACAGCCGCTCGACGACATCCGACGCGAGTCCGAACTGGCCGCGCTGGACATCGTGCAACTGCATGCCACGCCCGGCGGCGCGTCGCTCGCAGAGGCCATCGACGCGGTGCAGCGCGACGGCCGAATCGCGTGGCCGGTGCTGCGGGTGCCGGGCGTCACGCTGCCCCCCGAGGCCGCAGACCTCGCCGCGCGTGCCGGATGGCTCGTCCTCGACGCGCATGTGTCCGGCCAATTGGGCGGCACCGGTGTCGCGCTCGACTGGCGCGGACTGCAGGCGCAGGTCGCCGCGCTGCGCGAGTCCGTACCGGACTGCGCGCTTGTGCTGGGCGGCGGTCTGCGCCCCGAGAACGTCGTCGAAGCGATCCGGTTGCTTCGGCCGGACGTCGTCGACGTATCTTCCGGCGTCGAAGTGGCGCCCGGTGTGAAGGATCCGGCGCGCGTGCAGCAGTTCGCAGCAGCGGTGCACAGCACCGCGGAGATGGTGTGACGATGGCAGGCGAGAACGCAGCAGCACCGCTGGCCGCCGATGGCGGCACCGCGGTCCTCTCCGACCGATTCGGCCCCTTCGGTGGCCGCTACGTGCCGGAGACGCTCATCCCCGCACTCGATGAACTCGAGGCGGCCTTCGAGGCGTCGCGCATCGACGCCGGCTTCCAGCGTGAGCTCGACGAGCTGCTGCGCGAGTACGTGGGGCGCCCCACGGCACTGACCTTTGCACCGCGCCTGAGCGACCGCGTCGGCGCGGCGGTGTGGCTCAAGCGCGAAGATCTCAACCACACGGGCGCGCACAAGATCAACAACACCGTGGGGCAGGCGCTCCTGGCGATGCGCATGGGCAAGCGGCGCATCATCGCGGAGACGGGCGCCGGACAGCATGGCGTCGCGACGGCCACCATCTGCGCGCGCTTCGGTCTCGAGTGTGTCGTGTACATGGGCGAGGAGGACATGCAGCGTCAGGCGCTGAACGTCTTCCGCATGCGCCTGCTCGGCGCGACGGTGGTGCCGGTCACGGCGGGCACGCGCACCCTCAAGGACGCGACCACGGAGGCCATCCGCGACTGGGTCGCCACCGTCGATCACAGCCACTACATCATCGGCTCGGTGGTGGGCCCCGCGCCCTATCCGCGCATGGTGCGCGAGTTCCAGTCGGTCATCGGACGCGAGGCGCGCGCGCAGATGCTGGCGCGGGCGGGGCGGCTACCGCGCACGGTGGTGGCGTGTGTGGGCGGCGGTTCGAACGCCATGGGCATCTTCGCCGGGTTCGTGGCGGATGCCGACGTGGCGCTGGTGGGCGTCGAGGCGGCCGGGGACGGGCTCGACACCGATCGCCACAGCGCGTCGATCACGAAGGGGACGCCAGGCGTGCTGCACGGCTCGCTGAGCTACCTGCTGCAGGATGCGCACGGTCAGGTGCACCCGGCGCACTCCATCTCCGCCGGTCTCGACTATCCGGGCGTGGGGCCGGAGCACGCGTGGCTGCACGACAGCGGCCGCGCAACGTATGCGGCCATCTCGGACACGCAGGCATTGCGTGGCGTCGCGCTGCTCTCGCGCCTGGAAGGCATCATCCCCGCGCTCGAGACCGCGCACGCGGTGGCGTGGATCGACACGATGGCCGGCACGTGGCACGCGGACGATGCGGTGCTGTTGTGTGTCAGTGGTCGCGGCGACAAGGACGTCGGCACGATCAGCCAGCACACGCTCCCCGCCATCTGACCGTGTCCGTCATGCACTCACCCATGTCCTCGTCGGCACCCGCCGCACCGACGCGCACCCCCTCGCGTCTCACCGAACGCTTCGCCACCCTCGCGCAGGATGGACGGAAGGCGCTCGTCGCATACCTCACGGCGGGCCACCCCGATCCGGCCACCAGTGTCGCGCTGTTGCGCGGCGTGGCCGCTGCGGGCGCGGATGTCATCGAGATCGGCGTGCCCTTCTCCGATCCGATGGCCGACGGACCGGTCATCCAGCAGAGTTCGCAACTGGCACTGTCGCACGGCATCACCTTCGATCGCACGCTCGAGCTCGTGGCCGAGGCGCAGCTCGACGTGCCGGTGGTGCTGTTCAGCTATCTCAATCCCATCCTGGCGGCCGGCGCGGATGCGCTCACCCGTGCGCGCGCCGCGGGTGTCGATGGCGTGCTCGCCACCGATCTTCCGGTGGGAGCCGACCCGATGCGGGAAGCATGGTTCGGTGAGAGTGGCCTCGACTTCGTGCGCCTCGTGGCGCCCACCACGCCGGCGCCCCGCATGGCCGAGATCGCGCGACATGGTGGGGGATTCGTGTATCTCATCTCGCGGCTGGGCGTCACCGGCGAGCGCGCGGCGCTGCCGGACGACCTGCCGGCCACGGTGCAGCGGCTGCGCAGTGCGACCACGCTGCCGCTGTGCATCGGCTTCGGCATCTCGACGCCCGCGCAGGCCCGTGCCGCCGCGGACCTTGGCGATGGCGTCGTGGTCGGGAGCGCGCTCGTGCGTGCGGCCGGCAAGTCGGTGGACGAGGCGGTCACGTTCACCCGCGCGCTGCGCGCAGCGCTCGACGCCCGTTGATGCCGTTCGACGCGCCGGACTTGCCGGCGTGGGCCATCGTGAGTGACAAGCGTCGCGCGCACATCGGGCGCGTGACCGCCTTGCTCATGCAATGGGCCGACGCGCTCGCGCTCGACACCAGCGAACGGGCGGCGTGGTACGACGCGGGCCGGTGGCACGACGCCTTGCGCGATGCCGACGAGCCGACGCTGCGCACCCTCACCGGTGATGCCGAGCGTCCGTTCGGCATGCTGCATGGCCCGGCCGCCGCGCTGCGTCTCGCCAGCGAGGGGGAGACGCGCGCCGACGTCCTCGAAGCCATCCGGTGGCACACGGTCGGCAGCGCAGATTGGGCGCAGGTCGGGCGGGCGCTCTACATGGCCGACTTTCTCGAGCCCGGCCGCAGCTTCATGCAGGCCGACCGCGGCTTCCTCGCCGATCGGGTGCCGGAGGCCTTCGATGCGGTCTTCCGGCAGGTTGTGCGGCTCCGCCTCGAGTGGACGATCCGCGAAGGGAAGGGGCTCGCGCCCGAAACCGTCCGACTCTGGAATCGCGTCCGCTGACACTGCCCGCATTGCCCCCGCACCGCTCCGACACCGATGCGCCGCACACCGGCGCGCGCGCGCGGTGGCGCATCGTGCTGCTGCTCACCGCCTGCGTGGCAGGCGTGTCGGCCGGTGGCTGGTGGTGGCGACGTCAGCCCGCGGACACCGCGACACCCGTGGCCGCACTCGAAAGCGACTCGCTCGCCCGCGCGCCGCTGGGTACGCGTGTGATCGTCCGCGTGGTGAATGCCTCAGGTACGCGCGGGCTCGCGCGCCGAGGCATGCTGCAACTGCGCCTCCTCGGCTACGACGTCGTCGACTTCGACACCGACCGTGCGTCCGACCTTGCGACGACCGAGATCATCGTGCACACCGGCAAGCGCGAGTGGGGCGAACGGGTGCGGCGCGCGCTTGGGGTCGGAACAATTGTTCTGACCCCCGATCCGCTACGCGACGTGGACGTCACGGTCCGTCTCGGCCGCGACTGGCGCGCGCCGGCCGAGCCGCTCCGTCCGTAGCTGCCCGCAGGCCGCGGCGATGTCGAGCCCACGGCTCCGTCGCACGGCCACCTCCACGCCCCGTGCACGCACCGCCGCGGCAAAGCGCGTGATGTCTTCGGTCGGTGTCGGCGTGAAGCCCATGGCGCCGCCGGGGTGCAGCGGAATGAGGTTCACGAACGCCCGACAGTCGCGGGCCAACTGCGCGAGCTCGGCGGCGTGCGCCGGCTGGTCGTTCACCCCGCCCAGCATCACGTACTCGAAGGTCACGCGCCGGTCGAACGTGCGGGCCGCCGCAATCACGTCGACCAGCGGATACTTCACGTTGACCGGCATGAGCGTGCGTCGGAGCGCATCACTCGGCGCATGAATCGAGATGGCCAGGCGGAACTGCTCCGGGCGCGCGGCCAGCGCCTCGATGCCGGGCAGCACCCCGACCGTCGAGATGGTGATGTGCCGCGCCCCGATGCCGAGCGCCCGCGCGTCGTTCAGCAGTGACAGGGAGGGCGAGACGGCCTTCCAGTTCATCAGCGGCTCGCCCATGCCCATGAACACGATGTTCGTCGGGAGGATGGGCGGATCGAGCAGGCGCAGCTCGCGGACCTGCCCGGCGATTTCGGCCGGGGTGAGGTTGCGTTGGAAGCCCATCGCGCCGGTCGCGCAGAAGGCGCACTGCAGCGCGCACCCCGCCTGCGAGGAGATGCAGAACGTCATGCGATCGCCGTCGGGGATCGCGACCGTCTCGATGAACTGCCCGTCGTGGAGGCGGAAGAGGAACTTCTCGGTGCCATCGCGCGACTGCTGGCGTGTGGCGAGCTCCAGCGACGAGATGCGAAACGCCTCCGCCAGCGCTTCGCGCAGCGGCTTGGGGAGCTCGGTGATGTCGTCGAAACCGCGCACGGGGCGCTGCCAGAGGCGACCGAACACCTGCGCGGCGCGATATCGCGGCTCACCCCGCGCGTCGAACCACTCGCGCAGCGTGGTCAGCGCCTCATCGGGCGCCAGGTCGAGCAGATCGGGACGCGTATCCGGAGTCATGGTGTTCACCGCAGGATGGAGCTGAGCGTGAACTGGTAGATCGGGCCGAGGCCGGCCGCGCCCTCTTCGCGCGCAATGCCGACGACGTACCCCGCGTAGTGCACGGCGACCCCCGTGCGGAACCGCGTCAGCGACGTGGCCCCCGCCTCCGACTCAAAGTAACCGACGCGGCCTTCGACCCGGTCGAAGCGCGCGGCCGCGTACGGACCGATTTCCCGCGCGCCGCGATTCACGGCGTTGACGCTCAGCCCGACACGCGCCTCCCGCTCCGCGCGCGGCCCGGCGGCGCGCAGGTCGACCGCCGCGAGCAGCGCGGGACGATCCTGAATCTCCCGCCCGGGACGCCAGAGAAAGCTCGAAACGGCCACGCGTGCCGCACGAAAGGGCAGATCGTGCGCGACGACGCCGAAGTCGGCGGCGATGGCATCGCGTCGCTCCGTGTCGGCACGCCCGTACCGCCACCGCACCGCGACGCCGGCATCGACGTTGGGGTGCAGCGCCCGCGCGGCCCCCAGGCTCACCAGCGTCGAGACGTAGGCGATCGAGCCGACCGACTGCGGATCCGTCTCGGTCCGTACCAGGCCCGACACTGCGGCCCGCGCGATGGAGAGGCCGTAGGTCACGCCGGTCCGCCGTCGCCACGATCCCGAGATGAGCTGCCCGTCCACCCCCTGATCCGGCCCGGAGGTCAGCGAGGCGACACCCAGGCGATAGCGGACATCCGAAGCGAGCACGAGCGTCGCGGGGTTCCAGAGACCGCCCCCCGGCTCGACCGCCACAGCGGGCGGCTCGAAGACGGCCCCCAACGGGAACTCCCACAGGTCACGGGCGGGCACCGGCTGGGCTCCAAGCCCGCGGACCCACCCCAATGCGGCAACTCCGCAGAGGAGCGTGCGGCTGAGCATGCGGTGCATGGCGCAACTAAAGCACACAGTCGAGGACGGTCAAGCGAAGGGTGTGATGCGCGCTGGCCCGGCCGTCGTAACACGTTTACGTTTCAGCGTTTGCGTCACCTTCTTCCACGCGCCTCCTTCTCGATGTCGTTGCCTGCCGATTCGTCCGTCCTCGCCACCAGCCTGCGCACCGACCCCTGCGGCCTTCTGCGCCGGCACGATGTCGGACGTACCGTCCGCCTCGGCGGGTGGGTACACCGCAGCCGCGATCTCGGAGGACTGGTCTTCATCGACCTGCGTGATCGCACGGGGTTGGTGCAGCTCGCGTTCGGGCCGGGGTGGAGTGCGCCCGAGGTGCAGGCCTCCGCTGCGGCCGTCGGCGTCGAGTCGGTGGTGCTCGTCGAGGGCGAGGTCGTCGCACGCGACGCGGATCGCGTGAAGGCCGACATGGACACGGGTGAGGTCGAGGTGCGCGTCACCGCGCTGCGCGTCGTCGGCCCTGCGGTCACGCCGGCGCTGCCGGTGGCGCGCAATCGCGGCGACAAGATGCCGGCCGAGGAGCTGCGTCTCCGCCATCGGTACCTCGACCTGCGTCGCCCGGAGTTGCAGGAGAACCTCATCCTGCGCCACCGCCTGCTGCAGGTGGCTCGCCGGTACCTGAGCGACAACGGCTATCTCGAGCTCGAGACGCCGATCCTCACGAAGCCGACGCCGGAAGGTGCGCGCGATTATCTCGTGCCCAGCCGGGTGCATCCCGGCGAGTTCTACGCGCTGCCGCAGTCGCCGCAGATCTACAAGCAGCTCTTCATGTGCTGCGGCTTCGATCGGTACTTCCAGATCGCCCGCTGCTTCCGCGACGAGGACCTGCGCGCCGATCGGCAGCCGGAGTTCACGCAGATCGACATCGAGGCGTCGTTCATCGGCCAGGAGGACATCCTGGCGATGGCCGAGGGGCTCGTCGTGTCGCTGTGGAAGGAGGCCGGCGTCGAGGTGCCGCGTCCGTTCCCGCGCATGAGCTACGCCGAGGCGATGGAGCGCTACGGCTGTGATCGGCCCGACCTGCGCTATGACCTCGCGCTGCAGGACTACACGCCCGTTTTCCGCGCGCTCGACTTCGGCGTCACGTCCACGGCCATCGCCAACGGCGGCCGCGTGCGTGGGCTCGTGGTGCCGGGCGGTGCGGCCTGGAGTCGCAAGCAGGTCGATGAGCTCGAAGCGCTCGCCAAGGGCGCAGGAGCCGGTGGACTGCTGCGGGTCCGTTTCGCCGAGGGGGCGTACGATGGCCCCATCGCCAAGTTCCTCACCGACGATGCACGCGCGGCGCTCGCGCTCCGCGAAGGCGACCTCGCGCTCTTCGTCGCGGCGCCCGACCGCATCAGCAGCCCGGCGCTCGACCGCGTGCGGCAGGAGTGCGCGCGTCGCCTCGACCTCGTTCGCGACACCGACCGTCGCTTCCTCTGGGTGCTCGACTTCCCGATGTTCGAGGAGGATCCGGACACCGGCGCGCTGGCCGCCGTGCACCATCCGTTCACGTCGCCCCACGCCGACGACATCGCCGCGCACCCGGATGCGCCCGCGAAGTGGCGCGCCCTCGCCTACGACTGCGTGCTCAACGGCACCGAGTTGGGGGGCGGCAGCATCCGCACCAGCGATCCGGCCGTGCAGTCGCGCATGTTCGCGCTGCTCGGCATCGGCGATGTCGAGGAGCAGGAGCGCCGCTTCGGCTTCCTGCTCGAGGGACTGCGGGCCGGTGCGCCGCCTCATGGCGGTATCGCTTTCGGCTTCGATCGCATCGCGATGCTGCTCTCGGGCGCGACGTCGCTGCGTGACGTGATCGCGTTCCCCAAGACCACGGCCGCACGCTCCCTGTTCGAAGGTGCACCCGTCGCGGTCGCCGACAAGGACCTCGACGAGCTGCACATCGCGGTCGCTGCCGACGTGACGCGTGGTGCCATCTCGCCGGATGGGCAGGGCGCGTGACCGATCCGCGCACCGATCGACCCGAGCAGGCGACCGCGCGCGTTTCCGTCGAGGGCGCCGATCAGCTCATGCTGGCCGGCGTCAACGACGGCAACCTCGTCGAGCTCGGACGCGCGACCGGGGCGCGCGTCGCGTTACGCGGTGACCACCTGTCCCTCACCGGGGATGTGGACGCGGTCAGCCGCGCCGAAGCGGTCGCCACCGCGCTCGTCGCGCTGGTGCGGGACGGCCGCACGGTGACTGCCGACGACGTGCTGCGCCTGTCACTCACCGAGCGGCCCGTGGACGCGCCCGGCGCGACGAACGGTGCGCTCGTGCTCCCGGGCGCCCGCCGTGGCGTGCAGGCCAAGACGCCCGGACAGGCGGAGTACCTCAAGAAGATCGCCGAACACGACATCGTCATCGGCATCGGCCCCGCCGGCACCGGCAAGACGTATCTCGCCGTGGCCGCCGCCGTCGACGCGCTCATGCGCAAGCGCGTACGACGCATCGTGCTCGCGCGCCCCGCCGTCGAAGCCGGCGAAAGCCTCGGCTTCCTCCCCGGCGACATGCAGGCCAAGGTCGATCCGTACCTCCGGCCGCTGTACGATGCCCTCGACGACCTCATCCCGTTCGAGCGCATCCAGAAGCTCATCGAGACGCGCACCATCGAAGTCGCACCGCTCGCCTTCATGCGTGGCCGCACGCTCGGCGATGCGTTCGTCATCCTCGACGAAGCGCAGAATGCCACGGGCATGCAGATGAAGATGTTCCTGACGCGCCTCGGCGTGAACTCGAAGATCGTCATCACCGGCGACAAGACCCAGGTCGACCTCCCGCGGCGCGAGGAGTCGGGGCTCATGCAGGTCGAGCGCATCCTGCACGGCATCGAGGGGATCTCGTTTCACTACTTCACGGACGCCGACGTGGTGCGACACCGTCTCGTTCGCGCGATCATCCGCGCGTACAACGACGACGCGGCGGGCACATGACCCCCGCCCGAAGTCGACGCGCGGGCGTGGCGCCCACCCGGCCGGATCCGCGTGTCGTCGTCGTCGACGCCGAACGCGCCGCCGTGCCGGTGGCCACGGCCCGCCTGGCGACGCTCGCGCGCGACGTGCTGCGTGCGCAGCGCGTTCCCCGCGCGATGCTGTCCATCACCTTCCTGTCGTCGCGCGCGATGGCGGCGCTCAATCGCCGCCATCTCGGACACGCCGGCGCCACCGATGTCATCACCTTCGCACTCGGGCGCGACCCGGGCGGCGTGGTACTGGGTGACATCTACATCTGTCCCCAGGTCGCGCGCGTGCATGCGCGTGAGCACGGCGTCGGGGTGCGCGAGGAGATCGCGCGCCTCGTCGTGCATGGGGTGTTGCACGCGTGCGGGCTCGAGCACCCCGAGGATGCCGGGCGCACGTCGTCGCCGATGTGGCGACGCCAGGAGCGGCTGTTGCAGCGCTTCTGGATCACGGCCACCGCGGTGACATGAGCGTCGTTGCCTGGGGACTCGCGACCAGCGGTGCGGTCGTGGCGGCACTGGCGGCCGTCGCCGACGGGGCCCTGCTCGCCGAATCCCCGACGGCCGGCACGGCCGCGCTCGACCGACCCACGTCGGAACGGCTGTCGTTGGCGCCCACGCCCGGGGTGTCGCGCACGCTCAGCGCGCGCGAGCAGGCACATCGCGCGCTCGCCTTTCTCCGGGTGCTCGGCCACGTCGCGGCGGGCAGCGGACTCGCGGTCGCGCTCGACCTGGCCGATGAACCGGCGCTCGGTCGCGTGCTCGCGCTGCTTGGGCTCGGGCTCGCCACGGTGCTGGTGTCGGAAACATTGGCCCGCATGGTGGGCGATGTGCTCGGCGATGAGGCGGCCGAACGCCTCGCCGGTGTCACGCGGCTCGCCGAGCGCCTGCTGTCACCGGTGGTGCGGCTTGGCACCTGGGTGGACGGGCTGTTCGCCGAGGTCGTCTCGGCCGAGGAGGCGACGCAGGAACGTCGTGAGGAAGCCGCCGCGCAGTTCCGTGAGGTGGTGACCTCCGAGGTGGCGGTCAGTCGCGACGAACGTGAGTTGTTGCTTGGGGTCTTCGAGTTCGGGGAGACGACGGCCGAGGAAGTGATGGTGCCGCGCGTCGACATGGTGGGCATCGAGCGCGATGCGCCCTGGTCGGAGATGGTCGATCGGCTGCGCAGCGCACGACACTCGCGCGTGCCGGTCTTCGAAGGCACGCTCGATGAGATCGTCGGCATCCTCTACGTCAAGGATCTGCTCCCCGCCGTGCTCGCGGACGAGGAGCCCGAGGACGGCTGGCCGTCGCTCATGCGCGCGCCGACGTTCATTCCGCCCAGCAAGCGCATTGCCGATTTGCTGCGGGAGTTCCGGCAGACGCAACGCCACATCGCCATTGTCGCCGATGAGTACGGCGGGACGGCGGGGCTCGTCACCATCGAGGATGTGCTCGAGGAGCTGGTTGGCGAGATCCGCGACGAGCATGACGATGAGGAGCGACAGGTCGAAAGCGAGGACGATGTGCGCTACTGGGTGTCGGGGCGTCTCACCCTCGACGACCTGTCCGACGCCCTCGGCCATGACTTTGCGCGCGACGATGTGTCGACCGTGGGCGGGCTCGTGCTCGAGCTGCTCGGCCGTGTGCCGCGCGCCGGCGAGTCGCTCACCATCGGGCCGTTCAAGGTCATCGTCGAGCGCGTCATTCGCCGCAAGATCGACCGCGTCTTCCTCGAGCGTCTTCCGGAGCCCGACGCAGCCGACGGTGATGCGGAGGCACGCGCATGACCGGGCTGGCGATGTTCCTTGCCGTGGCCGCATTGGGCGTGCTCACGCTCGGCGCCACCGCGGTGCGCGCCGTGAGTCGCCTCTGGCTGCGGCACTGGATCGAGCAGAGCGCGGGCAACGCGGGCGACATGACGCGCTATCTCGAGCGCCCCATGCGCCTCGTGCACGCCGCCGGCACGGCTGGCATGCTGGTGGTGTTCGCCACCGGCTCACTCATCGCGATGTCCGAGGGGTTGCGCGCCTGGTCGTTTGCCCGCGACCTGCTGCTCTTTCTGCTCGCGCTCCTCATCTTTGGCCAGTTGCTCCCGCGTGCGGTGGGGCGCCGGTGGGCGCCAAAGCTGGTGCCCGTCGTGGTGCCGGTGCTGCGCGTGGTCGACATGCTGCTCGCTCCGTTTCATGTCCTGGCCGCGCGGCTCGGTCGCGTGGTGCAGCGATCGGCGCGCGCGCCGCAGGCGGAGGCGCGGGAGGGCCTCGAAGAACTGCTCCGCGACGGCGCCTTCGACGACATGAGCGCCTCCGAGGAGCTCGCGATCATTTCAGGCGTCGTGCAGTTCGGTGACAAGACGGTGCGGGACGTGATGACCGTGCGAGACGCCGTGTTCGCACTCGACGAGGCGCTCCCCGCCGACGAGCTGGTGCGCCGGATCGCCCAGTCGGGGTACAGCCGCGTGCCACTCTATCGCGGCAGCCCGGACCACGTCGTGGGCATGGTGCATGTGTTCGACGTGTTCACGCATCGGCAGGACCGGCGGCTTCCCGTGCGCCCGGTCACGATGACCGCACCGACGCGTCTCGCCAAGGAGCTCCTGTTCGAGCTGCTGCGCGCGCGGCGCCAATTGGCCATCGTGCAGGACGGCGCGACGATGGTCGGGCTGGTGACCCTCGAGGACCTCTTGGAGGAGTTGGTGGGCGACATCCGGGATGAGCATGACGACAGCACGGACTGAGGCGGGCGCGGCCACCGCCGGTGGCGTAACGGCGGCCACGGACCCCATCGCGCGACTGCTGGCCCAGTTCGCGGAGGGCCGGCCGGCCGCGATCGCGCGCGCGGTCAGCATCGTCGAAAATCACCGTCCCGGCTTCGAGCGGGTGCTGGCCGACCAGCAGCCGCGGCTGGGCCGCGCGCACCGCATTGGCATCACGGGCCCGCCGGGCGCGGGCAAGAGTACCCTCACGACGCGCCTGGCGAAGCACTACCGCGCCCAGGGACACACCGTCGGCATCGTCGCGGTCGATCCCACGTCGCCCTTCACGGGCGGCGCCTTGCTGGGCGATCGCATTCGCATGGAGGAGGTGGCGCTCGACCCGGGCGTCTTCATTCGCTCCATGGCCACGCGCGGCTCGCTGGGTGGGCTCGCGACGGCCACGCGCGAGGCGTGCGATGTGCTCGACGGCTTCGGCAAGGACATCATCCTGATCGAGACCGTCGGGGTGGGGCAGAGCGAGCTCGATGTGGCGCGCGCGGCCGACACCACGCTCGTCGTGCTGGTCCCCGAGTCGGGTGACTCGATCCAGACGCTCAAGGCCGGCGTGATGGAGATCGCCGACGTGTACGCGGTCAACAAGGCCGACCGCCCGGGCGCCGATCGTCTTGCCAACGACATCGAGCTGATGCTCGGACTGCGCAGCGGGGCGACCCTCGCCAACGTGCCCGCGCACCACGGCGTTGACCTTCGGTCGGTCGCCGATCGCGAAGCGGTACGGGAGGCGATGAACCCGGCGCGCGCCGCGCGCCGCGCGGCGCAGGACGAGGAGGCGGCGGCGTGGATGCCGCCCGTGCTGCGCACGATCGCCGCCCGTGACGAGGGGGTCACCGAAGTGGCCGCCGCCCTCGACCGGCATCGGCAGTATCTTGCACGGAGCGGGGAGTTGCGTACCCGTCGTCGGGCGCGTCTCCGCGAGCGGGTCATCGAGATCGTCGAACAGCAGGTCCGCGACCGCCTCTGGCGCGACGCGGACACGCTGGCCTGGCTGGACGGCCAGCTCGACGCCCTCGACGCGGGTACCGTGGTTCCCTTTGCCGTCGCCGATCGCCTCCGGGCGCGCAGCACGGCGCAACTCACCGGCGCACACTACGCGCCGCACCGGGACGGATGAGCGCATGACGAGCATTCGCGACGACCTCGAGGACGTGGTCCGCCAGCAGCAGCAGGAACTGGAGGCGCTGCGCGCCGAGGTCACCAACTGGCGGCAGCAGTACCAGAAGGGACGCCTGCGCGAGATCGCCTTCACCAACTCGGCGCAGGAAGTGCCGCCGCTGTACACGGCGCTCGACCTGGAGAACTCCGCGGGCACCGCCTTCGAGGTGCCTGGACAGTGGCCGTTCACCCGCGGCATCCATCCCACGGGCTATCGCGGCAAGCTGTGGACGATGCGGCAGTTCGCCGGCTTCGGCACCGCACGCGAGACCAACCAGCGCTACAAGTTCCTGCTCTCGCAGGGCCAGACCGGGCTGTCGGTGGCCTTCGACTTCCCGACGCTGATGGGCTACGACTCCGACCATCCGCGCTCGGAAGGGGAGGTCGGCAAGTGCGGCGTGGCCATCTCGTCGCTGGCCGACATGGAGGAGCTGTTCGCGGGCATCCCGCTGGACAAGGTCTCCACCAGCATGACGATCAACGGGCCGGCGATCATCCTGCTCTGCTTCTACATCGCCGCAGCCGAGAAGCAGGGCGTGGCCGCCGAGACGCTCCAGGGGACCGTGCAGAATGACATCCTCAAGGAGTACATGGCGCAGCACGCGTGGTGCTTCCCCATCGAGCCCGCGCTGCGACTGATTGTCGACGGCTTCGAGTGGTGCGCGAAGCACACGCCGAACTGGAACACGATCTCCATCTCGGGCTATCACATCCGCGAGGCGGGAGCGACGGCGGCGCAGGAGCTCGCCTTCACGCTGGCCGATGGCTTCACGTATGTGGAGCGCGGCATCGCGCGTGGCCTCGATGTCGATGAGTTCGCACCGCGCCTCTCGTTCTTCTGGGACATCCACAACGACTTCTTCGAGGAGATCGCCAAGCTGCGCGCGGCCCGCCGCATCTGGGCACGCCACCTCAAGGAGCGCTACGGCGCGAAGAACCCGCGGTCGTGGATGATGCGCTTCCACTCGCAGACCGCCGGCGTCACGCTCACCGCGCAGCAGCCGATGAACAACGTCGTGCGCGTCGCCTATCAGGGGCTCGCCGCGGTGCTGGGTGGCACGCAGTCGCTGCATACCAACTCGATGGACGAGACGCTCTCCCTGCCGACCGAGGAGGCGGTGCAGGTGGCACTGCGCACGCAGCAGATCCTCGCCTACGAGACCGGCATTCCCAATGTCATGGACCCGCTCGGCGGCAGCTACTACGTCGAGGCGCTCACCGACCAGCTCGAGCGCGATGCCGAAGCGCTCTTTGCGCAGATCGACGAGCAGGGCGGCGTGGTCAAGGGACTCGAGGAGGGCTGGTTCCAGCGCCGCATCGCCGAGAGCGCCGCACGCCAGCAGTGGGAGATCGAGCAGCACCGCAAGTTCGTGGTGGGCGTCAATGAGTTCGTGACCGACGAACCCGAGCTCACCATTCCCACGCTCAAGATCGGCGCCGAAGCCGAGGCCGAGCAGCGCGCCAAGATGGCAACGCTGCGGGCCACGCGCGACAACGCGCTCTGCGCCGAGCGCCTCGAGGCGCTCCGCGTGGCCGCGCGCGGCACCGAGAACGTCGTGCCGCGCATCCTCGACTGCGCCCGCGCCTACTGCACGCTGTACGAGATCCGTGCGGCGCTCGAGGACGTCTTCGGCGCCTATCGCGAACCGGTGTTCTTCTGACGCGCCCCCTCCGCGCCTCCGCGGCGAAACGGAAGCCCAGCCCCTCTCCGCGCCTCCGCGGCGAAACGGAAGCCGAGTCCCCCCTCCGCGCCTCCGCGTCCCCGTGGTGGCAGACCCAGTTCGACGCGCAGTACCTGCACGAGTACGAGCCGCTCTTCGATCTCGTGCAGGACCGGCGTGAGGTCGCGCGCCTCCTCGACGTGCTGGAGCTTCCGAGCGGTGCGCGCGTGCTCGACTGCCCGTGTGGCCAGGGGCGGCACGCCCACCTGTTGGCCGAGGCGGGCTTCCGGGTCGATGCGCTCGACTACTCCGAACACCTGCTGCAGCAGGCCCGGGCACGGGGGACCGGCCCAACGCTCAAGTACACGCAGGGGGACATGCGTCGCCTGCCGGCGCGCTGGACCGGACGGTTCGACGCCGTCGTCAACCTGTTCACCAGCTTTGGCTTCTTCGACGACCCGCAGGACGATCTGCGCGTACTCGCCGAGTTCGCCCGCGTGCTGCAGCCCGGCGGCGTCCTGGTGTGGCATGGCGGTGCCCGCGACGGCGTGATGGCCAAGTTCCTCACGCGCGATTGGTGGAGCGCCGGCGACGGCACGGTGTTCGGCCAGGAGCGCAGTTTCGATCCGCTCTCCGGGTTCCTGTCCATCACCAGCACCTGGCGCGGACCCAAGGGGCACGGCGAGCGGTCGCACCGCATCCGCCTCTACTCGGCCTCCGAGCTCGCGAGCCGCCTGCGTGACGTCGGCCTCGTCGTCGAACAGGCCTTCGACAGTTGGAGCCCCCGCCCGCTCACCCGCAAGTCCAGCGAGATGCTGCTGGTCGCGCGTAAGGAAGGCTGACTAGCTTTCCGCCTCACCCTGCCTCATTCCGATGACCCGACCCATTCGCGTGCTGGTGGCCAAGCCCGGCCTCGACGGACATGATCGCGGCGCCAAGGTGGTGGCCGCTGCCCTCCGCGACGCCGGCATGGAAGTCATCTACACCGGCCTGCATCAGACTCCCGAGATGATCGCCACCGCCGCCGTCCAGGAGGACGTCGACGTCGTGGGCCTCTCGATCCTCTCCGGCGCGCACATGACGCTGTTCCCGCGCGTCCGCGACCTCCTCGCCGAGGCCGGCCGTGACGACATCCTGCTCACGGGCGGTGGCATCATCCCCCGCGAGGACATGGAGGCGCTGCAGGCGCACGGCGGCATCGGGACCCTGTTCGGTCCCGGCACCAGCACGCAGGATCTCATCGACTACATCCGCGCCTGGTTCGCCGAGCACCACCCCGAGGAGCGCCAGGCCGACGCGGGCGCCGGGAAGTGAGCGGACGGCTTCGCCAGCTCGCCGACGAGGTCCGCGCGCTGGAGGCCCGCCTGCGGGAAGGCGGCGGGCCCGACAAGGCAGCCAAGCAGCACAAGCAGGGCAAGCTCACCGCGCGTGAGCGCGTCGCGCAGCTCGCCGACCCCGACACGCCGTTTCTCGAGATCGGCCTGCTCGTGGCCTACGATCGCTACGACGGGCAGGCGCCCGCGGCAGGTGTCGTCACCGGCATCGCGATGGTCGAGGGTCGCGAATGCGTGGTCGTCGCGAACGACGCCACGGTGAAGGCCGGCTCGTGGTGGCCCGAGACGATCACGAAGATCCTGCGCGCCCAGGAAGTCGCGATGCGCTGCCGCATCCCGATCATCTACCTGGTCGATTCCGCCGGCGTGAACCTGCCGTATCAGGGCGGAGTCTTCCCCGGCCAGTACGGAGCCGCGCGCATCTTCTACTACAACTCCATCATGCGCCGCTACCTGCGTATTCCGCAGCTCGCCGCGGTGATGGGACAGTGCGTAGCCGGCGGCGCGTACCTCCCGGCGCTCAGCGACGTCATCCTCATGGTGAAGGGGTCGTCGTTCATGGGACTCGGCGGCCCCAACCTCGTGAAGGGGGCCACCGGACAGAGCGTCGATGGCGAGACGCTCGGCGGCGCGATCACGCACACCGAGATCTCGGGCGTGGCGCACTACGCGCTCGACGACGACCCGAGCTGCCTGGCCAAGCTGCGCGAACTCGTGGCACGTCTGCCGCGTCCCCAGCTCCCCAGCGACCGCGCGCCGTGGCGTCCGCCCGCACAGCCGCCGTCGTCGCTGTACGAACTGCTCCCCGCCGATCATCGCATGTCGTACGACATGCACAAGCTCCTCGAGGCGGTGCTCGACGACGGCGCGTTGGATGAGTTCCAGCCCAACCTCGCCAAGGAGATGATCTGCGGCGATGCGCACATCGAAGGCATCCCGGTGGGCGTCATCGCCAACCAGCGCGGGCTCATCAAGGGACGCCCCGGGGAGCGACCGCGCTTCGGTGGCATCATCTACGCCGAGAGCGCGGAGAAGGTGGCGTACTTCATCGAGCGCTGCGACAAGCAGGGGCTGCCCATCGTGTTCGTGCAGGACGTCTCCGGCTTCATGGTGGGCCCGGACGCTGAGCACGACGGCATCATCCGCGCCGGTGCGCGTTTTGTGGAGGCCATGGCCTGCGCGCGTGTGCCGAAGCTGGTGCTCACGGTGAATCACGCCAGCGGCGCCGGCTACTACGCGATGGCGGGGCAGGGGTTCGATCCCGACTTCATCCTGTCGTGGCCCACCGGCCGCATGGCCGTGATGGAAGGCGAGGCCGCCGTGCAGGCCGTCCACGGCCCCACGCTGGATGCGGCGAAGAAGGCCGGCACCGAGCCGTCCGCCGACGTGCTCGCCGCCGTCGACGCCATGCGTGCCGACTATGAAGAGCAGCTCGACGCCCGCTACGCCGCCGCGCGCGGCTTCGTCGACGCGATCGTTTACCCCGAGGACACGCGCACCATGCTCGCCATGGCGTTGCGCGCCGCCAACCAGAATCACGGTCCGCATCTCGGCGCCTTCGTGCTGCCGCCGATGCCGCCCGTCGGAGGAGCGACATGAGCAGCAACCGGACGGGCAAGGACGTCGTGCGCGTCGCCAGTGGCCAGGGCTTCTGGGGCGATTGGCTCGAGGCGCCCCGGCGCCAGGTCGAAGGCGGTGATGTCGACTACCTGATGCTCGACTATCTCGCCGAAGTCACGATGTCCATCGTGCAGAAGCAGAAGGAACGCGACCCCCGGATGGGCTACGCGCGCGACTTCATCGGCGCCATGGAGAGCGTGTTTCCCGCCGTCGCGGAGCGCGGCGTCAAGGTGATCGCCAATGCCGGCGGCGTGAACCCCGATGCCTGCGCCGATGCGGTGCTCGAGGCGGCCTCGAAGCATGGCGTGCGCGGCAGGATCCGCGTCGGCGTCGTGACCGGCGACGATATCCTCGGCCGACTCGATGAGCTCATGGCCGCAGGGCACGAGCTCAAGAACATGGACACCGGCGAGCCGCTGGCCACCATCCGGCCTCACGTGCTGTCGGCCAACGCGTACATCGGCTCGACACCCATCGTGCAGGCGCTCGAGCAAGGGGCGAACGTCGTCGTCACCGGCCGCAGCACCGACACCGCGCTCACCATGGCGCCGTTGCGTCACGAGTTCGGCTGGGCGGCCGACGACTGGAATCGCCTCGCGGCTGGCATTGTCGCGGGACACATCCTCGAGTGCGGCGCGCAGTGCAGCGGCGGCAACTGCCTCCATGACTGGCGCACGATTCCCGACCTGGCGAACGTCGGGTATCCCATTGCCGACGCGCGTGCCGACGGCACGTTCGTCATCACGAAGCATCCGGGCACGGGCGGTCGCGTGAGCGTCCCCAGTGTCACCGAGCAGCTCGTGTACGAGATGGGAGATCCGCACGCCTACATCACGCCCGACGTGGTCGCCGACTTCACCAGCATTCGCCTGGCGGCCGACGGCGAGAATCGCGTGCGCGTGCACGGCATCACGGGCGGTCCGCCGACGCCGTTCCTCAAGGTCTCGATCGCCTATCGCGCGGGCTTCAAGGCGGTCGGGTCGCTGGTGTATGCCTGGCCCGACGCCATGGAG
The DNA here is from genome assembly GCA_020161135.1 of Gemmatimonadota bacterium. Classification (GTDB taxonomy): domain Bacteria; phylum Gemmatimonadota; class Gemmatimonadetes; order Gemmatimonadales; family Gemmatimonadaceae; genus Gemmatimonas. The sequence continues at coordinate 390,524 of JAIUOB010000003.1, read as the reverse complement.
AAGGCACAACTCGCCGACCGTGTGTTGCGCGAGCGTCTCGACCGACTCGGCCTGCGCTTCGACCAGGTGCTCAGCGAGTTCGTGGGGGCGACGGCCACCCACGGTGCCCTTGCCGGCGATGGGCGAAACGCACCCGAGGTGCAGTACCGCATCGGTGTGCGCGGCAGCGACCGCGCGGCCGTCGAGCGCTTCACCCGCGAGATCGCGCCGCTCGTGCTCAATGGGCCGCCCAGCGTGACCGGCTTTGCCGGCGGACGCCCCAAGGTCGAGGAGATCGTCGCTTACTGGCCCGCGCTGCTCGACAAGCGCGCCGTCACCACCGCCGTCCGCATCGCGGAGTAGGAGCCCTCATGCTCGTTCGTCTCCTCGACATCGCGCACGCCCGCAGCGGCGACAAGGGCGACACCGCCAACGTCGGCCTCATCGCCCTGCAGCCGGCGTGGTACGCCACCCTCGAGCGCTACGTCACGCGCGACGCCGTCGCCCGTCACTTTGCCGGCCAGATCACCGGCGACGTCGTACGCTTCGAGCTGCCCAATCTCGGCGCGCTCAACTTCCTGCTGCACGGCGCGCTCGACGGCGGCGGCACGCTCTCGCTCAAGACCGACGCCCAAGGCAAGGTCTATTCCACCGCGCTCCTCCGCATGGTCATCGACGTGCCCGACGCCGAGGCCCAGGCAGCTGGCCTCCCGGCGGCCTCCTGAGCCGCACGTGATCGTTCGTCTGCGCATTCTCCTGCTCGTCGCCGGCATCAGCGCCTTCGCGTTCGCGATGCGCACCGGGCAGGACATGGCGCGCTATGCCGGCATCGCGTTCGTCGCCCTCGCCCTGTTGCTCCGCTTCGTGAAGCCACGGGGCTGACCGGCCCCGTTAGATTGTCCGGGATGCGCCCCGTCCCGGAACTGCTCGCCCCCGCTGGATCCGTCGATGCCGTCCGTGCCGCCGTGGCCAACGGCGCCAACGCGGTCTACCTCGGCGCGTCCATGTACAATGCGCGCGACGAAGGCGCCCAGCTATCCCTCGACGAGCTCGCGCAGGCCTGCGCCATCGCGCATGCCCGTGGCGTGCGGGTGTACCTCACGTTCAACGTGCTCATCAAGCCGCACGAACTGGCGGAGGCGCTGGCGTACCTGGGCGAGTGTGTCGACCGCGGCATCGATGCCGCCATCGTGCAGGATCTGGGCGTCGTACGCCTCATTCGTCAGGTGTACCCGCAGCTCGAAGTGCACGGCTCGGCGCAGATGACGGTGCACGACGTCGCGGGGGCGCGCGTCATGGAGCGGTTGGGCGTCGAGCGGGTCGTGCTCGCCCGTGAGAACACCCTCCCGGACATCGCCGCCATTCGGCAGGCCGTGCCCGGGCTGTCGCTCGAGACGTTCGTGCACGGCGCGCTCTGCATCTCGTACTCCGGCCAGTGCTTCATGTCCGGGATGATCAGTGAGCGCTCTGCCAATCGGGGGTCGTGCGCCCAGTCGTGCCGCAAGGACTACACCCTCCGCGACGATGACAGCGGTGCCCAGCTCGACTCTGGCTACCTCATCTCGACCAAGGACCTCGCGGCGCACGAGCACCTCGCGTCCATCGCCAAGCTGGGCATCGGGTGCCTCAAGGTCGAGGGGCGCAAGAAGAAGCCCGAGTACGTCGCCACCGTCACCAGGGCGTATCGCGGCTGGCTCGACGGCCTCGCGCGCGGCGAGGCCGCGCATGCGCCCACCGTCGACGAGGTGGAGCCGCTCGTCCAGATCTTCAGCCGCGGCAACACCGGCGGCATGTACGGTGGCCGGCAGGGACGTGAGTACATCACGCGCACGCAGCCCGACAATCGCGGTCTCCCGGTGGGCGTCGTGCGCAGCGTGACGGGCGACGAGCTCGTGGTCGAGGTCTCGCATCCCCTCGCCGTGGGCGACGGACTCGGCTTCGAAGCACCCGATGAGGGAAGCGCGGCGTCGCTCGGGGGCACGGTCCAGCAGGTGCGCGTGCTTGACGTGGCCGAGGGCGTGCATCGCCTCGCCATCACCGTCCGCAGCGGGCTCCGCGCCACGCGCGTCCCGGAGGGGTGGCGCGTCGTGCGCACCAGCGACGCGACGCTGCTCGCGTCGGCGCAGGCGTCGTACGCCCACGTGCCCGTCCCCGATCGCGTCGGACTCACGCGTCTCGATGTGCGCTGCTTCGGGCACGCCGGTGGCCCGCTCAAGACCGTCTGGCGCGCCGACGACATCGAAGTCACCGTGCGCGGTGAGGTGCCCCTCGCGCCGGCCAGCAAGCGGGCGCTCGACCACACACAGCTACGCGAACAGTTCGGTCGCCTGGGCGGTACGGCCTATCGACTGGGGGCGCTCGACGTCGCCGGGCTCGGGGACGGCTTGTTCGTGCCGGTCAGCGAGCTCAATCGCCTGCGACAGGATGCGGTGGCGCAGCTCGACGAGCAGCGCGGATGGGGGGCCATGAGCGATGCCGCCGTGCGTCAGGCGTCGATCGCGTCCGCCATCGACGAGGTACCGGGAGCGACTCCCGCAGAAGGCGCAGCGGCGGGGGACGCGCTCGCGCTTCGCGCCATCGTCTACGATCTCGACGACGCACGGGCCGCGGCGGCGGGCGGTGCCACCGAGGTGGTGCTCGACCCCTTCCTGCGCCATCCCACGCCGCCGCTCGCGCGCGTGCGTGCGCTGCGCGATGAGCTCGCGGGACAGGGCGTCACGCTGCGCCTGCGCACGCCGTCGATCGCGCGCCCCGAAGAGCGCTCGCGCCTCGACAAGTGGCTCGCGCTGGAGCTGCCGCTCCTCTCCGGACATCTCGGCCTCGTTGCGGAGCTGGGCGGCGCCGGGCACGATGTCATTGCCGATTACGCCACGAACGTCTTCAACGCGCATACGGCCGCACTGCTGTTCGAGCTGGGCGCCTCGCGTGTCGTCGCATCGATCGAGCTCACCGAGGGGGAGCTGGGCCAACTCGTGGCGCCGTGGCAGGGGCGCGGGTTCGATGTGCTCGTGTACGGTCGGCCGGAGGGCATGACGATCGAGCACTGCGTGCTGAGCGCCGCGTTCGATCGCGAGCCCACCACCTGTCGCGACCTCTGCGTGCAGAAGCACCCGCACGTCTCCCTGACCGACCCTACCGGGTACACCTTCGCGGTGGCGACCGACAGCGCCTGTCGCAATCGTCTGCTGCACTCCCGCCCCATCGACGCCACGGAGTTCCTGCCGGCGTTGTGGGCGCACGGGCTGCGCGGCTATCAGATGGTGTTCAATGTCCCGGGCGATCCGGTCGCCGAGTTGGTGCGGGCCTATCGCACCGCCCTCGACGCGCTCGCCCGGGGTGATGCCCCGCCGACCGGCGTCGCCCGCCGACTGCTCGACAACGAATACACGCGCGGCCACTTCGCACGCGCCGTCTGACGGGCGCGTCGCGCGTGACCCCGCCGCCTCGCGCGGCGTTTCACACCGCGCGAGGCACGACGCAACAGAACGGGTAGACGTGCGTGCAATCCATGCCGTGTGCGCCAGGGGCAGACGGTAGCGTGTCGCATGCCGTCGCCCAGCGCTCCCGACGTCGCACCCGCACGGGTCACGCCCGACTCGGCGGACCCGCTTGCGGCCGATCCGCTTGCGGCGGATCCGCTTGCGGCCGCACGCGCCACGCTGCTCCGCCACTTCGGCTACCCGGACTTTCGCGCCCCGCAACGTCGCGCCGTCGAAGCGGTGGTCGCCGGGCGCGACGCACTCATCGTGCTCCCGACCGGGGGAGGGAAGTCACTCTGCTATCAGGTGCCCGCGCTCATGCGCCCGGGACTCACGGTGGTGGTCAGCCCCCTGATCAGTCTCATGACCGACCAGGTCGCGGCACTCGAGCGCCGCGGCATCGCGGCGACCTTCCTCAACAGCACACTCTCCACGACCGAGGCCGCCCACCGCATGGCGCGCGCACGCGACGGGGCGCTCACCATGCTCTATCTCGCGCCCGAGCGCATCGAGGCCGGGCGCACACTGCAGCAACTCGCCGACATCGGCGTCGCCCTCCTCGCCGTCGATGAGGCCCACTGCATCAGCGAGTGGGGACACGACTTCCGCCCCAGCTATCGACGGCTCGGCGTGATGCGAGAGCGTTTGGGGAGTCCGCAGACGGTCGCACTCACCGCGACGGCGACGCCCGGTGTGCAACGCGACATCGCACAGCAACTCGGATTGCGGTCGCCGACCGTGGTCATCGGCGGCTTCGATCGCACCAACCTCACGTACCACGTGGTGTCGGCGTCCACCGCGCACGAACGCGACGCGACGGCCGTCCGATGGCTCCGCGACTCCGACGGTGCCGCCGTGGTCTACGCCTCGACGCGCACGGCCGTCGAGCGCGTGACGGCCACGCTGCTGCGCGCCCACCTGCGCGCTATCGCCTATCATGGCGGCCTTGATGATCGTCTCCGAGCGCGGGCGCAGGACGCCTTCATGACGGATCGCGCCCGCATCATTGTCGCCACCAACGCCTTTGGCATGGGCATCGACAAGCCCGACGTGCGCCTCGTGGTGCATCACGCCATGCCTGGCTCGCTCGAGGCTTACTACCAGGAGGCCGGACGCGCGGGACGCGATGGCCTTCCCGGGCGGTGCCTGCTCCTCCACGGCACGCAGGACCGGCGCACGCACGAGTTCTTTCTCGACGGCACGCATCCGTCGCGTGTCGCGGTGGAATCGCTCTGGCGCGTCCTGCGTCAGCACGCGACGCGGGATGGTCACGTGGCGCTGTCACCGGACGCCCTGGTCCGACGCCTGCCCGCAGAGATCGGCCCGAGACAGGGGGCCGCGGCGATGCGGGCGCTGGTCCGGAGCGGCGTCGTCGCGGTGGAGTTGGCAGCACGTGCGGTTGGCACGCTCCGGCTGCTGGCGTCGCCGGTTCGCGTCCGTCGCGAGCTGCGCGGCGGGCGCGCCGCCGAACGCGACTTCCTCCGCGCCTGCTGGCAGCTCGCCGGCGCGCATCTCGAGCGCGGCGCCGTCATCGATCTCGACGCCCTGCCACGGACGCTGGGTGGCGCGCGGGCGCTCGTCCCGGTAATCGAACGGCTCGCGGCGGAGCAGTTCGTGACATGGCAACGCAGGGGCGACGGCGTCCGTCTCGATCCTCGGGTGCGCGGCACGCTCGAGGTGCCGCTCGACTTCGCGGCGCTCGAGCGACGTCGACGGGCGGACGTGGCCCGACTCGACGCGATGGAGCGCTACGCCCGCACCCACCATTGCCGACGCGCGTTCGTCCTGCGCTATTTCGGGGACGCCGACGTCCGCGATCCCTGCGGCGGCTGTGACCGTTGCTGCTGACGTCGGCCCCTCGTCACCTTCGTGACGAACCGTTCCTTCCCGCCTCTGCCCCGCCTCCGACCCGATGGACGACAGCCTTTATTTCGACGAACAGCACCTCGCCGTACGTGACATGGTGCGCGCCTTCGCCCACGATCACGTGGCCCCGGTTGCCGCGCAGCACGACGAAGCCTCGACGTTTCCGTGGGAGAACGTCAAGCGCATGGGCGAGCTGGGGTTGCTCGGTGTGCCGTGGCCGGAGGAGCTCGGGGGAGCCGGCTTTGACACGATCAGCTTCATGATCGCCATCGAGGAGCTCGCCAAGGTCTGCGCGTCGCACTCCATCACGATCAGCGCCCACACCACGCTCGGCACGTCGCCCATCGTCAACTTCGGCACGCCGGCGCAGAAGGCCCGCTACGTGCCCCTGCTCGCGAGCGGCAAGGTGTTGGGTGGGTTCGGCCTCACCGAGGAAGGGGCGGGCAGTGACGCCGGCGGCACGCGCACCACCGCGGTGCGCAAGGGTGACCACTACATCCTCAACGGCAGCAAGCGCTTCATCACGCATGCGGGAGTCGGCGAGATCTTCGTCGTCACGGCCGTCACGGATCCGTCGAAGGGCACCAAGGGCATCTCGAGCTTCATCCTCACCAAGGACAGCGTCGATCTCGAGGCCTGCCGCGTGCACGGCGTGGGGCATGATGAATCCCTGCCGAACATGAAGGGCTTCACCGCCGGCAAGAAGGAGGACAAGCTCGGGTGGCGCGCCTCCGACACGCGCGAGCTCCTCTTCGACAACGTCGAAGTGCCGGCCGAGAACCTCCTCGGCACCGAGGGACTCGGGTTCGTCAACTTCATGAAGACGCTCGATGCGGGACGCATCGGCATTGCGTCGCTCTCCGTGGGCATCGCGCAGGGGGCGCTCGAGCAGTCGCTGCAGTACGCGAGCGTGCGCAAGCAGTTCGGGCAGGCCATCGCCAACTTCCAGGGCGTCCAGTTCCAGCTCTCGGACATGGCCACGGAAATCGAGGCCGGGCGGCATCTCGTTTACCACGCCGCATGGCTGGCGCAGAACGGCAAGCCGTTCAGCAAGGAGGCGGCCATGGCCAAGCTCTTCTGCTCCGAGCTGGCCATGCGCGCGACCATCAAGGCCATCCAGATCCATGGCGGGTACGGCTACACGCGCGACTATCCGGTCGAGCGCTACATGCGTGACGCCAAGATCTGTGAGATCGGTGAGGGGACCAGCGAGATCCAGCGCATGGTCATCGCCCGGGCGCTCCTCAAGGAACTGGCCTGACCGCGGCCCGGGCACATCGGGTTGTGGGGTCCGTTCGGGGCCTGTATTGTTCCCTCCGAAGTGTTCGTAGCCGTCGCTTTCGGCGCCGGCGGCCCGTGCGACTCACGGGCCGTTTGCGTTCGTGGTGCGTGCCGGCCGGGGCCAGCGTGCCGCCGTCCGACCCGACCACACGTCCCACCGCCCGACACACCTCGTGTGCGTCGACCGCGGATCACCGCGTTCCGATCTCCGGCGCTCTGCGCCTCCCGTTGCCTGCGCTCGGGATGGCCGCGTCGCCGGCGCGGCTGATCCGAACGGTCCGTCGGCCGGCTGGGGGAGCCCTGTGACGATCGTCCGTTCCGCTGCCCCCGTGGTCCTCACGGTCGGGCGCGTGCGGGTCACTCCGAAGGTTCACCGTGTGCGCCGCCGTCCCGGCCGGTGGAGTCGCCACCCGTGGGGTGCAGGCGGCACGCGAGAATGAAGCGAGAAATCCTGGTGAACGCGTCCCCTCGGGAGACGCGGGTCGCCATCATGGAGGACGGCCAGCTCGTCGAGCTGCTGGTCGATCGTCCCGACGCGCGCCGCATGGTCGGCGACGTGTACCTCGGCAAGGTCGAGGCCGTGCTGCCCGGCATTCAGGCCGCCTTCGTCAACATCGGCACCGAGAAGTCTGCGTTCCTCCATGCGGCCGATGTCGTGGTGGAGAACGAGCAGGTCTCGGACGATGAGGAGGAGGAGGACGACGCCGATGAGCAGGCCGGAGGCGGAGGCGGGCGGCGCGGTCGCCGCGAAGTACGCCCCATCCAGGACCTGCTCAAGCGTGGCCAGGACATCCTCGTCCAGATCACAAAGGAGCCCATCTCCACCAAGGGACCGCGCGTCACGGCGCAGGTCTCGCTGGCGGGTCGGTTCCTGGTGTACATGCCGTTCGCGTCCAAGGTCGGCGTGAGCCGCAAGATCGACGAGCGCTCCGAGCGCCAGCGGCTCCGTGCGATGGTCGGCGAGATGCTCCCCGACGACGCCGGCGGCGTCATCGTCCGCACCGTCTCCGAAGACGCGACGAAGGAGACGTTCGAGCGAGAGCTCAACACGCTCATGAACAACTGGAAGCGCATCAAGCGGAAGACGCAGTTCCTGCGCGCGCCCGCCATGGTGCACCGCGAGACCAACGTCACGCGCGGGCTGGTGCGTGACCTGTTCAGCGCCAAGGTCGAACGGGTGCTGGTGGACTCCAAGCAGGTCTTCAACGAGATCACGGAGTACCTGCAGGGGATTGCCCCCGACCTGGTGGAGCGCGTGAAGCTCTACGAGGACACGGTCCCGCTCTTCGACCGCGAGGAGATCGAGACGGAGATCCGCGACCTCTTCAAGCGGCGCTGCGACCTGCCCAGCGGCGGCTACATCATCATCGAGCAGACCGAGGCGCTGGTCTCCATCGACGTCAACTCCGGGCGCTACACCGGCAAGCGCGACCCGGAGAAGACGATCTTCAAGACCAACACCGAGGCGGCGCGCGAGATCGCCCGCCAACTCCGGTTGCGCGACGTGGGCGGCATCATCGTCTGCGACTTCATCGACATGGAGTCGCAGGGGAATCGCGACAAGGTGCTGCACGAGCTGCGCACGCACCTGGGGCGCGACCGGGCGCGGACCAAGGCGTTCGCCGTTTCCGATCTCGGCCTCATCGAGATGACCCGCCAGCGCGTGCGGCAGAGCCATTACCAGAGCATGACCGAGGCGTGCCCCACCTGTAGCGGCAGCGGGCGCGTGTTCACCCCGGAAACCATCGTCCGGCGCACCGAGCGGGCCGTCCGGCGCATGGCCGCGGAGGGGCGGCGGGAGCCGGTCACCCTGCGACTGCACCCCGAGGTCGCGCTGCATGTGCTCGAGCAGGAACACGACTTCGTGAAGCGGCTGGAGAAGATGGCCGGCTTCGCTCTGGACCTCCGGGACGACCCCCTGCTCAAGCCGGACGAGATCAAGCTGGTCATGCGGGGAGCCCAGCGGGATGTGACCCAGCAGTACGCGCTTGCCTGAGGGGCCCAACCGCCCCGCACGGTCCACCACTGGACACTGGAACAGGGCCTAACTATGCTTCTAGGCTCTGTTTGGAACGCACGAAACCGGAAAGACCTATGAGCTACGCCATCATCCGCACGGGCGGAAAGCAGTTCCGCGCCGAGCCGGGCAAGACCCTTCGCATCCCCTCGCTGCTGGGTGAGGCGGGCACCGCCGTCGAGTTCAACGACGTGCTGCTCGGCTCCGACGGCTCGCAGGTCAAGCTGGGCGTGCCGACCCTCGCCGGGGCGCGCGTCACGGCGGAGATCGTCAAGCACGGTCTCGACGACAAGATCATCGTCTTCAAGTTCAAGCGCCGGAAGAACTACGCCCGCAAGCAGGGCCACCGGCAGAAGTTCACGGAAGTCCGCATCAAGGACATCACCCTCGGCTGATCGCCTGAGGTGCGTGCCGCCCTGCGGCGCGCGCCCCTACCGGAGTATTCGTCATGGCACACAAGAAAGGCGTCGGCTCCTCCCGCAACGGCCGCGATTCGAACCCGAAGTACCGCGGCATCAAGAAGTACGGCGGCGAGTTCGTCACGGCCGGCAACATTATCCTGCGCCAGTGCGGCACCAAGTGGCATCCGGGTGCCAACGTCGGCATGGGCACTGACTACACGATCTACTCGCTCGTCGACGGCGTCGTGCAGTTCGCGCACAAGAGCAAGAAGGCCTACAAGGTCAACGTCGTCCCCGTGACGTACGTCGAGGAGACGGTCGAGGCGTAACTTCCTGCCCCGGTTGGCCGTAGGGTTGGCATCCCCTTCGCATTTTCAGGAGCGATCCATGGCCATCTGGGACAAGGTCAAGCAGGGCATCGACAAGGCCGCCAACGCGGCCCAAGACGTCTTCGATGAAGGCAAGCTGCGCCTCGACGCTTATCGCGCCCGTGAAACGGCCGACAAGGCGGCCGAGGCGCTTGGCTATGCGGTCTTCCGCGCGCTCGAGGCCGGCGGCGAGCTCGACGCCGACGCCCGCGCCCGGCTCATGGACGCCCTGCGAGCCAAGGACAGCGAGGCCCGCCGCCTCGAGTCCGACCTCGCAGCCGCCAAGGCCGCCGGCGAAGGCGCACCGCCGCCGCCGCCGCCCGCTAGCCCGTCGGCGTGACGGCAGCCCGGATCGCGCCGGGCACATCACTGCACAACGCATCCGCCCCCCACGCCACCAGTTGTCTGGCGCGGGGGGCGTCGTTCACCGTCCAGCAGATGAGCCGCGCGCCCATGCTGTGCACCGCCTGCACGAGAGCCGCGTCCACCAGGTCGGCGTGCTGCCAGAACGCCTCCGCTTGCACGCTCCCGACCCACGCCGCGACGTCGAGGGGGTACGACGCGCTCAGCAGGCCGATCGACGTGCCCGGACGCATCGAGCGTACCGCCACCGGCAGCCGATGGTCGAAGGCATGCACCGCCATCCGCACGTCCGGGTGCCGGTCGATCGCGGCGGCCACGAGCGGGGCCACGCCCGATGCCTTCACCTCCACGTACAGCCGAGCGGCGCTCCCGACCAGGGCGCACACCGCATCGAGCGTCGGGATGGCGCGGTCGGGGCCGCGGGGGAGCGCCGCGATCTCGGCGGCTGTGAGGGACGCCAGGGGCACGCGCACGCCCGGCGTATGCGGGTTGGGGGCCACATCGGCGTCGTGGTGGACCACCAGCACCCCATCGCGACTGGCGTGGACGTCCAGCTCGATGCCGTCGGCGCCCTGCCGCAGGGCGGCCGCGAACGCAGCGAGGGTGTTCTCGGGGGACTCCCGGGAAGCGCCGCGATGGGCGATGATCTCCGTCATGGCACGTGCTGGGGCAGGGGAAAGGGTGCGGGCGAACCTCGCGGGCGGGGAGCGGCTCGTCAACGCCGGGAGCGGCTTAACGTCCGTCCCGGCGCGGCGTCTCACTGGTCGGCGCCCATGACCCATGCCGAATCGCGCGAGGAGCCGACGGTCGACAGCACGCTCATCGCTCGCTGGCTGGCTGGTGACGAACGGGCGGCCACGGAGATCGTCGAGCGGCATGCCGATGCCCTCGCGCGCTTCGCGGGTCGCCTCGGGGTGACGCAGGATGTGGACGAGCTGGTGCAGGACACGTTCATTCGCGCCTTTGGGGCCATGGATCAGTTCCGATCCGACAGCTCCTTGCGCACGTGGCTCTTCACCATCGAACGACGGTTGGTGATCGACCGACGACGAGCTTCGGCGCGTCGCCGGCAGGAGGTGGAGATCGACGACGGGCAGGCGGCGACGGGCTACAACGCGCTCGACACGCTCGTCGCCGATGAGGCGGCGCAGCGCGTCAACGATGCGCTTGGTCGGCTCACCCGCCTGCAACGGGACGTGTTCACGCTGCGGGTGCAGGAAGGACGGAGTTACCGGGACATCGCCGAGATCCTCGACACGACAGAGGGATCGGCCCGGGTGCATTATCACAACGCCATGCGCGCGGTGAAGGAGTTTCTCGATGACTGAGTGCCGCAACCCCGAGGTGCAGGACCTGCTCCCCGACTTCCTGTCGGCGTCGCTTGGCGATGCCGATCGGTCGCGGGTGGTTGCGCATCTTGCCGTGTGTGGAGCGTGCGAAGCCGACCTGGTGCTGCTGCGTCAGGTACGTGAGGCACGTCCGGCACCCGTCGCCGTGAACGTGTCGCGCATCGTGTCCGCGTTGCCGGCACCGCCGGTGGCCCAGCGCCCCGCGCTGCAGTTGCACACGTCATCGCCGGCGCCGCGCCCGGCTGTGGCCGCGCGGACGCCGTCGCGTCGCTGGCTGCAGGGCACCGCATTGCTGCGCGTCGCCGCGGTCGCCGGGGTCGTCGTGGCCGGCAGCATGTCGGTGGTCATCGCGCGCCGCGGCATCACCGCGGTCCAGGAATCCCCCTCGGTCGCGTTGCGGGCCGACACGCTCTCGGTGCTCGCCGCAGCCCCGTCGTCCACGCTGGCGGTGGTCGAGCCGGCCGAGCCCGATCCGGCGCGATCCACGCGTTCGGTGCCCATCTCGTACGGCGACGTCGGCGACTACACCGAGGCGGAGTTGCAGGCGATGCTCGAGCGGCTCGACAAGTGGGACGGCGCGTCGAGCACCGAACCCATGCCGACGCTACCGATGGTCGCAGCCCGCGGCGGGTCGCTCGAATGAGCCACACCCGCCACGTGCTCGCTGCACTGACCGCGCTCGCGCTCGCGTTGCCCTCGCCCGCCGTCGCGCAGGGCGGCGCTCCGCCGCCGACCCCGCCCACGGGCACGTCCGGCGGCGGGCGTGGGATGGATCCGCGCAGCATGCGCGGCATGCGTCCCGACGATCCGCGCCGTCTCGAGCTCGAGAAGCAGTTCATGGATCGGGTCGAGGCGATGGTGAAGCAGCGCCTTGGCCTCACCGACGAGCAGTCCGTCAGGCTGCGCGAGGTGGCGACACGCACCGAGGAGGGGCGTCGTGCCTTGCGGCGCGACGAGCTCGCGGCGCGCTTCGGCATGCGGCGTGAACTCCTCGCCGGCGATCGCGCGAACGAAGCGCGTCTCAACGAGCTGCTGGACCAGATGCCGCGGCTCGAGCGGCGTCGCCTCGAACTGCAGGAGCAGGAGCAGCGCGAGCTGGCGAAGTTCCTGTCGCCGCTGCAACGCGCACGCTATTTCGCGCTCCAGGAGGAGCTGCGCCGCGGCATGCAGGAGGTGCAACAGCGCCGCATGGGCTTCCCCAACGACTCGGGCAAGCGCCCTCCGGGCTCCCCCGGCACGTCCAACGGCTACGGACGCCGCGGCGGCCGCTGACGTCCCCACGCGCGGTCGCCGCGCGCACAATCTTCGTCGACGGACCGTAGCGCCTGCGGGGCGGGTAGTGTAATCTCCACGCGGTCGCCAGCGGTCGGCGGGACGTGGTGCGCCCAGATGGCGGAATTGGCAGACGCAGGGGACTCAAAATCCCCCGACCGCAAGGTCTTGTGGGTTCGACCCCCACTCTGGGCATCGCGTCCGCCGCCAGGTAGGCAGAACGCCATCAACGGGTGACGGCAGGTCGCCGTATGTCGTCCTCGGTGGCCAGTCGGTGCCGTGCACGTGGCATCGAAACAACCGATGGGGTGTAGCTCAATGGCAGAGCATCCGACTGTTAATCGGACGGTTGGTGGTTCGAGTCCACCCGCCCCAGTTGTCGCGATGCCCGGATCCCCTCGAGGGGTCCGGGCATCGTCCTTTCCACCCTCAGGATCTCCTGTCTCGCTCCATGACGCGCACGATCCAGCTCTCCCACGCGGCGCCGGCCACGCTCGACACGCCCCTCCTCGCCGTGGTACTGCCTGCCGATCCTGCGCTCGATGCCGCGCACTCGGCCGCGCTCGCGCCGCTGGACGCCCTCGTGGGGGGCGCCATCGGCCGCACGTTGGCACGCCGGGACTTCCGCGGTGGACGTGACGAACTCGCCCTGTTCGTCGGGGGCGACGCCGGTGTGCAGCGCATCCTGCTTGTCGGACGCGGTGGTGCACCGCTGACCCGAACCACCGCGCGGCGCGCGGCGGCAGTGGCAGCCCGACAAGCCGCGAAGCTGGGCACGGGCGCGCTGCACGTGTGGCTGCCGGCCGCACCCGCCGAGGTGGTGGAAGGCCTGGTGATCGGCGCCGAGGCGGGTGCGTGGAGCTATCCCGACCTGCAGACGCCGCCGCCCGAGAAGGACCGGCGCGCGCCGGTCGAGCGCATAACCATCGTCGCCGACGATCACGATGCCGTTCGCGCGGCCTTCGCGGCGGGCACGGCCATCGCCGCCGGCCACTCGCTGGCGCGTCGACTCGGGCAGATGCCGGGCAACGTCTGCACGCCCGACACGTTCGTCGAGGTCGGCCAGGACCTCGCGGCCCGTCACGGGCTCACGCTCACGGTGCTCGGCCGCACCGAGATGGAAGCGCTCGGCATGGGCTCGTTCCTGTGCGTCGCGCAGGGCACCCCGCAGGATCCCAAGCTCGTGGCGCTCGAGTATCGTGGCGCCGCAGCCGACAGCAAGCCGGTGGTGCTGGTCGGCAAGGGGCTGTGCTTCGACACAGGCGGCATCTCCATCAAGCCCGCGCCGGAGATGGAGTGGATGAAGTTCGACATGGCGGGCGCGGCCGGCGTCATGGGCGCGATGGAAGCCATCGCGCGCCTCAAGCCAGCCATCAACGTGGTCGGTCTCGTCGGCAGCACGACCAACATGCCGTCGGGCACGGCGGTCAAGCCGGGTGACGTGGTGCGCGCGTCCAATGGCAAGACCATCGAGATCATCAACACCGATGCCGAAGGCCGGCTGGTGCTTGCCGACGTGCTCGTGTACGCGAAGCGTTTCGACCCGGCCATCATCGTCGATGCGGCGACGCTCACGGGCGCCATCGTGATCGGCCTCGGACATGCCGCGGTGGGTGTCTTCGGCAACGATGCCGCCGTCGCGGCCGAACTCGTGGCGGCCGGCGAACGGGCGGGCGAGCCCGGCTGGGAGATGCCGATGTGGGATGAGTACAAGGAGCAGATCAAGTCGGACGTCGCCGATCTCAAGAACACCGGCGGACGCGCGGCGGGATCGATCACCGCGGCGCTCTTCCTGCAGGAGTTCGTCGACAACACACCGTGGGTGCATCTCGACGTCGCGGGGACGGCATACTCGCAGACGGACCTCGGGTGGATTCCGCGCGGCCCGACGGGCACGCCCGTGGGCACGTTCGTCGAACTCGTGCGCGCGCGCGCCGCGCGGTGAACATGCGCGCTCGCCGCGTGCAGACGGCGCTTCGCGTCGCAGTGGGCCTCCTGCTGGCGGCAGTCGTTCCCTGCGTCAGCGGCGCGCAGGTGCGCACGGATACCACGCGGCGTGACAGCACGACGCGACAGCCGCCCGTGTCCGCCGGCGACAGCATCAAGGCCAAGGCGCGCGCCGATTCGGTGGAGCGCGAACGCATCCTTGCGCGCACCGACAGCATCCAGCGCGCGCTCGAGGCCGACACGCTCCGCCCGCCGCTGCCACGCTTCGAGCTGCCTGCCTCGACCGAGATCACCGATCGGCTGCGTCTCACGCGCGAGGAGATCATGTCCAGCGGGGCGGTGAATCTGGCCGACCTGCTCGATCGGGTGCCTGGCGTGACGACCTATCGCAGCGGCTGGGTGGCGGGATTGCACGTCGCCAGCGTCTTCGGGGAGGCCCAGCGGCTCCGGCTCTTCGTCGACGGCGTCGAGCTCGATCCGCTGGACGCGCGCGGCCAAGGCACGGAAGATCTCACCGACATTCCGCTCTGGCCCCTCGACGAGTTGGTCATCGAGCGCACGGCGGGCGAGGTGCGTGTGTGGATGCGCTCCAGCACGGTCACCAAGACCATTCCGTACACGCGGGTCGACGTCTTCACCGGCGACCTGAACACCAACGCCTTTCGCGGCCTCTTCGCACGACGGTGGCGCAACGGCATGTCGCTGCAGCTCGGCGGACAGCAGATCGCGACGCAGACGGGTCGCGTGTCGGCGTTCGGCAACACGCGCAGCACGCGCGTGCGCAGCGATGGCACGGTGCAGGGCATCAACGGTCGCGTCGGCTGGTCGCGCGGTCGCCTGGGCATCGACGCCTGGGGCAACGCCGTCACGCGCGAGCGCGACGGGCACACGGCCCGCGAGGGGTTCACCGACCTCACGGCCTACAAGGGCGCGCGGCGTGAGGGCTATCTGCGGGTGGGCTACGGCGACACGGCACGCGGGTGGTGGTCGCACGCGATCGTGCAGGCGCTGCGCACCAAGCTCGATGTCGCTGACACGTCGGAGTCCGCAGGCGGCACCGGCACGGGGACCGACGACGACAGCACCACGGTGGGGGACTCGATCGCGTCGCGCACCCAGCAACTCGTCGCGGTGGGCTATCGTGGGGGCTGGTGGAACGCGTCACTCACCGATCGCGTGCGCCTGATCGACGGCGCCCGACGGCATGCGCCGGCGTTGCGTGCGGGGCTCTCGTGGCGCGCCTTCGATCTGGGCACCTGGATCGAGCGCAATGGTCGCGACTCGACCGACCGCCAGGAGTTCACGCTGCGCGCGCGTCCGCTCCCGTGGATGCGTGTCGTGGCTGCGCATGCAACACGCACACCGGAAGACTCGCTGCGTCGCACCTCGTCGTCGCTGCGCACGGAGGCGGCGGTGCGCTGGCGTGGCCTCTGGTGGGGCGGTGGCATCGTGCGCGATGGGGCCGCGGACTATGCCAACATCCCGCTGCTCGGCACGCCGGCTCGCCCCATGGCGACGGTTGCCGCGCAGGCGATCGTCGGGTCGGTGGTGGGCCGCCTGTACAAGGACGTCCATCTCGACGCCCAGGTGATGCGGTGGGACGTGGCCAAGTACAACCGTCCGAGCCTGCAGGTGCGCACCGAGCTGGCGCTCATCAGCGACTGGCGGCGTCGGTTCCCGAAGGGAGAGTTCGGCATCAACGCCCGGCTCATCTACGACCGCCGCGCCTCGACGCCGTTCCTCTACGGCGTGGACACGGACCCGGAGAACATCCGGGTGGCGGAGGTGGCGCAGGTCATCACGGCGCTGCTCGAGATCCGGATCCAGCGGGGCACGCTGTTCTACCAGTACCGCAACCTCACCGGCGGACAGTACGAGCAGATCCGCGGCATCACGATGCCGCCGGCCGTGCAGATGTACGGCCTGCGCTGGGAGTTCTGGAACTGATCCGGTTGACCGCCCCGTCCGCCCGGGTTTCATTGCCGCCACGATGATACGCTCCATGACCGGCTTCGGCCTCGCGGACGGCGTGGTCGGCACGTCCCGTGTGGTGGTCGAAGTACGGACCGTCAACCACCGTTTCTTTTCCCCCTCGATCAAGCTCCCGTCGAGCCATGCCCGATGGGAGGGCGAGGTGCGCGAGGCCATGCGCGCGCGGGTGAGTCGCGGGCACGTCACCCTCACCGCGCGCGCCGAACGGGCGACCGACGCACCGATGGCCATCGACGAGGTGCGCTTCGCGGCGGTCGCGCAGCAGTTGCATGCGCTGGTCGAGCGCCATGGCCTGTCGGGCGGCGTCGACCTGGCGAGCGTGCTGCGGATGCCCGACGTGCTGGGTGCGCAGCGCGAGGAGGCGGCACCGGAGTCGCCGGATGCCCTGCTCGCGATCGTCGACCGGGCCCTCGCGGCGCTCGCCACGGCCCGCGCGGACGAGGGGGCACGGCTGACGTCGATCCTCGAGGAGCGGTTGGCGGTCGTCGCCGACGCCCTCGACCGCATCGCCCTGCGGGCGCCCGAACGTCTCGTGGCCCACCGGGATCGGCTTCGCACCACGGTCCGCGACCTCGCCGACGGCATCGCACTGGACGAAGGGCGCATGGCCCAGGAGATCGCGCTGCTCGCCGACCGGATGGACGTGGCGGAAGAGCTGGACCGATTCCGGTCGCATATCGCGGCGTTTCGGCAGGCCCTGCGTGAGCCCGGCCCGGAGGGCGTCGGACGCCGGCTGGGCTTCCTCCTCCAGGAGATGCTCCGGGAGGCCAACACCACCGGGAGCAAAGCGGCCGACGCGGCCATTCAGCACGAAGTGGTCGGGCTCAAAGAGGAGCTCGAGCGCATCCGCGAGCAGGTCGAGAACCTCGAGTGAGCACCTTTCCGGTCATCCTGTCCGCTCCATCGGGTGGCGGAAAGACGACGATCGCCCGACGGCTGCTGGAGCGGCGGGGCGATATCGGTTATTCTGTGAGTTGCACGACGCGAGCGCCCCGGCCGGGCGAGGTCGACGGGCGGGACTACCGGTTTCTGACCCGGGAGTCGTTCCTGGCGGCCCGCGATGCCGGGGAGTTCGCGGAGTGGGCCGAGGTCCACGGCAATCTGTACGGGACGCTCCGGGCCGAAGTGCGGCGGGTGCTCGAGGCGGGTCGCCACGTGCTCATGGACATCGATGTGCAGGGTGCTCGGCAGTTCCACGCCGCGTTCCCGGACACGGTGCTGATCTTCGTGCTGCCGCCTTCGGGGGAGGTGCTGCTGTCACGCCTCGCCGCCCGGGGCAGCGAAGATCGGGAGAAGTTGCTGGTGCGGCTGCGCAACGCGCGGTCGGAGTTGGGAGAGGTGGGGCATTACCACTACGTCGTGGTCAATGACAACCTCGAACGGGCCGTCGATCAGGTGAGTGCGATCATCGACGCCGAAGGGCTGCGACACGACCGGGTGCACGAGGTCGAGGCGCAGGTCGAAGGGTTGATCGCCGATCTCGAACGGGAAATTCACGATTTCAGCCGGGGTAGCTGACCATGCAGGTGTTCACGCCGAAGGAAGTGTCGCAGCACGCGGCCAACAAGTATCTGAGCGTGCTCATTGCGGCCAAGTTCGCCCGCAAGCTCAACGAGTTCCCGCGCGAGCGATCGCTGCACGAGAAGAAGCTCACGACGCGCGCGCTCGAGGAGCTCTCGAACGGCGACATCGAGTACAAGGTGGTGCCGCGGCGCAGCCCGGCCGCCTGAGCCGTTCCCGATCCTGCATCACGCCGCGCCGGGACCCTGTCCCGGCGCGGCGCGTCGTCTCCCCACCCGCCATCCCGGGATCATCGACGTGGACGCCCGCGACCGGCTCCGGCGCTACCTCGAACAGCGGCGTGAGCTCGGCGAATCCGAGTTCGTGCTCGACGCACTTCCGCTCGAGGAGGTGCTGAAGGTCGTCGGCATGAGCCGAGGGCAGGGCAGTCGAGCGCGCGGTGACGCGGGCACCAGTGCCCGCTCCGCGTCGGCAGCGCCCCGGAGCGTGGCGACAGGGCCGGCGAACGGCAGCGAGGGGGCGGCGCACGAGCCCGCCCCGCCCCCGCCCCCGCCGGCGCCACCGCCGCTCCCCGCACCGCGGACCATCGCTCCTGGCCTGGTTCCCGATGTCGCCGTCGCCGCCGCCCCTGCCGCCCGCGCGATCGCGCCAGCGCCGGTCTGGCTGACCGCGCTCGACATTCCGCTGGGGCTCGCGGCCGGCGCGGCCGCCTCGGGCCGCGCACACGACTTGCCTACGCTCGACGCGCTCGGCCAGGCGGTTGCTGCCTGCACGGCCTGCGGGCTGCACAAGACCGCGCGTCGTCCCGTGCCGGGCGAGGGACCGCTCACGGCTGACGTGATGTGTGTCGGCGAGGCGCCGGGTGCCGATGAGGACGAGCAGGGACGTCCGTTCGTCGGTGCGGCCGGTCAGTTGCTCACCAAGATCCTCGGTGCCATTGGCCTGTCGCGCGACGAGGTCTACATCTGCAACGTGCTCAAGCACCGGCCGCCGGGCAATCGCGATCCGCTTCCCGACGAAGTCGCCGCGTGCCACCCGTTCCTGCTGCGACAGGTTGAGCTCGTGCAGCCTCGCGTGATCATCGCGCTCGGGCGCTTCGCGGCGCAGACCCTGCTGCAGACCACGACGGGCATCGGTCAGCTCCGCGGGCAGGTACATCGCTTTCACACCGTGCCCCTCGTCGTGACCTACCACCCGGCCGCATTGCTTCGCAACGAGGCGTGGAAGCGCCCCACGTGGGACGACGTGCGCCTCGCCCGCCGCATCCTCGACGCGTCGCGCGCTGCCGCGACGTCTGGTTCGTGAGTCCGCTGCCATGACCTCGCTCACCGTCACGCCGGCCACGACGCCGCCTGCCGCCCGCGATCCGTACAAGGAACGCCGCCCCCCCTGGAGTGAGGAGGCGGAGCAGGCCGTGCTGGGCGCCATGCTGCTCGATGCGGACGCCATCCTGCGGGCGGCGGAACACGTCGACGAGACCATGTTCTATCGGGAGGGGCATCGCCGCCTCTTCCGGTCGATGACGGCCATCAGCGAGCGCGGCGGCGTGGTCGATCCGCTGACGCTCGCCGACGATCTCGAGAAGCGTGGTGAACTCGCGCACGCCGGTGGCCGCGAGTACCTGGGCTTCCTGCTGGATGCCGTACCCACGGTCGCGCACGTCGAGTACCACGCGCGCATCGTGCGCGAGAAGGCGCTGCTGCGGCGCCTCATCGAGGTGAGCACCGAGATCGTGCAGGAGGCCTTCGAGTCGCGGCAGGCCGCCACCGACCTCCTCGATGCGGCGGAGACGCGCATCTTCGCGCTCGGGCAGAGCAACGAACGCGATGGCTTCACGCGCATCAAGGAGCTGCTCTGGCCCGCCATGGAGCGCCTGGAGCTGCTCGCGCAGCGCGACAACGCCATCACGGGCGTGCCGTCGGGGTTCACCGAGCTCGATCACATGCTGTCGGGGTTCCAGCCCGCCGACCTGGTCATCGTCGCGGCGCGCCCCTCGATGGGCAAGACGGCGTTCACCCTCAACATCGCGCAGCACGCCGCCATCAGCGCCAAGGTGCCGGTGGCGTTCTTCTCGCTCGAAATGAGCAAGGAATCGCTCGTGCAGCGTATGCTGGCGTCGGAAGCGCTCATCGACGCCCAGGCGTTGCGTAAAGGTGGGCGGGCGCTCGACGAATCGATGCCACGCCTGGCGCAGGCCGCGGGTATCCTGAGCCATGCGCCGATCTTCATCGATGACACCCCCGGGATCACCCTCCTCGAGATGCGCGCCAAGGCGCGGCGTCTCAAGAAGGAGCACGACCTGGGGCTCATCATCGTCGACTACCTGCAGCTCATGACCGGTCCCGCCGGCGTGGAGAACCGTCAGCAGGAAGTCTCGCAGATCTCGCGTGGCCTCAAGGCCCTCGCGAAGGAGCTCGGCGTGCCGGTCGTGGCGCTGTCGCAGTTGTCGCGCGCCCCCGAGCAGCGCACCGGCGACGACAAGGGCCGTCCGCAGCTCTCCGACCTGCGCGAGTCGGGCGCCATCGAGCAGGACGCCGACGTCATCATGTTCATCTTCCGCCAGGAAGTGTACGCCGAACGGGATGAGAACGGCCGCCTCAAGGATCCCACCCTCGAAGGTCGCGCGGAGATCATCATCGGCAAGCAGCGCAACGGCCCGATCGGCAGCGTGCGCCTGTACTTCCACAAGCACTTCACCCGCTTCGACAACTTCTCGAACCGCCAGGCGCCGGCAGAACTGGGCGGCGGCAATGGCGGCGGCTATGGCGGTCCCAAGCTGGTGCGCGGGGCCGACGACTTCGACGGCACGCCCTTCTGATGGCCAAGGCCAAGACCGTGCACCGCTGCACCGACTGTGGCGCCACGTTCCCGCGCTGGGCGGGACGCTGCGAGTCGTGTCAGGCCTGGGGCACGCTGGTCGAAGAGCCCGTGGCCGCGCCGACCAGCAAGCGCACAGCCGCGCGACAGGCAGCGGGACGCGCCCTCCCCACGGTGGCCCTCGGCGCGGTCTCGGCGGCCGAGACGCCGCGTTGGCGCACGGGTCTCGCCGAGTTCGACTTCGTGCTCGGCGGCGGTATCGTGCCGGGGAGCATGGTCCTGGTGGGGGGAGAGCCCGGCATCGGGAAGAGCACGTTGCTGCTGCAGGTGGCTGCGCGCCTCGAAGCCGCCGGGCAGGGCACGCTGTACGTCAGCGGTGAAGAAAGCGCGCTGCAGGTGCGCCTGCGCGCCGAGCGCCTCGCCGAGGATGCCCGCGGCGTGTCGTTGCTCACCGAGACATCGCTCGAGACGATTCTCGCGACGGCGGCCGAACGACTCGCCAGTGGACAGCCGCCGCGCCTGCTCGTCATCGACTCGATCCAGACGGTCCACACTGACCTCCTCGAGGGCGCGCCCGGCAACGTGGGGCAGGTGCGTGAATGCGCGGCGCGCCTGATGCGCTTCGCCAAGGAGACCGGCACCGCGGTGTTCGTCATCGGGCACGTCACCAAGGGGGGCGGCATCGCCGGCCCCAAGACGCTCGAGCACATCGTCGACACCGTGCTCTACTTCGAAGGCGACGGCACGCTCGACCATCGCGTGCTGCGGGCCACGAAGAATCGCTTCGGCAGCGTCGACGAGATCGGCGTCTTCCGCATGGCCGGTACGGGTCTCGAGCCCGTCGAGAACCCGTCCGCGCTCTTCCTCGGCGACCGTCGCGACGTGGCCAGCGGCAGTGCGGTGTGCGCCCTCATGGAGGGCACGCGCCCACTCCTGGTCGAAGTGCAGGCGCTGGCGGCACGCGCCGGCTTCGGCACCCCGCAGCGGGTCGCCAACGGCATCGATGCGCGTCGTCTCGCGCTGCTGTTGGCGGTGCTCGACAAGCGCGGGGGATTCTCGTGCGCCCAGCTCGACGTGTTCTGCAACGTGGTGGGCGGCATGCGCGTGCAGGAACCGAGCGTCGACCTCGCGGTGGTCACGGCGCTGGCCTCCAGCATCGTCGACCGCCCGCTGCCTGCGGATGCGATGTTCCTCGGCGAGCTCGGTCTCGGGGGCGAAGTGCGGCCCGTGTCGCAGATCGAGCGGCGGCTGGCGGAAGCTGCGAAGCTGGGCATCACCACCGCGTATCTCTCCGACCGGGCGATGCCCCGTCGCGCGCCGGGAGACCTGCACCTGGTGGGCGTGCGGTCATTGGCCGACGTGCTGCAACGCACGCTGGGACCGGCGGCAGATGCACGGGGGGCCGCGTGAGCGACGCCGCGCAGCCGTCACCGCGTCGTGTGGTGCCGCCGCCGGTGGTCGCGTCGCGCGGCGAGCCGCGACGGGAGGGCCAGGTCGTGCGCGACGTGGGCGTGGTCATCGTCGCCGGCGGCTCGGGCTCACGGACCGGCAGCAGTGAGCTCAAGCAGTTCCGCTGGGTGGCCGGCAAGCCCGCGCTGCTGCACAGCGTGCAGGCGTTCATGGCGCGCCCCGACGTGGCCGTCGTGGTCGTCGTGCTGCCCAAGGCGTACGCTGCCGATCCGCCGCCCTGGCTCTTCCAGTGCGACGTCGATCGGTTGCTGGTCACCGTGGGCGGCAAGGAACGCCACGACAGCGTGGTGAGCGGACTCGAGGACCTCCCCGAGGACGTCGACATCGCGGTCGTGCACGATGCCGCGCGTCCGCTGGTCACCGACGCGACCATCGAACGGGTGATCGCGGCCGCGCGAGCCGGCCAGGGCGCGGTCGCGGCGCTGCCGGTGGTCGATACGCTGAAGGAGGTCGACGCGGACGGGCGCATCGTCCGTACGGTCGATCGCACGCATCTCTGGCGCGCGCAGACGCCACAGGCCTTTCCGCGGCGCATGCTCGAGGAAGCGCACGTCGCCGCGCGGCGCGATGGTGTCGGCGCCACCGACGATGCTGGACTCTGCGAGCGACTCGGCTTTCCCGTCGTCGTCGTGCGCGGCAGCGAGCGCGGGCTCAAGATCACCGACGCCGACGACTTCGCACGCGCGGACGTGCTCAGCCAGCTCACGGAGTGATGGCCGGCGCGCGCCCCGTTCCGTTCTGGTCGCCGGCGGAGGTCGACGGCTCGATTCGCGACACGATCGAACACCTCGCCGCGCATCGGGTGCTCGCGTATCCCACCGAAACGGTGTACGGGTTCGGCACCGCCGTCGATCACGAGTCGGTGGAAGCGCTGGTGCAGCTCAAGAGCCGGCCGCCCGGCAAGCCGTTCCTGCTGCTCATCGGCGATCCCGCCCAGATCGCGCGGCTCGACCTCCACCTCCCGGCATACGGCGCCCATCTCGCGGCACGCTTCTGGCCCGGACCGCTCACGCTCGTGCTGCGTGGCGGCGAGCAGCGCGTGCCCGCGCGGCTCCGCGGTCCCGAAGGCGGCGTGGCGGTGCGCTGGACGCCCCACGAAGGGCTGCAGCGCCTGCTCGCGGCGTACGGAGAACCCATCACCAGCACCAGCGCCAACCGTCCGGGCGTGCCTCCCGCCATGAGCGCCAGCGAGGTGAGCGCGCAGTGGCCCGATGCGATGCATCGCGGGGTACTGCGGGTGTTGGACGGCGGGCGACTCGCGCCGTCCGCCGCCTCCACCGTCGTCGATTGTACCGGGCGACGCCCGCGCGTCATCCGCCCCGGCGCGATCCCGGCGGCCACGCTGCGCACCTGCGTCGCCGATCTCATCGGCGACACCTGACTTCGCGTCCCCGGAGAACCGTCATGCATCTCCTGTTCATCTGCACGGGCAACACCTGCCGCAGTCCGCTCGCCGAGGCCATTGCGCGGAATCGATTGGCGCAGCGCGCGGCCAGGGGCGCACGCGCAGACATCACGGTCGGGAGTGCAGGCACGAGTGCGTGGCCCGGCGCACCGGCGTCCGACGGAGCACTGCTGGTGGCACTGGAGCACGGCGTCGATCTCGGTGCGCATCGCGCGCGACAGCTCTCGCCCGAGCTCGTCGCGGGCGCTGACCTGCTGCTCGCGATGGGCCCGCATCACCTCGAGCGCGCCGACGCGTTGGGTGGGGCCGGGCGTGCGCACCTGCTGACCGCATTCGGCAGCGGCGAGGGACGCCCGGTGAGTGATCCGTTCGGCGGCGACCTCGCGGTGTATCGCGCCACGTACGCCGAACTGGAGCAGGAGATCGACGCCGTCCTCGATCGGCTGCTGGCGCCGGACTCGCGCACCGCGCCGTGATCGCGCGCGAGGCGCCCGCCGGGCTCGTCATCCTTGGCCATCCGGTGGCGCAGTCGCGGTCGCCCGTCTTTCAGGGCGCCGCGCTGCAGGCCGCGCACCTCTCGCAGACCTACGAGCGCGTCGATGTCCCGCCGGGAACGCTCGACAGCGCGCTGGCGCGCTGCGCGGCGGAACGGCTGGGGGGCAACGTCACCATGCCGTACAAGGAGGACGTCGCGGCGCGCGCGGCGCACCTGAGCGACGCCGCGCGCCGCTCGGGCGCCGTGAACACGTTCTGGCACGACCGCGGTCAGCTGGTGGGACACAACACCGACGTCGACGGCGCCCGGGCGAGCATCGAGGCCCTCGCCTCCGCGGCCGGACATGACGGCGCGGTGGTGTTCGGGGCCGGGGGCGCCGCCAGCGCCGTGCTGCTCGCGCTCGACGCGCTGGGCGTGCGCGACGTGCACCTCGTTGCGCGCACGCCGGCACGCGCCGCACTCCTCGTTGCGCGCACGGGTGCTGCCGGTGTCGTCCACGCCGCAGATGCACCCATCGTGCGCGACCTGACTGCGCGCGCGTCCATCGTGATCAACGCGACCCCCGTGGGCTTCGGCGACGACCACCTGCCGATCGCCCCCGAGCACCTCGGCCCCGATACGGCGGCGTTCGACCTCGTGTACCGTCCGGGGGGGACCGCCTGGACACGCGCGGTTGCGGCGTCGGGACGTTGGGCCGAAGACGGGCTGCGCATGCTGGTCGAGCAGGGGGCCGCCGCGTTTCGCAGCTGGTTCGCCATCGAGCCGGATCGCGCCGCGATGTGGGCCGCGCTCGACGCGACGCCACCACCCATCCGACGGGCCGCTGCACGCGGCACGCCGCACACCGGGTAGTCGCATGCTGATGCGAACCGCGGTGCAGGGGGTGCGCGCCTTGCTGCTCCCCGGAGCGTGCCTGATCTGCGCCCGAGCCCACGAACCGACCTCCACGGGAGATATCGTCTGCGGTGTCTGTCGGTCCCGCGTCGTGGCGCTGGCCGAACCGCAGTGCGTGCGCTGTGGACACCCCAGGCTCTCGGTGCAACTGCCGATGCCGGCCATGGCCATGCAAGCGTCCACGGTCCCGGCCGACCATGCAACGCCCACCCGGTATCGCGACAACCTTCCCACCTGTCGCTGGTGTCCGCGGCTGCACCCGGCGCTGCGTGCGGTCCGCTCGGCGAGTCGCATGGACCGGGGCACCGGCGCGGCGCTGGTGCACGCCCTGAAGTACGAGGGGTGGACGGCGGCGGCGGTGGCCATGGCCCGCGCAATGAGCCGTCTCGACTGGCCCGAAGACGTGCGCGAGGAGCAGCCGCTGCTGGTTCCGATGCCGCTCTCGACGGTGCGACGCCGCGAGCGCGGCTACAATCAGGCGGAGGTGCTGGCGCGGGCACTTCGCGCGGCGTTGGGACGTCGGTGGGCGTTGGTCGTCTCTGCGGATGTGCTGCAGCGGACCCGCCACACCCAGTCGCAAGTGCGGTTGACACCCTCCGAGAGGGCTGGCAACGTTTCCAAGGCGTTCGCCGTGCCCACGGCGCAGCGTGCTCGACTGCGTGGCGCCCATGTGCTGCTGGTGGACGACGTCATCACCACGGCAGCGACCGTGAATGCGGCCACCGAGGCGTTGCTCGACGGCGGCGCCCGCATCGTGAGTTGTGTGACCTTTGGACGGGCGCCGGATCCCGGTGATCGCGCCCTCCCTGACCCTGACCCTTCCCGGACCTGACAGGCATGGCCATTCGCGTGGGTATCAACGGCTTCGGCCGCATCGGGCGCCAGGTGGTGCGCGCCGCACTTCAGCAGGGTGTTGCCGACCTCGAGATCGTTGCCATCAACGACCTCACGGACACCGCGACGCTCGCCCACCTCTTCGCGTACGACTCGATCCACGGCCGCTACGACGGGCAGGTCGGCCACGAGGCCGACGCGATCACCATCGACGGCGACCGCATCCGCATCCTGGCTGAGCGTGAGCCGGCGAAGCTGCCGTGGAAGGATCTCGGCGTCGACATCGTGCTCGAGTCGACCGGGCGCTTCACGAACGCCGCCGATGCGCGCAAGCACATCGAGGGCGGTGCGAAGAAGGTCATCATCTCGGCTCCCGCGACGAATGAAGACATCACCGTCGTGATGGGCGTCAACAACGACAAGTACGACCCCGCGAATCACCACATCATCTCCAACGCCTCGTGCACGACGAATTGCCTCGTGCCCATGGTGAAGGTGGTGAAGGACAACTTCGGCTTCGTGGCCGGCTCGATGGTCACGATCCACAGCTACACCAGCGACCAGTCCATCCAGGACTTCCCGCACAAGGACCTGCGGCGCGCGCGTGCCGCCGCGGTGTCGATGATCCCGACGAGCACCGGTGCGGCCAAGGCCACGTCGCTCGTGATGCCCGAACTCAAGGGGAAGATCGACGGCGTCTCGGTGCGCGTGCCGACGCCCGACGTGTCGCTCACCGACCTCACGTGCGTCGTCGAGCGTCCGATCACCAAGGACGAGGTCAACGCCGCGTTCAAGGCCGCGTCGCAGGGCGCCCTCACGGGGATCCTCGACTACAGCGAAGTGCCGCTCGTGTCGGTCGACTACATCGGCAATCCCCACAGCTGCACGCTCGACGCGCTCAGCACCATGGTCATCGGCGGCACGATGCTGAAGATCTCCGGCTGGTACGACAACGAGTGGGGCTACTCCTCGCGCTGCGTCGACCTGCTGCGCTACGTCGGCGCGCGCCTCTGAGCGCGTCGATGGCCACGAAGACCCTTCGCGACCTCGCCCCTGCGGAGCTGCAGGGGCGACGGGCGCTCGTGCGCGTCGATTTCAACGTCCCGCTCGACGACGCCGGCCGCGTGAGCGACGACACGCGCATCACGGCAGCGCTCCCCACCATCACGACGCTGCTGGATGCGGGCGCCCGCGTGGTGCTGCTCGCACACTTCGGGCGCCCCAAGGGCGCGCCCGAGGCGAAGTACTCCCTCGCGCCGGTCGCCACGCGCCTGCGTGAACTGCTGCCTCGTCCCGTGCACTTCCTCGCGGAGACCGTGGGGGCGACGGCCGTCGCGGCCACGCAGGCGCTCGCGCCCGGCGAAGTGCTGCTCCTCGAGAACACCCGCTTCCTCGCGGGCGAGGAGAAGAACGACGACGCGCTCGCACGACAGCTCGCGGAACTGGGCGACGTCTATGTGAACGACGCCTTCGGGGCCGCGCATCGTGCGCATGCCAGCACTGCAGGGGTGGCGCAGTACTGCCGTCCCGCCGTCGCCGGCCTCCTCATGGAGAAGGAGCTCGCCTACCTCGGCAACGCCCTCGCGGCGCCGGCGCGCCCGTTCGTCGCGATTCTCGGCGGGTCGAAGATTTCCGGGAAGATCGATGTCGTCGAGGCGCTGCTCCCCAAGGTCGACCATCTGCTGATCGGTGGGGCCATGGCCTGCACGTTCTTCCGCGCGATGGGGCTCGAGACCGGCAGCTCGCTCGTGGAGCCGGATCGGCTCGACATGGCGCGCGACCTGCTGGCGCGCGCCGGCGACCGACTCGTCCTGCCGGTCGACGCGACCATCGCGCCCGCGATGGATGCCGGCGCCCAGGCGACGGCGGTGGCGCGCGACGCCATTCCCGCCGGGCAGGCGATGTTCGACATCGGTCCGGCGTCGGTGGCGCGGTATCGCGCGCTCGTCGAGAGTGCCCGCACGGTGCTCTGGAACGGCCCGATGGGTGTGTTCGAGAAGCCGCCGTTCGACGCCGGCACGCGGGCCGTCGCGGCCGCGATGGCCGTCGCCACCGGGCGTGGCGCCACGACCATCATCGGTGGCGGCGACTCGGCCGCCGCAGTTGCCGAGGCGGGACTCGAGGCGCAGATGTCACACGTGTCGACGGGCGGTGGTGCGTCGCTCGAGTTTCTCGAAGGCAAGGTCCTCCCAGGCGTCGCGGCACTCGACGCGGCCTGATCGTTCTTCGCAGGTCTTCTCCCGCCCCCTCCCGATGCATCTCAAGCCTGTCATCGCCGCGAACTGGAAGCTCAATCACACGCCCACCGACGCGCGGGCGTTCCTGCAGCGCTTCCTGCCGCAGTGTCCGAGGCTGAACGAGCGGACGGTGGTGTTCTTCCCCTCGGCGCTCACCTACGCGACTGTCGCCGAGGGTCTTCGCGAGCGCCCCGAGATCTGGCTCGGCGTGCAGAACGTGCACAGCGAGGCGCAGGGGGCGTACACCGGCGAAAACTCCGTGCTGATGGCGCGCGACTGTGGTGCACGCGTGGTGCTCGTGGGGCACTCCGAACGTCGCCATGTGTTCGGCGAGACCGACGAGCAGACCACCCGCAAGATGGCCCTCATCGCGCAGGCGCGGCTCACGCCGATGCTCTGCGTCGGCGAGACGCTGGCCGAGCGCGAGGCGGGGAACACCGCGGCGGTGGTGGAGCGCCAGCTCACGGCAGGACTCGCCGAGCTCGATGACGCGCAGATCGCCACGATCATGCTCGCGTACGAGCCCGTGTGGGCCATCGGCACGGGACGGACCGCGACACCGGAAGACGCCAGCGAGATTCACGGCGTACTCCGCGCGGCGCTGGTGTCGCGGGTGGGCGAGAAGGTGGGCGCCGGAATCCCGATCCTCTACGGGGGGTCGGTGAACCGCGGCAACGCCTCGCAGCTGCTGGCCGCCGCCGACGTCGATGGACTCCTGGTGGGCGGCGCCTCCCTCGACGCGGACAGCTGGGCGAGCATCGTCCGCGCCTGACCGAGGCGGCCCCTCTGGGCGGTCACGCGGGCAATCGTGACGGCGTGCGGGTGTGCCCTTGTCCGGGGAGCGCAACCCGGCGATTTTGCAGGGCTTGAGCGTTGGGCGAGTCTCGGTCGGGGTCCCGGCCACGGTCCACGCATCTCACGGTCTTTCGTACGGGTGCCATGTACACGTTCCTCCTGGTTCTGCTCATCATCGATGCCATCGTCCTCGCGGCTGCGGTCCTGCTGCAGTCGGGGAAGGGCGGCGGGCTGGCCGCGAGCTTCGGCGGCGCGAGCTCCTCGGCGGACTCGGTCATCGGCACACGTCAGGCGGGCAACCTGCTCACGAAGGCGAGCTGGTGGTGCGGCGGGCTGTTCCTTGGCCTCGCTTTCGTGCTGCAGATGATGTCGACCCGGTCGACGGCACCCAAGTCGGTGCTCGACCGGCTCGCCGCGCCGGCCAGCGCGCCGGCGTCCGCCCCGACCAACGCGGCGCCTGGCGCCGCCCCCGCCGCGCCGCTGACGCAGCAGGCCGCTCCGGAGTCGCCGGCGACTCCCGCGGCGCCGAAAAAGCCGTAAGGCGGCGGTGAGCACCCCGTCGCCCACAGGGTTCCTCCTCCTCGAGGACGGAACCCTTTTTCTCGGCCAGTTGGTCGGCACTCCGGGGCCGACCGTCGCCGAAGTCGTGTTCACCACGAACATGACCGGCTACCAGGAGACGTTCACCGACCCGTCGTTCCGCGGCCAGATCGTCGTCATGACGGCGCCGCAGATCGGCAACTATGGCGTCAACACCGAGGATCCCGAGTCGGCGCGCCCGCAGGTGGCCGGCGTGGTCTGCCGTGAGCTGTCGCCGACGTACTCCAACTGGCGCGCCACCGGCGGTCTCCCGGAGTGGCTCGCGGAGGCGCGCGTCCCGGTCCTCACCGAGGTCGACACGCGTCGCCTGACGAAGCACCTGCGCTCGGTTGGTGTGATGCGCGGTGTCATCGGCGTCGGGGAGACGCCGTCGCGCGAAGCGCTGGCCGCGCTCGAGGGGTGCCCGAGCATGGAGGGGCTCGACCTTGCCACGGTCGTGTCCACCACGGAGCCGTACACCTGGGGGAGCCCGTCGGCGAGCTTCCACGTGGTCGCCTACGACTACGGGATCAAGCGGAACATCCTGCGCCTGTTCGAGGCGCACGATTGTCGCGTCACGGTGGTGCCCTCGAACACGCCGGCGGATGCGGTACTCGCCATGAACCCTGACGGCGTGTTCCTCTCCAACGGCCCGGGCGACCCGGCGGCCGTCTCGTACGCGCCACCGGCCATCCGGACCATTGCCGAGCGACAGGTCCCGATGTTCGGGATCTGCCTCGGCCATCAGCTCATGGGGCTCACCTTCGGCGGCCGGACGGTGAAGATGCCGTTCGGGCACCGCGGCGGGAATCAGCCGGTCAAGGACCTGGCCACCGGCAAGGTGCTGATCACGTCGCAGAACCACGGTTTCGCGGTGGCGGGGACCCCCGAGGGCGTCGACGGGGCGCCGGATCTGGCCGTCACGCACGTGAACCTGAACGACGGCACGGTCGAGGGGCTGCGTCACCGGTCGCTGCCGGTGTTCGGTGTGCAGTATCACCCGGAAGCCGCCCCGGGACCGCACGATGCCGTGCCACTGTTCGACCAGTTCCTTTCGGCCCTCCGAAAGCGTCGTGGGTGAAGTGGTCCAAGCGCTTGACTGATAAGCACTAAGGCCATACGTTCGCAGGGTTTCGTACGCGGTCGTGGCGGCCTCGCCCAGCAGTGGCGGACGCGATCCGCGCGGGGTCCTCAAGGCCCCGGCTCGCCGACCCCCTGGTAGATCCCATGACCAAAGCCGATCTGGTCGAGAACGTCACCGCGCGCATCGCTCGAACGGCCGGACCGACGATTTCCAAGAAGGACTGCGCGCGCGTGGTCGATGCGTTCCTCGACGCGATCAAGGAAGCGCTCCAGGAGCAGAAGAACATCGAGGTGCGCGGGTTCGGCACCTTCAAGATCCGGCAGCGGAAGACGCGCATGGCGCGGAATCCGCGTACGGGTTCGCCGGTCGAGGTGTCAGCGCGTCCCGTCCCGGTGTTCAAGCCCAGCAAGGAGTTGCGGGCCATGGTGGCCGGCGTCGAGGAGCACATGCTCGACGACGATGACGCCGAGGAGATGCACGAGGCCTGAGCGCCGGAACACCCGCGCGCTCGTAACGCTATCTTGGAGCACGATGCCCGTTCCCGTGCTCCTTTTTGCTTCCTACGCCGACGCCTTTGGCGGTCGACAGGTGCTGGCGCCCGCCACTGCCCCCTGCCGCGTGGACGAGGTCGTGGCCGCGCTCCGGACGCTGCCCGGTGGCGATCGGCTGCCGGCTCGACCGCTGGTGGCCGTGAATCACAACTGGGCCGTGCCTGAGACGCTTGTGCAGGAGCACGACGAAGTGGCGCTGATTCCTCCGGTGGCAGGTGGCTGACGTGACTCCTGTCCAGGACGGCGGTGTCGTGCACGTGGCCATCGTCGAGCAGGTCATCGACGTCGGGCAGCTCATCGCCCGGGCCCAGGCGCCCGGCGTGGGCGCGCTGTCCGTCTTCCTGGGCACGGTGCGCGACGTCAACGACGGGCGCGCCGTATCCGGCATCGATTACGAAGCCTACCTGCCGATGGCGGCCACCGAGCTCTTGGCCGTGGCACGCGAAGCATGTGAGGCCACGCCCGGTCTTCGCGTGGCGCTCGAGCACCGCGTGGGCACGCTGGGCGTCGGCGAGGCCAGCGTAGCCATCGTGGCGGCGCACGCACGGCGCGCGGCGGCCTGCGACGGTGCGCGCGGCATCATCGAGGCGCTCAAGGTGCGCGTGCCCATCTGGAAGCGTGAGCACTACGTGGACGGCACGCGCGAGTGGGTCGATCCGACGCGTCACGCCGCGCCGGTCGCGCAGGAGTCGCGCTGATGCAGGACCAGTTCGGACGGGGCATCGAGTATCTCCGCATCTCGGTCACGGATCGCTGCAACTTCCGGTGCCAGTACTGCATGCCGCTCGAGGGGCTGCCGTGGCTCCCGAAGGATGAGATCCTCCGATACGAGGAGATCGTCGCCATCGTGCAGCAGCTTGCCCCGCTGGGGCTCCGTCGTCTGCGCATCACGGGCGGGGAGCCGACGATCCGGCCTGCGCTCGCGACGCTCGTCGGGATGCTCCGCGCCGTCGACGGCATCGAGGACATCGCGCTGTCCACCAATGGCGTAAAGCTGCCCGCCATGGCCGAGGAGCTGGCCGCCGCGGGCCTCGACCGCGTGA
Source organism: Gemmatimonadota bacterium (assembly GCA_020161135.1). GTDB lineage: Bacteria > Gemmatimonadota > Gemmatimonadetes > Gemmatimonadales > Gemmatimonadaceae > Gemmatimonas. The sequence goes on along the minus strand of JAIUOB010000003.1, from coordinate 358,484 downwards.
ACATCAGCGCCGATTCGCTGCGTCCGGACCGCGTCGCCGCCATCGCCCGCCGTTCGCTGGACTTCGACCTCGTGCGCGCCGCCACGGCGGCACAGGACGCGGGACTTGGCCCCATCAAGATCAACGTCGTGGTCATGCGCGGCATCAACGACGACGAGATCGCCGACTTTGCGGCCCTCACGGTCGACCACCCGTGGCATGTGCGCTTCATCGAACTCATGCCAGTGGGGGAGCTCCGCGACCTGACCTGGGAGCACGTCGTACCGAGCGCCGAAGTGCTCGACCGCGTGCGGGCGTTGGGCGCGCTTGCCCCCGATGCGGGCCCCGCGCGGGGCAATGGCCCCGCGGTGTATCACCGCTTGCCCGGTGCGGCGGGCACGATCGGCGTGATCACGCCGATGACGCACACCTACTGCGCGCAGTGCAATCGGGTGCGTCTGACGGCGGACGGTCGGCTCCGCACGTGCCTGTTCGGTGACCATGAGGTCGCGCTGCGTGACGCGCTCCGGCGCGGCGAGCCGCTGGCGCCGCTCTTCACGAAGGCCCTGGCGGAGAAGCCCAAGGAGCACGCGCTCCTGCAGATGCAGGTGGGCGGTCTGCGTGCGCTCAGCCAGGTAGGCGGCTAGGGCGCCCGCGCGCCCATCCGTGGCTCGTGTTGCCCGCGTTCGTGCAGCGCTCTAAGTTGCGCGCTACGCATCGATCGGACGGAGCGCGGGAGTAACCGGCTAACGTCGATTTCGCGCGACGCGCCGATCGCGACACTCTCACTTGCGGTCACGCCGCGTCACTGCGCGGCGCAGGGAACCGGCTCAACATGGTCAACAAGATCACGGTCGTCGGCGCGGGCAACGTCGGCGCCACGACGGCGCAACGCATCGCCGAGAAGTCGCTCGGGCGCACGGTGGTGATGGTGGACGTCGTCGAGGGCGTGCCGCAGGGGAAGGGACTCGACCAGTGGGAGTCGGCGCCGGTCGAAGGCTTCGACACCCGCGTGATCGGCACCAACGGCTACGAGGAAACGGCCGGCTCCGATATCGTGGTCATCACGGCCGGCATCGCGCGCAAGCCGGGGATGTCGCGCGACGACCTGCTGAACACCAACGCCGGCATCGTGAAGTCGGTGTCGGAGCAGATCAAGGCGACCTCGCCCAACGCGATCGTCATCGTCGTGTCCAACCCGCTCGACGTCATGGCCTACGTCGCCAAGCACGTGACCGGGTTCCCGCGCGAGCGCGTGATCGGCATGGCGGGTGTGCTCGACACGGCGCGCTACCGCTCGTTCATCGCCGAGGCGCTCAACGTCTCAGTGCGCGACATCCAGGCGATGGTGCTGGGCGGCCATGGCGACACGATGGTGCCGCTCGTCTCCTACACGACCATCAGCGGCATCCCCATCCGCCAGCTCATGGGTGAGGAGCAGTTGCAGGCCATCGTGCAGCGCGCGCGTGACGGCGGCGCGGAGATCGTGAAGTACCTCAAGACCGGCTCGGCGTACTACGCGCCGTCGTCGGGCGCGGTCGAGATGGTCGAGGCCATCGTGCACGATCGCAAGCGCATCCTGCCGTGCGCCGCCTGGCTCGAGGGCGAGTACGGCATGCGTGGTCACTTCCTCGGCGTGCCGTGCAAGCTCGGGCGCAATGGCCTCGAGCAGATCCTCGAGATCGAGCTCACGGACGAGGAGCGTGCCGCGCTCCAGCGCTCGGCGCAGGCGGTGCTCGAACCGATGTCGGTCCTCTCCCTCTGACTCCACGAAGCCGGCGGCCCCCTCGGGTCCGCCGGCTTCCGCATCCACCCAACTCCATGTACGGTCTCGCGCAGTTCTGGCAGAGCACGATCGGCAAGAAGATCGTGATGGCGGTGACGGGGATCATCGGGATCCTCTTCGTCATCGGCCACATGTCCGGGAATTTCCTGATGTTCAAGGGGCAGGGCGCCATGCACGACTATGCGCTGCTCCTGCGCACCAGCATGCCGCTGTTGTGGGCGGTGCGGGCGGCGCTCATCGCGGCGGTGGTGCTGCATGCGCTCTCCGCCTACCAGCTCACGATGCGCGCGCGTGCTGCGCGGCCGGCCGACTATGCGGTGCGCAAGCCGCAGGTGACCACGCTGGCCGCGAAGACCATGCGCTGGGGCGGCGTCTACCTGCTGGTCTTCATCGTGTACCACATCCTGCACATGACGCTGGGGACGGTGCACCCGCAGTTCACGCACCTCGACCCGTACAACAACCTGCGCATCGGCCTGGCGAACCCGGCGGTCGCGGCGGCGTACCTGGTGGGCATGCTCTTCCTGGGGCTGCACCTCTATCACGGCACGTGGGCCGTGTTTCGCACACTCGGCGTGGCGCGCCCGTCTGCCCAGCCGCTCAAGCGCCGCCTGGCCGTGGTCGTCGCGATCGCCGTGGCGGCTGGTTTCGCGGTGATCCCGGTGGCGGCGCTCGCCGGTCTCTTCCCCGAGGCGCCCGCCATGGCCGAGGAGGCCCACTGAGATGGAACTGAACGCGAAGATCCCGAGCGGTCCGCTCGAGCAGAAGTGGGACCAGCACCGCTTCTCGATGAAGCTGGTGAACCCGGCCAACAAGCGAAAGCATCACGTGATCGTCGTCGGTGCCGGTCTCGCCGGCGCGTCGGCTGCGGCAACGATGGCCGAACTCGGCTATCAGGTGTCGTGCTTCGTCTATCACGATTCCCCGCGTCGCGCGCACTCGATTGCCGCGCAGGGTGGCATCAACGCCGCGAAGAACTACCAGAACGACGGCGACTCGGTGCGCCGCCTGTTCTACGACACCATCAAGGGCGGCGACTTCCGCGCCCGTGAGGCGAACGTGTACCGCCTCGCGCAGGTGTCGGTGAACATCATCGACCAGTGCGTCGCGCAGGGGGTGCCCTTCGCGCGTGAGTACGGCGGCCTCCTGGCCAACCGCTCGTTCGGCGGGGCGCAGGTGTCGCGCACCTTCTACGCGCGTGGCCAGACCGGGCAGCAGCTGCTCCTCGGCGCCTACCAGGCGCTCGAGCGCCAGATCGCGCTCAAGAAGGTGCAGATGCACACCTTCGAGGAGATGCTCGACGTGGTGCTGGTGGACGGGCACGCGCGCGGCATCGTGTCGCGCAACCTGCTCACCGGCAAGATCACATCGCACGCCGCCGACGCGGTCGTGCTGGCCACGGGTGGGTACGGCAACGTGTTCTACCTGAGCACGAATGCGATGTACTCGAACGTCACCGCCGGCTGGCGTGCGTACAAGAAGGGTGCGGCGTTCGCCAACCCGTGCTACACGCAGATCCACCCGACGTGCATTCCGGTGCATGGCGAGCATCAGTCGAAGCTGACGCTCATGTCGGAGTCGCTGCGCAATGACGGGCGGGTGTGGGTGCCGAAGAAGCAGGGCGACACCCGTCCGCCCTCGCAGATCCCGGAGTCGGAGCGCGACTACTACCTCGAGCGCAAGTATCCGAGCTTCGGCAACCTCGCGCCGCGCGACATCTCCTCCCGCGCCGCCAAGGAAGCGTGCGACGATGGGCGCGGTGTGGGTCCCGGCGGGCTCGGCGTCTACCTCGACTTTGCCGACGCGATCAAGCGGCTGGGCAAGGCGACCATCGCCGAGCGCTACGGCAACCTGTTCGACATGTACCAGCGCATCACGGACGAGAATCCGTACGAAGTGCCGATGCGCATCTACCCGGCCGTGCACTACACGATGGGCGGCCTGTGGGTGGACTACAACTTGATGAGCACGATTCCCGGCCTGCACGTCGCGGGCGAGGCCAACTTCTCCGATCACGGCGCGAACCGCCTCGGTGCGTCCGCGCTCATGCAGGGGCTGGCCGACGGCTACTTCGTGCTGCCGTACACGATCGGCGACTACCTCGCCGGGACGAAGCTTGGCAAGGTGGACACGTCGCACGCGGAGTTCCGTGCGGCGGAAGCGGCCATCACGGCGCAGACGAAGCAGTTCCTCAGCATCAAGGGCAAGCGCACCGTCGACAGCTTCCACAAGCAGCTCGGCAAGATCATGTGGGAGTACTGCGGCATGGCGCGCGACAAGGCCGGCCTCACCAAGGCGCTGGAGCTCATCCCGGCACTCCGCGAGGAGTTCAGGAGCAACCTCAACGTGCCCGGCAGCGCCGACTCGCTCAACCAGGCGCTCGAGAACGCGGGGCGCGTGGCCGACTTCATCGAGCTCGGTGAGCTCATGTGCCGCGACGCGCTGCACCGCGAGGAATCGTGCGGCGGCCACTTCCGCACCGAGTACCAGGAAGAGGGCGAAGCCAAGCGCAACGACGACGAGTTCGCGTACGTCGCCGCCTGGGAGTACGCGGGCGAGGGCAAGACGCCGATTCTCAACAAGGAACCGCTGGTGTACGAGAACGTGCACCTCTCCACGCGGAGCTACAAGTAATGAAGATCACGCTCAACGTGTGGCGGCAGCCCGCGAGCAGCGCACCGGGCAAGCTCGAGACGTACGACCTGGATGGCGTCAGCGCCGACATGTCGTTCCTCGAGCTGTTCGACATGCTCAACGAGAAGCTGACCTCGGAAGGGAAGGATCCGGTCGCGTTCGCGCATGACTGCCGCGAAGGCATCTGCGGTTCGTGCGCGATGATGATCAACGGCCAGGCACATGGGCCGTGGAAGGGCGCGGCGACGTGCCAGCTCCACATGCGCGCCTTCAAGGACGGCGACATCATCACCGTCGAGCCGTGGCGCGCGGCGCCGTTCCCGATCGTCAAGGACCTGTTCGTCAATCGCGGCGCGTTCGATCGCATCATCCAGGCGGGTGGCTACGTCTCGGTGAACACCGGCGGCGCGCGTGATGCCAACGAGATCCTGATCGGCAAGGATGTCGTCGAGGAGTCGATGGACGCGGCCGCGTGCATCGGGTGCGGCGCCTGTGTGGCCGCGTGCCCGAATGCTTCCGCGGCGCTCTTCACCGGCGCGAAGATCACCCACCTCGGCCTGCTGCCGCAGGGACAGCCCGAGCGCGACAAGCGGGCCCTCGCGATGGTGGAGCAGATGGACCTCGAGGGCTTCGGGCACTGCACGCTGACCGGCGAGTGCCAGGAGGCGTGCCCCAAGGAGATCTCGATCGACGTGATCAAGCGGATGAATCGGGACTACCTCGTCGCCAGCGCGCGTCGGCAGGAGCCGCGGGCGGTGAGTGGGGGCGGCTGAGGACCAGCGAAGCACGGAAGCGGCACGACGGACGCGGGACGCCGTCCTGCCGCTTCCGCCCTCGGCCCCCCACCGCCACCATTCGGCATGCCGCTCTTCCTGCTGTTCCTCCTGATGGCCCTGCCCGCGGCGTCGCAGACGTCGCAGCCGCGTGCAGCACCGCCGGGGGATCCGGTGCGCGGGCTGGCGCTCCTCACGAACTTCCGCGATTCGCTGCCACGGCACAGCGGCAACGGACTGCGCTGCGTGAGCTGTCACCTCGAGAACGGGACGCGCGCGTCCGCCATGCCGTGGTTGGGCAGCGTGACGCGCTATCCGCGTTTCCGCGCACGGCCGGGCTACGAGGAGACCATGGAGCGACGCGTGAACGAGTGCATCGCGCGCAGCCTGGCCGGGCGCATGCTCCACGAGGACTCGCGCGAGATGCGCGACATGGTGGCGTATCTCGAGACGCTGCGCGACCGGCCGCGGCCCAGCGGCGTGGATACGGTGCGCCTCGCCGGGAACGTCGCGCGCGGACGCCGCACCTATGCCGGCACCTGTGCACGGTGCCACGGCCCGAACGGGCAGGGGTTGCCGACCGGGCCCGCGCTCTGGGGGACTGGCAGCTTCTCGATCGGCGCCGGCATGGCGCGACAGTCGCTGTTCGCGACGTTCGTACGCCACAACATGCCCTTCGATCACGCCGTGACGCTCACCGACCAACAGGCGGCGGACGTGGCGGCCTTCGTGCTGGTGCAGCCGCGGCAGGACCATCCCGGCAAGGAGCGCGACTGGCCCAAGGGCGACGCGCCGGCTGACATCGCCTACGCGACCACTGGCACCCGTGCCGCGGGCCGTACGGTTCCGCCAGCACGGCCCCTGCTGCGCCGGCGCGTCGCTCCGGATTCACTCGCGCCGATGCCTGCGCGGCGCACGCCCTGACTGCCCCTCTCCGAACGCGCCGTGCCTGACCGCCGACACTTCCTCACCCGGCTCGCTGCACTGGGCGCGAGCATCGGTCTCCTGTCACCGCGGGCGGCGCAGGGTGCCGCGGCGGATGAGGCGCCAAGCGTGGCCGACGATCCCTGGATCGCGCGCCTGACCGGTACGCATCGCGTGATCTTCCACTCGCACCTGCCCACGGACGGCCTCGCGATCGGCTGGGCCCGCACCTTTCTCGACACACAGAAGGGGAGCTACGGCCTCGAGGACCGCGCGAGCAGCGTGGTGGTGGGGCTCAACGGCCGCAGCATCGGCTGGTTCTTCGGTGAGGCGCTGTGGGCGAAGTACCCGACCATCGGGGAGATCATGGGCGCCCCGGGTGCGCGCAATCCGCAGGCCTCCCTCGTGGCGTCGCTCGTGCCGCGCGGTGTGATCTTCCTCGCCTGCAACAATTCCATTCGCGCGTCCGGCTCCCGCTTCCTGCCGGAGACGCAGCGCGGGGACGCGGCGGCGCGCACCGCCTTTGCGGATGAGGTGCGCGCCGGCCTGCTCCCCGGAGTCGACGTGGTGCCGTCGATGGTGGTGACACTGCAGCAGGCGCAGGATCGCGGCTGCCGGTACATCTACGCCGGCGGCTGAGCGACGGCACCCGCCGCGGAGCGCCGCTCAGCGACGGCGTGTCAGCAACACCTCGACGCGCTGCGGCGCAAACCGTGCCGCGAGGCGCGCGCGCAGGCGTCGTTCCTCGCTCGCGGGAACGGCGCGCATCAGCACCATGTGCACCAGCAGCACGGGCTCGGCGATCGAGTCAACTGAACGTCGCGCCTCGCCGACCGCCACGACCACCGACTCGGCCTCTGGAAACTCGGCGCGCAGTTCGGTGAGGAGCCGTCCGCGGGCGGCCTGCGCGTTCTGCTGTTCTGCGAAGCGGACCTGCAACGCCTGGAGCTGACTGCTGAGGTCCTCGTTCGTGCGCTGGAAGAGGTCGCGCTGCAGGTCACGCCGCAGGGACGCCACGTCGAGCTGATCGCCGCCGATGTGGCGTACGGAAACCGTGGCCGCGCCCGACTTCGGCCCGGAGAGACGGGCTGCGAGCTGCTCGCCGAAGCCCGGCGCCGGGGCGGCGCCTCCCAGGGTCAGCGCCAGCGTGCGATCGGACGTGCGGATCTCACTCGCCAGCAGGACGATGCGCGGATCCGCGCTCAGCTCCCGCACGAGGTCGCCGGCCGCGGCGGCGAAGAACTCCTGCTGGACGAGCCGATAGGCGAGGTAGGTGCTCGGCACGAGGGTCGCCGTGACCGCCGCCGCGATGATGAGGCGCGCACGCCGTCGGACGCGCGCGTCGAGTTCGCCGCGCGGCGGCAGTCGGAGCACCTTCACCACCGAGAGCGTGGCGAACGCAATGAAGACCGCGTTGATCGAGAAGAGGTAGAAGGCGCCGCCAAAGTAGGCGGGGTTGCGCGAGGCGATCCCATAGCCCGCCGTGCAGAGCGGCGGCATCAGGGCGGTCGCGATCGCGACCCCCGGCACCACGTTCGAGACCTCGCGGCGGGTGAGTGCGACGATACCGGCCGCCCCGCCGAAGAACGCGATCAGCACGTCCCAAAGCGTGGGGCTGGTGCGCGCCAGCAACTCCGACTGCGCCTGCGACAGCGGGCTGACCGCGAAATAGACGGTGGCGGTCGTGAGGCTGATCGCGACGAACAGTCCGAGGGTCCGCAGTGCGCGGCGGATCAGGGCGAAGTCCCGCACGCCGGCGCCATACCCGATGGCGACGATCGGCCCCATCAACGGGGAGATCAGCATCGCCCCGATGATCACCGCCGTGGAGTTCACGTTGAGTCCCACCGAGGCGACGAAGATCGCGAAGATGAGCACCCAGAGATTGGTCCCCGCCACCTGCACGCCGGCTTCGATCGCCTCGTGAATGGCCTCCGGCGCGCGCTGGTCACGCCGCAGGTCGAGCAGGCGAAGGATTCGCGGGACCCGCATCCCTCAGATCTTGGGCAGCGTGACGCCGTGCTGGCCCTGGTACTTGCCCTTCTTGTCGCCGTAACTGACCTCGGGTTCCTCGTCGCCGGTGAAGAACACCACCTGCGCGATGCCTTCGTTGGCGTAGATCTTGGCCGGGAGCGGCGTGGTGTTCGAGATCTCGAGCGTCACGTAGCCTTCCCACTCGGGCTCGAACGGCGTGACGTTGGTGATGATGCCGCAGCGCGCGTAGGTGCTCTTGCCCACGGTGAGCGTCAGCACATTTCGCGGAATGCGGAAGTACTCGACCGTGCGCGCGAGCGCGAACGAGTTGGGCGGGACGATGCACACATCCCCTTCGAACTCCACGAAGCTCTTGGGGTCGAAGTTCTTGGGGTCCACCACCGAGCTCAGCACGTTGGTGAAGATCCGGAACTCGCTCGCCACGCGCATGTCGTAGCCGTACGAGCTGACCCCGTACGAGATGACGCCCTGGCGGACCTGGCGGTCCTCGAACGGTTCGATCATGCCGTGTTCGCGCGCCATGCGCGTGATCCAGCGGTCGGAACAGAGCCCCATGCGATCGGTGTCGGGAGAGAGGGGGGAAGGGTCGAGGGACGCGGTAAGCTAGGCGCCCGCGCCGAGCACTGCCAAACGCCGATTGCCGGTTACTCTGTCCCATCGGAAATTCGGTTCCCGTTGAGCGAATCCGGTCGTGCTGGTACCTTCCGTGAGGCCTTTTGTGAATTCTTTCACGAAGTCCCCGACCCCATGCGGCCGGCACGCGCCTGTGCCTGCCGCGTGACCCGTTCCCCGGCCAGTGGCCCTGCTGACCGACGAATCGTCGATGCTTCGCTGATGCCTCGCTGATGCTGCGCGCCTATCTCCCGGTCCTGCTCCTGCTGGCCTTCGTGCTGCTCAACGCCGTGTTGATCCTCGGCATTGCGCACCTCACCGTGCGTCCGCAGCCGACGGCGGTGAAGTCAGCCACGCCGTACGAATCCGGCATCACGCCGCTCGGCGACGCGCGCGAACGGTTCTCGGTCAAGTTCTACCTGGTCGCCATGCTCTTCATCGTCTTCGACATCGAGACGGTGTTCATGATCCCGTGGGGGGTGCAGTTCCGGCAGCTGTCCTGTGCCGTGCCGCTCGTCGAGGGGCTGTGTCCGGCCGGCCAGGTGTCCTTCTTCGGACTGAGTGAGATGCTCGTCTTCATGGCCATCCTCGTCGTCGGGTTCGTCTACGTGTGGAAGAAGGGAGCGCTCTCGTGGGAGTGACCGCCGGCCGCGTACACCCCGCGCCGGGCGCGGGCGGACGCCTCGTGCAGGTCGACGGCGGCTCGCAGGACGGTTGGGTCACCAGCCGCCTCGACCTGCTCGTCAACTGGGCGCGTGCGGGATCGCTGTGGCCGATGCCGTTCGGCACCGCCTGCTGCGCCATCGAATTCATGTCCACCGCAGCCAGCCGGTTCGACCTGTCGCGCTTCGGCATGGAGCGCCTCGCGTATTCGCCGCGCCAGGCCGACGTGCTCATTTGCGCGGGCCGCGTGCCGCTCAAGCTGGCCCCGGTGCTCCGCCGCATCTATCAGCAGATGCCGCAGCCCAAGTGGGTCATCTCGATGGGCGCCTGCGCGTCGACGGGTGGCATGTTCGACAACTACGCGGTGGTGCAGGGGATCGACACCATCATCCCCGTCGACGTGTACGTCCCCGGGTGCCCTCCGCGCCCGGAAGCCCTGATGCATGCGATCATCATGCTCCAGGACAAGGTCAAGCAGGAACGCCTGCGTGACACCACGCGGCACGTCGAGATCGAGCCCGATCCGACGAGCCAGCTCTACATCCCGCCCGAGCGCATCGACGAACTGTCCGAGCCCTTCGGCAACTCGGTGCATCAGACGCGGTCGGCGCCGTGACGATGCCGGTGATGAGCACGACGGCCGCTGCGCCGGCCAGCACCACGCCGGGCGACGCGCCATCGACGCCGGTGGCGGTGCCGCACACGGGGGCGCCGGAGAATCCGACCGCCGAGGCCTTGCGCCTCGCGTTCGGCGCCGTCGTCCAGCGTGTCGATGTCGTGTGGGGTGAGACGACGGTCGTCATCGAGGCCGCGCGCGCGCACGACGTGATCGCGTGGCTCCGCGATGTCGAGGGATACGACTACCTCGTGGACGTCACTGCGGTCGAGTATCGCACGCCCGCCCGTCCGCTCGAGGTCGTGTGGCACCTGCGCGCGCTCGCGCGGCGGCGCTTCCTGCGGCTCAAGGCCACGCTCGCGCCCACGGCGCCCCTGCAGGTCGCCAGCATCACCGATCTGTACAGCGGCGCGAACTGGCTCGAGCGCGAGTGCTTCGACATGTTCGGCATCACCTTCGACGGACACCCCGACTTGCGACGCCTGCTGCTGTGGGAGGGGTATCGCGAAGGACATCCGCTGCGAAAGGACTTCCCCTTGCGCGGACGCTTCTCGCGCGCCGAGCAGCTCAAGCAGGCGCTCGCGGCCGACCCCGAGGCGCGCTACTCGATGGAGGAGCTCTCCATCGCGGACGCGTTCCACCAACTGCCGGCCGACATGCGCGCACGCCTCGCGCAGCATGACGCGCCGGGGCACCGGCTGGAGGGCGAGTGACGACGACCCAGGGGGGCGCACGCCGCACGATCGACGTCGCACTCGGCACGAGCGGGGTCGATGCGCAGGGGATGCCACTGCGCGCACCGCTCGTGACGCAGGGTGGGGCGGCCATCGCGCGCGAGACGCCGGGCACGGTGGCCACGGCCGCGGCGCTCGCCGTGGCCGAGCCCGAGCTCGATGCCGATCACATGCTCATCAACATCGGTCCGCAACATCCAGCGACGCACGGCGTGTTGCGCCTGGTGCTGGAGCTCGATGGCGAGACGGTGGTGCGGTGCATCCCGCACATCGGATACCTGCACTGCGGCTTCGAGAAGATCGGCGAGTATCGGCAGTACAACCAGATCATCCCCTGGACGGACCGCGAGGACTACCTCAACTCGCCGGGGAACAACGTCGCGTTCGTGCTCGGCGCCGAGCGGCTGTTCGGGGTGGGCATGACGGAGCGCACGAAGGTGCTGCGCGTCATCCTCTGCGAGCTCTCGCGCATCATCTCGCACGTGGTGTGGCTGGGGACGACGTCGGTGGACATCGGCGCGTTCACGCCGTTCCTGTGGCTCTACCAGGAGCGCGAGAACGTCTACAACCTCCTCGAGGGGTGGGTCGGTGCGCGACTCACGACCTCGGCCACGCGGGTCGGGGGCATGGCCGCTGACCTCCCGGACGGCTGGCTCGACGGGTTGCGTGCGTTCCTCAAGGGCTTCCCCCGCACGCTCGACGAGGCGGTGGGCATGCTCGAGACCAACGCCATCTGGGCGGGGCGCACGGTGGGGCTGGGTGCGATGGGCGCGCGCGAGGCGGTCAACGCCGGACTGTCGGGCCCGATGCTGCGCGCCTCCGGCGTCGCGTACGATGTGCGCAAGGACTTCCCGTATCTCGACTACGAGACCTACGACTTCGACGTCCCGGTGGGCACCCAGGGCGACGTGTACGATCGCTTCCTCGTGCGCGTGGAGGAGATGCGCCAGAGCGTGCGCATCCTCGAGCAGGCGGTGCAGCGCCTTCCGGGTGGACCCATCAACATCGACGACCCGCGCCTCATCCTGCCGCCCAAGCGGAAGGCCACGAGCGAGATGGAATCGATGATCCATCACTTCAAGCTCGTGATGGAGGGGCCGCGCCCCCCGGTGGGCGAATGCTACGTGCCCGTCGAGAGCCCCAAGGGCGAGAAGGGGTACTACTTCGTGAGCGACGGCACCTCGAAGCCGGTGCGCTGGCGCATTCGTCCGCCGTCGTTCGTCAACCTGTCCGCGATCCCCCAGATGGTGGAGGGACACCTCCTCTCGGACGTGATCGCGATCAATGCGAGCATCGATATCGTGATGGGAGAGATCGACCGGTGAGTCACGGCCCTTCCGCCAGCGGCGGCGCGCTCGTGGCCGCCCCGCCGCACGGCCATCATGACGACACGCCGTACGAGCCCGTGTTCGTGGGCGACGCGCGTGCCGAGCTCGATCGCATCCTCGCGCGCTATCCGTCGAAGCAGGCCGCGTTGCTCCCCGCGCTGTGGATGCTGCAGGACGCACGCGGGTGGGTGAGTGAGCCCGGCATCGAGGAGATCGCGGGCCTGCTCGGCATCACGCCGGCGTACATCAAGGGCGTGGTGAGCTTCTACACCATGTACCACCAGCATCCGGTCGGGCGGCACTTCATCCAGGTCTGCACCACCACGCCCTGCAACGTCTGCGGCGCGGAGGACGTGGTGAAGGCGTTCCTCGAGCACACCGGCTGCGGCGACCTCGGGCTCACCAGCCCGGATGGGCGCTTCACCGTCATCGAGGTGGAGTGCCTGGGCGCGTGCGGCTTCGCGACCCCCGTGATGATCAACAACGACTTCCTCGAGTCCGTGACACCCGAGTCGGTGCCGCGCCTGCTGTCGGAGCGGCCGTAATGGGATATCCGCATCCCCGGCATCCGCGCGAGACCCCCGTCATCTCCACGTACTTCGGCGACGCCGAAGCGCGGACGTTGGCGGGCTGGCGCGCGCGCGGAGGCTACGAGGCCCTCGACAAGGCGCTCCGCACCGATCCGGTCGAAGTGCAGAACGTCGTCAAGGATTCGGGACTCCGCGGCCGTGGTGGTGCCGGCTTCCCGACGGGGCTCAAGTGGTCGTTCATGAAGCCCGACGGCAAGACGCACTATCTCTGCTGCAACGCGGACGAGTCGGAGCCGGGCACGTTCAAGGACCGCGAGATCATGCGGTGGACGCCGCACGGCCTCGTCGAAGGGGTCGCCATTGGCGCGCACGCGATCTACGCCGAGACGGCGTACATCTACATCCGCGGCGAGTTCACGGAGCCGTACGCGCGCGTGACGGCGGCCGTCGAGGAGGCATACGCGGCCGGCATCCTCGGCGCGAATGCGATGGGGAGCGGCAAGCGCCTCGACATCCACGTGCATCGGGGCGCCGGCGCGTACATCTGCGGTGAGGAGACCGCGCTGATGAACTCGCTGGAGGGGCGGCGCGGCAATCCGCGCATCAAGCCGCCCTTTCCCGCCGTGGCGGGCCTGTTCGGCAAGCCGACGACGATCAACAACGTCGAGACGCTGACCGCCGTGCCGTACATCGTGAAGCACGGCGCCGAGTGGTACAAGCAGTTCGGGCGGCCGGACAACCCGAAGAGCATCGGCACGAAGCTCTTCTCGGTGTGCGGCAACATCACGCGTCCGGGCAACTACGAAGTGGCGCTGGGCTTCCCCTTCGGGGAGTTCCTCAACGACCTGTGTGGCGGTCCGCTGCCGGGCCGCGAGATCAAGGCCGTCATCCCGGGCGGATCGTCCGTGCCGATCCTCACGCGCGAGGAGGCCGAGGCGGCGGTGATGGACTATGAGGGCATGGTGGCCGCCGGCACGATGCTGGGCTCGGGCGGCGTCATCGTCTTCGACGACCGGCAGGACATGGTGCGCCAGATCGCGCGGCTCACGCGGTTCTACGCGCACGAAAGCTGCGCACAGTGCTCGCAGTGCCGTGAGGGCACGGCGTGGACGACGCGCATCATGGAGCGCATTCGCGACGGGCAGGGCACCGCGGAGGATCTCGACACGCTCCTGTCCATCGCCGACAACATGAGCGGCAAGACGATCTGCGTGCTGAGCGATTCCTGCGCGACGCCGGTGGTGTCGGGGCTCAAGAAGTTCCGTCACGAGTTCGAGGCGAAGATCGCCGCGAACCGGTCGATGGTCACTGTCCCCGGTGCGCTGCGCGCACCGGCCGCGTGAGGACGCGATGGCGGACGTGAAGATGGTGAACGTCACGATCGAGGGACGCGCGATCAGCGTGCCCGACGGGACGTCGATTCTCGAGGCGGCCAAGACCGCCGGCGTGCTCATTCCGCACTACTGCTACCACCCGGGGCTCCCGGTGGCCGGCGTGTGCCGCATGTGCCTCGTCGAGGTGGAGAAGTTCCCGAAGCTCGCGCCGGCCTGCGCGACCGCGGTCGGTGAGGGGCAGGTGGTGCACGTGCACTCGCCCAAGGCGCAGGAAGCGCGCAAGGGCGTGCTCGAGTTCCTGCTCATCAATCATCCGCTCGACTGCCCGATCTGCGACCAGGCCGGCGAGTGCGAGCTGCAGGACTACACCTTCGCCGAGGGGCGCGCGGACTCACGGTACCGCGAGCCGAAGCGGTTCAATCCCGTCGAGGACTTCGGCGGGGACGTGCTGTACGTGCAGAACCGCTGCATCCTCTGCACGCGCTGTGTCCGTTTCATGTCCGACGTCGCGCACGACCCGGTCCTGAACGTGTCGGAGCGCGGAGACCGCGCGTTCATCGGCAAGGCCGAGGGCCACGACCTCACGAACCCGTGGGCCGGCAACGTGGTGGACCTCTGCCCGGTCGGCGCGCTGCTGTCCAAGGACTTCCTGAACCGCGCGCGCGCCTGGGAGCTCGATCGCGCGCCGACGGTCTGCACCGGCTGCAGCCAGGGATGCAGCGCCGTCGCGGAGACACGCGACAACGTCGTCGTGCGCCTCAAGCCGCGCCCCAACGAGGCCGTCAACCAGTACTACCTCTGCGACGTCGGGCGCCTCGGCTATCGCGAGTTCAACCGCCGGGACCGCGCCGAGCAGCCGCTGGTACGCAGTGCGCGCGGTCTCGACGTCGCGGAGTGGGGCACCGCCGTGACGGCGGCCGCAGCTGCGCTTGCGGGCAAGCCGCTGCGTGTGCTCGCATCCCCCAACCTGTCCAACGAGGCGCTCTTCCTCGTCGAACGCATGCTGGCGCGCGTCGGTGGGCAGGGGGTCATTCGCCTGACTCGCGGCGAGGAGTTTCCGCTGCCCGGCGTCGCCGATCTCGCCCTGCGCGCCGAGCGCGCGGCGAATGCGACCGGCGCGAGGGCACTCGGTTTCGCCGAGCTCGCCGCAGGCGCGCCGGTGGTTGCAGCCGGCGAGGCGCTGCTGATCGTCGGCGACAACCTCGACAACCTCTCGGCGGAGGCGTTGGACGCGGCCGGTGCGATCGTGTACGTCGGGACAACCATTCCCGCGATCCTCGCCGATCGCGTAGACGTGGTGCTGCCGACGACGAACACGCTGGAAGAAGAGGGGACGTTCACCAACCTCCGTGGGCGTGTACAGCGCTTCCTGCAGGCCCGCACCGCCCCCGGCATCGCTCGGCCCACCTGGTACGTGCTGGCGGACCTGGCGACGGCGCTGGGTGT
The DNA here is from genome assembly GCA_020161135.1 of Gemmatimonadota bacterium. Lineage (GTDB taxonomy): Bacteria > Gemmatimonadota > Gemmatimonadetes > Gemmatimonadales > Gemmatimonadaceae > Gemmatimonas. Next base: position 343,130 of record JAIUOB010000003.1, on the reverse strand, counting down.
CGACGGCAGCTTCTACCTGCCTGCGGAGGTGTTCGCTGCACTCGCCGCGACGCATGCGCCGTTCGCGGGGCTTACCTACGAGCAGTTGGGGCTGAGCGGGATGCCGATGGCGAACGAGACGAGTGTCGGCGCGGCCGAGGTCACGGCATGAGGCACCTCTCGCTGCTGCCGCAGCTCGACCTCGCGTCGTGGTTCCCCCGCGCCGATGCGCAGCGGGCGCCGGACGCGCTCGGCACGTTCCTCGCCGCCACGACGGTCAAGATGCTGGTGCTGTTCGTGGCCGTGCTGGGCACGGTCACGCTGCTGACGCTCGCGGAGCGCAAGGTCGCCGCGTGGATCCAGGATCGACGCGGTCCCAACCGCCTCGGTCCGGGCGGGCTGCTGCAGCCCATCGCGGACGGGCTCAAGAACTTCATGAAGGAAGAGGTCACGCCGCTCTTCGCCGATCGCGTGCTCTTCGTCCTCGCGCCGGCGCTCGCGTTCGTGCCGGCCCTGCTCACGTGGGCGGTGATTCCGGTGGCGGCGCCGCTGCCGACCCCGTGGGGGCTCATCGAGATGGTGGTGGCGCCGCTGCCGGTGGGGTTCCTCTTCACCCTCGCCATCTCGTCGCTGGGCGTGTACGGCATCGTGCTCGCCGGCTGGAGCTCGAACAACAAGTACGCGCTCCTGGGCGGGCTCCGGTCGAGCGCGCAGATGGTCTCCTACGAAGTGGCAATGGGCATGTCGACCATCCCCGTGCTGCTGCTTGCGGGGAACGTCTCACTCAACGCGATCGTGCAGCAGCAGGCCACGATGGGCTGGAACATCCTGTCGCTCACGGTCGCGTGGTTCACGTTCCTCGTTGCCGCGTTCGCCGAGACGAATCGCCTGCCGTTCGACCTGCCGGAGGCGGAGTCGGAGCTGGTGGCCGGGTACCACACGGAATACAGCGGCATGAAGTTCGCCATGTTCTTCATTGCCGAGTACGCGAACATGATCACCGTGAGTGCGATGACCGCCACGCTGTTCCTGGGTGGTTGGGACATTCCCTTCACGACGTGGGACAACGCCGCGCCGTACTCGGTGCTCAAGACGCTCGTCACCTTCGTCGCGTTCGCCAGCAAGGTGGGCTTCTTCCTGTTCCTGTTCATGTGGGTGCGCTGGACACTCCCGCGCTTCCGGTACGATCAGCTCATGGCGCTCGGCTGGAGCGTCATGCTGCCGGTCGCGCTCGGGTACATCGTGCTCATCGCGGTGGCATCCCTGGTGCTCGACATGCTGGGCGTCGCGCGCGGCCCGCTGTTCTCGCTGGCGCTGCTCGGGCTCAACATCGTCGTCATCGCGATCCTGCTGCGCTGGCTCGATCGCGGGAAGCTCATCAGCCCCGCCAGCGCGCGCGTGGGGCACGACGGGCTCGAACGGCTGCGGGCCCGTGGCCTCGAGCAGGCCGCGCCGCGCATCGCCACCACCTCCGAGGGGGCACGCTGATGGCCATCGGCGTCAAGGTCATGGAGCGGCCGCTCGAGCGCGTGAGCTACATCCGCTCGACGCTCAAGGGGATGGCCGTCACCTTCAAGCACCTCGTGGATCCCCACAAGGTCACGATGCAGTACCCCGAGACCAAGTGGGACCTCTCCCCACGCTGGCGCGGCACGCATCGCATGCTCACCACCGAGGACGGCAAGGCGAAGTGCGTCGCCTGCGGTCTCTGCCCGACGGTGTGTCCGGCCAACTGCATCAAGCTCACGCCCGGCGAGGACGAGCAGGGCAACCGCTACCCACTGGTGTTCGAGATCGACGAGTTCCGCTGCATCTTCTGCGGCTACTGCCAGGAGGTGTGCCCGGAGGAGGCCATCCACGTCGGCCGGCACTACGAGAATGCGGAGTACGATCGAGCCGGGCACGTGTACGACCTGCAGCGGCTCATCGCGCAGACACATCCCGTGAGTGAGCTGTGGGATCCCGCCGACCCGAAGGGCGAATGACGACCGCCTACGAGTTCCAGTTCTGGCTCTTCGCGGTGCTCGCGATCGTCTCGGCGCTCGCCTTCGTGACGCGCCGCAATCCCGTTCCGGCCGCACTGTGGCTGGTCAACGTGATGTTCGCGCTCGCCGGCCTGTACGTGCTCTTCGATGCGCCCTTTGTCGGCGCCGTGCAGGTGCTGGTCTATGCCGGCGCCATCATGGTCGTGTTCATCTTCGTCGTCATGCTGCTCAACCTCGGGCGCGATGGTCTCAGCGACCTGCGCCCGCTCGCGGCGCGCCTCAGCGCGGGACTGGTCGCCGCAGGGCTGCTCGCGACGTTGCTCACCGTGGCGCGCGACCCGCTGCCGGCACCGGCCCTGGCCCCCGCCTCGGACAACGTCGTGGCACCGGTCGCCAATGCGCTCTTCACCGATCACCTGGTGGCCTTCGAGCTCACGAGCCTCGTGCTGCTGGTCGCCGTGATCGGCGCCGTGCTCCTGGCCAAGCGACGGACGGCCGCATGATCACCGAAGCCCTCATCGTCTCGGCGATCCTGTTCAGCATCGGTGTGGTCGGGGTGCTCACCCGCCGCAACGCGATCATCCTGTTCATGTGCGCGGAGCTCATGCTCAACGCCGTGAACCTGAGCCTCGTCGCACTGGCCCGCCTGCACGGCGTCACCGGCCACGTGTTCGTCATCATGGTCATGACCGTGGCCGCGGCAGAGGCGGCCGTGGGGCTCGCCATCAGCATCGCGGTCTTCCGGCACTTCGGGACGGTCGACCTCTCGCAACTCCGGACGCTGCGCGGATGATCCCGACTCTGCTGCCCATCCTGCTGCTGCTGCCCCTGCTCGGCTTCGTGGTGAACGGTGCGGTCGCGCTGCGTGCGGCGGGCCGCCCCGACGGCACGACGGCGCGCCATCCGTTGGTGACCGTCGTCGGCCCGGGCGTCCTGATCGCAGCCTTCGCGCTCGCGCTCGCCCTCTTCCAGCGCATGCGCGTGGGCTTCGGCCCGCCCGTCATCGTGTCGCTGGGCGCCTGGATGCCCACCACCGCCGTGTCCATCGGGTGGGATTTCCAGCTCGACCAGCTCAGCATGCTCATGACGCTCGTCATCACCGGCGTGGGCGCGCTCATTCACGTGTTCTCGGTCGGGTACATGCGCGACGACGCCGGCTATGCCCGGTACTTCGCGTATCTCAACCTGTTCGTCGCGTTCATGCTGGTGCTGGTGCTCGGTGCGAACCTGCCGGTGCTGTTCCTCGGCTGGGAGGGCGTCGGCCTCGCGTCGTACCTCCTCATCGGCTTCTGGTTCGGCGAACGCGCCAATGCGGAAGCCGGGCGCAAGGCGTTCATCGTCAACCGTGTCGGTGACGTCGGCCTGCTGCTGGCGATGTTCCTCGTGTTCAACGCCAACCAGCATCTCGACTGGCAAGGCGGCACGTCGGTGCTCGGGATGCTGGTCGGCCACCCGATGACCAACCTTGTGGCGCTGTGCCTGCTCATCGGCTGCGTCGGCAAGAGCGCGCAGATCCCGCTCTACATCTGGCTGCCCGACGCCATGGCCGGCCCGACGCCGGTGTCAGCGCTCATTCACGCCGCCACGATGGTCACCGCCGGCGTGTACATGGTCGCACGCACCGCCCCGGTGTTCTCCGGCGCACCGATGGTCTCCCTGCTGGTCGCCGTGGTGGGCGCCGTGACGGCGCTCTACGCCGCCACCATCGCGCTGCGACAGTGGGACATCAAGAAGGTGCTGGCGTACTCCACCGTCTCCCAGCTCGGCTACATGTTCATCGGCGTCGGGACGGGGGCCTACACCGCCGGCGTGTTTCATCTGGTCACGCACGCCTTCTTCAAGGCGTTGCTGTTCCTCGGCGCCGGTTCCGTGATCCACGCCATGCACCACGCGTATCATCACACGCACCGGCACGACGACCCGCAGGACATGCGCAACATGGGCGGCCTCCGTCGTGCCATGCCGGCCACGGCCGTGGCGATGACGCTGGCGACCCTCGCCATCGCCGGGGTGCCTCCGCTCGCGGGCTTCTTCTCCAAGGACGAGATCCTCGCCGGCGCCTACGCGCGGGCGATGGGTTCGAGCCTCGCCGACGCGTCGCTGTTCGGCGTGCCGGGGCGTACGGTGCTACTCGCCGTCTATGTCATCGGACTCATCACGGCCCTGCTCACCGCCATCTACATGACGCGGCTGCTGCTGCTGACCTTCTTCGGCGCCAATCGTACCGGCAGCGAAGAGGCGGCGCATCTGCATGAAGCCCCGGCAGTGATGACCGTGCCGGTGCTGGCGCTGGGCGCGCTCACCCTCGCGGGCGGGTGGCTCAACCTGCCGGCACTGATGCCGTGGGGCCCGACGGGACTGCTCGAACACTGGCTGGCACCGGTCGTCGGCACGTCAGCGGCACGGCTCGCGCCGCGCGCCATGCCGAGCCACGACACGGAGTGGATGCTCGTCGGCGTCGCCGTCGGCGTGGCGGTGGTGGGCATCGTCGTCGCCGCCGTGTTGTATCGGCGTCCGCCGTCGTCACAGGCCTCGGATGGCCCCGGACGCGACCTGCTCGCACGTGCCTACGGCGTTGACGCGCTCGTCGACCTCGTCATCGTGCGCCCGATCGCCTGGTTCTCGAGCGTCGTGCTCGATCGCGGCGTCGAGGTGGGCGTCGATCGGACCTTCCGCGGCGGTGGTGGCTTGCTGGCGCGCGCGGCGGCGCTCGTCGGGTCGCGGCTACAGGACGGCGATGTCGGCAAGTACGCCTGGATGCTGGTGGCAGGCGCCGTCGCGCTCATTGCGGCCCTGCTGGTGGTGGGCGGCTGATGCGCACGACATTGCTTTCGGCTGGCATCACGACGTGGCTGCTCCCGGCGTTGCTCGTCTGGCCTGTCGCCGCCGCGGTATTGGTGCGCCTGCTCGGTCGGGAACGCGTGCGCGACGAGTCGGGCGCGGAGGCGCCGAGCGGCGGCCCCGATGCCCGCGCGCTCACGCTGGGCGCACTCGTCGTCGAAGCGGCACTCGGCGTCCTGCTGTGGATGGTGTACGACCCGGCGCGGGCCGGCTGGCAGGCGCGCGTCGATTACCCCTGGATTGCCGACCTGGGCGCGACGATCAGCCTGGGCGTCGACGGACTGTCGATGCCACTCGTCGTCATGACGACGCTGCTGCTGCCCATCACGCTGCTCGGTGCGTGGAACAACGTGCGTGCCCGCACGCCTGCGTTCGGCGCCCTGGCGCTGCTGCTCACGTCGGGGCTCGTCGGCGTCTTCATTGCCCTCGACACGCTGCTGTTCTACCTCGCGTGGGAGTTGATGCTCATCCCCACGTACCTGCTGGTGGGCGTCTGGGGTGCGGCGGGGCAGTCCCGCGCCGCCCTGCGCTACGTGCTGTTCACGCTCGTGGGATCGCTCCTGCTGCTCGTCGCACTCCTGGTGCTCTGGAACCTGGGAGGGGCGAACGACTTTCATGTCGATCACCTCGCGCTCACGCCGGTGCCGCCGAGCTGGCAGGTCTATCTCTTCCTCGCGTTCTTCGCCGCGTTTGCCGTGAAGTCGGCACTCGTGCCGTTTCACACGTGGTTCCCGGATGCGCAGGGCGCGGCTCCGACCTTCGCCGCGGTCACCATCGGCCTCAAGGTGGGCGTCTACGGCCTGTTGCGCTTCGCGAGTCCGTTCTTTCCCACCGGCGCCACGTACCCGCCGTTGCACGTCACCATCCTGGTGCTGTCGCTGGTGACGATCTTCTATGGCGGCTTCCTCGCGCTCGCGCAGCGCGACCTCAAGCGGGTCATCGCGTACAGCGCCATCAGTCACCTCGGCTTCATCATGCTGGGCGCGTTCGTCTTCACCGCCGAGGGCGCGCAAGGCGCGGCCATGAGCATCGTGAACAGCGGGCTCACCACCGCAGCGCTGTTCCTCCTCGCGGGCGCCCTCGAGGATCGGACCGGCACGACCGAGCTGGCGGCCTTCGGCGGCCTCGCCGCGCGCGCGCCGTGGTTCGGCGTGTCGCTCGTCGTGGCCATGCTGGCCACCGTCGGCTTGCCGGGCACGAGTGGCTTCGTAGGAGAGTTCCTCATCCTGTTCGGCACCTGGCCCGCCTCGCCGCTGTTCACGGTCATCGCGGCGACCGGGGTCATCCTCGCCGCCGCATACGGGCTGCGCGCCGTGCAGCTGCTGCTGTGGGGCAGTGCAGGTGCCGAGACGTCGCGCGTGACCGATCTCGATGGCCGTGAGCGCCTCGCGCTGGGTCTCCTGCTCGCCGGCATCATCGGTCTCGGCGTCGCGCCGGCGCCGGTGCTGCGGCCGTTCGAGCGCGCGGGCGCACGCTTTGTCGAGTCGGTGCAGATGAGCCCCAATGCGCCCGTGACGTATCCCTCGCTGTGGCCCTTCAGCCGATGAACGCCTTCGCCTCTCCCGGCGTGCTGCTGCGCGCGCTCGCGCCCGAGCTGTTGCTCGCCGCCAGCGCCATGCTGCTCCTGCTGGCAGCCGTCTGGCGTCCGATCACCGCCGGTGCACACCAGCGCGATCCCCACGCGGCGGAGGGCGGCGAACGGACCGCCGTGCTGGCGCGCTTTGCGGCGGTGGCCTGTCTCCTTGCCGCGCTCGTCGTCGGCGTGGCGTGGGCCGACGGCGCGCCTGGTACGGATGATCTCCGCATCGCCGGCGACGGCATGCGATGGGCGCTTGCCCTGGTCGTGCTGCTCGGCACCGCACTCGCCCTGACGCTCATCGAAGCCGAGCAGGAGCGCAGTCGCAGTTTCGGCCCGGAGGTGCCGGCGCTGGTGCTGCTCGCCGCCACCGGGATGCTTATCCTCACCGGGGCACGCGACCTCATCATCGCCTTCCTCGGCGTCGAGCTCATGTCGCTCGCCGTGTACGTGCTCGCGGGCGTCAATCGCCGGAGCCGGCGCGGGGCCGAGGCTGCCATCAAGTACTTCCTGCTTGGCGCTGTCTCCAGCGGGTTCCTGCTGTACGGCATGGCGCTGCTCTTCGGGGCCACCGGCAGCACGCGCTTCACCGACATCGCGCAGTGGGCCGCGGCGACGCCTGCGCTCTCGCCGCTGTTCGTGGTGGGACTCGCGCTCCTGCTCGTCGGTCTGGCCTTCAAGGTGGCGGCGGCGCCCTTCCATCTCTGGACGCCCGACGTCTACGAGGGGGCGCCACTCCCCATCACGGCCTTCATGTCCGCCACGGTCAAGACCGCGGCCTTCGCGCTCTTCGCCCGTGTGCTCGTCGACGCGCTGCCCACGGCGGCCGGACGCTGGCATGTCGCACTGTGGTGGCTGGCCGCGCTCACGATGATCGTCGGCAACGTCACCGCGCTTGCGCAGCGCAACGTGGTGCGCATGCTCGCGTACTCCAGCATCGCACACGCGGGCTACCTGCTGGTGGCGCTCGTCCCCGGGAGCGATGCGGGCAGTCGGGCACTGGTCTTCTATCTCGTCGCGTACACGCTGGCCACGATGGGCGCGTTCGCGGCGCTGGTGACGGTCAACGACGGGCGCGACAGCGCGCCGTCGCTCGATGACGTGGCGGGTCTCTGGATCGTCCGCCCGTGGCTCGCGTCGGCGCTGGCGGTGTGCCTGCTGTCGCTCATGGGCATGCCGCTCGTTGGGGGCGTGGGCTTCTTCGCGAAGTGGTACGTCCTCCAGGCCGTGCTGCAGGCGCCCGCGCCGCAGACCATTCTCTCCGTGCTGCTGGTGCTCACCAGCGCCGTCTCGGCGGGCTACTATCTCGTGGTCATCGGCGCGATGTTCATGCGCCCGCGGCCAGAGGGGCGCCCGGTGCCGTCCATGCACGCGGGGCCACGCGCCCTCCTGATCGCGGCCGTGGGCACCCTGCTGGTGCTGGGCGTCTATCCCACCCCCCTCTCGCGCTTCGCGGACCTGGCCGTGAGGGGCGGCGGTGCGGATGTCGGGCCGGCCGCTCCGGCGCGCCTGCAGACCGCGCACCGCACCCCCTGACCCTTCGCTCTCCAGCGCGCATGTCGATCAGCCCCACCATCTTCCGGCAGTACGACGTCCGCGGCATTGTCGGCCGCGACCTGACCACCGAGGTCGCCGAGCGACTCGGACAGGCGTACGCGGCCATGCTGCGCGAGCGGGGCATCGCCGGGGCGGTGGCCGTCGGTCGCGACAATCGGCCCAGCGGCGTCGCACTGCGTGATGCGCTGGTGCGCGGCTTCACGTCCTCCGGCGTCGATGTCGTCGACGTCGGCGTCGTTCCCACCCCCCTGCTGTACTGGGCGCTGCATCACGAGAGCGTGGTGGGCGGCATCCAGATCACGGGCTCGCACAATCCGCCCGAGTACAACGGCTTCAAGATGTGCCTCGGCACGGCCTCGCTGCACGGCGAGGACATCCAGGCGCTCTACCGCACCATCGTCGCCGGCCAGTTTCCCTCGGGGGCCGGGCAGGTGCGGCACGTCGAGGTCATCGACCGCTACGTCACGGACATCGTCGCGAAGATCGGACCGCTGCGCCATCCGGACGGCTCGCCGATGCGTGTCGTGTACGACTGCGGCAACGGCGCGGGCGCGCTCGTCGCACCGCAACTCCTGAGCGCGCTCGGCGTCGACGGCATCGGGCTCTTCACCGAGAGCGACGGCACCTTTCCCAATCACCACCCCGATCCCACCGTCCCCGAGAACCTCGAGGACTGCATCGCGGCGGTGCGCGCGCACGACGCCGAGATCGGCATCGCGTTCGACGGAGACGCCGATCGCATCGGCGTCGTCGATCGCACCGGACGCATCATCTGGGGCGATCACATCCTCATCCTCTACGCGCGCGACGTACTGGCGCGGACGGGGCAGGGGCAGCCCATCATCTTCGACGTGAAGTGCTCGCAGGCGCTCACCGACGAGATCACGAAGGCCGGCGGCACGCCGGTCATGTGGAAGACCGGCCACTCGCTCATCAAGGACAAGATGAAGGCGATGCACGCGCCGATCGCCGGCGAGATGTCCGGCCACATGTTCTTCAGCGAGGGCTTCTACGGGCACGACGATGCGCTCTACGCCGCCGCGCGCCTGCTCCGCATTCTCGCAGACGCGGGCAAGCGGATCGACGAACTGCTCGCCGACGTGCCGCCGTTCGTCTCCACACCGGAGATCCGCATCGACACCGACGAGGCGGTCAAGTTCGCCGTCATGGAGAAGGCGGTGCCGCACTTCCGCGCCACGCACGACGTCATCGACGTCGACGGGGTGCGCGTGCTCTTTGGCGACGGCTGGGGGCTGCTGCGCGCCTCCAACACGCAGCCGGTCATCGTCGCGCGCTACGAAGCCCGCACGCCCGAACGTCTCGCAGAGATCCGCAACACGATGGAGTCGTGGCTGCGCGCGCAGGGCGTAACCCCCTGACCTCGTCCGGGGAGCGCTGAATGCGCGCCCGCAGCTGGGTGCTCGTGGCCCTCGCCCTCGCGGCCCTCGGCCTGCTCGTGGGGCGCGCGGTCACCGCGGCATATGTCGAGCACGCCTGGTATCAGGCCATGGGCGTGCCTGCGCTGTTCTGGGAGCGGGTCACCGACACCGTCCTGCTGCAGGGCGGCGCGTGGGCGGCCGGCGCGCTGTTCGCGTGGGCCAACCTCCATGCGGTACGACGCACGATCCTCGCGGTCGCGATTCCGTCACGCGTCGCGAACATCGAGCTGACGGCGATGGTCCCGGGGCAACGGCTCGCCTCCGCGACGATCCTGGCCGCACTCATCCTTGGCGGCCTGCTCGCGCTCCCGCTCGGCAACTGGAGTGACGTCGCGCTGGCACGCCATGGCGTGCCATTCGGCGAGATCGAGGGGATCCTCGATCGGGACCTCGGCTTCTATGTGTACTGGCTGCCGGTCGAGGAAACGCTCTACCTCTGGGCGCTGGTGGCGTTGGTCACGCTCACCGCACTCGTGCTGGTGCTCTATGCCCTCACGCGGTCGTTGCGACTCGATGGCCGGCGCCTCAGCGCCTCCACGCATGTGCGGCGACACCTCACCGTGCTCGGGTCGCTGGTGCTCCTGCTGCTCGCCTGGAGCTACCGCCTCGATGCGTTCGACCTGCTGCGGCAGGGCAGCGGGCCCGACGGGCTCTTCGTGCGTGTCGATCATCGCGTGACGTTGCGCGTCGACCTGCTGCTGGCCTACGGCAGCGCGGTGGCCGCGTGCGTGCTGCTGCGGACGGGCTGGGTGGGGCAGGTGCGCGCCGCCTTCGTGACGGTCACGCTGGTGCTCGTGGCGGCGGTCGGGCTGCGGCAGGTCGCCCCCGTGCTGCTGCAACGCGGTGCCCTGCTCGGCGATCCCACACGGCGTGACCTCGACTATCTCGCCTCGCGCACGCTGTTCAGTCGGCGCGCATTCGATGTCGACCTCATGCGCGTGCCCACCGCGGACAGCGCGCGTGCGCCACGCGCACCCGTGCGGACGCTGGGTGAGCAGGCGAGCCTTTGGGACCGCACCTCCCTGGCGCAGGGACTCGGCGAGGGCGATGGCGGACGCACCCGCGGCGGCGATGCGTCGCGCAGCGATCGGTTGGTCGATGCGGCGCCCGTGGGATGGACACTCCTCGACGGTCGGGTGGCGGCGCTCGCCGTGCGACGCCCGGTGGCCAGCAGCGAGTCGTGGCGCCTCTACGTGACCGACGCGACGCGCCCGATGGTGCGCGATTCGCTGCTCGGGCCCGTGGCGCCGCTCGACGATCCGACGCGCGGCACCTGGCCGCTCGTCGGGCCGGGACTCGCCGGGTGGCGCGTGGTGGACGGTCGTGAAGTCCCCGACGTGCCCGGCGCACCGCTCGCACGGCTGCGCGCGCGCGTCGCGCATGCCTGGGCCCTGCGCGACGCCGCCCTCCTCGCCGTTGATACCGTCGCGCCGCTCTCGGCGCGTCTCGTGACCCATCTCGACGTGCGTGATCGTGTGCGACGCCTTGCGCCGGTCTTCGTGCAGGGTGCCGACATCGTACCGCTCCGCGCCGGCGAGCGGCTGTGGTGGGTGGTCCAGCTCTACAGCGCCTCCGCGCACTACCCGTTGAGCCAGCGCTGGACCGTCGATGGCGAGAGCTATGGCTACTTCAAGTTCGCCGCGACGGCGCTGGTCGACGCCGCGACCGGGCGCGTGCGCCTCATCCCCACGGCGCGCCCTGATCCCGTCACCCGCACCTGGATGGCGCGGCTCCCCGCGCTCTTCACGCCGGTGAGCGCGCTCGACGCGGCCGTGGTGACTCAGTTGCCACCCGCGACCGAGAGCGCGGTGCTTCAGGCGCGCACGTTCGCGCGCTACGGATCGCGCCTCGACGGCAGCGTGGTGCGCCACCTGCCGGATAGCGCCCTCGCGGGAGGTGCCCCCTCGGTGTACGCGCTTGCCGGTGCCCGCGCGTCGGGGATGGGATGGAGTCTCGCCCTGCTCGGCGACGACGATCGCATCGCGGGCGTGCTGCTGGCGGCCGGCGGTGAGGAGCGCGCCACGTGGTGGACCCCCTCGACGGCCCCCGTGCGATGGCGTGCGGTGGAAGATCTCCTCGAGCGCGGTGTCGACAGCGCGGAAGCCGTCATCGCGGCACCCGCCGGACGCTCCCCCCGACTTCGACGTGGACGCATCACCGCCCTCGTCACCGATCGCGGCCCGCTGTACCTGCAGGCCGTCCAGTGGCTGCGCGGCGACGGCACGCTGGTCATCGCCCGCGTCGGGGTCACCGACGGGACCCGCCTCGGCCTGGGGGCGGGACTCGCCGACGCCTTGGCCGACATGGGCGCGGCGCCGCCACCGCGCGGGGGCCCGACCACGCCGGCAACCCTGCGCGAGGTGCGTGACGAGGACGCGGGGCGGCTCTACGACGCCATGCGCGAGGCGGCCCGGCGCGGCGACTGGACCGCGTTTGGCGCGGCCTTCGACAGTCTGGGACGCGCCCTGCGTCGGCCGCCCCCGTGAGCATGCGGCCAGCCGTGCCGCGTCGCGTGAGTTGTCCCCCCCTGTCGGATCGCCTAGCATTGCGTGATGGCTGCGCGTACCACGACAGAGCAGTCCCGCAGTTGATCCACCCTGCATTGCAGACACTTCCCATGAGCTCGGAGAACGCGTGAACCTGCACGAGTACCAGGCGAAAGAGCTGTTGCGGGCGGCCGGTGTGCCGATCCCGCCCGGCGAGGTCGCCACGACCCCTGAACAGGCGGAGGCCATCGCCCGCGGTTACGGCGTGGCCGTGATGGTGAAGGCCCAGGTCCACGCCGGTGGACGCGGCAAGGCCGGCGGCGTGAAGTTCTGCCCGACGCCGGAGGCCGCGAAGGAGAAGGCCTCGGCGATCCTCGGCATGACCATCAAGGACCTCACGGTCGAGAAGGTGCTCGTCACGGTCGCCGCCGACATCGGCTCGGAGGCCTACGTCGGCATCATCGTCGATCGCGCCACCAAGAAGCCGGTCTTCATGGTGTCCGCAGCGGGCGGCATCGACATCGAGGAAGTGGCGGCGACCACGCCCGACAAGATCCTCTACCACCCCGTCGACACGCGCTACGGCCTGCTCCCGTTCGAGGCCATGCGCATGGGCTTCTTCCTGTACAAGGACGTCAAGCTCGCGCGGCAAGCGGCGAAGATCATGCAGCAGCTCTACACGGCGTTCATGAACGCCGGCTGCTCCCTCGCCGAGATCAATCCGCTGGTGCTCACGCCGCAGGGTGAGCTCATCGCCGTCGACGGCAAGATGGTCATCGACGACAACGAGCTCGATCGCCGCCCGGCCATCGCCGCCCTGCGCGATGAGTCGAGCGAGGCGCCGAGCGAAGTGGATGCGCGCAACGCGAACCTCACGTTCATCAAGCTCGACGGCAACGTCGGCTGCGTCGTGAACGGCGCCGGCCTCGCGATGGCCACGATGGACCTCGTGAAGTACTACGGCGGCGATCCGGCCAACTTCCTCGACATCGGTGGCTCGTCGAACCCGGAGAAGGTGGTGAACGCGCTCCGCATCATCACCGCCGACCCGAACGTGAAGTGCATCCTGTTCAACATCTTCGGTGGCATCACGCGCACTGACGACGTGGCCAACGGCATCGTGACCGCGACGAAGCAGAATCCGCTCAAGGTGCCCATCGTCATCCGCCTCACCGGCACCAACGAGGAGCTCGCGTTGCAGATCCTGAAGGAGAACGGCTTCTCCGCGTCGAGCGACATGGATTCCGCCGTGCAGCGCGCCGTCGAACTCGCCACGAGGGGAGGTGCGGCGTGAGCGTCTTCATCGACAACGGCACCAAGCTGGTGGTGCAGGGCATCACGGGCCGCGACGGCTCGTTCCATGCCAAGCAGATGATCGAGTACGGCACGAAGGTCGTGGCCGGCGTGACGCCCGGAAAGGGCGGGCAGACGTTCGAAGGCACCGCGCCCATCTTCGACACGGTGCATGACGCGGTGCAGGCCACTGGCGCCAACACGTCGGTCATCTACGTGCCGCCGATGTTCGCGGCCGATGCCATCATGGAAGCCGCCGCCGCCGGTGTGCAGCTCATCGTCTGCATCACCGAGGGCGTGCCGGTCCTCGACATGACCAAGGTCTACCCGTACGTGAAGGAGCACGGCGCGCGCCTCATCGGCCCGAACTGCCCCGGGCTCATCACCCCCGGACAGAGCAAGGTCGGCATCATTCCGGGCCGCATCTGCGCACCGGGCCCTGTCGGCGTGGTCAGCCGCTCGGGCACGCTCACCTACGAAGTCGTCAACGCGCTCACCAAGGCCGGTATCGGCCAGAGCACCTGCGTCGGCATCGGTGGCGACCCCATCAACGGAACCAACTTCATCGATTGCCTCGCGGCGTTCGAGAAGGATCCGCACACGAAGGCCGTGGCGATGATGGGCGAAATCGGTGGTACCGACGAACAGGAAGCCGCCGACTTCGTGAAGAACCACATGACCAAGCCGGTCGTCGGCTTCATTGCGGGGCAGACGGCACCGCCGGGACGCCGCATGGGGCACGCCGGCGCCATCATCTCGGGCTCGGCCGGCACGGCCGCCGAGAAGATCGACGCCTTCAAGGCGGCCGGCATGGGCGTGGCCCAGCGCCCGATCGACTTCGTCGAGCTCATCAAGGCCCGACTGGCGTAACCGAGGCCCGCGCCGGGTGTCGTCGGCACCCGGTCCGGTTATCTTGCGCGCGGCGGACTCCTCTCGGGGTCCGCCGCGTTGCATCTCCACCCATTACCGACACTCCGACCATGGCCGGTCGCCGTACTCTGACCATCATCAAGCCTGACGCCTTTGGCGCGGGCAAGGCGGGGCTCATCCTCGCCCTTCTCGAACAGCACGGCTTCACGGTGAAGGCGGCCCGTGCCATGCACCTCACCACCGCCCAGGCCGGGGAGTTTTACGCGGTGCACCGCGAGCGCCCCTTCTATGGCGAACTGGTCGAGTTCATGACCAGCGGCCCGTGCATGCCGCTCATCCTCGAGCGCGACGACGCGGTCGCCACGCTGCGGACCGTCATCGGGGCGACGGACCCGGCCGAGGCCGCCGAGGGGACCGTGCGCAAGCTGTACGCCGAGTCCAAGGGCCGGAACGCCATTCACGCCTCCGACTCGGACGAGAATGCCGATCGCGAGTCGCGCTTTTTCTTTGCTGAGGCCGACACGCTCGTCTGAGCGGCTAAACGCCGTCCCTCACGGGACTTAGTCGAGGCGTTCCCGGCCCATTTCGCGCCGTTCGGCCCTTGTGGGTCGGGCGGCGCGGCTCTACGTTTGATGGCTATGCTGTGCTTCGACATCCGGAGTCTGGAGGCGCGAGCGGCGAGCGTCGATGGTCTGCTCGCGGCGGACGATCCGGTGTGGGAGGCCGACGATGCGCGCCCGGTGCCGCCGGGGGTGCATGTGGTCGGTCGGCTCTCGTCGGCCAGCTCAGGGCGGTTCTACCTGAGTGGGCACTTCGAAGGAGTCGCCGCGACCACGTGTCGTCGGTGCCTCGTCGAGGTGCAGGCGCCGGTGTCCGAAGACGTGCACTTGCTGTTCGCCGAGTCAGATGTCGACGAGGCAGACGAGGATGATGTGGTTCCGATGCCGCCGGGCGCGCGCGAGCTCGACCTGCGGCCGGCACTCCGTGAGGAGTGGCTGGTGTCGGTGCCGGCGTTCGTTCTCTGCCGCGAGGAGTGCCAGGGGCTCTGTCCCCAGTGTGGCACCGATCGCAACACGGGTCGCTGCGACTGCGCCCCGGTCACCGATGCCCGTTGGGCGGCGCTGCGCGAGCAGCCACGCGACGCCTGACGATTCCGTTTCGCCCCACGACCAGGTCCAGTTCCCATGGCCGTTCCCAAGCGCCGCACTTCGAAGCGGCGGAAGCGCGCTCGCAACACGCACAAGACCGCGCCCGCCATCGTCATCCAGACGTGCCCCCAGTGTGGCACCATGAAGCGCCCGCACCGCGTGTGCGCCGAGTGCGGATACTATGCGGGTGAGCAGCGCGTAGCGGCCCAGGAAGCCTGAGCTTGGCGCGCATCGCCGTGGATGCCATGGGGGGGGATCTCGCCCCCCGGGCCCCCATTGCCGGCGCCCTCTTGGCGCTGGCGGCGCTGCCTCAGGACCTGCACATCGACCTCGTTGGCCCGACCGGGATCATCGAGGCCGAACTCGCAGCGCTCCTCGCCGGCGAGTATGCCGGCCTGGCGCATCTGCGGGAGCGCCTCGCGATCATCGAGGCGCCCGATGTCATCGAGATGACCGACAAGCCGTCCGTGGCGCTGCGTGGCAAGACCAACAGCTCCATGGTGCTTGGCATTCGGCGCGTCGCCGACGGCCACGCGCACGGGTTCGTCTCCGCCGGCAACACCGGCGCCCAGATGGCCGCGTCGCTCATGATCCTGCGACTGCACGCGGGCCTCACGCGCCCCGCCATCGGCACCATCTTTCCGACCGCGCTGCAGCCCGTGCTCGTGCTCGACGCGGGCGCCAATGTCGACTGTGCCCCCGACGAACTCGTGCAGTTCGCCCGCATCGGCACCGTCTACGCGCAGGCGCTGCTCGGTCGGCCGGAACCGGTCGTCGGCCTCCTCTCCATCGGCGAGGAACCGGAGAAGGGCAATACGGCCGTCAAGGAGGCGCACCAGCGCCTGCGGGCCGAAGCCGGCATCCACTTCCTCGGCAACGTCGAGGGACGGGACATCGCCCGCGGTCGTGCCGACGAGGGCCCGTTCGATGTGGTCGTCTGCGACGGCTTCGTCGGCAATGTGCTCCTCAAGTTCTACGAAGGCCTCGCCCCGATGATCATCGGGATGGTCTCGAAGGCCGCGGGGCTCAACCCCCACGACATGGCCGCCTCGCTCAAGCAGCTCGACGCCGAAGCCTATGGCGGTGCGCCACTGCTGGGCGTCAAGGGCGTCTCCATCATCTGCCACGGGCGCAGCAGCGCGCGCGCCATCCACAACGCGATCGCCGTCGCCCTGCGTGCGCACGAGTCGGGCATGGTCGACGCCATTGGCCGCAAGTTGAGCGACGGCCTCCCGGACGCGTCCCACAGCGGCACCGCGGCATGAAGCGCCCGTTCGCGTACATCGCCGGGACGGGGCACGCCGTGCCCAAGCGTGCGGTGACGAACGCCGACATTGCGGCGATGGGCGTCGAGACGAACGACGAGTGGATCATCGAGCGCACCGGCATCCGGCAGCGCTACGTCGCCGGCGAGGGCGAGTCGCTTACCTCCCTGTCGGCCGATGCCGCGCGCCAGGCCATGGCGCGCGCAGGCGTGCAGCCGGGGGAGATCGACACCATCATCCTTGGCACGGCGTCGCCCGATCACCTGCTGCCCTCCACGGCGGTCGAGGTGCAGACCGCGCTTGGCTGCACGCGTGCGGCGGCCTTCGACCTCGCGGCCGCCTGCTCCGGCTGGCTGTACAGCACGATCGTTGGCGAGTCGCTCATCGCGAGCGGCTCCGCGGACACCGTCCTGGTGATCGGCGCGGAAAAGCTGAGCGCCATCGTCGACTGGACCGACCGCAACACCTGCATCCTGTTCGGCGACGGCGCCGGCGCCACCGTGCTGCGGCGCACGCCGCAGCGCGGCGGCACGAAGGGCATCCTGTCGACGTACATGCGGTCGGACGGCGCGCTGG
This sequence comes from Gemmatimonadota bacterium, assembly GCA_020161135.1. Classification (GTDB taxonomy): domain Bacteria; phylum Gemmatimonadota; class Gemmatimonadetes; order Gemmatimonadales; family Gemmatimonadaceae; genus Gemmatimonas. The sequence goes on along the minus strand of JAIUOB010000003.1, from coordinate 326,115 downwards.
CCGAACTCTTGTGGCGTCCCGCCGGCGGCGGCGCGAAGCCGTTCACGCCGGAGTCCTACGCCGATCGCTCGCACTACATCCACATGGCCGGGCGTGAGGTGTTCAAGCACGCCGTGCGCTCCATGGCCGAGTCGACCGATCGTGCCCTCGACGCCGCACGTCTCACGGCCGCCGACATCGACCTGCTCATTCCGCACCAGGCGAACGTGCGCATCATCGAGGCCACCGCAAAGCACGCCGGCATCTCGATGGACAAGGTCTTCGTCAACGTCGACCGCTTCGGCAACACCTCCGCCGCGTCCGTGCCCATCGCGCTCAACGATGCGATCGCACAGGGACGCGTCCGCGAGGGGAGCACCGTGCTGTTCGCGGCCTTCGGCGCGGGCTTCACGTGGGGCTCGGCCGTCGTCCGCTTCTGACGCGCATCGCCGTCAACGGGGTCCGAACACACATGCGTTACGTCCTCCTTTGCCCGGGTCAGGGCTCGCAGAAGGTCGGCATGGGACGCGATCTGTACGACGCGTTCCCCTCCGCACGCGACGCCTTTCATGCCGTCGATGATGCGATCGGGACGGCCCTCACGACGCTGGCCTTCGAGGGTCCGGCCGAGGAACTGACGCGCACCCTCAATGCGCAGCCCGCGCTGCTGGCGCACAGCGCCGCGGTGTGGGCGGTCGTGGGCGATGCGTTGCGTCCGCACGTCGTGGCAGCCGCGGGGCATTCGTTGGGAGAGTTCTCGGCCTACCACCTGGCCGGTGCACTCGACCTCGCGTCCGCCGCGCGCATCGTGCGCCGCCGCGGCGCGTTGATGTACGAGACGGGCGTCGCTCGCCCCGGTGCGATGGCGGCCATCCTCGGGGTGCTCGGCACACCGATCGAGGCGCTGTGCGCGGCCGCGTCGGCGGAGAGCGGGCTGGTCGTGCCGGCCAATTTCAACAGCGAGGAGCAGGTCGTCGTCTCGGGTGAGGTGGCCGGCGTGGAGCGCCTCATGGCCTTGGCGAAGGAAGCCGGTGCCAAGCGCTGCCTGCCGCTGCCCGTCAGCGGCGCCTTCCACTCGCCGCTCATGGCGCCGGCGCAAGCGGGGCTGGCCGACGCGCTCGAAGCGGAGCCGTGGCGCGATCCGCGCGTGCCCGTCGTCGCCAACGTCGACGCTGTGGCCGTGCACGACGCGGCGCAGGCGCGCACGCGGCTCGTCGAGCAACTCACGGCGCCGGTGCAGTGGACGCGGGTGGTGCAGACGCTGGTGGCGGCCCATCCGGACGCGACGTTCCTCGAGGTGGGCACTGGTGCCGTGCTTGCGGGTCTCGTGCGACGGATCGCGCCGGGCGTGCGCACGCAGACCTGCGGCACCGTCGCCGACGTCGAGGCGCTGCAGGCGGCCCTCGTCGGCGCGCACTGACGCGCTGCCCGGATCATCACTCAACACCCGGTCGATCGACCGCGGGAGCGCGCATGACGACAGAGCAGGGCGTGCAGATCAGGCTGGCAGGCCGTGTGGCCCTCGTGACGGGCGCGACGCGCGGCATCGGGCGGAGCATCGCCGCGACGCTCGCGGCGGCCGGTGCGCAGGTCGCCGTGACCGGGCGGGATGCCGCGCGTGCGGAGGCCGTGGCGGCCGAGCTCGCGGCGGCGCACGGCGTCACGGTGCGGGGCTACGCTGCGGACATTGGTGAGGTGGCGCAGGCCACGGCGCTGGTCGAGGCCGTCGAGCGCGACTTCGGACAGCTCGATGTGCTGGTGAACAACGCCGGCCTGACGCGCGACAACCTGCTGATGCGTCTCAAGGATGATGATTGGGACGCGGTCATCGATGCCAACCTGCGCGGCGCGTTCGCGACCTGTCGCGCCGCGACCAAGGGCATGATGAAGCGGCGCTGGGGACGGATCGTGAACGTGGCGAGCGTCGTGGGCCTGACTGGCAACAAGGGGCAGGCGAACTATGCCGCCAGCAAGGCGGGGCTCATCGGCCTCACGAAGTCGATTGCCAAGGAGCTCGCGTCGCGCAACATCCTCGCGAACGTGGTGGCGCCGGGCTTCATCGAGACCGACATGACGGCGGCCATGACCGACGAGGCGCGGACGACGATGAGCGCGGGTATTCCGCTCGGTCGTCTGGGCACGCCCGAGGACGTCGCGGGCATGGTGCTGGTGCTGGCGTCCGACCTCTCCGCCTACGTGACGGGCCAGGTGTTCGTCGTCGACGGCGGTCTGGTGATGTAGTGCCCTGACGGGCGCGGCCCACAGCCCCTCCCCCGGGGCTCCCTGTCCCGCCGCGGCCCGGCTAGTTTCCCCAGTCTCACTCACAACTTTCGAGGAACCGTTCCCATGTCGGATTCAGCGGCGAAGATCAAGGACATCATCGAGAAGGAGCTCGGAGTGGAGCGCGAGAAGCTCACGCCCGAGGCGAGCTTCATCGAGGACCTCGGCGCCGATTCGCTGGACATCGTCGAACTGGTCATGGAGTTCGAGAAGGAGTTCAACATCGACATCCCCGACGAGGACGCGGAGAAGCTGCGCACGGTCGGTGATGCCGTCGCCTACCTCGAGGCGAAGGTCGCGGGCTGATGCGTCGGCGGGTCGTCGTCACCGGTCTCGGGGCCATCACGCCCGTCGGCAACGACGTGGCGACGACCTGGCAGAACCTGCTCGCGGGTGTGTCGGGCGGAGCGCCCATCACGAAGTTCGACGCGAGCACGTTCAAGGTGCGCTTCGCCTGCGAGGTGAAGGGCTTCGACGTCGGTCTCTACATGGACCGCAAGGAAGCCAAGCGCGCCGACCTCTTCACGCAGTACGCCATGGGCGCATCGGTGCAGGCCATGCAGGACGCCGGCCTGTCCGAGGGCGGATTCGTGGCGGAGGAGTGCGGGGTCATCATCGGCAGCGGCATCGGCGGCCTGGCGACCATGGAGGACCAGCACAGCGTCCTCATGACGTCGGGCAACAAGCGCATCTCGCCGTTCTTCATCCCGATGTACATCGCCGATATCGCGGCGGGCGTGGTCTCGATGCGCTTCGGCGCGAAGGGCCCCAACTACGCCACGATGTCGGCCTGCTCGACGAGCGCCCACGCGATCGGCGAGGCGTTCCGCACCATCGTGTATGGTGACGCCGATGTGATGATTGCCGGTGGCGCCGAGGCGGCCGTGCTGCCCATGGCCATCGGCGGCTTCGGCAACATGACCGCGCTTTCCGAGCGGAACGACGAGCCCTCGACGGCCTCGCGCCCGTTCGATGCCACCCGCGACGGGTTCGTGCTGGGCGAGGGAGCGGGCGTGGTGGTGCTCGAGGAGCTCGAGCATGCACGGCGCCGCGGTGCCCGCATCTACGGCGAGGTGCTGGGCTACGGCGCCACCGGGGATGCGTACCACCTGACCGGCCAACCCGACGCGCACGAGGGGCTCCAGCGGGCCATGCGCCGCGCCCTGCGCGATGGCGGCCTGCAGCCGGCCGACGTCGACTACGTCAACGCGCACGGCACCAGCACGCCCCTCAACGACCCGAACGAGATCAAGGCCATCAAGGCCGTGTTCGGGGAGCACGCGGCGGCGCTGTCGGTCAGTTCGACCAAGTCAGCGACCGGGCACATGCTCGGCGCGGCGGGCGGCGTGGAGTTCATTGCCTGCGCCCTCGCGTTGCGTGACCAGGTCGTGCCGCCGACCATCAACTATCGCACCCCCGACCCGGAGTGCGACCTGGACGTGACGCCGAACACCCCCAAGACACGCGCCCTGCGGGTGGCCATTTCCAACAGCTCCGGATTCGGCGGGCACAACGTCTCGCTCGCCCTGCGAGGCTGGCACGAGTAGGGCGCGTGGGGCATATATCGAAGACGGCAGCGTGCACTGGGTACGCTGCCACCCGAGTCTGCCCCGATGCCGCTCGCCGTCCCGTTCGATTCTGACCGCCTGCGTGATCCGGCGCTCCGCCCCATCGCGGAGAAGCTGCAGGCCGGCGTGCGCCTGAGCGCTGCCGACGCGGTCACCCTCTACACCACGACCGACCTGCTGGGCGTCGGCGCCATGGCCGACGCGGCCAACCGCGCGCGCCACGGCGACCGCGTGACCTTCGCGGCCAACCAGCACATCAACCCGACCAACATCTGCGTGCTGCGGAAGACCTGTGTCTTCTGCGGCTACGCGCGCCTGCCCAAGGAAGAGGGCGCGTACCGGTACACACTCGAGCAGGTCCTCGCCGAGTCCGACCGCGCCGACGGCACGATCACCCGCGAGTTTCACATCGTGGGCGGCCTCGACATGCAGGCGGGGTTGGCGTACTACACCGAGATGTTCCGCGCGCTCAAGGCGCGGCATCCGCAGGTGCACATCAAGGCGCTCACCGCCGTGGAGATCGCGCACATCGCGCGCATCGAGAAGATGTCGCGCGAGGACGTGCTCATCGCGCTGCGCGACGCCGGACTCGACACGATGCCGGGGGGCGGCGCCGAGACGTTCAGTGCCGCGGTGCGCGAGCAGATCGCCGACAAGAAGCTCGGCGGCGCCGACTACATCGACGTGCATCGGACGGCGCACCGGCTGGGCATCCGCTCCAACTGCACGATGCTGTACGGGCATGTGGAGACCATCGAGGACCGGGTCGAGCACCTCACGATGCTGCGGGACCTGCAGGACGACACCGGTGGGTTCCTCGCCTACATCCCGCTCGCCTACCATCCGGACGACAACGCGCTGGGCGAGACCCTTGGCCGCACCGGCACGGCGACGACGGGCTTCGACGACCTGCGCAACCTCGCGGTGGGCCGCCTGTACCTCGACAACATCGCGCACATCAAGTCGCACTGGATCATGGTGACCCAACCGGTGTCGCAGGTGGCGTTGCACTTCGGCGTCAACGACATCGAGGGCACGGTGGTGCGCGAAAAGATCTACCATGCCGTGGGTGCGCACACACCACAGGGGATGACGCTGCCGCAGCTCCTCGGCCTCATCCGCGGGGCGGGGAAGCACCCCGCCGAGCGCGACAGCTTCTACACCGTGCTGCGCGAGTTCGGCGCGACGGCCAACGACGACGAGTCGGTCATGGTCGCGGCGCCTGTCGGCGCCACGCCGCACGAGTCGGCCTCCGCCCTCGCCGGCGCCTGATCGTGCTGCGCATCGGGCGCATCCGCTACATCAACTGCTACCCGGTGTACGGGGCCATCGACCGCGGCCTCGTGCCGCTCGCCGGCGAGCTGGTCGATGGGGTGCCCACCGAGCTCAACGCGCGCATGTCGGCCGGCACCCTCGACGTGAGCGTCGTCTCGGCGGTCGAGTACGCCCGCGACGCCACGCGCCTGCTGTTGCTGCCCGAGCTCGGCATCACGAGCAACGGGCCGGTGCGCAGCGTCATGCTGTTCAGCCGTCGTCCGCCGCAGGAACTGGGCGGCTGTCGTGTCATCGTCAGTCGGAGCAGCATGACGTCGGTCGCGCTGCTCGAGTTGCTCTTCGAGCATGTGTGGCGATGCCGACCGGAGTTCGTGCCGGGCAACGCCGAGTTGGCCGACCTGGCCCACTTCGGCGAGGACGTGCACGATGCGCGCCTCGTCATCGGCGACGCGGCGCTGCGCCTCCAGCACGACTCGGACGCCGGCGGCCCCTGGAGTGTGCGGTATCCGTTCCAGGTCGACCTGGGCGCTGCCTGGAAGAGTTGGACGGGTCTGCCGTTCGTCTTCGCCGTCTGGGTAGCGCAGCGCACCACGCCCGTGCACGACGCGTTGCAGGCACACGCCTCGCTCATCGCGTCGCGTGATTGGGGACTGCAGCATCTGGACGAGCTGGCCGCTCAGGCCGCGGTCGCCAGCGGTGTGCCGGCCGCGACCTGTCGCACGTACTTCGACGGCCTCGACTACCGGCTGTCGTACCCGCACCTCGCGGGTCTCACGGAGTTCTTTCGTCGTCTCGTGCTGGCGGGGCGCGTGCCGGATGGCACGCTGGCCTTCCTGCCGGCCGCCTGATCGCCTGGGCCAGTCATGCGCGACCTGCTCGATTTCTACACCAACGCTCCGTTGCTCGAACTCGGCCTCGAGGCCGATCGCGTGCGCGAGGCGAAGCATCCGCACGGTGTCGTCACGTACATCGTCGACCGGAACATCAACTACACGAACGTCTGCGTCGCCGACTGCGGCTTCTGCGCCTTCTACCGCCGCCCCAAGCACGGTGAGGGCTACACGCTGTCCTTCGAACAGATCGGCGCCAAGATCGACGAGACCAAGGCACTCGGCGGCGTGCAGATCCTCATTCAGGGCGGGCACAATCCGTACATCCCGTTCGAGTGGTATCTCGACCTGCTGCGCTACATCAAGCAGTACCACCCGATCCACATCCACGGCTTCTCGCCGAGCGAGGTCGACTTCTTCGCGACGCGCTTCCGCATGGATGCCCGCGATGTGATCCGCGAGCTGCGGGCGGCTGGTCTCGACTCGATTCCCGGCGGCGGTGGCGAGATCCTCGTGCAGCGCGTGCGGGACATCGTCGCGCCCAAGAAGGCCGGGGCCGATCGCTGGCTGGAGATCATGGAGCTCGCGCACCAGGAAGGGATGAAGACGTCGGTGACCATGATGTACGGCATCGGCGAGACCCTCGCGGAGCGTCTCGAGCACCTGCAGCGCGTGCGCGACCTGCAGGCCCGCACCGGAGGCTTCACGGCGTTCATCACCTGGCCCTTGCAGCCGGAGAACACGCCGACGCTGTCGCACATGCCCAAGACCGATGCCACGACGTACCTGCGCACGGTGGCCATCTCGCGCATCGTGCTCGACAACGTCCCCAACCTGCAGTCCAGCTGGGTCACGATGGGCATGAAGGTGGGGCAGATGGCCCTCCGGTTCGGCTGCAACGACTTCGGCTCGCTCATGATCGAGGAGAACGTCGTGTCGGCCGCGAACACGACGCATCGCACGACGGTGGACGAGCTCGACCGCCTCATTCGCGATGCCGGCTTCACGCCCGCACGGCGACGCCAGGACTATTCGCTGCTGCCGGCCGACGCGTTGGACGCGCAGACGGTGGCGGCCTGATGACGGTGCGTGTGGGAGTCGGCTACGACTCGCATCGCTTCGGCGCCGGTGGGCCGATGCGGCTCGGCGGCATCGACATCCCGTCCGACGTGCACTGCGCCGGCCACTCCGATGGTGACGCGATCTGCCACGCAGTCACCGACGCCCTGCTGGGCGCTGCGGCCCTCGGCGACATCGGAGAGATGTTTCCCGACACCGACGCGGCGAACAAGGGGCGCGATTCCATCGAGATGCTCAAGGCGGCACTCGTGCGGCTGCAAACGGCCGGCCTCCGCGTGCACAACGTCGATATCACCGTCGTCACGCAGGCGCCTAAGATCGGCCCGCATCGGCCGGCCATTCGCGCGCGGCTGGCGGAGACCCTGGACGTGCCTCTCGACGCCGTCTTCGTGAAGGGCAAGACCAACGAGGGGATGGGGTGGATCGGCCGCGGGGAAGGCCTGGCCGTGCTGTGCACGGCGAGCGTGGTCACGCGCTGAGCCGCTGCCGCTGCGGCCACACCGTGGCGCGGCCGGGTCGCTTCCATGAACGAACTCCTTGCGTGGCTCGAGACGCTGCCGGCGGCGTTGCTGTATCTGGCCATCGCGGCGGCGGCGTTCGCGGAGAACGTGTTCCCTCCGCTCCCCGCTGACACCGTGGTCGCGCTCGGCGCCTTTGTCGCGGCGCGCGGCAACGGCACCGCGTTGGGTGCGTGGAGCGCGACGATGATCGGCAACATCGGCGGGGCGATGTGCATGTTCGCCCTCGGACGCCACTACGGCATGCCGTGGCTGCAGCGCCGGTTTCCCCGCCTGCTTCCCGCCGACGCCGCGGAGCGCTTCACGGAGCGCTTCGCGACGCAGGGCATGGCGGGCGTCGTCATCAGTCGGTTCCTGCCCGCCGTGCGTGCGGTGGTGCCTCCCGTCGCCGGTGCCTTGGGCATCAGCGCGTGGCGCGCGGGCATCGCAATGACGCTCGCGTCAGGAGCGTGGTACGGATTGGTGTGCGTGCTGGCCTTCCGTGCCGGGGCCAACGCGGAGGCCCTGCTTGCACGCATCGGTGGGCAGCAGCGCCTGCTTGGCGTCGTCGCGCTCGCGGTGGTGGCGCTGGGCGGCGGTGTCGTGTGGTGGCGTCGCCGCGCGCGGAGTGCCAGGTGACCGCGCCGCATCCGACGACACTCGACGAGCAGTTGGCGAGTGTCCCGTCCGCATTCCACCTGCGCCTCTTCGAGGACACGCTGGCGGTGGAGGAGGGCGCGTCGCCACGCACCATCGAAGCGTATCGCCGTGACGTGGTGCGCTGTGTCGTGTACCTGCGCGCGAACGGCGTGGAAAGCGCGGCCGCCATCACGCCCGCCGTGCTGCGCGAGTTCGTGTACACGCTCAAGGATGCCGGACTTGCCGGCAGCTCCATTCGGCGCGCGATCTCCGCCCTGCGGTCGTGGTTTCGCATCCTCGTGGCCGAGGGGGTCGTCACGAAGGACCCGACCGAACGGCTCGATGCGCCGAAGATCTGGCGCACCCTTCCCGAAGTCCTCACCGTGGACGAGGTCAGCAGGCTCCTGGCGGCGCCTGGGCTCGACGAACGCCTCGCGTTTCGGGACCGCGCGATGCTCGAGTTGGCCTACGGCGCGGGACTTCGCGTGTCGGAGTGGATCGGGCTGGCGATGCGCGACGTCTTGCTCGAGGACGGCCTCCTCCGGGTGCTCGGCAAGGGCAACAAGGAGCGCCTCGTGCCCATCGGCCGATCGGCGATCGGCGCCGTGGCCGTGTACGCCCGCGAGCTGCGACCTGTGCTGGAGCGCGGGCAGGGACAGGGCGTGCTCTTCCTGAGCGGGCAGGGGAAGCCGCTCTCGCGCATGGGGGCCTGGAAGATCCTGCGCAAGTACGTCGAGATGGCAGGGATCACGAAGCCGGTGTCACCGCACACGCTGCGGCACTCGTTCGCGACGCACCTGCTCGAAGGAGGCGCCGACCTGCGGGCGGTGCAGGAGATGCTCGGACACGCGGACATCGCCACGACCCAGATCTACACCCACGTGGACCGTGAGTATCTTCGCAGTGTCCACAAGCAGTTCCACCCGCGCGCCTGATCGCGCGCCCTCGACGCCGTCGCATGCTGCTCGTCATCGACAACTACGACTCGTTCACGTACAACCTCGTGCAGTACTTCGGGGAGCTGGGCGTGGTGCCGGTCGTGCACCGCAACGACGCCCTGACGGTGGACGAGGTGGGAATGCTCGCGCCGGAGGCCATCGTCGTCTCTCCCGGCCCCTGTTCGCCGCGCGAGGCCGGCATCTCTGTGGAGGTCATCCGGCGGTACGGCGCACACATCCCCATTCTCGGGGTGTGTCTTGGGCATCAGGCTATCGGCGAGGCGTACGGCGGGGTGGTCACGCGCGCATCACGCGTGATGCACGGCAAGCAGTCCCGCATCGTGCACGACGGCACGGCCCTCTTCGCGCACGTGCCCTCGCCCTTTGCCGTGATGCGCTATCACTCGCTGGTGGTGGAGCGCGCCACCTTGCCCGAGGCGCTGCAGGTGACGGCCACCGCCGAGGACGCGCCCGAGGAGATTCACGCGCTGCAGCATCGCTCCCATCCGGTGTGGGGCGTGCAGTTCCACCCAGAGTCGATCCTCACGGAACACGGGCGTACGCTGCTCACGAACTTTCTCGCGATGGCGCAGTCGCGTCGCGCCGCGGCGGTCTAGCACCGTAGCGGTCCAACGCCGCAGCGGTCCAGCGCCGCCCGTTGAAGCCGGACGGCGCGAATCTGCTCAGCCGTCGCGGTGCAGGTGGACGGGCGGCTCCTCGGGCGGTCCCTTGTGCGGAATGAGCAGCGACAACACCACGCTGCCGGCGAGCAGCGACGCCACGACACCGAGCGAGACGCCGATGTTCAGGTGGTAGATGTCGCTCAGCAGCATCTTGAGGCCGACGAAGGCCAGCACCAGCGCGAGGCCGTACTTGAGCAGGTGGAATCGTCCCACCACACCCGCCAGCACGAAGTAGAGCGACCGCAGCCCGAGAATCGCGAAGACGTTCGACGTGTAGACGAGGAACGGGTTGCGCGTGACGCCGAAGATGGCCGGAATCGAGTCGACCGCGAACACGATGTCGGTCGTCTCGACGAGGACCAGCACCACGAACAGCGGCGTCACGGCCCGGCGCAGCACGCCGTCCGGCCCAGGCTCCCGCACCACGAAGGCCTGTCCGTGGAACTCCTTCGTGACCGGGAAGAGTCGGCGCACGAGACGCAGCACCGGGTTCGACTCGGGTTCCACCTCGGCCCCGCTCCCCATCGCCATGCGAATGCCGGTGATGACCAGGAAGGCGCCGAACAGGTAGATGATCCAGTGAAACCGCGCGAGGAGCACTGCGCCGGCCGCGATCATCGCCCCGCGCATCAGCAGCGCCCCGAGGATGCCCCAGAACAGCACACGGTGCTGCAGGTCGAGGGGAACCTTGAAGTAGCCGAAGAGCAGGATGAAGACGAACAGGTTGTCCACGGACAGGGCCTGTTCGACGAGGTAGCCGGCGTAGAACTCCAGCATGGGCTGACGGCCCATGACCATGCCGATCCAGCCACCGAAGGCGAGCGCGAGGGTCACCCACACCGCGCTCCAGCCCAGCGCTTCGCGCACGGAGACCACGTGCGCCTTGCGGTTGAAGATGCCGAGGTCCAGCGCCAGGAGAAACAGGACCAGGGTGTTGAACGCGATCCACCAGCTTGTCGTCGGCATTCCTGAGGGTAGAAGTGACGGTCTCCGGCGCGTTTGCCTTGTCGTGCCGACCTTGGTATCTTAACTGGCGTGAATTTTGCTGCAACTCTGCCTCCCACGGCGCGCCGATGAGTGTTCTGGCGGTGATTCCCGCCCGCCTCGGTGCCACCCGGCTGCCGCGCAAGCCGCTGCAGGCGTTGGGCGGAGCCCCCCTCGTCGTCAGGGTCCATCAGCGCGTCGTGGCGCTCGGCGTGGCGGACACGTGTGTGGTGGCCACGGACGCGGCGGAGGTGTTGGCCGCGTGCGCGGCGCATGACGTCCCGGCCGTGCTCACGCGTGACGATCACCCGAGCGGCACCGATCGCGTGGCCGAGGTGAGCGCGCGCGCAGAGTTCGCCGCGCACGACGTGGTGCTCAACGTGCAGGGCGACGAGCCGTTCGTGACCGCGGACGCCCTCGCGGGCGCAGTGGCGATCGTGCGCAGCGGACGCGCGCCCATCGGTACCGCAGCCTCCGTCACCGACGCCGCCGCGCTGCACCGGCCGGATGTCGTGAAGGTCGTGCTGCGCGACGACGGCACCGCGCTCTATTTCTCACGCGCGCCCATTCCGTACCTGCGCGACGCGGCTGACACCGAGCAACTGCGGCCGCTCGTGCGACAGCACATCGGCGTCTACGCGTACACGCGCGACGCCCTGCAGCAGTGGGTGCGCTGGACGCCACATCCGCTTGAACTCATCGAGCGCCTGGAACAGTTGCGTCCGCTGGCGCACGGCCTTGCCATCGGTGTGGCCGATGTCGCGCCGGCTGCTGGCGGCATCGATACCCCCGACGACCTCGCCCGCGCGCAGGCGCGCTGGCACTCTTCTCTTTCCGGACTCGCCTCATGACCATGCCGATCGCCACGAACCAGGCGTCCACGCCGAAGTACATCTTCGTGACCGGCGGCGTCGTCTCGTCGCTGGGCAAGGGTATCGCGGCCGCCTCGCTGGGGCGCCTGCTCGTCGAACGCGGCTTCCGCGTCACGATGATGAAGCTCGACCCGTACCTGAACGTCGATCCCGGCACGATGTCGCCGTTCCAGCACGGCGAGGTGTTCGTCACCGACGATGGCGCGGAGACCGACCTCGACCTCGGCCACTACGAGCGCTTCCTCGATCGCCCGCTCTCGCAGGCGAACAACATCACCACGGGCCGGATCTACTCGAACGTCATCACCAAGGAGCGCCGCGGGGAGTATCTCGGGTCGACGGTGCAGGTCATCCCGCACATCACCGACGAGATCAAGGGCGCCGTCAAGCGCATTGCCCCGGGCAACGACGTCGTGCTGGTCGAGATCGGTGGCACGGTGGGCGACATCGAATCCCTGCCGTTCCTCGAGGCCATTCGCCAGTTCCGGCGCGAGGTCGGGAAGGAGAACGCGATCTTCGTGCACCTGACGCTGGTGCCGTACATCGCGGCGGCCGGTGAGGTGAAGACCAAGCCCACGCAGCACTCGGTGCGCGAACTGATGGAGATCGGTATCCAGCCCGACTTCCTGATCTGCCGCAGCGAGAAGCCGCTGCAGGACGACGTGAAGCGCAAGATCGCGCTCTTCTGCAACGTCGACTTCGGCGCCGTCATCGAGAGCCCGGACGTCCCCACGATCTACCAGATCCCGCTCGTCTTCGAGCAGCAGGGCTTCGCCGAGCGCGTCATGGAGCGCCTGCGCCTGACGGCGCCCACGCCGGACCTGTCCGCGTGGCGGGGCATGGTGCAGCGCATCACGCACCCGCGGGAGCGCGTGCGCATCTGCGTCGTCGGCAAGTACACCGACTACGTGGACAGCTACAAGAGTGTGCAGGAAGCCCTCATCCATGGCGGCATCGCCAACGATGTCGGCGTCGAGCTCGCGTGGACGTCGAGCGATCACTTCACGTCGCCCGAGCGTGCGCGGGAGATCCTCTCGCAGCACCACGGGCTCCTCGTCCCCGGCGGTTTCGGCGTGCGCGGTGTCGAGGGCATGGTCGAAGCGATCCGTGCGGCGCGCGAAATGTCACTCCCGTTCTTCGGCATCTGCCTCGGCATGCAGGTCGCGATCATCGAGTTTGCACGCAATGTGCTCGGGCTCGACGACAGCCACTCGAGCGAGTTCGCGCCCGAGTGCAGCAACCCGGTCATCTCGCTCATGGATTCCCAGCGGGAGGTGACCGACAAGGGCGGCACGATGCGTCTCGGTGCCTATCCGTGCCGCCTGCAGCGCGGCTCCAAGGCCGCCGAGATCTACGGCGTGGCGGAGGTGAGCGAGCGCCATCGTCATCGGTACGAGGTGTCCAACCGGTACCGCGAGCGCCTGCAGGAGCACGGCATGCGCCTGAGCGGCCTGTCGCCGGACGACTCGCTCGTGGAGATGATCGAGTTGCCCGCGCACCCGCACTTCGTGGGGTGCCAGTTCCACCCGGAGCTGCAGTCCCGGCCGCTGCGCCCGCACGCGCTGTTCGCGGCGTTCGTCGCCGCCGCCGATCGCCGGCGCCGCGCCGAGGTCGACGCTGCGCCGGACGCGCCGCTCGCACACGTGAACCAGTGAGTCGCGCGTGACCGCCTCGCTGTTTCCTGCCGATCGGCTCTTCCTCATCGCCGGCCCGTGCCAGCTCGAAGACGACGCGCTCAACCTGCGCGTCGCGGAGGCCCTCGCTCGACTCGCCGAGGAGGTGCCGGGCGGCATCATCTTCAAGGCGAGCTTCGACAAGGCGAACCGCTCGAACGTCGATGGGGTGCGCGGGCCCGGACTCGAGGCGGGCCTTGCTGCGCTCGATCGCGTGCGGACGGCGACGGGCATGCCCATCCTCACCGATGTCCACGAGGCGGCGCAGTGTGCGCCGGCCGGCGCGGTGTGCGACGTGCTCCAGATTCCCGCGTTCCTGTGCCGTCAGACCGACCTGCTGCTGGCGGCTGGTGCCACCGGCCGCGCGGTGAACGTGAAGAAGGGGCAGTGGATGCATCCGGAAGGGATGCGCGGCGCGGTTCGCAAGGTCGAAGCAGGCGCCACGTTGGCCGGTCACACCGTCGGACCGCTGGCCGTCACCGAGCGCGGCTCGTTCTTCGGCTACGGTGACCTCGTCGTCGACATGCGCAGCTTCGCGCGCATGCGCGAGGCCTGCGGCGTGCCGGTCGTCTTCGACGCCACGCACAGCGTGCAGCGACCGGGAATGGGCGCTGGCGGCGCGAGTGGCGGGGCGCGCGAGTTCATTCCGTCACTCACGCTCGCCGCCATCGCGGCGGGTGCGCAGGGGCTGTTTCTCGAGACCCACCCCGATCCCGATCGCGCGCCGAGCGACGGCCCGAACATGATGCCGCTCGATGCGCTGCCGGACCTGGTACGCCGCGCCGTGGACATCTGGGAGCGCGTGCGGCCATGAGCGACGGCGCGGACACACTGCCGACGCTCGACAGCGCGGACGCGCGCCTCGACGCGGAGACCGCGCGTCGCATTCGCCTGGTCGGCTTCGATGTCGACGGCGTGCTCACCGACGGCGGCGTCTATCTCGGCGCCAGCCGGGACGACGCGTCGACGCGCCCCTTCGAGTTCAAGCGCTACGACATCCAGGACGGCCTCGGCATGGCGATGCTGCGGGAGTCCGGATTGCGCGTGGTGATTCTCACGGGGCGCGTGTCCGAGAGTGTCGCCCAGCGCGCGCGGGAGCTGCGCGTGGATGCCTGCATCCAGGATCCCCAAGCGCGCAAGCTGCCCGCGCTGCGTCGCCTGTGCGACGAGTACGGCATGGAGCTCGACGAGGTGGCGTTCGTGGGGGACGACCTCCCCGACCTGGCCGTGCTGCGTGCCGTCGGACTGCCGGTGGCGGTGGGCAACGCGGTCACCGAGGTGCGCCGCGCCGCGCGCGTGCAGTTGGTGCGCATGGGGGGCCGCGGCGCGGTGCGCGAGTTCGCCGAGCTCCTGCTGCGTGCACGCGGCACGTGGACCGACACGGTCGAGCGCTATGTCGCCTCGCGCAGCGTCGACGCATCGGACGATGCCAGTGGGTTCGGCAGCGCGGCAGCGCACAGCGTGGTGACGCAGTGAGCACCGCGGACATGAGCACGGACGCGGTCGCGCGTGGACGCCGCGTCCTGGCGCAGGAGGCGGAGGCCCTGCGTGTGGTCGAGGCATCACTCGGCCAGCCGTTCGCCGACGCCGTGGCGCTGCTGGCCGCCTGCCGCGGCCGCGTGATCGTCGCCGGCGTTGGCAAGAGCGGGCTCGTCGCACGCAAGATGGCGGCGACGTTCACGTCGACCGGCACGCCGGCCATGTTCCTGCACCCCGTCGAGAGCGTACACGGCGATCTCGGCATCGTGGGCGCGCACGACGTGGCGATCCTCATCTCCAAGAGCGGCGAGAGCGAGGAGCTCCTCGGCCTCATCGAGGCGCTGGCGCGACTCGGCGTGCCGATGATCGCGATGACATCGGTGCCGACCTCGCGCCTCGCGCGCCACGCGAACGTGACGCTCGACCTCATGGTGCGTGAAGAGGCGTGTCCGCACGACCTCGCCCCGACCACCAGCACGACCGTCACCATGGCGCTGGGCGACGCGCTCGCCGTCGCGCTGCTGCAGGCGAAGGGGTTCCGGGCGGAGGATTTCGCCAGGTTCCATCCCGGCGGTGCGTTGGGACGACGTTTGCTCACGCGCGTACGCGACGTGATGGAAGCGTCGGCTCTGCCCGTGCTTGCCCCCGGAGCCACGATGCGCGAGGCCGTCGTGCTACTGGCCGCCCGACGCGGGCTGGCCATCGTCACGGAACACGGCCGCGTGTCCGGGGTCGTCACCGCTGGCGATCTCACCCGCCTGCTCGACAAGCACCAGGATGTCCTGTCCCTGTCCGTCACCGATGTCATGACCACCTCGCCGCAACTGGCGGAAGAACACGAACTCGGAAGTGCCGTCGTGCACCGCATGGAGACTCGCGGCATCATGGCGATGCCCGTCGTCGACGCGTCGCGCCAGCTCGTGGGCGTGGTGCACCTGCACGACCTCATGCGCGCGGGCGCGGCATGAGCATGTCGCGAGTCTCGCAGAGCGGCCGGCGCTGGCACCGGTGGCTGTCCGCGCTGCTGGTGGCGGCCACGCTGCCCGCCGCGGCGTGTCCGAAGGCGGCACAGAAGCCCGCCGCATCGCGAAAGTTCGACATCCCCGATTCGGCCGAGAGCATGTCGTTCGGGGCGCGGGTCGTGCTGACCGACCAGGGTGTCAACAAGGGCGTGCTCCTCGCGGACACCGCGCTGGGCTATGAGGACAACACCCGTCTCGAGCTGCGGCGCATCAACCTGACGTTCTACACGAGCCAGGGCGTGCGCGACGGCGTCATGACGGCGCGGGCGGGGACGCTCAACCAGCGACTCTCGCGCCTCGAGGCGCGTGGCGACGTCATCATCATCCGCGAAGACGGCAAGCGGTTCACGTCGCCGCTGCTCGTCTTCGACCAGCAGCGCAACCAGTTCTTCACCGACTCGGCGTTCGTCCTGACCGAGCCGTCGCGCCAGCTCAGCGGCATCGGCATGGAGTCGGATCCGCGACTCGTGAACTTCAAGTGCCTGCGAGCCTGCAAGGGCGTGGCGCCCGTGAAGGTGCCGACGAAGTGACCCGCCTGTCCGGGCGCGTGCGCGGCGCGATGCGCCTTGTGCTGGTCGGCGCGGCCGTCCTCTGGGGCTGTCAGCTACCGGGTCGGCGCGCGCGTCCGGGCACGACCGCCGCGGTCGTGCGGCCCGAGACGACGGTCACGCCGCCCGCGGCGGTTCCCCCCGGCGCGCCACCCGCCGCTGCACAGCGCCCCGACAGCAGTGCGCCGCCGCCGTTCCGCGCGGATTCGGTGTCCGACAGCGTCCGCGCCGACAGCGGGCGCGGGGCAAAGCCCGTGCGCCCAGCGCCCGCCAAGAAGCCGGCCCCGAGCACGCGCAATTGCGTGCTCGACTTCGCGGAGTCGCCGCCGGAAACGCGCCTGACCTACAACCGCCTCAGCGAGACGGTGTCGAACACCTTCATCGGTGGCGGCTTCATCGGCCGCTGCCAGGGTGAGCGCAATCGCTTGCGCGCGGACAGTGCGGAGCAGTTCCAGGCGGCGGGCGTCGTGAACCTGTACGGCAACGTGGTCTACGAAGAGCCCGGCAAGATGCAGGTGACCGCGATGCACGCGGTGTACTTCACCCGGGAGGGCCGCCTGTACGCTGACGGCAACGTCGTCGCGACGCAGCTCGCGACGGGGAGCACCTTCAGCGGGCCCAGCCTCGAGTACTATCGCGCGATGCCCGATCGGCCGGTGTCCCGCATGATCGCTCCCGCGCGCTCCGTCGCACGCCTCATCGAGAAGGACAGCACCGGCAAGCTCAGTCCGCCGACCACGGTGATGGCCAATCGCTTCGAGGATGCGGGCGACTCGATCCTCGTGGCCTTCGGCGACGTCGTCATCACGCGCGAGTCGATCACCGGCCGGAGCGATTCGGCGGCGTTCGACAAGCCCACCGAGAAGGCACGGCTGGTGCGCAACGCCCGCATCGTGAACGACGACACGACGCGACGCTTCACGCTCACCGGCGACACGATCGACCTCTTCTCGAAGGACCGGCAGCTCGAGCGCGTGGTCGCACGGCATCGGGGCAAGGCCACCTCGGACGACCTCGAGCTGGACGCGGAGCAGATCGACCTGCGCCTGTCCGCGCGCGTGATCGAGGAGGCCTTTGCCTGGGGGGCGGGGCGCGCCCGCGCCCGCACCCCGCAGCAGGACGTCGAGGCTGATTCGCTGCGCATTCGGCTGGTCGACAAGCGCGTGCGCGAAGTGCACGCCATCGGCGGCGCGCGCACGGCCGGCGTGCCGGACACGATGAAGATCCGCACACCGGATCGTGACCTGCTGCGGGGCGACAGCATCTTCGCGTGGTTCGACAGCAGCGAGGCGCTCATGCGCGACACGGCGGCGCGTCCGCGCATGAAGGAGGTGCTCGCCGTGGGCAACGCGAGCTCCCTCTTCCACATGGCGAACGCCCGGGGCCGCGAGGCACCGCCCGCCATCAACTACGTGCGCGGGCGTCGCATCTCCGTGGCCTTCGACACCGGCGCCGTACGCACCGTCCGCGTCGATTCGGCCGCGTCGGGTGTGTACCTCGAGCCCAACGCCACCGACAGCCTCGCCGACTCCTTGCGCGACACCTCACGCGCACGGCCGAAGCCCCCGGGAACACGCCCCCCCGGCTCGCGCCCCCCGGCCAATCGTTCGCGCGCGCCGCGACCGGCCCCCTTCGTCCCCGCCGAGTCCCGCCAGATGCCGTGGCCGACGCCTCGCTTCCGCTGATGTCCGATACCCCTGATCCACACGTGGCGGCGTCGCCTGTCGACGCGCCCCGGCCCGACGCGCCGTCTCCCAACGCGACGGCTGACGGTGCCGAACTCCTCATCGAGCGCGCCGTCCACGGAGACTGGGCGCTCGCGGCGGCGGTGCGGGCCATGCTCCAGGCCGCCGACGACGGGGGCAGCATGTCGCTGCAGGCCGTCGCCTCCCGGGTCATGACCCTGCGGCAGGACGCGCGGTTCATGGCGCCGGACGATGTCCGACAGCATCTCCAGACCACGCTCCTGCCGCGTCTCGCGGCGGCCGGGCTGGTCGAGACCAACGCCGCCGATCTGGCGCCGGATGCCAGTGTCCGCTTCGTCCCCAGCGTCTGGGCCATGGTCGCCCCGCAGCGCAGCGCGCTCGAGGCCTCCCTGAGGACCACTGGCGAGCACCCACGACCGCAGACGGCGACGCCGGCCACACCCGCCGCCACCTCCGTGCTCGAGGCGCAGGGGCTGGTGAAGATCTACCGCAGCCGTCGCGTGGTGAACGACGTCGCGCTGCGGGTGGCCCAGGGCGAGATCGTGGGGTTGCTGGGGCCGAACGGGGCGGGAAAGACCACGACCTTTTACATGCTCGTGGGGCTCATTGAACCCCAGTCCGGACGCATCCGCCTCGACGGCACCGACATCACCAGCATGCCCATGTACCGGCGGGCCCGGCAGGGGATCGGTTACCTTTCGCAGGAGCCGTCAATCTTTCGGAAGCTGACGGTCGAGCAGAACATTTCCGCCATTCTGGAAACGCTGCCCCTGAGCGCGGAAGAACGGCGGGAGCGTCTGGAAACACTGCTGGACGAACTCAGCATCAAGCACCTGCGCCACAGTCGTGCCTATCAGCTCTCGGGCGGCGAACGCCGCCGACTCGAGATCACGCGCGCGCTGGTCACGCAACCCAAGTTCATGATGCTCGACGAGCCGTTCGCTGGTGTGGACCCCATCGCGGTCCACGACATCCAGACCATCGTGGCGGGACTGCGCCACCGTGGGATCGGTGTGCTCATCAGCGACCACAATGTCGAGCAGACGCTCGACATTGTCGACCGCGCCTACATCATGTTCGACGGACAGGTGAAGGTTTCCGGCACCGTGCGCGAACTGGTGTTCGACGACACGGTCGCCGAGATCTATCTCGGCCCCACCCTCACGGCGCGCCTGCGGTCGCGCTTCGCGGCCGCCGACGAGGGAGTGCTCACCGAATGAAGACGGGGCTGCAGCAGCATACCGGGCTACGGCAGGAGCTCAAGGTCAATCCACGCCTGTACCAGGCGATGGATTTGCTGTACATGCCGTTGCTCGACCTGCAGCAGCACCTCAAGCAGGAACTCCTCACCAATCCGTTCCTCGAGCTGGTCGAACCCGAGGAAGACGAGGGCGACAGCGACGACACCGACGAGGCCACGGCCGAGGCCCAGGACCTCGCGGAGCCGGAGGCGACGGCCGAAGCGGAGCCGGAGAAGACCGGTGACGATGACGTCGACTGGGAGGCGGTGCTGCTCGATGGCTTCGAGACCGGAGGCCAGCGCGAGGAACACGAGCAGCGCGAGTGGTACGAGCCCGTCACCGTCGACGCGCGCGACCTCACCGACCACCTCACCGAGCAGTTGGCGCTGCTCGATCTCTCGGCGCGCCAGGCGTTTCTCGCCGAGGAGTTCGTCGGCAACCTGAACGACGATGGCTGGCTCGCCTGTTCGCTCGAGGAGATCCGGCGCGGCGCGAACGAGGTGCTCGCGCACGAAGCCGAGTTGCGCGACCATGACGGCCCCGTCCCCGAGTTCACCGAGGCGGAGGTCGCCGCCATGCTGGCGATCATCCACGACCTCGATCCCCCCGGCGTGGGCGCGCAGAACCTGCGGGAGTGCCTGCTGCTCCAGTTGCGCGCGGCAGGGCAGCAGGGCGCGCTCGCGTGGCGACTCGTCGAGGACGCGTTCGAGGAGCTCATCGCGCACCGCTGGAGCGAGTTGGCGAAGCGCTTCGGCATCGCCGCACAGGAAGTGCAGGCGGCGGCGGACGAGATTGCCAAGCTCGATCCGCGCCCGGGGCTGCGTTTCAGCGCGGGCAGCGACAACTACATCATCCCCGACCTCGTCGTCGAGAAGATCGAAGGGCACTACCACATCTTCCTCAACGACGGCAACCTGCCGCGCCTGAAGCTGTCGCGCATCTACCAGGACATTGCGCGGGACAAGAAGCGCTTCGACGCCGAGAGCAAGGACTTCATCGCCAGCAAGCTCAACTCGGCGAACTGGATGATCCAGGCGATCGAGCAGCGCCGACAGACGATGCTCAAGGTCATGCACCACATCGTCGACCGGCAGCGCGACTTCTTCGAGCGTGGTGTGCAGGGACTCCGCCCGCTCACTTTGCGCGAAGTGGCCGAGGCGGTGGGCATGCACGAGAGCACCGTGAGCCGCGTGACGAACGAGAAGTTCGTGCAGACCCCGCGTGGCGTGCTGCCCCTCAAGTTCTTCTTCTCGTCGGGCCTCTCGACCGCCGACGGCGACGATGTCTCCGCCCGCGGCATCAAGGACCAGATCCAGAAGCTCGTCGCCGGGGAGAACGCCAAGGACCCGCTCACCGACCAGGCGATCGTGGAGATCCTGCAGCAGACCGGGGTCCAGATCGCGCGCCGCACCGTCGCCAAGTACCGCGACCAGCTCGGCGTGCTCCCGGCCCGGATGCGCAAGCGCGTCTGAGCAGAGGGCGGCCCCCCGACGCGCGCGGGTGCGGATCGCCCTCCTCGCCGGTTTCCGCTCCCGCATCTGCCGGCGGGCCCCTATCCTTCCCGGATGCGCGTGAGCACTTCTCCCTTCCGTCGCCCGGAGCACCCCGTCGGCGCCGTCGACGTGAGTGTCCTCGTGCCCGCCAAGGACGAGGCGGGCAACCTCGAGCTGTTCGTCGAACTGTGCGACGTCATGCAGCGCGGCGAACGCGCGCGCTACGAGGTGATCGTCGTCGACGACGGCTCGGCGGACGGATCGTGGGCGTTGCTGCAGCAACTGCAGGCGCGCTTTCCGTTCCTGCGCCCGGTGCGCCACCGCACGCAGCGCGGCATTGCCGAGGCGCTGCGCACCGGCTGGCTGCACTCGCGCGGTGAGGTGCTGGTCTTCTATCCCGCAGACCTGCAGTTCAAGCCCGAGGACATTCCGTCGCTCGTCGCCCCCATCCTGGACGGCGACTCCGACATGGTGACCGGCTACAAGCAGGGCACCTACGAGAAGGCGTTCGTCTCGCGCATCTACAACGGGTTGAGTCGCACGCTCTTTCACGTGCCGGTGCGCGACCTCAACAACGTGAAGGCCTATCGCCGCGAGATCATGGCGTCCCTGCCGCTGCGGCCGGACTTCCATCGGTACATGATCGTGCTCGCGGCCGCGCAGGGCTTCACCGTGAGCGAAGTCCCCATTCCGCTCTATCCGCGACACAGCGGGCGCTCGAAGTTCGGCCTGTCACGCATCCCGGTCGGCGTGCTCGACATGCTGGCCGTGTGGTTCGAGCTGCGGTTCGGACAGAAGCCCCTCCTGGCGTTCGGCATGCTGGGGGCCGCCCTCTTCGCCACCGGCACGGTCGCCGGCCTCGGCGCGCTCGGATGGCTGGCCGTCACCGGCGTCGGCCAGCGCTGGGTGTGGACCCTCATCCAGACCTGCCTGCTGCTGGGCTCCGTGTTCTTCGCGACCGGGTTGCTCGGCGAGCAGGTGGCGCAGCAGCGCGCAGAGGTGCGAGAGCTGCGCCGTGAACTCGACGACCTCGCCGGGCGCGCGCAGGACCTGGATGAGCGTCGCGACGCGCACCGCGCATCCGCCCGCGACGGGGACGCGGGCGAAGGCTGACCGCTGCCCGCGCGCACCACACCGCTTTCGCGCGGGGGCGCGCAGCCCGCGCCGCCACGGCGCGTCCTCTTCGTCACGCACAACGTGCCGCGGCACGCCGGTGATGTGGCCGGCTCGTTCGTGCTGCGCCTCGCGGTGGCCCTGCAGCAGCGCGGCGTCGAGGTCCAGGTCATCGCGCCCGGCGCCCCGGGGCTCGCAGCGCGTGAGCAGGTGGACGGCGTGGCCATCACGCGGGTGCGCTACGCGGCCGACGCCGACATGACGCTCGCCTACGACGGCACCATGGCGGAGCAGGTGCAGCGCAGTTGGCGCGCCCGCCTGACACTGGTGCGTCTCCTGTTCGCGTTGCGCCGCGCGACGCGCGAGGCGCTCGACGCGGCGACGCGGGCGCAGCGTCCGTTCGCGCTCGTCCATGCACATTGGTGGTTTCCGGCCGGGCTCGCGCTGTGGCGGGCAATGCCGCGCGGACGCCCGCCGCTCGTGATCACGATGCACGGCTCCGACGTGCGCCTCGCCGAGCACACGACGCCGGCGCATCCGCTCATGCGGGCGGTCTTGTCCCGCGCGACACGCGTGACCGCGGTGTCGTCGTGGCTGGCCGACACGGCGCAGCGGCTCGTGCAACGTCCCGGCGCGCCGATCGTGATCGACGTCGCCCCCATGCCCGTCGAAGCCGCACGGTACGACGAGGGCGGCGCGGCCTCGCGCGCGGCAGTCGGCGACGATCGTCGCGGCGTGCTGTTCGTCGGTCGACTCAATGCACAGAAGGGGCTTCGCGACCTGCTGGATGCGATGGCGCGACTCGACAGTGCCTCGGGCGCCGACCTGCCGCTCACCGTCGTCGGTGACGGCCCCGATCGCGCGGCGCTGCAGTCTCTCGCGCAGGCGCAGGGACTCGCACCGCGCATCACGTGGCTCGGCACGCTCGCGCCCGACACCATCGCCGCGCTCTACCGGTCGGCGCAGGTCGTCGTCATGCCATCGCGCGGGGAAGGGCTGGGGCTCGTGGCGGTCGAGGCGCAGCTCTGCGCCACACCGGTCATCGCCTACGCCGACGCCGGACTGCTCGACGTGGTCCGTCCGGAGTCCGGCGGAACGCTCGTCACGCCGGGCGACATCGCGGCCCTCGCAGACGCCATTGCGCGCGTCACCACCGATCGCGACCATGCGCGCCGACTCGGCGACGCGGCGCGCGCGTTCGTGCAGGCGCAGTTCACGCCGGAGGCCGTCGCCGATCGCTATCTGTCGGTGTATCGCGAGGCGCTCGCCGGCGCCGCGGACGACGAACCGGCCACCGAGCGCAGCGCCCCATGACCGTCCCCTCACCCGCGGCGCCCTCGCGCTGGCACCAACTCGCCGCCGCCGTGCGCCACCCGGTCACCCGGGTCGCGCTGCTCATGGTGGCCGCCTGGTGGATCGTGCGCACCCTGGGCGGCGAGTGGGAGACCATGCGGGCGTCCGCGCGCGAACTCCGCGTCGACTGGCCGTGGGTGGGGCTTGCCAGCGGCATTGTCCTGGCGGTCTACGCCATGCTCGTACAGAGCTGGCGCGTGCTGCTGGGGGGCTGGGGCGGTGCGCTGCCCTATCGCGACGCGGTGCGCATCTGGACCATCGCCAACCTCGGGCGCTGGATTCCCGGCAAGCTGTGGTCGATCGGCGCGCTGGGTGTCATGGCCGCGGAGGCAGGGGTCTCGGGCATCGCGGCGGCCGGCGCCGCGCTGCTCGGCACCCTGCTCAACATCGGCGCTGGCTTCGGCGTCATGGCCATCACGGGCGCGAGTGGGCTCGACGCCGTGCGCCCCGGCCTCCGAATTGTGGCGATCCTGTTGGGCGCCGGGTTTGTGGTGGGGGTGTTGGTCCTGCCGTCGGTCATGCCACGCGTCATCGGGCGGGTGGCTGCCTGGCGCAAGCTGCCGACACCACCGTCGCAGCTGCCGGCGCGCGCGCTCTGGTTCGCGACAGTCGCGAACGTCCTGTCGTGGGTCGGCTACGGCCTCGCGTTCGCCTGCTTCGCGCGTGGCGTCACCCCCGCCATCAGTGGCAATCCCGCGATGTTCATCGCAGTTTTCTCGGCTTCCTACCTGCTGGGTTACCTCGTGCTCATCGCACCGGGGGGCCTCGGGGTACGCGAAGTGGCGCTCGTTGGACTCCTCACCGCCCTCGGCTCGACGGGGCAGGGGGAGGCGGTGATCCTGAGCGTCACCTCGCGGGTATGGTTGATCGTGCTCGAAGTGCTTCCGGGGCTCGTAAGCCTGCTGCTGCTGCCGGCCGGACAGCGTGTGCGTCTGCACCGCCGGCCGTAGTGTCCGCGCCCCGCTGACCTCTTTCCTCGCTCATGGCTCGCCTCGACGCTGCAACCTCCGCGACCGATTCGCCCTCACGACCGCTCCTCTGGGCGGCGGGGGTGTGTGTGGTCGCCACCCTGCTGCTCGCCTGGCCCGCCCTCGGCGGCGCGTTCCTGGTCAACCCGAATTCAGACCAGTACATCGCCGGCTACTCCTTCCGTGAATACGCCGCCCAGTCCCTGCGCAGCGGCGCCGGCTTCCCGCTGTGGAATCCGTATCAGTTCGGCGGCATGCCGTACGTGGCCGCCATGCACGGCGACATCTTCTATCCGACGTTCCTGCTCCGTCTCATCCTGCCGACCGATGTGGCGATGACGTGGGGGTTCGTCATCCACACGATGCTGGCCGGGTTCTTCACGATCGGTTTCCTGCGGGCGGCCGGCGTCCGCTTTCAGGCGGCCTGCATCGGCGGGGTGGCCTACATGCTCAGCGGCGCGGTGGCCTCCTACCCATCGCCCGGACACGACGGCAAGCTGTTCGTGAGCGCCCTGCTGCCCGCCGCGCTGTGGGCCCTCCTCCGCGGCATTCGGGATGGGCGGCGCAGCGCCTGGGGCGCGCTCGCGCTGATCGTCGGCCTCGCCGTGCTCTCGCCGCACCCGCAGCTGCTGCAGTACCTCCTGCTGACCAGCGGCGCCTTCGCGCTGTGGCTGGCGCTTCGCCCGGCCGCCACGGCCAGCGACCAGCCCGCACCCGCCACCGCTACCGCACCCGGCGCCGGCTCGCGTCTCCCGCGGCTGGGCTTCGCCGCCATCGCCGTCGTGCTGGGCGGACTCATGGGAGCCGTGCAGTACTTCCCGGTGCGCGAGTACGTACCGTGGTCGCCGCGATCGGGGGGCAAGGGGTACGACTACGCCACCTCGTTCTCCTTCCCGCTCGAGGAGACCATCAACATGTACCTCCCCCAGTTCTCGGGCATCCTCGAGAACTACTGGGGACGGAACGGGATCCATTTCCACAGCGAGTACGCCGGGGCAGTGGTGTTGGTGCTCGCGCTCCTCGCCATCGGCGGCGGGCTCACGAACCGGCATCGCAGCCACGTCTGGTTCTGGCTCGGCGCGCTGGTGGTCTCGCTCCTCTGGGCTTGGGGCGGCAACACCCCGTTCTACCATCTCGTCTACGCGATCGTCCCGGGCTCGAAGTTCTTCCGCGCCCCCAGCACGATCCTCTACGTCACGGCATTCTCCCTGTCGGTGCTCGCCGCGTTCGGCGCGGAGCGGGCCCTCTCGGGCAAGGTGACCGTGCGCTATCTCGCGGGATGGGCCGCCTTTGCCGGCCTTGTCGGCGTCCTGGCGACCACCGGCGCCTTCCGCAATCTCGCGCTCTCCATCCTCGGGGATGCCCGGGGTGACCAGATCGAGGCGAACGCCACCAACGTCGTCATCGGAGCCTGGCGCTCCGCGCTGTTCGTGCTGGCCGCGTGTGGAGTGCTCTGGTTCGTGATGCAGTCGCGCATCTCCGCAAGGCTTGCCGGCTGGGCGCTGCTCGCGCTGGTCGCCCTGGACCTCTGGAGCATCGAGCGCAGCTACTGGCGCTTCTCTGCGCCCGCCGCGGAGCTGTACGCCGAGGACGACATCATCCGCTTCCTCAAGAAGCAGGATCAGCCGGGGCGGGTGGTCGCCCTGCCGCTCGGCGAGAACATGGGCCCGCATGACCCCTTCATGGTCGGCGACGCCTTCATGCACCACGGGATCCGCTCGGTGCTCGGCTATCACGGCAACGAGCTCGGCCGTTATCAGCTTTTGAACGGAAAGGACGAGGGCTATCAGCCCATCGCGAACCCCAACTTCTGGTCGCTCACCAACGCCCGCTGGTTCTACACCAACGTCCCCGAGCTGCCATTTCAGGGCGTGAAGCTCGTGGCCGGCCCGATCCGCAATGCGGCTGGCACGATGAGCTTCCTGTTCGAGCTCCCGGGTGATCACCCGGCCGCCTGGGTGGCTCCGATGAAGGTGAAGCTCGAGGACGACGTCACTCGCAGTACCGTGCTCAATCCCATGTTCGATGTGAAGCGCGTGGCCATCTTCGACTCCGCGACGACCATCGAGGTGCAGCCGGTCAATTCGCCGCTCCCGGCGCCGGTTGGCTTTGGGGTGCGCGTCAACCGATACGACCCCGGCGCCATCGATCTCGAGCTGGACGCGCCGGCACCCGCCGGCAGCGCGCTCGTGGTGTCGGAGAATTTCTATCCCGGGTGGACGGCCGAGGTTGACGGAAAGCCGGCGTTGACCGCGCGCGCGAACTTCACGCTCATCGGCGTCGACCTGCCGGCAGGTGCCCGCAAGGTTTCGCTGCGTTTCGACAGCGCACCATATCAGACAGGCAAACTCGTTACGCTGCTGACACTTGGTGCAGCGGCACTCTGGTGGCTTCTCGGCCTGGTGGCCGACCGGCGGCAACGGTCCGCGGTGCTCTCGACCCCGGCCTGACCACTCGGCATGCGCATGCAGACTCCGCCCCGCGGCTCGCTTGCCGCCGGGGAGCACGCCCTCGTCATCGTCCCGACGTACAACGAAAGCGAGAACATCGCCCGGATCGTGCCACGTATCCTGGCGCAGGATCCTCGCATCGACGTGCTCATCGTGGACGACAACTCACCCGACGGCACCGGCCGCATTGCCGACCAACTCGCCGCCGAGGATGCCCGCGTGCACGTCCTGCACAGGGCGGGGAAGGAGGGGCTCGGCCGCGCCTACCTGGCCGGGTTCCGC
Organism: Gemmatimonadota bacterium; assembly: GCA_020161135.1. GTDB lineage: Bacteria > Gemmatimonadota > Gemmatimonadetes > Gemmatimonadales > Gemmatimonadaceae > Gemmatimonas. Next base: position 299,162 of record JAIUOB010000003.1, on the reverse strand, counting down.
TGGGCGCTGGAACGGGAGTACGAGTTCATCTTCGAGATGGACGCGGACTTTTCCCACGATCCGGCGCACCTGCCCGAATTCCTGGCGGCCGTGACCGACGCCGATCTCGTGCTCGGGTCGCGCTACCGGGACGGTAAGGTCACGGTGGTGAATTGGCCCATGACGCGCCTGCTGTTGTCGTACGGGGCGAACATCTACGCGCGCGCGGTGACCGGCCTGCGGCTGGGCGACGCCACCGGGGGCTTCAAGTGCTTTCGCCGGCGCGTGCTCGAGGCCATCCCGCTGGGTGAGGTGAAGTCGAACGGCTACGCCTTCCAGATCGAGATGAGCTTCCGCGCATGGAAGCGGGGTTTTCGGATCGCCGAGATTCCCATCGTCTTCCATGACCGGACCGAGGGCGAATCGAAAATGTCGAAAGGCATTGTTCGTGAGGCCATCTGGATGGTGTGGCGCCTGCGCTGGTGGGCCGTGAGCGGTCGCGCCTGACCATGACGGCACCCGACGACCGGCTCGAAGGCTCTGCGCTGCAGGCTCGGTTGGCCTTCTTGAACGACGTGCCGTTCTTCAAGATGACCGGCTCGGGCAACGACTTCGTGTTCTTCGACGCCCGGGAAGCACCGCTCGAGACTCTCACGCAGCCTGAAGTCATTCGGTCCATCTGCCATCGCCGCAACGGGATCGGCGCAGATGGACTGGTCGTGCTGGAGGCGGCAAGCCCCGACGCGGATGTCCGCATTCACTACTTCAACAGCGACGGGTCTGCCGCGGACCTGTGCGGCAACGCGACGCTGTGCTCGACGACACTGGCAGCTTCCGTGGGCCTGGCATCCGCGTCGGGGATGCGCCTGATCACCGGCGCCGGGGTTGTGGAAAGCCGACTCGATGTGATGCCGGCGATCGACCTGCGGCCCATCGAGGACCTCGCGCTCGACCTGGCGATCACCCGTGGCGCCGGTGAGGAGCGCATTGGCTTTGTGCGCGCCGGCATCCCGCATCTCGTGGTGCTGATTGAGAGCCTGGCGGCGTTGGACGCCCTCGACCTCGCCGCACGCGGTCCCGTCCTGCGCTGGGACCCGTCGTTGGGGGCACCGGGAGCGAATGTGAACTGGGTGGCCCCGGCCGATGGCGGGGTGTGGCGATACCGGACCTTTGAACGCGGGGTGGAGGGAGAGACCCTGGCGTGTGGGACCGGGGCGGTGGCGACGGCAGCCTTGCTCGAGGCCTGGGGGCTGGCCCCGGTCACGGTGCCGGTGACGCTGCTGACGTCGTCGGGCAAGCCGGTCCGCGTACGGTTCCGCCGTGATACCGCCGGCGTGTTTCCGACGTTGGAAGGCGAAGGCCGGCTTGTATTTCGAGGTCGCATCGGGACGCTCGACGCACCCGTCTGACGGTTGCTCGCCGAACCGCCGCCGGAGCGCGGTTCTGGATGTGGACAGGTGGACAGCTTGTCATCGACGTGACCCGTGCCGTCGAGATCACGCGAGACGACAACGTCTAAGACGTTACCAGCAAGCGTCTTGCAGATACCCGAGGATGCCGATGTCGATTTCTCCGCAGGTTTTTCCCACAGTTATCCACCATCATTGGTTTACATAACATGTATTATACGCATACTATCCGGCGCAAAGTGAGCGCTCACTGCTCCGTTCATGGCGCCAGACAGCGCTCCAACTGTCGACTCCGTCCACCTGCCAGCCAGGAATGAAAAGCGGGCGACGCCGAAGCGCCGCCCGTTTCGCACCACAACCCACCGACCTACTTCTTCGCGGCCAACTCGCCCAGGCGCACGTTGGCTTCCTGCTGCACCGTCTGACCGTCGAGCTGAGCCAGCTCTTCCCAGATCTTCCGGGCGTCGTCGACCTTGCCGGCGGCGGTCAGGCTCCGCGCCTGCGCGGCGCGATAGGTGTTCTTGTCCGCCGGAAACGTCGAGGCGGCCGACGCCTTGCCGTAGTGCTCGGCGGCCTCGTTCCAGCTGCCCTTCATCTCGTGGCCGGCGGCGATCATCGCCTCCATGCTCGACTTGAAGTCGGAGGACGCGCTGCCCAGCGCCTTCTCCAGCGCCTTGATGCCGCCGTCGTACTGCTTCTGCTCGTAGAACACCTGCGCCAGGAGGATCGCCGCCTGCTGCCCCGACGCCGTACTGCCGTACCGGGTGGCCACCTTCTCGAGCGCCGACTTCGCCTCGTCGAACTTCCCTTCGGCGAACGGCGCCTGCGCCTGGTACAGCGCGGCCGACGCCTTCTCTCGCGTCGAGGCCGCCGTGCTGCGATAGATGAACACGGCCGCCGCTGCCACGGCGACACCGCCGACGGCATAGAGGATCGGCTTCGCGTTGTCCTGGAGCCAGCTCGTCACCGACTCGATCGGATCGTCGCTCACCGCGCCCTGAGAGGTCGCGGAACGGGTCGCCTGCGCCATGCGAGTACCGCAGAAGGGAGAAACGGAGCCGAAGCGGCAGCAGCCACTCCGGGGGAGTCGTCAAACATAGCAGGTCTGGGCGAAGCGTGGCACCACCCCAGAGGGGTCACGATGACCCCAATGCGCCGAAGCTGCCCGAGTGCCCCCGAGAGGATTCGAACCTCCGACCAACGGTTTAGGAAACCGCTGCTCTATCCAACTGAGCTACGGGGGCGTCACCGATGTCGTGCGAAGACGCCGACACTCGAGGAGATAAGGTAATGCGACGGACAACGGTCACCGGAACCGCAGAACCCGGCCGGCCCGTCACCGACGCCCTGGCGGTGCCCGCCGGTCAGACGGTCACGACCGCGTCCACGTCGTATCCCGGCAGACGCCCGCGGCCGTCGAGGAATCCAATCTCGACCAGTACCGACACCGCGAGCACCGACCCTCCCAGGCGCTCCACCAGGCGACCTGTGGCCGCGGCCGTACCCCCCGTGGCCAGGACATCGTCCACGATCAGGACCCGCGCCACCCCTGCCTCGCGCGCTGCCGGGTGCTCGCCCAGCGCGTCCTCGTGCATCTCGAGGGTGTCCGTACGGTATTCGAGCGCATACGACTCGGCCGTGGCGCGCCATGGAAGTTTGCCGGGCTTGCGGGCGGGAGCGAACGCGGCTCCCAGGGCGAGGGCGAGCGGCATCCCGAAGAGGAAGCCCCGACTCTCGACACCCACCACATGGGTGACCCCTGCCCTGATCCACGGGTCGGCCATGCGGGCGATCACGTCGCGCATGAGCAGCGGGTCGGCGAGGACGGGCGTGATATCCTTGAACAGCACGCCCGGCGCGGGGAAGTCGGGAACGTCGCGCAGGGTGGCGAGCACGCGGTCGGCGAGAGGTAGCATGCGCCGAAGATACGCGCGAATCCGCGCGTGGCGTGGGTGTCAGTGAACGGGCAGCGGTGGATCCGCGAGCTTCAGCGCACGCCGTGGAGCGCCGCAAGGGCCGCGACCAGCACCGCCGAGTCGCCCAGCGCTGGGTCGTAGCCGGGAAGCGTGAGCTCCCCACGCCGCACCCGCAGGGCGAGCGCCTCGAGAGCCAGCGCGACGATCTCGCTGGAACTGCCCACGCTCGCTTCGCCCCGGGGGGGACTCTCGCGACGCGGGGAACTCCCGAGGGCGTCGTGGCGCATCGAGTCGAGGGTGGGCATGATGTCGATGAAATCATCATCGCTCCACGGTGGGAGCGCATCGACGGGAGCGGGTTCCGCGAACAGATGATCGGGGCGCGCCGCGTCCGCATCCAGCCGCGCCAGGGCTGGCCGAAGCTCTGCCAACCGCGCGCTGGCCTCCTCGAGCGGCCAGGGCTCCGTCGTCGCTGTGGGCATCGACTCGGCCACAGACTCCGCGATCGGCTCAGCAACCGATTCGACGAGCAGCTCAGCAACGGTCTCGGCACCGGGCTCCGCAGCGGGCTCGGCCATAGGCGCCATCACGGTTGATTCGACCGGCGGCGCCACCGCCACAACCGACGCGGCCGGTGTGGACGCCAGGAACTGATCGATCCACGGCAGCGACGGCGTCGGACCCTCAGCCACCGCGGCCGAAGTCCCCCCAGCCTGCCCCGACCGATAAGGTCCGCGGGGCATCGCAATGCCCACTGCGGGCCGCCCGGCCGGCCCGGCGTACGGACGTCGACGCGCGCCATCCGCACGCGTCGTGAGCAGCGTCTCGTGGACCATGTCGTCGGAGGTCAGCATGGGATCACAGCCAGTGGTCGTCGTGCACAGACGTCGTTCACAGACGTCGTGCGCCCAGGGCGAAGATGCGGATGCCGCGACCTGACGCGCAACGTCGGCGCCGCTAGCTCGGCCATCCGCCTGCCCCGATAAGGGGGACGAAGCGGACGGGCACGATGTCACGGAAGTCGAGCTGCGTTCCGCGGCGGGTGCACACCGTCAGCATCTGCTCCTCTCGCGTCCCCAGCGGAATGAGCAGCCGCCCCCCCTCGGCCAGTTGGTCGGCCAGCGACGGCGGCACGTGGGGCGCACCGGCGCTCACGACGATGCCGTCGTACGGCGCGTACTCGCGCCATCCGAGCGTGCCATCCGCGAACGAGAAGGACACGTTGCGCACGTCCAGTTGCTGCAGCAGCGGTCGCGCACGATCGAGCAGGTCGCGATTCCGCTCGACCGTGAACACCTGTGCGGCGAGTGCAGCGAGCAGCGCCGTCTGGTACGCCGAGCCGGTGCCGATCTCGAGCACGCGCTCGCGCCCGGTGAGTTGCAGCAACTCGAGCGCGCGCGCGTGCACCGACGGCTGGGAGATCGTCTGGCCTCCACCGATCGGCAGCGACGAGTCCTCGTACGCGCGGTGCCGCATGGCCGGTGGCACGAACAGGTGACGCGGCACCTGGTCGATCGCGCGCAGGACCGAGAGGTCGCGCACGCCGCCGTCCTGCAGTTGCTCGACGAGGCGGCGACGCGCTCCGCGGAACTCGGGCTCTACCGGGTGCGCCACCAGTCGCCAGCCGCATCGAGGACGTCGCGGTGCGTGAGGTCGAGGTGCAGCGGGGTGACGGAGATGTAGCCGTCATGCACGGCGCGGAAGTCGGAGTCATCCGGACCGCTCCACTCGACGCTGCCGCCACCGATCCACAGGATCTCGCGTCCCCAGGGATCCTTCATGCGTGCGATGGAGTCGCTGAACACGCGACGGCCGAGTCGCGTGAGCTTGATGCCCTTGATGTCGTCTCCCGGCACCGCCGGCAGGTTCACGTTGAGCAGCGTGTGCGGCGGAAACGCGGGCAGCGTCGTGAGATGGTCGAGCAGGCCCCGCACTGCCCCCACCTGCGTCTCGAGGATCGCGTCAGCGCGCAGCACGCTGCCGGCGAACGACAGCGCAATGGCCGGAATGCCGAGGGCGAGCCCCTCCATGGCGGCCGCCACGGTGCCGCTGTACAGCACGTCCTCGCCCATGTTGGGGCCGTGATTGATGCCGCTGAACACGAAATCCGGGCGCGCCTCGAGCAGCGCCTCACACGCCAGCATCACACAGTCAGTGGGGGTGCCATCCACCTGCCAACGGCGCTCACCCAGGCGCACCGGGCGCAAGGGATGGTGCAGCGTGAGCGAGTGGCTGGTGGCGCTCTGTTCGCGATCGGGCGCCACCACGTACAACTCGCCCAGCGGCTCGGCGGCGCGTTCGAGCACGCCGAGTCCCTTCGCGAGAATGCCGTCGTCGTTGCTGAGCAGGATGCGCATGGGTCGGGTCAGCGGCTGGGGAGCGAGGGATCGTCGGCAAGCAGCGCCGTGAGGGCGGCCAGCTCGCGCTCGATGCTTTCGAGCGCCTGCACCTCGAGTGCCGCACGGGCCGCAGGACGCAGCGTCCCGCCCTTGCGGTGTTCATCGAGCTTCTGGCGCGCGCCATCGATGGTGTACTTCTCGGTGTACAGCAGGTGCTTCACGAGCAGGATGAGCTCCACTTCGCGGCGCGCGTAGACGCGATTACCGCTCCGGTTCTTGGCCGGGTTGAGCAGCTTGAACTGGCTTTCCCAGTAGCGCAGCACGTGCGGCTTGAGTTCGGTGAGCGCGCAGACCTCACCGATCGAGTAGAACTCCTGCACGAGCTCACCGCGTGTGGCCATGTCAGTCCCGCTCGGCGCGCAGCTCGCGCGCCATGAGCTCCGCGACGGCATCCCGCGGGGCCTGCCCCTCGAAGAGGATGCGGTGCGTGGCATCGATGATGGGCATCTCGATGCCCGCGCGCGCCGCGAGCGCCTTCGCGCTCTGCGTGTTGAGTACGCCCTCGGCCACGCTGTCCTTGCCGGCGAGCGCCTCCGCCAGCGTGAGCCCCTGCCCGATGGCCACACCCACCGCGCGATTGCGCGACAGCGCGCCCGTGCACGTCAGCACGAGGTCACCGAGGCCGGCGAGCCCGGCGAACGTATCCGGCGACGCGCCCAGCGCGACACCGAGTCGCGTCATCTCGGCGAGGCCGCGTGTCATGAGCGCCGCGCGCGGGTTGAACCCGAGGCCGAGGCCATCGAGGATGCCGGTGGCGACGGCCATGACATTCTTGAGCGCGCCGCCGAGTTCGACGCCGGTGACGTCGTCGCTGGTGTACACGCGCAGCGCCGACGCACTCATGCACGCCTGCGCGAGCTGCGCGGCCGCGCGATCGCGCGACGCGGCGACGACCGCCGTGGGTTGGCCGGCCGCGACTTCGGCAGCGAAGCTCGGTCCGCTCACCGCCACGACGCTGCGGCCGGGCGCCTCGCCCTCGACGACATCGGTCATGAGCGCGAGCGTCTCGCGTTCGATGCCCTTCGTCGCCACCGCGAGCACGGCATCGGTCGGCACATGCGCGGCGCCATCGGCCACGACGCGACGCAGCACGTGCGAGGGGGCGGCGTACACGACCAGCGCGGCACCGGCGAGCGCTTCCGCCATGTTGTCGGTGGCGCGCAGCGCGTCATGCAGCGTGGCGCCGGGCAGGAAGCGCGCGTTGACGTGCTGCGTGTTGACCGACGCCACGACGTCCGGCTCGCGTGCCCACAGGTGCACGACGTGGCCGTTGCGCGCGAGTCGATCGGCAATCGCCGTTCCCCACGCGCCGCCGCCCACCACGGCGCACCGCGTTGTCACGATCGGCTGCGTCATGAGCGAGCCCCGGTACCTGACGGTGCGCCCCCGAGCCGGCGTTCCTCGCCTCGCATGAGACGTCCGATGTTCTCGCGGTGCGTCCAGAACACGAACACCGAGACGAGGAGCCCCAGCCACGTCTCGAGCGCGCCGGGTCGCCGCAGGAACAGCATGGCGGTGAGCACGACCGCTCCCACCAGCGACCCGAGGGAGACGTAGCGCGTGACAGCCACCACGATGGCGAAGGCGACGATCGCCGCCAGCGTGGCGTCAGGTGCGAGCGCGAAGAACACCCCGCTCGCCGTTGCCACGCCCTTGCCGCCCCCCTGCCCGAGCAGGAACACCGGCCGAACGTGGCCAAGGATGGCGAGCACGCCGAATGCAAGACGCCATGGCGTCGCGTCGGCACCCGTGAGTCCGCCGACCGGCAGGAACGCCACCGGCAGGTAGCCCTTGGCGAAGTCGACGAGATACACCAGCGCGCCCCACTTCCACCCGAGCGTGCGCAGCACGTTGGTCGCGCCGAGGTTGCCCGAGCCGACGCGGCGCAGGTCGACGCCGTTGACCTTGCCGACCAGGAAGGCCGTGGGGAACGACCCCACCAGCAACGCCACGACACAGCTCACCAGCGCAGCGGCGGGCATGGCGGTCATCCGTTCTTTCTCTTCAGGATGATGCGCACGGGCGCCCCGAGGAACCCGAACTTGTCGCGCAGCTGGTTGTGGATGTAGCGCTGGTAGTGCTCGGGAATGAGCTCCGGCGCGTTGCCGAAGAACGCGAAGGTCGGCGGGGCGACCTCGACCTGCGTGGCGTAGTTGAGCTTGACCTCTCGCCCGGCGGCCTGCGGCGGCTGCAGGCGATTGACGATCTCCTCGAGCGCGTCATTCACCTGCGAGGTGGAGATGCGGCGCAGGCGCTGCTCCTGCACCTGCAGCACGGTATCGAGCGCCTTCGTCACGCGCTGGCCTGTCTTGGCGCTCGTGAAGAGGAACGGCACATACTCGAGGTACGGTGCCTTTTCGATAGCCTCCTTGCGGAACTTGGCCGAGCTCTTGTCGGTCTTGTCCTCGTAGAGATCCCACTTGTTGATGACGAGGATGAGACCGCGACCGGCTTCCCACGCGAGCGTCGCGATCTTGAGGTCCTGATTCTGCAGCCCCTCGGTCGCGTCGATCATCAGGATGCAGACATCCGAGCCGTCGATGGCGCGGCGCGTGCGGAGCGTCGAATAGAACTCGATCCCGTCATCGACCCTCGATTGGCGGCGCAGGCCGGCCGTATCGACGAAGATGAGGTCGGTCTCGTGGTAGCGCATCGGTGCATCGATCGCGTCGCGCGTCGTGCCGGACTCGTCGGCCACGACGAGGCGCTCCTCCCCCAGCAGCCGATTCACGAACGACGACTTGCCGACGTTTGGCCGGCCGATCACCGCAACCCGAATCGCCTCCGACTCCTCGGCCTCCTGCTCCGGGATCGCGTCGACGACCGCATCGAGCAGATCGCCCGAGCCTTTGCCGTTCGACGCCGACACGGGATACACGTCCGTCACGCCGAGGCGAAAGAACTCATAGAAGTCCGTGCTCGCCGGATCGTCAACCTTGTTCGCAACCAGGAGCCACGGCTTCTGCGCATTGCGCAGCAGGTCCACGATGCGCGCGTCGCTCGGATGCACACCGATCCTTGCGTCCACCACGAACAGCAGCAGATCGGCCTCCTCGATCGCCTGCATCACCTGATGACGGATCGCGGAATCCATCGGCAGGTCGGAGTCCTCGACCAGACCGCCGGTATCGACCAGCCAGAAGCGACGCCCGTTCCAGTCGGCCTCGCCGAAGTGCCGGTCGCGCGTGGTGCCGGCCTCCTCGCTCACGATCGCGGTGGCTTCGCCGATGATGCGGTTGAACAGGTGTGACTTGCCCACGTTGGGGCGGCCCACGAGGGCGACGACGGGCAGACTCATGCGGAGCGGCTCAGGCGGCGGGGAGGACCGCCGCATCCCCTTCCGGGACGAGCGCGTCGATGAAATCGTAGGACGGATAGACCGGCATCGGGAGCGCTTCACGCACGCTCACGAACGACTGGTCGTCGAGGAAGAGGCCGTCGTCGTTGATGCACTCGGCCGGAATGAGCGCGAAGTCGAGATCGGTGCGCGCAGCCAGCACGCGCGTGATGTCGGCCCCGACGAGGAGACCGGCCGTAGTGGTGGTGGGGCCGAAGAGCGAGTTCTCGGCCGTGATGAGCTCGAACGTCGCGCCGGTGACCCGCGCGATCTGCTCGAGCAGGTCGGGCATGAGCGGCGTCATGGACACGCCGGTGACCACGCCGATACGCCGGCCATCGAGCCGCGGCAGCTCGCTGAGGCCCTCTCGCACCCGCGCCCGGAGCGCGGTGACGGCCCCGACGCCGTTCTCGATCTGTGCGAACTCGCCATAGTGCGCCGCATCCGGGAGTGGCACGCCGGCCAGCAGATACAGCTCGTCGGATCCAAACACCCAGCGGTCGTCCCGCTCGGCCAGCCCGCGGGCCTCCCAGCGGTGCACCACCTCCAGCAGCGCCGCGGCACGGTCGCGGTCCATCGACTTGCCGTTGTACAGGTGGCTGAACTGCGTCACGCCCACCGGCACGAGGGCGACCGAGAGCACCGCGTCGCCCAGATTCCACAGGTCCGTGAGCGACTGCTCGAGCACGTCGCCGTCGTTGAGCCCCGGCACGATGACCATCTGTCCGTGGAACTGGATGCCCCCCTCGGCCAGCCGGGTGAGCTGCTCGACGATGTTGGGCACCCGCGGATTGTTCAGGAGCACCTTGCGTGCTTCCCAAGGCGTCGCGTGCACGGACACGTACAGCGGTGACAGCCGGTACTCGAGAATGCGCGCGATGTCCCTGTCCTTGAGGTTGGACAGCGTCGCGAAGTTGCCGTAGGCGAAGGAGAGCCGGTAGTCGTCGTCGCGGACATAGAGCGGCTTCCGGAGCCCCTTCGGGAGCCCTTCGATGAAGCAGAACTCGCAGCGATTGGCGCAGCGCCGCACCGTCGGGGGCGCCAGCTCGACGCCCATCGGTTCGCCGGGCTCGCGCTCGATCTCGTACTCGACCTCGGTGCCATCGGGGAGGCGCGCCGCGACCACGAACGCATCATCGGCCGAGAGGAACTCCCAGTCGAGGAAGTCCTCCAGCGGCCGCTCATTGATGCTGACGAGATCGGTGCCGGGAACGATGCCGAGTTGCTCGGCGATGCTCCCTGGCTGCACACGCGTGACGCGAACCATGCCCCGGGACGAAAACGGGGGACCGAGCCTGACGGGCTCTCCCCCGAATGTGACCGGCGGGCGGCGACCATGCGCCGCCACCCACCTCACACAACGTACGAAGCGGGAGCACCGAAGTCAATCAAACGCATGGACTTCGGTGCTCCTGACCATGCTACTTCATGGGCGCATAGCGATAGGCCACGGCCTTGGGGGCCTCCACGCGCACCGCGAAGGTAGTGTTCGCTCCGGCGTCGAGCGGTCCGACCGCGACGTCCTTGGTGGCCACCACCGCACCGGTCTCGTCCAGCAGTTCGAGCTTCATCGTCCACGAGCCCGCCGCCTGCCCTTCGTTCACGATCGTGCCTTCGACGCGGAACTGATTCCCGGCCTTCGCGGCCAGCGTGACGTCCACGCGCGGAATCGTCTTGGTCTGCCGGTCGAGATAGTACAGCGTCGAGTCGTTGTAGATCTTCTTCTTGGCGGCATCGGTCTCGGCGCGCGCCATCAGCTGCCAGTAGCCCGCCACGAGGCGATACCCGCGGTCGAAATTCGGGTCGACGCTGACCAACCGCTGCACGATCGGCCCCATCTTCTGCGTGTCCTTGAGGGCAAACAGGACGTTGGCGTAGTTGTACAGCGCGACGCGGTGGTACGGGTTCTTCTTGAGCCCACTCTCGAACAGCCCCGCAGCGTCGGCGTCCTTGCCGCTGGCCGCGGCGTTCGAGGCCGCCTCGAACAACTGGTCCGCCGAGAAGGTCTCGGCGTTCTTGCGCATGTCCGCCAGCATGTTCGTCACGGCCGTCGTGTCGCCGGACAGCCGGAGTGCACGGCTCAGCGCCTGCGCCGCGTTCGCATCGCCCGGCGAGTCCTTGAGGTAATCCTCGAGGAGTCCGCGCGCCTTCTTGACGCTCCCGTCCCGCGAATCGCCGCTGGCGGCTTCGGCCTGCTGCAGGGTGAGCACCGCCAGGTTGTAGCGGCTCTGCTGCTTGACGCGCTTGTAGGCGGAGTCGGTGCCGGCCAACTGGATGACCTTGTCCATGGCCATCATGGCGCTGTCCATCTTGTTCTGCTTCTGGTACACCACGGCCATGACATTCCACGGCGCGGGGTCGCCGCCGCCCACCTGCCGCGCGAGCCCGGCGTAGTAGACCGCCGAGTCGTTCTGGTCGGCGTTCATGGCGGTGATCGACTTGTTCAGCACGTCGGTGAAGAAGCGCTGCCGGTACGGTCGCACCGTCGCCTTGCACTGCGGCATGAGCGTCTCGACCGCGGTGGCCGCCGAATCAACGGCCATGAGCAGGTTGTGCTTCCCCTGGGGGTTGGCGGTGAACCCCATGTCGCCGCGTGTGAAGAGCACCTTGCCCTCCTCGCGCTGCATGTACTGGGCATAGGCGCGAAGCAGCAGGTACTGCCGGCCGGCCTCGTTCTTGATCTTCTCGGGGCTGTCGGTCAGGACGCGGATCGCATTCGCGAGATGCTTCGGGACCTCGTCCTCCTTCTTCGCATTCGCGGCCGCGACGATGTACTGCTTCGCGCCGGCGAGCTGGAAGGGGCTCCCGTCGTTGATCTGACACTCCTGGGCGCCGAGTCCGGCGACCGGAAGGAGTGCCCCACTGAGCAGCGCCACAGTTGCGGCGCGCGCGCTGAACAAAGCCATCATCCCTGCTCTCTCCTCGAGGTGATCCGCCTGTGATACCAGCCGGCGGAATATAAGGGTCCGACGGCCCGGGTTCCGCCCGTGGCGTCCGCTGGGCTCATTCCCGATACGACGCACCGGCCCCGGTGTTGAAGATCACGACATCGGCGTCGGCGCTGACCTGCCCCGCGCGCACCGCGTCGTGCAGCACCGACAGCGCGCAGCCCCCTTCGGGCGCGGCATCGATGCCGGTGGCGGTGGCCAGGCGACGGGTCCAGCTGCGAATCGCGTCCTCGGACGCGGTGGCCGCCACCCCCTGCGTCTCGCGCAGAATGCGGAGCAGGATGCGGTCCCCCAGCGGCGACGGCACGCGCAGCCCCGCCGCGGCCGTGACCGGATCCACCCACGGCTCTGCCCGATCGGCGCCTGCCGCCAGCGCGCGCGCAATCGGCGCGCACCCCTCGGCCTGCGCCACGACGTACTGCGGCTGGATGCGATCGCTCGCGAGCCAGCCGCTGGCCGCGAGTTCCTGCAGCGCCTTCCAGATACCCACGGTGCCTTCGCCGCCGCCGGTCGGGTAGACCACGACGTCGGGCACCCGCCAGCCGGACTGCTCGGCCAGCTCGAAACCCATCGTCTTCATTCCTTCGACGCGATACGGCTCACGCAGCGTGGAGATGGCCTGGAAGCCGGTCTCGGCGGCGAAGGCGAGGGCGAGCTTCCCGGCATCGCCGATATGGCCGTCGATGCGCACCAGCGTTGCCCCCATCGCCTCGATGGTGTCGAGAATCGGCCGAGGCGTGGTGCGCGGCGCGAACACCTGCACCGGGAGACCCGCCGCGGCCCCGTAGGCCGCGAGTGCCGCGCCGGCGTTCCCGGCGGTCGGTACCACGAGCCCCGGTACGCCGGCCGCCCGGGCCCGCGTGACGGTGGCGGCCATGCCGCGCGCCTTGAAGGACGCGGTGGGATTCTGTCCCTCGTCCTTGATGCGCAGCCGCCGCACACCGACTTGCGCAGCCAGCGCGGGCGCGTCGATGAGCGGCGTCAGCCCCTCCCCCAGTGACACCGGGCTCTCGCCCGGCGTGAGCGGAAGGAAAGGCGCGTAGCGCCACATGTCCCAACGCGCGGCCAGGGCCGTGCCTGCGGGAACGGGCGCATAGCGGGCGAACAGCGGTTGCCCGCAGGCGGCGCACACCGAAGCGCCGGCGACGGCCGCGGCGGTATCGCAGGAGGAACAGCGCAGCGTCCAGGTGGGCGCGGTCATGGTTCGTCGGATGAATCGGGTGGTGGGACGGTGGACGACTCGGGTGACGCGTCGAGCGGGGTCGGGGCCGATTCGGGCGCGGGGGTCGCAGCGTCGCCAAGCGCCGGCGGCACCGGCACGCCGAGCGCCTCATGCACGCGACGCGCCGTGGCGATGCCGAAGCCCGGCACTGCGGCCACCTGCTCGAGCGTCGCGTCACGCACGCCCTGCACGCTCCCGAACACGTGCAGCAGCGCGCGTCGCTTGGACGGCCCGATGCCGGGAATCTGCAGCAGCTCGGACGTGATGGTACGTGCGGCGCGCTTCTGGCGCTGGAAGGTCACGGCGAACCGATGCGCTTCGTCACGTGCCTGCTGCAGCATGCGCAACGCGGGCGACCGTCGCGGCAGGCGCACGGGATCGGGGCGGTCGGGGAGGAAGATCTCCTCGTCCTTCTTGGCCAGGCTGATGAGGCCCATGCCCTGCACACCGACCTCGTCGAGGGCGGTGCGCGCCATGCCGAGCTGCCCCTTCCCACCGTCGATCACCGCCAGATCGGGGAGTGGCTTACCCTCATCGAGACGCCGACGGAAGTAGCGTGTGACGACTTCGTGCATCGAGCGGAAGTCGTCGTTCCCCTCGAACACCTTGATGCGGAACTTGCGATACTCGGCGCGCTTTGGACGCGCGTTCTCGAACCAGACGGCGCTGGCCACCACGTCCGTGCCCTGTGCGTGCGAGATGTCGAAGCACACGAGCGAGCGCGGCAGACGTGCGAGCCCGAGCTCGCGCTGCAGTTCGTAGACCGGATCTGCGGCACGCTCGTCGGCTTCGAGAGCCGCCAGCTTGAATTCCTCGAGCAGGTGCCGGGCGTTCTGGTCGGCCAGGTCCACAAGCGCGCGCCGCGGCCCGCGCTGCGGCACGCGTAATCGTGTGCCGTCGAGGGACGCTTCCAGTGCCTCCCGCTCCGGCACGTCGAACGGGACCAGCAGGTCGGGTGCCCGTCCCTCGATGGTCCGATACCACTGCACGAGGCACGCGCCGAGCACCGCGCCGTCGTCCTCGCCTTCGGCGTGCTCGAGCAGCCGGTGTTCGCGGGCCAGCAGCTTGCCGCCGCGCACGCGCAGCAGCACCACGCAGGCGTCCTCGCCATCGCGCGCGTAGCCGACGACGTCGCGGTCACCGCCCTCCACCTCGAGCACGACCGTCGGCTCCTCCATGCGTTCGAGATGGCGCAGCGCATCGCGCAGCTCACCGGCCGTCTCGAAGTCGAGCCGCTCCGAGGCCTCCAGCATGCGGCTGCGCACATGCCGCACCACGTCACTGGTCCGCCCCTCGAGGAACCAGACCACCTCGTCGATCATCGCGCGATAGTCTGCGGCCGACTGATACCCGACGCACGGCGCCTTGCACCGCTTGATGAAGTAGTCGAGGCACGGTCGCTCGGGCGCTTCCCGCGGCAACGCGTAGTGACAGGAGCGCACGGTGAAGATGCGCTTGACGACGTTGAGTGCACGGCGCATCGCGCCGACATCGGTGTACGGGCCGAAATAGCGGGCGCCGTCGTCGAGCAGGCGGCGCGTGACCAGCACACGTGGGAACGGCTCCTGCACCGTGACCTTGATGTACGGATACGACTTGTCATCCCGAAGCGCGATGTTGAAGCGCGGGTGGTACTCCTTGATGAGCGTGGCCTCGAGGATCAGCGCGTGCGCCTCGCTCGGCACCACGATCGTCTCGAGGTCGGCCACCTTGCGCAACAGGCCGCGCGTCTTCGGACTCGCCTCGTGGTCCTGCGCCCAGTAGCTGCGGACCCGCGCGCGCAGCCGCTTGGCCTTGCCCACGTACAGCACCGTGCCCTGCGCGTCCTTCCACAGGTACACGCCGGGCGAGTCCGGCAGGTGCGGCAGCTTCTGCGCCACATGCGGAGGCAGGCCGCGCGCGAGCGCCGCCTGCGTCCAGTCGTCATCGGGCATCAACACCGCCGGCGTGTCGGCGCGGATGGCCACGTCGGGCGCGACAGGGCGCATCGTCTCGTCGGACATGGCGCGCTAGCCGCTGGTCACGTCGTGTCGGCGACGCGGCGCGAGCCGCAGCCACCGTGCGGCCTCGCCCGATCCCATCGCCCACGCCGTGAGCAGGTACGTAACGCCGAACACGGCGAGTACCGGCCCAGCAGCCACACGCGGGTGCATGGTGGGCCACATCGACACCTGCATGACGCGCGCGCCCCATCCCACCGCGCCGGCCACAACGGCCGACACGACGATTCGCCGCGTGCCCGCCCACATCGCGGGCGTGTACAACGGTCCCAGCCGCGCGCGCAGCCCCCGCACGAGCACGCTGAGGTTGACGTACGAACCGAGGGCGGAACCGAGGGCAATGCCGGCGACCGCGTAGGCGTCGTGTCGCAGGGGCATGGCGATGGCGGCGGCGGCAAGGGCAGACGTGATGATACTGGCCACCGACGCACGAAGCGGTGTGCGGTAGTCCTGCAGCGCGTAGTACACCGAGCCGAGCAGCTTGACCGAACCAAAGCTGACGAGGCCGACCGCGTAGGCGGCCAGCGTAACCTGGACCACGCGCTGCTCGGCGGCGCCGAACCGACCACTGCGATACAGCAGGCCCACGCAGTAGTCGCCGAACAGGATGAACGCTGCGGCGCTCGGCACGATGTAGAAGAGGATGCGCTGCCAGCCACCACGGAGCCGCTCACGCAGCACATCGAGTGTCTGCGACGCAGAGTCGCGCGAGAACTCCGGCAGCGCGGCCGCCGCCACGGACACGCCGAATAGCGAAACCGGCAGCAATGCCAGCGTGTTCGCGTACCCGATGTTCGTCGCCGCGCCCGTGGGCAGGAACGAGGCAATCTGCAGGTCGATGAACGACGAGACCTGCACGACGCCGAGCGCCGTCACGACCGGCCCGACGTTGCGCAGCACCTGCGTCACGCCGCTGGCGGCGCGATCGAGGCTTGGGCGAATCGGGTGCGACAGCCGCCATACCTCGGGGACCTGCGCGCCCACCTGCAACAGCGCGCCCGCCAGGGTCGCCCACGCCAGCCACTCCGCCAGCGTCACCGTGTCCGGCGCGCGCGGCCCACCCACGAGCAACAGCACGATCTGCGCGAGCGACCAGAGCGCGGCGCTGGCGTAGCTCCAGAAGAAGCGTCGATGTGAGTTCTGGACGCCGAGGCACCACCCACTCAGCACCATCAGTCCCGTCATCGGAAACAGCACGCGCGTGAGGCGCGTGGTGAGCTCCGCGGTCTCCGGTGCGAACCCCAGGGTCAGCGCGCGTGTGAGCCACGGCGCCGCCGCAATGCCCAGCAGCGTGAGCACCGCCACGGCAGCCAGCAGCAGACCGAGCACCGCGTTTGCCAGTGCGCGCGCGCCGCGTTCGTCACCACGCGCCAACAGGCCGCTGTAGACCGGCACGAAGCTCGCCGAAAGCGTCCCTTCACCGAGCAGGTTGCGGACGGCGTTCGGAATCTTGAACGCTGCGTTGTACGCATCCGAGGCGACGCCGGCGCCCAGGAAGTGCGCAAACGCCGTCTGACGCAGCAGCCCGACGAGCCGACTCAGGAGAATGCCGGCACCGACCACGACCGCAGCGCGGCCACCGGTCGGGGTGCTCACGAGGCGGCGACGGCTCCGTGGCCCGCCGGTTGCGGCTCGACGATCCCCTGCTCGATGAGGCGTCGGGCGTGTCCCGCTGCCGCATCGCGCATGGCGAGCAACACGTCGGGACCAAAACGTGCGAGGAACGGGATCGCGTTGAGCACCCGCTCCGGCGACTGCCCATGTGGACGCACGTAGGCGCGCAGCACGGCGATCTCCCGCATCGCCTCGACCTCACGTCGCTTCACGCCGGCCAACAGCCGCCGCTCGAACCGATCGAGGCGCGCGGCGACGTCTCGTGCGAGCCCTTCGGCCACGGCTGGCGCGACCGGCCCCCCGTCGTTCGCCAGGGTATCAATCAGCGCGGCCATTTGCGCCTCGAGTGTGACACGCAGACGTTCGAGCTGGTCGGCCGTGGTGTCATCCATGTGCCGACGCGCCACCGCCTGCTCTGCCGTATGGGCATCGAACAACTGCGCCTCGGCGAGTCCCAGACGCTCGAGGCGGGCGTCCACATCGGGTGGACGCACTTCGCCGGCCCAGCGTGGCACCGCGAGTGGTGCTGCGCTGGCCAACGCCTCGGCCACACTCGAGACCTGCGCGAAGTAGGCGTACTCACCGGGGCCCGCCACGTAGCAGGCCGTCGGCAGCAATGCGCGTTCGAGCACCGGGCGCAACAGCACATTCGCACCGAGCGCACCGACCTCGGCCTCCCGCGCGGTCGCCTCGGCGCGTGCGATGGGCACGCGCGTGCGGACTCGCCGGACGCCCGTCTGGTCGCTCTCGACGGTCGAGACGAACACATTCGACAGCGCGTCGACGAGTTCGACCTGCGGCGCATATCCCGCCGCCTCGATCGCCGTCGTGCGCGCACGCAGTGCCTCACGCACAGCCGGCGCCTTGCGCAGGGCGTCGCGTAGGAACGGATCGGCGGCGCGGCGCACTGCGACGTGCGACGCATCGAGGACGGCGATGCCGAGCGGCTCGAAGCAGGCGCGCAGCAACTGCACGTATGCTGCGCCGATCGTCGCCTGCGGAACATAGGCGGCGTCCACGGCCTGCAGCACGCGCGCGTGGGCCGCGGATCCACACGCCGCAGCGAGCGCGGCCCGCGCGGCAGACAGGTCACCGAGTCGCACTTCGGACAGTGCGACGCCATCGGTGGGGGGGCCCTCCAGCGCGAGCCGCTCGAGACCGCGCGCACCCACGACGTGGGTGCTGGCTGACTCCGCCCAATCCGCGTCATCGGTTGCGGCCCAGAAGACCGGCGCGACCGGTATGCCCGTTGCGGCTTCGAGCGCGTCCGCGAGCGCCAACGCGCTCATCGCCTTGCTGAAGGTGTACAGCGGCCCACCGAAGAGCCCGGGCTGTTGCCCCGTGGTGACGACAATCCCGCCGGCCGCCGCCCGTTGCAGACGCTCCGCGGCGGCGCCGGTTGCGGCGAAGGCCGGCGCAAGCGGTGCGAGCCACTCGGCACCGTGCGTGTCGCGCACCTGCTGCGCGTGGGCACGCCAGCCGTCGGCGCCCACCGGACATCGTGTATACCACTGCGGGAGCGCGCCACGCTGAGCCGCCACCGAGAGCGCACTGCCTCCCAGTGAGACGCTGCGGATGGTCACCCCTTCGTCGGCCGGTCGGTCTGCCACCGTCGTCCTCACGCCTTCCCAAAGAGCATCGTTCTCGACCCGTGGCGGCCCGTCGGTCCGCTACTTGTGGTACGGTTCACCGCGCACGATCGTGCCCGCGCGATAGACCTGTTCGGCCAACACCAGGCGTGCAACCTCGTGAGGGAGCGTCCACGGCGCCAGTGAGAGCCGCAGCGCGGCCGCCGTCCGCACCGCGTCGTCCAGGCCATGGGCACCGCCGATGACCAGTGCGACATCCTGCGCCCGCTCCTGCGCACCACGGAGCCAGCCCGCGAACGCCTCCGAATCCATACTGCGCCCGCCGGGATCGCAGGCCACCACCGTCGCGCCGGCCGGCACGCGCGCCAGCAGCCGTTCGCCCTCGCGCTGGCGGACCACGTCCGACGACAGCCCGCGCCCCGGCTCCTCCTTCACTTCCACAACGTCCAGCGGCCAATAGCGCGCCGCGCGCGTTTCGTACTCCCGGATGGCCTCGGCCACACCCGCGGCACGGGGACGGCCGACCACCAGCAGCAGGATGCGCACGCGGCGCGCGCTCGCCTGGAGCCGCCAGCGTCAGGCGTAGATGCCGCGCAGGCGATGCACGGTGGCCACACGACTGATCGACAGCATGTAGGCCGCCGTGCGCATGTTCACCTTGTGCTGCTTCGAGAGCTGCAGCACGTCCGCAAAGCTCCGCGTCATGATGTCGGCAAGGCGCTCGTTGACCGTTGCTTCCGACCAGAAGTAGCCCATGCGGTCCTGCACCCACTCGAAGTACGACACCGTGACGCCGCCAGCGTTGGCCAGGATGTCGGGGATGACGAAGATCCCCTTTTCGTCGAGGATCGGGTCGGCGCCCGCGGTCGTCGGCCCGTTCGCGCCTTCGCAGATGACCTTGGCGCGGATCTTCGGCGCATTCTTCGTCGTGATGACGTTCTCCAGCGCCGCCGGCACCAGGACATCCACCTCGAGCGTCAGCAGCTCCTCCGCGTCGATCGGATCGCCGCCGGTGAAGCCTTCGAGCGTCCGGTGCTGCCGCACGTGGGCGTTGGCCGCCGCGACGTCGATGCCCTTCGCGTTGTAGTACGCGCCGGTGCGGTCGGAGATGCCGATGATGCTGCACCCTTCGGCGGCCATCAGGGTGGCGGCCGTCGAGCCAACATTGCCAAAGCCCTGCACCGCGACCGTGGCGCCCTGCATCTGCATGCCGAGGTGCGTCAACGCCTCACGCGTGACCAGCATGCACCCGCGCCCCGTCGCCTCACGACGACCGAGCGAGCCACCCATTTCCACCGGCTTCCCGGTGACGACCGCATTCTCCGTTCGGCCGACGTGCATCGAGTACGTGTCCATCACCCACGCCATCACCCGCTCGTTGGTGTTCACGTCGGGCGCAGGCACGTCGGTGTCGGGACCGAGCAGCGAGATGATGCCGGCCGTGTAGCGGCGCGTGACGCGCTCGAGCTCCCCGACGCTCATGGAGAGCGGGTCGCAGATGACGCCGCCCTTGGCGCCACCGAACGGGAGGTTCACCACGGCGCACTTCCACGTCATCCACGCCGCGAGGGCCTTCACCTCTTCGAGCGTGACGTTCATGTCGAAACGGATGCCGCCCTTGGCGGGCCCGCGCGACGTGTTGTACAGCACGCGATACCCGGTGAACACTTCGACGTCGCCGTTGTCCATGGTGATGGGCACGGACACGATGAGCTGCTTCTCGGGATTGCGGAGGATCTTGTAGATGCCGGGCTCGAGGTCGAGCAGCTCGGCGGCACGGTCGAAGCGGGACATCATCGCTTCAAACGGGTTCTCTTCGTGCAGGAACCGATCCTTGTCCGGACGGACGATGCTGTCCGTCGGCAGGCGAAGAAGATCGAGGGCCATGAGGCGGGGAGTCTGAGGGAGCCGGGCTCAGCCGGCGGTGGGAACCGCGGTCGCGCGCGCCACCAGTACCCGGTCACACTCCCGTGCCAGGACCTCGGCGCCTCGCTCGACCACAACGGTCTGGGAAACATACCAAAGGGGCGCCGCCGCGCGAGGCCACAGGGGGCCCAGCTTGACGGCGTCCTTGAGTGTACAGACTACGCGACCGGCGCCATGTAACGCCGTCGACACGCGCGCGACGTCCGCCGCGTCAAAAGCGTGATGATCCGGGAACCGGTGGTGCACGGTCACCCGCGCCCCACCCCCAATCAGTTGACGCGCGAAGGCATCGCTGTCCGCAATGGCCGTCACCACCGCGACCGCCTCCCCAGCCAACGTCGCGAGGGGCGCCGACACGCGGGGCCGCGCCGGCGACGTCGCACCCGCGGCCTCCGCCGCGCCGATCACCGGGACGAGGGCATCCGGACGCAGTTGCACGACGGCGAGTCGGTCGGCGGGCACCACCGCGGCGAGCGCATCGACGGTGGCCTGCACCACCGCGGGCGGCGCCGCCTTGACCGTGACCACGACGGCGCTCGCACGGCCCAGGGCGGAGAGCGGTTCACGGTAGGGGCCGGCCGGCAGCAGACGCAGCCGGTGCGGCCATCGGTCGGCGCTCACGAGCACCACATCGGAGACGCGTGCCACCTGCCGATGCTGGAAGCCATCGTCGAGCACCGCAACATCGCACCCCATCGCGACCGCGCGACGGAGACTCTCCGCACGCTCCCGCCCGCGCAACACCGGCACGGCCGGCGTGAGCAGCTCATGCACGCGCCACTCGTCATCGCCATAGCCCCGTAACACCAGCGCCGGGCGCGCACCGCGGTCCTGCAGCGCGCGCGCGAACCACGAGGCCATGGGCGTCTTGCCGGTGCCGCCGACCGAGAGGTTACCCACCGACAGGACCGGGATCGGCGTCGGCTGCGGCTCGATGCGCGCGACACGCCCGCGAGCCATGGCGCCAAAGAGCATCGCCAACGGCGACAGCGCCACACGCGCTGCACGCGCCGACGCCGAGTCGTGCTCCCACACCCAGGCCGCAACGCCGCGCAGCCCGCCGGCGCCGGTCACCGCGCCTCGCCCATGGCGCGCACACGCGCCAGTGCATCGAGCATCGCCGCCGCGTACGCGTCCGTCTGTTCCGCCGCCTCACGCGCATCGGCCGCCGTCACCTGTCGCGGCGCGTCGTACAGCACGGTCACGCGTGTGAACGGCTTCGGGATCTCGAACCCATCCCAGCTCCGCAGGCGCCACACCCGCGCGGCATGCGCGACGATGAACACGATCGGCGCACCGCTGCGATGCGACAGCAGCAGCGCGCCCGGCGCCCAGCTGTGCCGCGGCCCACGTGGCCCGTCCGGCGTGAACGCCATGTCGAGTCCATCGCGAATCACGCGCGACGCCTCGAGCAGCGCACGCGCCCCACCGCGCGACGAGGAGCCGCGCACACTGAACATCCCGAACAACGCCACGATGCGGGCGATCACCTCACCGTCCTTGTGCTCACTGATGAGCACCCCGGTGCGGAAGCGATGGCCGCACAAGGCGGGGAGCATCTGTCCGTGCCACAGCGCGAAGACGACGGGGTCCGTACGCGGTGCACGCGCCAGCAGCGCCTCGGTCCCCACGATGCGATAGCGCCAGGTGGCCGACAGCGCTCGCACGAGCAGACCGCCGAGCCGGATGACCACGCGCGTGCGCCAATCCAGCGCGGCGCGCGGCGCGGGCCCGTCGGGGGCAGTCACGGGCCCCTCACGACGCCAGCATCTCGGCGATCATCTGCGCGACACGCGCCGATGCGCCGGGCGTCCCCAGTCGACCGCGCACGTCGGCCAATCCCGCCAGCGCGTGCGCGCGCGCCTCGCTCCGTGCATCCAGCAGGGGCATCAGCGCCGACGCCACGACGCCCGGCACGAACGCCTCCTGCACGAACTCGCGCGACACCTCGCGCTCGGCCACCACGTTCACGAGGCCGATATGCGGGATGCGCACGACACGGCGCGCGATGGCGTAGGTGATGGGATTGGTCGCATAGCCGATCACGTGCGGCAGGCCCGCCACGGCCGCCTCGAGCGTGTTGGTGCCGCTCTTGAGCAGCCCCGCGGTGGCCGCGCGCTGCACCACGAACGACGCGCCACGCACCAACGGATACGGCGACGCAGAGGCGTCGATGTGCACCGTCGGCGCCACGCTCACCACCACCTGCACCTCGGGACGTTGCGTCACCACGGCCTGCGCTGCCGCGAGGAACGGGGAGAGATGCCGCGCGATCTCCGCGCGTCGACTGCCGGGGAACACCGCCAGCACTGGCCGCACCGGGTCGAGTCCGAGCTGTGCGCGCGCCGCCTCGGGCGTCGGCATGTCCTGCGCGCGATCGAGCAGCGGATGCCCCACGAACGTCGCGTCGATGCCGTGCTGCCGCAGCAGCGGCTCCTCGAACGGCAGGATGCACGCGGCGCGCCGCACGAGCCGCGCCAGCACCGGCAGGCGCTTCGCGCCCCACGCCCACACCTGCGGCGTGATGTAGTACAGCACGGGGATCCCCAACGCATGCGCGGCGTCGGCCACCTTCAGGTTGAACCCGGGGTAGTCGAGGAGCACGACAAGTCCCACCCGGCCCGTTGCCATGCGTGCGCGCAGCCGGCGCAGCAACGCCCAGTGCTTGGGCACGTGTGCCAGCACCTCGACGAAGCCCATCACCGCGAGCTGTTCGACGTCCTCGAGGATCTCCACGCCGGCCGCGCGCATGTGCCCGCCGCCCACACCACTCATCGCCACGCCGGGCACGAGCGCGCGCAACGCCTCCGCCACCTTGCCCGCGTGCAGGTCGCCGGACGCTTCGCCGGCGACGAACATCACCTCACGCACGATGCGTCCGTGCCGATGCGGCGTGGACACGCGCAAGGTCGTCGTTGCGGAG
Source organism: Gemmatimonadota bacterium (assembly GCA_020161135.1). Lineage (GTDB taxonomy): Bacteria > Gemmatimonadota > Gemmatimonadetes > Gemmatimonadales > Gemmatimonadaceae > Gemmatimonas. Next base: position 275,900 of record JAIUOB010000003.1, on the reverse strand, counting down.
CCGCCCCGCAGCCGTCTCGATCGACGCGACGATCCGGAGCGCAGCCTCGAGCGCATCGCGCCCCTCTTCGCCCGTCACCGCCACCGGATTGCGCCCGAGAATCGCGCCCAGGAACTGCGTGAGCTCCATGACCAGTGGTTCCGCCTCGGGCGCCTCGAGCGGCACCCGCTCGACGAAGTCCTCCAGCGCGCGCGGCGCACGGGCCAGCGCAGCCGGGTCGAAGTCGCCGCGCAGCCGGAGGTACTCCCCCGTGCCGGCCGCGAGGTCGAGGGAGAGATAGCCGCTGCGCTGGAAGAGGCGCAGCTTGCGCAGTCGCTCGCGCGACACGCGGCTTGCCGTGATGTTCGCCACGGCGCCGTTGGCGAACGTGAGCCGGGCGTTGGCGATGTCCACCGACGGCGTGAGCACCGGCATCCCCATGGCCTGCACGGATTCCACGCGTGCGCCCACAAGCGTGTGCACGAGGTCGAGGTCGTGGATCATCAGGTCGAGCACCACCGCGACGTCGGCGCCACGCGGATTGAACGGCGCCAGGCGGTCGCTCTCTATGAAGCGTGGCTGGTCCACGTAGGGCAACGCGGCGCGCACGGCACGGTTGAATCGCTCCACGTGCCCCACCTGCACCAGCACGCCCGCAGCGGCAGCCTGCGCGAGCAGGTCATCGGCCTCCTCGAGCGTCACCGTGAACGGCTTCTCGACGAAGACGTGCTTGCCCCGCGCGAGCGCGCGCGACGCCACCGCGTGGTGCGCCGTGGTCGGGACCACCACCGACACGGCGTCGACCTCGTCCAGCAGGGCATCGAGCGACGGCCACGCGGTCACGCGATGCTGCGTCGCCACCTCCGCCGCCCGCGCGGGATTCTCGTCGACGAACCCGACGAAGCGATCGCCGCACAGGTCGCGCAGGATGCGCACGTGGTGCACGCCCAGCCCACCCGCACCGACCACGCCGATGCGCGGTGCGCTCACCTTGTCGAAGCCGAGTCGATCGGGCGAGGCGCTCAGAAGCCCACCCCGCGCTGGCTCGCCTCGATGAAGCTCAGGAAGTGGTCCACTTCCGGCAGCGCCTCCACTTCGGCACGCGCCTTCTCCACGCCCTGCGAGAGGTTGAGGTCCGAACGGAAGCAGAATCGATACGCCGACTTGAGCGCCCGCAGCACCCCGTCGTCGAAGCCGCTACGCTGCAGGCCGACCGTGTTGAGGCCGAACAGCTTGATCGGATTGCCCACGGCCCGCACATACGGGGGCACGTCCTGCGCCACGCGTGAGCAGCCGCCGATGAAGGCATGTTTGCCGATGCGCGCGAACTGGTGCACCGCGCACAGCCCGGAGATTGTCGCACGATCCTCGACGTGCACGTGGCCCGCGAGCTGTGTGCCGTTCGAGATGATCACGCCATCGCCCAGCGCGCAGTCGTGCGCGAGGTGCACGTAGCTCATCAGGAAGCAGCGCTGCCCCACCCGCGTGGTGATCGAATGCGCGGTGCCACGATTCACCGTGGCGTACTCCCGGATCGTCGTCTCATCGCCGATCTCGACCCACGTCTCCTCGCCCCGATACTTGAGGTCCTGCGGGTCGCCGCCGAGCACCGCGCCGATGCCGACCTGCACGCGCGCGCCCAGCCGTACATTGCGCTCGAGCACCGAGCGGGCCGCCAGCTTGCTGCCGTCTCCGATCGTGCACTGCGAACCCACGATCACCCATGGGCCGATCTCGACATCGTTGCCCAGCTCGGCCGACGGATCGACCAGCGCCGACGGATGGATGCGAACGCTCGTCACGGCGCTCATCGGTCGCGAATGGTCGCCGCCATCTCCGCCTCGGTGGCCACTTGCCCGTCGACATACGCCACGCCGCGCATCCGGCAGATGGCGCCACGCATCTGCGTGACCTCGAGCTCGAAGCGCAGCTGGTCCCCCGGCTTCACGGGACGCCGGAACTTCACGTTGTCGAGCGTCATGAAGTACACGACCTTCGTCGTCGGGTCCTGCACGGTGCGCATGAGCAGCATGCCACCCACCTGCGCCATGGCCTCGACGATCAGCACCCCGGGCATGATCGGATGCCCGGGAAAGTGCCCCTGGAAGAAGGGCTCGTTGATGGTGACGTTCTTCAGCCCGACAATCCGCTTGCCTTCCTCGAGCTCGAGGATGCGGTCCACGAGCAGGAACGGATAGCGGTGCGGCAGCACCTGCATGATGTCATCGATCGAATACACGGCAGACTCCCGGACCGCATGGTGCACGAGCGCGCGCACGAGCGCGACGGTGCCCCGGTGACTGGGCTTGTGGGCGACGATGCGCGCCCGCACTCGCCCACCGGCGAGCACGAGATCTCCCACGCAATCGAGCGCCTTGTGACGGACGAACTCATCGGGCCAGCGCAGGGTCGTGTCCACCACCCCGGCCCCATCGAGGACCACGGCATTCGCCGTCGAGGCCCCCTGAATCAACCCCTTCGCCCGCAGGGCGTCCACTTCGTGCACGAAGCCGAACGTGCGGGCGGGCGCGAGCTCCTCACGGAAGAGGCGCTCTCCCACCATCCAGCAGCCGCGCTGCGCACCGATGAGCGGATGCGGAAAATCGATCGCGACATCCAGCATGAGACCCAGCGCCGGATGCGCCTCGTACACCGACTCCCCGTCCACCACGCGAATCGACTTGCGCAGCACCAGCCACTCCGGACGCCCCGGCTGCGTGACCACCCCCGCCGCCTGCAGCGCCGCCAGGAACGGGGCCGCGCTGCCGTCGAGAATCGGCGGCTCGGGACCATCCATCGCGATCTCGAGATCGTCGATCGAGAGCCCGCCGACCGCCGCCAGCACGTGCTCCACCGTGTGCAGCGCCGCCGCCCCGGTGCCGAGTTGCGTGCGACGCTCCGCTTCCACGGCCACCTCGACGCGCGCGGGAATCAGCGGTGCGTCGGGCAGGTCGATGCGACGGAACTGGATGCCGCTCCCAGAGGCCGCCGGCCGGAACTCCAACCGGCACGGCAGCCCGAGATGCAAGCCGACGCCCTCCACCGACGCCGTCGCGCCAATCGTGCGTCGCCCGGACGCCGCATGCAGCGGCGCGGCGCCGCTCGCACTGCTCGTCACCGGCGCGATCATGCGCCCGGCTCCGTGGCGGGTGACACCAGCTGTTCGAGCGGCCGCGCGACGCGCGCGAGGCGCGCCAGCGCGGCCTGAGCCCGCAACTGCTCCTTGTGCGGCCGCGCGGGATAGCCCGACCAGGTCTCGCCGGCCGGCACGTCACCGAAGACGCCCGCCTGCGCGGCGATCGTGGCCCCGGCGCCGATGGTCAGGTGTCCCTTGATGCCCACCTGCCCGCCGATCTGCACGCCATCACCAATGCGCGTGGAACCGGCGATCCCCACGAGCGCGGCCATGAAGCAGCCGCGCCCCACCCGCACGTTGTGCGCGATGTGCACGAGACTGTCGATCTTGGTGCCGGCGCCGATGATCGTGTCGTCCACGCTGCCGCGATCGATGCAGGAGTTCGCGCCCAGTTCGACGTCGTGCTCGAGCACGCAGCGCCCGATGTGCGGAATGCGCACCGCGCGCCCACCCTGCGGCACGAACCCGAAGCCCTCGCGGCCCACCTGCGCCCCGGCATGCAGCACCACCCGGTCTCCCAGCTCGCACCACGGATAGACCACTGCGTTCGGGAAGAGCTGCACATCGCGCCCCACCCGGCTACCGGCGCCGATGCTCACTCCAGCGCCAATCCAGCTCCCTTCCCCGATCTCGACGTCATCGCCCACCACCGCGTTTGCATCGACGGAGACACCGCGGCCGAGACGCGCCGAAGGCGAGACGACCGCGGTCGGATGCACCGCTCCGCTCCGCGCCACCGGTCGGTGGAAGCGTGCGAGGAGCGACACCATCGCATCCACCGGCTTCTCGACCACAACGCGCGTCGCACCGGACGCCCCCTCGGCCTGCTCAAACCCGGGGCCGACCAGCACCACGCCGGCCCTCGTGCCGGTGAACCACCCCTGATAGCGCGAGTGGGCCAGGAAGCTCAGGTCGCTCGGCCCTGCCCGGTCGAGGGGTGCAATCCCCGTGACGACGACGGCGCCATCCCCGATGAGCCGGCCACCGACATGGGCCGCAACGGCAGCGGCGGTGAGGGGCGCCTGCCCGTCACCGCCGACTACTGCTGTGTCCGCGTGTCCTGCGGGCGCGGTCACGCCGTGGGTGGCTTCTTCGTCGACAGCCCTGCCGGCGCGGCGGCCGGTCCCGCCGGCTTCGGCGCGGCCGCCTTGGGCGCGCTGAGGCGCAGCTTCGCCAACACCCGGTCGGTGATGTCGAGGTTCTTGTCCGCGGCGACGATGAACGCACCCGCCGCCACGTCGAAGATGAACGAGTAGCCGCCCTCGGCCCGCACGTCGTCGAGCACCTTGCGCACGTTCTCCATGATCGGCGCCATCAGCTCTTCCTGACGCGTCTGGGCCTGCTCCTGGAGCTTCTGGGCCTGCTGCTGCCAGGTGGACTCCTTCTCACGCAGCGTCTTGAGGCGCGCCTCCTTGGCGGCCGGCGACAGCGACACCTCCTCCTTCGCGAACTGCTCATTGAGCGCGTTCAGCGAGTCCTGGAGCTTGGTCATCTGCGCCCGAACGGACGTCATGTCCTTCTCGAACTGCGCCTCGGCGTCGGCACGCCCCGGCGCGCTGGCCAGGATGGCCTGGGAGTTCACGAACGCGAACTTCTGCCCCTGGGCAGACGCGACGGCGGGAACCGCCAGCAGGGTGGCGCAAGCGCCGATCAGGCTGAGTACACGCATGGGAGAGTCCTGGTTAAAAGAGCTGGCCGAGCCGGAAATGGAACTGCCAGCGCGGGTCCTTCACGATCCGACCGGTCACCACGTCCACCTTCGTCCGATCGAACCCGTACGCCATATCGAGCCCGAGCGGGCCGAGGGGCGTCACAGTAGATACCCCGAATCCGGCCGAACGGAAGAGGCGGGTCGGATTGATCTGCCGGGCCGATGCCCAGTTGTTGCCGGCGTCGGCAAAGACGTTGAAATAGAACATCTGGTTGAACCGCACGCCCAGCTCGCCCGTGGTGGTCAAGAAGGCGTTGCCGAACGAGGCCGGGTCCGACCGGTACTGGTCCGTCGTCGGGTTGAACCCGACCGGGGTGATCGAGAACTCCGGGTAGCCGCGCAGCATCTGCCCGAACATCACGCCACCGACCGCGAACTGCTGCTGGAAGAAGAAGGGCCCCGAGTTGCCGAAGAGCGCACCGGCGCGGGTGGTCAGCCCCAGCGTGAACTTGACCGGCTGCGACCCCGGCGTCCCGCCGCCCAGCTGCCCCAGCAGGGCGTACGAGCGCATTTCCGTCTCGACGCGCTGGAAGTTGACCGTCCCGCCCAGCAGGCCGCCGCTGAAGTCGGTGTTCACGGACCGCAGCGAGCCCTGGGTGGCGAAGGGCATGTCGACGCGCGTGTCGTACTGGTAGCCCAGGCCGATGTTCGACCGGAAGCAGTTCCGCTGACAGCCCCCCGCGACCTGCCCTGACGTGAAGGTCGCCGACTCGCCGTTGTACGACAGCGACACCGTCGAGAAGTAGGACCACGGCACCGGAAAGCCGAAACGGAGCTGGCCACCGGTGCGGATGTTCTGGCCCAGGTTGCCGATCACGAAACGCGACTGCGTCCGGTAGGCGCTGAACGCCCCCGACGTGCGCGTCCCCTTGAGTGCCGGGTCGGTGTAGGTCGCCGTGAAGTCGTTGAAGAAGCGCCCGTACTGCCAATTGAGGCGCCCCTGCTTGCAGTTGCCGAACAGGTTGGGTTGCTCGAGGCCGATGAAGCCGCCGAAGCCCACGCCTCCCTGCCCCATCGACGCGCCGAAGTTCACGCTGCCGGTGCGCTTCTCCTTCACGCGAAACACGATGTCGACGTCACCCTGGTCATTGATGGCGCGCGAATCGGGAAACGGCAGCGGCTCTTCGAAGAACTTCAGGTTGCCGATGCTCTGGTAGCTGCGAATGAGCGCCTGCTGGCTGAACGGAGCGCCCGGCACGACGAAGATCTGTCGGCGGATGCACTCTTCGTTCGTGAAGTCGTTGCCCACGATGTCGATGCGGTTCACGATCGCCGGGCTCTTCTCGTCGATCTCCCAGCGCAGGTTGACCGTCGGCACCGAGTCGGCCCCCTCGAAACGCCGCTCGACCACCGGCCGCACCTGGGCGTACAGGTAGCCGTTGTTGCGGTACTCGTTGTTGACCTTGTCGAGCGCGTCATCCCACTTCTGCTGGTCGAAGACGCCCTCGGGCGCCGCCGCCTCACGCTTGATCAGCCCCATCACGCGCTGGGTCAGCGTCGGGTCGTACCCCTCGAACGGATAGAACTTGCGGAGCTCCGACGTGGGGAAGCGCCGATTGCCCGCGATCTCGAAGGTGCCGACGCGATACCGCGGGCCCTCCTCCACGCCGACGCGCACCAGCCCTTTGCCCTTCTCGCGGTCGACGATCAGCGTGTCCTGCGTGATGCGCATGTCGACAAAGCCGAGCCGCGAGAACAATCCCGGGATGCGCTCACCGAGGTCCCCGACGTACTTGTCCTCGTCGAAGTCGCCCTTGCGAAACCACCAGAAGCCTTCGGGACGCGTCTTCATGGCCCCGACCACGTCCTTCTCCTTCACGGACTTGTTGCCGACGATGTCGATGCCCGAGATCGCCAGGCGACGTCCTTCGTCGATGCGATAGGTGAGCGCGTAGCGCCCATCCTCCATCACGACCGTGTCCACCGTCACGCGCGCGAGATAGTACCCCGCCGCCTCATACGTCGAATCGATGCGCGCCTTGCCGCGCGCCACCTGCAGCGGATCGACCGGGCGCCCGATGAGGAGATCGATCTTGTCGCGCACCGACCGCTCCGAGACCGCCTGCGGCCCCACGACCTTCACGTCGCCGAGCATCGGCCGTTCGCGCACCGTCACGATCGTGAGCACCTTGCCCGGGACCGACTCGAGATCACAGCCGATCTCGACGTCGTCGAACAGGTTGAGCGCGTAGAGCGCCTTGAGGGCGCGCTGCAATGTCGGAAAGTTGAGGGCCGTGCCCGGCGTCAGTCCCAACTCGCTGCGCACGCGTGACTCGGCCACCTTCTCGAGTCCCCGGACAGCCACCGAGTCGGGCGTCTGACAGCGACCGCTCACTTCCTGCGCCGAAAGCCGCGTCGGGGCCAGCGCCGAAAGGGCGCCCAGGGCCACGGCGGCCATCATGAGGAACAGCGCGCGAGCGGTGCGAGGGGGAGTTCTCAGCATAGCCTCGAAATATAGCGGGGCTGGTGGGGAGGAAGACACGCCCCGCCAGAAGGCGGGACCGGTCAGCTTCGGGCGCGCACTCGTACCCCACAACACGCCAGACGGCCGGACCCCGAGGGCCCGGCCGTCTGACACATCTGAGGCGCAGGGCGTTGCCACCCACCCCAGCCTTTCCCCCTCCGCCCCTCGTCGGCGCGTCCGGGTTCAGACCTGTGGTGTGGGGGTGAGGACCCGGAACTCCAGCTTCTCCTTCTCCGTGACCGACACCGCCACCTCGATCTCGTCCCCGCGGCTGAACTCCCCGGTGAGGATCTTCTCCGAGAGCGGGTCCTCGACGTAGCGCTGGATCGCCCGCTTGAGCGGACGCGCACCGAAATGCTCGTCATGCCCGTGGTTCACCAGGAACTCGGTCGCCTCGGCGGTGAGCGTGATCTTGAGCTCCTCCTCGGCCAACCGCTTCTGCACGTCGGCGAAGAGGATCGACACGATCTGCGCGATGTGCTCCTTGCCGAGCGGATGGAACACGATCACGTCATCGAGACGATTGAGGAACTCCGGGTTGAACACCCGCCCCATCTCGTCCTTGACCTTCTCGGCGATGCGCTCGAAGTCGCCACGGGCGTCCTGCGTCGCGAAGCCCAGCGACTTGCCCTTCGTGATGTCCTTGGCGCCCACGTTCGAGGTCATGATCACGACCGTGTTCTTGAAGTCGATCACGCGGCCGTAGTTGTCGGTGAGGTGACCCTCATCGAGCACCTGCAGCAGGATGTTGAAGACATCCGGATGCGCCTTCTCGATCTCGTCGAGGAGCACCACGCTGTAGGGCTTGCGACGCACGGCCTTGGTGAGCGTGCCCGAGTCCTCGTAGCCCACGTAGCCCGGCGGGGCGCCGATGAGGCGCGACACGGAGAACTTCTCCATGTACTCGCTCATGTCGACGCGGATGAGCGCCGAGGCATCGGCGAACAGGAACTTGGCCAGCGAGCGCGCCAGCTCCGTCTTGCCGACGCCCGTGGGGCCCGAGAAGATGAACGACCCGATCGGGCGACGCGGATCCTTGAGCCCCGCGCGGCTGCGGCGGATGGAGCGCGCGAGCGCCTTGATCGCCTCGTCCTGGCCCACCACCGTGCCGTGCAGTTCGTCTTCCATGCGCAGCAGGCGCGACGTCTCCGCCTCCTGCAGGCGCGTCACGGGAATGCCCGTCCAGCGACTCACGATGAAGGCGATTTCCTCCTCGCCCAGGGTGGGTCGGAACGACTGCCGACGCTGCTCCCACTCCTCCTGCTTCTTGCGGATCTGCCCCTGCAGCTCGCGTTCGTTGTCGCGCAGCGATGCCGCCCGCTCGAAGTTCTGGTCACGCACCGCCGATTCCTTCTCGGCGTTGAGCGCTTCGAGCTGTCCCTTGAGTTCCGCCACCTCAGCCGGCGGCACCTGCGCGGCCAGGCGCGCCCGCGCGCCCGCCTCGTCGATCACGTCGATCGCCTTGTCCGGCAGGAACCGATCGGTGATGTAGCGCTCGGACAGCTTCGCCGCCGACAGCAACGTCTCGTCGGGGATCGTCACGCGGTGATGATCCTCGTACTTCTTGCGCAGCCCCTGCAGGATCTGCACGGTCTCATCGATCGAGGGCGGCTCGACCACGACCGTCTGGAAGCGACGCTCGAGGGCTCCGTCCTTCTCGATGTACTTGCGGTACTCGTTGAGCGTCGACGCGCCCACGCACTGCAGCTCGCCGCGCGCGAGCGCCGGCTTGAGCATGTTGCTCGCGTCGATGGCGCCTTCGGCTGCGCCGGCACCCACCAGCGTGTGCAGCTCGTCGATGAACAGGATGACCAGCTTGTTCTGGGCAATCTCGTTCATGACCGCCTTGAGGCGCTCCTCGAACTGGCCGCGATACTTGGTCCCCGCGATGACCGCCGCCATGTCGAGCGACAGGACGCGATGGTCGCGCAGCGAGTCCGGGCAATCGCCGTTCGCGATGAGCTGCGCGAGCCCCTCGACGATGGCCGTCTTGCCCACCCCGGGCTCACCGATGAGGACCGGGTTGTTCTTCTTGCGACGCGTCAGCACCTCCATGACGCGCTCGATCTCCTTGGCCCGACCGATGGTCGGGTCGAGCTGCCCCTCGGCAGCGAGCTGCGTCAGGTCGCGGCAGAAATGGTCGAGCGCAGGCGTCTTGGACTTCTTCTCGCCCTTGGCCGGCGCGGCCGACGGCGGCGCGGTGCCCGCCTTCTCCGGGGCCGGCGACGGTCCGCCCTGCGGCACATCGGTGCCCAGCAGGCGCAACGTCTCCGCGCGGGCCGCGTCGAGATTCACCCCGGCGTCGGTCAGCACCTGGGCCGCGATCCCCTTTTCCTCACGCAGCAGGCCGAGCAACAGGTGCTCCGTTCCCACGTAGCTGTGGTTCAGGTCGCGCGCCTCGGCCATGGCCAGCTCCAGCACCTTCTTTGCCCGGGACGTGTACGGCAGGTCGGGGCCCGTCGCCTGCGCGGCTTTCCCCTTCTTGACCGTGTCCTCGATCTTCTGCGTGACGTCGTCCAGGTCGACGTTGAGGTTCTGCAGCACCGCCGCAGCCACCCCTTCCCCCTCCCGGATCAGTCCGAGGAGGATATGCTCGGTGCCCACGTACTCGTGGTGGAGGCGCGCCGCTTCTTCGCGCGCCATCGCCAGGACCTTCCGCACCCGCTCGGTGAAGTTGTAGCCGTTCATCGTCCCCTCGGGATCGTTGCGCGGCGGGTCATTCGACGCCGCTGCCTTCGCTCACCAGCACCTGTCGTACGTATCGGGCGCGCGCCACCTGGGCTTCAGTGTCGGTCAGGGCCCGCCCCTCGAGATGCGACAGATGCGCACCCTGCGCGAAGATCAGGAGCTTGTTGAGCGTGTATACCCGCAGCCCACTGATCAGTTTCAGCCCGACCGCCAACCGCACGCCGCTCAGGTAGTTCATGGCCTCCTCGAACGACAGGCTGCGGGCGTACCGCAACGTGCCGAACGCGCGCCACAACTTGTCTTCGATAATATAGCCGGCGTCACGCACCAGAACACGACGCGCTTCCTCCTCGCGCTCGATCACGTGGCGGACCACGCGAACCAGCAGGTCCTGCAACTCCTCCTCCGAACGCCCCAGCGTGGTCTGGTTCGAAAGCTGGAAGAAGTTCCCCACCACCTCGCTCCCCTCGCCGTACAGGCCGCGATAGGTGAGCCCCATCTGCTGCAGCCCGGCCAACACCTTCCCGATCTCCTTGGTCAGCACAAGGCCCGGCAAGTGGATCAACACCGACGCCCGCAGTCCGGTGCCCGCGTTGGTGGGACAGGCCGTCAGGAAGCCGAACTCCCGGTGAAAGGCATAGGGCAGCTGGGCGCCGAGCTCCTGATCGAGCGACTGGACGGCCGACCAGGCCGCCGGCACGGCGAACCCCGAGCGCAGCGCCTGGAGTCGGAGATGGTCCTCCTCGTTCACCAGGAGCCCCACCGATGCCCCCAGAATCGCCGCCGCGCCACTGCGCACCGGATGCTGCGTATCGAGCCCCGCCAGCTCCTTGCTCACCAGATGGCGCTCGAGGAGCAGCGTGCGGTCGACCGACGGCAGCTCCTCCAGCCGGACCAGCAGGCTCTCCTGCAACGACGGGACGTGGGTGAGCGCGTCACGCACCTGCGCCAGAAGGCGCAGGCGCTCCCCCTCGCGGGCCCGCCCCGTGAAGGCGTAGCCGGACACGTTGCGCGCCAGGCGGATGCGGGTCGAAATCACGATGTCCGCGTGCGGACCGGAGGCATCGAGCCAGCCGACGCCCCCGTCAGGCAGGAGCGACAGGTCGAGACCAGGACGCGGCGCCGTCATGCGACCCCCGCCTCGATCACCCGAATCCGATCCCGGAGCTCCGCCGCCAGCTCGAACTGCTCCCGCTCGATCGCCCGGCGCAACCGATCACGAAGGTCATGCAACGTGTCGGGCTTTTCATCCACGTGGGCCGTCGGCGCGTCGTAGCGCGCGCCCACGTGCCGGGAGCTCCCATGAAGGCGACGGAGCAGCTCGCGCAGGCTCCGTTCCATCGCGTCGTAACAGTGCGGACAGCCGAGCCGGCCCGTGGCGCGGAAATCCCGGGCGGTGGCGCCGCAGAAGCGACAGGTGCCGTCCTCCGCCCCCTCCTCGCCCTGCTGCTGCACCGCCTGGAGGATGTCCCCAAGAGGATGCTGCGGCTGCGCCAACGTCGTCTCGACGCCCTTGGCCGCCGCACACTTCTCACACAGGTGCAGCTGCGTCACCGCGTTGTTCACGATGCGCGTCAGGTGCACCACCGCGTCGCGTTCCTTGCACGTGTCGCACAACATCAGTGCCCCGGTGTGCCGAAGTCGGGAGCGGCGGCGAGCCGCCCCCCGTCCAACAAAAGTACCCGGTCGGCGCGCGCCGCCAACAGCGGATTGTGCGTCACGACCACGATGCCGAGGGCCTGCTCGCGCGCCAATTCGGCGAACAAGTCGTGCAGCTGTGCCGCGTTCTGCGCGTCGAGGTTGCCGCTCGGCTCGTCGGCCAGCAGCAGCGACGGCCGGGCCGCGAGCGCGCGCGCGACGGCCGTGCGCTGCTGCTCCCCTCCGGACAGCGCCGTCGGGCGATGCTGCAGCCGCGCGCCAAGCCCCATGCGTTCGAGCAGCGACACGGCCCGCGCGCGCGCCTCGGCGTCCCGCATCCCGCCGATGCGCAAGGGCATCATGACGTTCTCGAGCGCCGTGAACTCGCGCAGCAGGTGGTGGAACTGGAACACGAAACCCACGTGGCGATTGCGCAGGGCGTCAAGCGCCGCGTCGTCGAGCCCCGTGGTCGGCTGCCCGCCGTAGCGCACCGTGCCGGCCGCCGGCCGCTCGAGTCCCCCAAGCACATGCAGCAGCGTGCTCTTCCCCGCTCCGCTCGCGCCCACGATGGCGACCATCTCGCCGCGCGCGACCTCCAACGACACGCCATCGAGAATGCGAAGCACCGCACCGTCGCCCCCGGTGAACTCCTGCACGACCCCGTCGCACGTCAGCACCATCGGTGCCACGGGCGAGGGGACGGTCGACACGGTCGCCAGCGCCTCACTCATGGCGGATCGCCTCGACCGGGTCGAGCCGCGCCGCCTGCGACGCGGGATGCCACGTCGCGACGGTCGCGATGATCATGCTCCCCGCCATCGCGGACAGCACGTCGAGCACCTCGATGCGCACCGGCAGATGGTCGATGAAATACACCGACGGGTCGAGCGAGATGAGGTGATAGCGCTCCAGCAGCATCGCGAGGAACAGCCCCAGCGCGGTGCCGCCGAGCGTGCCCGCCGCCCCGACGAAGATCCCCTGCAGCAGGAACACGCGCCGCACCGCGAGCGCCGAGAGCCCCATCGCGCGCAGGATGCCGATCTCGCGCGTCTTGTCCACCACCATCATCGTCAGCGTCGAAACGATGTTGAAGGCCGCCACGACCACGATGAGCAGCAGGATCACCGCCATCCCCAGCTTCTCGAGCTTGAGCGCCTGGAACAGCGACTGGTTCTGCTCCTGCCAGTCCATCACGCGCACCGGTGCGTCGACACGCGCGCGAATCGAATCGGCCAACGCGGGCGCCGTCCACCGACTGCTGGCCTGCACCTCGATCCCCGTCACATCACCGTCGTAGCCCCCGAAGCGCTGTGCCGTGCGCAGGTCCACGTACAGGTAGGCGTCGTCGTACTCGTACATGCCCGTCTCGAACACCCCGCTCACCACGAGACTGTCGGCGCGCGGAATCAGGGCGCCGGTGGCCGCATTCATCTCGAGCCCTGCCGCCCCGAACAGCACGATCGTGTCACCGGGAAACGCGTTGAGCTTCGACGCCAGCAGCTTCCCCAACACGGCGCCCGGCAGCGCGATACTGTCGCGCCGGAACGAGAAGTCGCCGAGGATCGCATGCGAGCGAATCGTCGTCACCGCCGCACTGGTGGAGTCCGCCGGCAGGAGGCCCACCACCTGCGCCCCGGTCTGATAGCCGGCCATGTTGCGCGCCAGTCCCTGCGTGGTGATGAACGGCGCGGCCTTCACCGCCCCCGGCACCCGCAGCACCTTCTCGCGCACGGTGGCCCAGTCGCTCATGCGCATGTCGGCCCCATAGGGCAACACGCGGAGGTCGGGACTGCCCACGAGGATCTTCTCGCGCAGGTCGGTCTGCAGCCCCTTCATGACCCCCATGATGAGGATGAGCGCACTCACGCCCACCAGCACGCCACCGATGGCGATCATGCTGATGAGCGACAGCAGGCGGCTCCCGCGACGACTGCGCAGGTAGCGCCATGCGATGGCGAGCTCGATCGACTGCATGCGCGCCGCTACTCCGGCCGCATGGTCGGGAAGAGGATCACGTCGCGGATGTTCGGCGTGTCGGTGAGGTACATGAACAACCGGTCGATCCCGACCCCCACCCCGCCCGTGGGCGGCATCCCGTACTCCATGGCGCGCAGGTAGTCCTCGTCGACACCACTCGCCTCGTCGTCCCCCGCCGCGCGCAGTGCCGCCTGCGCCTCGAAGCGTTCACGCTGGTCGATCGGATCGTTGAGCTCCGAGAAGGCATTCGCAAGCTCCTTCCCGCGCGCGAACAGCTCGAAGCGCTCGGTGATCCCCGCCGGACCGCCGCGCTTGGGCTTCGCCAGCGGCGAGAGCTCCTTGGGGTAGTCCACGACGAACGTCGGCGTGTCGATCTTCGACTCCACGAGCGCCTGGAACATCTCGTCGAGCACCTTGGGCCGGCTGAGCGTCGCGACCTTCGTCACGCCGATGCGCTCCGCCATGGTGCGCAGCTCGGCGTCGGTCACCGCCATCACATCGGCACCGGCCGCCTGCGACAGGCTGGGCACCCACTCGATGCGGGGGAACGGCGTCACCAGCGTCGGCACCTTCTCACCCACGACGGGAATCGCGCGCACCGCGTCGGCGGCCGCCGTGAGCAGCCCCTCGACCCGCGCCATCATCGTCGTGTAGTCCGCGAACGACTCGTAGAACTCCAGCATCGTGAACTCCGGATTGTGCGTCCGGTCGATGCCTTCGTTGCGGAAGTCGTGCCCGATTTCGTACACGCGCTCGAAGCCGCCCACGATGAGCCGCTTGAGATACAGCTCGTCCGCGATGCGGAGGTAGAGCGGCATGTCGAGCGTGTTGTGGTGCGTGATGAAGGGACGCGCGGCCGCGCCGCCGTACAACGGCTGCAGCACCGGTGTCTCCACTTCGAGATAGCCGAGCCCGTCCAGGTGTCGTCGGATCGCGCGCGTCAGCTCCGAACGCGCGCGGAAGAGCGCACGCACCTCGGGGTGCACGGCCAGGTCCGCATAGCGCTGGCGCGCCCGCTGCTCGACATCAGTGAACTCAGAGTGGCGGACTCGCTCACCATCTACAGTCTCCTCTTTCGCGAAGGGCAACGGTCTAACCGCCTTCGCAAGCATGCACAATGCACTCACCGCGACGGACGGTTCACCCGTTCGCGTAAGCATCGGTGTGCCCATCGCGCCAACGAAGTCGCCGACCGACACCTCGTCGAGAACGAGCACGCCCCGTTCATCTAGCGCGTCCTTTCGCAGGTACAACTGGATCGCGCCGAACTCATCGACAATCTGCACGAAAGCCGCCTTGCCCATTCGGCGAATCACGCGGATACGCCCCGCGACGCGCAGCGGAGTGTCCACGTCGCCGCTCCTGACGAGATCAACGACGTCCGCCAACTGATGGGTACGATCAAAGCTGTATCCAAAGGCCTCTATGCCGAGCGCCTCCAATCGATCGATTGACTGGAGCCTGTCCATGAACGCCTGAGGCATGCCCTTTCGCATCCCAAGCGAGAATCCGCGACCACGCCTTTCGCTTGGCATACCAAGTGCATCTGACAACTGCTGCACGAAGTCACTCACGACGCACCGCCTTCGACGCCCGCCGCACTCTCCTGCTTCAGGTACGCCTGGATGAACGGATCGATATCGCCGTCCATCACCTTCTGCACGTCCGCGATCTTGAGCTCGGTGCGGTGGTCGTTCACCATCGTGTAGGGCTGGAAGACATAGCTGCGGATCTGGCTGCCGAAGGTCACGTCCTGCTTGTTCGCGTCGAACGCCGCCTTCACAGCCGCCTGCTTCTCCGCCTCGAGCTGGTAGAGGCGGTTCTTGAGCTGCTTGAGCGCGGTGGCCTTGTTCTTGAACTGCGATCGTTCCTGCTGCGACGCGCACACGATGCCGGTGGGCAAGTGCGTGATACGCACGGCGCTCGACGTCTTGTTGACATGCTGCCCGCCCGCGCCGGACGCGCGATACACGTCGATCTTGAGATCCTCGTCGCGGATCTCGATGTTGATTTCCTCGTTCACGACCGGGTACACGAACACCGACGCAAAGCTGGTGTGCCGCCGCGCCTGGGAGTCGAACGGGGAGATGCGCACCAGGCGATGCACGCCCGACTCCGGTCGCAGGAAGCCATACGCGTACTGCCCCTTGATCTCGAGCACGGCCCCCTTGATGCCCGCCTCTTCGCCTTCCGACAGGTCGAGCATCTCGATCTCGAAGCCCTTTCGCTCGGCCCACCGCGTGTAGAGGCGCAGGATCATCTGCGCCCAGTCCTGCGCCTCGGTGCCGCCGGCGCCGGCCGAAATCTCGAGCTGCGCGTCACGGTAGTCGTCACGCCCACGCAGCAGCGACTTGAGTTCGAACGCATCGAGCTCGGTCATGATGCGCTCGACCTCCCCGTCGAGGTCGTCGTTCATCGCCTCGTCCGGTTCGAGCGTCAGGAGTTCATCGAGTTCGCGCGCGCCCTGGATCCGCCCCGTCAGCGACTCGGTCGGCTCGACCCATCCCTTGAGCACCTTGACCTGCTGCACGATGTCGCGCGCATGCTCCTGATCATTCCAGAAGGCGCCATCCGCCATCTCCTCCTCGTACGCCGCCAGTGTGGCGCGCTTGGAGTCGATGTCAAAGATACCTCCGCATGTCCGCCAGCCGTTCCTCGGCGCGCGACAGCAGCTTCAGGCGTTCTCCGTCCTGCATGTGACCTCCAACCCTGCGTCCGGGGAGTGTACGACAGGGGCCGCCTTCCGCAGGGGAAAGCGGCCCGGAGTGTCGTCACGTCGGCGGCGCATGCGGTCGATGCGCGCCCGATCGTCGCAAGCTAATCGGAACCGGGGGCACGGAGCCAGCCGCGCCCGCCCGGCTCAGAACAGGCGACGGCCGCCGGCCAGAATCTCGTTGAGGGCGTCCTGGAAGTGGGACGCGCCCTCCGCGACGTCACGCCCCACCTGCTCGACATACTCCTCGTAGCTCTTCTTGATCTCCTCCCGGAAGAGCTGTCGCAGGGTGCCGTCGCGAAGACCGTCCTCGCGCTTCTGCGGGTGATACGCCACGAGATCCGACACCAGGGCGCGGGCCAGCCGACGCGCGCGCTGCGCGGGATCGGCCCGCAGAAACGGGTTGATCGGCGAGCGCCGATGCGCGCCCCTCTCCGACACCTCCGAGGCGGGCGGAGTCAGCGTCGCGGCGCGTGACCCTGAACCGGCGAGGGTGTTCGCACCCACCGATGGCGTGGGAGCCCGCACGACCGGTGACGGTGTCGGCGTGCGCACCGCGGGGCTCGCCGCAGGTGTGGCCCGCACGACCGGCGTGGCTGCGGACGGCGTAGTTGGCGTCGGCGTGGTCGCCGTCGCCGCCATCGGGGTCGCGGCGGTGGGAGTCGTCACCGTCGGCGTCCGTCGCACCGCCCCACCGGCAAACGCCGGCACGGCTGGCGTCGCCGCCGTCGGTGTCACCGACACCGGCAGGGTGCCCCCCGCAATCGCGATGATGCCGCCGCAGACGCTGCAGCGCGCGCGCACGCCCGTCGCCGGCACCTTCGCAGGATCGACCCGGAACACCGACTTGCATTCGGGACACGTGACGGTCATGCCGCACCGCCAGAGCGACGCGTCGACGCGCGCAGTTCCGCGCCGTCGACGGACACGGACGGTGTCTCTTCCCGGCGGCGATCGACCGCCCAGACGGATCCAGGCAGCGTCTTCGCGTAGCTCTTCATTTCCGTCGCCAACTCGCTCACCTCGACTGCCCGTGTGAAATGGCGTCGCTGGTTGGTCACCACGCCGACCGATAGGGTCATGAGCGGCACGCGGTGCAGCTGCCCCCGACGATCCCGCCCGAAGAAATATCCAACGCGGCGGTCCTGCTCGGAATACTGCAACGGAATCAGCTCGTCGAACACCTGCACGACCTCGTCGCACACCCGGGCCACGGCCGCCAGCGGAACCGTGTAGAGGAAGTCGTCGCCCCCGATGTGCCCGACGAACCCCTCCTCGCCGCACAGCCCGGTCACGACGTCGTGCAGCAGGCGCGCCACCAGGCGAATGACGTTGTCGCCATGATGGTAGCCGTACCGATCGTTGAACTCCTTGAAATGATCGAGGTCGGCGTAGCAGGCGGCAAAGCGCGCACCCGACGCGACCCGACGCTCCAGCTCCGCAGCGATCTCCCGAGCCCCAGGAAGGCGGGTCGAGGGATGCACATCCGTGTCGCGGTCGGAGCGGCGCAAGAGCGCTCGCGCCCGGATCAGCGACTCGCCTGCGTCGGCCGACTCCCGGAGCACCTCGTCCGCACCGGCGTCGAACGCGTCCAGAAAGGCCTCGTCGGGCACGAGGGCCAGGACCGGGACGATGCCCGTGAACGTGTCGCGCTTGAGTCGCCGGCACCCCTCGAGCGCCGAAACCGTCCACGCCGCGTCGCCCCGGGCATCGATCACGATGACGCGTGGGCGCGCCTTGAGCGCAGTGGCCACCACGACGTCGGCGCTCGCGGTAGCCTCGCGCGGGCCCCCGAGTTCGTCGAGCCAGGCCGCCAACCAGACCGGCTCACCCCGCCCGTCGGTCAGGCGCAACGCGGTCTGGGGTGTGAAGGCGATGGACATGACGAGGCGGTCGAGGCAGTTCGGCGGCGGCGGGTACCGGCACCTTCCTGACGATTGATCCTCCTCCCGCGCCACGTTTGCGCCACCCCCGCCGGTGACGTGGCGCACACCGGATCGTCAGCCCCGCGCCCTGCGCCCTACCCCCGAAACGCCGCCTCAGCGGAACGGGGCGTGCAGCTGCACCGCGAAGCGATCGCGCCAAGCGTCCGATGCGGCGGGACTTCCTGAGAACGGGCCCATACCGTCACGCGGCAGGAGCGCCGAGGTGGACACTGCCACGCCGCCGTACCGCCGGAGTCGCACGTTCACGTAGGCGTCCACCATGCTCAGCAGGTGATTCACCGCGACGATACCCACGAGCGTCGTGGCGCGCTGATAGCTGCGATTGGCACCGGCGACGGCCTGCTGATACAGGTCGCGCTCCAACTGGGCGTCCCGCCAGCTCCAGCGGAACTCGTCGCGCACCGCACGCTCCATGTAGGCAGCCAGCGCTCGCTGATACTCCGCACTTCCTCGGGCCGGCGCCTGGTCCGGATCGCGCCAATACGTCTCACGCGCCAGCAACCACCGCGCGCCATTGAAGGTCGTCTCATCCGTTTCCGGATCGAGCTCCCCTCCGGGCACGCGATCGAACACGCCGCTCTCGTCGTACTTCTCCATCGACTCGTAATAGTCCCAACTGCCGACCGGCCGGGCTCCCCCGAACGGCGCGCGCGCGACATCGCGCGCGAGGGCGCGATACCGGTCACGCTGTTTGCCGCCATCACGTCGCGCGCCCAGATACTGGATGAGCACGAACGTTTCGGCCGCGAGGTAGGCGACGGTGCGCTGCTGGCGAAGTACGAACTGGCCTGATCCGGGTAGCAGCAGCGAAGCAGCCGGCGCCCACCACGGCGCAACCGTGTCGATCCTCGGCATCTCCCCCGCTCGCCGCAGAGGCACGCCGGGGGCCGCCGGCACCGTGATCGAGTCGCCGGACGCACGCAGGACGACACCATCGGGCATCGTCGCGGAGATGTTCAGAGGGGAGGAACCTGCCGTCGCGGCTGAGGCGAGCGGGCGCGCCAGCGCGACAGGGCTCGGCGTCTGGGCGCTCAGGCCGCGGAGCAAGGTCACGAAGGCGAGCGCGCACAGGCTCGTCGTCGCCGGCCGCCACGATCGGCACGAGCGCAAAGTCACCCGCATCAGAAACGCGCCCGCAAGCTCACGAAGGTCGGCGGTGTACTCGCCTGACCGGAGAAACCATCGAACCGGCGTCCGAAGTCCACGCCGAGTGCGCCACGCTCGAAGCCGACCCCGAACGACGGGCCGCCTCCCTGATCGGGCTGGAACTTGTACCCCGCCCGCAGGAACAACTGCTTGCGATAGCCCAAGGTGGCGCCGATGCCGCCGGCGGCTCCGCCAAATGCGGCGGCGCTCTGGACATCAGCCGATACCTCGAGCGTCGCGTCCGCGGCGTTGAGTGCCGCCCACGGCACCTGCGCCTGGGCTCCCACCTGAATGACCCGTGGAAGCGGATCGGCCTGCGCGGCGTCCCGCACCTGAAGTGCCGGTCCGAGGTTGCGAATGCTCGCACCGATCGAGACGGGCATGGTCGTCCCCAGGCGATACTGGGCGCCGAGATCGAGCGCGCTCGTGTTCCCCGAGATGCTCGGGCAATCGCCGCAGGCGCCGACGCTCTGGAATCGCAGCATGACCACCTTGTACGTCAGCCCCGCACTGAAGCGAGGTCCGACGGACGTCGCGTATGACACTGCGAGCTGGTAGTTGCGGTTGGTGATCGTTCCCGACGGGTTGCCAAACGGGTCCGTCGCCTCTTGGTCGCCATAGTTGACCACCAACGCCGAAACGGCGACGGTGCCGAGGACACGCGACGGTACGGCGTATGCGACCATGTCCGAGTTCTCGACGATGATCGACTGGCCGTGATGGACGGCGATCTCCTTCTTCGGCAGCCGGGCGAGCGCGGCGGGATTCCACCACATCGCCTCGGTGCCGAGCGTCGTATCTGCGGACACGGCATCGCCCAGCGCCGCGGACTTGCCGCCGAACGGCATCAGCAGGTAGAGCGCACCGTTCTGCGCCTCGGCGGTACGCACAGCCAGCAGGCCGACCAAGAAGGCCAGGCCGACGGAAAGCCGTGCGACGGCGCGAGAACGGCGCGCGCTGCGCACCGCACGACGGTACGACGTGCCGGTCACGCGGGCCGGTCGGGGTCGCCGTATCCGAGTCGTCGGACAGCCGAACGATTCTTGCGCCAATTCGGGAGCACTTTCACCCAGAGGTCGAGGTACACCGGACGTCCGACGAAGCGCTCGATCTTGGCTCGAGCGCTTTGTCCGAGTTTTCTGATCTGCTGGCCGCTGGCTCCAATCACGATGCGCTTCTGGCTGTCGCGTTCGACGTGCAGGACCGCCCGAATGTACAGCGGTGTAGCGCCTTCGCGGAACTCCTCGATCTCACACGCGAGTGCGTGGGGCAGCTCATCCCCGAGCTGCTCCAGCGCCGTCTCCCGTACGAACTCGGCGCAGAAGAACCGGACCGGCTGTGTCGAGAGCTCGTCGTCCGGATAGAGATACGGACTCTCCGGCAGGCGCGCCGCGAGCGTCGCGACCAGGTCTGCGATGCCATCGCCCGCCTGCGCGGAGATCAGGATGGCCTCAGGATACCGCTGAGCGAGCGCATCGCGGCGGTCCGGCTCGAGTCGATCGATCTTGTTGAGTGCCAGCACGACGGGCGCGCGGGGAGGTGACTCGAGGCTCGCCGCCGCCTGGAAGCTTTCGGGAATCGTCGCGGTCGCGTCGACCACGTGGAGCAGCACGTCCGCGTCCCGCACGGCGGCGAGCGCCGCGTGGCGCATGGCGGCGTGCAGGGAGTCGCGCGGATCGAGAAGGCCGGGCGTATCGAGAATCACCATCTGCACGTCGTCCTGCGTGCGGATGCCGACGATGCGATGCCGCGTGCTTTGCGGCTTGTGCGAGGTGATCGCGAGCGATTCCCCGACGAGTCGATTGAGCAGGGTGGACTTCCCCGCGTTCGGGAAGCCTGCGACGGTGACGATGCCGGCCCGTGTCATGGGAGGAGGAGAAGCGGTGAATACAACGTCGAAGCCCCCGGCACGGAGAACCGTGACGGGGGCTTCGAACAGGGGTGCCGGCGACGGCCTACTCTCCCGCGATCTCTCGACCGGAGTACCATCGGCGCTATCAGGCTTAACGACCGTGTTCGGGATGGGAACGGGTGTGGCCCTGACGCTCTAGTCGCCAGCAAACTGGTGTCAGTCAGGCGCAGTGTGCGCTTGACGAACGGCGTGGTGTGATCGTGGTGCATCGTCGCCGATCAAGGCGATGCGATGCTGACGAGCGCGTGCTCTGCGGGATTGCTACAACCATGGTAAAACCATGGGGGAGTCAAGCCGCACGGGCGATTAGGACGGCTGCGCTCGGAACGTCTCGCGACGCTTCCACGTGCCGCCTATCGACGGAGTAGTCTCCTCCGGCCCTTCAGGGAGCTCAAGGCTCCAGGGAGAATTCATCTTGGGGGGCGCTTCCCACTTAGATGCTTTCAGCGGTTATCGCCACCGATCATCGCTACCCGGCGTTGCAGCTGGCGCCACAGCCGGGACACGAGCGGATCGTCCGACTCGGTCCTCTCGTACTAAAGTCCGCTCCCCTCAATTCTCCAACGCCCACGACGGATACAGACCGAACTGTCTCACGACGTTCTGAACCCAGCTCATGTGCCACTTTAACCGGCGAACAGCCGGACCCTTGGGACCTTCTCCAGCCCCAGGATGTGACAAGCCGACATCGAGGTGCCAAACCGCGCCGTCGATATGAACTCTCGGGCGCGATAAGCCTGTTATCCCCAGCGTACCTTTTATCCGTTGCGCGATAGCCGATCCACACCGGGCTACCGGATCACTACGGCCGACTTTCGTCTCGGTTCGACCCGTCGGTCTCACCGTCAGGCTGGCTTCTGCCGTTACACTCTATAGGCGCGATTACCGACCGCGCTGAGCCAACCTTCGCGCGCCTCCGTTACTCTTTCGGAGGCGACCGCCCCAGTCAAACTGCCCACCTGCCACGGTCCCGGATAGGGTTTGCCTACCGCGGTGAGGCGTTCACACAGCACAGGGTGGTATTTCACTGGTGCCTCCACGAGAGCTAGCGCCCCCGTCTCAACGGCTCCCACCTATGCTACACAGTCCTATGCAAACGCCAATGACAAGCTGCAGTAAAGGTGCATGGGGTCTTTTTGTCCTGTCGCGGGGACTCGGAATCCTCACCGAGACTGCTATTTCGCCGAGCGCGTGGTCGAGACAGTGCCCAAGTCGTTACGCCATTCGTGCAGGTCGGAACTTACCCGACAAGGAATTTCGCTACCTTAGGACCGTTATAGTTACGGCCGCCGTTTACCGGGGCTTCGGCTCAGAGCTTCGGGATTGCTCCCTAACCCCTCCCCTTAACCTTCCGGCACCGGGCAGGCGTCAGTGCGTATACGGCGCCTTACGCGGCTTGGCACGCACCTGTGTTTTTGCTAAACAGTCGCTTGGGCCGATTCTCTGCGGCCTCCTCGAGCAGCCAGAGCAAGTCTGACAACCAAAGGCGGCATCCCTTCTTCCGAAGTTACGGGATCATTATGCCGAGTTCCTTGACCACGTTTCACTCGTTCACCTTAGGCTACTCGCCTTGCCCACCTGTGTCGGTTTGCGGTACGGACGTCGCATATCCTCCACAACCAGCTTTTCTTGCCTGCCGACTCCACACGACTTGAGCTTGGGTTGCCCCGCGCTCTCGTACTCGGGTCTCGCTTGCGCTACACCCTTGAACGGCCATCCACAAAGCCGCTCGCGCTTCGTTCCAGGGTCCCTGGTTGCTTCAACGGATATACGGCGGGGCAGGAATCTTGACCTGCTGTCCATCGGTTACGCCTCTGGGGCCTCACCTTAGGGTCCGCCTCACCCTGCGCTGATTGCCATGGCGCAGGAATCCTTGGGCTTACGGTGTGCGGGGTTCTCACCCGCATTTGCGCGTACTCAATCCGGCATCCTCACTTCCCTTCGCTCCACGGCTATCGTTTCCACGGCCGCTTCAACGCACAGGGAACGCTCCCCTACCCCTGCAGCAAAGCTGCAAGACCAAGCTTCGGCGGGCCGCTTAATCCCGACCATTCTCGGCGCCATCACGCTGGACTGGTGAGCTATTACGCACTCTTTCAAGGAATGGCTGCTTCTAAGCCAACCTCCCAGTTGTCTCTGCACGACGACATCCTTCGCTATACTCAGCGGCCACTTCGGGGCCTTAGCTGTGGTTCTGGGTTCTTTCCCTCTCGCCGCTGGACATTATCGCTCAGCGACTGCCTCCCGAGGTCCATTAGTCAGGTATTCGGAGTTTGGTAGGGGTTGGTAGGGTCTACGACCCCCCGCGCCCTTCCAGTCGCTCTACCCCCTGCTAACACGCCTCGAGGCTCTACCTCAATAGATTTCGGGGAGAACCAGCTATCTCCAGGCTTGATTGGCCTTTCACCCCTACCCACAAGTCATCCCAACGGTTTTCAACCCGTACGGGTTCGGGCCTCCACTAAGTGTTACCTCAGCTTCACCCTGCTCATGGGTAGATCGCCCTGGTTTCGGGTCGTACCCCCAGATACTCATGCGCCCTCGTTACAGGACTCGCTTTCGCTGTGGCTCCGGTGCTGAGCACCTTAGCCTCGCATCTGAGGAGTAACTCGCCGGATCATAATGCAAAAGGCACGCAGTCAGCCGTGAACGGTTGCCCGTCCCAGCCTCCTACCGCTTGTAAGTATGTGGTTTCAGGATCTCTTTCACTCCCCGCACAGGGGTGCTTTTCACCTGTCCCTCACGGTACTCGTCCACTATCGGTCACAGAGGAGTCTTTAGGCTTGGAGGGTGGTCCCCCCGGTTTCACGCCCGATTACTCGGGTCGGGCGTTACTCAGGAACTCTACTACGACCAGTACATCGTCTTCGCCTACCGGGCTATCACCGTCTATGGCGCTCCGTTCCAGGAGACTTCGACTGACTTCACTGATCGCGTGTGTAGGTCCTACAACCCCGGTCCCACAAGGAGACCGGTTTGGCCTGTGCCCCGTTCGCTCGCCACTACTGAGGGCATCTCGTTTGATTTCTCTTCCTCAGGGTACTTAGATGTTTCAGTTCCCCTGGTTCGCTCCACTTGCGTGGTGACGGAACTCGCGTTCCGCCGGGTTTCCCCATTCGGAAATCTCGGGATCAATGCGTGTGTGCCGCTCCCCCGAGCTTATCGCAGCTTACCGCGTCCTTCATCGCCTCTCTGTGCCCAGGCATCCCCCACATACTTTCGTTCGCTTGACTCTATCCCAACTGTTCAAGCAAAGCACGCGCGTTTGAACGAGTGAAGCGATAACAGAACCGTTCTTTCGAACGGAATCGGTACTACGCCTCACTGAGGTTCTTCGTCCTAGCCACACCGACCGCTCCGAAGAGCTGCCAGCGTGGTAGTACCCACGATCACCTTCCACGTCCGTTGTCAAACAGCGTTCGAACCCCGCCCGAAGGCGGAGTTCAACAATCAAAGTCGAGATCGGGATATGCAGGGCGGACGACTAAATCCGGGACTTTCGTGCACGGTCCGAAGACCGGCCCTACTCGTCGCTCCGGAAAGGAGGTGATCCAGCCGCAGGTTCCCCTACGGCTACCTTGTTACGACTTCGCCCCAGTCACTGCGCTCGCCTTAGGCGGCTTGGCCCCTTGCGGGTTCCGGCACCGACTTCGGGCGCTCACAGCTTCCATGGCGTGACGGGCGGTGTGTACAAGGCCCGGGAACGTATTCACCGCGGCGTCGCTGATCCGCGATTACTAGCGATTCCAGCTTCATGCCGTCGAGTTGCAGACGACAATCCGAACTGAGGCCGGCTTTAGGGATTGGCTCCGTGTTGCCACTTCGCAGCCCTCTGTACCGGCCATTGTAGCACGTGTGTAGCCCCAGACGTAAGGACCATGATGACTTGACGTCGTCCCCACCTTCCTCCGGTTTGGCACCGGCAGTCCCCCTAGAGTCCCCGACTTTACTCGCTGGTAACTAAGGGCAAGGGTTGCGCTCGTTGCGGGACTTAACCCAACATCTCACGACACGAGCTGACGACAGCCATGCAGCACCTGTGAATGAGCTCCGAAGAGGGGCCCCTGTTTCCAGAGGCTTTCCCATCCATGTCAAATCTGGGTAAGGTTCTTCGCGTTGCGTCGAATTAAACCACATGCTCCACCGCTTGTGCGGGCCCCCGTCAATTCCTTTGAGTTTCAGCCTTGCGGCCGTACTCCCCAGGCGGGGGACTTAATGCGTTAGCGCCGGCACCCGGGGGGTCGTTCCCCCAAGCACCTAGTCCCCATCGTTTACGGCGTGGACTACCAGGGTATCTAATCCTGTTTGCTCCCCACGCTATCGCGCCTCAGCGTCAGCTACTGCCCAGCGAGCCGCCTTCGCCACCGGTGTTCTTCCGGATCTCTACGCATTCCACCGCTACACCCGGAATTCCACTCGCCTCTACAGTGCTCTAGTCCACCAGTTCGCACGGCAGACCCGGGGTTGAGCCCCGGGCTTTCACCGCACGCTTAGCAGACCGCCTACGCGCCCTTTACGCCCAGTGATTCCGGACAACGCTCGCACCCTCCGTATTACCGCGGCTGCTGGCACGGAGTTAGCCGGTGCTTCCTCACCCGGTACCGTCAGACTGGAAGAATCCAGTTGTTCGTCCCGGGCAACAGGGGTTTACACACCGAAATGCTTCATCCCCCACGCGGCGTCGCTGCGTCAGCCTTTCGGCCATTGCGCAATATTCCCCACTGCTGCCTCCCGTAGGAGTCTGGGCCGTATCTCAGTCCCAATGTGGCTGGCCATCCTCTCAGACCAGCTACCCGTCATCGCCTTGGTAGGCCGTTACCCCACCAACTAGCTGATAGGCCGCGAACTCCTCTAGATGCCCCGGAGGTTTCCTCACCAGGTGATGCCACCCGGTGAGCGTATGCGGTATTACCCGGCCGTTGGGCCGGCTATCCCCCACATCTAGGCAGATTGTTCACGTGTTACGCACCCGTTCGCCGGTTACCCTTGCGGGCCCCCGTGACTTGCATGTGTTAAGCACGCCGCCAGCGTTCGTCCTGAGCCAGGATCAAACTCTCCAATAGTTTTGAAAACCTTGAAGCCTTTTGATAGGCTCTCCCACGCGATGCGCCCGTAGGCCATCGAGCGTGGAATCACAGAAATTCAGGTTGATCTCTCGCTGCAGCCCTGATCAGCCGCAGGTCATAGAGACCGCCCCGCACATCCGTCGATCTCGACTTCGATTGTCAAACAGCGTCCTGCTGTTGTCTTTCTATCGCAACGCAACCGCTTGCGGCTGCGCAACTTAACTCGTTTTGTTTTGCCACCATCTCGGCGGCAGACTTCCATCTTAACCTGCTGTCCCTCGATCGTCAAGTGGTCTCGGCGCGCTTTCTTGAGCATCGGAGAACCGAGCGAAGCACACCACCTGCCACTCAACGCGCGTCGATCAACCGCTCACCGACGCCGACCACCTTTTGGAGGGGCCGCGAAGTTACGCGTTTGCTACCGACAGCGCAACCCCCAATTTCGAGGTGCTGCCGATCGCGTCGGGCGCATCACCGATACCCCGGGACGCTCCCTGCCGACGCCTGCAACGCACGCCCCGAAAGGCGACCTGCAGCACACCGGACGGCCACCGCCGCCCGAACCGCACGGTCAATGCGCCTGCCCCGCTCCACCTCGACACAGTCACCTGCGCCGCCGCCCACGGGTCGGGCGGTCCTGCCGAGTGCACCCTCTAGGACTCGAACCTAGAACCTACTGATTAAGAGTCAGCTGCTCTACCATTGAGCTAAGGGTGCGTCTGGTTGCTGCTCCTTGAGCCGATGCTGCCGGCCCCCAGCGCGCCAGGAGGGACTCGAACCCCCGACCAACAGCTTAGAAGGCTGCCGCTCTATCCATCTGAGCTACTGGCGCCTGCCCTGCCACCGGTCGCCCGAATGGGCTCCTGAGACGCTGACCTCGTCCTACGGGATCGGGGCGGCCGGATTCGAACCGGCGACCTCCTGCTCCCAAAGCAGGCGCGATACCGGGCTACGCTACGCCCCGCAGATCAGCAGCCGCGTATGTTAGCCGCGGTCTCGGCCGAGGTCAACGGGGGGTGCGAGATCTTCTGCGCCGCCATGGAACACCCCCGCCGCCTGGAGCGGCGCCAACATTCGCGCCAGCACCCCGAAGGCTCGTCCGCGGTGCCCCACCTCAGCCTTGGCCTCCCGCGACAGCTCGGCGAAGGTGGCCCCAAGCGACGCGACCTCGAACAGCGGATCGTATCCGAACCCGCCCGTCCCTCGCGGCGCCTGCAGGATGACGCCGGCGCAAGCGCCCTCAGCCACCATGGATCCGCCGGACCAGGCGCAGGCGGCCGCGCAGACGAACCGCGCCCGCCGAGTCACCTCCCCACGCGCGGCAAGCACCTGCAGCAGGTGGGCGTTGTTCGCGGCGTCGAGGGCGTCTCCGTCGAGCTCGGCATGTCCTGACCACCGTCTGCTGCGGACGCCGGGCGCCCCGCCGAGGGCGTCGACCATCAATCCCGAGTCGTCCGCCAATGTCAGGAGGCCGGTGCGCGCGGCAAACCATCGGGCCTTGGCCAACGCATTGAACTCGAAGCTGTCGTACGCCTCGATGGCGTCCTCGTCAGGGTGCGGCGCAAGCTCGAGGTCGGTGAGCGTGACCAGTGACCAGCCGAGCGGCGCCAGCAGGGAAACGAGTTCGGCCAGCTTGCCTGCGTTGCGCGTCGCGACAAGTGCCCGAAAAACCGTGGACCCGCTCACGCGCCGCCGAGAATCGCCGCCTGCGCCGCGTCGAGTTCGCGCATACCCTTGAGCGCGAGGTCGAGCAGTCGGTCCAGTTCTTCGCGGGAGAACGTGCCGTGCTCGCCCGTACCCTGCACCTCCACGAATCGTCCCGCGCTGCTCGCGACGACGTTCATGTCGACGCCTGCCCGGACGTCCTCGTCGTAGTCCAGGTCGAGACGGGGCTCACCGTCAACGATGCCCACGCTAACCGCCGCCACGCGACGGACAACCGGCGAGCGCGAGGCCCGACCTGTCGACACCATCCACGCGAAGGCATCCGTCACCGCCACACAGGCACCCGTGATGGCGGCCGTGCGCGTCCCCCCATCGGCCTGCAACACGTCGCAGTCGACCTTCACGGTGAACTCGCCGAAGCGATAGTCCTCCAGCATTGCCCGCACGCTGCGTCCGATGAGCCGCTGGATTTCCTGCGTGCGCCCGCCGAGTTGAGCGCGTTCGCGCGAGGAACGCGTGCGTGTGGCGCGAGGCAGCATGGCGTACTCGGCGGTCACCCACCCTTCCCCGCTACCCTTTCGCCATCCGGGCACTCCGGCCTCGACCGAGGCCGCGCAGAGCACGCGGGTCTGCCCGAACGAGACCAGGCACGAGCCTTCAGCGTAGGGTGCCGCGCCGCGCTCGAGCGAAATCTCGCGGAGTGCGTCATTCGCGCGACCAACGCGCGGAGTAGTGCTGGAGGCAGTATCAGCCACGAAGCTTCTCGATGATGGAGGTGGTGGATTGGCCCGGCACGAGTGGTACGACCACCACACGACCGCCGCGCGCCGCGACGACATCGGCCCCGACGATGGTGTCCGGCGCGTAATCGCCCCCTTTGACGATCACGTCGGGCGCCAGATGCTGCACGAGGGTGAGCGGCGTATCGTCGTCGAAGACCACGACGGCGTCGACGGCCTCGAGGGCGGCGAGCACCACGGCCCGCTCGGCCGCCTGACGGACCGGCCGTGTGGGCCCCTTGAGCCGCCGCACGGAGTCATCGCTGTTGAGACCGACCACGAGCGCCGCGCCTTCGCGTCGCGCCGCATCGAGCACTTCGACATGGCCGGGATGCAAGAGGTCGAAGACGCCGTTGGTGAAGACGAGGGGCGAGGGTGCACGCGAGCGCCACGCGGCCGCCTCGGCCCACGTCATCACTTTTGTCGCAGGTACCCGCGGAGGCGTCACCACTGCGACTGCACTCCCTCGACGATGTCGTTCATGATCGTCTCGATGGCGATCTTGCGGCCGTTCGCTTCACCACCCTCCGCATACTGGCCCTCGCGGGACAGCTGTTTCTTGAAGAGGCTGCGTTGCGTGCGTACCTCGATGATCTCGACATCCACGACGAGTTGCAGGCGCCGACGACTCGATGTGGTCTGTCGGGCATCGGCGCTGACGCCAGCGGGGATGTCCACATCGTAGGAGACGATCGCCCCGCGCACGACCACGTCGGCGCGCGCCGGAACGGCCTCTCGCAAGTTGAGGCGATCACGCAGGGTCTTGGTGAGCTGCTCGAAGACCTCACGCTGCAGCTCGGGGGCCGCAGTCTGGTTGTCGAACGGCTCGATGTTGACGCTCTTCAGGTTCTTCGGCAGCACGCCGGCGCCGGAGAAGCCGTAGCATGCAGACGTGCTCGCAACGAGCGCGAGCAGCCACGGCAACACGCGACGGCGCACGCGACGCGTGCGCACGTCAGGGACGGCGCCAGATGGCGTCATCGAAGCCTTCCACGATGCTGGAGTCAGTAACGGAAATCTGCAGGCGTCGCTTGCCACGTACGTGCTCATACGCCACGGTCGTGCGCCCATCTGTCGCGCGCCGACGCTCGAGCCTCTCGGACACACGCCCATCCTCGATGCGATCGACCGTCGCGAGCCGCGCGCCCACGAAGCCGACGCGCCACGCCCGTCCGTCCGCGCGCGTCGCGTCGCCGCCGCGCAACGCGCCGAGGTCCGCCATGAGCGTATCGCCTACCTGCCGTGCCACGGTGTCGGCCGTCGGAGGCAGCGCCAGTCGACCCAACGAGGCCCACAGCAGTGGTACCGGCGGCAGCATGCGCTTCACGAGGTCGATGCCGGGTACCGTGAGTGTATCGCCGATGAGGATCGCGTAGCCCCCCGCCATCCCATTGCGCAGGAAGAAGTCGAGGCGTGCGCGCTCCGGGCCGTGCACGCGTACGGCGCCCTCACCGGCGGCCTCGAATGTCTCGTCCTTGTAGCTCCACGTGAAGCGCAGCACGGTGGGCGTGTTCGAGAGGCTGGCAGTCGGCAACACCGACGGCACCGGCACTCCGCGCAACGGTCGCGCGGCCGGCGTGCACGCAGCGCTCGCCGCGGTGCCCGCGACGAGCCCGAGCCAGACCGACCACCGCGCGACACGCATCGCTGCCGTCACGGCGAGCGAATCTCGCGCATCCGATCGCCCTGGACGATGCGATCCATGACATCCCATCCTGCGACGACGCGACCGAACACGGTGTACCCTCCGTCGAGGTGCGGCTGCGACGAGTGGCAGAGGTAGTACTGACTGCCTCCCGTGTCACGTCCCGCCGTGGCGAGTCCGAGGCAGCCGCGCTCATGGCGCACCCGCGACACGCTCTCACGCAGCATGAAGTCGGGCGAAAGACCATCCGCACCGCCGATGTCGCCGTCCTGGGCGACGAAGTTGGGTACCACGCGGTGCCAGGTGGTGTTCCGATAGCGCCCTTCCTGCACGAGTCGCAGGAATGCCTCCACGATCAGCGGAGCCTCGCGCGAGAGCAGCTCGACCGTGACGGTGCCGCGATCGGTGATGATCTGCGCGCGGGGGCGCGGCGCACCCGGTGCAAGAAAGCGTCGCGCGAGCGCGACGTAGTCGTCGAACGGGCGCGGCGGAATACCTGTCGCACGCGGCGCGCGGACCGTGCTGTCCCGGATGCCGAGCCGCGCCCGTGCGACGCGGCGCACACGCACGTCGGCGTCCGCAACCAGACGCCGAGCGACGCTGGTGTCGGGGGCCGTTCCCACGACACCGCCGGTCGGCGGCGTCTCTCCGAGCGCAGCCACGCGATACTGCCAGTCACCACTGGACGCCCACGTCGTCTCCACGCCCCGCTGCCACGCCAGACCACGTCGTCGAACCTGCGTCAGCAGCAGGCGACGTGCCGCGAGGGCGGTATCGGCAGCCCAGGCGCGATCCCAGCGCGCGAGATCGTCCGCGAAGACGTCGGTCGCGACCTCCGCCGCGGCGACGCGCACGTTGGCCGCGCGGTCGGTGAGCAGTGAATCGAAGGTGAGCCCGGCCGTGCGACCAAAGGTCGCGAGGCTGCGCGCGACGTTCACGCGCACGCGCTCACTGGGGTCGCGCGCCAGACGACGCAGCGCAGCGAGCGCCGGCTCGGCAAGGGAATCGCCGACGGCCGTGCGGGTCAGCGCGCGCGCCACATGCTGGCGGACCTCCTCATCGGGGTGTGCCTCGACCGTGAGGACCGGTCGAATACCCGCAGGGATGCGCAGGCGTCCGACGACGTATGCCGCGGCCCGGACGACGTCGGCATTGCCGTCGGCAAGCCAGGGCGTCACGAGGGCGATCGGCGCCGGACGCAGCTTGGCCGTGGCCAGCAGGGTAGCCGCGCGGATCGCGGGCGCACGCGTGGCGATGCTGCCCGACGCGATGTCGCCGCGCGCGAGTGCCCGTTCGAGCGTGGCGCGCGAAGCCTCGCCGAGCTCGCCGAGCGCCCAGGCGGCCTCTCGCGCAACCCCGTCCGGCCCACTGACCAGTGTCCGCGCGAGGTCGGCGACGGCCCCGGTGTCGGCGCCAAGGCCGAGCGCCAGCGCCGCGTTCGCGGCGAGCGTGGTGTCGGCACTGGCCAGGAGACGCCGGACCTGGGGATAGCGCGTGCGGATGCGGACCTGCCCCACTGCAAGCACGGTGCGCACGCGACGATCGGCCGAGGTGTCAGCCAACAGGGTGTCGACCAGCGCCGTATCGAGGCGTCGCTGATCGGCCATCTCGAGCAGCCGCGCCTCGCGTCGGGTCGACTCGAAGACGGCAGTCGAGGTGGTCGGGGCACCCGTGCCCGTCGCGGCCACGCGGGGTGCTCCGCAGGCCGCTACACCGAGCAGGAGCGACACACCAAGCACCACGCTCCGTCGTGTAGCGCAGACGGCCCTACGCGGGGACACGACAGTCATGAGGCTCGCTCGTGAGCATTGGTGGAGGTGAGCCCCTGCGAGGAGGCGTCGGCGGACCAACTCGCGTCGACACGACTCGCGTCGAGCCAGTCGCGCACGGCATCCGGCAGACGCACCGGGCGGCCGGCGCCATCGATGGACACGAGTGATGTCGTGGCAGAGACCAAAAGCGCACCGGTAGCGGTGAGCACGATGCGATACGCAAACGCGAGCCCCCGGGACCCAACGCTCGTCAGGGTGGTGTGCACCGAGACGTGATCGTCATATCGTGCGGAGGCGTGGAAGCGCATGGTCGCCTCCGCGACGGCGAGCCGCACGCCATCGCGCTCGAGGTCCGCGTAGGAGCGGCCGGCGCGGCGGATGTAGTCCGTGCGCCCGACCTCGCACCAGACGAGATAGTTCGCGTGGTAGACAACTCCCATCTGGTCGGTTTCCGCGTACCGAACGCGCAGTGCGGAGATGGTCTCTGCGGGCATCGGAGGAAGATGCCTGCCACCGGCGGTGGCGCCAAGCGTCAACCGTGATGCCGAGCCCGAGGTCGCCGTCACCGGCGCCGGTGGTCAGGCGCCGCTCGCCGCGTTAGACTGGGCGCGTGCTCACTACCCCGAGTCTGGTCGTCGGCGATGTGCATCTGGGCGTCGAGGCGCCCGGCTCCGAACGCGCCCTGCTGCAGCTGTTGCGCACGCTGCCGACCCGCGCGCGGTCGCTTGTCATCATGGGCGACCTGTTCGATTTCTGGTTTGCGTGGCGGACCGTGATGCCGCGCACCGGGTTCCGCGTGCTGGCTGCGCTGGCGGACTTGCACGATGCCGGCGTGCCCGTGCTGTGGATCGGCGGCAATCACGACTGCTGGGGGGGTGAGGCGCTCCACGCCGAGACCGGCGCACTGTACACGCTGGCGCCATGGCGGGGGCAGATCGGGCGCTGGGACGCGCTGCTCGCGCACGGCGATGGACTTCGCGAGGTCGAGGATGCGCCGTATCGACGCCTGCGCACGGTGCTGCGGCACCCGTGGTCGATTCGGGCGTACGGATGGCTCCACCCGAATCTTGCCACGCACATCGCCGTGGCCAGTTCGAAGACCAGTCGGAAGGGGCGTGCGCGCGACGGCGGCGCCGGGTTGCTGGCGGTGGCTCAGCGGGCGCTCGCGCAGGCTGACGGCCCCCGCCTCGTGATGCACGGACACTCGCACGTGCCCCAACTCGTCAGGGCGCCGCGCGGCGTCTATGCCAATGCCGGCGCATGGTATCTCGATCGCCAGTTCCTCGAGATCACCGACGCGGCGATCACGCGGTACACCTGGAGCGACACCGCAGCGCCGACGCGCGTGGATGCGCTTCCGCATCCGGACGACACCCCCACCCCGACCGGGTCGGCTGACGAGCGTCGCAACGGCTGAGGGCCGCCGGATACGTCAGCGTCCGCTCAAAAGCGCCGTGTGGCGAGCACCATGATGCCACCCCGCGTCGGCACGGCGGCGAGATCGACCGGAATGGAGAAGAGCTGCGCCGAGACAAAGGCGTCGGCGCCCGCGAACAGGTGATTGAAGGCGATCACCGCCAGCCAGTCCTCGACGTGCAGACGTCGGGTTCGGACGAGGTCGCTGGTGTATCGCCCCACGACGGTGCCGCTGGGGGTGGTCTCCCCGCCGGGCCCGACGACGAAGTTCTCCGGAAGCGTGTCGGTGCGAAAGCGACGCGCCTCCCGCAGGTCCGTCATGCTGCGGCGCAGCATGACGATGGATGCGAGCTCGGTGCTGGCAAAGAGCGCCCCTGAGCTGCCGCGATCGAGTCGCGACTGCCCGAAGCCCGGCAGCAGCGCCGAGTAGAGAAAGGCACGCTTCGGCGTGAGCGGTGGGACGCGGAGCCGTTGCAGCGCGCCTGGACGTGCGGCGGCACGCGGCGCCGACCGCGCGACGCTATCCGCCCGTGCGATGCTGTCGGCGCGCGCGGCGCTGTCGCGCCGCGCAGGCGGTGGGGTTGCCTGCGCACGCGCTGCGCGCGGTGCGAGCAGCAGGAGCGCGCCGAACAGGAGCGCGGCATGCCGCGCCGTGCACGTCACCGTGGTCAGCCCGTCGGCAGCGCGGCGACCAACTCGATCTCCACACGCACATCGCGCGGCAGACCGGCGACCGCCACCGTCGAGCGCGCGGGACGTGCCTCACCGAGCACGGTCGCGTAGACCTCATTCATGGCCGCGAAGTCCTCCATCGACCGCAGGAACACCGTCGTCTTGACCACGTGCGCCCACGTGGCGCCGGCCGCCGCGAGGACTGCCGTGAGATTGGCGAGCACCTGGGTGGTCTGCTCCGCCACGCCACCACTCACCACATGCATCGTCTCGGGGTCGAGCGGAATCTGTCCGGCCGTGAAGAGGAAGCCATTGGCGCGCACAGCCTGCGCGTAGGGGCCGATGGCCTTGGGGGCATGATCGGAATGAATGGTCTCGAGCGACATGGCGGTGGCGTGTGGCGTTCGACGGGGACGACGGATC
The DNA here is from genome assembly GCA_020161135.1 of Gemmatimonadota bacterium. GTDB lineage: Bacteria > Gemmatimonadota > Gemmatimonadetes > Gemmatimonadales > Gemmatimonadaceae > Gemmatimonas. Next base: position 241,152 of record JAIUOB010000003.1, on the reverse strand, counting down.
AGGCGAGAGCGAAGAGGCGCCTGGTGTTGGCGAGCGTGATGGCCGCGACGTGTTCGGCCGAGGTGGCCCGAGCGCGTGCGAGGTGTTCGATGGTGGATACTACCCACGCCGGCTCATTTCGCTTCCCACGGAACGGGACCGGCGCCAGATAGGGGGCGTCGGACTCGACGAGCAGGCGGTCGTCGGGAATGTGCGCGAGCAGCGCCTGATCGGTCCACGACCGGAACGTGACGATGCCGCTGAAGCTGACGTACCAGCCGGCCTCGAGCCCCGCCTGGGCCAGCGCCACGGAGCCCGTGAAGCAGTGGAGCACACCGCAGACGCCGGCAGCCGCCGCGTTCCGCAGCATGGCGCGCGTATCGTCTTCCGCGTCACGGGTGTGCAGGACGATGGGGCGCCGCAGTTCGGCCGCCAGCTCCAGTTGCGCCTCGAGGACGGCCCGCTGCACGGCGCGAGGCGCCGTGTCGTAGTGATAGTCGAGGCCACACTCCCCGATCGCGACGGCGCCGAGCGCGACGGCCTCGCGAATCGCGTCGGCATCCCGACTCGCATCCCAACGCGCCGCCTCGTGCGGATGCAGGCCGCAGGTGAACGACACCACGCCGGGATGTCGTGCGGCGAGGGCGTGCGCGCGTCGAGCCGCGTCGGGGGTCTCACCGATGCAGACGAGGTGCACGGCGCCGGCGTCGCGGGCGCGAAGCAACACGGCCTCCGCATCTACTGCGAAGGCCGGGTCGACGAGATGCAGGTGGCTGTCCGCGTAGGGCAGCACGCGCGGGCGGAATGCCGAGGCTACGAAGCCGTCAGCGCGCAGCGAGGCGTTCCGCCGATCGCCCGCCGCGGGCGGCGGTGGGGTCAGCGTCCTTGCCGGCGCGCACGGCCTGCGACGTCGCGTCAGACGCCTCGCGCGGCCACTTCGACTCGATCCAGAGCAGGATCGGACCCGCCACATACACCGACGAGAAGGTGGCGACGAAGATGCCGAACGCCATGACCCACGCGAACGGACGGATGACCTCGCCGGCGAGCCCGAGCAGCGCGAGCGTCGCGGCCAGCGTGGTCGCGTGCGTCATGACGGAGCGCGGCAGCGTCTCGTTGATGGACCGATCGAGGATGGTGGCCAACGACTGACCCTTGTGCGGCTTGCGGAGATTCTCACGGACGCGATCGAAGATGATGATCGTGTCGTTGGCCGAGTAGCCAAGCAGTGTGAGGATCGCCGCGACCACAGTGAGCGAGACTTCGAGGTTGAGCGCGCCGATGAACGCGAACGTGACGAAGATGTCGTGTGCGGTGGCGAGCACCGCGGCGAGGCCGAAGCGCCAGTCGAAGCGAATGGCGAGATACACGAGCGTGAAGAGCGAGGCGATGATCATGGCCATCGCGGCGCCGGAGCGCAGCTCACTGCCGACCTTGGGGCCGACGGCCTCCGTGCGCACGACGGTGACCTCGTTGGCGCCGTACTTGGCGGTGAGGGCCTCACCGATCTGCCGCGCGATGCCCTCCGCGCCGCTCGCCTGCGCCTCGACCTGCTTCTCGTCGCGCGCGCGGATGGTGAACTCCGTGGGCGACCCGAACTGCTGGATTTCCGCGCCCGTGATGCCCGCACCGTCGAGCGCGCCACGCAGCTCGGCGACATCTGGCGCCTTGGCGAACTTGACCTGCATGAGCGTGCCGCCGGTGAACTCGATGCTGTAGTTCACACCACCGTGCATCGCCAGGAGGCCGAGCCCCGCGACGATGAACACGGCCGTTGCGATGGCCGCGATGCGCCAGTGCCTGACGAACTGGAACTTCGTGTCGTGAAAGATCCGAACCATGGCGTCCTCAGATGCTCAGCGTCTGGACGCCGCGCGCGCGGCCGAGCCAGAGCAGGAAGAAGGTCTTGCTGACGAAGATCGCCGTGAAGAGCGAGGCCACGAGGCCGGCGATGAGGGTCACGGCGAAGCCACGGACAGGACCCGTGCCATACTGGTAGAGCACCATGCCGGAGAGGATCGTCGCCGCTGAGGTGTCCACGATGGCGCTCAGCGCGTGGCGGAACCCTTCCTCGACAGCCAGACGCACGGACTTGCCGTGGACGAGCTCTTCGCGAATGCGCTCGAAGATGAGCACGTTGGCGTCGACGGCGATACCGATGGAGAGCACGAACCCGGCGAGACCGGGCAACGTGAGCACCGCATTGAAGCCGGCGAGGATTGCGAGCGTGTAGACCAGGTAGAGCCCCAGCGCTGCGACGGCGAGCACGCCCGAGAGCCGGTAGTAGCCGACCATGATGAGCACGACCAGGAGCAGCGCGACCCCGAGCGCCATGACGCCCTTGTTGATCGAGTCCTGCCCGAGGCTGGCGCCGACCTGACGCACTTCCGCGACCTTGAGCGGCACCGGCAGGGCACCGGCGCGGAGCACGAGCGCGAGGTCCTGCGCCGCCTGCAGCGTGCCACCACCCAGGGTGATCTGCCCGTTGCGACCGATCGCGCTGTTGAGCACAGGCGCGGTGACCACGCGCTGGTCGAGCACGATGGCCATGTTATCGCGGACGTGCTTGCCGGTCTCGGTCTTGAAGCGACGGGCGCCTTCATTGTTGAGCGTGAACTGCACCACGTTGCCTTCGACCGGATCGGTGCTCGGGCGCGCATCGGTGAGCACTTCGCCGGTGATGATCGGGCGCGCATCGAGCACGTACAGCGCACGGAAGCGCTGCGTGCCGCTCACGAGCGAGTCGACGCCCCAGCGCACCACCTTGCCCGGGGGCATCGCGGCCTGAATCGCCGGCAGCGCGAGCGCCTGCTCGATGGCCGAGTAGGCCACCTCGGGGATGATGTACTGTCCCGGGATCTGCCCGGGCTGCACGTTGCTGCTGAAGACGCCGGCCGCCGCCGTCAACGCCTTGGCGGCGCTGTCGCCCGCCGCCGCGAGCGAGTCGGCAGGCTTGGTGCTGTCGGCGCGCTGCGTGAGGAGCGACGAGACCGTGGTCGGCTTCGCGCTGTCGCCCAGCACCGCCTTCGCGGTCCCGACGCCCTGCGCCCGCGCAATCTCGTCGAGACGCGGCATGACCTTCTCGAGCGCCTGCGTCTTGTCGGTGATCTGGAACTCGAGGAACGCCGACTTCTGCACGACGTCCTGCGCGCGCTCGGCGTCATCGATGCCCGGGAGCTCGACGATGATGCGTTCGTCGCCGGCCTTCTGCACGACCGGCTCGGAGACACCGAACTCGTCGATGCGCTGACGCACGACCTTGAGCGCGCGATCGAGCGCCTCGGCCTTGTTCGCGACGGCCTGCTTGGACTCGTCGACCTCGAGGGTGAGGTGCATGCCGCCCTGCAGGTCGAGACCGCGCTTGAGCGGCACTCGGCGCACGGTGTCGTACACGAAGACGCCGTTGCGCTTCACGCGCTCGACGACCGTGCGGGGGAAGAGCGCCAACGCGGAGGCCGCGAAGAGCGCCGCAATGAGCAGGACGCGGTACTTCAGGTTCGCCATCGTTCGCCGGTGGCCAGGGGGAGGTCGGCGTACCGGGGACGCCCAACAGCTGCGGGCGTGGTACGCTCATGGGAGGGCGCGAAGTGCGCCAAGCCCCGTAACTTAGGCTTCCGACCCCGCACGCGGTAGCCAGCCCGGCGCGTGACTCTCGGCGGCGGCGAGGGCCGCGCGTGCCCGGGCCTCGTCGGTGGCGAGTTGCGCCCGCAGGGCCTCGATGCCGGCAAACGGGCGGGTCTCCCGGAGGCGTGCGACCAGGTCGAGGCGGACCGGCGCCCCGTACCAGTCGCGGGAGGCGTCGAAGACGTGCGTCTCGATCCGGCGGGAGGCGTCCCCAAAGGTGGGCCGTGGGCCGAGGTTGAGCATCCCGCCGTAACTCCCCTCGGGCAACTGCACCCGAACGGCGTACACACCGTCGGGGGGGAGCAGCTTGCGCGAGGATACGGGGGAGAGGTTGAGCGTGGGGTAGCCGATGGTGCGCCCGCGCTGATCGCCCTGGACCACGGTGCCGCTCAGGCCGTAGGAGCGGCCGAGTCCCTCCGCGGCGCGTCGCAGGTCCCCCCCGGCAACCGCCCGCCGGATGGCCGTCGAGCTGATCGGATGCCCGTCGGTCGACGCCACGGGGTCGAGCACGGTCACCGCAAATCCACGCTCCTCTCCGAGGCGCTGCAAGACGGCGCGATCGCCAAGGCGTCCACGTCCGAAGCCGTGATCGTGCCCCACCAGGAGTTCGCGGACGTGAAAGCGACCGCACAGCACCGCGTCGACGAAGTCCTCGGCCTCGAGCGCCGCGAGCGCCGGGGTGAAAGGCAGCACCGCGACGTAGTCGACGCCGGACTGCGCGATCTGCTCGAGCTTCTCGTTGTGCAGCGTGAGCAGCGGCGGTGCCGCGGCCGGATTGACGACCTCGAGAGGATGCGGATCGAACGTGATGACGACGCTCGGCAGGTCGAGTGCGCGGCTGCGCGCGACGAGACGGGCCAGCACATCGACATGACCGCGGTGCACGCCGTCGAAGGTCCCTACCGTGACCACCGCGCCGTTGTGTACGGGCAGCGCGGGCTCGTCCGGGCCGATGCGGACGCCCTGTCCCTCGCGCTCCGTCATGCGCTGGCGCCCAGCAGCACGACCCGCGGCTGCCACCAGTCGTCGGCGACGCGCTCGGCAATCGCGACGACCGCTCCGTTGTGCACGAGGGCCGCGCGTGCGCCGTGTACACGCGCGCGCAGGCGCCGTCCCTGCCGCAGCGATTCGAGCTCCTCATCGAGCAACGCTTCGTGCGCCAGTGCTCCAAGCAGGTCGAGCGTCGGTCGCAGCGCCACCTCGCCCGAGGCCACGCTGCCCGGCTCGAGTGCCGACAGCGGCACGGCGCCGTCGACCGAGGCGCGGCCGGACGCGATGCGACGCAGCGCGCCGCAATGCGCCACGCTGCCGAGGGCACGTCCCAGGTCGCGCGCGAGAGCCCGCACGTAGGTGCCGCCGCTGCAGGTGATGCGGGTGTCGAGGTGGTTGGCTCCCCCGCCCCGCCACTGCCAGCCATGGACCGTGACCATGACGGGCGGCAATGCGACGTCGGTGCCGCGCCGTGCCAGCGCGTAGGCACGTTGACCGTCGACGTGCTTGGCGGAATACGCCGGTGGCACCTGGGCGATGGGTCCGGTGAGCGATGCCTCGGCGGCGAGGCGCTGCGGCGAGGCGCGGTCTTCGAAGCAGGTCGCGTCGGGGAGCGCGGCGGACGCGACGGCGGCGCCGGTGGCATCGTCGGTGTCGGTGGCGACCCCGAAGACGATGCGCGCGTCGTAGACCTTCGGCTCGGCGTCGAGGTACGGCAGCAGGCGCGTGGAAGGTCCCACGGCGAGCACGAGCAGCCCGGTTGCGAATGGATCGAGCGTACCGGCATGCCCGACGCGTCGCGTGCGCGCGGCGCGCCGCACGACGCTCACGACATCATGCGAGCTGATGCCGGCGGGCTTGTCGACGAGCAGCAGGCCGGACAGCGCCGCCGTGGCGGGCGCGCGCGACTCGCTCACGATGTCTGCTCAGGCCGTCTCGGGCGGCGCGTCGTCGCCGGAGGCCTCGGACGGCGCCTCGGCAGCGGGCTGTTCGTCGCGTATCTGCGCGAGCAGATGCTCGATACGCGCCGCACGCGCCACACTCTCGTCGAACCGGAAGTGGATCTCCGGCGCCGAACGCAGGCGCAGCGACTTGCCCAGCCGGGAGCGGAGGTGGCTGGCGACGCTCGCCAACCCCTCACCCGTCTGCTTCTTGTCGGCCTCGTCACCCATGAGGCTGACAAAGACCGTCGCATGCCGAAGGTCGCGCGTCACTTCCACCGCCGTGACGGTGACGAACGCGCGGATCCGCGGATCCTTCGCGCCTTCCGAGAGGAAGGTCGCGACCTCTTCGCGGATCGCTTCGGCGACGCGGTCAGGACGCCGCGGTTCGCCCATGGTGCCTCCTCAGGACTTGGCGGCCTGGTCGAGCGTACGCGCGACTTCCTCGGTGCGGTAGCACTCGAACACGTCACCGACCTTGATGTCGTTGAAGTTCTCGATGCCGATGCCGCACTCGTACCCTTCCTTCACCTCGTTGACGTCGTCCTTGAAACGACGCAGCGAGGCGATCCCGCCGTCGTACAGCTCGACGCCGTCGCGGATCACGCGCACGCGACCACGGCGGTTGATGATGCCCGAGCGCACGATGCAGCCGGCGATGGTACCGATGCGGGCGACCTTGAACGTCTCGCGCACCTCGGCTTCGCCGAAGACGACCTCGCGCTCCTCGGGACGCAGCATGCCTTCGAGTGCCGCCTTCACATCGGCGACGGCCTCGTAGATGATGCGATAGAGCTTGATGTCGACGCCTTCGCGCTCGGCGGCGTTGCGCGCGTTGTTGTCGGGACGCACGTGGAAGCCGATGATGATGGCGCCCGACGCCTTCGCGAGGAGGATGTCGCTCTCCGCGATGGCACCGACACCGCGGTGCACGATGTCGACCTGCACCTCGGGGTTGGACAGCTGTCCCAGCGCGTCGGCCAGCGCTTCCGCCGGACCGCCCTGATCGGCCTTGATGAGCAGCCGGAGCTGGCGCTTCTGACCCGCGGCCGCCTGCGACATGAAGTCCTCGAGCGACACGACACCACGCGTCGTCCGACGGCTCTTGGCCTCGCGATCGAGGCGCTCACGCCGCTGGGCGATCTCGCGCGCCGCGGTCGCATCCTCCACCACGAGGAGCTGATCGCCCGCCATGGGTACGCCCGTGAGGCCGAGGATCTGCACCGGGATGGCCGGCCCCGCCTCCTTGACCTGCTTGCCCCGCTCGTCGAGCATGGCGCGCACGCGCCCCGAGTGGATACCGCAGATGTAGTCGTCACCGACCCGCAGCGTGCCGTTCTGCACGAGCACGGTGGCCACCGGCCCCTTGCCCTGATCGAGCTGGGCTTCGATGACCGAACCGGTCGCACGACGCGCCGGGTTGGCCGTGAGCTCGAGAATGTCGGCCTGCAGCGAGATCTGCTCCAACAGCTCCGGCACGCCGGTGCCCTTCTTGGCGGAGATCTCCGAGTGCAGCACTGTACCGCCGAACTCCTCGAGCACGACATCGTGCTGGAGCAGGTCCTGCTTGACCTTGGCGATGTTCGCCGTGGGCAGGTCGACCTTGTTGATGGCGATGATGATCGGCACGCCCGCGCTCTTGGCGTGCGAGATCGCCTCGACCGTCTGCGGCATGACCTGGTCGTCGGCGGCGATGACGATGACGACGATGTCCGTGACCTGTGCACCGCGCGCACGCATGGCGGTGAACGCCTCGTGACCCGGGGTGTCGAGGAACGTCATCGAGCGTCCGCCCGGCACGGCGACGTGGTAGGCACCGATGTGCTGCGTGATGCCGCCCGCCTCACCCGCGACCACATTCGCCTTGCGGATGTAGTCGAGGAGCGACGTCTTGCCGTGGTCGACGTGACCCATGATGGTGACGACCGGCGGTCGCGACCGCAGGTCTTCGTCGGCGTCGGTTTCGCCCGCGTCGGGGACGTCGGCGGCGTAATCGCTTTCCTTGACGGCCTGGAAGCCGAACTCGCCGGCGATGAGCTCGATCTGGTCGAAGTCGAGGCGCTGGTTGATGGTGACCATCAGGCCGAGCGTCTTGAAGGCGAATCCGACGATCTGCGTGGCAGAGATGCCGAGGATTTGCGCGAGTTCGGAGACGGTGATGAACTCGTTGACGCGCACCGTCTTGCGCTCGCGCTCGGCCGCGGCCTGCCGCTGCTCTTCCATCTCGGCGCGCATTTCCGCGCCAAAGCGACGCCCGGGGCGGCCGCGCGTGGGCGCGCCGCGCATGGCGGTCATGGTCTTCGAGATGTTCGCGGTCACTGCTTCCTGATCGACCGCACCCCGCTTGTTCTTCTTGCCACGACGCTGGTTGCCCTGACCGCCGGCCGGCGCGGTCGAGCCCCCGCCCATACCGCCGCCGCCCTGCATCGGCGGACGACGATCATCCCGACGCTGCCCCTGCTGCAGCCCGCCGCCCGGAGCGGCGGAGGCGATGGGGCGTGCGCCGAAGGACGGCGCAGCGCTGGCCACGGGACGCGGACGCGGCGCTCCCGGAACGACCGGGCGCGGACGCGGCCGATCGGGCGGAAGCTGCGGCGGCGCTTCCGCCGCCGGCTCGGCGGCGGGGGTGCTGACCGGCGCAGCAGCCGACGCTGCCGATGCGGCGACGGGCGCGGGGGTGGACGGCGCGGCGGGCGCCGCCGATGCGGTCGGCGCGGCGACGGCCGGCGTGACGACAGCGGCCGGGGGAGTAGCGGGCGCGCTGGGTGCCGACGGAGGCACCGGCGCCGCGGGCGCTGCGGCTTCGACCGGCGGGGCCGCCGGGGACACTGCCGCCGGCCGCTCATCGACGGGCGGCGTGACCACGGGTGCCGCCGGCGCGGCCACCGCCTTGGGTGCTGCAGGCGCGGCGGGCGCGGCGGCCTCGGTGACGGCGGATGCTGCCGCGGACTCGACGGCGGGTGCCGAGGCCGGCGCCGATTCGGCAGCGGCCTGTTCGGCGTGCGCGTGCTCGCCGGCGTCTCCCGGAAGGTCGGGGAGATCGGCCGCGCGACGACGGCGGACGACGGGTGCGGCCGCAGCGGGTGCCGGCTCAGGCGTCGGCGCCGGCTCGGCGGCGGCCGTGCGCCGGCGCCGGGATGGCGCCGCCGGCTGCGGCTGCGCCTTCTCGGCACGGACGCGCTTCTCGCGCTCCCAGCGCGCACGAATGCGGGAGACCTGATCGTCCGTGAGCATCGAGAGGTGACTGCGCACCGGAACGTCCATCTGACGCAGCAGCGCGATCACCTCGTCCGCCGAGATGCCGAACTCACCCGCCAGGTCATGTACACGAAGCTTGCTCAACCCGTCCTCCTACCGCGAAACACGCGTCGCGTCGCCCGCCGGGGGGGCCCCGGCAACGGCGCCACGGATCCCGTGCGCCAGCGCATCATCCACGATACCGACCGCTGCCGTGGTGTCACGCCCGACGGCGTGCCCCAACTCCTCGGCGCTCGGCCACTCCAGCACTTCGACTCCCCGTGCCCGCAACAACGGCACGACCTTGTCCAGCGAATGGCGCGACGCATCGACCGCGACGACCGCCAGCCGGACCGTGTCCTTCTGCGCGGCGACCCGGACCTGCTCCGTGCCAACCACCACCAGACGCCCACGCGCACCAAGCCCCAAGAGGCCGAGCACCTTGCGGTGCGCGGCCTCGGAGAGGATGGGCGCGTCAGGCGCCTGCATCACGCGCCCTGTCCTCCACCATCGGACTCGTCTTCGGTGCTGAGCTCGTCGATGATGGCCATGATGCGATCGGCTTCCTCCGGCGCAATGCCGGGGAGCCGCAGCAGATCGTCGCGATCGAGGGCGAAGATGTCGTTCAGCGTGCGATAACCGGCCTCGGCGAGCACCGCGACCGTGGCGGTCTCCAGCCCCTCGATCTCGTCGAGCGGCACGTCGGCCTCGACCTCTTCCGGCAGCGGGGCGAACAGCGGCGCCTCGCCGCCCTTCTCCATCCACTCGCGGCTCGAGTAGAGATCGATCTTCCAACCGGTCAGCTCCGATGCCAGCCGCACGTTCTGTCCGTTTCGCCCGATCGCCAGCGAGAGCTGGTCCTCGTCGACGACGGCCTGAATGGTGCGCGACGCCACGTCGCTGAAGACACGCGCCACGCGGGCGGGGGCCAACGCGAGCTTGGCAAAGCGCTCCGGATCGGGGCTCCACGGCACGATGTCGATACGTTCGCCACCGAGCTCGTTGACGACCGCCTGGACGCGTGCGCCCTTGAGGCCGACGCATGCCCCCACCGGATCGACGGCCTCGTCACGCGACGTGACGGCGATCTTGGTGCGGCTGCCCACTTCCCGTGCGGCGGCCTTGATCTCGACGATGCCCGACTGGATTTCGGGGACCTCGAGGCGGAAGAGCGCCTGCACGAACAGCGCGTCGGAGCGGCTCAGGATGAGACGCGGCCCCTTCGGCGTGTCCTCGACGCGCTTGAGCACCGCGCGCACCGGCTCGCCCTGATGATAGTGCTCACGATGGTTCTGCTCGCGATACGGAATGATCGCTTCCGCCTCGCGGAACTTGTTGAGCATGACCACCAGCTTGCCGCGCTCGATCTGCTGCACCTCGCCGGAGAGGAGATCGCCGACCCGGCCGGCGAACTCGTCGCGAATCCGGGTGCGCTCGCCCTCACGCACGCGCTGGATGATGCGCTGCTTGGCCGCCTGCACGGCGGTGCGCCCGAACTCCGCGAAGTCGACCTGCGTCTCCATCACGTCGCCGGGCTGGAACTCGGGGTCCTCGAATCGGGCCTCCTCGAGTTGCACCTCACGCGACGCGTCGGTGACTTCGTCGACCACCGTCTTCAAGAGGACGATGCGGATGTCCCCGCGGGCTTCGTCGATCTCGATCTCAGCCTGCACGTTGGGCCCATGCTTCTTGGCCAGGGCGGCAAGAATGCCATCCTGGAGCAGCCCATGGAGTTCCTCGCGCGTGATCTGCTTGAGGTTCGCCAGTTCGCGCAGGGCGGTGAGAATTTCCGCCGATCCGGCCATCCGTCTCCCCTATCGGTTCCAGTGAAACGCGAGGCGCGCCTGCGTGACCTGGGCGAGAGGCACATCGACCTCGCGCCCCTTCCCGTCACGCACACGCGCCACCTCGGCACCCGCCTCGCCCTCCAGGGCGAGGATCTCGACTTCCTGCTTTCCGCCGGCCAGGAGGCCGCTCGTCACGGTCGCGCGGCGACCAACGAAGCGCCGCCAATCGGCCGCGTGCCGCAGCGGCCGGTCGGCGCCGGGGGACGACACTTCCAGAACGTATTGGGCGCCCACCATGGCCGCGGACTCGAGCCGGGCTTCGAGCGCGCGAGAAGCCCGCGCGCAATCGTCGACCGTGATCTTGTCCCCGTCGCGGCGGTCGATCCGAACCTCGAGAACCGGGCGCGCGCGCGATCCGCCCCGTCGCAGCTCGACGAGGTCGAATCCGAGTGAGTCAAGTTCTTGTACGACAACGGGTTCGATCGATTCCGCCAGCACCGCCCCTCCCGACGTGCAACCCCTCGTGCCTCCTCAGGTCGCGGCGCCGACACCCTGTCACGCCACTCCCAGAGAACAAAAAAGTGTGGGGGCCATCCCCACACTTCTTCCGCCCGCACAAGGCGGCCGAGTTCACGAAGAGGTTCCTACTCAGCCTTGCAAGCTAGGGGCCACACGGACGGGGGTCAAGGTGACGAAGCGTTCAGCGCGATGACGCCGAGTTGCCGCCCCACATCTCCGGCGCGATGGCTGAAGAACCGATCGTTGTCACAGCGGGTGCATGCCGTGTCCACCGTCAGGCGGTGCACCCCACGTCGCTGCGCCTGATCGACCAGGACGGCGCGGACGTCGAGCAGCGCCTTGTGGTCGAAGGCCCGGCCGTGGATGGCTGAGAGCACCTCGGGGCCCACCTCGTAGCACTGGCCACAGATGGCCGGCCCGAGCACCACCGCGCACTCGACGGCCGGGTAACCCAGCGCCTCGAGGGCGTCGAGCCCTTCATTCAGGATGCCGGCCGCCGTGCCGCGCCAACCCGCGTGCAGCGCGGCGATCGCACCGGCCGGATGGGAGACCAGGACCGGGGTGCAGTCGGCGACGGTCACCGCGAGGGCCGTGCCGGGGACGTTCGTGACGTGCCCGTCGGCATCGTCGCCGCGAAGCCATCCATGCCAGCCACCGCCATGCCGCACGACCGTCCGGCCGTGGACCTGATGGGCGGTGGCGAGCCGTCGGACCCCAGCCGCGGCAAGCGCATGCCGGAGCGCCCCCCAGCGCGCCATGACCGACTCGACCGGCTCGGACGACCCGAGGCCAAAGGAGCCAGTCGCCCGACCGGTCGTGAACGCGGTCACGCCGCCGTCCAGCCCGTGAGCAGGAACGGCGCCCGCGGGCAGCGTGATCACAGCGCGCTGAGCTCCACGCGCCGAATGCGAGCGCCGAGGGCGCCGAGCCTCTGCTCGAGGCGCTCGTAGCCCCGCTCGATCTGTCGGGCGTTGTTGATGGTGCTGGTTCCCTCGGCACACAAGGCGGCGAGGAGCATGGCCATGCCGGCGCGAATGTCGGGCGACTCGACCGTGCCTCCCCGCAGGCGCGTCGGTCCCGAGACGATCGCGCGATGCGGATCGCAGAGGACGATGCGCGCGCCCATGCCGACCAGCTTGTCCGTGAAGTAGAGGCGCGACTCGAACATCTTCTCGTGCATGAGAATCATGCCGTCACACTGCGTCGCCGTGACGATCGCGATGGACATGACGTCGGCCGGGAAGGCCGGCCACGGCTGATCCTCGAGCTTCGGCACATGGCCGCCGAGGTCGGACTGAATGCGCCGCTCCTGCTCGGCGGGCACGATGAGGTCGTCACCGTCGATCTGGCAGCGGATGCCGAGCCGCTCGAAGCCCATGAGCGTGCTGCGCAGATGTGCTACGCCCGCTTGTTCGATCCGCAGGGTCGAGCGTGTGACGGCGGCGAGCCCGATGAACGAGCCGACCTCGATATGGTCCGGGCCGATGGTATGTCGGGCTCCGCCGAGCGGTCGTCCGCCCTCGATCGTGTAGACGTTCGAGCCGATCCCCTCGATGTGCGCGCCCATCGCGTTGAGGAAGTGGGCGAGATCCTGCACGTGCGGCTCGCTTGCGGCATTGCGCAGGATGGTGCGCCCCTGCGCCGCGACGGCGGCCATGAGCGCGTTCTCCGTGGCCGTGACGCTGGGCTCGTCGAGGAACACATCGGCGCCCTGCAACGTGCGCGCGTCGAACCGGAAGCGATCGCCCAGCTCGTAGGTCGCGCCGAGCGCCTGGAGCACATGGAAGTGCGTATCGAGGCGTCGACGACCGATGACGTCGCCGCCCGGTGGTGCGAGGGTGACCGTCCCACACCGCGCGAGCAGCGGCGCCGCGAGGAGGATGGACGCGCGGATGCGTGCGCACAGTGCCGTGTCCAGCTGCTCCGCGCGCACCTCACGGGCATGCACGTGCAACTCGTTCTGCCCCACCCATTCGCACGACGCGCCGGTGGTGCGCATCAGCTCGACAAGCACCTCGACGTCGCGAATGCGCGGCACATTCAGCAATTGCACCGGCTGATCGGTGAGGAGGGCCGCCGCCACGATGGGGAGCGCGGCGTTCTTGTTGCCGGCGGGACGGATCGTCCCGTGCAGCGTATGTCCCCCCTCGACGATGTACTGGACAGCGGACATGCGGGTGGTTTCGTGCTGAACGGTGTATGCGCGAAGGCGCACCGCACGGATGCGCCCGCATGGTGCCCAAGAACAGCATAGTGTAGCGACGCCCCGGCATGGACACGAGCCTCCCTTCGACGTAGATCACGATCATGGTCATTGCCCTGCCCCTTCCGCTCGCGCTGCTGCAGGTGGCCGCGCGCGCCGACACCATCGTGGCCCTCACGATTCCCGATCGCGGGATCCTCGAGTGGACCAGCGGCATCCTGCAAATCCTGGTGCTGCTGCTGGCCGTCGCGGCGCTGGTGGCGCTCATCATGCTGCTCCAGGCGATGCGCCTGGGTATCCAGCGCATCGACGCGGGAATGGCGCGTCTCGCGGACCAGACCCGGCCGATGCTGGCGAATGCGAACGCGATGGTCGGCGATGCTCGCGCGATGGTCGCCGCGGTCCGCGAGGACGTGACGCGCGTGACCGACGCGGCGGGTGTGATCGGCGAGGAGTTGCGTCACGCGGCGCAGACGACGGCCCGCCGCGTCGACGACGTCAACGCGGTGCTCGACGTGCTGCAGGGGGAGCTCGAGGAGACGGCCCTGGGTGCCGCGGCGGCCATCCGAGGCGTCCGCGTGGGTGCCCGCGCGCTCGCGGGCGTCTTTCCCCGTCGCCGTCGCCGCCCCAAGCGCCGCCGGGACGCGGACTGACCGGAGCGACCCGACCGTGCGCATGCGTGCGGGGGACCCGCTGACGGGGCGACCGTGGGCCTGGATGCTGCTTGCCGCCGTCGTGATGGTCGCGTGGCCGTCAACGGCCTGGGCCTGGACACCGGGAACTCACGTCTTCCTCGGCGACGCCCTGCTGCGGAACCTCACACTCATTCCGTCGGCGCTCGCCGAGCTGCTGGCGGCGTATCCAGCCGACTTCCTCTACGGCTCGATCGCCGCTGACACGAGCATCGCCAAGAAGTACGCCGAGGTCGGACGCCACTGTCATTCGTGGCGCATCGGCATGGAGATCCACGACGAGGCAACGCCGCCGCGCCTGCGCGCCTTCGCGCTCGGGTATCTGGCGCATCTCGCCGCCGACGTCGTCGCGCACAACTTCTTCGTGCCGCGCCAACTGGCGGTCACGTCGAGCACGACGGCGCTCGGGCACAGCTACTGGGAGAGCCGCATCGACACGCACATCGGCGACACATGGCCGCGGCGCGCGCGCGAGCTCATCATGATCGACCATGGCGCGGCCGACCGGCACCTCGACCGCATCCTCAGCCCCACGCTCTTCGGCACCCCGACGAATCGCCGGATCTTCCGCGGCATGGTGTACGTGACCGACACCGACTCGTGGCAGCGCATCTTCCAGCTCGTCTCCGAGAACAGTCGCTGGGATCTCACCGATGCGGACGTGGGCCGCTATCTCGCGCGCTCCTTCGACTACATCGTCGACCTCTTCCAGCGGTGGGAGGCGAGCGAGCCGCTCGGCTACGACCCGTCGGGCGAGCTGCCGCTGCGCCAGGCGAAGCAGGTTCGGCGTGCCGCACGCCGCCAGGGGGGCGACATCCGCGCCGCGCTCGCGGCCGACCGGATGTTCGGGCTGCCCGCGACGCCGCTGCGCCATGCGGCGTCGCTGGAGTTCCCGCTTTTCACCCCGCGCGTGAAGCCAGCAGCTGATTGACCTTTTTCGGGTCGGCGGCGCCGCCCGATTTCTTCATGACGAGGCCGACGAGCACCCCCTGCAGCTTGCGCTCGCCCGCGAGGAAGCGGGACGCCTCGGTCGGGTGTTCCTGCAGCACGGCCTCGACCCACTGCGCGAGGGCGTCGTCGTCGCGCACCTGCAGCAGTCCGGCCCGTGCGGCCAGCTCGCGTGGCTCGGCGTCCTCGCGCTCGAGCATCGTGAAGAGCTGACGGGCGGCGGTGTTCGACACGTCGCCACTTGCCTCGAGCCGGATGAGCGCGCCAAGACGCTCGACCGGGACGGGGTGCGCCTCGAGAGTCGTGCCCGACGCATTGATCGACGCGAGCACGGTGCCCAGCAGCCAGTTGGCGGCACGACGCGGGTCTCCGGATGCCGCCGCGAGCGCCTCGTAGCGGTCGGCGAGCTCCCGCGTGGCTACCAACTGCTCGATCTCCGCCTCACCGAGGCCGTAGGCTGACGCGAAGCGCACACGCCGTGCGTCCGGCAACTCCGGCAGCGCGGCGCGCTGCGCGTCGATGAACTCGGCGGACAGGCGCAGCGGCGGGAGGTCAGGCTCGGGGAAGTAGCGATAATCGTGACTGCCTTCCTTGCTGCGAGCCGGTCGGACCTGATTGCGCTTGTCGTCGTAGAGCAGCGTCTGCTGTTCGACGAGACCACCGGACGACAGCAGCGCCACCTGACGCGCAAACTCGAGCTCGGCCGCGCGCTCGATGGCCGAGAACGAGTTGAGGTTCTTCACCTCGGTCTTGGTACCGAGGGTCGTCGCCCCGCGCGGGCGGATCGAGATGTTGACGTCGACGCGGAGCGAACCTTCCTCCATGTTGGCGTCGGAGACGTCGGCGTACTCGAGCAATTGCTTGAGGCGACGCGCGTACGCGGCGGCGTCGCCCGCCGAGCGGATGTCCGGTTCAGAGACGATCTCGACCAGCGGCGTTCCCGCCCGATTGAGGTCGATGGCCGAGGCGTCGGCAAAGCGGTCGTGCACGGACTTGCCCGCGTCCTCCTCCATGTGCACGCGGTGCACGCGGATGCTGTGCGGCGTGCCGTCGGCATGCGTGCCGATCCGCACGGCGCCGTCGGTCGCGAGCGGGCGATCGAACTGCGAGATCTGATAGCCCTTGGGCAGGTCCGGATAGAAGTAGTTCTTGCGCGCAAAGATCGACTCCGGATGCACCGTGCATCCGAGTGCGAGTGACGCGCGCGTGGCGAGTGCCACGGCGTGCCCGTTGAGCACCGGCAGCGCGCCGGGCAACCCGAGGCACACGGGGCACGTGTTGGCGTTGGGCGTATCACCGAAGCTCGTCGCGCAGCCACAGAAGATCTTGCTGCGGGTGCGGAGCTGGCAGTGCACCTCGAGGCCAATGACCAGCTCCCAGTCGTCGCGGTCACGGGTCGTCATCGGTGCGCCTCCGCGCCGAGCGCCTGCTCCAGCGCCGCTGCGGCACGCAGCATCGTGGCTTCGTCGAAGTGCGACGCCATGAACTGGCCGCCCACCGGCAATCCGTCGACGCGCCCGATCGGCACCGACATGGCCGGCACCCCGGCGAGGTTGGCGGTCACGGTGAAGATGTCGCTCAGGTACATCTCGTACGGATCGGAGAGTTCGCCGATGCGAAAGGCGGTGGTCGGCGCGGTGGGTGTGAAGAGGAGGTGCACGCCGGACGCGAAGGTCGCGGCAAACTCGCCAGCGACACGCGCGCGCACCGCCTGGGCCCGGCGGTAGTAGGCATCGTAGTAACCTGCGCTCAGCACGTACGTGCCGAGGAGGATGCGCCGGGTCACCTCAGCGCCGAAGCCGTGCGAGCGCGTGCGCTCGTACATGGTGCGCAGGTCGCTCCCGGGCCCGCTGCCGTCGACGCGCGCGCCGTAGCGCACGCCATCGTAACGCGCGAGGTTGCTGGAGGCCTCCGCAGGCGCGAGCACGTAGTAGGTGGGAATGGCGTGCGCGGTGGTCGCGAGTGACACGTCACGCACCTCGGCGCCCAGCGTGCGGAGCGTGTCGAGGGCCCGCGCGCACTGCTCGGCGATGCGCGCGTCGAGCGACGGTGGGAAGTACTCGGCCGGCCGGCCGATGACGAGCCCGGCGAGCGGCCGCACGCCCTCCAGCACGGGCACGAGCGGCGGCACCGCACGGTCGGCGCTCGTCGCGTCGTGCGGATCGTGCCCCGCGATGACCTCGAGACCGAGCGCCGCCTCCGCCACCGTGGCGCCGAAGACGCCGACGTGATCGAGGGAGGAAGCGTAGGCCACGAGACCAAAGCGACTGACGCGGCCGTACGTCGGCTTGACCCCGACGACGCCGCAGAAGGCGGCTGGCTGGCGCACCGACCCGCCGGTTTCGGAGCCGAGGGCAAGGCGCACCACGCCAGCGGCGACGGCCGCCGCCGAGCCGCCCGAGGAGCCGCCCGGCACACGCGTCGGATCGATCGGATTGCGCGTGGGCCCGAAGGCACTGTTCTCCGTCGACGAGCCCATCGCGAACTCGTCGAGGTTGGTCTTGCCGATGACGACCGCGCCGGCCTCACGCAAGCGCCGGACGGCCGTGGCCTCGAACGGACTCACGTAGCCGTCCAGCACCCGTGAGGCGCAGGTTGTCGGCAAGCCGTGCGTCGCGAGGTTGTCCTTGACGGCCACCGGAATGCCGGCGAGCGGGCCGCTCTCGGCCGTGCGCCCCGCCGCGTGCGCGCCATCGCGGTCGACGCTCAGGAACGCGTTCAGTCCGTCACGACCGGCCTGCACGGCATCGTAGCGACGCCACGCATCGGCCACGGTGTGGGCACGGAGCTGGTCGAGGCTCACGAATCCTCCGACGCGCCGTGATGTCCGTGTGTCGCCAGCCGCGGCACGAGGAAGAAGCCATCGCGCATGGCGGGCGCGAACGCCTCGCGCGGGCGCTCGAGCGCCACGGACGCGGCATCATCATCGCGCAGCGGCCCGGCGGTGGACGCCGCAAGCGCCACGTCGCCCGACAGGTCGACCTGCTGCAACGCCTCCATGTGCGCGAGGATCCCGTTCAACTCTGCGACGAGCGCTGGCAACGCCGTGTCGTCGAGTCCCAGGCGCGCGAGCGCCGCCACGTGTCGCACGTCTGCCGTGGTCACCGACATCAGTCCCACCCCCGTTCGAGCTTGGCTTGTGCGAGGACGAGCGTCTTGCGCCCGACCTCGGCATCATCGAAGTCGATGCGCACCTTCATGTCGCGCCCCGTTCCGGTGAGCTCGGCAATCGTGCCGGTGCCGAACTTCGCGTGGCGTACCCGTTCGCCGGGGCGCATGTCGGGCACATCCTGCGATTCATCCTCCGGCTCCGGCGGCGCCTGGCGAGCGGACGACGGGCGCACACTGCCGCCACCATATCCCGCCGCCGATCCGTACGGTCCGACGCTGCGACGCACCGCGCCGCCGGCCGGGCTGCCTCCCCGGCTGTCGCCGCGATCGCTCCAACTGCTGCGTCCCCAACTGTCGTCACGCGCGAAGCCACGTCCGCCCAAGCCGACGCTCGCGCGTCCCTCGGCCTTCGCGCGCGCGGTGCGGGCGCGCTGCGCGAGCGACGGGGTGATGACCTTGAGGAAGCGCGACGGCATGGACACCATGAGCTCGCCGTTGCGACGTCGTTGCTCGGCGCACGTGAGGTACAGCGTCTCCTCGGCGCGCGTGATGCCGACGTAGAAGAGCCGGCGCTCTTCCTCGAGCTGTGACGGATCCTCGGCTGCGCGGGCCAGCGGGAAGAGCCCATCCTCGAGGCCGGAGACGAAGACGATGGGAAACTCCAGCCCCTTGGCGTTGTGCATGGTCATGCAGACGACGGCGTCCGCGCTCGGGTCGAGCTTGTCGATACCGGCGACCAGGGACGACGACTGCAGGAAGTGATCGAGCGGCGTGAGCCCCACCTCGCCGCCCTCGTCGGCCACCACTTCGGCGGCGCCCGCGATGAGTTCGCGCACGTTCTCGAGGCGCTCGATGCCTTCCGGACCCTCGGCGCGCAGGTGATCCGCGAATCGCGTCGCCTCCACCACATCGCGCAGCAGTTCGTCGACCGCCGCGTCCGCGGCCGCCACACGGAGGCGCTGCAGCAGTGCCACGAACTCCCCGAGCGCCGTGCGCGCTGCGGGACGGAGTTCCGCCGTCACGTCCGTGCGACCGGCCAACGCCAGCATCGGCACGCCCTCGGCCTGTGCCCGTTCGGCGAGGAGCGCGATGGTCGCATCGCCGAGGCCGCGCTTCGGCACATTCACCGCGCGCCGGAACGCCTCGTCGTCCGCCGGATTGGCGACGAGCTTGAGGTACGCCATGAGGTCGCGGATCTCGCGCCGATCATAGAAGCGCACCGCCCCCACCAGGCGATACGGAATGCCGCGACGGCGCAGGCTGTCTTCGATCGCCCGGCTCTGGGCGTTCGTCCGATACAGCACCGCACAGTCGCGCCGCATCCGATCGCTGCGCGCCACCCGATCGAGGATCGTGTCCGCGATGAACTCGGCCTCGTCGCGCTCATCGAGCGTCTCCACCAGCGTGACCGGCTCGCCGGCCGGGCGCGTGGCACGCAGCGTCTTGCCGCGCCGCTCGGTGTTCTGCGCGATGACCGCGTTGGCCAGCGCGAGCACGTTGGGCGTCGACCGATAGTTCTCCTCGAGTCGCACGACCTGCGCGCCCGGGAAGTCGCGCTCGAAGTCGAGGATGTTCCGGATGTCCGCGCCGCGCCAGCCGTAGATGGACTGGTCGTCGTCACCGACGACCATGACGTTGCGATGCTGCTCGCCCATGAGACGCACGAAGCGATACTGCGCGGCGTTGGTGTCCTGGTACTCGTCGACCAGGAGAAACCGGAAGCGACGCTGATAGTGCGCGCGCAGGGCCGCATCGGTCTCGAGCGCGCGCACGGGCAGCACAAGCAAGTCGTCGAACGTGACCGCGTTGGCCTGCTGCAACGCCTGCTCGAGGTCGGCGTAGACGCCCGCCACCGCGGTGGTGAACGTGTCGCGCGCCGACTGGGCGTACGCATTCGGCGAGACCAGCGCATTCTTCGCGCTCGAGATGGCGCCCAGCACGGCATTGGGCGCGAACTGCTTGGGGCTCAACTTGCGGCGCTCCATCACCCGCTTCACCGCGGCGATGGCGTCGTCCTCGTCGTAGATCGTGAAGTTCTGCTCGCGCCCCACGAGTGGCGCGACACCGCGCAGCAGGCGGGCGCCCAACGCGTGGAAGGTGCCGCACCACATGCCCTTGGGTTCGTGCCCGAGGAACTTGGCGATGCGCGACCGCATCTCGCCGGCCGCCTTGTTGGTGAAGGTGACCGCGAGAATCTCATGCGGCGCCACCCCCTGCTCCCCAATGAGGCGCGCGATGCGGGTGGTGAGCACCCGGGTCTTGCCCGAGCCGGCACCGGCCAGCACCAGCATGGGGCCCGCGTCGTGCATCACGGCCGCGTGCTGCGCGGGGTTCAGGCCGCGCGTGAGCGCCGCCACATCGAGCGCCGGCCGCTGCGGCACGGCGTCGAACAACGATCCTGCCCATCCCGTCGACGTCATGCCTGCAAGATAACGTCGAACGCGGCCCCGGTCGGCGTGTCGGCGAGCACCAGCTTGCCGTCGTGATTCTCCTCGACGATGCGCCGGGCGAGCGACAGCCCGATGCCCCAGCCGCGATCCTTGGTCGTGAAGCCGGCGTCGAAGATGCGCTTGCGGAGCTTGCGCGGGACACCGGGCCCGTCGTCCTGCACGCGAATGCGCACGCCCCCTTCCGGCAGGGGCTGCGCGGAGACCACCACCTCGCCGCTCCGACCACCGAGGGCGTCGATGGCATTCTTGATGAGCACCTCGAGCACCCACTCGAGCAGCACCAGGTCACCACGGGCCTCGAGCGGCCCTTCGGGGTGCTCGCTGCGGATGGTGACCGTCCGGGCGAGCGTCGGCGCGCGTGCCGCGAAGTACGAGGCCAGTCGATCCACGAGAGCGGCGCAGTCCACGCGATCGGCGCGGGGCGGTCGCCCGATGCGCTCGAAGCGGTGCGACACCCGCTCGAGGCGCTGCAGGTCCTGCTGCATGGCCTCCACCGCGCGGGCTTCGGTGGCTCCACTGATGGACTCCCCGAGCACCTCCAACCATCCCGCCAGCGCTGACAGCGGCGTCCCGAGCTGATGCGCGGCCTCACGCGCCATGCCCGCCCACACCTTCTCGCGATCGGCGCGCCCGCGCTCGACCAGCGCATAGATGCCGAACGCGAGCAGCAGCACGATGCCCACGGCCTGGAGAACGGGAATGACCCGGAGCCCCGTGACAATGGGGCTGTCGCCGTAGTGCAGCGCGCCGGCGCGCGGGGCAACGATGGGGGCGTTCGCGCGGTCGAGCGCGGCGACATAGGCCAGCAATGCCGCCGTGTCCGCCGCCAGCGCTTCCGCGCGGGCGACACTGTCTCCGGGAAGCGCCGCCGTATCGGTGGTCACCCCTGCCGGCAGGTTCGCGACGGCCGAGATGCGCCCACGGTTGTCGGTGAGCACGAGGGGCAGTCCGGAGACGCGGATCTCCTGCGCCAGATCCAGCAGGACGACGCCCGGGTCGGCCGTCACACTGGTGTCCTGAAGGGCCTCGTAGATGCGCGCGTACATGCGCCCCTGCACCGCCGCCGCAGCGCGCAACTGTCGCACGACATGCTGCGTGTACCCGACGTACCAGGCCAGAAGCCCCAGCACGCCCAGCACCATCACGACCACCGGCCAGCGGCGACGGCGCATGGGGGAGTGAGAGGGGCGGACGCCGGTCAGCCGAGCGTCGTGCGACCGAGATACGGCTGCAGCGCGACGGGCACGGTGACGGTGCCATCGGGCTGCTGGCCATGCTCGAGCAGGCAGGCGATGATGCGCGGAAAGGCGAGCGCCGATCCGTTGAGCGTGTGCACGAAGCGCGGCTTCTCGCCGGCGGCCGGCCGATAGCGAATGTTCGCCCGCCGCGCCTGGAAGTCGGTGAAGAGACTGCAGCTCGACACCTCGAGCCACTTGCCGACGGCAGGCGCAAACACTTCGAGATCGTAGGTCATCGCGCTCGAGAAGCCGGTGTCGCCGGCAGCGAGGAGCACCCGCCGGTACGGCAGCTCGAGCAGCTCTAGCACGCGCTCTGCCTGCGACGTGAGCAGCTCCAGCTCCTGACGCGACGTCTCGGGCGAGGCATAGCGCACCAACTCCACCTTGTCGAACTGGTGCACGCGCAGCAGCCCACGCGTATCCTTGCCGGCCGATCCCGCCTCGCGGCGGAAGCAGGCGCTGTAGGCACACAACGCCTTCGGGAGATCGCTCGCGTCGAGGATCTCCTCCCGGTACAGGTTGGTGACGGGCACTTCGGCCGTGGGGATGAGGAACAGGCCATCGGCGGGCGCCGCGTACATGTCCTCCTCGAACTTCGGCAGTTGCCCGGTGCCCACCATGGTGTCGCGGGTGACGACGAGCGGCACCCAGCATTCCTCGTAGCCGTGCTGCTCGGTGTGCAGGTCGAGCATGAAGTTCATGAGCGCACGCACCAGCTTCGCGCCGAGGCCGCGATAGACGATGAACCCCGAGCCGCTCACCTTCGCCCCACGCGGCAGGTCGAGCATGCCGAGCGAAGCGCCCACCTCCCAGTGCGGCTGCAGCGACGCGCCGTCCGCGCGCGGTGTGCCCCACGCCTTCACCACGGCGTTGTGCGACTCGTCGCCGGCAGGCACCTCATCGAGCGGAATGTTCGGGATCTCGAAGAGCAGCGCCTGCACCTCCGCCTCCGCGGCGGCGCGCTTCTGCTCGAGCGCACTCACCAACTCGCCGATCGTGCGGCCTTCGGCCATGAGCTCTGTGGCGTCCTCGCCCGCCTTGCGACGCTGCGCGACCTCCTGCGACACCTTGTTGCGACGCGCCTGTTGGGCCTCGAGCTCGGTGATGGCGGCGCGACGGGCCTGCTCCAGCGCGTCAGCGCGGTCGAGGAGCGGCTGCAGTTCGGTCAACTTGCCGCGCCGGGCCATGCCCTCGCGCAGGCGATCGAGTTGGTCGCGCAGGAGTCGGATATCGTGCATGCAGGGCGGTCAGTTCTTCGGCACACCGGCCGTGAGGGCCCGGTAGCCACAGTTGCGATTCACGAGGCTGCTGAAGAGCACGCGCCGTTCGGCGACGAGGATCGTGTCCACCCGCATCTTCGCATAGAACGGATAGCCGTAGACACACCCGGCGCTCGACAGCCGCACCAGGACCGTCTCGCCCTTCGCGAGCACGAGCGACGAGTCGTTCACGTACCCCTTGTCGGGCGCGCGCTCGATGACGTCGAAGTCCGCCGTCGCCTTGAGCAGCCCGACACTCGGCGATCCCGCCGGGGGCGCGGGCAGGAGCACCCGCACGGGGAGCAGCAGGACCTTGTTGTCCGCCGTGAGATCGACCGCCAGTTCGAAGTTGGGCGAGCCGTTGGCCAGCACCTGCGGCCGCACGATGGTCTCGTTCGTGAACACGTAGGCGGCTGGGAGCGCTGCCGGCGTGCCCGAGATGGCGAAGAGCGCCACCTGGCGCGACGAGTTCTCGAACGACGCGGGCGCAAGCAGGCCGTTGTCGTCACCGCACCCCAGCAGCGCCGCGAGCAGGACGAGGGGCGAAAATGCGAGGGCGCGCCGAGCTGTGCGGGGCGCGCCGTGACGACCAGGCAGAGGGATGTTCCCCATGGCGATGACCAGAGTGAAGCTGCGGTGGGCCGCAGCGGCGCGACGACGCGGCGCCATGTCGGAGGTTACCGTGCAACTGCTGGTGGGGCAAGCGGTTGATGGCCGACATGCCCCGCCCCGCGCCACGGGATTCGCTTGACTTCACCCCGGAGCGGAGCCAGCGTTCCGCCATGCCGACCATCGCCGATCTCGTGACCATTCTTCGACGGCGCGAGGGGGTCGACGCCGCCGTGATCCTCGGGCGCGACGGCCTGCTCATCGACGGATCGGGGGGCGCGCTCCTCGACCCCGAAGGGCTCGCGGCGCTGGTGCCCCCGCTGGCCATCGCCGCGGGCGACCTCGGACGGGCTGCGGGGCGCGGTGATCCGGGGCTGATGGTGCTCGACTGCGCCGAGGGGGCGCTGGTCGTTTGCCCCTTGTCGCCCGACGCCATCCTGCTGGTCGTGCTGCGGGCGGACGCCAACCTCGCGGCGCTGCTGTTCGAACTGCGCCGGCATCGCGCCCAGATCGCCGCGCTCGTCTGACCGCCATGGACGCCCCCGTCCCGCGGTCGGCTTCCATTTCGGCAGCCGGCCCGCCGGTGCTGGTCGTCGATGACGAACCGCACATCGGCCGCATCATCCGCACCCGTCTCGAACAGGACGGGCTGACCGTCATCCTCGCCGAGGACGGGCCCGCCGCGCTCGCAGCGCTCGCCGCGCACCCGACGGTCGGTGTCCTGGTGTTGGACCTCATGCTGCCCGGGCTCTCTGGCAATGAGGTGCTGCGGCGCGTGCGGGCCGACGCGCGGTGGGCACAGCTCCCCTGCATCGTGCTCACCGCGGCCGGACAGGAGTCCCAGCTGCGCGACGTCGAAGCGCTTGGCGCGTCAGAAGTGATGACGAAACCGTTCAGCCCGCGTCGGCTGTTGGCACGCGTGCGTCACTACCTTGCATCGGTCGACGGATCCCCGGCGTCGACGATCCCCGCCCCTTCCGAGAATCTCTCTTCATGATCCGCTGGAACGTGGTGCTGGCCGGCGGCGTGGGTTCGCGCTTCTGGCCGCTCTCCACGCCCGACCGCCCCAAGCAGTTGCTGCCACTCGTGAGCGACGTGCCGATGTTGCGCGACACGCTCGACCGCTTGCGCCCCTCGGCGCCGCCCGAGCGCACGCTCATCCTGACGAATGCGTCGCTGCGCGACGCGATCGCGGCCATGGAGCCGTCGCTGCCACCCGAGAACATCGTGGCCGAGCCGCGTCCGGCGGGAACCTGCGCGGCGCTGGCCTGGGCGGCACATCTCATCGCCGCGCGGGACGGCGACAGCGCCGTGATGGTGTGCACCCACGCCGACTGGGCCATTGCCGATGTGCCCTCGTTCCGGACGACGCTCGATCGCGCGGCACAGGTGGCGAGCGCGGCCCAGGCACTGGTCACGGTGGGCATCGTCCCGTCGCGTCCCGATCCCGGCTTCGGCTACATCCAGCCTGGCGAAGCGGTGGATGACGGCGTCCGACGCGTCCAGCGCTTCATCGAGAAGCCGACACGGGAGCGCGCCGTCGAGATGGTGGCCGACGGCTATCTCTGGAACTCGGGCATCTTTGCGTGGCGCGTGGGTGACCTGCTCGACGAGATTCGCGCGCTGACGCCGGAAGTGGCCCCCGCACTGGCGGCCGCCGGCGATGATCTCGACCGGTTCTTCTCGAGCGTGCAGTCGATCGCGATCGACGTCGGCGTGCTGGAGCGCAGTGCCCGGGTGCTGATGCTGGCCGGCCAGTTCGGGTGGGATGACGTCGGCACCTGGGCGGCGTTGCATCGCGTGCGCAGCAAGGACGCGCAGGACAATGCGATGCTGGGTGCGGCGTGGGCCGTGCAGAGTCACGGCAACGTGGTGCACGCCGAGGGCACGCAGGTGGTGCTGTACGGCGTCGACGACCTGGTGGTGGTGGCGCGCGATGGCCTCACCATGGTCACGACGCGTGAGAAGGCGGCCGACCTCAAGACGCTCGTCGAGGCCCTTCCTCCCGCGGTGCGCGATCGATGACCGCGCCGATGCTGCTGCTGTACGACGACGCGGTGGCGCGCACCTTCGAGCCGTTCGCCAGCACCCGGCCCCTTGGCGAAGTGCGGGCGGGGGCGCTGCTGGTGCGGGAGCGGTGGGCGCAGGTGCTGGGCGTGCCGTGTGGCGGCTTCGTGTCGTCTCCCGGGCTCGACGGGTTCCAGGAGTTCGACGCGCCCGCGGCCTGGCCCGACGTGATCCCGGCGGGTACGTGGCTCGTGAACAGCCGTGCGCTGCCGCCGCTCGACGTGCGCGTCGGCGCCGCCTCGGCATTGGCGATCGGTGAGCACGTGGCGGCGCTGCGTCTGCTCGCGCCACTCGAACTGGCAGCGCTCGGCGACGGCAGCGTCGCGCTCGACAGCCTGACGCCGTCCACCGGCACGATCCTGCGCGTGCCCGGACAGTGGCTCGACGCGGTGTGGGACATCGTGCGGGCGCTCGACACGCTCCTGGCGCAGGACATCACGGCACTCGTGGCGCGCCTCCAGGCACGTGCGCTGCCCAGCGGCGATGGCGTGCACGTGACCGGCCCGCATGGCGCGTTCGTCGAGGAGGGCGCCGTCGTCGAGCCCATGACGCTGATCGACACGACCGCGGGGCCTGTCCTGCTGCGGCGCGGCGCGCGCGCGTTGGCCTTCACGCGCCTGGTGGGGCCGCTCTACGTGGGCGCCGACTCGACGGTGATGGGGGACCGCATCGGCGGATCGGCGATCGGCGAGCAGTGCCGCGTGCACGGGGAGGTCAGCGCCTGCACGTTCATCGGGCACGCCAACAAGGGGCACGACGGCTTCCTGGGGCACTCGGTGGTCGGCCGCTGGGTGAACCTCGGGGCGGGCACCATCACGAGCAATCTCAAGAACACGTACGGCAGCGTCGCCCTCTGGACGCCGGGCGGCGTGCGCGAGTCCGGGCTGCAGTTCCTGGGCACGTTGTTCGGCGACCACGTGAAGACCGGCATCGGCTCGCGACTCACGACGGGTTGTGTGTTGGGCGCGGGCGCGAACGTCTACGATCGGATGCCACCCAAGGTCGTGGCGCCGTTCGCGTGGGGCGGTGGAGCGCCCTACGACGTGTTTGCGGCGGACAAGTTCGTGGCCACCGCGCAGCGCATGATGCAGCGACGGGGCGTCACGCTCGACGACGCGGCCGCCGCGTGGTGGCGGCGTGTGCACGCCGCCTGCTGCGCCGACCTGCGCTGGCCACGCTGAGCGCGACGCATCGATGCTGCAGGTCACCGTGCTGGGAAGCGGCAGTCGCGGCAACGCCATCCTCGTGGATGGGAGCGAAGGCGCCTTCCTCGTGGACTGCGGCTTCGGGCCACGAACGCTCGCGCGTCGCCTCGCCGACGCGCAGCGTCGCCCCGAGTCCATCCGCGGTGTCCTGCTGACGCACGAGCACGCCGACCACGCCTGCGGTGTGAGTGCGGCGAGCCGACGCTGGCAGTGGCCCGTGCATGCCACGGCGGCCACGCACGTCGCACTCACGACCGAAGCGTGCGGTGCGCCACCGCATCGCGTGATGCTCGACGACACGCCGACGATTGCGGGGTTCGACGTGGCGCACCATCGCGTGCCGCACGATGCGGCGGACTGCCGCGCCTTCGTGCTCACCGATCGCGCGAGTGGCGCCCGGCTGGGCGTGGTCCTCGACTGCGGGCACGTGCCCGAGACGCTGCCGGCGTTTCTCGCGCGCTGTGACCTCCTGGTGCTCGAGTCGAATCACTGTCCCACCATGCTGGCCAACGGCCCGTATCCGTGGCCGCTCAAGCAGCGCATTCGCGGCGGGTCCGGGCACTTGTCGAACGCCGACGCCGGCCGTGTCCTGGCGGACGTCGTGCACCCGGGGTTGCGCGGCGTGCTGCTGGCGCACCTGAGCGAGACGAACAACACGCCCGACCTTGCCGTGACCCTCGCGCGTGAGGCACTGCGCAAGGCAGGATGGCGGCGTGACGGCTTGTGGGCGGCGCCGCAGCGTGCGCCCCTGGCGCCGGTGCAGATGAACGGCAGCCTCGGTGCGCGGGCCGCGCAGTTGAGTCTGGCCTTCGGCTGATCGGCACTGCCAGCCGACACAATGACAACGGGCGCCCCGTGAGGAGCGCCCGTTGCGTACCACCGTGATGGAACGATGCGACTGAGCCGCGGCTCAGTACATGCCGCCCATGCCCGGGCCGCCGGCCGGAGCCGCCGGCTTGTCTTCCTTCTTCTCGACGATGAGCGCTTCGGTCGTGAGGAGCAGACCGGCGATCGAAGCCGAGTTCTGGAGCGCCGTGCGCGTGACCTTGGTCGGGTCGATGACGCCCGCCTGCACCAGGTCTTCGTACGTGTCCGTCAGGGCGTTGTAGCCGAAGCTGGTCTCCTTCGCGTTCTTGATCTTCTCGATCACGATGGAGCCTTCGCCACCGGCGTTCTGGACGATCATGCGGAGCGGCTCCTCGATGGCGCGACGGATGATGTCGACACCGATCTGCTCGTCGCGCTCCGTGACCTTGACGTCCTTGAGCACATGCTGCGCGCGCACCAGCGCCACGCCGCCGCCAGGGACGATGCCCTCTTCGACGGCCGCACGCGTGGCGTGCAGCGCGTCCTCGACGCGGGCCTTCTTCTCCTTCATCTCGGCTTCGGTCGCAGCGCCGACGTTGATGACGGCCACGCCACCGGCGAGCTTCGCGAGGCGCTCCTGGAGCTTCTCGCGATCGTAGTCCGACGTGCTCTTGTCGATGGCGGCGCGGATCTCCTTCACGCGGCCCTCGATGTCCTTCTGGTCACCGGCGCCGTCGATGATCGTCGTGTTGTCCTTGTCGATCACGATGCGCTTGGCCGAGCCGAGGTCGGTGAGGACCGCGTTCTCGAGCTTGAAGCCGACTTCGTCGGAGATGACCTGTCCCTTCGTGAGCGTCGCGATGTCCTGCAGCATCGCCTTGCGGCGGTCGCCGAAGCCCGGCGCCTTGACGGCGACGATGCGGAGCGTGCCACGGAGCTTGTTCACGACGAGCGTGGCGAGCGCCTCGCCCTCGACGTCCTCGGCGATGATGAGCAGGGGCTTGCCGAGCTGCGCGACCTTCTCGAGGACCGGGAGCAGGTCCTTCATGGCCGAGATCTTCTTGTCATGGATCAGGATGAGCGCGTTCTCGAGAACGGCTTCCATCTTCTCCGGATCCGTGACGAAGTACGGCGAGAGGTAGCCGCGGTCGAACTGCATGCCGTCGACCGTCTCGAGCGTCGTCTCGAGGCCCTTGGCCTCTTCGACGGTGATGACGCCATCCTTGCCGACCTTCTCCATCGCTTCCGCGATGAGGTTGCCGATCTCGGAGTCATTGTTGGCCGAGATGGTGCCGACCTGCGCGATCTCCTTCTTGCCCGTCGTCGGGACCGAGATCTTCTTCAGCTCCTCGACGATGGAGGCCACGGCCTTGTCGATGCCGCGCTTGAGCGCCATCGGGTTCGAGCCCGCCGTGACGTTCTTGAGGCCTTCGCGGAAGATGGCCTGGGCGAGCACCGTGGCGGTCGTGGTGCCGTCACCGGCGAGATCGGAGGTCTTGGTCGCGACTTCCTTCACCATCTGCGCGCCCATGTTCTCGATCGGATCCGCGAGCTCGATCTCCTTGGCGACGGTGACGCCGTCCTTGGTGACCGTGGGCGCGCCGAACTTCTTGTCGATGACGACGTTGCGCCCCTTGGGGCCGAGGGTGACCTTCACCGCCTCGGCGAGCTGGTCGACGCCGCGCTTCAGAGCCGCGCGCGCTTCGACGTTGAAATGCAGTTCCTTGGCTGCCATGTGAAGCCTGTCTGGTTTGAGTGGTGTTAGCCGAGGATCGCCGCGATCTCTGACTCGCGAAGGATCAGCAGGCCCTCGCCTCCTGGGATTTCGGTGCCGGCGTACTTCGAATACAGAACCGTGTCACCGACCTTCACTTCCATCGGCACGCGCTCTCCTCGCTCGTAGCGGCCGGGGCCGACGGCAATGACCGTGCCCTTCGACGGCTTCTCTTTGGCGGTATCGGGGATGTACAGCCCGCCGCGCATCTGCTCCGCCTCTTCGACGGGCTTGACCGCGACGCGATCCGCAAGCGGCGCGACCTTCGCGGCACTCTGGTTGGCCATAGGTACTGATCTCCTGCTGTGGTCAGGGATAACAGTGGGTGATTAGCACTCAGGTAATCTGAGTGCTAACACCAGAAACCTACCCCGACCAGGGCGCACAGTCAAGGGCGCGGAAAATCCGTAAACCCAATGAAATCAACAGCTTGAGACTTGCCAGCATGACAGGACCTCCTGCCAACCCCGCCGACCAGCGAGGCCTCGCCTTGTCACTTTGGCGCAGCCTGCGACCCATCCGGGGGTCCGGCCTCCGCAAATCGCAATGAGCCGCTGCTGACCGGCCAGACGGTGCCCCGCTCGTCGCGCACCAGGAGCGCGCCCCCCGCCGAGATGCCGTCGGCCCACCCCTCGCGTGGCTCCGTGAGGCGTCGCCCGTAGGCTGCGTCCCGTGCCCGCCAGGCGGCCAGTTCGCGTTCGGTGAGCTGTGCGCGACAGGCCGCGGCACGACGCATCGCCGGCACCGCGGCACGCAACACATCGTCGCGCGACACCGTGTCACGCACGCACGCCACATCGGTGAATGCCGACGGCGCGCGACGATTGATGCCGACGCCGATCGCCACCCACTCCGGAACACCGGCGCGCCACCGCGCCTCGATGAGGATACCGGCCAGCTTCCCCGTGCCCACGAGCAGGTCGTTCGGCCACTTGAGCGCGATCGGCTGCGCCACGTGTGCGTCGAGCGCTGCCGCGAGCTCGAGCCCCACGCGCAACGCCAGCACGTCGAGGGCGCTCGCGTCCTGCGGCCGCTCGACGAGCGTCATCCACACGCCGGCCCCCGGCTCGGCGTGCCAGGTGCGCCCGCCGCGGCCTCGACCGCGATGCTGCGCGCCCGCCAGGACCAGCGTTCCCGCAGGCGCACCGTCCTCGGCAAGCTGGTGGGCCTCGTCCATGGTGGACGCCACCTCCCCGTACCAGACGCATCGCGACACGCCCAGCGCGGCGATGACGGACGGCGAGGGCGCCGCGTCTACGGGGTGTGTGTCCGGCTCGGGCATCAACCCCGCGACGCGATCGTCGCGAAGACCACCGCCGAGAGCAGCAGCCGGTACAGGGCGAAGACGCCGAAGCTGTGCTTGCTGACGTACCGGAGCAGCACGGTGATCGTGAGCCACGCGCTGACGGCGGCAGACAGCACACCGACCACGAGCGGCAGGTGATCGCCCGACGAGGCGCGCACCGCCTCCGGCACCTTGACCACCACGGCGGCCAGCGTGATGGGCATGCTGAGCAGGAAGCTGAAGCGCGCGGCGCTCGGGCGGTCGAGGTGCAGCAATCGACCGGCGGTGATCGTGGACCCCGAGCGTGACACCCCGGGGACCAGCGCCAGCACCTGCGCCGCACCGATGAGCAGGGCGTCGCGCAGCGAGACTTCACCGATACTGCGGGCGCGCGGCGCCCATCGGTCGACGGCCCAGAGCACGACGCCCATCACGGCGAGTGTCGTGCCGATGATGCGCGGCGAGCGGAACGTGGTCTCGGCGAGGTCATTGAGCAGCACACCCGCCACGCCTGCAGGAATGGTGGCGGCGACGAGATAGAGCAGGCGTCGGTCGGCCGCGCTCTCGATGCGGCGTGTGCGCGCGACGCGCCAGGCGCTGCCGATCATCTCGATCCACTCGGCGCGGAAGTACCAGCAGAGGGCGAGCAACGTGCCCAGATGGAGGGCGACGTCGAAGGCGAGTCCCTGCTCTTCCCAGCCGAAGAGATACGGCGTGAGCGCCAGGTGCGCCGAGCTCGAGATCGGCAGCAACTCAGCCACACCCTGAATGATGCCCAGCACGAGCGCATGCAGCACCGTCATGCCGGGTCGTCCATGGTGAGGGCCGGCATCGCCCGCACCGGCGTGAGCGCCAGCGGCTCGCGCACCGTGCGTTCGTACAACGCCTCGTACTGCCCCACGATGGTCGCCTCCGAGAACCGGGCGCGCGCATCGGCCGCCGCGGCCTGCGAGACACGTGTCCATGCCGCGCGGTCGCTGAGCAATCGACTGCCGGCGCGCGCCATCGCTTCGACATCACCGACGTCGCAGAGGAAGCCCGTCACGCCATCGGTGACGACCTCGGGGAGTCCGCCGGCCCGCGCACCCACGACCGGCACGCCGGACGCCATGGCCTCGAGCGCCGACAACCCGAACGACTCCTTGTCGCTGGTGAGCAGAAACAGGTCAGCGCCGGCAAGGAGGGGCGCGATCGCGTCGATCTTGCCCAGGAACATCACGTGCTCGGACACCCCGAGTTCGCGCGCCTCGGCCTCGGCCTCGACCCGCTCGGGGCCGTCGCCGATCATCACCAGCAGCGAGGGGACATCACGATTGATGCGGGCGAAGGTACCCACGACATCGCGCACGCGCTTCACCGGCCGGAAGTTGCTGATGTGCATGACGACCCGCCGCCCCTGCACCACGTCGGCGGGGATGGGGAACCGATGGCGCTGGCGGTCGTAGAGCGCCGGATCGATGAAGTTGGGGATCACCTCGACATTGCAGCCCACGCAGCCGAAGGCGCGATAGGTCTCGTCGCGCAGGTACTCCGACACGGCGGTCACCGCGTGCGACTTCTCGATCGAGAATTTCGTGATGGCGTGGAACGACCGTTCCTGCCCCACGATGGTGATATCGGTGCCGTGCAGCGTGGTCACCACGCGGACGTCGAGCCCCTCCTCGCGCAGCATCGAGCGCGCGATCCACGCGCTCGTGGCGTGCGGGATCGCGTAATGGCAGTGCAGCACGTCGAGCTGATGTTCGCGCACCACCTCGTGCATCCGCACGGCGAGCGCGAGGTCGTACGGCGGGTACTCGAAGAGCGGATAGCGCCCGACGTCGACCTCGTGGAAGTAGACGCGCGGCAGGAAGCTGGGCAGCCGGAACGGCTGCGCGTAGGTCACGAAGTGGACCTCGTGGCCGCGTGCGGCCAGCGCGATGCCCAGCTCGGTCGCGACCGCGCCGGAGCCGCCGTAGGTCGGGTAGCAGGTGATGCCGATCTTCATGGCGTGCCCTCCTCCCACCACGCATGGGCACGCGCGAGCGCGTCGGGCGCGGTCGGATCGAGCAACGTCACGGCATCCGCGGGCAACTGGTGCCGGAACCAGGTGCGCTGCCGCTTCGCGTACTGTCGGGTCTCGATGATCACGCGTGCCACGGCGTCAGCCTCCGATCGTTCGCCTTCACGACTGGCCCGCAGCACGGTGTAGCCGCTGGCCTTCCAGGCCGGCGCATCGGCCGGCACCACGGCACGCAGGCGGTCGACCTCCTCGCGCCATCCGGCATCGAGCATGGCCTGCACGCGCTGTGCAATGCGACTGGCCAGCACCGGTCCCGGATCCACCACAAGATAGCGAGCCCGGTCGGCCGGTTGCGCAGGCCCCCGCGTGAGGAACAGGTCACCCAGGCGCCGCCCGGCGAGCAACGCCGTCTCGATGGCCCGCAGACGCTGCGTACGCCCGAGCGCCGCCCGCGCGGGGTCGAGGCGACGGCACCACCGCTCGAGCGTCGCCTGATCCTGTTGCGTCAGCCAGGCGTCGAGCTGCGCACGCGATGTCTCGGGCAGGTCGGGTACTGAATCGAGCGGTTCGACCAGCGCACGCACGTACAGGCCGGTGCCGCCCACGACGAGCGCGGCACGCCCATGCGTCGCGGCATCGGCCGCCCACCGACGCGCCGCCTCGGCCCACGCCCACGCCGACCAGCGGTCACCCGGGTCGAGCACGTCGACGCCGTAGTGGGGCACCTCGGCCCGATCGGCCAGCGACGGTTTCGCGGTCCCGATGTCGAAGCCGCGGTAGCCCTGCCGGGAGTCCGCGCTGAGGATGGCGACACCGTGGGTCCGTGCCAACGCCATCGCGATGGCGCTCTTGCCCGCCGCGGTGGGACCGACGATGCAGCGCCAAACCGTCACGCGATCACGTCCGCCCGAAGCGACGCTCGAGCTCATCCCACGAGAGACGCACGATCGTGGCGCGTCCGTGCACATCGTGGGCTGGTAGCGTGGTCCGCGCGAGCGCCTCGAAGAGGGCCCGCATTTCTCCAGGCGAGAGCGAATCACCGGCCTTCACCGCCGCCTTGCACGCGACGGTGGCGGCCAACCGCTCGTGCGACGTGTGGGCACTTGCACGCCGATCACCCGTGAGCGCCGCCAAAGACTCCCGCAGGCACCGTTCGGCGTCGAAGCGCGGATGCGGCATCGGCACCGCCTGCACGAGCAGGGCGTGTCCGCCAAAGGCATCGGCCTCGAAGCCGAGCGCAGTGAACGCCTCCCGGTGCGCCTCGAAGGCCTCGGCCTCCGCCGGTGTGAGGTGCAGCGTGATGGGCAACAGCAGGCGCTGCGATGGGGCCTCCCCGCGCGCCAGCACCCCGAGAAAGCGCTCGTACAGGACGCGTTCGTGCGCCGAGTGCTGATCGATGAGCACCACGCCGTCCTCGTGCTCGAAGAGCATCCACGTGCGCCGGAGCTGCAGCAGCGGCGGCACGACGATGGGTGTGCGCGCGTCGTCGTGCGCCGGTATCGCGTGGGCGGTGGCGGCGGTCTCCGTGACGCCCTCGGCGCGTGCTCCAAACGCGGGCGCCGGCGCAGGCGCGCCGACACGGGCGGCATGCTCCTCGGCGGGCCACGGCGCGTCGTCGAACGCCGGGGCGACATCGACATGCGGGGCGAACAGCCCCGTCGTCTGTGCATGCGACGTCGTCGGGTGCCCGGTGAGCAGTTGCGTGTCGCTGTCACCCAGCAGCTCGAGTCCCGACATCGGACGGCTGGCCTCGAGGCCTCCCGGCGTCCACCTCCGCCACCCGACCGAGGCGCTCGCATCGAAGAGCCCCAGCGCGCGCCGCACCGCGCCTTCCACCACACGCTCAATGGGCCAGCGGTCGCGAAAGCGCACCTCGGCCTTGGCCGGATGCACATTCACGTCGACGTCGTCACCGGGTATGTGCAAGTCGAGGACTAGTGAGGGACGCACCCCCGACGGGATGGTCGACTTGTAGGCGGCTTCGGCGGCGCGGACGAGCCCCGGATCGCGGATGACCCGTCCATTGACCATGAGCAGCACCCGTCGCCCTGCCGTGCCCACATCCGCCGGGCGCTCCACGAGACCGCGCACGTGCACCGGCCCCTGTACATCATCGACATCCACGAAGCGGGACACATCGCTGGCCCCCCACAACACCGCGAGCCGTTCGCGCAACGACGCGGCGGCCGGCAGGTCGAGGGCCACGCGCCCGTCGTGCGACAGCGTGAACCGGACATCGCGGCGCAGGACGGCGATGGCGTGCATCGCATCGAGGATCGCACGCCATTCCGAGCGCGCGCCCTTGAGGAATTTGCGCCGAGCCGGGGTGTTGTAAAACAGCTGCTGCACCGAGACCGTCGTGCCGCGCTGCCGCGCCACGTCGGCCACCTCGAGCAGCGCTCCACCGCGCACCACCACCGCCGTGCCGGCGCCATTCGCAGGTGCGGTCTCGATGCGCAACTCCGAGACCGACGCGATGGCTGGCAATGCCTCGCCGCGGAATCCGAAGCTCCGCACTCCCACGAGTTGCTCGGCGCGCTCGATCTTCGACGTGGCATGGCGCGACAGCGCGAGCACCGCATCGTCGCGATCCATGCCGGAGCCATCGTCGGCGATGCGGATGAGCGCGCGCCCACCGTCCTCGATGGCGACATCGACCCGTGTCGCGCCAGCGTCGAGGCTGTTCTCGACGAGCTCCTTGACCACCGACGCAGGCCGCTCGACCACCTCGCCTGCGGCGATCTGGTCAGCGACAGCGGCGGCAAGAACGCGAATACGCGACATGCCGAATGCTACCGGGTGGCGTCGTCGACGAGGAGTGGCGCCGTGAGGGCGACGAGACGGGCATTCGGGAGCCAACCCTCGCGTCCGTCGGCATGAACGACCTGCGTCCAGTCGTCGCGCGTCGCGAGTCGTCGCACGACATCGCCCGTCGCGGTGCCGCCGTTGGTGTTGGCGTTCTGCGCGGGCGCCACGCGCATGGGCTCCGGACGGCGCACCACGGCGAGTGCCGTGGCATCGAGCCGCGTGTGTCCCCACCAGGCGGCGCCGGCAGACGTTGCGCCGAGCAGCATCAGCGCGGTGCCTGCGCGCCACGAGAGACGCGGCGCGGTGCGCGGTCGCCACGCCAGGAGAAGCAGGACGGCGCCGATCGTCCAGGCGAGCACGGCCAGTGTCGCGAGTGGCAGCACCGGGATCATGGGGATATCCGCCACGCCCTCACGTGCGCCTGGCGGCAGCATCGCCAGCCGGAGTTGCACGTCCGCCGCGAACGGCTCGAGTCGCGCCGCCCGTTGCCACGCCACGACGCTGGCGACGGTGTCGCCCGCCGCCCACGCCGCGGTGCCCCAGTTGACCAGCAGATCGGCATCGCCGGTGCGCGCGCGCACCGCCTCGGCGAACCGCTCCGCGGCGCGTCCGAACCGACGCGCCTCATACGCGGCGGTGGCCTCGCGCACCACGCCGTCGACGGCGACGCCCGAAGCCGCGTTGTCGGGCCGAGCGCCTTGCGCGCGCACATCGACCGGGCGAGCCGCCAGGCACGCGAGCAGCAGCAGAGCGCTCGTCGCACCCGTGCGCCGACGAGACCAGAGTCGCGTGCGACCGTGACGCACCGCCTCCGCGTCGACACGGGCGAGCAGTGCCTGCGCCTCGCGTTCAAGCGAGGGCGCGTCGGGTGACTGTCCGTCGCCCGCGAAGCCGGCCACGGCAAGGGCGTCGAGCAAAGCCAGCAGCTCGCGCGTGCCTTCCCGTGAGACACCGCGGCGCCGGGCAATGCGACGCACGTCGGCGGCCGTGACGAGATCGGCCGGCACCACGGCGAGCCGCTTCGCGACGGCGCCCAGCAGGTCGCGACGAACGCGGCGCGCCGCGCCGGCAGGCGTATCGGACTCGGCGAACACCGCGCGCGTCGGCGCCACCGGCACGTCCGGAGCGCGCTCGCGTCGCCGATCGAGATGAGACTGCACGGCCGCGGCGAGCGCGAGGAGCGGCATGAGCAGCGCCGCGGTCCACGCGGAGGTGGTGAGCCACGGCGGCAACCGATCGAGTTGCATCGGCGTGCGCTGTCGCCATGGCCGGAGTGTCAGCCCCTGCACTTCGTCCGGCGCCGCGGCACCCGCCAGTGCGCCGTCGGCCACCACGATGTCGGCCGACGTCGACTGGGCCACCTCGTACTGCCGTGTGGTGGGATTGAAGAACGGATACCGCACCACCGGCAGCACCACGGGCCCCGACTGCGCCGGCGTGAGGATGTAGTCGAACTCGCGCGCGCCGCGCACGAGTGCGCCGCTCGTGTCGAGTTGCACGCGCTCCGTGCCCGCCACGACGCTCGCCCACGAGACCTCGACGAGTGGACGGGGCAGCAGCTTCACGTTCCCGACGCCCTCAATGCGGACGGTCAGCACCAGCGGATCGCCGACGCGTGCCGTCGTCGCATCGAGGCGCGTCGACGCGCGGTAATTGCCTACGGCGCCGAGAAAATCGGCGGGGCGCCCGGAGTCGGGGAGCGCGCGGACCACGAGCTGCGCGCTCTCGGCCCGCACGACGAAGCGCTCTTCGCGACTGAAGTAGCTCGACGATTGCGGCAGGTTGTAGGTGAGCTGCGGCGAGGGTACCACCAGGGCGCCCGGTCCCACCGCGAAGAGCGCACGCTGAAAGACATGCGCCTCATACTCTCCGCCTTGATAGGGGCGCGACGGTACGCGGCGCGGCGAGCCCAGCTCGAACGCGAGCAAACCGCGCAACTCCGGCGGCAGGAACTCCGGATTGCGGCGCAACCGCGCACGCGCCTCGCCATCGAGCAGCACCGCCACCTGATAGGTGGCCTGCTGACCGACGTAGACCGTGTCGGGATAGATCGCGGCGTGGAAATCGATGGAGCGCCCGCTGGTCGCGCGCAATCGATCGACGATGGCGGTGGGAGACGGCTGCGCATCGGCGACGCGCGGGCGCGCGCTCACCAGTGCACTCGCCGCCGCGCAGATGAGCGCGCACCCGAGCGCCGAGCGGACCGCGAAGCGACGCAAGAAGCTGCGCATCACCAGTCCTTGCCGCCCGGCGGGGTACGTCCCTGACGCTGACGCCGCCCCTGCACATCCCGTTCTTCGCGCGCAGCGCTGTTGAGGAGCGCCTCGGCTTGCCGTTGATCGAGGCCACCCTGTCCCTGCGGCTGCGGCCGTTCGTCGTTCTGCTGGTTGCCGCCGCCCCCTCCGCCCCCGCCACCGCCGCTCGGCGGCGGGTTCTTGCGAAGGGCGAGCTCGTAGTTCCACTGCGCATCGAGGTACCCGGCGCGATCGGTGAGCAGCGCGCGGTAGGCCGCGCGCGCGGCCGCGAAGTGCCGCGCGGACTCCTCGCCCGGATCGGCGCGCCCCATGCGCAGCGCCGCGAGTCCGGCGTTGAACCGCGCGCGAAACTGCGTCTCCCCCTCGCTCGCCTGGCGCACCATCTCGAGGCGCTCGGACGCCTCCGGCAGCGAATCGGCACCGATGAGTGCGGAGCCGAGGTTGTAGGCGGTGCGGGCGGTGGTATCGCCCTGCGCGATCATGTCGCGGTACGCCGCGACCACCTCGGCGACGCGTCCTTCGGCGAACAGCACCGCGGGATCGGGCGGCCGGCTGCAGGAGAGGGTGATGAGCGGCGCCGCCGCCGCAGCGGTGACCGTGGCGCGCGCGCGCCGCCCCGCCCGACGCGGACCGCGTGGCAGCAGGCGCAGCGTGTCCCACCCGAGCAGCAGCAGCGCGGGTACGAGGCACCAGAGAAAGCGCGGGACATGATCGTCGCGGGTCTCGATCGCGCGGCGCGCCGTGCGCAGCGTGCGCAGCGCGCCGCGGATGCGCGTGGCCTTGTCCGACGCCTCCGCGGGGATGAAGGTCCCACGCGCGGCGGTGGCGGCCTTCTCGAGCAGGTCGGGGGTGTATCGGGTCACGACCACGTTGCCCGCCTCATCACGCTTCTCGCGCACGACCGACCCGTCACGCACGGGGATCGTGCTGCCGGCGGTCGTCCCGAAGCCGACGGTCACCAGCGCGATGCCGCGTTCTCCCGCCTCGAGCGCAGCGGCTTCGAGCTCCTCGGGCGGCTCGAACGACTCCCCGTCGCTCATGACCACGAGTGCGCGATCGGCGCTGCCATCGCTGGCGAGCAGCAGTTCCGTGCCCTGTCGGATCGCGCGCGACATCGAGCTGCCGGCCTGTCCGACGACACCCGGATCCAGGTTGTCGAGAAAAAGCTCGAGTGCGCCGTCATCGCCGGTGAGTGGCGTGAGGATGTAACTGCGTCCCGCAAAGGCGATGAGGGCAACGCGATCGGCCTGGGACATCGCGCGCAACCGGCGGACCTCCTGCTTCATGCGCTCGAGGCGCGACGGCCGATCGTCCGGTGCCATCATCGACAGCGACGCATCGAGCGCGATGGCCATGTCGATGCCGCGGCCAGTCGTCGGGCCGCGCGCGAGTCCCCAGCGCGGGCCTGCCAGCGCCACGCCGGCCAGGGCGACCGCGATCACGAGACGCACCGTCCGCCGCTGCTCACTGCGGTCTGCGGTGGGCACGACCCGTGCGAGCGTGGCCACGTCGGCGAAGCGCGCGAGACGACGCGCGCGTTCACGGGATTGCCAGCAACGCAACTGCCAGACGAGTGCCGGCAGGATGAGCGCCGCAAGCAGCAGCCACGGCACGTCGAAGACGAGCGGCGGCAGGTTCTCGACGAAGGACATCATCGCGCGCTCACGGCAGCAACCCGCGCCGCGCGCGAATCGCCAGTTCGCCCACCAGCGCGACAAGCCCCAGCACCAACGGCCAGCGGAAGCGCTCGGTGTAGCGGATGTAGGCGCGGGCCTCCACGGCAGACCGCTCGAGACGGTCGATCTGCTCGTAGATCTGCTGCAGGGCCTCGGCGTCGCGCGCGCGGAAGTAGCGACCGCCGGTGTTGGTCGCGATCTCCGTCAGCAAGGCCTCGTCGATCTTGACCGGGCGGTTCTCGTAGCGCAGACCGAACAGGCCGCGCCCCACCGGCACGGCCGCCATGCCTTCGCTCCCCACGCCGATGGTGTAGATGCGAATGCCGAACGCCCCAGCGGCCTGAGCGGCGGTGCGCGGGTCGATGGCACCCCGATTGTTCTCGCCGTCGGTGAGCAGCACCATCACGCGCGACCGACCGGGGGCAGTGCGCAGGCGGTTGGCCGCCGTCGCGATGGCTGTGCCGATGGCCGTACCGTCCTCGAGCTGCCCGACCTGCAGGTTGTCGATGGCCGCCAGCACCACGGGGTAGTCGGTCGTGAGCGGCACCTGCGTGAGCGCCTCGCCGGAGAATGCCACGAGCCCCACGCGATCGCTCTTTCGCCCGAGCACGAACCGCTTGACCTTGTCCTTGGCCACCTCGATGCGATTCTGCGGCTGGAAGTCCTCGGCCAGCATCGAGCTCGAGATGTCGAGCACCACCGCGATGTCGATGCCCTCGCTGGACACGCGCTCCGCGCGCGCACCGGAGCGCGGCTGCGCCACCGCGACGATCAGCCCGACGAGCGCGAGGGCACGCAGCCACGGCAGGCCGCGCACCCAGGCCACGCGCGGACGCGGCCCGTCGGCAAGCGCCGAGGCGCGCGAGAACAGGATCGCGCGCGTCGCCTGCCGACGCCCGACGCGCCACAGCCACCAGGCGAGCGGCAGCAGGAGCAGCAGCGCCTCGGGGTGCGCGAGGTTCACGCCGAACAGCGTGACAAAGCTGCCGCGCGCCGCCCACCACTCCCCGCTGCGCAGCGCGTCGACGAGGCCCGCCCACTCGATCACTGGCCCGCCCCGGCCGTGGGACGGCGCGACTGCTTGCGCGCGGCCTCTTCATGCGCGGCCCGCGCAGCCCGTTCCGCCTCGCGCTCGGCGCGGCGCGCCGCATCGAGTGCGTCACGCCGGGCGCGGTCGTTGGCTTCGAACGTGTCGACGACGGCACGGGCATCGCCGACAAGGGCCCGCGCACGTGTCGGCGTGATGGTGTGTGCCGCGAACTTCACGGCGTCGGCATCGGCAAAGAGCGACGCCAACTGATCGAGCGGGACGCGCGGATCGTCGGCGGCCACGATGAGCAGCTCGGCGCTGGTGAGCGCGAGCACGGCATCGGGGATGCGATCGGCGAGATAGTAGCGCACGACGTCGACGCCCAGAGCGACGTAGCGCCCACTCTCGCCCACCTCCACGAGTGCGAGACGCTCGAGGCGATCGAACTCATGCTGCGCGCGCTGGTACGCATCGAGCGGCACGACCGGCGCCACGCGCTTCGGGGCGCGACGCCGCTTGCGCCAGAGCCACCAGAGCAGGCCGAGCCCGAGCAGCACCAGGAGTGCCGGCCACCACTGCTCCCACCACGGCACCTCGCGCGCGAACAGGTCGCGCGCGGGCTTGGGCACATGCAGCGATGTGTCACCCGGCAGCACGCTCTTCACGACGACCTGCGCGTTGGTGAGCGGCACCCGGAACGCGCCGCCGGGCGCCTGCACCACGACGGGCGGCATGCCGATGGGGAGCGGCCCGACGTTCCACGCACTCAGTTCGTACTCCGCCCGTTCGGTGTGCGAGCCGAGCTTCGTGCCCCCGTCGACGATGCGCACCGCACCGTGCATCGCGATGTCCGCGGTGGAGTCGGTGAGGCGCGGCCAGTCGATGCGCGACCCCTCCGGCACCACCACCGTGACGATGAAGCGAAAGCGATCGCCCACGGTGACCGTATCGGGCGCGACCGCGACACCGTACTGCGCGCGCGACAGCGGCCGCGCGGTATCGCCTGCCGACGGCCGCGAGGCGGGCGGCTGCGATGCCGTCCTGAGCGGGGCGAGCTGCATCAGCGCCGCACCGCGCGCGCGGCCGGAGGCGACGCGGGCGAAGGCGCGGGCGCGGGCGTTCCATCGGCCGCATCGCCGAGGAGGCCGCGCGGGCCGCTGCGCACCGCGCCGTGCGGTCGACGCGCGCGCGCCCGGAAGAAGGCCAGCAGCGCGTCGACATAGCCGTAGGCCGTATGCACCACGATCTCATCGAGACCGAGACGTCCGAACAGCTTCCGGCGGGCCGCGTCGTCGGCGGCGACGCGCGCGGCGAAGGCGCGACGCACCTGCGGGTGTGACGTGTCGATCTCGACGATCTCGCCCGTCTCCGGATCCTCGAGTCGCGCCGCCCCGATGTCGGGCAACTCCCGCTCGGCGGGATCCTCGAGCGTCACCGCGATGACATCGTGACGCTGCGCCAGACGCGCCAGCGGACGTTCGACATCGTCCGCCAGGAAGTCCGACGCCAGGAAGACCACGGAGCGATGCGGGAGGAGACGCATGAGGCGATCGACCGCCGCGCCGAACGACGTGCCGCGCCCGCGTGGCTCGACGGTGAGCAGGTCGCGGATGAGCCGCAACGCATGCTTGCGTCCCTTGCGCGCCGGCAGCGCATGCTCGACGCGGTCGGTGAAGAGCATGAGCCCCACGCGATCGTTGTTGCGGGTGGCCGCGAGGGCGAGCACTCCCGCGAGTTCGACCGCGAACTCGTGCTTGAACCGACTGCGCGTGCCGAAGCGCGACGAGCCGGAGAGGTCGAGCACGAGCATGATGGTCAGCTCGCGCTCCTCGATGTACTGCTTGACGAACGGGCGCCCCATGCGGGCCGACACGTTCCAGTCGATGGCCCGCACCTCGTCGCCGGGTTGGTACTCGCGCACCTCGGCGAACTCCATCCCCTGCCCCTTGAACAGCGAGCGGTACTCGCCGGCGAAGCGCGAGTCGACCAGGCGGCGCGTGCGCACCTCGACGCGCCGCACCTGCCGCAGCACATCGGCCGGCGCGATGGACGCCGGCGCCACGGCCCGGGGCAGTTCGTGGGTCTCGCGCTCGGGGGCCACGGCGACTCGGCTCAGGGCGCGTCGACGACGGCGAGAAGGCGGCTCACGATGGTGTCGCTGGTGACCCCTTCGGCATCCGCCTCGAACGACGTCAGCACGCGATGCCGCAGCACGTCGGGCGCGATGCTCTTCACGTCGTCCGGCGTGACGAATGCGCGGCCGCGCAGGAAGGCGTGCGCGCGCGCCGCCTGCCCGAGGGCGATCGTCGCGCGCGGCGATGCGCCGAACTCGATGAGCGGACGCAGGTCGGCGGCCCCGACATCCGCCGGGTGGCGCGTGGCGTGCACGAGCTCGACGATGTAGTCGACGATGCGCTCGTCCATGTACAACTCGGCGATGCGACGCCGCGCGTCGAGCAGCGCCTCCGGCGACGCCACCGCGGCGACCGGGATGGTCTCGCCGCCGGCCATGCGTCGCAGGATCTCCTTCTCCTCGGCACGCGTCGGATAGCCGACGCGCAACTTCATCATGAAGCGGTCGACCTGCGCTTCGGGCAGCGGGTACGTGCCTTCCTGCTCGATCGGATTCTGCGTCGCGAGGACGAGGAAGGGCTCGGCGAGCCGGAAGGTCGTGCCGCCGATGGTGACCTGCTTCTCCTGCATCGCCTCGAGCAGCGCTGCCTGCACCTTGGCTGGCGCGCGGTTGATCTCGTCCGCGAGGATGATGTTCGCGAAGATCGGGCCGTGCTTCACGCGGAACTCGCCCGTCTGCTGGTCGAACACCTGCGTGCCGACGACGTCGGCGGGAAGGAGGTCGGGCGTGAACTGAATGCGCTGAAAGGTGGTGCGCACCGTCTCGGCCAACGTGCGCACCGTGAGGGTCTTCGCGAGCCCCGGCACCCCTTCGAGCAGCACGTGGCCACCGGTGAGGAGGCTGATGAGCAGCCGCTCGACCATGTAATCCTGCCCGACGATGCGGCGCGCCACCTCTCGGAGCACCCCCTGGACGAGGGCGGCATCGGGCGACTGAGCGGCGGGTGCGGTCACGAACGGCTCGGGGTGCAGGAAGCGGAGGTCACCGGCGCGGCGGGTGTGGGAAGACGGGAAGCAGACCAAGATGCGAAAGAGACCCGGCGTTCGCCCGGTCCCCGACGTGTACCCAAGATACCGCGCAGTGCTCCGCTAGTTCGCGACCAGCGCGTCGAGCATCTCGCGCTCGCGGGCGGAGAGCGCCCGAGCGCTTCCCGGGGCCAGGTCGCCAAGCTTGACGGGCCCGTAGCGGGTACGCACGAGACGCTCCACGGAGAGACCAAGGGCGTCGCAGAGCCGCCGCACCTCGTGGGTGCGCCCCTCGGCGATGGTCACCTCGAAGGCCCAGCGCCGATTGCCGAGCGGGGTGGCCGAGGCATCCCGCGGTACGACGAGGCCGTCCTCCAACTGGACGCCCTGGCGGGAGGCGCGCACGGCACCGCGCGCGTCGCCCTGCACCGTCGCCACGTACGTGCGCTCGACTTCGCGGCTCGGATGGGTGAGCGCGTGCGCCGCGGTGCCATCGGTGGTGAGGAGCAGGACCCCTTCGGTCATGAAGTCGAGCCGCCCCACGTAGGTGAGACCCGGCGCGGCATCGACGAGGTCGAACACCGTGGTGCGCCCCTGCGGATCGCGGCGCGTGGTCATGACGCCGGCCGGCTTGTGGAGCACGATCCAGCGGTGCGTGGTGCGCGCTGTCTCGACCGGCGCCCCGTCAAGGAGGACGCGGTCGCGCTGGGGATCGACCACCTGCCCGATGGTCGCGACGGCGCCATTCACCGTGACCCGCCCCTCGGCGACGGCGCGATCGGCCTCGCGCCGCGAGACCACCCCGGCGCGCGCGAGCGCGCGCTGCACCCGCATCGGGCCCTCGTCACGGGCTGCCACCGTGCTCCCCGCCCGCGCTGAGGGCGGCGCCTTGGGCGGCGCCTTGGACGGCGCCTTGGGCGGCGCCTTGGACGGCGCCTTCCTGTCCGGCGCGCTTCTCTTCGCGGCAGACTTCACGCCGGCCTTCGCTCCGGGACCCTTCGGCCCCGACGCCTTCGGCCCGGGCCCCTTCGCACCCGCCTTGGGCGGGCGCGCCTCACCCGGGCGCCCGCCGCCCGGGCGACCGGTGCCGCGTGGACGCCCCGATGGACGGCGGCCGGTCACTCCGAGGCGACCGTGGCGTTGCCAGCACCGCGCAGTGCGATGGCCAGCTCGTCGGCGCGCGGCAGCTCTTCGAGGTGTCGTAGTGCGAACTGCTCGAGGAACTGCGGCGTCGTGCCGTACAGCAACGGGCGTCCGATGCCCTCGGAGCGCCCGACGATATCG
Source organism: Gemmatimonadota bacterium (assembly GCA_020161135.1). Lineage (GTDB taxonomy): Bacteria > Gemmatimonadota > Gemmatimonadetes > Gemmatimonadales > Gemmatimonadaceae > Gemmatimonas. The sequence goes on along the minus strand of JAIUOB010000003.1, from coordinate 196,273 downwards.
ATGAGCCCCCGCTCGTGCAGCGACTTGAGCACCGATCCGACGGCCACGCCGCGGATCTCCTCGATCTCTGCGCGCCCGATGGGCTGGCGATACGCCACAATGGCAAGAGTCTCGAGTGCCGCCGCGGACAAGCGCTGCGGACGCACTGCGACCTGTGCACGCTCGATGGCTTCGGCGAACTCGGCGCGCGTGAGGATCTGCCAGCCGCCACCCTGCTCGACCAGTTCGACGCCATGCCCATCCACGTCGTAGTGCTCGCGCAGTTCGTCGAGCGCCGCGCTCACCGCCGCCGGGCTCGCCTCGGGGTCGAGCGACGCGAGCGCGTCGAGCGACACCGGACGGGGCGCGGCAAACAGCGCGGCTTCAAGCAGCTTCGCTAACGGCGTCACGACGGATCTCCACAGAGGCAAAGGCACGGGACTGCGCGATGCGCAGCTCACCGAGCTTCGCCATCTCCAGCAGCGCCAACAGGACGGACAGGATCTGCCACGGCTCGGCATCACGCGCCACCAGGTCCTGCCAGCGGCAGTGACGACGGATGGCGAGGGTCGCGCGCACCGCGTCCATGGCACCGGCGACATCGAGCGCGCGCGGCACCACTTCGTGCAGCGTGGGCACCTTGGTGACACGCAGGACGCGGTCGACGGCGGCGAGCAGCTCGCCGAGCGAGATGGCCAACGGGGCCGCGGGGGGCGTGATATCGACGGCGGGCGGCACGAAGCGGCGCGGGAACTGGTGCCGGCGCTCCTCGCCGCGGCGCTCGAGCAGGTCGACCACTTCGCGCATCTGCTGGTACTCGAGCAGGCGCCGCACGAGTTCGGCGCGCGGATCCTCCCACGCCTCCTCACCGTCGGCGCGCGGCAGCAGCATCTGCGCCTTGATGCGCAGCAGGCGGGCGGCCATCTCGAGGTAGTCGGCCGCTTCGTCGAGTCCCAACGACCCGATGCGCGCGAGGAACTGCTCCGCGATGCGCGCGATGGGGATGTCGTAGATGTCGACCTGCTCGTCGCGGATGAGCGAGAGGAGCAGGTCGAGCGGGCCGGTGAACTGGCCCAATTCCACGACGAAGGTCGGGGAGGCGACGTCGGACGGACGGAACGAAGGAGCGATCACGCGACCGTCAGGAGGAGAAGGGGTTCGGGAGCATGTACGGAAAGTAGACCTGTTCGGCCACCAACCGCAGGTAGTACGCCGGACTCAACCAGAACCGGACCACGGGGCTGGCCCAGGTGAGGATGGCGAAGAGCAGGAAGAAGCCGAACGCCCCCAGGCGCTGATACTGGAGCGACCACGCGGGGGGAAGCAGATACTTGAACACGTGCGACCCATCGAGCGGCGGGATGGGCAGCAGGTTGAAGGCCACGAGCACGAGATTGAGGAAGACCCCCAACACCAGCATCTGCTGCAGCACCGCCAGTGGGCGCTCGAGCGCGCCCACCTGCTGCCCCACGAGGCCGACCAGCACGATGAGCGGCACGCAGGCGATCGCGATCACGAAATTGGTGGCGACACCAGCCAGCGAGACGATGATGTCGCCGCGCTTGTAGTTGCGATAGTTGCGCGGATTGACCGGGACCGGCTTCGCCCCCCCGAAAATGGGGCCGCCGATGAAGGCCAGCACGACGGGGACCAGCACCGTCATGAAGGGATCGATGTGCTTGAGCGGGTTCCAGGTGAGCCGCCCCAACTGATACGCCGTGGCGTCGCCCTGACGGAGGGCGGCGTAGCCGTGGGCGTACTCGTGCGCGACCATCGAGAAGAGCAGGACGGGCGCGACGAGGGCGAGTCTCTGGACGAAGTCCACCGCGGCGGGCAGGGAGAGGAGGCGGACGGCGGGGACCGGTATCGGGATCCGACCGAACGCGAATGCAAGCAAGTCGTAGAGTGGGAACCTAGCGGAGCGCGCGGGGGGTGTCAAAGCAGGCGATCATGGCGAACGGGTCAGCCGCTTGACCGTCACGAAGGGGTCGGCTACGTTTCCCGGTCTTGCTTCTGCAGGCATCAGTCACCATCGGGCCGGTTCCGGCCTGCCAGACCTTTCGGTCCACCGGACCGGTTCAGAGGAGTCGTTCGTGCCGAACATTCAGTCCGCCAAGAAGGATCTTCGCAAGTCGCGGGCGGCCGCCGTGCGCAACCGCGCGCAGCGTTCCGCGCTTCGTACTGCCGTGAAGAAGGCCAAGGCGGCGTCGTCCAGCGAGGCCGAGCGGAAGTCGGCGACCGCGCTGCTCGATCGCGCGGCGCGCAAGGGACTCATCCACAAGAACGCCGCCGCGCGCCAGAAGAGCCGCCTCGCCAAGATGGCCAAGGCCGCCGCGTAAGCGGGAAAGGTTGCGAGACGAACGAGGGGCCGGACTCTGACGAGTCCGGCCCCTCTGTCGTTCCGGCGCCGCGATGGACGCTCCCCCGAGGGACCTGATCAGAACGTCGCCAGCTCTCCCCCACACCGCTCGCAGTACCACTCGGTGGGCAGGTTCATGGTGCCACACTCGGTGCACCGCAACGTCTTCTGCGGCGCGTCCGTCGCTGGAGACGGTGCGCTGGACGCGGCCGATGTCGGCGCGACCGGCGCCGCGCCCGCCCGCAGCGGATCGTGCACGCCACTTCCCTGCTCCGGCTCCGTGACCGACCGCAGGAAGGCGAGGTCGTCGAACGGGTCCGCAGCGGGGGCGACCTGAGGCATGGGAGGAACCGCGCGGACCGACGGCGGCGTGGCCGGCGGCGGCGGCAGCTCGGGGGCGGTGAAGCCCACCGGTTCCGTGGGCGGCAGCACCACGGGTGCGGGTGTCGGCGGCGTCTCCGCGAACAGGCGCAGGGCATCATCGACGTCACCCGCGGGCGGGTCGAAGAAGAGGGGAATCTCGGCCGGCAGCGCCTCGACGGTGTCGTCGACCACCACGATGTCGACGGTCTCGCTCACTGCCTCGACCGCGAGCTCGGTGGTGTCGACCGTCATCGGCTCGATCGCCACCGGCTCCATCGTCACCGGCTCGACCGTGACCGCCTCGACCATCGTCACCTCGACGATGTCCGCCTCGATCGCGCCGCCCACATCGTCGTCGGGCGTATGCACCGACGCGTGCGCGTCGCTCGAGCTCGGGAGCGCCTCCACACTCGGCGCCACCGCCGGCTCAGCGACCAGCTCCGCCACCGGCTCCGCGACCACCTCGACCGGCGTGGGAGCACTCGCGGCCGGGCGTGCCTGCTCGAGCAGCGCGCGAATCTCGTCGAGCTCCATCTGCACCGACCCGCGCTCGTCGGTGAGCCGCGAAAGGTGCGCCTCGACCTCGTCGCGCAGCGTGTCCCACGTGTTGCCGTCATACTCACCGACGGCGGTGCGCAGCATCGCCTCCATGCGCCGGTCTTCGAGTCCTTCGACCTCGCCATCGAGCTGCTGCAGCCGTCCACCGAGCTCCTCGGCGAGCGCGGCGAGTGCGTCGACATGCGTGTGCAGGCGTGCGAGCACCTCCTCACGACGCTGCGCATAGTCTGCGCGCACCCGCAGGAAGACGCGCTCCGGCGTCTCGGCCTGACGCGCGTCGAGCGCACTCAGCCAGTCGTCGTACCGTTGGCGCTCGGCCACGAGCGCGCGTACTTCGTCGATGGACACGTCGCGAAACTCCGTCAGGGGACTCGATGCGTGGGAAGCTCACCGACGTGACGCAGCGCGGCAAGCGCGTCGCCTTCACCGGGCGGCAGGGGACGCGCGCCGCCCAGGAGGCGCGCGACGGTGATGATGCGGGCCGCCTGCTCGACACTCTCCATGCGCAACAGTGCGTCGGTGAGCGAGCGGCCGACCGTCGTGACGCCGTGATTCGCGAGCAGGAACACCTCGTGCGCGGGGAGGAAGGGCGTCATCGCGGAGGCCAGCGCCGGCGTGCCGGGACGGCCGTACGGCACGAGTGCCACCGGTCCCACGACGACCGGCAACTCCGGCAGCAAGTCGTGCGGCATGCCCTCGCCCGCGAGCGCGAAGCCCGTGGCCACGGGGGGATGAGCGTGCACGATGGCCCCGACGTCGCGTCGCGCGGCATAGATGGCCAGGTGCATCCCGACTTCCGACGACGCGCGACGTCGTCCGGTATCCGCCCCCCCGTCACCGTCGCCGCCCCGGCGCGGACCATCGTGATGGTCCGTGCCGTCGGCGTGCAGTCGCACGATGTCGTCGGCGGTTGCGCTGGCCTTGTCGATGCCGGACGCGGTGACGAGCAGCGAGCCGTCGGCGAGGCGCACCGAGACATTCCCCTCCGCCCCCGCGAGCAGCCCCCGCCCGTGCAACCGCCGACACACCTCGGCGAGCGCACGGGCCTGCGCGTCGCGTTCGTGCGGCGTGACGACGGTCACGCGACGGCGCTACTGCGCGCGGTGCACGACACGTCCGCCCACCACGGTGAGGCGCGACTGACCGGTGAACGTGTGTCCGCCGTACGGTGTGTTGCGCCCCTTCGAGCGGAACTGCTTCGGGTCGCACGTCCAGGGGCGCGACGGATCGAACACCGTGACATCGCCCACCTGTCCGCGCGCGAGGGAGCCGCCGGGCAGGTGGAAGATCTTCGCCTGCTTGCAGCTCATCGCGTCGACCATCTGCGCGAGCGAGATGATGCCCGGATGCAGGAGATAGGTGCAGTTCACACCGAGCGCGGTCTCGAGTCCGACGATGCCGTTGGGCGCGTCCGCGAACTCGCGCTCCTTCTCGTCGTAGTGGTGCGGCGCGTGGTCGGTGACGAGGAGGTCGATGGTGCCATCGGCAAGCCCCTGCTGGAGCGCCTCGACATCCTCCTGCGTGCGCAGCGGCGGGTTCATCTTGGCGTTGGTGTTGTAGCCGTCCACCGCCGCCTCGGTGAGCGAGATGTGATGCGAGCACACCTCGGCGGTGACATTGATGCCGCGCTCCTTGCCCCACCGCACGAGTTCCACGGAGCCCTTCGTGCTGAGGTGGCAGAGATGGATGTGGCCGCCGGTCCGCTTGGCGAGCAGGATGTCGCGAATGACGTAGATCTCCTCCGCCTCGGCCGGGATGCCCTTGAGGCCAAGCTTGGCACTCATGAGCCCCTCATTCATCGAGCCGCCGCGCGCGAGGGTCATGTCCTCACAGTGCTCGGCGACCGGCACGTTGAAGGCGCGCGCGTACTCGAGCGCGGTGCGCATGAGGTGCGCGCTCTCGACCGGCTTGCCGTCGTCGCTGAACGCGACGGCGCCGGCCGCCACCATCTCCCCGAACTCGGCGAGCACCTCGCCCTTCTGGCCCAGCGAGATGGCGCCGTAGGGATACACGCGGGCGAAGCCCGCCGCCTCGCCCTGCCGCTTCACGAACCCGACGGTGGCCTGGTTGTCGGTGACCGGCTTGGTGTTGGGCATCGCGCACACACCGGTGAAACCGCCCGCCACCGCGCTGTGCGCGCCGGTCGCGACGGTCTCGACGTCTTCGCGCCCCGGCTCACGCAGGTGCACGTGCACGTCGATGAAGCCGGGGGCCACGACGAGCCCTGCCACGTCGATGACCTCCGCGCCGTCGGGCGCGCCCAGCGTGCCCCCGCACGCCTCGACCCGGCCGTCGCGAAGAAGCACATCACCGACCGCGTCGAGCCCCTGTGAGGGATCGACGATGCGGCCGCCCTTGAGCAGCAGGTCACGCGTTTGCGACGGAATCGACATCAGGCGGTTCCTTTCTTGGCCGCTTCGGCCAGCTCCGGCTTGCCGCCGGCGAGAAGGTAGAGGACGGCCATGCGGACGGCGACGCCGTTCGTGACCTGATCGAGGATGACGGAGTGCGGTCCGTCGGCAACGTCGCTGTCGATCTCGACGCCGCGGTTCATGGGACCGGGGTGCAACACGATGAGATCGCGCGGCGCCCGCTCGAGGCGCGCGCTGGTGACGCCGAAGACGCGATTGTACTCACGCAGCGACGGGATGTAGCCCGCCTGCATGCGCTCGAGCTGCAGGCGCAGCACGTTGAGCGCATCGGCCCACTCGATGGCGTCCTCGATGCGGTCGAAGACGGTGACGCCCATCTCGCCGATCGCGTTGGGGAGCAGCGAGCGCGGGCCGCACACGGCCACTTCGGCGCCCAGCTTGGTCAGGCCCCAGATGTTCGAGCGGGCGACACGCGAGTGCAGCACGTCGCCCACGATGCAGACCCGCTTGCCGGTGAGGTCGCCGAACCGGTCGCGCAGCGTCATGAGGTCGAGCAGTCCCTGTGTCGGATGCTCGTGCGTGCCGTCGCCGGCGTTGATGACGTTCGATTCGATCCGCTCGGCAAGGAAGCGTGCCGCGCCCGAGGCCGCGTGGCGGATGACGACCATGTCGATCTTCATCGCCTCGAGATTGCGCGCAGTGTCGACGAGCGTCTCGCCCTTCGATACGCTGCTGCCGGCGGCCGCGACGTTCACCGTGTCGGCGCTGAGGCGCTTCTCGGCAAACTCGAACGAGATGCGCGTGCGGGTCGAGGCTTCGAAGAACAGGTTGACGATCGTCGCGCCACGGAGCGTCGGCACCTTCTTGATGGCGCGCTCGGAGATCTCGCGGAACGGGATGGCGGTGTCGAGCACCAACCGGATCTGCTCCGCCGACAGCGTCGCGAGGCCCAGGAGGTCCTTGCCGAGGGGGCCGGCCACGCTCAGCCCTCCCCGTCGCGGTCCGCGATGAGCACCTCGTCGCGGCCGTCGAGCTCCTCGACGAAGACATCGACCCGCTGGTGGGAGGCGACGTCGACGGTGCGCCCGACGATGTCGGCATGGATGGGCAGTTCGCGCCCTCCGCGGTCGATGAGCACGGCCAGTGCGATGCGGGCAGGGCGGCCGAAATCGGCGAGTTCGTCGAGCGCCGCGCGCACTGTACGGCCGGAGTAGAGCACGTCGTCGACGATGACGACGTGCTGGCCGTCGAGCGTCCACGGCAGCTCCGTCGACCCCACGACGGGGCGCGGGCCGACCGTTTGCAGGTCGTCGCGATAGAGCGTGATGTCGAGCGCACCGCTCGGCACATCGACGCCTTCACTGGCCTTGATGATGCGGACGATGCGCTCGGCGAGCTGCACGCCGCGCCGCTGGATGCCGACGAGGATGAGGTTGTCGGTGCCGGCGTTGCGTTCGACGATCTGGTCGGCCATGCGACGCAGCGTGCGGTCGATCCCGCGCGCGTCGAGGACCACGGAGGTCTTTCGGGGCATGGCCGGCAATATAACCGCCGGCCGATGCCTACCGGTTCAGCGCCTGCACGGCGCCGACGTCACCACTCCCGGTGCGTGGGGCGCGGCGCGTCGACGGGCTTCTGCGCGAAGATGCCGTTGAGCGGCGAGAGGTGCCGCGCGGCCGTGCGTGCCGCCCGGAGCCGGGCACGATCAATGGGGGGCACGGTCGCGGTGGCGGCGTACATCGTGATGTCCAGCGCCGCCTCGAGGGTGGCGTGCGCGAAGCCCTGCGCCCATTCCGGCCCATACGGATGCGCGTCGGCGCGCTCCTGCACGCCGCGGCCGAAGGCCACGCACTTGTCGGCCGCCTCGCGCAGCGTGCGGCTGGCGGACAGGTGGGCGACCACGACGTGGTAGCCGTCCCGGCGCCCCATCTGGTACGTGGGCGACCGGTGCGACTCACCGGCGGGCGCGTCGACCAGCCCGGTGGCGATGCCCGTCAGCAGGACACACTGCTGCGAGAAGTACGAGCGCATCGGCTCCGCGGCGGGTTCGTCGAGAATCGGCGACATGGCAGGACTCGGGGAATGACCAGGCGCGCCGCAGCCACGGCGCGAGACACCCAGAGGTGGGGCAAGCGACGTGCCGCCGCCCGCCGTTCGCCTATTGTGACGCCCGCGCCATGCTGTCCAGCGCGCTGGTGCTTCGTCGCGTGCGCGCACGGTGGCGTCGCGTTGCGCGCTCACCACTCCGGGTGATGCGGCGACGCCACAGGGTCCGAACGGTCAGCCCGCGTACAGGTGCAGGTCGGTGCCGACGAAATCGGCCAGATCCATGGTGGTCTGCCAGTCGGGATGCCGCAGCGTGACGTAGCCATCCGACAGCAGGGTGCTCTTCCAGTCACGACGCGGGGCCCCCACGGGCAGCAGGTCGATGGCGCAGATGGCGTCGCCACAGCGGGCCTTGATGCGGTCGAGTCCTTCGATGCGCTGGATGCGTCCCTGCCCGTGCGCCCGCTTGGTGATGCAGGCGGCGTTGTACTTGCGCTCGATGTCGAGCGAGAAGGTGCCGAACAGCTCGGCCTCGGCCCACCCGCGGAACAGGTCGACGTCGGAGGCGAAGTTCATGAGGTCGACCGTACGCGCGCCGGGGGGACGCGCGGCCACTTCGCCGAACACCGCTTCGCCGTCGCTCTTGAGATACCACTCCATGTGCGTGTAGCCCCGCTCGTAGCCGAGCACCTCGAGCACGCGGGCGCCCATGGCACGGCCGCCGGCCAAGCGGGGGTCGTCGACGTGCTTGTAGCTCAGGGTCTGCGGCGAGATCCACTCGTTGGTGCGTGCCACGAGCGGGCGCGGCCGATAAAATCCGATGTGGAAGTACTCGATGGCCCCGTTCGCGCAAATGGTGTCGAAGGTGTACTCCTCGCCATCGATGAATTCCTCGACGTCGACGGTGGCGATGTGCCCGAGCTGCGCGAGCGCCCTGGTCACGTCGGCGGCGTCGTCGCAGCGGAAGGTGTCCTGCGAGCCGGCCCCGGCGATCGGCTTGATGATGAGCGGATACCCCACCTGCTCCGCCGCCGCCCACACCTCGGCCGCCGAGCTGGCGACGGCATGATGCGGCACGCGCACGCCCCCCTCCGCGAGCGCCTGCTTCATGAGGTCCTTGTTGCGGAACCTGATGGCCTGCTCGTACGACTGCCCCGGCACGCCCAGGGCCTCGCGGATCTGCGCGGCGACCTCGATGCCGGGCTCCCACAGGCAGCAGACCCGGTCGAGCGTGCGCGCGCCGAGCCACCGGCGCAGCTGCGCGATCGCACTCGGCGTGTCGGTGAAGAGGTCCGGCACCTGCAGATAGTCCGCAAGGTGCCGCTTCGCGAGCTCGGGCAGCTCATGCGCGGGCCCATTCGCCACGCCGAGGACGGTCGCCCCCTGCTCCGACAGCCCACGCGTGAAGAGCGGCATTTCGCCGGGGTAGCCCGGCGTGATCATGAGGACAGTCTGCGGCATGAGGCGGGGGTCGATCGTGGGAGGCGGGGACGACGAACGCCGACGCGCGGCCGTCAGCCGAGACGGACGCGCACGGTGGAGATGATACGCGCGAGCGCCGATTCCACCACTGCGGTGTCCGGGTGGCGCACCATCAGGAACCCCTCGCCTTCGTAGCTGCCCGTGGGCGGCTGGCCGATGCGCGGGAGGCGCCGATCGCAGAGCAGGCTTCCCAGGTCGCGCTCGACCGCCTCGAGCCCCTCGATGCCCCGCACCACGCCCTGCCCCTGACCGCGCAGGTAGGCCGTGCCCACCGCATAGCGGCGGGTGGGCGGCACGAAGATGCCGTCGATCATGAGGCGCACCCAGGCCTGCACGAAGTCGACGTCATTGGCGCGCGAGATCATGGTGGTCATGTTGGCGCCCGGCGGACGCGCGGCGATCTCGCTCACGGCCACCGATCCATCGGTGCGGCGGAACCACTCGCAGTGCGACACGCCGGTGGTCATGCCCAGCGCAGTGAGGGCATGCTCCGCCGTGGCGCGAATGTCGTCGTAGGCGGGGTCGTCGATCTCGCGCGGGAGGAGCACGGTCCACTGGATCCACGGCTGTTCGAGGACCTCGAGCGGCGTGGGGGCGTAGCGCGTGATGGAATGCCAGACCGCGCGCCCCTCGATGCTCACCGTCTCGATGGAGTGCTCGGTGCCACGCAGGAACTCCTCGCACAGCATGGGCGCGGCCGGTGTGGGCGCGTGACGCGCGATGGCGTCGACCAGCTCGGCCGCGCTGGCGACCCGTTCAGTGGCACGCGCGCCGGCGCCGGCGGGCGGCTTGAGCACCACCGGAAAGCCCACCTCGGCGACGAAGCGCTGCGCGTCGTCGAGCGTACCCACCAGCCGGTGTCGCGCGACCGGCACGTCGGCGTCGCGCAGCACGTCCTTCATGCGCGCCTTGTCGCGGAAGTTGCGCGCGGCGTCGGCGGGGAGGCCCGGGATGCCCAGGCGCTCGCGCACCATGGCCAGGGGCCACTGGGCCTGCTCGAAGGCGGCGAAGCACCGGCTGACGGCCCCCTGTCGCGCACCGAGCGAGCGCACGGCCCATTCGAGCTGCGCCGCGTCGGTGATGTCCTCGACCCGCCAGTGATCGAGCAGGCGCGCCGCGAGGTGCGGGGCCAGCGCCTCGCGCGGCTGCGTGGCGATGACGCCGAGGCGGACGTGCGGGAGCGCCAGTGCGGCCTCGATCATCTGGGTGGCGGCCGGCGAAAACTGGGGACACACGAACACGACGAACATGCGCGCTCTCGGTGGCTCTGGATGTGCGATCGCGGCGTCATCCGTGAGGACGACGCCGCGATCCGGACGTGCCAACGATGCGTCAGCCGCGCATCACTGGCAAACCCACCCGCCTCCATTGACCTTGGCCGAGGTCGCCTTGACCCCCGTGGCCGAATCGGTGGCCGTGAACGTCACGGGATCGAGTTCGGCGTCTTCCATGCGGTTGGTCGTGCACTGCTTGACCACCGAGAAGCGCACCTCGCCCTTGTCGTCGGCGTCGATCATGCCGAAGTCCTGCGGATTGCGCGTGCCGGGGGCGCGCGTTGCCGTGAGCTTGATGCGGGCCTTGGCCGGCCAGTTCTTGCCGCGCACCGTGATCTTCGCGCCCTGCGGCGTGCGCTCGGCTTCGGCGCTCACGTTCGGCTTGGGCTGACCCGTGTGGGCCGCGGCAACGGTAGTGGCGAGCGCGAGCCCCGCGAGAGCCAGGGTGGGGGCGATCACGCGCCGCAGAGAACGCTGCATCGAACTTCCTCCGGAGATATGACGGTACGAAGCGACCGGGATGGGGACGAGTCGCATCGCGGAAAATGACAGGGGTACTAGTCCAACGCAAACGGTCACCGTCCCGTTGTGTCCCGTCCCCCTGCGTACCCCGTCGCGCCGACGACTCCCCGTTCCCGTGGCAATGTCCTGCGTCCTGCATCACCGTTTCCTTCCGCGTTCCGCCGCCCTCTGTCTTGTCCTCACCGCCGGCGCCCTGGCCTGCTCGCCATCCGGCACCACCGACCGCCCCACCGCTGCAGCCGTCGACAGTACACCCGAATGGATGCGGACTCGCGTCACCGAGGAGCGCCTCTTGGCGGGGACGGCGCAGACCTTCACCAGCTTCCGGTTTCGCGATCGCCAGCCGGAGAGCGGGATCACCTTCACGCACCAGATTGTCGATGATGCCGGCCTGACCTACAAGGCGGTGCACTACGATCACGGCACGGGGCTGTGCGCGCTCGACGCCGACACGGACGGACGGACGGATCTGTTCTTCGTGACCCAGCGCGGACGCAACGCGCTGTACCGCAATGTAGGTGGCGGCCGATTCGCCGATGTCACCGATTCGGCGGGGCTCGGTGCGACCGACCGCATCGGCGTGTCGTGCGCGGTGGGCGACATCGACAACGATGGCCGCCCGGACCTGTTCCTGACGACCGTGCGGCACGGCAATCAGCTGTTCCGCAACGAGGGGGGGCGCTTCCGCGACATCACGGCCCAGGCGGGGGTCGGGTATGTCGGACATTCGTCGGGCGCCGTGTTCTTCGACTACGACAACGACGGGCGTCTCGACCTGTTCGTCGCGAATGTGGGGCGTTACACCGCCAATGACACCGGACGCGGCGGCGCATACGTCGGCCTCACCGACGCGTTTCATGGCCACCTGCATCCGGATCGCGCCGAGTCGAGCCTGCTCTACCGGAACCTGGGCGACGGGCGCTTCGCGGAGGTGTCGGCGGCGACGGGGCTCATCGATCGGGGCTGGAATGGCGACGCGACGGTGCTCGATGTCGATGGCGACGGACGTCCCGACCTGTACGTCGCCAGCATGCAGGGGCCGGACAAGCTGTGGCGCAATGTCGGAGGCACGCGCTTCGTCGACGAGACGGCGCGGTGGTTCCCCCGCACCCCGTTCGGGGCGATGGGGCTCGCGACGCTGGACGTGGACGGCGACGGGCAGCTGGACCTGTTCGTGACCGACATGCACTCGGACATGATCGACACCTACGACCCGGGCGACTTCACCAGCAAGACGCTGCGCGCGAATGCGTCACACATCGATGCGCACCTGCTGGGGCCGGATACGAGCCGCCTGATCCTCGGCAATGCGTTGTTCGTGCGCCGCGACGACCGGTACGAGGAGTCGGCCACGCGCTGGAACGCGGAGACGTACTGGCCGTGGGGCGCCAGCGCCGCCGATCTCAACGGCGATGGATGGGAAGACCTGTTCGTGACGGCGAGCATGAACTTTCCGTATCCCTATCAGCCCAACGACCTGCTGTTGAACGGCAGCGGCAAGCGATTCCTGCAGGCCGCCTTCGCGTTGGGCGTCGAACCGCGTCGCCACGGCGCGACCGAGCAGGTCTGGTTCACGGCCGCGTGTGGTCCGACGGGGGCCGATCGCGCGCAGCCGATGTGCGACGCGTGTCTTCAGGGTGGGGCGTCGGCTCGCGGATGCACCGTGGACGCACAGGGCAAGGCGACGATGGTGGGCGCCAAGGGTTCCCGCGCGAGCGTCGTGTTCGACATCGACGGCGACGGCGACCTCGATGTCGTGACCAACGAGTTCAACACGGTGCCGCAGGTGCTGCTCTCCGACCTGTCGGAACGTCGGGCGCTGCACTGGCTGTCGGTGCGGCTGCGTGGCACCGCCTCCAACCGCATGGGGCTCGGCGCCGTGGTCACCGTCACGCTGCCGGGAGGACGACGCCTCGTGCGTGCCCACACCGGGCAGAGCGGCTATCTGTCGCACAGCGACCTGCCGCTCTGGTTCGGGCTCGACACCGCCGACGCGGCTGAGTCGATCGAGGTGCGTTGGCCCTCGGGACGGACGCAGCGGGTTGCGGGGCCGGTCAAGGGCGCGCTCGAGATCGTCGAGGCGCCCTGACCGCACCACGCGTCAGCGTTCGAGCTTGAATCCCGGGTCGATGCGGGGGCGCTGCGGCGCGTTGGCGACGAACCACCCGGTGAGGTACATCCACTGTGCCATGCGCGTGAGCTTGGGGTAGTCGATGCGCTCCGGCTTGTCGCGCGGCGTGTGGTAGTCCGGGTGCAGGTTGGTGGAGAACATCACCGCCGGAACCTCGAGGCGCGCGTAGGGCACGTGGTCGCTGCGGAAGTACCACCCTTCCGGATGCGTGGGGCGATCCCAGAGCGAGTCGAGCACGAAGCGCCCGGTGAGCTGGTTCGCGCGGAGCGCATGCGCGACGAGATCGCTCGAGTTGCGGTGCGGTGGCTGCACGCCGAGGAGCGTGGCGGTGTCCGGATGATTGCGTCCGATCATGTCGCCGTTGAGCACCGCGACAATCTTGCTGAGCGGTACCACGGGATGCGCCGCATGCCACCGCGAGCCCAGCAGTCCGCGCTCCTCGGCACCGTGATACACGAACAGCACCGAGCGCTTGCCCGGCTGCTTCACGAAGGCCCGGGCGGCGGCAAGCAGCGCGACGCTCACCGAGCCGTTGTCGTCGGCGCCCGCCCACACCGAGTCGCCGTCGATGGCGTAACGCACGCCGTCGTGATCCTGGTGCGAGCTGAAGAGCACATACTCATCGCGCAGCCGGGGATCGGTGCCGCGCACCATGCCGACGATGTTCACCGAGGGCGTCTCGAAGCGCTCGAGGCGCACCTGCACGCGCAGGCGCGGGGCCGCGCGGAGTTGCGCAGCGCGGCTGCCACGCACGAGGAAGCTGGGCATGGGCGCGACGCGTGCGGCCGGAGGCGCCGAGACGCGCGGCGCCTGGTTGGCGAAGCGCGGTGCGGCTCGATCGACATCGTACGTGCCACGCGCGCGCAGCACCGCGAGTCCGTCGAACGCGACGTCGGTGATCGAGTCGGCCACGAGCAGCACGGCCGCCGCGCCGCGGCGCGCGAGCCCCTGTGTGCTGGCCGTGATGGCGGCGTTCGCGTAGCGCACCTCGACGGAGTTGACCGTGGTGCGGATGGCGGCGGGGTCGGGGCGCACCACGCGCAGCGCGACCACGCGTCCGCGCACGTTCACGCTCGTGTCGGCCGCGTTGTCGAGCCACAGCACCGCGCCGTCGACGTCGGCCGCGGTGTTGCCCAACGGCACGATGTCCCGCCACAGCGCCAACGTATCCGCGCCGAGCGACGCGCTGCTCGACACCGTCGAGACACGCGTCCGGATCATGTTCCACCACTGGAAGTAGCTGCCGTCGTCGCCCATGGGCTTCACGCCGATGGCGCGGAGCTGGTCCGCAATCCACACCGACGCACGCATCTCATCGGGCGTCCCCGCTTCCCGGCCGCGCATGGCACTGCCCGCCAGCGCGAAGAGGTCGCGATGCAGGTCGGACTCTTTCACGAGCGCGAGTGCGGCGGGCACGTCGCGGGGAGGCGCCCCACGTCCGGGCGCCTGTGCGCGCAGCGCCGGTGCGCCCAGCGTCAGCGTCAGCGTCAGCGTCAGCGAGGTGACGAGCGCCGCCAGCACCCGGCTGCCCGTGACGGCGCGCGTGTCGAGCGTGGGCGGGCGTCGATCGGGCGAGCGGCGCGCAGCGACGGAGGGCGAGACGATCATCGGCGGCGGGGCGAGGCGGGTCCGACGCCGACGCGCCTCACGCGCTCAGCGACGGAGCCACACGTTGACCGCGCAGTTCGCGCGGGAGTTCGTGGCACGCCCGAGAATATCCGCGACGCCGCCCCGATTGTCAGGGACCATCGTCTCCACGAACTCCACTTCGCCGACCCCGATCGACCAGAGCGGCGCGAAGCCCGGGCCCCCATCGAGATAGGCGCAGCTCATGAAGTTCGGGCGCTGCGCCGTGACGCGGGCGATGCCCTGCATGAGGTCGGTGGCACCGCTCGCCATGAGCTCGTCGCGGCTGAAGGCGTTGTAGCTCACCGCCCGCCCCCGGATGCGTCGCTGCTCGAACTCGAACAGGTTGGCGCTGATGAGCGGATTCTCACGCCCTTCCGCCGGGTCGAGCCACACGGCCACCTCACGCCCCTCCCCCTCCGGGACGCTCACGCCGATGAGCTGCCGCGTGAAGCCCTCGCGCTCGACACGCAGCAGATACCGGCCCGGCTTGGCGGCAAGGTAGAATCGACCCGCCGAGTCGGTGCGGGCGGTGAGCCCCGTCCCGAGCACCTTCACGCTCACATCGCGCAGGGCGCGGAGCGCGGTGTCCGCCACCACGCCACTCAGGCCACCGCGTGATGCGACGGTGATGACGGCCGGCAGGGCGCGGTCGAGGCGCGCGATGCGCAGGCGCACGACACCGCCCTGGGCCTTCACATCGACGCGTTCGGTCGCGCCGAGGAATCCCAGCGAGCGTGCTGTGAGTGTGTACTTGCCCTTGGGCACGTCGGCAAAGCGAAACCATCCACGCGCATCGGTGCGCTCCTGCCGTCGCAGTTCGAAGAGGTACACCGCGATGTCGGCAACCGGCACGCCGGCGCTGTCGACGACGAGTCCGGCGAGTGTGCCGGCGGCGGCCGGCGGGAGCGCGTCACGCCCGCCCTGCGCGCGCGCGACCGACGGCGCGAGCCACGCCATGCACACGAGCGCGACGGCGCGCAGGGCTCGTGACATCACTTGCGCAACCATATGCCGTAGCTGCACGAGGCCCCCGAGCCGACCCCCAACGCCTGCGCATCGCGCATGGACCCCGAGGAGTTGTTCATCGACTGCATGCCCCGCAGGCTGGTGACGGGATTCTTGGGACGCTGCGGGATGGGAATGTTCGCCTCCATGAATTCGATCTCGTCGACCCCGATGGACCAGAGCGGCGCCCAGGCGGGCCCGCCATCCAGCACCGCGCACGCGAAGGGATCGTAGCGCTGGACCGTCGCTCGGGCGGCGGCCACCGCCGCGTCCACGGCGCCCGTGCGCATGAGTTCCTCACGGGCGAACGTCTGGAGTCGCACGACCGACGCGCGCTGCAGGCGCTGGTCGAGGTCGAAGAGGTTGCGTTGCCGGATGATCTCGCGCGCGTCGGTGCCGTCGACCGGCGCCAGCCACGCCGCGAGCTTGCGTCCGCCCCGCTCAGGCACGAGCACGCCGATGGCCTGTCCGGCGTATCCCGACTTCTCGAGTCGAACCATGTAGCGCCCCGGTGCGAGAGGGATCGCGAACTGGCCCAGCGAGTCGGTCTCGACGCGGTGCTGGGTGGCCATCACATACACCGTGACGCCGCCCAAGGCGCGCCACGCCGTGTCGCCGATCACGCCACTCAGTCCCATCGCATCCGCTTCGGTGACCATGGGCGCGAGGGTCGTGGTCACGGGAATGAGCCGGAGTCCCGCCCAGCCCCCCGTGCGCCCCACCGTGACGGAGGCGCCCGCGCCGATGTAGCCGAGCTTGCGCGCGCCGACGCGGTAGGTGCCGTTCTTCACACTGTCGAAGCGAAAGCTGCCATCCGCGCGTGTGCGCGCCTGCCGCCGCAGTTCGTAGAGCGTGACGAGGGCGTCCTCGACCGGGTTGCCCAGCGAATCCTCGACGATGCCGGCGATGAGGCCCGGGGGCACCTGCGCCGGATCGATGCCGCGCACGGCCTGCGCAGTGGCGCTGCTGGTGAGCATGAGCATCGCGAGCAACGCCCCGGCGCTGCATGCGACCGCTCGCACGGTGCCGCTCGCGTGCGAGACGCTGTGGCGCCGCACGAGGGTCGTTCGCCGGAGGCGATGCAGGCAGAGGGTGATCATCGTCAGGCAGCGTGGCGTGAGCGGTTGGACGACACCCCGATCTCGGACCGGCAGCGGGTGCTTTCCTCCATGGATCGGATGACCCGCGAAAGGGTTGCCATGCCGATAGCTTACCCCGCATGACGACGACCGACAGCCACGCCGTCACGACCGTCGCCTTCGCGGAGGCGGTCCTGGCGCGCTCGCACGACGTGCCGGTGCTCGTGGACTTCTGGGCCGCCTGGTGCGGTCCGTGTCGCGCGCTCGGCCCGATCCTCGACCGCCTCGCGGCGGAGTATGCCGGCGCCTTTGTGCTCGCGAAGGTCGACACGGAGGCAGAGCCGAAGCTCGCCACCGAGTACCAGATTCGTTCGATCCCGGCGGTGAGGCTCTTTCGCGACGGTCGGGAGATCGGCGCGTTCGTGGGGGCGCTCCCCGAAGGCCAGGTTCGAGCGTTCCTCACCCAGCACGGCATCGCCGCGGGTCCGCCCCTCACCCTCACGGGGAGCACGCCCGAGGCACGGCTGGCCGAGGTGCGCGCCGCCATCGCCGGCGGCGGCGGCAGTCCGGCGGTGTCGCTGCTCCTGGGCGAACTGCTCGTCGAGACGGGCGCCCTGGACGAGGCGCACCGCGTGCTCGAGGCCCTGCCCGCGCCCCAGTACGGCGACGCACGCGCCGTGCGGGCCCGGGCGCATGTCGCCCTCGCGCGACGAGCGGCGGCGGCCACCGCGGGCGGTGACGGCGAGACGGCCGGGGCGCTGCAGGCGGTGCTGGCGGGTGACGCCGCCCGCGGCATCGACACCCTGCTGTCGCTCGTGCGCGCACAGCGGGACACCGCCGACCACTCGGCGCGCGATGCGCTGCTCGAGGTGCTCGCCGGTCTCGACGACCCGGACCTCGTGCGCGACGCGCGGCGGCGGATGGCGGCGGCGATGTTTTGAGTGGTGGGTTGGCGGTTGTCGGTTGATCCGTAACGCAACGAGCGAGGCGCCCGCGGTGCGGAGCCTCGCTCGTTGTGTGACGGATGGGGGGGGATTCGAACCCCCGAGACACTTTCGCGCCAACACGCTTTCCAGGCGTGCGCCTTAAACCACTCGGCCACCCATCCCTACCCGACACGGCCTTCACGCACAACGCGCCGCCGCGGGTGTCCACGGCGGCGCGTCGCGTATCCAAACACAGCGGACAGGGTGAGATTCGAACTCACGATACCGTTGCCGGTATGCCGGTTTTCGAGACCGGTGCCTTCAACCACTCGGCCACCTGTCCTGAGAGAGGATAGATCACAAAAATGATCTCGCTGTTGTGCGTTGGTTGCGCAACTGCGTCGTTCGCCGAACTCAGGCAGCCGGACGCGCCCTCCCAGAGCATCGATAGATAATCGCCAGAGGTAGCCACTTCAAGCGTTCACCTCGCCGTTTTCGGTACGCCGGATCGCCGCCGAGCCACCCACGCGGACGGCGCCCCATATCGGCCTAGCAGGCGCGCCGTCAGTACGGCGGATCCAGCGAGTCGTCGAAGCGCGAATCGTCCGCCAATCGGAACTCGTCCTCGAGACGCTGGGCTTCCGAACGTTCACGCTCCTCGGGCGTCATGGTGTCGAGCCGCCGGTTCATTTCGACCTGATAGGCCGTGGCCTTCTCGAAGAGCTCCTCAAGGGAGAGCTCATCATCAGCCCGCTGCTGTGGCTCGATCGGGGCCCTGCCCTCTCGCCTTTCGTCCATCGACCGTCTCTCCCTGCGAGTTCGACGCCATCGTGATCTCGCCGGGGGGCAATCCGGGGGCTACCCATCCCGACTGAGGCGGCCACCGATGACCGCCTCGCGGGAAGATGCGCCCCAGGCGCCGATTCGCCAGTGCTCAGACCGCAGGGTATCCGAGGCGGCACCGGAACAACTGTGCGACTCTCGGTAGTGGGGCGCGGAATCACGGAGTGCCCGTGGGTGGTGGGCGCTTCACACGCAAGGTTGGACGCGTGGATCCTTGAGGGCTCACTGCCGTGGATGATTGGCCGGCACGTGCCGACATCGGCGACGGCGGTGGCACGACCGGGCGCACTGGCGAGGCCCCCCTGGGACGCTTGATGCGCGGCCCGTCGTCCCATGGCAGATCGTCCATGTCATCCGTCGGTCGAACTGCTAACGGGTGCAGCAGATCGAGCGCCGTCCTGAGCCACGGCCAATCTGCGTGTTCATGCAGCAGCAGGTCCGCCATGCGCTTCGCCGCCTCGAAGCGATGTCGCATGTGAGGATCATGCAACGCGAGCTGTTCGAGTTCATCGGCGGCGATTGGCCACCGGTCTGGCTGCGCGATCCAGAGTGGCGCGATCTGGCGGATCGACCGTGCGGGGCGCCCGTTCACCAAGTGAATCCACGGTGAATGACCGACGTGCCCACTCCTCTGTGTTGTAGGCGAGCGCTGCGCGACAGCCCAGTGCCAGGCGGGCTCGTCGTGCTTCCGGAAGGCCGCCAGCGTCACGCGCTCGTCGTCGGTGAGCTGATGAAGAACCCGCAGGACCTGAAGCCAGGTCGGGATCATCGAGAATGGGATAGGTCTCATGTTGAGACCCTGCACGAGGAGGGAGGCCGAGCAAAAGCCCAGCACTCCCTTTTCGAATATCCTCACGGCGAGGGCGTCGAGGGCCGAAGTTTCACGCGACCGATACCCCATCCGCCGGAAGAAGAAATCCAGCATGCCTCGCCCGGGAGGCCCTGCGCCAGTGAGCGAATATCGAGAACATGCGGCCCTGGTATAGGCGGAGGAGGGATCAGCGCCCGTAGCTCATGCAGGGTATCGGGATCCGACGTTGCCAACTGCACCCTCGTCGCCACGTTCGTGATGATGGCGCGTACGGCGTCATGCGACCCCATCGGCAGGCGATCGCGTATCGCGGAGATCGACTGTGTCGCCAAAATCGGCGCGGATCCAAACGCGCGTCCAACGGCAAGAAACCTCGCGTCGCTGACTCCGGTGCTCGTCAAGACCTCATGCGCTTCGTCGATCACGATCGCGACGAGTCGCTGCACTGCCCCCTCAGGCGTGCACGCGGCGCCTGCAAGGATGGCGTCGTACGTGGCGGCCTTCACCGCGCGAGCGATAGTCATGCCCTCGGCGCTCGTGGTGGACGGCTGATAGAGCATCACGCTGCCATTGCGAATACGGTCCACCATCGACAGCACCTGTGTCGTTCGCAGCGGCGGAAGCACATCGAGACGCAGTGCGCGCTGCACACGCTCGCTCGATAGAGCCCCCACCAAGGCGCTGCACGTTGCGACGAGCGACGAGCTGGTTTCGGACGCGAGGGTTGGAAGCTGCGAAAGTGCGGGCAGCGCCAAATCGGGCGCGTGCTGTGTGATTACTCGCTGCACCAGTGTCGCGCTCGACGGCACCTGCACCGTCGATCCGCCTTCCCGCGCCAGCATGCGGAGCAGCAGTAGATACCGGCTGATCGGCCGCCGTGGAGAGAGAAGCACACGCGTTTCTGCCTTCGCGATGCGCTCAGCCGCGCGCAGCGCTCCGGCCAGCCCGCGCCAAAAGAGACTGCGGCGTATGTGCGCATCGTTCGGTGCGCCAGCGAGTCGTGCGAGGTGTAGATCAATCGACACGCAGTCGTGCAGCAGGTTGCGCGCTCCGACACGCCAGAAGCTGTCCCGCTGCGAGTCCATTGAGACGTCGCTCAGCGACATATACCGATCGACTACCTCGCCGGCATCGAGTTCATCGCGATTCAGTGCGGCGAACACGTCGAGCGGTGGAGTCTCGCGTCCGTCGACTTCGAACGCATCGGCGCAGCCTGCGCGAAGCGTGGCGCCGAGCTCACGCTTGGGATCAATGCAGACCACGCAGCTGCGCTCATCGACGGGTGCGACCGCTCGCTCGGCAAGCAGCGCGCGCAACAGTGGGCTCACCAGCGATGCGCTCTTTCCCGTCCCAGTTCCACCTAGTATGAAAACCCCGCGTCCCAGCGCGGCTCGGTCGAGGATGAGCCCCAAGTCCGCCAACTCGGGCACAGCAATCGGCACCGAGAGATCGAGTGGTCGCGTCATGGTG
This sequence comes from Gemmatimonadota bacterium, assembly GCA_020161135.1. Classification (GTDB taxonomy): domain Bacteria; phylum Gemmatimonadota; class Gemmatimonadetes; order Gemmatimonadales; family Gemmatimonadaceae; genus Gemmatimonas. The sequence continues at coordinate 175,424 of JAIUOB010000003.1, read as the reverse complement.
CGAACCCCACGCGGCGAACAGGGGGCGATATGCGTTCGATCTGCGCCGCGTCAATACGCGCGCGCACGCGATCGGCCGCACTGAGAACGACACAGAGTCCACCCTCCGTGGCAGCGCGAACACATTCGCGAAGATGTGCGGCTGCACGGAGTCGCACCCGCGCGTGCGTCAGGTCGAGATGCACTTCAGGATACCGGTAGTACGACCTCGCGGTGTCAAGCAGTAGACCCACGTGCACCGCAGCGTGTATGTCGATATCACCCACGATCGTGACGTCGAGGCGCCGGGGGTGAAAGCGGGGCGAGATGGTCGCGCTCATCGGCGCCCCCCGCGGGCGCTGGAGGCGACCCCCTGCCCCGGATCCCTCACCGCCATCAGGGCATCCCGCTCAGTCCCGAGTAGAGACCCCAGTGGGTGTGACGAAACGTCTTCGGCTCGCAACGGGTAGCTGAGCTCCTGTAGAAGGACTCCCCACCACCGAGTGAGCGCCGGTGTGTCGGTAGAATGCCTGAGCCCCACCAGCCGGATCCGTGGCCACGACGGCGCCGCCGTGCAGTTTCCGCTCGCCCGCAACGTGCGCGCGAGGTGAATCGCATCCTGAACCTTGGGCCGAGAGTGGGCTAGGTTCGCAAACCCGCTCTCTTCGATCCCATCGGTAAGAACCAGCGCGACCACCTCTCGGTCTCGATTGGACTGCCCTACCTGCACCGCGTGGCAGACCGCATCAACGATCGCCGTGTGCCGCGCAGCGGACCCTTCTCGCGCCGCCCCAACACGAGCGCGCATCAGGCTGCCCAATGCCAGTGCCGTACCGGTCGCCCGTCGGCGACTCTCCCGGGTCGACAGCCCGAGCCGGACGGACACGCGATCGGCGCCACTGCCAGGAATCACGGTATCGAGCAGAGGACGCTCGGGGGCCCGGTCACTGATCGGTAGTAGCACCAGCCGATCCCCGGGGGTTAGCTCGCCGGCGAGGCGGACCATTGGACGGTCCCAGGCGGTATCGGGGACGGACGCTGACAAGTCCGCATAGACCAGCACGAGCCGTGAGCGCACGGCGTTTGTCGCGGCGGACAGCACCGCCGACTCGGGAACGCCAGCCGCATTGGCGCACGCAAGCAGCGTCGTGATCCACAGCCAGAGCAAACGCCGCGGCATCTTGCCGACGCGCATCATGTGCTCCTCACTGTGGGCAATGCGTGGGTCGCGCTCGCGGCGAATCCACGGTAGTTCGCGATGGAGCTCCCGCCGAGTTGCGCGAGCGTGCGCTCGAACTCGGAGTGCGTGGCCTCGGCATTTGCCAGCAGCTCGATTTCTCGTTCCGCGTGCTCCGCCTCGAGACGACGCAGTTCCGCAATCTGGACGTCGTGTTGTCGCACCGCGATGTCGCGGAGGCGGCGCGCGCGGCGCAGTCCCGGGACGGGCGACGCGTGCAGATATCCGTCGAGCAGCGGCAACAGCAGGATCACAGCCTGGAGTCCCGCAGAGGTCAGAAGCGCGGCTGTGCGCCCCGTGGTGATGTCGCCAACGCGGCTGAGCGTCAGGCCGACACCGAGGACGACCGCGACGAGAAGGCTGAGTGCAACGAAGGCACCGTCCGTGAAATCGACGTGACGCCGGTTGGCGCTACGCCGGACTAGCGCGCCCGAGCGCGAAAGAAGGGCGGCAGCGAGTGTCGGCAAGGTGAGGCACGTCGCGGCGAGCACCAACGGGGAATCAGCGAGGGGGGGGCCCCCACACTTGCCCATACAACGAGCGACTCGGCCAGCAAACCTGCGACCAGCAGGCCACGCAGCACCCAGCTCGGCGATTCCTCCACCACGCCGGGGGGCACCATGGCCTCCAGATGCGTCGCCGCATCGGCGGCGTCTTGCGCGCGTTGGGCCAGCGTCGGAACTGCTGCGCGCGCTTGGGTGATCGCTGTGAGCGTCTCGCGCGATGCGCGATGGCGCATGAGCGCGCCGTCAGTGAGGCTGGCCAAACGACGCCGTGCCGCATCGGCAACGGCAGCGTCGTTCGGCTGGCGCCCCACCGCATGCGCGGTGACGGTGGCCAGCCATCGCGCTCGCCGTGCGCTCGGCTGCAAGCCGAATACGGAGAGCAGCGCGGAGGCCATCCCGGCGCGCAGCCGAAGAAGCAGCGGCGGGGCTTCGGGACGTGAAACAGACGTCTGGTGCATAGCGCTCCTGAAAGGGGAGCCCTACCCTATCGGCGTCCCTGCTCCGCCCCAATTTCCCCGTCGGCCGGTGAGGGAGCCGGGGCGTCACGCCGTCACGAGGAAACCGCCTGCAACTAGCCCGCGAAATGCTCAGGAGCGCAAAGCCTCCTCGTGTTCAAACCGAACGGCAATACCCACGGTGATCGAGAGCGCGCCTCGGCCAGCGCCGACTACGCCGCGGCGTCTGCCACTGGCTCGCGCGCCTCTTGCAGCGGCGCGTCGAGGAGGCGGCCGCGCGTAGACACGCCCGCTGTGAGAGCCGCTTCGAGCTGGTCGCAAAGGGCCACCAGCTCGTCGACCTGCGCGACGATATCACGTCTGCCTGACGAGTTCTACTCAAACGATTGTCCCTCTCCGATACCGCGCTCGCCTCGTCGCCCCGGATCCCTCACCGATGTCGAGCCGTGCTCGGCGACGGTTTGTCGCCGCCACTCCACCAACTGCAGCAACAGGGCCCACCAGGATCCGTGCGCAGGCCATAGCGTGAGCGCGGCCCGAGGCACGCGCGGACTATCCGTCTGCAGCGCACGGTCCCACGCCGCGGAGAGATCCTCGATCGTTCGCGCGAGACCAAGCTCTTCGAGCGCAAACAGCGCCGTCCTAGCGTCTACAGGGGCGGCACCAATGATTCCCAGCCAGGCCGGCAGGAGGTACGTGGCCATGCCGACGGTGATGCCCGACGCGATGAACGCCCGCCACGGATGAGGCTCCCGAGTTGGGGAGTACGACGTCTGCCCGTCTATCCAATCCCAGAGATCGGCCTTGCCCCGGGTATCGAACAGGCGGCGAGTGGGACGACGCCGAGCTGGCAGCTGACGTAGCAAGGCATAGAGCTCGAGCCATCGTGCCCGGGGCCACCAGGCGAAGGGGGGTGTTCGATCACCGAAGCCTACCGGTTGCACCAGCGGAAAGCCGGGGGGAGGGGGCGACGAGAGCAACGGCCGAAGGGCTTCGGTCGGGGCGACTCGTTGGACGGCGCGCCGGAGCCGTCGCCACGCGCGGCCACGTTGTGCCCGGATCCATGCGTGGTCGGACTCGGACTGCCACCGGGTCTCTTGAAGCCAACGCCAGATCGACTCGGCATCGGCATAGCGCTCCAGATGGCGACGAAGGCGATCGACATGGGGGCTGTCGAGGCCGAGTACCGGAAAGCGGGTGCGGACGTCGGCACTAACTGCGGCGGAGAGGGCATTCTGCCGATGCAACGCCGGTTCGGAGAGCAGCGCGATCCGGAGGGCTGGGGACGGGCGGGGGGCTGTTTCGACCAGCTCGAATGTATGGCTCATGGTAGACGGTGCGCCGAGAGGGGCGCCGGAGTCCAGCGCAGCGGCAGGAGCGCGCTTGGGCCGATGTTGCGAACCCCTGAGCTATATCACTGGCGGCTTTTATCGGGTTTCTCTCCGCAACAGCAACGATCGCTCTCGCGTACTGCACAAGCCCATGTCGTTCAATGCGTTCGGCACGTCGTTCGCTGAGCTAAGGAACGCGGGTTTCGGTACGATCGACCGCAAATCCACCGATTTTGATGTATGACCGCGAACGCGAGGGCGACCATACATCGATTTGTCTACGATCGGCGATGTCGCTTGTCGGGATTTGCGGCGCTGAGGTTGAAAGGAGCGAGTGATAGGAGCGCGCGAAATGCACATTCCGTAACGAACGAGGCGATCGGCGATGGTCATTCCCGCCCCGGATCCCTCGCCGATTCACGCGGTGAGGGATCCACGACCTTTCCTTGAGGTCAACTCGTCGGAGGCATCCGGGTGGTCACAGCACTGTCCGACGCAACGACTGGGCGTTCAGCGCCACAATGATCGTGCTCACCGACATCAGGACCGCGCCGAATGCCGGGGACAGGGTGATGCCCCATGGGGCCAGCACCCCGGCGGCCAGCGGGATGGCGACCACGTTGTATCCGGCCGCCCACCACAGGTTTTGCACCATCTTGCGATAGGTCACCCGAGAGAGCGTCAGAATGCGAGAGACGTCTCGCGGATCACTCCGCACCAGCACGACGTCACCGGCTTCAACCGCCACGTCGGTACCGGCGCCGACCGCGATTCCGACGTCGGCCATGGCGAGCGCTGGAGCATCGTTCACGCCATCGCCCACCATCGCCACGCGATGTCCTCCCTGCTGCAACCGCTGGATCTCGGCCGCCTTGCCGTCGGGCATCACCCCGGCCAACACCCGCTCGATTCCGAGAGACTTCGCGACCACCTCGGCAACCGCACGCGTGTCGCCGGTCATCATCACCACCTGTATGCCGGCCGCGCGCAATGCCCGTACGGCCTCGGCAGACTCTGGACGCACAGCGTCCGCGACCGTGAACGACGCCAGCAAGCGATGAGTCGCGTGGGAACTCTCAGGAACCTCCTCGACGAGATGTATGGTCCCCTGCCCCGTGCGCGCCCCGGCCTCGATGAATGCCGCTGCGTCAGCCGACAGTGAGACCGACAGCCGTTCCAGAAGGGTCGGACCTCCGACGTACAATACGCGCCCGTCCACCATCGCTTTCACGCCAATTCCCGGCATCGCCTCGAAATCATGCACTCGTAGCGGACCCAGCTGACGGTCATTCGCGCTCTTAACGATGGCCTTGGCCACCGGGTGCTCGGCGTCATGCTCGACCGCCGCAGCCAGCTGCAGCGCTGCATCGACCGTGGTTCCGTCCGCGGTGAATTGATCCACGACACGATGGTCGCCGAGCGTGAGCGTTCCGGTCTTGTCGAACACCACGGTGTCGAGCAACCGTGCGTTCTCCAGTCCGCGACGATCACGTACGAGGAGACCGCTCTGAGCTCCGAGCGTGGTGGAGATCGCGAGGACCAGAGGAACCGCGAGCCCGAGCGCGTGCGGGCACGCGATCACCAGCACCGTGACCAACCGCTCCACGGCCTTCGCGCCACTCGCACCCGCCGCGATCCACGCGATGAACGTGAGCGCTCCCGCTCCGAGCGCCACCCATGTCAAATACTGCGCCGCGCGGTCGGCCAGCATCTGGGCGCGTGATTTCGATTGCTGAGCGTCCGCGACGAGCCGCATGATGCCCGAAAGCGCGGTGCGCTCACCGACGGCCGTCACGTCCACGCGTAGCGCGCCCGCGCCGTTGACGGTTCCGGCAATCACACGGTCTCCGACCGCCTTGCTTACGGGAACCGATTCGCCGGTGATCATCGACTCATCGAGCGTGCTCGTGCCGCTTCGCACGACGCCGTCAGCGGGGACGTGCGCCCCGGGGCGTACGAGCACGATATCGCCGACGGCCAGCGCGCTCATCGGCACCACCTCCACGTGCTCCTGGTCCCCCATCACATGCACGCGGCTGGCCTGATCCGGCAGCAGTTTCGCCAAGGCTCCGAGCGCCCCCTGTGCCTGGTCGATGGATCGCATTTCCATCCAGTGACCGAGCAGCATGATGGTCACGAGCGTGGCGAGTTCCTCCCACAGCGGCATGCCCGGGTAGCCGAGCGTGACCGCCGTGCTGAACACAAACGCCACGACGATGGCGAGTGAGATCAACGACATCATGCCGGGCATTCGATCCCTCAGCTCGCCGACGGCCCCCCGCAAGAACGGAGGGCCACCGTACGCAAACACGGCGGTGCCGAACACCGCCGGAATCCAGCGTGAGCCGGCGAACGACGGCGCATGATAGGCGAGTGCGTCCTGCAGCATGTGCCCCCAGACGAGCGTCGGCACGCTGAGGAGCAGCGAAAGCCAGAACTTGTCGCGGAACATCGCCACCGAGTGGCCCGCGTGCTTGTCGTGCGTACCGTGATCGCGGTGAGCCGGCTCTCCCGCGCGGAGAGTGGCTTCGCTTGTGTGCCCCGCGGCATCCACGTGATGCGCAGACGGATCATCGGTCTGTGTCCGCGTTGGGTCGTGGGCACCATGGCTATGAGACGCGTTCATGCATTCCTCCGGCGCTGTCGGCGCGGCTGTCGCAATCGATGATACTGCGGGCTCGGCGGAGCCCCCGCCGTCCAGCCGTCCCATTCCCGCTGGTGGCGCTCTCCGGGACTCCGTAGTTTACGCAGCATAAACTCAGATGCCGAATACCCCCCAACCTGCGCGCCGCCATGACCCGACTCGTTCGCCTCGCCACCCTCACTGCCGCGCTGACGTTGTGCGGTATTGCCGCTCCGCTCTCGGCGCAATCCAACCGCAGTGATTCCACCGCGGCCGTCGCCGCCGTTGAGCAGTTTCACGCCGCCTTGGCCGCCGGCGACTCAGTTCGCGCAACCGCCCTGCTCGCCACTGATGTCATGGTGCTCGAGAGCGGCGCCATTCAGACTCGCGCCGAGTATCTCGGACATCACCTCGGTGCCGACATGGCGGCCAGCAAGGATTCCAAGGCCGTGCGCAGCCTGGTGCAGGTTCGCCTCATTGGCGGCACCGCATACGTGGTATCCAAGTCGGTCACGCCGCCAAGTGGCGCCGAAGGATCGAATGGCTCGGAGATGGCCGAGTTGATGGTGCTCTCCAAGGACGCCTCGGGGTGGAGCATCCGCGCGGTGCACTGGTCGTCGCGCCGTCGGCGGGCGTAGAGAGAGGCGCAGCCCCGCGAAGCGGCCGCCAGGCGTCATCGATCTCATGGACCACGCGCGGCGTCGCGCGTGGTCAGTGGTGGCCCGCTTCGACGGGAGCGGCAGCCCCTGGCCGAACGGCGGCATCGCGTACCGCTGTCGCCGCGAGCTTCCACAGCAGCCAGGAGGCGAGCAGTACCGGAAGGACTATCGCCAGACGCTGGGCGACACGGTCCGCGATGCGTTGACGCGCGAGTGCGCGCACGGCGCCCGCCTCTCCGAGGGACGGCCGCGTCGAACTGCCGTCCTCGCGCGATTCTCGCACAGCGGTTTCCCCTGCGCGCTGCCATCGCCGCCGCTGCATGACCCAGCCGGTGACAAGGACCGCCCACAGCACGCCTTGCGTGACGGCGAAAACCAGATGATCGACGAGGCTGTTGCCAGACAGGGCGAGCGTGTGCGCTGCCAGCAAGGGGTCGAAGAATCGCCAGAACCGCGGGCGCCGTTGAACGACGTCACCCGTTGCCTGCGAGACGTAGATATCCGACGTCCACGGGTCCGCGAATCGAAAACGGTACGCCTCCACCGGGCGATTCAGATCCGTCACGAGCTGTGGCCCGGATCCCACCAGGAAGAAGGATGGGCGTCCCACGACTTGCCCTTGCGCAATCGCGCCGGCCTGATCGGGCCGCAGTGTAGGCAGCGGCGTCGCGGTACGCGCGTCGTAGACGATCGGGGGACGGTCCCGGCGCCAGGTGACCATCCACACGTCTCGATCCCCGAGGCGGCGCCATTCGATGGCCTGCGCCGGTACGTCGCCAGTGGCCGAAGTGTTGGCGATGCGCGTGAGCACAGTGGCCGGGTCCGCCAATGGGGCGTCCGTTGGGAATCCGCCGTGCCAGTCAGCCGCGATGCTGGCGGTGCCGCGGAATGCGTGCTCGAGCGGCCCGAGGCACAGCCAGAGGTACATGCCAACGGCCAGCTGAATCACGAGCACTCCACCGATCGTGCCACCCGCCAGCCGATGCCACCAACGCGCATCCTTCCAACTCCCGGCCTCGACGGGAGTGACGCTGGTCGCGCGAAGCGCGTACCGCGATCGTCGCCGCCACAGCAACCACAACCCGAGTACGGTCGTCCCCACCAACGCCATCCCAAGGCCGTACAGCAGCGACGTCCACAGCGCGAGCCGCTCGGTGTACTGCACCACATGAAAGCGCCGATACCACCACTCGAAGGTCGCGGCGCGTTCGTCGAAGCGTCGAAGCGTACGCCCCTCGTCGCGCGACAGCACGAGCGTCGCGCGCCGCTGTCCCTCGAGCCGGGCCCGAACGGCCGAAACTGGCCCGCCGAGATAGAAGCGATTGGCCTCGGGCGCCGACGTCAGTTCCACGACACGGCTGCCAACCAACGCCTCGTTGGCCACGGCGGTCAGCAGCGAATCCGGTAACGGGTCCAGACGCTTCCCCGTGCGCGCGTCGAATGTGCGCGCGAGCACATTCGGCCCCGTCTTCACGACGTACCACATATAGGGGCCGCGTGACTCGAGTCGAAGGGAGAAAACCTTCGCCTCGTCAGGAGCGGCGAGCTTGAGAATGGCCGCCGGCGTCCACGGCGCGCGCTCGAGCGGTAGCGGAATCGAATTGGTGGGCCGGAGCGTGAACACACCGGCAAGACCATTCGACGCCCCGGCGGTAGCAAGCGTCATCGCGGTGGCCGAGACCATCCAGGCGAGCAGTGGAATGGTGAAGAGCATGCCGCCCCACCGATGCCAACGCGCGAGATGGGACGTGCGCACGGCACGTCCCATCGATGATATCTCCGCCTCCGATGCGCGCGACCTACGCACCGGGCATTGGCGGATCCGACGCGCGACGAGCACGGGACGCGGTGTGCGAGTGGCGGACGACCCATCGGCCCGTTGTCCCGCTCCCCTTGCGCTCCAGGATCACCGTCCCGCGACCGAAATTATCGACGGCGCGATCACCCATCTTGGCCTGCAACGCATAGCTGACGGTGGCCCACGCGGTGGCACCGTCCACGTGCACATCGATCTCGATGGGACGATACCGAAACTCCTTCATCTCTTTGAGCTCGGGTCCGAGATGATGATCCCGATAGTCCGCCCACCCGCGGTTCACGCCGGCGCCCTCGAAAATGGTGAGCGCCTCACCCGCGTACAGCGTGTCCAACGCCGCCATGTCGCCTCGCTCCTGCGCGGAGAACACGGCCGTGATCACCGCGCGGACCGCGCGGTCGGCATCGGCGGTTGGGCGCTGTGCGGCGAGGGAGCCACCGCTCAAGACGAAACTGGCGAGCAAGACCGGCAACACCCGCCGCGAAATTCGCATGGCCGACATCACTGGATCATGAAGGTGAACGACCCGCTCATCGGGTGGCCGTCCTCGCCGGCCACTGTGAACTTGACCGTATACGTCCCCTTGGCCAACGGCTTGACGACGCGCGCCACCAGCGTCTCACCGCCGTCCGCTGTCAGCTCGCCGAGGGCATGCGTGTCCGTGGTGCCCTGCCACAACGACACGCGCGACATCTTGAGCTCGAGCCCTTCACTGAACGTCAGGCGCAGCTCTTTAGGGGCCGCGACACTCGCCCCCGCTGCGGGCAGCGAACTCTTGAGCTTCGCGTGCGGCAGAAGGCGCAGCACCACCGTCGCCGGGGTGTTCGGTACCGTCGGCAGCGACACCGACGGAAGTACCAGAGAAACTGCAAGTCCAAGCGAAACGAAGGAAAGCATGGATCGGGCCCGGAAAGTGTTTGAAGAACGTCGTGTACCGCGACAAGAAGAAGTATACCAGTTCGCTTTACCAGCCGTAAAGGGTACCGCTAGTGCCCGCGGTGCGGACAATCACGGCCGCCGTCCGGCAGGAGTGGCCCCTGAACGCCCCACCGACAAAACAGATGTGCGAGCGATCGGACACCTTCATGAGCGCAGTGCGCCCCCGCCCGATGCGATGCCCCATGCGACGGAAGGGCATGGAGGTCGACCACGCCGGACGCGGTACTGATCACGAGCATGACGACGGCGCCGCCAAGTGCGCGGCCTGACGAGCGTGGACGGGGGGAGACATCCGCACCGATCAGGCGTCTGACACGGCGATCCAGCATGTCCTTGCGGAGAAACCCCGGCACGGCGGACGCAAACGCCGCCGACGCGGGTGGGATCCGCCAGGCGCCGAGCTTGACCAACGCATTGGCCAACACGAAGGGATCGTTGAAGCCACCGGCCGCGTCGTCGGCGGCGATCTCCGCCTCATCGGCGATGTCCTCAGCGATCTGTCGAAGCGCAGGTACCCAGAACAGCACATGCGACAGGCCGCGCAGGACGGCGAAACGCAAGGGGTCCCGCCGGCGTGCGTGCGCGGCCTCGTGCGCCAGCACGGCGACCAGTTCGGCTTCGGTGAGCGACGCCTCACCCTCGAGCAAGGTCGACGAGATATAGACCCGAGGTGACCATGAGCCCAGCGTAAACGCGGGCAGCGGTAGACCATCCACCACCAAGAGCCTCGCCGGATCGAGACCGGCCGTCTGAGCGACGCGTGCCAAGCCGTCGGACCACTCACGCACGCGGATCCCCTGCAGGGTGCGCCGGGCACGCCGCGTCAGGCGAATTCGATCGACGATCGCCCACACGAGGCCAGCGGCCACTACGACGTGCAACGCGCGGTGCACCGGCGCCATGAACTCGTGCAAGGCGATGAGGCAGAGCGCACCAATGTGGTCGCTCCCCGAGAGCGGACGATCGACCACCCCAAGGATGTGCCCACCGATCACCGGCGCCAGCGATCCAAGGAGCAGCAGCGCGAGCGAGATCACCAGGCCACGCTGGTAGCGCAACTCACGGCGCCCGGTATCGCGGCGCAACCACGCGCGATCGCGCGTCTCAGCCACGACGCGTTTTCGCTTCCTGCACCAGTCGCGCCAGCTCGTCCAACTGTGTCGGATCGCGCTCGGCGAGCACGTCGACAAAGGACGCGGCGAGTCGCGCCGGGGCGAAGTCGATCACGCCTTCGATGAGGCGCCGCGATGCGTACTCCCGGAACGCCTCGGGTGTCAAGTTGGCGCTGTAGTGCAACAGATCCCGCTGCTTCCGCCGCGAAAGAATGTGCTTGGCCACGAGCTTGTTGAGGACCGTGACCACCGTGAGGAGGGCCACCTCGTGGTCGCGAACGATGACCTCGTGCACAGCCCGAGCCGGCACCGGTGCGCCGAGGCTCCAGACCGCCTCCAACACGCGTGCCTCGAGATCGCCAAGGATCTTGCCAAGGCCGTCAGCGGAGAGCCGGATGGCGTCGAGCAATTTCGGGCCGCGAGGTTTGCGAGCGGTCATTTCGGATGGTCCGGTTGAAAAGTCGGTGGTGGCGGATGATGGTGCGGCGCGGCGGGTGGGGACGCGGACGGCTCGACTATGATGCCGTCACGCGCAAGCTCCTCCGGACGCGCCGCCTGTGCCAGCGTGCCGGCGGGCGGCTCCCACCAGCGCGCTTCGTCGCCGGCCCGCAGCATGGGGCGCACCTTGAGCACGGTGAACATGCCCCCCATGTCGATGTATCCGTACGGTCCGGTCGTGCCGAACATCGGCGTGCTATTCGGGGGCACGGGCATCCCCATCTCACCCATATCCCCCATCCCGTCGGTACCCATCGTCATATACGAGGGCAGGATCGGCTGCACCGCGCGATCCACCGCGGCGGCATCCACACCGAGCATGTTGATGGCCGAGTGGCCCATCTGTGTCATGGTATGATGCGACATGTGGCAGTGCAGCGCCCAGTCGCCCGGATTGTCAGCGATGAACTCCATCGTTCTCGTACAGCCGACAGGAACCAGTTGCGTGACCTCCGGCCAGCGAGCCGACGGCGGAATGACGCCACCGTCCGTCTCGGTCAGTGTCCACGCGTGGCCGTGAATGTGGATGGAGTGATGACTCATCGCACTGAGGTTGCCGAGTCGAATGCGCACGTGGTCGTTCTGTTTGACCATGAGCGGCGCCGTTCCGGGAAAGGCTTTGCCGTTAAACGTGAGCACGTTGAACTCGAGCATCTCGTTCGGATCCGGGCGGCGCGCCCCCGGGAGTACCTTCCATTCACTCGACAACAGCACGAAATCACGATCTGGCCGACGCGCACTGATGCGGGGATGCACGATGAACATGCCCATCATCCCGAGCGCCTGCTGCGTCATCTCGTCACGATGCGAGTGATACATGAAGGTGCCATGCTGCCGCAGTGTGAATTCATACTTGAACGTGGCGCCAGCCGGGATGGGCGCTTGACTGAGCCCGGACACTCCGTCCATACCCGATGGGAGCAAAATGCCGTGCCAGTGTACGCTCGTGGCGGCCGGCAGGCGATTCGTCACGTAGATGCGTACACGATCTCCCTCGACCGCCTCGATCGTGGGCCCGGGCGTCCGCCCATTGAATCCCCAACACTCGGCGGTCAGCCCAGGTGCGAACTCATGCTGTAACGGTTCGGCAACCAGATGAAAAACCTTCACTCCTTGCACGACGCGGAACGGCAGCGCGGCGCCGTTCGGCGTGATCACGGGCGTGTAGTCACGGCCGGGCAGCCCCGGCGCGAATACGACACCCGCCTGGTGATCGACCGTGGAGGCCGCGAGTGCGGAGGCGGCGCGCGGGCCCAGGGCCGCCAGTCCCACCGCCGCCGCGCCGGACTTCAGCAGCGTGCGCCGGTCCACGGCCGACGGGTGATTGAAGTCGCTCATGGAATGCGCGTCCCCAGCGCCTGTTCGAGGTGGTAGCGCGCGATCCAATAGTCCCGCAGGGACTCGATATACCCCTGCCCGGCCTCTAACTCAGCCTGTTGCGCCGCCAGCAGACCAAAGACCCCGATCGCCATCGAGTTGTACAGCAACTGTGTTTCCCGCGTGACCCGTTGGCGCAGCGGCAACACGTCCGCCTGATACCGCGTCGCCCGACGCTGTGCCGCGTCCAGCTGCGCCAGACTCTCCCGAACTTCCGAGCGCACCTCCCGTATCAATCCCTCCTGACGCGCCACCGCCTGTCGCAACGCAACCTGTGCGCGCTGCAACCGTGCCTGCCCTCGATCAAACAGTGGCAGGGGCACGGACAACCCAGGTCCACGCAGCATGCGACTCCCTTCCGCTTCTCCCGAGTAAGCCAGCGAGCCGTCGGCGAGGTACCGAAAGCGTGACGTCAATCCAACCTCGCGCGCGCTCGCATTGATCTCGGACAGGGCGGCCGCGAGGTCCAGACGCGAATTCACCGCGAGCGCCACGAGTGAGTCGCGGGGCGGCATCGCGCCAGCGAGATCGGCGAGCCGAGCGGGTAGTCGCAGGGAATCTCCCGGCACGTCGACGCCGAGCGCGCGCACCAGGCGCTCACGGCTTGCCGCTGCCTCCCCCTCCGCGCGCAACACGGCGGCGTCACTCTCGGCAGCACGAGCCCGCTCGCTGGCGAGATCGAGATCGAGCAGGTTTCCGACCTGATGCACCAAGGCGGCCGTCGTGGCCGACGCCTGGGCCGCCTGACGCGTGCGTCGCCGAAGGTCGAGGCTCTGCTCGGCGGCAACGGTCTCGGCGAGCGCGCTCCGCGCGTCCGTCACCGCGCGAAAGACCGCATCCGCCACCTGCAAGGTGGTGGTCTCCAAACGCGCCCTCGCGACGCGGGTGCGCAGCGGGCGCCGCAGCAGTTCCACGAAGGACAGCGCGACCGAAAACTCCTGAAAGCGTCCCTCCGTAAACCGATCCACCGAAGCGAGCGGATTGCTGAGCAGACCGGCCTGCACGACGTCAGCCTGAGCCAGGCCGATCTCCTCATAGAGGGACCGCAGGCGCGGCTGTGCCAGCAGGGTGACGCGCACGACGGCGTCCGGCGTCAACGGTCTGGCCAGCATGGCACGGACGCTGTCCGATGCCACGAGCGAGTCGACGCCGCGCATGCGGGGGGCGGCGACGCCGGTACGCGCGACCAGCAGGGCATCCACCGGCTGGGTGGCGAGCCCCGGGCGACGCGGCCCGCATGCCGGCAGGGCCACGAGCATCGCCCCCAGCAGCAGCGCGCGAAGCCCGCTGGGCCGGTGAGAGCGAGCCTCTTCACGTTGAACAGGAATCACGGTCATCAAGAGCTGGACGAAAGGAGCGACGATCGGCACTTTATGAAGCATAAAGTGCCGTCACTCACACCTCAACCCTGCTGACCATGGTTCACACTCCCCGTCGACTTGCTCGCGCCGCGCTTGTCGGAATCGTCACGGTCGCGTCGTCCTCCGTACTCCTGGCGCACGATACCTGGCTGCTGCCCGACCTCTTTGCGGTCGCGCAGGGTCGACCCGTCGAACTCTCGGCGCGTGCCGGCGGCGGGAAGTTTCCGGACGGGAGCGCCGTGCCGCTCGATCGCGTCGCCTCGGTTCGGGTGATCGGTGCCACGAGCGACAACGTGGCTACCGATGTCGTCGCGTCCGCGGGCGCGCTCCGCATCACCGCCAAGCCCACATCCGACGGACAGTATCTGGTCGTACTGGCCACGAAACCGAGCACACTGGCCAACACATCAGCCGGATTTCTCAAGTTCCTCGCCGCCGAGGGCGCGAGCGCCGAGGCGCGCCGACTCAGCGAGACCTCGCTGACGCGCGACGCGGACAGCGTGATTTTCGAACATGGCGTGCTCGCATCGACCGTCGCCGAGATTGGCACTGGCGGCCCCCGCGCGTTTTCGCGCGCCGGCATGCTCCCCCTCGGCATCGTCCCGTTAGTCGATCCGGCCAGTCTGCGCGTCGGCGATACTCTGCGCGTGCGACTCACGGCCGACGGGCGACCGGTGCCGCGCATGGGTGTGGACGTGAAGACCGCCCTCGACACCACGGTGCGCGGCACCGGCGAGTACACCTCGATGATCGCCGATTCTGCTGGTGTCGTGGCCATCCCCGTGTCCCGTGCCGGCGCATGGATGCTGCGGACGGCATGGGTGGCGCCGACGCAGGCGGCGGGATCACGCATGGTACGCACGCGTGTGTGGCGCGCGACGTTCGTGTGGAGCGTGCGACCGCGCCGCTGAGTGCTCGGCGGCGACGCCAAGCACGCGAGTTCCGCCGGCTCCGGCTTTCTCCTCGAAGACGGCAGCGTTCACCCGACTCCCGGCGCCTTTATCCAGCGTAAACTGTCGTAGCCGGACGGTGCGCGGGCGGTGACGTCGGTCGCCGAGCTGGCCGAGGACAGACGAGCCGACGAGTTCCTCGTCCCGGTCGCCTGCTCTCAACCTCGCTACCGAGGGTGGCTATGCCGCGTTTACTGACGCGATTCGTGCGGTTGGCTGCGGCCGCGGCCGTGACCGGCTGCCTGCCGGCCGGCGGCGGCCACATGGGCGGCATGATGCGCGGAGGCGCGATGCCGCAGGATTCCGTCATGGCTATGCCGGCGGCACGGGAGGCGTGCCCAACCGTGATCAAGGAGCGCACGGAGGGCACGTGGCGCGTCACGCTCACCCTGCCAAGGGCCGCGCCGACAGACTCTTTGCTGTACTTCGTGGACGTCCTCGCGACTGGTACGGACACATCGGCGTCCGGGGCCCGTGTCACGCTTGTCGTGCGATCCGAGTCAGATGCCGCGATCACACCGGCCTTTCAATCGACGATCACAACGCCAGGCACGGATGGACGATATCCGTTTGCGCCCTCGCTGCTTCGGCGCGGTCGCTATCGCGCCATCGTCACCGTGGCCGACACTGCTCGGCGGACGAACACGGCGACGGTCGAGCAGGAGATTGTGTTCGATGGCTGTGGCAGGCCGATGACGCATCCCAAACGTTTGTCGCGGGCTCCCGCGGCGCTTTCCTGGATCGGCGTCGGAGCGCTGATCATGGGAATCATGATGCTGCGAGGGATCCGGTGACCGAAGCTGTTGCAGCGCGTTGATCAGTTGGGGGATCAGTTCGCCATCCCGGCCGTTGCTGGCTTCATGGGAAAGCGATCGGTCGGTGCCGTCTGCGCGTCCCTCGGACTCGGCTCGTTGCAGCAAGATGATGAACGCGCGGCACTCTGCTAGCTCGGCAGCTCCGTCGCGACGATCGTCGCCGTGACCATCAGGATACCAATGCCAATGCCGATCTCGAGCCACGCGCTGATGCGAAACGCCGGCACCGACTGTCCACTGGCCAAGCGGGGCAGGACGACGCGCCAATTCCACCCCCCAAGTGCCAGTGTGGGCATCACGAGTAGCACTTTGAGCAGAACAAGGCGCGAGTAGGACGGTCCCCACACGGATTGAGGACGCACGCCATGCAGCCACGCCATCGCCACCCCCGACAGAAGGAGCACGCCCACGGCGAGCTGCGCCACTCTCGAGAACGCAGAGAGCGCGGACGTTTGCACCGTCAGCGGGGCCCGCAGGAGCCCGCCCATGCAGAGGACGGCCAGCAGACCGAGCCAGTGTCCGGCGGCCATGAGATGCAGAACGTGAGCGACCACGCCGACGGCGGGAGGTGCTACGGTGACGGCATGTCCCCCGAGCGCTTGTCCGACAACAAGCGCAAGGAGAGCGCCGCTCGCCAGTAGTTGGTCACGCGTCCCAGGTCGACGTGTCATGTTCGGCAGGGCCATCAGCATGGCTACCGAGACACCCTGCAGCAACCACGCACGTCCCCATGCCGTGTCCCACGTGAGTGTCCAGGCACCATCGAAGTCCCATGCGGCGGGCGGGCCGAAAAAGGCCAACGATTGCATGGCCCATCTCGCCATCCACGCGACGAACCAAGCGAGCGAGCTGTATCGTTGGACGTCGTACAAACGTCGCCGCAGCAGCCGAAACGCGCGCCGCTGTTCGGCCGTGTCGAGCCGCGCACGCGTACGCAACCATGGCATCAGCCCGCGAAGGCTGACGGTGGAGCCGATGACGGCGAGGAGCGCCGCATACGCTACGAGGCGCGTTCCGACATACCACGGCGACTCGACACTGAATGGGTCCATGCACGCTCCGCGAGTTTGACTTTACGGAGCATAAAGCCAGATCCTTCGGCCGACAAGCGCACAGCCCGCGCATGTCCCTATCTGAGCATCATCACCGAGCAGCCGACACGAGTTGCCAACGTTCCGGATGCCAGAGTCGCATTCACGCCGGCATTGGCTCGCGCATCGCGGCCATGGCTCGCGCGCCGATGTCGGCCGGCAGGCTCGCGTCGTCGGCGCCGTCGTCCTCCACCCGTCCATGGCGCACTTCCCATTCTTTCCAGAGGGAGTAGATCGCCGGGATCACGAGCAGCGTGAGCACCGTACTCGAGATCATGCCGCCCACCATGGGTGCGGCGATCCGCTTCATCACACTCGAACCCGTGCCCGACGTCCACAGGATTGGCAGCAGCCCCGCCATGATCGCCGTCACGGTCATCATCTTGGGGCGTACCCGCTCGACGGCGCCTTCCATGACGGCCGCGTAGAGATGATGCAGGGTCACCTGCCCGCCCGCCGCGCGTGCGCGTTCCCGTTCACTGCGCCAGGCGTGATCGAGATAGATAAGCATGACGACCCCCGTTTCTGCCGCCACGCCAGCCAACGCGATGAATCCGATGGCGACGGCCACCGACCAGTTGTAGCCCAGCAGATAAATGAACCACAAGCCGCCAACCAACGCGAACGGCAGAGAGAGCATCACGATCATGGTCTCGCCAACGCTCTTGAAGTTGAAAAACAGCAGCAGGAAGATGAGCACGAGCGTCGCGGGAATCACCAGTCGCATGGTCTGCTTGGCACGCTCCATGTACTCGAACTGGCCACTCCAGACCACCGTGTAGCCAGCGGGAAACTTCACCATCTCCGTCACCCGACGTTGCGCCTCTTGCACGTAGCCGCCAATGTCGCGCCCGGAGACATCAACGTAGACCCAGGCGGTCGGCATGGCGCCTTCAGTACGCACCACCATTGGCCCCGGCACCGGTCGAATCGTCGCGACTTGTCCGAGCGGTACCTGACTGACGCCCGCCCGCGCCGAGAGTCCCGCCCCCCCGGCACGCATGCCGCCCATGGCGTCACCGCCAGCGGCGCGCCCGGCCGTGTTGATCGGAATCAGCACGGCCGCGAGGCGCTCCGGGCTATCGCGCAGTTCCTGCGGATAGCGCACGCGCACACCGTAGCGCTCACGTCCTTCCACGGTCTGTGTGATGACCATGCCGCCGATCGCCGTGGCAATCACCTCCTGGACGTCGCCAACATTGAGCCCGTAGCGTGCCGCCGCCTGCCGATCGATATCGATGTCGACGTAGTAGCCACTCACGGCGCGCTCCGCAAACGCGCTGCGCGTGCCCGGCACCATCTGCACGGCCGACTCCACCTCTTTCGCCAGACGTTCCAGCTCTGCCAGATCAGGTCCGAACACCTTGATCCCCACGGGCGTGCGGATGCCCGTGGCCAACATGTCGATGCGGCCGCGAATCGGCATGGTCCACGCATTGGTGACGCCAGGCATGCGCACTGCCGAATCCATCTGCGCCACAAGTCCCTCGTACGTCACGCCCGCGCGCCACTCCTGCTCGGGCTTGAGAGTGATCGTGGTCTCGAACATGTCGAGCCCGGCCGGATCGGTCGCGGTATTGGCGCGCCCGGCCTTCCCCCAGACGTGCTCCACTTCGGGAAACTGCTTGAGGATCCGATCCTGTCCGGCGAGCAGTTCACGCGCCCGGGCTACGCTGAGCCCCGGCAGCGTCTGCGGCATGAACAGAATGGTGCCCTCTTCAACCGGCGGCATGAACTCACCGCCAATGCGCGCCCATGGAATCCAGGTCAGCACCAGGGTGGCCATGGCGACGGCGATCACCGACCAACGATGACGAAGCACCGTCGTGATCATCGGCCGATAGAGACGAATGAGGGCGCGGTTGATCGGGTTGGCCTGTTCCCGATAGATCTTCCCACGGATGAACAGCCCCATGGCCACCGGCACCAGCGTGACCGACAGGAGCGAGGCGGACGCCATCGCGAACGTCTTGGTGAACGCCAGGGGCTTGAACAAACGGCCTTCCTGGCCACCGAGTGTGAACACCGGGAGGAAGCTTACGGTGATGATGAGCAGCGAGAAGAACAGCGCCGGCCCGACCTCCCGCGACGATTCGACCACTACGCGCCACCGCTCCCGGGAGGTTAGTACCGACGTCGAGAACGAACGCTGCCCGGACGCCGCCTCGCCCTCCTTGGCGACGATGGCGCGCTCGAGATGCTTGTGCATGTTCTCGATCATGACGATGGCGGCGTCGATCATGGCGCCGATGGCAATGGCAATCCCGCCGAGCGACATAATGTCGGCGCCCACACCGATGCTCCGCATCGCAATGAACGCCATCAGGATGCCGATCGGCAGGGTGATGATGGCCACCAGCGCTGAGCTGGCATGCAGCAGGAACACCACGCACACCAGCGCGACGATGAGCGACTCTTCGAGCAGCTTTCCCTGCAAGTTCTCGATCGCGTGTTCGATGAGCGACGACCGATCGTACACCGGGCGGATCACCACCCCGGGCGGAAGCCCGGACTGAACACTTGCCAGCTTCTGTTTGATGCGCTCGATCACCGCCAGCGCGTTCTCACCGAAGCGCATGACGACGATCGCCCCGACCGCATCGCCACGGCCGTCCAGTTCGGCAATGCCACGTCGAACGGCGGGGCCGATACTCACGCGTCCCAGTTCGGCGACACGAACCGGCGTGCCAGCCGCTGAGGCGCTTACCACCACGTTCTCGATGTCCGAGAGCGATTTGAGATACCCCAGGCCGCGCACCATATACTCGCGTTCGGAGAGCTCCATGACCATGGCGCCCACGTCGGCGTTGGCGTTCTGGATGGCGGCCATCACGCGACCAACCGGAATGCCATAGGCCTGCAGCTTGGTGGGATCCAGATCCACTTGGTACTGCTTTTCATAGCCGCCGAGCGAGGCCACCTCGCTCACACCGGGGACCGCCGTCAACTGATAGCGCAGATACCAGTCCTGCAACGAGCGCAGTTCGGCGAGGCTGAGTCGTCCGGTGGTATCCTCCAGGGCATACTGGTAGACCCACCCGAGCCCGGTCGCATCCGGTCCCAGTCGCGCGACCGCGCCCTTCGGCAATCGGCCCTGAATGCCGTTCAGGTACTCGAGGACGCGGCTGCGCGCCCAGTAGAGATCGGTCCCGTCCTCGAAGATGATATACACGAACGAGACGCCGAAGAAGGAATAGCCACGCACGATCCGGGAGCCCGGCACCTTCAGCATCTCCGCGGCGATCGGGTAGGTGATCTGGTCCTCGACGATACGCGGCGCCTGCTCGTTGTAATCGGTTTGCACAATGACCTGGACATCCGACAGGTCTGGGAGTGCCTCGAGGGGCGTACGCTTGACCGCCAAGACGCCCCCGACCATCGCGGCGACCGTAACCAGGAGTACGAGTAGCCGGTTGCTGACGGCCCAATTGATGATGCGCGGAAGCATGGGTCAGACCTCCTGGCGCACGTGCGGTGGCGTGCTCGACGGCGGTCCGCCCTTTTGCGGATTGGGCTTCGGCGCGGGTTTGGCGGGCGGTGTGCTCGACCCATGATTCATGCCGGGCATATCCTCCATGCCAGGCATGTCGGGCATTGCTGGCTTCTTCGACATGGAGTCGGGCGCCGGCCCGGCCGGGCGCGGACCTGCTGGCGGCGGCGCCTCGCTCGCCCCTCCCATATTCATGCCCGGCATGTTGCCCATACCGCCCAGTGCCGATTTCAGGTTCGACTCCGCGTCGACCAGGAAGGTGGCGGACGCGACCACGGTATCGCCGACGCTCAGTCCCGAGAGCACGACCACGCGATCATCTGACGCATCGCCGATGGTGACATCGCGCGGAACCAGCGCCCCGTCGTTCGCTCGAACGAACACCAGCACGCGTCGGCCGGTGGCGAGCACCGCCGACCGTGGCACCGTCAGGACGGGCCGCTGACTCGAACTCGTGAGGACCATCGTCGCGTACATGCCAGGCTTGAGTTCGGCGCCCACATTCGGCAGTGCGACGCGAACCCGCAGGGTGCGCGTGTCCTGATTCACGGTGGGATACACGTACGCCACGCGCCCTGTCCGCTGCTTTCCCGGCAACGACGCAAAATCCATCGTGATCGGCGCACCAACGCGGGCAAGGGGGGCGTACTGTTCGTAGATCTCCCCATCGACCCACACCATTCTGAGGTCCGCAATGCGGTAGACCGCGTCGCCGGCCATGATGCGTTGGCCACTGAGCACGGGTTTGTCGACCACGAACCCATCGATCGGCGATCGCAGGGTCAAGGTGCGACGTACCTGCCCGCTCGCTTCGATGGCGTCGATGTCGGCCGCCGGAATGTCCCAATAGCTCAAGCGCCGACGTGCGGACGCCACCAGCTCCTCCGCGGAGCGTCGCGCCTCGGCGGATCCATTCTGCACGTCCGCCGCGAGTCGTCGTGCGAGCAGCAGCTCTTCCTGCGCCGTCACGAGCATCGGCGCGTAGATCGTGAACAGTGCATCCCCGCGCCGTACCGGCTGGCCAGTGAAGTTGAGGTACAACTGCTCCACCCAGCCGTCGATCTTGGGTGCAATCACCTTGACCCGCGTCTCGTCGTAGCTGACGATCCCCACGGCGCGCAGCTCGCGCAGCAGCGGCGCCAGCGTGACCGGCGCGAACGTCACGCCGATGCGATCGGCATCGGCCCGACTCAGCATGACGGGGCCGGCCTCCGTTGCCGGCGCGGCGCCGCCGTGGTTGTGCCCAGCGGGAACGGCCGATGCGTCAGGGGATTTCCGGGTGGCCAGGTACACCGCGGCAAACGCGCCCACGAGCAGGAGTGCCGCTCCGGCGATCATCCCCATCCGGCGACGCACTGGGTGACGCGTCGGCGACTCGAAGGGTGAGGTTTCAATGGGTGACGACATCAGCGGAGTCCTCGGCGCGAGGCATCGCGCGAGATGGAAGAATGAGTGGGCACGTCTGGTGACGTGGGCGCGGGCGGTAGGTCTCGGCTATCGGGCGGTTCAGACGTCGAGTCAACCAAAGACCGACCAACAAGCATCTCGAGTTCGGCCCATGCGCGCCCCTCGTCCGCTTCCAAAGCCGCGAGTTCCTGCCGGAAACGGTTCACCGTCGTACGGCTGTCGAGCACGGTCATGAACGGGACGGAGCCCACGCGGTACGCCGAGAGCGACGAGGTGACGCTCGCTTCTGCCTGCGGCAGGATCGTGGTGCGATACAGCAGCTGCAGCGCTCGGGCGCGCGATAGATCGGCAAACGCTTCGGCGACACTCCCTCGCGTGTCCGAACGCATGGCCGCGAGATCGGCACTCGCCATACGTCGCATGGCCACGGCCTCCTCGCGCATCTTGAGCTGCCGACTGCGGGCGAAGATCGGCACCGAAGCGCCCACCATGAGGCTCGCCATGCGATCGGTTCCCGACGACATGGCCGTCGGATCGGCGCTGGCAACTGCACGCCGCTGCCCATACTGCACGCCGATTTCGAAGTCCGGCCAGATCTCCTTTCGTGCGAGCAGTTCGGACGCTTCGGCCGCCCTCACTTCCTGTTCGCCCGATTGGATCATCGGTCGGCTGGCGGCCGCGGCGCGCTGAAGCGAATCGACGCGCGGCAATGCGGCCGGATAGGACGGGAGTTGCACTGGTGGAAGCGCCGGCTCGACCGGGCGATCGAGGAGCGCGGCAAGACGAGCGGAGGCCGCCTCGCGCATCGCACGCATGCGGATGATTTCCTCATCCATGCGTGCCACCTCCACCTGCGCGCGCAGCACATCCGCCTGCCGTCCCTCGCCGACGCGATACATGCTCTCCGCGATGCTTGCCAGGTCCTGCATCAGGCGGCGCGTCTCTCTGGCGACCTCGATGGAGCGATCAAGTTGATAGAGATCGTAGAAGGCGGCTGCCGCGCTCGCCCGCTGCTCCCACCGGGTATCGGCCGCACGCGAACGCTCCGCAGCCGCCTGTGCATCAGCCGCGCGACCGGCCGCCGCGAGCTTGCCGTTGAGTGGCAGCATTTGGGTGATCTGCACCTGGTTCATCCCCAGCGTCTCCATCGGGCGGAGCGACGGCACGCCATAGTTCATGAAGCCCAGTTGCACCTGCGGATCGGGGAGGCGCCGGGAGCCCGGCACGCGTGCCTCGGCGGCTCGGGCCCGTTGACGAGCGGCCTCGACCCGTGGACTGCGTTTCACCATCTCGGCGTATACGTCGGCGAGGCGGAGCGGTGCGACACGGGACGTGTCTGCTTGCGCCACCAGCGCGTGCGACGTGCCGAGTATCAGCACCGCGACGGCGACGCCAACCCTCAAGGGGCGGGGAACGCGAACGACGTCACGGCGTGCACTGGATTGCATCCAGCACGTGAGCAGGATGGACACGGACCGACCTCCACGAGTGATCTCTTTGCGTAGCGTGCGCAGCTACTCACCGTTGCGCAGAACGGGTCGCACGACTCACAGCACAGCGGGAACGCGGACAAGACGGCGGGATGTGGACACCGCCGATGCGGGTCAACCCCGTGGCGGGGGAACGTCCGGTGCGTGTGTCAGTGAGGGCGGACGGCGCGGCAGGCAAGACGCGCAACGCTCCTCGACCGCGAGCGTCCACGCGGTCCACTCCACCAGGGCAACGCGCACCATTGGCGAGCCGCTGTGGCACCCGGCGCCCAGCAGCGGATGCGGGCATGGACAGTTGATGGGGCAATCGCTCGGGCAATCGCGCGACGGCGCCGTCGGCTCGACCTGAGCGCTCACGGGCCGATGTACTCGTTCGTGTCCGCTTTGCGCTCCGTGCACACACGCGTGGGCAGCCTGGGGCGACGGCACCGCCACGCGAGCCCCTTCCGCACGACTGCTCCCGCCCGGCACTGCCAGCAGCAGGGTGAACAGTGTGGTGAGGACTCGACGAATGGCAGTCACGAGAGGCACGAGAGGCACGAGAGGGTCAGGACGCGCGGCAACGAGGGTCGACCTCAAGAGTATCGGCGAGCGCGCATCGATCCTGTGGGCGCTTTCTTGATTTTACGTAGGTTAAAATCCTACACAAGGGTGCGAGACCCTCGATCCGCTACAGGCGCCGAGCGATCGCCTCAACCGGGCGCAGACCCTGACCAAACCTCGCCATGGCCTCACGATGCGTCTCGAGCGCGGTGTACGGCAGGAAGCGTACTTCCAAGTCGGCCACGCGACTGAACGCGGGTCTTGCGAGCTGCGCGCGGACGTCGGATTCCCGATTGTCGGGGGCGACCAGGAAGAGTCCGCGGGTGGCCTGCGTCGGTGCGCCGAGCGCCAGGTCCAGCAGGCGGACGATCCCCGAGTAGATGGACGTCGTATGCTCGACCTCGAACGCGCCGGCGATCCGAGCCGGTGAGCCATTCTCACCCCGCTCGATCCACAGGACATCGATCAGGCGAACCGCGTCCACCCCCGGAGCACCCTCCATGGCCGAAGGCAGCGAGGTGGCGCAGCCATCGCCGAGTTTTCCGCCGGCGTAGGATCGGCTCCGGTCATTCGAGGCAATCCAGACATCGAAGCCGAGCGCCACGCCCAGATCGCGGAGCCACCCCTGCACCTCCGTGTGCGTGCGATCGCTTTCTCGATTGGCCGCGAGTGCCCGCGCCGACGCCGCATCCTCGCGCACCTTGGCCAGATCCGCTTCCCACTCGGCCTCGGCGCGCGACCCCGGCGCCATCATCTCAGGTGGCGCAGCGTATCGCCCCGTGCCAATGTCAAACAGCAGGGCGGCGATCGCCCCCAGATCATTGGATAACAGATCGCGGTACTCCGCGTTCAGCTTGAGCATGCCGGCGCGCATGGCGAGATACTCTGGCCATCGCCCGAGCCTGACCTTCGCACCCGTGAGCGCGTTATAGCCGTTCACAATCGCCGTGTTGAATGGCGGCGTGATCGTGGGATGCAGAAAGTACAACAGGTTCGCGGCGCTCGGACCGAGCCCCTTGATACCGTGCGACTCCAAGCGGTGAATCGCGCTCAGCACGTGCTCTTCGGTGTTGCAGCATACGCAGCTATCAAGGAACTGTCCGAATGCCCGCTGGTTGTCCGGTGACTCGTAGATGTCAGGGATGCGCAGCTTGGGCTTCCAGAGCCACGCATGGTCGGCGCCCTTGAACATCTGCCGTTGCTCGGCGATCGAATGCACGACCGTCTCGAGTGACGAGCCCCGGTACGCGTTGCCGAAGGTACCGGCGGCGATCTCCTGAACGACCTCTTGAAGGCCGCGACGGATGGAGCGAAAGTTCTTGACGCGTTCCTCCCAGAGGAACCACGTGCGGAACGTGCTGGCGTGGTCGTCGCGCCAACGGTTGATGAGTTGGCGGCGGAGATCACTGGCGGAGCGCGTGTTCAGTATTGGCATCGACATTCGGGAAAACTACTGCGCCCGATTCAGCTTACAACAGGTGACGGTCCCGCCGCGTCTGCTCCAATCGTCGACAGACGGTTGTTGGGTTGAGGGGGAGAGGATACGCGCCTACGATGCGCGTCGAGGCATTCATCACGCAAAGCGACTATTGAAGCACGCGATGTGTGCGTTCTGCGCGGACTTCCACCGTCGCGCTTGCACAAGCCAGACCGGCTTGTACTCTCGATTTCGTCCGCACCATGCCACAGCGACCTGCAGCGATGGCCGGACCTTTCTAACGTTCGCCCTCGGTTGGCCGAGGAATTGCGCCACAGAATTGGGGCGCGAATTGTCTGAAAGCATCTGTTGCCGTCCAACGATCATGTACTACGATAGAATCGATCCTACGCTGCTGCCACCGCCGAAAGCACGTAGCACTACGCGACCGACGCGCCCGTTCGATCATCTCGTGCTGACCTGGCCGTGGTTCGATTCGGCGTCCGAAGGGCAGCGCAAGGCCGCGCTGACGCTGAACGCCATTGTGGCCCTCTGCCTTGAGCCGGGCCGAACGAGTCTTCCGAAGCGGCTACGAGATGAGAACCGCCTTCGGGACGCGCTGCAGCTTGCCGTTGATATACCGCCCCTGCTCGCGAAGACCGCTGTTTCATGCGATGCCGGCCTTCTACTTTTCGAACTACCGAATCTTGGAGAGGCAGCAGCCGCGGCGGCGCTGGATCAAGTGATTCGGCTCGCCGGGATTGAAGACCCGTGCTGGGCGGACCAGCGATCGATTTGCTGCACGGTTGACTTCGCGGACGCCCTGAAGTCGAAGTGGCGTCGAATCGCGGTTGACGTTGCGCGGCCGCTCATGCGCGTGATCACCAACTATCGCGTCCTTGGCTTGCCGCTACCGCTACACAAGAGGGGCGTAGCCATCGCACTCATCGCACTCGCGTGTGACAACGCCGCCGCCCCGCATGAGCGCGCGTGGGCTCTCAGAGCGACGGAAATGGAAAGATGGGGATCATCGACACTGCTTCCCGACCTGGCGCTCATTCCCGAAACCGTCGTCAACCTCGCCTTCGACCAGCAGGAGCTCGCGGCTATCCGGGAGCGCGTTGCGTCGGCCGCGTCGCGCGTACCGAGCGTAGTGCACGAATCAAACGCGGCCGATGAGGCCGAAGGCGATGGCCACTGCCAACTCTCTTGTTGGTGATCGAGTGAGCGAATGCCTTGGCGCGCTTCTCGCCTAGCGCCGCGCCGCGCCTGGCGGCACCGTCACATCACTCAGCCGCTCACCCTTCACCGTGAACTGTTGCTTCCCGCTCTTCCACGATACGCTGAAGCGCGTAGGCGTATCCCCCGAGGCCATTGGTTCAGTTAAGCCGCGTTCGCGCTCCCTTTTGGACCAGCTCTCGACCGGCGGAAGTGAGGTCTGTGCGTCACCGATCCAGCTCCGCGCCGCCTGCACCGCGGGGTGCAAGGCCGGAGGCGAGACTTCCAAGCGGATACCGAACCGCGTGGTATCACGCGACGACAGCAACAGCATATACGCACCGGAGGCTTGCCGACCCGACAGCGGTCCGTGTTGCTCGGCCATGGTCGACGGCAGATCTTCGAGGGCCATCGCCGTGTGAAAGCGGCCGAGATAGCCCGTGTACGGATCATTCTCCCACTTGTCGTGCAAGAGCGTCTGAGTGCGCAGAAAATAGGCGAGGGAATCCCGTCCATCGCGAATCAGCCAGACGCGATACGTGCCGAAGAACGGGACCGCAGGAGCGGAGACTTTGCCAACGGCAGTGGGACCGTTTTCGAAGAGGCCCGCGCCAACAGTTGCGCTGTAGATTTTCGCGCTGCCCTTGCAGATCGCACGGGCGAGGAAGCCTCCCCCGCACTGTCCTACCTGCGCCTTGGCGCTGTCCGTCGCCGATCGCACGGAATCGGATACTGCCACTTGCGCGCCCGCGACGTGCGACGCGATCAACGTCGCGATGACACCCACGAACGCGTATCGACGATGGCGCGGAATCAAGTTCATGGCGTCTCCATGCAGAAGTATTTTTTGTTGATTGGCCGAACGGCGTTCGGCCCTCGAAAGCGAGGTGTCACAGACACCTGGAGACGTTTCGCCCGCGCTCGGAATCCCTCACGTCGTGTTGGGTGAGGGATCCGGGGCGACGTGACTTAGAGCGAGAGCTCGATCGCGTGGTACACGGCGCGACGATTCGGCTCGTCCAATCCTGAGCGAAGGTCCAGCAGATTCACCGACACGGTGCTGTTGCCGTCGGGCCGACATCCGAAAACCGACGCGGCGGCTTCGACCATCAGCCGTTCTCCCGTCGACCAATCCGCCCGCGCGAGCAGCCGTGGAAAATCAATACCGCCGCCGTTCGGGAGGTACGGGACTACCCAATGATCCCCGCGGCGCTGAAAGACCGGTGAGCGGGTCAGGAGGAAAAGTGCTGCGCGATATTGCGGGCCGCGCGCGGCGGCCACCTGCAGTGGCGTCATCGTGTACTCCAGCGAGCGTGGTTGCTGCCACACGGCGAATCCGTCCGGCAGGATCACGGTATGGGTGGCGCAGCACCGGGCCAACCTACGCGGTTACGCCGTGCGAGCAGCAGCCACCAGGCGCCGTTAAGTCCGACTCGCAGACTGCTCATGCGCCGCAATCGCGGACGCCAGCTCCGGATGCTTGGCGACCAAGAGGCGAAGCAGCTGCAACGCGCGCGTTCCATCGGTCAGCATCACCGCGGTGAGCGGATCTGCGCATCGCGTGGCCTCCATGGCCGCCCGGCGAGCTCCGGCTTCTGCCATCGTGCCCGACTGATATTTGGTGTAGCGATAGGTGACATCACGATCCTTATGACCCAGCGCCTGACGAACATCTTCGATCGATGCCCCAGCGCGGATCCAGCCGACTGCCGCGTCGTGCCGGAAGTCATGAATGCGATGCCCGCGAACGTTCGGCCGCGCCGTGAGGCCTGTGCGCACGCTGTTCCATGCCTTCGAGAACGTGGACTTCTTGAGCAGCGGTTGCTCGTCTCCCCACGCCGGAGCGGAGGCATCGGTACGCCATCCACGTGCTTCGGCGATCTTTTTCCACTCCAGCATCGCGAGCGTCAGTGGCGGCGGCGACGTGAGCCGGCGCTTGTGGTTTGGTCCCAGCTCCGAGTGGCCTTCAAGCAGGACGACAGGCTCGACTTCCAATAGCAGCCACTGATCCCACTTCATACGCAGCATTTCCGAAAGACGGGCCCCCGTCCAATAGAGCACGATGAGCATGTACTTGAACATCACCCAGTCGCGCTGGGTCAGCGCAGGGCTGTGCGGCGTCGGCCGCATGGCTTGCTCGTCACAGTCAGCGAGGCACGCCTCGAAGTCGCCCGGCTCCAACAGGTGCTCGTTCGAGTCGCCTTCATTCTCGATGGCACTGTCGGGCTCATTCAGCCCAACGAACCACTTGGCGTAGCGTCGCATTCCGAATGCACGCAGCGCCCCGAGGGCGCGGAGGTCGCGATTCACCGTCGAACCGGACACGACCTTGTCTTGCCGCTGAACATGTCCAAGCTTCGGCGCCTTCGCGGGATCGCGCCGCGCCGCGCCGTACTGCGTCAGCTTGTGTTCATCCCAGAGGATGTCGGCGGGCTGCAGCTTGCCGGCGTCCTCATCGCCGTCACCGAGAAAGCGTGCGTAGCAAACGTACGAGTGGAGATAGCGCGCGACCGTGTCATCGCTGAGCCGCCTACTCTTCTTACGCGGATTGTTCCGATTCGTCGTGCGGCGCTCCTCGCCGAAAGCCGCTACGAGGTCACCGAATGTCAGGGGCCCCACGCCGTCTGCCCTTGGCAGCGCCCGGGTCGGGAGTCCCAGCCCTTTCACCGTCAGGCTGTGGACGTGCTTGAGGTTCTCGCCGACCAAGGCGGCCAATCGTTCGATCGTGATATCACCGTGCTTGAGGGCCATCGCGAGATCGAGCCGGCGCCCCGCGATGATCTCATCGTGCAAGAGTGCATGCAGGACCTGCGCCTCCTCGGGCGTGGTCGCCGCGGTGCGAAGTGCCAATCGCGGCCATGCCTTGGTGCGCGGATTGCACGTGATATAGTAGGCGCCGTCGCGTTCGTAACATCCCATGCGTATCGCCCCCCGACCGACAGAGGGGCAGCAGCAGCGCGGTCTGCCCCAACGACCGGCCCCCGCATGGCGTGGCCGAGGGCGCTCCGGTCCCAGAGCGGCCGTCCGAACGGTGAGCGCCCGGCCTTCCATCCATAGACGATCTTCCTCTTCGCGGAAAAGCTTGGGTCGGATGGAAGCACACCGAAGACCTCCGTCACGAGGTCGTCCGCGGTGGCCACTCCGCCGCGCTCGATGAGCTGGGGGCCGATCATGGACCAGCCGGCGGCCACGCCCAAAGACGTCGATGGCTTTGCAGGATCGGCGACAACGCGTGCTGCGCACGCTTCACGCCCGGTTGCCGTCGCGGACTTGCTCGGCGCCGCATCCAGGATGGGATGATGGCGACGCCGCTTGGAACGGCTTGCAGGGCGAGAAATGGACGGGATCTGATGAACTGACGACATGGGAAACGTCCTCAAGTAGGCAGGTGTGGCCCACTCTAGCTGCCGTGTCGAATTCAGCGGATTTCTCCCACTCACCCCATTTGCCCCCGGCCGCCGCCGCGAAACGAGCCCGCGGGAACCGGGCGCGAAGGGGGATTCCCGTTGCGCATCCGTTGCGCAGAACCGCGGAAATCGACGAAACCGCAGTAATTCTGAGAGTACCGGAAGTGACCGCCCGCGGCGCCGTCCAACGACCTATCCTGTTTCCTGGCAATCATTTGCGAGCACCGCATACGAAAAAGCCCCGCGCGCAGGAGCATGTCCTGAGGCGGGGCCAACGCGGGTGAACCGTATTTCGAGACCGGTGCCTTCAACCACTCGGCCACCTGTCCAACGGAGACCAGACGACCGGGCGGGCCATTGGTTTTCCGGGAGTCTGGATAGCTAAAACGTGCCCACAGGCGAATCAAGACCCGGCGGGGTGCGCGCCCGACCCCGATCTTCCCCGGCATGACCGAACCCTCGCGCTCACCCGCCGCCCTGCCGCCGGGCTTTCCGCTCCCGTTCGCGCCCCGGCGCGTCGTCATCGCCAACGCCCTGCACGCCGAGATCGCCGACCGCGTCCGGGCCGCCCGCCCGGACGTGGCCGTGCGCGGTGGCGTCGGCCCGGAGCTCACCGACGCTGACTTCGCGTGGGCCGAGGCCTGCATCGGCTTCCGTCGCCCGCCACACCTCACGTCGCTGGGCGGCGTGCGCTGGGTGCAAAGCACCGGTGCCGGCGTGGACGGCTGGCTGCGCGGCGCGCCCCTCGACGCGGGCATCCTCGTGACGCGTTCGTCGGAGCTGTTCGGCGCGCAGATCTGCGAGTGGGCCATCGCCCGCATCTTCGCCATCCAGCAGCGCGTGCTGCCGCTGGCGGCGGCACAGCGCGAGCGGCAGTGGGCGCAGCAGGTCGTGCCGCGCGTGGCGGGGACACGGGCGCTGCTCGTGGGCACTGGCGACATCGGCCGCACGATTGCGACCGCGCTCACCGCCCTCGGCGTGCACTGCACGGGCGTGTCCCGCAGCGGACGGTCGTCGCACACGGCGTTCCGCGCCATGCACACCCTCGATGCGCTGCCGGCCCTGGTGGGCACGCACGACTGGATCATCGTGTCGCTCCCCGACACCGCGGAGACGCGCGGACTGGTGTCGCGCGCAGTGCTGTCGCAGGCCCGAGGCGCGGTGTTGCTCAACGCCGGGCGCGGTGCCGTGGTGGAGGAGGCGGCCCTTCCCGAAGCCCTCGACGCCGGCTGGCTGCGCGCGGCGGCACTCGATGTGTTCGAACAGGAGCCCCTGCCTCCGGACTCGCCGTTGTGGCACGACCCGCGGGTGCTGGTGTCGCCGCACATGTCAGGGCTCACGACCGCGGAGGGCGCCGCCGGTGCGTTCCTGGAATGCCTCGCGAGCCTCGAACGCGGCGAACTCCCCGGGTGGGCGATCGATCGGAGCCGCGGCTATTGAAGGGTGCGGACGGGTGCGGATGGCGGGATGGATGCCCAGACGCCGTGACGTGACGCCACATCGTAAGTTGTCCCCGATGTCCGTCCCGACCACCGTCGTCGCCGATCGCGACCTGCTCGACCCCGAGCTCAGTCTTCTCGCCTTTCAGCATCGCGTGCTGGCCCTCGCGGCCGATCCGTCGGTGCCGCTGCTGGAGCGCCTGCGGTTCCTCGGCATCGTCACGAGCAACATCGACGAGCTGTACATGGTGCGTGTCGCCGAGCTCCGTCAGATGGCGGACAGCACGCTCGCCCAGCGGGTGGAGGAGCAGGTCGACGGGCTGCTGCGCGCGATGGACCGCATCGCCGCGGCGTGTCTCGACGCGGCCGCGTCGCATGGCGTGACGGTGTGTCGCTGGTCGGCGCTGGCGCACGAGGAGCAGGAGGCGCTGCGGGAGCAGTATCGCGAGGAGATCCTGCCGTCGCTGCAGTCGCACGCGGTGACGCTGAGTCCGGGGCATCCGGTCCCGCACCTGGCGCACCTCGGCCTGTTCGTGGCCGTCGTGCATCGCGACGTGGAGAGCGGCCGGCTGCGCGTGGTGGAGCACGAGCTCCCACGCGACACTGCGCGCCTGCTGCCCGTGCCCGGCCGCGCACGCGCCGTGATTCCGCTCGAGGAGGTGCTGTGCGCCAACGCGGGGGAGACGTATCCGCACCTGCAGGTCGAGGGCGCGCACCTCTTTCGCGTGACGCGTGGCGGTGAGCTGCCGGTGGGCGACAGCGACGCGCAGGACCTGCTCGATGCCGTCGATCGCGCGACGAGCCTCCGGTGGCTCAACCCCGCCGTGCGGCTGGAGGTCGAAGGCGCGATGCCCGACGCCGTGCGGGCGTTGCTGCTCGAGAGCCTGCATCGCGAGGCCGCGGAACGCGAACGGCCCGTCACGGCGATGCGTGCACAGGTCGTGGAGGGGCTCCTCGACCTGCGCTGCCTGTCCGCGCTGCCGCTGCCGGACGACGCCGCGCTGCAGTATCCGCCGCTCACGCCGCACCGTCCGATGCCGGCCGGGTCGATCTTCGACGTGATCCGGGCGGGCGACGTGCTCGTGCATCACCCGTTCGAATCGTTCGACGACACGGTCGTGCGCTTCTTCGAGGAGGCAGCCGCCGACCCGGCCGTGACCGCCATGGCGGCCACGCTGTACCGTGTGGGCACGCCGTCACCGGTGGCGGGGGCGTTGCTGCTCGCGGCGGAGGCCGGCAAGCACGTGTTCGCGCTCGTGGAGTTGCAGGCGCGCTTCGACGAGGTGCACAACGTGCGCTGGGCCCGCGCCATCGAACGCGCGGGTGGTCAGGTGGTGTACGGCCTGCCCGGGCTCAAGGTGCACGCCAAGGCCGCGCTCGTCCTGCGCCGCGAGGGGGAGCAGCTCCGGCGCTACGTGCACATCGGCACCGGCAACTACAACGTGCGCAGCGGCCGCACCTACACCGATCTCTCGCTCTTCTCGGCGCGACCAGCGCTGGGTGAGGACATCGCCACGCTGTTCCGTGCCCTCTCTGGCCAGGAGACGGGCGTGCCGCATGCGCCGTCGCGGTTGCCGCACGAAGCGCTCGTGGCGCCCGAGCAGCTGCGTCCTGCGCTGCTGGAGCGCATCGCCCGGGAAGCGGCGCATGCACGGGCCGGACGCCCAGCCGCCATCACCGCCAAGTGCAATGCGCTGGCCGACCGGGAAATGGTGCACGCCCTGTACGATGCGTCGGAGGCCGGGGTCGACATCCATCTCGTGGTGCGCGGCATCTGCACGTTGCGCCCCGGCGTCGCGCCCTACGCGACGAACATCCGCGTGACGAGCGTGGTGGGGCGATTCCTCGAGCACTCGCGCGTCTACCGCTTCGAGAACGGCGGCGCGCCCGAGTACCTCATCGGATCGAGCGACTTGCGCCCGCGCAACCTGCGACGCCGCGTGGAGCTGCTGGTGCCCGTGCACGATGCGTCGCACCGCGCGCGCCTCGACGAACTGCTCGCGCACTACACGCATGACGCGACCGCGTGGACGCTGCGCGCAGACGGCGGTTACACACCGCCCCAGTCAATGGCGGCTGGCGCGCAGGCACAGTACCTCGCCGATGCCGTGGACGCGGCCCCCCGACGCTAGGGCAACACCCGCACCGCGCCGGTCGTGTCACGCGCGGCGCGCGACCATTTGCGTAGCGTCACGCCGTCCACCACGCCGTCGCGCGCCACCACGCACTGCGCCAGCGAACCATCGACGCGGAGGACGACCGCCGTGCCACCGCTTCGCACTTCGCGCAGGAACGTGCCTGCCATGCACGGGATACCTGCGACGCGATGCTCGCGAGCCAGGAAGCAGCTCTGGAGTGCGCCCGAGGGGTGGAAGCGCACGTGCCACGCCTTGAAGCCTTCGCCCCGACACGGAAGCCCGGCAATGACCGTCTCTTTCGCGGGCCAGGCCCCTGTCACGACGCCGCGTGGATCGCGATCGAGCCACGTCCCCTCGGGCAGGGTGGCGGATCCCACGGCCACGCCACGCGACACAAAGCAGCCGGCGAGGCGGCCATCCCGATGGAATTCGGCAGGGATCTTCGCGTGTGCGGCACACGGGACGCCGTCGATGACCGTGTCGCGTTCGAGAGGCCGCCGCACGACGCTGTCCGGCGCGCGCGCCTGACCGGCAAGCGGCGCAGCCCCGACGACCAGCAGGCCCACGGCCACCGCGACGCGCCCTAGGCGCAGCGACGCTGCGAACGTCACACTCACGGCGCGTTCGCCGCCGCCGGATCGAGTTCGTCCGTGCGCGGCGCGACGTTCCACGCGATGTCGAGGATGCGGAATGTCCCGTAGCGATGCTGGTGCCCGTCGGCGTAGTGCCAGAGCGCATCGCCCTCGGCGGCCACGCGACGCCCGTCGAAGGTGCGATAGTCTCGCAGCGGGGTGCTCCACCGTTCGCCGTCGTCGGGCAGGGCGTGGCGGTCGTCACTCACAAAGTTGACCAGGTCGCCGTGCTGATCGAAGTGCATGACCGCACTCACGCGATGCGCGCCGCTGTGGAAATGCACAATGGCGTGGTGCGCATCGAGGGCATCCCAGGTGAAGCGCCGGTCGACCAGCGCGGATGGTGCCATCACGCAGAGGTCGTTCAGGATCGTGACCGTCTCCGCACGCGACAACGTGGCCCCCCGCTCGTCGACGAGATTGAACAGGCCCGCCAACCGCACCTGCATCTGGGCCGCGCCACCGTGGTAATCGTGCAGGACGCGCACCGGCACGCCGAGCATGGCCGTGCGCAGGAAGAAGAAGCGCGCGGGGCGGTCGATGAACTCCACCTGCCACGCCTCGCTCTCCATCGGGGCGCCATCCGGCCGATACATGGTGGCGTGGAAGCGTACCCGGAAGTTGTGCACCACCTCGCGCCCCACCGCCCCCGTGCGGTGCAGGTAGCGAGCGACCGGGGCCGGCAGGTGCGCGAGATCGCGTTCGGTGAGCACTGTCGCCTGCGGCAGAGGCTGCGCGTCGAACTGCGCCTGCACCGCCTCGGCGTAGCGTGTCGCCATCGACATGAGGAGCTCCTGGGTTGGGCCTCTCCACCCTACGGCCGGATCCCGCCGGCCGGTGTCAGCCTTTACCGCGCCGGGCCGTCAGGCACTCGCGCCAACTCCGCCTCGGAGGCGATGGAGCCGAACGCGCCCCACTGCCCCGCCCCGACGATCCGACGCCAGAGGGCCAGCGCCTCCGGCTGCCGCCCGTTGTACCAGTGCCAGTTGGCCACGCCGTACGCGGCCGACGCGTCACTCACCGACAGTTCGCCGGTCGGGCCGACCGTGAGCACCGAGTCCGGCGGCAGGTCGCCCTTGTACAGCAGCATCAGCCGGTGATAGGCGTGGTTCTCGATGATGTTCATGTCGCGCGACATGGGTGCAATGACGGCGGCGGCGGCGGAGTCCTGCCCCTGCCGACGCAGCGCCATGTACAGCCAGTGCGACATCGAGACGCGCCGGTCGTCGTTGTTGGCTGCGTCCACCTCGCGGCGCGCCACCTCGGCGGCCTTGTCGAACTTGCCTTGCAGGTAGTACGCCAGCGCGAGGTGATAGCCGATGTTGGAGTTGAGCGTGCCGATGGGCGTGTTCTTCGCGTTGGGCTGCCCATCCGGCTCGACAACGTCGGGCTTGCCGGCCACCAGTGAGTTCGCCTTCTCGAGATCGGCCACCGCCGCGTCGAAGTCGCGCACCGAGATGTAGCGGTGTCCGCGGTGGCGATAGAGCCAGGGGTTGTCGGGATACAGCGCGATGCCGCGGGAGTACACCTCGATGGCCTCGCGAAGCTGGCCGAGGTAGCCGAGGCGTCGTGCATACCAGATGATCGAGTCGACGTCGGTGGGAGCGTGCTCGTAGGCCACGCGCGCTGTGTCGAGCTGGGCCTGGTACCGTGCGCGCGTCTCCGCGGACAACGGCAGCGTGCGCAGCGTGTCGCCAAGAAGTGAGACCGCCTGGTAGGCGGGTGCCACAGGCGGCGCAGGGGGTGCTGCCGCGCGGTCACAGGCGGACAGTGCAGCGAGGACCGTGGCGAGGAGCGAGACGGTGCGAAGCGGGAGGCGGGACATGGGTGTGGGTGCGGGGAGTGAGGTGACTGCACCCAGTTACCACCGAAGGCCGCACCTGTCCACCCGCCACACGACGTACGTCGCCGGCGCCCGGCCGCGGCGCCTATGCGGTCAGCGACGCGCGGCGAAGAAGTCGCGGAGCAACGCCGACGCCGCGTCCGCCTCGACCCCGCCCTGCACCGCCGGACGATGGTTGAGGCGGGGGTGGCGCACGACGTCCCCGACGCTCCCGCACATGCCCGCCTTGTCGTCCCAGGCGCCAAAGACGAGCGTGCCGACGCGCGCCAGGACGATGGCACCGGCGCACATCGCACAGGGCTCGAGCGTCACCACCAGGGTGCAGTCGCGCAGGTCCCGATCGCCGCGTACGCGGGCCGCCTCGCGGAGGGCGAGCAACTCCGCATGGCTCGTCGCATCCCCGTCGCGCACCATGCGATTCTGCGCCGTCGCCAGCACCCGACCGGTTGCGCTCTCGATCAGCACCGCCCCGACAGGCACCTCGCCGGCCGCTGCGGCTCCACGCGCCTCGTCGAGCGCCTGCTGCATGGCGGCGGCGACCACCGGCGCGACGGGCACGGTTACGGTCACGGACGCCAGCCGTAGTGGCGTTCGAGCCAGGGCACCAGCAGCGCGGCCAGCGCGTCCGCATAACGTGTGCGATTGGCGTCCGTGTCGCGCACCCCGGCCAGATTGTGCTCGAACTGCACGGCGTCGAGCGCGCCACCGTTGAGTGAGCCGTGACGCTGGGTGTTGTAGCCGCCGTTGAAGTAGTCCTCGCCCACCTTGGGAGCGGGATCGGTTGCACTGGGCACCGCGGGATAGCCCGCGCCTGCGAGCAGGGTGCCCAGGCTCTGCGGGCCACGCAGCAGCGCCACGCCGCGGTCGCTCACACTGCGCGTGTCGGTCGAGAGGCGCGCGACACTCGTGCGCACCATCGCGTTCGCCGCGCCGAGTTGGGCGTCGGTCTGCCGCAACTCGGCGTCGCTCAGCAGGTACCCCACTTCGATGCGCGGCACCGCGTGCGCGTGCCCGTGCAGGTCGATCAGCAGTCCGCGCCCGCCGCTCCCGGCAATGCGGCTACGGGACGAATCGACCGCCGCGTGCCACCAGCGCCAGCTCGACTCGAGCGCGACCGTCCCCCCGGTCGCCTCCAACACGTCGCGGTTGGCGTCCAGCTTGCGACGATGGAGGCGGTTGATGACCAGGTGCGGCCGACGACCGGTGCGCCGGACAAACGCGTCGGCGATCGCGCGGGCGAGCTCCTGCGTATTGAGATCGGCGGTCGTGACGCAGCCGCTGCAGGTCCGGTCGGCCAGGGTGCCCGGGGACAGCGTGCCGCCATGCGGGGCCAGCAGCACCAGCGGGGCGTCGCCGGGGATGTACTCGATGTACCCCGGCGGGTCGGCGTACGGGACGCCCACCGACAGCGGGCCGACGGGCTCCGTGCCGGAGGGTCCCGTGGGCCCCGTGGGGGCCGACGGCCCGTTGCCCGGGTCGCTCGGCCCTCGGGGGTCGGCGCCGCCGCACGCCGCGACGATGAGGAGCAGCGATGCGGCCGCGGCGTGGAATGCAGGACGGATCGGCATGCGCAGAAGCTAGCATGCCGATCCCCCTTCGCTCACGGGGCGCGCGGCCCCGCCCGCGTGCCCAACCTGTCGCTTCGGTCGTCCGTCCATGAAGATTCGTCAATCCCCGTCACTCGCCACATGAAGCTCAGCCTGGTCGTCCCGGTCTACAACGAAGCGCGGCACCTCGAAGCGGTCGTGCACGGACTCCTGCGTGCGCCCTGTCCGGTCGAGCGGGAGTTCGTGTTCGTGGACGACGCCTCGACCGACGGCAGCTTGGCGATCCTCGAACGGCTGGCCGGGCTGTGTCCGGCCATGCGAGTGCTGCAACAGCCCCGGAACCGGGGCAAGGGTGCCGCCGCGATCCGTGGCTTCCGCGAGGCCACCGGCGACATCGTGATGATCCAGGACGCGGACTTCGAGTACGATCCGCTCGACATCCCGTCGTTGCTCGAGCCGATCCTCGCCGGCAAGGCGGATGTGGTCTATGGCTCGCGCTTCAAGAAGAGCACGCCGCAGACGCACCGCACGTATCACTACTTCGTCAACCGCTTTCTCACGACCGTCTCCAACATGTTGTCGGGGCTCTACCTCACCGACATGGAGACCTGCTACAAGGTGTTCCGCGCACCCCTCGTGCAAGGCATGCAGTTGCGCTCGCAACGCTTCGGCATCGAGG
The DNA here is from genome assembly GCA_020161135.1 of Gemmatimonadota bacterium. GTDB lineage: Bacteria > Gemmatimonadota > Gemmatimonadetes > Gemmatimonadales > Gemmatimonadaceae > Gemmatimonas. The sequence goes on along the minus strand of JAIUOB010000003.1, from coordinate 137,426 downwards.
TCGAGCTCACCGCCTACGTCGCCAAGACGCGTGCGCGCGTCCACGAGCTGCCCATCGCGTACTATCCGCGCACGCAACTGCAGGGGAAGAAGATCAATTGGCGCGACGGCGTGGCGGCACTGTGGCACCTCGTGCACTTCAACCTGCTCACGTCCGTCGATCGCGCGTTTCGCGTGCCACCCGACACGTTGCTGCCGACGCCGGGGCACTGGGGGCGTACGCCGGCCATGGGCGTCGAGGCGCTCGAAGCGGCCGACCGGCCGGACTACCGCGGGCGCGTCACCGCGCCGGGTCGCGACCTCGTACGGTGATTTCCAGTTCGGCGTCGCGCCCCGTGTCGCGCACCGCCACGACCGTACGTCCGGGAAGCAGGTCCACCGCCTCGGCATTGCCCACCGCGCCGCGATCGCGCACCACCAGCACATCGCCGTCGAGGCCGCCCAGGTTGAACTGGTAGAAGCGATCGATCGTCGCGTCGAACCAGGGGCCGTCGGTCACGACCACCAGCAACTTCCCGTGCTGCGCACGCAGGGCGTCGATGCGCTCGAGCGCATGCAGCATGCGAGGCTGTCGATACGCCGCCACGTTGCCGAACGGCTCCTCGATGGGAAGCTTGGCCCACCGGCCGACGGGCAACAGGCCGAGACTGCCGACGACGAACGCCGTGAGGCCGAGATATGACAAGGCACGATCGTGTCGGTGCACGCGCTCCAGCCCTGCGGCGATCCACACCAGCAGGAACGGCATCAGCACCAGCAGGAAGCGCATCTCGCCGTACCAGTACAGCGAGTACAGCGCCGGCAGGATGAGGAACGGCCCCAGCACGCGCCAGGTCGGCGTGTGCCCCACGCGACGGAGCAGCAGCAGCAACGGGACGAACAGCGCGTACGGCGCGAGCGTCAGGTTGGTACTGGCGATCCGACGCAGGAGGGTGCGCGTCGCGATGACCCACGTGTAGTCGAAGAAGCGCGGGACCCTCGCGAGCGTGCTGTCGAGCCCCACCACGCCGCGCTTGCCGAAGCCCAACGCGTTGCCGCCCTGGTTGATCGCCTCGTAGCCGAAGCGCAGGGCCTCACCGTTGGTGATGTGATGATAGGCGAGGAGCCCCGCCGTGACCGGTGCCGCCCCCACCGCCGAGACCACCAGGCAGCGCGCGATGTCCGCGCCACGCATGCGTCCCCGTAGCAGCATCCACAGGCCGAACGTCAACGCGAGCGCCGCACCGTCGAGCGGGCGCGCCGCCGCGAGCAGGGCGATCAGGAAGCCCGCTCCGAGCCAGCGGAGGTCACGCGCCACCCCGCGGCCGGACTCCGCCTCGATGAGCCAGATCGCGGTGAAGAGCGCGCACGGCAGCGTCAGGGCGTGGGACATCCACGTGCCGTGCTGGATGATCCACCAGCCGTTGAGCAGCAGCAGGCACGCGGCCACGAGGCCGACGCGCGCCGTGTACAGCAGGCGACCGAGTCGAAAGGTGCCGACGGCCGACAAGGCCGCGAGCAGCGGCATCGCGAGCCACGGCGCGCCGAGCCGCTCGAAGACGGCGAGCACCGCGGGCCACCCCGGCGGATACTGCCCGAAGTACTGCCCCGATGGACCGACCGCGAGCTTCCGCATGAGGAAGCTGTCGCGCAGCGCCTCGGGGACCGTCCAACCCAGGTTGGGCTCCCACATCCAGTGCGCCTGGAGACGATAGATCACGTCATCTCCGCCCAGGAGCCAGCGCGGCGAGAGCAGCAGCCGACAAAGCGCCGCAATCGTGAACGCCACGCCTGCGAGCACGATGGGCGCCCATGCGGGCACGGGCGCATCCCAGAGCGCGTCCGGCGCTGTCGACGACGCCGTGTCCACCCCGAGGGCGCGCGCGACGGGCACGCGCTGCAGGTACAGCCATCCGGCGAGCGACCAACCGAGTAGCGCCTGCCCTGCGGCGATCACACACGCCGTGCGATCGCCTTCTGTGGCGTACCAGAGCGCCGGGAGCAGCGTGATCGCGAGACCCACCGCGACGGTCCCGCGTCCGCGCGACGTCCGAAGGTGCGGCCAGGTGCGCCACGCCACGACGCCCACAATCACCGCGGTGCACGCCGTCGGCAGGCGCGCCGAGTCGGTCCACGCGCCGAGAAAGGGATAGAGAGCGCCGACCAGCAGGGTCGGGAGTGCGGCGCGCCAGAGCAAATCGAGCATGACCCAAGCTAGACGTCCGGTGCGCCGCCCCGTCACCTCATTGCGACGACCCGCCGCCCGTCATCGCCTGCACCGCCGCCGCATCGGCCCGGTCGCCATGCCGGAAGGTCAGCGCGTCGCTCCCCTCGGCCACGTCGGCGACGATCACGTCGCCCTCGACGAACCGTCCCTCGAGCACCGCACGCGCGAGCGGGTTCTGGAGCAGCCGCTGCACCGCGCGCTTGAGTGGCCGCGCGCCGAACACCGGGTCGTACCCTTCGTCGGCGAGACGGGTGCGCGCCGCATCGGTGAGCTGCAGTGTGAGCTTGCGCTCGCCGAGCAGCTTGCGCAGGTGCGCGAGCTGGATGTCGACGATGAAGTCGAGCTCCGCGCGTCCGAGCGGATGGAACACCACCACGTCGTCGATGCGGTTGAGGAACTCGGGCTTGAACGTGCCCCGCAACGACTGCAGCACCAGTTGCTCGGTGGCACTCCACGCCGCCGCATCGGCCGTGTCGGCCTCGAGAATGAGCTGGCTGCCGACGTTCGACGTCATGATGACCACCGCGTTGCGGAAGTCGACCGTGCGCCCCTGCGAGTCCGTGAGTCGTCCGTCGTCGAGCAATTGCAGGAGGATGTTGAAGACGTCGGGGTGGGCCTTCTCGATCTCGTCGAACAGGATGACGCAGTACGGGCGACGGCGCACCGCCTCGGTGAGCTGCCCGCCCTCCTCGTAGCCCACGTAGCCCGGCGGCGCGCCGATGAGGCGCGCGACGGCGTGCTTCTCCATGTACTCCGACATGTCGATGCGCACCATGGCGTGCTCGTCGTCGAACAGGAACTCGGCGAGCGCGCGTGCGGTCTCCGTCTTGCCCACGCCCGTGGGCCCGAGGAAGATGAAGCTGCCGATGGGCCGGTTCGGGTCCTGCAGGCCCGCGCGCGAGCGACGGACCGCATCCGCCACGGCGCTCACGGCCTCCCGCTGCCCGATGACCCGCGTGGCCAGCACGTCCTCGAGCTTGGTGAGCCGCTCGCGCTCGCTCTCGAGCATGCGTGTGACCGGAATACCGGTCCACCGCGCCACCACCTCGGCGATGTCGTCGGCGGCCACTTCCTCCTTGAGGAACTGCGGACGCCCACCGTGGCTCGCGAGCTTCGACTCGGCCGTGGCCATGTCGCGCTCGAGTTGCGGGATGCGTCCGTACTGGATCTCGGCGGCCTTCGCGAGGTCGCCGCTGCGCGTGGCCGCCTCGGCCTCGAACCGCGCCTGCTCGATCTCCTGCTTGATGCGCCCAACGCTGCCCAGCACGTCCTTCTCCTGCTGCCACTGGGCGCGCATGGCGGCCACTTGCTCCTTCTTGTCGGCGAGCTCCTTCTCGAGCGCCCGGCGACGCTCGAGTGACGCGGGGTCGCTCTCCTTCTGCAGCGCGGCCTTCTCGATCTCGAGTTGCACGATGCGCCGCTCCACCTCGTCGATCTCCTGCGGCACCGAGTCGATCTCGATGCGGAGGCGTGAGGCGGCTTCGTCGACCAGGTCGATGGCCTTGTCGGGGAGGAACCGGTCGCCGATGTAGCGATTCGACAGGGTGGCGGCTGCCACGATGGCGCCGTCGGTAATGCGCACGCCGTGGTGCGCTTCGTAGCGCTCCTTGAGGCCGCGCAGGATCGCGATCGTGCTCTCGACGCTCGGCTCGCCCACGAACACCGGCTGGAAGCGGCGCTCGAGCGCGGCGTCCTTCTCCACATGCAGGCGATACTCGTCGAGCGTGGTGGCGCCCACGACGCGCAGCTCGCCGCGCGCGAGCATGGGCTTGAGCATGTTGCCGGCGTCCATGCTGCCCTCGGCCTTGCCGGCGCCCACGAGCGTGTGCAGCTCGTCGATGAACACGACGTAGCGGCCTTCGGCGCTCGTGATCTCCTTGAGCACGGCCTTGAGGCGCTCCTCGAACTCGCCGCGGAACTTCGCGCCCGCGATGAGCGCCCCGAGGTCGAGTGAGACGAGCTGCTTGTTCTTGAGTCCCTCGGGGACGTCGCCGCTCACGATGCGCTGCGCGAGCCCCTCGGCGATGGCGGTCTTGCCCACGCCCGGTTCACCGATGAGGACGGGGTTGTTCTTCGTGCGGCGCGACAGCACCTGGATGACGCGCCGGATCTCCTCGTCGCGGCCGATGACCGGGTCGAGCTTGCCCTTGCGGGCGCTCTCGGTGAGGTCGCGGGTGAACTTCTGCAGCGCCTGGTACTGCTGCTCCGGGCTCTGGTCGGTGACCTTGTGCGCCCCGCGCACGAGCTTGAGCGCATCAAGCAGCGCCTGCTTGTGCGCCCCGGCGCTGGTGAGGAGGCGCGTGCTGTCGGTGCCCTTGGCGTCGCTGAGCGCGACGAGCAGGTGCTCGGTCGAGACATACTCGTCGCCCAGGACCTTGGCTTCGCGTTCGGCGGCATCGACGACGCCGGTGAGTTCGCGCGAGAAGCTGGGCTGCGCGTCGCTCTGCTTGGCGTAGCGCGCGGCCTCCTGCTGCGCCGCGGTCCGGATGCTGGTGACATTGGCGCCCACACGCTGCAGCACCGGCACCACGATGCCCTCGTCCTGGTCGAGCAGGGCAAGGAGCAGATGCAGGTCGTACACGAGGGGGTTGCCGGCGGCGCGCGCCAGGGCCACGGCCTCGTTGAGCGCCTCGGCGCTCTTCACGGTGAGACGGTCGGGATTGATCATGCCACAAGTTGGTGGCAACGCCCGTGCCGCGCCCGACCTGCCGTTTGTGCAGGTACCAAATGCGCGAAGCGCGCCGGGTCCGCTCACCCGGCGCGCTTCGCAAGTTGTTGCTTCGGGCCTCGTGGTGCTCGAGTGCTGCTTACTTCACCACGATCATCTTCTTCACCAGCGGCACGCCATCCACCTCGAGGCGATACAGATACACGCCTGAGGCGGCCTCCCGCCCGGTAGCTTGGACTTTGCCGTCCCAATACGCCTCGTACTGGCCGCACGGGATCGACAATTTTTCCAGCGGTTGACCTCCGGCCACTCCGTTCGTTCCGCGCGTCAAGACCGGCGTCGCCACAAAACCCATGATGGCGTTGTAGATCTTGAGGCTGACCCGGTGCTGCTTGTCCGGATCAGGGCACGTGGGTGCATCACCCACGCTGAACGGAATGTGAGTCGCAGGATTGAACGGATTCGGGTAGTTCTGCCCGAGCGTCGCTCCGTTGCGGCGGACCTTGCTGTCCTGCTGTTGGGCCGCCGAGACTCGTGGCATGAACACGCTGAGAGCGAGCACCAGACCCAGTGCTCCCCACAAACGTTTCATGTTGCTTCTCCGACTGACGAATCAGGGTGTGAGTCGAAGTCTCCGGTGAGGGTGAAGGAAGGCTCCGGGGATCGGAGCCTTCTGCATTTTAGGACGCCCGCCCCCCCCGGTCAAGCAACATGGCCCGGAGGGAGGCATTCCCGGGGGACGCCCGTCACCAGCCCCCCTGCTCCCAGACCGCCCAGGCCTTGAGCGGGCGCGATTCGGCCAGGTGGGCTGCCAGAAACTCCCGGAGGAGGCGCTGATGCGCCCGTTCCTCGGACACGGCCAGGGCCGGGGTGCCGCCGGCCAGCCACTCCGACAGGTGCGCGAGGGCGGTGGGCGGGAGCAGTCGTCCCCCGGTCCCCGCGGGCGCGCACGCACCGCAGCGTACGCCCCCACTCCGCGGGTCGAAACGCACCGCGCCACTCGTGTCGACGGGCTGGTGGCACTCGACGCAGGCATCGAGGGCCGGGCGAAATCCGACTTCCGCCAGCAGCCGCCAGATCCCGCCGAGCGCGACGCTCGCCACCCCCTCCTCTGCCGCACCCAGCCGGTCGAGGCTTTCGGTGACCACCCCGAACACCTCGGCCGACGCTTCATCGTGCACGAGACGGAGAACGACCTCGGCCAGGGCGCTCGCGGCCATGAAGCGGTCGAGCCGGCCCGCGATCGTGGGGCGGGCCCGAAGCACGTCGAACCGATCGAGGGCGTGCAGGTCACGACCCGGCTTGACCGTCAGTTGTGCAGCCCCCTCGGCGAAGAGGTCCGTGGCGCTACCGAAACGCTGGCGGGAGCTCCGCGCGCCCCGCGCCACCACCGACTGCACCCCGGCCTCGCGCGTGAGCAGGCGCAGCAGGCGGCTCGACTCGAGATAGTCGGCCACGTGCAGAACGATGGCATCCGTGTGGAGCGGGGGCATGCCGGAGGTTAGCGCGCGGGCGTCGTGCTGTCGCCGGGGCGCGCCCGGCCGAGGTGCGCCGGCCGCCGCGGCTCAGCGCAGGGCGAGATCCACGCCCCCCTGACCCGCCGCCACCCGCCGCAACTCGACGAACGACGGCGAAAACACCACCAGCGACGTGGTGGAGCCGGCCCCACTCACGAGACAGTGCAACCGCCCGAGTGCATCGGCGACGCCGCTGCCGCAGTTGACGGCCTGTCCACCCGCGTCGACCAGCGACAGCCACGGGGTGGTGCCGTTCGGCGCGAAGCTCAGGTCGTCGGCCCGCATCCTGATGATGCGATTGGTGAAGGTCGTGAGATCCTGATAGAGCGAGACGTACAGAAAGCCGTCGAGGCCCAGCTTGACGCCCGCACCGTAGGTGGGAGCCGGCATGGGGCGCGTGGTGAGCACGCGACGGGCGCGCAGGTCGACCTTGGCGACCGCCCCCGACGCCACGAGGGTGTACGGAAAGCTCGCGAAGCTGGCCTCACCGCCGGCGCTGACGTAGGCCACGTCGCCATCGACGATGGCGGACGCGCCGGAGCCGCGCAGCCCGGTGAGCACGATGGTGTCTCGCGTGGTGCCGGTGGCCGGCACGCGGATGAGCCGCACCGGTCCCTGCACCGCGTAGTTCACGCGGCAGTTGCTGTTCGCGTCGACGATCCACGTGTCGGTCCCGTGCTGGAACATGTCCGTGGGGCATGTACCGGCGTTGCTGATGCGCGTGATCGTGGGGGTACCGCCGCGCACGACCGACACGAGTGCCACGGCCGACGAATCGCGCAGTGCCGCCGCGATGAGCGCACGTCCGTTGCCGCCGGCAAAGAGTCGCGCGCGTCCCGGATTGCTGCGCGCGGGAAGCTGGAAGCGTTCGGTGCGCGCTCCGGCGAGATCGGCGATGTACAGCAGGTCACCGGCACCACGACTGGACACCGCGAGCACGGTGTCGCGCAACAGCGAGAATCCACCGGCGTCGAACTCGGTGGGCGAAGCAAACGCCAGCTTCGTGCCCGTCGTCGCGCTGTCTGCGAGGAGGGTGAGCCCGGGCTGGATGAAGCCATCCAGGACCACGATGCCGCGCGGCGGCGTAGGCGTGGGTGCCGTTGGGCTGTCGGCGCCGCACGCAGTGAGTGCCGCGAGCGCGGCGAACGCGATCGGCGCACGCCATGCACGCGGTGGGAGAATGCGGCGACGGACTGCGCGGTGGATGCGACGGGCGTGCGAGAATGGCGGGTGCAACACGGTCATCGGGGAGTGTCTGCGGCTGCGGGGGTGAGGGTGATGCCCAGCGACCAGGTGCGGCCGGGCATCGGGAAGCCGCGCACCGACTGCCACGACCTGTCCGTGGCGTTGTCGATGGCGACAGTGGTGAGCAGCGTGGCGCCGCGGGCACGCCACGTACGGGCGGCGGCCACGTCCAGCAGCGCCGCGGCGGCCAACTCGAATGCGCTGTTGCGCGGACCGGCGGTGTATGGACGACGTCCCTGCACGCGCGCCGCCGCCGACCACACCACGCCCCAGCGCGGCGGCGCGAGTCGCAACTGCGCGCCGCCCTGCACGGTGGGGACATACGGGGTCGGGATGCGCAGCGTGTTGATGGCCGTCCCGGTGTGCAGTGTGGATGTGTATCGGGTGGCCCACGTGGCGAACATCACGCCGGGCCGTACGAGTGCAACGCGCGCCTCGACGCCGCGCAGCGTCTCCCGCCCCACATTGTCCGGGCTCCAGCCGAAGTTGCCGGGAAACCACACGATCGCATTGCGGGTGTCGCGCGAAACCAGTTGGACCTCGGCGTCGATGCGACCGGACCGCGTGCTGACGGCACTGGCGAGACCGAGCGCGAGATCGGCGACGACCCGCTCGGGCGCCAGCGGCTTCACGGTGAGACGCTGTGGTGCGCTGAAATACAGGTCGTAGAGGGTGGGCACGCGCACCGCCTGCGCCGCGCGGGCCGTGACGTCGAGCGTGTGGCGCGCGGGCGCCGCACGTACGCGCCACGTGAGATCGGCCGCGCCCGTGGGTTGCACGCCGCTCCGCTCGACGACGTCGACGCGTACGCCGAGTCCGCCACGCACCACGCGGGGCGACGTGTCATCGACCTCTGGTGCCGCGCGCCACTCCATCGCGGCGAAGGCCCGCCGTCGGTCCTGGGCGATCGTGCCGCTGCGCAGGGCATCGGCGCCGCCGCCGACGCGCCATCGCAAGGCGCCGTCACTCGCGCCCGGCAGGCTGCCACGCCAGTCGAGGTCCGCGGCGTGCGCGCGCGCCTGCGCGTCAAGTGCCGGGCGCGTCGGGTCGCGGTAGCGCAGCGCGAAGGTGCGTGCCCCGACCGCCACGATGGTGCGTCCCGCGACGCCCTGCGCCCGCGCCGCGATGCGCGAGGTGCTCGCGCGATCGGCATCGTACGTGCGCACATTCATCGCGCCCACCATGCCGCGCTCACCGTGCGATGCCAGCAGGCTCGCCTGCCAGCGGGCGGTGAGCACACCGGCTTGGACCGCCGCGCGGCGCTCGTCGTTGTTGGTGCGCGTCTCGACGCTCGGCGTCGGCGCCACCTCGTTGCGGAATGGGAAATCGTTGCGGGCACGGCGATAGCTGCCGGTCGCGTGCCAGCGCGCGCCCTGGGTCGTGAGCGTCGTGGCACCGGCGACATCGACCAGGCCATATGCTCCCTGATGCACGGACAGCAGTCGCTGCCGCGCCGTCGTCAGCGCGACGACTCCACCACTCGCGCCGTTGCCCGCACCCAGGGGGTCGGCACCGGGCGTGGCCCGCACCGACGCCAGCGCGGCGAGCGGCACGTCGGCCACGTCGGCCACACCGGTGGCGGGATCATTGAGCGGCATCCCGTCGAGTGTGACGACCACCTGCTCACGACGGGCGCCGCGCAGCGACACCGCCGTCTCGCCGCGTGCGCTTCGCAGGGAGGTGAACGGCAGCAGCGCCAACAGTCCGGCGGTCGACGACACGCCACGCTCGCGTGCGTCGGCAACGCGCATCACGGCGCCGCCCCCGGCCGACTCGCCGGTCGGCGCCGCTGCCACCACGCGCACCGCGGCGAGGCGCGTCGTGTCGCCGGGCGAACGTCGCGGTCGCCCGCGTGCGTCGCCGGCATCGAGTTGCCAGAGCGCGACGTGCACGGTGTCCGCCTGCGGCGCGTCCGCAAGCGACGCCATGACCTGCCGATACCCCACCCGCGTGATGACCACCCGACCGACCGCTGCGGGGAGCGTGACACAGGCATCCGGGAGCACACGCGCGCGCGCAGCGGGCACAGGAGCCGTCACGGCGGGATCCGGGCGCAGGTGCACTCCCACCAGCGGCGCGCCGGTGGACGCGTCATGCACACAGAGAACGCGGGCCGCGGTGGATGCACGGGCAGCCTCCCGCATCGACTGTGCGCGTGCCGTCGTGCTCCACAGCGCCAACGGCAGGCAGGCCGTCACGACGACGCTGCGGACTCCGCGGGTGACGCGGTCACGTCGAGCAGTGCGCGTGGCGCGGCTCACGGCATGTCCGCTGAGGGCACGGTCGCGACATCTCGCCGCAGGGTTGCGCTGCGCGTCGTGCCACCGCGCAGCGGCAGCAACGCCGGCGCACCCACGGCCGGATCACGCGTGACCACCAGCGGCCAGTCGTAGACCCGCTCGAGCAGCTCGCCCTGCATGACGGCATCGGCGTTTCCCTGCGTCGCCACCCGCCCCTCGTGCAGCAACACGATGTGCTGGGCGAACCGGGCCACGAGGTTGAGTTGGTGGCTGACGAGCAGCACGGTGCGCCCTTCCTGCGCCAAGCGATCGGCCAGTTCAAAGATGGCCATCTCGTGTGCGAGATCGAGGAAGGTGGTGGGCTCATCGAGCACGAGCACGGGGCTCGCCTGCGCGAGCGCGCGAGCGATGCGCACACGTTGCCACTCGCCGCCTGAGAGCGTGTCGGTGCTGCGCGTCGCCAGGTGGGCCACGCCGGCGCGCGTCATCGCCTGCTCCACCGCCTCACGATCGACCGCGCTCGGCGCGCCGAACGCGCCGCGATGCGGCGCGCGCCCCAGCAGCACCGCGTCCCGCACGGGCAGCGGCACCAGCGGCTCCTCGCGCTGCGCCACGACGGCTACCCGCTGTGCCAACGCGCGTGCCGACACCGCCGCCAGGTCGTCGACACCAATGCGAATCGCACCCTCCGCGAGCGCCACACGGCGCAGCAATGCGCGCACGATCGTGCTCTTGCCGCTGCCATTGGGGCCGACGACGGCGGTGATGCAGCCCGGCCGCGCCGCGAAGCTCACGGCGTCGAGCGCATCGCGATCGCGCTGCGGATAGCGGACGCGCACCCCCGTGAGCGTGATCGTCGGCGCATGGGCCATCGGTGCGTCGCTCACGAGGCCAACTTCCGCAGGCGGGCGAGGAAGAACGGCACCCCCACGAGCGCGGTGAGCGCCCCCAACGGCAGTTCGACCGGCGCACGCACCGTGCGTGCGGCGAGGTCGGCCACCACCAGCAGCCCCGCGCCATACAGCGCCGCGAGCAACAGCAGCGGTCGATGTTGGCGTGCGCCGAGCGCCCGTGCGATGTGCGGCACGACCAGGCCGACGAATCCGATGAGCCCGGCCGCCGCGACCGTGGCCGCCGCGAGCCAGCTTCCGACAAGAAAGACACGGCGGGCCGCGCGCTCCGGGTCGACTCCCAACGCCGCCGCCGGCTCCTCGCCGAGCGCGAGTACATCGAGGTCGCGCGCCCACCACACGAGCGTGCCACCGAGCACGACCACGCCGATCGCCGTCCGCAGCACGGACGCCCACGTCGCGTCACGCACCGAGCCCATCATCCACCACAGCGCCCCGCGCACCTGATCGGGCGGGGCGTCGGCGAGGAGCACCATGATGGCCGCGTTCGCGAAGGCGCCGACCACCACGCCCGCCATGAGCAGGAGCCGTGGATCGCCACGTCCGCCGGCGAGACGTGCAATGCCGGTGGCGAGTGCCGTCGCGACGGCGGCGCCACCAAACGCCGACGCGGTGATGACCGTCGGCCCCTCGGCGCCGACGACAATGGCGAGCACGGCCCCCACCGCAGCGCCGCCGGAGACTCCGAGCAGGTACGGCTCGGCCAGCGGATTGCGCAGTGTGCCCTGCAATGCGCCGCCACTCATGGCCAACCCGGCGCCGACGAGGGCGGCGAGCACCACACGCGGCCCGCGCAGCACGGCGATGATGGTCCGTGCGGTGTCGCTGCCTTCGCCACGCAGCACCGCAAGCGCATCGGCCAGCGCGATCGGCACCGCACCGAACATGAGACCGGCAAGCGCGGCCAGCACGAGCAGCACGAGCCCGGCGATCCACGGCCACGACGTGGCCGTTGGCCTGGCGATGCGCTCGCTCACCGCAGTGAATCGGCGAGCGCCGGGTGCATCTGTCGTGCGAGATGCACCGCCGCCATGCCCAGCGTGACCGACGGTCGGCCGATGAGCGCCGGATCGTCGAGGACGAACGCGTCGGCGGAGACAGCGGGGACCCCGCGCCACTGTGGTGAGGCGCGCAGCTTCTCGCGCATCTCCGCGCTGTTCACGAGGCGAGCAGGCGCACGGCGCACGAGTTCCTCGATGCTCACCGACGGCGACGGCTCGGGGAGGTCGTGGAAGACATTCACCGCACCGGCGATGTCGAGGAGCTGATCCATGTAGCTGCCGGCACCGATCACGAGGGGCGGGCTCACCCATACCGGCCACGCGACGCGCGGTCGCGCGCTGTCGGGCACCCGCCGGCGCACGAGTGCGCGCACGCGATCGAGGGTGCCGAGCACGGAGTCGCGCACCGTCGCGGCTTGCGTTGTCGCGTCGAGCGCGCGCCCGAGGACGTCCATGAGGTGCGCGAACTGTTCGATGCGATCGACGCGCAGCGCGATCGTGCGCACGCCGGCCCGCGTGAAGGCTTCGGCCGCGGCGCGATTGTCGCCGGTGGCGTAGAGCACCACGAGCGTCGGGCGCACCGCGAGCACCGCCTCGACGTTGGGACGGATGCCGTCGCCGAGCGCAGGCAGCGCCTTCGCGGCGTCCGGGAACTCGTCCCAGCGCGATCGGCCGACGAGACGCGCCGCCTCACCCATCGCGTAGATGGCTTCGGTGGCCGCCGGGTTGAGCGACACGATCCGCGAGGTCGCGCGCGCGTCGACGGGCACGACCGCGCCGAAGTCATCGACGAGGGTGTCGAGCGCGGGACGCGTCGCTGTGGGGCGATCGCCCGGCGGCGCATCGCTGCGGGCGCAGCCTGCCACGGCGACGAGGAGCGCGACGGCCAGCGTGCGCGCCGCGCGCGCCGCACCGCCGGTCACGCGGTGCGGCCAGTCGTGCGACCCTCGACGAACCGACTGCGGGCAGGCAGGAAACACGACGGGCGTCCTCTCCGCGAGAAGACGCCCGGGCAGACGTGACGGACGCAAGACGCCGCGTTCACGGATGCACGAGCCCCCCCTCGAGGGTCTTCGTTAGTGTGAACGCGCGGGTCGTCTCCTGGCTCCGGGACCCGGCGCACCACCCGCGAGGGCGTCGTGCGCAGATCGATCGCGCGCCTTCCCGGCGTGAGCCAGTGGCGGTGAGCGCGATCGTGCCGGTCGAACCGGCACATCCCGATACAGTGGCGGGGCCGCGCCGGCTTTGCACCGGCTTCCGTGTCCCGCGCGCGGCTTCAGTTGTCATCGCTCGGCGAGCGACAGTCCGAACCTACGTCGGGATATCGTGGCCGGCAAGCACCGCCGCCAACGCGGCCTTGAGTTCGGCACGGCGCGCCTCGTACGCCTGCCGCACCGCATCCGATGGTGCACTTTGCCGCGCATACGTCGCGTCGAGCGCGGCGATCTCGGCGGCAAGTCGATCGGCGAGCGGCGCGTCCGGCTCGCGCGGACGGAGCGTGGGCCGCGCCGGCAGCTCTCCGGCAGACGTCCCTCGCGCTCGACTGCGTTGCATCGAGCGACCGATGAGCAGGAGCGCGAAGAAGCCCGCCGCGATGGCGATGCCGTAGTTGCGCAGTTGCGTCGAGGACAACGCACCGCGCGCCGGGACGATGACAGCCAACCGACTGTCCGCGCGCAGGTCCTGCGCGAGCCACCGCTGGAAGCGGCGCCCTTCGAGCGTGACCGGCGCCACCTTCGTGAACCCCTCGCCTTCGACACGGGCGCCTTCGTCTTCCAGCAGGACCTCGAACACGACCGCGCCACCTTCCGCGTCGATCGCGAAGGGAAACGCGGAGGCCGGCAGCACATACGTGAAGGACAGTTGCTTGAGCCCCGGAGCGAACGGCGCGACGATGCGCACCTCACCGTCGCCGGCCGCGAACGTCTCCGGCGAGAGTTCGCCTTCGTTGGCGCGCACGTTGCGTGCGGCCTTCGGGATGCGCGTGCGCCACGTCGGTCGATTCCCCGCGGCCACGAGGGTCTGCAGGCTGTCGTTGCCGAGTTCGAAGACTTCGATGATGGTGTGCACGTCGCCGGTGTCGGCCTTGCCCACCACCAGATGGCGTCCCTTCACGGCCAGCTCGATGGGCCGCGACGTCGTGTCGAAGACGGTGATCTCGGCCTCGTCTCCCGTCGCGTTCGTGGTGCGCAGCGGGGCCGTGAAGTACGCGATGCCGTGCCAGGTGCTGGACGCGAAATAGATCGCATCGGCCGCGCCACGCGTTACGTAGCGCAGCGCGTACCGTCCCGCGGCATCGGTGCGCACCGAGTCGAGCGCCCCACTGCCATCGCGCGCGACGCGATGCAGCGTCACCCAGACGCCGACCGCGGGCCCCATGCCAGTCGAGTCGCCGCGTTCGCCCATGGGCCGCCGGACACGGCCGGAGACCGAGCGGCGCTCGCCGGCAGCGGTGGTGCTGGTGGAGGTGGGCTGTGTCGACGGGGCCGCGGCGCTTGCCGAGGCCGGTGGTTGCGCCTGCGCGCGGGGTGGCATGGCGCTGGCCAGCGCCACGAGCAGGCCGCTCGCGACCGCGCGCGAGAAACGGAGAACCGTCACAGGGTGTGGGTCACGGCGTGAACTTGCCGAAGTCTTCGGGGCGCAGCGCCGCGAGGTAGGCCTGCAACTGCGACGACGACAGCTCGGTCTCGGGCGGCGGCACGAGCGGCGTCACGCTGCCCGCCTCGTCCGACGCGTCCTCGACGCTGGTGAGCAGCGTGGGAGCAGCGTAGATGGGCGCGGCACAGCGCAGGGCGATGGCGATGGCGTCCGACGGGCGCGCATCGACCACCACGACACCGCTGGGGCCGACGCACTCGATGTCCGCGAAGTACGTGCCCTTCACCACGCGCGTGATGCGCACGGCACGCACCGTGCCGCCCATGGCCGCAATGAGCGAGCGACAGAGGTCGTGCGTGAGCGGTCGCTCACGCCGGAAGCCGTTGAGCTCCATCACGATCGACTCGGCCTCCGGCCGCCCGATCCAGATGGGGAGGAGGCGCGAGCCATCCGTCTCGCGGAGAATCACGACGTGCGCATCGCTCGCCTTGTCGAGGCCGAGTCGGTCCACCCGGACTTCCACCATCGTGATCTCCCGCGACGCGTGGGGCGCGTCACCGCGCCCCGGGGTGTTCAGCGAACGGCTCGCTTGAGGGCCGCCACGCGATCGGTCCGCTCCCACGTGAATGTGGTGCGCGCCGACTTGCCGCGACCGATGGTCTCCGGCGTGCGTCCGAAGTGGCCGTACGCCGCCGTCGCCTGATAGATGGGCTTGCGCAGCGCGAGGTCGCGCGTGATGCCGCGCGGCGTGAGGTCGAAGACCTCCTGCACCGCCGCTTCGATGGCGCGATCGGGCACCGCGCCGGTGCCGAACGTCTGCACATACACCGACACCGGCTCCGCGACACCGATGGCGTACGCCACCTGCACCTCACACCGCCGGGCCAGCTTCGCGGCCACGATGTTCTTGGCCACCCAGCGCGCGGCGTAGCAGGCGCTGCGATCGACCTTCGAGGGATCCTTGCCGCTGAACGCGCCACCGCCGTGACGGCCCATGCCGCCGTAGGTGTCGACGATGATCTTGCGGCCGGTGAGCCCCGCATCGCCCTGCGGGCCGCCGATCACGAAGCGCCCCGTCGGGTTGATGTGCGTCTTCAGCTTGCGGCCGACCATCTCCTCGGGCAGCACCGCGTGGATCACGTCGTCCAGGATCGCACGCCGGAGGCGCGAGTTGGAGATCTTCTCGTCATGCTGCGTGGACACGACGACGGTGTCGACCGCCACCGGCCGATCGCCCTCGTACACGACGCTCACCTGCGTCTTGCCATCGGGGCGCAGCCACGGATACGTGCCATCCTTGCGGAGCGCCGTGAGCTGCTGCGTGAGCGCATGCGCGAGCTGGATGGGCATCGGCATGAGCTCCGGCGTCTCGTCGGTGGCGTAGCCGAACATCATGCCCTGGTCGCCGGCCCCACCCGTATCCACGCCCTGCGCGATGTCGGGCGACTGGCGATCGACCGTGCTGAGCACGGCGCACGTCTTCGCGTCGAATCCGTAGTCCGCGTCATTGTACCCGATGCCCTCGATCGTGCGGCGCACGATGTCGGGCAGGTGCACATAGGCCGAGGTCGTGATCTCGCCGGCGATGACGGCCAGACCCGTCGTCACGAGCGTCTCACACGCCACGCGCGCGTTGGCGTCCTCGGTGAGGATCGCGTCGAGGACGGCATCGGAGATCTGGTCGGCGATCTTGTCCGGGTGCCCCTCGGTGACGGACTCCGACGTGAAGAGATGGCGATCGGCCACGCGGTACTCGGGGTGAAATGAGGTGTCCGGCCCCCATGGCCGGTCGGAGTAGACTAGTCCCGCTCGACAGGGCAAACAAGACAGGCTCGGCCGCGCAGCCGGCCGGCCCGGCCCGTGGTCAGAGGGCCGAGGATTCCAGCTCGGCGCGCAGGCGCCGCCGCAGCAGCGTCTCCGCCTCGCGGGCGGTGCTGGCAGCGAGCGCCGCCCGGGCAGCGTCCTCGGCTGCGGCGATGCGTACGCCGCGGATGACCCGCTTCACGTCGGCCACCGACCGGGGGGACACGCTGAGCTGACGAATGCCCAGGCCGAGGAGCACGAAGACCGCGAGCGGCTGGGAGCCCATCTCGCCGCAGACGCCGACGTCGAGCCCGTGGGCCGCCCCGGTGGCCTGCACCTGCGCGATGAGGCGCAGCACCGCGGGGTGGAAGGGCGTGAAGCGCGGGGCCAGGTTGGCATTCCCACGGTCGACGGCCAGCGTGTACTGCACGAGGTCGTTCGACCCGATGCTGAAGAAGTCGACATCACGCACCAGCGTGTCGCACGCGACCGCGGCGGCCGGCGTCTCGATCATGACCCCGAGCGAGACGTCATCGCGGAAGGGCGCGCGACGCTCACTCAGCTCGGCCATCGCCTCCTCGAGCAACTGCCGGGTCTCGCGGACCTCGTCGACGGTGACGACCAGCGGGAGCATGATGCGCAACTCGCCGTGCATCGCGGCGCGCAGCAACGCCCGCAGTTGCACCTTGAACAGCTCGGGCTGGTCGAGGCACATGCGAATCGCGCGCCAGCCGAGGAAGGGATTGGCCTCGCTGGGAAAGCCGCCGATGGGCAGCTTGTCACCGCCGATGTCGAACGTGCGAATGACGACCGGCGCACCGCGGAAGGCCTGCACGACGCGCTTGTACGCGCGATACTGTTCCTCCTCGTCGGGCATGCTGGGACGCCCGACGACCAGGAACTCCGTGCGCATGAGCCCCACGCCTTCCGCGCCACTCTGCGCGCCCGGCTCGGCCTCCTCGGGGATGTCGACGTTCGCACGCACGGTCACGCGCGTCCCGTCACGCGTGATGGCTTCGCTGAGCGCGAGCGCGCGGCGCTCGTCGGCCTGTCCCGCCTCCTCGGCCATGCGGCCGCGCGCGGCCTCCACTTCGCTCTCCGAGGGCGCCACCACGAGCGTGCCCTCGGCGCCATCGAGAATCGCGACTTCCCCACCCTGCAGCGCCGTCAGCGCGCGTCGCAGCCCCACCACGGCGGGCAGCCCGAGCGACCGCGCGAGAATCGCGACGTGCGCGGTGGCGGTGCCCGCTTCGGTGGCGATCGCCGCGATGCAGTTGCGATCGAGCTGGATCGTGAGCGACGGCGTCAGGTCGTGCGTGACGAGAATGGCGTTCGCACCCGGCGGCACATCGACCGGATCGTGATCCGGCAGGTCGAGCAGGAGCGACAGCACGCGGATGTGAATATCCACGAGGTCACCCACCTTCTCGCGCAGCATCGCCGCGGTGTGCCGCGCGAAGTGTTGGCGCCATTCGAGCAGCACGATGTCGAACGCCTTCTCGGCGCCGAGGTTCTGGCGGATGAGCGCGACGGTGCTGTTGGCGAGCTCGCGGTCGTCGAGGATCGAGAGCTGCACGTCAAAGATGGCCGCTTCCTCGGGGCCGACCTGCGCCTCGGCCCGTGCGCGCAGCAGCCGCAGCCGCTCGCGCGCCTTGTCGAGCGCCGCATGCAGTCGCGCGATCTCGGCCTCGATCTCGCCGTCGTCCACCAGCCGGTGCTTCACCTCCGGCACCTCCCAGCGCAGGAGATGCACGGGGCCCACGACGATCCCCGGCGAGGCCGGAATGCCGCGGAGCACCGACAGCATCAGCTCTCCCCGAACCGCGCGGCGACGAGCGCCGACAGGGCGTCGAGGGCCGCGTCCGCGTCGGGGCCGGTGGCGCGCAACGTGATGGTCGCGCCACACTCGGCCGCCAGCATCATGACCCCCATGATGCTCTTGCCGTTCACTTCGAGGTCCTCGCGGCAGATGGTGATGTCGCTCGTGAAGCGCGACGCCGCCTTGACCATTTCGGCCGCGGGACGGGCATGCAAGCCGTTCTTGTTGACGATTTGGACGGAGCGTTCAGCCATCAGCGAACCACCGAGTAGAGGGCCAGGGCTGCGAGCAGCAGCAGGACCGCGCGCCAGCCTTCGACGCGTCCATGAAGCCGGACCAGCACGAGCGCGAGCACCGGCGTGGCAATCGCAATCCCGAGTGGCACGGGCGCCAGCGGGCGGCCACCCTCGATCGCCCGATGCACGGCCAACGGCAGCGCGAGGCCGCCGAGGACCGCGGAAGCTCTTCCAATGTAGCGGGGGCCATGCTGCAGGACGGGGTGGCCAAGCGCCGTCGCGACACGCAGTCCGTGGCGCCATCCGGCCCGCAGTCCCCAGTCGCGCAGACCGAGGTGGCCGATGTTGTACAGCACCAGGAAGCCCACCACCACGCCGAGGGGCGAGAGACCCAGTCCGAAGAGCAGCAGCGCCACCAGCGAGCAGGCGGGGAGCCACGCGGCCCAGACCAGTCGATCGCCGACACTACCGAGCGGACCACACAACGCCGTGCGGAAGCGTTCGATGTGTGCCGGCGGGACCAGATCGAGTTCGGCGCGCGCGAGCGCGCCCACCGCGAGACTCGCGAGGTACGGGTGCGCGTTGAAGTACGCGCTCTGCCGCGCCAGCGCCTCGCGATACGCCGGCCCGTCCACGCCGCCGGGGAGACGACGCAACGCCGGCTCGACGCAGAAGCCGATGCCGTTGCCCGCGAGGATCTCGTAATTCCACGAGCCCTGAATGGCGAGACAGCGCAGCAGCATAGCGCGCCGCAGGTCGCCGGGGAGCGGCGGCGCAGGCGCGGGCACGGCCTTCGTGTCCGTGGGTGTCATGGTCGCTTCAGCCACGGACGAACACCAGCAAGGTGCCCACGGCCAGCGATACGAGGAACAACCGTCGGGTGAAGCTGATCGCGTGGAAGTCCTTCCACACGGACGCCGCCGCGACCGCCGCGCTGAGCGTGACGACGATCGCGCGGGCGATGTCCTCGGGCAGGGTGAAGCGTGCCTCGACGGCGGCCGCCACGGGCATCGCGACGGCCAGCGCCGCGACCCCCACGAGTGTGCCACGCGCGAGGTCGGCGGACATGCCGGCCACCTGGAGGCCCGCGACCGTGTTGCGCGTGCCGGCCGCGAGCTGGTCGAGGCGCGGCCGCGCGAGTCGCGCGATGAGGCGTCGATGCTGCACCATGCTCCAGCCGCCGATCCATGCCACGCTGATGCCCACGACGGTGGCAATGACGAGCGCTGCGGCGCCGGGCAGCGCACCGGCCTCCGCTCCCTGCGCCGCGACGGCCCCGGCCACCACCGACGCGCTCCCCCACTCCGGGTAGCGCGACGCGCCCACCGGCAGGGACTCGAGTGCGAGGCACTCCAGCACGGCGCCCGCCACGAGCCCGGCGATCGGCGCGCCGAGGAAGGCACCGCCGAGCGTGGCCGCCACGATGGGGCGCGAGATCATGGCCTGCGGAAAGCTCACCACGTCGAGCCCCACCACGCCCGCGAGCAGCGCGAGCGCGACCGATTCGATCGGACCGGGGAGCGTGGCCACCGGGTTCACGCGCTGATCGTGGACTGCAGGAGTTCGGCCAGCGGCACGGGACGCGCCCCCGGGACATCCTGCGCCGTCACGGCGACGCCGAGCGCGGCGATCTCGCGCAGTCCGGTTTCTTCCGCCGGCGTCAGAAACACGTAGCGCATGCGCCCCGTGCGTCCTGCCTGGTGATGCACGCCGCCGATGTTGACGGCGTGGATGCGACCTGCCGACGCGATGACGAGCCGCTGCATGGTGGCCACATCGCCGACGAGCACGATGCCCGGCTGCGGATCGGCCTCGAAGCGCGCCAACTGGCCGGCGGCATCGGCGACGGTGGCGAAGTGCACCGCCATTTCGGGCGGGACCCCCATGCGATAAAGCTCCTGCTCCCACTCGCTGCCGGCGACGTTGTCGTCGACGAGCACGATGAAACGCAGGTCGAGCGGCTGTCCCCATCCGACGACCACCTGGCCGTGGATGAGGCGATCATCGATGCGATACAGCGCGATGGACATGCCGAGGAAGACGCGAAGAAAGGCGGGACGACGAGAGGGAGGAGCGGCGCGCTAGGCGCCGTGAATGGCAAGCGAGGCGCGGCCGCGTTCGAACGCGGTCTGCACGGCCTGTGCGACGTCGACCTCGTCCTGCATCGCGAAGTCGAGCAGCAGCGACAGGTTCACGCCGGTCACGAGCAGCACGCCCGGACGTTCGCGGATCATGCGGCGCACCGCCATCGTGCAACTGCCGGCCGGCAGGTCCGTGAACACGACGCGCGCGCCGGTCGTGTCGAGGGCCCGCGCGAGCGCGCCCTGGATGTCGTCGAGACACAGGCCGGCGTTCGAGATGGCGATGAACTGCGCGCCGCGCCCCGTGATCTGGTCGACGGCAGAGATGAGCCCCGCCGCGAGCGATCCGTGGCCCGCCACGATGGCCCGCACCGCGGCCGGATCGGTCGCGCTGGCCTCCGCAGCCGCGCGCGCTCCCTGCTCCTGCGCTGCACCCACTACTCGTCGTCCTCCTGGAGGTACCGCCGCACGTCGGACTTCCGGCGCATGCGCCCGATGAGCTGTTCGTTGAACGCCGTGGCGGCGTCGTACCCGCGATAATAGCGCAGCAAGTGGTTCATCGCGATCACCTCGGCGATGACCGTGATGTTCTTGCCGGGATTGAGGTGCACGGTGATGCGCGGGACTTCGACGCCCAGGATGTCCATGGTCGACACGTCGAGGCCGGTCCGATCGACCGTGGCGTTCGCGTCCCACTCTTCCAGCACCACCACCACCTCGAGGCGCTTCTGCTGGCGCACGGCGTGGATGCCGAAGATGCCGGGCACGTCGATCAGGCCGACACCACGGATCTCCATGAAATGCCGCTGCGCCTCATGCCCGCGGCCAATGAGCACCTCGGTCCCGCGGCGCGACACGAAGACGAGATCGTCGGCCACCAGCCGGTGTCCACGCTCGACGAGGTCGAGCACACACTCCGACTTGCCGATGCCACTCTTGCCGGTGAAGAAGAGCCCGACGCCGTACACGTCGGCCAGCGACCCGTGCATCGTGGTGGTCGGTGCGAACTCCTCGGCCAGGAACGGCTTGATGAGCCGGTAGAACTCTGCCGTCTTGAGCTGCGAGCGCACCACGGCCACCCCCGCCGCCTCGGCCAGCCGCAGCAGCGGCTCCGGCGGCTCCAACCCCTTCGTGATGAAGGCGCAGGGGATGGGGAACGCAAAGAACTGCTCGAGGTGGGTCGCCCGCTGCTGCGCATCGAGCGACTGCAGATAGGTGATCTCGGTCTCGCCGAGCACCTGGATGCGCTGATACGGAAAGCGATTGATGTATCCGGCGAGCACGAGCCCCGGGCTGGACGCCTCGGGGCTCGAGATTTCCCGATTGAGGCCGGCGGCCGGTCCAAGCACCTCGAGCTGCAGTGTGTCCGCGAGGCGTTCAACCAGGCCGCCGACCGTCAGTCGCTTGCTCACCCGGTGCGGCTCCCGTCCCCACCGCCGCCACGCGGCGCGCGACGCGCGCGGCGTCCGCGGCTCACCTGCGTCTCGAGCCGCTGCACCGCCACGGCAAGTGCGGGCGCGAACGCGCGCGCATCGGCATGGGCGAACAGCTCACCGTGCCGCGCCGTGCGCAGCACGATCTCGACGCGGCGCGTCGGACCGTCTCCGATGAACCGAACGAGGGCCTTGGCCGCGCGCGTGAGGCGCGTGGCGAGTCGGAGCAAGGCCTGTTCCGCCTGCTGGCGCAGGGAATCGGATACGTCGGCGTGGTGTGCGTGCAGGATGATTTCCATCAGCGACCTGCCTCCTCTCCCACCACCGCATGGAGGTGGGCTTCGGTTTGCCCGGCCGCGCTTGCCCAGGTGAAGCCCTCGGCGAAGCGCCGCGCCGCACGCCCCAGGGACTCGACGAGCTCCGGCTCGCCGCTGAGGCGCTGCATGTGTGCCGCCATGGCTGCGACGTCTCCGTGCGGCACGAGAAAACCTGTCTCGCCATGCCGCACCGATTCGCGGATCCCCGGAGAATTCGACGCAATGACCGGAGTTCCGCTCGCCGCCGCCTCCAGATTCGTGATCCCCCATCCCTCCTTGGGTGAAGCGAACAGGGTTGCCCATGCCCGTCGCAGCAGGGCCCCCTTTGCAGTCTCGTCAATACGCCCTAAAAACCGTACCCGGGAACCGACCCCCAAGGTTCCCGCGAGCGCCTCCAGTTCCGGGCGGAACTCGCCGGCGCCGGCGATCTCCAGGGTCGCGTCGGCCACCGGACAGGCGGCAAACGCGCGGATGACCAGATCTACGCCCTTGTACTTCTTCAGGCGACCCAGATAGGCAAAAGTGGGACGAGCCGCACGCTCGGCGGGGGCAGGCGTATAGAGACTGCTGTCGATGCCGGGGAAGATGACGCGGATGCGCTCGGCCGGGATGCCGCGGGACACGAGGTCGTCGCGGGTGCTGTCGCTGATGGCCTCGAAAGCGGCCCGTCGGTACACCCATGGCAGTGGCCGCTCCGCCATCCAGACGGCCGCCGCCAGCGGAGCCGACAGTTCCTGGAAGGCGGTCCCGCCGAAGAGGTGGGGTACCAGCCCCACGATGGGCGGCGTGCGCCAGAGCGGCGTGAAGAGCGGCACCTTGTTGATGTCCTCGACCAGCACATCGAAGCGGCGCGCGGCGAGTTGCGTGTGCCAGTAGCGGCGCGCGAGGAACGGGAAGCTCTGCCGCGTGCCCACGCGGTGCACCTCCATCCCGTCGAGCGTCGCGCGCGGCGGACACCCCGGCCACCCGCCGCACAGCAACACCACCTCGTGCCCCGCCTCGGCCAGCCGGCCGAAGATCTCGTGCAGGTGGATCTCGGCGCCGCCCGCCTGCGGGTTCTCGCGACACTGCCAGTTGACGACGGCAATGCGCAGGCGACGCACGGTCGCGCTCAGAGCTTCCCCGATCGACGCGCGTAGGCGTCGAGCACGCCGTTCACGAACCCGGCCGCCCGCGGACTGCCGAAGCGCTCGGCCAACAGCACGAACTCCTGGATGACCGTGCGGGGTGGCGTCTCGGCGCGCTGCAGCTCGGCCGCCGCGAGTCGCAGGATGCACCGCTCGATGGCGCCCAGACGCTCGAGCCGCCAGTTCTCGGTGACCGCCATGAGCGCCGCGTCGAGATCGGCGTGGCGGTCGGCCACGGTCGCGATGAGGCGGGATGCGCGTTCCCGCACTTCGGGTTCGATCGCGAGGTCATCGAACACCATCGTGGCCGTGCGGCGCAGCAGCGTGAGGTCGAGCTGATCTGCGGCGTACAGCGCCTGCAGCGCGCGCACGCGGGCGCGGCGGCGAATGCGCTGCTCGGCGCGGGTCAGGCGCGCGGGCTTGGCCTCGCCCTGCCAGAGCGTGTCATCGTGGAGGGGGGCGCTCATGCGTCCTCCTCGGGCGGCAGGGCACGGTCGAACAGGTCGAGCACTTCGAGCGCGGCCAGCGCGGCGTCGGCCCCCTTGTTGCCATGCGCACCGCCGGCGCGCGCCTCGGCCTGCTCCATGGTGTCCGTCGTGAGCAGGCCCAGCGTGACGGGCACCTCGTAGTCGCGCGACGCCTCCATGAGGCCGCGCGACGCCTCACCGGCGACGATGTCGAAGTGCGGCGTGTCGCCACGCACCACGGCGCCCACCGCGACCGCCGCATCGTAGCGCCCCGACGACAGCGCGCGTCGCACGGCCACGGGCAACTCCCACGCGCCCGGCACCCACAGCACATCGATGTCATCGAGCGCGACGCCCTGCCCCACGAGTGCGCTCACCGCGCCTTCGCAGAGCGCGGTGGTCACACCCTCGTTGAAGCGACTCGCGACCACGGCAATGCGACGCCCCGCGCCGTGCGGTTCTCCACTGAACTCGGCCACGTGATCCTCAGATGGCGAAGAGGTGACCGAGCTTGACGCGCTTGGTCTCAAGATAGGAAGCGTTCTCATCGGTCGATGGAGCCTCGAGGCGGACCCGATCGACCAGGGCGAGGCCGTAGCCATCGAGCCCCACGAGCTTCCGCGGGTTGTTGGTGAGGACGCGAATGGAGCGCACGCCGAGGTCGAGCAGGATCTGCGCGCCGATGCCGTAGTTGCGCAGGTCGGCCTTGAAGCCGAGCTGTTCGTTGGCCTCGACGGTATCGGCGCCGCGGTCCTGCAGCTCGTACGCCTTGAGCTTGTTGAGCAGCCCGATGCCACGTCCTTCCTGGTCGAGATAGACGATGACGCCACGTCCCTCGGCCTGGATCATCTGCATGGCCGTCTCGAGCTGCCAGCCGCAATCGCAGCGCTGCGAGTGGAACACGTCACCCGTGAGGCACTTGGAGTGCATGCGCACCAGCACGCCCTCTCCGTCGGTCACGCTGCCAAAAGCAATCGCGATGTGCTCCCGATCGTCCACGTCGTTGCGATAGCCCACGATGCGCCAGTCGCCGTAACGAGTCGGGAGACGCGCCTCCGCCACGCGATGCACGAGACGTTCGTGCTTGAGGCGATAGGCGACGAGCTGCGCGATGGTGATGAACGTGAGCCCGTTCGCCTTCGCGTACTGCTCGAGCTGCGGGCGCCGCGCGGTGGTGCCGTCCTTGTTGAGGATCTCGCAGATCACGCCGGCCGGGCGCAGACCCGCGAGGCGCGCGAGGTCGACCGCCGCCTCGGTGTGTCCGACGCGCTGCAGCACGCCGCCGTCGCGGGCGCGCAGCGGGTGGATGTGTCCCGGCATGCGGAGATCGGCGCGCGTGGCCGTGGGATCGACGGCGACGCGAATGGTCGTGGCGCGATCACTCGCGCTGATGCCCGTGGTCACTCCGTACTGCGCCGCCGCGTCGATGCTCACCGTGAACGCCGTCGACATCGACTCGGTGTTGCGCTCCACCTGCATGCCGAGACCGAGGCGATCCGCCCAGGCGTTGGTCATGGCGAGGCAGATCATGCCCTTGGCTTCGAGCATGAAGTTGACCATCTCGGGCGTGACCTTCTCGGCGGCACACACGAGATCGCCCTCGTTCTCGCGATCCTCGTCGTCGGCGACGACGACGAACTTGCCCGCGGCGATGTCGGCCAGCGCCTGCTCGACGGTGCCGAACGCCGGATCGCGATCGGCGGCCGTGCCGCTCGTCGCGTCGCCGACGGTATCACTCGACAGATTGCTCATCCCTGCACTCCTGTGACCGCCTGGGTCACCGCGGCCGACGCGCCGATGCCACCGAACGCGTCGAGCGTCGGCGTCAGCAGGCGTTGCACGTGCTTCGCGAGCACGTCGGCTTCGATATGGACACGATCGCCCGGCACCAGCGTGCCGAGCGTGGTGTGACGTCTGGTGAATTCGATGATGGAGAGCTGCAGCCCGGTGGGGCGCAGCGCGTTCACGGTGAGGCTCACACCGTCCACGGTCACACTGCCCTTGTCGACGAGGAGCGGCCGCAGCGGCGCCGGCACGTCGACGTCGATGAGCCACGCATCATCGTGGGCGGCCGTGCGCACCACGACCCCGAGGTCGTCGACGTGGCCGAGCACCAGGTGGCCCCCCAATCGGTCGCCGAGGCGCAGGGCGCGCTCGAGATTGACCCGCTGCCCGACCTGCCACGCGCCGATGGTGGTGCGCTCGAGGGTGGTGACGACGGCGGCCACCGTGAACCAGCGGTGCGACGACTCCTCGCCGTGCTCGCGCACCGTGAGGCAGGCGCCATTCACGGCGATGCTCTCGCCGGGGGTCAGGTCGGTGTAGCGGGAGCGAATGCGCAGCGTGCGGCCGGCCGCGGACTCGGCGACATCGGCGATCTCGCCGACGTCGTCCACCAACCCCGTGAACATGATGCGATCAGTCTCCGGAAACAGCGTAGACGGTCATGAGGTCGGCGCCGAACGCGCGCCGCTCCACCACCCGCAGACGCGGCGCGGTGTTGGCCGTGCGCGCCGGCAGCGCCCCGAAGGCCGGCAGTGCGCCCGCCCCCAGGATGACCGGAGCCTGAAAGGTAATCAGCCGGTGCACGAGCCCGGCATCCACGAGCGCCGAAGCGAGCCCGGCACCGCCCTCCGCCAGCAGGTGCGCGACGCCCCGGTCCCGAAGTGCCTCCAGCGCGTCGCGGAGGGCGGTCGGGCCGTCCGATACGGCGAGGACGTCGACGCCGGCCTGGCGCAGCGCCTGCTCGGCGGTCGGATTGCGACCGGCGGTGATGACCGTGACCGGCACCTCGCGGGCCGTGCGCACGAGTGTGCTGCCACGCGGCAGGCGCGCCTCCCGATCGAACACCACGCGGAGGGGCGCGACGCGTGGCGGCGGGACCTCCCGGACGGTCAGCGCGGGATCGTCGGCCAGCGCGGTGCCAATGCCCACCGCAATGGCGTCCGCTTCGGCACGCAGCGCGTGCACGGCGGTGCGCGCCTCAGCGCCAGTGAGCCACCCCCGCTGCCGCGACGCATCCACCAGCGCGCCGTCGAGCGACAGGGCCAGCTTCACCGTCACGAACGGCACGCGCGCGCCCCGTGCGGCATGCAGGAACGGCGCGTTCAGCTCAGCGGCCTCCGGGGCGCACACCCCGCCCGTGACCGCCACGCCGGCGGCGGCGAGCAGCGCCGCGCCCCCAGCGGCGACGTGGTGCGGGTCGGCGGCCGCGTACACGACGCGCGCGACGCCGGCCGCGAGAATTGCGTCGGTACAGGGCGGCGTCTTGCCGTGGTGGGCACAGGGTTCGAGCGAGACGTACAGCGTGGCCCCGTGCGCGGCCTCGCCCGCGACACGCAACGCCTCGACTTCAGCGTGCGGCGCCCCGTAGCGGGTATGCCAACCCTCCCCGACAACCGCTCCGTCGCGCACCACGACCGCCCCCACCTTGGGGTTGGGCGCCACCTGCCCCGCCCCACGTGCGGCGAGGGCGAGCGCGCGCTGCATGTGGCGGATGTCGTCCGCCACGCGGCGCTCAGAACCGGACGGTGAGTCCGACGGAACCGTAGCGATACCCTTCGTTGGCGGAGCGTCCGCCGAACTGGTTGAGCGCGAGGATGCGCTCGCCTTCGCTCGACCACCCGAGCTCGGCGACCAGCCGTGCGGCCAGCACGCCCACGGACGCGTTCACGAAGGCCGTGTTGCGCTCCACCTTGGTGCGCAGGTCAGGGAGCGAGACCGCATACCGCTGCTGCACCGTGCCCACCGTCTCGTTCACGGCCGCCGCAAGCGAGGTGACGCCTTCGATGCGGTCGCGACCGATGCCGGCGGCAAGCCCGACGAGCAGGAAGCGCTTGCTCACCACCAGGCGCACCGCGTCAGCGGTGAGCGAGAGGTTGCGCAGCGCAAGCGTGTCGTCCTGCGCACTGTAGCTGAAGGATGTGGTGGGCAGCTTGCGCCGCATCACGCTGAGGCTGATGCCCGGCACGACCGACGACTCCTGCAGTGCGCCCACGCGCACACCATACCCCAGGGCGAGGCTCGTGCCTGCCGGCGCGAGTTGCAGCGTGTTCTCCTCGACCGTCGGCATCCAGGTGGCGCCCAACAGCACGTCGATGCCGCCGATGTTCGTGAGCCCGGCCGGGATGCCGCTGAAGAGACCGATGGCCGCGTCGACGGACGGCATGGGCACGGGAGCGCGTGTCGCACCGAAGTCATCGGACTGCGCACTGCCGTTCACGCGAATCGGGATCGTGCTCTTGGGGAGCTGTCCGTCGACGGCCGTGAGGCGCACCGACAGCGCACGCTTGCCCCAGCCGCCCATCGTGCCGCCCTCACCCAGCACCGGATTGCCACCGGCCAGCGCGACGCCGGCCTGCGGAATGACGAAGCCGAAGAGATCGCTGGCCTTGCGACAGGCATCGGCACCGCTCACGACGGCCGGCGACACGGTGCACGGGCCACTCGTCGTCTGCGCTTCCGCGAGCGACACGCCAAGGAGGAGCGCCGTGGCGACGCTCGCCGCGCGCGTCGTCGCGCGTACCGCGCTGCGCACCGCCGACGCGGTCACGAACGCACTCCGGCGAGTTGCACCTGCCCGGTGCCGGGCACGATGCGTCCGACTTCCCACGCGTCCACGCCGTGTGCCGCGGCGCTCGTGATGACGGCGCGTGCCGACGCCGGTGCCGTGATGACGACCATGCCCACCCCCATGTTGAAGGCGCGAAACATCTCCATCGGGCTCACCTGACCCGCCTCGGCGAGTACCAGGAACCACGACGGGACGGTCCACGAGGAGGTCTCCACGACGGCATCGAGCGTGTGCGGCAGCGCACGATTCAGGTTGCCGGGGAGGCCACCGCCCGTGATGTGCGCCATCGCATGGATATCGCTGAGCACGGGACGCAGGCACGGCAGGTAGCTGCGATGCACCTTGAGCATGACATCGGCCACGGTCGCTCCACCGGCCTCCGGGAAGCGGTCGTGCACGCCAAGCCGCAGACGGTCGCTGATGATGCGCCGCGCGAGGGAGTAGCCGTTGGTGTGCAGGCCATCGCTGGCCAGCGCAATGCAGACGTCGCCTGTCTGCACGCGGGCGCTGCCCAGCACCTGGTCTTCCTCGACGATGCCGGTGATGAAGCCGGCGAGGTCGTAGTCGGGCGGCGTGTAGACGCCGGGCATTTCCGCCGTCTCCCCACCGATGAGCGCGCAGCCATTCTCGCGGCAGCCGGCCGCGACACCCGCCACCACGCCTTCCACGACAGCAGGAATCAGCTTGCCGAACGCGACGTAGTCGAGGAAGTAGAGTGGCACCGCGCCCTGCACGAGGATGTCATTCGTGCAGTGGTTGACCAGGCAGTGCCCGATCGTGTCGTGGCGGTCGGCCTCGATGGCGATCTTGATCTTGGTGCCGACGCCATCGGCGCTCGCCACCAGCAGCGGCGCGCGGTAGCCCTCGGGGACGCGGAACATGCCGCCGAATCCGCCGAACGCGCCACGCGCCCCGGACGTCAGCGTCGACTGGACATGCTTCGCGAGGCGATCCTTCGAATCCTCCGCCGCGTCGATGTCGACGCCGGCGCTGCGATAGTCGAGTGGCGCGCCGCCGGGATGGCTCACGAGCCGAGCTCCGTGTCGAACGAGACGAGCTGGCGGAACTCCTGCACGCGGCGCTCGATATCCGCGGCGGTGATCTCGAGCAGCCGTGTGTTGGAGAACTTCTCCACGGCGAACGACCCCATGGCCGAGCCCACCACCACCGCGCGGCGCATGTTGCGCTCGCCGAGGTCGCCCGTGCGCGCGAGGTAGCCGATGAAGCCGCCGGCGAAGGAATCGCCTGCACCCGTCGGATCGAACACGCTCTCGAGCGGGTAGGCCGGCGCGAAGAAGATGCTGTCCGGCGAGAACATGAACGCCCCGTGCTCGCCCTTCTTGATGAGCACGTGCCGGGGCCCCTTGTCCATGATCCAGCGCGCCGCCTTCACGAGGTTGCTCTGCTCGGTGAGCTGGCGCGCCTCGGCGTCGTTGAGCGTGACGAGGTCGACATGCTTGAGCAACTCCACCAGCTCGGGTCGCCGCGACTCGATCCAGAAGTTCATCGTGTCGCAGGCCACGAGCCGCGGCTTCTCCACCTGCTCGAGCACCTGCAACTGCAGCCGCGGGTCGATGTTGGCGAGGAACACGAACGGCGCCTGCCGGAACTGCGCAGGAATCTTGGGGCGGAAGTGCGAGAACACCCCGAGGTGCGTCTCGAGCGTCTCCGCCGAGTTGAGGTCATGGCGGTAGCGCCCACGCCAGCGGAAGCTCGACCCTTCGGTCTTCTCGACGCCGGCGAGGTCGACGCCGCGCGCACGCAGCGCCTCGAGCTTGTCCATCGGGTAGTCGTCGCCGACGACACCGACGAGCTGCACGGGCGCGAAGTGCGAGGCCGAGGACGAGAAGTAGTTGCCCGAACCGCCGAGCACTTCATCGGCCTTGCCGAACGGCGTCTCGACCGAGTCGAGGGCGACGGAGCCGACCACCAGCACCGCGCTGGGCGTGGCGGGGGTCGAGAGGAAACCGTTCCCGGCCGCGGGGGCCGATGAACTCACAGGCTGCGTCACATGCGCTCCGGCGCGGACAGTCCGAGGATGCGCAGGCCGGCGGCAATGCCGAGCTGCGCGGCGCGCGCCAGGACGAGGCGCGCCTGCGTGATCGCCTCGGGCTCGCCGAGGACGTGGTGCTTGTGGTACCAGGTGTGCGCCGCACGCGCCGTCTCGAGCAACCAGCCGGCGATGCGATGCGGTTCGAGCGACTCCGCCGCGCCCTTCACCATGGCGGGGAAGTCGAGCAGTTGCCGAACCAGCTCCTGCTCCGCCGGCTCGACGAGCACGCCCAGGTCGACATCGGTGCCGGTGATGGTGGTCGCGTCGATCTCGCCCACACGGAAGATGCCGCACATGCGTGCATGCGCCATCTGCACGTAGTAGACGGGATTCTCCTCACTCTGGCTGCGCGCGAGGTCGATGTCGAAGACGAGCTGCGAATCGCCCTTGCGCATGAGGTAGAAGTAGCGCACGGCATCGCGCCCCACCTCGTCGATGAGGTCGCGCACGGTCACGTACGACCCCGCGCGCTTGGAGATCTTCATCTCCTCGCCGCCCTTCATGACCGTCACCATCTGGTGCAGCACGTAGTCGGGGTAGCCGGCCGGGATGCCGATGCCCATCGCCTGCAGCCCGGCCCGCACACGCGTCGTGGTGCTGTGATGGTCGGCGCCCTGCACGTTGATGGCCCGACGATAGCCGCGCTCCCACTTGGTCACGTGGTAGGCGACGTCGGGCACGAAGTAGGTGTAGTCGCCCCCCTTCTCCGCGCTCTTCTTCATCACGCGGTCCTTGTCGTCGCCGAACGTGGTCGTGCGCAGGAACAGCGCGCCGTTCTCCTCGAACGTGTGCCCGGACGCCTTGAGCGCCTCGACGGTGCGGTCGACGCGACCGTCGGTGTAGAGCGAGCTCTCGAGGTAGTACGTGTCGAACTTCACGCCGAACGCCTGCAGGTCGAGATCCTGCTCGTGCCGCAGGGCCGCGACGGCGAACGTGCGCATGGCCTCGAGATCGTTGCCGGCCGCGTCGGCCGGGTGCTGCGCGACGTAGCGCTCGGCGATCTCGCGGATGTACTCGCCGTGATAGCCGCCCTCGGGGATCTCGAGCGGCTGGCCGCCGAGCTCACGCACGCGCGCCTGCGTGCTCTTCGCGAGATTCGCGATCTGCGCGCCGGCGTCGTTGTAGTAGAACTCGCGATCGACCCGCCAGCCGGTCCACTCGAGCAGCGTGCTGATGGCATCACCCAGTGCCGCCTGCCGACCGTGGCCGACGTGCAGCGGGCCCGTGGGGTTGGCGGAGACGAACTCGACGCAGACGCGCTCCCCGTGCCCCAGGTCGAGTCGCCCCCACTGCTCCGGCGCGGCAAGGATCTGCAGCAGGCCGCGCGCCTGGAAGCCCGGATCGAGCCGGAAATTGATGAACCCCGGCCCGGCGATCTCCGCCGCCGTGACCCCCACCGCCGACGTGTCGAGCGCCGCGATGAGCGCCTCGGCCACCTCGCGCGGCTTGCGGCCCAGGGGCCGCGCCAGCGTCATGGCGAGGTTGGTGGCCCAGTCGCCGAACGCCGCATCGCGCGGGCGCTCGAGGATCGGGGCCACATCGTCAGGGGCGCCGAGGGTGCGCGCTGCGCGCACGAGCTCGGCGCGCAGGGCGTCGGCGTGGGTCACGTGAGGGAATGCAGTGAGGAGACGCGCGTCAGTCGGCCTTGGGGGCCGGTGTGCTGCTGGGCGCGGGCTTGGACTCCGCCTTGGACTCGGTCTTGGCGGCCGGCGCGCTGTCGGACTTGGACTCGCTGCCGGAGGCGGCACGCTGGTCCTTCTTCCCGTCCTTGCCGTAGTCGGTGATGTAGAAGCCCGAGCCCTTGAACAGCAGCCCGGCACCACCGGAGATGATGCGCGTCGCGACCCCCTGCCCATCGGGCAGCTCGATGGACTCGGGGACTTCGCTGATCTTGAAGATGCGCTCGATGATCGAGCCGTCAGGGGCGCGGAATTCGTACGTCGGCATGGGGCGGACTGGGCTTCCGACTGGGGGTGCGGTGTGCAGCGCCAATGTCGGGTAACGCGCGACAGCCTTTGAACTTAGGCGACCTCGTCCGCCGGTTCAACGGCCCCGCCCCAAATCCCGCCCCGAAGACCCATCCCGCTCAGCTCACCGTCAGCGTCGGCGCACCCGGGGTGTAGGTGACCGTGAAGCGGTCGAGATTCTCGGTGCGCTGCGGCGAGCTGCGCCAGATGCCCTGCGCCGTGAACTCGGCGCCGTGATTGGGGCACCGGAAGAAGCTGTTGCCGACGATGTTCAGAATCGTACCGGCGTGGGTGCAGCGCATGGAGAACGCCAGGAAGCTGTCGGGACCCGTTCGCGCGACGGCGACCGGCACACCACCCACGTTGCCGACGCTCCCCACCACCCCGCCGACGTTCGCGAGCGCCGGCCACGCGGCCAGCGTGACCTGCAGGCCGGCGTTGGTGATCGTGAGCGTCACGGTGATGGTGCGCGACGCGACGCCGGTCGCGGACACAGTCACCGTGGCGGTGTAGGTGCCGGTCGTGACGACAGAGGGGTTGGCGCGCACCGTGAGCGTCGCCGGTGCGGTCGAGCGGTCGAGCGTGGCGGTGAGCCAGCCGAAGCCACCGGGCGCGTAGGCAACGGTCGCGGCCAGCCCGCTCAGGGTGCCCCCACCGGCGTTGGTCACGGGCACGGTCTGGCTCGGCGCCGTTCCGCCCGCATTCGCCGCCAGGCTGACGGCCGCGGTGCCGAGTTGGAGCGAGGGCGCCGCGGCCGGATCCTGCACCACGAGCACCACGTCGATCGTCTGGGCGCCATTGGTGCTGCCGGTGGCCGACACGGTGACCGTCGCGCCGTAGCTCCCCGCCGTGAGCGCTCCGCGCTGCGCCGTGAGCGTGAGGGTGGCAGGCGCCGTCGACTGGTCGAGGCTGACGGCGAGCCAGCCGCCGGGCTGGTTGGCCCGATACGCGAGGGCAACCTGCAGGCCCGTGAGGACGCTGCCGCCCGCATTGGAAATGGCCACCGCCTGCGTGGCACTCGCCGCACCGCCGAGCGCGGTGGTGAGCACGGCGGCGGCCGTCGAGAGCGACAGCGTGGGCGGCAGGGGCGCCCCGCCGACTGTGATGCTCCCGTCCGCGTTGACCTGAACGTTGAGGGCCGAGAGATCGGCGGTGGGCTGACCGCCCAGCCAGCGGCCGTCGCCAGCAAACCGCGCCTCATGGTTGGGGCAGCGGAAGCCGGCGCCGTCGACCCCGACGATGGTGCCCTGATGCGGGCACACGAGTGACAGGGCCCGGAACTGGCTGGTCGAGACGCGCTCCACCAGCACGGGCGATTCGACGCCGTTGGTGACCACGACCCGCCCGCCCACACTCTGGAGTGCCGGCACGTTGGCCGGCACCAGCGTGAACGGCGTGCTCGGGAACGGCGGGCGGTCGGCGGGTCCGCTGATCACGCCGTCGCCGCAGGCGGTGGCCAGCGCGCCCAGTGAGAGGATCGACGCCGACGTCAGGAACTGCCGACGATCGACGCGGGCGCAGCCAGTGCAAACGTGGTCGGACGAGGAGGGCAGCATACGGCGTGTGGAGGGCGAGGACGGTCGGGGCTCTTCGGGCGGACCCTGGGGTAACACGGCGACGGTCGACGACCCCAGTTTGCGCCTGTCTGCTGCATAATGGGATCGTCACCCGCTCGTCATCCAATCTTCATGCAATTCGCGGGCGGGCCACCGTGGCGCGCGGCACATTCGCGAACCGCCCGCCGCCGGACCATGGCTCCGGTGGCCCTGATCATGCCGACGGAGGCCAGTGCGTGTTCTCGACGTGCCTGTTCTGTCACGGCCACCTCGGCCGGAATGAGGTGCTGGAGTCCTTCCCCGTCGGGCGCCGCCTGGCCTTCGACAGCCGACGCGGACGTCTCTGGGTGGTGTGCACGAGCTGTCGCAACTGGAATCTCTCGCCGCTGGACGAGCGATGGGAGACCGTCGAAGCGTGCGAGCGTCTCTATCGCGCCACGACGATTCGGGTGAGCACCGACAACATCGGCCTCGCGACACTCCGCGCCGGCGTGGACCTGGTTCGTGTGGGTACGCCGCTGCGCCCCGAGTTTGCCGCCTGGCGCTATGGCTCGCGGTTGCGGCGCCGCCGCCTGACGCTGCCCGCGCCCACGCACACGGCGGCGCAATTCGCGCGCACCGGAGCGGCGATGGCCGCCGGGGCGACGGCGGCACTCCTCGGCGTCGGCTACGCGGTGTCGGGGCACAAGGGGTTGTTGCGCATGGCGCGTCCCTTGGAGCGCCTCGAGGAGCAACTGCAGTACGACATGGTCGTCGCGCACATCCGCACGCCCGACGGCGCGTTGCGGCCGCTCCGGTTCAGTCATGTCGCGCGCCTCGAGATCGTGGCGTCCGATCACGACGCGCCGTGGGCACTGCGCGTGGCCCACGTCGATGGCGTGACCGACTTCGACGCGACGCAGGCCGTGCAGGTGGCGAGCCCGTTGCTGGCGCGCCTCAACCAGCGCGGCGGGTCGCTGCGGCAGGTCGACGACGCCACACGTCGCATCACCGAGGCCGGCGACGCCGAGCGCTTCATCCGCAACAGCAGTGCGCTGCGCGTGCATCGACGCCGCAAGAACGCGATCTTCTGGGACGACGATGTGGGGGTGCTGGGACTCACCGGCACCGAGCGTCTCGCGCTCGAGATCGCGATGAACGAGGACGCCGAACGCCAGGCAATGCAGGGCGAGCTGGAAGCGCTCGAGAGCGCGTGGCGCGACGCCGAGGAGATCGCGGCCATCGCGGACGCGATGTTCGAGCGGCCGTAGCCGCGCATCCCGCGCCCCGGCGCCCGGCTCGCGACGCGACGCGCCGCTCGCATGGCCGGGGGGCTCACACGAGCGGCGCGCGGAGGCACGAGGCGACGGTGCCGTCGCGGTCGCGCCCTACGGCGTGCCGGTCTGTCCGCGAATCTCGCCGCCGGGATACGCGCTCGAATGCACGTTCACATACGCATTGCCCGTGCGCAGGAGCGTCATGAGCGAGTCCAGCGCGATGGGCGCGGCCCCGGCGATGCTGCGGATGTTCGCGGCCGTGAAGCTGCCGGTGAGCACACCGCTCGTGCCGACGACGGGCGTGGGCATGAGGTCGACGATGATGCCCGAGGTCGTCGACGTGGTGGCCGGCGCGTGGATGTGCAACCCCGTGGGATTGCTGGCGATGCCCTGATAGGTGACGGTGTAGTTGACCGTCGCGCCGTTGCGCGTGAACAGCGCGGCGCCATTCGCGCTGCTCGGCACCGGGTTGGGGCGCTCGTTGGCCCCGTTCATCTGCGAGAAGATCGACGCGGCGGCCACGTTGATGGTGCCCGTCATGCCGGCGTGCAGCGAGCAGACGTACGGGAACGCCCCGGCCGTGGGGAAGACACGGCTCGCGGTGGCGCTCGAGGTGATGCCGATGTTGGCCGGCGCACCGGCCGACTGGAACACGACGTTGTGCTCGACGCTGCCGAAGGTCCACGTCACCGTGCCCCCTTCCGCGACCGTGACCGAGGCCGGCGTGAAGAGGTTGGTGTTGCTCGCGTTCACCGCCGCCGAGGCGCTGCCGCTCACGGGGGAATTGACCGTCACGGTGGCGCTGCCCGATGCCGTGACGCCGTCGCGCGTGATCGAGGCCGTGAGCGTGACGCCGCCAGGCGCAATCGCCGTCACGAGGCCTGCGCCGTCGACGAGGGCGCGCGTGCGGTCGGCGGTCGTGAAGGTGGCGCCCGCGGCGCCGGGAATGGCCGCACCACGCGCGTCGCGCGCGGTGGCGGTGAGCTGCGTCGTCGCACCGATGTTGAGTGCGCCCGCCGCGGCGGTCACGGTCACCGACGCGAAGCGCTGCGCCACGTCCACGCCGATCGTGCCACTCACCGCACCGCTGCTCGCGGTGATCGTGGCGGAACCGTTGCCCGTCGCGGTGATCGTGGCGCTCGTGCCCGAACCGCTCACCGTCGCGACGGCGGCGTTGCTGGTGGTCCATGTGACCGGCGCACCGCTGATCGGGTTCTGTGCGACATCCCGCACGACCGCCGTCACGGCGCGCGTGTCACCCACCGACGTGAGCGCGCCCGTGGTGGCGCTCGACACGGCGACCGACGCCGCCGCGGGCGCGTTGGTCGTGCCTCCCTCGCCGCCGCAGGCGGTGAGGGCCACGATCGCCGCCGTTCCGCCGACGCGGCGTGCTACCGCCGCCCAGAATCCATGTCGCATCCGAGACTCCCTCCCTGAGGACCCACGCGGCGTCGCCCGGTGCGACGTCGACGTGGAGGGAGTGCCTGCGAGTCGGCGCCCTATTCCCGCGTGCTGGGCGCCGCCGCCCGCTCGGCGTCCCGCAGGGCCGCGAGCGCCTCCGTCGCCGCGCGCGGCCGACGCTCCGGATGTGGCTGCGTCATCGCACCGATCACTGCCAGCAAGCGGCTGCGCCGCACGTCGTCGGTGCGCGGAAGCGGCGTGCCGGACTCAGGAACAACGGGCGGCGTCGGGGCCGCGCCCTGCTCGACCGCCTCGACCGCCTCGACCGCCTCGACCGCCTCGACCAACGAACGACCGAGCAGCCCGACCGGCGTTTCGCGCTCCCCCTGCACGACGCCGGTCAGGCACTCCTGAAGCACGATGCCGGCGGCATACAGATCCGACGCAACCGTCGGCTCCTCGCCGAGCAGCAGCTCGGGCGCCATGTATCGAGGCGTGCCCACCGCACCGCCGACGACGCGGCCGGCCACCGCGGGGTCGTCGTGCGCCGCGGTATCGACCCGGCGGTCGCTGCGGCGCAGGCGCGCCAGCCCGAAGTCCGTGACCTTGAGCGCGCCCACCTCGGCAATGAGCAGGTTGTGCGGCTTGAGGTCGCCATGCACCACGTCTTCGCCGTGCGCGGCGGCGAGCGCGCGCAGCAGTTGGCGGGCGATCGCGAGTGTCGTCTCCACATCGAGCGCGCCGTGCCGCAGCAATACCTCGTCGAGGGCCGGCCCGTCCACCAGCTCCATGGTGAGATACCACAGGCCGTCAGCGGTGCCGACGTCGTGCAGGCGCACGACGTGCTCATGCGTCACCTTGCGGGCGAGACGCAGCTCTTCGGCCACGAGGTGGGCCACGGGAGCCATCGCCGGAAAGCGGTGTGCGTCGAACACCTTGATCGCGACCCGCTCGCCCACCAGTCGGTCGAAGGCCCGATACACCACGCCGAGGCCGCCGCGCCCCACGAGCGCCTCGATCTCGTAGCGACCGGCCAGGACCGTCCCCACGTGTCCGGCGTCGGGGAGGCCGATCGCGGTCACCGGCGTGCGACGCACCACGTGCGGTGTCGACCATCGAGGCGCCGCGCTCCGGGCGACCCGCACCGCGCGCGTCCCGGCCACCGCCGGCGCAGACGAGGCGACTTCGTGCGCCAGCCGCGTCAACCGCTCCCGATCGCGCTGCGCGCCCAGCCACTGGTCGAGCGCGCTGCCCAACTCGCCGAGGAGCGGCGTGGGCGCCACGATGCGGAAGGGACGCGCGGTGGGCTCGCCTTCCGCGACGGCCTGTACGGCCCGCGTAAGCGAGGCGACCGGCCGCGCGATCGTTCGCGCCGCCAGCCACGCGGCCACGATCGCCAACAGCAGGCCAAGGCCGCCCGCCAGCACGAGCGACTGGCGCAAGGCATTCGCTCCCGGCGCCAACGCGGACGCGCGGCGCAGCACGACGTAGCCGCCCACTTCGTCGCCGGCGGCGGTGTGCAGCGGGCTCGCGAACGCCAGCCACGGGGCGCCGTCGATGAGCAGTGTCGTGTCTGCACTCCCCACCGCCGTGCGCACGCCGAGATGTGCGACCAGGCGCGCGCGCACGACGTCGTCGAGCGGCAGCGTGGAGGCGGTCAGGTGCGCCACGCCCGATCGATCACGCACGAAGAACACCACGGCACCGCCCGTCGCCGCGGCAATGTCCCTCGCGATGAGCGAGTCGAGCCGGGTCGTCGCCACGAGGACGCCGAAGGCGGCGCCTCCGGGTGCTTCGATGGGCACCCCCGTCGCCAGGAACAGGACGGAGTCGCCCGAGCCGCCGAAGCCGGAGGTGAGTTGTCCGCGGAGGGCCCCCGCAATGAGCGCCACGCCGGCGAGCGTATCGCCGTGCGCGGACGGCTCGTCGGACTTGGCCACCAGCACGCCGTTCGCGTCGGTGATGAACACCCACGCTGCGTCGAGCTGCGCCGCCGCTTCGAAGGTCTGGTCGAGGATGTCGTCACGCCGACGTTCCGCGACCAGTGTGCGGAAGTACGGGCCCTGCACGAAGACGCGGGCGCCACCGGCCAGACTGCGGCCACGGCCTGCGAGCAACTGCGCGGTGAGATCGGCCGACTGTTCGAGTGTGCGCTGCGCCGCGGCCACGGCGGCCCGTCGCGCGCCAATCGACGTCACGAGCAAGACCACCGCCAGCACGGCGGCCACCATGAGGGCGCTTCCCAGAAAGACGCGGGTCGCGAGCGCGCGCTCGGCGGGTACGGCGTCGTCGCCCGCCATGCCTGCGGTCAGTACCGGTCGGCGCGCGAGGTGGCGTACACCTGGCCGAACTTGTTGAGGTGCGCCTTGGCCTGGAAACCGCGCCCGTCGAGCGCGATGGTCGGCGTCGGTGCCTGCGCAGTCGTGATGACGATCTCCTCGACGTGCTCCGGCGCGCGCTCGTGCCACACGTGCAGCCGCCACCGCCCCGCCGACAGGCCCGTCACGGTGAAGTTGCCGGCAGCCGTCGCGCGCGCGACGTACGGTGTCGGGACCGCCACGACGTAGTTGACCATGCGCGCGTGGATGTTGCAGTACACCGCGTAGACGCCGGCGCGCGCGAAGGTGGCCGCGCGCGTCTTCCCTGTGCGGTAGAGCCCCAGGTCGAACGCCCCGAGTGAGGAGTTGGAGAAGACGTTGTGGCTGAAGGGGTCCTGATTGGGATACGTGACGGCGCCTCCCACGGGCACCACCGCCACGTGCGGCTCGAACTCCCGCAGTCGCATGGCCACCGAAACCGTGGCAGGCGATACGCGCGGTGACGCGGCGCCCTCGAGCCAGATGACCACATCGCGCAGGTCGGCGGGCGGCGTGCCGGGGCGATCGATCACGCGCACCTGCCCATGCAACGCGACCTGCGCGGCCAACGGCGTCGCGACGGTGGTGCACACCGCAGCCACGAGGAGGCGCATCGCGAGGGCCACCCGCGTCAGGGCGCCGTCACGCGCAGCCGGCCGGCTCGCCCCGCGATGGTCGCGATCGGGCGCGTTCACAGTTCGATCCCGAGGCCGATGTTGAGGTGGCTGCCGCGACGCACACCGGCCGCATACCGCGTGCGCAGGTCGCGATACTCGACCGCCAGCAGCAGCGGCTGCCGCGGACGCCACATCGCATGCGCGGCGCACACGCTGTTGCGCCGGCGATCGGCGGCCGCCCCGTGGACCCGATCCGTGCCGCAGCCGACGCCGCTCACCAGCCCCGGCCGCAGCTGCGCGTTCAGTTGCAGCCACCCGGCGGTGTCGGTGAGCGGAACGCCGGGCTCGCTCGCGGCCGCCAGCGTTCCGAAGTTCTGACCGATGGCGCCGCCCCCGAGGCCGCGCAGCAGGCGTCCGCGATACGCCTCGCCGCGCACTTCAACGCCGGCGCCAAGCGCGATGCGCAGGTCGGTCGCGACGGCCCAGCTGTGCTGCGTGGAGTCTCCCACGACCCGCAGCCGACCACTGTGCGTCCCCACCCCGATCTCCGCGCCACGCGGCAGGACACCCTGCGCGGGCACCGCATCCAAGTCAGCGCCCACGCGCATGCGGACGCGCGACTCGAAGGCGGGGCGCCCACTGAGCGTGCCGGCGTCCGGTCCGGTGAGGTTGGCGACGTGGCGGTCCACCGCATACGGCGAGAGCATCGCCCCCTGCACCGCCAGCGAGAGCGGATGACGGGCCTCATGCGTCCACACCGTCCGCGTGAGGCGCACCTGCGGTAGCCAGTTCCAGAGATTGCCGGCCGTCGAGAAGACCGGCACCGCGACCCCGGCGCCGCTTATGGGGTTGAGATCGGAGATCAGCGGGGTCTCGGTGCCCACGAGCAGTTCCGTGCGCGGCCAGACCAGGAACACGCGAGCCGTGCGCAGCCGCGGCTCGGGGAAGAGTGGCGGCGTCACGTCGAGCGCACGCGCGAAGAAGTCGAACTCGATGTCGGCTGCGAGGGTGGCGCCCGCCACGCTGTCCACGCTCAGTGAAGCGCCCACCAGGGACTGCCGCAGCGACATCACGAACGCAGACGCGCCGGCCGAGCCCAGCACCGGGTCGCGTACGCGATCCGGCGTCGCGAAGACGGGGATCTCGGTACCCGCCAACGTTCCGCGCGAGCTGCCGAGGTTGAGCATGAGGCGCGCGCTCAGGTCGAGCTGAAGCCGGGAGCGTGTGCGCACTGCCGACGCGGACTCGGTCGCCAGTTGCGCGCGCAGGAGCTCGATGGCCGCCTCGGCGCGCTCGAGGCGCACGCGCAGCGAGTCGACGGCTGCCTCGCCGCGTGCGCTGTCCGGCGGCGCGCCCTGTGCGGACACGCCCTTCGCCGCCAGCGCGAGCGCGAACACCCATCGCACGCTTCGCAGGCATCGCACGCCACGCACAGCGCGTGCGCGGTGCACGGGCGGCATCTGCGCGGCGCTCAGGGGGCGCTCGATGGCAGACGCTGCAGCGACTGGAGCGCCGACCACGGCGCGACCCCCACCAGGACCGCGCCACCGCGGGGCGTCGACCACGCGACGACCCCGATCGAATCGCGCTGATAGACCGCGGCCCTGCCCGCCGCGAACGCCTCCCGCACGGCCGCCGAACGGAACAGCAGCGCGTCGCTGCTGACGTACTGCAACACCAGGCGCTCGCCCCAGCGGTACGCGAGCACCGCGGCCAACTCGCCATCGAGGTCGGCCGTCCACGCCGCGACGAGCGTGGCCTGGTCGCCGGCGAGCGGCTCTACCGGCACGCCGATCGCGCGTCGCACCGCGTCGAGATCGCGCGCCCGCCCGGGCAACTCCGCCGCCGCGACGGTGCGATAGTCGTGCACGAACAGATCGAGCACGGTGGGTGGCAGTTGTGGCACCTGCCGCGACGGCGACGACGCCAGAACCGACGGTGCGGCGTCGCGGAGGACCGGCCGGCTCCAGAGGACCGCGGCGGCCGCGGCGCCCACCGCGAGGACCCCCACCAGCGCTACCATAGGGAGCGCGCGCGGTGCGGTATGCACCGGCGCCACATCCACACGCACCTCGCCGCGCTCACCAACCGGCGGTGCGGCCGTGATGTCGCGCACCCGCGCGAGCAGGGCAGCGGGAGCCGGCGCGCCGGGCTCGGTGGCCATCGTCTCGGCGAGCGCGCTGCCGAAGGCCTGCTGCACCCGCACCTCGCGGCGGCAGCGTGCACAGCCCAGCAGGTGCGCGTCGATCTGCGCCACCGTCTCGCCGGGCAGTTCGCCGTCCACGTAGGCGCTCAGCAACGACGCCAGCACGGCATGCTGCTCTTCCCGCGCCGCGTCATCGAGCGGCGCGAGCCGCGCGTCCAGCGCCGAGGTCCCGAGGTGGTCGGTCATGTGCGGCGCCCCCGCGACAACGACACGACGGCATCTCCGCTCACGCCCAGCGCCCATGCGCGTCGCCGTTCCGCGACGACGGCTGCCAGCAGGCGACGCCCCCGCGAGATGCGACTCATGACCGTGCCGATGGGCACCCCCAACAGGTCGGCAATCTCGGCGTACTTGAATCCCACGAGGTCATGCAGCTCGACCGCGGTGGCGAAGTCCTCGGGGATGGCCTCCAACGCGGCGGCCAACACCTCGCGGTCGAGTCGATCGACCACTTCCTCGAAGACGGCGTCGCTGTCGCTGGCCACAAGCGCTTCGTGCACGCTGTCGAGTCGGGAAATGGGCACGAGGCGCTGACGGCGCGCCTCGCGCCCGACCTGGTACACAAGCACCATGCGCAGGATCGTGAACAGCCACGCGCGCACGCGGGTGTCGTCGCGCAGATCGTCGAACGCCGCCCACGCGCGGGCACAGGCGTCCTGCACCGCGTCTTCGGCGTCGGTGGCCGTGGCCAGACGCCGCGCGGCAAAGCCCAGCAACGCCGACAGATGCGGCGTCACGAGGGTCTCGAACCGGGTCTGCCGGTGCGCGAGGGAGGCGACGGAGGGTGTCATGTGCCGAGTGAGCGTACGTCGGCCAATTCTATTCCCGGCGCGCCAGCGCGGCATCTTCGGGGCCGCTGGACAGGCCGACGGGCATACACGACGTTGGGCGCATGGTCTTCCCCTTCCTGCCGTTCCATCGTCCGCGCGTGGCGTCGGCGCGGGTGGCGACTGCGCTGCTGGCGTCGACGCTGCTCGCGGCGCTGTCACCCTGCCCTCCCGCCGCCGCGCAGCCCCGCCCTGCCGCCCCACCGGCCGCCGCGGCGCTCTCCGGCCCCGGCGTGTCGGCCGCGCTGGCAGCCCAGCGGCGCGCGACGCTGTCGCAGGTGGCGTATGATCTCGCCCTCACGGTCGGCACGGGGGACACGGCGACGGGGGTCGTCACCCTGCAGGTGCAGCGCCGCGGCACGGCCAACCTCATCGTCGACTTCCGGGGCCACGCCATCGACGGCGGCGCGGTGAACGGTACGCCCTGGCCGGGGGCGGCGGCGGCGTGGAACCGGCACCACGTGACGGTCCCGGCGGGGATGCTGCGGCCCGGCACGAACCGCATCGAGTTGCGCTTCCGCACGCCCGTGGCCGCCGCCGGTGCGGCGATCATCCGCACGCGGGACGCGACCGACAGCAGCACGTATCTGTACACGCTGCTCGTGCCGGCCGACGCCAACCTGCTCTTCCCCTGCCTCGACCAGCCCGACCTCAAGGCGCGCGTCACGCTGTCGCTCACCACACCGGCGGACTGGCGCGCGCTGGCCAACGGGGCGCTCGTCGACAGCGCGCTGGTCGCGAGTGCGCTGGGCGCCGGTGCCACGCGTGGCGCGCAGCGAGTGCATCGCTTCGCCGCGACCCCACCCATCAGCACCTATCTCATCGCGTTTGCCGCCGGGCCGTGGGCCGTGCTGGAACGCGCGGAGGCGATTCGCGAGGGCGAGCCGGCCGGCACGGTCGCGTTGTGGGTGCGACGCTCGCGTGCGCGCGAGGCGGAGGGCGACACGCTGCTGGCCATGAATGCGCGCGCCCTGCGCTGGCTGGGGCGGTACTTCGGCGCGCCCTATGCCTTCGGCAAGTACGACGCGCTGCTTGCCCCGGCGTTCCCGTTCGGCGGCATGGAGCATCCCGGGGCGGTGTTCTACAACGAGGAGTCGTTCATCTACCGCGAACGCCCCACGGCCACCCAACTGCTGGGGCGGCAGGCGACGACCTTTCACGAGGTCGCACATCAGTGGTTCGGCGACTACGTGACGATGCGCTGGTTCGACGACCTGTGGCTCAAGGAGGGCTTCGCGACGTTCATGGCCGCGCGCATGCAGGCCGAGCTCGAGCCGGCGTCGAACGCGTGGAAGACGTTCTACCTGCGCAACAAGCCGGTCGCGTACGGCACCGACGCCACGCTCGGCACCACCCCCGTGTGGCAGGCGCTCGCCAACCTCGACCAGGCCAAGAGCAACTACGGCCCCATCGTCTACAACAAGGCGCCGTCGATCCTCAAGCAGCTCGAGTACCTCGTGGGGCCGGCCGCCTTCCAGCGCGGCGTGCAGGCGTTCCTACGACAGCATGCGTTCGGCAATGCCACCTGGCAGTCGCTGCTCGCCAGCATCGGCGCAGCGTCGGGGCGTGATCTTGCAGCGTGGGGGCGCGCCTGGATGCTGCGCCCCGGCATGCCCATCATCGAGCAGCGGCTCACGGTGCGCGACGGGCGCATCGTGCAGCTCGCCCTCGTGCAGCGCGCCGCGCAGCCGACGCTCGCGGGGCGCGCGACGTGGCCGCAGCGCGTCCGGGTGCGCCTGCACTATCCGGGCGGCACCGACGTCACGCACGCGGTGGAGCTGCGCGGCGACACCACCGTCGTGCGCGCGGCCGCGGGGGCGCCCGCGCCTGCGTTCGTCTTCGCCAACGATGGCGACTTCGGCTACGCGATCGTGCTGCCGGATGCGGCAAGCGTCGCGTGGCTGGAGGCGCACGTGGCCGAGGTGACCGACGACTTCCTGCGCGCCATGCTGTGGGGCGCGCTGTGGGACCTGGTGCGCGAGGCGCGCCTGGCGCCCGAGCGTTACGTGGACATGGTGGCGCGTGCGTTGCCGGGGGAGCGTGACGAGCAGGTGGCCGGTGCCCTGACCGGACGTCTCGTGACCACCGTGTCGCGGTATCTCGGCGACGCCCAGCGGGATTCGCTGCGTCCGTCCGTGCAGCGCACGCTGCTGGCGCTCGCCGCGGACAGCGCGCGGAGCTATGGCAATCGGCGTGCCCCGCTCGACGCGTTCGTCGCGCTGGCCGACGGCGAGGTCGATGCCGCGCGCCTGCGCGGGTGGCTGGCGGGCGACACGGTGGCCGGTATGCCGCTGCGTGCGCCCATGCGCTGGACCATCGTGCAGCGGCTCGTGGCGCGCGGCG
This sequence comes from Gemmatimonadota bacterium, assembly GCA_020161135.1. GTDB lineage: Bacteria > Gemmatimonadota > Gemmatimonadetes > Gemmatimonadales > Gemmatimonadaceae > Gemmatimonas. The sequence goes on along the minus strand of JAIUOB010000003.1, from coordinate 92,602 downwards.
CGGCCGACGCCGAGGCGCTCATTGCGGCCGCCCTCGCGCGCGATGCCACGACGGAAGGGGCGCGTCAGGCGTTCGTGGCGGGCGCGGGTGTGCCGGATGCCGCCGCGAAGCGCGCGCTGTTCACGCGCTGGTTCGCCGACACGACGTTGAATGAAGAGTGGGTGAGCGCGAGCCTGCGCACCTTTCACGAGCCGTCGCAGGCGGCCCTCACGCGTGCGGTGCTGGTGCCGGCGCTCGACACGTTGGGGTGGATTCAGCGCAACCGTCGGATCTTCTTCCTGGGCACGTGGGTGTCGAGCACGTTGGGCGGCCAGCGGGACGCCGAGGCGTTACGAGCGGTGGACGCGTGGCTGGCGGCGCAGCCGAGCCTGCCTGCGGACCTGCGTCAGAAGGTGCTGCAGGCTCGTGACGAGCTCGACCGTACGGTTCGCATTCACGAGCAATTCGTGACGCCGCGGGCTGGCAGCGGGGCGAACCGGTAATACGGGGACGCGTGTCGTCAATCCCCTGTTTGTAGCGTGTAAGCCCACTTCTGGGGGCGTGACGCCGCGTGAAAGTTCGCTGTTGAGCAAGTAGTTTGTCCCCACCGGTCGAAGTGGTACGCGATCGTGACCCCGCCCCTCACGAGGGGATGGCCTCCTGCCATCCCCTGACAGCATCCCGTTCGACCACGGGTTGTCCCACCATCGTTCCCCGCAGTACTCCGTTCCCCTCCTTCGGAGACCTCATGGGTAGGTTCCTCAGGTTCGTCGCCGCTGCCGCGGTGGTTGCTGTGCTGCCGCTGCGTGCGGACGCACAGACGCGCGACATCACCGGCAAGGTGACCCAGATCGGCACCAATCAGCCGCTGGTCGATGTCACGGTGGCCGTCGTCGGCCAGCAGATGGGTGTGCGCACCAATGAGCGCGGTGAGTATCGCATCCGCGTTCCCGCCGGCGACGTGTCCCTCATCGCGCGTCAGCTCGGCTACAAGCGTGTAACGGTCCGCGTGGCAGCCGGTCAGGCCACGGCCGACTTCGTCCTCGAGAAGGACGTCCTGCAGCTCGAAGGCGTGACCGTCACCGGTCAGGCCACGACGGTGGACCGCAAGGTCGCCGCGACGGCGGTCGCCTCGGTCAACACCGAAGAGCTCAACCGCGTCCCCGCCCGCTCGATCGAGAGCAACCTGGCCGGCAAGGTGGCCGGTGCGCGCATGTTCGAGAACAGCGGCGCCCCGGGTGGCGGTGCGCAGATCCAGATCCGCGGTGCCACGTCGGTGCTGGGCTCGAGCGATCCGCTCTACGTCGTCGACGGCGTGATCATCTCGAACGCGAGCATCAGCTCCGGCGGTTCGTCGATCACTCGCGCGAGCGGGTCGACCGGCTCGTCGCAGGACCAGGTCGTCAACCGTCTCGCCGACCTCAACCCGAACGACATCGAGAGCATCGAGGTGCTCAAGTCGGCGGCGGCGTCGGCCATCTACGGCTCGCGCGCCACGAACGGCGTCGTCGTCATCACGACCAAGCGTGGCCGCCAGGGGCGTCCGAGCTGGAACGTGGTGCAGCGCGTCGGCACGCAGCAGGCCCAGCGCCTGCTCGGCCACCGGGCGTTCTCGAGCTACAACGAAGTGAAGCCGTACGTCGGCGGCACGCTGGGTGACTCCATCGCCAAGGCCGTCTGCGGCTCGGGCGCCTGCCCGTCGTTCGACTGGCAGCAGGACATCTACGGCCGCACCGACCCGTCGTGGGAGACGCTGCTGTCGGCCGCGGGCGGCATGAACAACACGCGCTACTTCGCGTCGCTCAACGACCGTCAGGAGTCGGGCATCGCGATCAACACCGGCGCGCGCCGCACGGGTGGTCGCATCAACCTCGACCAGACGCTCGGCACCAAGTGGACGGTGAGCGCCGGCATCGACGTGACGCGCAACTTCTTCCAGCGCGGCTTCGGCAACAACGACAACTCGGGCATCAGCCCGATGTACTCGCTCGGCTACAACCCGGCGATCATCGACATCACCAAGAAGGACGCCGGCGGCCGGTTCGTCCGCATGCCGTTCTACACGGGCAGCGCGGTGCCGGGCAACGGCACCTCCAACCCGATGGAAGTGTTCTCCGTGGCCGAGAACACCGAGTCGGTGTGGCGTCAGGCGGGCTCGGTGCGTGTCGGCTACACGGCGCTCAGCACCGCCAAGAACTCGGTGCAGATCTCGTACCTCGGTGGCGTCGACCGCTTCCAGCAGGAAGGCTACCAGTACGCGCCCAACTACCTGCAGTTCGAGCCGGCCGACGGCTTCCTCGGCACGGCCAACCAGGTGAACGCCTCGAGCTTCCAGTTCAACCAGGGGCTCAATGCGGTGTGGACGTACACGCCGGGGTGGAAGTGGCTCACGTCGGCGACCACGTCCGTGGGTACGTCGTACGAGACCCAGAAGCTCAACCAGTACAGCCTGCGCGGCCGCGGCCTGCTGCCCACGCGCAAGATCATCCTCGGCGCGACCGACCTCGCGATCACGAACCAGCAGACCGAGTTCCGCGACCAGTCGTACTACGTGAACGAGCAGCTCCTCCTGCTGGACGAGAAGCTCTCGCTCAACGCCGGCCTCCGCGCCGACCGCTCGAGCGCAAACGGTGATCGCGAGAAGTTCTACGCGTTCCCGAAGTTCTCGGGTTCGTACCGCTTCGTGAAGCCGTTCACCGACAAGATCGACGAGTTCAAGGTGCGTGGTGCGTGGGGCCAGTCGGGCAACCGTCCGCGCTGGGCCGACCGCGACGTGCTGTACGCCGACGGTGGTCTCATCGGCGGCAACGGCTCGCTGGTCTCGGCCGGTACGCTGGGCAACACGGGCATCAAGCCCGAGGTCATGAACGAGCTCGAGTTCGGTGCCGACGCGACGTTCCTCGGCGGCCGCCTCGGTGTCGAGTTCAGCCGCTACCAGCGCCGCATCGAGGACCTGCTCCTCACCTTCCCGCTGCCGCCGTCGTCGGGGCTCGGCAATCAGATCATCAACGGTGGCCAGCTCTCGGTGCTCGGCACCGAAGGCGTGCTGTCGGCGGTGCCGCTCCGTCGCGGCAGCTTCGAGTGGACCACGCGGGTCATCTACAACACCAACGCGCAGTTCACCGACAACATCCCGGTGCCGGCGTTCGCGGTGCCTGGCTCGTTCGGCGCGGCCTACGGCCGCAACCGCATCGCGGCCAACACGCGCTCCACGTACATCTGGGGCAACGCGCCCCTGGGTGTGAACGGCGCGATCCGCGACACGATCCTGTACGACAGCAACCCGATCCACACCACCACGTTCAACAACGACTTCAGCTTCAAGCGCCTGACGTTCTCGGTGCTCGCTGACTGGCGCAACGGTGGGTTCGTCTCGAACATGACCAACAACCTCTGGGACGAGGGTGGTCAGTCGAAGGACTTCGTGGAGAAGGGTGATGCGCGCTACGAGACGTTCAATGGCGGCGACATCCGCCCCTACATCCAGAACGGCTCGTACGTGAAGCTCCGCGAAGTGACGGTCAACTTCCAGGCGCCGGACTCGTGGGCGCAGAAGGTGCCGGGTGCGCGCTCGATGCGCTTCAACCTGAGCGGCCGTAACCTCGCGATCTTCTCGAAGTATTGGAGCTTCGACCCGGAGTTCAACAACTTCGGCAACACGAACTTCAACCGGTTCATCGACCTCGCGCCGTTCCCGTCGAGCCGGCAGTTCTTCTTCAGCGTCGACCTGGGGTTCTGATCCCATGACGACCACCTTCAAGACGACCACGCACTCCGTGAAGACGTCCCATACGCTGCTGCGCGCCGCTGGCGCGCTGGTCACGCTCTCGGCGCTGGCGGCCTGCAGCTCCGATCAGCTCGAGATCACCAACCCCAACACGCCCACGGTGGCGGCGGCCGCCGCCGACCCGCAGGCGCTGCAGCTGCAGGCCACCGGCCTGCTCCGGCAGCTCCGCAACGGTCGCGGCGCCTTCATCACCTCCACCGGCCGTTTCGGCCGCGAGGCCTACGTGTACACGCCGCAGGAAGGGCGCAACACGTCGGCCTACCTCATCGGCATCTCGGGGTCGAACCGCATCGACCCCGCCGGATTCGCCGTCGAGAACTGGGGCACCCAGTACGGCAACCTGCGCGACATCTTCAACTTCAAGAACTCGGCGAGCGCCTCCACGGTGCTGTCGGCTGAGCAGAAGAATGCCGCGCTGGGCTTCGCCAAGACGCTCGAGGCCCTCGAGCTGCTGTACGTCATCTCCACGCGTGACACGCTCGGTCTTGTGGTCGAGATCAAGCAGAACGCGTCGGACCTGGCGGGCTTCGTGACCCGGGATTCGGCGTACAAGTACATCCTCGGCACGCTCGACGATGCGTCGGCGAACCTGGCCGCGGGTGGCAGCGCCTTCCCGTTCACCATGCATGCGGGCTTCGCCGGCTTCAACACGCCGACGACGTTCCGCCAGTTCAACCGCGCCATCGCGGCGCGTGCAGCGGCCTACTACGCGACGTCGGGCGGTGGCTCGGCGGCGTGGCAGCGGGCGCTCACGGCGCTGTCGGCCTCGTTCCTGAACACCGGGGCGACCACCCGCACCGCGCTCGACGTCGGCCCCTCGCACCCGTACTCGGGTTCGTCGGGTGACGCCGTCAATCCGCTCAACGCGGCGACCAACACCGATCTGTACGCTCACATGAGCTTCCAGACGGACGTGCAGAAGAAGGCCAACGGCGACAACGACGATCGCTTCACGGCCAAGCTCGGCACGCGCGCGGCTCGCACGGCGCCGCAGGGTCTCGGCGTGCAGTCGACGCTCGGCTTCAACATCTATCCAACCACGTCGAACAGCATCCCGATCATCCGCAACGAAGAGCTCCTGCTCCTCCGCGCGGAGGCGCTGCTGGCCACCGGCGACAAGCCGGGCGCCATCGCGATCATCAACCAGATCCGCCAGAGCTCCGGCGGTCTGGCGGCGTCGTCGCTCACCGCGGCCTCGACCGATGCCGACGTGCTGACGGAACTGCTGTACAACAAGCGCTACTCGCTCATGATGGAAGGGCACCGCTGGATCGACATGCGCCGCTACGGCCGTCTCAGCCAGCTCCCGCTCGACATCGCGACGGGCACGAACGCCCACTTCGTGGCGCGCGTGCAGCCGATTCCGCAGGCCGAGTGCCTCGTGCGTGCCGGCAAGACCGGCAACCTCGCGGGCCCGGGCTGCTGATCGGGACCTGATGGTCGCATGACAGAAGAGCCGGTCCTTCGTGAGAGGGACCGGCTCTTTTGCGTTGTGACCGCGAGCGGCGAACCGCGACCAGCGTGTCGGATCAGTACCCGTCGCGCGTCCACACCGCGACGACACCGCACCGGCGATCGGGGCCGCCGAACTGCGGAGGAATCGTGGCCGCGCCGCTGTACACTTCGATGCCCGCGATCTGCTTGGGCGGCGGCAGCAGGTCGAGGTTGAAGTAACGCGGCAGGATGATGCCGTCGAGCACGACCTGCATCGGGCAGTACTGCTGCTGCTGATCGCTGCTGAAGCCGCCGCCCTCACGCCGCGAGAACACCTGCGTGCCGGCGAAGGCCTGCGTGGTATTGGTCGACACCTGCACGCCACGCATGTACCGCAGGAAGTCGCTGGTCTGCAGTGAGCCGCGCCGCTCGATCTCCTCACGGGTGATGAACTGCCCCACCCCCTGCGACCGACGCTGCTCGAACTCGAGCATGCGCATGGACACCCGCTGCTCCTTCACGCGGATGGTGTCCAGCATGGAGACGCTGCGGGCCAGCGTGTACGACACGCGCAGGGTGTCGGCCGCCGGCACATCGATGATGCCGGAGGTGGGCGCATAGCCCACGCGCCGCACCACCAGCAGGTACTGACCGGCTGGGACCTGCAGCATGCGGAAGCGTCCGTTCTCGCCCGTCACGACACGGGCGCCGGCCCCCACGACCGTCACATCGGCCGCGCCGAGGGGCTGCAGCAGCGTGTCGGTCACAATGCCGTCGATGACGGCCAGCGCATTGGCGCGGTCGGCCTGCTCGGCCTTCTCGCGGGCCGCCCGTTGCTGGAGGGTCTGACGCTCCTGCGCGCCGAGCGGAAGGGAGAGAAGGGCAAGCGCCGCCAAGGCGGCACCGACCGGGCGGGCGGCGCCGCGGCGGCGCCCTGCGCGAGCGGTTCTGTGAGGTGCGGGCAGTGTTCCTGACATGGTCGAAAGGTAGCCGGGTCAGCGTTTGGCGAGGTCGCCGCAGGCCACGATGATGCCCATGGCTGCCGCCGAGTCGTGGATGTTGATGTAGTAGGTACCCGTGTCGGGCAGCGTTTGTGGCAGCGTCGCCTTGGCGGTGCCGTGTCCCTTGGCGTCGATGGCCATGGGCGTGTAGGCGCGCGCGCCGCCCACTACCCCGCCCGCCTTCGCGCAGGTGCCGCTGTGGATGTGCCAGGGGCGCGTGGCCCCCGGCGTGTCGCCGTCGAGCGTGACCAGAACGTCAGCACCGCTGCCGTCGGCCGTGGGCTTCACGGTGGCGATACCGGTCACCTTGCGCCCATCGCGTCCGGCAATGGCCCCACCCCACTCGGCGCGTCGCAGCGCGGCGGTGAGGGCACTCAGGGCAAGCACCGCGCCGATGACGGCGGTGAGGCGGCGACGGAAGGGGGCAGGCATGGCGGGACCTCCGGAAAGGGCGGGCGACGGCATGGGAAGCGACTGCGGGACGTCAGGTACGTTCGACGATGCGGTCGATGAGGAAGCTGGACTGGTGCAGCGCCTCCTCCGTGAAATCCCCGAAGAAGGCGCGCACGTCACCGAACAACTGGGCGAAGGCCGGTTGGTCCCCGCGCGCGATCACGTCGGCCAGCTCGCGGGCCGCCTCATGGAAGGCGGCGGTGACCTCGCCGGTGCGCGGATTGCGCATCTCGATGGAGCCGTAGAGCGCCGGGTCCTGGGCGAAATGCCGCGCCGCGACGTACAACTCGAGCAGGTACGCCGGCGAGGTGAATGGCATGGTCTCGCCCAGCGGGAGACCGAGGCGCGCGAGGGTGAGCCCCAGCACCTGCGTCTGGAAGTGCGTGAGCACCTGCACCACCGCCATGACCCGGTCGTGCTGCTCCGCCGTGGCCTCGGTGACCACGAGCCCGCGCGCCGCGAAGGTGTGCGCGACCCACTCCGCCCACGCGTCGCCGCGCGCCCGGCACACCACGATGCGCTGCCCCTCCAACGTGTGGACGCTGGGGCCGAACATGGGGTGCGTGCCCACCACGCTGCCGCGCGTTGCCTCCAGCATGGCCGCCACCGGCGCGGCCTTGATGCTGGTGACATCCATGAGCAGCGCGTCCTCGCGCACGTGCGGCCCCACCAGGCGGATGACCGCCTCGGTGTGCTCGATGGGCACGCTCACCACGGTCACGTCGGCCGCGGCCGCCGCATCGGTCGCCCCCAGCGCCGTGTCCGTGTCGACCACGAGCACCTGATGCCCCAGGTCGCCGAAGAGTCGCACGAGCAGCCGTCCGATCTTGCCGTGTCCGCCCACCACCGCGACGGTGCGCGGACGCTCGTCGAGCGGAATCTCGGCCCGCAGCGTCGCCTGGTGATCGCGACTCGAGCGCAGCAGCACGCGGAAGATCGATTCGATCTCGCCCGGGGGCAGGCCGAGCGCGACCGCGCGTTCGTGACGATCACGCAGCACGTCGGCTTCACGCTGCGCGTCGCGAATGCGAATGCCGTGCGCGCGCTTGAACTCGGCCACCTCCGCCACGAGCGCCATGCGCCGCGCCATGACCTGCAGCAGCTCGCGATCGAGGGCGTCGATCATGGCCCGCAGCACCGGCAGCGTGCGCGGCGGTGTGGTGCCGCCGTCCGGCGTTTGCGCGCTCACGCGCGCCTCCCATGCGCACTCATGCGCGCCTCCACGTCACGCTGCCGCAGGACATGTCAGAGACTCGGGGTGTACCGCCCCCACACCCCTTCCAACCGGTCGGCGATCTCGCCCACCGAGGCGCGCGCACGCACCGCATCGATGATGAGCGGCATGAGCGCGGGGCGCGCGCTGCGGTCCGAGGCGCCCAGGTACGCCGGCGCCGCCTCGGTGAGGCGTTGCAGTGCCAGCTCGACCGCGTTGGCGTCGCGCTGCGCGCGTACCGCAGCGAGGCGCGCCACCTGGTCGCGCTCGAGGGCCGAGAAGTCGGGCGCGGGAATGATGGGCGGGGCCTGCCCGTCATCGAAACGGTTGACGCCCACCACCACGGTCTCGCCGGCCTCGACACGCAACTGGTGCGCGTACGCGCTGCGACCGATCTCCTCCTGGAAGAAGCCCGCGCGAATCGCCTCGGCGGCGCCTCCCAGCTCGTCCACCTTGGCCAGCAGTTCGCGGGCGCCCGCCTCCACGGCATCGGTGAGCTGCTCGACGTACCAACTGCCGGCGAGCGGGTCGACGGTCTGCGCGATACCGCTCTCGTAGCCGACGATCTGCTGCGTGCGCAGCGCGAGCGTCGCCGCCTCGGCCGTGGGCAGCGCGAGCGCCTCGTCATAGCCATTGGTGTGCAGCGACTGCGTGCCGCCCAGCGTGGCGGCCAGCGCCTGCACGGTGACCCGCACGACGTTGTTGAGCGGCTGCTGCGCGGTGAGCGTCACGCCACCCGTCTGCGTGTGGAAGCGCATGCGGCAGCTCTGGTCGTTGCCGCCGAAGCGCTCACGCATGAGTCGCGCCCACAGGCGGCGCGCGGCGCGAAACTTCGCCACTTCCTCGAACAGGTCGTTGTGGGCCGCGAAGAAGAACGACAGTCGCGGCGCGAACGCATCCACGGGCAGCCCGGCATTGACCGCCTCCTGCACGTACGCCAGCGCATCGGCGAAGGTGAACGCCACCTCCTGCACCGCCGTCGCACCGGCTTCGCGAATGTGGTAGCCCGAGATGGAGATCGGGTTCCACTGCGGCACCTCGGCGGCGCAGAAGCGGAACATCTCCGCCGTGAGCGCGAGACTCGGCGCGGGCGGATAGATGTACGTCCCGCGCGCGATGTACTCCTTGAGGATGTCGTTCTGCACCGTCCCCGAGAGCTGCGCACGCGCGATGCCGCGCTCCTCGGCCACGACGATGTACATCGCCAACAGCGTCGACGCCGTCGCGTTGATGGTCATGCTCGTCGACACCTTGTCGAGCGGGATGCCATCGAGCAGGACGTGCATGTCCTCGACCGTGTCGATGGCGACGCCCACGCGCCCGACCTCGCCCAGCGCGCGCGGCGAGCTGGAATCGATGCCCATCTGCGTGGGCAGGTCGAACGCCACGGAGAGCCCCGTCTGCCCCTTGTCGAGGAGCAGCCGGAAGCGTTCGTTGGTGGCCTGCGCCGTGCCGAAACCGGCGTACTGGCGCATGGTCCACAGCCGCCCACGGTACATCGTGGGCTGCACGCCACGCGTGAAGGGAAACTGCCCCGGATCGCCGAGGTCGGCGGCGTAGTCGACGGGTGCGTCGGCGGGGCGCGCGACGACGGGGACGGGGAGGCCCGAAGGCGACAGGCGTTCGCTCATGGCGCGCAATCTAGGGGCGCGCCATGCTGCGGTCAGCCGCTCTCGGTCAGCCGCTCTCGGTCAGCCGCTCTCGGTCAGCCGCTGTCGGTCAGCCGGCGATCGGGGCGGGTGGGGCGCCGGCGCTGCGCCCGGCGCCGCGACGCTCGGGGATGCCGGGCGCCACGTACTTGGGGAGCGGGAACTCGCTCACCATCTCCACCTCGGCCTTGCTGCCGATGTAGAGCGGCGTGCGTTGGTGCAGCTCGGTGGGATCGATGTCGAGGATGCTCCCCCATCCATCGGTGGCCATGCCCCCGGCCTGCTCGGCGATGAACGCGAGCGGGTTGGCCTCGTACAGCAGGCGCAGCTTGCCGTTGGGACTCTTCTCGTTGGCCGGATAGCAGAAGACGCCACCGCCGAGGAGGTTGCGATGGAAGTCGGCGACGAGCGAGCCCACGTAGCGCACGTTGAGCGACTTGTGCTGCCCGTCGAGGCCGCGGTAGCGGCGCATGAGCGCACGCGTCGGCTCGGGCCAGTACTGCTCGTACGCGTCGTTCACCGACAGGTACCGCGAGCGCTGCGGGATGCGAATGTTCGGATGCGAGAGCAGGAACTCGCCGATGGACGGATCGAGCGTGAAGCCGTGTGCCCCCTGCCCCGTCGTGTAGACGAGCATGGTGCTCGAGCCGTAGATGACGTACCCGGCCGCCACCTGGCGACGCCCCGGCTGCAGCAGGTCTTCCATCTCGCCGCGCGTGCCGCGCGTGATCTTCTTGAACACCGAGAAGATGGTGCCGACGGGCACGTTCACGTCGATGTTCGACGAACCGTCGAGCGGGTCGAAGAGCAGCACGTACTTGCCGTTGCGGAACCCCTCGGGGATGTGGATGATGTCGGCCTCTTCTTCCGACGCCATCGCACACAGCCGGCCGCCGTGATCGAACGCCTTGACGATGATCTCGTTGGAGATCACGTCGAGCTTCTGCTGCACCTCGCCCTGCACGTTCTCGTTGCTCGTCGCGCCGAGGATGTCCGCGAGGCCGGCGCTGCGCACCTTGTTCGCGATCATCTTGCCGGCGAGCGCCATGTCGTAGAGGATGCCGGACAGCTCGCCGGTGGCCTCCGGGAACATGCGCTCCTGCTCGATGATGAAGCGCTCGATCGTGACGACGGAGGTGGCAGTATGCTTGACCACGGTGGGGCTCCAGGGGCAGGAAGGGCCGATCCGGTGACTCGTCGTAACTTCACGGTCACAGGCAAGGTGGGGCAAGAGCGCGGCGCACATCGCGCACCGGAGGGACGATGCGCGCCTGGAGCTGTCACGCCTCGAGGTGCGTCATGGCGGCACCACCCAGCGCTCCATGCGGGTCTCGGCCGTCAGGACCCGGCCATCGCTCCGGACCAGCAGGGTGCCCTCCACGTCGGTGCGCAGTACAGGGATGCCGCGGTCCGCGAAGGCCGCGAGCGTGGCGGGCGCGGGGTGTCCGTAGCGATTCCCCGCCCCCAGCGAGACCACCGCAAGGCGCGGCCGCACCGCGTCGAGGAACTCGGGCGACGAGCTGCTGTGGCTGCCATGGTGCCCCACCTTGAGCACGTCCGACGCCAGCACTTCGGCGGGGTACTGCGCCACCAGCCACGCTTCCTCTCCAGCCTCGGCGTCGCCGGTGAGCAGGAAGCGGTGGGCTCCATAGCGCACCTGCAGCACCACCGAGGTCTCGTTGGCGTTCTCCTGCGCGGCGGTCCAGACGCGGTCGGGTGCGAGGACCGTGAACGTCACCCCGTCGATGGTCTGGGCGTCACCGGGATCGACCTGCCGCCACGCGACCCGCTCCTCGGCCACGGCCGCCAGCGCCGCACGATAGCCCGGGCTGGTGGAGAGATAGGCGGCCTCCCACCAGGCCCGCGGGCGCAGCAGGCGCACCACCGCCGCGGCGCCACCCGCGTGATCCTCATGCGGATGCGACAGCACGAACAGGTCGACCGCGCCGCCCAGCCGCCGAATGTGCGGCACGACCGCTCGGCGCCCGGCGTCACCGCCCTCCCAGCTCGGTCCGGCGTCCATGACCACCCAGCGCCCGCGCGGGGTACGCACGGCGATGGCGTCCCCCTGCCCCACGTCCACCACATGCAGTTCAAGGGTGCCCGAGCCTCGTGATAGCAGCGGTGCCCACACCGCCAGCACGCCGATGGCCGCCGCGGCCACCCACCAGGGACCACGATGCCGCGCCGCGCTGGCGCGGATGAGCACTACTGCGGCAAGGCCGAGCAACAGCGCGGAGCTGAGCGTGGGCGCCACAGGCCACACCGCCCACGCCGGCGAGGCCGCGATGCCGGCGACGGCGTCGAGCGCGGCCATGAGCGGCTGCGAGGCGTCGGCGACGGTTTGCGCGGCACCGGGCCAGGGGGCCAGCACGAGCGCGAGGAACAGCATGGGCTGCAACAGCGCCACGACCGGCCCCGCCGCCAGGTTGGAGAGTGGTGCGACCACGCTCACCCGCTGGAACGTCCACGCGATGATGGGCGCCGTGAGCAGCACGGCCACGGTGCCCGTCGTGCACTCGGCCACCAGCCACCCGCGCACGCCACGCTGCCGGCCGAGCGCGCGCACGACCGCCCGTCGCCATCGCGTGGGCCACGGGGCGGGCGCGTCGTTCACGCCGGGCTCCCACTGCGCGGCGCGCCGCAGCGTGGTGCGCACGGCTCCGGCGGCGAGGAGCGCCGCCATGCCGCCAACACTGAGTTGCCAGCCGAGGTCAGTGACGACGAGCGGATCGACCGTGGGCACGGCAGCGCCGAGCGCGAGCGCCGTCCAGCGATGCACCGGGCGCTGCCAACGCTTGGCCAGTAGCATGACGGCGAGCATGACCCCGCTGCGCAGCGCCGGGGGCGGTGCACCGAGCAGGGCGATGTAGGCGGCGACGATGCACAGCGCGCCCAGTTCGACATGTGCCGCCCCGATGCGCAACAGGCTGCCGGCCGTGGCGATGGCCCCCGCGATGATGGCGACATGCAGCCCCGACACCGAGAGCAGGTGAACGAGTCCGGCGTCCGCGTAGCGATCACGCACCGCAGGGGCGATGCCATCCTGGTCGGCAATGAGCAGCGCGCGGACGAGTGGTGCTCGTGCGCCGAAGTGGCGATCGATGGCGGCGCCGGCGCGAAAGCGCAGTCGGTCACGCCACGGGCGTCGTGCGCGTGGTGCTGCGGCGGCCGTGTCGTGTCGCGCATCGAGCAGACGCACACCACGCGGGGTGCGCACCGCGTGTCCGCGCAGCGGGACGATTGCGGGAACCCGTGACGATGGCGATGGGGACACGCCTGGGGGCGCGTCCACGGACACGCCGCGCGTCGGCGCCCACTGCACCGAGGCCGGCGACGCGCAGGTGGACGCCACCGGCGCATCGGCGAGCATGCCGCGGTTCGGCGCGTCGTCGGCCGGCGCGAACCACACGGGTGCCCCCGTCGCGACACGCGCGATGAGCTGCGCGCGACAGGCGTCGCGGGCACGGGTTGCGGCGTACGCGACGAGCAGGCCGGCGGGTGCCAGCAGCAGCGCAATGCGACGTGCGCCGCGGCGCTGCGCGACCCCGACCAGCACGGGAAGCAGCGCGGCCGCGAACACCCCGCCGGCCACCGGCGCGATCGCGCGACCGGACTCCGCCAGCAGTTGGCCACCCCACAGCCCGAGCAGCCACCACGCCACCGCATGCACGAGAAGGGGCATGCGGCACGATGCGTCAGGCCGCGCGGGCGCCCGTCATCGAAATACTGCGTGCGGCATCACGACAACGCACGACGGTCGCGCGAGCCCTCGCCGCGACCGCTGGACCCGCGACGACGTGTCAGAGCGTCGGCAGCTGGGCGCGCGGCGCGGGGCGCACCGTGTCCGTCGCGTCCGACTCGGCCGCGGTCACCGGCGTCCCCGTGAACGTCGCGCCGGTCGTCCCGGTGAGCTGCACGGTGAGGTAGTCGCCGATGCGCGCCGCGTCGGCGGGCACCATGACCGTGCGGAAGTCGCGCGAGCGCGCCTGCAGCAGCTCCCCGTCACGCGCGACCTTCTCGACGAGCACCTCGCAGCGGTCGCCGAGCCGCGCGAGGTTCTTCTCGCGGGAGATCCCGCGCACCGTCTGCACGAGGTGGTCGAAACGCGCCGCGACCACGTCGTCCGGGATGGTCCACTCGGGCGGCATGCGCGTGGCCGGCGTCCCTTCGCGCGGCGAGAACTTGAACATGAACGCATCGTCGAAACGCACGGTGCGACACAGGTCCAGCGTGTCGGCGAACTCCTCGTCCGTCTCGGCCGGGAAGCCCACGATGATGTCGGTCGTGATCGCGAGGCCGGGAATGGCCGCACGCAGGCGCTCGACACAGGCGAGATAGTCCTCACGCGTGTAGCGCCGCAGCATGCGCTTGAGCATCGCGGTCGAGCCGCTCTGCATGGGCAGGTGGACGTGCTCGCACACGGCCGGCGTCGTGGCCATCGCCTCGACGACGCGGTCGCTGAAGTCGTTGGGGTGCGGACTCGTGTACCGCAGGCGGCGCAGCCCATCCACCGCGCCCACCGCGCGCAGCAGGTCGGCGAAGTCGTGCGCACCATCGTGATACGAGTTGACCGTCTGGCCCAGCAGCACCACTTCGGTGAGTCCCTGCTCCACCACCTGCTGCACTTCCCGCACCACGTCGGGCAGCTTGCGGCTGCGCTCCGGGCCGCGCGTGGTGGGCACGATGCAGTACGTGCAGCGATAGTCGCAGCCGCGCTGCACCGGAATCCACGCCTTCACGCCCTCGAAACGGCGCGCGACGACGTCCTCGTAGTGTTCCTCGAGGTCGAAGTCGGTGGCCGTGAACTTCTCCCCGCGCCGCGCGCCATCGAGCAGCGCCGGCAGCGCGCGATAGCCATCGGGGCCCACGACGATCGAGACGTGCTTCGCCTGCTCGAGCACGCGGGGGCCGAGGCGTTGCGCCATGCAGCCGGTCACGCCGACGATGGTGTCGCGCTTCATGAAGCGGCGCAGCTCACCCAACCGGCCGATCACCCGCGTCTCGGCGTTCTCGCGAATGGCGCAAGTATTCACGAGGATCACGTCGGCGCCGTCGGGCACGTCGACGGGCGTGTAGCCACTCGCCTGCAGGCGTCCGTACATGAGCTCCGAGTCGGCCACGTTCATCTGGCAGCCGTAGGTCTCGATGTACACGGTCGGACGCGGCGCGGTCGACCCGTCGCCGTCGGGCAACGCCACTGGCAGGTCGGTCGTCGGCGCGATGGTCGGGATGGACGTCATGCGGACAGGCTCGCGGCGCAGGTCAGGGACGTACCTGCAGCCCCACGCCGAGGAGCCACGACGACTCCCTGGCGCCAGTGCCCGACATCGACCGCATCGCGCGCGCGAGCGAGAAGTCGAGCGTGGCCGCCTCGCCGCCGATGGGGAGGCCGAGTCCGGTCGACCAGCGCGACTCCTTCACCGCCGCGCTGGTGACGCTGAAGGGCAGCGCGCGCGACGCAAAGCCGGCCCGCACCAGCATGGGCAGGCCGCGAAAGCGCTGGCCAGCCACCTCGGCCCCCACCGACCAGTTGGTCGCGTTGCGTGCGGTCGTGAGCGACGAGCCGAGCGACGCCATGCGCGACCACTCCACCTGCTCGACCGACACCGCGAACACCGAGCCGCGAATGCCGTCGTAGCGTAGCGACGCGGCGGCGCGATTGGGGACATCGGCGCGGGTGCGCACCGTGTCGCGCACACGGGCATCGAGCCCGTTGCCAAGCCGATACGACAGCGTCCCGACGAGGTTCTTGAGCAGGCGTGCCTCGCCGCCCACCGACAGCGCGGTGCCGAAGTACGTCACGCGCGAACTGTCCAGCACACTGCCGAAGGACAGCGTGTCATCGAAGGTGCGCTCGCGTGCCACGAGATTGTCGCCGGTGAAGAGGTGCGCGCCGAGCCCCACGCGCAGGCGCTCGTTGGCCTGCCAGCCCACCGCGCCGCGCAGGTCGCCGATGGCACCGCGCACATCGAGTACATCGATGGTCGTGAGCGTCGCGCCGTCGATGACGGCCGAGCCCGTGGTGCGCATGGTGTACGAGCGGTCGAGGAAGCTGCTGGCCGAGAAGCCCACCCCGATGCCGTTCTTCAGCGGGAAGCCCACCGCGATGAGCGGGATGCGCTGCGAGGACGTGCGCTCGCTGACGCCCGACAGCTTCAACGTGCGGAACTCGGGCTCCGCCTGCACGCTCACGACGGTGCGTGTGAGGCCACCCAGCGACGCCGGGTTGTGCGGCGTGATGGCATCGAACTCCCCGAAGGCGCCCGCGGTGCCGCCGGCGCGCGTGCTGAGCCCGCCCACCGGATAGCCGAAGCCCAAGGTGCTGAGCGAGCCCTGCGCAGCCGCACCGGCCGCGGGCACGAACAGCAGGGCGGCGACGAATCGCAACACGGGGCGCGTCATGGGATGGCGAACTCGGACTTCGGGAGATAGGTGATGCGCAGTCGTGGACGCAGCCCCGCCGCCGCCTCGCTGCTGAAGAAGCGCAACTCGGCCGGCTGGGCGCCCTCGAGTCCGATGCGGAACGCCAGCGCGCGCGGCACCCCGGTGGGCAGCGCGGGCCACGAGCGCACGAGCGTGAGCACGTTCACCGCGCGCACGCCGCTGTCGCTGGGCACCAGCCGCGTCGAGTCGACCGCGGCGAAGAACCCATCGGCCGACAGGTCGAGCACGCGCCGCAGGTCGGTCACGTCGGTCGTGGCCGTGGGTACCAGCGGGTAGATGGCCACCGAGTCGTTCGCGTTGCCGAAGCGGCTGCGGCGCTGGGTGAGCAGCAGGTCGGCGCGCACGATGGTGCTGCTGTCGCTGATGCGCGCCGGGACCGCGAAGCGCAGGTAGCTGCGATACGCCGGGAAGCCGCCGACGGTGAGCGTGTTGCTGCCCGGTGCCGGCGAGCCCACGTCGACGAGGCTGTAGACCGTGTACGCCAACTCGGTTTCGGCGGCCGCGAGCTGGATGGTCGTGTTGGCGCCCACGATGATGGGCGCATAGGTGGTGTCGGTGTTCGGGTCGTACGAGACGCGCGGCGCGCCCGCGCCCGACGCGAACGCCACGAAGCGCATCTGGCCGGTGCCCGACGCGATGCGGAAGCCCACGCGCAACGGGAAGCCGCCGACGATCTTCGCGGCCACCTTCTGCTTGTCGAGCGCGAAGCGCAGCGTGTCGGTGATGGCCGACGTCGTGACCGTCATGGCGCCGAGCTTGCGGTCGGCACGGAAGAGCGACGCGACCACCGCCGCGACCGTGTCGCTCGCGCTCGTGTCGACGTCGAACGCCTCGATGGTGAGCGGCCCCGATGCGCGCGAGCCCGTCGTGTCGACCGGCAGCACGACGTACACCGAGTCCACCGTCGAGATGTCCTCGGTGATACCGGTCTTGTTGGGCGCGAACGTCTGCGTCAGCGCGTCGAAGCGCACGACCATCCGCGTGACCAGCGTGTCCGGACGGTTCGCGAGCAGCGTGTAGGGCGCGAGGCCGTTGACCGGGAACCCGCCGATCGACGTGTCGAGCACGACCGCCTCGAACGTCGTGTCGCGGAACGACTCGGTACGGGTCGGGCAGAGCGAGGGACACCCCGCGCCGCCGTCGAGGGTTTCACTGCAGGCCGCGAGGATCGTCGCGCTCACTGCCAACAGCAGGGCGGCGATGCGACCACGGGACCGGGACATGGTGACGCGCTCAGGCATTCTCGAGCGAAGCAGGCGTGAATGGCGCGGGGAGCAGCTCCGCCAGCGACCAGGAAGCCATGCGCCCGTCGGGCGTCACGGCGATGATGTCCAGCGACGGCGCGAACTCCACCAGCGCCTGACGACAGATGCCACAGGGTGGCGTCGGCTGCGCCGCCGCCGACGTGATGACCACCCGCGTGAAGGTGCGGGCTCCGGCAGCCACGGCCGCGCCCAGCGCGACGCGCTCCGCGCAGATTCCCGCAGGATACGAGGCGTTCTCGACGTTGCAGCCCGCGAACACCTGCCCGTTCACCGTCTCGAGCGCGGCGCCCACCGGGAAGTGCGAGTACGGGCACCACGCATTGGCGCGCGCCTCGTCGGCCGCGCTCCGCAGCCGTTCGAGGTGCTCGGCGGTGATCGCGGAACCCACCGTTCCCTGCCCGGTCTTCGGACTCACGCGCGACCCGGCGGCACGACGCTGGCGAGGAACGACGTGCCCGGACCGCTCCATGCGACCCCGAGCCACTCCGCCACCGTCGCCCCCAGATCCGAGAAGGTGTCCCGCACGCCCACCGCCGCACCGCGCACGCGCGGCCCGGCCACCAGCACCGGCACCCGCTCGCGCGCGTGGTCGGTGGAGCTGGTCGTCGGGTCGTTCCCGTGATCGGCGGTGATGAACAGCAGGTCGTCCTCCCGGAGGGCAGCACAGAGACCGGGCAGCGCGCGATCGAACGCCTCGAGCGCTCCCCGGAAGCCTGGGACATCGTTCCGATGCCCATACAACTGGTCGAAATCTACCAAGTTGGCGAAGCAGAACCCACGCGGTGCCTCGGCCAGCCACTGGTGCAGGGCGGCCACGCCGTCCGCGTTGTCCGTCGTGTGACGGGCGGTGATCCCCCGCCCCGCGAACAGGTCGTCCACCTTCCCCACTCCGGCCCTCGGCACCCCGGCCGCCTCCAGGCGGTCCAGCAGTGTCGGGCCCGGCGGCGCGATCGAGTAATCCCGCCGGTTGGCGGTACGCCGCCAGGCGCCGGGGGTTCCGACGAACGGCCGGGCGATGACCCGCGACACGTCGTGCGGCGCGACGAGGAGCGCCCGGGCGGTCTCACAGGCCCGGTAGAGCTCCTCGAGGGGAATCCAGTCCTCGTGGGCGGCCACCTGGAAGACGGAGTCGGCGCTGGTGTACACGATCCACGCCCCGCTGCGCTGCTGCTCCTCGGCGAAATCGGCGATCACCTGGGTACCCGAGGCCACACAGTTCGCGATGACCGGACGCCCGGTGGCGCGGGCGAAGGCGTCGATCACCTCGGCCGGGAAGCCCTGCGGGTAGGTGGGGAACGGCGTCGCCAGGTGCAGCCCGGCGAGCTCCCAGTGCCCCGTCGTCGAGTCCTTGCCCGCCGACCGCGGCAGCATGACCCCGTAGCCGCCTGCGGGCGCCGCGACCGGCGGCACGCCCGCCACCTCGGTCGCATTGCCGAGGCCCAGGGCCTGCAGGTTGGGGAGGGACAGGCCGCCGACCGCACGCGCCACGTTGCCCAGCGTGTCGCTGCCGGTGTCGCCGTAGGCGTCGGTATCGGGGGCGGCCCCGCACCCCACGCCGTCGAGGACGAGGAGCAGGGCCCGGCGGGTGTCGGTGCTCATGCGGAGAACGGCGACGCGGGGGCGAGGTCGAGGTGGAAGCGCGGAACCCGCAGGGCGAGTCCAACGAGGAGCTCGTACGGAGACACGTCAGCGCGGGCTCCCACCATGCCGGCGGTGAGACAGGCATCGCCGTCCCGTCCCAGCAACGTGGCAATGTCCCCGACGGCGCAGGCCACGTCGGTCACGTCGACCATGGTCATGTCCATCGTGACGCGCCCCGCCACCGGGCAGCGGTGCCCGTGGATGAGTACCTCGCCGCGGTTGGAAAGATGCCGCCGGTAGCCGTCGGCGTACCCGGACGCGAGGGTGGCGATGCAGCGCGTGCCCTGCGCTCGCCACGTGGCGTTGTACGACACGCTCTCCCCGTCGTGCACCTCGCGCAGGTCGACCACCCGCGCCCGCAGGTGCGCGACCGGCGCCAGGTCGAGCACGTCGTCGAACATGCCGCCGTAGAGCGCGATGCCGGGACGTGCGAGGTGCCCCGGCGAGCCCGTGGTGCGGCTCACGATGCCGCCGCTGTTGTCGCGGTGCAGCAGGGCGTCCGCCGGGACGGCGTCGCCCAGCGTCGCCAGCGCCTGCTCGAACCGGGCGTCCTGCGCATCGCGGCTGGCCAGGTCGTCGTCGGCGCTGTGAAAGTGGGTGAACACCCCTTCCGGAGGCACGGCGAGCAGCGCGCCGGCGAGCGGTGCCACGGCATCCCATCGCACCCCCGCGCGCGCCATGCCCGTGTCGATGGCGAGATGCCACGGTGCCCCCCCGAGGCGGCGCCAGGCGGTGATGTCATCAAGGCGATGCAGCGCCGGGCGGACGTCGAGCGCACGCGCCCGCGTGAGCTCCGTCGCCAGCAGCGGGGTGACGCACAGGATGCGCGCGGTGCACCCCGACTCGCGCAGTTCCGCCGCTTCATCGAGGCTGGCCACGCCGACGCCCCACGGCGCATCGGGTGCGGCCACTTGTGGCGTCGCGCCCTCGAACGGCAGCCCCAGCGCACGACAGACGGCCACGGCGCCCAGCCCGTACGCGTCGGCCTTGACCATGGGCACCAGCGGCACCCCGGCGCGCGCCCGCAGCACCCGTGCATTGTGCCGCAGCGCGGCGCCATCCACCTCGAGCCAGGCGCGGTGATGACGCGGATAGATTGCGGCGCGGTGATGACCGTCGGACATGCCGCAATCAAGCCGTTCCCCCGAGGTGGAGCAATGTCGGACCACACCGCGCCAACCCCCCGTTCTCTCGACGACGCGCTCGCGCTCATGAAGGACCTGCGCGCGCGCTGCGACTGGGACCGCGTGCAGACGCACCAGTCGCTGCGCCCGTATCTCATCGAGGAGGCGCATGAGGTCGACGACGCCATCGCCGGCGGCAACGACGCGGTGCTGCGCGACGAACTGGGGGACCTCCTGCTGCAGGTGCTCTTCCACGCGGTCGTGGCCGAGGAGCGCGGCGCCTTCGGCATGCGGGACGTGGCGGGTGCGCTCGTCGCCAAGATGCATGCGCGGCACCCGCACCTCTACGGCGACGGGGTGAAGCGCAGTTGGGAGAGCATGAAGGCCGCCAAGGCGCAGCGCAGCACGCTCGAGGACGGGCTGCCGGCGGGCCTTCCAAGCCTGCACCGCGCGCATCGCCTGCAGGACCGTGCGGCGGGGGTGGGCTTCGACTGGCCCGATGCGCGCGGCCCCCTGGCGAAGGTGCGCGAAGAGGTGGATGAAGTGGCACGGCTGCTCGACCCCGACACCGGCGCCGTGCACGATCCGGACGCGCTCGAGGCCGAGTTGGGCGATCTCCTGTTTGCCGTCGTGAACCTCTGCCGCAAGACCGGCGTGCACGGCGCGCTCGCCCTCGATCGCACGAACGCGAAGTTCGTGCGGCGCTACGCCGCCATGGAGGCGCTCGCCACCGCCGACGGCAAGACGCTCACCGCGCTCTCGCTCGAGGAGCAGGACGTCTACTGGGACCGGGTGAAGGCCGGGGAACGCAACCCGTGACCCGGTACCCCAACCCACAACCCAGCAACTGATCAGTTGTTGGGTCGTGGGTTTGGGTCGTGGGTAATGAGCCTCGCTACGGCGCCAGCCGCCGCAGCATGCGCGCCCGATGCCAGCCGTCGGTGGCGTCCGCGTGGCGCACGGTCGGCGTCGTGAGGTAGCGCGCGGCCGTCGCACGCGCCGAGTCGGGGCGTGACGCCGCGTCGAACGCCGTCGACAGTTCCGCGACGCCGCACACGGGACACAGCGGCCCCGAGGCTTCACGGTACGCCCGGATCGCCTCGTCGTATCGACGCTCGGCCAGCGCAATCGCGCCCCGCACGGATTCTGCGGCGCCCACGTCGAAGCGGCGCAGCGACAGCGGGACATCACGCTCCCACGCCGCGAGCGACGCCCGCGCGGCGTCGGGATCTCCCGTGAGTGCCTGCAGCGTCGCCACCTCGAGCCATGGACGATCGAGCGGCGGCAGCGACGTCACCGGCGTCTCGGCCAGCGCGCGGGCCAGGCGCCTGCGCGCGAGCGCCGTATCGCCGCGCAACCACCACGCGGACGCGGCCAGGTCGAGCGTGCCGCGCAGCACCGCCGATGCGGCGCGTCGCGCACGGTCGTGCCCGATCGCGCGCTCGCGCAGCGCGTCGCCTCCCGTGGAGTCGCCGGCGGCCCACGCCAGCGCCGCCCGTAGCGTGAGCACGGTGGACTGTTCGCGCGGATCGTCCGGCGTGGCCCGCGCGAGCGACCGATACAGCGAATCGGCCCGCGCCATCTGTCCGAGTGACGCCGCCAGCATCCCCGAGCGGAGATACAGCCCCGCGTGCCCCGGCAGCACGCGCGCCATACGCTCGACGGTTCGCCATGCCTGCGTCGTATCGCCGCGGGCGGCGTGCGCATCGATGAGGTTGAGCCAGGTGGTCGAGACGGTCGAGTCGACGGCGAGCGCGCGGGTGTAGGCGTCGGCCGCGCGACGCTCATCGCCGACGTACTGGTACATCATCCCCAGGTTGTGCCAGGTCGCGCGATCGCGTGGGCGCAGCGCGAGACGGGCACGAAACGCCGCCGCCGCCGCGGCGTGATCGCCCGTCACGAGCATATGGTAGGTGCCCACCGTGAGCTCGCGTTCCGCCTCCGGCTGCCGCGCAGCGTGACGCCACGCGCGGGCGAGGTGGAGCACCATGCGGTCACGCGTCGCTTCCTCGCGGTAGTAGATCAGTGCGAGGCGCCGTGCCGCCACGGCGAAGGTGCTGTCACGGGCGACCGCCTCTTCGAGCAGCGCGACGGCGCGGTCGCGGTCGCCGCCGCGTTCGAGCACGCGCACGGCCTCGGCGTAGCGCGCGAGCGCATCGAGATCGGCACTGCCGACGGTCGCTGCCTCCATATTGCGTCGCGTTTCGCCGCGCGCCGGCGACAAGAGACGCTGCACGAGCGACACCGCGGAGGGAATCAGCTCCGAGGAGTCGCGCGCGACGGCGGTGGCCGTGCCCAGTGCCTCGCCGGCGGGCGTCACCAACGTGGCGTCCAGCACCATCCCCGCTGCGCTCACGCGGACGCCGCCCGTCACCACGCCCGTAGCGCGGGTGGCGCGCGCCACGCGCAACGCCAGTGCCGAGTCGAGGGGCACACCGGTCGCGACATCGAGTGCGCGCACCGCGCGCTGCACCGCAATCGCATCGACCACATCGAGTCGCGGCTGCGCGGCCACCTCCTGCCGCGCCGCCTCCGCCACGACCAGGGCGACGGCCGGATCGAGTCCGCCCGTCTCGAAATCGGCGACGAGCAGCAGCGCCGGCCCGTCCGCGTTCGCAAACACCGTGGGCGCGTCCTCGCGCGTCACCCCCGCCGCGCGTCGATCGCGCAGCACGGGCCACGTGACTACGCCGGCCAGCAGCACGGCCGCGACCGCAGCCCACCGCACCCACACCCGGGCGGGGCGTGCCGAGGCGTCGTGCGTCGGCGCGAGATGCGTCGGCGCGAGATGCGTCGGCGCGAGATGCGTCGGCGCGTCATGCGTCGGCGCGACATCCGGCGTCACCGGCTGCGACGGCGCGGGCCCGCCCGCCACACGGTCGCGCAGCGTCTGCACCAGCGGCTGCAACGCCACATCAGGCGCGGCCTCGAGCTCCTGCAGCAGCCGGCGGGCGAGACGCTGATACGCATCGAGCGCGCGCTGCGCGGCCTCCGCCGTGCCGGCGTGGGACACCGCCTCGAGCAGATGCCGCGCCGCGTCTGCCGACAACGGCGCGGCCTCGAGCCAGCGCTCGGCGACCGCAAGCCGCCGGTCCTGCGCGTCGGCGTCGCCGGCAGCCAGCGCGTCACACACGGCCGCCGCCGCGCGCACCCCCGCCTGCTCCACCGACGCGCGCACGCCATCGGCCCAGTGGTCGAACGCGTTGGAACCGGGAACCGCCAGGTCGGCCACGAAACCGCCCTGCCACCGCGTGAGCACCCCGTCCCAGTCGCGCGCGCTGGCCGCCGTGAGCAACGCCAGGACGTCCACCGTGAGCGGCGCGGCGGGCGCCAGCGCCACGTCGGCGCGTGTGGTGACCAGCGCCTCGGCGCCCAGCACGCGCCGGAGGTGCGACAGCGTGTCGCTCAGCGAGTGCCGTGCCCGCTCCTCGGGCTGCTCGGGCCAGAACATGCCGACCAGCACGTCGCGCGACACCGGACGCCGCGACAACGCCAGCACCGCCAGTACGGCCAGCTTCCGGCGACGCGTCCCGAGCGTCGGCTCTTCAACGCCGGCAGCATCGACGAGCGCGAGGCGACCGAGTGTCCGGAGGTGGAACGGCGGGGAGATCACGGGGCGAAGGTATCGGGCAAGTGCTTGTGGGGCAATCTGTTGACGTGTTGAGGATGAAACGAGAGCGCGTCGCGAAGTTGGCCCCGTTCACTGTCCCCGTCCCCGATGCTCGGAGCCGAAATGCCCTTCGCCAGACGCACCACCCGTCGTTCGCGTCATCTCCCGCGCGCGCTCGCCCTCGCCGCGGCCTGCTTTGCTCCTCTGGCGCCGCTCGCATCGCTGGCGGCCCAGGAGGCACTCGTGATCAGTGACCCGGTGCCGCTCGAGAAGCGGGTCGAGATCGACAAGGGCAAGGGGCTTCGCGAGATGCAGAAGATCATCGTCCCTGCGGTGATCCTTCGCCTCTCCGCCCGCGGGTCGCTCACGGTCACCAATCAGGGGCGCTTCTTCGAGACCGACGGCAACACGGCCAAGGCGACGGCCAAGTTCATCGTCGGTGGGCTCGACAAGGCGTACATTCAGGGCCTCGCGAAGCAGTTGCAGGACGACTTCGTGGCTCGCCTGCGGAGCGCCGGCTACACCGTGCTCACGTACGACGACATCAAGTCGCACGCCGAAGTCACGGGCATGAAGCGGTACAAGCCCGACGAGATCTACGGCGTCCCGACCGGCGGACCGACCGGGTCGAAGAACACGTACCTCATGGCCTTCCCGAGCGACGAGCAGGCCATCGACCCGCCGTTTCAGGGCTACGGCTGGGGCTTCCGCAAGATCATGAAGGAGATGGACGCCGGCCTGATGGTGCCGGAGTACCTCGTCGACGCGCCGCTGCTCACCGGGAGCAAGCGCAATGGCATCTCCTCGCGCGGCGCGTCGGTCTCGGTGCTCCCCGAGATGACCGTCGGCGTGTACCTGCCCTTCAGCACGCCCAAGGGCGGCTGGGGATGGGTCACCCTCAAGGGCCCCATCGGCGATCTCGCCGACTCCGTCGGCACGATTGGCGAGGCCAAGGACAACTCACCGGAATTCGCCAACGCGCTGAACAAGAGCCTGTCGCTCATCACCGGCCTCGGCGGCATCAGCGCCAAGAGCGGGGTGTACGGCATGATCCCGGATCGCACGCTGTACACGAACGCGCTGCTGCGCGGCGTGGTCAGCTTTCACATGGCGGCCGAGCGCGCGATCCGGGAGGAGAAGAACAAGCCGTAACTCAGGGCGCGATGCGCCCCATGAGCCGCGGGAACGGAATCACCTCGCGGATGTGCTCGATGCCGCAGATCCACGCGATCGTGCGCTCGAGTCCGAGCCCGAAGCCCGAGTGCACGAAGGTGCCGTACTTGCGCAGGTCGAGGTACCAGCCGTACGCCTCGACCGGCAGCCCTTCGTGCACGAGGCGCGCGAGGATCTTGTCGTAGTCGTCTTCGCGCTGCGACCCGCCGATGATCTCGCCCCGCCCCTCAGGAGCGAGCAGGTCCGCGCAGCGCACGGTGCGCGGATCGGCCGGGTTCTCCTTCATGTAGAACGCCTTCGCTTCCTTCGGATAGTTCACGACGAAGACGGGCCGCTGGTACTCGTCGACGATCATCGCCTCGTCGGGCGCGCCGAGGTCGTCGCCCCAGGTGATGTCGCTCCCCTTCGACTGCGCGAGCGCGACCGCAGCCCCGTAGTCGAGACGCACGAACGGCTGCGACACGCAATCGAGCTTGCTCGTGTCGCGCTCGAGCACCTTGAGCTCTTCCTGCCGACGCTCGAGCACGCGCTCGACCAGGTAGCGCACGAACGCTTCCTGCAGGTCCATGTTGTCGTCCTGGTCGTACCACGCCATCTCCGGCTCGATCATCCAGAACTCGGTGAGATGGCGGCGCGTCTTGCTCTTCTCGGCGCGGAACGTGGGGCCGAAGGTGTAGATGCGCCCCAGCGCGGCGGCGAGTGCCTCGCCGTAGAGCTGCCCCGTCTGCGCGAGATAGGCGGTGCCTTCGTCGAAGTACTCGGTGCTGAACAGGCCGGCCCGCTCGCCGATGGCGGCCGTGAGGATCGGCGTATCGGTGCGGATGAAGTCGCGGGCGTAGAAGAAGTCGTGCACCGCCTGCTCGAGCTCATGCCGCACGCGCATGATGGCCACCTGTCGCTGGCTGCGCAGCCAGAAGGCGCGATGGTCGAGCAGGAAGTCGATGCCATGCTCCTTCGGCTGGATCGGATAGTCGAGGGGACTCGATCCGATCAGGGCGAGTTCCTTGACACCCATCTCGTAGCCACCCGGCGCACGGGCATCGGCGCGCACCTCGCCAGTGAGCGCGACACTCGCCTCCTGCGTGAGCTGCCCGAACGCCTCCCACGCGGCATCGCTCACCTCGGCCTTCACCACCACGGCCTGCATCACGCCGGTGCCGTCGCGCATCACCGCGAACCCCAGCTTGCCCTTCGAACGCAGGTGTGTGACCCACGCGCGCACGGTGACGGTGGCGCCCACATGGTGCCGCAGGTCGGCGATGCGGGTGGTCGTGGAATCCATGGAGTCGCGGCGATCGGGCACGGGAGTGGTCATCGGGTACGGGGGAAGCGGGTCCGGCAAGCTACCGGCGATGCCAGCGCTCCTCAACGGCGCGCAACCTTCGACTTTGCCAGCCAAAGCGCTTGCCGACGCGCGCTCCCTGGGACAGTGTTCGGGTTATGCCGAAGGACGCCCCGACGCCGCTCCCCTCGCCACGCACTGCCTCGCTCGGCGCGCCCACCTCCCTCGCGGGACGTGCGGCGGACGACCTGGCCTTCGTGCGCGATGTGGTCGCGCGCAGCGCTCACTTCACCGCCGTGCCGGGGCGCGGCGGCATCGCCATGGGCGTCATCGCCCTCGGCGCGGCTCCCCTGGCGGCACGACAGCCGTCAGCAATGGCATGGCTCGTCACGTGGCTCCTCGCCGCCGCGCTCGCAGCGACGATCGGCGCGGTGGCCCTCGTGCACAAGGCGCGCGCAACCGGCGCCTCGCTCGAGGCCACACCGGCGCGGCGGTTTGCCTTCGGACTCGTGCCGCCGCTGCTCGTGGGCGCGGTGCTCAGCGCCGGCGCGTGGCGTCTCGAGGCCCGCGCGCTCATCGTCCCCATCTGGCTGCTCTGCTACGGGCTTGCCATCGTGGCGGCCGGTGCGGTCTCGGCGGTGCGCCTGGTGCCTCGCCTTGGACTCGCCTTCGTGGCGCTGGGAGCCGTCACGCTGGCCGTGCCACTCCGGTGGCACGACGCCATCATGGCGCTGGGCTTCGGCGGCGCTCACCTCCTCGCAGGCTTCATCATCTGGCGCCATCACGGCGGGTAACCATGCGGCGAACCATGCGTTCCATCAGGCGGGTGACATCATGACACCGGCGCCACGTCGCAAGACGGCACCACCGGCGGTCGACGGCGCGTCGGCCGCACCCGCGTCACCACCCACGCCGCGTCTTGCGGCCATCGACGGGGGCGCCGTGGCCAGTGAGGTGATCCCTGCGCTCGACGGGCTCATTCACGAACGCGCGCGTCTCGCGATCGTGTCGGCCCTCGCGACCGGTGATGCACAGTCGCACACCGAGCTGCGGGACCTGCTCGGTCTCACCGACGGCAACCTCAGCGTGCACGCCCGCAAGCTCGAAGAGGCGGGATACATCGCCTGCGCCAAGGAATTCGCCGGACGCACGCCACGCACCACGTATCGGCTCACGGCGGCCGGGCGTCGCGCCTTCGAGCGGTATCTCGCACACCTCGAGCAACTCGTCGCCGCCGCGCGCCGGCGCTGATCGCTTTACGCTGGTCGCGTTGCGCTGATCGCCTTACGCTGATCGCCTTACGCGGATCGCTCGGCGCCGTCAGTCGATCACGGTCGCCAGCGTCTCCCGCACGCGTGTGGCCAGGTCCTCCGGCGAGAACGGCTTGCCGATGAAGCTGTGGCGCGCGTCGTCCGGCAGCGCCTCGCCACCCTGGAAGCCGCTCATGAACAGCACCGGGGGCGGATCGCGGCGGGCACCGATCGCCTCGGCGAGTTCGCGACCGCCCATGCGCGGCATCACCACGTCGGTGATGACCAGCGCCGGCCGCAGGCCGCCGTCGATGTGCGCGAGCGCCGCCACGCCGTCTTCCGCCACCTCCACGCGATAGCCGCTGCGCCGCAGGATCTCCGCCACCAGGCGACGCAGGCCGGCCTCATCCTCGACGACCAGCACGAGGGCGTCGGTGTGGGGTTGAGGCGTGCGTGGGACCGGTGCGGACATGGAGGCAGGAAGTTCGGACAAGCGCGGAAAGGCGACGGTCACCGTCGTGCCGGCCCCCGGCGCACTCTGCACGAACAACTGGCCACCCGCCTGCGTCACGATGCCGTACACGGTGCTCAACCCCAGCCCCGTGCCCACACCCACGGCCTTCGTCGTGAAGAAGGGTTCGAACATGCGCGTTTGCACCTCCGGGGACATGCCGACGCCGTTGTCGACCACCGAGAGCAGCGCCCACCGTCCAGCCGGCAGCCCCTGCAGCGCGCCGGTCGCCGCCGTCGCGAGGTCACGCGTCCCGACGCGCACCGTGATCTGCCCCCCGTCGCGCACCGCATCGCGCGCGTTCACGACAAGGTTCACCAGCACCTGCGCCAGCTGCCCACCATCGGCCAGCACGGGCACGGGCTGCGCGGGCGTCTCCGTGCGCAGCGTGACGTGCGCGCCCAGGAGGCGCTGCAGCATGCGTTCGACGTCGAGCACCACGCCGACCAGGTCGTGCGGGCGCGCCGACACCTGCTGACGACGGCTGAACGCGAGGAGCTGCCTGGTGAGCAGCGTCGCGCGATCGGCCGCCTTGTGGATCTCCTCGAGGTCGGTCTGCACACTCTCGAGGAGCTGCCGTTCGTCATGCGCCTCGTCCGGCATGACCGCCTGACGGTCGCGCAGCGCCTGCTCCGCCAGTTGTGCGAAGCCGAGCATGGCCGTGAGCAGGTTGTTGAAGTCGTGCGCAACACCACCGGCCAGCGTGCCGAGCGCCTCCATCTTCTGCGTCTGCAACAGGCGATCTTCGAGGGCCAGTCGTTCCTGCGACTCTTCGCGCAGGCGCTGATTGGCCTCCTCGAGGGCGCGCGTGCGCGCGGCGACCGCCGCCGCGAGTCGTTCTTCGCGCCCGCCCACGCCCCACGCCAGCGCGACGAGCAACGCCGCGATGAACGCCGTCGTGATGCGGGCCATCCGACGGTCTGGCGCAATGGCTGCGGCCCACCCATCCACGGGCGCCGCAAGGACGGTGAGCGCGCCATCGCCGATGGACGCCTGCAGCCGCACCGGGTCCCCGAGCCGCTCCGGCTCCCCCCGTACCACCTGCCCCGCGCGGTCCAGCAGCGCCATGCCCACCTCCGACGGATGCCGTGCCCACTCGGCTTCGTTGAGGAGTGCCTCCGCGTCGAGCACCAGCGTCACGAGGTCGGGCATGGGACGCGCCCGCGTCGCGACGCGCTGCCGCATGAGCAGTCCGCGCCCACCCTGCAGCAGTGCAAGCGGCCCCGTGATCACGACGGAGTCGACGCGCCCCGCGCGCACGACGTCGGCCACGACGTTGGGATCGGGGTGCTGCAGCAGGTTGTAGCCGACCAGGCGTGCGCCCTCGTCCGCCGGGAACGACGCCGTGATGCGCCCATCGCGCACGAGCTGCACCGCGCGCACATCCGTCACCGCTGCGCGCAGTCCGGCCGCGAACGTCGGAAACTCGCGATACACCGCATCGGCGCTCTGCTTCCCTTCGACGAACGCGCGCAGCCCCGCCAGCCGCCCGATGCGACGGTCGAAGACACCCTGCACGGCCTTCGCGTACGGCTCCGCAGACGAGGCCACGCGCGCCCGTTCCCGCGCGAGCAGCGCGTCGCGGTACCACGCGTCGAATGTCAGGTGCCCCGCGACGCCGAGCGCGGCCGCGAGTGCCACGGCGCGCCAGCGGGCGCCGGCGCCTTGCCCCGAATCGTTCACGTCACTCCGGACCGTCTGTGACACGCCTGCCGCGCTGTCGGCGCGCGGTGCTCATCCGTTGCTTCGGTCCCTAAGGTGCGCGCTCCGCGCGTAGCGCGCCACTTCGCGCCCGGACGCGCCGGACGTGTCGCAGAGGGCAGTCCGGACTGCGGCGTCAGCCGATGGCGAACAGCTCGAGCGCTCGGCCGTACCCGACGGTGAGCAGATGGCGCAGGCCGCGCTGCGCCGGCGCCTCGAGCAACGGATCGCGCTGCAGCAACTGTTCGGCCAGCACGCGTGCCGTCTCGTTCAGGGCTTCGTCGCGCAACGGATCGGCGATGCGAAACGCCGGCAGGCCATGCTGCTTGGCGCCGAACAGGTCGCCCATGCCGCGCATCTCGAGATCGGCGCGCGCGATCGCGAAACCGTCCTCCGTCGAGGCGAAGAGCGCCAGCCGCTCCGCCGCCTCCGTGCCCACGTCGCCCAGCAGGATGCAGTACGACTGCGCCGCGCCGCGCCCCACGCGCCCGCGCAACTGATGCAGTTGGGAGAGACCGAAGCGTTCCGGGTGCTCGATCACCATGACGCTCGCGTTGCCGACGTCGATCCCCACTTCGATGACGGTCGTGGATACGAGCACGTCGATGTCGCCGGCGAGAAACCGTCGCATGATGTCGTCGCGTTCATCTGCCGCGAGACGTCCGTGCAGCAGCGCCACGCGCCGCTCGGCGAGCGGCCCCTGCACGAGCGCGTCAAACATGGTGGTGGCGGCCTTGAGGTCGACCTTTTCGCTCGTCTCGATGAGCGGGTACACGACGTACGCCTGACGCCCGGCGTCCAACTGTGCGGCCAGGAACTCGAAGACCTTCGCGCGCCCCGCCTCGGGGCGCACCACCGTCGTGACCGGCTGGCGCCCCGGGGGCCGCTCGTCCAGCACGCTCACATCGAGGTCGCCGTACAGCGTGAGCGCCAGCGAGCGCGGAATGGGCGTGGCGCTCATGAGCAGCACGTCGGGATGCGCGCCCTTCGCACTGAGCTGCGCGCGCTGCTCGACACCGAAGCGATGCTGCTCGTCGATGATGACGAGCCCGAGATCGGCGAAGGTCACGCCGTCCTGCAGCAGGGCATGCGTGCCGATCGCGAGCACCGGTCCGGCCTGCGCAAGACGCGTGAGGGCCTCGCGCCGCTCGCGTGCGCCCAACCGTCCGGTCAGCAGCACCGGCACGATCCCCAACGGCCCGAGCAGCGCACCGATGCTGCGCGCATGCTGCTCCGCGAGCAGCTCGGTGGGCGCCATGAACGCCACCTGCGCGTCATTCTCCATCGCGAGCAGCGCGGCGAACACGGCCACCACCGTCTTGCCGGCGCCCACGTCGCCCTGCAGCAGGCGATGCATGCGCCGCGCGCTCCCCATGTCCGCCACGATCTCGCGCACGGCCCGCACCTGCGCGTGCGTGAGCTGATACGGCAGCGACGCGCGCAATTGCGAGGTGAGTTGGCGACGGTTGACGAACGCGCGTCCACCGCGAGCCGTGCGTGTCACCTGGTTCGCGCGGCGATGGAGCAGCTGCACACACAACAGCTCCTCGAACGCCAGTCGTGCGCGTCCGCGATGCGCCTCGGCCACCGACTGCGGGCGATGCACCATGCGGAGCGCCTCGCGCAGGGGCGGCACGTCGGCGGCCGCCAGCAGCGCCGCGTCGAGAGGCTCCTCGACCAGCGGCAGCAGCGCGTCGAGGTGCTGCAGCACGAGCGCCCGCAGCACCCGCACCGAGAGCCCCTCGGTGGAGGGATACACCGCGAGCACCCGCCCCTCGCCTGTGCCCTCCTCTTCAGGGCCGAGATTGACGAACTCGCGCGGTTGCAGCCGACGGCCATGGAAGAACCGCACCGGCCCGGTGGCGAGGAGCCAGTCGCCCTTCTCGATCTGCCGGTCGAGGAACGGTTGCCCGGGCCACGCCAGCTCGAGCATGCCGCTCGCGTCCTGGAGGACGGCCTGGAAGACGCGCAGTCCCTTGCGGGTGGGCAGCACCCCTTTCGCAATGACCTGGCCCAGCACCGTCACATCGGCGCCCACCGACGCATCGTTGATGCGCGTGACGGTGGTCGCGTCCTCGTAGCGATGCGGGACGTGGCGCAGCAGGTCCCCAGCGACGGTGATGCCCAGGCGCGCCAGCATCGCGCTGCGCGCCGGCCCGACGCCCTTGAGGTACGTGACCGGGGTGTCGAGCGTGAGACGCGGCGCCGGGCCCGTCGGCCGTCGGCGACGCCGATCGTCGGCGTCGGCGCTGCTCATGACGCCGGCGGCTTCAGGCCTCGACGAGTTCGCGCGCGTACACGGCCGCGTCGAACGGCTCGAGATCGCCCACCTGTTCTCCCACGCCCACGAACTTGACGGGCACGTTGAGCGCCTCGTGCACGGCCACCACGATGCCGCCCTTGGCGGTGCCATCGAGCTTCGTGACGACGAGTCCGGTGACAGGCACCGCCGCCGAGAAGGTGCGTGCCTGCGCCAAAGCGTTCTGGCCGATGGTGCCATCCAGCACCAGCAGCACCTCGTGCGGTGCGCCCGCGAGTCGCTTGCCGATCACGCGATGCACCTTGCGCAGCTCCGTCATCAGGTCGTCACTCGTGTGCAAGCGTCCGGCCGTGTCGACGATCACCGTGTCCACCTGACGGGTGACGCCAGCCTCGACCGCATCGAACGCCACCGACGCCGGATCGGCACCGGCCGCGCCCCCCACGAACTCGGCCCCCGCCCGCTCTGCCCACACGCGAAGCTGGTCGATCGCGCCCGCGCGAAAGGTGTCGGCGGCCCCCACCAGCACGGTCTGCCCCTGCGCGCGCAGTCGCGCCGCCAGCTTGCCGATGAAGGTCGTCTTGCCGGCCCCGTTCACGCCCACCACGAGCAGCACGGTCGGTGCACTCGGCGCGCAGAGCAGCGCGGGATCCGCGTTGCCCTTCCGGAGCGCCGCCTCGACGCCGTCGGCCAGCGCCGCGCGGAACTCGGCTTCGGTCTTCACCTCGCCGCGACGGTGGCGCCGTTCCACCTCGGCCACCAGCGCGAGTGCCGTGGGAACGCCGAAGTCGGACTCGATGAGGAGCGTTTCGAGCGCCTCGAGCGAGCCTGCGTCGACGCCCTTGAACAGCACCGACATGTCGGTGCGGACAATATCCTTGACGCGTTGCCACAGCGATCGCCGTGGCTCCTCGTCCTTGCGACGAAAGAGGCGGGACATACCGGTACGTGAAAGGCGGAACGACGAGCCGCGACGCGGCTCAGCGCTGTCCGACGGAGCGGCGACCCACCCACTCCGCCGACAGCAGCAGCAGAATGAGGACGAACGGCCACCACTGCTCGGGGAGTCGCGGCGCGTCACCGGCGGCTCCCGCCTCGCGCACGGTCGACACCGACGCCGCGGCCGCGCGCGGCACCCACTCGAGCGACGGGTTCACCACGAGCAGGCTCGAGCCGCCGGTGGCCGCGACATCGTACACCCCTGCCGGCAACGCGCCGGAGGCCGCCTCGAAGCGCCCCCCCGTGAAGCGTACCGTGAGCGGTGCAGCGGCGGTACCAGCGGCGGCGGTACCAGCGGCGGCGCCAGCGGCAACGCCGCCCGCCGCGGCGCGCGGCGTGATGCGCACGGCCACGACCGAGTCCGCGCCACCGCGACGCCAGCGCAGCACGTCACCTTCGCGCACGACACCGGGCACGGGACGCGCGGCGCGGAGGTCGCCGCGTCCGGTCGACAGCCAATCGAACAGGGCGCCCCACAGCGCCGTGAAGGCGTCACGGCTGCGACCGCCACGCAGCGACCACCCGGCCCAGCCCGACCCCGACACCACCACGGTGCGCGCACCGGCCACCTCGCGCGCGCTGATGGCCGCCACCGGATCGCCGCGGCGTGCGAGGCGCGCGCGCAGCACGGGCATGCCCTCGCGGGCCGGCCCCGCCAGCGTGACGGGCGGCAACGAATCGAAGGGCAGCATCGCCAACGCGGCAACCAGCGGCGACGACGGCGCATCGAGCGGGTACCACTCCGGCGTGCGCGCCAGCTCCCCGGCGCGTGCCGCCGCGGTGGGCGGCGCGGGCACCCAGAGAGCGCGTGCGAGTGGACGCGCCCCGTCCGCAAGTGTCGCGCCCCAGGACGTGTCACCGTGCACGATGAGCAGGCCAGCTTCGCGCGCCCGTGCGCGCACCTCCGACTCCGCGATCGGCGCCAAGGTGCCCTCGACGCTCCACCGGTTGGGCGCCAGCCGCAGGTAGGCACGCGTGGGCACGTCGAGCGCGCCGCGCAGCACCGCGAGCGCCTCACGCACATCGACGTCGGGGGCCGTGGAGACGAACACGGCCGCGGGGCGGTCGTTCACCTCGAGCGCCACGCCCAGCGTGTCGTTGCGTGGCTCCACATCGCCGGACAGCTGCACCGCGGCCTGCAACACCGACTGTCGCGTGCCGCGCGGCAGTGCGACCCGCGCGGTGAGTCGCGTGCTGGAGGCCGCGCCCAGAGCGGGCACGGGCAGGCTCGCGGCCGCAGTCCCATCGAGCAGCACGGTGACGCTGGCGTCACCCGTCGGGCGCGCACCGGACACGACCGTGAGCCCCACCGTGAGCGTGTCACCACCGGCAACGCTGGCCGGTGCCGCGAGTTCGACGAGCGCGAGATCCACGCGCGGTGCGGCGGGCAACGTGATCACTCGCGAGCCAGCGGGCGCATCGCGCAGCGCCTCAGGGTCATCCACTTCGCCGTCGGTGACGAGCACGAGCGCGCGCCCCAGCGACGCGGCGCGATCGACGGCGGGCCGCACGCGTGAGGCGGCATCGGTCGGCGTCAGCGTGGCCAGGGCGCCGGCATCGGCGTCACGGAGCGAATCGCCGACGAGCACGAGCGGCGTCTCCGCCGTGGGGAGCGCGTTGGCGGCGCGCAGCGAATCCGCGAGCCGGGTGCGCCAGCTACTGATGGCGGCCGCCGCGTCGCCTGCGGCGCGCAACGTCGAGCGTGACACATCGATGGCGACGAGCGGAGCCAGCGGTGTCGCGCGTCCCCACGGCGCGGCCAGCAGCAACGCGGCGGCGAGCGTCACGGCGACCGCGCGCAGCGCGGCCAGAGCCAGCAGCGCGGGCTTGGCGGATTGCGACGACGTCGCGCGCGATGCGAGCACGCGGCCATATCCGAGCCACGCGGCGGCGAGGCCCAGACCGACGGCCAGCAACCAGCGGGTCACGCGGTGTGGATCCGGCGCGGGCGATCGAGGTCGCGGCGCGCGCCACGCACGGGGCTAGTTGCCACCGACGCGGGGTGCGTCGCGCAGCGCATGCGCGAGCGGCGCATCGAGCTGCGCGAAGATGCGGCTGCGGAGTGCCGCGAACGCGGCCCGCTGCGAGGCGGCGAGGGGCTCACCGGTGATGTTGCGCAGCGCGACGCGTGGGTCGCGGTGCTTGCCGCCGACGAGCACTTCGAAATGCAGGTGGGGCGCGGTGGCCAAGCCGGACGAGCCCACGAGGCCGATCGTCTCGGAGATGTTCACCATGGTGCCGGCGCGAATGCCCTTGCCGAAGGCGCTCAAGTGGCCGTAGCGGGTCACGAAGCCATTCGCGTGCTTGATCTCCACCACGCGGCCATATCCACCCTTCCAGCCGGCGAAGATCACGCGACCGTTGCCCAGCGCGCGCACCGGCGTGCCGGCGGCGGCGGCGTAGTCGAGCCCCTGATGCGCGCGCGTCACGCCAAGGATGGGATGACGACGCATGCCGAACACGCTCGAAATGCGGCGAAAGGCGAGTGGCGCATGCAGGAACGCCGCACGCATGGCCTTGCCCTCGCCATCGAAGTACGACGCCTTGGTGCCCTGCGCGAACCGCAGGGTCTCGACAGGCTTGCCGCTCACGGTGAGGCGCGCGGCGATGATGTTGCCGGAGCGCACGAGCCCGTTGGGTGCGCGCTGTCGCTCGACCATGACGCGCACGGAGTCACCGGGCTGCAGGTCGCGGCTCAGGTCGACGCGATACTCGAGGACTTCGGCGAGCGCGTAGGCCAGCTCGGTGCGCACGCCGGACGGGAACGCATCGGCACCCGCGGCGATCGCGTTGACGAGGGTGCTGGACACCTGCCCACCGACCACGACCGTGTCGGTGGTCCAGGGAAGCCGCTCTTCGCGCTCGGTCCAGGCGGCCGTCGCGCTCCGCGTGAGGCGCACGACGCGGTCGATGGCGAGCTGCAGCACGATCTCCGACTGCCCCGAATCCGGGTTGACGCGCGTGGTAATCGTGGTGCCGGCGCGAATGCGTCGCGCATCGATGGCACTCGAGGCGGCGAGCGCCTCAGCCGCCTCGCGCGGCTCGAGCCCGGCCCGCTGCAGCACGAGGCTGAGTGGCTCGCCGCGGCGCACGGTGTCGACGCGGGTACGCCAACGGGATGCGACAGAAACACGCGGCCCCGCAGCGAGCACGCTCGCGGCGGGGCGTTCCGTGACGGGACGTCCGATCGCAATGGCAGCCGCACCGAGGCCGAGGCACACGGCGGCAACGAGCAGCCTACCACGCGAGGAGGTCAATCCATCTGTCTCCGGATGAACGTCGGGATCTCCATGTCGTCGGGCTCGCCGAGCGACACCGGAGGCATGACGCGAGTTGGGCGGGGCTGGGCACCTTCGAAGGCGGGGCGGCCACCACCGGTCGGACGAACGGACCGGGTGTTCGGGAACGGCAGCACCTTCTCGTCTGATGCGGCGGAACCTGCGGAAGATGCCGCTGCCCGGTCCGACTGGGAAGGGGGGAAGGCGGCCGTCTTCGTCCCACCCATCGGGGGGTTCCAGCGCTGCGGGGGCTCGACCGCCTTGGACGGCTGGCCGGTCTGCACATACCGGTCGAAGCCGGTGGCGATGACCGTCACCCGGATCTCGTTCTGCATGGCCGGCTCGTGCACCGCGCCGAAGATGATCTCGGCGTCGTCGCCCACGGCGTCGTGCACGATATCGGAGATCTGGGTGACCTCGCCGAGGGTGAGGTCCTCGCCGCCGGTGATGTTGACCAGGGCCCCACGCGCGCCGGAGATGGACACGTTGTCGAGCAGCGGCGACGCGATGGCCTGCTGGGCCGCCTCGCTCGCGCGGTTCTCACCACGGCCGATGCCGGTGCCCATGAGGGCCGAGCCGCCGTCGGTCATGATCGTGCGCACGTCGGCAAAGTCGACGTTCACGAGGCCCGTCTGGCTGATGAGCAGCGAGATGCCCTGCGTGGCGTGCAGCAGCACTTCGTCGGCCTTCTTGAGTGCCTCGTGGAAGGGGATCCCCTTCCCCACCACCGCCAGCAGTCGCTCGTTGGGCACGATGATCATCGTGTCCACGTGCTTGCGCATCTCGGCGATGCCTTCCTCGGCGTGACGCATGCGCTTGCGCCCCTCGAAGAGGAAGGGGCGCGTCACGATGCCGACGGTCAGGGCCCCGGCCTCACGCGCGAGCTGGCAGATGACCGGCGCCGCTCCCGTGCCGGTGCCGCCGCCCATGCCGCAGGTGACGAAGACGAGGTCGGCGTTGGCGAGCACACGCTTGGTGTCCTCGCGGTTCTCCTCCATCGCCTGACGCCCGATCTCGGGCTTCGCGCCGGCGCCCAAGCCGCGCGTGAGCTTCTTGCCGATCTGGATCTTGACGTCGGCGCGCGAGTTCATGAGCGCCTGCGCATCAGTGTTGACCGAGATGAACTCGACCCCTTCCAGGTGCTCCTCGATCATCCGGTTGACAGCGTTGCCGCCACCGCCGCCGACGCCCACGACCTTCATGCGGGCGTTTTGGGGGGCGCTCTCTTCCAGCTCGAAGGGCATCCGGGGGAGTTCCATACGGACTCGGCGGGCGCAGGGTGACGGACACGACGCCGGCGATGCCACGAGTGTGACAGCGTCCGGAGAATGTGCAAATGTGGATGACAGGAGGCGACCTGTCTCAGCACACCTAGAATACACATTCGAGCAAGTCGCGCAACCCGTGGATTCTTCGACATTTGTGGCATTTCGACCGTTCGCGCGAAGACGGTGATGGACCGCACGCGTTGTCCACATTACACGGCACACGAACGTCTTGTGACATCGCCGCGGACCCTCGAAATGTGCACGCACACCCCGCGTGATCTTCCCGTCTCATCCCGCTGGCACACGCCAAGAGGGCCGACGTCCGTGAACGTCGGCCCTCCCAGTCCCTCAGGCGCCGGACCCGGCGCCTACTGCTGCATCGCCCGCGTCGGCTTCTCTTCCTTGGCGCCGCCGGCGTCGTTCCAGTTGATGATGCTGTTGAAGATCATGTTGAACTCGCCGTGGTTCTGCCACCGGTAAATGGGGTTGTTGGCGAACATCAGCACCCGCCCCTTCCCCTTCACCGCGTTGGGCACGTCCACCGCGAACGGCCGGTTCTTGAGCGAATCGGCGCCGGTCATGAGCCCCGACAACACGGCCTTGTCGCCGCCCACGTACCGGGCCAGCACGTTGGCGTCGTCGGCAATGCCCACCTTGAACGGCGTACCGCCGACGTACTTCACCGGAATCGAGGTCTTGCCGAAGCCGTAGAACACCGGGTGCTCGGGCCGGGAAATCTCGGCCTCGACGAGCGGCCGCTGCGCCGTGAGCCCAGGCACGGGCGTCTTGTCCACCGTCCGCGCCCAGCCGAACTCGATGGGCAGGCGCGCGCTCTCGCCCACCGCGATGAGCGTGCCGCCCGCCTCGAGGAACGCCGCGAACGCATCCACGCCGGCCTGCCCGAAGCCGCCGGTCATGTCGGCCGTCTCCCCGTACATGCCGAGGAACTTGTACTTCGGGTTCTTCTGGTAGGGCACCGGACGCGCAGCGGGCGCCTGCATCACGGTCGCCTTCGACAACGACTGCTCGGCGACGAGGATGACGTCGTAGTCCTTCTTCAGGTTGCCGAGCTTCACACGCTCCTTGTAGATGAGATCGAACGGGATCTTGAATTCATCGAACGTGAGGCGATACCAGCCGAGGTTCTGCGTGCCGCTCCACTGCGAGTAGATCGCCACGCGCGGCACGTCGGCATCGTGCGTCGCCACGGTGGGCGCCGTCGACAGCATGGCCGCCGTGAGGCCCAGGGAATCGACGAGCTTGCGCGCCGCTGCGGCGTGCTTGCCATCGATGATGAACGAGCCCGCTGGATACGTGCTGTCGCCCGCCTGGAAGCTCTTCTCGGCCACCTTCATGGGGATGTTCCGCAGCAGGTAGCGGAAGGTGACCATGTTGTTGGAGCCCAGGTGCGCGACGGCCAGCGCCGCGTTGCCCGTGCCCGCGATCATGCCCTTGAGCACCACCTTGTCCACCGGCGATACCGGCGCGTCCAGGATGCTCTTGTCGGCCACCTCGACGACATCGAGCCCCATCGCGAGCCCCATCGACCAACCGCTGTCGTCGTACGTGTTGAGGCGCGCGTCGGGATACTGCTGACGCTCGATGAGGTTCTTCGCGAGACGGCCGTACGGCTGGTCGCGCTTGATGATGTACGAACCCGCCGGATAGGTGACGTTGCCGACCTTCACCGGCGCCGTCGCCTTCCCGATCTCGATGCGCTGTACGCGCAGCAGGTTCACGAACTCGGCCACGCGCGTCATGTCGCGCTGCAGCGGAATCACGAAGCCGTACGGCGCCTTCGTCTTGCCGTCCTCGATGCTGTTGCGTGTCTTGGTGTAGAAGTTCTCGAGCACCGTCTGCGGGAACATGCTCGCAAGCTGCAGCGCCGAGATGACACCGGTCTGCATGTAGTTCGCATTGGAGCGACGCGTGAACGTGGCCAGGTCGTTGAACCCGATCGGATTGCCACGATACCACTCGCGCTCCTGCGCACCGCCGCGTCCGGTGGGCACCGCGCCACCACGACCACCGAAGCCACCGCCGCCCGGACCACCCGCGGCCGGTGCATCACCACGCCGCGCCGCCGCCATGGCCGCGCTGTCGAGGTCACGCCCACTCTGCGTCTCGTACATCTTCATGAGGCCGTTGTGGTTGTACGCGACCGAGCCGAGGTAGCCGGGCGACCAGCCGTCCATGAAGGCGTGCGTGTAGACGCCCGGCATGCCCCACTTCGTCATCTGCGCCATCTCCCAGTTGCCGAACCACGGCAACTCGGCGAACAGGATGGGATCGAGGTTGGGGTTCTGCGGCGGCCCGCCGGTGTAGGTGTACAGCAGCGGCTGCGCCTCATGCAGGTCGTGCATGATGGGCGGGTACGCCGTGAAGTACCAATCGATGATCGCGCGCATCTGCTGCAGCTTGATGTTGATGTCGCGATTGTTGTCGTGGTACACGTACTTGCCCCAGTACGGCACCGCGCCGCCACCGAAGCCACCACCACCACCCGGTGCGGCCCCGCGGCCGCCGGCCGCGGCGGCCGGTGCGCCGGGCTGACCCGCGTTGGGCGCCGCCGCGCTCGGCGCCTGGGGCGTCGTAATGGCCTGCTGCGCCTCGAGTCCGCGGAAGAACCAGTCGACGTTGCGGTCACGGCCGTCCGCATCGGCGGCAGGCGTGATGGATACGTAGAGCTGCTCACGCACCTGATTCAGGATGGGCGACGTTTCGGCCACCAGCCGATACGCCAGCTCCATGAGCGTCTCCGACGGGCCGGTCTCACCGCTGTGCAGGCCACCCATGAGGTGGTAGTGCGGCTTGGTCTGCGCGAGCAGTTGCCTGACCTGCGTCTCGTTCATGCCGCGCGGATCGGCGATGCGCGCGAGGTTTTTCCGGTTCTGGTCGAGCTTCGCCATGTTGGCCTCACTCGAGATCCAGACCACCACCAGCTCGCGTCCCTCGTCGGAGGTGCCGATGGTCTCGACCTTCACACGCTTGGACGCTTTCTCCAGGGCGCGGTAGTACTCGAGCTGCTTCGCGTAGTACGTGAGCGTGCGGGGCGCGCCCACGTGATAGCCCAGTACGTCGCGCGGCGTCGGGATGCCATCGACCAGCGGCAGGTGGTCGACGAGCGGGCTGCCGTGCTTCGGGTTGGCGAGCCACTCCCGATAGCTGCGGAAGTAGGTGGAGTCCTGCTTCTGGTTCGGGTCGCGCGTGTCGAGCGAGAGTTGCTGCGCGGCAAGCGGCGCAGGCGCGAGCAGCGCGGGCGCGAGCAACGCAGACGCGACAAGCGAGGGCGCGACCGCAAGCGCCGAGGCGACGAGCGCACCGACGGTGCTGCGCAGGGTACCGGCAAGGGGCACGGAAAGGCTCCGATAGGACGGGTTGGCAGTCCGCAGCGTGCGGACCCCTGCGGTTACGCAGCAGCGCGGCCTGCCGTTCAGCAAGGGGCACGCCACGCCGGGCGCCTCGCGCGCACCGTGGGACGACGCGGACCGTGCGCGCACGCGTCTGACCGATTCCTGACACAGAGGGGTCGCGAACGCGGCGGGCCGGCGCAGTATTTCGGCTATGCTGGCACCTCCCTCCCCCACCACGCGCTCCCCCGGCACCGACCTCACGGTGCTGGCCTCCCTCACGCTGGGCCTGCTGGCGTGGCTCGTGGTGGCCTGCGTCGGGCTGGCCCGTGTGCAGCAGCAGGCGACGCTGCACCTGCAGCGCGAAGCGGCGGCGCTCGTGGCCGCCGAACTCGCCGAACCGTTGGCGACAGTACTCGCGGCCGAGCGCGGCACTCTCGGGGGAGGCTCGCCTGCCATTGCCGCCATCACCGCCGCACCGGCAGACTCGGTCGTCGCGCGCGCCGCGCTGACGCGTATCCTGGCGGGGCGCCCCGCGCTCGCCCGTTTCGTCGACAGCACCGGGTTGGCGCTCGCTGTACAGCGGGCTCCGGTCACCGGGGGCACCGGCGCGGGCTCCATCATGGGTCAGGCGCTGACCCCGTCGCTGGCTACCGTCGAGCTGGCCACGGCGGGTGGGCCCCTCCGGCTCGCCATCACGCGCGCGCTGGGTGCGTCGAGCCTCGCCCTGTCGCCGGTCGGGCCGCAGGTGCTGCTGGCTGTGCTCGTGGCGCTGCTGGCCATCGCGGCCACGGTGGGTACGGCGTTGCTCATCCGCCTGCGTCGTGACCACGCCGATGCGCGTCAGCGGAGCACCTTCGCGTCGGCGGTGTCGCACGAGCTGCGTACGCCACTCGCGCAGATCCTGCTGTATGCGGAGACGCTGCAACTGGGGCGCGTGCGTGACGCCGCCGCGCGAGCGATGGCCGAAGGCGTCATCGTGCAGGAGGCGCGCCGGCTGATGCGGCTGGTGGACAACGTGCTGCGCTATGCGCGCCTCGAGCAGGGCGCACCGCGGCTGCGTCAGGAGCCCGTGTCGCTGGGTGACGTGGTACGCGAGACGGCGGCGCAGTTCGCGCCGGTCGTGGCCTCGCAGCAGGTGTCGATCGCGGTGGATGCGGACACCGACGCGCTCGCGTTGGCCGACGCCGATGCGGTGCGGCAGGTGGTGCTCAACCTGCTGGACAACGCGGTCAAGCACGGTCCGCCGCAGCAGCGCATCGTGGCGCGGGTCGATCGCCGCGCGGAGCGCATTCGTCTCATTGTCGAAGACGAGGGGCCCGGCATTGCAGCGGCAGACCGGGCGGCGGTGTGGAACGCGTTCACGCGTGGCCTCGCGCGCCCGGGCGCCGGCGTGCCGCGCGACGAAACGGGCACGGGCCTCGGGCTCATGATCGTGCGCTCGCTCACCGAGGCCATGGGAGGCGACGTGGGGTGCGAATCGGTCACGCCCGACGGGCGTGGCGCGCGCTTCGTGGTGCGCCTGCCCGCACTGCGGAGCGAGGCGGCATGACGCGGCGCACGGGGCGGATGCCGCGGGTGC
The DNA here is from genome assembly GCA_020161135.1 of Gemmatimonadota bacterium. Classification (GTDB taxonomy): domain Bacteria; phylum Gemmatimonadota; class Gemmatimonadetes; order Gemmatimonadales; family Gemmatimonadaceae; genus Gemmatimonas. Next base: position 50,345 of record JAIUOB010000003.1, on the reverse strand, counting down.
GGTCATGAGCGCCGCGTCGATCCTCGTGATCGAGGACAACGAGATGCTGGCCGCCGGCATCTGCAGCAACCTGCAGTTCGAGGGCTATCGCGTGCGCACCGCCCTCACCGGGCGCGACGGGCTGCAGCAGGCGCACGCGCAGCGCGACGACCTCATCGTGCTCGACCTCATGCTGCCGGACATCGACGGCTTCCAGGTACTGCGCGAGCTGCGTGAGCGCGGGGTCGCGACACCGGTGCTGGTGCTCACGGCGCTGGGCGACGAAAGCGACAAGGTGCGTGGCTTCCGCTTCGGCGCCGACGACTACGTGACCAAGCCGTTCGGGCTCATGGAGTTCCTGGCGCGCGTGCAGGCGCTCATGCGGCGCGGGCGCGCGACACCGCCGCCGAGTGTGACCATCGACAGCGTGCAGTTCGGCGACGTGGTGCTCGATGCGCGCACGCGCACCGTGACGCGCAGCGGGGTGCCGGTGCCGCTCCGCCCGCGCGAGTACGACCTGCTCGTGGCACTGGCCCGCCGCGACGGCGCGGTGGCGTCACGCGACGAGCTGCTGCGCGAGGTGTGGGGCTACGACGACTCGGTGGTGAGCCGCACGGTGGACACACACATGGCGGAGCTGCGCCGCAAGCTCGAGGCCGACGGCGCGCATCCGCAGTGGTTGCTGACCGTGCGCAAGACGGGGTATCGGTTGGTGCGGTGAGGGGGGTGTCGCGAGACGGTCAGCCCTCCACCCCCCGCGCCCGCCGCACCCCCGCCGCCCGCGAGCGCCCGTACCCGAAGTACACCGCGAAGCCGATTGCCAGCCAGGCGCCCAGCCGCAGCCACGTCTCGCCGGGCAGGAACACCATCTGCAGCAGCCCCAGCGCGGCGGCGATGAGCGGCACCCACGGCACCCACGGCGTGCGGAAGGGGCGCGGCGCCTCCGGATCGCGCTTGCGCAGGATGATGACGCCGAGCGACACGAGCACGAACGCCAGCAGCGTGCCGATGCTGGTGAGCTCTCCCAGCTTGCCAATGGGCGTGAAGCCGGCGACCAGCGCCACTACGACCGCCGTGACGGCGGTGCTGAGGTGCGGCGTACGGAACACGGGGTGCACGCGTGAGAAGAGCGGCGGCAGCAGCCCGTCGCGGCTCATGCTGTAGAACACGCGCGTCTGCCCCAGCAGCGTGACCAGCATCGTGCTGAACAGCCCGAACAGCGCGCTGACCTTGATGAACGGACTCAACCACCGCGCCCCGGTGGCGTCGATGCCCACGGCCAGCGGGTCGGGCACATTGAGCTGCGCGTACGGCACGATGCCGGTGAGCGTGAGCGCCACGAGGATGTACAGCACCGTGCAGATGGCGAGCGAGCCGAGCATGCCGATGGGCATGTCACGCTGCGGACGGCGCGCCTCCTGCGCCGCCGTGGACACGGAGTCGAAGCCGATGTAGGCGAAGAACATGACCCCGGCCGCGCGCAGCACGCCGCTCACGCCGTACTGGCCGAAGGTGCCGGTGTTGTCGGGCACGAACGGCGTGAGATTGTCGCGGTTGATGTACTGCACACCCACGGCCACGAAGACGATCAGCACAAGGCACTTGATCACCACCAGCAGCGTGTTGACCCGCGCGCTCTGCTGCATGCCGCGAATGAGCAGGGCGGCCACGGCGATCACGATGAGCGCCGCCGGCAGGTTGAACACACCCATGACCTGTCCGCCCGCACCATCCGCGACGAGCGTGCCCGGGGGGGCCGTGAGCGCCGGCGGCAACGGCAGCCCCATGTCACGCAGCAGGCTCGCGCAGTAGCCGCTCCACCCCACCGCGACCGTGGCGGTGCTGAGCGCGTACTCGAGCACGAGGTCCCAGCCGATGATCCACGCGAACAGCTCGCCCACGGTGGCGTAGGCATAGGTGTACGCGCTGCCCGCGACGGGCACCATGGCCGCGAACTCCGCATAGCAGAGTCCCGCGAACGCGCAGCCGATGGCCGAGATGACCATCGCGAGCGCAAGCGAGGGGCCAGCGTACAGCGCGGCCGCCGACCCGGCGAGGACGAAGATGCCGGTGCCGATGATCGAGCCGATGCCGAGCGCCGTGAGGTCGAGCGCGCCGAGCGAGCGACGCAACAGGCCGCGATCGGCTTCGGCCTGCAGCTCGGCGAGGGACTTGCGGGTGAACAGCGAGGCGACGCGCGACACGACACTCCCGGTGGCAGTGGAGCGTCCGCGCGGGGAACATCGTGGCCGTCAGGGGCAGGCACACGCGCGGGCGCCGGTCCCGCAGTGTGCGCGCGCCGGCGCCTCGTGAACCAGCGCTCGCGCGTCCGTGTGTCGTGCGCGTCGCGTGCGGGCGTGCGGGGTTCGTCAGAACCGTGTCAAGACGCAAAGGGGTCAGAACAATTGTTCTGACCCCTTTGGCGCTTTGGCGCCGCCTCCTCGCTTCCGTTGTTGCGGCTTCCGTGGTCTCGCTTCCCAGATCAGAAGAAATCCTGCAGCCAGGTGCGCGCCCGGGACACGAGTCCGTCCACACCCGCGCCGCCGCGCCGTTTGCGCCCGGACACGCCGCCCAGCGCCACGCGATGCGCGCCGTACAGCGCAAGTCCGACCGCCGTCGCGAACTGCGGCTCGGCCACCTGCTCGGCGAGTCCGTCGAGCTTGTCCCCCGGCGTCCCGATGCGCACACCCATCGCGAAGATGTCCGCCGCGAGCTCGCGCACGCCCTCGAGCGACGCGCCACCTCCGGTGAGCACGACCCCCGCGTTGAGACGCCCGGTGAAGCCGGCCTGATGCACATCGCGCTGGATGCGCTCGAAGATCTCATCCATGCGCTGATGGATGATGTGCGCCATGAGCTCGCGCGGCAGGCGCCGCTCGCCATGCGCGCCCGATGGCGGCATGGCGATGACCTGCTGCGGATCGACGAGCGGCTCGTATGCGCAGCCGTACGCCTCCTTGAGCAGCTCGGCATCGTGCTGCGTGACACCGAGCCCCTGCACGAGATCACTCGTGACGGCGTTGCCGCCGGTGGGGATGGTGCCGAGGTGACGGATCTTGCCCTCGTGGAACACGGTGTAGTCGGTGCTCCCCGCTCCCAACTCGACGAGCACGACCCCCAACTCCTTCTCCTCCTCGTTGAGCACGGCGAGAGCACTCGCCAGCGGCTCGAGGACGAGCTCCTTGGTCACGTACCCCGCGCGCTCGATGGCCTTGCGCAGGTTCATGGCCGGCGCGCTGCCGATGGTGACGAGGTACATCTCGGTCTCGAGGCGCGTACCGATCATGCCGACGGGATCGCGGATGCCGTCGGCCTTGTCGACGGTGTACTCCTGCGGAATCGCATGGAGCAGCTCGCGATCCTGTGGCACCGCCATGGCACGCGCGACTTCGTTCACGCGCTCGACATCGGCCTTGGTGATCTCCGAACCGCTGATGGCCGCGACCCCGCTCGAGTTCATCGCACGCACATGGTCGCCCGCGATGCCGACGTACAGCGCATCGGGGGTTTCGCCGGCCAACTGGCACGCCTCCTCGACCGCCGCGCGAATGGAGCGCGTCGCCTCCTCGATGTCCGAGACGACACCACGACGCAGCCCCATGGTGCGGGTGTGCCCCACCCCGAGCACCTTGAGTCGGGGGGCCCGCGGCAGGGCGCCATGCACCGCGGCCACGAGGGCGGTGGTGTGCGCAGTGCCGATGTCGAGGGCGGCGACGATGGGGTCGGACGTCATGGTTGGCGGGCGATCACCTGGTCACGGAAGCGCAGGTCCAGCTCGAGGGCGCGGCGTTGCTGCCGCGCGAGGTCGGCTTCCACGAGTAATATGTCCCGGAAGCGGGCCACGGTCACCTCGGGTCGGGTGCGCACCACGAGCGCACCGAGCGCAAACCGCAGTTCCTGGGCGTTGGGGCGCGACACCTGCGTGACCCGCGCGTACAACGTGGGCGCGTCGCGTCGGAGCGCGTCCAGCACCCGAAGCGCGGCCGTATCGACCGTCGCCACGACGGGCAGGTCGAGCGGATGTGCCGCCAGGTCGATCGGGAGGATGTGCGCGTCCCCGTCCGCCGGCGCGAGCCGCCCCCCCTGCGGCACAAGCGCCACGGGCTCGCGCTCCTCGACGGTGATCACAAGTGTGCCGGGAAGCCGACGTTCCACACGCGCAGCCGCAACCAATGGGTGCGTGAGCAACCGGTCGGCCAGCGGCGGCAACGGCTGCCAGACGGACTCCAGCGTGTCCACCGCGAGCAGCGGCAGCAGGTCGCGCGTGCGGGCAAAGCGGGTGCCATCGAACGCAATACGGCGAACGTGGAAGTAGTCGAGGCGCGAGAGCGCCAGCGGCCCCCACCAGGGTGCCCCACCAAGCACCGCGACCGCCACGGCGCCGAGGGCGATACGCCCCCCCACGCCGAGGCGACGCTCACGCAGCGCCGCCCATCTCTCCTGCCACGGCGCGGTCCAGCGCGCGAACCAGCCAGCGGCCACGAGCGATCAGGACGCGCGTGCGGTGAGCGCCGTCAGCAACTCGCCGCCGACCCGCGTGACATCGCCGGCGCCCATCGTGACCACGACATCGCCATCGACGACGTACGTCGCGAGCGCATCCACCACCGCACTGCGCGGACCGGTCCACGCGAGCAACGCCGCCGGCACACGGTCGGCGATGAGCGCCGAGGTCACGCCCGGCATGGGCGTCTCGCGCGCGCCGTAGATGTCACACAGCCAGAGCACGTCCGCCGCGGACAGCGCCGCCGCGAACTCGGCTGCGAGATCGCGTGTGCGCGAGTAGAGATGCGGCTGGAACACCACGATGAGGCGCCGACCGGGAAAGGCGTGCCGCGCGGCCGCGAGCGTGGCCTGTACCTCGGTGGGGTGATGCGCGTAATCGTCCACGACCGAGACGCCCCGCGCCTCGCCGAGTCGCTGGAAGCGCCGCTCGACGCCACGGAAGGCCCCGAGTCCCGGCGCCATGGCCGGCACGGTGGCGCCCAGCGCGAGGCCGGCCCCGAGCGCGGCGAGCGCATTGCGGACGTTGTGCAGGCCGGGCACCGCGAGCGCGATGTCACCCAACGGCTCGCCGTCGAACACGGGCGTGAAGCGCGAGCCTGCGGCATCGAGCACCAGATCGCGCGCCACGAGCCGCGCATCCGCGGCGTGCGGTGCCGGTGTGGTGCCCGGCGCGGTGGCGCTGTAGGCGATGACCTCGCGGCTGCTGGCCACACGCAGCGCCATCGCGCCCGCATCGTCGGCACAGCGGACAAGCGCGCGCGCCGGCTGTACGAACTGTTCGAAGGCGCGCGTGATGTCGTCGAGGTCGCGATAGATGTCGAGATGATCGGCCTCGACGTTGAGCACCACCGCGACATCGGGGGTGAGCGCGAGGAACGAGCGATCGTACTCGTCGGCCTCGACCACGCTCGTCGGCCCGCCGAGTCGGAGGTTGCCGCCCCAGCTTCCCACACGACCACCCACGACACCCGTCGGGTCGCGGCCCGCGGCCGCGAGCGCCTCGGTGGTCATGACGGTCGTGGTGGTCTTGCCGTGTGTACCGGCGATCCCCACCAGCGTACCACCGCTCACCGCGATCGCGAGTGCCTCGGCGCGACGCACCCGCGGAATGCCCGCCGCATCGGCGGCGAGCATCTCGGGATGTGCGGCGGGGATGGCACTCGAGTAGACGACCGCGCGCGCGGCCGCCACCCGCGACGCATCGTGCGCGGTGACGACGACACCACTGCGCACGAGGTCGTCCGCGCCCGACGGATTCGCGTCGGTGCCCTGCACCGCGACCCCGCGGCGGCGCAACAGCTCGGCCAGGGCGCTCATGCCCGCACCGGCAATGCCGATGAAGTGCACAGGGCGCGGATCGGTCTGGTCGAGCAGCAGCGCGGCGGCGGGCGCGGGAATCGGCGGTGTCATGCGGGAAATATGGCGAAAGACGCGCGGCGGTCGGAGTCGCAGCGCGAGACGACCAACGCGCGACGTGGCAGCGACATGGTCACGCCGACGCGACGCCCAGACGCTCGAGGATCGCGTGGGCGATGCGTGTCGCCGCATCGGGAAAGGCCCGCGCCCGTGCGCCCGCCCGCAGCCGCTCGAGGGCGGCGGCGTCCTGCAGCAGTCCACGCACGGTCGAGTCGAGCGTGGCGGCGGTGAGCGTGGCCTGCGGCAGGTACACGGCCGCCCCGCCAGCTTCGGTGGTGCGCGCGTTGTACGTCTGGTGGTCCTGCGCCGCGGTAGGGAGCGGCACGAGGATCATCGGCACCTCCCACGCGCACAGCTCGGCGATGGACATGGCCCCGGCGCGCGCGACGGCAAGGTCGGCGGCCGCGTAGGCATCGGCGATGGGCGCGAGGTACGGCTGCACGCGCACGCGTTCGCCGTTGCGCATGAGGTACGCATCGGCCTGCCCGCGCCCGGTGGACCAGATGAGGTGGACGTCGGGTGGAAGCCCCGCGTCGCACCACGCGGCGACGGCTTCATTGATCGCACGCGCACCCTGACTGCCGCCGACGATGAGCACCACGCGCGCGTCGGCGGGAAAGCCCCAGCGTGCCCGCGCCGCCGCACGATCGGGACGCGGCACCGGTGGCGGCTCGATGGGGCAGCCGGTGGCCACGACCAGCGCGTCGTCGGCGTGGTCGAGGCGATGCGCCGCCTCCGGAAAGCCCAGGAACAGCGCCGAGGCACCACCGGCGAAGACGCGAGTGGTGAGACCGGGGTGACTGTCCGCCTCGAACAGCATGGTCGGGACGCCATGTGCACGTCCCCAGGCGAGGGCAACGCCGGCGGCATAGCCACCCGTGCCCACGATGCCGCGCGGTGTGTCGCCGCGCGCGAGGGCGCTGAGCGCGCGCCACGACTTCACGCCCCCCACCAGCGTGCGCCAGTTGCGCCAGGGCGCGCTGCGATAGAGGGGATGCAGGTCGAGCAGCGCGTGCGGAAACTCGGTTGTGGGCAACACCTCGCGCTCGATGCCGCGCCGCGCACCGACGAAGAACGGATCGACGCGCGGCGAGAGCCGCACCAACGCGCGCGCGATGGCCAGCCCGGGATAGAGATGGCCACCGGTACCGCCACCGGCCATGACGATGCGCACGCGGCTCATGCGGTCACGCCGGCAACGGGGTGCGTGACGGATCGGTGGCGGTGGCGCCGTACACGCGCTCGCGCGTACTGCCGATGTTCACCAACACGCCGGTCATCGCGAGCGTGACGAGCAGGTTCGAGCGCCCGTACGACACGAACGGAAGCGTCAGCCCGGTGTTGGGGAGCAACTGGATGACCACGCCGAGGTGCACGAATGCCGTGAAGACGGTATTGAACGTCAGGCCGATGGCGAGGAGACGTCCGTACTCACTGCTGGCCTGACGCGCGATGCGAAAGCCGAGCCACCCATAGCCCGCAAAGGCCACGGTGAGGAACGCGATGCCGACGAAGCCGAACTCCTCGCCCACCACCGAGCCGATGAAGTCGTTGTACGCGAGCGGCAGCCACCCGCGCTGCTGGTTGCCGCGCCCATAGCCAACGCCCAGTGCGCCGCCCGAACCCACGGCCACCTGCGACTGATACTGCTGCCACGCCTTGGGATCCTTCGGGGCCGGCACGGGTCCGGTGATGGGCGCGCGCGGCGTGAAGAACGACGCCATGCGCTCGCGGACGTACTCGCTCTGCGATGCCTCGAAGGCGAGGAGCGCCATGCCGACCGCCCCGAAGAGCACGAAGTGCCGCAGGCGCGCGCCACCCACCAGCAGCAGCACGGCGGTGAGGAGACAGTACGTGATCGCCATGGACAGGTCGGGCTCGAGCGCCGCGAGGAGACTCAACGCGCCGATCACGATGCCGAACGGCAGCAGGCCGGTGCCGAGGTGTCGCACACCGGCGCCCTTCTTCTGCAGCAGCATGGGCACCCAGATGAGCACCGCGAACTTCGCGAGTTCGGACGGCTGGATGGAGCCGCCGTACAGGTAGCGGCGCGCACCATTCACCTCGGGAGCGATCCCCTTCGTGAACGGCAGCACCACGACCAGCATGAGCAGCAGACTGAGTCCCATGATCGGCCACGCGAGCGCGCGCCAACGCTCGGCGTCGACCTTCGCGCAGATCGCGAAGGCCACGATGCCCACCAGCACACCGGTGGCCTGTCGCCGCACGAAGAAGAATCCGTCGAGACTCTTGCTGTCCGCATAGAGCGCGCTGGCACTGTGCAGCACGGCGAGACCGAACGCGACCAGCACCGCGGTGACCAGCAGCAGGGCGCGAGCCTCGGTACCCATGCGCCAGCGGTCCCGTGTGCCGGGCATGGGGCGTGCGGCAGCGGTCACGGCATCGCCTCGCCACGGGCGAGCGCGGCGAACGTCTCGCCGCGATGCTCGTAGTTGCGGAACATGTCGAAGCTGCTGCACGCCGGCGACAGCAGCACCACGTCGCCCGGTTGCGCGAGGGTGCGGGCGCGATCCACGACCTGGGCAAAGCCGGCGCTCGCCAGCGACTCCACCGGCACCACCCCGTCCAGTGCGCCCGCGAGGTCGTGGACAATGGTGGCCGTCGCCTCACCGTACGCCAGCACCGCGCGCGCCGTGCGGCGCAGTTCGGGGAGCAGTGCGGTGTACGGCTCGCCCTTGTGCCGACCGCCCAGCAGCACGACGGTGGGGCGCGTCATGCCGGCCAGGGCCACGAGCGTGGACGCGACATTGGTGGCCTTGGAGTCGTCGATCCAGGTCACGCCGCCCCGCTCGACCACGCGCGCCAGCCGATGCGGCGGCGCCTGGAAGCTGCGGACGGCGTAGGCCAGGCGCACGATGGCGTCACCGGTACGATGTGCCGCATCGGCCAGCATCACCGACAACAGCGCCGCGAGCACGTTGGCCACGTTGTGGTCGCCCACCAGCGGGAGCTCGGCGCGGCGCACGACCGGCGTGCCCAGCACGACGAGCATGTCGTCGCTGCGCCGCCAGTAGGCATCGCCTTCGTCACGCCGTGTCGAGAAGGCATACCACTGCCCCGGCACACCGCGCACCAGCGCCTGCACGTCGTCGTTGTCGGAGGTGGCGACCCAACGCGACGCCGGCGTGGCGTTCGCGAAGAGCAGCGCCTTGTCGGCGTAGTACGACGCGACGTCGGGATAGCGGTCGAGATGGTCGGGGCTCAACGTGGTGAGCACGCCGACATCGGGAAACACCCCCGGGGTGTCATGCAACTGGAACGACGAGAGCTCGAGCGCCGCCCACGCGGGCGGCACCGCGCGCAGTGCGAGCTCCGACACCGGCGTGCCGATGTTGCCCGCATCGGCCGCATCGAGACCCAGCGCGCGCAGCAGGTGCCCGATGAGCGCCGTCGTGGTGGTCTTGCCGTTGGTGCCGGTCACGGCGATGTAGCGCATGGCGGGCTGCAGCCGCAGCGCGATCTCCACCTCGCTCACGATGGGCACCCCGGCCTCGCGCGCAGCGACCAACGGCGGCACCTGCGGCGGCACGCCGGGGCTCACCACCACCACGGCCGCGCGGGCGATGCGTGCCAGGTCGTGGCGCCCCACGTCCACCGCGATGCCGTCGCGTGCCAGCGCCGCTGCCGATGCCGCGACCGCCTCGCTCGCGCCCGCATCCGATGCATACACCGCCACACCGGCACGCTGCAGCAGCCGTGCCGCGGACACACCGCTCCGGCCGAGGCCAATGACCGCGAACTCGCCGGTGCGCTGCACGAGTCTGCGCGCCACCTCGGCCGCACGTGCACCGGGGGTCGCGGCTCCGGACGCCGCCGAGGGGTCCGTCATGGAGGCACTCACCGCAGCTTGAGGGTGCTCAGCGCAAGCAGCGCGCAGAGGATGCCGATGATCCAGAAGCGCACCACCACCTGCGTCTCCGGCCACCCCTTGAGCTCGAAATGATGGTGGAGCGGCGCGCGCAGGAAGACCCGATGCTTCTGCGCGTACTCGAGGCCGAACCGACGCCGACGGTACTTGAACACGCTGCGCTGCAGGATGACCGACAGCGTCTCGGCGAAGAATACCGCGCCCACGAACAGCAGCAGGAACTCGCTCTTGAGCAACAGGGCGACCGCGCCCACCGCGCCACCCAGCGCCAGCGAGCCGGTATCGCCCATGAACACCTGCGCCGGGTGCGCGTTGTACCAGAGGAAGCCGATGCAGGCGCCCACCACCGCGCCACAGAACACCGACAGCTCCCCTGCCCCACGCAGGTAGAAGACGAGCAGGTGTGCACTGGTGTCGACGCGCCCCAGCAGGTACGCGAAGATGCCGAGTGTGAGCACCGCAATGGCCACGAGCCCGGCCGACAGCCCATCGAGGCCGTCGGTGAGGTTCACCGCGTTGCTCACGCCGGTGAGAATGAACGTCACCCACGGGATGTACAGCCACGCCGCCCACGCCACCGACGGCACCACCAGCACGTACTTGAAGAACGGAAGCGTGGTGCTGGCGCCCGGCAGCGTCGAGATGGGGAACAGGAGCAGGATGGCGCCCAGGCCGAGGCCGCAGGTGATCTGTCCGGCCAGCTTGTAGCGCTCGACAAGCCCTTCGTTCTTGAGCCCCGCACGCTTCTGCCGGAGCTTGAGATAGTCGTCGAGGAAACCGATGGCCCCCATCCAGGCCATCACGCCGAGCGCAAGCAGCACGTAGCGGTTGGAGAGCCGCGCCCACAGCAGCGACGGCACGAACGTCGCGAGCAGGATGATGAGTCCGCCCATGGTGGGCGTCGACCCCTTGCCCGCGTGCGTGTCCGGCGTGCCTTCGCGCACCACCTGGTGCACGGCCATGGCGCGCAGGCGCCGGATGACGGCCGGCCCGGCGATGAAGCTCACCAGCAACGCCGTGACGAACGCCGCCGCTGCGCGGAAGGTGATGTAGTTGAGGAGATTCAGCACGCTGAACGACTTGGCCAGCGGCTGCAGCAGGAAGTAGAGCACTAGGCGGTGGCCCACGCGGTGAGCTGGGGAACAAGGCGCTCGAGCCGGACGCCGCGCGAGCCCTTGAGGAGGATGACCGCATCGCGCGCGAGTCGCGGCGCGAGCAGCGGCCAGAGTGTGTCGAGATCGTCGGCGGCGACGATGCGCGGCTCGTCGGGCGCGAGCGCGCGCGCCGCGGCCACGAAGTCGCCGGTCACCGCAATCACGCCGATGTCGCGCGCCAGCGCGTCCTGCAGCACGGCGCGGTGTTCACGCGCCGCGTGCTCGCCGAGCTCGCGCATGGTGCCGAGGATGGCCACGCGCTGGCGCCCCGCGCCGACACTGGCCAAGAGCGCGAGCGCGGCGCGCATCGAGGCCGGGTTCGCGTTGTAGGCATCGTTGATGAGCGTGGCCGCACCGAGTGCGTCCCAGGTGCCCCGCATCGACGGCACGGGCATCGCGGCGAGTCCCTCGGCCGAGTCGCTGAGCGGCACGCCACAGGCGCGGGCCACGGCGAGCGCCAGCATCGTGTTGGCGGCCTGGTGCGCACCACGCAGCGGTACCGTGATACGGACGTCGTCCATGTCGAGCCACGGGCAGCCGGCCTCGTCGAGCCCCCACGCGTCGGGGCGCACATCGCCGTCGTCCAACCCGGCCGTCTGCACGGCGCGGGCACGTGCGTCGGCCAGCGGACGCAGCTCCGGGTGCGCGACGGGCAGCACCGCGAGCGTGGCCCCGTGCAGCACCTCCGACTCCTCGCGCAGCACACCCGCCAGGTCGCCGAGCCCTTCGAGATGCTCCTCGCCGATCGACGTGACGACCGCGATGTCCGGGCCGGCGATGGCGCGCAGCATGGCGACTTCGCCCGGCAGGTTGGTGCCGATCTCCACGACCGCGACTTCGGCGTCCGACGGCATGGCCAACAGGGTGAGCGGCACGCCCACGCGGTTGTTGAGGTTGCCCTGCGTGGCGTGCACGACGAAGGTGCGCGCCAGCGCGGCGCGCAACAGCTCCTTGGTGCTTGTCTTGCCGTTGGAGCCGGCCACGCCAATCACCGTGCGCCCCCAGGCGCGGCGCCAGGCGTGCGCGAGCTGCCCGAGCGCGACCAGCGTGTCGTCCACGACATACGTGGGCAGCCCGAGGCCAGCCGCGCGCGTGGCGTCGCTCACCACGAAGCCGGCGGCTCCGGCGTCGCGCGCCTGCGCGAGGAAGTCATGCGCGTCGAAGTGCTCGCCGCGCAACGCCACGAACAGGTCGCCGCGACCGATGTGGCGCGTGTCGGTGGAGATGCCCGCCAACGGCGCGGGCGACGACGGGCCGGTGCCCAGGGCCGCGGCGACGCGCTCAAAGGTCCAGAACGGATGGGCGACGTCGGGCGTCACCGGAACGGGTGCCGCCACCTCGGTGCCGGCCATGCTGAAGCGACTCATGGGCGTCCCTGCAGCGCCGCCACGATCGCCCGCTCGTCGAACGGATACGACGTGGTGCCGCGAATCTGGTAGGTCTCGTGTCCCTTGCCGGCCAGCACCACCACGTCGTGCGGCGTGGCCAACTCGAGGGCGCGCGCGATGGCTGCGTGCCGATCGGTCACGCGGACGTGCGATGCCGGCTCGGCAATGCGACGCACCATCCCGGCCTCGATGTCGTCGATGATACGGTCGGGGTCTTCGGTGCGCGGATTGTCGCTCGTGACGATCGTGACGTCGGCGAGCGCCTCGGCGATGCGCCCCATCTCGGGGCGCTTCCCGCGATCGCGATCGCCGCCGCAGCCGAAGAGCACGATGAGACGACTCGCCGGCGCACCGTCGCCCACGCGCGCCTCGGTGAACGGACGCACGGCACGCAGCGCGCGATCGAGCGCGTCCGGTGTGTGCGCGTAGTCGCGCAGCACGGTGGGGTGCGCGCCGATGAGCTCGAGCCGCCCCGGCACCTGCGGGGCTGCGCACAGCGTCATCGCGACCTCGGCCACCGGCATGCCGAGGCCGATGGCGACGGCGGCGGCTCCCAGCGCATTCGCAACGTTGAAGTCACCGATGAGTGGCAGGTGCACCGCATGCGCGCCCTGCGGCGCGACGAGCTCGAAGTGGCTGCCGCGCGCATCGAAGCGCACGTCGCGCGCGGCCACATCGGCATCGGCGCCGCGACCGAAGCGCAGCAGGCGCGGTGCGGTGGTGATGCCGCGCCACGCCGCATCGTCGGCGTTGACACAGGCCACGCCATCGCGCGCCAGCAACCCCACGAGGCGCAGCTTCGCGTCGCGATACGCCTCCATGGTGCCGTGATAGTCGAGATGATCGCGCGTGAGGTTGGTGAACACCGCCGCGGCGAACTCGAGCCCCTCGGCGCGGCGCTGGTCGAGCGCATGCGACGACACTTCCATCGCGACGGTCGTCACCCCCTGCGTGACCAGCGTGCGCAGCAGACGCTGCAGCTCGACCGGCCCCGGGGTGGTGAGGCCGTCGCCGCCGGGCAGCGGTGTCCCCGCACTGCCAACGAGCACGCCGAGCGTGCCGATGGAGGCGGCACGGCGCGTCTCCGCGTCGAGCAGGTGACGGATGAGGCCGACCGTGGTGGTCTTGCCGTTGGTGCCCGTGACACCCACCAGCGTCAGCGCGCGTGACGGCCACAGGAACGCCGCGCCGGCCGCGATGGCGGCCGCACGACGACCATCGCGCACCTGGATGCACGGCAACCCGACGGCCGTGGCAGCGTCGACATCCTCGACGATGGCGGCCGTGGCGCCGGCGGTGGCCGCCGCGCCAAGCCAGCGGTGTCCATCCTGCGCGGCACCGCGCACGGCGAGGAACAGCGCGCCCGGCGTGACGCGCCGGCTATCGTCGGCGATGTCGGCGCAGGTGGCGGGCAACGTCCCGTGCGTCGCGACGAACACACCGGCCTCGCGCAGTGCCGCGACGATCGCGTCGAGCACGATGGTCGGCATGGCGCGCGGCGGCGCGGACGTGTCACTCACGGGCGCACCTCGAGTTGCACGGTGGAGCCCGCGCGCAGCGACGCGCCGGCGGCCGGGCTGGTGCGCACGACCGCACCCGCCGACAGGTCACGCGGAAGCGCGACGGCAAACCCCGCCGCATGCAGCAGGCGCGCGGCACGGCGCACATCGAGCCCCAGCACACTCGGCACGCTGCGCGTGGCGCCGCGCATCGCGCCGCCCGCCGCACCACGCGCGCCGGCACGGGCCGGCGGCTGGTCTCCGTCCGTCGGCGTGAACGGCAGGTCGATCACCACACGCACGGGTGTGGTCGCACCGGCGGCCGTGAACGCCAGCGACTCGAGGGAATCCTCGCGGGCCAGTGCCGCGTCGTTGACCGCGGTCGTCGTGTCGACTGGCAGCGGCGCCGCCGCCCCCGGTGCCGTGGTGCGCGGCACCACGCGCGCGACCTGCGCCAGCGCCCCGCGATCGAGCGCGGCATCGCGTGTGGCCAGGGCCGCCTGCAGGATCTCCTTCACCATGCCGCCCGCGACGATGCCACCGAAGTAGCCCTGCTGCGAGTCGATGAGCCGCGCGACGATCACGAACTGCGGATCGCGCGCGGGAAACATGCCGGCGAACGTCGAGTTGTAGCGCCGTCCGCCGTAGCTCTTGCCCTCGGCCCGGCGCGCGGTCCCCGACTTGCCGGCCACGTCGAAGGTCTGCAGGTCGGCGGCCCGTGCCGTCCCGCTGTCGACGACACTCTCGAGCATCTCGCGCATGAGCACCGCCGTGGCGGGCGACAGCGCACGACGCACCACCGTCCGCGCATGCCGGAAGCGCACCGAATCGCGCGCGTCGCGCACCTCGCGCACCAGGGCGGGCTGCAGCAGCTCACCGCCATTCGCGAGGGCGGTATAGGCCATGGCGAGTTGCAGCGGGGTCGCCGTGATCCCGTAGCCGATCGCCATCGACGCGGCGGTGCTCTTGTCCCACTGATGCGGGAGCCACACGCGACCGCGCGACTCGGCCGGATACGGGATGCCTGACGGCGCCCCGAAGCCGAAATCACGCAGCGCGGCGTACTCCTCCGCCTTGTTGAGACGCGATGCCAGCTTCACGGTGCCGATGTTGCTCGAGAAGCGGATGACGTCGCGCACCGTCATGCTCGCGGCCTTGTGCTCGTCGGTGAACGAGCGTCCCGGCACCTTCCAGATGCCGTTCTCGGTGTTGATGACTTCGTCCGGATGCGCACGACGCATGTCGAGCAGTCGCGCGATCACGAACGGCTTCATCACCGAACCGGGCTCGTAGGCTTCGGCCAGCGGCGGCGACGCGGCGCCGGGCGCCTTGCCGTTGCGCAGCCCGGCCACCGCGAGCACCGCACCATCGCGCGGGTCGACGATGACGACGTCGCCGCCACTCGCCCCCGTGCGGGCCAGCGCCGCGATCAGCTGCTGCTCGGCGATCTCCTGCAGCGCCTGGTTGATGGTGAGCGTGACGGTATGCCCGGGGCGCGCCGCCACGGTGGTGAGACTGGGGGAGGTGATGCCGCCGCCACGGCTGTCGCGCAGGCGTGCATCCCGCCCCGACGTGCCACGCAGCCAGGGGTCGAGTTCCACCTCGAGACCGCTCACCGGCGTGCCTTCGGGGCCCAGCGCGCCGATCACGCTGCGCAAGCCGGTCGACGTGCTCGCGGCGCGCCGCAGCGTGGACGTCGCGTGCACCCCCGGCAGCGCGACCAGCGTGCGCACATCGGCCGGCAGGAAGCGCTGCGGCAACTGCACCCAGCGGCGACTCCGATCGAGCGCGTGGCGCACGAGCGAGTCCGGCACGCCGTTCGCCCGCAGCCCGTCGCGTAGCGCGGCGCGCGCCGCGACACGGCGGGCGCGCTGCCGCTTGTCCTTCACGGCGTCTGGGTCGAGCTCACGCGGCGCGATCGCAAGGCGCACCTCTTCCCGCGTCTCCACGAGGGGCGTGCCGGTCGCATCGAGCATCGACCCGCGCGGTGGCGCGATATCGAATTCCTCGACCTGCTGCTTGGTGGCCGTGGCCGCCCAGTGCGCATGCTCGACGAGTTGCAGCCGCACCGACTTGGCGATGATGGCCACGCCAAATGCCACCAGCCCCAGATGCACGAGGGAGGCGCGCACCTGCAGCGGAGACCGCGTGCGCGGCGTGTCGCCCACCGCTGTCGTCACATTCACGGCGTGCCACCTGGGGGCGCGCTGTCCGCCGCCACCGCGCGCTCGGGCGCCGTGCCTGGCACCACCAGCGTGCGCGTCTCGAGCTCGGAGGCCACGTGCATGCCGAGGCGGCGCTCCGCCTGCTGCACCACCTCGGCGCGGCCAATCGCGCGACGCCAGCGGGCCTCGTAGGTGACGCGATCGGCCTCGAGCGTGCGTCGCTCCTCGCGCAGGCGTTCCATGGCACGTCCGGTGGACACCCCCACGCTGCGCCGCCAGATGACCACGGACGTGGTCGCGACGAACAACACCAGCGCGAGCGCCACCTGCGCGCGCACAGGGAGCGGCATCCGACGCGACGCACGTGTCGAGCGCGACGTGGCCATCAGCGTGCGCGTCGCCAAGCCCGCAGGCGAGCGCTGCGGGCGCGTGCGTTGACTTCCACCTCGTCGTCGGCGGCCGAGATGGGGCGCTTGGTGAGTGTCTCGCCCAGTGGCACGCCCCGGCAGGTGCACACCACCTGCTTGGGGGGACAGATGCACGACGCGCTCCAGTCGCGGAACGCATTCTTCACGAGTCGGTCCTCGCCGGAGTGATAGGCGATGATGGCGAGCACGCCGCCCGGTGTGAGCCGGTCGCGCAGCGCGGGAAGCGCCCGCTCGAGCCCCGCGAGCTCGTCGTTCACGGCGATGCGCACCGCCTGGAAGATGCGCGCGAAGTCGGGCGCGCCACTGCGTGGGCCGAGCACCGCACGGATCGCGTCGACGAGGTCGTCGGCGGTGGCGAAGGGGCGTCGCGCGCGGCGGCGCACGATCTCACGCGCGAGACGCGCCGCCCGCGGTTCATCGGCGTAGGCGCGCAGGAGCGCGGAGAGATCGACTTCGTCGATGGCGTTGAGCAGGCCGGCCGCGTCGGTGTCGGCGTCGTCGCCCATGCGCATGTCGAGCGGCGCCCCTTCGCGGAAGGTGAAGCCACGCGCCGCATCGTCGAACTGGTGGGAGCTCACACCGAGGTCGAGCAGGATGCCGTCGAAGCGGGCGTCCGGCTCGAGACCGGCCGCATCGACATCGGCGTAGTTGCCGAGGAGCGCGCGGAACCGGCCGTCACGCTCGGCGTCGGCCAGACGTGCGCGGGCCTCGGCGAGCGCGCGGGGATCGCGGTCGATGCCCGTGACGCGGGCACCCAGGTCGACCAGTGCGGCGGAGTGGCCACCGCCGCCCAGCGTGCAGTCGAGCACGGTGCGGGCGTCGGCCAACAGGCGTTCGACCTCTGCGAGCAGCACCGGCACGTGATAGGTGCCGGCGCGCCCCGTGGGGAGCGTTCGGACCGGACTCACGGGCAGAGATTCAACACGTTCGGACGCCTCGGGACAGGGCTGCACGGGCGCGCACCGCGCGACGCGTTCTGCGCGCTGCGCGACGCAATACGCGTGACGCGTGTGCGGGGCGCATCATACAGGGGGCGCGAGGAGAGCGTCAAGCGACGCTGAGCAGTGCCGTAATGTGCATTTCCCGTGATTCCGCAGGGATGTGATACGACGCACGCGAATGCATGACAGGGCCGCCAAAGACGACGGGCCCGCCGTCCGAAGACGGCGGGCCCGTGGTACCTGCGGAGGCCGGAAGGCCGCCGCTTACTTGCAGTTGAAGCTGGCAAATCGCTGGTTGGCCGCCTGATCGAGCTGCATGACGGCGCCCATGGCGGTACGCATCGCATCGGGCGCGAACGTGCCGCCCTTCGGCAGCATGATCTGCGCTTCGACGAATGCGTCCTTCGCTTCCTTGAGCAGCTTGCAGTCCTTGGCCGCATCACCCGCCGTCAGGCGCGCCTGCCCCGAGTAGAGATAGGCCGTCCCGAGGATGAACTGCGCCTGTGCCTTGAGCTCCCTGGGTGCGATGCCATCGGCCCACTTCAACGTCTCGACGGCGAGGTCGTAGTCCGGGATGGCCTTGGTCTCGTTCGCCTTCTTGAGCACCGCCTGCGCCGACTGCAGCGCGAGCACGCGCATGTTGTTCGTCGTGTCGCCCTCGGCGATGGCCTTCTTCAGGAACGGCAGCACCTCGTCGGTCTTGCCGAGCCCCTGCAGGAGCTGGATGCGGAGCGCATTGCCATCGGCCACGGCGACCTTGGCGGTCTGCGCCTTGTCGAGCGCGTCGAGCGCCTGCTGAAGCTGTCCGGCCTTCTGCAGCGAGAAGATCTGCTCGAACACCAGGCTCGGCTGGTTCGGGAACTTCTGCAGCCCCTTGGCGGCCGTCTCGGCTGCCTTGGCCATCTGGCTGTCGGCCTGATAGGCACGCGCCGTACGGATGAAGTACGTGGTGTCGGCCAGCGACGTGTCGAGCTTCACCAGCTCGTCACCCTGCGTGAACGCCTCCTTGTACTCCTTGGTGGCGAGCAGGATGATCCAGCGCAGCTTGAGCAGGTCCGGATCGCCCGGGTTGTCCTGCACGGCCTGGTCGACGACCGGCTTGGCGACCGCGGGGTTCGCGAGAATGGTGAGCGCCTCGACGACGCGGAGCTGCAGGCGCGGGTTCTTCGGGTCGGTGGCCAGGAGGCGCGTGAGCGCCACGACCGCCGAATCACTCTGCTTGAGATCGCTGTAGCTCTGGGCCAGCACTTCGAGCCCGGTCTTGCTCTTCGGGTCGAGGGCAACGAGCTCACGCGCCGCGTCGAGCTGCGCCTGCGCCGGGGCCTTCTGCGTGATGAGCACGTTCACCCAGCAGGTGCGCGCCAGCGTCGCCTTGGGGTACGCCGTCACGGCTTCCTTCGCGAAGGCGATGGCCTCGTCGTACTTCTGGGCGCGCGCGGCGTTCATGCACTTCTTCTCGCCGTCGAGCTGCTTGCGCGCTTCCTTCAGTTCCTTCGAGATCGCGCTCGACGCGTCGCCGGCGTTCTTCCCCTCGAACGTGCCGAGCGGCTGGATGAGCGAGTTGTCGCGCGCGAGCACGAGCTGCGCCTCGACCTTCACGCCCGTCGGCGTCTTGGTCACCGTGCCCGACACATACTCGTCGGCACGCATGATGACGGCGAGCGCCTTTTGGTCGTGCGGCTCGAGCGCGTCGGTGGTGGGGAAGCCCGAGGCCTCGAGCGTCGCCACCATGTCCTGCTTGGGGAGGACGTAGACCTGCTTGTACGGGAACTCGCTGTTCATGCGCGAGCGCACCGCATCGGCCGCCTGCACCCCCAGCCCCTTCTCGGCGGACTTGAACACCGAGACCATCACGCGCGTCGCGTTGGGATCGGGGACGCGGTTGTAGGTGCCCTGCGCGAGCAGCAGCGCCGGCATCAGCACCGTACCACCGAGGGTCATCCCGATCCCGGCGATCGCCTGGACATGACGTGACTTCAAAGTCGTAACCTCCGCACCGTGAGCCGTGGGTCCCGGCGGACGCCGGGGAGTCGAACTGCCCGCCGGCTGTGCGATGCCGTGCGAGTTCGAGAGGGGGGAAGGCAGAAACTGCGGGTCCTGCGGCCGACGGGCAAGCACACCCGCAGGCTTTTTCGAGGTTTGGTACGCTGGCACTACGCATGGGCGAAGAGGGACTCGAACCCCCGACCCCCTGTGTGTAAGACAGGTGCTCTAACCGACTGAGCTATTCGCCCACGGCTAACGCCCCGTCCGGACCACCCGTTGATAAACTACTGCCACACGGGGGCGCCGTTCCCGGCCGAGGTCAAGATTTAATCCGATTGTCACGTTCGCCGAGCGGACCGGCCCGTAAAACGTGATCAGGCGGGGACGAGACGTGTGTCGTCAGCCCTTCAGGATGGCCAGCGGCACCAGCACCACGTAGCCGAGAATCAGCAGCGTCGGCGCGATCGTCTCGCCGCCACGCGCAAGGTCGAGGTATCCGGCCGCCAGAGAGAGGGCGGCGGCGCCCCAGTACAGGAGGGCCTTCGAACGGGGCTTGTCGACGGAGGTCATGCCGGAGGATACCGATCCCCGCCGGACGGGGGCAAGGGCGCTGGGACCGTCGGGCTCGCTTGGTCGGCAGCGCCCATCGCCGCCGCTGCGCTCGCGCCGTCGGCAGTGCCGGCACCCGTCGCATCGAGCAGTGCCTGAAGGGCGCTGGCCCGCGCCGCCGCCTCCTGGGCCGCGTCAGCCGCCCGCATGGCCTCCAGCCGCCGCCGGTCGCGGCGACGCTTCTGCAGGAACAGCGGCAACAGCACCACGCCGAACATGCCGACCGCCGCCGTCACGTTGGTCACCACCGAGAGGGCCCCGTAGCGCCGCCGCGTCTGCCGCTGCCAGTGCTTCTCGAAGGCCTCCCCGGTCATGCCGAAGGCGCCGCGAATGGCCTTTTCGAAGGAGCCGCTCGCCTTCCAGTACGCGAAGAAGTTCGCGAGGCCGCCGGACCCACCCAGTTGTTCGAGCTCGCTCACAACCCGGTGCGCCATGGCGTAGCTCCACCCGGCCTCGACCCCGCCGCCCACGAAGCCCCGCTCCAGGGCCTCGAGCGACGGCAGGGTGCGCCACACCATGCCGAAGGTCGTCTCGAAGAGCTGCTCGCGGGTGAACTCCCCCGCCGACACGCTCGCGTACCCCTCGTCGAACCAGCGGGGCGGAAGCGGGCCCATGGCCTCGTGCAGCGCGAGGTGCGCCAACTCGTGGCGCAGCACCACCAGCGGATCGCCGGCGTCGGAGCCGGCGGTGCGCCCCTGCATCACGATGTACTGCGCGTCGGGAAAGGCGATGGCCGCCCCCCACTCGGGCGCCCCCTCCCCCACCCACGCGCGGAACCGCGCCGCATCGGGCGCAATGGCGATGCGCACCGCCGCCGTCGGACGCGGCAGCCCGGGAAACGTGTCGCGCGCCTGGGCGGCGGTGAGGAGCGTGCGCGCGAGACGCGCGTCGCCCGGCGTGGCGAGCACCGTGAAGCGGCCCGCACGTAACTGCACCGTCGCGTCGGTCGGTGTAGGCTGCGCGGCCGCCACGCCAGGGGCCGACAGCGCCACGCACATCAGCGCCGCGCACATCAGCGCCGCGCACGTCAGTGACACTCGCCTCAGCCATCGCTGCGCGCCGCGCCACACGCGCGCGCCGACGCTCATCCGTCGACGAGCGCCCCGCCCTGCTCCACCTGGGCCAGCACGTCCCGGCAGCGTTTCCCCCATGGACTCAACTTGTTCGCCTCGGCACCGGCACGCCACGCCTCGCGCGCCTCCTCCACACGCCCCGCACGCCACAGCGCGCGTCCCAGTTCGTACCACGCCTGCAGCAGGTTGGGTCCGAGTTCCAGCGCCCGATGGAAGAACAGCGACGCGTCGTCGACCATGTCGCGTTCGGCGTAGACCATGCCGAGGTACAGGTGCGCGTAGAGGGTCGCCTTGCGGTCGGTGCCACTGCGAATGGCCGACGACAGGTGCTCGATGGCCTCGCCGTAGATGCCCTTGCGCAGGCACACGTAGCCCACGTTGGTGCGCGCGAGCGCGTGCGATGGATCGCGCTGCAGCACGGCCTGGAACAGCCCCAGCGCCTCGTCGTAGCGCGCCTGCAGCATGAGCGCCCATCCCAGCAGCGTCTCGGCTTCGTTGCTGCCCGGCGCGAGCGCGAGCGCATCGCGGAGCGCCGCCTCGGCGGCCACCGGGTCGTTGAGCGACAGCCGCGACCACGCCTTCTCGATGAACGTGCTGGCGCCCAGGTGATCGACGCGCAGGCTGGGCGTGGGCGCGTCCGGGCCAAGGGTCTTCCACTGCTGCGCGAGGGCGCGCACCGCCTCCTTCATCGCCTCGGCCTCGCGCAACGCGGCATCGGCTTCACGGTACAGCACGACGATGGCGTCCTTGAGCGCGGCACGCGCCTCCGGCGTGCTGACCGCCGAGGCGTCATCGAGCGCCCGCTGCATCTGCCCGATGCGCGTGGCGAGCGACGCGGACGTTTCCCGCGCGGACGCATCCGGCCCGGACGACGCCGAGGGCGCGGCCGCAGCGTCGGACGGCGGCGTGGAAGTCATGCGGGGAATCATAGCGCAGCCACACCATGTGTCAGCGCCACCAGCGTACCCGCGAGGGTCTCGAGTGGCGCGATCGCGTCGGCGCCGGCGGCGCGCAGGGCCGCATCGGGCATCCCCGGTACGACACAGCTCTCTGCGGACTGGATGAGCACGCGGCCGCCCGCCGCGCGGATCGCTGCGGCGCCGTCGGCACCATCGCGCCCCATGCCCGTGAGGACCACGCCAACACTGGCCGCGCCCATCACCTCCGCAATGGACGCGAAGCAGATGTCCGCCGACGGACGCACGCCCCACAGTGTCGGCCCACGGTCGAGCGCGAGCGTGGGCGTCGAGCGCGGCCCGACGAGGCGCAGGTGCTGTCCGGCCGGTGCCACGTACACCGTGCCGCCGCAGACTGCCTCGCCATGCTCGGCCTCGCGCACCGCGAACCGCGACACGCCGTGCAGGCGCCGCGCGAAGCTCGCCGTGAAGCCGGGAGGCATGTGCTGCACCACGAGGACGGCCACATCGGGCAATGGCGGCAGCGCCGGCACGACGCAGCCCAGTGCCGCCGGGCCGCCGGTGGACGCCGCGATGCCGACGACCACCCGCGGCGTCGATGACACCGCTGCCGCCACCGCTGCCGGTCGCGGGATGGCGTGCGCGGCCGCGCGCAGCGCCACGAGCAGTTCGTCGCGCACCACCTCGAGATCGAGGCTGACGCTGCCACTGGGCTTGCGGACGAAGTCGACGGCGCCGAGGTCGAGGGCCTGCAGCGTCGCCGCGGCGACGCCGTCACTGCCGCCGGCGCTGAGCATCACGACGGGGCGCGGCGCGGTGGCCATGATGCGTCGCAGCACCGTGAGGCCGTCCATACCCGGCATGTCGATGTCGAGGGTCACGACATCGGGGGCCAGCGCCGACACGAGCGCCAGCGCCTCCGCGCCATCCTTCGCGGTGCCGACGACCTCGAACTCACCGGACGCCTCGACCAGGTCGCGGATGAGTCGACGCATGAAGGCGCTGTCGTCGACGACCAGCACGCGCGCTGGCATCACACGGGTACGGCGTCGACGGTGGGTTCGTCCGCAGGGGCGGCGTCAGTGGCCCCGTCAGCGGCCACGTCGCCCACCGGCGCATCGGCGAGCGAGGCGGCCAGTTCGGCCGCGCTCTCGACGGGCGACACGACCCGCTGGGCGAGCGCCGCGAGGTTCGCGCGCACGATGCGGTGCGCGGGGTCGAGGGTGAGGGCGCGCTCCCACGCCGCCCGGGCTTCGTCGACAGCGCCGCGGCGATAGTGGATGTTGCCCAGCTTGAGCCACACGTCGGGGCCATGCGCCGGTGCCAGCCGCACGACGCGCTGGAAGGCCTCGAGCGCCTGGTCGTAGCGCTGCACGCGATAGCAGTAGTCGCCAAGGTTCTTGTGCAGATGCACACAGTTGGCGTCCTCGAGCAGCGCGTGCTCGAGCGTGCGCGCGGCCAGCTCGTAGCTGCCGCGCCGTTCGTGCACGACGGCGAGGTTGTTGTGCAGTACCGCCGCGTGCGGGTGGGCGGCCAGCCCGTCCTCGAGGATCGCCACCGCCCGCGTGACGTCGCCATCCAGCGCGGCCGCCAGGGCGGCGGCGTGGAACCACGCGGCCGACGGACGACGCGCGCCCCAGTGCGCACGCGCGGCCGCCAACTCGCGCTCGGCGGTGGCGAGGTCGCGCGCACCAAGGGCGCGCACGGCCAGCGACAGCGCGATGCGCGGGTCGGGCGTGGGACCGGCCCGACGTGCGGCCTCGGCGTAGCAGCGGGCGGCCTCGGCATCGTCACCCACCTGCTCGTGCGCGAATGCCAGGTTGTGCCACACCGCCGCCGGGGCGTCCGGGTCGGCCGCCACCTGCGCGAACGTCTCGATGGCGTCGGCCCACGCCCCGCGCCGCGCATGCACGAGGCCGACGTGGAAGCGCGCCACGGCATCGGCATCGCGCAGCGCCAGGACGCGCCGGAACTCGCGTAGCGCCTCGTCGAGCATGCCGGTGCGGTAGAACGCGATGCCGAGGTTGCGATGCTCGGTGAGGCGATGCTCGGGCGCCGGCTGGCGACGCGCCGCGCTCCGCCCCACGCGCTGCGCGTAGCCCGCGGCGAGGATGCCGAAGAGCGCCTTCCCCACCTCGAAGGTGCCCAGCCCCGTGGCCTCGATGATGGCCTGCACGTCGCGCGTCCCATCGAGCAGCGGCAGCAAGCGCTCCTGCGCGTCGCTGAGTGGCACCTCGCGCGTCGAGACGCGGCCGTGATCGAGCTCGAAGATGAGGTCGAGGCTCGGGATCTTCTTCTCGATGAGCGTCCACTCGTCGACGCGACGCGCCCCCTCCAGCAGCAGCGCGTCGGCGCTGATGGACACGAGCGGTGCGTCACCGGGGGCCGCCTCGGGCTCGAAGCTGAAGGTGCCCGTGTTCCACGTGAACAGCGCGTACACCGCCTCTTCGACCAGCACGCGGCAGAGGTTGGCCAGCACGTCGGTCGACACGAGACCGGCCGCACTGCACGCGGCGGCGAGCTGTCGATCGTCGTGGGCGGCCAGCGCCGCCTGCGTGCGCGCGAGGTCGTCGGCCCCGATCGCCCCGCTGCGCAGCAGCCGTTCGCCGAGGCCGTCGCGGCTGTTGACGATCGCGGCGTGCACGATGCGTCCGTCGACGAAGTCGATGGCGCCGAAGCTGGCATCGCGCGCCACGCTCAGACGTCCCGTCTTGCGTCCGAGGGCGAGCAGCTGGAGGACGTCGGCGAGACTGGCCTCGCTGAGGTTGCCGCGGATGGCCATCAGCGGTACTCCTCGATGAGGCGACCGCCGACGTCCGGCCACGTCCAGATCGTCTTCTCGCCATCCTCGAAGAACCGATCCACTTCGCCCGGGGCGCGTGCGGCGAGCGTCTCGAGACGCGGCCGTTCACGCGGCTGGAGCGCCACCACGAGACCGCCCTCGAAGCGCGAGCGCAGCCGGTCGGCGAGGCCGAGCAGGTCGCGCGGCTGCCGGTCGCCCGAGAGCACCACCTGCGCCCCCCGCGTGAGCAGGTGGTTGAAGAGGTGGAAGAGCTCGTCCTGCGTGCGCTCCTTGCCGGCGAGATCCTGGATGTCGTCGAGGATGAACACATCGACGCCGCGATAGCGCAGCCGCCAGCGATCGACCGTGTCGTCCTGCATGGCGGCGACCAGCTCTTCCACGAACGTCTGCGCCGACAGGCACGCGATGAGCCACTCCGGGTGACGAGCGCGCAGCGCGTTGCCGATGGCGTGCGTGAGGTGCGTCTTGCCGCTCCCCATGGGTCCGACGAGCAGCAGCGGATTGTAGCGCAGCCCCGGTTCGTCGAGCAGCGTGTCCACCGCGCGGAGCGCGAGCTGGTTGGCCGGACTCACGTCGAGCGTCTCGCGCGTGAGGCGCGGGTCGGGCGCGGGCAGCGGGCGCGCCGCCGCCACCGCGCGCTGCACCAGCGTGCGCGCCTCGGCAATCGCTTCGGGATCGCGGAACACCGCATGCCCGCGCAGCGACGCATCGCAGCTCACCGCCTGCACCTCGAGGGCCCGCAGGTGCTCGACCGCCGCGCCGAACGCATCGAGCAGGCCGTCCACGTCGGGGGCCTGCGGCAGCGCAATGGCGCGCTCGAGCACGCGCACGGCATAGCCGTGCTGCCGCCAGCGCGTCATGGCCTCACCGAGCTTCACCCGCCACGGCTCGACGCGCTGCTCGACCTCCTGCAAGATGTCGGCGAGGAAGCCTTCGTAGTCCGTGTCGGCGGGAATGACCGCGGCGACGCGCTCGGCGCGTGCGGTGGCGAGCGAGACCGGGGCATGATCGCCCCCCGCGTGGTCGGCGGCCGCGTGGGTCGCATGCTCACCCAGCACCGCGCGCACGTCGGCGGCGGCCACCGGGCGCTCTTCGAGCTGCTGGTACGCGGTGAGCTTGTTGAGCGCGCCCTTGAGCTCGCGCACGTTCGCGAACGGCACGCGCGCGACTTCCTCCAGCACGCCGTGGGCGAAGTGCGCAGCGCGTCCGTCGGCCGCGTTGCGCAGGATCGCGAGGCGCATCTCGAAGTCGGGCGCTCCCACATCCACCACGAGCCCACCCGACAGACGAGACAACAGCCGCTCGTCCACATCGGGGATGTCCGCCGGCTGCCGGTCGCTGGTGAGCACCAGCTGGCGACCCTGCTGCAGCAGCACATTGAGCAGGCGCAGCAGCTCGCTCTGCGTCTCCGGCTGGCCGGTGAGGAACTGCACATCGTCGACGACAAGCAGGTCGACGTCTGCGTAGTGCGCGCGGAACGTGTCCGCCTGCCCCTCGGCGATCGCGCGGTGGAGATGCGTCGCCATCTCCTCACCCGACGTGAGCAGCGTGCGCAGCGTCGGCTGCTTCTCGCGCGCGCGGTGCGCGATGGCGGCCACGAGATGTGTCTTGCCGCGCCCCGAGTTGCCGTACACCACCAGCGGGTTGTAGGCCTGTCCCGGCGCCTCGGCCACCGCGCGCGCCGCCGACGCCGCGAGGCGGTTGGACGCGCCCACGATGAACGTCTCGAAGCGAAGGAACGGCACCGGCGCGATCACGCGGCCACCTCGGTGGCGACGGCGGTGTGCGCCGCGCGGTCGGTCGACGCGGCGGCCTGCGCCGCCGTCGAGGCCGCGCCCAGCCCGTGCAGCACGGCGCGACCGAGCGCCCGCAGCGTCGAGAACACACCGGTGCCTTGCAGGGCATCGGCGGAGAATTCAGGCACCGCGCGGAAGTTGAGCGCGGCCGAGAGCTCGTCGACGGGAACCACGAGCGCCGACGGCAGGTCCTGCTTGTTGTACTGCATGACCAGGGGCAGCGTGCGCGTGTCGACGCCGTGCGCCGCGAGGTTCACGTGCAGGTCCTGCAGGCTCTCGATGTTGTCGTCCCAGCGGTGACGCTGGCTGTCGGCCACGAACGCGACGCCGTCGGCGCCCTGCAGCACGAGCTGCCGAATGGCGGCGTAGTAGGGCTGGCCGGGCACCGTGTAGAGCTGGAAGCGCACGCGGTAGTTGCCCACCGTGCCCAGGTCGACGGGGAGGTAGTCGAAGAAGAGCGTGCGGTCGTTGCGCGTGGCGAGGGACGTGAGCGAGCCCACCTGCCCGCCCGGCAGTGCGCCGTGGAGATAGGTGAGGTTGGTCGTCTTCCCCGATCGCCCCGGACCGTAGTAGACCAGTTTGCAGGTGATCAGCCGCGTGGCGTGATCGACTATCGGCATGCCCCGCTCCTCTCGTCGCCTGCTGCGCTCGCGGGCTGCGCGGTCACCATCGATCGCGCTCGGGGTGGCGCTGCCCATGCAGCAGCACGTGCAGACGCGAAGCCAGCGCGATCGCCTCCCGCACCTGCGCCTCCTCGGCGTCGGCCATCGGATGCCGCAGCGCCGCCTGCCACCACGCCACCGCCTCGGCGAGCTGACCACTCGAGGCGAGCGCCGTCGCACGAGCCACCAACGACGGGGCGTCGTCGAGGTCGTACGGTGCGCGCGCCTCCCCCGGGAAGGACGGCCCGGAACCAGACAACGCAACCGCCGGCGTGGCACGCGGCGTGGCCATCCGCGGCAGTCCGTCCGGCGTGAGCACGCCCACTTCGATGGGGTCGAAGATCGCGTCGGTGTGCGCGCCGCCGGGCATCCCGGTCGCCGCGGCCATGAACGGGTCGGGGATCCACAGGTCGCGCGTGTCGGCGGTGGGTTCAGCCACCGCGCCCACGACCGGGGGCGTCGGATTGCGTCGCGGCGCGACGGGCGCCTCGCGCACCGCCAGCAGCCCACTGACGATGAGGCCGTGCACTTCCTCGGCCACCTCGACGAGGTCGCGCTGCATGGCCTCGGCCAGTGCCACCAGATCCCGGCTGCCGTCGACATGCGCCAGCACGTCCCACTGCACCGGCGAGAGGCGCAGGGGGG
This sequence comes from Gemmatimonadota bacterium, assembly GCA_020161135.1. Lineage (GTDB taxonomy): Bacteria > Gemmatimonadota > Gemmatimonadetes > Gemmatimonadales > Gemmatimonadaceae > Gemmatimonas. The sequence goes on along the minus strand of JAIUOB010000003.1, from coordinate 22,489 downwards.
GCAACTGTCCCGGCTCGAGATCGCGAAACGCCGGGACCACCCGCGCGTGCGAGACATGCGGTTCGAGCCGGCTCCAGGTGGCGGCGCGCTGGGCGGCCTCCATGAGGAGCGGATCGACGGCGCGGGTCACGGACGATGCGCCGCTGCCCGCTTCTGCTGCCGCGCCACCCTCGTCGGGGGTGAAGCGGAAGACGCCGTCACGCCAGCACAGCGCTTCGAGCACGGCCTCGTCGGACTCCGCCGACCACGACGCGCCCGCGTCTGCCGCTCCCGCTGCCGCTTCCGCTGCCGCCTCGCGCTCCGCGGTGCCGATGCGGCCCGCGCTCGCCCACGCCAGCCCGCCGCTCACAAAGCGCATCGCGGCGCACCGATCGAGCAGCGGCGCCTCGCAGTGCAGCCACCCCGACTTGCCGCCCCGCGCCAGCAGCTGCACCACGTCGGTGAGCGACAGGTCGCGGATACGTCCCTCGAAGGTCGCCATGTTCAGGCCACCTGTGCCACGAGCGCCGTGACACCATCACCCGGCACGCGCGACTCCCGTTCGTCGCGGAACGCGGCCACCGTGTCGACCTCATCGAGCGCCGCGCGCGCGCGCGCCGCCCATGCCTCGTCACGCGGCACCGCCAGCAACTGCCCCCACCGCTGCACCGCGAGCCGCCGGTGGCCACGCCGCGCGAGCAGCACGCCGTCGAAGAAGCGCGCCGCGGCGTGCGCAGGGTCGTGCCGCAGCACGCGATCGACCACCACCCGCGCATCCTCGTCGCGCTGTTCGGCGGCGAGAACGTCAGCCAGCAGCGCCAGTGCCTCGAGGTCGGTGGGCGCGCCGGCGGCGTAGCCTGCCAGGGCACGCCGCGCAGCGATCAGATCGCCTGCCTGCTGCTGCAGACGCGCGCACTCGAGCAGTGCATCACGCCACATCGGCGCGACCTCGAGCGCCGCCGCGAGTTCTGCGTGTGCGACGTCGAGTCGCCCCTGCCGGCGCAGGAGCCGCGCGATGGCCACGCGCGGACTCGGACGCGCCGGGTCGGCCGCGACGGCCTGCCGCCAGCAGTCCAGGGCGAGCGTGTCGTCGCCCATCGCGTGCGCGAGGTCGCCGGCAAAGTGCCAGAGCGCGGCGCTCTGCACGCCCCGCGCGATCGCGTCGCGCAACGTCCGCTGCACCGTTGCCGGCTGCTCCTCCGCCGCATGCAGCGCGGCGGCCAGCAGCACGCCGGCTTCGGCATCGCGCGGCTCGTCGATGCAGAGCTGCCGCGCCACCGCCTGCGCGGCGTGCGCGCGTCCCATGAGGCAATGTGCGCGCGCCTCACCCAGGGCCGCCCGCCGCCACAGCCCGCGATGCGCCACGTCGACGGTGCCTGCCGATTCGAGCAGCAGTCGGGCGTCGCGGAAGCGATCGACCGCCTCGCCGTGCAGGCCGCGCTGCGCGAAGGCCGTGGCGGTCTCCACCAGCGCGCGCGCGCGCGTCGCGGCGTCGGGTTCCGGCGCCGTCGCATCGGCATGCGACGGCAACGCCGCATCGCTCTCCGGCAGCAGCGTGTCGAGCGTCGCCGCGGACACCGTCACCCCCGCGAGCGGCGTGCCGCCCACGACACGCAGCAGGTCGAGCGTGCCCACGGCATCGGGGCACTCCTCCTGCAACGCGATGCCCACGCGCAGCCGTCCCTCGACACGCAACGCGGCCAGGCCGAGCGCCTGCTCCGTCTCGCGCACAGCGCCGTCGTCATCGCCGAGTTGCGCGAGCACCTGCCCCAGGGCGTATCGCGCCTCGGCGTGTGCCGGGCGATGCTCGATGGCCGCGACGAAGGCATCACGCGCCTCGGCCCACCGCTCGCGTTGTGCGAGCACGGTGCCCATCGCGTGCCATGCATCGGCCTCGGCCGGGCGGAATGCGACGAGCTCGCGCAACCGGGCCAGCGCCGCGCCGTGGTCGCCCCGCATCGACTCGAGGCGCGCCAGGTTGAGGCGCGGCAGGGTGTACGCCGCATCGAGTGACGCGGCGCGCTCGAACGCCTCGGTGGCTGCCTGGGCGTCCCCCGCATCGGCCAGCGCGACGCCGAGGTTGTTCGAGGCCAGCACATGGCGCGGATCGAGGTGCAGCGCGCGCCGATAGCTGTGCGCGGCGGCCGCCACATCGCCCGCCTGATGACAGGCCACCCCGTGCTCGGTCCACAGCCGCGCCGAGCCGCCGGCCGACAGCAGCGCCTCGTAGCGCGCGCGGGCCGACGCCGCGTCGCCGGTCACGAGGTCCAGTTCGGCCAACGCGTGCTCGACCAGTCGCGCATCCTCGCCGGCGGCGCGCGCGCGCTCGAGCTCACGACGCGCCTCGCGGAAGTAGCCGCGCTGGCGGAACGCGAGCCCGAGGCCGTAGAGCGCGAGTGTGCCCTCGGGGTCGATCGACAGCAGCGGCGCCGAGTCTGCCGCGGTCGCGTGCAGCAACAGGTCGCCGGATACGGTCTCGAGCGCCGGGTCGAGGCGGGCCGCCTCGCGTGCGCTCGTGAGGGCCTCGACGTGACGTCCCATGTCGCCCAGCACGAACCCCCGCAGGCGATGCGCGCCGGCAATCGTCGCGTCCTGCACGAGCAGCTTGTCGACCAGCTCGAGGGCCTGCTCGTTGGCGCCACGCTGATAGAGCACTTCCGCGAGCAGCAGTTGCGCCTCGGCCCCGGCGCCCGCGTTCACCGCCCGTTCGAGCCACCGCTGTGCGCGACGCAGGTCGCCCACGCGCTGCTCCACCAGCGCGCGCTCGAGCAGCGCCGCCGCATCGTCCGGGTCTTCGGCGATGAGTCGGTCGAGCGCCTGCCGGGCGTCGTCCATGCGGGCGACGAGGCGCAGCAGGCGCGCCTGCTCGCGGCGCGCGACGCGGTCGTCACTGTCGGCGGCCAGCCGTGACGCGAGCTGTGCGAGCCGCGGATCGCACGCGCCGGGCTGCGTGGCCGCGATCTCGAGATTGCGCGCGGCCGAGCGCAGCCGCGGATCGATGTCGAGCGCCCGCAGGAAGGCGTCCACCGCCTCCGCGTACAGGCCACGGGTGTGGTAGAGCACCCCGAGGTTGTTGAACGCCCCGGGATCGCGCGGGTCCACGCGGTGGACCATCGCGCGCAGCAGCTCGGTGTCAGGACCGGCGGCCGGCGTGGTCATGCGGGCCCCGACTCAGGCCAGGCGCAGCGCCTGCAGCATCACCTGCAGCGATGCCGAATCGGGGAGCAGCAGGAAGAAGCCACGCAGCGACTGATCGAGGTCGGTGAGCACGAACTCGCTCTCGACACACAGGATGGTGTCGGACTCGACATGCGGCTCACCGAACGCGCTGGCCAGCACCGCCTGCGACATGTCCACCACCATCGTGGGCGGCGACGGCAGCAGCAGCATGCCCAGGAAGTCGCTGAGGGCGTTCATGTACGCGCCGCTCAGGATGTTGCCCGCTTCCTTGATGGCCGACGTCTCGAGTTCGCTGAAGGCCACCGACGAACCCACCGGGCGCCGCAGCATGAGCTCCGCCAGTCGCAGCACTGTGGGCTTGGGAAAGACGAGCAGCGTGCGGCCCGTGAGGTCGCCCAGCATGTGCATGAAGACGGCCGCGACCGGCTCTTCGTGCGGCTCGAACTGCGTGGGCAGCTCGTGCAACCCGACGATGCCGATGGCCGGCACCTTGATCATGATGGTGCTGCCCGTCATCTGCGACAGCGCCGTGGCGGCGTGCCCCGCACCGATGTTCGCGGTCTCGCGGAGCGCGTCGAGCTGGATCGTCTTGAGCGAGTGGATCGCGGGCATGGGCTGGGACGGAAGCAGAGGGCCGGGAGCGAGACAGCGGGAGCGATACGACGGAATCGGGCGGAGTTACGGGGCCGTGCAGGCGCCGACATCGACGATCAGCGCGGCGCGGCCATCGCCGAGCACCGTGGCACCGGCAAACCACGGCGCGCTGCCGCGCACCAGGTCGAGCGGCTTCACCACGATGTCCTGCTGCGCCACGAGCGCATCGACCAGCAGCGCGGCGCGGCGGCCTCCCTGCTCGACGATGGCCAGGTGCGCCTCGTCCTCCTGTGCTCCCGACGATCGAGGCAGGCCGAATCGTTCGCCGAGCGCCACCAGCGGAACGACCTCGTCGCGGATGGTGACGGCGGGCCCCTCGGGGCGCGTCACGCGCAGGGTCGGGTGCCACGCCAGCACCTCCTCCACATGCACGGCCGGAATCGCGAACGGCCGCCCGCCGACTTCCACCAGCAGCGCCCGCGTGATGGCCACCGTCGAGGGCAGCCGCAGCGTGAACGTGGTGCCGACGCCCGCCACGGACTGCAGATCGAGCTGCCCGCCCAGCGCGCGCACCCGCGTCTGCACGACGTCGACCCCCACGCCGCGCCCCGAGAGCGAGGTGACCGACGCCGCGGTCGTGAGCCCGGGGTGCGCGACCAGGCGCAGCAGCTCGGCGTCGTCGTCGAGCGAGGGCGGCACCGCGAGCCCCTGCGCGCGGGCGCGGGCGAGCACCGCCGCACGGTCGATGCCGCGACCATTATCGCGCACCTCGATGCGCAGCGCCGCGCGCTCGCGCACCGCGCGCAACGTGAGCGTGGCCACGGGCGGCTTCCCGGCCGCCTCGCGCGCCGCGCGCGACTCGACGCCATGATCGAGCGCGTTGCGGAGCAGGTGGAGGATGGGGTCGCCGATGGCGTCGAGCAGGGCGCGATCGACCTCGAGCTCGCGTCCCTCGACCACCAGCGTGACCTCCTTGCCCAGTTCGCGCGCCACGTCGCGCACGAGGCGCGGGAAGCGGTCGAACACATCGGCGGCCGGCATGAGGCGCGCCTCGAGCACGGCGCTCTGGAGCGCGGTGACGAGGCGCGCGGTGTCACGCGCCGCGCGGCGCAGCTCGCGATCGGCGGGGGCGCTGTCGGCGGCGCGCAGCAGGCGGTCGCGCGTCACCACCAGTTCGCCGGTCAGTTCGAGCAGCGTGTCGAGATGCTGCGCATCGAGGCGGACCGTGCGCGTGGGCGCCCGCACACCGGTGCTGCGAAGTCCGCTGCCGCGCAGTTCGCTGCGTGCGCCGGCGACGCCCAGTCCCGCGGCCGCCCGCGCACCGAACGCGCCCGCGGCGGGTGCCGGCGCCGGCGCCTTCACCTCGGCGCGCGCCACCTCACCGGCACCGTACACCGCCTGCGCGAGGTCGTCGGCCGAGGCGGTCGTGCGCAGCAGCACGCGCAGGCGTCCGTCGAAGTCGGCGTCCTGCCACCGTTCGAGCGTGGGCGTGGTGCCCTGCACCGTCCCCAGCGCGCGCAGGCGCGTGAGCACGATCATGGCGCGCACGCCCTTGAGCGGGCAGTCGGCGGTGAGTTGCACGTCCACCTGCTGCAGCGGTCGCTCGTCGTCGGTGGTGTGCACCGTGGCCGGCGTCGGCATCGCGTCGCGCAGGGCGGCGACGGGCGCCTGACCCGCCGCCGAGTGCTCGCGCGGCGCGGTGTCGCCGGCGGTCCGCGTCGGTGGTGCGATCGTGGGCCCGCCCACCGGCGCGCGCAGGCGCTCGAGCAGCGCCGTCAGCGCCGCGTCGTCCGACGGCGCCGCCGCGTCGGTCGCGCCTTCGGCGCTGCACGCCTCCACAGCGGCGCGCAGCGCGTCCACGCCGTCGAACAGCAGCGCCAGCGCTGCCGCGTCCGGCGCGAGTACGCCACGACGCAGCAGTTCTCCGCGTGACTCGAGCGCATGCGCGATCTCCTCGACGCGCACATAGCCCATCGCGCCCGCCATCCCCTTGATGGTGTGCACGCCGCGGAATAGCGTATCGGTGTGCTCCTGCACCACACCGGCGTGGCCCTCGGCGTGCGCGTCGGCGGTCTCCGCCTGCTCGAGCGCGAGGAGCGCGGCGTCGATGGCCGCGAGATGTTCGACCGACTCCGCGCGAAAGAGCGCGGCATAGCGCGTCACCGACGTCGCCGACATCGCACGCGTCGACATGGACGTCGCCCGCCAGGTGTGGCTTACGCCGCGAGCACGCGCGAGACGGCCTCGAGGACGCGACCGGGCTGGAAGGGCTTCACGACGAAGTCCTTCGCGCCTGCCTGGATCGCCTCGACCACGAGCGCCTGCTGCCCCATCGCGCTGCACATGAGGATGCGCGCCGACGGATCGTGTCGCGTGATCTCGCGCACCGCATCGATGCCGCCCATGTCGGGCATCACGATGTCCATGGTCACGAGGTCGGGGCGCAGCGCCTTGTACTTCTCGACCGCCTGCACGCCGGTCTCGGCTTCGCCGACGACGTCGTAGCCGGCCTGCGTGAGGATGTCGCCCACCATCGTGCGCATGAAGATGGCGTCGTCGCAGATCAAGACCGTCCGGCTCACCGTTCCCTCTCCTCGGCTGAATGCACCTGTGCCGCGACCATCGCCGCGGCGTCCAGCAGTTCGATGGCGTCGTCCGCGCCGTCGGCGTCGCGGTCGGTCACATCGCGCACATCCTGGACGGCATCGACGGCCACCCCGATGGCGCGCGCGCCATGCTCGACGAGGACGATCGAAGCCGGCGCGGGGGCACGCACCCCGGTCAGCACCGCCGCGCCGTCCAGCACCGTGACGATTGCGCCCCGCACGTTGACGATGCCCGCCTGGGCCAGCGGCGTGCCGGGGACGGACACCAGGCCGTCGGCGCGGACCACCTCACGCACCTGCTCCACCGGAATGCCCAGCGCGCGCGCGCCCACCCGCACCACCAGCCATTGCGGCCGGAGGGGCTCGTCGCCGTCACCGACCTCGAGGTCGGGCACGGGCGCCTGCGCGGGACGGAGAAGCTCGGTGCTCACGTCCCGAAGGACGCCTCACCCCTCGTCGAAGAAACCGAAGTGGACGAGCGGGTCGGTGGTGTGCTCGAACTCGGGCATCGCGCTCAGCGTCGCGATCGACCGGCGCAGCTCCGGCGGCAACGGCGACCGCACGTCGAGCAGCGCCCCGCTGGCCGGGTGCCGGAAGCGCAGCCACGCCGCGTGCAGGAAGTGCCGCTGCGGCGGCAGCCCGGCCAGCTTGCGCCCGCCCCCGCCGCCGTACGTGTCGTCGCCGATGACCGGGTGCCCGATGCTCGCGAGGTGCACGCGAATCTGGTGGGTGCGGCCGGTGTGCAGGTGCGCCCGCAGCAGGTCCACCGAGTCCAGCCGCGCGAGCCGCACGAAATCGGTACGGGCCGGCTTCCCGCCGGGCGTGATGGCCATGCGGGTGCGGTCGCGCGCATCGCGGGCGATGGGCGCGTCCACCGTCTGCGTGTCCGTCGCCAGGTGGCCCCAGCACACCGCCACGTACCGGCGCGTCACCTGCCGTGCCGCCAGCGCGGCGCTCAGCGCGCGATGCGCGGTGTCGGTCTTGGCGACGATGAGCAGCCCCGACGTGTCCTTGTCGAGCCGGTGCACGAGCCCCGCGCGCTCCTCCCCGCCCCCTTCGGCCAGTGGCTCACCGCGCCCCATGAGCGCGTTCACCAGGGTGCCGGTCCAGTTGCCCGGCGCCGGATGCACGACCATCCCGGCGGCCTTGTCCACCACGACGAGCTCGTCGTCCTCGTACGCGATGACGAGCGGAATCTGCTCCGGCACCACCTCGCGTCCCGGGGGCGGCGGAATCGTCACCACCACCGCCTCGCCCGCCACCGCGCGATACGACGCCTTCTCGGCGCGCCCCTCCACCAGGACCTGCCCGGTGGCAATGAGCGTCGCGGCCTGCGTGCGCGACAGGTCGCAGGCCCGCGCCACCAGGAGGTCGAGCCGTTCTCCCGCGTCGGCCGGCGCAATGGTGAACGGCACCACGCGCGCCGCGGCGTCAGCCACGATCGGCGTGCGGTGCGGGGGCGGTGTTCTCCGTCTGCCAGAGCGCGAGGATGAGGCACACTGCGCCGATCGACACGGCCGTGTCGGCCACATTGAACGTCCAGAAGCGCACGTCGCCCACACCGATGTCGATGAAGTCCACGACGCCGTCCCGCAGGCGGATGCGGTCGAGCAGGTTGCCGAGGGCGCCGCCCACCACGATGGGTACGCCGATGGCGGCGAGGCGCGAGACCCGCGTCAGGTCGGCCGTCGCGCGAAGCAGCACGCCCACGATGACCACCGCGAGCACCGCGAAGATCCAGCGCGACGCGGGTCCCAGGTGCATGCCGAACGCCGCACCGGGATTGAACGCCAGCGTGAACCGCACCACGTCGCCGATGACGGGGTGCGGGATGTGCCGCGGTGCGAGGTGCTGCATGGCCAGCACCTTGGTGGCGAAATCGATGGCGATGACGACCGCCACGATGACCCAGAAGCGCGGCGTCTGCGACGCGGGCGGCGCCGGGGTCAGAGTCGGGGTCAGAGTCGAACTCTGACCCCGACTCTGACCCCGCCCATCGTCAGCGGGCGCGCTCATGGGCCTCCGGCGCCGACGCCTCGTGCGGCGTCGCGTCCTGCTGCGATGCTTCCTGTTGCAACGCCACCTGTTGCGACGCCACCTGCTGCTCCTCGCGCCACAGCACGATGGCCAGCAGGATCGCGCCGGTGCTCACCGCGATGTCGGCCACGTTGAACGTGGGCCAGCGGTGCACGCCGACCCCGACATCGATGAAGTCGACGACGCCCATCGACGACCGAATGCGGTCGATGACATTGCCGAGCGCGCCGGCCGCGACGAGCGCGATGGCCACGACGCGCTTCACATCGGTCGACTCGGCCTCACGGTAGAGCCGGCCAAGGATGACCAGCGCGATGCCGGTGAGCGCCATGAACAGCCACCGCGAATACGGCCCGAGGTGCAGCCCGAAGGCCGCCCCCGGATTGTAGACCAGCGCGAAGCGGAACCACTCGCCGAACACCGCCCGCGGTGCACCCGACGGGGCGAGCGTTGCCACCGCCACGGCCTTCGTGATGAGATCGAGGACGAGGACGACGAGAAAGACCGGCAGGGCGACGAGAGCCTTCACGTCACCCCTTCTTCGAGTCTTCCTCGCGCTGCTTGCACGCGATGCAATACCGCGCGTTGGGCAGCGCGTCGAGCCGCTCGAAGGCGATGTCCTCGCCGCACTGGTGGCACTTCCCGAACGTCTCGGGCGCCTTGTACAGGCGACGCAGCGCCTGGTCGATGTGCCACAGGAAGCGCCCTTCCTTGGAGGCGAAGAGGAACGCCTTCTCGCGCTCCATCGCGTCGGTGCCCTGGTCGGCCATGTGGAACGAGTAGGCGCTCGTGTCGCCATCGGCGGCCTCACCGTTCGGGCCGAAGGTGTCCCCGTGATGGCCCAGCTCCTTCAGGACGCGCTTGCGCTCCTCGAGCAGGCGCTTCTCGAAGTACTGGAGCTGCTTCTTGGGCATCGGCTTCGGCTTCTTCGCGTCCTTCGGCGACGCGGCGTTCGATCCGGCCATTACGTCCCTTCCTTGGTGAGCGCGAGGTGGAACGCACGTCCGTCGACGTCGCCCCCCTGCGTTGCCGTCCATGTCGATGTCCCGTTCGCGCCGAGCACGAGCTGCACGGCGAGCACTTCGCCGGCGATGTGCGCCTCGTGGGCCGCCACCGCCGCTTCCACCTCCGCATCGCCCCACACGCCCAGCACGATGCGGTCACTCACCGCCAACCCGGCGTCACGCCGGAGTCGCTGCACACGACTGATGACCTCGCGGGCCAACCCTTCCGCCCGCAGGGCGTCGGAGATGGTCGGATCGAGCGCCACCCCGAAGCCACCGCTTTCCTGCACCACGGCGGCCCCCGAGGCGCGCCGGATGATGGCGACGTCCTCCGGGGCAATCAAGCGCGCCGCCCCAGCCGCCTCGATCGTGACACTCTCCCCGCCGGCCAGCGCCCGAGCCACCTCCGGCGCGACCGCCGCTACGGCGGCCGCCACCTCGGGCGTTTCCTTCCCGAACTTCTTCCCCAGCGTGCGGAAGTTCGGCTTGACCTCGAGGGACACGAGCCCGTCCGTCGACGTCACGAAATCCACCTGCTTTACGTTGAGCTCCGCCGCCAGCAACCCGGCCAGCGCCTCGACGCCCACCACATCGTGCGGCACCACGCACTGCAGCGACGGCAGGGGCTGGCGCACCTTCACGTCCGCCACGTCGCGCGCCGCATGGCCGAGCCCCGCCAGCGTGCGCACGGCGTCCATCGCCCGCTCGAGCACGGCGTCCACCGGCGTCGGCGACTCCCGCGTGTACGACGCGAGGTGCACCGAAGTTCCGGTCAACGCCCGATGCAACGCGTCGGTGACGAAGGGCGCGAACGGCGCCAGCAGCCGACAGGTGACCGTCAGGACCTCGTGCAGCGTGGCAAAGGCGGCGCGGTTGTCGGCGCCATCCACCTCGTAGAAGCGGGCGCGACTGAGACGCACATACCACTTGGAGACGTCGTCGTCGACGAACTGCATGACACGCCGTGCCGCCAGCGTGGCATCGTAGCTGTCGAGATGCGCGTTGGCGGCTGCCTCCACCTGCGTGAGCCGCGACAGGATCCACCGGTCGAGCGCCGGACGCTCGGCCACGGGTGGATCGCCCGCGCCCGGCTGCCAGCCGAAGTTCGCGTACTGCGCGAAGATGCCGTTGTACACGTTGCGCAGCGTGAGCAGGAAGCGCCCCGCGGTCTCGCGAATCGCCTGCTCGTCGAAGCGGCGCGGCACCCACACCTGGCTCGTGCTCACCAGGAACAGGCGCACCGCGTCGGCGCCGTGCCGCTCGAGCACCGCCCACGGGTCGACCGCGTTGCCGCGGCTCTTCGACATCTTCTGCCCCTGCGCGTCGAGCACGAGGTCGTTCACGACCACGTTGCGATAAGGAGCGGCCTGCCCTTCGCCGTTGTTGGGCAGCGCATCACCCAGCGTGGTCGCGATCGCGATGAGCGAGTAGAACCACCCGCGCGTCTGGTCGACGCCTTCGCAGATGAAGTCGGCCGGATACTGCGCCGCCACCACGTCGGCGTTCTCGAACGGATAGTGCCACTGCGCGAACGGCATCGACCCGCTGTCGAACCAGGTGTCGATGACCTCGGGCACACGCCGCATGGTGCCGGTGCCGCTGGCGGCCGGCCACGTGTACTGGTCGATGTGCGGCTTGTGCGGATCGAAGTCGTCGGGGAGCGGCCGCCCGATGCGCTCGGCGAGCTGCGCGTAGCTGCCGATCACCTCGATCTCGCCCGGGTCGGCATCGTTCACCCACACCGGCAGCGGTGTGCCCCAGTACCGGTCGCGCGAGATGGCCCAGTCGACGTTGTTCGCGAGCCACTCGCCAAAACGGCCGGACCCGACCTCGGCGGGGTTCCAGTTCACGGCGCCATTGCGCGCCAGCAGGCGGTCGCGCACCGCCGTGGTGCGCACGAACCACGAGCCGCGGGCGTAGTACAGCAGCGGCGTGCCGCAGCGCCAGCAGTGCGGGTACGCGTGCACGAACGTCGACGCCTTCCACAGCACGTCGCGCGCCTTGAGCGCCTCGACGATGCGCGCGTCGGCGTGCTTCACGAACAGCCCCGCCACCTCGGCCACGTCGTCGGTGAACTCGCCGCGCGCATTCACCGGCTGCACGAACGCCAGACCATGCCGCTGTCCCGCGGCGTAGTCGTCGGCGCCGAACGCGGGGGCCATGTGCACCACGCCACTGCCGTCGTCGGCCGAGACGAACTCCTCGCCCACGATGACTTCCGTGCGCCCCTCGCTCGGGTACGCGACCCAGTCGAGCGGACGGCGATAGCGCCGCCCCACGAGCGACGCGCCCGGCATGGTGGTCACCACCTCCCAGCGGTCAGCCCAGTCCGCGCCCAGCACACCGGCCGCGCGCGCCTCGGCCAGCACGATCGTCCGCTCCGCGCCGGTCTTCTTGCGCAGCTCGACGTACGACAGGTCGGGGTGCACGGCCAGCGCGACGTTCGACACCAGCGTCCACGGGGTGGTCGTCCACACCACGATGCGGCGGCGCACCGCCGGCGCGGCGCCATGCTCGTCGAGCAGGTCGAGCGCCACGTACACGCTCGGATCCTCGACGTCTTCATAGCCCTGCGCGACCTCGTGACTCGACAGCGCCGTGCCGCACCGCGAGCAGTACGGCAGGATCTTGTGCCCGCGCGTCAGCAGCCCCTTGTCGTGCAGCGTGCGCAGCGCCCACCACACGCTCTCGACGAAGCTGTTGTCGTAGGTGACGTACGGCGACCCGTAGTCGAGCCAGTACGCGGTGCGCTGCGACAGCTTCTCCCACTCGCCACGGTACTTCCACACGCTCTCGCGGCAGCGGCGGTTGAACTCCGCCACGCCCACCTGCTCGATGAGCTGCTTGCCGCCCAGCTTCGCGATCTCGCTGGCGTCCACGCCGCGACGCGCCGCCTCTTCGCGCTGCAGCTCCTTCTCCACCTCGATCTCGACGGGCAACCCGTGCGTGTCCCACCCCGCCTTGCGCGGCACCAGGTATCCCTGCATCGCCCGATGGCGGCAGAAGAGGTCCTTGATGGTGCGCGAGAAGACGTGGTGAATGCCCGGCCGTCCGTTCGCCGTCGGCGGCCCCTCGAAGAACACGTACGGGCGCGCGCCGGCGCGCGACGCCTGCACCGTCTCGAACAGGTGCTCGGCGTCCCACGTGTCGAGTAGCCCGCGCTCGAGCGCGTCGGCACTGCCGTCGGGGAGCAGCGGATAACGATCGGGAGAGGATCCAGCAGTCATGGCCACAGCAACGGGAAGGAAGTCAGCGAAGGGGTGCGCAGCGGTCCACGCGCCTCAGAGGCGCGCGAGCACACCCTTCACCACGGTCGACAGGCTCGGCTCGGCGGCACGCGCCACGTCGATGATCTGCGCGAGGCTCGCGGGCTCGAGCGCGTCGGGCAGGCACTGGTCGGTGATGATCGACAGGCCCAGCACCCGCATGCCGCCATGCACGGCCACGATGACCTCGGGCACGGTGGACATGCCCACGACATCGGCGCCTAGGCCGCGCAGCAGGCGGTACTCGGCGCGCGTCTCGAGGTTGGGCCCCTGCACCGCCACGTACACGCCCTCGCGGAGCGTGATGCCGGCCTCGCGCGCCACGTCACGCGCGACCGCACGCAGCGCCGCATCGTACGGCTCCGACATGTCGGGGAAGCGCGGGCCGAGCGTGTCGTCGTTGGGGCCGATGAGCGGATTGTCGCCCAGCAGGTTGATGTGGTCCGCAATGAGCATGAGATCGCCCGGCCGCCACAGCGGATGCATGCCGCCGCAGGCGTTGCTCACCACCAGCGTGGACGCGCCGAGGGCTCGCAGCACGCGCACCGGGAACGTGACCTGCTGCAGCGAGTAGCCTTCGTAGCGGTGGAAGCGTCCCTGCATGGCCACCACCGTGCGCCCCGACAGCGTGCCGCACAGCAGGCGGCCGCGGTGCGTCTCCACCGTGCTGAGCGGGAAGTTGGGGAGGTCGCGGTAGTCGATGACCTGCTCCACCTCGATCTCGTTCGCGATGCCGCCCAGCCCCGTGCCGAGGATGATGGCGGCGTCGACGGGCTTGGCGAAGCGCGCGCGCACCGCCTGTGCGCACGCCTCGATGCGCTCGCGGGCGTGCAGCCCCAGGGCGGGGTGCGACAGGCCGACGGCCGAGTGCTCCTGCGTGTACTGGAGCTGCGGGCGGGCGCGGGGGCCACCGGTCACTTTTCGTCCTCCACCACATCGAGCCACGACGGCGTGGGCATGGCGGGGCGCGGCGGCAGTTCGCGCACGTCGCGCGCCACCGGCGGCTCACTGCCGCCCGGCGGCGTGTACGACGGCGGCGTGAAGCTGGGCACCGGCTCTCCCTCGGCGCTGTTGAGCTCCGTGAGATGCCGCTCGAGCTGGTGCCGCATCTGCGCGATGAAGGCGCGCCGCGTGCGCCACAGCGCCTGCAGTTCGTCTTCGGCGCGGCGGATCTGCTCGCGGATGCCCTGCAGTTGCCGGTCGCCCTCGGCCTGCGCCTCGCGCACCACCAGTTGCGCCTCGCGTTCGGCCTGCGTGCGGATGTCGTTACGCAACTGCTGCGCACTCACGAGCGCCTCGTTGATGGCCCGGTCGCGCTGCTGGAAGTCGCGGAGCTGCTCCTCGGCGCGCCGCGCGGCGGCGTCGAGCTCCTGGTTGGCGCGCGCCAGCCGCTCGAGCTCTTCGGCCACCTGCTCGCGAAACTGATCGACGCGCGCACGGTCGTAGCCGCGCAGCGCGTTGCCGAAGTCGTAGCGCCGCGCGTCGAGCGCGGTCAGGTGGAATCCGCCGTCCGTCATGCGTTGTGACTCAGGTTCGGGTTCCGAACAGCACCGTGCCCAGACGCACGTGGGTGGCCCCTTCCTCCACCGCCACCTCGTAGTCGCCCGACATGCCCATGCTCAACCACTCGGCCGGATGTCCGGCCGCCTGCAACTGCTGCCGTGCCTCGCGCGCGCCGCGAAACACGGTACGCAGCACCTGCTCGCTGGCGTCGAAGGGGGCCATGGTCATGGCGCCCCGCACCCGCAGCGCGGGCAACGCATGCAACCGATCGGCGAGCGCCGGCACACTCTCCGGCGCTACCCCGCTCTTGGTGTCCTCACCGCTCACGTTCACCTGCAGCAGCACGTCGAGCGTGGTGCCGGCCGCCTGCGCCGCGTCGTGCAGCGCCACCGCCAGCCGCTCACTGTCCATGCCGTGCACCAGCGCGAACTTGAGCGCTGCCTTGGCCTTGTTGCGCTGCAGGTGTCCGATGAGATGCCAGCGGACCGGCACCGAGACCGCCGCCATCTTGGACTCGGCCTCCTGCACCCGGTTCTCCCCCACGTCGGTCACGCCGGCCGCCCAGGCGGCCTCGACGGCCTCAGGGCCGTGCGTCTTGGTGACCGCCACGAGGGTGACGTCCTGCCCATGTCCGCCACGATTCCGGGCCGCCGCGATGCGCTCGCGCACCTCGTCCACCGCCTCCCGCACGGCGCTTGCGGTTTGCTCGGAAATTGGCATAGCACATAAGGTTAGAACCCCCCGCACCCCGACACAAGTAACGGGTCGGCACGGTTCGTGATGCTCGCGCAGCGGAGGAGCTGCTGGGCCACGTCGGCGGCCGGGTCGGCCCCCGGCGGCAGCGGCGCCAGCGCCCCCAGCGGCACCTGCGCGGCCGCCTGCGCCTGCCGCACCGCGTCCAGCCGCGTGCTTCCGGGTGCCCCCGGCTCGGGCGCGTACACCAGCCCTTCCAGCCGCCACGCCTCCGTAGGGGCGCTCTCCACCCGATGGGCGCGCGGCAGCAGCGCACTGGCGCGCACCTCGCGCCGGGCCCGCGTAGCGTGCATGACGATGGACTGCAGCACCGCCTGCCGCCCCGGCCACGCCGTGGCCACGCGCGCGGGCAGCAACCCCTGCTCGATGAGCCAGGCCCGATACCAGCCCGCCCCGAGCAGCGGCACCGTCACCACCGTCACGTCGGGGCGATAGTCCTCCACCTGCTGCAGGTACCACAGCGGGAAGGTGTCGTTGTCTCCACCGGCGAGGAGCACGCCGCGCATGGGCACCGCGTCGAGCAACAGGCGCGCGTAGGTGCGCGGCAGCGTGGCCACCGGCTCACGCGTGCGGTCGGCCACGGCGCGATTCGCGAACAGTGGCACCAGCGCCACCGCCAGCGGCGCCATGGCCAGCACCCGCAGCGCGGGAAGACGCACGCGCGCCGCCAGGTCGCGCGCGATGGCCGCCGCCCCCACACCGGCAAGCAGCCCCCACGCCCAGAAGCCCAGCGCAAAGAAGTAGTCGCGCTCGCGGGCCTCGTGCGGCGCCCCGTCGGGAAGCACGCCATATCCGTACGATGGCCCCGCACGCAGGTTGAGCCACACCGCCACGCCCACGAGCGCGCTCACCACGAGCACCAGCATGGCGCGCGAGACGCGCGCATCGTGGCGGCCGAGCGCGCGCAGCCCCAACACCCCCAACACCCCGAAGGCCACGCTGAGCGGCGTGCGCACCAGCGCAGGTGTGGGGAACGGATGCGCACCATAGGCCACCTGCCAGTCGGCCCACTGGAACACGTTCCCCACCTGCAGCCACAGCGGCGCCATGCGCGGCCAGAGCCCTGCCACCACGTACTGCTCACGCCGCAGCACGGCGATGAGTGCACGCAGCGTGACCGGATGTCCCGAATCGATCGCGGGGTCCTGCGCCGACAGCAGCGGCAGGATGGCCACAGCCGAAAGGCCCAGCGCGACGAGGGCAACCCAGGTGGCCACCTCGCGCGCACGCGGCCAAGCACCGCGCCACGCGAACGCCACCGCCGCCGGCAGCGCCACCAGCACGCTCAGGTGCAACGGCACTGCGAGGCCCGCGATGAACGCCACGAGCGCACGCCCACGCGCCCGCTGCAGGTCGCTCGCGTCCGCACGTCCGGCCCATTCCCCCGCCGCCAGCATCGCCACCGACGCGAACAGCGCGAAGGCGTACACCTCCGCTTCGGTGGCATTGCTCCACACCGTGTACATGGTGCCGGCAGCCACCGCGGCCACCACCGCGCCGCGCCCGCCGATCCAGCGCGCGGCCATGCTCGCGCCCAACCCGCCGGTGAGCGCCGCGACCGAAAGCGCCACCATGGTGACCGCCCGCGGTGGACTCAGCGCATCGAACCACTGACCGCCGATGTGCCCCAGCAGCACCCACAGCGGGGTGCCCGGCGGATGCGGAATGCCCAGCGTGCGCGCGGCAGCAATGAACTCCGGCGCGTCCCAGAAGGTGAGGTCGGGCGCGGCGGTGGTGAGATAGGTGCCCCAAAGCACGATCGTCGCCGTGACAGCGGCGACGATCGGCGTGGGAATGCGGAGGCCTGCGCGAGCCTTCAGAGAGGTCGTCAGGCGGGCGCCACTTCAGGACCACCCAGCAGCGGTGGCGCCGCGGGGCGCGCCACCGGCACCGCCGGCGGCGTGACCGGCGCGAGCGGCGCCGGCGGCACATCACTCGAGGGGCGCGGCGGCAGCGCCTTGCCATCGCGGAGCAGCACGAAGTCGTCGCGGCTCAGCGTCTCGCGATCGAGCAGCCCCTGCGCGACGGCATCGAGCAGCGAGCGATGCTCGTTGAGCACCGACACCGCGCGCTGATGCGCCTGCGTGGCCACGCGCTTCACTTCGGCATCCACCATCTGCGCCGTCTGCTCGGACACCTCGCGACGCGACTGGATCTCGCGGCCGAGGAACAGCTCCTGCTCGTTGTCGCCCACGAGGATGGGGCCGATGGAGTCGGAGAGTCCCCACTGCGTCACGTAGCGACGCGCGATGCTGGTGGCCTGCTGGATGTCGCTGGCCGCGCCCGTGGTCACACGGTTGTGGCCGAACACGATCTCCTCGGCGGCGCGACCGCCGTACGCCATGACCAGGCGCGCCTCGAGCTGCTCGCGCGTGACCGACACACGGTCGTCCTCGGGGAGCGTGAAGGCGATGCCCAGCGCGCGGCCGCGCGGCACGATCGTGACCTTGTGCAGCGGGTCGTTGCCCGGGACCATCATGGCGCACACCGCGTGCCCCGCCTCGTGGTACGCCGTGAGACGACGCTCCTCGTCCTTCATGACGAGCGACTTGCGCTCGGCGCCCAGCATGACGCGATCCTTCGCCTCTTCGAGATCGCTCATGAAGATCTTCTCGTGATTCTTGCGGGCGGCCAGCAGCGCGCCCTCGTTCACGAGGTTGGCGAGATCGGCACCCGCCATGCCCGGCGTGCCACGCGCGAGCGACGTCACGCTCACGTCGTCGGCGATGGGCTTGTTGCGCAGGTGCACCTTGAGGATGCCCTCGCGGCCACGCAGGTCGGGAGCATCGACGACGATCTGGCGGTCGAAGCGCCCCGGACGCAGCAGCGCGGGGTCGAGCACGTCGGGGCGGTTGGTCGCGGCGATGAGGATGACACCGTCGTTCGACTCGAAGCCGTCCATCTCGACGAGGAGCTGGTTGAGCGTCTGCTCCCGCTCGTCGTGCCCGCCGCCCAGGCCGGCGCCGCGGTGACGGCCCACGGCGTCGATTTCGTCGATGAAGATGATGCACGGCG
Source organism: Gemmatimonadota bacterium (assembly GCA_020161135.1). Lineage (GTDB taxonomy): Bacteria > Gemmatimonadota > Gemmatimonadetes > Gemmatimonadales > Gemmatimonadaceae > Gemmatimonas. The sequence goes on along the minus strand of JAIUOB010000003.1, from coordinate 4,552 downwards.
CGTGCGCCTTGCCCTGTTCGAACAGGTCACGCACACGCGAGGCGCCGACGCCGACGAACATCTCGACGAAGTCGGAACCCGACATGCTGAAGAACGGACGCCCCGCTTCGCCGGCCACGGCCTTGGCGAGGAGCGTCTTGCCCGTGCCCGGCGGGCCCACCAGCAGCGCGCCCTTGGGGAGGCGTCCACCCAGCTTGGTGAACTTCTGCGGGTCCTTGAGGAACTCGATGATCTCCTGCAGCTCGACCTTGGCCTCGTCGGCGCCGGCCACGTCGGCGAAGGTGATCTTGGGCGTGTCGCCGCTCAGCAGCTTCGCCTTGCTCTTGCCGAACGAGAACGCCTTGTTGCCGCCGGCCTGCATCTGCCGGAACAGGAAGATCCAGAAGCCGATGAGCAGCAGGTACGGCAACAGGCTCACGAGGAGGCTGCCGAAGTTCGCGCGCGGCTCGGCCGACGACGTGCGGACGCCGCGCGAGAAGAGGAGCTTCTGCTCATCCGGCGCCGAGCCGGGGACGAGGCGCACACTGAAGCGCTGCGCGTCGCGGCTCTGCACCCGGACCTTCTGGTTGAAGGTGCCGGCCAGCACGTTGTCGGCCTGGAACACGACCTGCTTGATGTTCCCGGCGTCGAGCTGCTGGCGATAGTCGGTGTAGCTGATCTCCGGCGCGGCCGGCTCCCGTCCGCTCCCGTACGACAGGAACGCGACCGGGATGAGGATCACGAGGATCCAGAACGACAGCGTCTTGGAGATCCGGGCCCAGTTGGTCGGCTTCTTGGGCGAGGGCGTCATGTTGGGTGCCATGAGGAAACCGCGTTACTCCAGACTGGCCACGTACGGGAGGTGCCGGAAGTTCTCGGCATGATCGAGCCCGTACCCGACCAGGAATTCGTGAGGGGCATCGAAACCGACGAAGCGGGTCGGGTGATGCAGTTCAGTGGCGATGTGCTTGTGAAGCAGCGCGCAGATCTCGAGGGACTGCGGGCGGCGCTCGGACAGGAGATCGATGAGGCGGTTGAGGGTCCGCCCGGAATCGACGATGTCCTCCACCAGTAGAATGTGCTTCCCCTCCAGTTCCGTTTCCGGATCGTAGAGAAGCCGCACGACCCCACTCGATTCCATGGCGTCGCCGTAGGACGAGGCGACGAGGAAATCGACCTGCAGCGGACGCGAGATGTGGCGGACCAGGTCGCTGAGGAAGATGAAGCTCCCCTTGAGCAGCCCCAGCACCAGCAGCTCCCCCTCCGGGTAGGCGGCCGTGATCTCGGCCCCCAGCCCTTCGACGCGCGCCTGAATGGCGGCGGCATCGTAGACGATGCGTCGCACGGCGCGTCCATCGAGTCGGGGATCGGCCTTCTGGGTCAGCTCACTCACGCGCGCGCTCACAGCGATACCAGATCAACGCCGGCCGACCGGACCGGGGCGGTGCCGCACCGCTGCGGCAGACACCGGGGACCCACGCCACCTCGTCATCGACGAGCACCACCGGCCACCGCGGCCGGTCGAGCGCAGGAACACGAGCCTCTGAAAGGTAGCGTGCCACCCTGCGCCCTGCTGGTGCCCCCGTGGTACGAATGCGATCTCCGGCCTCCCATGCGCGCACGACGACCCGCGCGGTGGCGGGCAACCCGAGCACCCACGCATCCGGCGTGCTGCTCGGGGATGCCGCGAGGCGACGAAAGCGCCACGCGCCGAGCCGCAGCGGCAACGCATCGGCCGCGCCCTGCCATGCGGACGGTGCCTCGTCGGTGCGGCGTCGCACCTCGAAGACATCGTGCGCGGGCCCGCGGTCGCCGCCGCCATGGCTGCCGCCATCGCTGCTGGCGTCGCTCGCACGACGCAGCACACTGGCACCTCCGGCGAGCGGGACCGCTGCACCACGACGTGCAGTCGTAAACCGTTCCAGCGCACGGGTTCCGCGCGCGTCGAGCACCACACCGGCGCGTGCAGACAGTGCGGCCCACACCACGGCGCGTCCCGCCGCGTTGGTCTCCTCGATGACGGCGGCCGGCAGTGTGGCGCGGCCGCGTTCGTCATCGACCCACAGTCCCGCGCGGTCGAGCCAGGCGTCGAGGTCGCGGCGCCATGCGGCGGCGCGCTCGGCGAGGGCCAGCAGGTCGCTCCCCACCCCGGGCGAGGCGGACTCGAGGGCCGGCAGCAGGTCGAATCGGACGCGGGTGCGGAGGAAGCGCACCTCGCGATTGGCCGGGTCTTCCACCCAGTCGATGTGGCGGCTGGCCACCCACTGGGCGAGCTCGTCGCGGGAGAGCGCCAGGAAGGGGCGCACGACCGGCGAGGTGGCGGCGAGCGCGGCCAGCCCCCGGGCCCCCGTGCCCCGCAGGAGGCGCATGACGACCGTCTCGAGCTGGTCGTCGCGGGTGTGTGCGGTGGCCACGCGGGCGCGGAAGCCGCGGGCCACGCGACGCAGGAAGGCCCAGCGGGCGGCGCGCCAGGCCGCCTCGGTGGCCGGCACGGCCGGCGCCGAGCGGGCGCGTTCACGCACGACCGTCAGGCCCAGGCGGCGGGCCTGCGCCGCGACCAGCGAGGCCGCCTCGGTGGCGTGCGGGCCGGTGCCGTGGTCGAAGGTGGCCACCGCGGCGACGCGTTCGGGGGCCCAGGCGGCCATGGCGTGCAGGAGGGCCATCGAGTCGCGCCCTCCCGAGACGGCCAGCACCAGCGGCGTGTCGACGTGCCGGAGCGCCACCTCGAGCGAGGCGCGCAGGAGCGCGTCGTCGGCCTCGGATGGCGTGAGAGAGGCCGAGTGAGGAGCCGCGTGGGTGGTCGCGTGCGCGTAGGGACCGGCGTCCATATACCTGCACCTATGGGCCGGTGCGGGCGGGGCGTCAACCGGGTGGGCGCGATTGTACGGGCGTGCCCCCTACCTTCCCTGCCCGGGCGCGACTAGCATACGGGCGCAATGGGGGCCGCGCGATGTCGGCCCTCGGACACGATCACGGAGACGACAGTGGAACATCACAGCGTGCTGGGAACGATCTGGGCGAGCTTCGGGATGACGGCCTACTACATGGCCCTCACCTGGATCAACCTGCTGCTCGGTCTGTTCCTGACGCCGCTGTTCCTGATCCCGATGACGTGGCTGAAGAGCAAGCAGGGCGGGATGCGGTAACTGCGATTGTGGGTTGTGGGTTGTGGGTTGTGTGGGGCCCGGTCCTTGGATCGGGCCTTTTGCGTTGGGGGGTGAGGCGCGGGGGGCTCGGCGCGGTGACGTGTTCTCTTGCGTGGCGTGCTGCAGAAAACGGAGACGCGCTGGCGGGGGCGCGCTGCGCAAGCGATTGATGCGCCGGGGGTTGCGGTGACGTTCGGCTGTGCGGCGTTGCTGGCTTTTCTTGCGTGCGGTTGCGGGATAAGGCCCTCGCTGCAAGTTCTCCCTGCAAGAGAATCGGCGTTAAGCCGCACTCAAACAGGAGTTCGTTGTCATGCTAGCGCGACGAGTTCGTGGAATGGCTGGAACGGCGCTGCTTTGGAGTGTCGCCTCCGTTGGCTTTTGGGCGATCAAGCTCGCCATTGCGGCGATGCTCGGAGCCCAAATGTCCGCTCCACGCTTCCTCGCGCTCGCCGTGTTTGGGACGGCGGTGCGCGGTGCGCTCAGCGGTATCGTATTCGCAAGCGTCCTTCTCGTCGCAGGACGCGGCCGTACGCTCGCGTCGCTGCGCGCGCCTGACATGGCGCGATGGGGAGCGATCGGCGCCGTTGTGCTTCCTGCCGTCACGGTCGCCCTCGCGATCTCCGGCTTCTCCGACGCCCTTCCAGCACGCATCGCCGTCCTCACCCTCCTGCAGAATAGCCTGGTGGGTGCCACGTTCGGCTTCGGATCACTCGCCCTCGCGCGTCGCGCTGATGCGCAGCCACCTCGCGTGTCGCCGGGATCGGGCGCAGACGCCCTCCCAGCGACCCACCATGCAGCACTCACGTGAGAAGGACCCCACGCGACTGCCGTGCTCCGGTGCGGCTTAACCCACGCTGCAGCAGACAGCGGATCTATTGTGTCGTGCGGCCTCCGGCCGCACTCTATTGCCTTCCGCTGTAGCTGAGCTAGAACGTTGAGGATGTAGAATAAGCCGACTGCGAGGGCCGACGAGTGCTCGATATGCGCTCCCGCGACGAGCAAGTGGGTCGGGCGGCCGGTGGACCGTACGCCAGCGCCTAACGGTGTGTGTGAGGCGCGACTGGGCGCTCCCGCGACCCGTTAGGCGGCGTACCCCGCGTGAGCCAGCTTCTCGATGTTATGGACCAGGCAGAAGAGCTTCCACTGCCCGTCGACCTTGGCGCGGCCGCGCAGCGTGAAGCGCGCGAGTCCCTTGTTGTGCCGGAGGTTGGCGAAGACCGGCTCTACCGTCGCGAAGCGGCGCCCGTACTGCGCCCGGCCCTCGGCCGAATCGAGGCGACGTTGCATCTGCCGGGTATGATTTCGGTTCACCATCGTTCCTCAGCTTCATCCTGCCAATGTGGGTAATGGCAGTCGGTATTGTCTTCACGGTGTCCGTCGCCGCCAATGGTGCTCTCGCACAGTTCGACGACATCGCAGGATCGGCA